>NZ_CP191175.1:3477500-3871423 GCF_050408055.1 Sphingomonas sp. Xoc002 | reverse complement strand
ATGTCCGCCCGCTCTCGGGTGCGTTCATCGACCGCTATCTGGATCAGGAATGGCCCGCCATTTCGGGCTGCGTCGGCTGTTTCCGGATCGAGGGGCCGGGGGTGCAGCTCTTCTCGCGGATCGAGGGCAGCCATTTCACCATTCTCGGCATGCCGCTGCTTCCCATGCTGGGCTATTTGCGCGAACGCGGCTGGATGCCCGCCTGATGGCCCTTCCTTATGCGGAGGTGATCGGCGACCCGATCGCCCATAGCAAATCCCCGAAAATTCACGGTTTCTGGCTGGAGGCGCTGGGGATCGAGGCGGCGTATCGCGCCACCCATGTCACGCCGGACGCGCTGCCCGCCTATTTCGCCGAGCGGAAGGCCGACCCGGACTGGCGGGGCTGCAACATCACCGTGCCGCACAAGATCGCCGCGCTGGATCATGTCGAGGATCGTGAGGACATACGCACCGCGATCGGGGCGACCAACACCGCGTTTCGCGACTTGGGCGGCGCTCTGGTCGGCACCAACACCGACGCGGCGGGTTTTGCCGCGCCGCTCAAAGCCTTCGATCTGGCGGGCAAGCCGGTGACGGTGATCGGGGCAGGGGGGGCCGGGCGCGCCGTGCTGTACGCCCTGGCGGGGATCGGCGTCGGGCCGGTCACGCTGTTCAACCGCAATGTGGACAAGGGGGCGGCGCTGTTGTCGTCCTTCGGCCTGGAGGGGCAGGCGCTGCCGATCGGCGACGCCGTGCCGCCCAGCGCCCTGGTCGTCAACGCGACCAGCCTGGGCATGACCGGCCAGCCGCCGCTCGATCTCGACCTGTCGGCCCTGCCGGCGGACGCGGTCGTCTATGACATCGTCTATGCGCCGCTCGAAACCGCGCTGCTGGCGGCGGCGCGGGCAAGGGGGCTGGCCACGATCGACGGGTTGGAGATGCTGATCGGACAGGCGGCGGTGGCGTTCGAGCGGTTCTTCGGCGCGGCCCCGCCGCGCGACCGGGACGGCGAGCTGCGCGAGATCCTGCTGCGATGATCGTGCGGCCATGATCGTTCTGGGTCTGACCGGCTCGATCGGCATGGGCAAGTCGACCGTCGCGCAGATGTTTCGCGACGAAGGGGTGCCGGTGTTCGACGCCGATGCCTGTGTCCACCGCTTGCAGGGGCCAGGTGGAACATTGGTCGCGACGATTGAGTCGGCCTTTCCCGGCACCACCGGACCCGATGGCGTGAATCGCGCCGCGCTGGGGCAGGCGGTGCTGGGCGATGATTCCGCGATGCGCCGACTCGAGGCGATCGTGCATCCGGCCGTGCAGGCCGAACGCGCGGCCTTTCTGGCGGCGCATGCCGGGGCTCCGCTGGTGGTGGTCGACGTGCCGTTGCTGTTCGAAACCGGCGGTGACAAGTCTGTGGATAAGGTGTTGGTCGTTTCGGCAATACCCGAAATCCAGGAGGCGCGGGTGTTGGCAAGACCGGGAATGACCCGGGCCAAATTCGACGCCATTCTGAAGCGCCAATGGCCCGATGGGGATAAGCGTGCGCGCGCCGATCATGTCGTCGCGACCGACATTCCATTGGCCGAAACCCGCGAAAAAGTGCGGTCTTTGATCGCTTGCATCACCGCATCCGAAGGCCGATAGTCGGGTCATGAGAGAGATCGTTTTCGACACCGAAACGACAGGGTTCAAATTTTCGGAAGGCGACCGGCTGGTCGAAATCGGCTGTGTCGAACTGGTCAACCGGGTCGAGACCGGGCGCACCTATCACGCCTATTTCAATCCCGAACGGTCGATGCCCGCCGAGGCGCAGGCGGTCCACGGATTGTCCGACGCGTTCCTGAAGGACAAGCCGGTCTTTTCGGCCGGGGTGGCCGATTTTCTGGACTTCATCGGCGACGCGCCGCTGATCGCGCACAATGCGACCTTCGACTTCGGCTTCATCAATGGCGAGCTGGGCGCGCTGGGCTTCCCGCCGGTCTGCGAAAAGACGCGGATGGTCGACACGCTGGCGATCGCGCGCAGCAAGCATCCCGGCGCCAAGCATACACTCGACGCGCTCTGCTCGCGCTATGGCATCGACCGCTCGCACCGTGTGCTGCACGGCGCGCTGCTCGACGCGCAGCTGCTGGCGCAGGTCTATGTCGAGTTGATGGGCGGGCGGCAGATCGGCCTGGGCCTGCTCGCCGAGGCGAGCGCGGACACCGGCCCGGTGATCGTCGCCCGCGCGCCCGCAAAAGTCCGCCCGCCGCGCATCTTCCGGCCGAGCGAGGCGGAACTTGCCGCCCATGCGGCGTTTCTAAAGGGCATAACCGATCCGGTTTGGGGGGCCGAGGCGTCCGGTTGACGCCACGGGACAGGCCAAAAGGACCGTCCCATCAGAGTGCATCAAGGAGAAGACGATGGATATCCGGATTTCTGGTCATCAGGTCGAAACGGGCGACGCGCTGCGGACCCATGTGACGGACCGGCTTCAGGGTATCGCCGAGAAATATTTCGCCCGCGCCATCTCGTCCGAGGTGACGTTCGGCAAGGGGCCGCATGACGTCGGCTTCAAATGCGATATCGTGATGCACGTCACCCGCGGCCTAGTGCTCAAAGGCCGTCACGAAGCCCAGGACGCGCACCTCGCCTTTGACGGCGCCGCGACCAAGATCGAAAAGCAGCTGCGCCGTTATTCGCGCCGCCTGAAGGACCGCAATGCGGGGCAGGCGATCGAACTGGCCGAGGCCGGGGCCTATGATGCGGGCTACACCCTCTTTGCCGAACAGGTCGACGAGGACGAGGCGGGCGATGCACCCCTGATCATCGCCGAAACGCGGGTCGATATCCCCGACGCCAGTGTTTCCGATGCGGTGATGATGCTCGATCTGCGCAATACTGCGGCCCTGCTGTTCAAGAATTCGGGTACGGGGTCGTATAACATGGTCTATCGCCGTGGTGACGGAACCATCGGCTGGGTCGAGCCGCAACGCGGCGGCACGGCCGGATAAGCTCTATCGTTCTTCCGCGTGGCCCGTTATTAGGCGGGCCGCGCGGGGGCGCACCGGAAAGACCATGAACGACTTCAGCGATCTGTTGCGCCACGATACGGTGCTGGCGGGCGTCAGCGCCGCCAACAAGAAGACCCTGTTCCAGGCGCTGGCGGCGGCTGCCGCCGGGCCTGCGGGACAGGATGCCAAGCTGCTGGCCGATGTGCTGCTCGAACGCGAGAAGCTGGGGTCGACCGGTTTCGGCGGGGGCGTCGCCATCCCGCACGGCAAGCTGCCCGGCCTGACCCAGATCGTCGGTGTCTTTGCGCGTCTGGCACAGCCGGTCGATTTCCAGGCGGTCGACGACATGCCGGTCGATCTGGTCTTTGCGATGTTCTCGCCTGCCGATGCGGGGTCCGCGCATCTGAAGGCGCTGGCCCGGATTTCGCGGCGACTGCGCGACAAGGGCTTCGTCGCCAAGCTGCGCGGGGCGGGGTCGCCCGATGCGATCTGGGCGCTGCTCACCCAGGACGAGGCGCGTGACGCCGCGGCCTGAGGGCGAGGCCGCGCATTTCCGGGCGCTCGAGACGCTCTATGCCGAAGCCCCGATCAATCGCCTGTTCGACTCCGCGCTGGAGATAACCGAGCCGGGCGTCGCGCGCATCCGCTTTCGGGTGGACGAGCGGCATTATCACGCGGCCGGCGCGGCGCATGGCACGAGCTATTTCAAGATGCTCGACGATGCGGCCTTTTATGCCTGCAACAGCCTGGTCACCGACCGCTTCCTGCTGACCACGCAGTTCAACCTGCTGCTGACCCGCCCGATCAAGGCGGGGGAGGTGATGGCCGAGGGGCGCTGGGTCAGCGGGCGGCGAAGGGTGTTCGTCGCCGATGCACGGCTGATCGATGCCAGCGGCGAAGAGGTCGCGCGCGGCACCGGCACCTTCATGCGCTCGCAGATCGCGTTGGCGGGCCTGCCCGGCTATCGAACGGCCTGAGCGCGATGGACGGCCGTCTGCCGAGCGGAATGCTGGTCACCGCCCTGTTGCGCCGGATGAACGACAGCGGCGGCATGGGCATGGTGCTGGCCAAGGGTGATCCGCAGGCCGGGGGCATGTTGGTGATCGTCATCGATACCGACCCCGTCACGTCGCACCGGCGCGAGCGGGTGCTCGAACGCGGTATTGGCCCGGATGGCAAGACCGCGCTGATCGAATCGACGCCTGCAAACGATATTTTAAGCTATTGGCGGCGGCGGCGGGCGCGCGATCCGGACCTGTGGGTCCTGGAACTGGATGGCGCTGCGGCGGAACGCTTCACCGCTGAAACGATCCTGCAACATTGACGAACGCGGCCGGATCGGCCACGAGCCCCCCATCGTAATTTCGCGTTGTGCTTATCGGGTGCGATCCGGTGGGTTACGCAGTCGGGGGGAAGCCCGGACGAGCGCCCTTGGGCAATGCTCGGGTCCGTGATCCAACCGCATGTCTGTTTGAGTGAATGACCGTTTTCAAGCGAGTCGCGGCGTCCGCTGCCATGGCTCTATCTCTGGCGGGTCTTCTCGCCACCAGCACCCCCAGCCTCGCGACCAACGTTGCCGGTGTTGCTGCCACTCCAGTCAGTGCGATGACTGTTTCCGGGATCAACGTCGCCGATGTCGCGATGGTTCCCCAGAGCGCCCGGGCCACCATGTCCGCGCTCCCCGATTTTTCCCAGGTTTCTGAAGGCGATGAGGACGGCGACTATGACTCGCTGGCCGACGCCGTGGCCGATCAGGACGAGATCGCGTCGAGCGAAGAGCTCCGCTGTCTGGCCGGTGCCATCTATTTCGAAGGTCGCGGCGAACCGCTCGCAGGCCAGCTCGCCGTGGCGCAGGTCATCCTGAACCGCACCAAGTCGGGTCGTTTCCCCACCGGCGTCTGCGACGTCATCAAGCAGCGCGGCCAGTTCAGCTTCGTGCGTCGGGGTGAGATCCCGTCGGTCAGCCCGTCGCACACCGCCTATCGCACCGCCGTCGCCGTCGCCAAGGTCGCGCTGGCCCAGGCATGGGACAGCACCGCGGGCAAGGCGCTGTACTTCAACACCCCCGGCAACCGTCCGGGCGTGCGGGTGCAGAAGGTCGCCGCGATCGGCAACCACATCTTCTATCGTTGATATTCAAGGCCCCGTTTCAGGGGCTTTTGCATTTGTTCGTCAAATGTTCTAAGCGGGTGGCATGTTGGACATGCCGCCCGCTTCGTGCGTCGACGATCCGCTGTCTCCGCTCTGTGCCGCCGATGTCGCGCGGGGCGTGACCCGGATGCTGCTCCGCCACGACCTGATCACCATTCCCGAAGTCCCGCTAGAGGGCGGCCGCCGGGCCGACCTGATGGCGCTCGACGCACGGGGGAATGTCGTCGTCGTCGAGATCAAGGTGTCGCGCGCCGACATGCTGGGCGACGGCAAATGGCCCGATTATCTGGCGCATTGCGACCGCTTCTACTGGGCGGTACCCGCCGGGTTCGACTGGTCGCCGCTGGAAAGCGCGGCGTTCCTGCCCGAGCGGACGGGGATCATCGTCGCCGATCGTTACGACGCGGCGATCGTGCGCGAGGCGCATAGCGTGCCGCTGCCCGCACATGTGCGGAAGAAGGCGACGCTGAATTTCGCAAGGCGGGCAGGTCGGCGGATGATCGGGCTGACCGATCCGGATGCGGGGATGTGAGATTGGTGGGCCCGGTAGGACTCGAACCCGCAACCTAGCCGTGCGTCTGGAGAGATGCGCCCGTGGCCTTCACCGCGTCAATATCAACGTCACCACCGACTGCGGCGGCGCGATATCCCCCGCGATATCCACGGACTTATGCACAGCGTCCGTCACGATCATCCGCCGCTGCCACCGCCCCGGCACCGCCACGCTCAGCGGTCTCGGCGACAGGCCCGGATTGACATGGACCAGCACCAGCCGCCGTCCGTCGGGTGACAGCGCGCCGACCGTATCCATGTCGTCCACCGGCACCAGCCGGTCGCCCGGCCGGATATAGCGGCTGAACTGCGCCATCGCCCAATATTTGCCCGTCACATGGATCGCATGGGGCTGGTCCGCCGCGCCCATCAGGTCGGCCTTGACGATGCCCCAGTTCGATCCCTTCTCGCCCTTGCGGGTGCTGAGGTCCTCGACCGCCTGCCAGAAGACCCAGGCGGCGGGCTCCAGCCGCTTGAGATCGCCGACGACATGCTCGGCAAAGGCCAGCGGTGTCGCCATGCCGGTCAGGTCTTCGGGATCGCCCGACAGCGGCGTGTCGTTCTCGCTCATCCACATCTTGATGCCCGAGGCGCGGGCGATGTCGCGCACGGCGGTCTGGTGGACCGTGCCATAGCTGTGGACGTTCAACTGGCCGATCGCGGCGCGGGTGGCGGGCGGATAGGCGGCCCAGTCCTGTACGAACAGATGCGAGGCGGTTTCGTCGGGGGCGGCGATGACGGTGGACAGCCGCTTGGCCTTCAGCGCGGCGGCGGTGGCGTCGATCATCTGCGCCTGCCGCGCGGGGCTCCAATGCGCGCCTTCCTGCGTATTGGCGGCGAACCAGTAATTGGTGTTGGGCTCGTTGACCGGCGACAGGGTGCGGAAGGTCAGATGGTGCCGCCGCTGCAATTCGTCGGTGACGCGGACCAGATAGGTGGCGAAGGCGGCTTCCTGACCGGGACGAAGATTGTCGTCCGTCCCCTTTTCCGCGCCGGATACCCGCCCGCTGACCGTCATGAACCAGGGCGGCGAGTTGGAGAAGGCCTCGAAGATCGGCTGCTTCACCCGTGCGGTGATGGCGTCGAGCCACCAGCGCTGGTTGGCGTCCTGCCCCCAGTCCCACATGGCGGGATCGTCGGCGCGCCACCAGTCCTTGCCCGTCACCCCCGCCGGTTGCCGCCAGAAACCCGGCACCGCGCGCCCGACCTTCATATAGGGGGGCGTATCCGCCGCATTGCCGCCGCCGATATTGTAGCGCGCGATCGTCCAGCCGAGTCCTTGCGGCCCGTAGAACAGATCGGCCAGCCGCGTGCGTTCCGCCTCGGGCCAGCCGCCGGTGACATGCGCGAACCAGGCGAGCGCGGTGCCCCAGCCCTCGAACACCGTCGACGGGCGGTCGATCGCGGGACGCAGGGTCACGGGCACCGGACGGTCGGCGGGGGGCGGGGCGGCCTGTCCCTGCGCCGCCTGGGCCGCCCCCGGACCCAGGATCAGCGCCAGCACGGCGGCCGCCAGACAGCTTTTGCGAAGGATCGTCCCGTTCTTCACCCTGGCGTCTCCCCAACGCATATCCGATCAAACGTCAGACTATAGCCGGAGGCGCGGCGGGTCCGTCAACCTGCGTCGGATCGGGCATGCGCGGGCGGTCCCGAGGTCCTTTTTTCTTGTCGAGATGACGAAGCCGTCATAAAAATCAGACAAAATAGGCGCGATCCGGTCAGGGAATCGCGGGAATCGAAGGGGGAGTGCAATGAATTGGCGTTTGGCGGCCGGTGTGGCCGTGGTGGCTCTGGTGAGCCCGGCTTTTGCACAAAACGGCCCGCAGGTCGCCGCCGTCCAGGTCGATCCCAGCCGCCCCGATTGGGAAAATCCCGCCGTCAACGCGCGCGGCACCCGCCCCGCCAGCGCCACCGCCTTTCCCTATGAAAGTCGCGACCTGGCACTGGCGGGCGATCGGACCCGATCCAGCCGCTTCATGAGCCTCGACGGCGACTGGTCCTTCGCCTTCTCACCCTCTGTTGACGGCGCGCCCAAGGGGTTCGAGCGGCCCGGTTACGACGTGTCCAAGTGGAAGACGATAAAGGTCCCTGCGATGTGGCAGGCCGAAGGATATGGTCAGCCCAAATACAACAACATCACCTATCCCTTCCCGGCCAACCGTCCGCTGGTGCCCCATGACGACAACGAGACGGGATCGTACCGCCGCGACTTCATCCTGCCGGACGGCTGGCGCGGGCAGGATGTGATCCTTCAGATCGGCGCGGCGGGCTCGGCCTATCAGCTATGGGTCAACGGGCAGGATGCCGGATATTCCGAGGACTCCAAGCTCCCCACCGAATATGACGTCACCCGGTTCCTGAAGCCCGGCCGCAATGTCGTGGCGATCCGCGTCCATCGCTGGTCGGACGGCAGCTATCTGGAGGATCAGGATTTCTGGCGCGTCTCGGGGATCGAGCGTTCGGTGTACCTGCGGGCGGTGCCGAAAGCGCGGATCGATGACCTGTTCGTCCATGCCGGGCTCGACAAGAATTACCGCGACGGCACGCTGTCGACCGAGTTGACGCTGCCCGCGCTGCCCCAGGCGATGACCGCGCGCATGACGCTGCTCGACGGCGAGCGGGCGGTGGTGACGCGGGAGGTGGCACTGGCCCAGGGCGCGACCTCGGCCAAGCTGGATGCCGCCGTGCCCGGCGTGCGGAGCTGGTCGGCGGAGACGCCTCATCTCTACACGCTGCTGGTCGAACTGGTTGATGCGAATGGCCAGGTGGTGCAGGCCACGCCGCAGCGGATCGGCTTCCGCACCGTCGAGATCAAGGACGGGCAGGTCATGGTCAATGGCCGCCGCATCGTGATCCGCGGCGTCAACCGGCACGAGCATGACCCCGAGACCTTCCACGTCATTTCCGAAGCGTCGATGCGCCGCGACCTGGAGCTGATGAAGCGCAACAACTTCAACGCCATCCGCACCTCGCACTACCCCAACGACCCGCGTTTCCTGGCGCTGGCGGACGAATATGGCTTCTATCTGATGGACGAGGCCAATATCGAGAGCCACGCCTATATGGAGCAGGGCAACCGCAACGGCGATCAGCGCAGCAAATATCAGATCGGCTTCGACCCCGCCTGGGAGGGCGCGCATGTCTCCCGCGTGATGAACATGGTCGAGCGGGACAAGAACCATCCCTCGATCATCTTCTGGTCGCTGGGCAATGAGGCAGGCATCGGCCCCAATTTCGAGAAGGCGGCGGCGGCGATCCGGCGGCGCGATCCGGCATGGCTGATCTCCTATCTCGGCTGGGGCACGCTCGACTGGAGCCATCAGCCGAACAACTATGTCGATATCTACGCGCCCATGTATGACGACATCGAAAAGATGGTCGACTGGGCCGAGGACCCGACCCGCACCCAGCCGATGATCCAGTGCGAATATGCCCATATGCAGGGTAATTCGGGCGGCAATTTCAAGGATTACTGGGACACCATCTACGCGCACCGCAAGCTGCAGGGCGGCTTCATCTGGGATTGGGTCGACCAGTCCATGTATCGCTATACCAAGGACGGGCGGCGTTACTGGGGTGACGGCGGCGAGTATGGCCCCAATCCGGGCGGGGATATCGAGTTTGGCGACGGTCTGAACCAGCCCGACCGGACGCCCAATCCGCAGCTGTACGAGGTGCAGAAGGTTCAGTCGCCGATCCGCTTCGACGGTTACGATGCAAAGACCGGACGGCTGACTGTACATAACCGTCATGACTTTATCGATCTGTCGGGCTTCACCTTCGACTGGGTGGTCGAGAAGAATGGCGTCGCGGTGGCCAGCGGCCAGCTCCCCGCGCTGACCATAGCGGCCGGGCAGGTGCAGACGGTGGCGCTCGCCCCCAAATTCGCGCGCGAGGCCGGAGCGGAATATGTCCTGACCGTCCGCGCCCATGCCAAGGACGGCACGATCCGCGCGGTTCCGGCGAATTACGTGATCGGCTGGGAGCAGTTCGCGCTCACCGACGCCCCCGCCATGCCGGTGGCGGCCAGGGGGCAGGTGGCGGTCGCCGATAATGCCGACAGCGTCACCCTGTCGGCGAACGGCGCGGAACTGGTCATCGACCGTAAGACCGGGCTCGTCACGCGTTACGCGGCGGGCGGCCGCATACTGGCCAAGGGCGGTCAGCCCAATTTCGTTCGTGCCGAAACCGACAACGACACCGCCAACGGTACCGTCGCCCAGCAATCGCCCTGGTTCACGATGAACGGCCGCTATCAGGTGCGGAGTGTATCGATCGGTCCCGACCGGAGCGTGACCGTCGATCACGAGATGGGGGCGGGCGCGGCGCGTTTCGTCACCCGCTACAAGATGGCAGGCGACGGCGCGGTCGATGTCGACGGGCAGTTCGTACCGCTGAAGGCCGACCTGCCGCCGCCGGTCCGCATCGGGCTGTGGTACACCATGCCCACCACCATGAAGACGGTCGAATGGTATGGCCGGGGCCCGCATGAAAGCTATGTCGATCGCAAGAGTTCGGCGGCGATCGGGCTGTGGCGAGGGAGCATCGCCGAGCAGAACCATGATTACATGCGGCCGCAGGATACCGGCAACAAGGTCGATGTCCGCTGGATGGAGCTGTCGGGCGAGGGGGCGGGGCTTCGTGTCCGCGCGCCGAAACCGTTGATGATGCAGGCGCTCGCCTTCCCCTATGGCGACCTGTACCGCCGTGCGCCGGGGACGTGGAAGTCGACCGATATCGTGCCGCATGGCGAGACGACGTTGATCGTCGATGCCGCGCAATGGGGTGTCGGCGGCGACACGACCTGGAGCCATGTCGGCCAGCCGCATCAGCAATATCGCACCGTCCTCGCGCCGACGCGCGTCGCCTTCCGCCTGGAGCCCTTCAGCGGTGATGGCACCACCCCCGACAAAGCGAAGCCCGCCCGCGCGACAGAGGTGCAATAGGGCTGTTCTTTACTCGGACAATAAGCCATCATGCCGTATCAGGCAGAGGAGAATCCATGAAAAGGGCAACGAAATTCCTGTTCGCGGCGGCGGTCGCCACGCTGTTCGCGGGCACCGCAACCGCACAAACCGCGCCCGCCGGTACCGCCGACACGGTCGAAGTGCATGCCGACCGTCCGGGTCCGGTCTATAACCGCCGCCTGTTCGGCCAGTTCGCCGAGCATCTGGGCACCGGCATCTATGGCGGTATCTGGGTCGGCAAGGGCAGCAAGATTCCCAACGTCAACGGCTATCGCCGCGACGTGCTCGACGCGCTGAAGGCGATCCGGGTGCCGGTGATCCGCTGGCCGGGCGGCTGCTATGCGGACGAATATCATTGGCGCGAAGGTATCGGCCCGCAGGCCAAGCGCCTGACCAAGGTCAACACCAACTGGGGCGGCGTGACCGAGGACAACAGCTTCGGCACGCATGAATTCATGAATTACAGCGAGATGGTCGGCGCCGAGGCCTATGTCTCGGGCAATGTCGGCTCGGCCTCGCCGTCCGAAATGGCCGAGTGGGTCGAATATATGACCTTCCCGTCCAAATCGACCTATGCCGAAGAGCGCCGCAAGAACGGTCGCGACAAACCGTGGAAGCTCGCCATGTTCGGCATCGGCAACGAGCTGTGGGGTTGCGGCGGCAATATGCGTCCCGAATATGCCGCCGACGTGACGCGCCGCTATTCGACCTTCCTGAAGGTCCCGGCGGGCGAAAAGCTGCAGAAGATCGCCAGCGGCGCCAACAGCGACGATTACAACTGGACCGAAGTGATGATGCGCGACGCGGGTGGCGCGTTCGACGGCATCGGCGTCCATTACTATACGATCCCGGGCAATTGGGACAAGAAGGGCGCGGCCACCGGCTTCGACGAGGAAAGCTGGGCGCGCACCCTGTCCAAGACGCTGAAGATGGAGGAGCTGCTCACCCGTCACTCGGCGATCATGGACAAGTACGATCCGAACAAGCGGGTCGCGCTGCTCGTCGATGAATGGGGCACCTGGTATGATGTCGAACCCGGCACCAATCCGGGCTTCCTGTACCAGCAGAACTCGCTTCGCGACGCGATGGTGACGAGCCTGAACCTCGACATCTTCGCGCATCATGCCGACCGCGTGCGGGGCGCCAACATCGCCCAGATGATCAACGTCCTCCAGGCGATGATCCTGACCGACGGCGCGCGCATGGTGAAGACGCCCACCTATTGGGTGTTCGACATGTACAAGGACTATCAGGACGCGACCGTCCTGCCGGTCGATGTCCAGTCGCGCTGGTACAACAAGAATCAGTGGGTGATGAAGGCGGTCAGCGCCTCAGCCGTTCGCGACAAGGCGGGCGTGGTGCATGTCGGCCTGACCAATGTCGATCCCAACCAGCCCGCCACCGTCTCGGTCAAGCTGGACGGCGTGACCGCGGCGCAGGTGTCGGGCCGTGTGCTTACCGGCGCGACGATGGATGCGCACAACAGCTTCGACGCGCCGAACCAGGTCGCGCCGCAGCCGTTCAACGGCGCAACGCTGTCTGGCGGCACGCTGACCGTGCAGGTGCCGGCCAAGTCGGTCGTCATGCTGGACCTGCGCTGATGAAGGCCCGCGCCGGAGCGCTGCTCGCCGCCGTCCTTCTTGCCGGGGCGGCGGGGTCCGCTGTGCCCCGGCGCGATGTTCCGTGGAATAGTCCGGGGGCGGGCAATCCGCTGCTCCCCGGCTATTTCGCCGACCCCTCCATCGTTCGCGATGGGGGGCGTTGGTATATCTTCGCCACGATCGATCCGTGGGGCGATGACCGTCTGGGGCTGTGGACCTCGGACAATGGCCGCGACTGGACCTTCTCGCAGCCCAACTGGCCGACCAAGCAGGCCGCGACCAGCCCGACCTCGGGCGATGCCAAGGTCTGGGCGCCCTCGGTCGTCAAGGCACCGAACGGCCGCTGGTATATGTATGTCTCGGTCGGCAGCGAGGTGTGGGTCGGCTCCGCCCCATCCCCGGCGGGGCCATGGGCCGATGCCAATGGCGGCAAGCCGCTGATCGCGCGGGACTTTGCGCCCCAATATCATATGATCGACGCCGAGGCGTTCGTCGATGATGACGGCCAGGCCTATCTCTATTGGGGATCGGGCTTGAACTGGGTCAACGGGCATTGCTTCGTCGTCAAGCTGAAGCCCGACATGGTCCATTTCGACGGCGCGCCGAAGGATGTGACCCCGGCGAATTACTTCGAAGGCCCCTTCATGGTGAAGGAGAAGGGGCGTTACCTGCTGACCTATAGCGACGGCAACACCACCAAGGACACGTACAAGGTCCGTTATGCGGTCGGCAAATCGCCGATGGGCCCGTTCACCGAAGCGGCGAACAGCCCGCTCCTCGAAACCGATGCCGCGCGGCAGATCATCAGCCCCGGCCATCACGCGATCTTCGCCGACAAAGGCAAGTCGTACATCCTCTATCACCGTCAGGCGCTGCCCTTCGTGATGGGTGGCGAGCGCGTGCTGCGGCAGGTGTCGGTCGACCCGCTGACCGTGCGGGCGGACGGCACGTTCGAGAAGGTTCGGCCGAGCCATGATCCGGTGATCCCGGCCTTTGCGGCAAAGCGCGATCGCGGGCTGCGCTGGACGGGCAAGGGTGTGGACGCGCTGGCGGCGGACGACAATTACGCGACCGCGTGGCGGCCCGAGGCCGGGCAGGCGCCGGTGCTGACCGCCGATCTGGGCGGATTGCGGGATGTACGCGAAAGCCGGATCCGCCCGGCCTTTGCGATCCAGCCGCAGGATCTGCGGATTGAGGCTTCGCCGGACGGCAAAAGCTGGCGCGACGTGGCGGCCGAGACGGGTGTGAGCGGTTCGCCGATCACGTTGCGTCATCCGGGCAAGGCCCGCTTCCTGCGCATGACGGTGACGGCGAAGGAACCTGCGATCCTGGAGTGGTCGATCTTCTGATCTTGAGCCCCTCCCGCCTGCGGGAGGGGCGTGCCTGTAGCGAGCAGCATGTTTCCCCTCCACCGTTCAGCCTGAGCGAAGTCGAAGGCCAAGGGCAGACCTTTCCTCAAACCCCATGGCAGCAACTGTAACAAAGGACGTGGTAGTAAGGACCACATATGGGATAGGCTCCGGCCCGCCGATCCTCAGGTGTTCATGAGTGAAGGCAGGGAACGGCATGGCGACATACGCATCGAACCCGATGACAGGCCCCCTCACGCCCTTCCTATCCTACTGGACGGCCCCCGATGGCTGGGTCCATCGCCGCTATGACCGCCCGCATGAGGCGGGCACGGCGCGACGCGGGCGGTTGCTGTTCCAGACGGGCCGCGCCGACATGATCGAGAAATATGGTGATGCGATCGATCATTTTCGTGCGCAGGGCTGGGGTGTCACCGCCTTCGACTGGCGCGGGCAGGGCGGGTCGGGGCGGCTGACGGGCGACGGGACCGGGCATATCGACCGGCTCGATCGGCTGGGCGAGGATCTGGCCGCCTTTTATGCCGGGTGGGTACGACCGGGCGAGGGGCCGCATGTCGTGCTGGGTCATTCGATGGGCGGGTTCGCCACCCTGTCGGCGCTGGCCAAGGGCGGGATCGCGCCCGATGCGGTGGTGCTGGTCGCGCCGATGCTGGCGCTGCGCTCGCCGGTCGGCCAATGGGCGGGCGCACGTTTTGCCCGCTGGCAGGTCGGGCGCGGCGATCCGCTACGCCCCGCCTGGCGACGGTTGGAGACGCCCGCCGCCGCCAACGCGCGGCAGAAAAGGCTGACCCATGACCTGACCCGCTTCGCCGACCAGCAGGCTTTTCGACAGGCACAGCCCGAGCTGTGCCTGGGATCGCCCAGCTGGCATTGGGTGGCGGAGGCCTTTCGCGCGACGGCGGCATTACGCGACGATCCGGCGCTGGCGCGGATCGCAACGCCGGTGCTGATGCTGGTCGCGCTCGCCGATCGGCTGGTCGATGCACGGGCGGCGGCGCGGGTGGCGCAGCGTCTGCCGCAGGGCGAGCTGGTCGCCTTCGGTCGCGGCTGTGCCCATGAGATCCTGCGCGAGGCCGATCCGGTCCGCGCCAACGCCTTTGCCGCCATCGCCGCGTTTCTCGACCGGCGTGCGCCGGTTACTTGACCCCGCAGCGAACCGGACCACCGCCCGTAATCCGGCATTTGGGCGTGCCCGCCACCGTCACCTTGCCCAGCCCGCCATTGGCGACCGCCGCCGTATAGCGCGCCCGTGCGGCAATCTCGCCGGGGCCGTCGAGCGTGACGGTCAGGTCGCCCGCCTCCAGCGTATCGGCCGCAATGCTTGCAGGCCCGTTGGCCGCCAGCCGCGCCTTGCCGACCCGGCCGCCTTCGATGGTCAGCCTGGCGGGGCCGAACAGCATCGCGGTCAGTTGGTCGCCATCCGCCCGACCGACCCGCACCTCGCCCGTGCCGGTGACCGACAGGGTGAGTGCGCTGCCTTTCATCGCCTGTACCGTCACCTGCGCGCCGCCGATGACGGTGACGCCGGAGAGCGGCGGCGCGGCGAGGGCCAGCGTGACCGGCGCATCGCCCCCGCCCGAGCGTCGCACGACCAGCGTGCTGCCCATCACCTGCGCTTCGACCTGGCGTAGCGCCGCGCCGTCACCGGACAGGGTGCCGCGCGGCGAGGGAGCGGTGGTCATGGTGACGCGGAACGGCCCCTCGACCCGCAATTTGTCGAAGCTGCTCAGATCGACGCGCCGCTCGGCGGCAAAAGCAGGCGCCGCAATGAGCGTGGAACACAGAATAGCGGAAGCGGCGCGGATCGACATCGGCGTCATCCTCGCACCGCCCCGTCGGCGTCGCAAGCCGGTCCCCGTTACAGCGTCCGTCCGCAACGCGCCGTGCCCGAGCCGCCCTTGTTCACGGTGCAGACCGAGTTCGGCCCGAGATCGGCATCGCCCGATCCGCCCAGCGACACCTTGGCCGGGCCGTCGACCTGAACCGCGACGCGGCCCGATCCGGCGATCCCGACCTCGGCGCGTTTGGCATGGAGGCCAGCCCCCAGCACGTTACCCGACCCGGCGATCCCGATCTTCAGTGCGTCGACCGTGCCGCTGGCATTCACCGAGCCGGAGCCCGCCACGCCCAAATCTGCCTGTCGAACCCGCATGGCGCCGATCGTCAGGTCGCCCGATCCGGCGATCCCGCCCTTGAAGCTGTCGCCCTCCACCCGGTCGACGCGCATCTGCCCCGATCCCGCGACACCCGCCCCGGTCAGGCGGGGCAGCGTCACCAGGATGCGGACGTTGCGGCGATTGCCCCAATGCACGCCCTTCTTCATGCCGATGCGCAGCGTGTCGCCATCGCGTGCGATCCGCAGCTGGTCGAGGTCGGCCGCCGACCCTTGCGCGCGTACCGAAAAATCACCGCCGACCCGGATATCGACCGGATCGCTGCCGTCGCTGGACACGGTGGTAAAGCCCCGCACCGCGTAGCTGCGCGTGTCGCCCGAGCCTTGCGCGGGGACTTCCTGTCCCTTGGCGTCGCTCTCGAACGAACAGGCGGCGGTGGGGATGGCCAGCACCATCAGGCCGAGAAGCGTGGAAAGCGTAACGGACTTGGGCATGAGCGACCTCCTGTGTATTGATTCAATAATACACATGGATGGGGCGCCCGTGCAAATGAAAAGGGGCGGCCCCGCCTGGGACCGCCCCTTGTTCGTATCGTCAAAGACCGACTGCGGGTCAGGCGGCGGGCTTTTCCTTGTTGTAGATGGCAGCGGCCGCGCGCAGGATTTCCAGGATCTTTTCCTGGGCGCGCGGCTCGTCCACCTCTTCCATCGCGGCGAGCTCGCGGGCGAGGCGGCTGGTGGCGGCCTCGAAGATCTGCCGCTCAGAATAGCTCTGCTCGGGCTGGTCGTCGGCGCGGAACAGGTCGCGGACCACTTCGGCGATCGACACCAGGTCGCCCGAGTTGATCTTCGCTTCATATTCCTGGGCACGGCGCGACCACATGGTGCGCTTGACCTTGGGCTTGCCCTTCAGCGTTTCCATCGCCTCGCGCATGGTCTTGTCCGAGGACAGCTTGCGCATGCCGACCGACTCGGCCTTGTTGGTGGGAACGCGGAGCGTCATGCGCTCCTTTTCGAACCGCAGCACATAGAGTTCGAGCTGCATCCCTGCGATTTCCTGCTTTTGCAGCTCGATAACGCGGCCCACGCCATGTTTGGGATACACGACATAGTCACCGACGTCGAAGTGGAGCGCCTTGGCAGCCATTGGGGGCCTTTCCGGATCAGGGCCTTCGCACGAGCGCCGAACGAGCGGAAATGGGTCCACTGATCAAGTCGGCCTCGGGAAGGAAGGGTCGAACACATCAAAGGCGGGCGGTCGCGAAAACAGCTATGCCCGTCGCGGAACCATATAGCATGGTCGCAAGAAAATTACCAGCATATGTGCAGGGTAGCGGAACCATCCGGTGCGGGCGGCCTACGCATCCCCATTCCCTCTTTCCTCCCCTGTAAGGGGAGGGGGACCATGCGCAGCATGGTGGAGGGGTGTCCCGCCATCGAAAGGGGGTACATTCCTCCGTCAGGCCTTTGGCCTGCCACCTCCCCTGAAAGGAGAGGAATGATCGGGATCGGTCGCCCTTGCCGGGCGCGTCCCGGTTAGTCGCCCTTGCCGGGCTCCGGGCTGAAGAACTGGTCGTACTTGTTCTCGACGCCCTTCATCGCATCGGCGTCGGGCGGCGTCTGGTCGAGCTTGCGGGTGACGTTGGGCCACTGGGCGGAGAAGGTGTTGTTCAGCTCCAGCCACTGTTCCAGCCCGCTCTCGGTGTCGGGCAGGATTGCCTCGGCCGGGCATTCGGGCTCGCACACGCCGCAGTCGATGCACTCCGACGGGTTGATGACGAGCATGTTCTCGCCCTCATAGAAGCAGTCGACGGGACACACCTCGACACAGTCCATATACTTGCAGCGAATGCAGGCATCGGTGACGACGTAGGTCATGACAACTCCCAAGGTACGAACGCGTGCTGCTATGCCGCATGCGGCGATCCGTCAACGCTTGAAACCGTATCAGGGCCCGAAACCATATTGGGGCCAGAAACCGGCGAGGTGACCAGATCGCAGTAACAGGCGCGCCCCTCGGCGGGCGGTCCGCGCCGGACGGGCAGCGATTCCACCCGCAGCACGCGCACTTGGCCATGATGCGCAAAGGTCAGGATGCTGCCGATCCGCACCGGCGCATGGGCCCGGTCGATCGCCCGGCCGTCCATGCGGAAATGCCCGTCGCACGCCATCGCCTGCGCCGTCTCCCGCGACTTGGCGATCCGCGCCCACCAGAGGAAACGGTCGAGCCGCATCGACTCGAGTGCAGGGGTGCGGGTGCTCATGGGGTGGGGCGGTCCTTTCTGTGGGTCATGGAAGGCGCGGACAAGCCCATTCCTCCCCAAGCTTTGCTTGGGGAGGGGGACCATCCGTAGGATGGTGGAGGGGCAGGGGCTTGGCGATGACCTTCGCGGCCTGGCGCGAGCCGCAGGACATTGCCGCTCCACCACCGCTTCGCGGTGGTCCCCCTCCCCATCAAAGATGGGGAGGAACGGAGGCGTGTCGTCACGGCGTACGCCCCCAGTCGGCGAGCGCGGCGAAGGCGTTGCCGGGGCTGGCGGTGACACGCGGGGCGGGGCGGGCAGGCGGACGGCCGCGCCAGATCCAGCGGGCGGGTTCATTCTCGCCGCCCCGTATCTTGCGGAACCCCAGGTCGCCCATCAGCCGGTCGAGCGTCGCCGCCTCCAGCCCGATCGAGGTCGCCAGCGAGGCGTCGGGGATGAAGGGTCCACGCCCCTCGCGCGCGTCATGGGCGGCGCGCGCGATGCGCTCGACCAGATCGATCCGCACCGCCTGTTCGCCGAGCGGCCGATAGCCCGACGCGACGCCGCGCCCCGGCTCGTCGCGACGCAGGATGGTGGCACCCGGCCGGGCAAGGTCTGGCGTCTGGCCCCACAGGGTCATCAGGATACGCCGCCATGCCGCCGCACCGGGCTTGAGCAACCGGGGATCGAACACGTCCAGCGTGCCGATGGTGATCCCCATGCCGCGCAGCCGCCGCCGCTCGTCGGGCGACAGCGCATCGATCATCAGGCGCAGCGGCTGGCGTGGCGCGATGCCGCCCGCATCCTCCAGCGCGGCGGCGACGGCGCGGATCGCGGGCGACGCCTTGGCCTCGCGCGCCAGCCCCGCCAGCCGGACGAGCGCGGGCAATTGCCGGTCGAGTGACCGCGCCAGCCAGGCGTCCAGCCGGGCCTTCACCTGCTCGCGCTGCAACGGGGCCAGGCAATCGAGATCGCGTTCCAGCCGCAGCACCGGCCGCCCCAGCGACGGCCCCGGTATCAGCCGCGCCACGCCATGCCCGTCCCAGACGAGCCGGTCCTCTACCAGCGCGATCGCGTCATGCTCGGCGGCGATCAGCGCCTCGGCGCGGCGCGACCGCTCGGTGCCCAGCCGCTTTTCCGCCGCCGCCAGCAACAGGCGCTTGTCGTTCGCCCGCGCGCCCGCCTCGACGGTGAAGCGGAATCCCTCCAGCCGACCGATCGGATGATCCTCGACCAGCACCTCGCCCTCCGGCCCGATGGTGACGGGCAACGCGCCCGCATCGGCGCCGATGCGGCGGATCAGCGCGGTGGTGCGCTTGTCGACGAAACGCTGGGTCAGGCTGGCATGGAGGCCGTCGGACAGCCGCTCCTCGATCTCGCGCGTCCGCTCGGCCCAGTGTCTGGGATCAGCCAGCCAGTCGGCGCGCTGGGCGATATAGGCCCAACTGCGGATCGCCGAGAGGCGGCCCGCCAGCGTCTCGACATCGCCCGCCATATTGTCGAGCCGGGCAATCTCGTCGGCGAACCACTGGTGCGGGACATGGCCCAGCCCTTCGGACAAATGGCCGAACACGCGCGAGACGAAGCGGGCATGGGGATCGATGCCCACCTTGCGGAAATCGGGAATGCCGCACGCCGCCCACAGCCGTGCGACCATGGCGGGCCGCCGCACCCGGTCGCGGACCCAGGGTTCGTCGGCCAGTCGCTTGAGCACCTGAAGATCGGTGGCGAGCGGGGCTGCGCGCAGCACGCCCGGAGCGGGCTTGCGCTCCAGACTGGCGATCAGCGCATCGATGCTCGACAGGTCGGGATCGCCCTCCCGCCAGTACAGATGGTCGAGCCGGGGGAAGCGATGCTCCTCGATCGCCAGCACCTCTTCGGGCAGGAACGAGTCCGGTCCCTCCTCGGCCAGTGCGCCGAAGCTGCCGTCGCGGTGATGCCGCCCGGCGCGTCCGGCGATCTGCGCCATCTCGGCCACCGTCAGGCGGCGACGACGACGCCCGTCGAACTTGTGCAGCCCGGCAAAGGCGACATGCGCGACATCCATGTTCAGGCCCATGCCGATCGCATCGGTGGCGACGAGATAATCGACCTCGCCCGCCTGGAACATCTCGACCTGCGCGTTGCGGGTACGCGGGGACAGCGCGCCCATCACCACTGCGGCGCCGCCGCGCAGACGGCGCAGCATCTCGGCCACCGCATAGACCTCCTCGGCCGAGAAGGCGACGATGGCGGAGCGCTTGGGCAGGCGGCTGATCTTCCTGGCGCCCGCATAGGTCAGCGTCGAGAAGCGGGGACGGGCGATGATCTCGGCATCCGGCACCAGCGCGCGGATCATGGGCTTGAGCGCCTCGGACCCCAGGATCATCGTCTCGTCCCGACCGCGCCGGTGCAGCAACCGATCGGTAAAGACATGACCGCGCTCCAGGTCCGCGCCCAGCTGCGCCTCGTCCAGCGCCATGAAGGCGACGTCGCGGTCGGGCATGGACTCGGCGGTGCACAAAAACCAGCGCGCATCGGGCGGCACGATCTTTTCCTCGCCCGTGACCAGCGCGACCTGACTCGGTCCCTTCAGCGCCACGACCCGGTCATAGACCTCGCGGGCGAGCAGGCGGAGGGGGAAGCCGATGATGCCGCTGCTATGCGCGCACATCCGCTCTATCGCGAGGTGCGTCTTGCCGGTGTTGGTCGGCCCGAGAACGGCCGTCACGGCGCCCGATACGCGGCTTGTCATATACCCTACATCGGGCTTCGCAGGCGCGGTTGCAACGGCATGGAGCAAGATCGTCGTGCGCAGGCGGGATTCGGCCCGGTCCGGCCACGTCTTGCCGCAGCATCGGGGCGGCGGGACGCAGCGGCTTTGACTTTGCACGCTGCTGCCCACACCGCAAAATCCTGTGCGCCGGGGGGGATCGGCGACGCTGTCGACGATTTCACGGAAACGCAACGCCTCTCATGTTCCTTGCCACCGACGAAGCCCTGATCCTGTCCGGGGGAACCGCCACGCGCCCCATCGGCCGCGTGGCCCCGCCGCCCATGGGACGCCTCGCGCGGTGGCGCGCCGCCGCCCGCGAGATCGACTGGGTGCCCGATCTGGGAACACAGATCGGCAGCCGCGACTGGTGGCGGGGGCTGGCGACCTGTTCGGCGCTCTGTGCCGCGACCATCGCCATGGCACCGGGCTTTCACCGTCCCATCGTCGGGCAGGCCCCCGCACCCCTGACCGGCGAGGCGCGAAGCCATGAACGGGCGCAGGCCATCGCACCGCTGGCGCTGGGTGCGGACAGCGGGCAACGGCTGGCCGCCAACGAACTCGTCATGCATCTGGCCGAAGCGCCCGAGCGGCCGATGATGGAATTGTCCGCCACCATCGGTTCGGGCGACCGTCTCGACCGCGTGCTGCAACGCGCGGGCGTGTCCCGGGACCAGGCGCGCGCCGCCGCCGCCCTGATCGAGCCGGTGACGGAGGGCAAGGCGATCCCGTCGGGCACGCGCATCGCGCTGATCCTGGGACGGCGACCGAGCCGATCGGTCGCGCGACCGCTGGAGACGATGAAGCTGCGCGCGCGCTTCGACCTGGCGGTCACGCTGACCCGCACGCCGCAGGGGTTCGAGATGACGCAGGCGCCGATCGCGATCGACCGCACGCCGCTCCGCCTGCAAGGACTGGCGGGATCGAGCCTGTACCGATCGGTCCGCGCGGCGGGGGCCCCCGCCAAGGTGGTCGAGGCCTATATCAAGGCGCTGGCGTCGCGCATGTCGGTCGGCCGCGACGTGAAGCGTTCGGACAGTTTCGACCTGATCATCGAGCGCGAGCGCGCCGCGACCGGGGAGACCCGGCTCGGCAAGCTGCTGCTCGCCGGGCTCGATCATGGCGGACGCAAGGTGCAGCTGGCGCGGCTGGCCGATGACGAGGACGGCCAATGGTATGACGTGAACGGCCAGAGCGAAAAGCGCGGTGCGATGGGGATGCCGGTCGCCGGGCGCGTGACCTCGTCCTATGGCAAGCGGGTCCACCCGATCCTGGGCCTGATGCGGATGCACAAGGGCACCGATATCGGTGCGCCCTATGGCACGCCGATCCATGCGATGATGGACGGGGTCGTCCAGTTCGCCGGTCGCTCGGGCGGATACGGCAATTTCGTCAAGCTGGCGCATTCGGGCGGGGTCGCCAGCGGCTATGGCCATATGAGCCGCTTCGCCGTCCGTTCGGGCGCGCATGTAAAACAGGGGCAGGTGATCGGCTATGTCGGCTCGACCGGCATGTCGACCGGCCCGCACCTCCACTGGGAAGTGTGGAAGAACGGCGCGGTGGTGAACCCGCGCACGCTGAAGCTGGCGAGCATGGCGGTGCTGTCGGGTGCGAAGCTGCGCAGCTTCCGCCGCGAGGTACAGGCGCTGCTGGCGGTCAAGCCCGGGCGCTGAACGCCCCCCTTCGCTCAGGCTGAACGGAGAGGGGAAGGGTGAGCTATTTCCCCGCCGCGCGCCAGCGGCCGACCGTCTCGGTCAGCACCCGGTTGCCCCCCGACGGGTTCGCCCAGAGCGCGGTGATCGTCATGTCGCTGGACGCCGGGCATTTGTCCTCGGCCAGATTGTCCAGGCTGGCGCGCATCGGGAAGCTGACGGCCTCGCCGCACAGGATCGCCTCGCGGTTGCGCAGCGCCGAAATGGTGTCGAGCAGGCCGCGCCCGCCCTCGGGCATCGCCGAGCGCACCATCGCCTGATCGCGCTCGTTGTTCAGACGCATCGCGATGATGGTGCCGCATTGCGACAGCACGCCTTCGGCCAGGTCGGACGGGCGCTGCGTCA
Source organism: Sphingomonas sp. Xoc002 (assembly GCF_050408055.1). Classification (NCBI taxonomy): domain Bacteria; kingdom Pseudomonadati; phylum Pseudomonadota; class Alphaproteobacteria; order Sphingomonadales; family Sphingomonadaceae; genus Sphingomonas; species Sphingomonas sp. Xoc002. The sequence continues at coordinate 3,848,646 of NZ_CP191175.1, read as the reverse complement.
CTAGGCCCAGCGAGACGCCATATTTGCGTCCCTCCTTGGCGATGCGCGACAGGATGCGGCCGACCGCCGACGTCTGTTCGGCCTGCGCGGGGATGTAGCGATGCGCCTCCTCGCAGACCATCAGGACGGGGCGACGCTCGGCGGGATGGGTCCAGATCGCATGGTCGAAGATCATCCGCGCCAGCACCGCGACGACGCTGCTGGTCACGTCCGACGGCACGCCGGAGACGTCGATGATCGAGATCGGCCGCCCGTCCCCCGGCATCCGCAGGATGCGCGCGAGGAAGTCGGTCATCGTATCGGCGACCAGCATGCCTGAGAACATGAAGGCATAGCGGGGATCGCTCTTGATCTCCTCGATCTTGGACTTGATCCGCTGATAGGGGGCGATGTCGCCGACCCGCTCCAGCTTGCTCATTTCCTGGCCCAGCTGCGCGGTCAGGTCGGACAGCAGATAGGGGATGGGCGTGTCGACGGTGACGCGCGGCAGCTCGGCGGCGGCGCGGTTGCGCATGCGCGCGGCGAGCAGGCACTTGGCGAGGACATCGGCGTCGTGCTGGCGCTGTTCGCCGCTGGCCGAGAGCAGGATCTCGCAATGCTCGGCGAAGTTCATCAGCCAATAGGGCATGCGCAGATTGCCGACGTCATGGATGCTGCCGGTGTCGCGAAAGGCACGGGCATATTCGCCATGCGGGTCGATCATGACGATATGGCCCAGCGGCGCGCGCTCGCAGATGCGATGCAGGATCATTGCCGTCGCGGTGGACTTGCCGGTGCCGGTCGACCCCAGGATGGCGAAATGCCGCCCCAACAATGCGTCGACCGCCAGCGTCGCGGGTACGGTGCGGGCGGGGTGGACGGTGCCGATCGTCACCGTCGTCTGGGCACGGTTGAGGTGGATGCCCGCCAGCTCGTCATTGGTGATCGCATGGATCGTCGCGCCGGGCATGGGATAGGAGGTGACGCCGCGCCGAAAGCCGTACAGCGCGCCCGTCTCGGGCTGGCGCATCCCTTCCCCCATCAGGTCGATCTCGGTCGTCAGCGCGGCGGCGTCGCTGGCGGGGTCGAGCGCGAGCGAGCGGATCGTGCCGATGATCCAGCGGTCGCCGCGCTTGACCTTGACCGGCATCGCCACCTGTCCGGCAGCGGCCAGCACCGGATCGGCGGCCTCCGCCAGCGCAGCCACCGCCTGGCGGTCGAGCACGATCCGCCCCGATGATCCGGCGATGGCGAGCAGCCAGCCGATGACCGGCGTATCGATTGCGGCATGGGAATCGGCGGACGGATGGGAGGACATGGGGAGGCGCCGTCATCTGGAATGGGAGGATGCCGACACTAGGATGGAAATCTTAAGATTTCCCGATTCTTATACCCGCCGGGCGATCCAGCCCGCGGTCCAGCCGAGCAGGATCGACAGCGCCACCGCCGTCAGGCCGTAGGGGATGGCCGCGCGGTCGGCGGCACGTGCCACGAAACGCTCGAACCCCGATTTGCGGATATCGATGTCGCGCACGGCGGCGGCCAGCACGCGGCCGTCGCGGATCAGGAAGGTCTCGGCGGTGAAGCGCCCCACCGGCACGCGCGCAGGGATGGTGACGCGGGCGCGGTAGAGCACGTCGTCGGTGATCTCGACGGCGCGTGGCGCCTCGACATACAGGCCGCTGCGGCGGCGTTGGTCGACCAGCCCCTGCTGGAACCGCGCCTGGACATTGGCGGGCGCGGCGGAGGCGGGCGAGAGTTGCAGGCTGTCGAGCCCGAGTTCGTAGATGGCGCGGGTGCGATCATCGACGATCCGCTCGATGGGACGCGACGAGGCGATGGCGTAGAAGGACGGCGCCGACTGATAGCGCAGGCGCCCGGCATTGACCCAGAGACCGGCGATCTTCTCCTTCTCGCGGATCAGGATCGACTGGGTCGGCCCCTTGACCACGACGACGATGTCGGTCGGCCGGTCGTCGCTGGGCGGGCGGCCGCCGGGATAGAGGATCGCGCCGAACAGCAGCAGTTCCGCGCCGGTGAAGCTGTAGGCGATCTGGATATCGCGCTGCGACACGTCGGGGACCAGCACCGGCTTGGCCTGCGCCATCAACAGCGGCGACAGCAGTGCCAGCGTGACGGCGGCGCGTCTCACAGGGCGCGTCACAGGGGCTGCACCGTGAAGATTTCCTCGGGCCGCCACACCAGCCCCAGGAGGATGCGCAAGCCCACCAGCAGGACGATGACCGCCAGCGCGAGGCGCAGATATTCGGGCTTGGCATTGGTGGCGAGCTTCGCGCCGACCTGTGCCCCCGTCACCGATCCGATCAGGAGCAGCCCGGCCAGCACGATATCGACGGCCTTGGTGGTCGTGGCATGGACCATCGTCGCGGCTGCGGTGACGAACAATGTCTGGAACAGCGAGGTGCCGAGCACGACATTGGTCGCCATGCCCAGGATATAGATCATCGCCGGGACCAGAATGAACCCGCCGCCGACGCCCAGCAGGATGGTCAGGATGCCGGTGAAGAATCCCAGCATCAGCGGGGCGAGCGGCGAGATGTACAGGCCCGAGGCATAGAAACGGGTGCGGAAGGGCAGGGCTGCGACCAGCGGATGATGCCGCCGCCGTGCCGCTTTTTGCGGCCGCCCGCGCCGCTGCGCCAGGATCGCCCCGGCCGCCTCGCGCGCCATGACCGATCCGATCCACCCCAACATCAGCACATAGACGATGGCGATGACCGTATCGATCTGCCCGCTCGCCTGGAGGAGGCGGAAGATCCAGGCGCCCGCGAACGATCCGACGATGCCGCCCGCGACCAGCACGCCGCCCATCTTCACGTCCACCCCGCCGCGCCGCCAATGCGCCGACACGCCCGAGACGCTGGCCCCCGTCACCTGGCTGGCGGCCGAGGCGGCGGCGACGGTCGGCGGAATGCCGTAGACGATCAACAGCGGCGTGGTCAGGAACCCGCCGCCGACCCCGAACATCCCCGACAACAGGCCCACACCCGCCCCCAGCGCGATGATGACGAGCGCATTGACCGACAGGTTGGCGATCGGAAGATAGAGGTCCACGGCCGCGTTATAGACGCGCCCGCCTTTCCGAACAGTGTCGAAGCGTCAGAAATCGCCCGCCAGCGTCAGTGCGGGGCCGGAATCGGGAGCGGCGCGCCCCGCCACCCGCTGCCGCCAGTCGAGCGACAGGCGAACGCGGCGATCCGCGACGGGCAGGGCGATGCCCAAGGTCGGCCCGATATCCAGACGCTGCGCATTCCGCTGCGCCCCGCCCCATAGCGCCAGCCCCAGGTCGAGGGCGGGCGTCAGCGGCGTGCTGGCCCGAACCGCACCGTCCGCGAAGGGCTCGATCCGCGCGCGGGCCACCGCCCCGGCCTGGGCATAGCCGGTCAGGACGATGCCGGGGGCGACGGAACGGGGACCGATCCCGCCCACGACCAGCGCGGCGGGCGCATCCTGTCCGGCATCGAGCGCCAGCCGCTGTTCGACCAGCAAGCGTATCGGCACATGGCGAAGCGGTCGCCAATCGACCCCGACCGCCATCTCGCGACCGATTCCCTCCGCGGGCGCGGACAGGCGCAGGCTGGCGGCCACGTCGCCCCGCGAATCGAGTCTCCGCAACAGGCGGATGCCGCCTTGCGTCCCGCCCAGTTGGCCACCGGGCAGCAGCGTCTGGCCGCCTTCGCGAATGACGGCCCATAGGCTGGCGCTCCACCGTCGCGGCGGGGCGGGAGGTGTGGGCAAAGCGACACGCGGCAACAGCGGTGGGACGGACGGTGCCGATGCCGTGATCGACATGTCCGAGATCGGTGCTTGCGCGGCGGGGGTCGGGGAGGATCGAGCGGGACCCTGAACCGAGGGCGTCGATCGCGGTGCATGCGTAATCCCGAATCGTGCGAGCCGTGTCTCGGGTTGATGCCGGGCCGGATCATGAGTCGCGATCAGGGCCGCGCGCGGCGCGGTACGCTTGACGGGCGTCATCGTCCTCTCGACGGCCGGGTGGGAGGGCAGCAGAAAGGCGATGCGGCCCAGCGTCCACAGCCCGACGACGCCGCCCAGGAATCGCAAGGGGCGTCCGCTCATGACTGCGGCGACAGGTCGGGAAAGTGGTGGCTCGTCTTGTCCCAGGCGGGCACGCCGCCGCGCAGCACATGGATATAACGGATCAGGGCGCGGGGGATCGCCGCCAGCGCCACGAAATTGCCGATGACGAATCGCGGCAACGACCAGAGGGCTTCGCGCCAGCCATAGGCGCGGCCGGTGAACGTCATGCGGACGGCCAGCCGCCATGCCAGCAGCAGCGCGTTGACCCCGAACAGGATGCGAAGACCCGGATCGACCGGCGGCAGGGGCGTGCCGGCGATCCAGTGGATCGACACGGCCAGCGCATCGGCGGTCATGCCCAGATAGGCCGCCGCCAGCACCAGCATCGCGATCGGCCCCCGCCGATCGCGTAAGCGCCACCAATGATCCCCCATCGCCAATGCCCGCCCCCAACCGGTGCGATCCCAGCCGATCAGCGCGATACCGGTCATCCACCGGGCCTTTTGCCGAACGGCGGCCACCAGGGTCGCCGGGAAATAGGCACGGACCGCCACCACGCCGCCCCGCGTCCCGTCCGCGACCCGCGCGAACAGTCCCTCGCCGCCCAGCTCGGCGATGCGCAGGCCCAGTTCGTAATCCTCGGTCAGGCTGGTCGCATCGAACGGATCGCCCCCGCGCGACGCGGCGATTCGGCCCAGCATGGCTGGCGACAGCGCGCAGCCGGTGCCCGCCAGCGGCATGCCCGCCCCGATCCAGGTGCGGACGACCAGCTGCTTGATGTGGCTTTCGGCGAACTCGTCGGCATAGTGGCCGGACACCAGGCGCGATCCCGGTACGACCAGCGGCAGGACCGGCAACTGCACCACCGCCCGCTCCTCGATCAGCGAGTCGAAGACCGCCAGCTCGTCCGGATGCACGACATCCTCGGCATCGTGCAGGACGATCGCCTTTGCCCGAAACCCCTCTACCGCGATGTCGTGCTGGAGTGCGTGCCAAAGCGTGTTGAGGCAATCGGCCTTGGTGGTCGGGCCATCGCGCGCGCCGATGACCAGACGGACCCGGTCGTCGCGTTCGGCCATATCGGCCGCCGCCGCGATGGTGGCCGGGTCATTGGGGTAAAGCCCGACATAGATACGATAATCGGGATGCCGGAAACGCGCGAGCGCGGTGGACAGCATCGCGCCGATCACCGCGGCCTCGTCCCAGGCCGGGGTGAAGACGATCATGCGTCCCGGCTGTTCGGGTCGGGGCAGCGCATAGCTGCGGATCGGCGTGGCGGGGCCCTTTATCAGTCGTCGTATGACATAGAGCAGATCGACCAGAAGATCATCCAGGCCCCCGACCAACAATCCGACGGCCGCGAACAACAACAGTTCCCGCGCGACGACTTCGACGATCGTCGTGACCTCCCCCATTCGGCTTCCCCCGTTGCCGATGATCATTGTGCCTGTCCGAAATGGGGCAATCAATAGCGGCGTGATTGGCCATTTTGGCTTGAGTGCCTCTGCGGTTAAGGCGTGTGTTTCGCTTTTTATCCCGCGAAATCAGTGTGTCGGACCGGCGGGTGGTTGCACCTTCTGCTGCGGTGCAACATATGGGGTCGCGAAAGGATTTCCCATGGCCCGGACATTTCCCCCCGGCATCGTCCATACCGCGCTGGCGGTGGGCGGCTTTGCGATCGGCACGACCGAATTCGCCGCGATGAGCCTGGAGCCCGATCTGGCGCGCGGCCTCGGCATCGATGCGCCGACGGCGGGACATGTCATCAGCGCCTATGCGCTGGGCGTGGTGGTGGGCGCGCCGCTGCTGGCGGTGCTGTCGGCCAAGCTGGCGCGGCGCACGCTGCTGATCGCGTTGATGCTGATGTTCGCATTGGGCAACGGCCTGTCGGCGATGGCGCCCGATTATCACTGGATGCTGTTCTTCCGCTTCCTCAGCGGGCTGCCGCACGGCGCCTATTTCGGGATCGCGGCGCTGGTCGCGGCCTCGCTCGTCCCGGAGTCGCGGCGGACGGTGGCGGTCGGACGGATCATGTTGGGCCTGACGGTCGCGACCGTGATCGGCGTGCCGCTGGCGCAGATGCTGGGGCAATGGCTCAACTGGCGCTGGGTGTTCGGCGTCGTCGCGGCGCTGGCGCTGCTGACCGCGACGCTGGTCGCCATCGCCGCGCCGCACGACCGGCCCGACGAGGGCGCGAGCATCCGTCGCGAACTCGACGCGCTGAGCAAGGGGCAGGTCTGGCTGACGCTCGCCATCGGGGCGATCGGCTTTGGCGGCATGTTTGCGGTCTATACCTATCTGGCGGCGACGCTGACCGAAGTGACGGGCGCGTCGACCGCGATGATCCCGCTGGTGCTGGCGGTGTTCGGGCTGGGCATGACGATCGGCAATATCGTGGTCCCGCGTTTCGCCGACCGCGCACTGATGCCGACCGCCGGGGGCTTGCTGCTCTGGTCGGCGGCGATGCTGGCGCTCTATCCGCTGGCGGCGGGCAGCCTGTGGACGATCCTGCCCATCGTCTTTGCGATCGGGCTGGGCGGGGCATTGGGCACCGTGCTCCAGACGCGTCTGATGGACGTGGCGGGTGAGGGGCAGGGGCTCGCGGCCGCGCTCAACCATTCGGCGTTCAACACGGCCAATGCCATCGGTCCCTGGGCGGGCGGGCTGGCCATCGCCAACGGGTTGGGGTGGACCTCGACCGGCTATGTCGGATGCGGGCTGGCGCTGGGCGGGTTCGTGATCTGGCTGATCGCGATGCGTTTCGGTGGGACTAGCGCGCCAGCGGATCGATCGAATCGCCCGGTGCTGTCGCACTGAGGCTTTGCGCCACCGCCTCGACCCGTTCCATCACGCGCAGGATATTGCCGCTGGTCAGGGCCATCAGGTCCGCATCGCTCCAACCGCGCCGGACCAGTTCGGCCAGCACCAGCGGATAGCCGTCCACCCCGGTCATCCCCTCCGGCCCGGTGCCGTTGATCCCGTCATAATCGCCGCCAAGGCCCACCGCCCCGCGTCCCGCCACGCGGGCGATATGCTCGATATGATCGGCGACCATCGCCGCCGTCACGCGCGGGGCGGGGTGGCTGGCGTCCCAGGCAATCAACGGCGCTGGCGCGCGCGGGCCATAGATGTTGGCGACCACGCCGACCGACTTGGCATAGGCGGTGCGGCCGGCATCCCAGGCCCGCCATTCGCTCGACAGGAAGGCGGGATAGCAATTGACCATCACCACCCCGCCGCCCGCGCCGATCCGGCGGAGCAGCGCGTCGGGAATGTTGCGCGGCGCATCCGCCAAGGCGCGGGCATCGGAGTGTGAGGCGATGACGGGCGCCCGGCTGGTCTCCAGCACCGCCGCCATCGTCGCGTCGGAGACATGCGCGACATCGACGATCATGCCGATCCGGTTCATCTCGGCCACCACCGCGCGGCCAAAGGGGCTGAGCCCGTTGGCGATGGGGGCATCGGTCGAGGAATCGGCCCAGGCCATGCTGCGGCCATGGGTCAGCGTCAGATAGGCGACGCCCAGCGCCTTGTACTGGCGCAACACCGACAAGCGCCCGTCGATCTGATGCCCGCCCTCGACCCCGATCAGCGAGGCAACCCCGCCCGCGCGCGCGACCCGGCGGACATCTTCGGCGGTGCGCGCCATCGTGAGCCGGGCCGGATGGGCGGCGACCAGGCGGTGGACACGGTCGATCTGTTCCAGCGTCATTTCGACCGCGCGCGGGCCGGTGACATCGGCGGGAATCCAGACCGACCAGAATTGCCCGCCGACCCCGCCGCGTTCGAGGCGGGGCAGATCGGTCTGAAGCGGATGGGGCAGGGCGGCGGTGCCGGTCGCGAGCGAGGGAGACTCGGGCGAAAGGTCGGAGTCCCGCAACTCCCAGGGCAGATCGTTATGCCCGTCGACGATCGGCGCGCGGGCCAGGACCGACTCGACCCGCCGCGTGATGGCCGGATCGGCGGCCTGGGCGAGGAGTAGGGCGATCAGCATGTCGGCCGCTGCTCGAATCGGGTCAGCATGGGGTCGATGACCTGCACGATCGTCTCGACCCGATCGACTCGCGCAGCGGGCGGTCCTGATTCGGCTTCGGCCACGATCCGTGCCACCGCGTCCTCCGGCCCCTGCACCACCGCCTCGACCGTGCCGTCCATACGGTTGCGAACCCAGCCGGTCAGCCCCGAGGCCGTCGCGCGTCCGAGGAGCCAGTAACGATATCCGACGCCCTGGACGCGCCCGGTGATGCGAAGATGACGACCGATCATGCCCGCGAGTGTCGCGCGGGACTGTGGGAAAGGGAAGGTCCCGATCCTCCCGGCATGGGGAGGGGGATCATTTCAGGCTGGCGGTCACCCCGTCGATCACGAACTGAACCGCCAGCGCGGCGAGCAGCACGCCCAGCACGCGGGTGATCACCGCCTCGATCTTGGCGCCCAGCAGCCGCATCAACGGCCCCGCCGCCAGCAGCGCGATCAGGGTCAGCAGCAGGATCGACACCATCGCGCCCAGCACCACGATCGAGGCCTGGAGCCCCGAATTGCGGCTCATCAACAGCATGACGGTCGCGATCGAACCCGGCCCGGCGATCATCGGCATCGCCATGGGGAAGATCGATACATCCTCCGCCTCGTGCGGATCGTCCGCGACCTTGGCCGCGCGGTCCTCGCGGCGCTGGGTACGCTTCTCGAACACCATCTCCAGCGCGATCAGGAACAGCATGATGCCGCCCGCGATGCGGAACGCCGCCATCTCGATGCCCAGGCCATGCAGCAGCGCCTCGCCGAACAGGGCGAAGACGAACAGGATGACCGAGGCGACCATGACCGCACGGATCGCCATCGCGCGGCGATGCTGCGGCGTCGCCCCCGCCGAGAGGCCCGCATAAATGGGCGCGCAACCCGGCGGATCGATCACCACGAAGAAGGTGATCAGCGAGGAGATATAGAGTTCGAGCACGGCCTTACAGCGCCGTCTGGTCGATCGCGACGCCCTCGCGCCGTCCCGCCGAGACCAGGGTGTTGCGCAGCAGGACCGCGATCGTCATCGGCCCGACGCCGCCCGGCACCGGGGTGATCGCGCCCGCACGCTGCGCCGCCGTGTCATATTCGACATCGCCGACCAGACCCGTCTCGGTGCGGTTGATGCCGACGTCGATGACGCTCGCGCCGGGCTTGATCCACGCGCCCTTGACTAGGCCGGGAACACCCACCGCCGCCACGACGATATCGGCGCGACCGATCACCTCGGCGAGATTACGGGTGCGGCTGTGCGCGACCGTCACGGTGCAGCTTTCGCCGAGCAGCAGCTGCGCCATCGGCTTGCCGACGATGTTGGAGCGGCCGACGACCACCGCATCCATGCCCGACAGGCTGGGGTGAATGCTCTTGAGCAGCATCAGGCAACCGAGCGGGGTGCAGGGCACGAAGCCCTCGCTGCCCGTCGCCAGCCGTCCGGCGTTGACGGGGTGGAAACCGTCGACGTCCTTGTCGGGATCGATCGCCTGGATCACCGCCTGCGCGTCGATCTGGCCCGGCAGCGGCAACTGGACGAGGATGCCGTCGACGGTCGGGTCTTGGTTGAGCTGCTCAACGAGCGCCAGCAACGTCGCCTGGTCGGTATCGACGGGCAGGCGGTGCTCGATGCTCTCCATGCCCGCCTCGCGCGTCGCCTTGCCCTTGGAGCGGACATAGACGCTGGAGGCGGGGTCCTCGCCGACCAGCACGACCGCCAGGCCGGGCGCGCGGCCTGCCTGTTCGCGAAACGTGGCTACCTGGGTGGCGATGCGGGTGCGGAGGCCGGCGGCGAACGCCTTGCCGTCGATGATCGTGGCGCTAGTCATGGCCGATCGCCATAAAGCGCCTGGGCGATACGCGCCAGTATGTGCGGGTCTCCGGCGACATGCAGACGCTTCAATCGCGCCGTATCACCCGCGACGATGCTGACCGCGCGCTTGGGCACCCCGAAATGCTTGGCGACCAGCGGGATCAGCGCCGCATTGGCCGCGCCGTCGACCGGCGGTGCCGACAGGCGCGCGGCGAAATGCTCTTCCGTGCCCGCACTCAGCGCATCGCGACCGCCACGCGGTGTGACCCGGACCGCGATCCGGATACCGTCATCGCAGGGGCCCCAGGCGGGCATCAGCCGACGACGACCGCGCCCCCGTACATCGCATTGGCGATCGCGGTGTCCAGGATCTTGCCCAGGATGATGACCGCCAGCAGCACGACCATCGGCGACAGGTCGAGCGCGCCGAAATCGGGCAGGATGCGCCGGATCGGGCGATAGAGCGGATCGGTCATCTTCTGCAGCGCGTACCAGACCGACCGGATGAAATCATTCGAGGTGTTGATGACGTTGAACGCGATCAGCCAGGACAGGATCGCCTGCACGATGATGATCCACCAGACGACATTGAGCAGAATCTGAAGGATCTGAAGGATGAGGACCAACGTGAGGGCTCCCGAATACGGATTTCGCCATATCTAGGGTAGGACGCGCGTCGGGGCAATAATCGTGCGTGGCGATCCTGACGCAGGCGGAACGAAGCCCCCGGTCGCGCGTCCCATCATCATGATACAGGATAGGGGATGGCCGCGCTGGACGCGGGGCGTGGTGGCGCTGCTGATCGGGTTGCCCCTGCTTTTCCTCCTGATCCTGGCGGTGTTTCCCTGGGGGCTCCTGCGCGACGCGGTATGTCGCGCGGCGACCGAGCGGTTCGGGCGGCCGGTGACGATCGGGTCGGTCCACCGGGTCGACGGCATCGGCTTTCATCCGACCATCGCGGTCGAAGACCTGAAGATTCCGCAGGCCGGTTGGGCCGGTCGGGGTGATTTCGCGGCGGTGAAGCGGGCGGAAATCCGCTTTTCGGTCTGGCCGTTGCTGCGCGGTGCTTTCGTCCCGGAGGATATCCGCGTGTCCGGGCTTCGCCTGGCGCTGGTCCGCGACAAGCAGGGCCGCACCAACTGGTCACGCCCCGGCGAACCCGAGGAAGGCGGCAGCGCGACCGATCTGCAGGGGCTGACCGTCACCGATGGCGTGGTCAGCTACCGCGACGCCAAGGAGGATCGGCAGGCGGTGCTGAAGGTCGCCGCCGACCCGGATCGCGGCGTGCGGGCCGAGGGTGAGGGCAGGGTGCGCGGTGCGCCCGTCCGCATCGCCTTTGCCGGCGCGGCGGTGAAGCCCGGCCGCTGGCCCTTCACCGCCGACATCACCGGCGAGCAGCTGGTGATGAAGGCGGTCGGCACGATGGATCGGCCACTCGACACCGATGCGATGACGCTGGACCTGACGGCGAAGGCCGACGACCTAAAGCGGATCGATGCGGTGATCGAGGCGGGGCTGTTCCAGACCCGGCCGGTCCAGCTGACCGCGCATGTCCGCCACGAACGCCCGCGCTGGACGATCACCGATCTGAAGGGACGCATCGGCCGTTCCGACCTGACCGGGCGGCTGACCGTCGACAAGAAAGAAGGCCGCACGCGGCTGGACGGCGAGGTGACGGCGGGGCAGCTCGATTTCGACGATCTGTCCTCGGCGCAAGGGCGTGCCGAGGCCGCCGCGCTCGAACGCCGGATCGGACCGCGACTGGTGCCCAATACGCGGATCGATATCGGCAAGATCGACACGACCGACGGCACGATCCGCTTCAAGGTCGGCCGGGTGGTCAGCGCACAAGGTCCCTCACCGATCACCGGGCTGGCCGGGCGGATGACGATGGACCATCAGTTGCTGACCATCGGCGACATCCGCATGTCCTTGCGCGAAGGCGTGGTGACGGGCCAGGCGGTGATCGACCAGCGGAACGGGGCGAAGGTGCCGAAACTTTCGGTCGACCTGCGGCTGCGCGGGGCGAGCGTGTTGTCGCTGTCGGGCGAGACACGGATCACCGGCCATGTCGGCGCGCGCGCGAAGCTGGTGGGCGTGGGAGAGACGGTGCGCGCGGCGATCGGGCGCGCGGATGGCCGTATCGGGCTGGTCGTCGCCAACGGGACCTTGCCCGATCGTTATGCGACGGCGCTGGGCTTCGACGCGGGCGCGGCATTCATGGGCGACAGCGGCAAGGCGACCCTGCGCTGCCTGGTGCTGGGGGTGGACATGACGAACGGCACGGGCCGCGCCGATCCGCTGATCGTCGACACCTCGCGCAGTCGGCTGGACGGGACGGGGACGGTCCATTTCCCCGACGAACGACTGGCGCTGCGGCTGATCGGCGCGCCGAAACAGGGGGCGACGCTGAGGCTGGCGGGCGCGGCGACGGTAACGGGCACGCTGCAAAAGCCCGATCTGGTAATCCCGAAGGAGGTGAAGTCGGTCGGCAATATCTTCAAGTCGATCGGCCGCGCGATCACCGGCGATACCGGGCCGAAGGCGCAGAATGCGGCCTGCGGGGCGCTGGCGCGGCAGGTGTTGCGGTAATTGCCCCCAATCTCCGTTCCGCGGAACGGAGCAGGGGTCAGTTGCCCTCGGCTTTCAACGGCCGCGCGAGCAGGGCCCCGATCACCTCACCCACGGCCGCGCCCTCCAGCAACCGGCACACCGCCTCGCACACCGGCATGTCCACACCGGCCTCCGCCGCCGCCTGTCGCAGCACGGGCGCGGTGAACGCCCCTTCCGCCACGGTCCGCCGGTCGGCCAGCAGCTCGGCGGCGGACCGCCCCTGCCCCAGCCCGACGCCCAGCGAGAAATTGCGCGAGGCGGTCGACGAACAGGTCAGCACCAGGTCGCCCAGCCCCGAAAGGCCCGCCAGCGTCTCCGCCCGGCCGCCGCGCGCGAGGCCAAACCGCGTCATCTCGGCAAAGCCGCGTGCGATCAGCGCGGCGCGGGCATTCTGGCCCAGCCCCGCGCCCTCCACCACGCCGCAACCGATGGCGAGCACATTCTTGATCGCGCCGCCGATTTCCGCGCCCGTCACGTCGTCGGTGGCATAGGGCCGGAAATGCGGCGCCGCGAGGCGCGCGGACAGGGCCTTGCGCAGCTCCGGTTCCTCGCACGCCAGCGTCACCGCCGTCGGCAGCCCCGCCGCCACCTCATGCGCGAAGGTCGGGCCGGACAGCACCGCGATCGGCGCGTCCGGGTGGATTGCCCGCGCAACCTCGCCGACCAGCCGCCGGGTTCCCGCCTCGATCCCCTTGGAGCACAGGACCAGCGGCTTGGACCCGACCGGCATCGTCGCCAGCACCGCGCCGACGGCCTGGGCGGGGGTGACGACCAGCAGTGCATCCATCTCGGCCATGGCGGCCGGATCGCTCACCGCCTCGATGCTCGGCGACAATGCGATGTTCGGCAGATAGAGCGGGTTGGCGTGTGTCGTGTTGATCGCCTCGGCCACCGCCGGATCGCGCGCCCAGAGCCGCACCGGCCGGTCGCCATGCGCCGCGACCTGTGCCAGCGCGGTGCCCCAGGCGCCCGCGCCGATCACCCCGATCCTCATGCCTTCACCCCCGCGCCGCGCACCGCTTCCGCCGCCGGATCGAGCGGCCAGCGCGCCCGTGCGGGCGTGTCGAGCGGATCGGTCAGCCCTTCGCGGAACCGCTCCACGCCCGCCCAGGCGATCATCGCGGCATTGTCGGTGCACAGCCAGAGCGGCGGCGCGACGAAGCGCAGGCCATGCTCGGCGGCGAGTGCCTCCAGCGCGCCCCGGATCACGCCGTTCGCGGCGACCCCGCCCGCGACGACCAGCGCGGTGACGGGCGGCACATCGGCCAGTGCACGGCGGGTGCGATCGAGCAGACAATCGACCACCGCCTGCTGGAATGAGGCGGCGATGTCCTCGGGCGAATGATGCCCGATCGCACGCGCCACCGCGCTCTTGAGCCCGGCAAAGGAGAAATGCGGCTCGGCCGAACCCTTGAGAGGCCGGGGCAGCGGCACGGCATGGGGGTTGCCCTCCCGCGCCGCCGCCTCGACACGCGGGCCGCCGGGATAGCCCAGGCCCAGCAGCTTGGCGGTCTTGTCGAACGCCTCTCCGGCCGCATCGTCGATGGTCGTCGCCATCCGGCGATAACGCCCAACGCCCTCGACCAGCAGCAGCTGGCAATGCCCGCCCGAGACGAGCAGCAGCAGGTACGGATAGGCCAGTTCGCGGTCCGACAGACGCGGCGACAGGGCATGGCCCTCCAGATGGTTGACCGCGATCAGCGGCTTGCCCGCCGCATGGGCCAGCGCCTTGCCGGTGACCAGCCCGACCATCACGCCGCCGATCAGCCCCGGCCCCGCCGTCGCCGCGATCGCATCGACATCGGCCAGCGTCACCCCCGCATCGGCAAAGGCGGCGGCGACCAGCGGCTCCATCGCCTCGACATGCGCGCGCGCGGCGATTTCGGGGACGACGCCGCCGAAGGGGGCGTGCGCCGCCTCCTGCCCGAGCAGCCGGTGTGCCAGCACGCGGCCGTCATCGGTGACAAGCGCGGCGGCGGTCTCGTCGCACGAGGATTCCAGTCCCAGGATCAGCATGACTTCCCCATACCCGTCCGTTGCCAACTTGTCGAAGGGGGGCTTGATGCGGCAAAGGCGGACACATGGTTCGTTTCCGGCTCGGTACGCGCGGTTCGCCGCTGGCCCTCACCCAGGCGCATATGGTGCGCGCGGCGCTGGCCAACGCGCAGGGGTGGAGCGAGGACGCGGTTCAGATCGTGCCGATCAAGACCACCGGCGACCGGGTGCAGGACCGCGCGCTGGCCGAGATCGGCGGCAAGGCGCTGTGGACCAAGGAACTGGACCGCGCGCTGTACGACCGCGAGATCGACGCCTCGGTCCATTCGATGAAGGATGTCGAGACGATCCGGCCCGACTGGCTGCATATCGCCGCGATGCTGCCGCGCGCCGATGTCCGCGACCGGCTGATCGGCGCGGAGACCATTGCCGAGCTGCGCCCCGGTGCGGTGATCGGCACCAGCAGCCCGCGCCGCCGCGCGCAGATGCTGTCGCACCGGCCCGACCTGACCATCACCCTGCTGCGCGGCAATGTCGACACACGCCTGGCCGCCGTCGCGAACGGCGATGTCGACGCGACGTTGCTCGCCGCCGCCGGGCTCGACCGGCTGGGGCGCGCGGTCGGCCAGCCTGTGCCCACCGACCAGATGCTGCCTGCGCCTGCGCAAGGGGCGGTCGGGATCGAGACGCGCGCCGACGATGCCGCCGCGACCATGTTGATCGCCTCGATCGACCATGCCGAGACCCATGCCTGCGTGATGGCCGAGCGTGCGCTGCTCGCCGCCTTGCAGGCCGATTGCCACAGCCCGGTCGCGGCGCTCGCTTCGCTGGCGGGCGAGATGCTGACCCTGCGCGCCGAATTGCTGGCCGAGGACGGATCGTCGCGGGTCAGCGGCTGGGTCGAGGGGGCGCTTGACGAGGAACTGGGCGCGCGGCTGGCGGTCGATCTGCTCGAACGCGCGGCCCCCGAAGTGCGCCGCCTGTTCGCCGGGGGCTGAGCCCGTGGCGGTCGTCGTCGTCCGGCCCGAACCCGGCCATGGCGCGACGATCGCCGCCCTGCACGCGGCGGGGCTGGAGGCCATGTCGCTGCCGCTGTTCGCGGCGCGTACGGTCGCGTGGACGGCGCCTGCGGCCGAGACGTTCGATGCGCTGCTCTTCACCAGTGCCCAGGGCGTCCGGTTGGCCGGATCGACGCTCGATCCGTTGCGCCGCAAGCCGGTGATCGCGGTCGGCCCCGCCACCGCCGCCGCCGCCCGCGAGGCCGGGCTGTCGGTGGTGCTGACCGGTGCGCAGGATGCCGCGTCGGTCGTCGCCCAGGCGCGGATGCAGGGATATGCGCGGCTGCTTCATCTGGCGGGGCGTGATCGGGTCGAGACGGGGGCGATGACCTGCATCGTCTATGCCGCCGATCCCGTGGCGGTGGAGGTGTCCGCGATCCACGCCCTGGCGGGGCAGATCGTGCTCCTTCACTCCGCCCGCGCCGCCGCGCGACTGGCCGAGTTGGCCGGGCAGGCGGGCCTGCCCCGCGCCGCCGTCTCGCTGGTGGCGATCAGCGCCAAGACGGCGGCGGCGGCGGGCCCGGGCTGGCAGGCGCTCGTCATCGCCACGGCCCCGCGCGACGATGCCATGGTGGCGGCCGCGCAGGCGTTGACCCGAGCCGCCGCCACGGGGATAAGCGGGGCATGAACAATTTCGCGCCTTCCGACCGACCGCCGACGCGCGGCCCCCGAAAGGGCGCGATCATCGCGCTGGTCCTGATCGCCTTTGTCGCCGGAATCCTGCTGATGGCCTATGCCATGCGCAACCTGCCCTGGTTCAACAGCAATGGCGCCGCGACGCAAGCCGTCACCGCCAAGCCCGGCGGCACCGGCGGCACGGTCAAGGAAGCGCCGCGCACCGATCCCATGGCGCTGGCCACGCGCGAGGCGCAATTGGCCGCGCAACTCGCCGCGCTGGAGACGCGCGCCGCGACGCTGTCCACCGACGCCACGGCGGCGGGCGCGCAGGCGGGCCGCGCCGAGTCGATCCTGGTCGCCGCCGCCGTGCGCCGTGCGGTCGATCGCGGCCAGCCGCTCGGCTATCTGGAGGAGCAGCTTCGCACCCGCTTCGGCACCAGCGAGCCGCGCGCCGTCTCCGTCCTGATCGTCACCGCGCGCCAGCCGGTGACGCTGGAGACGCTGCGCCAGGGGCTCGATACGCTGGCCCCCGATCTGGTCGTCAGCGGCGGCAATGGCTGGTGGGAAGGGCTTCGCCAGGAACTGGCGCGCCTGATCGTCATCCGAGAGGCCAATGCCCCCTCGACCAACCCGACCGACCGACTGGCGCGGGCGCGCCGCCTGCTCGACGGCGGACAGGTCGATGCCGCCCGGGCCGAGGTCGCGCGCCTGCCCGGTGCCGCCGCCGCGCAAGGCTGGCAACAGGCCGCCTTTAGCTATGTCCGCGCGCGCCAAGCGCTCGACCTGATCGAGAATGCCGCGCTCGTCACCCCGCCCGCGCCGCCCCCGCCCCCGGCACCGATCGTGACGACCCCGGTACCGGGCACTCCGCCAGCCGACACGGCCGACACCACCACGGCCCAGACGAACCCACAGGATAATCCACAGGCTTCTCCACAGACGGCGCCAGCCGCGCCGACCATCTAAAACACTGTCCATCCGGGAAATTCCCGGATGCCGATCGCCAGGCGCCCGGTACAGACAGATTGCGATGACGGCGCCGCTCAGTCCCTCTTTTGCTTCCCGGCCCGCTGCCCCTGAGCCTCTCGACACGCTCGGCCTGCGGATGTTCCGGCCCCGGCGGCAGGACTGGCCGGCGCTCGCCTTCTATGCGGTGGGGTTCGCCGTCCTGCACCGACTGGCGGCCTATTGGGGCGGCAGCGGTTTCTATTCGCTCTGGTTTCCGGCGGCCGGGCTGCGGCTCGCCTTGCTCTGGGGGCTGGGGCCTCGGCTGACCCCGGCGATCGCGCTGGTCGAGATCGCGGTCGACGTCATCCTGACCCCGGCGGTGCTGGAGGGCATGCCCTGGACGGTCGCGATCTGGGGCATTGCGCGCCCGGTGCTGGCTTACGGCGCGACGGTCGCGGCGATCGGCTGGCTGGCGGAGCGGCGGGGGGCGGCCTTGCTGACCGCGCCGATGCCGCTGGGGCTGGCGCTGGTGCTCGCCCCGCTGGCGGCGGCGTTGAGCGCGGTGCCGCAGGCGCTGACCAGCCCGGAGCTGACCGGCGTATCCAGCCCGCGCGAGGTGATCGTGTCGCTCGCCGCCTTTGCGGTCGGCGATCTGCTCGGCACGCTGTTCATCGCGCCGCCGCTCCTGTGGATCGCCGATGCGGTGTCGGGCCGGGCCTGTTGGCGCCGGCCGCTGCCCTCGCTGCTCGCGGCTGTGGAGACGGCGGGGGTATTGGGGCTGGGCATCGGCCTTGCCCGGCTGCTCGACCAGGCGGGGCTGGGGATGCAGCCCGCGCCGGTGCTGGTCGCGGTGGCGTGGATCGGGTTGCGTTTCGGGCGTGCCGCCGCCTGGGGCGCGCTGCTCGTCGTGGTGCTGCGCGTCCTGCCCGACACGGCGGGCGCGATGGACACGCCCGAGCGGTTGCAGCGGCACCTGGCGCTCGCGACCATCGTCGTCACCGGCTATCTGGCGGGCAGCTTCGCCGATGCGCAGGCCACCGCGCGCGCCATGCTGGAACGGCGCGACCGGCTGCTCTTTCAGGCCGAACGGCTGAAGACGCTGCGCGCCATGTCGGTGGCGGTGATCCATGAGGTCAGCCAGCCGCTGTCCACGCTGGCGATCGAGGCGCGCCACCTGCACCGGCTCACCGCCGGGCGGGGGGACGAGATCGCGGACGGTGCGGCGCTGATCGATCGCAAGGCGGAGCATCTGGCGACGCTGATCCGACGCCTGCGCCGGTTCGGCGGCCATGCCGAGGGCGCACCGCAGCCGCTGGCGCTGACCGCGCTGGTCGACATGGTGGCGACGCTGGCCCAGGCCGAGGCGCGCGAGGCAGGCGTCGCCCTCGTCATCAGCCCGGTCGATCCAAACTTGCAGGTGATGGCGCAGGAGGTCGAGCTGGCACAGGCCGTGATGAACCTCGTCCGCAATGCGGTGCAGGCCGCGCAGGGCGATGCCGCCCCCCATCCCGTCACGCTGGACGTCACCGCCGACGAGACCCAGGCCGTGATCCATGTCGTCAATCGCGCCTCCGCCCGGCCGGTCGCGCGTGACGGGATGGGGATCGGCACCCATGTCGCCCGCGCCATCGTCGAGGCGCATGGCGGCACCCTGACCCGGATGCATGGGCCGGACGGCATGGTCCATGCCGCGCTGTCGCTGCCCCTGATCGAGACCCGCTGATGCCCCTTCGTTCGCCCGATCCCGTGGCCCCCGCCACCGTGCATGTGCTGGACGACGATGCCGATCTGGGGGCGGCGGTCGCGCGGATGCTGACCCGGCAGGGTTTCGTCGCCAAGGCCTTTGACGATCCCGCCGCGCTGCTCGCCGCCTATCCCGGCCGGGCCGCCCATGCCGTCGTTACCGATGTGATGATGGGCGAGTGGCACGGCTTCGACTTTGCCGAGCGGCTGCGCGCGCTCGATGCCCATGTCGCCATCCTGTTCATGACCGCCTGGCCAAACACGGCCCATGCGGTCGATTCGGTTCGGCGGCATGGCGGCGTCGATTATCTGGACAAGCCGATCGACGAGGCGCGGCTGTGTGCGTCCTTGCGCGACGGCGTCGCCTGGTCGACCGCGAGGCGCGCGACCGCCCGGCGGCTGGGCGAGCTGTCGCCGCGCGAACGGCAGGTGTTCGACCTGATGGTGCAGGGCCATGGCAACAAGGCGATGGCCGGGCTGCTCGGCCTGTCGCCCAAGACGATCGAGGACCACCGGGCGGCGGTTTTCCAGAAGACCCAGACGCAGAGCGTGGCGCAGTTGATCGCACTCGCCCGCTAAATCCGCTTGCGGTGAAGCGAGGAGCCGGGCGCGGGCGGGGCGCGTTGACCGGGATCGATGCTGTCGGAGGTTCTGCCGTGATTCGTCCCGCATTCCGCATGACCCGCTGGCTGGCGGGTGCGCTGGTCCTGCCGCTGGCCGCCTGTGGCGGGGGAGGCGAGTCGGAGCGCAACATGGTGACGGCCGCCCCCTCGCCGGTCGGTGAGGTGACACCGGCAGTCGAGCCGACCCGCGCCACCCTGCCCGCGCCGATCAAGACCGGCGCCACCCGCGCCCCGAGTGCGGTCCTGTCCTGCGCCGCCGAGCGTGGGCAGGCGGCGGCGCAGCGGCTGGTGAACATCTGCACCTCCGTCTCACCCGCCACCCATCCGCCGTGCAATGCGGTCAACAGCTGCGCGATCATCGAGGACGAGATCGCCCGATCCTGTGCGCTGATGGGCGATGACGCGGGCAAAACGCCCGGCTGCGCGGTCGATCCCAAAAGTAATGCGGCAGCGGCCGATGTCGTCCGCCGCTATTATGCGGCGATCAATGCGCACGATTACAGCACCGCCTGGACGCAATGGGGCCCGGACGGCCGCCCCGGGCAGCGCTTCGCCGATTTCCAGAAGGGCTTCGCCAATACCCGCGCGACCAGCGTGACGATCGGCAAGCTGGCCCCCAGCGAGGGTGCGGCGGGGTCGATCTATGCGACCGTGCCGGTGACGGTGAATGCGCAGCTCGACGATGGGCGGCAGCAGCGCTTTGTCGGGCAATATGTCGTGCGGCGGGTCAACGACGTGCCGGGGGCCAGTGCGGCCCAGCTGCGGTGGCATATCGATTCGGCGACGTTGAAGCCGGCGGCCTGAGCTTCGTCGAAGGCTATGGGAATGGCCCTCGAAGTGCAGGTCCGACGGCTGCCCCTTAAACCGGATGCCCCTCGGTATCGCGCAGCACCTCGCGCCGTCCGACATGGTCGGGACGGCTGACGATGCCGTCCGTCTCCATCCGCTCGATCAGCCGCGCCGCCGAGTTATAGCCGATGCGCAACTGACGCTGGAGCCAGGAGGTCGAGGCCTTCTGGCTCTCGCACACCAGCTGGATCGCCGCGCGATATTGCTGGTCCTCGGCCGTGTCCTCGCCCGTGGGTGCCCCGTCGAGCGCGAAGCTCTCGGCCGGTTCCTCGGTGACCGAGGAGATATAATCGGGCTGGCCCTGCGCGCGCCAGTGATCGGCGACGCGGTGCACCTCGTCGTCCGAGACGAAGGGCCCGTGGACGCGCACGATGCCCTTGCCGCCGGGCATGTAAAGCATGTCGCCGCGCCCCAGCAGCTGTTCGGCGCCCTGTTCGCCCAGGATGGTGCGCGAGTCGATCTTGGAGGTCACATGGAAGCTGATGCGGGTCGGCAAATTCGCCTTGATGACGCCGGTGATGACGTCGACGGACGGCCGCTGCGTCGCCATGATCAGGTGGATGCCCGCCGCGCGCGCCTTTTGCGCGAGGCGCTGGATCAGGAATTCGACTTCCTTGCCCGCCGTCATCATCAAATCGGCCAGCTCGTCGACGATCACGACGATCTGCGGCAGCGGTTCGTATTCGAGCTTCTCTTCCTCATAGACCGGCTGGCCGGTCTCGGGATGATAGCCGGTCTGGACCTTGCGCCCCAAGGGCTGGCCCTTGGCCTTGGCCGCGCGCACCTTGTCGTTGAAGCTGGCGAGACTGCGCACGCCGACCGAGGACATTTGCCGATAGCGGTCCTCCATCGTCTCGACCGCCCATTTCAGCGCGCGGACCGCCTTGGCCGGGTCAGTAACCACCGGCGACAGCAGATGCGGGATGTCGTCATACATCGACAATTCCAGCATCTTGGGGTCGATCATGATCATCCGGCACTGCTCGGGCGTCAGGCGGTAGAGCAGCGACAGGATCATGCCGTTCAGGCCGACCGACTTGCCCGAACCCGTCGTACCCGCGACCAGCAGGTGCGGCATCGGCGCCAGATCGGCGACCACCGAGTCGCCCGCGATGTTCTTGCCCAGGATGATCGGCAGCTGCGCAGCCTGATCGGCGAAGCTCTGCGACGCGACCAGTTCGTGGAGCGATACCATCTCGCGCTTGGGATTGGGCAGCTCGATGCCGATGACGTTGCGCCCCGGAATCACCGCGACGCGCGCCGAGATCGCCGACATGTTGCGCGCGATATCGTCGGCCAGCGCGATGACGCGGTTGGCCTTGATGCCGGGCGCGGGCTCCAGCTCGTACATGGTGACGACCGGGCCGGGGCGAACCTCGACGATCGAACCCTGGACGCGAAAATCGTCGAGGACATTCTCCAGCAGGCGCGCATTGCGCTCCAGCGCCGCCTTGTCGATCTGTCCGGCGGGCGAGGGCGGTGCAGGCGTCAGCAGGTCCAGGCCGGGCAACTGATAGGGCGCGTCGCGGTCGGCCGCCGTCTTGGGCTTGGCGGGCGCGGGCGCGACCTGACGGTCGGCGATGACGGGGGCGGGGCGATCCTCGCGCACCGGCACCGCCTTGCGGGCCAGCGTCAGCGGTTCCTCATCCTCGTCGTCTTCGTCGTAAAGCGCCTCGTCCTCATCGTCCCAGGGCAGCGCCTCGCCATCCTCGCTCACCGCACGACGACGGCGCAGGCGCGCCAAGCCGCGTTCGGCGATGTCGAGTTCCAGGCTGCGGCCCCAGATCAGCGCACCGCCCAGCCCGAACGCCAGCCCGATCGCCACCGATCCCCAGGTCACCACCGCCGCCTGGCCCGAAAATTCCAGCGCCCAGCGGACGAGGCCCGCCACCGACAGCCCGATCACGCCGCCCCATCCGGCGGGCAGCGCCAGCACCGCCGAGTCGGACACGAAGGACAGGGCACAGGCCATCAGCGCGACGCCGAGCACCGCCTGGCGCAGCATCTTCACCCAGCGGCCCGCCGGACGGTCGCGCCACAACCGGGTCGCGATGATCGGCCCGACCGGCAGGATCAGCGCCACGGCGGGGCCGAACAGGGTCAGCACGATATCGGCGATCCACGCGCCGGGATGCCCCATCCAGTTGGCCGGGGCCGCGCCCGAGGCGGTGTTGAGCGCAGGATCGCTCGCCCGGTAGCTGGCGAGCGCCAGCACCAGCATCAGCGTCACGGCAAACAGGATGAGCGCGGCGACCAGCGCACCGCTGCGCACCGCACCCGCCTTCACCGTCTCGCGCCATAAAACCGGCTGCGCGCGGCTGGCCATGGGTCTTGTCCTTCAGGAAGTCGCAAAAATCCGGGAGAAATCCCGGAAAATTCATCGCCTCTGACGGTTCCTACGTCAAGGCGCGGGGGGCGACACCCGCATTGTTTGCGACCGCGTGACGGTCTAGGAGCATGGACATGGATAGCGACGTCATCATCCTCGGCGGCGGCCTGGTCGGCGCGACTCTGGGTGTCGGTCTGGCCGCGCATGGCCTGTCTTCGATCATCGTCGATCCCGCCGATCCGGCGGTCGTGCTGGCTCCCGGTTTCGACGGGCGCGCCTCGGCGGTCGCCTCGGCCAGCTGGCGGATGCTGGACGCGATCGGCATCGGCGCGAAGCTGGCGGGCAAGGGCTGCGAGATCCGGCATATCCGGGTCAGCGACGGGCTGGAGCCGGGCAAGCTCGATTTCATCCCCGACGCCGATGACGGCGCGCTGGGCACGATGTTCGAGAACAAGCTGCTGCGCCGCGCGATCAACGAGGCCGCCAACGAAGCCGAGCTGGTCGACCTGCGCATGCTGACCCGCGCGACGCATGTCGAACGCGGCCCGGCGGGTGTCACCGCGACCTTGAGCGACGGCACCACCGTCCGCGCGCCGCTGCTGGTCGCCGCCGAAGGCCGCCAGTCGCCGACTCGCGACGCGGCGGGAATCAAGGTCGCGCGCTGGTCCTATGATCACAAGGCGATCATCAGCGCCTTCCATCACGAAGTCGCGCACGAGAATATCGCGTTCGAGATCTTCTACCCCAGCGGCCCCTTCGCGCTGCTGCCCCTGCCAGACGACGAGATCGGCCATCGCTCGGCGATCGTGTGGTCGGTATCGGGGCGCGACGGCGATGCGATGCTGAAACTGTCCGACCGTGCCTTCCTGGCCGAGGCGGAGAAGAGCATGGGCGGGTTCCTGGGCAAGCTGAGCCAGGCGAGCCCGCGCTCGGCCTATCCGCTGGGCTTTCACCGTGCCGCGACGATGACGGGCGAGCGGCTGGTACTGGTCGGCGACTCGGCGCATGGCATCCACCCGATTGCGGGTCAGGGCGTCAATCTGGGCTATCGCGATGTCGCCGCCCTGGTCGAGGTGCTGGTCGAGGGCAAGCGCACCGGCCTGGACCTGGGCGATGCGGCCTTGCTCCAGCGCTATCAGCAGTGGCGCGGACTCGACACGCTGATGGTGTCGGTGGCGACCGATAGTTTCAACCGCATCTTCAGCGTGCCCGGCAAGACCGCCAGCGCGGTCCGGCGGCTGGGCATCACCGCGATCGACCATATCCCGCCGCTCAAGAACCGCTTCATGGCCGAAGCGCGCGGCGAGACGGGGCAGTTGCCGCGCCTGTTGCAGGGTGTGATGGTTTAGTTCGGTAAGGCCGATCCTATTGGGAAAGGACCCTCCCCCACCCCTCCCGCCTGCGGGAGGGGCTTAGCGGCTGGCCTGAGGCGCGCGCATGCTTAGCCAACAAGCGCTCCCCTCCCGCAGGCGGGAGGGGATGGGGGAGGGAAAGCCACAAGCGACGCGCCCGCGATGACACCATATGGGATCCCCAAAGCCATGTCCGGCGTTTTGCGCGCTATGACCACTGGGCCTGACCATCCCACCCGTCCGCTCCGAACCCCGATCCGCGACCGCCGCCAGGCCGGTATAGCCCGCGCCATGGCAGCCGCATTGGCCGTGGTGGCGCTTGCCTTGCTGGTCGGGTGGAGTGTCGGACCAACGCTTTCCCCCACCGACCGGGTCTTACGCGCTGTGGCGGCATCTACGGTGGCCGCGCTCTGGCTGGCGGCGGCGATCGGGCATGTCGCGGCGCTGCGGTTTACATCACCTGCCGATATCGATGCGGCGGCCGGCGGGAGTCCCGATTCGCCGCAGGTCGCGATGGCGCAGGCGGTGCTGCGCAACACGCTGGAGCAGGTGGTGCTGGCGATCCCGGCCTATCTGGCGCTCGCCTGGGTGGTCGAGGGATCGGGGACGATGATCCCGATGCTGGCCGGGCTGTTCTCCGTGGGGCGTACGCTGTTCTGGGCCCATTATGCGCGCGGCGCGGCGGCGCGGGCCTTCGGGTTTGCGCTGGGATTTTATTCCAGTGTCGCGGCGCTGGTCATCGTGCTGGTGACATTGGCCGGGCGGCTGGTCTGATACCCTAACCCCGTTCGCTCAGGCTGAGGTAGGGCGGCGGGGATCAGAGCTCCCGCGCTTCCTCGACCAGCATGACCGGTACACCGTCGCGGATCGGATAGGCGAGCCCAGCCGCCGCCGACACCAGCTCCTGCGCCGCTTCGTCATAGCGCAACGGCGTCCGCGTCAGCGGGCAGACCAGCCGTTCGAGCAACCACGGGTCCAGGCTCATTGCAGCGTCACCCGATCCTCGCCGTCATGACGACCGAAAAATTGCATCAACTGGATGATCAGTTCGGCGCGCTGTTCCAGATCGGGGGCCTCCAGCAGCGCCTGCTTGGCCGCCACGTCGAACGGCGCGATCTGGGCGATGCCGTTGACCAGGCTCTCGTCGTCCAGCCGCCCGACCGCGTCCCAATCGACCGCATAGCCCTGAAGATCGGCGAAACGCTTCGATTCCTGCTCCAGCGAGGCGCGGCGGCCGAGCGACAGCAGATCCTCGTCGATCACCGGCAGCAGCTCGGCCTCGACCTGGCGGAAGGGCGTCGTCACCTCCAGCTCGCGGACGATGCGGAACAGCGACACGCCCTCCAGCACGAGGTTGTAGCGTCCATCCTCCATCGCCTCGACCTCGGCGATGCGGCCGACACAGCCCATCTGGTAGAGCGATGGCGTGTCGCCATCGCCCGATGGCTGGACCATGCCGATCCGCCGGTCGCGCGCCATCGCGTCGGAGACGAGCGCCCGGTAGCGCGGCTCGAAGATGTGCAGCGGAAGCGGCATCCCCGGAAAGAGGATCGCACCCGCCAGCGGAAAGATCGAGAGCCGCGCCATGTCCTTATCCGAACAGGATGGCGGACAGGCGCCGCCGCTGCTGCGATACCCAAGGATCGGTCATGCCGACCACCTCGAACAGCTTCAATAGCTGCTGACGTGCGGCATCCTCGTTCCAGGCACGGTCGGCGGCAACGATGTGGAGCAGATTGTCCGCCGCCCCGTCACGGTCGCCCGCCGCCATCTGGGCGTTGGCCAGCGCGAACCGCTTTTCGTGATCGTCGGGGCTGGCCGCGACCTCGGCCGCAAGCCCCGCATAGTCCGCCGCCGGCGGAGCGGACCGCGCCAGCGACACGGTCGCGATGGCGCGGTGGATGGCGGGGTCGTTGGCCAGGCCTTGCGGCAGCGCCTCGGTCGCGGCTTCGGCTTCCTCGATGCGCCCTGCACCCAGCAGCGCACGGATATGCCCCGACAGCACGGCGGGATGCTCCGGTGCCATGTCGAGCAGCTGCTGGAAGATCGACACCGCGCGCTCGGCGTCACCGGCCTCCAGCACTTCCTCGCCCATCGCGATCAGCGGTTCCAGCTCGGCCGCCGCGTCCGCCGCCTCCGACTGGATCGGCAGCTGCTTGAGCAGCTGGTCCAGCATCGTGCGCAGCGCGCTTTCGGTACGCGCGCTGGTCAGGTCGGCGACCAGCTGGCCCTGGAACATCGCATAGACGGTCGGGATCGAGCGGATTTGGAATTGGTTGGCGATGAACTGGTTCTTGTCGGTGTCGATCTTGGCCAGCACGACGCCCTTGTCGGCATAGGCCTCCGCCACCTTCTCCAGCGTCGGGCCCAGCACCTTGCACGGCCCGCACCATTCCGCCCAGAAGTCCAGGATGACCAGCTTGGTCATCGACGGCTCGACGACATCGCGGCGGAAGGCGGTGACGGCTTCCTTGTCGGCGGGCGACATTCCCAACGTGGCCAAAAGACGCTCCTTTACGTGTTGCTAGGCCCTATGTGGGCGAGGCAGGGCGTTAATGAAAGGTGGGCGCGTAAATCAGCCGTTCAGCCGTGCGATCGTCCGCTCCCGCCCGATCAGCGGCAGCAGCGCGGCCATGTCCGGCCCCTGCGCCCGGCCGGTCAGCGCCAGGCGCAGCGGCAGGAACAGCGTCTTGCCCTTGCGCCCCGTCGCGTCCTTCAAGGCGGCGGTCAGTGCAGCCCAAGGATCGCCCGCCCAGTCGATCTGCCCCGCGACCTCGGCCGCCTGCGCCAGATAGGCGCGGTCGTCCTCGGCAGGCTCGGGGGCCTCGACCGGCCCCTCGATCACCTGCCACCAGTCGGCGGCCTCCGCGACGGTGTCGAGATTGGGCCGCACCGCCTCCCATTCCGCCGCGCCCATGCCGGTCGGCAGGCGATCGGATACCGCTTCGTATGGCGTCTGGTGGAGGATGCGCGCGTTCAACTGTGCCAGTTCGGCTTCGTCGAACCGCGCGGGCGCGCGGCCGAAGCGGGAGAAATCGAACCCGGCGATCAGGGGGGCCATGTCGGCGACCGGCTCGACCGGATCGCTGGTTCCGATGCGGGCGAGGAGCGCGCGCACCGCCTGCGGCTCGATGCCGATCTCGCGGAAGTGATCGACGCCCAGCGAGCCGAGTCGCTTGGACAGCTTGCCCTCATTGCCGGTCAGCAGCGCGGCATGGGCGAAGCGCGGCAGCTCCGCGCCCAGCGCCTGGAACATCTGAATCTGGAGCGCGGTGTTGGAGACGTGGTCCTCGCCACGCACCACCTGGGTCACGCCCATGTCGATATCGTCGATGACCGAGGGCAGCATATAGAGCCATGTCCCATCGGCGCGGCGGATCACGGGATCGCTCATCGTCGCGGGGTCGAAGCGCTGGGGACCACGCACCGCATCGTCCCATTCGATCGGCGCGCCATGATCCAGCTTGAACCGCCAGTGCGGGCGAACGCCTTCGCTCTCCAGCTTAGTACGGTCCTCCTCGGTCAGCGCCAGTGCGGCGCGATCGTACACCGGCGGCAGGCCGCGTCCGAGCTGGATCTTGCGCTTCAGGTCGAGTTCCTGCGCGCTCTCATAGGCGGGGTACACATGGCCGCCCGCGACCAGCTCGGCGAAGCGCGCCTCGTACAAGGCGAAACGCTGCGACTGGCGTACTTCGCTATCGGGGATCAGGCCCAGCCAGGCCAAATCCGCCCGGATCGCATCCACATAGCGTTCCTCGCTGCGCTCGGCATCGGTATCGTCGATGCGCAGCAGGAAGCGCCCGCCGGCCTTTTGCGCATATATCCAGTTGTGCAGCGCGGTGCGAATATTGCCGACATGCAGCCGCCCGGTGGGCGAGGGAGCGAAACGGGTCACGGTCATGGTGCTCGCCCATAATCGGGGAATCACCTTTGCGCTATTGTGACAGCGCGATTAAAGGGGCCGCGACTACGGGCTGTCTGCGGGGACGGGGTACGACCATGAAATTGATGACCGGCAATTCGAACCTGCCGCTGGCGAAGGCGATTTCCTCCTATCTGGAGGTGCCGCTGACGGAGGCGCTGGTGCGCCGCTTCGCCGATGAGGAAATCTTCGTCGAGATTCAGGAAAACGTCCGCGGCGAGGACGTGTTCGTGATCCAGTCGACCGGCTATCCGGTCAACGACAATCTCATGGAACTCCTCATCATGATCGACGCGCTGAAGCGCGCGTCGGCCAGCCGCATCACGGCGGTGATTCCCTATTTCGGCTATGCGCGCCAGGACCGGAAGCCCGGCCCGCGCACGCCGATCTCGGCCAAGCTGGTCGCCAACCTGATCACCGTCGCGGGCGCCGACCGCGTCCTGTCGGTCGATCTCCATGCCGGTCAGATCCAGGGATTCTTCGATATCCCGACCGACAATCTCTATGCCGCGCCGGTCATGTCGGCGGACATTCTGGCGCGCTTCAAGAACGACAACCTCATGGTCGTCTCGCCCGACGTCGGCGGCGTCGTCCGTGCGCGCCAGCTCGCCAAGCGGCTCAACAACGCGCCGCTCGCCATCGTCGACAAGCGCCGCGAGCGCGCGGGCGAGTCGGAGGTGATGA
Organism: Sphingomonas sp. Xoc002; assembly: GCF_050408055.1. Lineage (NCBI taxonomy): Bacteria > Pseudomonadati > Pseudomonadota > Alphaproteobacteria > Sphingomonadales > Sphingomonadaceae > Sphingomonas > Sphingomonas sp. Xoc002. The sequence goes on along the minus strand of NZ_CP191175.1, from coordinate 3,820,050 downwards.
ACATCATCGGTGACGTGGAAGGCCGCTTCTGCATCCTGATCGACGATATCGTCGACTCGGCAGGCACGCTGTGCAACGCGGCCGCCGCTTTGCGCCAGGCGGGGGCGGAAGACGTCGTCGCCTATGTCACCCACGGCGTGCTGTCGGGCGGTGCTGTGGCGCGAGTCGATGGCTCGGAACTGCGCGAGCTGGTCATCACCGACTCGATCGGCAATCACGAGTCGATCAACACCACCGGCAAGATTCGCCACCTGCCCATCGCCCCGCTGCTGGGCGAGGCGATCAAGCGCATCGCGGATGAAACCAGCGTTTCGAGCCTGTTTGATTGAGGTTTTGAGGGGCACAGCCGCGTATGTTTCGCTTGCTGCGAGCCCCACCCCAAACCCAGTTTCAGGTAAACGATGCCCCGCATCGTTTAGGTCATGCCGGGGGCATGACCGACCTGAAACTCCCCTGCCGGGACGAGGGGCTTCGGAGGCGCAAGACGATAGACCTTGGCACGCCCCTCCCGCCTGCGGGAGGGGATGGGGGAGGGTTGGACCCGGGCGAGACGCTCGTGGCTCACCCTCTTCAAAAATTCAGCGATTTCCCAGCGCGACGATATGCTCGAACACCGCCGGATGCAGTGGCTTCGAGAACGCACAGCCATATTTGAAGCGGTCACGCCAGGCGATCACCGCCTCCAGCGGGGCGAGGCCCGGCAGGGTCAGCCAGACGATCGTACCCGGCCACAGCGTGAAGCTGGTCTCGGCGCGAAATCCCTCGGACGACAGGTCGACGACGTCGATCTCGAACCGGGTCTGGCCCTTGTCGCGCAGATGGGCACGCATGCGTACCGCATGACGCAGCGACTGGCGAAGGTCCTGGCCGGGAACGGGCTCGAAAGGCGGTGTGAAGACCGGTTTTTCCATGACGCTCCCTTCTTCGCTGAACAAGGTTACTTTTCCGTCAACAGGGCATCCTGACGCTCGGCCCCGACACGCTCCTGCGCACCCGCAGGCCGACGCACGCCCGCCCGTGCGCGCTTCTTCAGTTCCGCCTTCAGATCTTCGGGCCGCGGCGCGACCAGAAAGCCGAAGCTGACCGTGCCTTCCTTCGTCTCGACGACATGGTGCAGTCGGTGCGCCTGGATGATCCGCTTCATATAGTCGGACTTGGGCAGATACCGGGTCGGAAGACGCTTATGGACGATGATGTCGTGAAAGCCGAAATAGATCGCGCCATAGGCCGCGATTCCCGCTCCGATCCAGGTGAAGCCCGGCCACCAGCCCAGCTGCACCCCGCCCAGGATCATGACGAAGGACGGAACCGCGAAGATCGCCGCATAGAGATCGTTCAATTCCCAGTTGCCGGTGCGTGGCCGATGATGGCTCTCATGCAGGAACCAGCCCGGCCCGTGCATGATCCATCGGTGCGCCGCATAGGCGAACCCCTCCATGAAGATCACGGTGCCGAGAAACAGAAGGATGCCGAGAGCCCAGTTCATCGGGTGACCATAACGCATTTGCGATAAATTTGCTTCCTATTCCGTCGGTCACGTCCGGGGACCGTCCCGACCACCCGCAAAACGCATTTGCGATGCAGTTGCATTAACGCCGTTTCGGGGTGGATTTGTCCGTCAGCCTGTGCTTTAGCCACACCCAATTTCCCTAGAACCACCCGAGAGGCGGAAGGCTAGCGCATGAACATCCACGAATATCAGGCCAAGGAATTGCTCGCCAAGTTCGGCGTGCCCGTCCCCGCCGGCTTCGCCGCGATGACCGTCGAGGAGGCCGTCGAGGCATCGTCCAAGCTCCCCGGACCGCTCTACGTCGTCAAGGCGCAGATCCATGCGGGCGGCCGCGGCAAGGGCAAGTTCAAGGAACTCGGCCCCGACGCCAAGGGCGGTGTCCGCCTGGCCAAGACCGCCGACGAAGTCCGCGCTGCCGCCACCGACATGCTGGGCAACACGCTGGTCACCATCCAGACCGGCGAAGCGGGCAAGCAGGTCAACCGCCTGTACGTGACCGACGGCGTCGACATCGCGAAGGAATTCTACCTCGCGCTGCTCGTCAACCGTGCGACCGGCCGTGTCTCGATGGTCGCCTCGACCGAAGGCGGCATGGACATCGAGACCGTGGCGCATGACACGCCCGAGAAGATCCACTCGATCGACATCGACACCGCGACCGGCTTCATGCCGCATCACGGCCGCGCCGTCGCCGCCGCGCTCGAGCTAACCGGCGACCTCGCCAAGCAGGCCGCCAATGTCGCGTCGAAGCTGTACGCCGCATTCCTGGGCACCGACGCCGAGCAGATCGAGATCAACCCGCTCGCCGTCACCGAGGACGGCAAGCTGATGGTGCTCGACGCCAAGGTCGGCTTCGACGGCAACGCCATGTTCCGTCACAAGGACCTGATGGAACTGCGCGACACCACCGAAGAGGACGCGATGGAGCTGGAGGCGTCGAAGTACGACCTGGCCTACATCAAGCTCGACGGCGACATCGGCTGCATGGTCAACGGCGCCGGCCTCGCCATGGCGACGATGGACATCATCAAGCTGAACGGCATGTTCCCGGCCAACTTCCTCGACGTCGGCGGCGGCGCGAACAAGGAAAAGGTCACCGCGGCGTTCAAGATCATCCTGAGCGATCCGGCCGTGAAGGGCATCCTGGTCAACATCTTCGGCGGCATCATGCGCTGCGACATCATCGCCGACGGCATCGTCGCGGCGGCGAAGGAAGTGAACCTGCAGGTTCCGCTGGTCGTCCGCCTCGAGGGCACGAATGTCGAGAAGGGCAAGGAAATCCTCGCCAATTCGGGTCTCGCCATCGTCCCCGCCAACGATCTGGGCGACGCCGCCAAGAAGATCGTCGCCGAGGTTCAGAAGGTCGCCTAAACCGCACCTTCGGCCCTGACGGACCGATTATAAGGGGCTCGGGCGGAAACGTCCGGGCCCCTTTCTCGTTCTGCGGTGCAAGTCTTGCGATGCGCTCGCAACGCCGCCAAAGACGGTGGCATGTTTGGCTGTTCAGCCGGGAAGGAACCGCGATGAAGATCGTCGTGCCCGTGAAGCGGGTGTTGGATTATAACGTGAAGCCGCGCGTGAAGGCGGACGGGACGGGCGTCGATCTGGCGAACGTGAAGATGTCGATGAACCCGTTCGACGAGATCGCGGTGGAAGAGGCGATCCGGCTGAAGGAGAAGGGCGCGGCGACCGAGGTCGTCGTCGTCTCGATCGGCGAGCCCAAGGCGGCGGACACGCTGCGCACCGCACTCGCCATGGGTGCGGACCGGGCGGTGCTGATCACCTCGGACCAGCCGGTGGAGCCCTTGGGCGTCGCCAAGCTGCTCGCCAAGCTGGTCGAGGAGGAACAGCCCGGCGTCGTCATCCTGGGCAAGCAGGCGATCGACGGCGACAACAACCAGACCGGCCAGATGCTGGCGGGGCTGCTCGGCTGGGCGCAGGGCACGTTCGCCTCGAAGGTCGAGATCGAGGGTGAGACGGCCAACGTCACCCGCGAGGTCGATGGCGGGCTGGAGACGGTGGCGCTGACGTTGCCCGCCATCGTCACCACCGACCTTCGCCTCAACGAGCCGCGCTATGCGTCTCTCCCCAACATCATGAAGGCCAAGTCCAAGCCGATGGTGACCAAGACCGCCGCCGATTACGGCGTCGACGTGTCGCCCCGGCTGACGATCACGCACGTCGCCGAGCCCGGCAAGCGCCAGGCGGGCGTCAAGGTCGGCTCGGTCGACGAACTGGTCGAGAAACTGAAAGCACTGGGAGTGGCCAAGTGAAGACGCTGGTATGGGTCGAGCATGACGGCGGGTCCGTCAAGGATGCCACGCTGGCGACCGTCACGGCGGCGGCCAAGCTGGGCGAGGTGCACCTGATCGTCGCAGGGCAGGGCGTCGACGGCGTCGCGCAGGCCGCCGCCAGGATCGCGGGCGTAGGCAAGGTCCATGTCGCCGACGATGCGGCCTACGCCAATGCGCTGGCGGAGAATGTCGCGCCGCTGGTGGCCAAGCTGATGGAAAGCCACGACGCCTTCCTCGCGCCGTCGACCACCACCGGCAAGAATATCGCCCCGCGTGTCGCCGCTCTTATCGACGTCATGCAGATCAGCGACATATTGTCGGTCGAGGGGCCGGACAGCTTCACCCGGCCGATCTATGCCGGCAACGCGATTGCCACGGTCAAGACCAGCGACACCAAGCTCGTCCTGACCGTCCGCACCACCGCATTCGAGAAAGCAGCGGCCGAGGGCGGCTCGGGTGAGGTCGAGGCGGTCGCCGCGAAGGGCGACGCGGCCAAGTCCCGCTTCGTCGGTGCCGAAAAGGCCGAGAATGCCCGGCCCGAGCTGACCAGCGCCAAGATCATCGTCTCGGGCGGCCGCGCGCTGGGGTCAGAGGAGCAGTTCCATGCGCTGATCGATCCGCTCGCCGACAAGCTGGGCGCCGCCGTCGGCGCGAGCCGTGCGGCGGTCGATGCGGGCTATGCCCCCAACGACTATCAGGTCGGCCAGACCGGCAAGATCGTCGCACCGGAAGTCTATGTCGCGGTCGGCATCTCGGGCGCGATCCAGCATCTGGCGGGGATGAAGGACTCCAAAATCATCGTCGCAATCAACAAGGACGAGGATGCGCCCATCTTCCAGGTTGCGGACATCGGCCTGGTCGGCGATCTCTTCACCGTCGTGCCCGAGCTGACCGGGAAGGTCTGACAGCGGAGGGGGCTTGCCGCCTGGGACATCCCTGGCGGCAAGCCCCCTCCACCACCGCTTTGAGGCGGCGCCCTCCCCGTGAAGGGGAGATTTCAGCGGATCCGATACAGCCTTAGCGGCGATCCCTTGGGCAGCGGCAGCGGGGTCAGCCAGTTCGGCGTCCAGCCGCGCGCCATCCGGTCATAGAAGCCGCCCGGCGCGCGCGCGCGGTAGTTGGTCGACTCGGCCATGTCCGGGCAGATCAGCAGCAGCGTCGCACCATGCCGCTTCATGATCGCGCGCGCCTGCGCCTCGCTGCCCTGAAAGGCATGCTGCACGTCCAGGATCGCATCGCCGTTGCGGTGATAGGGTCCTGCGATCGCGTCATGATGCGTCGTCACGATCAGCCGTGGCCCCAGATCGACGAAGGTGAACACCATCGCCCGGGGATAGGCATTCACCCGCGTCAGCACCGAGGTGCGCACGCACTGCCCGGTCGCACGGTTGACCCGGCTCGCATAAGCGCTCGGCTGGGTCGCGGGCAGATAGGTGACGATCCAACTCGCCGCGATCCCCGTCGGCACCAGCACCGCCAGCACGATGGCGGGCACCCGCAGCAGGGGCGAGCGCAGCCGCGTCAGCCAGGGCAGGACCATCCAGAGCAGCGCCGCGATGCCCGGGATCGCCAGCATCTGCGCCGCCGGGGCCGCCCGCGCCTGCCACAGCAGCATCAGGCAGGCGAAGGTCGTGAACAGCGCCACCGCGGTCCAGCCGATCGTCCGCCGCCGCCAAGCCGCGACGATCGCCCCGATCATCCCGATCACCGGCATGATCGCCATGGGCAGCGCGACGCGAAGCGGGTGCTTGTAGATCGGCTTGGCCTCGCGGACATTGTTCAGCCAGTTGCGCTGCAACTCGGGGCTGACCTGTTCGGGGCGGGTCAGGCATTGCGGGAACAGGCTGGCGAAACCGCCCGCGATCATCGCACCCGCGACCACCGCCAGACCCAGCCGCGCACCGCGCGACGCCGGATTGATCCGCGCCAGCACGAACAGCAGCGCGCCTGCCGCGACCGTTACAGACAACCAGACTGGGGTCAGCGCGTCGCAGCGCATCGCGTAATTGGCGTTGGAGGCAAAGGCGGCGAACCCCGCCGCGCTCCCGCCGCCCAGGGTCAGCGCATAGACGGCCAGCCGATCGGCCTCCGCCCGGTCCCAGACCCAGCGCAGCGTCAGGATCGCGCCCGCCATCGCGGCATAGGGCAGCATCTCCAGCCCGATCGCCAGCGACACCGCGCTCGCCAGGCCGACCAGCGCGCCGCCGCGCCGTGCCGCCGGATCGCACAGACCCGCGACCGTGACCGCCAGCATCGCCAGCTGCCACCCGTGATGGTCGATGCGCATCGGCATATACATCAACAGCGTCGCATGGGCGCACAGCAGCAGCGCCAGGCCCAGCGGCCATGTCAGCACCCCGATCAGGCGGCGCAGCGTCACCGCCAGCGCGGTCATGGTGATCGACAGCGGGATCAGCGGCGCCAGGCCGCAGGCGAGCCGCTCGGCCCAGGCGGGGGTGGTGAACAGGCGGAAGAACAGGATCAGCCCGGCGATGGGCAGGTCGACGATGCGGCTCCAATGGATGTCGAAGCCGACCGGCGGGTTCATCCGATACTGGCGCAGATCATACCAGTCCTGCCCCGCCATCCAGGCCCGCACCTGCATCAGCCGCATATTGTCGTCGGTGTCGCCCAGCGACCACCAGCGTATCTGGCCCCAGCGGTCGTACATGTACCAGGCGGTGATCGCGGCCCACGCCACCAGCACCCAGCGTTGCCAGTTGCGGTCGATCTCACGCTGCAGACGTTCCAAAGACGCTTCCCTCATACCCGCCCGCAGCTTAAGGCGCAGGACCATGGGCCCGCTCTATCGCGGGCGACGCAAAGGGCAAGGTCGGGGGCAAAGGCGGCGGCGTGGCGACTCTTCAGCACCAGATCGAACGATGGCGGGACAGCGGCATGCTGGGCCAGTTGATCCGGTTCGGCATCGCGGGCGGCCTGTCGACGGTCGTCTATTCGGCGGTCTATCTGCCGCTGACCTATTGGGTGTTGCCGCACGACAAGGCCGTGCTGGCGGTGCCGCCCGCCTTTCTGGTCGCGGTGATCGTCGGCTTCTTCCTGCACAGCGCGTGGAGTTTTCGCGGGCACGGCACCCGCGACTCGAGCGGCCGGCAGCATCTGAAATTCCTGGTGGTGCAGGGCTTCGGCCTTGCGTTGAACGCGCTCTTCACCTGGATCGCGACCGGGCTATTGCATCAACAACCCTGGGTCGCGCTGATCCCGGTGGTCACGATCACGCCGATCGCGACCTTCGCGCTCAACCGCCAATGGGTCTTCGGATAAGTTCATGGACCGTATCGTTTACGACCGCATGGCCGCGCATGATTCCACCCATTGGTGGTATCGCGCGCGCCGCGACATCCTGGCGGACTATCTGACCCGCTATGGCAAGCTGCCCGCCGAGGCGCGCATCCTGGAGATCGGCTGCGGCACCGGGCACAACCTGCCCATGCTGGCGAGCTTCGGCACGGTCGACGCGATCGAGATCGACCCCGCCGCGCGCGAGATCGCGTCCGCCCGGCTGGGCAAGCCGGTCCAGGCCGCGCCGCTCCCCGAACTGCCGGGGATCGAGCGGGGCGCGTACGACCTGATCGCGGTGCTCGATGTGGTCGAGCATATCGAGGACGATGTCGCCGCGCTGGCCGCGATGAAGTCCTGCCTGAAACCGGGCGGCAAGATCCTGATCGCCGTCCCTGCGCATCAGTGGATGTGGTCGGCGCATGACGTGGTGAACCATCACCATCGCCGCTATTCCAAGGGAACGTTGGTGTCGGCGATCGAGAAGGCGGGGCTGAAACCCCGCAAGCTCGGCTATTTCAACTCGCTGCTCTTCCCGCTGGCGGCGGCGGCACGGATCGCGGGGCGGATCACCGGCCGCGACGACAGCGACGACTCGCCCCCGCCCGCACCGCTCAACAAGGCGTTCGAGGCGATCTTCCGGCTGGAGCGGCATCTGGTCGGGCGTGTGCCGCTGACGCCGGGGGTGTCCATCGTGACGCTGGCGGAGCCGGTTTGAGGTAAGCGCCGAAGTCGAAGGCCAAGGGAATCCGCCGCAAATTCCGGTTCCGCTCCTCCGCTCGTCTGGCTAGGGAAGCCCCCATGCTGGACTTTCATCGCGCCGATCTGGCCCGACTGGCCGCGCGGGACCGGTTGCGGGGGCTGGCTCCGCAAAGGGGCAGGGACTTCGCCTCCAACGACTATCTGGGGCTGGCGAGCCACTCCCGCCTTGCCGCTGCCATCGCGAACGCGGTGGCAGAGGGCGTCCCCATCGGTTCGGGCGGCTCGCGACTGTTGCGCGGCAACCACCCGGAGCATGAGGCGCTGGAGGCCGAAGCCGCTACATTCTTCGGGGCGGAGGCGAGTCTGTATTTCTCGTCGGGCTATACCGCCAATGCGACGCTCCTGGCGACGCTGCCCCAGCGCGGCGACCTGATCGTCCATGATGCGCTGGTCCATGCCAGCATGCATGAGGGGATGAAGCTGTCGCGGGCGCAGTCCGTGGCGGCGGCGCATAACGACCCGGCGGCGTTCGAGGATGCGATCCGGGCCTGGCGCACCCAGGGCGGCAAGGGCACTGCCTGGATCGCGGTCGAAAGCCTCTATTCGATGGACGGCGACACCGCGCCGCTTGCAGACCTGATGGCTTTGGCCGAGCGGCACGATGCGATGCTGATCGTGGACGAGGCGCATGCCACCGGGGTCTTCGGCGACCGGGGGCAGGGGCTCGCCACGCCCGGCGAGCGGGTCGTCACCCTCCACACCTGCGGCAAGGCATTGGGGTGCGAGGGCGCGCTGGTCGCCGGGCCCGCCATCGTGCGCGACTATCTGATCAATCGCGGGCGGGGCTTCATCTTCTCGACCGCGCCCTCGCCCCTGATGGCGCGCGGGGTGCGCGAGGCCTTGCGCATCCTCGCCGACGAGCCGGAGCGGCGGATCGCGCTCCATGAGCGGATCGCGCTGGCAGGAGAGCGTCTGGCGAAACAGGGCGCGCTGGCGAACGGCACGCCGATCATGCCGCTGATCCTGCACGACAATGGCCGCACCATGCGCGCGGGCGAGGCGTTGCAGACGCGCGGCTTCGACATTCGCGGCATCCGCCCGCCGACCGTGCCGGTGGGCGCGGCGCGGCTGCGGCTGTCGATCACCCTCAATGTCGAGGAGGCGGACATCCTCGCCCTCGACCAGGCACTGAACGAGGTTCTGGCATGAGCGCGATCATCGTCACCGGCACCGATACCGAAATCGGCAAGACCGTCTTCTCCGCCGCACTGACCGGCGCGCTGGGGGCCAGCTATTGGAAGCCGGTCCAGGCGGGTACCGACGAGGAGGGGCATGGCGATGCCGAGACGGTCGCCGCGCTCAGTGGGCGCACGGTCCTTCCCTCCGCCTATCGGTTGAAGACCCCTTGCTCGCCGCACCGTGCGGCCGAGATCGACGGGGTGGAGATCGCAATGGACCGGCTGGCCCTGCCGCCGATCGATGGCCCGCTGGTCGCCGAGGGGGCGGGCGGGGCGCTGGTGCCCGTCACCCGCCAGTTGCTGTTCGCCGACCTGTTCGCCCATTGGGGCCGCCCGGTGGTGCTGGTCGCGCGGACCGGGCTGGGCACGATCAACCACAGCCTGTTGTCGATCGAGGCGCTGCGGTCGCGCGGGGTGCCGATCCTGGGCGTCGCATTCGTCGGCGAGGGCGTCGAGGACAGCGAGGCGACCATTGCCGCGATCGGCGGGGTGAAGCGGCTCGGCCGCCTGCCGCGCCTCGCCGAGCTGACCCGCGAGACGTTGGCGGAAGCATTCGCGGCGAATTTCGACATCGGGGATTTCCGATGACCTCGCCGGTCTGGCATCCCTTTACCCAGCACGGCCTGGGCGAGCCGATCCCCAAGGTCGCCTCGGCCAGCGGCGCGGTGCTGACCACGGTCGACGGGCGCGAGGTGATCGACGCCATTTCCAGCTGGTGGGTGACGACGCACGGCCATAACCATCCGCGCATCAGCTCCGCCATCGCTGACCAAGCGGGCAGGCTCGACCAGATCATCTTCGCGGGCTGGACGCATGAACCCGCCGAGCAGGTCGCCGCCGAGCTGGTGCGGGTCACCCCGTCCGAACTGACGCGGGTGTTCTTCTCCGACTCCGGTTCGACGGCGGTCGAGGTCGCGCTGAAGATGGCGCTGGGATACTGGCTCCACCGCGGCGAGCCGCGTCACCGCATCCTCGTTCTCGAACACAGCTATCATGGCGACACGATCGGCGCGATGTCGGTCGGCGCGCGCGGCGTGTACAACCGCGCCTATGCGCCGCTGCTCTTCGATGTCGGCACCATTCCCTTTCCCAGGGACGTGCAGGCCACGCTCGACGCATTGGAGGCGGAGTGCCGGGCAGGCGCGGCGGCGTTCATCGTCGAGCCGCTGGTGCTCGGCGCGGGCGGCATGCTGCTCTACATGCCGGAGACGCTGGCCGCGATGCGCGACATTTGCGCAGCGCACGGCGTCTTGTTCATTGCCGACGAGATCATGACCGGCTGGGGCCGCGCCGGCACGTTGCTGGCCTGCGAGCAGGCGGGGGTGGTGCCCGACATTCTCTGCCTGTCCAAGGGGCTGACCGGCGGCGCGGTGCCGCTGGCGGTGACGCTGGCGATCGAGCCGATCTTCCAGGCGCACTGGTCGGAGACCGACCGGTCGAAACAGTTCTTCCACTCGTCCAGCTACACCGCCAACCCCATCGCCTGCGCGGCGGCGGCGGCCAATCTGGCGATCTGGCGCGACGAGCCGGTGCAGGCGCGGATCGATGCTCTGGCGGCGGCGCAATCGCGGCATCTGGCAACGGTGGCAAGCGAAGCGTCGGTCCACAGCCCCCGTCAGCTCGGCACCATCGCGGCGTTCGAGCTGGGCGCGGGGCAGGATTACCTGTCCGACCTGGCGCCCCGACTGCTGGCCCATTTCCGCGAGCGCGATCTGCTCGTCCGGCCGATGGGCAACACCATCTATGTGATGCCGCCTTACTCCATCACACCGGAACAGCTCGGTACAGTCTGGACCGGCATCCGCGAGGCGATCGAGCGCTTTGGCGGGTAATCCCTATTCCTCCCCTATAAGGGGAGGTGGCAGGCCGCAGGCCTGACGGAGGGGTGTCCCCCCTCTCGATAGGGGGACACCCCTCCGTCACGCTTCGCGCGACACCTCCCCTTGCAGGGGAGGAATGGGTACAGCGCCCTTTGACTTTAGGGCTTTTCATTTGCTTTATCCCGCGGCGATTCAAAAGGAGCAGGCATGAGCGTGGCGGCGGCAAGAGCGATGGGGGCTCTGGCATCAGTGACGGCGCTGGTCTGGGGGATGGCCGCTGCGGCACAGACGGCTCCGGCACAGAACCCGCCGCCCGCCACGCCTCTGGGGCCGATCAACGCCGATCTGCCGCCCGGTGGCGATTCCTACGCCCGTGCCATCGTCACGTCGCCGGTTACCGCGCCCAACTGGACGCTGTCCGCCTGGGTCCAGCCGCGCAGCGTGATGGGCAAGGGCACGACGATGCTGATCGGCGGCTTCGGCAACCCCACCGGGGGGCCGCGCCGCTATCTGGCGCTGGTCGACGGCCAGCCCGCGCTCGTCACCGAGGCGGGGGTGGTCCAGGGCGGCGGCGATGCCGACCGCAACAAATGGACCTATATCGCCGCCAGCTATGACGGAAAGATCGTCCGGCTGTTCGTGAACGGTCGGCAGGTGGTGCAGCGCGGCCTGTCGCTGGCGCCCGTGACCGGCGTCGCGACGCTGGCGCCGCGCAGCTATCAGCCCGTCTTTGCGGGCAAGGTCGTCGATTTCCGCATGGTGCGCGAGGCGGTCGATCCGCTGACCATCCGCGTCGCCGCCCGGCGCGCGCCCGATCCGGCGAAGATCGCGCTTCAGACCGGCAGCCCCAGCTGGCCCTATCAGACCCGGCAGATGCAGGGGCAGACCACGCCGCAGGACGCCTGGACCCTGCCCCAGTCCAAGGCGCCGATCCCGACCGGCGGCACCGCCAGGCCCGAACCCAAGACCCCCGCGCTCGTCTCCACCGCCACCGGCCAATGGGCGGTGAATGGCTGGCGGCTGATCGAGGCGGCCAGGGTCGGCCCCGGCGGCGCGGACCTGTCGCAGGGCAATTTCGACGCGAGCAAATGGTATGCCGCGACCGTGCCGGGCACCGTGCTGACGACGCTGGTCGATCGCGGCGTCTATCCCGATCCGGCGGTCGGGCTGAACAACCTGTCGATCCCCGAGACGCTGGCGCGGCAGGATTATTGGTATCGCACCGAGTTCGACACGCCCGCCGAGGCCGCCGGGCGGACGATGTGGCTGACCTTCAACGGGGTGAACTATTCCGCCGAGGTCTGGGTCAATGGCCGGATGGCGGGGACGATGAAGGGCGCCTTCATTCGTGGCCGCTTCCCCGTGACGCTGGCCGCCGGACGCAATGCCATCGCGGTGCGGGTGTCGCCGCCGCCGCATCCCGGCCTCGCGCATGAGGAATCGATGACGGCGGGGGTGGGCGAGAATGGCGGCGTCCAGATGGTCGACGGCCCGACCTTCGTCGCGACCGAGGGGTGGGACTGGATCCCCTCGGTCCGCGACCGCAATACCGGGCTGTGGCAGGGCGTGACGCTGGCCGCCACCGGCCCGGCGGTGATCGGCGACCCGCAGGTGGTGACGACCCTGCCCAAGCCCGACAATTCGGTCGCCGATGTCGAGATCGCGGTGCCCGTCACCAACAACGGCCAGACGCCGGTGACGACGACGGTGCGCGCGGTGTTCGACGATGTGGTGGTCGAAAAGCCGGTGACGGTCGCGCCGGGCCAGACGATCCGCGCCGTCCTGTCGCCCAGCGAATTCCCGCAGCTGTCGGTCAAGAACCCGCGTCTGTGGTGGCCCAATGGCTATGGCGACCCGGCGCTGCACGATCTGGCGCTGACGGCGGCGGTCGATGGCGCGCTGTCCGACTCGAAGGGCCTGCGCTTCGGGATGCGGCAGGTGACCTATGACCTGTCGCTGTTCGACGGTGACGGCGATCTGGAGCGGGTGACGCTGGACCTCAACCGGGTGCGCGGCGGACCGAAGGTGGTGGACACCAGCCATGCGGGCATCCGCAAGACGGGCAATGGCTGGGCGATGAGCTTCATGCCCGGCGGCGACCAGTCGGCGGCGGTAGCCAAGGTCACCGACGATCCGCGCCTCGCCCCCTATATGACCTTGCGGGTCAACGGCGTGCGGATCGCGGCACGCGGCGGCAATATCGGCATGGACGATTTCATGAAGCGCGTCGATCGCGCGCATCTGGAGCCGTTCTTCCGCCTGCACCACGACGCGCATCTCAACATCGTGCGCAACTGGGTCGGCCAGAATACCGAGGAGAGCTTCTTCGACCTGGCCGACGAATATGGCCTGATGGTCCTGTCCGACTTCTGGGAGTCGACCCAGGATTACAATATGGAGGCCGAGGACCCGCAGCTGTTCCTCGCCAATGCGGCCGACGTGGTGCGCCGCTATCGCAATCACCCCTCGATCGTCGCCTGGTTCGGCCGAAACGAAGGCGTGCCGCAGCCGATCCTGAATAGCGGGCTCGACACGCTGCTGCGCGCCGAGGACGGGACGCGGCTCTATATGCCCTCGTCCAACGCGGTGAACCTCCAGGGCTCCGGCCCCTATAACTGGCGGCCGCCGGTCGAGTATTTCACCACCCATGCCAAGGGCTTCTCGGTCGAGGTCGGCACGCCCTCGCTGCCGACGCTGGAATCGTGGAAGCGGACCATTCCGGCCGAGGCGGATCGCTGGCCGATCGGCGATGTCTGGGCCTATCACGACTGGCACCAGACCGGGAACGGCGCGGTGAAGACCTATATGGACGTGCTCGAACGCCGCTTCGGCCCCGCCACCGGGTTGGAGGATTTCGAGCGCAAGGCGCAGATGATGCAGTATGAATCCTATCGCGCCATCTTCGAGGGGATGAATGCCGGGCTCTGGACCGAGAATTCGGGGCGGATGCTGTGGATGACCCAGCCCGCCTGGCCGTCCTCGGCCTGGCAAATCTTCTCGTCCGACTATGACACCCATGCCGCCTTCTACGGCGTGAAGAAGGCCGCCGAGCCGATCCATGTCCAGATGAACCTGCCCGACCACCGCGTCGTGCTGGTCAACAACACCCGAGACGCGCTGAAGGGCGTGCAGGTGCGCGCGAAGATCGTCGGGCTGGATGGCCGGACCGAGAGCGAGCAGGAAGCGAAGATCGTCGCGGGTGCCGAGGGGGTGACGCCAGCGCTGAACCTCGACCTCGCGCCCGCGATGAAGCGGGGGCCGGTGCTGGTCCGGCTTGAGGCGACGGATGCGGGCGGGCAGCTGCTGTCGACCAACAGCTATTGGGAAGCGGCGGACGATGCGGGCTATCGCGCGCTGACCGCAATGGCCCCGGCCGCCGTCACCGCGACCGCAACGACGCAAGCGCAAGGCGAGGAGACGCTGGCCAGCGTCTCCCTGACCAATGGCGGCACCGTCCCCGCGATCGAAACCAAGCTGACCGTGATGAATGCCGACGGCACCCAGGTGCTGCCCGCCTATTTCAGCGACAATTACGTCACCCTGATGCCCGGAGAGACCCGCGTGATCGAGATTCGCTACCCCACGGCCAAGGCGGACAAGCCGATGGTCGCCTTGCGCGGCTGGAACGTCACCGCGACCGCCACGGACCTGCGCCCGTGAGCCGGGTGATCCTGACCGCGCTCGCGGCGCTGACCCTCGCTGCACCCGCCGCTGCGCAGACCGCGCCGAAGGAAACGGATTCGCAGCGCTGGACCCGCGAATGGGAGGAGCGGTTGCACAACGACTTCGCGTATCTGGCGCGCTACCGTAGTGACAATGCCAAGCTGTCCGCGCCGGTGGCGGGGCAGCCGCGCATCGTCTTCATGGGCGATTCGATCACCGAGGGCTGGGTCGGCAAGATGCCGCAATTCTTCACCCCCGGTCGGATCGGACGCGGGATCAGTGGGCAGACGACGTCGCAGATGCTGCTCCGCTTCCGGCAGGACGTGATCGCCCTGAAGCCTGCGGTGGTGCAGATCATGGCGGGCACCAACGACATTGCGGGCAATACCGGCCCGACGACCGACGCGCAGGTTCAGGGCAATATCATGTCGATGGTCGAGCTGGCCCAGGCCAACGGCATCCGCGTGATCCTGGCCTCGATCCCGCCCGCCGATCATTTCGAGTGGAAGCCGGGCCTGGCCACCGCACCGCGCATCGCGACGCTGAATGCCTGGTTGAGGACCTATGCCAAGCAGATCGGCGCGACCTATGCCGATTACTGGTCGGTCCTGCATGTCGGGGACGCGCTGAACCCGGCCTATGGCACCGATGGGGTGCATCCCAATGCGCAGGGCTATGCCGCCATGGCGCCGGTCGCCGATGCCGCGATCAAGCAGGCGCTTGCGAAAGCTCAGCCGCGCAGGATGCGGTAATTCAACCGTGCGGTCGCGATCGGCTTTTCGCGATCCTCCTGCCAGGCGGTCACCTCGACATTGGCGGTCCGCTGGCCGAGGCGCAGGATGGTGCCGACCGCGCGGGTCGGATGGTCGCGACCGGTACGCAGGTAATCGGTCGTGACCGTCACCGGCTTGATCCGCGTCGACCCCTCGTTCGACAGGCGGTGGGTCAGCGCGGCGATGCCCGCCACCTCCAGCAGCCCGGCGATCGCGCCGCCCTGTAACAGGCCGGGCCAGCCCATCACATGCTCGCCGAACGGCATGACCAGCTGCGGCAGCCCGTCGACCCATTCGATCGAACAGCCCAGCCATTCCGCATAAGGGGGCAGCACCATCGCCTGCCCGATGCCGGTGCGCGGCGCGCTCATGCGGTCATGCCGATAAAGGTGCCCGCGACATGCGCGACCGGATCGTCGGGGTCGCCGTCATGCGCGATGCCCCGGACAAAGGCGATGCTGCGGGTCAGGCGATAGCACTCCCCGCGCCCGATCACGGTGTGTTCGGGGACGGCGGGGCGGAGATAATCGACCCGCAGGTCCAGCGTCACATGCGGCTCGAACGCGCCGCGCTTTAGCCAGACGGCGACGCTGGTCGCCATGTCCATCATCGCGACGATCGGCCCGGAGGCGATGACGCCGCTGGTCGGATCGCCGATCAGCCGTGCATCGTAAGGCAGCGCCAGCTCCGCCCAGTCTTCCCCGTGCGCGCGGTACGCGATGCCCAGATGCTGGCCATGCCCGCCGCCCAGGCCGCCCATCGCGACGAAGCGTTCCATGTCGAACCCCATGATGCGATGCTCTACACGAGCCACGCGCTGGCGCAAAAGGAGAGAGATATGGACGGCCGGGTGACGATCGCGGTGACGGACGGCGTGGCCGATGTGCGTCTGGTGCGCGGGGAAAAGCTGAACGCCATCGACCGAGCGATGTTCGAGGCGCTGGCCGAGGTGATCGACGCGCTGTCGTCGCGGGCCGACCTGCGCGCGGTGGTGCTGTCGGGCGAGGGGGAGGGGTTCTGCTCCGGCCTCGACATGGCGGCGATGGCGGGCGGCGAGCTGGCGGGGCTGGATCTGGCGGCACGCAGCCATGGCCCGGCCAATCTGGTGCAGCAGGTCGCGTGGGGCTGGCGGACGCTGCCGGTGCCGGTGATTGCGGCGGTTCACGGCGTGGTGTTCGGCGGCGCGACCCAGATCATGGGCGGCGCGGACATCCGTCTCGCCCATCCCGCCACCCGTTTCGCGATTCGCGAGGTGCATTGGGGCATCGTCCCCGACATGGGCGGCTTCGCGCTGTGGGGCGGGGTGCGCCAGGATGTGCTTCGCGAATGGGTCTATACCGCGCGCGAATTCGACGCGGCCGAAGCGGTGGCGGCGGGGTTCGTGACGCAACTGGTGGAGGATCCGCACGCCGAGGCGCTGGCGCTGGCGGGGAAGATCGGCGGGCGAAGCCCCGATGCGGTGCGCAGCGCCAAGCGGTTGTTCGCGGCGATGGGAAGCGAACCGGTAGCGATGCTGGCGATGGAGAGCGCCGAGCAGCTGGCGCTGATGCAGGGTGAGAACCACCGCGAGGCGGTGCGCGCGAATATGGAGCGTCGCTCGCCCAAATTCCGCGACGTTTGAGGGGGCTTCTCGCCCTCCCGCTACGATAGCCCCTCCCGCAGGCGGGAGGGGTTGGGGAGGGCGAGGTGTCTCACAGAGACGGTCTCCCGTGGCTTTCCCTCCCCCATCCCCTCCCGCTTGCGGGAGGGGCGTGCCGGTGGCGGATGAATCGCTCAAACAAAAAAAGGGGGAGCCTCTTTCGAGACTCCCCCCTTCGTCCGGCTCGCAAAAATTACTCCGCGGTCGCCTTCAAAATCTTGCCCGGGTTACGGGGCGGCTCGCCCTTCGGCAGCGCGTCGACATGCTCCATGCCGCTCTCGACCTGGCCCCAGACCGTGTACTGGCGGTCGAGGAAGCGCGCGTCGTCGAAGCAGATGAAGAACTGCGAATTGGCCGAGTTCGGATCGTTGGTCCGCGCCATCGAGCAGGTGCCGCGCACATGCGGCTCGGCGTTGAATTCCTGCTTCAGGTTGGGCTTGTCCGAACCCGACATGCCGGTGCCGGTGGGGTCGCCGCCCTGCGCCATGAAGCCCGGGATCACGCGGTGGAACACGACGCCGTCGTAAAAGCCTTCATTGGCGAGGCCGCCGATGCGCGCGACATGCTCGGGCGCCAGGTCGGGGCGCAGCGTGATGACGACATCGCCGCTCTCGAGCGTCAGGGTCAGCTTGGAAAAAGTCTCGGCCATAAGGGGTCTTCCTTGGTTGATGCCCCGCAGGTAGGCATTCCCGTGCCCGCTGGCAAATGCCGCCGTCGCAGTTTAGAGGCGTGACACAGCGTTCATGATCGATCGAGGGAGGCCGAGATCAGCGACACCGAACTCCCCGAACTCGAAACCGAGACCCAGCTGCCCGAAACCCAGCTGGACGAAGACGACCGGCTGAAGCCCGAATATGTGACGGCCGTGCTCGACGCGCTGGAGGCGGGCGACGACGAGGGCGCACGCGCGCTGGTCGAGCCGCTCCACCCCGCCGACATCGCCGACCTGTTCGAGCTGGTCGGGGACGAGGAACGCGTCAATCTGGCGCGCGCGGTCGCGGATCTGCTGAACGGCGACGTCTTCGCCGAGATGAACGACTATGTGCGCGAGCAGCTGATCCAGGCGCTCGAACCGCATGAAGTCGCCGACATCGCCTCGGAACTCGACACCGACGACGCGGTCGCGATCATCGAGGACATGGACGAGGACGAGCAGCGCGCGGTGCTGCGCGCGCTCGACCCGGACGACCGCGCCGCGATCGAGGAGGCCTTGTCCTTCCCCGAGGAGTCCGCCGGCCGCCTGATGCAGCGCGAGCTGATCGCGGTGCCCGAACATTGGACGGTGGCCGAGACGATCCAGTTCCTGCGCGACGACGAGGAACTGACCACCGATTTCTGGGAAATCTTCGTCGTCGATCCGGGCCACCGGCCGATCGGCACCTGCCAGCTCTCCTGGATTCTGCGCGCGCCGGGGCAGATCGTGATCGGCGACGTGATGAAGCGCGAACAGACGCTGATCCCGGTCGACATGGACCAGGAAGAAGTCGCGCTGCGCTTCCAGAAATATGCACTGATCTCGGCTGCGGTGGTCGACGGCAGCGGGCGGCTGGTCGGCATGATCACCGTCGACGACATCGTCCACATCATCCAGCAGGAGGCGGGCGAGGACGTACTGCGCCTGTCGGGCGCGGGCGAGGGCGACATCAACGAGCCGATCCTCGACAGCTACAAGAGCCGCGTCCGCTGGCTGCTCGCCAACCTGATCACCGCGATGGTCGCCTCCTCGGTGATCGCCGCGTTCGAGGGGACGATCGCGCGGATGGTGGCGCTGGCCACGCTGATGCCGATCGTCGCGGGCGTGGGCGGCAATGCGGGCACGCAGACGCTGGCGGTGACGGTGCGCGCGCTGGCGACCAACCAGCTGACCCGGTCCAACACCGCGCGTGCGATCATGCGCGAGATTCGCGTGGCGATGATGAACGGCGTGACCGTCGCGGCGGTGATCGGGGTGGGGGTGAGCCTGGTCTTCGGCAACCCGGCGCTGGGCATGGTGATCGCGGCGGCGATGATGACCAACATCCTGGTCGCGGGGCTGGCGGGCGTGCTGGTGCCGGTGACGCTGGAACGGTTCGACGCCGATCCGGCGGTGGCGTCCTCGGTGTTCGTGACGATGACGACCGATTCGATCGGGTTCCTGGCGTTTCTGGGCCTGGCCACGGCGGCAGGCCTCACCGGCTGAGCTGTTCCTCCCCTGTAAGGGGAGGTGGCAGGGCGAAGCCCTGACGGAGGGGTGTCACGCTCTCGATAGGGGTGACACCCCTCCACCATGCTGCGCATGGTCCCCCTCCCCTTACAGGGGAGGAATTAATGATCGTGATCGTGCCCGTGATCACGCCCATGCGGCACGTTGCGCAGCGCCTCCAGCACCTCGTCGGTGCGCGCGGGGTCGCCGATCGCCAGCACATGGCCCGCGCTGTCGGCGGTCAGCGGGTCGCCGTTCCAGTCGCACATCCGCCCGCCCGCGCCCTCGACCACCGGGACCAGCGCGGCGAAGTCGTGCAGCTTCAGCCCCGATTCGCAGACCAGGTCGATATGGCCGCTCGCCAGCAGGCCGTAATTGTAACAGTCGCCGCCATAGACCGGCCCCTGGCGCGGGGACTGGCCGCTGACCGCGGCGACCAGCGCCATGAAATGCGGCACGTCTTCGTCGTCGAACAGATGCGGGCTGGTCGTCGCGATGGTCGCGCCGTCCAGGTCGCGACAGGCGCGGGTGCGCGTCGGCTGTCCGTTGAACAGGGTCGGCCGTCCCGCCACGCCCAGCCAGCGCTCACGCGCGATCGGCTGGTCGATGATGCCCAGCACCGGCCAGCCATTTTCGACCAGCGCGATCAGCGTGCCGAAGATCGGCCGCCCGACGGTGAAGCTGCGCGTGCCGTCGATGGGATCGAGCACCCATTGGCGCCCCGTCACGCCGTCCTTGACGCCATATTCCTCGCCATGAATGCCGTCGCCCGAACGCTCCGCCTCCAGGATGCGGCGCATCGCCGCCTCCGCCTCGCGATCGGCCAGCGTCACGGGCGAGCGGTCCTCCTTGATTTCCAGCCCCATTTCGGTGCGGAAATAGGGGCGGATGGCGGCTCCGGCAGCATCGGCAAGACGAAGGGCCAGCTGAATATCGTCGGCGTGTACGGACATATTAACCCGGATAGGATAGGACTGCGCGATCAGCAATGGACGCCATGATCGCAACGGGATAGGCGTTAACTATCTTAATATAAGGAATGGGGCGATGAGGGCAGTATTGGGCGTTCTCCTGGCGATGGCAGCGGTACCGGCCGCGGCGGCCCTGCGTCCCGGTGCCCCGGCCCCCGATTTCACCACGCGCGGCGCGGTGGCGGGCAAGGTCTTCACGCTGCACCTCAAGGAACAGCTGCGCCACGGCCCGGTCGTCCTGTATTTCTTCCCCGCCGCCTTCACGAGCGGATGCAGCGCCGAAGCGCGCGCCTTTGCCGAGAAGATCGACGCCTTTCGTGCGGCCGGTGCGCGCGTGATCGGCATGTCGGCCGACCCGGTCGACAAGCTCGCCGCCTTTTCCAAGGCGGAATGTGCGGGCAAGTTCCCGGTCGCCAGCGCCGGTCCTGCGATCGTCAAGGGCTATGACGTCGCGCTCGGTCGTCAGATCGAGGGGCGCGATATCACCTCGCGCACCAGCTATGTCATCGGTCGCGACGGCCGCGTCGTCTTCGTCCATGACGACATGAACCCCTCCGAGCATGTCGCCACGACGCTGGCGGCGGTACGCGAATTGCAAACCCGTCGCTGACAGGCGCGTGTCATGGGGCTTTACCGGGGATGGGGCGACACGGCGGATGCAGGACCGCGGCGAGCCATGACCACATCTGCCAGTTTGTATGAGCGTATCGGCAAGTTTCTGGAAGATCACCGGCTCTCCCCCGATCCGGCGCATTACGCCTTTGTCCATGCGATCCTGACCAATCCCAAAGGCAACCTCGCGCGCGCGGTCGAGTCGCTGATCGATGGCGGCGTTCGCCTGCATCAGGACGATATCGTCCGGCTGGGCGGTCCGGAGGGGGCGTCGAGTCCCATGCCCGAACCGGATGCGGCCGAACCGGCCGTCCGCGAATCGGCGGCCGACCGCGTCGCGCCGCCCGAGGCGGAGGCGCGGTCGGACGCGCTGGCCGAACAGACCGAGAATCAGGTCACGGCATTCATGTCGGTGATGCGTACCTTCCAGGAGGATACCTCGGCCTTCGGGGCCAATCTGGCGCGCAACGTAGAGGAAATGAACCGCGCGGAGATCGACCTGCCGACGCTGGCGACGCTGACCGGCGAGATGCTGGAGCGGATCCACGCGACCGAACGGCGGCTGGAGCAGGCGACGGCGGAGGCCGACACGCTGCGCGAGAAGCTGGCCGAGGCGCGGGCGACGGCGCGGCGCGACCCGCTGACCGGGCTGGCCAATCGGCTGGCCTTTTCCGAGGCGCTGGGACAGTGTTTCCAGGCTTCGGACGGTTGCCACCTGGCACTGTGCGACGTCGACCGGTTCAAGCGGATCAACGACGAGCTGGGCCACGCCACGGGCGACCGGGTGCTGCATTCGATCGGCAAGATCCTGGCCGAGGAATGCCAGGGGCATCTCGTCTGCCGTCATGGCGGCGAGGAATTCGCCATCCTGATGTCCGGCCTGACCACCAGGCAGGCGGCGGCGCTGGTCGAACGGGCGCGCGATGCGGTGCGCAACCGCCGGATGCGCGTCCGGGAAACGGGCGAGCCGGTCGGCGAAGTCACCTTCTCGGCCGGGATCACCGCGCTGAACCCCGAGGATACGCAGGAGACGCTGTTCGCGCGGGCCGATGCGCTTCTGTACCGAGCGAAAAAGGAAGGTCGCGACCGCGCCTGCAACGACGCCTGATTTTCCGCCATCGGATGGCGGAAAATCCCGTCGGGTCGTGGCGGAATTTCCCAGGGTCGGAAAAGGATTTCCAGAAAACCACGGAAATCCGCCATTTTTAAAACTGGCACGCTCTCTGCAATGTCCCTGGTATCGCCGGTCGGATGGTCCGACCGGCAGGTTTCTCAGGGAGTTTCACCATGTTCGCTTCGTTCCAGACCCGCCAGATCCTCGTCTCGGTCCTTGGCGCTTTCGTCTTCGCCGGTCTCGCCATCACCAGCGCCGCACCGATCTTTCCGATCGCCTGAGCGTGATCGTGCCTTACCCCTCTGGCGGCCGGGCCATGCCATTCTGACACCCGGCCGTCCTTCTTTCCCCTATCAGGCGACCGCGCCTGCACCCACCGGGCCGACCGGGGCTTCCTCCTCGCGCGAATAGGTGCCCGTCAGCACGCCGGCGGCCAGCACATGCCCCGCCATCGCCTCGACCATCGCACCGCGACCCGGCGTCTGTCCGCCGATATCGACCACGGCATCCAGCGCGAACAGCTGGAAGACATAACGATGTTCGCCATGCCCGCGCGGCGGATCGGGCGGCAGCCAGCCTTCGCTCAAGTAGGAATTGCGCCCGACATCGCCCCCTTCGGGCGTGCCCGCGCCATCCGCGACGATCGCGCCCTCGGCCAGTTCGCCTGCGCGCGGTGGCAGGTTCCAGACGATGGCGTGGACCAGCGGCTGCGGCGTCGGCGCGTCGGCATCCTCGACGATCAGCGCCAGCATCGCGGTACCCTCGGGCGGATCGCCCCAGTAGAGTGGCGGCGACACCCCCTCGCCATCGGCGGTGAAGCGTTCGGGCAGCCGCGCCATATCGCCAAAGGCCGGGCTGTTGAGCGGCATCGCGGCGGGCGGCGCCAGTTCGGGACGAACGACCGCGATCGATTCGACCCCGGCGCGCCAGCCGCTCATCGCCTTGCCCAACCATGCTGGCAGATGTTCGAGCATCCTTGTCTCCTCTATCGCGGCTTCACGGGAACGGCCCGCGTTCGCCAGACGGTCAGCGTATCGATCGCACCTCGGCATTCGGTCATCTGCTCGGCATGGAGCAGGCGGAAACGGGTGCCGTCCCAGCCGAATTGCTGCGCATCGCCGCAATCGCCCAGCCCCCGGCCCTTGCCCCAGCTCGACAGGCGGCCGTCGCGCGACCAGTCGACATTGACCAGGATTTCGGGCTGGCCGGGTTCGGGCGTCTCGCCGAAATGATAGGCGAAGTCGAAATCGGCGGGGCTCAACCGCCCGTCGCGCCAGATCAGCGGCTTCACCAGATAATTATAGGCGCCCGCGCCGCAGGACATCAGCACCAGCGTGCTGCGCCGGTCGAGCCGGTGCGCGTCGGCGCTGAACGGGCTGCCATCGTCGATCACGCAGCGATAGCGTCGCCGCGCCTCGCCGATCGCGGTGGCGGGGATGGCGGGGGCTGCGCCGGGCGGCGGGGTGACGACCTGCACCATGGGCAGCGCGGGCGCGGCACCACGATAGCGTTTCGTGCCGCGGGCGATCAGCGCGGAGGTCGTGCCCACACGTCCCTGCCGTTCGTCCATATAGCGAAAGGCGGCCGATGCGCCCGCCAGCGCAAGGGGGTGCGAGGTCGGCGTCAGCAGCGTGGCGCGCCGGCCCCTGGCGATGGCGGCGACAAGTGCGCTGGCGGAGGCGCCCTGCCACTCGCCCTCGCCGTCACGGTCCAGCGGGGTCGAGGCGATGGTCCGGCCATCGACCCGGACGCTCGCCGTCTTCGCCTTGCCGGTCAGGTCGCGGATACGCACCGTCACCCGGCCGCCGCCGTCGCGCGCGACGATCAGCCCGACATCCTGAAGCATCGATTCCCCGGCCGCCAGCGACGCCGCCTCGCAGGCCCGGCCATTGTCGCAGGCGACGATCCAGTCGCGGAACAGCTTCGGCTTGCCCGGCCTGGGCGTGTCCGGCGTGGTCGCCGCGCTCGCCGCCGTTGCGGCCAGTGCTACGCTCACGGCAAGGCTCATGCGAATCATACCCGATCAACCCCTTTGCTGGCGATCCCGTTCCGAACCGGATAGGGCGCGTTGCAACAGGCTTTGTGGCAGAGATGCGGGCCAGAAGAACAGGCCGGAAAGCAGGCCAAAGGAACAGGAGAGTGTCGATGAAGTCAGTGGGCGTGATCGGAGCCGGTCAGATGGGCGCGGGCATCGCGCAGGTCTCGGCGGCGGCGGGCTATGCGGTGAAGCTGGCGGACGTCTCGGCCGAGCGTGCCGAGGCGGGCAAGGCGGGCATCGCCAAGGCGCTCGACCGGCTGGTGACCAAGGAAAAGACGACGCGCGAGGACGCCGACGCACTGCTCGGCCGAATCGAGCCGGTCGGCAGCCTGTCCGCCATGGCGGATTGCGAATTGGTGATCGAGGCCGCGACCGAGCGCGAGGCCATCAAGCGCGCGATCTTCGAGGAGGTCGGCAAGGTCATGTCCGACACCGCGATCCTGGCGACCAACACCTCGTCCATCCCGATCACCCGGCTGGCGCAGGCGGCCCCCGATGCGGGCCGCTTCGTCGGCGTGCATTTCTTCAATCCGGTGCCGGTGATGGGCCTGATCGAGCTGATCCGCGGCCTCGCCACCTCGGACGAGACGGTCGCCAAGGTCGAGGCTTTCGCACAGGAACTAGGCAAACGCGTGGTCCACGCGAACGACGCGCCGGGCTTCATCGTCAACCGCGTGCTGATGCCGATGATCAACGAGGCGATCTTCGCGCTGGGCGAGGGCGTGGCGACGATCCCCGATATCGATGCGGCATGCCAGCTGGGGCTGAACCATCCGATGGGTCCGCTGACGCTCGCCGATTTCATCGGGCTGGACACCTGCCTGGAGATCACCCGCGTGCTGTTCGAGGGCACCGGCGATCCCAAGTTCCGGCCCGCGCCGCTGCTGATTAAATATGTCGAAGCGGGCTGGTATGGCCGCAAGACCAGGCGGGGCTTCTATGATTATTCGGGTGCGGAGCCGGTGCCGACGCGCTGACCCACCAAATCCTCCCCATCTCCGATGGGGAGGTGGCAGGGCGAAGCCCTGACGGAGGGGCCTCGCCGCAGGCAAGGATGCCCCACCACCCCCGCTTCGCGGCGGTCCCCCTCCCCAAGCAAGCTTGGGGAGGAATTTAGAACGCGCCGTGCACCCGCAGGGCGAAGACCTCGGCGGGCCCGCGATCGCGATTGTACCCCGGATTCTCCACATATTGTGCGTCCAGCGTCACCGCGAGCGCGCGGGAGACCGCGACGTCGTAATAGGCCTCGGCAATCTCCTCCGCGCCCGCATTGGGCAGCTTGCCGTCGCCGACCAGCACGCCCAGCCCGCCCGCCGCCAGATAGCGGCGATGCTCGGCCGAAATCCCGTTGGCGATCAGCGCGAGTCCGACCCGGTCCTGCGCCCGGCCCCAGCCTTTGCCGTTCAGCGACCCGCCGATCTGTGCCGTCCGGTCGATATCGGTGAAGTCATAGGGCTCGATCGACCCATCACTCACCCCGACCCGCGCGAACAGGCCGAGCGTATCGGTCAACGCCTGGTCCATGTTCATATAGCCGCCCACCCGCGTCATCCGCCGCCGGGTGACGGACGGATCGACCGCACCGCCGGTCGCGGCGGCATAGGCCAGCGCCTCGTCGAAGCGGCTGAAATTCCCCCGGTTGCGGAAAAACCCGAAGCGCACCGATCCGGGCCGCCCGGCCACCTCGTGGCGATGATCGACCTCGGCATCGAGCTGATACTGGCCGAAGCCATGTTCCAGCCGCTCGCCATTGGGGACGGTCGACAGGTTGAACAGCCCGGTGCGTAAGCTCCAGTCGCCGCGATAGAGTTCTGCGGCGATGCCGGTGGTATAGCCCCAGGCGTCGGCGGCATAATCGAAGCTGCCGGTATCGACCGCCGACCAGTTGAGGAAATCGCCGCGCGGGTCATGGGCGTACGGGTTGGTATCGAACACGTCGCCGACGCCGAACTTGCCGATGGTCAGCACGACCCGGTCGATGCTGCGCGATCCGCCCAGCTGGTTGGCGACGCCCGCCACCGCCTCGCGCGGGCCGCCAAGCCCGAAGGTCTGGCGGAAAAAGGCGCGTTGCAGCCGGAAATAGGGTTCGCTCTTGCCGACCTTATAGGCCTCCGCGCTCGGGAAGCCCGCGACGCCCAGCGTGTTGGACAGGCCGAAACCCTGGTCGATCTCGGGATTCATCCACAGTTCGCCGCCCTTCCAGGCGCGGGCGCCGACAAAGGCGGTGACGTCGGTCGTCTCCTTCAGCTGACGCGGGGTCAGGCTGTTCGCGCCGGTATAGGGTGAGGCAAAGCCGCCGACCCCCTGTGCGACGAGCGTGGCCTGGCCGTGGATCGCGAAATCCTCCGGCTGGCTGTCCTGCGCGGACGCGGCGCGCGCGACGAGGAACAGGCCGCACAGCGCGGCCCGCGAAACGATACGGATCATGACGTTTTTCCCGGATCAGGCCGATGGGCGGGTGCGACGTATCGGCTGGGGCCGGGTGGATGCAACGGCGCGGAGCAGCCGGGCGCGCTCGCGCGGGACGCTGGCCATCACGGTGGCGAGGGAATGGGCGCGGACATGCGCGCGGAACAGGCTACGGGTCATGGCAGACCTCCTTCGGGTTCGTGTGGTCGAGCCCGGCGGAAGGTCGGCGAGGAACGGCTCTAGCGGGCCGACATCGTCGACCCCGTCAGGCCCGTCAGACGGTCGGCAAGAACGTGGACGCGAAAGCGTCTACTGTCCTCGTCGCCGGACAAGGGACTAGATCGGGGCATTGTGATCCTATGCGTGAGTCGGCCACGTCTGCGGTCGACAGGGCGCGCCATAGCGTGCGTGGTTTAGGGATCAACCCCGTAAAGGTGATATTCCTCCCCTGTAAGGGGAGGGGGACCAGCGAAGCTGGTGGAGGGGTGTCCCGCTCTCGATAGGGGTGACACCCCTCCGTCAGGGCTTCGCCCTGCCACCTCCCCTTCCAAGGGAGGAGTTTATGCGATCAACAGACCCGCCAGCGCCGCCGACATCAGATTGGCCAGGCTCCCTGCGATCAGTGCGCGGATGCCCAGGCGGGCGATGGTCGGGCGCTGATTGGGGGCGAGGCTGCCCGTCACCGCCATCTGGATCGCGATCGACGAGAAATTGGCGAAACCGCACAGCGCGAAGGTGATGACCGCGACGGTGCGCGGCGACAGCTGTGCGGCCTGCTTGCCCAGGTCGATATAGGCGACGAACTCGTTGAGCACGATCTTCTCGCCGAACAGGCCGCCCGCAATGCCCGCTTCCTTCCACGGCACGTTGAGCAGCGCCATGATCGGCTGGAACACGTACCCCAGCAGTGCCTGGAAGCTCAGCCCCGGAATACCGATCAGATTGCCCAACCCGCCGAGCAGCCCGTTCGCCAGCGCGACCAGCGCGACGAAGGCCAGCACCATCGCGCCGACCGCGACGGCCAGCTTCACGCCGGTCTGCGCACCCTGCGCCGCCGCCATGATGATGTTGGCGGGCTTTTCCTCGTCATGCGTGGCTTCGGCCAGCGCGATCTTCTCGTCCTCGATCACGTCGCCCAGCGGCAGCTGCCCGGCGGGGGGCTCCATGCGGTCGGGCATGATGATCTTGGCCATCAGGATGCCGCCGGGCGCCGCCATGAAGCTGGCCGCGAGCAGATATTCGATCGAGATGCCCATCGAGGCATAGGCCGCCAGGATCGTACCCGCCACGCCCGCCATGCCGCTGGTCATTACGGTGAACAGCTGCGCCGGGGTGAGCCCGGCCAGATAGGGGCGGATGACGAGCGGCGATTCGGACTGGCCGACGAAGACGTTGGCGGCGGCACAGAGCGACTCCACCTTCGACACGCCGATCACCTTCTCGATCGCGCCGCCCAGCCAGCGCACGACCAGCTGCATGATCCCCAGATAATAGAGGATCGAGACGAGCGCGGCGAAGAAGATGATGACCGGCAGCGCTTGGATCGCGAAGTTGCGGCCCAGCGGATCGGACGCCAGCGCGCCGAACAGGAACTTGGTCCCCTCATTCGCATAGCCGAGCAGCCCGGCAACCCCGCCCGACAGCCATTGCAGCACCCGCTTGCCCCACGGCACATAGAGGACGAGGATCGCGATCCCCGCCTGCAACGCAAAGGCCGCGCCGACGACGCGCGGACGGATCGCCCGGCGGTCGGTGGACAGGGCAACGGCGATGCCCAGAATGACGAGAATGCCGGCGATACCGATGGCGAAACGATTCATGCGCGCTGCTTAACTATCCCGCTTGGGGCGATGAGACCATGACGCGGCCCCCCGGCTGCGCGGAGGCCGATCATAAGCAAGGTGCGGGGGGACCGCCATAGTTTTGATCGCGGGGGGATTTCGATCCTCCCCGGTACGGGGAGGGGGACCAGCCGCAGGCTGGTGGAGGGGGGCTTCCACGAAGCGAGCCCTTTGATGCACGCCCCCTCCACCACCGCTTCGCGGCGGTCCCCCTCCCCGTACCGGGGAGGATCAGAAGATGCCGAGGAATTTCTTGCGCTGGGCCTTGGCCTCGCCCGGATTGCCTTTTCCGTCCTCGGCCTTGGCGGTGGTGCCGCGCCCGACATCGTCGCGTGGAGCGCCCTTGGTGGTCCGCTGCGCACTCGCTCGCGCACCCGACAGCACCGGGCCGCACGCTGCCGCCTTCGCGTCGCCGACATCGACGAAGGCCAGCACGCCCGCCAGCGGTGTGGCCACCACCGCCAGCCCAAGCCCGGCCCCGGCCCGCGCCAACAGGCTGCCGCTGATCGGATCGATGCCGGGATGCGCGAAGCTGCCGGTGATGCCGACCGGCGACTGGCCGGAGAACAGGCTGAAGGTCTTGGCATCGGCGCGCACCGCCATGTCGAGCGCTTCGTTGCGGAAGCTGAACCCGCCGCGACCGGTGATGACGTTCTTCGACGTGTCGATCAGGATCGGATCCGCCGCCGCCACGCCGCCGCGCACGGTGAAGGCGATCAGGCCGCAATTGATGCGTACCGGCTCCTTCAGTTCCTTCTCGAACATCTTCTGGACGAAGGTGCCGATGTCGAGCTCGGCGAGCTGCGCATTCTTGGTCCACAGCGAGCCCGCAGGCAGGATGAAGGCCATCCGCCCATTCGCGCTGGCGAGCGAGTCGTGGATGGTGTCGCCGCGCCCGGTCAGCTGGACCCGACCCTTGACCGTGCCGGTCGTTCCCGCCTCCGCCACGCCCCAGCCCGCCAGCAACCGCCCCAGCGGGGTCGGCGACAGGCGGATGTCGTAACGGACGAGGCTGGGTCGCTGGCGCGTGTCGAACAGCAGGTCGGAGGCCACATCGCCGCGCGCCATGGCGAAGCGCAGCGGCGACAGGGTCAGCTTGCCGCGATCCAGCGCCAGCGTCAGGTCGACGTTCGAGATCGGCACGCGGCGCGAGCGCACGGTGCGGATCGTCCATTTCAGATCGGCATCGAAGCGCTGCATCGTCGCCACTGGCAGCGCCGCGTCCGGCAGCAGCCGCTGCGGCCCGACCCCGGTCGCCGCGGCGGCGGCCTCCGCACCCTTGGTCGCGACGATATCGGGATTATAGCCGATGAAGGGCGCGGCATCGATGATGTCGAGCTTCTCGGTCGTCAGCGTCGAATCGAGGTGCAGCCGCTCGCCATGCGTGACGGTCAGCTTGCCCGCCAGGTCGCTGTCGCCGAAATTGCCTTTCATCCTGGTGAAGCGATAGACGTCGCCGTCCTTCACCAGCTGCGCATGCAGGTCATAGGTGCGGGTGCGCGGGATGACGACGCCGATGACCTCGAGCAGGGTGGACAGGTCCTTGCCGCGCGCGCGGGTGCGAAGCGGCACATTCTCGACATCGGCGATGGAGGGGAGGGTACCGGTGACATCGACGATGTTCCCCGCCGCGCGCATCCGCGCGACCAGTTCGTTCTTGCCGCGATTGGCGGTGGCGTCGGGCGAGAGCAGTTGTGCGTTGAGCAGGAACGGGGTCTCGCGGATCACGCCCTTGCCGCGCACGCCGACCGCCCGGCCGATGCGGGCGTCCTGCGACCGGAAATCGGCCAGCGCCAGGTCCGCCGTCACCTGCATCCGGGGGTCGCGGTAACGGATCGTCGTGCCGTTCACTACGGCCACGTCGATGCGCGGAAACTCCAGCCGCCTGCCGCCCTTCTTATCGCTGAAGGTCCATGTGTTGGTGCGGTGGTCTGGCGTCCATTCCAGATCGACCGCGCCATTGGTCAGCTCCAGCCAGGTGAAGCGCCGCCTGCCGAACAGCAGCGACAGCGGGGCGATGCGCGAATCGATCCGGTCGGCGGTGAACAGGTTTGGCCGGGTCGCCCAGCCGGGGTTGGAGATGGCGATCCTCTCGGCGACGAACTTGATCCGCCACGGCGCGAAATAGAGCTGGAAGTCGCCGCCCACGCTGACGGTCCGGTGGGTCAGCTTGCCCGCGATCGATTCGAAGGGGTGGCGCAGGAACCGCCCCTTGGTGACGAACAGCACCAGCCAGATCGCGGCGATGACGGTGACAAGGCCGATGGCGATGCGAATCGCCCAGACACGCCACCCGGGCCGGGCAGCGGTCGAACGCGCGGGATTGTCGGCCGCAGGCGCCTGATCCATGGCCATCCCAAGCGCGCAAGCGAGGCGCTGGTTCCCTTTGGGGTTCCCGATGGGCGATCGGTTGCATTCTTCCCCCGCTTCGTCTATGCGGCCCGCTTCCCGAGCGAGGTGTCACGAACGGCCCGGCCATCAGGGCTGCCGCGGCCGTTTCTGCCTTAGCTCTAGCGAAAGGAAAAAAATGCCCAAGCTCAAGACCAAGAGCGGCGTCAAGAAGCGCTTCAAGCTCACCGCGACCGGCAAGCTCAAGCACGGCGTCGCCGGCAAGCGCCACCGCCTGATCAGCCATAACGGCAAGTATATCCGCCAGAACCGCGGCACCTCGGTCCTGTCCGATGCCGACACCAAGACCGTGAAGGCCTGGGCGCCTTACGGCCTGAACTGATTTCTGGAAGGATAGAGAGATATGGCACGCGTCAAGCGGGGCACGACCACCAAGGCGAAGCATAAGCGGATTTTGGATCAGGCGAAGGGCTATTATGGCCGTCGCAAGAACACCATCCGTATCGCTCGCCAGGCCGTCGAAAAGGCCGGTCAGTATGCGTATCGCGACCGTAAGGTTAAGAAGCGGACCTTCCGTGGTCTGTGGATCCAGCGCATCAACGCCGGCGTCCGGGCCGAGGGCCTGACCTATTCGCAGTTCATGCACGGCCTGAAGCTGGCGGGCGTCGAACTGGACCGGAAGGTCCTGGCCGATATCGCCATGCACGAGGGCGAGGCCTTCAAGGCGATCGTCGCTCAGGCGAAGGCTGCTCTGCCGCAGGCCGCGTAATTCGCGACTGACGGACTAGCGCCGGAAATCAGGAAAGGGCGTCGGTGGGTTTCCACCGGCGCCCTTTTTTTGTAAATATTCCTCCCCGGCACGGGGAGGGGGACCATGCGAAGTATGGTGGAGGGGGCTCTCCACATAGGTCATCCCTAGGCGGCGAACCCCCTCCGTCAGGCCTGTCGGCCTGCCACCTCCCCGTGCCGGGGAGGATTGCAATCGTCTCAGTACCGGACGGTCACCGTCCCCAGGATCGAGCGCGGTGCGCCGTAATAGCCGCCGTCGAAGGTCAGCGCCGTCAGGTACTTCGCATTGGTCAGGTTGCGCAGGTTCGCCGACAGCGCGATCCGCGACGTGATGTCATACTTCGCCATCAGGTCGACCAGCGCATAGCCGTCCTGCCGGACCGAGCGGGTCTGGGTATAGATCACGCTCTGATACTGGGCCGACGCACCCAGTTTGAGTTCAGGCAGCGCGGGCGGCGAATAGACGATGTTCAGACGCCCGGTGTTGCGCGGCACGAACAGGCGGGCGGGGTCGCCATTCTGATCCTCGACCCGCATCAGCGTATAGCCGCCGGTGACCTGTACGCCCTCGGCCAGTCGTCCGCCGACCTCCAGTTCGATACCTTCCGACTTGGCGTTCACCCCGCGCGAGACGAAGCGGCCGTTGACGAAGCCGATGCTCTCGGCGGTATTGTTCTGGTGGACGCGGAAGATCGCCGCGCTGGCGTTCAGCCGCCCGCCGAACCAGTCGCCCTTGATCCCGGCCTCGATATTCTTGCCGCTGACCGGCGCCAGGATACGGCCGTCCTCGCCGATCGCGTCCTGCGGATTGAAGATCGTCGTATAGCTGGCATAGGCGCTGAGCGACGGGCTCAGGTCATAGGTGACGCCCGCGAAGGGCGAGAAGCGCGTAGTGTCGTAATTGGTGTCGACGCCGTACGAAAAGCCGATGCTGCGCGCATGGGTGACGTTGCCGCCCAGCATCAGCTTCAACGGATCGGCCAGGCTGAGCCGGACCAGACCATAGGCGGTCTCGCGCCGGGTCTGGGTATTCTGGCTGGAGGCATAGTCGGTCGAGAAGGTCGTCGGGAAATTGACCTTGGGGAACGTGCCCTGGAACAGATCGGGGAAGGGCAGCGTCAGGCCGACCTGCGAATAGTCGTAAGCCGACCCCTGCTTGTAATCCTGCGCGCTGCGGTTGACGCCGAACATCAGCTGATGCTCGCGCCCGAACAGCGTGAAGGGGCCGGTAGCATAGGCCTCCACGGTCAGGTTGCGCGTCTGCGCGCGGAAGGCACCGGGATAGCTCTTGATCCCCAGGAAATCGCCCGGCTTGGCTGGGTCCGGGGCGATGCCGTTGGGCGCGCCGCGCACCGGATTGCCATAGACGTAGAACAGCTCGTCCGCCTCGCTGGTCGCGCGGCGCACCGCGCTGATCCGCGCGACCCAGTCCCCGGCGAAGTGATGGGTCAGGTCGCCGAAGATCTGCCGGTCGATCACGTTCCAGCCCGCCCATTCGGGCGCGACATTGGTCGATCGCGGCATGTCGATGCGCGTGCCGTCGGTATAGGTCAGCGGCAGCGCGCCCCACATCGCGCCATGGCTCTGGTGATCCTGATGGCCGTAACCACCGCTCAGCACGGTATCGGGGCCAAGGTCCGCCTCGACCACGCCATAGCCGGTCCAGCGGCGCAAGCTGTAGCGATCCAGATAGCTGTCGGCGTCCGACAACACGCCGACGACACGCGCACGGACATGGCCGTCCTTGGTCAGCGGCGTGCTGACATCCGCGTCCAGGCGCAGGCTGTTGAACGATCCGTACTGGACGCTGGCGGTCGCCTGCAAATCCTTGGTCGGGCGCTTGCGGACGAAGTTGATGACGGCGGACGGGTTGCCGGTCGGCGACAACAGGCCCGGCGCGCCACGCACCACCTCGATATGATCATAGATGGCGGTGTCGATCGATCCGGTCTGGATGCCGAAGGCGAAGGGCACGCCGATGCCGTCGATCTGGAAGGTCTGGATGTCGAAACCGCGCGCCGAATAATAGACGCGGTCGGTCTCGTTCGCCTGGACGTTGATGCCGGGCACCGTGGCCAGCAGCTGGTTGACGTCGTTCAGCTGGAAATCGGTGATCTGCTGGCGGGTGACGATGCTGACCGATTGCGGCGTCTCGCGCAGGGTCAGGGGGATGCGCGTCGCGGTCGTCTGCCCCTCGATCGTATAGTCGTCCGACCCCTCGGTACGCTGGCCGGTCACCACGATGTCGTCGCGCGAGACCTGGGGATCGACCGCCAGGGGGGGATCGGCCGCCACGGGGGTGGAGGTCGGGGCGGTGATGGCGGCGGCACCGGCCGCCAGCGTCATCAGGATCGGCATTGCGGGAACTCCCTGTTTTTCCGCCTCCTATGAATGATGGCATGTTATTGCAAGTCAGTATCGAAAGCAAAAACGTCACGAATTGGGGGCGTTGCTATGAGGTACCGCGGAACCGCAAATCGCATCGTCCGGCCCTAGCCATGCCGGACAGCCGCCCCCACATGGACCCCGACATGGCGCTTCATCTGACCAAGGTCGCATTCGGGGCGGCCAGTATCGATCATCTGGCCGAACGACTGAAGATGCGGGCGCAGGAAGGGCCGGTGTTCCTGACCACGCGCTATCTGCCCAAGCGGCATGAGGAAGTGGCGGGGCAGGGGTCGCTCTTCTGGATCCTGAAGCACCAGCTGATCGCGCGTTCGCCGATCCTGTCCTTCGGCGAGGCCGAGGGCGGGCGCTGCGCGATCCATATCGATCCCGAACTGGTGCTGGTGCAGGCGCTGCCCCGGCGGGCGCATCAGGGCTGGCGATATCTGGAGGCGGCGGATGCGCCCCCCGATCTGGGTGGGGCGGCGTCGGGGATCGACACCATGCCGCCGGTGCTGGTCGGCAAGCTGGTGGAGCTGGGGCTGATCTGATCCGATTCCTCCCCTGCCGATTTTCCCTCGCCCCTCGCAGAGGGGAGAGGGTTGCGCAGACTTGGTCTTTGCGAAAGCAAAGGCCTAGTCGGAGCTGGGTGAGGGGTGCGCGCTCATGACGTGAGCGCGCGAGCCCTTCGGCTCGCTCAACCCCTCACCCAAGCTTCGCTAGCCAGCAGGCTGGCAAGCTACGCTAACCCTCTCCCCTGTCCAGGGGAGAGGGAAGAAGAGGGCGTTCATTGGCCCTAGATCAGAACTTCGGGCCAGCCACGGCCGCGCGGGTCTTTTTCGGGGTGTCGGCGAACAGCTTGGCGATCGCGGTGTTGCGGGCGTCCTGCGACGCATATTCGCGGGCGGAGAGACCGGCGACGCTGTCCGCCGTGTCGGGATCGGCTCCGGCGTTCAGCAATTCGCGGACCATGCCGATGTCGTGCCGCTGCACCGCGCGGATCAGCGGGGTCTCTCCGGAGGCATTGCCGATATTCGGGTTGGCCTTCGCTGCCGTCAGGACGCGGATCATGTCGGGCTGGCCGCCCGCCACCGCCAGCAGCAGCGGCGTGTTGCCGCGCCCGTCGCGCAGGTTCGGATCGGCGCCCTTCTGGAGCAGGAAGCGCAGATAGGTCTCGTCGCCGCGCTTGATGACGATGTGCAGCGCGCCCTCGCCGCTGGTCACGTCGCGCGTGTTGATGATGCTGGCGCCGGGGCGGTCCAGCATGTTGGTGACGTCATTGCCCTTGGCCTCGCGCACGGCCTGAAGGAATTTGTAGCTTTCCGACTGCATCATCTGCGCCGCGGCCGGCGTGGCGAGGGCGCCGAGCAGCGCGGCGGCGAGCAGGGGGCGAAGGGACATGAAACGAAATCCTGAGCAATGGAGCATGGCTTGCGCCGAGCGATTTATCACAGCAAGGCTGTCGGCGTCATGACCCGATTGCTCCTGTCCCTTCTGACCCTGCTGGCGCTTCCCCTGGCCGGTTGCGGCCCCTCCCAGCCCGAAGCGCAGGCGCCGCTGGCGGGGGCGAAGATCGGCGGGCCGTTCCAGCTGACCGACGCGACCGGCAAGACCGTCACCGACCGCGATTTCGCCGGGCGCTACCGCGTGATGTATTTCGGCTATACCTTCTGCCCGGATGTCTGCCCCACCGACATGCAGGCGATCGTGGCGGGCCTGAAGCTGCTCGACAAGAGCGCACCCGCAAAGGCGAAGAAGATCGCGCCCCTCTTCATCACCGTCGATCCGGAGCGCGATACGCCCGCCGTGGTCGGCCGCTTCGCCGCCGCCTTCGACCCGCGCATCGTCGGGCTGACCGGCACGCCCGCGCAGATCGAGGCGGTGAAGAAGGCCTATGCCGTCTGGGCGGCCAAGGGCGACAAATCACCCGGCGGCGGCTATCTGGTGAACCACAGCCGCCAGGTCTATCTGATGGACCCGTCGAACAAGCCGCTGGCGCTGGTCCCCGCCGATGAGGGGCCGGAGGCGGTCGCCAAGTCGCTCGACCAATGGGTCCGCTGATGGAGCGGTGCTGATGGAACGGTTCTGGGAAAAGCCGATCGAAAGCCTCGACCGCGCGCAATGGGAGGCCTTGTGCGACGGCTGCGGCAAATGCTGCATCCACAAGCTGGAGGATGAGGAGACGGGCGAGCTGGTGCCGACCAACGTCGCCTGCCGCCTGCTCGACCGGCGCAGCGGCCAATGCTCCAATTATCGTCACCGCCGCGCCTATGTTTCCGAGTGCGTGCGGCTGACCATGGGCAATGTCCGGTCGATCGACTGGCTGCCCACCACCTGCGCCTATCGCCTGCGCGCCGCGAACGAGCCGCTGCCCGACTGGCATTATCTGATCTGCGGCGACCGCGAGGCGGTGCACCGCGCCGGACAGTCGGTGCGCGGCTGGACGATCAGCGAGGATGACGCAGGCGATTTCGAAAACCATATCGTGGACCGGGAATTGTGATCGACGAAGTCGTCCGTCATCCGACTGCCAAGACCATCCGCCTCAGCGTCGATCCCGCCACCGGCACCGCCCGGCTGGTCGTGCCCAAGCGGGCGGGGCTGAAAAAGGCGCTCGCCTGGGCGGAGGATAAGAAGGACTGGATCGCCGCGCAGCGGGCGCGCCTGCCGCATCCGCAGCCTTTCGTGCCGGGCGGGGCGATCCCGTTCGGCGACACGGTGCTGACGCTGGAATGGGAAGAGGGCCGCGCCCGCGTCATCCAGCGCGACGGCGACCGGCTGCTCGCCTCGGGTCCGGTCGAGACACTCGGCCGCCGGGTCGAGGCCTGGCTGAAGCGACAGGCGCTGGAGACGCTGGCGCGCGAGACGGCGGAGGTCGCGCGTCTGGCGGGCGTCACCGTGTCCAAGGTCAGCGTCGCCGATCCCAAGGCGCGCTGGGGCAGCTGCGCCTCGACCGGCGCGATCCGCTATAGCTGGAGACTGATCCTGGCGCCCGGCTATGTTCGCCGCGCGACGGTGGCGCATGAGGTCGCGCACCGTGTCCATATGAACCACGCCCCCGCCTTCCACGCGCTCGTCGCCGAGCTGCTGGGCGAGGATCCCGCGCCCGCCATCGCCTGGTTGCGACAGCATGGCGCGGGGCTTCACTGGTTCGGTCGGTCGTCCTGACGCTCGCGGGTTGAGCCGCGCGGGCCGTTGGCGGGGGAGCGCGGATCGCGCGTCGCCCCGCCCGCGCCGCGACCCGTCACCCGGTCGATCCAGGCCTGGTCCAGCCGCTGCGGCTGGGCCGGAGCCTGGGGCGGCTGCGGCTGCTGCGGATCCGGTGCACCCGGCTGTGGTTGCTGGATCGGAACCGGGGCGCCCGGTTCGCGGTGGGTCGGGATCTCGACCGCCTCGCTGCCGTCCTCGGGTGCGCCTGCGCTGGGCAGGGGCAGCGGATTGCCATCGGCGTCGACCGCCGAGACGCCATTGTCGGGCTGGCCGAAATAGCTCTCCTCGTCCGGCTCCAGCTGCCACTCGGGCAGCGTGACCTGGGTGTCGAACTGCTCGATCGGGCGGTTGGCGACCGCGACGCGCATATAATCGGCAAAGGCCTTGGCGGGCGCGGTGCCGCCGTGCAGCCCGGCGACCGGCTTGCCATTGTCGCGACCCATCCACACGCCGGTGGTGATCCCGCTGGAGAAGCCCAGGAACCAGCCGTCCTTCGAGCTGGTGGTCGTACCCGTCTTACCCGCGACCGGCCGTCCGATCTGGGCGGCGCGGCCGGTGCCGGTGTTGACCGCGGTCTGGAGCAGGTCGGTCATCTCGGCGGCGACATAGGGTGCGACCAGCACATGGCTGCGGTCCACCTCATGCGTATAGATCGTCTGGCCGTTCGCCACGACCTTGGTGATGCCATAGGGCGTCACCTTCACGCCCTTGTTGGCGATGCTGGCGAAGGCGCTGGTCATGTCGATCACCCGCACTTCCGACGTGCCGAGCACCATCGAGGGGTGGGTGTTGACCGGCGTGGTGATGCCGAAGCGGCGCGCCATGTCGGCGACGGTCTGGAACCCCACCTCCTGGCCCAGCTTCGCCGCCACGGTGTTCAGCGAATAGGCAAAGGCGGTGCGAAGCGAGACGCTGCCCGAATTGCGGCGCGAATCGTTGCGGGGGGACCAGCCGTCGATGGTGACGGGCTCGTCGACCACCTTGTCCTCGGGCTTGTGACCCGCCTCCAGCGCGGCGAGATAGACGAACAGCTTGAAGGCCGAACCCGGCTGGCGGACGGCCTTCGTCGCACGGTTATAGTTGGTGGACACGTAATCGAGCCCGCCGACCATCGCGCGCACGCCGCCGTCGCGGTCCAGGCTGACCAGGGCTCCTTGCGTTCCGGGCGGGGCATCCTGGCGAACCGCGGCATCGGCGGCGCGCTGCATGTTGAGGTCGAGCGTCGTCCAAACGTCGAGCGGCGCACTCTGCTCGTCGATCAGCGTGTCGAGCTGGGGCAGCGCCCAGTCGGTGAAGTAACGGACCGAATTCTGCCTCGGCTCGGGCGCCAGCTTCAGCGCCTGCGGATCGGCATTGGCGGCCTGGTCGGGCGTGATGAAGCCGTTGCGCTCCATCTGCTGGATGACCACGCCCGCGCGGCCCACGGCGGCCTCGGCATCGGCGGTCGGCGAATAGTTGGACGGCGCCTTGACCAGACCCGCGATCACCGCGGCTTCCGACAGGCTCAGGCGCTCGGCGCCGTGGCCGAAGAACTTGCGGGCCGCCGCATCGATGCCGTACGCCCCGCCGCCATAATAGACCTTGTTCAGATAGAGTTCGAGGATCTGGTTCTTGGAGAATTTCAGCTCCATCGCCAGCGCCAGGATCGCCTCGCGGAACTTGCGGCCGAACTTCTTCTGGTTGTTCAGGAAGATGGTGCGCGTGATCTGCTGGGTGATGGTCGAGCCGCCCTGTTTCCAGCGGCCCTTTTCCAGCCGGACCTCGACCGAACGGGCGATGCCGATCGGGTCGACGCCCGGATGCTGGCGGAATCGGCGATCCTCGACCGCGATGGTCGCGTCGCGCATGACGATCGGTATCTTGTCATAGGACAGCCACTCGCCATAGCTCGGCCCGAGCGAGACGATCACCGTGCCGTCGGCGGCATGGACGCGGATCATCTGGCCGTTGGGCGAGGATTTCAGCTCCTCGAAGCTCGGCAGCTGCGACTTGGCGACGAAGACCGCGATGACCAGCGCACCGACCGCCAGGACGGCGAGCCCGATCAGGACCTGCAGGGTTACGACGATCCGGCGCCGCCAGGGAGAGCGGGGCTTGGAGGAGCGGGGCCGGGTGGACCGGGAAGACGACGCGCGAGGCATGGGACGGCTTGCGAATTACAGGGCTTTGGACATGACCACAAGCGGCCGATGCCGCACCGCGTCTTGCACTGGGCTGAACCAGCGGAATGTCGAAGATCTTCCTGCAAAGATATCGGGTCAAACGTGTTAGTCTTTTATACGGGATCGGCTAATAGAGAAGAAGCAAGCCGAATTCGGGGTGAGATCGGTGGAAAGGGCAGGGATGGAACAGGTCGAACAGCAGCAGGGCGCGTCGGCGGAACGCCGCACGGGCAAGCGGCATTCGGCCGTCCTGCTTCTCGGTAAGGTCTGCGGCGATGTGCCGGGCGTTTGTCTGGTCCACAATATCTCCGCCTCCGGCCTGATGGCGCGATTCGTCGATGTGCCCAATGTGGGTGATTCGATCACGATCGAGGTACGCGGCCTGTCGCCCGTGTCCGGGACCGTGCGTTGGGTGAACGGGCGCAAGGCGGGCATTCAGTTCGACTCGCCGCAACCCTATGAGCAGATCTTCTCGCACGAGAATGAGGACGACACGGTTCCGCGTCCGCCGCGCTTCCCCGTCGCACTGACCGCCGATGTCCGGCTGGGCACCCACAAGTTCACGACCGCGATGCTCGACATTTCGGCCGGCGGCGCGAAGCTCCAGGCCGAAGGGCCGGTGCAGACGGGACTGGCAGGGCATATCGTCGTGAAGCCGCTGGGCACCGTGATTTCGGGCACCGTCTGTTGGGTGCATGAGGGCCGTTTCGGCTTCCGATTCGTCTCGCCGCTGTCGATGGACTCGCTCGCGGCGATCGTCGGGCTGCGCTAAACGCAAGCAGACGGCAAAACAGACCGGGCGACGGTGTCGCTCGGGGCTGGTTTTAGAAGGCTTCCTGAAGAATCTGGTGCGGTCGAGAAGACTCGAACTTCCACGGCCTTTCGGCCACAACGACCTCAACGTTGCGCGTCTACCAATTCCGCCACGACCGCACTCGATAGTCACCACCGGCAAGCCGGAGGGCTGGTAGGCCGGTGCCCCTAGCAAAGCGATACGGACAGCGCAATGCCTTTCGTCGGGAATATCGATTTGTCGGGCGGGCGGGTTCCTTCTGTGGCTTTGGGCTTTAGGAACGGGACATGAGCCTTTCCCTTCGTCCCGATCGAGCCGAGGCGCGCCGTCTTCTGGGCCTTGCCTGGCCGGTGATGCTGACCAGCCTCAACTGGACTATCCTGCACGTCACCGATGTGATCGTGGTCGGCCGGGTGGGCGAGCATGAGGTCGCCGCGCTCTCGGCCAGCCGGTCGCTGACCTATGTCGCGATCGTCACCGGGCTGGCCTGGCTGTCGGGGGTGCTGGTCCGCGCATCGCGGGCCGACGGAGCGGGCGACCTGCCCGAAACGGGCCAGGCGCTGCGCGACGGCCTAGTGCTGGGGCTGATCCTGGGCGTGGCGGCGATGCTGATCCTGGGGCTGGGCGGGGCGCGGCTGCTGGCAGGGATCGGGGTCGCACCCGCGCTGATCGAGTCGGGCGCGCGCGTCGTGGCCGTCATGGCGCTGGGCTATCCGTTCCAGATGGTGATGATCGCGGCCAGCTTCTTTCTGGAGGGGATCAGCCGTCCGCGCCGGGTGACGATGGTCAATCTGTCGATCCTGCCGATCAACGCCGCGCTCGCCTGGGCGCTGGCGGGGGGCGAGATGGGCTTGCCCGCGCTGGGGGCGGTCGGGGCGGCACTGGCGACGGTCATCGCCTCGGCCCTGGGGGCGGTGGCGATGGTGGCCAGCGCGATGCGGCTGCCGCGCGGCGGGCAGCGCGGCGTGCGGCGGCTGGACCGGGCCGCCTGGGCGCCGACGCTGGCGGGCGCGGCCGGGCTGGCGCGATTCGGGATGGTGCCCGCCATCGCCTCGGGCCTGGAACTGGCCGGGTTCGCGATCCTGATCGCGCTGTCGACCCGGCTGGGCGATGCTACCGCGCATGGTTTCCAGGTGGTCTTCTCGGTTCACAACGTCACCTTCGCGCTGGCGATCGGTCTGGGATCGGCGGCCGGGGTGCGCGCGGGCAATGCGGTGGGCGAGGGCGCGGCCCCGGCGGCGGTGTCGCGCACCCTGCTGGCGGTCGGGATCGCCGCGCTGGCCATGGGCGCGTGCAGCCTGATCTTGTGGACGATGCCCGCCGCCGTCGTCGGCGCCTTCCCCGCCCTGCCCGAGGCGCATGCGGCGGCGGTGGCGATGCTGATGATCTGGGCGCCCTTCATCCTGTTCGACGGGGTGCAGGTCGTGCTGGTCTATGCGCTGCGCTCGCTGGGCGGTCAGGTGGCGGCGGGGATCAACAGCATCATCGCCTATTTCATCGTCACCGGCGGCGTGGGCTGGTGGCTGGTCACGAGCGGCTGGGGCGCGCCCGCGCTCGCCTGGGCGTCGGGGATAGGGATGCTGGTGGCGGCGGCCCTGCACGGGACGCGGTTTGGGGTCATTGCGCGGCGGTTGCGGGGATAGCTCAGGCTTCGACGCCTCAATTCGCCCCGCTGCCCTCACCCGCAAAGCTCAGGTCCAGCCGCTTGGAACTCGGCGGCACATCGAGCTTGGCCGAATTGAAGTCCATCGACGCGCCCGGCCCCAGGGTCCGCTGCTGCGGGGCGATCGCCCAGGAGAAGACGACGCGGCCCTGCGCATCCTTCAGCTCCGCGCGCAGGTCGGGCACGCGCTGCGCGGTCGAGGACGGGTTGATGATCTGTCCCGAAATGGCAAAGAGTTCCGAACCATTCTCCAGCTCGCGCCGCTCGATCGGGTTGGACCGCAGCTCCAGTGCCGATTCGGTGCTGCCGACGCCGAACCAGCCGCCGATGCCCGGCATCCCGGTCCACAGGATCGCGGCCGTCGCGACCAGCATCAGCAACCCGGCCAGCACCGCACCGATGGTCCAGCGCCGCACCGGGTTACGCCGCGCGCGGAAGGGCGGGCGATGGGCAAAGGCGTCGAAGCCCGAATCCTCCTGGGTCAGGATCGGCGGCGCGGGCGGGGGTGCCATGACCGGCGGCGGGGGAGGCGGCGGCTCGGCAAAGGTCTCGCGCGGCTCAACGTCCTCGACGGGCGTCGTGGCCGGGGGCACGATCGGGGGTAGCGGCCGCTCTGCCTCGGCCTCCGGCTCGGGCGGCGACTGGAACCAGCTGTGCCGGCAATTGGCGCAGCGCACGGTTCGCCCCTCCAGCCCGATCGCACTGTCGGGCACCAGATAGCGGGTGCGGCACTCAGGGCATTCGAGGATCATGCGATGGGGCACTTCAGGACAGGACGGATCGACGGACGGTCAGGGCCATCCCTCATCAGTCAGGCCCCCTTCGATAATCCAGTAAGCACGCCGCCCCTAGGCGTGGCAAGCATTGAAGCGCGGAACTTGAAGCGCGCGCCCGCCCATGCCAAGGCCATGAAGGCATGGCGAACATCGTCCAGTTCGAGAATGTCGGCCTGCGCTACGGCGTCGGGGAAGAGACCCTGTGCGACGTCAGCTTCACGCTGCGTTCGGGTCAATTCCATTTCCTGACCGGGGCCAGCGGGGCGGGCAAGACCTCGCTGCTGCGCCTGCTCTATCTGTCGCAGCGGCCCAGCCGGGGCATCATCCGGCTGTTCGGCGAGGATGCGGTGATCCTGCCGCGCGACCGCCTGCCCGGATTCCGGCGGCGGATCGGGGTGGTGTTCCAGGATTTCCGGCTGATCCCGCATCTGTCGGCGGCGGACAATATCGCGCTTCCCTTACGCGTCGCGGGCATGGCCGAATCGGAGGTCGCGCGGGCGGTGCGCGAGATGCTGAACTGGATCGGCCTGTCCGAACGCGCGGCCGCGCGCCCCGCCACCTTGTCGGGCGGTGAGCAGCAGCGGGTGGCGATCGCGCGCGCGGTGATCGCACGGCCCGAACTGCTGGTCGCCGACGAGCCGACGGGCAATGTCGATCCCGCCATGGCCGAGCGGCTGTTGCATCTGTTTCATTCGCTCCACCGGCTGG
Source organism: Sphingomonas sp. Xoc002 (assembly GCF_050408055.1). Lineage (NCBI taxonomy): Bacteria > Pseudomonadati > Pseudomonadota > Alphaproteobacteria > Sphingomonadales > Sphingomonadaceae > Sphingomonas > Sphingomonas sp. Xoc002. The sequence continues at coordinate 3,777,112 of NZ_CP191175.1, read as the reverse complement.
GCACCACCGTCGTCATGGCGACGCATGACTGGCATCTGATCGAGCGGATGCCGGGGGCGCATCATCTGCATCTGGAGCGCGGGCGGCTGGTCGATCCCGATCCGCATCCGCCTGTCGCCTCGCCTGCCCCAGCACCGCCGATACCGGCACGTCCCGACGCCAAGCCCTCCACCATCGTGCGGAGCGGGTTGTGACGCGCGGAGGAAAGACCCGCGCGACGGGGGCCGAGGCGCGCGCGCTGGACGATGGCGGCGGCGCGCATGTCATGAGCTGGGTGATCGCGATCATGCTGTTCCTGACCCTGCTGGCCGGGGCGGCGGGGCTGGCGACCGCACGCGCGGCGGGCGCGCTCGACCGGCAGATGGCGGGGCGGCTGACCGTCCAGATCGTCGAGGGCGAGGCGCAGCGTCGTGACGCCGCCGCCGCGCAGGTGCTGGGGGTGCTGCGCGCCCAGCCGGACGTCGCGCTGGCGACGCCGGTGGCGCAGGCCGATCTCGCGCGGATGCTGCAACCCTGGCTGGGCACCGATGCGGAGGCGGCGGGGCTGCCGGTCCCGGCGCTGATCGATGTCGACCTGACCAGCGACGACAGCGCAGCCATCGCCCGCGTCCGCAAGGCGGTGATGCGGGCGAGCCCGGCGGCGCGGGTCGATGCCCATGCCACCTGGCTGGGGCCGGTCGGGCGGCTGCTCGACACTGCGGCGTGGCTGGCGGGGGCGATCATCCTGCTGATGCTGGTCGCGACCATGGCGGTCGTCATGCTGGCGGCGCGCGCCGGGCTGGAGGCGCATCGCGGCACGATCGAGGTCATTCATATGCTCGGCGCCACCGACCGGCAGGTCGCACGGCTGTTCCAGCGGCGGATCGCGCTCGACGCCGGGATCGGGGCGGTGGCGGGCGGAATCCTGGCCGGGGCTGCGATCCTGCTGGTCGCGGGACAGGTGGGGGCGCTCGATTCGGAACTGCTCGGCGGCATGCGGCTGGGGCTGGGGGATATGGCGATGCTGATCGCCTTGCCCTTCGCTTTCGTCGTGCTGGCGGTGGGCGCGGCACGATTGGCGGTGCTGCGCCAGATGCGGCGGATGCTCTGATGCTGCGGCTGATCGGTCTGGCGGCGCTCGTCTGGTGCCTGGGGTTCGCGGCCTTCATGCTGACCCTGCCGCATCCGCTGGAGCACAACACCACCGATGCCATCGTGGTGCCGACCGGCGGGCCGGGGCGGATCGATCGGGGCATTGCCCTTCTGAAGGCGCACCAGGCCAAGCGGATGCTGGTCACCGGCGTCGCACCCGGCGTGCGGCCGATCGATCTGGCACGCACCTATCGTACCTCGCCGTCGCTGTTTTCCTGCTGCATCGATCTGGGCGGCGAGGCGGTCGACACCCGCTCCAATGCCGAGGAGACGGCGAACTGGGTGCGTCAGCATGGCTATCGCACGGTACGGCTCGTCACCTCCGACTGGCATCTGCCGCGCGCGAGGATGGAGCTGACCGCCGCGCTCGGCAAACAGGTGCTGGTGCTGGGCGACGGCGTGCCGTCCGAACCGCGCATCGGCACCTTGGTCAATGAATATAACAAGCTGATCCTGCGCAGGGTCGCGCTTTGGACGGGGATTGGCGCGTGATTCTTCTTCGCAACATCGTGTTTGTCGCGATCTTCTATCCGATATCGGCGATGATGGCGCTGCTGTCGCCGCTGGTGGCGGTAGGGGGGCGTCATGCGGTGGTCCATTGGGCGACCGGCTGGACGACATTTCACCGGCTCTGCACCCGCTGGATCCTGGGTATCCGCGTCAAGGTGGAGGGCACGCGGCCGACCACCCCGGCGCTCTACCCCGCCAAGCATCAGGCGATGTTCGAGACGATGGAACTGCAACGCCTGTTGAACGGCCCGGCCATGGTGTTGAAGCGTGAGCTGGCCAATATCCCGGTCTGGGGATGGACGGTCCGCAAGTACGGCGCGATCGTGGTCGACCGCTCGGCCTCGGCCAAGGCGATGCGCGGCATGATGCGCGATGCCAAGGTGGCAGTCGACCAGGGGCGGGCGATCATGATCTTCCCCGAAGGCACGCGGGTAAAGCCCGGCGAGACGCCGCCGCTGAAGCCAGGGTTTGCCGGGCTCTACCGGATGCTGGGCCTGCCGGTGGTGCCGGTGGCGACCGATTCGGGGATCGTGTGGCCGCGCAAGGGCCTGAAGCGGCCGGGGGTGGTGACGCTGCGCTTCGGCGAGGTGATCCCGCCCGGCCTGCCGCGCGAGGAAGCGGAGGCCAGGGTCCATGCGGCGATGAATGCCCTTGAGAAATTTCCTCCCCTGTAAGGGGAGGTGGCAGTCCGCAGGACTGACGGAGGGGTGTCACGGCCAGTGGGGACACCCCTCCACCAGCTTCGCTGGTCCCCCTCCCCTTACAGGGGAGGAATAACTTACTCTTCGTGATTCCGTCCGAAATCCTCGCGCGCATCGTCCTGGCCCTGGTCGATGATCGAGCGGCGGATGGCGCGGGTGCGGCTGAACAGGTCGAACAGCTCGTCGCCCTTGCCCCAGCGGATTGCGCGTTGCAGCTGGCTCAAATCCTCGGAAAAGCGCTGGAGCATCTCCAGCACCGCCTCGCGATTGGTCAGGAACACGTCGCGCCACATGGTCGGATCGGATGCGGCGATGCGGGTGAAGTCGCGAAAGCCGCCCGCCGAATATTTGATGACCTCGGACTGGGTCACTTCCTCCAGATCGCTGGCGGTGCCGACGATGGTATAGGCGATCAGGTGCGGCAAATGGCTGGTGACGGCCAGCACCCGGTCGTGATGATCGGGGGCCATCGTCTCGACATCGGCGCCCAGCCGCCGCCAGAATTCGGCGACCCGCTCGACCGCCAGTTCGTCGGCACCCTCGGGCGGGGTGACGATGCACCAGCGCTTCTGGAACAACGTGGCGAAGCCCGCCTCCGGCCCGCTGCGCTCGGTGCCCGCGACCGGGTGCGCCGGGATGATCGTCGCGCCGGGCAGGGCTTCGGTGAGGGCGGCCAGCACCGAACCCTTGCAGCTGCCGACGTCGGAGACGATCGCTTCGGCGGGCAGGTCGTCGGCGAACTCGGCCGCGACCGCGCCCATCGCGCCGACCGGCACGCAGAGGATGACGAGATCGGCGTTGATCACGCTCGCCCCCGCCGTGTCCGCCACGTCATCGGCCAGATCGAGCGCGCGCACCGTCTCGCGCACCGCCGGGTCGGCGTCATAGGCGGTGATCCGCGCGGTCGGCATCGCTTTCCGCGTCGCCCGCGCGACCGAGGAGCCGATCAGGCCAAGCCCGATGATGGTGATCCGCGCGAAGGGCAGCATCAGGCCCCCTTCGCCTCCGACTCGACCATCTGGCGAAGGGCGGCGACGACGCCCTTCACCTCATCCTCGGTGCCGATGGTGATGCGCAGGCCATGACCCAGTCCCTGGCTGGGCAGCCAGCGGACGATGTAACCCGCATCCATAAGTCCGTGATAGGCGCGCTCGGCGGTCAGTGCGCCCTCGAACAGCACCAGCGAGAAGTTCGCCTTGGACGGTACGCAGCGCAGGCCCGCATTGCCGAGGCTCGCGATCTGCTCCTCGAACCAGCCGAGCCATTTCGCATTGTGCACGCGCGACGCCTCGACGAAGTTGCGGTCGCGGATCGCCTCGACCGCGGCATTCTGCCCGGCGATAGTCACGTTGAACGGCGCGCGGATGCGGTGCAGCGCGTCGATGATCGGCGCTGCGGCATAGCCCCAGCCGATCCGCTCGGCGGCGAGGCCATGGATCTTGGAGAAGGTGCGCGAGACCAGCACGTTGCCCGCCCGCTCGGCCAGCGCCAGCCCGCCATCATCCTCGCCAGGCTCCAGATATTCGGCATAGGCCTGGTCGAGGACCAGCAGGACATGGGGCGGCAAGCCGGCGTGCAGCCGCGCGATCTCGCCCGCGCCCGCATAGGTGCCGGTCGGGTTGTTGGGGTTGGCGACGAAGACGACCTTGGTCTTGTCCGTCACGGCACCCAGAATCGCGTCGACATCGGTGGCATAGTCATGGTCGGCGACCACCACCGGCTCCGCGCCGACGCGCCGCGTCGCGATCTCATAGACCGCAAAGCCGTAGCGGACATGGATGATCTCGTCCCCCGGCCCGGCGAATGCACCCGCCGCGAGGTGGAGGATTTCGTCCGAGCCGGTGCCGTAGATGATCCGTGCCGGGTCCAGCCCATGCACCGCGCCGATGGCTTCGCGCAGCGCGGTCGCGCCCGGATCGGGGTAACGTTCCAATTGGGCGGCGGCGGCGGCGAAGGCGGCGCGCGACTTTTCGCTGGTACCCAGCGGATTCTCATTGGCCGAAAGCTTGATGACCTTGCGCCCGTCAGCGGTCGTCGCGCGGCCGGGAACATAAGGCGCGATGGCCTGGACCCAGGAGATCGGTTCGGGGGCTTTGAGATCGGTCATGGTACCCGCCATAGCGGCCATGGCCTTGCGTTGCCAAGCATCGCGGCCTAGCGGATATCGCTCCATGGCCGCTTCCGTTTCCGCACAATCCCTTGGCGACGACCAGCGTTTCGGTCTGTCGCGGCATGTCGTGCTGCCCGGGCCGCTCCGGCTCGACGGTGGCGGGCTGCTATCCCCGGTCGAGATCGGGTATGAGACCTATGGCACGCTGAACGCCGATGGCTCCAACGCCATCCTGATCTGCCACGCGCTGACCGGCGACCAGCATGTCGCCTCGCCCCATCCGCGCACCGGCAAGCCCGGCTGGTGGACACGGCTGGTGGGGGAAGGCAAGCCGATCGACCCGGCGCGGCATTTCATTATCTGCTCGAACGTCATCGGCAGTTGCATGGGATCGTCCGGCCCCGCGACCATCGACCCCTCGACCGCCGAGCCCTGGGCGATGCGCTTCCCGGTCATCACCATCCGCGACATGGTGCGCGCGCAGGCCATGCTGCTCGACCATCTGGGCGTGGGGCAGCTGAAGGCCGTGGTCGGCGGATCGATGGGGGGCATGCAGGCGATCAGCTGGGCCGCGACCTTCCCCGAACGCGTGCGCGCCTGCGTCATGGTCGCTTCGACCGCGCGGCACTCGGCGCAGAACATCGCGTTCCACGAGGTCGGGCGACAGGCGATCATGGCCGACCCGAAATGGCGCAGCGGCGCCTATTATGAGTCGAACGATCCCCCCGCCGCGGGCCTGGCCGTCGCGCGGATGGCGGCGCACATCACCTATCTCTCTGAGGCGGGGCTGACCGAGAAGTTCGGGCGGCGACTCCAGGCGCGACCCGACCGGCCGGACGGCGCGAAGAGCTTCGGCTTCGACGCGGATTTCCAGGTCGAGAGCTATTTGCGGCATCAGGGGCTGAGCTTCGTCGACCGGTTCGACGCCAACTCCTATCTCTACATCACCCGCGCGCTCGACTATTTCGATCTGGCGGAAGAGCATGGCGGTCTGCTCGCCAATGCCTTCCGGGGCACGGCCACGCGCTTCTGCATCGTCAGCTTCGACACCGACTGGCTCTATCCCACCTCCGAGTCGCGCAGCGTGGTCCAGGCGCTGAACGCGGCCGGTGCGGCGGCCAGCTTCGTCGAGCTGTCCAGCCCGTACGGCCACGACGCCTTCCTGCTCGAGGCGCCCGAGATGAACCGGGTGATCGACGGCTTCCTGCGGGCCGAGCCATGAGCGAGGTGCTGCGTCCCGATCTGGCGATCATCGCGCGCCACGTCGCGCGCGGCGCCCGCTTGCTGGATATCGGTTGCGGCGACGGACAGCTGATGGCGGCGTTGCGCGACGAAGCGGGGGTGGACGCGCGTGGGCTGGAGATCGATCCGGCCAATGTCGCCTCGGCGGTGGCGCGCGGACTGGCGGTGGTGCAGGGCGATGCCGATGTCGACCTGGCGGGCTATCCCGACAAGGGGTTCGACTATGCGATCCTCAGCCAGACGCTGCAGACCGCCCGCGCCCCCGACCAGGTGCTCGACCATCTGCTGCGGATCGGCCAGCGCGCCTTCGTCTCCTTCCCGAATTTCGCGCATTGGCGGGTGCGGATGTCGCTGCTGTGGGGCGGACGGATGCCGGTCACGCCGCTGTTGCCCGAACAATGGTATGACACGCCCAATATCCACCATGTGACGATCGACGATTTCCGCGCCTTTGTCCGTCAGCGGCGGATCACCGTCGAGGGCAGCTGGTTCCTGTCGCGCGGTCGCCCGACCAGCGCGGCGGCGGCCAATTTCCGGGCCGAACATGCGGTGTTTTTGTTGCGTCGGTGAAATGACAACAATAGCGGAACTTTATCTGGATCAAGAGTGTTGACCCGGAAAGTGACGGGAATTTGACATGAGCCAAACCGCCCTGATCGTGGAAGACGAGATTTTCGTGGCCCTCGATCTGGAGCGCATCCTGACCGACGCCGGCTATAATGTGGCCGGAATCGCGGCGGATAGCCGCTCCGCGATAGAATGCGCACCGGGCTGCACCTTCGCCTTTGTCGACGTCAACCTGCGCGACGGCGCGACGGGGCCCGAGATCGCGCGCCGTATCGCCGAGGACTATGGCGTAAAGATCGTGTTCGTCACCGCCAATCCGTCGCAGATCGGCAATGGGATCGAGGCGCTGGGCTATATCCGCAAGCCGTTCAGCGAGCGCGCCATCCTCGCCGCCGCCGCGCTGGCGACGGGGGCCGGACAGGCCGCGCCGGAGGACGTCATCCCCTTGGGCATCGCCATGTAGGCAATGGACCGGCGCCCCTCGCGCCGGTGATCCTCGTTACCGGCAAGGTCCCGTGCCCGGCGGACGGCTGAACGCCGCCAGCGGCACCTCGATCGTCACGACCAGTCCGTCCCGCTGCCAGTCGCGGCGAACCTTGCCGCCCAATTGGCGGACCGCCGACAGTTCGACCAGTTGCGAGCCGAAGCCGCTATGATCCGGCGTCGCATCCAGCTTCGGCCCGCCCATCTCCTGCCAGCAGAGCGTCACCATCTCGCCATCGTCGCGGTGGACGGCCAGTTCGACATGGCCGGTCGGGATCGACAGCGCGCCATATTTGGCGGCATTGGTCGCCAGTTCATGGAACAGCAGCGCCAGCGGCGTCGCCGAACGGTCGTCGACCGACACATCGTCGCCGGTGACCCGGATGCGCAAGACGTCTTCGTCGCCGCGATAGGGCTCGAACAGGTCGCCGAGCAGCCCGTGCAAGGAATCCTGCCGCGCCTTGGGCCGAGACTGGGGGCTGTGCGGGCGGACGAAGTCATGCGCGCGGCCCAGCGCGGTGATCCGGTCGCGCAGGTCGCTGGCGATCCCGACAAAGCCCGGATGGCTGCGCGCGGCAAAGGCGATCAAGCCGGAGATCACCGCGAAGATGTTCTTGATCCGGTGGCTGAGTTCCTGGCTGACGATTTCCCGCTCTTCCAGCGCCAGCTTCTGCTCATGAATGTCGGTGCAGGTGCCGAACCAGCGGGTGATGTGCCCCTCGGCATCGCGGATCGGCAGCGCGCGGCCCAGCACCCAGCGATAGGTGCCGTCGCTGTGCCGCAACCGATATTCGATCTGATAGGGCTCGCCGGTCGCCAGGCTGTGCCGCCACCGGGTCCAGGCGCGCTCCTGATCCTCGACATGGAACATGCCGTTCCAGGCCTCGCCATCGGTCGAGCCGTCGGGCATCCCCGTAAACTCGTACCAGCGGGCATTGTAATAGTCGTGAAAGCCGTCGGGCTGTGTCGACCAGACCATTTGCGGCATGGTGTCGGCCAGGGTGCGAAAGCGCTGCTCGCTGTCGGCGACGCGCGCCTCGGAGGCCTCGACCGCCTGCTCATGCTCGCGCCGGGCGCGGCGGTCCTGCAAGCGTCCCATGACGGCGGTGGCGAGCACTTCCAGCCCGCGCCGCTGGAACGGGGTCAGCCCTTCGGGCCGGGGTTCCGGCGAGATGACGCAGATCGCGCCCAGCGGGATGCCCTCGCGCGAAAGCAGCCTGGCCCCCGCATAGAAGCGGATATGCGGCGGCCCCTTCACCAGCGAATAATCGGCAAAGCGCACATCGCGGCGTGCGTCGGGAACGACCATCGTCTCGGCGCGCCCGACCATCACATGCGCGCAGAATGATGTATCGCGCGGCGTCTGATCGGCGTCGATGCCGACCGTCGCCAGGAATTGCTGGGTTTCCTCCTCGACCACGCTGACCAGCGCGATCGGGGTGCCGCACAGTTCGGAGGCGAAGGCGGCCAGATCGTCGAGCTGGCCGCTGTCGCGATAGCCCGCCAGATCATAGGCGCGGATGACGGCGGCGCGATCGGCCTCAGTCATGGACGTGGGGGCGGGGGTGTCCGCCACGCTCACGCCATGACAGGCCGTCGCATCGTCTTCCGGCGTCTTGTCCATCTCCGCCTCTCAGGGAAACCGTGTCCGATCAGAACGGAACGTCGTCGTCCAGATCGTCGGCGAAGCCGCCGCCCTGTCCGAACCCGCCACGGTTGCCGCCGTTCCCGCTCTGGTTCCCGCCGCCGCTCTGGTTGCCCGAGCCGCCGCGCGATCCGCCGCCATAGCCGCCGCCCGAAGACCCGCCGCCAAAGCCGCTCGACCCACCACCGAAGTCGCCGCCGCCGAAATCGTCACCGCCGCCAAAGTCGCTGCCGCCGCGGCCACCGCCGCCGCCCTGACCGCCGCCGGGGCCGTCGAGCATGGTCAGCACCGAGTTGAAGCCCTGCAGCGTCACTTCGGTCGAGTAACGGTCGTTACCCTGCTGGTCCTGCCACTTGCGGGTGGTCAGCGCGCCTTCGATGTACACCTTGGAGCCCTTGCGCAAGAAGCGCTCGGCGACATTGGCCAGACCCTCGTTGAAGATCTTGACCGTGTGCCACTCGGTCTTTTCCTTGCGCTCGCCGCTGTTGCGGTCCTTCCACGATTCGGACGTGGCGATGCGCAGCTCGACCACCTTGCCGCCATTCTGGAAGGAGCGGCTCTCGGGATCGCGTCCCAGATTGCCGACGAGAATCACCTTGTTGACGCTGCCCGCCATGTATCAGTCCTGTATCTTGCCTAGAGGCCGGCGAATATGGCCAGCCAGTATGTGATGCCCGCCATGACATAGGCGGTCACGAAGAGATACCCTACCATGAAGGCGGGCCACTTCCAGCCATTGGTTTCCCGACGCGTCACCGCGATCGTGGAAATGCACTGCGGCGCGAAGACGAACCACATCAGGAAGGCGAGCGCGGTGGGCAGCGACCAGTTGCGCTTCAGCTTGTCGGTCATCGCCTTCTGCCCGCCCTCATGTTCGGTATCGTCGATGGCATAGACGGTGCCGATGGCGGCCACGGCGACTTCACGCGCGGCCATGGCGGGGACGAGCGCAAGCGCGATGTCGCGGTTGAAGCCGATCGGGCGGACCACGACCTCGATCCCACTCGCGATGCGGCCCGCGATTGAATAATCGACCGGCGAGATACCCGAGCCTTCCGGCGGCTTGGGGAAGGACAGCAGCGCCCACAGGATGACGGTGGTCAGCGCGATGGTGGTCCCGGCGCGTTTCAGGAAGATCAGCGCGCGGCTCCACAGGCCCAGCAGGACGTCCCGCAGGCGCGGCCACTGGTATTTGGGCATCTCCATCATGAAGCCCGACGACGCGCCCTTGGTGACGGTGCGGCGGAGCAGCAGCGCCGCGACGAACGCCCCGACAATGCCCATCAGATAGAGGCCGAGCAGCACCAGACCCTGCAAACCGACAAAGGGCAGCACCTGCCGATCCGGAATGAAGGCGCCGATGATGATGGTGTAGACGGGCAGCCGCGCCGAACAGGTCATCATCGGCGCGATCAGGATCGTGGTCAGCCGGTCCTTCTCGTCGTCGATGGTGCGCGTCGCCATGATGCCGGGCACCGCGCAGGCGAAGGAAGAGAGGAGCGGGATGAAGGCGCGCCCCGACAGCCCGACCTGCGCCATCAGCCGGTCCAGCAGGAAGGCGGCGCGGACCATATATCCGGTCGCCTCCAGCACCAGAATGAACAGGAACAGGATCAGGATCAGCGGCAGGAAGACGAGGACCGCGCCGACACCGGCGATCAGGCCATCGGTGATCAGGCTGCGGAACCAGCCCTCGGGCATGGCCGCGCTGGCTTGGGCTTCCAACCAGACGAAGCCCTGTTCGATCCAGCCGACCGGTGCCTCGGACCAGGCAAAGACCGCCTGGAACATGATGAAGAGCAGCCCGACCAGCAGGATCGGCCCGGCAATGGGATGCAGCGCGACCGAGTCGAGCATGTGCGTCCAGCGGCGGGTCGGTGTCTCGGCGACGGTCGCGCTGGCGGCGATCTGGCGGGCGCGGCGTTGCAGCGTGACGATATCGTCGATCCGGTCGGCGGCGGCGACGGGCTGGCTGCGGCTTTCCGTGACCAGCCGGTCGATCTCGGCCTTCAGCGTGTCGAGCCCGCGACGACGGACGGCGACGGTCGGGATGACCGTCACGCCCAGCTCGCGCGCCAGGATATCGGCGTCGAGCGTCAGGCCGTCGCGCTCGGCCAGGTCGACCATGTTAAGCGCGACCACGACCGGCAGGCCGAGCGCGATCAGCTGGAGCGTGAAGCGCAGGTGATTGTCGAGATTGGCGGCATCGACCACCACGACCAGCGCGTCGGGACGACGCTCACCCGCCTGCGATCCCATCACGACGTTGCGCGTGACCTGTTCGTCCAGGCTGCCGGGATCGAGGCTATAGGCACCGGGCAGGTCGACCAGCTCGACCGGGCGGCCGTCGTCGAGCACCAGTCGGCCCGAATGACGCTCGACGGTGACGCCGGGATAGTTGCCCACCTTCTGCCGCGCGCCGGTGAGCGCGTTGAACAGGGCGCTTTTGCCGGCATTGGGATTGCCGACGAGCGCAACCAGCGGTGCGGCGTTCATTACGTTCGGTCGGACCTCAAGCGCCCGTCGCGACGCGGATCGAGGCGGCGACCCGGCGACGCAGCGCCACGGTCATGCGGCCGATCCGGCAGGCGATGGGACCACCGCCCAGCGTGGCGCGGTGCAGCACCTCTACGCCGACCCCTTCGTCGAAACCCAATTCACGCAAACGGCGCGCCTCGGGCAGCGCCAGCTGGGTCCAGTCGATCGCGGCCACGGTCGCCGGTTGCCGCCGGGGAAGGGTTTCGAGACTGCTGAGCATCGCCATACAGCGTACATAACGCCGGTGCGATTGATTATCAATTACCCGTTGATGAAATGGATGTCGGGATAGGGTTCAGGGCGTGGCCTTCGACGTCGTTCAGCCTGAGCGAAGTCGAAGGCCAAGGGAATGGCCTCAAACCGCCGGATACCGCAACCGCCCGATAAACCGCGACAGGCTGGGCATATTCTCGCCGCGCTTGGCGAAGCCGGCCTTCCACTTCTCGAACCGCATGATCCCCTCGATCCGCCGCGCCAGGAAGGCACGGGTGTCGGCATGATCCTCGCTCTCGTCGTTCAGGAACACCGCGATGGTCGATCCATAGACCGCGAACAGCGTCGCGCGCTTGGTATAGTGGTTGTAATCGGTCGCGGTGTCGCCCGCCTGCGCCCAGATGGCATCGACCGTGCGCCAGCCGAGTCGCGCACCGCTGGCGGCGTTTTGCGGCATGGCCAGGATGGTCAGCGCCCGGCGCAGCGCCTCGCGATTCGGGGCGACGGCGGCCAGGCGTGCCTCGACCAGTGCGGTGATGCGCTGGCGGATTTTCATTTGCGCGGCCTGTTTGGCGGGCACGGCCTCGACCATCGCCTGGTCGATCGATGCGAACCAGGCGTCGATCATCGCGACCGCGCCGTCCTTGAAGGCGAGTCGCGCAATGTCGCGGTCGACGCCCGCCGCATCCGCCGCCATGTCGCGGGCATCGTCGCCCCAGCCGTCGAACGCGGCGTTGGACGCGATGCCGTCCGCCAGCAGCGCGCGCACCTCGTCGAGAGTCAGGTCCTGAACATCGGTCATGGCAGCCTCGGTCATCATCTCACCCGTCGTCCCTATTGCCCGGCTTGGCAACCGCCGATCCGCGCCGGACCAGCACCAGCGCGGCGGCGACCATCGCGACGCCCACCAGATCGGGCAGCGCCAGCGTCTCGCCATATACCAGCCATCCGATCGCCGTCGCCACCATCGGCTGGACCAGCAGCGCGAGGCCGACGACCAGCGGGCTGAGCAGCCCCAGCGCATAGATCATCAACCCCTGGCCGACGATCTGGCTCCCCAGCGCCAGCAGGATCAGCGCGCTCCAGTGATCGGGCCACACCCGCTCGCCCAGCAGGATGGCGAAGACGAACAGCGGCACGATGCTGGCCATGGTCGACCAGGCGAGCGCCGGGACCGGCGGCATATGCTCGCGCACCCGCGACATCAGGATGAAGTAGACCGCATAGAGCAGCCCGGCGAGCACGCACATCAGGTCGCCGACCAGATGGCGCGGATCGACCTGATAGCTGCGCCCCATCAGCAGCCCGGCACCGACCGCCGCCAGGACCAGCGCGATCCCCTGGCTCCGCGAGGGCCAGGCCCGCGCGACGAGGAAACCGTAAAGCGGGAAGATGAAGGTCGCCGAATTGCCGAACAGCGTGGCATTGGCCATCGTCGTCTGGCGTATGCCGATATGCCAGGTGCCCAGATCGCCCGCAAAGGCGATGCCGCCGACCAGCAGCAACAGCCAGAGCATGGACTGCCCCTTGCCCGGCATACGCGGCCGCGCGGGTGCCAGCAGCGCGAGGATCGCCAGCACGGGGGCGGCCAGCGTGATCCGCCAAAAGGCCGAGGCGACAGGCCCGGTATCGGCCATCCGCACCAGCAGCGGTCCGAAGGCGAGTGCGACATTGGCGAGGATGACTGCGGCAAAGGCCAGCGGCGGCGTCGCACTGGTCCCGCTCCGGTCCGAAAGACCATCGCTTTCAGAGCGTTCAGTTTTTCTTGAGGGGGCGGACACGGGCATGGGCTCCCTTAACGCCCTATCTGCGTTGCGTCAGGCCGGAAAGGCCGCAAAAGGATTGCATTTTGATGCCAACGCTCTTCGACCCCATCGATCTCGGGGCGATCCACGCCCCCAACCGTATCCTCATGGCGCCGCTGACCCGCGCCCGCGCCACCCGCGAGGCGGTGCCGACGCCGATCATGGCGCAATATTATGCCCAGCGCGCCAGCGCTGGCCTGATCATTTCCGAAGCCACCGGCATCAGCCGCGAAGGGCTGGGCTGGCCCTATGCCCCGGGCCTGTGGACCGACGAGCAGGTGGCGGCCTGGAAGCCGGTGACCGACGCGGTGCACAAGGCGGGCGGGCGGATCGTCGCGCAGCTCTGGCATATGGGTCGTCAGGTGCACAGCTCGGTCACCGGGATGCAGCCCGTGTCGTCCTCGGCCACCCGCACCGAGGGTCAGGCGCACACCTTCGAGGGCAAGCAGGATTTCGAGACGGCGCGCCCGCTGGAGCTGTCGGAAATCCCGCGTCTGCTCGACGATTATGAACTGGCGACGCGCAATGCGCTGGCCGCCGGGTTCGACGGGGTGCAGATCCATGCCGCCAACGGCTATCTGATCGACGAATTCCTGCGCGACGGGGCGAACCACCGTGAGGACGCCTATGGCGGCTCGCCGGAAAACCGCATCCGCCTGCTCCGCGAGATCGCCGAGCGCGTCATTTCGGTCGCGGGCAAGGAGCGGGTCGGCGTCCGTCTTTCGCCCAATGGCGACAGCCAGGGTGTGGACGACAGCGATCCCGCCTCGGTCTTCGTACCTGCTGCGAAGATGCTGTCGGACCTGGGGATCGCCTTCCTCGAACTGCGCGAACTGGGGCCGGACGGCACCTATGGCGCAAGCGACGTGCCCAAGCTGTCGCCGCAAATCCGCAAGGTGTTCCAGGGACCGCTGATCCTGAACAGCGACTATGACAGCCGTGAAAAGGCGCAGGCCGCGCTCGATTCGGGTGTCGCGGACGGGATCGCGTTCGGCCGGACCTTCCTGGCCAACCCCGACCTGCCCGAGCGTCTGCGCACCGATGCGCCGCTCAACGAAAGCGATATGAAGACCTGGTACAGCCAAGGGCCGGAGGGGTATATCGATTACCCCACGCTCGACGAGGCCACTCGGGCGGCGTGAGGATGAGGGGCGGGGTTTTCGCCCTGCCCCATTCATATGAGGACCGCGCCGACTCCTAAGCTCCACCCCGGCGAAGGCCGGGGTCCAGTTGCAATGTGGCGACGAAGGCGCTGGCCGGGTTAAATAACAGACTTGGCGGCATCTGGACCCCGGCCTCCGCCGGGGTGGCGTCCTTGGGGGGCATATTTCCCGACCCACCCTCCGTTCAACATGAGCGAAGTCGAAGGCCAAGGGAATCTTCCGGGCCATCGCGGAACGCATGCTTCGACTTCGCTCAGCATGAACGGAGGATGGGGCATTACGTTTCGCATATCTGCTCCCAAAACGGTGGGGCTATCCGCCGGTATCCAATCGGTCGATGAAGCCCGTCATCTGCTCGCGCAGCGTCTCGCGCATCCTGGGATTGATCAGCAGCATCGGCGCACCCCAAAGGATTGGAATAGCAAAGCCCAGCAGCGCCCAAAGGATCACCAGCGCCACCAGGCCAGCCCCCGCATAACGCAGCTTCTGCATCGCACCGGCGTCCAGCGTCAGGGTGCGCGGCCCCTTCGCGTCGTAAAAACCGGCGGTCGTCCAGGCCCCGCCGCCGTCGAAGCGGAGCTTCTCCGGCAGCTTCAATCGAGGCATGGTCCTGTCCACCGGGCGGGGTGCCCGGATTTGACGGGCAGCTGGTGTCCTGCCCGCCTGGGTGTCGATCACCTCCAGCCGCCGACCCCGCTCGACGACGCGAAAACGGGTGGGCGGCATGTCGGTCACTGCGCGCGTGCTCCTCGCCGCGCCCGCCAATGGTCGGCGCTCTGGCCCCAGGCGTCGACGCGGAAACTCTCCAGCGGGGCGGGCAGGCTCACCGGCCCCTCGTTCACCGATCCCAGCCGCTGCGCCAGCTTGATCGAGCCTGTATTTTCGGGGTCGATAGTGTGGATCACATGATCCCAGCCGAGCACATCGACCGCATAGTCCATCGCCGCGCATGCCGCCTCATAGGCGTAACCGCGCCCTGCGAACTCGCGCGCGACGCCCCAGCCGACTTCGCGCCCCGGCCAGCCCTCGGGTTGCCAGGGGCCGATCCGCCCGACCCAACGGCCGGTGTCGCGCTCGATCACAGAAAACATCGCGAAGCCGCGCACGCTCCATGCGCCGACCATGGTGCACATATTGCGCCACGCCGCCCCGCGCGCCTGGACGCCGCCGAGGAAGCGCATCGTGTCTCCCTCGGTATGGAAGGCCGCCCATGCCTCGAAATCCTCCGCCGAGGGGAGACGTAAGGTCAGCCGCTCGGTCTGGAGGACGGGCGATGTCACCCGAACCGGCCCTTCAGCGCCAGCATGGCGAGTGCCGCCTTGGCCGCCTCGCCGCCCTTGTTCTTTTCATCGGGCTTGGCGCGGGTCAGCGCCTGCGCCTCGTTCTCGGTGGTGATGATGCCGTTGCCGATGGGCAGGCCGTCCATGGTCAGCGCCATCAGGCCGCGCGCGCTCTCGTTCGACACGATCTCGAAATGATAGGTCTCGCCGCGGATCACCACGCCGATCGCGACGAAGGCGTCGTAGCGCCCCGTGTCCGCCGCCATCGCCACCGCGCCGGGGATTTCCAGCGCGCCGGGGACGGTGATCGTCTCATGGCTGTGGCCCGCTTCCTCGATCGCGGCCCGCGCGCCCGACAGGAGCAGGTCGTTCAAATGCTCGTAGAAGCGCGCCTCGACGATCAACACATGCGCCATCAGGCGTCTCCCTCAAAATTTTCGATGCGACGTTCGCCGACGATCGACAGGCCATAGCCGTCGAGGCCGATCAGCGTGTGATGGGTGTTGGTCAGCAGCACCATGTCCTGCACGCCCAGTTCGGCCAGGATCATCGCGCCGACGCCGTAATCGCGCAGTTCTTCCATATCGATCTGCACCTCCTCACCGGCCTTCAGGCGAACGGCGGTAGTGAAGGCGTCGGTGCGCGGGCGGTTGATGACGACGATCACGCCCGAGCCTTCCTCGGCGATCATCCGCATCGACTTGGCAAGCAAGGCGCCACGTGCGCCCGCCTCGCCGAACACATCGGCGAAGGGCGACAGGGCGTGCATGCGCACCAGAACCGGCTGGTCGGTGTCGAGCTTGCCCTTGACCAGCGCGACCTGCTCGGTCCCCGTCGCCTTGTTGCGATAGGCGCGCGCGGTCCAGGTGCCGCCCCATTCGCTTTCGAACGTGGCTTCGGACTGCAACTCGACCAGATGGTCGTAGCGGCGGCGATAGGCGATCAGGTCGCGGATCGTGCCGATCTTCAGGTTATGGAGCTGCGCGAACGACACCAGGTCGTCCATCCGCGCCATCGTCCCGTCCTCGTTCATGATCTCGCAGATCACGCCCGAGGGGTTGAGGCCCGCCAGCCGCGCGACATCGACCGCCGCCTCGGTATGGCCCGCGCGCACCAGCACGCCGCCGTCGCGCGCGACCAGCGGGAAGACATGGCCCGGCGTCACCAGCGCATCGGGCCCGTGGCTGGCGTCGATCGCCACCGCGATGGTCCGCGCGCGGTCGGCGGCGGAAATGCCGGTGGTCACGCCCTCGCGCGCCTCGATCGAGATGGTGAAGGCGGTTTCGTGCCGCGTCCCGTTCTTCGGGCTCATCAACGGCAGGCCGAGCGTGTCGACCCGCTCACGCGTCATGGCGAGACAGATCAGCCCGCGCCCGTGCCGCGCCATGAAGTTGACCTTCTCCGGCGTCGCCATCTGCGCCGGGATGACCAGATCGCCTTCATTCTCGCGGTCTTCGTCATCGACCAGGATGAACATGCGGCCGTTGCGCGCCTCGTCGATGATCTCTTCGGGGCTGGACAGGAAACCGCGCCGCAGACCGGCCAGCGCGTCGGGATTAGCGGCCACGATAATGCTCCATGCGCTGCAGATACCGGGCAAGCACGTCGATCTCGATATTGACGCGCTGTCCTTCAGTGATGCCGCCCAGCGTGGTGACGGCGGCGGTGTGGGGGATGATGTTCAGGCCGAAGACGGTGCCATCCGGGCCGTCCTCGACGCTGTTGACGGTCAGCGAGACGCCGTCCACCGTCACCGAGCCCTTGGTCGCCATGAAGGGGGCGAGGTCGGACGGAACGGCCACGAACACGCGGTGCGATCCGCCTTCCTGCCCGACCGACACGACATGGCCGACACCGTCGACATGGCCGGTGACGATATGGCCGCCCAGCTCGTCGCCCAGCTTCATCGCGCGTTCCAGGTTCAGGCGCTGGCCGGTCGTCCACTGGTCGGCGGTGCGCCCGATCGTCTCGGCCGAGACGTCGACGGCGAACCAGCCGGGGCCTTTCTCGACCACGGTCAGGCAGACGCCCGAACAGGCGATCGACGCGCCCAGGTCGATGCTGGCCGTATCATAGGCGGTGGCGATGACGACTCGCGTGTCGCCGCGCGTTTCCACGGCGGTGACGGAGCCGATGTCGGTGACGATCCCGGTAAACATATCAGTCGCGCTCGTAGACCTCCAACCGGTCGCTGCCAAGCATCCGTGAATCGGCCAGCCGCCAGCGGCCATGCGCCTCGGCCAGACGGGTGAGGCCGATATCGCCCAGCGCCGCGCGTCCCTCGCCGATCAGGACGGGCGCGCGATAGAGGAGCAGCCGGTCGACCAGATCAGCGGCGAGGAAGGCGGAGGCGGTCTGCGCCCCCCCCTCGACCATCAATCGGTCGACGCCCGCCAGATCGGCGATGGCGGCGGGGGAGGGGATGGTTTCCCAGCCCGTCTCTGCCGTGCGCGAGAGGAGGATGCGGCGAGGGGATCGCGACTCGAGGCCGGGCAGGCGGACATCCAGCCTGGGCGAATCCGTCTCCAGCGTGCCGCGCCCGACGAGAATCGCCTCGTGGCGGCTGCGCTCCAGATGGGTGTGGGCGCGGGCTTCCGGCCCGGTGATCCAGCGGCTCTCGCCGTCGGGACGGGCGATCTTCCCGTCGAGCGAGGTGGCGAGCTTCAGCGTGACGAAGGGGCGGCGCCTGGCCCGGCGGGTCAGGAAACCCGCGATCATCGTGCGGGCTTCCGCTTCGCGCACGCCGGTCGTCACCGAAATCCCGGCGGCGCGGGCGCGGGCGAAGCCTTGGCCATCGGTGCGTGGATCGGGATCGCCCATCGCCGCCACGATCCGCGCGACTCCGGCGGCAATCAACAGGTCGGTGCAGGCAGGTCCGCGCGTCGAGACATGCGCACAGGGCTCCAGCGTGACATAGGCGGTGGCCCCCCGCGCCGCCTCGCCCGCCTCGGCCAGCGCCATCGCCTCGGCATGGGGGCGGCCGCCGGGTTGGGTCCAGCCGCGTCCGACCACGCGACCTTCGCGGACCAGCACGCACCCGACATTGGGATTGGGCGCGGTCCGCCCGACGCCGCGATCCGCCAGCGCCAGTGCCGCCCCCATCCAGCGACGATCGATCAGATGCCCCACTTGCTCAGCGCGTCGTCGACCTTTTTGAATTCAGCCTGTCGCTGTTCCTTGGCGGCCTTTTCCTCGACCAGCCGCTCCTTCTTCTTCACATAGTCGATCTTCTGCTGCGCCTTGATCTGCACATCGGTGCGGTCGGCGGGCCATTGTTCGACATAGATGATGTCGGGCTTGTACGGCACCGGCACATAATCGTCGCGCGCAAAGGCGTAGATGAAGAAGCCGGTGATCCCGACCGCGATCATCAGGAAGACCAGCTCATAGGGCTGGCGCTGCGACAGGAAGAGCCGCAGGTCGCGGATCGCGCGGACGGGGGAGAAGCGGCCGAAGAACGACATGAGGGGAATGTAGGCGTTGCGGGCGTGGGATGCCAGTGGGGACGGGTTGGTCTCGGTGAGACACATAACCCTCCCCCATCCCCTCCCGCCTGCGGGAGGGGCGTGCCAAGCATAAAGCTCACGGATTCTCGAACCCTCGGATCTGGCCGCTCCCCTCCCGCAAGCGGGAGGGGATGGGGGAGGGCATGTGTCTCACCGAGACTGCCATTGACGAGCATCACGCAACAGGAAAAAGGGCGGCCGCATCGCGACCGCCCTTCGTTCCCGCGAAGGAAACCGTCAGCGAATTACGCGACAGTCTTCATCTTCTCGGCCGCGACCGCCAGGCGGTTGCTGAGCGGCTGGGCGATCTCGCCGGCCAGCTTCATCATGTGCTCGGTCGAGCGCGAGGTCTCGGCGACCATCGAGTCGAAGCTCGAACGGGCGAAGTCCGACTGCAGCTTCATGAACTCGGTCGGCGACTTGACCTGCGACAGGGTCTGCATGACCTGGCTGACCTGCTCGAACGAGCGCTTGGCATAGTCGGCCGCGCCCTGACCCAGCGTCTCGGCACCCTTGGCGGCGATCTTCGACGATTCGACGACCGCTTCCAGATTTTCCTTGTTGAAGGCGACCATGTCTTCGAACAGCTTGGCGCTCTTCTCCATGCCGGCCTGGGTGCGGGCCTGGGCTTCGCCGAACATCGCCTGGGTCTTGGCGGCGGTGTCCTTGGCGGCGTTTTCGATGGTGCTCGTGGCTTCCATGATGGTGTCCTTGGGCTTTGAGTCCGCCGAAACCGCGGCGGTCGGGGAAGAAAGGGTTGGTGCTGCCGGTTCCGGTTCCGGTTCCGGCTCGGCAGGCTTGGCCGCTTCGACCGGTGCCTCGACCGGCTTGGCCGCCGAAGCGGGCTTGGCCACTGCCGGGGCGGCGGCAACGGGTGCGGCCACGACCGGCGCGACGCTCTTCTCGGCGGCCTTGGCCGGAGAGGTCAGCGGCAGGCCGGGGCTGGCGGGCGCGACCGTCTTGGCGACGGGTGCCGCAACCGCAGGCTTGGGATCGGAAGGCGGATCGGAGGGGAGACCGGGCAACGTCTTCGCGGCGGCCGGTTTGGCGCTGCGACGAGGCTTGGCCGCCGGCTTCGCGGCGGGGACGGTCGGCTTGGTCTTGTCCAACAGCACTCTCCCGATTTGTTGCGCTGCACAATAGCGATTCGGAGCTGTCAAATCAAGTCTATTGTGCAGTGCAACAAAACCGAAACTAACGCTGTCTGACGTAGCGTCCGGGCGCTTCGTCGAGGGCGGGGAGGGCGCCCTCGCCCGGCACCCGCGCGCCCGTCACCGCGACGGTGGCGGAGTCGCGCTGGCGCAGCCAGGCGGCCCAGTCCGGCCACCAGCTGCCCTTGGTCTCGGTCGCGCCCGCGACGAACTCGGCCAGCGTCGCGGCGGGCTGATCGTTGGTCCAATATTGATATTTGCCCGAGGCGGGCGGATTGACCACGCCCGCGATATGCCCCGATCCCGCCAGCACGAAGCGCAAGGGGCCGGTGAACGCCTCGGTGATCTTCCACACGCTTTCGGCCGGCGCGATATGATCCTCGCGCCCCGCCTGGACATAGGCGGGGGTGGCGACCTTCGTCAGGTCGAGCGGCACGCCCGCCACCGCCATCGCGCCGGGCTTCACCAGCAAATTGTCCCGGTAGAGATCGGTCAGATAGCTCAGATGCCATTTGGCGGGCAGGTTGGTGACGTCGCCATTCCAGTGGAGCAGGTCGAACGGCACGTAATCGCGCCCGAGCAGATAGTTGTTGGTGACGTAATTCCAGATCAGGTCGCGCCCGCGCAGCAGGTTGAACGTCATCGCCAGATAGCGCCCGTCCAGATACCCCTCGGGCGACAGGGTCGAGATCAGCTTCAACTGCTCGTCATCGACGAAGTGGAGCAGCTCGCCCGCCTTCGAGAAATCGACCTGCGCGGTGAAGAAGGTGGCGCTGGCGACCTTCGCCGCCTCGCCCTTCGCGGACAGCCAGGCCAGGGTCGCGGCCAGCGTCGTGCCCGCCACGCAATAGCCGACGCTGTGCACCGCCTCGACCGACAGCAGCTCGCGCACCGTATCGATCGCCTCGACCTGCGCGGTGACGTAATCGTCCCAGATCACGTCCTTCATCGTGGCGTCGGCGGACTTCCACGACACCATGAAGACGCTGAACCCCTGGTCGACCAGCCATTTGATCAGGCTCTTCTCGGGTGCCAGGTCGAGGATGTAGAAGCGGTTGATCCAGGGCGGAAAGATCAGGATCGGCACCGCCGCCACCTGTTCGGTGGTCGGGGTGTAGTGGATCAGCTCGTACAGGTCGGTGCGCTTGACCACCTTTCCCGGCGTCGCGGCCAGGTTGCGCCCGACCTCGAAGGCGCGCGAATCGCTGTGCGTCAGCTGCCCGCGGCCCATGTCGGCGAGCATGTTCTGAAGGCCCTTGAGCAGATTCTCGCCGCGCGTCTCGACGATCTTGTCGAGCACTTCCGGGTTGGTCGCGGGGAAGTTGGTCGGGCTCATCGCGTCGATAAAGCCTCGCGCGGCGAAGCGGATCTGCTCCTTCTGCTTCGGGTCGACGCCCTCGATCGCATCGACCCCGCGCAGCATATGGTCGGAGATGACCTGATAGCTCTGCCGGATCCAGTCGAAGAGCGGCGACTGCCATTGCTCGGCCTTGAAGCGGCGGTCGGGCTTGGGCGCGACGCTGGGCTCGGCGGCGGGGTCGACGAATCGCTGCCACAGCTTCATCGAATCGGACCAGAAGTCGCGGACCCGGCCCATCGTGGCGGGGTCGTTGAAACCCGGCACCACCGGCATGCCCTCGGGCGGGGGCGACAGCGCGGCCTCCATCATCATCTGCTGCGCCCGTCCCATCACCCAGGTCCAGTGTTGCAACTCTTCCAATGTGGGCAGAGTGGGGGCGTTCGTCTGGCCGGGGGTCATCCGCATCCTCTCGTTCGTCGCGCGCCCTATTGGCGTCAGGATATTGCGTCATCATGTCGGGTCGCGTCGGGAAACGAAAGCCGCTAAGGTCCGGGTCCCAAATCGTTACACAGAGGGACCCATGTCCGAAGAGTTCTACCGCATCAAGCGCCTGCCGCCCTATGTCATCGCCGAAGTCAACGCGATGCGGGCGGCGGCGCGCGCGGGCGGCGAGGACATCATCGATCTGGGCATGGGAAATCCCGACTTGCCGCCGCCGCCCCATGTCCTCGAAAAGCTGATGGAGGTGATCCAGAAGCCCGACGCGCACGGCTATTCCCAGTCCAAGGGCATTCCCGGCCTGCGCCGCGCCCAGGCCAATTATTATGGCCGCCGCTTCGGCGTCGATCTCGATCCCGAGACCGAGGTGGTTGTCACCATGGGATCGAAGGAAGGGCTGGCCAGCCTCGCGACCGCGATCACCGCGCCGGGCGACGTGATCCTGGCGCCCAATCCCTCCTATCCGATCCACACCTTCGGCTTCATCATCGCGGGCGCGACGATCCGCGCGGTGCCGACGACGCCCGACGAGGCCTATTTCGAGAGCCTGGAGCGGGCGATGCACTTCACCGTGCCGCGCCCCTCGGTGCTGGTGGTCAACTACCCGTCCAACCCGACCGCCGAGACGGTGGACCTGGCCTTTTACGAGCGCCTCGTGGCGTTTGCGAAGAAGCATGAGCTGTGGGTGCTAAGCGACCTCGCTTATTCCGAGCTTTATTATGACGGCAATCCGACGCCTTCGATCCTTCAGGTGAAGGGCGGCAAGGATGTCGCGGTCGAGTTCACCTCGCTGTCCAAGACCTATTCGATGGCGGGCTGGCGCATCGGTTTCGCGGTCGGCAACAAGAAGCTGATCGCGGCGATGACGCGGGTGAAGTCCTATCTGGACTACGGCGCCTTCACGCCGATCCAGGCGGCGGCCTGCGCCGCGCTCAACGGGCCGCAGGACATCGTCGAGCGGAACCGCCAGCTCTATCACAAGCGCCGCGACGTACTGGTCGAGAGCTTCGCCCGGGCGGGCTGGGACATTCCGAGCCCCAAGGCCTCGATGTTCGCCTGGGCTCCGCTACCGCCCGCGCTGGCGCATCTGGGCAGCCTGGAATTCTCCAAGCAATTGCTGACCGAGGCCAAGGTCGCGGTCGCGCCGGGTGTGGGTTATGGCGAGAATGGCGAAGGGTTCGTGCGCATCGCGCTGGTCGAGAACGAGCAGCGGCTTCGCCAGGCCGCGCGCAATATCAAACGCTATTTGCAATCGATGGGCGTCAACACGCCGGGTTCCGCCAAGGTGGTGTGATCCGATTGGAGCGGTGGCGCTCGCCGCCGCTCCCGACTCCGGCGGTTTGACCCAATGGCACTGTACAAACCCCTCTGCTCGCAGGGGAGGAATGCGGTCAAAGGCGCAGTTCGACCCAGGCCGGAACCGGGCGCCCGTCTCGCAAGGCGGGGTGGAAGCGCAGGTCGGACATGACTGGCTCGATCCTGCGCCGCGTCGACAGGCTGGCATGGGCAACCCGGTCCACCCGGCCCATGGCATTGACCAACAGGCAGGCGCTGCCTGGCCCTCCCGAACCGTCCCCCACCATGGGCGAAGTGATTTCGGGCAGCCGGTCGAGGGCGGGGTGAAAGCCGCATTTCTGCGATAGCCCCTCCGGGCGGGGTACGATGGCGGGCTCAGGCGCGGCGTTCAGTTGAAAAATTTGGGGTGCGGCCCTCTTCGCTACGGCCACCATGGGGGTGTCGTCCATAAACAGACGACAGCCAATGCCCTGAAAGCCGCTGAAGATCGTGGCAATCATCGCCGCGATACTCAGATTGGCAAGGGAGGTCCCCGTCAGGCCGGTCAGGGCTCGCCACTGTATCATTCGGCCAGCCTATCACGGCACCGCAATCCGGCAAGCAGTTCTACGCCGCCCATGCAGGCCGCTCGCGCGACTGGCGCTGGCGCTTGACCGCGTACATCGCGCCGTCCGCCTGGGCGATCAGGACGTTGAGCGATCCCGTAACCGGCCCCTGCGCCAGGCCGATGCTGAGGGCCGGGTAGCACGGGCCGTCGACCAGGGCCGGGACCGCGCGATCGAAACGGTCGGACAGGCCCGCCGCGATTCCCCGTGCTACCCTCTCGTCGCAATCGGGCAGCACGCACAGAAACTCGTCGCCGCCGATCCGCACCAGCGTGCCGCGCTCGCCGATCTCGCGCTGTGCCAAGTCGGTCAGCAGCCGCAGCACGGTGTCGCCCGCGGCGTGACCCTGTCCGTCGTTCAGCGCCTTGAACCGGTCGATATCGATCAGCAGCAGCGTGACCGGGCCGTGCAGCCCGGCCTCCAGCCCCTTCAACCCGAAACGGTTGAGCGCCCCGGTCAGGCAATCGCGGCTGGCCTGTTCGGACAAACCGCGCTGGACACGCTCGGCATCGATCAGCAGCAGCGCCAGATGGCTGAGCGAGACCAGGATGATCGCGATGCCCACGCTCCAGTCGGCGGTCGTCTGCGCCGCGCTTTCCCACACCGGATCGCCCCATGCCACCAGCAGGAGGGTGGTGCGCAACAGGAACAGCGGCACCGAAGCGGCGAACATCGCGCCCATGACCCAGGCGGTGCGGATATTCTCCGTTCGCGCGATGTGAAAGAGCATCCAGGCGGCGGCGAAGTTGAACAAGGTTCGGGTGCCGCCCAGGATCATGACCGGCAGCCGCGCATCGTGGTCGCCGAACAGGACAAACGGCACGGTCAGCGTGACCATCATGGCCAGCGGAACTAGGATCGCGGCGGGCGGGCGTCGCCGGGCGAAGATCGACATGGCATGAATGCATAGGCACAGCCCGACCAGCAGCAGGACGTCGATGATCCGCTCCGGCGTAGTGAGTCGGGCGCCGTCGAAACACAGCCCCACGCCGTTGGTCACGCCGATGATGATCTTGCCCGTGCCCCACCAATAGGGCCAGCGACCGGGCTCGCGGCTGGTCATGCCGGGAAAGAAGTGGAGCAGGCCCGACAGGATGCTGCCCAGCGCAGCCACCACCTGAAGGCTGGCGATATCGAGTATCATGGTCGCGGACCCCGCACGGATAGCGGTCCCCCCCGGACCAACGCGATTCGCCTTAATATAGTATAAGTTACGAGTTAGTTTCTGTTGCGACGGCAATGGGCCGATATGGCCGTGTATCACGGCTTTGCGTCTGAAGGATTGATCCGGGGCGTCCCTAGCCGCTACGGCGGAGGGCAGACCCGCAAACCGGCCGGGCTCCTCCTTTCCGGAGGCGCGCAGCGGCCGACGGAGTGAAGAGTGAGCAACGAAGTCGAACATATGCGCGAGCATCTCCTCGCCGCCATCGCCGCCGCGCCCGCGCTGGACGCGTTGGAGACGGTGCGCGTCGATGCGCTGGGTAAGCAGGGCCGGATCACCCAGTTGCTGAAGACGCTGGGCAAGATGAGTCCCGAGGAACGCCAGGTCGAGGGGCCGCGCATTCATGGCCTGCGCGAGGCGGTGACCGAGGCGTTGGCGGCGCGCAAGGCGGGTCTGGCACAGGCGGCACTCGACGCCCGCCTCGCCTCCGAGCGGCTGGACATGACCCTGCCGGTCGACACCGCCGGCTTCGGCACCGTCCACCCGGTCAGCCAGGTGATGGACGAGCTGGCCGAAATCTTCGCGGATCTGGGCTTCGCGGTCGCGACCGGCCCGGAGGTCGAAACCGACTGGCACAACTTCACCGCGCTCAACATCCCGGAGACGCATCCGGCGCGCGCGATGCACGACACCTTCTATCTGGCAGGAGTCGAGGCGGGCGGCGACGAGCGCACCGTGCGCCGCGTCCTGCGCACCCACACCTCGCCGGTGCAGATCCGCACCATGCTCGACCAGAAGCCGCCGATCCGCATCATCGCGCCGGGCCGCACCTATCGCTCCGATTCGGATGCGACCCACACGCCGATGTTCCATCAGGTCGAGGGGCTGGTGATCGACAAGGGCATCACGCTCGGTCATCTGAAATGGACGCTGGAGACCTTCCTCAAGGCGTTCTTCGAGCGTGACGATATCGTGCTGCGCCTGCGCCCCAGCTATTTCCCCTTCACCGAACCCTCGGCCGAGGTCGATGTCGGATACACCATCGAGAAGGGCAAGCGCGTCATCGGGGGCTCTGGCGGCGGCTGGATGGAGGTACTCGGCTCCGGCATGGTCCATCCGAAAGTCATCGAAGCGTGCGGGCTCGATCCGAACGAGTGGCAGGGCTTTGCATTCGGCTGCGGCATCGATCGCCTCGCCATGCTGAAATACGGAATGGACGATCTGCGCGCCTTTTTCGACGGCGATATCCGCTGGTTGAAGCATTACGGGTTCGCGAGCCTCGACGTACCCACGCTGTCGGGAGGAGTCGGCGCATGAAGTTCACCCTGGGCTGGCTGAAGAGCCATCTGGACACCGATGCCGACCTCGACACCATCGTCGAGGGGCTGACCCGTATCGGCCTGGAGGTCGAGGGCGTGCATAATCCGGGCGAGGCGCTGTCCTCGTTCCGCGTCGCGCGCATCCTGTCGGCCGAGCGGCATCCGCAGGCGGACAAGCTGCAGGTCCTGTCGGTCGATGCCGGTGACGGCCCGATGCAGGTCGTGTGCGGTGCGCCAAATGCCCGCGCAGGTCTGGTCGGCGTGTTCGGCGCGCCGGGGGCCTATGTCCCCGGCCTCGACGTGACGCTGAAGGTCGCGGCCATTCGCGGCGTCGAATCGAACGGCATGATGTGCTCGGCGCGCGAGTTGCACATCGGCGAGGGCCATGACGGCATCATCGAACTGCCCGAGGATGCAGCGATCGGCACGTCCTTCCCCGATTATGCGGGACTCAACGATCCGGTCATCGACGTGTCGATCACGCCGAATCGCCAGGACTGCATGGGCGTGCACGGTATCGCACGCGATCTCGCCGCCGCCGGGCTGGGCACGCTGATCGCCCCGACCGTGCCGTCGGTCGCGGGGGAGGGCGCCGGTCCCGATGTCCGCATCGAGGATGCCGAGGGCTGCCCGGCCTTCTATGCGCAGGGCGTCTCGGGCCTGACCAATGGCGAGGCCCCGGAATGGATGCGCCAGCGGCTGACCGCGATCGGGCAGAAGCCGATCTCCGCGCTGGTCGACATCACCAACTATATGACGGTCGATCTCGGCCGCCCGCTGCACGTCTATGACAAGGCCAAGCTGTCCGGCGGTCTGGTCGCGCGGCATGCCAAGGACGGCGAGACGGTCGAGGCGCTCAACGGCAAGACCTATATGCTGTCGGAAGGCATGACCGTCATCGCCGACGATGCGGGCGTGCACGATATCGGCGGCATCATGGGCGGCGCGCATTCGGGCGTGTCGGAGACGACTACCGACGTCATCATCGAATGCGCCTACTTCACCCCCGAGGCGATCGCGCGCACCGGCCAGAAGCTGGCGCTGACCAGCGACGCGCGTACCCGGTTCGAGCGCGGCGTGGACCCGGCGTTCCTGGATGACGGTCTCGCCATCGCGACCTTCCTCGTTCTGGAATATTGCGGCGGCACCGCCAGCGGCGTGACCCGTGCGGGCCGGCCGCCGGTCCTGGCGAAGACCATCGCCTATGACCCCAATCTGGCCGAGACGCTGGGCGGCCTCGCCATCGCGCCCGACCGGCAAAAGGCGATCCTCGAGTCGCTGGGCTTCACCGTCACCGCCGACTGGCAGGTGACGGCCCCCAGCTGGCGTCGCGACGTGGACGGCCCCGCCGATCTGGTCGAGGAAGTCATCCGCATCGAGGGGATCGATCATGTTCCCCCGGTGGCGCTGCCCCGCGCCCCCGGCGTCGCGCGTCCCACCGCCACGCCGCAGCAGAAGCTGGAGCGTCGCGCCCGCCGCGCCGCTGCCGCACGCGGTCTGGACGAAGCGGTGACGTGGAGCTTCATCAGCGAGGCACAGGCGGCACCGTTCGGCGGCGGCGCGTTCACGCTCGCCAACCCGATCAGTGAGGATTTGAAGGTCATGCGGCCCTCGCTGCTCCCCGGCCTGCTCGCCGCGACCGAGCGCAACATCAAGCGCGGCGCGACCGCCGTGCGGCTGTTCGAGATCGGCCGCCGCTATCTGGAGGAGGCCGAGCGGCCGACGCTGGGCGTGGTGCTGGCGGGCGACAAGTCCGCCCGCAACTGGCGGTCGGGCAAGGCGCAAGGGTTCGACGCCTATGACGCCAAGGCCGAAGCCATCGCGCTGCTCGCCCAGGCGGGCGCACCGGTCGACAATTTGCAGGTGATGGGCGAGGCAGGCGACGCCTGGCATCCCGGCCAGTCGGGCACGCTGCGGCTGGGGCCGAAGACCGTGCTGGCGGCGTTCGGCATGGTCCATCCTTCGGTGCTGAAGGCGTTCGATCTCGACGGCGCAGTGGCGGCGGTCGAGTTGTATCTCGACGCGATCCCGCCCAAGCGGGCGACTGGCTTCATGCGCCCGGCCTACACGCCCCCGGCGTTGCAGTCCGTCAAGCGCGACTTCGCCTTCCTGGTGCCCGACACGCTGGCCGCCGATATGCTGATCCGGGCGGTGCGGGGTGCGGACAAGGCCGCGATCACCGCCGCGCGCGTGTTCGACGTGTTCGCAGGGCAAGGCGTGCCCGAAGGTCACAAGTCGGTCGCGGTCGAGGTGCTTCTGCAACCCTCGCAGAAGAGCTTCACCGACGAGGAACTGAAGGCCATCGCGGACAAGATCGTCGCGGCGGCCGCCAAACAGGGAGCACAACTCCGTGGCTAATGAGGAAAACTGGGTCCGTATCGGCAACGACCATCTGTCGGCGGCGATCAATCCGTTCGGCGCGGAATTGTCCTCGCTGAAGGACGCGGACGGCCGCGAACTGATGACGAATGCGGACCCGGCTTTCTGGATTGGGCGTGCGCCGCTGCTGTTTCCGGTGATCGGCGTGACCCGTGACGGCATCCGCCTGAACGGTCGGCATTATCCGATGGCCAAGCACGGCTTTGCCCGCCACTCGACCTTCGAGCTGGTGACGCATGAGGCGACTCGCGCCGTCTTCTCGCTGGGCGACAGCGAGGAGACGCGCACCTCCTATCCCTTCGCCTTCCGGCTGGAGGCGGAGTTCCGGCTGGAAGAGGCCACGCTGGTGATGGAAATCCGCGTCCTCAACCGGGGCGAGGAACCGATGCCCGCCAGCTTCGGCTTCCACCCCGCCTTCGCCTGGCCGCTGCCCTATGGCAAGGCGCGGTCCGATCACCGCATCGTCTTCGAGAAGGACGAACCCAGCCGCCTGCGCGAGATCGCCCCCGACGGCCTGATCGCCGAGGCGCGGCGCGACAGCCCGCTCGACGGGCGGGTGCTGCATCTGGCGGACGATCTGTTCACCAACGACGCACTGGTCTGGGATCCGGTCGAGAGCCGCAGCGTCGCCTATGGGGCGGACGGCGCGCCGCAACTGCGCATCGCCTTTCCGGATACCGACAAGCTCGGCATCTGGACCAAGCCGGGCGCTGCCTATGTCTGTGTCGAGCCCTGGCACGGCATCGCCGACCCGGAAGGATTTGACGGCGAATTCACCGACAAGCCCGGCGTGTTCACCGTGCCGGTCGGCGGTGAGAAGGTGATGCAGATGACGGTGACGCTGGCGGGGTAAGGGCGCCCTCCACCCCGCATGATACCACCCCGGCGGAGGCCGGGGTCCAGTTGCCACGACCTTTGAGATCGAGGCCTTCGCGTGCACCATGGGCCTTCTGGTACCTGGACCCCGGCCTTCGCCGGGGTGGGCCGGATGGAGGAGCGGCGGTACTGAGTGCCGCTGCAATCCGGGGCCTGTCTTGTGCCACAATTTGCTGTAACAGGCGCAGCATCTCGGGCGCTCGGATGCGCCATTTCCCTATTCGACAGAGCCGCCCATGACTTCCCCCCGCCGTACCTTCGCGATCATCTCGCACCCTGACGCCGGTAAGACCACGCTGACCGAAAAGCTGCTCTATTTCGGCGGCGCGATCCACCTGGCGGGCGAGGTCAAGGCGCGTGGCCAGAATCGGCGCGCGCGGTCGGACTGGATGAAGATCGAGCAGCAGCGCGGCATCTCGGTCACCTCCTCGGTGATGACGTTCGAAAAGGACGGCGTGACCTTCAACCTGCTCGACACGCCGGGCCACGAAGACTTTTCGGAGGATACCTACCGCACGCTGACCGCGGTCGATTCGGCCGTGATGGTCATCGACGCGGCGCGCGGTATCGAGGCACAGACGCGGAAATTGTTCGAGGTCTGCCGCCTGCGCTCGGTGCCGATCATCACCTTCATCAACAAGGTCGACCGCGAAGGCCGCCCGCCCTTCGAGTTGCTCGACGAGATCGCCGACATACTGGCGCTCGACGTCGCACCGATGAGCTGGCCGGTCGGCATGGGCGGGTTGTTCGAGGGCATTCTCGACCTGACCACCGGCAAGGTCAGCCGTCCCGAGGGCGACAGCCGTGCCTTTCACGGCAAGGTGGACGATGCGCCGACCCTGCCCGCCGAAATCGCCGAAGAGATCGAGCTGGCCCAGGCCGGTTATGCCGAATTCGATGGCGAGGCGTATCGCAACGGCGACCTGACGCCGGTCTATTTCGGCTCCGCGCTGAAGGATTTCGGTGTCGCCGAACTGATCGATGCGCTCAGCCGCCACGCGCCGCCGCCCCGCCCGCAGCCCGCCGAGCCCGCACCCGTCTCGCCGGAGAACAAGGAGGTCACCGGCTTCGTGTTCAAGGTGCAGGCGAACATGGACCCGCAGCATCGCGACCGCATCGCGTTCATGCGGCTCTGCTCGGGCACCTTCAAGCGCGGCATGAAGCTGACGCCGACGGGCCATGGCAAGCCGATCGCGGTCCACTCGCCCATCCTGTTCTTCGCGCAGAATCGCGAAGTCGCCGACGAGGCTTTCCCGGGCGATATCATCGGCATTCCGAACCACGGCACGTTGCGGGTCGGCGATACCCTGTCGGAGCGGGCGGACGTGCGCTTCACCGGACTGCCCAATTTCGCCCCCGAAATCCTGCGCCGCGTCGCGCTGAAGGACCCGACCAAGACCAAGCAGCTGCGCAAGGCGCTGGACGACATGGCCGAGGAGGGGGTGACCCAGGTCTTCTACCCTGAGATCGGGTCGAACTGGATCATCGGCGTCGTCGGGCAGCTCCAGCTCGACGTGCTGCTGTCGCGACTGGATGCGGAGTATAAGGTCGCGGCGGGGCTGGAGCCCGCGCCGTTCGACACCGCGCGCTGGATCACTGCCGAGGACCCCGCCGACCTGAAGGCGTTCATGGACCTGAACCGCTCGGCGATGGCCAAGGACCGCGACGACAATCCCGTCTTCCTCGCCAAGAGCGCCTGGGAAGTCGGCTACGTCGCCGATCGCTATCCCAAGGTCCGCTTCCTCGCCACGCGCGAGCGCTGAGACGGAACCGGAGGCCCGTGTCGCGGCTTCATGGCGCATGATCGAACAGGGAATGCCCATGAACCGCGCCGCGATCGAAGCGACCTTCGAAGCCAATGAAAAGCTGCTCCGCCGCCGTGCGCTGAAGGCCGGGGCCAAGGCGCTGACCATCGGCACCGAAAGCCTGGCCGAGACGATCGACGCGATCGGCGATGCCTATGGCCTGACGGGGGCGCAGCGACGCCAGCTGGAGCCCGGCATGGCGATCGAGGCGCAAGAGATCGTGGGCAAGCTCAAGGGCTTTGTCGGCCCGGCCGCGTTGTTCAGCGATCTGCGCGGCGGCGCAGGGTTGCTGTCGCAGGCCAAGGCGGCCGGGCGGCTGGCCAAGACGGCGCGCAGGATCGGCCAGGGCGGACTGGCGGCGGGCCGGGTGGCGGCGCGGGGCGGGCGTGCGGCACGGGGGCTGCCCTGGGCGGCGCTGGGCGTGGCGGCCTGGGGCGTCGGCAATGGCGGCTGGTTCTGGTGGAAGGCCCACGCCTATAACCGGGCGTGCCGCGATTTGCTGTTGGGCGAACAGGGCGGGGTGGTTCAGCCTGCCTGATGCCGGGCGGCGGGGTGTGAGCTTCGACGTCGCTTGGCCTTGGAGTGGACCGCGGCCCCAATCTTCGCTCAGCCTGAGCCCTTCGACTCGCCGGCAAGCCAGCCGCTCGGGATAAACGTCGGCGTTACACGCCGAAGTCGAAGGCTACGCCCCAACGCTTACCGCTCGGCCCGGTCGTCCCAGGCCAGTCCCTCGACCAGCGAATCCCGGATCGCCCGCAGGATCGCCGCCGGATCGTCTTTTACCCGCGATTCGCTTTCCAGAAGCTGCTGCACGCCGCGCACGGTATAGCCCTGCTGGTTGAGCAGCTGGTCGATACGCCGGATCAGCGCCATGTCCTCGGGCCGGTAATAGCGGCGATTGCCCGCGCGCTGGACGGGCTTCAGCTGCGGAAAGCGGCCTTCCCAGTAACGCAGGACATGCTGCGCCACGCCGGTCTCACGCGAAACCTCCCCGATGGTGCGCAGTGCACCATCGGCCTTGCCGCCATCCGCGGGCCGTTCGGGCCTATCCCGCCGCGACAATACGATCGCGCATCATCTGGCTGGCGCGGAAGGTCAGCACGCGGCGCGGTGCGATCGGCACCTCCACCCCAGTCTTGGGGTTGCGGCCGATCCGCTCACCCTTGTCACGCAGCACGAAGGTCCCGAACCCCGAAATCTTGACGTTCTCGCCCCGCGACAGTGCTTCGCACATCTCGACGAGGATCTGCTCGACCACATCGGCCGAGTCGGATCGCGACAAGCCGACTTCCTGATGCAGCGATTCTGCCAGGTCGGCGCGCGTCAAAGTTCCAGCGTTGGTCATGTGGCCATCCCCCAATGGTATCTGGCGATCCGGTATCATACCGCCCGATGGGACCGAAAGGGATTTATCTCGGTCAATGTCAATCGATTGTTCAGAAACGTATCACCGCCGCTCCCCAAGTGAACCCGCCGCCCATCGCTTCGAGCACCAGAATGTCGTTTTCGCGGATGCGGCCGTCGCGCACGGCCGTGTCGAGCGCGAGGGGAACCGAGGCCGCCGAAGTGTTGGCATGACGGTCGACGGTGACGACGACCTTCTCAGGCGGAAGGTTCAATTTGCGCGCGGTCGCATCGAGAATCCGGGCATTGGCCTGGTGCGGGACCACCCAATCGACATCGGCCGAGGTCAGGCCCGCCAGGCCCAGCGATTCCTCCATCACCTGTGCCAGATTGACGACGGCGTGGCGGAACACCTCGCGCCCCTTCATTCGCAGCTTGCCGACGGTGCCGGTGGTCGACGGGCCGCCATCGACATAGAGCAGGCCGTTGTGGCGGCCATCGGCGTGGAGCTTGGTCGCCAGGATGCCGCGCCCCCCCGCATCTTCGCTTTCGCGCGCTTCCAGCACCATCGCGCCCGCGCCGTCGCCGAACAGGACGCAGGTGGTGCGATCCTCCCAATCGAGGATGCGGCTGAAGGTCTCCGCGCCGATCACCAGCGCACGACGCTGCACGCCCGAGCGCAGCATCGCATCGGCGACCTGCACGGCATAGAGAAAGCCCGAGCAGACGGCGGCGACGTCGAACGCGACGCAGTCGTTGATGCCCAGCATCGCCTGGACCTTGGTGGCGGTCGCCGGGAAGGTCTGGTCCGGGGTGGCGGTCGCCAGCACGATCAGGTCGATATCCTGCGCCGACAGGCCGGCCGCGGCGATCGCGGCCTTGGCGGCATCGGCGGCCAGCGTCGCGGTCGTCTCTTCGGGGCCCGCAATATGGCGGAAGCGGATGCCGGTCCGCTCGACGATCCACTCGTCGGAGGTGTCGACCTCTTGCGCCAGTTCTTCGTTCGACACCCGCCGGGTTGGAAGTGCCGACCCCGTACCCGTGACGATCGAACGAATCATGCGGCGTCCTCGAAATTCAGGAGATCCTCGGCAATACGCCGGGTCAGGTCGGCGCGCACCATCTTGGCCGCATTGCCGATCGCGGTGGCGACGCCCAGTTCGTTGGCGCTGCCATGGCTCTTCACCACTACGCCGTTCAGGCCCAGGAATACCGCGCCATTATGGTTGTTGGGGTCGAGATGGTCGCGCAGCAGCTGCGTCGCGGGGCGCGAGATCAGGAAGCCGATCTTCGAGCGGGTCGAGGAGCGGAAGGCGCGCTTCAGCAGGTCGCCGACGAAACGCGCGGTGCCCTCGGCGGTCTTGAGCGCGATATTCCCGGCAAAGCCGTCGCACACGATCACGTCGACCTCGCCACGGGCCAGCTGGTTGCCCTCGATAAAGCCGGTGAAGTTCAGCGGAAGATGATTCTGGCCACGCAGCACGGCGGCGGCGTCGCGAATCTCGTCGGTGCCCTTCTGGTCCTCGGACCCGATGTTGAGCAACGCGACGCGTGGATTGTCGAGTTCCAGCAGGACGCGGGCATAGGCCGCGCCCATGACGGCGAACTGGACGAGGTTGCGCGCATCGCACTCGGTATTGGCGCCGAGGTCGAGCATGACGACGTCATTGTCGCCCAGCGTAGGGAGCGGCGCCGCGAGGGCGGGCCGGTCGATGCCGGGCAGGGTGCGAAGCGACAGCTTGGCCATCGCCATCAGCGCGCCGGTATTGCCCGACGAGACGGCGGCGGCGGCGCGGCGCTGCTTCACCAGATCGATGGCGATGCCCATCGATGTCGTCCGCGCACGCCGGATCGCCTGGCTCGGCTTTTCATTCGAGCCGACGATCTCGGGCGCGTGAACGATTTCGGACGCGGCGGACAGATTGGGGTGGGACTTCAGCCCCTCCGCAATCTGCGCCTCGTCACCGACCAGGAAGAACCGCATGCCCTCGAAGCGGCGTCGCGCTCTGGCGACACCGGCGAGCATCACGGCCAGCCCGTCGTCGCCGCCCATCGCATCGACGGCGATCCAGGCGTTATCGGCCATGGGTATCCTCTAACGGTCGTTCAGGTGAAGGTAGAGGGATCAGCCCTCGACCGACACGACCTCGCGGCCGTTATAATGGCCGCAGGCGGTGCACAGATTGTGCGGACGCTTCAGTTCGCCGCAGTTCGGGCATTCCTGGAATGCCGCGACCGTCAGCGAGTCGTGGCCACGGCGCATGCCGCGCTTGGAGGGCGAAGTCTTTCTCTTGGGGACGGCCATTGCGGCACCTTATCAATCGAACAATGGGTGGAATACGCCACGATCAGCACCCATTGCGCGCCCGGATCGACGACCCGGCCGCGTGAGCACCCAGCCGGACGCATCGCGAAGCCCCGCGCCTATAGCGAGTTTTGCCGATGTTGCAAGCGTGGGCGCCAAATGGCACTCCCCGGCATCCGGCAATTTACAGGAAAGACGGCATTTATGGTCCTGCCCGTTACGCTCAGCATCGCGGCGGCGGCCGCCATCGTCAATTTGTGGCTGGCCCTGCGAATCGTCATGGGGCGATTCCGCGGCAAGGTCATGATCGGCGACGGCGGCGATTCGCGACTCGTGGCGGGTATGCGGGCCCAGGCCAATTTCGTCGAATATGCGCCCTTCGTCCTGATCCTGATGGGCCTGATCGAGTTGGGCGGCGGATCGTCCTTCTGGCTGTGGATCGCGGGCGGCGCGTTCATCCTCGCGCGGATCGGCCATGGCTGGGGCATGATGCGACCCGCGCCCAATATCGGGCGGGCCGGGGGTGCGATCGGCACCTGGGTCATCCTGGCGCTATTGGCGGGGTGGGGAATCGGGATCGTCTATGCGACGCAGGCCGTTCCTGCCCCGACAACGACCGTCGTAAGGATCGACCGCTGATGACTCGCCTGCCCCTGATCGGCCTTGCCGCCCTGATGCTGACGGTATCGCTGACCGCCGCCGCACCCGACCCCATTTCGCCGCAGCGCCTGTCGGCCGATGTGAAGACACTCGCCTCCGATGCGTTCGAAGGCCGCGCGCCGGGCACGCCGGGTGAGGCGAAGACGGTCGACTGGCTGGTTGCGCAGTTCAAGGCGATGGGCCTGCAGCCCGGCGGCCCGAACGGGCAATGGACACAAAGCGTGCCGCTGATCCGTACCCAGATCGGGCAGGGGACGATGCAGGCGGGCGCGATGCCGCTGGTGCAGGGGCAGGGCGTCTATGTCTCGACCGTGCGGCCGGTCGACCGGGTGGCGATCAAGCGCGCGCCGATGGTGTTCGTCGGTTATGGCGTCCATGCGCCCGAGCGCGGCTGGGACGACTTCAAGGGCGTCGACCTGAAGGGCAAGATCGCCGTCTTCCTGGTCAACGATCCCGATTTCGAGGCGGTGGCGGGCGACGACGCCAAGGGCAGGTTCGGCGACCGGCGCATGACCTATTATGGCCGCTGGACCTATAAATATGAGGAAGCCGCACGTCAGGGGGCGATCGGCGCGCTGATCGTCCATGACACGGCCGGGGCGGGCTATGGCTGGGCGACGGTGACGGCCCCCGCCGGCGAGAATTACGATATCGTCCGCAGCGACCCGACTTCGCGCATCCTGTTGCAGGGCTGGCTGTCGGGCGAGTCGGCGAGCCGGCTGTTCGCCGCCGCCGGGCTGGACCTGGCCCAGCAGCGCGCGCGCGCCCGGCGAGCCGATTTCCGGCCGGTGGAATTGAAGGGGCAGGCCTTCTCCGCCGACCTGCCCGTCACCACCGTCCGCGCCGAAAGCCGCAACGTGCTGGCCAGACTGCCCGGCAAGACGCGCCCCGATGAGGTCGTGATGTTCGGCGCGCATTGGGATGCCTATGGCAAGGGCAAGCCGGATGCGCAGGGTCGTACGATCCGGCCCGGCGCGAACGACGACGCGCTGGGCGTCGCGGGCGTTCTCGAACTGGCGCGTGCGTTCAAGGCGGCCCCGCCGACCGATCGCAGCCTGGTCTTCGCGCTGTGGACCGGCGAGGAGCGTGGGCTGCTGGGGTCGGAAACCTATGCGGTGAAGCCGGTCTATCCGCTGGCCAAGACCGTCGCGAACCTGACGCTCGACATCCTCCAGACGGCGGGACCGGCCCGGGACGTGATGCTGGTCGGCGACGGGCAGAACGACCTGGAGGACCGGCTGAAGGCCGCCGCCGCCGCGCAGGGGCGCACGGTCACGCCCGAGGCGCTGCCGGAGCGGGGACTGTTCTATCGTGCCGATCACTTCTCGGTCGCGCGGCGCGGCGTCCCGACGCTGCTGCTGATGGCGATCAGCGGTGCGCCCGATCTGGTCGCGGGCGGACGTCCGGCGGGGCAGGCATGGCTGGACGGCTATATGCGCTGTTACCACCAGAGCTGTGACGCGTGGGACGCGAACTGGGATCTGCGCGGGGCGGCGTCGGATGTCGGGCTGCTATACGGGATCGGGCGCGACCTGGCTTCGTCCCGCGATTGGCCCGAGTGGCGCGCGGGATCGGAGTTCAAGGCGATTCGCGGCGAGAGTGCTGCGGAACGCAGGTAATCCATAGTCGGATATCTCCGCGCTTATTCCTCCCCTGAAAGGGGAGGAATGAAAAGGCCGAAGCCCACGCAAAACCCTCACCCCAATCCCAATACCCGATCCGCCACGAAGGCATTGCTCTGCCGCTCATGGCCGAAGGTGCTGGGCTGGCCATGGCCCGGAATGAACGCGGTCTCGTTCCCCAGCGGCCACAGCTTCTCGACGATCGAGCGGATCAGCGTGTCGTGATCCCCGCCGGGCAGGTCCGAGCGCCCGACCGAGCCCTGGAACAGTACGTCGCCGACCAGCGCGAAATGCGACGGGGCGTGGTGGAAGATCACATGCCCGCGCGTATGGCCCGGCGTCTCATAGACATCCAGGGTCAGCTCGCCGATCGTCACCGTGTCGCCCTCCGACAGCCAGCGGGTCGGCTCCAGCACCTGGGCGGGGATGCCGTAAGCCTGGCCATCCTCGTCCAGCCGCGCCAGCCAGAAGCGATCCTCTTCCTGCGGCCCCTCGACGGGCACCGACAATGCATCGGCCAGCGCCTTGGCTCCGCCCGCATGGTCGATATGGCCATGGGTCAGCAGGATCTTCTCGACCGTCACCCCGGTCTTGGCGATGGCGTCATGGATACGCGGCAGGTCGCCGCCGGGATCGACCACCGCCGCCTTCATCGTCGCGGTGCACCACACGATCGAGCAATTCTGCTGGAGCGGGGTGACGGGCACGATCGCGGCCCGGAGCGGTGGGTTCTGGGGAGCACTGGTCATGCCCCGGCGATAAAGGCTGGGACAGCCCGGGCCAATCGATACTTGCATGTGGCCCCACGCGACGTGCATGGATCGTCCCTTGATGGCGCGTCCCCTTCCTCCTTTCGTCCTGCTCGACGACGCCCGTGAAGGGGGAGCGGCGGCGCGTCTCTATACGCGGCCGGTCGGCATCGTCACCGCACGCCGGGCGGACGAGGTTCCGGCGGCGCTGGACGCCTTGCGCGCGGCCCGGGAGCGCGGGCTCGAGGCGGTCGGCTATCTGGCCTATGAAGCAGGCGCGGCGTTCGAGCCCGGCGTGCCGCCCCGCGCGATCGACGGCCCGCTTTTGTGGTTCGGCCTGTTCGAGGGCTATGAAACCGTCGCACCGGAGTCGCTGCTTCCCGATCCGGCGGGCGGCTGGATCGGTGAGATGGTGCCCGAACTGGACGCCGCGCGCCACGTCGAGCAATTCGCCGCGGTCCAGGCGCTGATCGAGGCGGGCGACCTGTATCAGGTCAACCAGACCTTTCGCGCGACCGCGCCGGTGCTGGGCGATCCGCTGGCGCTTTATGCGGGCCTGCGTGCCCGGTCGCGCGCGGGCTGGGGCGCGGTGGTGGCGACCGGGGAAGCGACGATCCTGTCGCTGTCGCCCGAACTCTTCTTCGCGCTGGATGGGGGCAAGCTGACCGCCCGGCCGATGAAGGGCACCGCGCGGCGCGAGGAGGACCCGGCGGCCGATGCGCGTGCCGCCAAGGCCCTGCGCGACGATCCCAAGCAGTGCGCCGAAAATCTGATGATCGTCGACCTGATGCGCAACGACCTGGCGCGGGTCGCGCGGGCGGGCAGCGTCGCGGTGCCCGAACTGTTCGCGGTCGAACCCTATCCGACGGTGCATCAGATGGTGTCGACCGTCACCGCCGACCTGGCCGAGGGGCGTGATGCACTGGACGTGCTGGCGGCGCTTTTCCCCTGCGGCTCGATCACCGGCGCGCCCAAGATCCGCGCGATGCAGGCGATCGCGGAGATCGAGGATTCGCCGCGCGGCCTGTATACCGGCGCGATCGGGCGGCTGGATGCGAATGGCGATGCGATGTTCAACGTCGCGATCCGCACCCTGGTCTGGCCCGAGGGTGAGACCCAGGCGACGCTGGGCATCGGATCGGGCGTGGTCGCCGACTCGGTGGCGGCGGACGAGTGGGACGAGTGCCTGGCCAAGGCGGCGTTCCTGGCCGGGGGGCGGCCGGATATCGACCTGATCGAGACCATGGCCTTCGATCCGCTCGAGGGTATCCAGCATCTGGAAGCGCATCTCGCGCGGATGAAGGCGAGCGCCATCGCGCTGGGCTTCCGCTTCGACCGGCATGATGCGCGCAACGAGTTGCAGGCGGCGACCTTCCGCCTGCGCGATGTACGGCGCATCCGGTTGCTGCTGGCGCGCAGCGGGGCTTTGGTGGTCGAGGTCGGGCCTGCGCCCGCCCGCTTCAATGGCGTGATGCCGGTGCGGGTCGTGCCGCTGCCCGTCTCGCCGCTCGACCTGCGGTTGCGGCACAAGACCAGCGCGCGCGGCTTCTATGACGCGGCGCGGGCCGCGGCAGGAACCGGGGAAGTGGTGTTCGAGACGCCCGACGGCCTGCTGACCGAAGGCAGCTATACCTCGCTGTTCGTGCCGCGCGGCGATGTCCTGGTGACGCCGCCGCTGGCGTTGGGGCTGCTGCCCGGCGTGCTGCGCGCGCATCTGATCGAGACGGGCCGCGCGATCGAGGGGTCGCTCACGCGCGCCGATCTTCGAGACGGATTCTTGCTTGGCAATGCGCTTCGCGGATTGTTTCGTGCGGAGATAGTTGCGGATTGAGCCGCTGAAGCGCTAAGGGCCACGCGCACTCTCCTGACGCAAAGGTTCCGTTTCATGCAGCCCTCCGCCGCGCTCGGCCGTATCAGCCCGTCCCCCACGCTTGCCATCACCAGCCGCGTGATGGAGCTGAAGCGCGCCGGTGTCGACGTGATCGGCCTGGGCGCGGGCGAGCCGGACTTCGACACGCCCGACTTCGTGAAAGAGGCGGCGATCCAGGCGATCCGCGACGGCAAGACCAAATACACCAATGTCGACGGCACGCCCGAGCTGAAGGCGGCGATCGCGGCCAAGTTCGCGCGCGACAACGGCCTGACCTACAAGGCCGATCAGATCAGCGTGAATGTCGGCGGCAAGCACACCCTGTTCAACGCGATGGTCGCGACGATCGATGCGGGCGACGAGGTCGTAATCCCGGCGCCTTACTGGGTCAGCTATCCGGACGTCGTGCAGTTTGCAGGCGGCGTGCCGGTGATCGTGAAGGCGGGGCCGGAACAGGGTTACAAGCTGACCCCCGAAGCGCTCGACGCCGCGATCACGCCGAAGACCAAGTGGGTCATCCTCAACTCGCCGTCCAACCCGACGGGCGCGGGCTATACCGCCGACGAGCTGAAGGCGCTGGGCGAGGTCATCCTGAAGCACCCGCATGTCTGGGTCTTCGCCGACGATATGTACGAGCATATCGTCTATGACGGCTTCCGCTTCGCCACCATCGCGCAGGTCTGCCCCGAGTTGTACGAGCGCACGCTGACGGTGAACGGCTGTTCCAAGGCCTATGCCATGACCGGCTGGCGCATCGGCTATGCGGGCGGTGCGCCCTGGCTGATCAAGGCGATCGCCAAGCTCCAGTCGCAGTCGACCTCCAACCCCTGTTCGGTGGCGCAGGCGGCGGCGACCGCCGCCCTGACCGGCGACCAGAGCTTCCTCGCCAAGCGTAACCAGGCGTTCCAGGCGCGGCGCGACATGGTGGTGTCGATGCTGAACGCAATCGACGGCATGACCTGCCCGACGCCCGAAGGCGCCTTCTATGTCTATCCGTCCTTCGCACCGCTGATCGGCAAGTCGACGCCCTCGGGCCGCCTGATCGACAGCGACGAGGCGTTTGTCGGCTATCTGCTCGACGATGCGAAGGTGGCGGCGGTGCAGGGCGCGGCGTTCGGCCTCTCGCCCGCGATGCGAATCAGCTATGCGACATCGGACGCGCTGCTCCGCGAGGCCTGCACCCGCATCCAGACGGCCTGCGCCGCGCTGAAATAAGCATGAAATAATTTGCCGCCGCTGCGGCGCGAAAGCCAGCCGGTCCGGGCAAGATCGCGGATCGGCTAGCTTTTTTGTACAAGAAGGTGCGCCGCAGCAATATGGCTTAACTGTGGCATGAACGACACGTCCACGTGCCGTTAATGCTGTGTTTCTATAAACGCCATTGTCGGAACGGCGACTATCGACCAGATGGCGCCCGGATGATCGCTCGCCCGACCGGGGAGCGACCCGCTAAGACAGGTGAAGTGAACGATGCGTGCCCTCCTCAAGTCCAGCTTCGTGTGGCAGTTTGCCGGCGGATTTGCGCTTGGCGCTCTCGGCCTCGTGGTCCTTCACCCGGCGGAAGCACCCAGCCGTTACGGTTCGGCGCCGGTCGAGGCGGTTCGCTAAGCGGCGGATTCCCTTGGCCTTCGAATTCGGCGCGCAGCGTCGAAGTCGAAGCCTATGCTTCACCGCTTGCCACTAGCCGAACCCCGAAAACACCCCATATCCCAGCGATGCGCAACACCCTCTGCATCGCCATGGCCGCGACCGCATTCGGAGCGGTCGTCCTGTCCTCGCTTCCCGCCAGCGCCGAGCGCGCCGTGCCGCTGCCGAAAGCGACGGTCGACGTGCCCGCGTCGCCACGCCCGCAGGTGGCCGTCCTGGCGGGCGGCTGTTTCTGGGGCATGGAGGCGGTGTTCCAGCGGGTGAAGGGTGTCCGTTCGGTGACGGCAGGCTATGCCGGAGGGCGCCGCGAGGATGCGAATTACGCCGCCGTCTCGACCGAGCGGACCGGCCATGCCGAGGCGATCCGCATCACCTATGACCCGGCGCAGGTCTCCTACGCCACCCTGCTGCGCGTCTATTTCGCGATCGCGCACGACCCGACCCAGGTCGGCGGGCAGGGCCCCGATCGCGGTCCCAGCTATCGCTCGGCCATCTTCGCGCAGTCGCCCGAACAGGCCAGGGTCGCGCGCGACTATATGGCGCAGCTGACCCGTGCCCATGCCTTCGCCCGGCCGATCACGACCCGGATCGAGCAGGGCGGCTTCTTCCCGGCCGAGGCCGAGCATCAGGATTTCTACGACCGCAACCCGATGCACCCCTATATCGTGCGCTGGGACAAGCCCAAGGTCGCGGGCTTCCGTGCGGGCTTCCCGGATCTGGCGCGGGCGGGGTGAGCTAAAGAATATTCCTCCCCTGGAAGGGGAGGTGGCAGGGCGAAGCCCTGACGGAGGGGTGTCCCGCTATCGAGAGGGGTGACACCCCTCCACCAGCTTCGCTGGTCCCCCTCCCCTTGCAGGGGAGGAACAGGCTTTACGCACTCACACTCCGCGTGAGCGACAGGAACACGTCTTCCAGATCGGCTTCCTTGGTCGAGACGTCGACGATCCCATACCCGTCCGCCTGCACCGCCGCGAGCACCTGACCGGCATTCACCTTGTCCTTGGCATAGGTGATTTCCAGCGTGCGCGTGCCCTTCAGCACGATCTTGCCGAAGCTGGCATGGTCGGGCACCGCCGCGACGTCGCGGTCGACCGTCACCGCGACGACCTTTTCCTGCGCCTTGCCGACCAGTTCGCGGGTCGGCTCGTTGGCGACCAGGCGGCCATGGTTGATGATCGCGATGCGGTCGCACAGCTCCTCGGCTTCTTCGAGGTAATGCGTGGTCAACACCACCGTCACGCCCCGGTCGTTCAGCTGGCGGACATAGGCCCAGAGCTGCTGGCGAAGCTCGATATCGACACCTGCGGTCGGTTCGTCGAGCACCAGCACGGGCGGCGAGTGGACCATCGCCTTG
Organism: Sphingomonas sp. Xoc002; assembly: GCF_050408055.1. Classification (NCBI taxonomy): domain Bacteria; kingdom Pseudomonadati; phylum Pseudomonadota; class Alphaproteobacteria; order Sphingomonadales; family Sphingomonadaceae; genus Sphingomonas; species Sphingomonas sp. Xoc002. The sequence goes on along the minus strand of NZ_CP191175.1, from coordinate 3,734,276 downwards.
GCGACCATCAACCGGCGCTTCATGCCGCCCGACAAAGTGCGCGAATAGGCGTTCGCCTTGTCCTCCAGATGGACCGCGCGCAGCAATTCCATCGACCGCCGCTGCGCCTTGGGCACGCCGTACAGCCCGCCCTGGATTTCCAGCGTCTCCAGCGGCGTGAAGAAGGGGTCGAACAGGATCTCCTGGTTGACGATGCCGATCGACGCCTTGGCGTTCCGCGGATGCTGGTCGATGTCGAAGCCCCAGATCGACGCCGACCCTTCGGTCTTCATCACCAGCCCGGCCAGGATGTTGATCAGCGTCGACTTGCCCGCGCCATTGGGGCCCAGCAGCCCGAAGATCTGGCCGCGCGGCACATCGAAGCTGACCCCGTCGAGCGCGCGCTTGCCGCCCTGATAGGTCTTGGCGATGCCCTGGATCGAGATGGCGGCTTCGGTGGGTACGGTCATGGGCGTAGCGATAGGCCCGTGCGCGGGACAGGCCAAGCCGGTTTTGCCCCTCTTTGGGCAATTGCACGCGAGGCCACGCCTTGCTATCGCGCGAGCCTATGTTGCCGCCGCCCGAAACCACCCGCGTCACCCAGACCCGCGTCGCTTGCGACGGTGCCACCGACATTCCCGGCGGTGCCGCCCTCGGCCATCCGCGCGTGTGGCTCCAGATCGACGAGACCGGCTATGTCGATTGCGGCTATTGCGATCGCCGTTTCGTGCTGATCGGTGGCCCGGCGGACGGCGTGGACCAGACGAAGCTTCCCGACCACGGCGACGGCGCCGGGCGCTAACTGAGACTCACGCCCCTCCCGCAAGCGGGAGGGGATGGGGGAGGGCAAGCCACGGGCGATAGGCTCGGTGAGACCTCATGCCCTCCCCAAACCCCTCCCGCTTGCGGGAGGGGCTTAAGAGAAGAGTGGGATTTCCCTCAGCGGAGATTTCAAACCTCGGCCGGGCATCCTATATCCCCTTGATGACCGCCACCGATCCCCGCTCGTTCCTCTACCGCGACACGCTGGACCCCGACGCGGCGCTGCGCCTCACCGCCAACGCCCTGTCCCGCGCGGACGATGGCGAACTCTATCTGCAATATAAGCGTTCGGAGGCGTTCGGTTTCGACGACGGGCGCCTGAAGACGGCCAGCTACGACACCCACTCCGGCTTCGGCCTGCGCGCGGTGTCGGGCGAGATGACCGCCTTCGCCCATGCCAACGAGCTGTCCGAGGCCGCGATCCAGCGCGCCGCGCAGACCATGGCGCTGATCGACCCCGCCAAGGGCGCCGCCGCGCCCCCGCCGCAGGGGACGAACCGGCACCTCTATACCGCGACCGATCCGCTCGACCTGATCCCCTTCGCCGAGAAGGTGTCGCTCTGCCAGACGATCGACGCCGCCGCCCGGGCGCGCGATCCCCGCGTGGTGCAGGTGTCGGTCGGCCTCTCGGGCAGCTGGAGCGTGGTCGAGATCGTCCGGGCCGATGGTTTCGTCGCCACCGATGTGCGGCCGCTGGTACGGCTGAACATCTCGGTCGTGGTCGAGCAGAATGGGCGGCGTGAGACGGGCAGCTTCGGCATCGGCGGGCGTTACCTCTACGACCGGCTGGTCGCGCGCGAAACCTGGGAGTGCGGGATCGACGTCGCGCTCGCCCAGGCTTTGGTCAATCTTGACTCGGTCGCCGCACCGGCGGGCGAGATGACCGTGCTGCTCGGGCCGGGCTGGCCGGGCGTGCTGCTGCACGAGGCGATCGGCCATGGGCTGGAGGGTGACTTCAATCGCAAGGGCACCTCGGCATTTTCGGGGCGCATCGGCGAGCGGGTCGCGGCCCCCGGCGTCACCGTGGTCGATGACGGCAGCCTGGCCGACCGGCGCGGTTCGCTGTCGATCGATGACGAGGGCACGCCGACGCGCGAGGTCGTGCTGATCGAGGACGGTATCCTCAAGGGCTATATGCAGGACCGTCTGAACGCGCGGCTGATGGGGGTCGCGCCGACCGGCAATGGCCGCCGCGAGAGCTTCGCGCACGCACCGATGCCGCGCATGACCAACACCTTTATGAAGGGCGGCCAGGACGATCCCGCCGAACTGCTGTCGCGCGTCAAGAACGGCATCTTTGCCAAGTCCTTTGGCGGCGGTCAGGTCGATATCGTGTCGGGCAAGTTCGTCTTCTCCTGCACCGAGGCGTATCGGATCGAGAACGGCCGCTTAGGCGCACCGATCAAGGGCGCGACGCTGATCGGCGATGGCCCCAGCGTGCTGACCCGGGTGAAGGGCATCGGCAACGACTTCGCGCTGGACGAGGGTATCGGCATCTGCGGCAAGGGCGGGCAGAGCGTACCGGCGGGCGTGGGCCAGCCGACGCTGCTGGTCGAGGGGCTGACGGTCGGCGGGACGGCGCTGGCGGCCTGAAAATCCTCCCCGGGGCGGGGAGGATCAATCGCGCTTCAACGCCCCATGTCCCGCGCCCAGCAACAATGCGATCGCAGCGCCGCCGATCAGGTTGCCCAGCGTCGACAGCGCCAGATTGTGCGCGATGCCCCCGATCGGCACCCCTGTCGGATCAAGCGCCCAGCCGAGCGGCAGCAGCGTCATGTTGGCGATCGAATGCTCGAACCCGGCGGCGACGAACAGCGTGACCGGCGGGATCACCGCGACGATCTTGCCCGCGACCGTCTCCGCGCCGCTGGCCATCCAGACGGCAAGGCACACCAGCATATTGGCAAGGATGCCCGACGCGATCAGCGTGCCGCTCGACTTGGCGGTCTTCGCCATGGCCGTTTCGCGTGCGACGGCGGCGACCGCGCCGTCGACCGCCTCGACTCCGCCTGAAGCGAGGAACAGGCCGACCACGATCAGGCTGCCGACCAGATTGGCGAGCCAGACCAACCCCCATGCCTTGGCGAGCCCCATCCCCGTCACCCGCCGCTGAACGATCGACAGCGACAGCATCGCATGGCCGGTAAACAGATGCGTGCCCGTGACCATCACCAGCATCAGCCCGCTGGAAAAGGCCAGGCCCGCCAGAAGAGGCGTGGCGCCCATGCCCGACGGCATCCCGGCGCTGGCGATCAGGTAGGCGATGCCGCCAAGGCCGATCTGCATGCCCGCCGCCATGCCCAGCCACAGCACCGCCCCCATTCCCGCCGCACCACGCTCCGCCATCGTGTCGGCGACGGTCCGGGCCAGCGGTTCGCCGGTCGTATCGGTCATGACGGGCTCCCTTTCGCCTCTGCCTCAAAAGCCAACAGGCGGCGAACGGCTTCGATCCCGTTCCTGCTCAAAATTTGGGCAACGGCGACGTTATGCTGAATTTTTGGTGCACGGCCACCGTTGCGAAACAGGCGTCCCATCCGCGTCCGCCCCGAAAAGTAACGGAAATGTAAACTGGCACACCCCTTGCGATACTGTTCCTCGGGTAATGCAAAGGGGGCGCAGGTGAAGCTGATCATCGCTATCATCAAGCCGTTCAAGCTCGACGAGGTGCGCGAGGCGCTGACCACTTTGGGCGTGGCGGGCATGACGGTGACCGAGGTGAAGGGTTTCGGGCGGCAGAAGGGCCAGACCGAAATCTATCGCGGGGCCGAATACAGCACCAACATGGTGCCCAAGATCAAGATCGAGGTCGTTTGCGCGTCCGAGATCGCCGACCGCGTCGTCGAATCGATCCAGGCCGCCGCGAATACCGGCGCGATCGGTGACGGCAAGATCTTCATGCTCGATGTCGGCCAGGCCGTGCGCATCCGCACCGGCGAAACCGACGAATCGGCGCTCTGAGCAAGGGGGGATTTCGATGAAGCACATCACCAAGATGGCGACCGGCACCGCAGGCCTCGGCCTGACGCTGTTCGCCGCGCTGCCCGCCTGGGCACAGGACGCCGCGCTCCAGGCGCCGCCCGCCGCCGCCACCGCCGCGACGGTGAACAAGGGCGACACCGCCTGGATGCTCACCTCGACCGTGCTGGTCATGATGATGATCCTGCCGGGCCTGGCGCTGTTCTATGGCGGCCTCACCCGCGCCAAGAACATGCTGTCGACCATGACCCAGATCGGCGCGGCCGCGTGCCTCGCGATGCTGATCTGGGTGATGTACGGCTATAGCCTGGCCTTCGGGCCGGACGTGTCGGGGGGCGCGTCCAACTTCATCTCCGGGCTGGGCAAGGCGTTCCTGGCGGGCGTGACCCCGGCCAGCCAGTCGGCGACGTTCACCGCGGGCGTCGAAATCCCCGAATATGTCTTCGTCTGCTTCCAGATGACCTTCGCCGCGATCACCGCCGCGCTGGTGCTCGGCTCGGTCGTCGAGCGGATGAAATTCTCGGCGGTCATGGCCTTCACCGCAGTGTGGCTGACCATCGTCTATTTCCCGGTCGCGCACATGGTGTGGGCCTCGTCGGGCCTGTTCTTCAAGGCGGGCGCGCTCGACTTCGCGGGCGGCACCGTGGTGCACATCAACGCCGGTGTCTCGGCGCTGGTCGCCTCGCTGATCCTGGGCAAGCGCATGGGGTATCCGACCACGCCGATGCCGCCGCACTCGCTGACGCTGACCGGCGTGGGCACCGGCCTGCTCTGGGTCGGCTGGTTCGGGTTCAACGCGGGTTCGGCGCTGGAAGCCAATGGCTCGGCGGGTCTGGCGATGATCAACACCTTCGTCGCGACGGCGTCGGGCGGCCTGTTCTGGATGCTCGCCGAGCGTCTGGCGGGGCATAAGGGTTCGGCGCTGGGCTTCTGCTCGGGCATCGTCGCGGGACTGGTCGCCGTCACTCCGGCGGCAGGCAATTCGGGTCCGTTCGGCGCGATCGTGCTGGGCGCCATCGCCAGCGTGGTCTGCTTCTATGCGGTGTCGGTCCTGAAGCCCAAGCTCGGCTATGACGACGCGCTCGACGCCTTCGGTGTCCACGGCATCGGCGGCATGATCGGCGCGATCGGCACGGCGGTGGTCTATGCCCCGTCGCTGGGCGGCCCGGGTGCGGCGGACTACGCCATCGGTTCCAAGCTGCTGGTCCAGCTGGGCGCGGTCGCCACGACCATCGTCTGGGCCACCATCGGCACCGTCATCGCCATGTATGTCGCCAAGGCGATCACCGGCCTGCGCGTCTCGAAGGAAGTCGAGCAGGAAGGCCTCGACCTCGGCGAGCACGGCGAACGCGCCTACAACTGATCGGGAGCGGGGGCGAAGAGAACCCCCGCACCCCACGACGTTCCTCCTGCGGACGACCTAAGCCCGGTGCGGCAACGCACCGGGCCTTTTTTATGTGTGTTGGGGGGGGCGATTTCCAAACATCCGTCCACACCGGGCGAAGTCGAAGTGCACGGGGATCGCTTGCCGATAGGGCCGGGCGTGGCTTTCGGCTTCGCTCAGGCCGAACGGCAGTCGGGGTAGGTGGAACGAAGGCGGGGAGGGCTTACCGCCCCTTCGGCCCCGCCTGTTGCGCCTGCGCCGCCTTGGCCGCTTCATATTCGTCGAAGGTACGCGACAGCAGCGCCTGGGCCTCGGCCTCGGTCACCTTGCCGTCCTTGTTCGCATCGGCCTTGTCGAACCACAGGTCGGTCAGCCGCTGGGCATGGACGGCGTCGATCTGCTTCTGGCCATTGCCCATCTTCATGATCGCGGCCTTCACCTCGGCCTTGGTCAGCACGCCGTCGTGATTGGTGTCGCGCGCCTTGAACTCGCGCGAAAATTTGGCGGCGGCGGACGCGCGGGTATCCTGCGCCAGGGCAGGGGCGGCCAGCGTGGCGGCGATCAGACCGGCGACGAGAAAACAGGTCATGCACGGGACTCCAATACGGAACTTCGCAGCCGCTCCTGACGGCCTTTGGCTGTCCGCGCAATGAACGAGTAGGGGAACGAGTAGGGGAACGACCCAACCGAAGGTTGCGTGGGAACGCGACAGCGCATAGGGGCCGGGGCAAATCCATCCCCTCTTCGTAAGGACTTTGCCGTGAGCGAAGATATCAAGCGCGTCGTCCTCGCCTATTCGGGCGGCCTCGATACCAGCGTCATCCTCAAGTGGCTGCAGCAGCATTATGGCTGCGAGGTCGTGACCTTCACCGCCGATCTGGGCCAGGGCGAAGAGCTGGAGCCCGCGCGCAAGAAGGCCGAGATGGCGGGCGTGAAGCCCGAACACATCTTCATCGACGATCTGCGCGAGGAGTTCGTCAAGGATTACGTGTTCCCGATGATGCGCGCCAACGCGCTGTACGAGGGGCTGTACCTGCTCGGCACCTCGATCGCGCGGCCGCTGATCGCCAAGCGCCAGATCGAGATCGCCAAGATGGTGAACGCCGATGCGGTCAGCCACGGCGCGACCGGCAAGGGCAACGACCAGGTCCGCTTCGAGCTGGGCTATTATGCGCTGAACCCCGACATCAAGGTCATTGCGCCGTGGCGCGAATGGGACCTGACCAGCCGCACCAAGCTGATCGAGTTCGCCGAGGCGCATCAGATCCCGGTGTCGAAGGACAAGCGCGGCGAAGCGCCCTTCTCGACCGACGCGAACCTGCTGCACACCTCGTCCGAGGGCAAGGTGCTGGAGGATCCGTGGGATGAGGTCCCCGATTACGTCTATTCGCGCACCGTCAATCCGGAAGACGCGCCCGACCAGCCCGAGACGATCACCATCGATTTCGAGCGTGGCGACGGCGTCGCGCTGAACGGCGAGGCGTGCTCGCCCGCCACGCTGCTGACCAAGCTGAACGAACTGGGCCGCAAGCATGGCATCGGCCGCCTCGACCTGGTCGAGAACCGCTTCGTCGGCATGAAGAGCCGCGGCATGTACGAGACGCCGGGCGGCACCATCTATGCGCTGGCGCATCGCGGGATCGAGCAGATCACGCTCGACCGGGGTGCCGCGCACCTGAAGGACGAACTGGCGCCGCGCTATGCCGAACTGGTCTATAACGGCTTCTGGTTCTCGCCGGAGCGCGAGATGCTGCAGGCCGCCGTCAACTACAGCCAAGAGAAGGTCACCGGCACCGTCCGCCTGAAGCTGTATAAGGGCCAGGCGATCGTCACGGGCCGCAAGTCGCCCTATTCGCTCTATTCGGAAAAGGTCGTCACCTTCGAGGACGATCAGGGCGCCTATGACCAGCGCGACGCGGCGGGCTTCATCAAGCTGAACGCGCTGCGCCTGCGCCTGCTGGGGCGTCGCGACCAGATCTGATCCGATCTCACCGTTCTGAAGGGGCAGGGCCGATATGGTCGATGACGGCCGACAGGACGGGATGACCGAAAAGGGGGCGGGGCTGTGGTGGCAGTCCCGCCCCTTCTTGTTGCTGTGCGTGCTGGCCTCGGCGATCCCGCTGCTCTGGCCTGCGGTGCCGCCGCTGGGCGACATGGGCGACCATATGGCCAGCTATCGCATCCTGGCCGAGGCGGGGCAGGCGCCGCTGGCGCGCTATTATGCGGTGCATTGGGCGGCGGTCGGCAATCTGGGCGTCGAGGGGATCGTACTCGCGCTGCACCATGTCTTCGGCATGGGAGTGGAGCCCGCCGCCAGGCTTGTCGTCATGGCCATTCCGCCGCTGACCGTGGCGGGCCTGATCGCCCTGGCGCGAGAGGCCCATGGCCGGATGCCCGCCAGTGCGATGCTGGCCTTTCCGCTGGCGTACGGCCCCGCCTTTCAGATGGGCTTCGTCAATTTCTGTCTGGCGCAAGGGTTTGTGTTCCTGGCCATGGCGCTCTGGCTGCGGCTGGCGCGGACCAGGGGCGCGGCGTGGCGGATCATCCTGTTCGCGCTGCTCGCGCCGCTGCTGTGGCTGGTCCATGCGCTCGGCTGGGCGCTGCTGGTGGCCTATGTCTTCGGCATGGAGGCCGGGCGGTTGGTCGAGCAGGGGCGGCGCTGGCCAAAGGCGGTGCTGCGCGCGGGCGTGACGGTGACGCCGATGGCGTTGCCCGCGCTGTGGATGATCCGGTCGGGCGGGGATCAGGTTGCGGGAGAGACCGGGCGCTGGTTCCTGTCCTACAAGCTGCGCTGGGTCATGACGCTGTTCCAGGAACGCTGGATGGCGTGGGATCTGGCGGCGGTGACGGGGCTGTTATTCTTCGCCTATGTCGTGATCCGGTCGCGCCGCTTGTCGGTCCGCCCGGTGCTGGGCGTGCCCGCCGCGATCGGGTTCATCGTCTTCCTCGCCCTGCCCTATCTGTTCCGGGGCGGGGCCTATCTTGACATGCGGATGCTGCCCCCGGCGGTGATGCTGGCCTTGCTGTCGGTGCACGGGCGCCCGGCGCGGTCGGAGCATGGGCTGGCGGCCGCCGCGATCGTCTTTTTCGTGGCGCGGCTGGCGGGCACGACCATCGCCTTCGCACAACTGGCGCAAGGGCATGATCGTGAGTGGCGAGCCATTGCCGCACTGCCGCCGGGCGGCACGGTGCTGGTGCTTGCCAATGTCGACGCGGAGTCACGCTGGGGAGCACCCCGGCTGACCCATATCGGCGGGCTTGCCGTCGTTCGCGCGGGCGTGTTCACCAACGGCCAGTGGACGGTGCCGGGCCAGCATCTGATCCAGCCCCGCCTGGCCGGTGCCGGGCGGTTCGACCGTGACCCGTCCTCGCTGATCTTCCCGCCGGGCGGCGAAGGGGGACCGACCGACTTCGAGGATGCGATCCGCGATTTCGACCGATGCGCCTTCGATGCGGTCTGGACGATCGGTTTTCCCAAAGGGCGGACCCGATCGCCCGATCTGACGCCGGTTTGGGCGCAGGGCAATTCCGCCGTCTATCGCGTTCGTCGCGGCCGATGCTTGTCGGACGCCCCTTCGGTCCGCTAGGCACCAGCAGATGAATGGGGGAAAGCTCAACTGGTGGCAGACGCGGTGGTTCGTGGCGGCGATGGCGCTGCTCGCCGCCGTGCCGCTGCTCTGGCCCACCGTGCCGCCGCTGGTCGACCTGCCGGGGCATATGGGGCGGTATCGCGTCCAGCTGGAATATGCCAACCAGCCCTGGCTGGCGCATTGGTATCGCTTCGAATGGCAGATGATCGGCAATCTGGGCATCGACCTGCTGATCGAGCCGCTTGCGCCGATCTTCGGACTGGAGCTGGCGGTCAAGCTGATCGTCATCGCCATTCCGGTCCTGACCGTCACCGGTCTCCTCTGGATCGCGCGCGAGGTGCAGGGACGCATTCCCGCCACCGCGCTGTTCGCGCTGCCGCTGGCCTATAGCTATCCCTTCCAGTTCGGCTTCGTGAACTTCGCGCTGGCGATGGCGCTGGCGCTGAACCTGTTCGGCCTGTGGCTGCGCATGGGGCGGCTGGGCGCGGTGCGGTTGCGCGCGCTTATCTTCGTGCCGCTGTCCTGCCTGCTCTGGGTGGCGCATACCTTCGGCTGGGGCGTGCTGGGCGTGCTGGCCTTCTCTGCCGAGCTGATCCGCCAGCACGATATCCGCCGGGCCAAGGGCGCGCGCGGGGTGCGGGGCTGGGCCGAGTCGGCCTTCCATGCCGGTTTGGGCTGTATCCCGCTGGCGCTGCCCATGGTGCTGATGGTGCTGTGGCGTTCGGGCGCGGATGTGACCGGCAAGACCGGCGACTGGTTCAACTGGCGCTGGAAGATCAACTGGGTCACGATGGTGCTGCGCGATCGCTGGATGGCGTTCGATCTCGCCTCGGTCACGGTGCTGTTCCTCGTCCTGCTCAAGGGCGTGCGCGACGAGCGGGTCGAATATTCGCGCAACCTGGTGCTGTCGGCGGCCTTCCTGTTCGTCGTCTATCTGCTGCTGCCGCGCGTCGTCTTCGGTTCGGCCTATGCCGATATGCGTCTTGCCCCCTATGTGCTGGCCATCGCCCTGATCGCGCTGCGCCCCCGGCGCGGGCTGTCGCTGCGCGGCGCCTCGACGCTGGCGATCGTGGGGCTGTTGTTCTTCGTCGTGCGGATCGGGGCGACCACGGTCAGCTACGTCATGTACAGCAACGATTACGACCGGGTGCTGAGCGCGCTGGATCATGTGCCGCCGCGCGCCCGCTTGCTGACCTTTGTCGGCCGTCAATATTGCGCCGATGTCTGGCCCTCCAGCCGGTTGGAGCATGTCGCGGGCCTCGCGCTGGAGCGCAAGCTGGCCTATGCCAACGACCAATGGTCGATGGCGGGCGGGCAGTTGCTGACGGTGCGCTACGCCCCCGCCAAGCGGTTCGCGCACGACCCGTCGGAGATCGTGACCCAGCGGCGCTGTCGCGGGCAATGGTGGCGCCCGGTCGAAACCGCGTTGAAGCTGATGCCGCGCGACGCCTTCGACTATGTCTGGCTGGTCCATGCGCCGCGCTACGACGAGGCGCTGACGCGCGGGCTGACGCCGATCTGGCGCGAGGGCGACAGCGTCCTCTACAGGATCGACGACCGCCGCCCGATCATCGACCCGGCGGCCTATGAACTGCTCAGCCGTCCTTCGCCCGATGAGGACAAGCGGGTGCCTGCGCGACGCAAGGCGACCGCGGACCAGGACGACTAAGGCGGACTATCCCCGTCGGAACGGAGTCAGTTCGCCTAGATATTCGCTTTCCGCCTCGATCGCCTGACGCTCGCGTTCCACGAACTCGGCGACGGCGCGGCGGAAGGCGGGGTGCGGGATATAATGCGCCGACCAGGTCGGCACCGGGACATAACCCCGGGCCAGCTTGTGCTCGCCCTGCGCCCCCGCCTCCACCGTCGTCAGCCCGCGTGCGATGGCGGCGTCGATCGCCTGGTAATAGCACAGCTCGAAATGGAGGAAGGGCACCTCCTCGATCGCGCCCCAATAGCGGCCATAGAGCGTGTCCCCGCCGATCAGGTTGAGCGCCCCCGCGATCGGCACCCCGTCGCGCTCGGCGAGGATCAGCAGCACCTTGTCGCCCAATTGCTCGCCGATCCGGTCGAAGGCGGCGCGAGTCAGATAGGGCTGGCCCCATTTGCGGCTGCCCGTATCCTGATAGAAGACCCAGAAGGCATCCCAATGCTCGGGGCGGATCTGGTCGCCGGTCAGGTGGCGGATGGTCAGCCCCGCGACGGCGGCGGCGCGTTCCTTGCGGATCGCCTTGCGCTTGCGACTGGCGAGCGCGTCCAGGAAATCGTCGAAGCTGCGATAGCCGTCATTGCGCCAGTGGAATTGCACGCCCTCGCGGATCAGCCAGCCCGCCGCCTCGAAATAGGGCAGCTGATCGGCCGCGACGAAGGTGACGTGCGCGGAGGACAGCTCGTTCTGGTCGGTCACCGCCTCGATCGCCGCGATCAGCGCAGGCGCGAACGCGGGGTCGCGCAGCAGAAGCCGGGGGCCGGGAACGGGCGAGAAGGGCGCGGCGATCTGAAGCTTGGGATAGTAACGCCCCCCGGCACGCTCCCAGGCATCGGCCCAGCCATGGTCGAAGACATATTCGCCCTGGCTATGCGCCTTGAGATAGGCGGGGGCGATCGCGGCGGCCCGTCCGTCCGGGCCGTCGATGACGATGGGGGCAGGCGTCCAGCCGGAGCGGCCGCCGACGCTGTGCGACGTTTCCAGCGCGGTCAGGAAGGCGTGGGAGACGAACGGATTGGCCGTGCCCGCGCAGGCGTCCCACTGGTCGGGGGACAGGGCGGCGACGCCGGACAGGATACGCGCGACGGCGGTGGTCATCGCGGTGGGATATGCGGTGTGGGGCGGGGTGGAACAAGGGGTGGGCGGTTCGCGAGGTGCTCGCTTGTGGCTTTCCCTCCCCCACCCCCTCCCGCCTGCGGGAGGGGAGCGGCTAGAGGATAGTGCTGGAGTCTCACGTCCGCCAAACAACACGCCCCTCCCGCAGGCGGGAGGGGATGGGGGAGGGCAGGGCCGCGAGCGACTCCGCCCGAGGGGTCACCCCAATTCGACGATCGCATCCACCTCGACCGCCGCACCCAGCGGCAGCACCGGCACGCCCACCGCGGATCGCGCATGACGGCCCGCATCGCCGAACAGCGACACCATCAGCTCCGATGCGCCATTGGCGACCTTGGGCTGGTCGGTGAAGTCACCGGCCGAATTCACGAACACGCCCAGCTTCACGATCCGCTTCACGCGCGACAGGTCGCCGCCCAGATACTTCTTGATCTGCGCGACCAGCATCAGGCCGCACGCCTGCGCCGCCTTCTGCCCATCTTCCAGCGAGACGCCGTCGCCCAGCCGTCCGGTGACGAGCTGGCCGTCGATGAAGGGCAGCTGGCCCGAAATGTGGAGAAGCCCGCCCGCCTCGACGACGGGGACATAGGCGGCGACGGGGGCGGCAGCCTCCGGCAGGGTGAGGCCGAGCTGCTCGAGCGCGCGATCGATATGCGTGGTCATGGGGCGAGACATGGCGCGCTCGCCCCGTTCAGGTCAAGCGCCCGGTCGATTCGGGGCAGGCCGGCCTTCATCGAAACGCGCGGCGATCCAGGCTTCCGCCTCGCGCCAGTCGTCGATCCGGGCATGGGCGTCGGGCGCGGGCGCGACGTGCGGGGCCATTTCGGGTTCGGAGACCATGTGCAGCCGGTGGACCTGCGGCGCATGCTCGGCGACCGAGGCGTGGTGCTGGGCGAGGTCGTCGACGAAGACGGTGACGGGGTGACCGTGCTCGGCGACCAGCTTTGCGACCGGCGCGCCCTTGGGTCCCGTATTGCATTGGACCCGGTGATGGATGCCGAAGCGCGCCAGCTGCTCGATGCGGGGGCTGCGGCATTCCTCGATCAGGTTGGTCAGGATGACGATATCGGCGCGGGCCGCCAGCGCGGCCAGCGCCTCGGCGGCGTGCGGCACCAGCGTCTGGCGGTCCATCTGGCCGGGGAAGAAGCCATGCAGAAGGTCCCAGGCCTCTGCCTGCGTCGGGGCGGGGCCGCCGCTCCGCCGGGTCAGCGAACCGAAGAAATCATGCCGGTCGAGCGCGAAGTCCATGTCATGCGCTTCGTCCAGCCAGTCGCGGAAGTGGCGGACCATGTGGACGAGCACCTCGTCGCAGTCGCAGATCAGCAGCGGCTTCATGCGGCCTCCAGCACGCGGCGGGCGGCGACCAGCGATTCGGGGCGCACATCCAGCGCGTCGGCGCATTCGATCAGATCGGCCTCATGCCCCTCCAGAAAGGACAGGATGGCGGCCAGCACGCCGGGCTCGCCCGCCCCGCCGCGCAGTTCCTCGACCGACAGGCCGGTCAGCGCCAGCAGCCGTTCGGCGCGCGACGGGCTTTGCAGCGTCCATATGAGCGCCTGCAGCGCCAGGGCCATATTGGCTTCGATTGTATCCGGTCCGGGCATTGCCTATCGTGTCCGTCGTAATGGTGGAGACCGCGTGACAAGAAAGGTGCTCGTTGTCGAGGACAACGAACTCAATCTGAAACTCTTCTGCGACCTGCTGCGCGTCCACGGCTTCATCGCCGAGCCGGTGCGCGACGGGCGCGAGGCGGTGGCGCGCGCGCGCGAGGTGGAGCCCGACCTGATCATCATGGACATCCAGATGCCGCATGTGACCGGCTATGAGCTGATCCTGGAGCTGAAGGCGGACGAGGAGCTGCGTCGCATCCCGGTGATGGCGGTGACCGCCTATGCGGGCCGCGACGACGAGGACCGTATCCGCGCGGCGGGGGCGGATTCCTATGTGTCCAAGCCGATCAGCCTGATGCGCTTCATGGAGGCGGTGAACGCCTTGTTGTGAGGGGGCGATCTTAGTTCGCCTCGCCCTCAGCCTTTTCGCACTGAGCGAAGTCGAAGTGCACGCCCCAAACCTATGCCGCGAGCGCTATCCCATGGCCTTCGACTTCGCTCAGGCTGAACGGAAGATGGTGGCAAAATGTCTATTTTTGGTGGTTAGCGGACGTTCATTCGCCGATGCTGGCATGGTACAAAAGCTTGCCGGTCCGGTTTGAGAAGCAGGTCATGCTTGTGCCGCCGACGACTCCCCAGCGCGGGCGAAGCTCGACGCAATTGCGATCCGGGAAGGACACCGTCACGGGCAGGAGCAAGTCCTCGATCTCTCCGGCCGTGCTACGTTCTTCGCGAGCTTTGATCGCGTAGGCCCGACGTTCTAGCGGTGCGTCCAGTGGATTACGGACTTCTTGCTGCAAGCGGCGAAGGCGGCTTTCCGCAGTCAGCCAAAGACTTGTCAGGGTGATGCAGGCGGCCAAAAGGACGATACAGAGGAGTGGTAGCCATCGGCGCATACGTCAGAACAACACGCGCCACGAACGTCCGCAAGTAGGCGAAAGCTTACCCTGTCGCTTTTAGACTCAGTCCTCCGCCTCATCCTCCACCACCGCAGCCTTACGCCCCTTGAACCCTTGGGCCACCACAAACCATTCCACCGAACCCTTGCGGCTCGACGGCGGCTTGGCATGCTTCACGGTGGCGAAGTGGCGCTTCATCTCGGCGACCAGCTGCGAATCGGCACCGCCCGCGAAGACCTTCGACACGAACACGCCGCCGGGCGACAGCACGTCGCAGGCAAAGGCGAAGGCCGTCTCGACCAGCCCCATGGTGCGTAGCGCATCGGTCTGCGGGTGGCCGACGGTGTTGGCCGCCATGTCCGACATGACCAGATCGGGCGCGCCGCCCAGCGCCTCCATCAGCTTGCCCGGCGCGGCGTCGTCCATGAAGTCCATCTCGAAGATGGTGACGCCGTCGATCGGATCGACCGGCAACAGGTCGATGCCGACCACGCTGGCGTTCGGAACATGACGCCGCACCACTTGGGCCCAGCCGCCGGGTGCCAGCCCCAGGTCGATGATCCGCTTCTTGCCGCGCAGGAAGCCGAAGCGTTCGTCCAGCTCGATCAGCTTATAGGCCGCGCGGCTGCGATACCCCTCCGCCTTGGCGCGACGGACATAGGGATCGTTCAGCTGGCGCTCCAGCCAACGGGTCGACTGGGCGGTGCGCTTCCGCGCGGTGCGCACCCGCTGGTGCAGCCCTGCATTGCCTCTGCTCACGTTCTGGCGATTCCCATCAAGCGGCGCAGGATTCCCTCGCGAATCCCACGGTCTGCGATCCCTAGCCGCTCGGCGGGCCAGAGGTCCAATATCGTCTCCAGGATGGCGCAGCCCGCCACCACCAGATCGGCGCGTTCGGGGCCGATACACGCCACCTTGCCGCGCGCGGCCAGGCTCTTGCGCGACAGGTCGGCGCTGATCGCGCGCATCGCGGCCGTGGGCACGATCAGCCCGTCGACGGCGGCGCGGTCATAATGGCTGAGCCCCAGATGGACACTGCCCAGCGTCGTCACCGTGCCGCTGGTGCCCAGCAGTCGAGGGCTTTTCAGGTTCCGGGGCAGTCGCGCGGCGAAATCGGCGAAGCTGTCCGCCACCATGGCGCGCATCCGGGCATAGGCAGCCAGCCGCCCGGCCTCACCCTCGCCGCCGCCCGCACTCTCGGTCAGCGAGACGACGCCCCAGGGAGCCGAATGCCAGTCGAGGATGCGGGGGCTGGGGCTGCGCGTGTCGACCAGCACCAGTTCGGTCGAGCCGCCGCCGATGTCGAACACCAGGGCGGGGTCGTCACCCGGCTCGATCAGCACGTGGCAGCCGAGCACGGCCAGCCGCGCCTCTTCCTCCGCCGAGATGATGTCGAGATGGATACCCGTCTCGGCCAGCGCGCGCGCGATGAAGGCGGGGCCGTTGGCGGCGCGGCGGCAGGCTTCGGTCGCGACCGCGCGCGACAGGGTGACGTTGCGGCGCTTCAGCTTGTCGGCGCACACACGCAGCGCGGCGATGGTGCGGTCGATCGCGGCGTCGGACAGGCGGCCGGTCGTCGCCAGCCCCTCGCCCAGCCGGACGATCCGCGAAAAGGCGTCGACGACCGCAAAGCCGCCGCCCTGCGGCCGCGCGATCAGCAGGCGGCAGTTATTGGTACCCAGGTCGAGCGCGGCATAGGCCTGCGCATCCGACCACCGGCCACGCTGGGGCCGGGGGGGTGCCGAACGGGCAGGCGGCTTGGCCTGCCGGTACGGCCTTCGGGTGGGAACATCCCCCATCGCCGTATCTCGCTTATTCTGTTCTATCCGTCACGAACATGAGTGTTCGCCGGTGCTTGAAGCCCAAGGTAGCGAGTCGGCGCCCGCGCGACAAGACGCACCGCCACCGCCATTGCGGAATTCGGTTGACAGGGGTGATTCGGCCGCCTAGAGGGACGCCCCTGTTCGATGCCCCGTCGTCTAAAGGTAAGACCACGGACTCTGACTCCGTTAATTGAGGTTCGAATCCTCACGGGGCATCCAGATCTTCCTGAAATCGCCGGTTTCTTCACGCTCGCGGGGATTGCGTGATGAGGGCGTTTGTATGGCTTAGACCCGGAACCGGGCCCTGTGCGGCGGGGTTCCCATCGTCATGGTCGTGATCGGATGCCTGTTGCTCGTCATCCTGCCGCTCATCGGTCTGGTGATCGGCGGTTATCTGGGTGGGCTTGCGGTCGGCCTGTGGACGGCACTGGGCGGCTTTGCCGTGGCCTTCGCCGTCTGTTCGCTGTCGGTCATCGCCCTGGTGAAGGCGCGTCCTTCGCGCTGAGGTCCAGCTCAAAGCCCGGCACAGTTGAGGAAATGCGGCGCAAGACAGGGCCGTAGCCGAACGCTATGAGCGCAGCATGCCCCGGCTGCTCCTGTTCAACAAACCCTATGGGGTCCTATCGCAATTCACGGACAAGGGATCGCCCACGGTTCGGTCGACCTTGTCGGACTTCATCGCGGTGAAGGGCGTCTATCCCGCCGGGAGGCTCGATCGGGATAGCGAGGGCCTGTTGCTGTTGTGCGATGACGGGCGGTTGCAGGCGCGCATCGCCGATCCGCGCTTCAAGATGCCCAAAACCTATCTCGTCCAGGTCGAAGGCGATCCGCAGGAGCCGGAACTGGCGCGCTTGCGGCAGGGCGTCCGCCTCAAGGACGGTATGACCCTGCCCGCCGATGTGGCGCGTATCGACGCGCCGGACCTGTGGCTGCGCGACCCGCCGATCCGCCAGCGCAAGCTGATCCCCGACAATTGGCTGAAGATCACCATCCGCGAAGGGCGCAACCGGCAGGTGCGCCGCATGACGGCGGCGGTCGGTCTGCCTACCCTCAGGCTGGTCCGCTGGTCGATCGGCGACTGGTCGGTCGCCGGGATCGCGCCGGGTGAGTTCGTCGGGGTCCCTGCTCTGGGCAGGATGGGCGGCGGCGCGCAGGACCGGTGAGAACGGCATAGGCCGCCATGCGGGCCACACCGGCCCCTGCCGCCTGTTGCGATCGACCGCGAAAACTGATTTGAGGCTTTGACGCCTTCCGCTTCCCCAAGCGCCTGGCAGGTTTTGGATTCCATGAATTATCGCCACTCCTTCCATGCGGGCAACAGCGCCGATGTCGTGAAGCACAGCCTGCTGATCGCGCTGGTCCGGGCCTTGCAGCAGAAACCGGGCGCGTTGACCCTGATCGACACCCATGCCGGTTGCGGACTTTACGACCTTGGCGGCGAGCAGGCCCAACGGACCGGCGAAGCCGCCCAAGGCGTGGTGCGGGCCTTTGCCGACACCGACCCGCTGCTGGACGATTATCGCGCCGCCGTGCAGGCGGTGAATGACGGGGCGGAGCCGCGCCTCTATCCCGGCTCGCCACGGTTTCTGGCCCAACTCCTGCGCCCGCAGGATGTGCTGATCCTCAACGAAAAGCACCCCGAGGACGCCCGTACCTTACGCGGCGCGATGCGCGGGGCGCCGGCGGCCGTGCATGAGCGCGATGCCTATGAGCTCTGGTTGGCAATGCTTCCCACCCGCACCCCGCGCGGCATGGTGGTGGTCGATCCACCCTATGAACAGACAGACGAACGCGCCCGCATCACCGCCACGCTCGCGGCGGCGCATCGCAAATGGGCGCATGGCGTGACGGTCATCTGGTATCCGCTGAAGGACCGGGCGACGCACGGGCGGTGGAAGTACGACCTGCACAAGCTCGGCATCCCGAAGTTCCTGTCGGTCGAGCATTGGCTATATGATGCCGATCAGCCGGGCATCTATAACGGCGCGGGCCTTTTCATCGTCAATCCGCCCTATGCCTTCACGCAGGCGCTGCCGCCCCTGCTGGAATCCCTTCGTGCCGCACTGGCCCCGGAGGGGCATAGCGGCGAGATCACGGCGGATTGGCTGCGCGACTGAAGGGGGCTGGTGAAGCCAGTCCTATCGCCGCCACCCTTTGTGCAGGATCGGCCGTGGCGGGGCGGCCATTCGGCGGATCATCCCGTCGACCGATGGCAATGGGTGTGGACGGCAAGGCGCGGCCGAGCAAGCATGGCCGGGCCAACCAACAGGCTGATCCATATCGAAACCGGGAACTGCGCCTGTCCCCCGATATTGAAGGAGAAAACACAAGGATCATAATGTGATAGGCGAAATCGAACAACAGTCGGGAGCGACCCGGGCCCCAACCGGATCGACCAAGCAGCGCGAGGGCCTGTTGCGCCTGCTGCAATTGCTGGAGGCGCGGGACTATCAGTTCGTAACGCCGACGCCCGCCACCCATGCGCGGGTGCTCGTCAATCGCGGGGATCGGCCCGCGAACGATGTGCGGGACATATTGGGCTGGAGCCTGCCCTTCTCGCCGTCGGTGTTGGATGCCGAGCTGCGCGCCGCCCTGGACGCGGCGGAAATGCTGGTCGAACGCGATGACGGGTGCCTGCAAGCCACATTGCGCGTGTCGCGCGTCGAAGGGACGCTGTTCCTCCATTCCGCCTATCCGACCACGGCCACGGACTCGGTGTTTCTGGGGCCGGACAGCTACCGGTTCGCCAGGCTGATCATCGGGCGGATGGATATGGGTGCGCGGCGCATCCTCGATTATGGTGCGGGGGCCGGGGTCGGCGGGATCGTCGCGGCGCGGGTTTCGCGCGGTTCGCATCTGACGCTGGCCGACATCAATCCGCGCGCGCTGTTCCTGGCGTCGATCAACGCCGAACATGCCGGTGTCGCGCACAGCGTCGCAAATGTGTCGGCGCCAAAGGAACTGGCCGACTCCTTCGACCAGATCGTCACCCATCCGCCCTTCATGATCGACGCGGATCGCCGGGCGTACCGCGATGGCGGCGACCTGTATGGCGGCCGACTTTCGCTCGACTGGACGCTTCAGGCTTTGGCATTGCTCAAGCCGAAGGGACAACTGATC
Source organism: Sphingomonas sp. Xoc002 (assembly GCF_050408055.1). Taxonomy (NCBI): domain Bacteria; kingdom Pseudomonadati; phylum Pseudomonadota; class Alphaproteobacteria; order Sphingomonadales; family Sphingomonadaceae; genus Sphingomonas; species Sphingomonas sp. Xoc002. The sequence continues at coordinate 3,715,249 of NZ_CP191175.1, read as the reverse complement.
CTGCATACGGGCGCCTCGGTCGTCGACGGGCGGGACGTGCTGCGCATGGCGCTGGCTGAGCAACTGCCCGCGACCGGATTCGAGATCGACTATTCCGAACTCGACCCCGACATCTTCGGCGACGAGCTGGAAAAGCCGACCTATGTCGATGTCGAACGGATCGCGGCGGTGGGGTTGGTCGTACGGCGGGTGGGACTGTGACGTCCCGCCTCAGGCCGTCTTCTGGATCAGCGGTTCGATCCGCAGGTTGACGATGTCGCAATTGGCCGATCGGCTGAGGACGAACAGGATCGCATCGGCGACATCCTCGGCGGGCAGCATCCGGCCTTCGGCGACGGCGGTCTGTTTCTCCTCCGCGCTGCATTCCTGCATGTCGGTGTCGACCGATCCCGGCTGGATCACGCTGACCCGGATGCGTTTGTCCGCGACCTCCTTGCGCAGCGTCTCGGCAAAGGCCTGGATACCCGCCTTGGTCGCGGCATAGACGCTTTCGCCCGCCGCCTTGATCTCGGTGCTGATCGATCCGACGAACAGCAGATGGCCGCCGCCCTGCTCCTGCATGCGCAGGATCGCGGCGCGGGCGCAGGCGAGATAGCCGGTCAGGTTGGCGTCGATGACATAGCGCCAGTCCTCCTCGGCCATCTCATGGATCGGCTGCGCGCCGAGTGCGGCACAGGCGACCAGCATGTCGATGCCCCCCAGCCGGTCGTCGACGGCGGCGAAGACCCGGTCGATGCCGTCGCGCGTCGCGGCGTCCTCGACGATTCCGATCACCTCGCCATCGATCCCGGATAGCGCCGCGTCGAGCGCATCCTGATGCCGTCCGAAGGTCAGGACGCGCGCGCCCTCGTTCGCCAGCGCCTTCAGCGCGGCCCGGCCGATGCCGGTGGTGCCGCCGGTCAGCAGGATGCGGCGGCCGGACAACATGGTGGGGTTCTTGGTCATCGGTTATTCCCAGGTCAGGATCAGGCGGCCTTGCGCGGGCACGCAGTAATCGACGCGGTCGGTGCTGACGGCATCGGGGGCGATCGTCTCGCCGCTGGCGGTGGTGACGCGGCTGTCGGTCAGCGTGCGCCGCTTCAGCCGGACGAGGCGCAGCGAGGCGGTGCGCGTCTCGCCTCCGTCGAGCACGATCGACAGCGCATGGTCGCCGACCCGCTCGACCGCGCGGACCAGCATGTCGCAATAGAGGCGAAAGGGCGCGCCCTCGACTTGGTGGAAGGCGCTGGTGGCGAAGATGAACGCCGCGCCTGCGCCGTACACCTCCTGTCCCACCTGCCCGGCGGGCTGGCCATCGGGATAGAGATCCTCCAGCGGGAAGGAGAGGGTCTTGTCGATATGGCCGTTGGCCTCGCGCTGTTCCTCGGCAATGGCTTCGGGAGGCAGTGCGTCGGGATAATAATACCAGGCGCGCGACAGGGCATGGCGGCAATATTCGCCGATCAGCATCCGCGCCTCGGGGTCGAGGTCGGGGCCGCCGTCGTCCAGATAACGCTCGAACGCGACATAGCTGTCGAAACATTCGTACATCGCCATATAGGGCGCGTCCTGAAGACAGGTGACCGCCAGGAACGTCTCGTAATGCGCGGCATGGCCGATGCGGCTGTCCCAGATCACCGCATTGTGCAGGAAGCTGGCGAGATAGACATAGCTCTGCTCGCGATAGACATCGCGATTGGTGATCCGCCACAGCCGCATGCAGGCGGCGGCGCCCCAGGCGGTCAGATTGGCCTGATAGTTGAGGTTGAAGCCCAATCCGATGGCGGCGTCGATCGCGGCGCGCGCCTCGTCCAGATAGGTCTTGTCGTCGGTCAGCTCGAACGCCTGGAGCATGACCCAGGCATAGATGCCGCCGACATCGGTCTGCCCGCGTCCGTCGACCGGGGCCTCCTTGGTGATGACCGAGAAGTCGGTGACGTCATATTCGATCGGCCAGCGATAGTCGAAATGCCGCGCGACCCGCACGCCATAGCCGATCGCCTTCAGGAACAGCGCGCGCGCGTCGTCATCGCCGCCCAGCGCCAGCGTGCCGAGGTTCAGCAGCGGGTGATAGAGATACCAGCTATCGACCGCATCGGCATTCTTGTCCTGGCCGACATTGGGCAGATAACGACGGAACGTGCCGAGCTTTTCGTCGAAGAAGCGCGGCAGCCCCGCCTTGAATGCCGCTTCCAGGGGATGCGGCTCGCCCCGCCAATCGCCCCATCGGCGGAGCGCGGCGACGACCGACATCTGTACCATGATGTCGGGATATTCGGCGCCCGTATAGGGGTGGACATAGCGATGGCCGTAATGGCGGATCGTGGCGTCGGGCGCTTCGTCCAGCTCGCGCGCGGCGCGCTCGGCGCGGTCGATCCAGTCGCGATAGGCGACGGGGGGCGGATCGAGCAAGTCATAGGCGCTGCCCAGCATCTGCACGAACTGGCGGGCGGACTCGCGTTCATGCGGGGGTGCATGGTGGCGGAAGACCAGGATGGTATCGGACAGCGTGACGCTCTCGCCCGCCGCCAACGCGACCTCGGCGGGATCGGCATCGGCATCGGGAATGGGCAGCGCATAGCCCAGCTCGGGCCAGGTCCCCGCCACCGCCTCGCGCGGGACGGTGCCGGTCGTGCGGAAATAGTCGTTCGAAGCGGTGTAGTTCTGAACATAGAGGATGTTGCCGAAGGCGGGTGCCTCAATGCGGAAATAGAGAAGGCCGGTGTTCAGCCCGCGCTGCGACGCCTCGACCACGCCTTGCGCCCGCACAGGATCGTCGTTCGCGCCAAGGGGATAGAGATCGCGCGGGGCGGGGGGCAGCACCATCGGCCGGGCCGGGGTAAAGCAGGTCGTGATGCGCAGCCGCTCCACCGCCAGCCGGTCCGCGATACAGGAGACGACATGCTCGCCCATCGCGCTGGTCAGGCGGAGCCGGGCGACCTCGCCCTTCTCGGGCGGCAGCACCGCACAGTCGAAACTCATCGGTATATAGGCGGCCCGCACCGCCAGTCCGCCTGCGCTCCCCTTGCGTCGCACGATGGCGAACACCGACGTCGCGGTCCGGTGGAGCCGGATGACCAGATCGCCGACGGTAAAATCGGCCAGCGGCGCGGGTTCGTCGCGTAGCAGGTCGCGCAGGTCGAGCAGATGGGGGCTGATCGCGGGCGGCGCTTCGGCCGTCGCTGTTCGGGGCATGGCACCACTCCGAAAGGGGGACGGGGATGATGGCCAACCCCCTCGGAAAGAACGGAGTTCCGGGCAAATGGCGTTCGGCTAAACTGGGTCAGTGCATTCGTCCCGCCCGCGCCGCTTGTGCGCGTTTCAGCCGGATGCGGGGGGTATCGCGCACCGGCGTCGAGAGGCATTACATCGCGCCCGGCAAGCCGACCGAGAATGGCTTTGTGGAGAGTTTCAACGGCCGCCCGCGCGACGAGTGCGTCAACGAGACCATGTTCACGTCGATGGTGCACGCCAGGGCGGTGCTGGCCGCCTGGCGACACGACTACAACGCCGTCAGGCCGCACTCACTGCTCGGCGGGCGGACGCCAGCCCAGATCGTTGGCATCCCTTCCATCCTCAAGCATGAACCCAACGGGCTCTACGTCTGAGCGGTAACAAGACGGGGAGCGCGTCAGCGGCGCCCAATGGTCAGTCGACCCATGCTGGTTCCAGAGCCGCCGGAAACCAGAGCAAGTGGCTTTCCTATCGAACACATCTTCGCATGCGAAAATGCGAAAATGCGAAAATGTGACCTGTGCCATACTGGCGAATGAGCCATTGAAAGCTCGTGAGGGCAAGTGAACGGATGCCGAGTAAATGAGAGCCCGCGCGGCAGCGGGAGTTCGTCGAGCAATGCAGCATAGTCAGGATAGCCTGAGGGGGCTGGCGAAGCGCCACGGTGCAGCGTCATCACCATTACGCCGCCTGGCTTCATGAGCGTGGCGAGCTTCCGGAAGGCACGGGGTCGATCGGCAGGCGCGACGTGCTGCCAAACAGCTGACAGCAGCACGAGATCGTAGGCGAGCCCAAGCCCATGAACATGGTCAGCGATGGCAGGGCATCGCTCACCCACCGAATGCCGCGGCTACCATGCTTATCAACTGCAATCCTGTGCATTCCGGCAGCCAGCTCGGCCGCGACAACCTCACAGCCGAGAGAGGTCAAGGTCAAAGGACTCCGCTTCGAAACGCTGGAAGCGATTTGCCGGCACCTGGACTGCCAGCCGGGCGACCTTCTCGAATACGATCCCGATACCCCGCCCGATAGCTGAATGCGTGGCGGCTGGCCCGCACGCCCACCTTCAATGATGGAGAATCCTATGCGCCCGATTCCGGCGATTGCCGCGCCATGTCTGCTACTCGGCACCCAAGCCGGATCATCTGTGCTGCTGATGCCGGCGAGCAACGGTCATCTGGTCTTACGCGGCCAAGCATGACATCATGATCGTTGAGGAGTTTGCCGACGCTGGCCGTAGCGGCCAGACCGACAAGCGCCCTGAATTTCAACGGCTGGTGCAAAGGCCACCGCGCCCGATCATCCTGTGGATCTGGTGCTGATGTTCATATTCAGCCGTATGGCTAGAAACATGCGGTTGTTCTTCGATGTAGTGGGAAGGCTGGAGGACGCAGGTGTCGAGATCCGGTCGATCACACAGGATTTCGGCCGGGGGCGCGGTCAGCGGATCGCCCGGACGATAACGGCGATGATGAACGAGCAGCAGGCGCGCGATTCGGCGATCCTCACGCGGAAGAGCCGCAGGGAGAATGCGCGGCAAGGCTTCTACAATGGCGGTCCGGTGCCGTTTGTCTACCAAACCTATGTTGCCCGGCAGGACGGCAGGAAGGAACGGCGAAAGCTGGCGATCGTCGAAGCGGAAGCGGTGATCGTACGCCAGATCTTCGACTGGGCCGACGTCGGGCGTGGCGGGCGCTGGATCGTCAAGCAATTGAACGACGCGGGGCGAACACTCCGCGGTGCGAGGTTCGCAAACAGCAATGTCGCCCGCATTTCGGCGCGCGAGGTGTACACTGGCGTCTATCACGACCGTACCGCCGCCGACGACGGCGTTATCCCGGATCCGGAAGATGCCATCGCGGTTACCTGTCCGTCGATCATTGCTCGGGATCAGTTCGATCGCGTGGCCGCCATGCGGGCAACGCGCAATCCCAGGCGAATGGCACCGCATGTCGCCGCCAGCACCACGCTACTCACCGGGGTCGCCCGCTGCGGTATGCCCGGCTGTTCGAGCGGTATGACGATCCGCACCGGAAAAGGTGGTCGCTATACCTACTATGTCTGCAACGACCGGGTGAACCGTGGCGGCACCTGCGCCTGTCCGAGCATCCGGCGCGAGAAGCTGGATAGCCTGGTTTTGGATGCGATCGAGGCGAGGTTGCTGGCGCGAGATCGGTTGCGCACATTGCTCGCGGGCGTTCTCGATGTCTCTCAAAATCGGCAGGCGGAACGTGAGGCGGACCTGACTCGAAGCAGTTCGGAGCGGACGCGGCTCAACACCGCAATCAGCAACCTGCTGATCCTGATCGAAAAAGGGACGATGAGCGCGAGAGATCCCGCATTTGTCGAGCGCATGGCGGCGAACCGAGCGGCACTGGCCGCGGTATCAAGCCGGATCGATGTGCTGGAAGCGCAACTGGCGAAGGGCAAGCGCCGGATCGACGAGCAAACGATCGATCGTTTCGGGGACATGCTTCGCAAGAAGATGCGAAGCGACGACAGTTCGCTCCGTTCGTCTTACCTCAAGATGTTCGTCTCTAACGTCAGCGTGTCGGATCGCGAGGTGGTTATCTCGGAACCAGTCTCGAGCCTGGAGAATGGGGTGTCTGTTGGACTTCCCGCCAAAGAGGGCGCGGTGCCCATCTTTGACCGGGAGTGGTGCGCTTACAGGACTCGAACCTGTGACCCCCGCATTACGAAGACCCGGATCTTCTCGTAACTCCGCAGGATCTCGGAGATTTTTTGGCTGTTTTAACCCTCTATGACACTTGCAATGCTCACAATCTGAATCCTTGTGTCTCCGAATAGGCGCAAGCTCACAGTTCGCTAACGGCCTGTGACAATCGGCGGCCAAACAACACCGTTGCCCTCTTTTCCTCCCGATTGGACGCCCAGTCCGTCAATAACGGGAGAAATGACGATGACGGTGCTTTCCTCACTGACAATGGTGGCGTCTGACCGGGCCGCAATGCGGGTCCGTGGCATTGGGTCGATGCGGCAAAAACTGATCGATCGTATCGGCGACCAAATCGAGTTAGCAAAAGCTACTGAGGCCGGCTTGCCATTCCAGCGTATCAAATATCGGCGGGTCCGAGATTTGGAAAGCGAAGAGGTTACCGAAACTGCCGTCAAAACCCGCATTCGTCCTTGGTGGACGCAGGATAGAGACGGATCAGTTCTGCTATGGATCAAATACGGAAATCAGGTGCTGGAGTTGCAAAGGGGCAAGCCCGCTATACGAGTTGCCAGCGCAGCCGATTTGGTTGGGACTCTTGAGACCGTTCAGGCTGCAGTACGGGCTGGCGAACTCGACAAGGTTATTGAGGCGGCCGTCAACCAATTCAAAAAGCGCTTTAATAAATGAAATAGGAGGGGCTGTGCCCCTCCCAATCACCTGAAATCAGCTGACGCTACAGGTCCCCCTGGGCCATATGTCGTTAATTCGACAATCTTCTCGTCTTTGCGGAAAATCGAAACGCAGTACCCCTGTCCAGAGCCGGAGCATTCTTCAATCTCGGGATAGGGTTTGCATTCCTCCTCGCCGATTGAAGGGCAGGGGTCTTCAAAGCCACTGGATGGCACATACCCTTGATTGATGAGTAACCTTTTTGCGATTGGGTACTCCATATCCTCTTTGAGGCTCAATCCGGCCATAGTGTCAGATGACCCGGCCTGCTCATCAGCGACCGAGTTCGTCTCAGTTTGAGGTGCCGGCACGGCATTGGTTGGCGGAGCGTTATCCGACGGCTGTACCGATATAGGTGCGACAGCCTCTTTTGGTGGGGTGGGCGTCGGTCTGGTCACTGGTGCCTTTTGAGATACGACGAAAAGGGTGACCCCGATCCCCACGCACACCAAAACGAACAGCATACCAACAACGGCGTGAGAAGGGCTGCGCTTCATTCGAAGGTGTCCTCTCGCCATGCATGGATCGCTTCAACGAGTTCGACGTGGCGGTCATGTATCGAGATGATGGTAGCTGTCAGACCTATCAGCATGATCAGAACCGCGGCCACGGCCAAGCCACCAGCGACATAGATTCCCAAAACCCACTGGGGAATAGCGGCTGATGCACCGAGTTGTAGACCGCCAAATACGACGCCGATGATCAGGACGGCTAGGATGCCGAATATGAGATAGCGGTATAGATCGACAATGAAGCGCATATTGCCCCCTTTTTGAGGAGGGATCGCTGCCCCAACGTGTGGAGCGGAGACCCCGGAGCAGGGACCATCGCTTTTCTCGCCATCGGCCTCAACGATAAAATGACACGATTGGGGGACAGACCGTGGCGACCTTTTCCAGCCATTCGAGGCTATGGAATTGGTCCAACTCCTTGGCGTGAACGTACGTCTGCTTCGTCAGAAGCAAGGCCTGTCCCAAGAGGAGCTTGCGTTTAGGGCTGGTATGAAGCGCAGCTATCTGAGTGATCTCGAACGAGGCATTCGGAACCCATCTGTCTCCGCAATGGGCAGATTGGCATATGCTTTAGAGGTTGATCCGCGTGAGTTGCTTAACCCCCAATAAGGTAAAAACAACTATTATAGCGTGAGTTGATCTTTCTAAAGTAAAGTTGGTATTTTTTGCATGTATTGACCAGAGTGAGCTACGACGCTGACGGCCACATGGACTTGCGGCTTCGTTAAAGTCCCGTCGATCCGTTCAACGAAGGCCATAACCATGCAATTCTTGAGCCATGATCGCATTATCTTTGCGTAATATCGTGGAACATATCCGATGGGAATGCCTGACATTAGTATCCGCACCGCGTATGGGTCAAATTCATTATGATCATCGGGAACGAAATTCACCACTTGTTGAGTAATTGATGAAATTTCAAGATCCATTCCAGCATTGTACCGAAATCCAGCTACTTCCATTAAAAATAAATGGGGAGTGGTTTCAAATCGATAATCAATAGCACATTGAAAGCCATCGCCAGGAAGAGCGGCTCCGGTGTATCCAAGAAGTGCGAAATCGCTGATTGCAATACTGGTGGTTAGTCGATGCTTTTGAAGGTACTTTGAAAAATCTGCACGATTCCGGGCTGGTAGACGGCGAGAAAATACCTCTACCACATTGTAATGGTGAACCGGAGTATCAAGCTTGAAAGCGGGGTGTCCGGTAAATCCTGCGGCAACTGCTTCATAAAAATCTTCTGTATAATAATTGTATGACAGACATACCTTGTCAAACGCCCTAATCAATTCTCCAACGACAAACCTTTTGCGGATTATAGGATTTCCAGATTGCCAGATGAGCATAAGCCTATTCGGCTCAATGGCGTAGGTTATTTCAAACATTGTCTATTGCCATAAATGCGTTCCGCAGTAGCTCGGTGCGGCGTACAACCACATTCCTTATCGCTGCGGCGCGGTTTTGCGTGAGGGGGTGAGGAGACGGAAATTCAACGAATTGCATCATCTCCGCGGAAAAAATTGCTTCGTCCCAACAAAGGCATCGGGTCATGGCTGGCCGCAATGCCGTTCGATGCTGATAGAGCGCCGTAACAAGATCAAGGTGGGGAGCCTGTCTTTGGTCATCTATTTCGAACCGCATATGGTGCCTGCCACGATTTATATAAGCATCTAGCCTTGCTGGAACGTTAAACATATCCAGCTTTTCTTCCATAATCTCGTGTAGGAGAGATGTTCCATTATCAAAAGCTGGGGAAAATCGAGGAATCATCTTTTGGTTTCGATCTGCTCGCCAAAGAACGCCCCAATTATCCTGATGCCTATCCGTATTTCCAATTATTGCATCGAAGGTGAGCATTTTCGCCCAGTGTTCCCAGTAATCTACGCCAAAAAGCTGCCTGAACCGGGTAACAAGAAAACCGATATGCTTGAGGTTGTGCTGCTTGCCAGTTTTTAGGTCATATTCCTCTATCCGGCGAACCATGTAATTCCCGCCAGGTACATACAAACTGTGGGTTTCTGGTGCTGCTTCGGGAATATCAGGGTCGTGGCCCAGGGTATGAGAAACCGCAGATGTCTCAGCCTCTAAAAAATCCTTTTCGATTTCAAAGCCATAGAACCACGATATTAGCGTTCCGGGGAGGCCCGTTGTTGGATCTTCCGCATAAAAGCATTGTGGAACGGACACCGACATAAGCTGGCCGAGCAACCCTGCTATCATCTCAGACCAAAATTGAACTGGGTAACGAGGGTTTGAAAACTTCATGAGATAGCGGTGGCCGGGAATGATCCGGCCATCCTCAGGCGCTTCAGGGGCTATCAATGCATATTTATCGCGTGCACCTTCGGGAAACGGCGAAAACTCACCGTCTTGCTCCCAACCTCGGATATCCACCGCCTGCATGATGCACCTTTGCGACATTTATGGCGGTGGGGGAAGCTCCGGGAAGCCGTTCGGCTCCGGATCGCATATCGCCGTTACCTCATGCTCTGCAATACATCGACGTTCATCTCAGCTGTAAGGTGCCTTGCATAAAAGCGATCGATCATTTCGACGCTCGTTCGGGCATTTCGCGCAAGGGTCAGCAGGCACATATCTTTGCCCTTAATGAGGCGGAACATGATCGCCGAATGTCGGAGGGAGTACAGAGTACGGGTTTCGCCTGAGGCTGATTCATACAGTCCCGCTGATCGCAGCACGACCCTTAGCTGGCGGCCAAGGTTGCGGATCACGAATGTACGGTTCTTATATTTTGGCATGAATACGAAGTCGTCTGGGTTGCCATAGCCCGCCTCTTTCCCCGCTTTGAGCAGCTTCTCATATACCGGCACGGCGTTGGGCATCGACACGACCGGCGTGTTGACGGTTTTGCTAAAGTCCGTGGAAATTCGAAGATATTGGGTGTCTTTCGTCCGCACGATCTCAACGTGACGGTGACGAAGCTGCTTTGCGTCCGATGGGCGTAGAAACGTGTTTACCGAAAACGTACAAAAGCGGCGCAATTCGTCTGTAATTTTGTAGCCATAAACCTTGGTTTTGGCATCCTCATGGTGTTTGCAGGCCTTCAACAGGTTTTGATATTCCTTGAGAGAGAACCACCCTCTAACCTGCTGCTTTAGACTGACCTTGGGCATGATGGGAACGTGGTCGATCGAGCCAGCACGGGCCGCAGCTTGAAGCGTTTTACTCACAAGCACGAGGATCATTTTGATCGTCGCAGGCGATAGGTCTTTATCTCTGAGTTCTTCGACAAACTCTTCAAGAACCGGGGTTTTGATCCGTCGCACATCGAGGCTGCCGAGCGGAGCATCACAATGGCATCGGAGGATGCGACGTTGGTCCTCCGCCAAGCGGGGATTCTTTTCGCCTCGGGCTATCCGCCGTTCGTCGGCGGCAATCACTTCCTCAGCAAACTTGCGGAATGAGTTGTCTCCACGGGTGGGCTTGGCGGGGACGTTCAGCTTGTCCGATATGGCCTGCGCATCAACCCGAGCTTTTGCAATGTCGTCGGTTTTTAGCGAACGGGATGTCTGTCGTCCGTCTCGACGATAGCGGACATAGTGATAAGGTGATCCGACGGTTTGCGTCAGTGTGACGTTTCCAATCCTTTCTGTGAGCATGAGTGAATATCTCCATGGGGTAGGCGCCGGACGACATTTTTAACTGTCTCGGCATAAAATCGGCCTCCCTTCGCTGTGGGGATGCCGAGTGTGTTGAGGTGGCGAGCAATCGCCGAATATGACCGTCCTTGGTCAACCAGCGGCTGGACAACGGGGGCTAGCGATCTGGCGTGGTCGATAGCCTGTTGGCGGTGTTTCGCTGCAAGGGCTGTGGCGTTCGAGCCTAGACGTACGCCACGCTTCTTGGCTTCAGCTAGGGCAAGCCGGGTCCGCTCAGAAATCATCCGTCGCTCCTCCTGTGCAAGGGCGGCGAAGATATGAAGCTGAAAGTCTGATGCGTGAGGCATATCGGCAACGACTAGCCCGACGCCCTGCTCCATAATGCCAGCGATGAAGCTGACCTTGCGGGAAAACCGATCAAGCTTGGCGATCAGAACCTTGGCATCGAGCCTTTTGGCGGCAGCAATCGCCTGCCACAGTATGTCTCGGGTGTCCGACTTCCCGGACTGAACCTCTATATGCTCCCCTAAAACCTGATCATTGTCACCTAGGAATCGCTCGACAAGCGCCTTTTGTGCGGCAAGCCCTAAGCCTGATCGCCCCTGGGCTGCTGTCGATACTCGATAATAGGCTATGTACCTCGCCATCCTCGGGCTCCGTCAAAGGCAAACGTTGGTTTGTCGTGGACGGGTTCAGGCAAATAAAGAGGCAAGGCAACGATGGCAGCAGCTCATCATTCCCCAAAAAAAGCGTCTAAAGTTGGACCGGGCGCAGGTGGCGTGTACGGGGTGACGATTAGGTCCTTGTTGCCAAGACGCGCCTCCTGAAGCGTCCGGGCGCTACCCCAAGCGTGCATCCTGCCGCACGTTCGACAATTGACCTTATAACGCTGATAGTGACCTTCGGGCATCTCCTGCCACTCTGTTTTGTCCGGGTGTCCACACTTAAGCATTAATCGGATCTGCCTTGCAGGGGTGCAGGATAAGGGCTTAATTTTTGTGTTCGAGAAGCGTCTGATCGTTGCCGAAGCGGAGGTTCTACTCCACTTAGCACCCAATCGATTTTTACCGAGGGCATTATGGGTTTCCTGCATGCTCTATGCACGGTTCCATCAACGGGGGGCGCGGCAGGCGATAATCTACATTGGTATTGCTCTCCCACCGATCCAGTTCGACCATCGAACCCGTCACCGACGGCAAATGCAAACCAGCGCTGGAAAACATTGCCTCCCGTCCTCTGACTCTTTCTCTGGCCGAGTATCCGATGGTGTATTGAAGCCAAGTCGAGCCTGCATAAAGATCATAAATTGGGCGGACGTCATCATAGCTAACGATCCACGGTATCCCGCGCAATTCTCGAACGGCTTCTGCTACACCTGCGTGATCGTCATGTTTGTAAAAGTTGGGGTACAGGTCTGGCCCCTTATCGAAGTACGGTGGGTCCAGATACACAAGCGTTCTAGCGCTCCAATTTGGAGACTCTGAGCGAAGAAATTCGACGGCATCCATGTTAGTAACGCTGATTCGACGACGCATTCTTGCAATACGCTGAATGCGATCAATAAGCTCTTCCTTGTTATACCGAGCATCTAGCTTCCATTGACCAGACTGGGATTTTCCACCAATCATTCCACCGTTCAGAATACCAGATCTGTTTGTACGATTTAGGAAAAACATAGCGAAAGCGGTGTCAATTTCGCTAAGACCTGATCGACTCATGAACGTTTCTTTGACTCGAGCCCTCGTTTCTACTGTAACGGGTGTCTCGCGGATCAAGCGTATAAATTCATCAGTTTGATTTAAAACACTTTTCCAAAAAGCATATATAGGCCAGCTGACATCATTAATGGCGACGTTACGGACAACTCCAGTCAGTAAGAGTTCCCATGCAACCGCCGCGCCGCCAGCATAAGGTTCAACGTAAAGCCCGTCTGATAACTTGTTCGATTTCACCACATCTGCAACGAATGCGGCAAGCTTTCCCTTGCCGCCTGGATACCGAAGGGGTGAAAATCGCCCGCTCGGGATTGGCCTTGATGATCGATCGTTGCTCATGAAGGTGAACCATAAACTGCGATGAAGAGTGGAATACATGCGTCCCAAGCCGCTCGCAGTGAGTCGGCTGCAGGGATCACGTATCTGCCGTGGTGATAGTCATTTAGTGCCTGGATAGAGCTTTTATCTTTCGTGTCCCCTAGCACCCGCTTAGCCGCCCGCAAATCCTGACCGGACGCGGTTTTAGCCGCAATTAGGTGTGCGATCACGGTCTCGGCCCTGCGGTGTAGTTCAATTGGTTTGATTCCCTCCTGACGGGGAATGCTATGTACGGTCATGTAGGTGTCTACGGTATGCTCGATGAACGCACGAAGCACGTAAGCCGCTGATAATGGATAGGTCGCCGTATTAAGCCGCGACGCCTCGTAAACGAGCCGCTGCCCTTTCGTGGTTTCAGGTTGTTTAAAAGGATGCTTCTTTTCGGCAAGCGTCTGTCGTGGGCGGGTTGCCTGTGTGGTCTTCGTGGTACTTGCTGCAGTTTTCTTCGTTGCGGCCGCATTATTGGGTTTGGCGATGTTGACATCGCGAAAGCGTTGAGGCGTACTATTTTGCTTACCCTCACCCTTTAACTTTGCCGGTAATTGTTCGATGTAACCTTCAATCTCTTCGGCTGTGTTGTATGTTCGCGTGTTTATTTTCTTATCACGAATATCGACGAAGATTTTTTCGAGCAAAGCTAGGACAATGTCGGGAGATGCCGTGAAATAAGGAACTTTGCTGTCATCGGTCTCAGTTGTAACTGTCAAGCCGATGAGCTTCCGGAAAGCCTTGTTGCTCAGAAAGCGGTTAAGAGAACTCGAATTATTTTCGACGGCTTTCTTTGTGGCTGCCCAATCCGTAGGAATTATCGACGTATTTCGTTCCAGAAAACCGATGACATCGAGATTGGTATGGTCACGTTGGAAGCGCTCGATCTCAAGCGGGCCCCATACGAGCCGTCCTTCGCCACCTAAATCGCGCCCATGTCGGCGAGCAATCCAAAGGTCGGCACTTTTCCTGTCATCAAACAGGACGCATTCCACGTCGGATATCGTACCTGGTGTGTAACCCGCAGCTGCTGTCGTTAGCATCTTCACTTCGGCGTCAGTTAGACCGATGCCCTTCAAAACCGATGGCTCGCTGAGGACCCGCAGTGCGGCTAGGCGCCTGTTGCCGTCAACGACAATGAAAGAGGTTTCGTCCTCATCGTCCGCCAATACGTAGAAGGCGTCGCCTGGATCGAGACCATTGTCTTTGATGCTTGTCATCAGCGTGCGGAAATATCCGGGTCCAATGTCGATCAGAGATTTCAACGCCCCCAGTTGGGTTTCTGCCTCGACGAGACGCGGATTCTGCAGGTCCAGCTGCAAATCCTCTAACGGTGCTTCGAATTTCTCCATCAGGATGCTCCTCCCCTCCGGCCGTCATAGAAGCTGAACAGAGTAAGAGAGGCAATACAGATTCGAACGGAGCTCGAATCCTACATAATTATTATTAGTTACGATGAGAGAAGGGTAGCCTTCAAAACCGGTAGATCCGATTTGGACCTTTGTCTCGAAATCGATCCTCTGTCGCAAATAGAGATGTTGGACGGGATGTACGAGGGCGAGCGTGATGGAAATATTATACCATGCTTTGTCGCCTGACTATCGCGCTAACATGGTATGCCGGGCCCGCGAGCCGTGAAAAAACGACAACCGACCGAGGGATTCTTGCCGTTGTAACGTACGCTTTGGGGGAGTGAACCCGCTGACCGCTTTCGAGCCACGATCGGTGCGAGTCGATGTCTTACCAAGGGCTAAAATAGGGATTCGACGGCTCCGCCGTGGTGAAGCAGTAATCAGTCGTTTTGCATCGAGGCTGGAATCATAGTGGAAATTCTTTGTTGGCCAACCGTGCGCGTAGCGCTAGCCGAGCTGCCAATGACTGCTCAAAACTCGGCGCAGGGTAGGCGATGATTTGCCAGATGCAAACATAAGGGAACGGACCGGACGCGGTTTAAACCTAATGTTTAGAAATCGGGGACCCCTTCAGGAGGAAGAAATTCCGGATTGCATCCGAAGTCCGCGCTGGTGATCCGCCGAATGCGGAAGGATTCCAACTCGTACTCGAGTGCGGGATCAGGCTCTTTTGCGGCGGGCATTGAAAGAAGAAAATCGAAATCCGACCGGCTGGAGGGGGCTTCGGCATCATGTCCGCCTACGACTTGCCCTGCTTCTCCAAAGAGAACGAGGTTGTGGCCGCCCGGCCGTTGCGCGGACCGAAATACCAAGCCCTCGATCCGTTGTTCAACTCCGCGATACTGTATGGGGAGCTTAGTAAGGAATTCTGCTACGACCTGCGTCGGGACGTACTCAAGATTCGTGTCGTCAGGCAGAACCGGTCTGCTGATCTCCTGCTGAAAACTCTGCATGAAAGCCCACTGTGTCGTTCGAGCAGCGTAGTTTTTTGCGAAGATATCGATATTGCGTCCTGGGCGCTCGAACCTCGTAAAATCGAGCACATGGACCGGTCGCCGCAAGCGAAATGACGCTAAGCATACCAAGCCGCCAACCAAAGGCCTTAGTTCCGCAAGACAGGTTGGATCGTCGAAAGCGGCGTAGAACGCACCAATACCCGCAGCGTTCATTCGACCTGCGTTCCGAAGATGCTTTGGTGGTGGACCAAGGAATCGACTGGGATCAGCTGCCCATTCTCTAGCTACCTCGATACTTCGTACGCCCCGTGCTCGCTGTAATAGAGTCCCAGGTTCCAACGCGTAAAAGGCAGGTTGCTTGTTCTCGTCGGACAGATAATGAACATTGCTGAAAATCTCGACGAGCAAACGTTTTGCTCCGTCGTTAAAAAATCTATATTCATGAGCGATCGAGTGGCGAAAATCGCTCCATAGCCCGCTTTGAACCCATCCATTTGGCTCGACTAAGCTATACTGGAAGTCTTCAGTATAAAAAGGCGTATCTCCGTCACGCTCGTCATAAACATCTTCGTCAATCAATGTGGAGCATAGAATGTCAATGATACTATCATTCACCGGTTCAGCTAGATCATGAAGAAGGCCGTGTAGATCGTATGCAGCTATGATGGATGGTGGTTGAAAGGACAATTCGTAGTTTGCTCTCAAGGCTGAATCTATAATCCCAGCAACTTCAGAAACTGGAAGGCCTTTACGTGTTGGATGGTAGCTGCAGTTAGGCGTCTGGCGGTTTCGGCGTAGATCGAGCACTCTCTGTCGGAGGTATTTGTTATTGAAGCAGTAAGGACAGAGGTGGGTCATGCCCCTATTTTACATTTGGAACCCACGCTGTCGACCCCATCGATTGGAATCCGGTACGAGCCAATTGTCGACTGCCCATTGGGCCCGATTGTACGGAACTTCGGCCTGTCCGTAGCCCTCCGTCAAGTCTCACATCAGCACAATAACCGTAGCTGATTCCCTCCTCAGCCGATCGATCGTCGGCAGGTCATTTAATCGCTCGCCCTCAAACACCTCAACTTTCCGAAACGTAGCGGCTTGAAGGGCCCGGATCAGCTCCGCCTTCGTTTTTGGGCTGATGGATTTCGTCAGCATCATGCCGAAGCGCCATTCGCCGTAAAAGTCGGATTTAAACGGTTTCTAACCGTCTCTGACCACTGTCTGGGCTGCTCCATCGTTCCGGATGAGTTTTGGAGCTCTGCGAGCGCTTTAAGCTGCTTATTCAGCCTAGCCTCCTTCTCTGCCTCTAAAACGAATTTACGGCCTGAAGAGGCTATCCGCTGCTTCATCATTTCCGTAAGAACTTGTGTACGATTTTTTCCAGATAGGAAGCATATTCTATCAAATGCCTCTACCGTACTAACCGATACTAAAAAGTTTATTAAGCATTTGTCGGATTTTACACTCATTTCCTAACCTGATTGTTAAATTTAATATATTTATCAGTATGAGTTGTTGTGTTGATTTCAAATATATTGATTTAGGTCTCACTTCGTGAGATCGCCTACGGCGAATTTGTTAAATATATAATCTATATAGAATTTGAATATATATTCATTAGAAGTGTTTTAGACACACTTTTAAATCAAGGTTCGAATAGCTGAATTTCGAACCAAGGTGGTGTGTGTCTGAAGAGAGAGCTTTCTGAAAGGGGTTTATACCCGTCGATCAGGATTGTAATAGTTCATCCAATCTACGGCATCGGCGTAGTTGGGCTTGTCACGAAGCTTCGTCATGTAAAATAGAAAACCGTCATCGGCTTGAGATTGGATATCAATCTCTCGGTAGCCCCATTGGGTTTTTAGCCACGTTTCACGGATCATTACCGGAAACTCATCCACGAATTCGCCTACCGGGCAGTCAATCAAGGCATGGTAGTGAAGGCGTTTGCCATTTCCCCCTTCTATAACGGGGATCATGGGGAGTCTCTGGCCAAAACGCTTGGCTGGGGTGCCAAGGATCTTCTTGCTCAAAATCGCATGAAAATGTGAGAGGTTTTGGGCCGCCTTCCTGTTATCGAGAAAGGTCATGGCAAATTGGCGGCCATTAGCTACGGGAATTCCCTGCTTCATCGTCAACGTCACGGCATGAGGGGCTCGCCAGTGGTCAATCTGGGCAAACTCTCGAATTGATGACTGATATTTGATGGCTTGGGCTCGGTTCATGGTCCTCGGGTGTGGGTAAAGAAGGTGTATAGATTTGGTATTTATACACCGGGCAATAAAAAAGCCGGCATTTCAGCCAGCTTTTTATATAAAAATATGCAATAAGTTGGTTAGTGGGTCGAACGATTGTCGATAACCTCCATTGGCTGACCGTTGTAGATCGGCAAAATGGCGATGGGGTCGCATTCCATTCCTATCACATAATAGCTGGATTCTGTTGGCGTGAACGGCTGGCTAAGCTCACAAAAGGCATACATCGGACCCGATGGATACGGAATGCCGGTGTCGGCATTTCTATCGAACACCAGTTGATAGGAGTACCATTTGGTCCCGTCTGGATCGACGACTAAGGGGAGTTCAACGACGATAGGTTGCATGCACTGATCGGTGGCGGCTGTTTTTGCCAGCGTCTTCTGCTTCAATGGCTTAGCTTTCATCGTGCAATCTCCTTAGAAATTGCAGAGCTATGGCTGGCGAAAGAGGGTGCCATTGGCTGACGGTCAGATGGCAAATCGATAGAGCTATGAAGCTCCATGACGTTTCCATCTGAAGTTGTCATGGTGTGGGAAACGTGCACGTACGATGTATGTGAGTGTTGTAGTTCGGCATTATTAAAATACATAAATGTGGAATGTCCTTATTAAGGTTATGAGTCGATTACTCTCCTTCGTCTTACCAAATATATGCCTGCAAAGCAAGAAAATGTGCCAAAACATGCGGTTTTGCACGCGTAAATTAGTCAATAATTACAATGACTTGGGGAGCTAAAAGAATATTGGTGGAATGCTGATCTCAAGCTCATTGGTCAGTCGGACTGGGTGCCGATTGTGGTTGGCTGCGTTCGAGATTTGAGGCGTTTAGCCGACGGCACATTGCACGGGACCGTCACCGGAGCATCAAACAACCGGGTTTTTGGGGGTGAGGCCAGAAAATGGCCTATTCTCAATAACTTATAGATGGTGCCGCTTACAGGACTCGAACCTGTGACCCCCGCATTACGAATGCGATGCTCTACCAGCTGAGCTAAAGCGGCCCGTCTCGTGAACCGGCTGGTGTCCGGTCAGGTGGGGGCGCTTAACAGGTCGTTGGGGGGCTGGCAAGCGGCTTTGCGATCTTCATCTGTGGTTAACTATGTCGGGGCATGACAGGAGCATGACCAGGAAGACCGTCATGGACCGCGAACCGCAAAACCCCCGGAATCCCGTTCCGGCTCGTACGGCGGGCGAGATCGCGGGCGGGGCGGAGGACGCGCTGTCGCGGCTGGGCGGGGTGGAGCGGCGGCTTCATGCGCGGGCCTATCATCACTGGGTTTCGCTGTCGGGGGAGGCGCGGTTTCCCTCGATCCGGGCGCTCGATACCGAGGCGATCGGCGATTTCGCGGCCAACTCGGTGCTGCTCGATTTTCGCGGCGACCGGATCGATCCGGCTATCGCCTATATCGGCCAGGCCCTGCGCGAGGAATGCGGGACGGCGGCGCGACCGACTCGGATCGGGGACTTGCCCGAGGAGTCGTTGCTGGCGCGGCTGACCCGGCATTTCGACCATGTGCTGGCCGATCAGGTTCCGGCCGGGTTCGAGGCCGAGTTCGTCAACACGCGCGGGCGCATGACGCTGTATCGCGGCATATTGCTGCCCTATTCGTCCGATGGATTGATGATCGACTTCATCCACGGCGTCCTGAGTTGGAAGGAACTGGCCGACCCGCTGTTGCAGGCGGCGCTGGATTCGGAGCTGATGGATTCCGCCGGAGAGGGGATCAAGCCGCCGCCGCCGGGTTCGGCCGCCGCGCTGTGGAACGGGCCGCCAGCCCCCGGCGGTGAGGAACCCGAAGCTATCGCTAACATATCATGGCCGACCGATGCACAGCCGGGGACACCCGTCGTCATGGTCGGACGCGTCGCCGAGGATGGTAGCGTTTCCATCACCGGGACGGTGGTCGGCGACGCGCGCTTGGCCGAAAGGGTATTGCGCGCTTCGCAATGAAAATTGCGCTGCGGCGCAACATCTTTTCTCTTGTGGCAAAGGGTTGAGCGCCGCGAGAGCCCGGCCTAGGACTTGGCACCATGGCACCGAATATGTCGCATCCGATGGCCGACGCGATTGCCGCGCGGCTGACCCAGGGCGCCCTTCCGGCGGAGTTGCAGGGGTTCGGCCCCGCGGAGGTGGCTGCTGCGGCGGCCTTCGTCGCGGGGGTGGCGCAACAGCGCTTGCCCGGAGCGCCGTCGATCGCGCTGGAGCCGATGTCGGGCGACGACACGCACCGCCGGATGCGCCTCGCCATCGTCAATGACGACATGCCCTTCCTGGTCGATTCGATCGCGGCGATGGTCGGTGCGGACGGTATCGCGATCGACCGCGTGATCCACCCCGTCCTGCCCGTGACCCGCGATGCCGAAGGACAGCTTCAGGCGATCGGCACGGGCGGAAAGTCCGAATCCTTCATCTATCTGGAAATGGAGCGCGCCGATGCGCGCGACCGGCGCGGGCTGGTCGACGATCTGCGCGCCGTGCTGGCCGATGTCCGCGCCGCGGTGGCGGACTGGTCGGGGTTGCAGGACGCGCTGGCCGCCGATGCGACGACGCTGGGCGAGAAGAATGGCGAGGGCGCGGCGCTTCTCCTGTGGTTCCTGGGCGGCAAGCTGACGCTGCTGGGCCATGAGAAATGGTATGAGGATGGCCGCGACGCGCCCGCGCTGGGCGTCGCGCGGACGCCGCACAAGGTGCCGCTGCTGGCCGAGACGTCGCGCCAGCGTGCGCTCGACTATTTCGCCGAGGGTGGCGCGGCACCGCTGCTGCTCAAGTCGAATGCGATCTCGACCGTCCACCGCTCGGTGCCGCTCGACCTGGTGCTGGTGCCGGTGGTGGAAGGGGGCCGCGTCGTCGGCCTGTCAATTCACGCGGGCCTGTGGACCAGCGCCGCGCTGGCCAGCCCGCCGCATGAAGTGCCGGTGCTGCGCACGCGGCTGGCCGCGCTGCAGGCCAAATTCGGTTTCGACCCGCGCGGCCATACCGGCAAGGCGCTGACCCATGCGCTGACCGCTCTGCCGCATGACCTTGTCACCGCCTTCCCGGCCGAGGCGCTGGAGCAGCTGGCGCTGACCGCCATGTCGCTGGCCGACCGTCCGCGCCCCGAGCTGGTGCTGATCCGCTCGGTCTTGCAGCGGCATCTGTTCGCCTTTGTCTGGCTGCCGCGCGACGAGCTGACCACCGCGCGGCGCGTCGCGATCGGCGAGATGCTGGGCGAGGCCGCCAATGGCTCGCTGCTCAACTGGTCGATCGCGCTGGAGGACGGCGTCGTGGCGCTGATCCGCTATACGATCGACCTGCGCCAGGACGGCCGCCTGCCCGATACGGCGGCGCTGTCAGAGCGGCTGCGCAAGATGGTGCGCGGCTGGATGTCCGATGTCGAGGCCGCGCTGGCCGAGCAGGTGCCCTCGCCGCGTGCGGCGCGCCTCGCGCTGCGCTGGGCCAATGGCTTCCCGACCAATTACCGCAATGTCAGCGATGCAGCGGAAGCGGCGGCGGACATTCTGCGCCTGTCGTCGCTGGAAAATGAGTCGAGCCGTTCGGTTCGCCTCTTCCCGGTCCAGCCGGGGCAGGATCGCCAGCTGAAGATCTACAAGCTGAACGGCGCGCTGCCCTTGTCGGACGCGGTGCCGGTGCTGGAGAATTTCGGCTTCCGCGTGATCGGCGAACTGCCGACGCGGCTGCGCGACGAGGCCGATCCCTTCGTCCACGACTTCATCGTCGAGACCGAGGCGACGACCGAGCCCAGGGGCGCGGCGGTGCTGGAGGGCGCGATCGCCGCCGTGCTGGAAGGCAAGGCGGAGAATGACGCATTCAACCGCCTGATCGTCGATGTCGGCCTTAGCCCGCAGGCGGTGGTGCTGTTCCGCGCCTGGTTCCGCTATCTGCGCCAGGCGGGGCTGCCTTATGGGCTGACCACCGTGGTCGATGCGTTGCGCCGCGCCCCCAAGCTGGCGACCGCGCTGATCGAGCGGTTCACCGCCGCGCATGACCCGAAGGCGGGGGGCGACATCGCCGCCGCCGATACCGCCATCGCGGCGGGCCTCGATGCGGTGTCGGCGATCGACGACGACCGGATCCTGCGCAGCTTCCGCGACATGATCGCCGCCACGCTGCGCACCAACGCCTTTGCCGAGGCGGGCAGGGAGGCGCTGGCCTTCAAGCTGGACAGCCACAAGATTCCGGGTCTGCCCGCGCCCCTGCCGTGGCGCGAGATCTGGGTCTATTCCCCCCGCGTCGAGGGTATCCATCTGCGCGCCGGACCCGTCGCGCGCGGCGGCCTTCGCTGGTCGGATCGCCGCGACGACTTCCGCACCGAAATCCTGGGCCTGATGAAGGCGCAGCGGGTGAAGAACGCGGTCATCGTGCCGACCGGCGCCAAGGGCGGTTTCTACCCGAAGCAGCTGCCGTCGCCCGTCACCGACCGCGACGGCTGGGCCGCCGAGGGCAAGGAAAGCTACCGCGTGTTCATCCGCGCGCTGCTGTCGATCACCGACAATATCGTCGAGGGGGCGGTGGTGCACCCGGACGGCGTGCGCGTGCTGGACGGTGAGGACCCCTATTTCGTGGTCGCCGCCGACAAGGGTACCGCGACCTTCTCCGACGTGGCCAATGCACTGGCGCTGGAGCGCGGCTTCTGGCTGGGCGACGCCTTCGCCTCCGGCGGCAGCCAGGGTTACGACCACAAGGCGATGGGCATCACCGCCAAGGGGGCCTGGGTCTCGGTCCAGCGTCACTTCGCCGAGCGGGGCGTGGACGTGCAGAGCCAGCCCATCCGCGTCGTCGGTTGCGGCGACATGTCGGGCGACGTGTTCGGCAACGGGATGCTGCTCTCCAAGGCGATCAAGCTGGTCGCCGCGTTCGACCATCGCCACATCTTCCTCGACCCCGATCCCGATCCCGCGACGAGCTGGGACGAGCGCGCGCGCATGTTCGCGCTCCCCCGGTCGAGCTGGGCGGATTACGACACCAGCCTGATCTCGCCCGGCGGCGGCGTCTTCCCGCGTTCGGCCAAGACCATCCCGCTGTCGGACGAAATCCGCGAGGCTCTGGGCATCACCGCCACCTCGCTGGAGCCGGCGGCTTTGATCTCGGCGATCCTGAAGGCGCCCGCCGACCTGCTCTGGTTCGGCGGCATCGGGACCTACATCAAGGCGGCGGCGGAGAATAATGTCCAGGTCGGCGATCCGGCCAATGACCGCCTGCGCGTCGATGCCGAGGATCTGCGCGTCATCGCGATCGGCGAGGGCGCCAATCTGGGCGTCACCCAGGCCGCGCGCATCGCCTTTGCCGAGCGGGGCGGGCGGATCAACACCGACTTCATCGACAATTCGGCGGGCGTCGACTGTTCGGATAACGAGGTCAACATCAAGATCGCGCTCAACCGCGAGATGATCGAGGGCCGTCTGGCGGAGGGTGATCGCAACACGCTGCTCGCCTCGATGACCGACGACGTGGCGCATCTGGTGCTGGAGGATAACCGCCTCCAGACGCTGGGCCTGTCGATCGCCGAGGCGGACGGCGCGGGCGCGATGCCGAGCTATGTCCGCGTCATCGAAATCTTCGAGAGCGCCGGGCGGCTCGACCGCGCGGTCGAGGGGCTGGGCAGCAACGATGTGCTGCTGCGGCGTGGGCAGGACGGCATATCGCTGACCCGGCCCGAACTGGCGGTGCTGCTGGCGACGGCCAAGCTGACCTTGCAGGACGCGATCGAGACCAGCCCGCTGGCATTGGACGACGAACTGCTCCCCGATCTGCACGCCGCCTTCCCGCCCGCGATGCAGGACGCATTCGGCGAGGCCATCGACGAGCATCGCCTGCGCGGCGAGATTGTCGCGACCAAGCTGTCCAACCGGATCGTCAACCGGCTGGGCATCCTCCACCCGTTCGAACTGGCCGAGGAGGAAGGCGCGGCGATGGCCGACATCGCGGCGATGTTCGTCGTGGTCGAGCGGCTGTTCGACCTGCCCGCCCTGTGGACCGCGATCGAAACGGCGGCGATGCCCGAAGCCGCGCGCATCGCGCTGTTCGACGAGGTGGCGCGCGCCACGCGGTCGCAGATCGCCGACCTGCTGCGCTCCATGCCGGCGGGCACCTCGCCCGGCGCGGCGCTGGAGCGTTTGCAGCCGGGCATCGCGCGGCTGGCGGCGGAAACGCCCGCCTTGCTGCGCGACGAGGCCAAGGCACAGAGCGCCCGCGTCGTCGCCGCGCTGGAAGAGGCGGGCGCGCCCGCCGATCTCGCGGCGCGGGTGGTGCGCGTGTCCGAACTCGACGGCGCGGTGGGGCTGGCCGATCTCGGCCAGCGTCTGTCGCTCGACGAAACGCGGTTGACCCATGCCTTCACCCGCCTGGGTCAGGCGCTGGGCCTCGACTGGGCGCAGGGCCAGGCGGCACGGATCAGCCCGAGCGATCCGTGGGAGCGCCTGTTGATTGCAGGGCTTGCCCGTGACTTCCAGCAGCAGCGGCTCGATTTCCTCGGCCGTGCAGGAACGACCGACCCCGAAGCGGCGGTCGAGGCCTGGCTGGAGCGCAATGCAGCGCGCGTCGGCCAGTTCAAGGCGGTAATCGACCGGGCGCGACTGGCCGCTCAGCCCAACGCCGCGATGCTGGCCCAGATCGCGGGGCAAGCGCGGGTGCTGCTCGGGCGGTAAGCGGGGAGCAATCCCTCTTCTGTTTCCCGGCGAAGGCCGGGGTCCAGTTCCTTTGCCGTTCGAGGCGCGCAAAACGCCGCGTGGGAGGCCCTCCCGCGTGGCGTTTTTTTCACGCGAAGCCGCGATGACGCGAAGATTGATTGCGCGCGGAGACGCGGAGGCGCGGAGAAGAAGGTTTGTTCGCGCAGAGGCGCAGAGGACGCAGAGAGGAATTGCCGCGCGCAGCGCCCTCCATCCGTCAGCGCCCGAGCTAGAAGGGCCGCTGACGCGGCGGGCGAGACACCTCCGCGTCTCCGCGCCTCCGCGCGAACCAACCTTCTTCCTTCTTCTTCGCGTCCTCGCGGCTTCGCGTGAAAAATCAGATCGCCGCGCACTTCTCCAGCAACCAGTCGCGATCCGCCCCCTCCAGCTCCGGCGCCAGAACTTCCGCCACCCGCGCATGATAGGCGTTGAGCCAGTCCCGCTCCGCCGCGGCCAACAGTTCGGGAACGATCAGCGTCCGCTCGACCGGGCACAGGGTCAGCGTCTCGAAGCCCAGCATGTCGCGGTCCGCGCCCGCGATGGCGCGCGGTTCGACCAGCACGAGGTTTTCGATGCGGATGCCGTACTCGCCCGCCTTGTAATAGCCCGGCTCGTTGGACAGCATCATGCCCGCGCGCAGCGGCTCCATCGCCGCGCCGCCGGGATAGTTGGGCGCGGCGATACGCTGCGGCCCTTCATGCACCGACAGGTACGCGCCGACGCCGTGGCCGGTGCCATGCGCATAATCCAGCCCGACCTCCCAGAGCGGCCGCCGCGCCAGCGAGTCCAGATGCCCGCCCAGCGTCCCGTCCGGGAAGACGGCGGTGGCGAGGCCGATATGCCCCTTGAGCACACGGGTGAAGCGATCGCGCATCTCGTCGCTAGGCTGGCCGATCGGCATGACCCGGGTGATGTCGGTGGTGCCGTCCTGATATTGCCCGCCCGAGTCGATCAGGAACAACTGACCCAATTCGATGGCCGCGTTCGATTCCTCGGTGACATGATAATGCGGGCTCGCGCCATGCGCACCGGTCGCCGAGATGGTCGAGAAGCTGGTATCCTTCAGCAGCCCGGTCGCCTCGCGACAGGCGAGCAATCGCGCGGCGGCGGACAATTCGGTCTGTCCGCCCTTGGGGCATTCGCTCTCGACCCAGCGCAGGAACTTCACCATCGCCGCGCCGTCGCGCACCGAGGCGGCGCGGTGCCCGGCGACCTCGGCGGTGTTCTTGATCGCCTTGGTCAGCACCACCGGATCGCGAAGCGCCAGCACCTTGGCCCCGCCTGCCTCCAATGCCTGCGCAATGGCGGCGACCGCGCGCTCGGGGTCGGCGACGACGCGCTTGCCCGCAAAGCCGGTCAGATAGCCCTCGAACGCCGAACGCTCATGCAGCCGGACGGCATTGCCCAGATGCGCGCGCACCTCGGGCGTGATCTTCTTGGGTGCCACGAACAGGTCGGTCTCGCCGTCCGCGTGAACGATGGCATAGGACAAAGCGACCGGCGTATGCGCAACGTCGGTGCCGCGCACGTTCAGCGCCCACGCGATCGAGTCGAGCGCCGACAGCACCACCGCATCGGCCCGCTGCTCGGCCAGCCATTCGCCGATCCGCGCGCGCTTGGCGGCCGAGCTTTCGCCTGCCACCGCATCGTCCTGCACGGTGAGCACGGCAGGTGAGGGGGCGGGGCGGTCGGTCCAGACCGCGTCGATCGGGTTGGCGGTGACGGCGACCAGTTCGGCGTCGCGATCGGCGAGCGCGGCGGTCATGTCGGCGACCTGCTGGCGCGTGTGCAGCCACGGGTCGTACCCGATCCGCTGCCCCGCCGCCGTCTCGCGACCCAGCCAGCCCGCGACGCTGTCCTGCGGCACCGGGATATAGGCATAGTCCTCGCCCGACACCTGCTCGCGCACCTGAAGGGTATAGCGCCCGTCGGTGAAGATCGCCGCCTTGTCCGTCAGCACCACGGCCGACCCCGCCGACCCGCCAAAGCCGGTCAGCCAGCTAAGGCGCTGCGCATAGTCGCCGACATATTCGCTCATATGCTCGTCGGTCAGCGGCACGACGAAACCGTCGAGCCCCTGGGTGGCCAGTTCGGCACGAAGGGCGGCAAGGCGGGCGGAATGGGACATGGAACAGCCTGACAGCAATGGAAACGCGGTCGGTCTAGCCCTCCACCCGCACAGCGTCGAGCCTCACGGGGGCTTGTCGAATTTGTCAGACCATATACGATCCTTGAGAGAGCAGATGGGAGGTTGGAATGATGATCGACCGGCGGAGCGTTTTGGCAGGGGCGGGCGCGGTGGCGCTGATGGGCGAGGCCGCGCAAGCGGCGGGACCGGATGGGTTCCGGCCCGGCGAAGTGTGGAACGACACGAACGGCGTCGCGATCAATGCGCATGGCGGCGGCCTGCTGCGTCATGGCGGACGCTGGTGGTGGCATGGCGAGCACAAGACGGCCGGAGACGCGGGCAATCGCGCGCAGGTCGGCGTCCATGCCTATAGCTCGGCCGACCTGGTGAACTGGCGCGACGAGGGGGTGGCGCTGGCGGTCTCGGACGACCTCGATAGTCCAATCGCGCGCGACTGCATCCTGGAGCGGCCCAAGGTCGTCTACAACCCGCGCACGCGGAAATTCGTGATGTGGTTCCATCTGGAGCTGCGCGGCAAGGGGTATGGCGCGGCGCAGGCGGGCGTCGCGGTCGCCGACCGGCCGCATGGGCCGTTCCGCTTCCTGCGCGCGGGCCGAGTCAATCCGGGCATCTGGCCCGCCAATGCGACCGCAGAGGACAAGGCACCGGACACCAAGCTGGCCCAGGACATGCCCGGCGGGCAGATGGCGCGCGACATGACGGTCTTCGTCGACGGCGACACCGCCTGGCATGTCTATGCTTCGGAAGAGAATGCCACGCTCCAGATCGCACGGCTGACGCCCGACTGGACGCGGCATGACGGCTATTATGTCCGTGCGCTGCCCGATGGCGGGAACGAGGCGCCCGCGCTCTTCAAGGCGAAGGGGCGCTACTACATGTTCGCCTCGGGGCTTACCGGCTGGCGGCCCAATCCGGGGCGGGTCTATGTCGCGGACAAGGTGACGGGGCCGTGGCGCTCGCTGGGCAATCCGGTGCGCGGGAGCGAGGTCGACCAGAAGACGACCTTTCATTCGCAATCCACCTTCGTCCTGCCGCTGCCGCCCGCGCGTCCGGGGGCGGAGCCGCGCTTCATCTTCATGGCGGACCGCTGGCGGCCCGAAAATGCGATCGACGGACGCTATGTCTGGCTGCCGGTGGAATGGGAGGGCGAGACGCCGGTGCTGCGCTGGCGGGATCGCTGGACGCTGGCGGATGGGTGGAAGGCGAAGTAACCCAACCCTCCGCTCAGCGGGAACGGCTATTGGGGGGAGGCTGAGCGGAGGCTGGGAGAATCCGTCCTCCACCCCTTCCGGCGGGGCGTAACCCTAGCTACATCCGGGCGATGACCGAACCCGCGCCGACGCCGCCCATTGCCGAGACCCGCCCGCACAGCTTCACCGCGCACGGGATCACCATCACCGACCCCTATGCCTGGCTGAAGGACCCGGCCTATCCGGAGGTCGAGGACAAGGACATCCTCGCCTATGTCGAAGCGGAGAACGCCTATTTCGAGGCGGTCATGGCGCCGCGCCAGCCGCTGATCGACCGGCTGTACGAAGAGATGAAGGGGCGGATCAAGGAGGACGAATCCTCGGTCCCGCAAAAGGATGGCGACTGGCTCTACTGGACCGGGTTCGAGACCGGCGGGCAATATCGCAAATGGTGGCGCAAGCCGGTGGCGGGCGGTCCGGACGAGCTGCTGCTCGACGAACCCGCTCTGGCCGAGGGCAAGGAATATTTCCGGCTGGGCGCCTTCTCGATCAGCAACAATGGCCGTTACCTCGCCTATGCGATCGACGACAATGGCTCGGAACGGTTCGAGGTGCGGATCAAGGACCTGACGACAGGCGAGCATCTGCCCGAGGTCATTCCCGGCATGCTGTCGGAGATCGTCTGGGTCGCCGACGATAGCGGTTTCCTCTACGGCGTGGCGAACGCGCAGTGGCGCACCGACAATGCGCGCTTCCACAAGCTGGACACCGATGTCGCCGAAGATGTCGAGCTGTTCCACGAGGATGACGAGGGTTACCGCGTCGCCGTCGCGGAGACCTCCGCGCGCAACTGGATCGTGATCGCGACCGGCGACCATGTCACCAGCGAGGTGCGGCTGCTGCCTGCCGACAATGTCTTCGCCGAACCGATCCTGGTCGCCCCCCGCAAGGAGGGCCGCGAATATGACGTGGACGAGCATGACGGCACGCTGTTCATCCACACCAACGATGTGGATCCGCAATTCCGCCTCTGCACCGCCTCGATCGACAATCCCGGCGACTGGCACGAGCTGATCGCGCCCAATCCGCATTTCTACATGACCGGGGTGGAGTGCTATAAGGACTTCTTCGTGGTCGAGGGGCGCGAGGACGGCTTGGACCGCATCGCCATCCATCGTTACGACACCCCGACCATACCCCAGCGGATCGACTTCCCCGAGGCGAGCTATACGGCGGGCCTGGGCGACAATCCCGAATACGACGTCTCGGTCCTGCGGCTGGGTTACGAATCCATGGTCACGCCGGGCACCGTCTATGATTACGACGTCGCGACCGGCGGGTTGACCGTACTGAAGGTGCAGGAAATCCCGTCGGGCTATGACGGCGACAAGTACCGGACCGAGCGGCTGAAGATCGCCGCGCGTGACGGGACGATGGTGCCGGTGTCGATCGTCTATCCCAAGGACTTCCCCCGCGACGGATCGGGCAAGCTGTTCCTCTATGCGTACGGCGCCTATGGCTATGCCATCCCGCCGGGCTTCTCGACGGGGCGCATGAGCCTGCTCGATCGCGGTTTCGCCTATGCCATCGCGCATATCCGGGGCGGCGACGATCTGGGCCAGCAATGGTATCTGGACGGCAAGCTGGAAAAGCGAACCAACACCTTCCACGATTTCGTCGACGTGGCGAAGGGGCTGATCGAGGGCGGTTGGACCAAGGCGGGCCAGATCGCCATCGCAGGCCGCTCGGCGGGCGGCGAGCTGATGGGTTCGGTGGTCAATTCCGATCCCGAGCTGTGGGGCGCGGTGATCGCGGATGTGCCGTTCGTCGACGTGCTCAACACGATGCTGGACGCCGAACTGCCGTTGACGCCGGGCGAGTGGCCCGAATGGGGCAATCCGATCGAGGACGCCAAGGCGTTCGAGCTGATCCGCAGCTACAGCCCCTATGACAATGTGAAGGCCCAGGCCTATCCGCCGATGTTCATCTCGGGCGGACTGAACGATCCGCGCGTCACCTATTGGGAGCCCGCCAAATGGGCCGCCCGGCTTCGTGCGACCAAGACCGACGACAATCTGCTGCTGCTCAAGACCAATATGGGTGCCGGGCATGGCGGCAAGTCGGGCCGGTTCGAGAGCCTGCGCGAGGGCGCGGAGGAGCACGCCTTCATCCTGTGGCAGATGGGAGTCGAATCCTGAGCATAGAGGCGATCGTCGCGCGCTACGGCGTCGCGGCCATCGCGCTCGGCGCCGGGCTGGAGGGAGAGACGGCGGTCGTGACGGGAGGCATCCTGTCGCATCAGGGGCTGATCGGCTGGCCCGCCGCCTTTCTCGCTGCCGCGATCGGGTCGTTCCTGGCGGACCAGGTCTTCTTCACCATCGGCCGGCGGGCGCGCGACGGGCGCTGGGTGGGCAAGCTGCGCAAGCGGCGGGTCTATACGCGCGTCACGAAGCTGATGGAGCAATACCCGGTCGGCTTCATCTTTGCCTTCCGCTTTCTCTACGGCCTGCGCACGATCAGCCCGGTGGCGCTGGGCACCAGCCATGTGTCGACCCGGCTGTTCGTCGCGGTCAATGCCGCATCCGCCTTGTGCTGGGCAGCGATCTTCACCGGCATCGGTTATTTGTTCGGCGAGGCGTTTCACGAACTCGCCGCGCGCTATCGCCCGACACTGCCGCACATCCTGATGGCGGCCGGGCTGGTGATGATCGCCGCCGCCATCGGCTGGGGCGTCCGCGCGCTGTGGTTGCGATACAGGGAAACGGACGACCAGGCATGAGCCGCTTCACCAAGACCTTCACCGCCCAGCCCGATCATATCGACGAGCTGGGCCATGTGAACAACGCCGTCTGGGTCCAGTGGATTCAGGCGATTGCGGGCGCGCATTGGGAATCCGTCGTGCCCCCCGAACATGCCGCCGCCCATGTCTGGGTCGTGACGCGGCACGAGATCGACTATCGCGGCAATGTCGTGGCGGGCGAGACGGTGACCGCCGAAACCTGGGTGCCGGACCCGCCCAAGGGCGCGCGCTTCGACCGGCATGTCCGCTTTCTGGATGCGGAAGGTCGGGTGAAGGTGGAGGCGGTGACGACCTGGGCGCTGATCGACCGCGCCACCGGCCGGTTGCTTCGCGTCACGCCCGAGATCGCCGCGCCCTTCTTTCGGCTTTGACCGCAAGAAGCGGGACGCTTCGGACACGCCCCTGCGCTAAGGTCGCGCCCATGTTGAGCCAATGCACCATGGCCTCGCCGGTGGGCGAGCTGACCCTCGTGGCGAGCGAGCAGGGCCTGCGCGCCGTCCTGTGGGCCGAGGAGCGGGTGGGGCGGGTGATGCTGCCCGAACGACGCGACGATCCGGCACATGCGGTGCTGACGCAAGCGATACGCCAGCTGTCGCAGTATTTCGCAGGAGAGCGCCGCGAGTTCGACCTGCCGCTCGACCCGGTAGGCACCGCATTTCAAAAGACGGTGTGGACCGGCCTGGGCGCTATTCCCTATGGCGAGACGCGCAGCTACGCCGCGCTCGCCACCGCGATCGGGCGGCCGGGGGCATCGCGCGCGGTCGGAGCGGCGAACGGGCGCAACCCGCTATCGATCGTGACGCCTTGTCACCGGGTGATCGGCGCGAACGGCACGTTGACCGGCTTTGCGGGCGGACTGGCGGTCAAGCAATGGCTGCTGGCGCACGAACGCGGCGAGCCGACGCTGGCGCTGGCATGAGCTACCCGCCGCGTGCCTTTCGCGAGACGCGGGAAGAGGTGCTGCTGGAGGCGGTTGCGGAAATCGGCCTCGCTTCGCTGGTCGTGGTGCGTGATGGCGTGCCCGAGGCGGTGTCGTTGCCGATGATCGCATCGCGCGATGGCGGGGCGCTGATCCTGGAAGGGCATGTGGCGCTCGCCAATCCGGTCTGGCGGCTGGCCGAGGGCGGTGCGGCGGCGCTGGCGATCTTCCAGGGGCCGCATGCCTATGTCCATCCCGGCTGGTATCCCACCAAGCGCGAGCATGGGAAGGTCGTGCCGACCTGGAATTATGTGGTGATACAGGCGCATGGGGTCCTGTCCGTCACCCGCGATCCCGAATGGCTGGCGGCGCATCTCGCACGATTGACGGAGACGAGGGAAGCGGGGCGGGCCGAACCCTGGTCGATGGACGATGCGCCTGTGGATTTCATCCATGGCTTGCAGCGCGGCATCGTCGGCCTGACCCTGCGCGTTGCCCGGCTGGAGGGGGTGTGGAAAATCGCCCAGCATCACCCCGAGCCCAATCGGCGCGGCGTGATCGCCGGACTGGCGGCATCGGACGCGCCCGGTGACTGGGCGATGGCGGCGGTGATGGAACAGGCCGAGCGCGACCGGGCGGGGTAAGGCGGATTTACCAATTCATTCCTCCCCTGAAGGGGGAGGTGGCAGGCCGAAGGCCTGACGGAGGGGTGTCGCCCTCTCGAGAGCAGGACATCCCTTCCCTTGCAAAGGGAGGAATCGGATCACCGCAACGTGACGGCGATGTCACTGGTGGCGGGGGAAGTGCGGCCGTACCGGGCCGGATATCGGTCCCGTGTCGGAGACTCCAGATGCGCCTGTTGCCCATTTGCTCCATGCTTCTCGCCATCCTGCTATCCGCGCCCGCCCCGGCAGAGGGGCCTGCCACGCCCTGCTGCCGGACTCTGGGGGAAGTGCGCACCAACATCGACCGGATCGACGACGAAATTCTGCGCCTGATGGCCGAGCGGTCGCGCTATGTGACACAAGCCGGGCGCTTCAAGGCCTCGGCCGCGACGGTCCGGGACGAGGCGCGGATTCGGCAAATTTTGACGCGCATCCGGGAAAAGGCCGCGACGCAGGGGGTAAGCCGGGATGTGGCGGAAGCGACCTTCCGCGCGATGGTCGAGGGGTTCACGGCGGAGGAAGTGCGGCAGAAGAGGCGGTAGGTTCAGGCCTGTTCCTCCCCTTGCCGGGGAGGTGGCAGGACGCAGGGCTGTCGGAGGGGTGTCACGGCCAGCGGCTACACCCCTCCACCAGCTTCGCTGGTTCCCCTCCCCTTGCAGGGGAGGAATTGCGAAAGTCAGTCCCCGTCCCAAACGATCGCGATCGGCGCGTCGATTCCCAGCACCGCATGAACCGGACAGGCGGCCGCTGCCGCCTCCAGTCGTTTGCGCTGCGCCGTATCATATCGCCCCGGCACCCGAACCGTGACGCCCAGCGTGGTGATCCGGCGCGGCGCATTGCCCATCTTCTTGGTCACGGTCGCCGTCGCACCCGCCAGTTCCAGCCCGGCGACGCGGCCCGCCATCGCCATGATGCTCAGCACGCAGCCGCCCAGCGACACCGACAGCAGGTCGCTGGGCGAGAAATTCTCGCCGCGCCCGCCCAGTTCCTGCGACGCGTCCATGACCAGCACCGTGCCATTGTCGGGATGGGCGACATGACAGCGCAGGCCGCCCTCGTAATGAACGACGAAATCCGCCACCGCTCTTACCCGCTGTTGCGCAACGCCGTGGCGATGCCGTTGATCGACAGCAGGATACCCTCGCCGATGCGCGGATCGTCCTCGCCCGCGCGGTGGCGCTTCATGAGTTCGATCTGCAGCAGGTTGAGCGGCTCGATATAGGGCAGGCGCAGGCGGATCGATGCCTCCAGCGCCGGATTGTCGGACAGCAGGCGTGTCTGGCCGGTGACGGTCAGCAGGCCGTCGCGCGCGCGGTGCCAGCCGTCATGGATTCGTCCGAAGATCGCGTCCCGCAGGGTTTCGTCCTCGACCAGCCCGGCATAGCGCCGCGCGATGCCGATGTCGGACTTGGCCAGCACCATCTCCATATTGGCCAGCGTGGCCGCGAAGAAGGGCCAGTGTTTCGCCATCTCGGCGAGCAACGCCTTGTCCTCGAAATTCGCGATCGCGGTGCCGACGCCGTACCAGCCCGGCAGCATGACGCGCGCCTGTGCCCAGCTGAACACCCAGGGGATGGCGCGCAGATCCTCTATCGCGTCGGACTTCTTGCGGCTGGCCGGGCGGCTGCCGATCTTCAGGCCCGCAATCTCGGCGATCGGGGTCATCTGGCGGAAAAAGGTACGGAAACCCTCGGTGCCATAGACCAGCCCGCGATAGGTGGAGAAGGCGGTGGCCGACAGTTCTTCCATCGCGGCGGTAAAGCGCGCGGTGTCCGCCGCCGACAGCCGGTCCGGCTCCAGGCTGGCGAGCAGCGTCGCCGACGCCATGGCTTCCAAATTGGTCAGCGCCGAGTCGCGCGTGCCGTATTTGCCCGCGATCACCTCGCCCTGTTCGGTGATGCGGATGCGGCCCTGCACCGTGCCGTGCGGCTGGGCGCGGATCGCGGCAAAGGCGCTGCCGCCGCCGCGCCCGACCGCGCCGCCGCGCCCGTGGAACAGCTGCATCCTGACGCCCAGATCGTCGAAGACCGGGCGGAACGCGCTCGACGCCTTGGACAGCGACCAGGTGGAGGTCAGATAGCCGCCATCCTTGTTCGAGTCCGAATAGCCGATCATCACCTCCTGATGGCCGCGCGCGCGGACGATCGCGGCAATCTCCGGCAGCGCGAAATAGGCGCGCATGATCTCCGGCCCGGCCTCCAGGTCCTCGATCGTCTCGAACAGCGGCACCGCCATGATCGCGGCGGTGGCGGGCTCGCCGGGGCGGTAGAGGCCGAATTCCTTCAGCATCAGGTTGATTTCGAGCAGGTCGGACACCGACTTGCCCATCGAGACGATATAGTTGGTGATGCACTTCGGCCCATAGGTGGCATGGGCATCGGCGGCGGCCTGGACGATCGCCAGTTCGGAGCGCGTCTCGTCCGAATAGTCGGCATAATGGCTAAACAGCGGCCGGGCATTGGCCAGTTCGCGGCGGAGCAGTGCGACGCGCGCCTCCTCGTCCAGGGCCAGATAATCCGCCTCGACGCCCGCCACCTTCAGCAGATCGGCGACGACGCGTTCATGCACCGCCGAATTCTGCCGCAGGTCGAGCGTGGCGAGGTGGAAGCCGAACGTCTCGACCGCGCGGATCAGCCGCCCGAGCGCGCCGCCGCTGGCCAGCGCCCCGTCGCCCTGCGCGGCCAGCCCCCGCGCGATCGCGACCAGATCGGTGCGCAGTGCCTTGGGGTCGGGATAGGGCTCGCCGGTCAGGCGGCCGGGGCGCGGCGGGGTCTTGCCGGTCAGCTTCTGATGCGTGGCC
Source organism: Sphingomonas sp. Xoc002 (assembly GCF_050408055.1). NCBI lineage: Bacteria > Pseudomonadati > Pseudomonadota > Alphaproteobacteria > Sphingomonadales > Sphingomonadaceae > Sphingomonas > Sphingomonas sp. Xoc002. The sequence goes on along the minus strand of NZ_CP191175.1, from coordinate 3,680,606 downwards.
GAAAGCCGCGCATAGATGCCCGACAGCGCGCGGCGATAGGGTTCGTCCGAGCGGCTCAGCGCCTCGTCGCCGCTGGCATCGGCCAGCGCCAGCACCGCCTCGTCCACCTGCGCATGGCCGGTCGAGATCGACAGCTCGGCGCCCAGTGCGTGCACCCCCTCGCAATAATGGGTCAGCACCGCGTCCGCCGCCTGGGCGAGCGCGGTGGTCAGCGACTCGGCGGTGACGAAGGGATTGCCGTCGCGGTCGCCGCCGATCCACGAACCGGGGCGCAGGAAGGCGGGCACGCGCGCCCCGAACGCCTTGTCCCAGCGCTGGTACAAAGCGGGCAGCACCGGCAGGAACACGTCGCGCAAATAGGACAGCGCCGTCTCGACCTCGTCGGTGACGTACAGCCGCTCGCGGCGCAGCACGCGCGTCTGCCACAACAGCGCGATCTGGCGGCCGATCGCCGCGTCCACATCGTCGCCATCGGGCGTGACGTCACGGCCCGCATCGCGCATCGCCAGCAGTTCGGCGATGCGGTTGCGGTGGTCGATCATGCTCTTGCGCCGCACCTCGGTCGGGTGCGCGGTCAGTACCGGGACGACCAGCGCCTGCGCCAGCAGCTCCATCGCCGCCTCGCGGTCGATACCCTGTTCGGACAGCGTCGCCAGCACCTCGGCAATGTCGGTGCCCGGCTCGCGCGCAATGCCCTGCCGGTCCTCGGCCAGATTGGCGAGCATCGAGAACAGCATGAAACCGCGCACGAAATCCAGCGTCTCGTCGAGCGCGAGGCGTTCCAGTTGCAGGTCGACCGACCCGTCCTCGCCCAGCCCGCGATAGCGATCGACCGAGGCACGCCGGATCGCCTCGGTCGCCTCGAACAGCGCGTCGCCGCCATAACGGCGGATCACATCACCGAGCTGGGCACCCAGGAAGCGGATATCGGCATTGTTGGCGATCGGAGGCAGGGTCGTCATGGGCGCTATTGCTGCAACGCAATAGGGCAGGCGTCAACCGATTGCGGATGGTAATTTTGGTATAATATCTAGTAGTGACAATTATGGGATATTGCGCACGTGCCCTTGTCGGGTCAGGGCTTGGGAACCGCCTGCGATCCCATCAAAGTCGACGGAGTCAGCGTCGGTGCGACGACCAGCAGGTCGAATTGCAGGCTCTTTCGGCGCCATGTCGGCGGCATATCCTTGGGCGGATGGGCACGAAGCTGGCGCAGATCGACCAGCATCCATTCGGAAGAGCCGCTGTCGAGCCCGCCCAGCGCGTCCTTCAGCCAAGCATAGTCCGCATCGTCGGTCATGACGAAGGGTTCGGTCCGCACCTGCCGCCCCACGCCGTTGTAAAGGGCATGCACGCCTCTGGCGCCATAGACTGCGATGTGCAGCGACTCGGCGCCTTCGCCCTCGGCGCGTTCGGCGATGAAATTGCCCAGGTCTCGCTGGTCTAGCCCGTTGACGCCCTTGGCGGCGTGGAGATCGCCGAACTTGAACAGGACCCGCGCCGATTTGGGGGCCTCGGCCAGATGCTTCATCAGCGTCCGCTTCATCAGACGGGCTCGGCGTCCGTTCGAGGCATAGCCATCGTCATTCTGCCCCAGATAGATGGCGCGCGTCTCGACCAGGCTGTCGAACAGCTCGCGAACCCGCTGCCCGCCGTCGCGCCGGATGGCGGCGTCCGCGTCGGCCAGCTGAGCCTCGCCGATCGTGAAGATCAGCAGATCGCCGACCGATCCCGATGCCATGGCCTTTTGGCTGGCTGCGCGGTCGAGCTCGACCAGCCGCGCGATCGCGGTGCGGGCGACGGGGCCGGGGTGTGCGGCCTGCATCTGTTCGAGCAGCAAGCCCGACGCACCGAAGAATTCCTGGTCCAAACCCCAGATCGCGAAGTCAGGCCCGGCCATCTTGGCGCAATCGGCCGCCATGTCGCTTTCGTCACGGCCATTCTGGAAGGCCATGCCGTCGGGATGCGTCTGCATGAACGCAGTAAGGCGCGCGACCCGGTCGGGGCGGCGGAGATGGGCGTTGACGATCCGGGCGGCCTCGGGCCCCGTCTCGACCGCAAAGGCGCGCAGCCCGTCCGGCGCCATCAGACGGCATAGGCCGCGCACGAACATCGGGATTTCGCGCGACAGATGATCCTCGCCGATCATCACATAGCGCGCCTTGGTGACGGCATCGGCGATGGTCGTGGCGCCTGGGCCGTGCAGTCCGGTCGCGTCGACGCTGAAATGCGATCGGACCTGCGCCAGGCGATCGGCAAAGGGCGGCTTCTTTTGGGGTTCCTGGGCCGACAGCGTGGTTGCGCAGGCCATCAGCGTCACCGTCATCCATAGCTTGCGCACAATTATGCCCCCCGATGGGCATAATCTGACGCAACTTGTCGGCCTTGCCCAGGTCCTCCGTACCGGGCGCCGTGGCGTCAGTTCGCATTCCCCGGCGGGGTCGCGTTCGCGCCGGTCGCGACCGGATTGGCGGGTGTCGCGGGCCGTTCGGTGCGCGATGCCTCGCGTTCTTCGGAGGTGACGGTGCCGTCGCGGTTCAGATCCATCCGGTCGAAGCGCGCCAGCATCCCCTCGAAGAACTCGCTCTCGGTGATCTCGCCATCCTTGTTGCGGTCCAGCTCCCACAGGCGCGAATTGGTCGTGGGCATTTCATCGGCGGTGATGATGTCGTTGCCGTCGCGGTCGAGTTCGCGGAAGCGGCGCGCCATCATGCTGCCGAAGTCGACGCGGGACGTGACGGAGGGCGGCACGAAGCCCGCCTTGGCGGCGGCGCGGTCGGCTTCGGCGCGGTTCTCCGCTTTCTTGCCACAGGCGGTGGTGGTGGCGGCCAGTGCCATCAATCCCAGGCTGATCAGGCCCCTTGCCCATCCACGCATTCGACACTCCCGCTTCGTTACGCTTCCAGCTCAACGTCCCAATAGAGCCAGTCGTGCCATGTTTCATGCAGATAATTGGGCGGGAAGCTGCGGCCATGTTCCTGTAAATGCCAGTTTGTCGGGCGGATCGGCTCGATGTGGAGCGGCATCGCGGCCTGGCGTGGGGTGCGCCCGCCCTTCTTCAGGTTACAGGGGGCGCAGGCGGTGACGACATTCTCCCAGGTGGTGCGGCCGCCCTGCGCGCGCGGGATGACATGGTCGAAGGTCAGGTCGCGGTGCGATCCGCAATATTGGCAGGAGAAGCGGTCGCGCAGGAACAGGTTGAAACGGGTGAAGGCCGGGAATTGCGACGGCTTCACGAATTGCTTGAGCGCGATGACCGAGGGCAGCTTGACCTTGGCGGTCGGGCTGCGCACCTCGCGCTCGTAATGGGCGACGATATCCACCCGGTCGAGGAACACGGCCTTCACCGCGGTCTGCCAGGGCCAGACCGACAGTGGATAATAGGACAGCGGCGTATAGTCCGCATTCAGTACGAGCGCCGGACAACTGTCCGGGTGTCGGATCAAATCGGGATGAAACACAGCTCCTCCCATCGATGTACGCCGACGCTATTCGCGCAAGCGCGTGACATGGCTATGACACTCGGGCGTATGAGAACATGCTATTGGAATCGCGGTCAAGAGGGCGGGCGATGAGTGGAGCGCCACGCGCCACGCGTTTCGCGCCCAGCCCGACCGGGCGGCTGCATCTGGGCCATGCGCTGTCGGCGGTGCGTGCGTTCGATCTGGCGCGTGCGGGGGGCGGGCGCTTCCTGCTGCGGATCGAGGATATCGACGGCACGCGCAGTCGGCCCGAGCATGTCGATGCGATATTGCGCGATCTGGAATGGCTGGGGCTGGAATGGGACGACCTGTCCTTCCAGTCCAAGCGGCTGGACCTTTATGCGGCGGCGCAGGCACGGCTGGCCGATCTGCTCTATCCCTGTTTCTGCACCCGCGCCGAGATCGCCGCCAGCCTGTCGGCGCCGCATGGCGCGACGCCGCTCTATCCGGGGACGTGCCGCCATGTGTCGCACGAGACGCGCGCCGCGCGGATGGGGGAGCCGCACAGCTGGCGGCTGGACATGGCACGCGCGGTCGATCGCGCCGGGCCGCTGACCTGGCAGGACGAATATGCGGGCGAGGTCGTCGCCGACCCGCTCGCCCATGGCGACGTCATCCTGGCGCGCAAGGATGCCCCCGCCAGCTATCATCTGGCGGTGACGGTCGATGATGCGGCGCAGGGCGTGACCGACGTGGTGCGGGGCGTCGATCTGTTCGACGCCACCCATGTCCACCGATTGCTCCAGGCGCTGCTGGACGTGCCGACGCCGCTCTATCACCACCACCCGCTGATCGTCTGCACGGACGGCCAGCGTCTGGCCAAGCGCCACGGTGCGCCCGCCCTGGCGGCGATGCGCGAGGCGGGGGAGGACGGCCACGCGCTGGCGAATGCGCTGCGGCGCAATATGCTTCCCGCTGGATTTCGGCTGGGGGAGGCGTAAGCTCAAGGGCATGACCACTTTTCTCGTGATCCTGCTGATCGCGGCGATGCTCGCCACATTGGTCGCGCTGGTGCGCGGCATCATCACCTTTCTCCAGGAGGCGACCGCCGAGGCGAAGGGCGAGGGGCCGACCGCGTCGCAGCTCAAGTCCAACCGGATGATGCAGCAGCGCATCTTCTTCCAGGCGCTGGCGATCACCGTGGTCGTGCTGTTGCTGTTCATGGCAGGGCGGACCTGATTCCTTGGTCAAGCTGACGAAAATCTACACCCGGACCGGCGACGAAGGCACGACCGGGCTGGTCGACGGATCGCGCCGTTCCAAGGTGGATACGCGCATGGTCGCGATCGGCGAGGTGGACGAGGCGAACAGTGCGATCGGCGTGGCCTTGCTGTCGGTCGAGGGGCCGCTGGGCGAGCGACTGACCATGATCCAGAACGATCTGTTTGACCTCGGCGCGGATCTTGCCACGCCCGGAGAGGTGGAGGGGGCGCTTCGCATCGTGCCCGAGCAGGTCGCGCGGCTGGAGGCGGAGATCGACGCGATGAACGCGTCGCTGTCCCCGCTGACCAGCTTCATCCTGCCTGGCGGCAGCGCGGCGTCCGCGCATCTGCATCTGGCGCGCGCCATCGCCCGGCGGGCCGAGCGCGCCGCCGTGGCGCTGGCCGGGCAGGAGGCGATCAACCCGCCCGCGCTCGCCTATCTCAACCGATTGTCGGATTGGCTTTTTGTCGCTGCGCGCACGATGAACCAAAGCGGCGCATCGGACGTTCTTTGGGTTCCAGGAGGGGCACGCATGGTACGGTAAGGGGCCGACCGCGTTTCCCGCTATCCCGGGGAGCGCCCAATGCCGACCCTTGTGCCGTCCTCTGCGGCGACCCTGACACCTGCCGATTCCCTGGCATCCCGCTATCGCTCGGTCCGCGCGCTGACCTTGGCGCTGGCCGAGCCGCTGTCCGATGCCGATGCGACCGTCCAGTCGATGCCGGACGCTTCGCCCGCCAAATGGCATATGGCGCATACCACCTGGTTTTTCGAAACCTTCGTGCTGCGCGACCATGTGCCGGGTTACGGCCTGCACGACCCGCGCTTCCCCTTTCTCTTCAACAGCTATTACGAGGCGGAGGGAAAGCGTCATGCGCGCCATCGCCGGGGGATGATCACACGGCCGACGCTGGACGAGGTGCGCGCCTATCGGGCCCATGTCGATGCCGCATTGCTGGCGGCGCTGCCCGACCTGCCCGCCGAGGCGCTCGAACTGGTGGCGCTGGGCTGTCATCACGAGGAGCAGCACCAGGAATTGTTCGTCACCGACATTCTGCACCTGTTCTCGGAAAACCCGCTCGAACCAGCAATCTATACGCCCGAGTCGAAAGCTCCCGTCGCCATGCCCGGTCCGATCGGCTGGATCGAGGGCAGGACGGGGATCGTCGAGATCGGCCATGACGGGCAGGGCTTCGCCTTCGATTGCGAAGGGCCGCGTCATCAGGCGCTGCTTCAGGGCCATGCCTTGGCCGACCGCACCGTCACCAATGCCGAATGGATGCAGTTCATCGACGATGGCGGCTATCATGACGCGCGGCTCTGGCTTTCGGACGGCTGGGCCTGGGTGAAAGGCGAGGGCATCGCCGCGCCGCTCTATTGGGAACAGCGCGACGGCGGCTGGACGCGGTTCGGGCTCGACGGGCGACGTCCGATCGATCCGGCCGCGCCGGTCACCCATGTCAGCTTCTACGAGGCCGACGCCTTCGCCACCTGGGCAGGTGCGCGACTGCCGACCGAGTTCGAGTGGGAAGCGGCGGCCGCGTCGTTCGACGCATCGGGCGGCAACCAGTTGGACCGCGCGGGCGCGATCGAGCCGCGCCCCTCCTCGAGTGGCCCGGCCTTTTTCGGCGATGTCTGGGAATGGACGGGCAGCGCCTATCGCCCCTATCCCGGCTTCCACCCCGTCGAGGGCGCGGTCGGCGAATATAATGGCAAGTTCATGAACGGGCAGTTCGTCCTGCGCGGCGGCAGCTGCGCGACGCCGCGGGGCCATGCCCGCGCCTGTTACCGCAATTTCTTCTACCCCCATCAACGCTGGCAGTTCACCGGCGTCCGCCTGGCAAAGGATCTTTAAGCATGCTGAAGCCCGAGATCGAGGACGGCCAGATGTCGCTGGCCGACCCCGCCTTCCGCGCCGACGTCCTTGCCGGGCTGGAGCGTCGTCCGCGCGCCATCCCCGCGCGCTGGTTCTACGACCGCAAGGGGTCCGAGCTGTTCGAGGCGATCACCGACCTGCCCGAATATTATCCGACGCGGACCGAGACGACGATCCTGAAGACCATGTGCCCCGATCTGGTCGCGCATGTCGGCAAGGGGCGCGCGGTGGTCGAATTCGGATCGGGTTCCTCGACCAAGACGCCGGTTCTGCTGCGCTGTGTCGAGCCATCGGCCTATGTGCCGATCGACATTTCCGGCGACTTCCTGCGCGAATCCGCGCGCGGGCTGCAACAGGCGTTTCCCGACCTGCCCATCCATCCGCTGGAGGGCGATTTCATGCGCCCGCTGACGCTGCCCGCGATGGTGGCGGATGCGCCGAAACTGGGGTTCTTCCCCGGATCGACCATCGGCAACATGACGCCCGCCATGGCGACCGACCTGCTGCGTGCGATGCGCGGCTCGCTGGGTGAGGGGGCGATGCTGCTGATTGGCATGGACCGGACCAAGCCCAGCGACGTGCTGGTCCCCGCCTATGACGATGCGGCAGGCGTGACGGCGGCGTTCAACCGCAACCTGCTCGACCGGATCAATCGCGAACTGGATGGGACCATCCCGGTCGACGCCTTTCGCCATCGAGCCATCTGGAACGACGACCGCTCGCGGATCGAGATGCATCTGGCGGCGCAGCAGGATGTCGACTTCACCATCGAAGGACGCCCCTTCGCCATGGCGGCGGGCGAGACGATCCATACCGAGAACAGCCACAAATATGGCCCGCGCGATGCCAAGATCCTGCTGCGTGCGGGGGGCTGGACCCCGGTGAAGGACTGGACGGACCCGGATCAGCTGTTTTCGGTCTATCTGGCCGAAGCGCAATCGGCTCGGCTTGCGCCATGAACGTCCTGTCGTGATATCGCGACTAAAATCTAATTTTTGTTAGTTCGATGCGTCTTTTTCGTCGGAGCCGACGTTTTGACTCCCGGTTCGGCCAAGACCTCGCTCGCAAAGCAGGCCTTGGCAAAGCCCCACGGCATGTACTTCTGATCGTTACATTATAACAGAAGAGCTGGCCGCTGGTTCCTGATCGGGAGGAGCATGATGACGGAAAGCGCACAACTGCTCGACGCGTTCGATGCACGGGTCGAGCGCCGCAATATGCGGCGCGAATTCTTCAAGACGGCGATGGGCGCGGCAGCCGCCGGCGTGACCGCCTTTTCCCTGGCGGGCAAGGCCGGGGCCCAGTCGGCGATCACCGACACCGACATTCTGAACTTCGCGTTGAACCTCGAATATCTCGAGGCGCAGTTCTATGCCTTTGCCGCCAACGGCACCGGCCTGGCCTCCAACCAGCTGACCGGCACCGGCACCCAGGGTGCCGTGACCGGCGGCCAGCAGGTCAATTTCGCGACCGGCAGCGCCGACGACGCCATTGTCGGGCAATATGCCCGCGAGATCGCGGCGGACGAGGCGGCGCATGTCGCCTTCCTGCGCACCGCCTTGGGCAGTGCGGCGGTCGCACAACCCGCGATCAACATTTCGGGCGATGCCAATGGCCCGTTCACGGCGGCGGCGCTGGCCGCGGGCGTGATTACCAGCGGCACCTTCAATCCCTATAGCTCGCCCACCGCCTTCCTGCTGGGCGCGTACATCTTCGAGGATGTCGGCGTGACCGCCTATAAGGGCGCCTCGCCGCTGATCAGCAACAAGACCTTCCTGCAGGCAGCGGCCGGTATTCTGGCGGTCGAGGCCTATCACGCGGCCATCGTGCGCACGACGCTCTATGCCCGCGGCTATGCCGACCCCAACCCGGAATCGTCGCTCATCACCGCCGCAGGCAAGATCTCCGACGCGCGCGACAGCCTGGACGGTTCGACCGACCTCGACCAGGGGATCGCCCAGACCACGGTCAACGGACAGCTGGTGTCCAACATCGTGCCGCTCGATACGAACGGCATCGCGTTCAGCCGCTCGCCGGGGCAGGTGCTCAACATCGTGTACCTGAACAAGGCGGCCGCCACGCTGGGCGGGTTCTTCCCGGCCGGCGTCAACGGCAATCTGCGCGCGAGCGTGGCGAACTGATCCCCTTTTTCCTCCTCTGGAGAGGATTTGAATCATGAGCGAAGAACGCTGCATTCTCGAGGTTATCGAAGAAGCCTCCGCCAAGCGTCGGTCCGATCGTCGCCGTTTCATGCGTATGGCCGCCGGGGCTGGCGCCGTCGGCGGCCTGGCGATGCTGGGCGCCTGTGGTGACGATGGCGACAACGTCATCGTCGTGCCCACGCCGACGCCCACCACCACCCCGACCGGGTCGGTGACGGATGCCGATGTGCTGAACTTCGCGCTCCAGCTCGAATATCTGGAAGCGCAATTCTACAGCTATGCCGCCTTCGGCACCGGCCTGCCGTCGTCGGCGCTGACCGGCACCGGATCGCAAGGCGCGGTCGCGATCAACACCAGCGCCACCAACGGCGCGGGCCAGCCGCGTCAGGTCCAGTTCAAGGACCCGATCGTCGCGCAATATGCGCGCGAGATCGCCTATGACGAGATCGCGCATGTCAACTTCCTGCGCTCGGCGCTGGGCAGTGCGGCGGTGGCGCAGCCCGCGATCAACCTGTCGGGCGATGCCAGCGGCGCGTTCACGGCGGCGGCGCTGGCGGCGGGCGTGATCACCAGCGGCACCTTCGACCCCTATGCCTCGGACGAAGCCTTCCTCCTCGGCGCGTTCCTGTTCGAGGATGTCGGCGTCACCGCCTATATGGGCGGCGTCTCCCTGCTGACGAACAAGACCTTCATCGAGGCGGCGGCGGGCATTCACGCGGCCGAGGCCTATCATGCCGGTCTGGTCCGCACGACGCTGTACCGCAAGGGACTGAGCAATTCGGCGCTGATCACCAATGCGGGTAAGATCTCCGACGCGCGCGACAGCCTGGACGGCTCGGCCGATCTCGACCAAGGCCTCGTGACGACGGTGAACGGCACGCAGGTGGCGAACCTGGTTCCCGCCGACTCCAACGCCATCGCCTTTGTCCGCACGCCCGGCCAGGTGCTGAACGTCGTGTATCTCAACAAGGCGGCGGTGACCGGCGGCGGCTTCTTCCCCAGCGGCCTGAACGGCAACGTCCGTACCAGCGCCGCCAGCGGCTAAAACCCCCTTCCCAAGGTCCCCTCCAAGGGCCGTTTGCCCCGATCGGTCGCCAGTCCCCTGGCCGGTCGGGGCATTTTGTTTGCGTCGCCGGGCTGATCCACCTTCACGCAAAACCGCTTCTTATCCGCCGCGAAGTCGCTTATGACAGGCCCATCCCCGGGGGAGCGCTGGCCTGCGCTTGAGAGGGGGGCAAGAGCCCCTGACCCGCTGAACCTGATCCGGCTGACACCGGCGTAGGGAGGGAGCGGCCCCATCTCTCATGGTCCGTTTCCTCCGCATGGAGTGGACGACTATGGCAGATATCCCCGCAAAGGCCGAGATCGGCGTGACGACCGGCCCTATTCGTGGCTCGAAGAAGATTCACGTCGGCCCGCTGAACGTCGCGATGCGCGAAATCCATCTCGACCCGTCCTCGGGCGAACCGCCCTTGCGCGTGTACGATACGAGCGGAGCGTATACCGATCCGAATGCCCGCATCGACATCATGGCGGGCCTGCCGCAGATCCGCCGCAACTGGATCGAGGCGCGCGGCGATGTCGAGACCTATGACGGCCGCGAAATCCGTCCCGAGGACAATGGCCAGCTGGGTCCTGACCGGTCGGGCGGCGTGCCGCAATTCCCGCGCACCGGGCTGAACCGTCCGCTGCGCGCGCGTGCAGGCATGAACGTCAGCCAGATGCATTATGCCCGCCGGGGCATCATCACGCCCGAAATGGAATATGTCGCGACCCGCGAAAACCTGGGCCGCGAAATGCTCAAGGAATATGTCCGCGACGGCGAGAGCTTCGGCGCGGACATCCCCGACTACGTGACGCCCGAATTCGTCCGCGACGAAGTGGCGCGCGGCCGGGCGATCATCCCCAACAACATCAACCACCCCGAATCCGAGCCGATGGCGATCGGCCGCAACTTCCTGGTCAAGATCAACGCCAATATCGGCAATTCGGCGGTCGCCAGCAACGTCGCCTCCGAGGTCGACAAGCTGGTCTGGTCGATCCGCTGGGGCGCGGACACGGTCATGGACCTGTCGACCGGCCGCAACATCCACGACACGCGCGAATGGATCATCCGCAACTCGCCGGTGCCGATCGGCACGGTCCCCATCTATCAGGCGCTGGAAAAGGTCGGCGGCATCGCCGAGGAACTGACCTGGGAAATCTTCCGCGACACGCTGATCGAACAGGCCGAGCAGGGCGTCGACTATTTCACCATCCATGCGGGCGTGCGCCTGCCGTATATCCCGCTGACCGCCAAGCGCGTGACCGGCATCGTGTCGCGCGGCGGCTCGATCATGGCGAAATGGTGCCTCGCGCATCACAAGGAGTCGTTCCTCTACGAACGCTTCGACGAGATTACCGAGATCATGAAGGCCTATGACATCGCCTATTCGCTGGGCGACGGCCTGCGCCCCGGCGCGATCGCCGATGCCAATGACGAGGCGCAGTTCGCCGAGCTCTACACGCTGGGCGAGTTGACCAAGCGCGCCTGGGCGCAGGACGTGCAGGTCATGATCGAAGGCCCCGGCCATGTGCCGATGCACAAGATCAAGCAGAATATGGAAAAGCAGCTGGAGGCGTGCGGCGAGGCGCCCTTCTACACGCTCGGGCCGCTAACGACGGACATCGCACCGGGCTATGACCATATCACCAGCGGCATCGGCGCGGCGATGATCGGCTGGTACGGCACGGCGATGCTTTGCTACGTTACGCCCAAGGAGCATCTGGGTCTGCCCGACCGCGACGACGTGAAGGTCGGCGTGGTGACCTACAAGCTCGCCGCCCACGCCGCCGACCTGGCCAAGGGCCACCCCGCCGCCAAGATGCGCGACGACGCCCTGAGCCGCGCCCGCTTCGAGTTCCGCTGGCGCGACCAGTTCAACCTGTCGCTCGATCCCGACACGGCGGAATCCTACCACGACCAGACCCTCCCGGCGGAGGGCGCCAAGACCGCGCATTTCTGTTCGATGTGCGGCCCGAAATTCTGCTCGATGAAGATCACCCAAGAGGTTCGGGAATTCGCGGCCAAGCAGAACGCGCCGGTCGAAACCTTCGTCGCAGCCGAGGATGCCGAGGCGGGGATGCAGGAGATGAGCGAAAAATTCCGCGAGAAGGGCGGGGAGGTTTACCTTCCGGCGGAGTGATAGATATATAGCGATATGGCGAGACGCTTGTGGGCCCGAATCATCAGAGACTGGGAAAATCAACCTCTCGCCATCATCGGACAAGCACTGTCGATTATAATCGCATTATCTTTAGCGCTGTGGGGTGCGCCAAACGCTTTGCCGAAACCGGCATCCGCTCAACCATTGGCAGACGCAAGCTATGCACTGGCAATAACTGTCTTGATAGCATCGGCATCTGCAGGTGTTTCACGATATGGCTTTCGAAAAAGCTTCGTAGCTGGATTTTGCCTTTCGCTGATTTTAGCATCTGCGTGCCTATTGATCTTTGCAATTTTAGGCGCGCCTTACTTGGCGAAAACGAGTAGGCTGATTCAGGGCTCATATGATGGCCCGCTGATGGATGTAGGGTATTGGACCGTTTTTCTTATTTTTGTGGTGGTTTGTAGTTCAACCGCTGTGAATAGGATGGTGTTGAGCTCACAGAATCTGAAGCCTGCTAAAGAAGGCGATCAGCAAGACCGCGGCGTAACCGTCTTTGAGGTTTTGATAGCTGCTTTCATCTGGGTGCGTGTTTGTCAGCTGTGCAGCAGAAGCTTATCGCTGCCTTTGTATTTCAAGCACCCCCGACTGAAGTTGACACGGTAAAATAGGTCGGCCAATCAATAATGGTACCGGCACTGCGCCACTTGCAGCACCTGCTCGTCGCCGCTGCCCGCTACCCGATACACCAGACGATGCTCATGGCTAATCCGGCGCGACCACCAGCCTGACAGGTTGCCGCCCAGCGGTTCGGGCTTGCCGGTCCCCTTGAACGGGTGACGGCGGCATTCCTCGATCAACGCATTGAGCTTGTCGCAAAGCTTGGCGTCATGTTCCTGCCAATGGCGATAATCATCCCACGCCGTCGGCCAGAACGCCACTTTCACGGAAAGGGCACGCCTTCGTCGCCCGCCTCAAAGCCGCGCACGGCATCGAGCAGACGTTCGGCATTCTTGGGCGAGCGCAGCAGGTACAGCGTCTCTTCGATCGACGCCCATTCGCTGGCGGAGATCAGCACGGCGCCTTCGCCCCGCTGGCGGGTGATCGCCACGGGCGCGCGGTCGGCGACGACCTTGTCGATCATCGCCTTCAGATTCTCGCGCGCTTCGGAATAGGAGACAGCCTGCATACAACTAAAGTTGTACAAGCACCTGTCCAATGTCAAGGTTCACCGCTTCCGCACGAACTCCGCGCGCAAGACCAACCCCTTGATCCCGTCGAACTTGCAGTCGATTTCCTGCGCGTCGCCGGTCAGGCGGATCGACTTGATGAGGGTGCCGCGCTTCAGCGTCTGGCCTGCGCCCTTGACGGTCAGGTCCTTGATCAGCGTCACCTGGTCCCCGTCGTTCAGCACATTGCCGACCGAGTCCCGCACCACCACCGCATCGTCGTCGCTGGTCGCGCCGCCCTTGGCGGCGGCGTCGGCGGCGCTGATCCATTCGCCGGTCGCTTCGTCATAGACATAATCGTCATCGGCCATCGCCTGTATTCCTTCGTCAGATAGGGGGATGCGCGACCCTATGCGCGCTCAGGCCTAATGATGCCATAGCGATTACAGATCATGACAGCGGCGGCAGCGCCCAGTCGATCGGCGGCTGGCCATGCTCGACGAGGAAGGTATTGGCCTTGGAAAAGGGCTTGGACCCGAAAAAGCCGCCCCGCGCCGACAAGGGCGAGGGGTGGACCGAGGTCAGGACGCAGTGCCGCCCTTCGCCCATCTCGCGCACGAACCCGGCCTTCTTCTGGGCATAGGCGCCCCACAGGATGAAGACGACCGGCTCGGGCTTGGCGGCGACGGCGCGGATCACGGCATCGGTGAACCGCTCCCAGCCGCGCCCCTGATGCGAGGCGGCCTGGCCCATGCGCACGGTCAGCACCGAGTTGAGCAGGAGCACCCCCTGTCGCGCCCAATGGTCGAGCAGGCCATGGGAGGGCGGCGCGATGCCCAGGTCGCTCGCCATCTCCTTATAGATATTGACCAGGCTGGGCGGCGGCCGAACACCGGGCTGGACCGAGAAAGCCAGGCCGTGCGCCTGCCCCTCGCCATGATAGGGGTCCTGCCCCAGGATGACGACGCGCACCTGATCCAGCGGCGTCAGGTCCAGCGCGCGGAACCACTCGGACGGGCGGGGGAAGACGCGCTGGCCGCCCTCGCGCTCCTCGGCCAGGAAGGTCTTCAGCGCCTTCATATAGGGTTCGTCGAATTCGGGCCGCAGCACCGACAGCCAGCTTTCGTGCAATCGAACGTCGCTCATGAATGCGTCTTGCCGTTCGCGACGGATGCGCGCAACCGGTGTCGCCGATGATCGTTATGCAGGCGATACGGTCGCCCTCCCGCGGCCGCCCGATAGGAAAGGAACTGGATCATGCAGCGTTCCACGATTCTCCTGGCCGTGATGGCCGCCGCGCTGCCGCTGGCGGCGTGCGGCTCCTCGAGCGAACCGGCCAATAACAGCGCGGCCGCCGTCACCACCAACGGCACCGAGATGAGCGCCGACACGCTAGGGGCGAAGATCCGTGCGCTCCCCGAGGGCCAGCGTCGCGGCGTCCTGTTCCGCGCGATCCGCGATGCCGGGCCGAGCGGCGCCAGCTGCCAGTCGATCACCGGCATGAAGGAAGCCGCCGCCACCAACGGCAACCCGACCTGGAACGCGGTGTGCGACGGCACGACGCAGTGGACGATCGTGCTGACCGCCGACCAGTCGGCCAGCGTCACCGGCCCCGGCCCCGTCACGATCAAGTGAAGCAGGGCGGAGACTCGACCGTCACCGTTCGGGACGGTCGAGTCTCGCCAGCGTCGCGGGATCGTCCTGCCCGTCGAAGAAGCGCGCGAGCCCCCGGCGGAACGGCGCGGGATCGTCGGCCACGGCGGCGAACAGGGTCAGCGACGAACGCAGCTTCATCGCATCGACCGCGCCGAAGATCGCCTCGGCCGAGCCCGGCGCATCGATCGCGGCGGCCACGGCGTCCCGCAAACGCGGTCCGAGCAGCGGATGCGCCAGATAGGCCCGCGCTTCCCCGGCATCGGCGACGGCATAGAATATCGCGGTCGGGCTGCGGCCCAGTCCGGCGATCTGCGGGAAGATATACCACATCCAGTGGCTTTGCTTCCGGCCGGATCGCAGTTCGGCCAGCGCGGTGGCAAAACTGTTCACCTGGGCCTCGACAAAGCGGGCCAGCGCGGCATCATGGTCGGGCGGGGATGACATGAAGGGGCAACCGGCCGCAGCCCCGAAGCGTTCCCGTTCATACGAGATTCGTCAGGAGAGAGACATGCGCCGTTTCGCCATCCTTGCCCCCTTGGCTCTGCTCGCGCTGTCGGCGTGCGGCGGGCAGGGTGGGGATACCGACTCGGATGTCGCCCCCGGCAACTTCACCCCGCCGGGCACGGCACGGCCCACGCCGATGCCGGGCGTGGCGCAGGTCAATCCGCTGACCAGCTATATCGGCCATTATCCGGGGGATGCGGTCGACGGGGTCAGCTTCTTCGATCGGACCGAGGTGGCGACCGCGCTGCACGATGCGGTCGGCGACCAGAAGCTCGTCCAGCGGATCATGTCGCGCGGCGCGGTGACGGTGCCGATCTTCCGCCAGGGGGAGCAGGGAATCGCCGCGCATGGCTGCACTCCGCATGACTGTGCCGACAACAACTGGACGGTCGAGATCGATATGAAATCGACCAAGGCGCGGGTCTGCTATCACGACCGCGAGACGATGGGCGACCGCAGCCACTGGTATATGGGCGGCGCGCCGGTGACCCAGCCGGGGGAATGCCCGCAGGCGTGAGTTTGAAAATTCCTCCCCTGTAAGGGGAGGTGGCAGGCCGTCAGGCCTGACGGAGGGGTGTCCCGCTCTCGATAGGGTGACACCCCTCCACCAGCTTCGCTGGTCCCCCTCCCCTTGCAGGGGAGGAAAGAGTCTAGAACGTGTATGCCAGCCCCAGCGCGCTCAGCCACTGGCTGCGCGAACCCGCCTGCGACACGATGGGGCTGTCGCCGAAATCGTTGACCATCCGGCCATAGGTCAGGCCGCCGACGACCTTCCAGCCCTTCAGCAGGTTGCCCGTGATCGAATAGGTGGCGAGACCGCCGACCGACCAGTCCTTCCAGCCCGAACGGGCGTTGTAGACCGGCAGACCGCTCGCCGCGCTCTGATCCTGGTTGATCGAGAAATAGCGCCGCGCATAACCGCGCCCGACCCGCTCGGCGGTGGCGAACAGGCCGACCGCCGCCTTGGTCGACAGCGGCGTGAAGTAATTGACCGAGGGCTGCCAGATGCCGCTGTCGTGCACGCCGGTCACGTCATGGCGATAGCTGACCGACACGGAGAGCCGGTCATAGGGGCTGGTGACGACACCGATCTTGCCGATGCCGACATAGCCGCCCAACTCGACCGCCGCGCCGATCTTGCCCAGCGCGCGGACGCGGGGATCGTCGATCCGCGACGGCGCGGTGCGGTCCAGGTTTACCACACCGATCGGCCCCGCCTGGATATCCCAGTCGCGATTGGCCTTGTCGCCGATCAGGTCGACCGAGACGCGGTTGCCGATATAGGTGATGGTGTGCCCGTCGATATAGGCGAGCGCGGCGGGGGCGGGGGTGAACTGATAGTCGTTCGACCCCTCATAATCCGGCAGATAGGCCCCGGCCAGGCCGACGGTGATGGTGTTCTTGCCCAGCTGACCCGCCATCTCGGCGGCGGCGGGGTTGCTGGACACCGTGGCGTCCTGCGCAAAAGCGGGGGCCGACAGGGACAGTGCGCCCATGGCGATCAGCGGGGCGGAAACGCGCGAAAATAGGCGCAAGACGGAAAACTCCCTGAATTCGGTTATCCGAAATGCAACGCTACGGTAACGATTTCGCTCCGGCGGATTGTGTCAGAAGATGTACCGCATTTTGATCTGTTGTGTTTCGGCAACAGAATCGAGCGTGAACCGCGCTGCGGCAAAGCGCGGCGGGCCGAACCGGATCACTGGATTGCGCGAAAAGCCGAAGCCCTCGCGCGGGATGCCCGCCAGCGTGTCGAGCTTGGCGTTGTTGTTCTCGTCATGGATGACGGCGGCGGCGTAATTGCCGTGCGGCAGGCCGTCCAGGTGGATGCCCCGTTGCCCGGCGGGAACCGAACGGGTCAGCGCGCGGGCATCGTCGACGCATTGCGGGAAGTTATCCGGGTCGGCGGTCAGGCACAGCCGGATCATGCCCTTGGCCGAGCGGAGCTGGTCGATCCCGATGTCCAGTCGGCTGACCGGCGCGGCGCTGATCAGCGGCAGGGCGGCCAGCACCAGAAGCGCGGCGCGCGGCCTGCGCATGGGCGCGCCCGAAATCCCCGAGCCCCCGGTCCGTGCCGCACAGTCGATCCCAGAACCGGAAATAGAGTCCATAATTGCACCCATATTGCTCATGATGCCGTTGATGATGGCTTGCCGTGATGAGCCACCCCCCCAGGTGCCCCTGCCACAGGAATCGCGGAAAGATCTCCCAACCCATGTGGTTGGTCACGCCCATAACGGTCATGATGGTCAGCACCAAGCCGAGCGCGCCGATGTGAATCGGAATCACAAACACAAGTAGCGGAATTACCACAGCGCCCGTCACCGCCTCGATCGGGTGGAACGCCATCGCGGCCCAGGCGGTCGGCGGGCGGCTGGCATGATGGACGGCATGGGCGGCCTTGAAGATGGCGGGCCGGTGCATCCAGCGATGCGTCCAATAGAACCAGGTGTCGTGCGCGATCAGGTACAGCAGCACCGAAACCGGCCAGTACCAGAGCGGCCAGGCGTGGATATCGGCGTAGATTTGCGTCCATCCCCGATTCTGCCAGCCCCAGGCGACGATCCCCGCGGGCACGCCGTAAATCGCAGCGGAGGCGAGGCTCCACCAGATTTCCCGCCGGATCTGCGGATCCAGCCCGGCATAGAGGTTCGGATGCCGCGCCTTGGTCGCCAGCGCGAATGCTCCCGAGGCGAGCAGATAGCGGACACCGACGATCAGCGTCATGGCGATGGCGGACAGGATCAGGGCAAGCGTCACGAGGGTCTTGTACCCTATCGGGGGCGGGGCTTGAACCGCGAACGTCCGGCGCGCGGCCTTTTGTTCGCGCGGAGGCGCGGAGACGCAGAGATGTCTGGTCGGGCGTCGGCGTCCGCCGCCCGTTCGTCCGCTGTCCTTGCCGTACCGTCGATGATGAGAAGGGGCCTGTCGGCCGGGCGTGACACCTCCGTGTCTCGGCGGCCGCGCGCGAGCTCTAATCCCAACCTCCGTTCAGGCTGAACGGAGGTTGGGATTAACCCCGGTGGAAAATCCGGATCGGGCGGTCGTGATAAACCCCCTCGACCGGCGCACCGTAGCCCAGCTTCTCCGCCAGTCGGATCGAGGCGGCGTTCCCCGGATCGATGATGCAGCACGTCCGCGTCAGGCCGCGTCCATCGGCCCAGCCGAGCACCGCACGCATCGCCTCAGCCGCAAAGCCCCGGCCATGCGCCGCGGGGACCAGCGACCACCCCGCCTCCGGCACCGTCAGTTCGGGCATGATCGCACGCCGCGATTCCAGAAGGCCCATATCGCCCAGCACCTGCCCGGTCGTCCGGTCGCACACCACCCAGGCGCCATAGCCGAACACCGTCCAGCACCCGACCGAGCGCAACAGCCGAATCCAGACATCCTCGCGCGGTCGCGGCTGGCCACCGATCATTCCATAGACCGCCGGGTCGGCCCACATCGCCGCCAGTGCGTCGAGATCGTCGGGCTGGTGACCGCGAAGGGTCAGTCGCGCGGTGGTCAGGGTTGGGGTCAGGGTCGGGGCGCTCATGCCCCGCAGCTTAGTCCGCCTCGCGGATCACCGCCAGAAACGCTTCGCCATAAGCATCCAGCTTGCGCGCGCCGATCCCCGACAACAACGACAGCGCCGCCCGGCTGGTCGGCCGTTGCGCCGCCATATCGCGCAGCACCGAGTCATGGAAGATCACGTAAGGCGGCACCCCCGCCTCCTGCGCCAGCTCGCGACGCTTGGCGCGCAGCGCCTCGAACAGTGGATTGTCCGCCGGATTGGCGGCGACCGGCGCGGCGCGACGGCCCTTGCGTTCGCGCTTGGGCGGCACGACCAGCGACAGCCGCGCCTCGCCCTTGATGAGCGCGCGCGCGGCGGGCCCGAACTCGAGTCCGCCATGGTGATTGGTGCGCAACGCATCGCGCAGAAGCAGCGCGCGGTGGACGGGCTTCAGCAACGCCGCCTCGTCGCCCGAGACGATGTTCCACACCGACAGCGCCTCATGCCCGTTCATCAGGCTGCGCTCGGTCGACTGGCCGGTCAGCACCTGCTCGATATAGCCTGCGCCGAACATCTGGCCTGTGCGGAACACCGCCGAGAGGAATTTCTGCGCCACGGTCGTCGCATCGACGGCATCGGGCGACCCCAGGCAATTGTCGCAATTGCCGCAATCCTCGGCCAGTTCCTCGCCGAAATGCCGCAGCAGAATGCGGCGGCGGCATCCCCCCGTCTCGACCAGCGCCCCCAGCGCCGACAGCCGTGCGCGCTCGCCCGCCTGCCGCTCCGGCTCGACCTCGGCCATGCGTTGCCGCGCGCGGGCAAAATCGTCGGCGCCCCAGAAAAGATGCGCGACCGAGGGGTCGCCGTCGCGGCCCGCACGGCCGGTTTCCTGATAATAGGCCTCGATCGACTTGGGCAGCCCGGCATGCGCGACGAAGCGGACGTCCGGCTTGTCGATCCCCATGCCGAAGGCGACGGTGGCGCAGATCACCATGTCTTCGGAGGCCACGAAATCGGCCTGGTTCTTCGCGCGCACGGCGGGGTCCAGCCCGGCATGATAGGCGCGCACCGGGCGACCGGTCCGGGCCAGCGCCTCGGCCAGCTTCTCGGTCGCCGCGCGCGTCTGGGCATAGACGATGCCGGGGCCGGGCGTGTCGGCGACCACCCGCGCGATCTGCAGGTTCACATTCGCCTTGGGGCTGATCGCATAGCGGATATTGGGCCGGTCGAAGCCCGAGACGATCATCCCCTCGGTCGGGATGCCCAGCTGCTTGGCGATATCGGCGCGGGTATGCGCATCGGCGGTCGCGGTCAGCGCGAGCCGGGGCACCTCCGGAAAGGCGTCCATCAGCGGTTCGAGCAGACGATAGTCGGGGCGGAAGTCATGCCCCCATTCGCTGACGCAGTGCGCCTCGTCGATCGCGAACAGGCTGAGCGGTGCGGAGCCGAGCAGCTCGCGGAAATGCCCCGACGAGGCACGCTCGGGCGCGACATAGAGCAGGTCGAGCTGCCCGTCGCGGAAACGCGCGACCGTCTCGGCGCGGTTCTGGTCGACGCTGGTCAGCGTGGCGGCGCGAATGCCGACCGCCTCGGCGGCGCGCAGCTGGTCATGCATCAGCGCGATCAGCGGGCTGACCACGACGCAGCAGCCGTCCATCATCACGGCGGGCAACTGGTAGCAGAGCGACTTGCCCGCGCCGGTCGGCATGACCGCCAGCGTCCGCTGCCGCGCGAGCACACGGTCGACCACCTGTTCCTGCACACCCCGGAACTGGTTGTACCCGAAAACTTCGTGGAGCTTGGCAAGGGGGTCGGCGACCATCGCCGTGCATGTAGCGACGCCATGGGGGCGGGGAAAGGGCGGGGAGCCCCTTCCGGCGTGTCGTCGCACGCTCGTGTCCGATTTCTCCATCGCGATAGTGCAAAGATACCAGGAAACTTCCGTGCGCCCCGGGGTTTTGACCCTCCATCATCCCAAAGCCAAAGAGGAGATGTTCCATGAACACCGACACGATGAATGGTGCGGCCACCGACTTCGGCGGCAAGGTCAAGCAGGGCATGGGCGCCATGCTGGGCGACAAGTCGATGGAAGCCGAGGGCAAGGGCGAACAGCTGAGCGGCAAGACGCAGAAGGTGTTCGGCGATGCCAAGACCAGCGTCGACCAGACGGTCCGCCCGCTGCTCGACCAGGCACGCCAGTTCGTGAAGGATCGCCCCTTCGCCTCGGCGGCACTGGGCGGCGTCGTGGGTCTCGCGCTGCTGAACACGCTGCGCGGCAAGTAAGCCGAACGGCACAGCGAAAGGGGCGGTGCCGCAGGTCGGCGCCGCCCTTTTGCCATGCGCGGCGTGGCGGCATGAGAAAAATTCCCATCTGCCGCGAGCAATCATGCTTTGTCGGCAACATCCCGCATTCGTAGCATTCCTCCCTCCAACGCCATTGTGGAGGAGGCAGACGTGTCGCGGTCCGGAATTTTGCTCGCCCTCGGGCTGATCACCGCCGGGGTTGCCTCCGGCGAGACGGTTCAGAAAACGCCACCTCTCGACAAGCATGAACGCGTCGGGGCGTGGCAGCCCGTCGATGGCGGGGTACAGATTCCACTCTGGCCCAAGAGCGTACCCCTTGCCAAACCCGATAGCGGTGATCGGCCGGAGGCGACCGGCAACGGCACCCGCATGGTCGGCGGCCGTCTTTGGCATTGGGCCAGCTATGTCACGCGCCCGACCATGACCGTGTATCGGCCCAAGGATCGTAACAGTAGGGCCGCAATTCTCGTCCTGCCCGGTGGCGGGTTCGAGGTGGTGGCAACCGATCTGGAAGGTACCGAGATCTGTAACTGGGCGGTGCGGCAGGGCGTAACCTGTGCCGTGTTGAAATACCGGGTGCCGCAGGTCTGGCCTCACGTGAATGGCCGGCAGCAGCGGCCGAAGCGGCTTCTAGCGTTGGAGGATGCGCAGCGTGCGATGGGATTGCTGCGGGCGCAGGCGGCGACCTACGGCATCGATCCACACCGGATCGGCGCGATCGGCTTTTCGGCGGGGGCCTATCTGGTCGCGAATATGAGCAACACGACGGAGCGGACTTATCCCGTCGCCGACGCGGCCGACCGACTATTGCCTCGGCCCGATTTTGCGATCATCGCCTACACCGCGCGAATGCTGGACGACAGCAGGGGGCGTAACAGCCTGGAGCTGCGCCCCTGGGTGACGATTAGCCCCGAGGCACCGCCGACGCTGATCCTCCATGCGATGAACGATCCCACGGACAATATCCGCCAGCCACTGGCTTATGCGTTGGCACTGAACGACGCGGGTGTGCCCGTCGATATGCGGATTTATGCCAAGGGGGGCCATGCCTTCGGCCTGCGCCCAACTGCCGATCCGATCACGACCCGCTGGCCCGGCCAGGTCCAACAATGGCTGCACGATATCGGCATCATGTGAATCGCAACCCCGCTTGCCCCACCCGGTCCCATGGCCTAGCGCTTGGCCCATGAAGCGATTGGCCATCTACTGCGGGTCGGCGACCCCCTCCGACCCCCAATATATCGAGACTGCCCGGGACGTCGGGCGCGGGCTGGCGGAGCGGGGGATCGGCGTCGTCTATGGCGGCGGGCGGCTGGGCCTGATGGGCGCGGTGGCGGATGCGGCGCTGGCGGCGGGCGGCGAGGTGATCGGCATCATCCCGCAGGCGCTGGTCGATGCCGAGGTGGCGCATCGCGGCCTGACCGAACTGCACGTCGTGCCCGGCATGCATGAGCGCAAGAAGGCGTTCACCGACCTGTCCGATGGCTTCATCACCATCGCGGGCGGCACCGGCACCATGGACGAGCTGTGGGAGGCGCTGAGCTGGGCGCAGCTGGGCTATCATGCCGATCCGGTCGGGCTGCTCAATACCGGCGGCTATTACGATCATCTTGTCGCCTTTTGGGAGAAGATGGGCGAGGTCGGGTTCCTGCGGCCGCAGCATCGTGAGCTGTTGATCGTCGATACCACGCTCGACGGCCTGCTCGACCGGATGGGCGCGCATGTGCCGACCCAGCCGATCGTGCGCATGAACGCGGACGACCTGTGAGCGACACCGCCGCCCCGACCGAGCGCGACGCGCTGGTGGCGGCGGCGCGGGACTCGATCGCCAAGGGCTCGAAGAGCTTTGCGGCGGCGAGCCTGTTGTTCGACCCCGAGACGCGCGCGCGGGCCTGGTTGCTCTATGCCTGGTGCCGCCGCTGCGACGATATCGCCGACGGGCAGGATCATGGCCATGGCATGACCCGCGTCGCCGATGCGCCCGCGCGGCTGGCCGAGCTGACCGAGAAGACCGAGGCGGCGCTGGCGGGCCGGGTGGTCGGCGACCCGGCCTTCGACGCACTCCGTGTGGTCGCCGCCGAGACGGGGATGCCGCATCGCTGGCCCCGCGACCTGATCGCCGGGTTCGCGCTGGATGCCGAGGACTGGCGGCCCGAGACCGAGGACGATCTCTACCGCTATTGCTATCACGTCGCGGGCGTCGTCGGCTGCATGATGGCGGTGACGATGGGCGTCGCGCCGGACGATGAAGCCGTGCTCGACCGCGCCTGCGATCTTGGCATGGCGTTCCAGCTGGCCAATATCGCGCGCGACATCGCCGAGGATGCGGGCGCGGGGCGGCATTATCTGCCGCGCCAGTGGCTGGCCTATAAGAGCATCGCGCCCGACGCCATCATGGCTCCCTCGCACCGGCCGGGCCTGAGCGCGCTGGCGCGGCGGCTGACCGACCGGGCCGCTTTGTTCGAGGCGAGCGCGCGGATGGGGACGCCTGCGCTCTCCTATCGCTCGGCCTGGGCGGTGTTGTCGGCGGCGGCGATCTATGGCGCGATCGGGCGCAAGGTGGCCAAGCGCGGCCGCCGCGCTTGGGATGGGCGGGTCGGGACCGGCAAGCTGGAGAAGCTGGGCTTCATGACGCGCGCCAGCATCCAGGCGGCGCGACGGGACAAGATGCGGATTACCCCACGCGATCCGGAACTGTGGTCACGACCGCGTTAAGCCTGCGCCCATACCCCCGTTCAGCCTGAACGGAGGGAGGGCTTCAGCCCTTGGTCGGCTTGCGCTCGGTCTTGACCATCTGCGCGCCCATGCGGCGGCAATCGGCACCGATCACCGGATAGGGGACGTCGGTGTTGGCGGCGATGCGGTTGGCCAGGTCGGCCCGGCACTGCGCCATGGTTTCATAGCGGGCGGGGATGATCCGCGCCTCCGTGCAGTCCACGCTGCCGTCGCCACAACCCAGGATTGCCATCACGAAGAAAACTGGCTGCATAACCGTCTCCACTCGGGAAGAAAAACACGCCAGCGCGGCCGGAGGTTCCGGATTTGCGGCTGTCCGGCGGTGGGACAGATTGCCTTTTTCGCCGGGTGTCGCCGCGTCGGCCATGCCGTCGGCATTGAACTCCAGGCCCGATCGTCCGACATGGTGTGGACATGCCCCCAATCGATCCCACCGCCGGGACGGCCGACCGGCCGCTGATCCCGACGCTTCGCCGCTTCCTCCCCTATCTCTGGCCCGCCGGAGAGCCCGGCTTGCGCGTGCGGATCGTGGCGGCGATGGCGCTGGTCATCCTGTCCAAGCTCGTCCAGGTGCTGGGCGCGGCCTATACGTTCAAATATGCGGTCGACCGGATGGCGGCGAACGATCGGAGCGCGGTGACGCTCGTGATCCTGCTGGTCGTGGGTTATGCGGGTGCGCGGTTCGCGACGACGCTGTTCGACAATCTGCGCAATGCCGTGTTCGAGATGGTCGGGCAGGACGCGACCCGGCGACTGTCGGCCGATGTGTTCCGCCATCTCCACCGCCTGTCGCTGCGTTTCCATCTGGAGCGGCGGACCGGCGCCGTCACCAAGGTCGTCGAGCGGGGCACCAAGAGCATCGACACGATGCTGTACTTCCTGCTCTTCAACATCGCGCCGACCGTGCTGGAACTGGGGCTGGTCCTGGCGATCTTCGGGCGCAGCTTCGGCCCCGTCCTGGTCGTCACCACCATGGCGATGGTCGTCCTCTATATCGTCTTCACCCGCAAGGTGACCGACTGGCGCAATGCGCTGCGCACGCAGATGAACGACCTCGACACCGGCGCGGTCGCGCATGCGGTCGACTCGCTGCTGAATTTCGAGACGGTCAAATATTTCAACGCCGAGGAGCGCGAGGCGCGGCGGTACGAAAACGGCGTCGCGGCCTATGCACGTGCGGCCACCAAGTCGGAAAACTCGCTGGCCTGGCTGAACGTCGGGCAGGCGGCGATCACCAGCCTGATGCTGGGCTTCGCCATGGCCTGGGTCGTGCGCGAATGGAGCCGGGGCGCGGCGTCGGCGGGTGACGTGGTGCTGGTATCGACCCTGTTGTCGCAGCTGTTCCGGCCGCTCGACCTGCTCGGCATGGTCTATCGCACCATCCGCCAGGGGGTGATCGACATGGGCGCGATGTTCGACCTGATCGACACGCCCGCCGAAGTGGTCGACACGCCCGGCGCGCCGCCGCTGAAGGTGACGGGCGGGCATGTCCGCTTCGACCAAGTCGTGTTCGGCTATGACCCGGAGCGGACCATATTGAAGGGGCTGACGCTGGATGTACCCGCGGGCACGACCTGCGCGGTGGTAGGGCCGTCGGGCGCGGGCAAGTCGACGCTCGCGCGGCTGCTCTATCGCTTCTACGATGTGAATTCCGGCGCGATCACCATCGACGGCCAGCCGGTGTCGGCGGTGGCGCAGGACAGCGTGCGTGCGGCGATCGGGATCGTGCCGCAGGATACGGTGCTGTTCAACGAGACCATCGGCTACAACATCGCCTATGGCCGCGAGGGCGCCGACCAGGATGATGTCGAGCGCGCCGCGAAGGGGGCGGCTATTGCCGACTTCATCGAGCGCCAGCCCCAAGGCTATGCGACCCGCGTCGGCGAGCGCGGTCTGAAGCTTTCGGGTGGCGAGAAGCAGCGCGTGGCGATCGCGCGCACCCTGCTGAAGAACCCGCCGATCCTGATCCTGGACGAGGCGACCAGCGCGCTCGACAGCCGGACCGAGGCGGACATCCTCGCGACGCTCCAGGCGATCGAGCGCGGGCGCACCACGCTCGTCATCGCGCACCGACTGTCGACCGTGGTCCATGCCGACCAGATCGTCGTGCTCGACGGCGGCCAGGTGGCCGAGCGCGGCACCCATGGCGAATTGCTGGCAAAGGGCGGGCTCTACGCCGAAATGTGGGCGCGCCAGGCCGCCGAGGTGGAAGAGGCCGAGGAGGAGGCGCTGCTGGCGTGAACCGTAACGCAAGCCCCTCCCCTTCAGGGGAGGGGTTGGGGCCTCTCCACGAATGTTGCGCTTGCGGACACGCCCCACCCCCGGCCCCTCCCCTGAAGGGGAGGGGGGCGATTGCGTCTCGGATTGCTGTGGATTTCCTCTCCGGACGATCAGCGACAGCTCAGCCGGATCTGCTTGGCAGGCTTGTCGAACACGATCGACGAGCAGCGGTTCAGCTGGTCCGCGCCGATCGACAGGCGGTCGCTCTTGATGTCGTGCTTGCCTTTGCCGGTGACGATCACCTCATTGGGATCGGTCGCCTTGTCCGCGTCGGCGATGGTGTCGGTCTTGCCGTCATCCGTGGTTCGCACACCAAGCGATCCGATCGTCAGCGGGCCGACGATCAATGGGGTTGCCAGCGTCATGGTGCGGATCGGCCGTTCGATGCCGAAAGCGATCTCGGTCATACTTGTCGAACCCGAGAGCTGCCCGCGATAGGCGCGCGCCAGCCGCACCGCCGCGCCTGCATTGGCCAGCGTATGCGGATGATGCGGGTCGAATCGGATGCGCAGGGGCTCGCCTTCGACCATGATGGTGGCGAACCGCTCCGCCCAGCTGCCGAACAATCCGCCCTGGTCGATCATCGGCAGGGCGATCGTCCGCTCGCTGCCGACCGGTTCGCGCAGGCGGAAACGGACGACGGGGTCGGCCAGGCTGGCGGGGCCGAAGACGCCCGCAATACCGGCGGCAAAAGGCTGTTTGGTGAAGCCGATCCGCTTCTTCTCGGGGCCTTCCCCCGCAAAGGCGACGCGGGCGACGGCGGTGGCACCGTGAATCTCCGTCGGCCCGACGCTATAGCCGATGCCGATCATACCCGGCTTCATGCCCGCCGCCTCGGCATAGTCCTGGGTGATGAGCGGCATGGCGGGAACGCCCGGATCGATCCGCACGGTGCGGGTGACGCCGTTGATCGTCACCGGCACCAGGCCGTCCGGCGCGATCACGCGCTCGGTCGGCGGCGGCGCGGCGGCCGTCAGGGTGGCCAGCAAGAGCCAGGCAAAACGGCGCATCATGATATCTCCCGGTGTCGTGACGACCGGGTAACGATCAGGGGTAATCATGTCGGCTTTGTGGCCGAACCGGACTTTATTGCGCAGGATGGCCCATTACGAAATTAGCCACCGCCGTCACCACTTCGGGTGCGATCGGCAGATTGGGGTCGGCATAGGTCGCCAGGTTCGCGCCCCGGCTGTCGCCCTCCACCGTCTTCAGCACATGATTGACCCCGGGCAAAAGGACCAGCCGGGCCTCGGGCTGGGCGGCTTTCAGCGTGCGGGCGTCCTCGGGCGTGACTTGCAGATCGGCTTCGCCCTGCACGATGAGCAGCGGCTTGGCGGTCGCCGCCGCCAGCTTTGCGGGGTCCTTGGCGAGGGCGTTAATCAGGAAGGGCTGAACCACATCGGCGAAGATCATCGGCAGGGGCGGCGTCAGGCTGGCGGCGGGGATGGTGCGGCCCGCTTCCAGCGCGTCGATCATGCGGTCGGCATCGGCCAGGATCGGCGCGTTGGCGGGGTTGGCATGAAACTGTGCCCGCATCACCGTGCCCAGCCGCCGTCCGGGGGTGGAGACGGCGATGACGCCGCACAGCCCCGCCGGTCTGGCGGCGGCGGTATCCAGTGCGACCAGCCCGCCTTCGCTATGTCCCAGGACCCAGACGCACGGGGCACCGGTCTTCGCGCGGATGGCGGCGATCCAGGACCGGGTGTCGGCGGCGTAATCGTCGATCGTTACCTTGTTGGCGTCGGGGATCGCGCCGCTGCTCGCGAACATGCCGCGCTTGTCGATCCGCACGCTGGCGATGCCGCGCGCCGCCAGCCCTTCGGCGAGCAGGCGCAGCGGGGCTGCCTTCAGCCCGCTTGGGCTGTTGCCGTCGCGGTCGGTCGGGCCCGATCCGGGAATAATCAGCACGACCGGCACCTTGGCGCCTTCCGGCCCGGTCCAGCTGCCCTTCAACGGTCCCTGCGGACCCGGCGCGGCGATGTCGCGGTCGGTCATCGGCGTGGCGGCGAGCAAGGCGGCCAGCAACATGATGAACGGCATGATCTACCCCCTTTTACCAAGCACCCCATCTCCGTTCAGCCTGAGTGAAGTCGAAGGCAAAGGGAAGTGGGACCGTAAGCCTTATTGCCGCTCCAGCATCAGCGCCGCCGTCGCCTTGGCGCTGCCGACCACGCCCGGAATGCCCGCGCCCGGATGGGTGCCCGCGCCGACGAAATACAGGTTCGGGATCGAATCGTCGCGGTTGTGGACCCGGAAATAGGCGCTCTGGGTCAGGATCGGCTCCAGCGAGAAGGCCGAGCCCATATGCGCGTTCAGGTCGGTCGCGAAGTCGGCCGGGGCATAATGGAACTTGGTCACGATCCGCTCATGGATATCGGGGATCAGGCGGCGGCCGACCTCGTCCAGGATACGCTTTTCCAGGATCGGCCCGACCTCGTCCCAGTTCATCGGGAACTTGCCCATGTGCGGCACCGGGGCCAGCGCATAGAAGGTCGAATGCCCCTCGGGTGCCAGGCTCGGGTCGGTGACGGTCGGGTGGTGGAGATAGAGCGAGAAATCCTCCGACAGCACGCCGGTGTCGTAAATGTCGGTCAGCAGGCCCTTATAGCGCGGGCCGAATAGGATCATGTGGTGCGGGATGCCCGGCCACGCGCCCTTGATGCCGAAATGGACGACGAACAGCGACGGCGAGTAGCGCTTGCGCTCCAGCCGGTTGACCGTCCGCCGGGCCGAGCGATTGTCGGACAGCAGGTCGCGGTAGCTGTGCATGATGTCGGCATTGGTCGCGACGGCATCGGCCTGAATGGTCAGGCCACTCTTGGTCACCACGCCGGTCGCGCGGTCGCCCAAGGTCTCGATCCGCGTCACGGGATCGCCCAGGCGGATCACGCCGCCGATCCGCTCGAACTGCGCGACCATGCCCGCCACCAGCCGATTGGTGCCGCCGCGCGCGAACCAGACGCCGCCGTCGCGCTCCAGCTTGTGGATCAGCGCATAGATGGCGCTGGTCGTCATCGGATTGCCGCCGACGAGCAGCGTGTGGAAGGACAAGGCCTCGCGCAGCTTCTCCGACTTCACGAATTTCGACACCATGGCATAGACCGAGTTCCATGCCTGGTACTTGGCCAGTGCGGGCGCGGCCTTGATCATCGAGGCGAAGTCGAGAAACGCGACATGGCCGAGCTTCTCATAGCCTTCGCGATACACCCCCTCGGCATAGTCGAGGAACTTGCCATAGCCTTCGATATCGTCGGGGTTCAGCTTGGCGATTTCGGACCGCAACTGGGTGTCGTCGTTGCTATAGTCGAAATTGGTGCCGTCGACCCAGTTGAGCCGGTAAAAGGGGCTGACCGGATCGAGCGTCACATCCTCGGACATCGACCGGCCGGTCAGCGCCCACAATTCCTCCAGGCAGGCCGGATCGGTGATGACGGTGGGCCCGGCGTCGAAGGTGAAGCCGTCGCGCTCCCAATAATAGGCGCGACCGCCCGGCTTGTCGCGCGCCTCGACGATCGTCGTCTGCACGCCCGCCGATTGCAGGCGGATGGCCAGCGCCAGCCCGCCGAAACCCGATCCGATGACGACCGCGCTCTTCATGCCCGGCCCCCCGACTTGTCTCTCAGGGCGGCGATGGCGCGCAGGATCGGCACCGGCGGCCGTCCGGTCAGAATTCGTGCCTTGTCGGCCATGGTCGATTGCCCCGCATAGAAACGCCCGATCAGGTCGGGCGGAAGTCGATAGAAACGCTCGAGCACCCGGTATCGCTCATCCGGCTCCGCGGCCTTGAACAACATCGTGTCGAGCATACGGTAAAAGCCGCGCGCGTCCCAGGCGTCACGCGCCATGCGATAGGTCGCGTCGTGCAGGTCGGCACCTGCAAAGTCGCGCCGCTCGGCCAGCATCGCGGCCATGCGGATCGCATCGGGCAGCGAGTAGCCGGTGGTCGGGTGGAACAGCCCGGCGCGCATCCCGGCCTTGGGCGTCCTGGCCCCGCCGCTGCGCCAATAGCCGTCGAAATCGCCGCCCATCGCGACCGGCAGCACGCCCGCCTCCTCGCGCACCACCTCGGCCCCCACCCAGTCGCGGCTGTCGGCATAGCGCTCGATCCGCTGGACGATGGCGCGACGGTTCAACTCGGCGGAGGTGGAGTAATAGGTGTCCTCGACGAAGATCCGGTCCTCGGCGAAGGGCAGGGTGTAGACGAAGCGATAGCCGTCCAGCTGCTTGACGGTGGCGTCCATCACCACCGGCCGCTCGACCCCGTGCGGGCGGGTGAGCTTCAGCTCCTGCCCGACGAATTTCTGCCATCCGCAGGACAGCGAAGACAGGTCGCCCGCGCCGCGCGCGTCGATCACGCCCGTCGCCTCCACCCGGTCGCCATCGGCGAAGACGGCGGCGGTGGCCGACACCGCCAGCACCTTGCGCCCCAGGATCAGCGCGTGCGGCGGCAGCGTCCGGCGAACCTCGGTGTCGAGGCGGTGGCTCTCGATCGAATAATAGGTCTGGTCGATGGTGCGCGAATGCGCCGGAAAGGCGACGTCGTAACTGCGCCAGCCATGCGCGACGAGGCGCTCGACGATCCAGCGGTCGCGCTTGGCCACGTCGCTGCCGAAAAAGGACCAGAGGTGGTTGCCGCCGATCGTCTCGCCCGCATCGATCAGCCGGACGTCGAGCGAGGGGTGGCGGGCTTTCAGCGCAAGCGCGATCAGCCCACCGGCCAGGCCTGCGCCAATGATCGCAATATCACAGGAGATTTTGGCAGCCATCGCTCTACCGCTACCGGAAAGCGGGGCCAAGGCAAAGGGTCGGTGCCATTACAGAAGGACGGCGGTGTCGGGCGCGTCGCCGGTCGCAAAGCCGCCGGTGATCGTCCATGCCGCCAGATCGACGATGGCGATCCGGTTATTCTCCAGCGCGGCGTACAGGATCGATCCTCCGGCGGGCAGGTTCAGCCCCGGTGCGGCGGCGGGCAGTGGCAGCCGCGCTTCCTCTGCCAGGGTGGCGGGGGAATGGCGGGTCAGGCTCTTGTCGGCGGTGTTCGACACGATCAACCGGCCGTCCGCCTGCACGACCACCCGCACCGCCTCGCCGCGTAAGGACGTACGGGCACGCGGGCGCAGCGTCACCGCATCGAGCGCGTGGAGCACGCCCGCCGGGCGGTCGATGACATAGAGCGTCCGCTCGTCCGGGCTGAGCGCCAGGCCCTCGGGTGCCTTGCCGATATGTTGTTTGACGGGCGCGAAGCTGGCATCGTCGGGGTCGACCATGATGACGGTGCCGCTCATCGTGTCGGCGACATAGGCGCGGCTGCCATCGGCCTTCACCACGAAATAATGGCTGCGCGCGCCGCCGACCGGGATCATCCGGTCGGGACTGTCGGCACTGGCGGGCGTGTCGAAGCGGGCGAGCAGGCTGTCGGTCTCGGACAGGGCATAGAGGCGCCCCTTCGCGTCCATCCGCATGCCGTGCCAGCGTCGGTGCGGCGACAGGTCGATGGCCCGCGCCAGCTTGCGTCCCTCCAGGTCGATCACCCAGAGTTGATGCCCGCCCTCACCGCCGAACTGCCAGCCCTTCACGCCGTACCCGCCGACATAGGCGAAGCGGCCGCCCGTATCGGCGACCATCTCGTGCGGCTGCGTGCCCAGCGGCACCTGGCCCAGCCGCTCGCCATCGGGCACGCGGTAGAAGACGACGCCGCCGGTGCCCTTTTCGACGACCGCCAGCACGCCGCGCTGCGGAGCCGCCGCCTGCGCCCGGCGCGCCCAGGCGAGGGGAAGGGCGGAGGCCACGCCCAGGGCGGCCAGGCTCCACAAGCCCTGACGGCGATCGATCAGCGGCATGGGGACGGCTCCTGGAACAACGGGGGGATGACAGCCAGACGTGGCGCGGGGCCGTATGTTCCGCCGCGCGGCGGAGCCGATACGAAACTGATGCGTCTTTTCCGACAAAGCAGGCCCGCCACCGGTTGCGGTGAAACGGCCCATTGAATAGGTGAACCGCATGATCCGCCCCATCAACGAAAGCGTCGCCGTCGCTCCCCAGATCCGGCCCGAGGACGTCGCCGCGATCAAGGCGGCGGGCTATGCCGCCATCGTCAACAACCGTCCCGATGGCGAGGAGCCCGGTCAGCCGACCGGCGATTCGATTCGCGCCGCGGCCGAGGATCAGGGGCTGGCCTATACCGCCATCCCCGTGACGCCCGGCGGGTTCAGCCACGAGATGGTCGACCAGATGACCCAGGCGCTGGTCGAGGCCAAGGGCCCGGTGCTGGCCTATTGCCGGTCGGGCACGCGCAGCTGCAATCTGTGGGCGCTGGCGGCGGCCAAGGCGGGGCGCAACCCGACCCTGATCGTGATGCAGGCCGAAGGGGCGGGCTATGACCTGTCCGGCCTGCGCCCGACGCTGGACGCGCTGGCAGGCAACGCCGGATGATCCTGCCGCTCGTCGGCACCGTGACGACCGGGGCGCTGACCGGGCTGGGCGTCGGCGTGGCGCTGGGCGGGGCGGGAATCGCGTGGCTCTGCACGCGCCGCCGCGACCGCCGGATCGGCTCGCCCGAGGATGTCGCGGCGGCGGCCGAGGCGGCGCTGACGGGCTTTACCGTTGCGGGAGCCGTGGTCGGTGCCGATGGCCAGGGCGCGCTGGTGGTGGCGACCGATGGCCGGGTCGCGGCGCTCAAGCTGCATGGCCGGCGAATCGCGGTGCGCGAAATTCCCTGGACGCGGGTGCGTTCGAGCGCCGAGGGCATCGTCGCGGAGGTCGAGGGGCGTTTCGGGCCGGTGATGCTGGCCGGGGTGGACGTGCTCGACATCCGGCGGCTGGCCCCGCGTTGAGGGTGGGGGCTGGCCCCTCCACCACCCGGCTGCGCCGGGCGGTCCCCCTCCCCAAGCACAGCTTGGGGAGGATTGAAGATAAGTCCTCCCCATCTTTGATGGGGAGGGGGACCATCCGAAGGATGGTGGAGGGGCATTCCCCGGCATGATCGACTGGACCTTTCTCGCGCTCGCCGCTGCCGGAGGCTTTGTCGGGGGCGCGATGAACGCACTGGCGGGCGGTGGCAGTTTCTCGACCATGCCGACGCTGATCGCGCTGGGCCTGCCATCGACCATCGCCAACGCCACTTCCAATGTCGCGCTGCAACCCGCCGCCATGGCCAGCGTCTGGGCCTATCGCCATGGGCTGGAGCCGGTGATGGGCGTGTCGATGCGGCGGATGGCGGCGCTGACCTTCGTCTTCGCGCTGCTGGGCAGCATCCTGTTGTTCCTGACGCCGCCGCGTGCCTTCGACCTGATCGTGCCCTGGCTGCTGCTGACCGCGACGATCGCGATCGCGGGCGGGCGGCATGCCTCGGAATGGCTGGCGCGGATCGCCCGGCCGGGGCCGCGCGCGCTGATGGGGGCGCAGGCGGTGCTAGGTGTGTATGGCGGATATTTCGGCGGCGGCATCGGCATGATGGTGACCGCCGCCTGGGGGCTGCTCTCGGGGCGCAACCCGGCGCAGCTGGCCGCGCCGCGCACGCTGATGCTGGCCACCGCCAATGCGGCGGCGACACTGGTCTTCGTGGCGACGGGCATGGTCGCCTGGGCGCAGTGCCTGCCCATGCTGGCGGGCGGCATCGTCGGCGGGTGGAGCGGCGCGCTGATCGGGCGCAGGCTGCCCGCCGGGCTTATCCGGGGCTGGACGCTCCTTCTTACGACGGTGACGACGGCGGTGTTCTTCTATCGGGGATATGCCTGACGGGCGGCGGCCGTCGGGGCCGAGGGCTCGGCTTCCCATTCCGCCGCCAGCGCCCGGATCGCAAATTCCTCGTTGCGCAACCATGCCGCGACCTCGATGCGCAACTCGGCGCAGCCGCGCCGGTATCCGCCCCAGTCGACCATGATCTCTTCGAGCGGCCAGCTCGAAACAAAGCCGGATATGCGCTGGCGATAGGCAGGCATGCTCGCCTGTACCGCCAGCCAGGCGGCACCGCCCGGCGTGTGTGCCAATCGTTGTGCGGTGGGGTTCGCATGGCGCATCAGCCAACTCGCCCGCTGGCGGCTGGCGTTGGAAAGCAGCCAGCGGCTGCGGCTCAGCGCAGCGGGATCGGGCTGGAGCGCGCCGCACAGGGCGCGGTGCTCGCTCATGACGCGAACCACTTCGTCGCGCATTTCGAGCCATTCGGGCAGCATGGGGATGCTTTCAATATAATCGCGATCGCATTCGACGGTTGCCCTCCATCGGCCCACCCCGGCGATGTCCGTGCGATCCGGAAGATTCACGTACAGGATAGGCCCCCCGACCTTCCTGCATGGTCATCGTAACCCCGGAGCCGATATTCTCCGCGGCGACGATCGGAATTGTCATATCATCGGATCATCAATGCCTCCTGATGGCGGCCTTCTGACGCGTTGATCTAAATCAAAGTTTAATATGTGACATGGCGTGCTGCCGGGCATCATGCGGGTCGGTTCGCTTTCGACCCTGCCGCCCTCAAGGGTCGCGCTTTTGACGGTGCAGTCCGAATGCGCCTGTGTCAGCAACCCGGCGCGGCTCTCGACGGGCTGTTCGGCGGTCAGGCAGATGCTGTGGGACGAGCCATTTCATGACGAACCCGCCTGTGCCGCACCGACAAAGGGATGGGTCTCGAGTTGCCGTCAGGAGGGGGGCGTGGCCGACGGCATCTGATCCGCCGATGGAGGAAACACGCGCCCCGGCTGCCATTCGACCTCGGTCAGCAACAGCCGCAGATGGCGTTCCTCCGCGAGGAGTCGCTTGTCGGCATCCCGGCGACAGGCATCGGCCGCGCGGGCATAGGCGTCCGGCGCCTCCGCCACCGCTTCCATCGGCCAGCGGGCGACAAAGGCCGACAGGATCCGGCCATGGGCCGGTGTCTCCTGGCGCAGGGTCAGCAGCCCGGCGGCGGCTTTCAGTCCGGCATGGGCTTCGGCAAAGGGAAAGACCGTGTCCGTCAGAAAGGCGAGCCGCTTCCGGCTGACACGCGCGATCTGCCAGCGGACATGGCGCAGGGCCTGATAATCGATCTGCGCGGCGTCGCACAGGTTGCGATGGGCATCCAGCCAGCGGGTCAACGCGGCATGATGCTCCCGAAGCTCGGTCAGCATGGTGGGCCTCTCAAAACGTCGACCCGCCTTATCGCGCTTCAAGGGTTGCAAATTCGTATACGATTTGGCAATTCCTTGCAGCCCCTGTTACGACGACCGGATCAGGCGTCGGGGCGCCGCATCTCGAAACGGGCGGCTTCCGTCACCTCGAAATAGTCGACCGGCCCGCCGCCGCGCAGGATCGGGCGCGCGCGCGCGGTTTGGTAGATGCCGTTCTCGATCAGGTCGGCGGCGATATGGATGCCCACCGCCTCGCCGATGACCAGCCACTGGTCCAGCTCGCGGCCCTCCTTGGTTTCCAGGCGAATCAGCTGGGTCAGGCGGCATTCGAACGACACCGGACTTTCCGCCACGCGCGGGGCGTCGACCAACTGTCCGTCCTGCGCCGTCACGCCCGACAGCGCGAACTCGTCCACCTCCGCGGGCACGGTCGCCGCACTGGCGTTCATCGCCTGCGCCAGCGTCATGGTGGCGAGGTTCCAGGTGAAGACCTTGGTCTCGGCAATGTTGGCGACCGAGTCCTTCCACCCCTGCGACGAAAAGCCGATCAGCGGCGGACGGTAGTTGAAGACGTTGAAAAAGCTGTAGGGTGCCAGATTGTTGACGCCCTGCGCCGACCGGCTGCCGATCCAGCCGATCGGGCGGGGCGCGACGATCGCGTTCAAGGGATCATGCGCCAGCCCATGACCGTTGACGGGTTCGTAGAAATGCCAGTTGTCGATCATGGATGGTCACCGAAAGGGAGTGTGGATGGAAGCCGGAACGCCGACCGAGCCGGAAAGAGCCCCGGAACCGCCAGGCGCCGTCATCCGTCGCCACGGATGGGTGACGCGCATCTGGCACTGGGTCAATGCGGTCGCGGTGCTGATCCTGCTGGGATCGGGGCTGGGCATCTCCAACGCGCATCCCCGGCTCTATTGGGGACGTTACGGGGCGAATTTCGATCACGCCTGGGCCAGCCTGCCGCACTTCCCGGCCTGGCTGACCATTCCGGCACGCTACAATCTGGCGATCTCTCGGCGCTGGCACCTGTTCTTCGCGCTGGTGCTGGGGTTCGGGCTGCTCGCCTATATGATCGGCGGCCTGGTCACGCGGCATTTCCAGCGCGACCTGCGTATCCGGGGGCGCGAGCTTCGGCCCGGCTCGGTCTGGGCGGATTTTCGGCGACATCTGGCCCTTCGCTTTCACGACGAGCGTGATCCGCGGGCCTATAATCTGTTCCAGAAGCTGAGTTATGCGGGGGTGCTGTTCGTCGCCCTGCCGCTCGCCATCCTGACCGGCATTGCGCTGTCGCCGGGTATGAATGCGGCCTGGCCCTGGGTCTTGGACCTGCTGGGCGGGCGGCAATCGGCGCGGTCGATCCACTTCATCACGGCGACGCTGCTGGCGCTGTTCACCGTCATACACCTGGTGCTGGTCATTCTGGCCGGGCCGCTCAACGAGATGCGGTCGATGATCACCGGCCGCTGGAGGGTTCCCGAATGACCGCCGGATTGATCGCGCGTCGTACCATCCTGACCGGCGGCGCCGGGCTGCTCCTCGCGGGCTGCGACCGGATCATCGAGCAGCCGACGGCGCGGAAAATCCTGTTCGCGGGCGAGGATATGCAGAAGGGGCTGCAACGCGCGCTGATGGACCGGGGCGCGCTGGCCCCCGAATATCGCCGCGACCAGATGTCGCCGGTCTTCCGTACCAACGGCACGCGCAACCCGGGCACACCCGAATATGCCGCCCTCGCCGCCAACCGGTTCGAGGACTGGCGGCTGACCGTCGGCGGGCTGGTGGCCAAGCCGCTGTCGCTGTCGCTGCGCCAGATCGGTGAGTTCCCCGCGCGGCGTCAGATCACCCGCCACGACTGCGTCGAGGGGTGGAGCGCGATCGGCGAATGGATGGGGCCGATGCTGGGCACGATCCTGAAGGCCGCCGATATCAGCACGCGGGCGCGATATGTCGTCTTCACCTGTGCCGACCTGTACGGCGGCCAGCCCTATTACGAATCGCTCGATCTGATCGACGCCTTCCATCCCCAGACGATCCTGGCCTGGGGCATGAACGGGCGGATGCTCGACATCGGCCACGGCGCGCCCTTGCGGCTGCGCGTCGAGCGGCAGCTGGGATACAAGCACGCCAAGTATCTGATGCGGATCGATGCGGTGGAAAGCTTGGATAACATAGGTTTGGGCAAGGGCGGATACTGGGAAGATCACGTCGATTATGACTGGTATGCGGGAATTTAAGGCACTAGGCGGTGCCATATGGCGCTGATCGATCTCTTTCTGTCGCGCGCGGTCCGCAAGGGCCGCCTGTCCCTCACCCATCATGATGGAAAGGTCCGCGAGTTCGGCTCGCCCGAACCCGGTTATCCCGATGTCGCGATCCGCTTCACCGACTCGTCGGTTGCCGGGCAGATCGTGCGCAACCCCGCGCTGGCGGCGGGCGAGTCCTTCATGGATGGTCGTCTGGTCGTCGAGAAGGGCGATGTCCGCGACCTAGTCGAACTGCTGACCGCCAACGACAAATGGGAAGCGGGCCGCGCGAACCTGAACCCCTCGCGGCTGGTCCGGGCGGCGGGCGCGATCAAGCATCGCATCGACCGGATCAACATGGAGCGTCGGTCGAAGAAGAACGTCGCCCATCACTACGACCTGTCGGGCACGCTGTACGAACTCTTCCTCGACACCGACAAGCAATATAGCTGCGCGTACTTCACCGATCCGAAGAACGATCTGGAGCGGGCGCAACGCGACAAGAAGGCGCATATCGCCGCCAAGCTGGCGATCGAGCCGGGGATGAAGGTCCTCGACATCGGTTGCGGCTGGGGTGGCATGGCGCTCTACCTGCACCAGAAATGCGGCGCCGAAGTGCTGGGCGTCACCCTGTCCGAGGAACAGCTGAAGGTCGCGCGCGCGCGTGCCGAGGCGCTGGGCGTGTCGGACAAGGTGAAGTTCGAGCTGATCGACTATCGCCGGGTGGAGGGCCAGTTCGACCGCATCGTCTCGGTCGGCATGTTCGAGCATGTCGGCCCGCCGCAATACCGGACCTTCTTCCGCAAGTGCCGCGACCTGCTGACCGAGGATGGCGTGATGCTGCTCCACACGATCGGGCGGCTGAACGGGCCGGGCGTCACCGACGACTGGACGACCAAGTACATCTTCCCCGGCGGCTATAACCCCGCCCTGTCGGAGATCGTCCGCGCGCAGGAGGGCTTGCGCATGTTCCTGACCGATGTCGAGGTGCTGCGCTGCCATTATGGCTGGACGCTCGACATCTGGTACGACCGGACCGTGGCGGCGAAGGACCGCATCGTCGAGCTGTATGACGAGCGCTTCTATCGCATGTGGCTCTTCTATCTGGCGGGTGCGGGCGCGGCGTTCCGCAATGGCGGCCTGTGCAACTATCAGGTGCAGTTGACGCGCGGGCGGCTCTCGGTGCCGGTGACGCGGGATTACATGTTCGAGGGCGAACGCGCGCTCCGGGACTGAGCCTTTTTCATTCCTCCCCTGCAAGGGGAGGTGGCAGGGCGTAGCCCTGACGGAGGGGTGTCACCGCCAGTAGGGACACCCCTCCACCACCGCTTCGCGGCGGTCGCCCTCCCCTTGCAGGGGAGGATTTATTCACCCCAAAGCGGCGAACTTCTCTTCCGCCTCGCGGTCGAGCTGCGCACGGCTCTTCTTCTCGGCGGCGGTCTTCAACTGGCCGCAGGCCGCGTCGATGTCGCGCCCGCGCGGGGTGCGGACCGGTGCGGAGATTCCGCCCTCGAACACGATGTCGGAGAAGCGCCGAATCCGCTCCGGCGTCGAGCATTCATAGTCCGCGCCGGGCCAGGGGTTGAACGGGATCAGGTTCACCTTGGCGGGCAGGTCGTAATGGCGCAGCAGCCGGACCAGCTCGTGCGCATCGGCGTCCGAGTCGTTCTTGTCCTTCAGCATCACATATTCGAACGTGATGCGCCGGGCATTGTTGGCACCCGGATAGTCGGCACAGGCCTGCAACAGCTCCTCGATGCCGTATTTCTTGTTCAGCGGCACCAGCTCGTCGCGCACGTCCTTGGTCACGGCGTGGAGCGACACCGCCAGGTTCACGCCGATCTCCGCGCCCGCACGCGCCATCATCGGCACGACGCCGCTGGTCGATAGGGTGATGCGACGCTTGGACAGCGCCAGCCCGTCACCGTCCATCACCAGCTTCAACGCATCGCGCACCGCATCGAAATTATAGAGCGGCTCGCCCATGCCCATCATGACGATGTTGGTCAGCATCCGCCCCTCGGGCTGGCTGGGCCATTCGCCCAGCGAGTCGCGCGCGAGCATGACCTGTCCGACGATCTCGCCCGCCGTCAGGTTGCGGACGAGGCGCATCGTGCCGGTGTGGCAGAAGCGGCAGTTCAGCGTGCAGCCGACCTGGCTCGAAACGCACAAAGTCCCCCGATCGGCGTCGGGGATGAACACCATCTCGTAATCCTGCCCGTCGGCCGAGCGCAGCAGCCACTTGCGCGTGCCGTCGTTCGACACCTGCGCCTCGACCACCTCGGGACGGCCGATGACGAAGCGTTCCTCTAGCCAGGGATGCTGCGCCTTGGCGATGTCGGTCATGTCGGCGAAGCGGGTGGCGCCGCGATTGTAGAGCCAGTGCCAGATCTGCTTGGAGCGCAGCTTGGCCTGCTTCAACTCCATGCCGCCCGACAGCAAGGCCTCGCGCAGCTGGTCCTTGGTCAGGCCGATCAAATCGACGCGACCATCGGGACGCGGTTGCACGCCGCGCGGCACGGGCACGGGATCGATGTGCCCCGGAATGGGCATGAGGGCGGCCGAAACTGTCTGCATGCGCTGCCCATAGCGCAAAATCGGATGGATTTCCACAGGGCAGACTCTTCCTCCCCTGCAAGGGGAGGTGGCAGGCCGCAGGTCTGACGGAGGGGTGTCACCCTCTCCGGTAGCGGGACACCCCTCCGACGCGCTTCGCGCGCCACCTCCCCTTCCAGGGGAGGAAAGTTTTCAGGCCCCCACACATGCCAAGGTCGCGGCATCGATCGCCGCCGCCGCGCCCGCCAGGGCATAGGTGTCGGCGAAAGGCCGGTGGTGCGGGTCGACGGCGGAGACGCTCATGCTGCGGCCCGAGCGTATCGCCATGACCAGCGCATGGTCGGTGGCCGCGTCGGGCGCCCAGACGTCCTGGGTCGTGCCAACCAGCGGAAAGCGGCGCTCGCCGATGGCCAGCGTGACGGCGGCGGCGCGGTCGCGCGGGCTGCTGAGATGCGCGTGGAAGGATTCGCGCAGGCGCTTGGCAGGCCAGGTGCCGACGCTGGCAAAGCCGCCAACCCGCCCGTTCGCCAGCACCGGTCTGGCGATGGCGTAGCACCGGTCGGGATCGCGAAACGCGCCCCAGCCCTTGTAGATGCCGATCGTCTCGCGCGCGAGAACCGGCGCGGCGACCAGCGCCAGGCAGAGCGCCAGCCGCTTCATGCGCCAGCCCGGTGGATCACCGTCTCTTGCCCGCCCTCGATCAACACGATCGACCCCTGTGGCAGGCGCTCGGCCACCGGCACGCCGCACAAGCCATCGTCGGGCAACCCCAGCAGCAACCCGCGCAGCACCCGGCTGGACAGGCCGTGCATCAGGATCAGCCGGTCGCCGTCATGCTCGGCGGTATCCGTCATCCAGGCCGACAATCGCGCCGCCATCGCCGCATAGCGTTCGCCGTCGGGCGCCCCCACCGCCATGCCATGCGGATGGACGATCGGGCCATGGATCGCGGTCAGATCGGCGAAACGCTGTCCGCCCCAGCTGCCGAAACCCAGTTCGATCAGCCGGACGTCATGGCGCGTGTCATGCCAGTCGAGTGCCAGATGCTCGGCGATCACCGCCAGCGTCTGAAGCGCCCGGCCGGTGGGCGAGGACCAGAGGGTCAGTGCCGGTGCCGCACCGAGTCGTTCGTACAGGACCCGGCCGATCGTATCGGCCTGCGCAAAACCCCGCCGGGTCAGCGGCGTGTGCAGCTCGACCCGGTCGCCCTGGATACATCCGATCCGGTTGAACACCGTCTCGCCATGCCGGGCGATATAGTCGCGTCCCCTGCGGTCTGTCGGGCGGGCGGGCGGGGCGGGGTGGGCGGTCATGACCCGCAATCCCTGTCCCGGCTGTTGCCTCCATGCAACGCTTTTTCCTGTTTAGCTGAGGTTCATGCAACGCCCGGGCTTTCGCGTCATTAGTGCCGCAACCGCCGAATGTAACGGCGGCCGGTACAGTAATGGAGTATAGTGTATGCGTAAGCTCATGCTCGCCGCCCTGGCGACCTCGGCAGCCATCGCCGCCGCGGCCCCCGCCGCCGCCCAGACCGCACAGCCCTTCACGGGTTTCCGCGTCGAGGGCCTGATCGGCTATGACAGCCTCAACGATCGTCAGGGTCAGGACAAGAGTTCGAGCGACGGCGTGCTCTATGGCGCCGCGATCGGTTACGACCTTCCGGCAGGCCCCGTGGTCCTGGGCGCCGAGGGCGAGATTTCGGGCAGCAGCTCGGACACGCGCAGCAGCGGCATCCGCGTGCCCGGTGACGAGTTCCGTCTGGGTGCGGGCCGTGACCTCTATGCCGGTGCGCGCGTCGGCTATGTCATCTCGCCGGTCGCGATGGGCTATCTGAAGGCCGGTTACACCAACGCCAAGTTCGATGCGCGCTACACCACGGCGGGCGTCACCACCGTCAATTCGCAGGAAGTCGGCGGCTATCGCCTGGGCGCCGGTCTGGAATATGCGATCAGCCCGAACACCTTCGTGAAGGGCGAATATCGCTATTCGCATTATGACGAGCTGGACGGCGTCGGCATCAATCCGAACCGCCACCAGCTGATGGCGGGTCTGGGCCTGCGCTTCTGAGCCGGGATTCTTTTCCACATTAACGGTGGTTTTACTCCCAGTGTAAGAGGGGTCGGAGCCTTGCTTCGGCCCCTTCTTGGCGGGTAGGAACCAAGGCCATTTATCATTCGGACTCGGGGACCATGCGGTCGTTCCGGCGGGGGATCAGGAAATGAAGGCGACGATCGAACGCGCAACGCTGCTCAAGGGGTTGAGCCATGTCCAGTCGGTGGTGGAGCGGCGGAACACGATTCCGATCCTCTCCAACGTGCTGCTGGAGGCGACGGCCGAGGGCCAGCTGCGCATGATGGCGACCGACCTGGACCTGCAGATCAACGACAGCGTCGCCGCCGCCGTCGACCAGCCGGGTTCGACCACCGTGTCGGCGCACACGCTGTTCGACATCGCCCGCAAGCTGCCCGAGGGCGCGCAGGTCCAGCTGACCGCCGCCGAAGGCCGCATGACCATCGTGGCGGGCCGTGCCCGCTTCTCGCTCGGCACGCTGCCGCGCGACGACTTCCCCGTCATCGCCGAGGGCGAGCTGCCGACCCAGTTCGAGCTGCCGGTCGAACTGCTCAAGCAGATCATCGACAAGACGCGCTTCGCCATCTCGACCGAAGAGACGCGCTATTATCTGAACGGCATCTTCCTGCACGTCGCCGAGGATAACGGTGCGCCTGTGCTGAAGGCCGCCGCCACCGACGGCCACCGTCTGGCGCGCGTCACCATCGAGCGCCCGAACGGCGCCGAGGGCATGCCCGATGTGATCGTGCCGCGTAAGTGCGTGGGCGAGCTGCGCAAGCTGCTCGACGAGGTGGACGGCTCGGTCGGCGTGTCGCTGTCGGGCACCAAGATCCGCTTCGACCTGGGCCAGGCGATCCTGACCTCCAAGCTGATCGACGGCACCTTCCCCGATTACAGCCGCGTCATCCCGACCGCGAACGACAAGATCCTGAAGCTGGACCCCAAGGCGTTCATGCAGGGCGTCGACCGCGTGTCGACCATTGCGACCGAAAAGACCCGCGCGGTGAAGATGGCGCTCGACCGCGACCGGATCACCCTGTCGGTGACCAGCCCCGAGAACGGCACCGCGTCGGAAGAGGTGCCGGGCGAGTACACCTCGCTGGGCTTCGAGATCGGCTTCAACAGCCGTTATCTGCTCGACATCCTGGCGCAGATCGATAGCGATCTGGTCGAAGTCCATTTGGCCGACGCCGCCG
The DNA here is from genome assembly GCF_050408055.1 of Sphingomonas sp. Xoc002. NCBI lineage: Bacteria > Pseudomonadati > Pseudomonadota > Alphaproteobacteria > Sphingomonadales > Sphingomonadaceae > Sphingomonas > Sphingomonas sp. Xoc002. The sequence goes on along the minus strand of NZ_CP191175.1, from coordinate 3,637,420 downwards.
CGCCGACCCTGATCCGCGAGAATGACAAGGCACCCGCGCTGTACGTGCTGATGCCGATGCGGGTGTAAGCCACCCCTATTCCTCCCCTGCAAGGGGAGGGGGACCATCGCGAAGCGATGGTGGAGGGGTGTCCCGGCTTGCGATGGATTTCTCGCTGGCGGTTACACCCCTCCGTCAGGCCTTCGGCCTGCCACCTCCCCTTGCAGGGGAGGATGTATTGAGGGCGCATACCCTTTAAGGCGGACATGATGCTCACCCGCCTGGTCCTTACCGATTTCCGCAATCATGCCGACCTCGCGCTGTTACCGGCGGCGGGATTCGTCGTGCTGACCGGCGAAAACGGCGCGGGGAAAACCAACGTTCTGGAAGCGGTGTCGCTGCTCGCGCCCGGCCGAGGGCTGCGGCGCGCCGCGCTGTCGGCGATGGCGCGACAGGGGGGCAAGGGCGGGTTCGGTGTCGCGGCGACCCTCGACGGCGATGTCGAGATCGCAACCGGCGCGCTGGCCTCCGCGCCCGAACGGCGGGTCGTCAGGGTGCAGGGGGCGGCCACGAGCGCCAATGCGCTGGCCGACTGGCTGTCCGTCCTGTGGCTGACCCCGACGATGGACCGGCTGTTCGTCGAGCCCGCGTCCGAGCGGCGGCGGTTCCTCGACCGGCTGGTGCTGGCGCTGGCTCCGGCGCACGGCATGCACGCGACCCGCTATGACGCCGCGATGCGTGAGCGCAACCGGCTGCTGGCGAGCGAAGGTCCGGTCGATCCCGACTGGCTGAGCGCGCTGGAGGCACGGATGGTCGAGCATGGCGCGGCGCTCGATGCCGCGCGGGTGGCGGCAGTGGCAGCGCTCGACCAACGGTTGGAAGAGGCGCCCGACAGCGTGTTCGCCCGGGCCGCGCTGGCGCTGGAGGGAGAGGCGGTCGACCCGGCGGCATTCGCCCATGCGCTGGCCATGGGGCGCAGGCGCGACGCGGCGGCGGGGCGGACGCTGGTCGGGCCGCACCGGGCCGACCTGTCCGTGACGCACGTGGCGAAGGGGCAGGCGGCGGCGCTGTGCTCCACGGGCGAGCAGAAGGCGCTGCTGCTCGGCATCGTCTTGGCCCATGCCGATCTGGTGACCGAGCAACGTGGGCTGCCCCCGGTGTTGCTGCTGGACGAGGTGGCTGCGCATCTCGATCCGTCGCGCCGCGCCGCGCTGTTCGAGCGGCTGGCGGGGCGGGGGCAGGTGTGGATGACCGGGACCGAGCCTGGACTGTTCACCGATGTGCCCGGGGAGGCAACGCGGGTGGAGTTTTGAGGGGGGCGGGGCTCGGTGAGACACCGGACCCTCCCCCATCCCAGTTTCAGGTAAACGATGCCCAGCATCGTTTAAGTCATGCCGGGGGCATGACTGACCTGAAACTCGCCTGCGGGAGGGGTGCGTTACCGGGCGACGTTCAGCATACTGAGAAACGGCGTCCTACCGTAGCGCCAAGGCACGCCCCTCCCGCAGGCGGGAGGGGATGGGGGAGGGCTCAGGGTCTCACAGAGACCATCACCCGCGACAGACCCGCCTCGCCACCCCATCCAGCGCCCGGTCGTAGCTCGCCGTCTCGCCCGCGCTCAGAAATCCCTGTTTCACCACGAAGCGGTTCGCGTGGTGCCGATATCCGCCTGAAGGATATCGGCGCGCATCGCGATATGGGCCTGGCGGGGATCGCGGATCGTGCCGCCGACCGGCCCCTTGAGCGCGCGCTGCTGCGTCAGGTTGCAGCTGGGATAGTCCTGCCGCAGCGACTGCGCCGAAAGCGGGGCGGCGGCGAGCGTCGCCAGCAGGATGGGGAAGAATAAGGCCTTGCCGGTCATCGCCGTCTCCGATGCCAAGAAGCGGGATCGGGATACGCGCAAACGGGGCGTCCGGCTCCCGATCGGGGCATGAAATCGGCGTCACGAACGGCGGGTCGTCGCCGGGTTTTGCCGCCCGGCGCCAGGGCGGGCGAAAGGGCCGCCGCCCCTCCCATTTCGCTTTCCCTGAGGGCCTGTAATTCCTATATACTCGCTATGGCAGATACCCCCCAGACGAACGAATATGGCGCCTCCTCGATCAAGGTGCTGAAGGGCCTCGACGCGGTACGCAAGCGGCCGGGCATGTATATCGGCGACACCGACGACGGCTCGGGCCTCCACCACATGGTGTTCGAGGTTTCGGACAACGCGATCGACGAAGCGCTGGCGGGGCATTGCGACCGCATCGACATCCAGCTGAACGCCGACGGCTCGGTCAGCGTGACCGATAACGGCCGCGGCATCCCGACCGGCATCCACCCCGAAGAGGGCGTGTCGGCGGCCGAGGTGATCATGACCCAGCTGCACGCGGGCGGCAAGTTCGAGAACACGTCGGACGACAACGCCTACAAGGTGTCGGGCGGTCTGCACGGCGTCGGCGTGTCGGTGGTGAACGCGCTGTCCGAATTTCTGGACCTGACCATCTGGCGCGACGGCGAGGAGCATTACATGCGCTTCGCCCACGGCGACGCGGTCGCGCCGCTCAAGGTCGTCGGCAAGGCCGAGCCGGGGCAGAAGGGCACCCGCGTCACCTTCCTGCCGTCGCCCGCGACGTTCAAGATCACCGAGTTCGACTTCGCCAAGCTCGAACACCGCTATCGCGAGTTGGCCTTCCTGAATTCGGGCGTGCGCCTGTTCCTGACCGATGCACGGCACGAAGAGCCCAAGACGGTCGAGCTCTATTACGAGGGCGGAATCGCTGCGTTCGTGAAGTGGCTGGACCGCTCCAAGTCGCCGCTCTTCCCCGAACCCATCGCCATCCATGGCCAGCGCGATGCGATCGGCATGGATGTGGCGCTGGAGTGGAATGATTCTTACTATGAAAACGTCCTCGCCTTCACCAACAACATCCCGCAGCGCGACGGCGGCACCCATATCGCGGCGTTCCGCGCGGCGCTGACCCGTACGCTCAACAATTATGCCGACAAATCGGGTCTCCTGAAGAAGGAGAAGGTCACGCTGACCGGTGACGACATGCGCGAAGGCCTGACCGCGATCGTCTCGGTCAAGCTGCCCGACCCGAAGTTCAGCAGCCAGACCAAGGACAAGCTGGTCTCCTCCGAGGTGCGCCAGCCGCTGGAATCGCTGATCGCCGACAAGCTGGCCGACTGGCTGGAGGAAAATCCGCAGAACGCCCGCGCGATCATCGCCAAGGTGATCGACGCGGCGGCCGCGCGTGAGGCCGCCAAGCGCGCCCGCGAGCTGACCCGGCGCAAGGGCGTGATGGACATCGCCTCGCTGCCCGGCAAGCTGGCCGATTGCCAGGAGCGCGATCCCGCCAAGTCCGAACTCTTTCTGGTCGAGGGTGACTCGGCCGGTGGTTCGGCCAAGCAGGGGCGCAACCGCCATTTCCAGGCGATCCTCCCCTTGCGCGGCAAGATCCTGAACACCGAGCGCGCGCGGTTCGACCGCATGATTTCGTCCAAGGAGATCGGCACGCTGATCCAGGCGATGGGCACCGGCATCGGCCGCGACGACTTCAACGCGGACAAGCTGCGCTACCACAAGATCGTCATCATGACCGACGCAGACGTCGACGGCGCGCATATCCGCACGCTGCTGCTGACCTTCTTCTATCGCCAGATGCCCGAGCTGATCGAGCGCGGGCATCTCTACATCGCCCAGCCGCCGCTCTACAAGGCGACCAAGGGGCGGTCGGAAGTCTACCTCAAGGACGATACGGCACTCGACGAATATCTGGTCGAGGCGGGCGTCTCGACCATGGTGCTGGAGGGCGCGGGCGGCGCGCGGTCGGGCAACGACCTGAAGACGCTGGTCGATCATGCGCGGCGGATGCGGACCCTGATGCGGTACGTGCCGCGCCGCTACGATGCCTCGATCATCGAGGTGCTGGCGCTGGCGGGTGCGCTCGACCCCGTGCTGACCCGCGAGCAGCGCATGGCGACGGTCACCGAAACGACGCGGCGTCTGGAGTCGGGCGATCACGAAGCGCGCTGGTCGGCGCGTCTTACGGAAGATGGCGGCGTCCATTTCGAGCGGCTGTGGCGCGGCGTGACCGACCACCATATCGTCGAGGCCAGCTTCATCGCCTCGGCCGAGGCGCGCAAGCTGCACACGCTGGCCGCCGAACAGGCGGAGAGCTTCGCCCATGCCGCCAAGCTGGTGCCGCTGCGCCAAGCTGCGACCGAGCCGTCGGCGGATGTCGTGCCGACCGATGAGGACGGCAACGCCACAACGCTCGCACGCGGCGAAACCCGCGTCGCACGGCCGAGCCAGCTGCTGGAGGCGATCCTGACCTCGGGCCGCAAGGGGCTGGCGATCCAGCGCTACAAGGGTCTGGGCGAGATGAATGCCGAGCAGCTGTGGGAAACCACGCTCGACCCGGCGGTCCGCTCGATGCTGCGCGTGACCTCCGACGATGTCGCGGCGGCGGACGAGGTGTTCAGCCGTTTGATGGGTGAAGTGGTGGAGCCGCGTCGCGAGTTCATCCAGGACAATGCGCTGAACGTGGCCAATCTGGACGTGTAAGCCAAAGTAGTCCGCCCTCCGTTCGGGCTGAGCGAAGTCGAAGCCTAAGGGAATCGCGTGGCCTTCGACTGCGCTCAGGCTGAACGGGGCGGGGGAATAGAACAGTCGAGGAGAGAGCAGGCATGAAGGCGATCGCACTGGGACTGATGCTGGCGGCGGGCACCGTCGCGGTGGCGCAGCAAAAGCCTGCCGCTCCGGCCAAGGTCCCGGCTTATATCACCGCCGCGCTGGCCGACCCCGCACGCGCCGATCAGGCGGGGGACGACGAACGGCGACAGGCCGCCGCCGTCCTCGCCTTTTCCGGCGTGAAGCCCGGCGACACGGTGATCGATTACCTGCCGGGCAAGGGCTATTGGACGCGTATCTTCTCGGGCGTCGTCCGGCCGAAGGGCCATGTCTATGCTTATTGGCCTGCCGCCGGGCAGAAATATGCCGAGAAGTCGCTGGGCACGATCCAGGGCTGGAACCTGCCCAATGCGACCGCGCAGGTGCAGGCGGTCAACCTGCCCGCCGCCGACAAGCCGGTCGACCTGTTCTGGACCGTCCAGAATTATCATGACGTCGCCAACAAGGATGCGGCCGAACCCGCGCTGCGCGCCTTCGATCAGGCGGTGTTCAAGCTGCTGAAGTCCGGCGGCACCTATGTCATCATCGACCACGCCGATACGGTGGGCAAGGGGCTGGCCAACACCAACACGACGCACCGGATCGACCCGGAGGCGGTGAAGCGGCAGGTCCAGTCGGTCGGCTTCCGCTTCGTCGGCGAGAGCAAGGTGCTGCGCAATCCGGCGGACGATCATTCGAAGAATGTCTTCGATCCCGCCATTCGCGGGCGGACGGACCAGTTCGTCTACAAGTTCCGCAAGCCTTGAGATCGAAGACTTAAGCCCCTCCCGCAGGCGGGAGGGGTTTGGGGAGGGCGGGTGCCTCGTAGAGACGGTCGCTTGTGGCGTTCCCTCCCCCATCCCCTCCCGTAAACGGGAGGGGCGTGATGCGCGGAGAGGGCAGGGCTTGGCCTTCGACTTTGCTCAGGCTGAACGGAGCGAGGGAGTAGCTCTTCCACGATAGCTGTTCAGCCTGAGCGAAGTCGAAGGCCACGGACCACCCGCAACCGTGAGACCTAAAGCAGGATGACATTACGCTGAGTCAATGTGAGCCCCCCTCAGGGGAGGGGTTGGGGTGGGGACTTTCCACGAACGCCGCGCTTGCCGAAGCGCCCCACCCCCGGCCCCTCCCCTGAAGGGGAGGGGTGGGGCCATTTCAGGTCTTCAGAGTCTAGACCGGCACCCGCAACACCGCCCGGACCCCGCGATGCGCCGGGTCATATTCCACTGCCGTCTGCAGGCTCTGCGCCATCACCCGGATCAGCTTCGCGCCCAGCCCCGTGCCTTGCGGCTTCTGGTCCGCTGCCATGCCGCAGCCGTCATCCTCGACGGTCAGCACGCAATGGCCATCGGCTTCGTTCACGAAAATCCGCACCTCGCCTCCGCCATCGGGATAGGCATATTTGCAGGCATTGGTGACGAGTTCGGTGATGATCACCCCGATCGACACCGCGCGGTCGGTCTTCACCCGGATCGGCTCGGCCGAGAGGGTCAGGGTGCGGGGCAGGGCATCGCTCGACCAGCTTTCCCCCAGTTCCTCGATCAGCGAACCCAGATAGTCGCGCAGGTCGACCTGTTCCACGTCATTGGCGGTATAGAGCCGCCGGTGCACCTGCGCGATCGCGCGGATGCGGCGTTGGGTGTCCTCCAGCATGTCGCGGGCGCGAGGGTCGGTCAGCACGCCCTTCTGCAACCCGATCATCGCCGAGACGAGTTGCAGCGAGTTGGCGACGCGGTGGTTCACCTCGCTTAGCATCGCCTCCAGCCGGGCATTGGTGGCGCGCAACTCGGCTTCGGCCGCCGCCTTGGCGCGCTCCAGTCGGGCGCGGTCGAGCACCTGGGCAAAGCTGGCGGAGAGCAGATCGAAGAAATCCTCGCCGACCGTCTTCACCACATAATCCGCCGCGCCTGCCTTCAGCGCGGCGACGGCAATGCGCCCCTCGTCCGATCCGGTGACATAGACCACGGGGGGTGGGTCGGGCAGCGCAGTGATCGCGGCGAGCGTCTCCAGGCCGTCCATGCCGGGCATATAATGATCGACCGCGACCAGATCGAAGCCGCCCTCCGCCGTCCCCGCACCAGCCATCGCGACGCCCTCCGCCCCCGAGGCGGCGGACGCCACGTCATAGCCATGCCGCCCCAGCGCGCGCGACACCAGCCGCCGCAGCGCGTCGTCATCATCGATATAGAGGATGCGGGGGGCCGCGCCGGTCGTCATGACGGGGCGTTCAGCCCTCGACCTCGGGCACCTGGATCACCGACAGGAACAGGCCCAGCTGGCGGATCGCCTGGGCGAAATTCTCATAGTTCACCGGCTTGGTGATATAGACGTTGCAGCCCAGATCGTAGCAGCGCTGAATCTCGACCTTGTCGTCGGTGGTGGTCAGCACGACGACCGGCGCGCGGCGCAGCGGGCTGTTCTCCTCCTTGATCCTGGCGAGGATGTCGGTGCCGCTCATGTCGGGCAGGTTCAGGTCGAGCAGGACCATCGCCGGGCCGCTCTTGGCCGGACCGTCGGGCGCGTGGAACAGATATTCCAGTGCGGTGGTGCCGTCGGTGAAGTGACGGATGTCGTTCAGGATACCGGCGCGCCGAATATTCTTCTCGATCAGGCGGGCATGGCCCTCATCGTCCTCGATCATGACGATGCCCACGGAGCGATGGTCGTTCATTCAGGCACTTTCCTGGGGGGGAGGGGCAATGGAAAGGGTGGGGGGTAGCGAGAGGAAGAAGGTCGCGCCTTCACCCAGTTGGGATTCGACGGAAATCGTACCGCCCAGACGATAGGCGAGCGCGCGGACATGGGCCAGGCCGATACCCTCGCCCGGCTGGTCCTGCTGGCCCGAGCGGCGGAACAGATCGAAGATGCGCTGATGGTCGCGCGGGTCGATGCCCCGGCCATTGTCGCGCACCGCCACGATGACCCGGCCCGGCGTCTCCTGCGCGGAGACATGCACTTCGGCGGGGCGCGACGGGTGGCGGTATTTGGTCGCATTCTCGATCAGGTTGGACAGGATCTGTTCCAGCGCGATGCGGTCGCTGACGACGACCGGCATCGGTCGCTCGATCGTCACGGTGACGCCGCGATCGTCGATGACGTGGCGGATCGCATCGGTGATCTGTTCGACCAGATGGTCCAGCGCGATCATCTCGGGCGCGAGCACCCGGCGGCCTTCGCGGCTGAGTTTCAGGATGGCGTTGATCAGCCGGTCCATCTTGGCGGTCGAGGTGCGAATAAAGCCGATTGCCTCGGGCAGGTCCTCGCGTGCCGCCAGTCGCGCTTCCTCGGTCACGATCTGCGGCGCCTCCGCCTCGGCGCGGTCGATCAGCTCGGCGAGTGGCTGGGTCGCGGCCGAGAGCTCAGCGGTGAAGCCCATGACGTTGACCAGCGGCGAGCGCAGATCGTGGCTGACGATATAGGCGAAGCGCTGGATCTCCTCGTTCGCCAGGGCGAGGTCGGCGGTCCGCTCCTTGACCTGATCCTCCAGCGTGGCGTTGAGCACGGCGAGCGCGCTGCGCGAACGATGCAGGTCGCGGGTGTAGCGGCGGATCGTCAGGAAGGTGACGACCGCGACCGCGACGAACAGCAAGGCGGCGATCGCCATGACGGTGGAGAAGGTCTGGCGGCTGGCGACCTGCTCGGCATCGCGAAGGGCCAACAGGCGGCGTTCCTCGCGCGCCATCGCATCGAATACGTGGCGCAGCTTCTGCATCCGCAGCAAACCGCTGTCGGCACGGAACTGGCGCAGCGCATCGGCGCCGCGCCCCTGCTGGACCAGGGCGTTGGTCTGGCGCTGCGCGGCGTCGAGATCGGCGAGGCGCTGCTCCACCATCGCCATCGGCGCACGCTGGCGCGGATTGTCCGCGGTCAGTCGGCGGAGTTCGTCGACCTGCGGGGTCAGCTCGGTATGGGCGCGCTCGAAACTGTTCAGAAAGGCCTGGGAGCCCGCCAGCATGTAACCGCGCCGGGCGGTCTCCTGCTGCTCGGCCAGACGGCGCACCTCGATCAGGACGCTTTCGACGCGGTAGGTGTGGATGACCCAGTCGCTGTGCCGGTTCGTCTGGCGCACGACATAACCCGCCGCGCCCGCCGCGACGAGCAGCGCCAGAAAGCCGATCGCCATGGCGGCGACCAGGATGCGGCCGATGGGATTTTCGGCCGGTGCGAGCGTGGGAGACCCCTGCATGGCGCCATGCCTTATCGAAGGAAAAGCAGCGACGCCAGAGCCGTTACGTCAACATTACGGTATCAATTAAACGTGGCATTACAGCAGCAGTTCCTGCGGGCTGGGCCGCCCGACATGACCGCCGCCACGCCGCCGCGCCATCTCGGTCTCGGCGGTGAATCGGACGTCGGGATCGCGGTCGCTGAGGAAGCCGATCAGCGAGTCCTCGTCGATCTCGCGCCAGTCCTTGCCGCGATCGGGGCCGTAGCGGACACGCGGCAACAGCCCCGGACTGCGCGACCATTCCAGCAGCTGCGCCAGGCTCGCCTCGTTCAGCTGGTCGCGCAGGTGATGTGCCGTGACATAGGCGTCCGGGAAGGCGCGGTGGATGGGCAGGCCGCGCTCATGGACCAGTCCGTGCGGCTTGCGCCAGTAGCGCAATACCTGGTTGGAGAAGCTGGGGCTGTCGGGCCACAGGCGCAGCGCGCATTTCCAGGTGCAGATCCAGTCGGCCGATTGGGTCATGGCCGGGGTGCAATATTGCTGCTCGAAATCCGCGCGATGCGCCGCCAGCGCCAGGCGGCGCGGCCAGGGATCGAGCACGCGACGCGCGACGTCATGCCACCAGGGGGCGTCGGCGACCTGTTCGTCCAGGATATGATGGATGGCCTGGGTGATCGGCGGAATGGGGCGGCCGGGATTGACGAGAATGCTGCCGCCCTCGCCCTCCAGCTCCCAGCGGCCGTCCTTGCCCAGTGCGACATCCTGCCAGCCGATCTCGCACACGCCGTGCGTGGGCGGGGCCTGTCCGGTGGTCTCCAGGTCGATGACGCGGATGATCTGGGGCTGGGGACGCTGCATCGCCCCTATGTGGGCGTTCGAGCCCCGAAAAGCGAGGGCTTATCCGATCAGCGCGCGGTCGCGTAAGCCCCGCCAGACATGCAGCGCCTGTACGGTTTCCGCCACGTCATGCACGCGGATCAGCTGGACTCCTGCTTCCGCGCCCTTGATCGCCAGCGCCAGCGATCCGCCGAGCCGCGCATCGACCGGGGCCTCGTTCGACAGCGCGCCGATCATCCGCTTGCGGCTGGCCCCCAGCATGATCGGGCAGCCCAGGCCGTGGAAGATGGCCAAGCCGTTGATGAGCGCCAGATTGTCGGCCAGCGACTTGCCGAAGCCGATGCCGGGATCGACCATGATCCGCGACCGGGGAACCCCCGCCGCCTCGACCGCCGCGATGCGTGCCTCCAGCCAGCCGAACACATCGGTGAGGACATCGGCATAACCGACCCGGCCATGGCCGCCCTTGTCGGGGTCGGGGGAGTGCATCAGGATGACGGGGCAGCCCGCCTTGGCCACCACCTCCAGCGCGCGGTCGTCCCAGAGAAGCGCGGCGACATCGTTGACGATCCCTGCGCCCGCCACCAGCGCGGCCTCCATCACGGCGGCCTTGCGCGTGTCGATCGACACCAGCGCGCCGCCCTTGGCCAGCCGCTCGATGACGGGGGCGGTGCGCGCGATCTCGTCGCCTTCCCAGACGGTCGCGGCACCGGGGCGGGTGGACTCGCCGCCCAGATCGATGACCGCCGCGCCCATTGCCGCCATCGCCATGCCGCTGTCGACGGCAGCGGCCGGGTCGCCGATATGCTTGCCGCCGTCGGAGAAGCTGTCGGGGGTTACGTTCAGGATCGCGGCGACCTGCGGCTGGTCGAAGCGCAGGGTGCGCGGACCCATGACCCAGGGCGCACGGGGCGACGTGAAGGCGACGTGCAGCGCCCGGGCGCGGGGGGAGCCGCCCAGTTCCTCCGCGAACCGCGCGACGGGGACGATGCGGCGGCTTGTGCCTTCGCGAACCTCATAGGCCGCGAACCACTGCATCCCGCCCGCCAGCCGCGCGACGCTGCCGTCTTCCAATCCCACGGGGGTGTCGACGAATTGGACGGGGCGCAGGTGCATGGTGTCTTCCTCTTATTCCTCCCCTTGCAGGGGAGGTGGCGCGCGCAGCGCGTCGGAGGGGTGTCCCCCTCTCGATAGCGTAACACCGCTCCGTCAGGGCTTCGCCCTGCCACCTCCCCTTCCAGGGGAGGAATATGGGGTTACGGCTGCGTCGCCAGCAGCCAGGTCTGGCGCATCGCGTCGATCGGCTTCAGCGCGCCTTCCAGCTCATAATGCCAGAAGGTCCAGCCATTGCAGGTCGGCCGGTTCTGCAACACCGAGCCCAGCCGGTGGATCGACCCCGCCTGCCCGCATTCGGACAGCAGCGACCCGTCCGCGCGCACCGTCGCGCGCCATTTGCGCTTGGCATCCATCAACGGCATGCCGGGCAGCAGATAGCCATTCTCGACCAACGTTCCGAACGCGACCTTGGGCTGCGCCTTGGGGCTCTGCATCGTCGCCAGCGCGCTTTCGTCGAGCGGCAGGGCGGCCTCGATCCGCTCGATCGCGGCGGCGCAATAGGTCGGCTCGCGCTCGATCCCGATCCAGCGGCGACCCAGCCGCTTGGCGACCGCGCCGGTCGTGCCGGTGCCGAAGAACGGATCGGCGATCACGTCGCCGGGCCGGGTGCAGGCGAGCAGGATGCGATAGAGCAGCGCCTCGGGCTTCTGGGTCGGATGGACCTTGTGCCCGTCCTTCTTCAGCCGCTCCTGACCGCCGCAGATCGGGAACTCCCAGTCCGAGCGCATCTGGATCTCGTCGTTCAGGGTCTTCATCGAGCGATAGTTGAAGGTGTATTTCGCCTTCTCACCCTTCGATGCCCAGATCAGCGTTTCATGCGCGTTGGTGAAGCGGGTACCCTTGAAATTGGGCATGGGGTTCGACTTGCGCCAGATGATGTCGTTGAGGATCCAGAAGCCCAGATCCTGCACCGCGGTCCCGACGCGGAAGATGTTGTGATAGCTGCCGATGACCCAGAGCGAGCCATTGTCCTTCAGGACGCGGTAGCATTCCGCAAGCCAGGTGCGGGTGAAGGCGTCATAGGCGGCGAAGGTGTCGAACTTGTCCCAGGCGTTGGTGACGGCATCGACATGGCTGCCATCGGGGCGGAACAGCTCGCCGCCGAGCTGGAGGTTATAGGGCGGGTCGGCGAACACCATGTCGACCGACTTGTCGGGCAGCGAGCGGAGCGCCGCGATACAATCGCCCATCAGGATCTGGTCGAGCGGTAGGTCGCTTTCGCGGTGCGCCGATACCGGCCGCGTCCCGATCGGCTTTCCCACCGTCTGGATCACCCCCATGCTACCCGTTCCTTCTACCCTCGAACCCTCGCATCCACCCGGAACGAGTCGCACGTCAAGAGGCGATTCGTGTCAGCGACTCGCGCGATTCCGCCAGATTCGATGACGTGTTGCGATTTCGTGGCAGATGTTGGGGCTGTGGATAACTTCGCCCCCAAGGGAGTGGGGTGTGGCCGCTGCGACTCGCGGTTAACCTAAAATCCTCCCCAAGCTGAGCTTGGGGAGGGGGACCATCGCATCAGCGATGGTGGAGGGGCTGACGGATCGGCCATGCCCCTCCACCACGCCCTGCGGGCGCGGTCCCCCTCCCCATCTGACGATGGGGAGGAATTGGGGCGTCACAAATCCAGATAACATTGCGCCACGGGCGCGAAGCTGCGGCGGTGGAGCGGCGTCGGGCCATGTTCGCGCAGCGCTGCCAGATGGACGGCCGAGCCATAGCCCTTGTTGCTGTGCCAGCCATAAGCGGGCCATTCCGCCGCCGCCGCGATCATCATCTCGTCGCGGACATGCTTGGCGACGATCGAGGCCGCGCCGATCGCCAGCGACTTGGCATCGCCCCCGACGATCGCGGTGGCGCTATAACCCCATTTGGGCAGCTTGTTGCCGTCGACCACCACATGGGCGGGATGGCATCCCAGCGCCTCGACCACCGCATCGACCGCGAGCGTCATCGCCTTCATCGTCGCCCAATAGATGTTGAGCCGATCGATCTCCTCGGGATGGACCACGCCGACACCGACGATCGCGCAAGACCGGATCTCGGCGCAGAGGCGCGCGCGCGTCTTTTCGGTCAGCTTCTTGGAATCATTGATGCCGGGGGGGCAGTCCCGCTCGGGCAGGATGACGGCGGCGGCGACCACCGGCCCCGCCAGCGGTCCACGACCCGCCTCGTCCACGCCGCACAGGGGGGCGGGAAAACTGTGATCGACCATGAGCGCGCTGTATCGCGGGGTGGCGGGGAAGGGAAGATGATCCTCCCCGGCACGGGGAGGGGGACCAGCCGCAGGCTGGTGGAGGGGGTGTGCCGCAAAGGTCATCCTGTGTGGGAGCCCCCCTCCGTCAGGCCTGGCGGCCTGCCACCTCCCCGTGCCGGGGAGGATAAGGCTCACCCCCAGCGCGCGGCGAAGGCGGCGGCGTCCCAGCCTTCGCGGCTGATCGCGGCGAGCAGATGGTAGAAGGGCACCATGCCCAGGCCATGCCCCATCGGCCCATGCCCCCGGCCCAGCCCCGGCGCGGCGGCGAGCGCCGCCTGAACGAAGGCGATGGCGCGGTCGACCGCATCGGCCAGCGGCAATCCCTGGCCCAGCCCGGTCGCGATAGCGCTGGCCAGCGTACAGCCGGTGCCATGGGTCGAGCTCGTTTCGCGACGGGGATGCTGCCAGCGTTGCTCGGCCCCGGACTCGACCAGTCGGTCCTCGATCACCGGGCCTTCGCCATGGCCGCCCTTGACCAGCAGCGCGCGCGTCTGGTGCCGCACCACCGCCTCGCCGCCCAGTGCCGCCAGTTCGGGAAGGTTGGGCGTGGTCAGCGCGGCCAGCCCTAGGAAGCGGCGAAAGGCGGCGATCACGTCCGCATCGGCCAGCACCGACCCGCTGGTCGCGATCATCACCGGATCGAACACGACGGGCAGGTCCAGCGCCTCGAGCCGGTCGGCCAGCGCATGGGCGGTCTCGGCCGATCCGATCATGCCGATCTTGACGGCATCCGCGCCGATATCGGCCAGCACGCTGTCGATCTGCGCCATCACCATGTCGGTCGGGACGGGGTGGACCGCCTGCACGCCGAGCGTATTCTGCGCGGTGATCGCGGTGATCGCGGTCATCGGATAGCCGCCCAGTATCGCGACCGTCTTGATATCCGCCTGTATCCCCGCGCCTCCGCCTGAATCGGAACCGGCGACGATCAGGATGCGGGGCGGGGGTGTGACGCTCATATTTTTTGTCATGCCCGGCGGGCCGGTGCCGGGCAAGCGCGACCATAGGGATAAGGGCGGTGTCCATCGGCGACATGGGGCGGGAATGGTCGCGGAAAGAAGCACTTGGCCGCCCGAGGATGGAAGGCGGCTATATGGCCTGTTCGTGACGTTTGGTTTCCGGACCCCTGCGGCCCCTTCTCCTGCTGCACCGCGTCATTATTTCGGTCGCGCATCCATCGGCGCGCTTTCGCGTTGCTGCGCATCGTGGATGATGAGGGAGACCAGAGTTGATCGTCGATGCCGTACCCCGCACTCGAATCATCATCGCCGAGGTTTGGCGTCCGCTGCTGGCGCTGTTCATCTGGGACGTGATCGTCACGGTCGCTTATTATGTCCTGCCCTTCAAGGCACCCTCTCTGCCGCTGACGCTGTTCGGTACCGCGCTGGCGCTGTTCCTGGGGTTCCGCACCAATTCGGCCTATCAGCGCTGGTGGGAGGGGCGGCAGCTCTGGGGCCTGATGATCAACGCCTCGCGCAACATCGCCCGTAGCGCGCGCAACTTCCTGCCCGAACCCGAAGGGCATGACCTGAAGCGGTCGATCGTGCTGCGCCAGATCGCCTATGTGAACGCGCTGCGCTGCCAGTTGCGCAAGCAGCCGGTCGACGGCGAGGTCCTGCGTTTCCTGTCGCGTGGCGAGGCCGAGCCCGCGCTGGAGCGGACCAACACCGCCAACGGCCTGCTCGACGGCACCGGCCGCCGCATCGCCGATGCGCAGCGCCGGGGCTGGATCGACACCATCCAGCAGACGCAGATGGAATCGGTGCTGGTCGACATCGCCAATTCGCAAGGCGGCATGGAGCGGCTGAAGAACACGCCGCTGCCCAACCAGTATCGCTTCATCCCGGCCTTCTTCACGCGGCTGTTCTGCGTGCTGCTGCCCATCGGCCTGGTCGAGACGCTGGGGTTCGCGACGCCGGTCGGCTCGTCGATCGCGGGGCTGATGTTCCTGGCCGCGCTGCAGATCGGCGACGATCTGGTCGATCCGTTCAGCGACACGGTCCACGACCTGCCGCTCAGCGCCATGTGCCGGACGATCGAGATCGACCTGCTCCAGGCGATCGGCGACCCCGCGCCCGAGCCGATGAAGCCGGTTGATGGAGTGTTGTGGTAAGACGTTTTTTGGATTCCTCCCCTGTAAGGGGAGGTGGCAGGGCGAAGTGCTGACGGAGGGGTGTCCCGCTATCGAGATGGCGACACCCCTCCACCAGCTTCGCTGGTCCCCTCCCCTTGCAGGGGAGGAATTTCTAAGCCGCGTTGTCGATGCCCAGTTCGCCGAGCTTGCGATAGAGCGTCGAGCGGCCGATCCCCAGTCGCCGGGCGACCTCGGTCATGCGGCCGCGATAATGGCCGATCGCCAGGCGGATGACGTCGGCCTCGATATCCTCCAGCGGGCGGAGATGCCCGTCTGGGCGGAACAGGCTGACCCCGCCATTGGGGCTTCCCGCCGTCGCGCCCGTCGTGGCCGAGGGTCGATCCCCCAGCGAGGCGATCTGCGGGAAATCGGCGGTGGTCAGCGCATCGCCCTCGCACAGCACGGCGGCGCGGAAGAGCGCGTTCTGCAACTGGCGGACATTGCCCGGCCAGTCGTAACGGCGGAGCAGGTCGAGCGCGTCCTCGGTAATGTCGAGCTGGCGCAGGCCCGGCTGCTGCGCGATGCGGTCGAGCAGATGGCGGGTCAGCGCGGCGATGTCGTCGGCGCGTTCGCGCAGCGGCGGCACGGCGACATGGGTGACGTTCAGCTTGTAATACAGGTCTTCGCGGAAACGCCCGGCCTCGACCGCCTCGACCAGCCGCACGTCGCTGGCGGCGATGATCCGCACATCGACCTCGCGCGCATGGCGGGCGCCCAGCGGCAGGATCGCGCCGGTCTGGAGCATGTCGAGCAGTCGTGCCTGGGTTTCGGGCGGCATTCCCGACACTTCGTCGAGGAACAGCGTCGATCCATGCGCCTCGACCATCTGGCCGATACGCCGTTCGAACGCGCCCGCAAAGGCGCCTTCCTCATGGCCGAAAATCACGCTGTCGAGCAGATTGGCCGCGATCGTCGAACAGTTGACGCCGATCATCGCCCGCTCGGCACGGGGCGAGGCGGCGTGGATCGCCATGGCGAGCGATTCCTTGCCGACGCCGCCCTCGCCCTCGATCAGGACGGGGGCACGGGTGCGCGCGGCCTTGGCGGCGACGGCCAGCGCGGCGCGGAAGTCGGGGGCGTCGCCGACGATCTCGTCAAAGGCGAGAAGGGCGGGAATCTTCTCGGTCAGCGGGCGAAGCTCGCCGCTGGTCTGGCCCGCGACACAGGCCTCCAGCGCGGCCAGCAGCCGTTCGGGGGCGAGCGGCTTGACCAGGAAGTCGGTCGCACCGGCGCGGATCGCCGCCACCGCCTGCGCCACCGAATCATTGGCGGTCAGCATCAGGATGGGGAGTTCGGGGCGAAGGGCGTGGCAGTCGGCGATCAGCGCGGTGGCATCGGTGCCCGGCGCCCAATGGTCGATCAGCACGGCGTCCAGCTCGCGCCCCTGCGCCGAACCCAGGACCGAAGCCGCCATGTCCGCATCCGTCGCGAACAGCGTGCGCCATCCGCCGCGCTGCGCCAGCGCCGCGATCAGGCGTTGCTGTGCCGGCTCGTCATCGATCAGCAGCAGCAAACGTTGGCCGTTGCGCGTCATAGCTTGTCCTGTAACCCCTATTCGCCACTGTATAGCGCAACTTTGTTAAAATCCGCGTTAATTCGGGACAATCCCTTTTGCCATAGGCCAAGCCCCGGATCATTTTTGAGATGGTTGGCGGATCATGCCGAAAGCGGCAAGGATCCGCGCTGGTCGTTTCGGGGTTGATCCCGGCGGTCCGTCGAATAAGCTCCCGACAGGTCCATGCGGCGCGGGTCACGGCGGCAGGACGATAGCGGAGGTGAGGATCATGGCGGGCAACGATACCGGCATCAACAACGGCCCCGGCGGCATGAAGGCGCATGTCGCCACCTATGACCTGATGATCGGCATGCTCAAATGGGGCGCGGTGGTCGCCGCCATCCTGGTGGCGATCGTCCTCTGGCTGATCGCCTGATCCGGTGGCCCCGCGCATCGCGGTGCTGCGCGAAACCGCAGCCGACGAGGCTCGCGTCGCCGCCACGCCGGAAACCGTCAGGAAGCTGACCGCGCTGGGCGCGACGCTGGCGGTGGAGCGGGGCGCAGGGCTCGGGGCGGGCATCGCCGACCGCGATTACGAGCAGGCCGGCGCGCAGCTCGGCGAACGCGCCGGGGTACTGGCGGGGGCCGCGATCGTCCTGGCGGTGCAGGCGCCCGACCCCGCGACGCTGGCCGGGACCGCGCCGGACGCCTGGGTGGTCGCGGCGTTCGATCCCTTCCGTCGCGGTGACATGGTTGCGGCCTATGCGGCGGCGGGGCTTGAGGCGATGGCGATGGACTGGATGCCGCGCATCACCCGTGCCCAGTCGATGGACATCCTGTCGTCCCAGTCGAATCTGGCGGGTTACAAGGCGGTGCTGGAGGCGGCGAGCGCCTATGGCCGCGCCTTTCCGATGATGATGACGGCGGCGGGGACGATTCCCGCCGCGCGCGTCTTCGTGATGGGCGTCGGCGTGGCGGGGCTCCAGGCGATCGCGACCGCCCGGCGACTGGGCGCGCAGGTGTCGGCCACCGATGTCCGTTCGGCCACGAAGGAGCAGATCCAGTCGCTTGGTGCCAAGCCCATCTTCGTCGAGGGCGTGGCGGGCATCGAGGGCGAGGGCACCGGCGGCTATGCGGGCGAGACGAGCGAGGACTATCGCCGTGCGCAAGCCGAACTGGTCGCCGGGCATATCGCCAAGCAGGATATCGTCATCACCACCGCGCTGATCCCCGTCCGCCCCGCGCCGAGGCTGGTAACGGATGCCCAGATCGCGACGATGCGGCCCGGCAGCGTCATCGTCGACCTGGCGGTCGAGGCGGGCGGCAATGTCGAGGGTGCGGTGCCGGGCGAGGTTGCCGAGCGACATGGCGTCAGGATCATCGGCCACCGCAACATGCCCAGCCGCCTGGCGGCGGATGCCTCGGCGCTGTTCGCACGCAACCTGCACAATTTCCTGGCGGCCTTCTGGGACAAGGAGGCCGGGCGGCCCGTGCTGGACGCCGAGATCGGCGACGCGATCCGGCTGACCCGCGGTGGCCAGGTGGTGAACCCGAGGTTGCAGTCGTGACCGTAATTCCTCCCCTTGCAGGGGAGGTGGCGCGCGTAGCGCGTCGGAGGGGTGTCCCCCTCTCGATAGCGCGACACCCCTCCGTCAGGCCTTCGGCCTGCCACCTCCCCTGCAAGGGGAGGAATTGAGATGTTGCAGGGTCATGGAGCGGTCGGTGATCGTGCACGGGTGCTACGGCAGGACATGTCTGCGCCCGAAATCACCCTATGGCAGATTCTTCGCAATCGCCCCGGCGGTCTCAAATTTCGCCGCCAGCATCCTGCGGGGCCCTATATCGCGGACTTCTATTGCCATGAGGCGAGGCTCGTCATCGAAATCGATGGCGAAGCGCATAATCGTGGCGACCGTCCGCTGCGCGACATCGCCCGAGATCGCTGGCTCGCCGAACGTGGCCTTAAGACACTGCGCATCGCGGCCACCGACATCCATAACAATATCGATGGCGTGACCGGCCTTATCCTCGCGACCGCTGCGAGCCGCCGTGCCGGGGAGGATACATCATGGACTTCATAGCGATCCTGTCGATCTTCGTGCTGGCGTGTTTCGTCGGCTATTATGTCGTCTGGTCGGTGACGCCCGCGCTGCATACGCCGTTGATGGCGGTCACCAACGCCATCTCCTCGGTCATCATCGTCGGCGCGCTGATCGCCGCTGCCGCGTCTTCCGGCGCGACGGGATCAGGCGTGGCCAAATGGCTGGGGCTGGCGGCGGTCGTGCTGGCCAGCATCAACATCTTCGGCGGCTTTGCGGTGACGCAGCGGATGCTCGCCATGTACCGCAAGAAGGAGAAGCGCTCGTGATCGCCCCAGTGTCACCTGCGCTGCCGCCCGCACCGCTCGCCCCTGCGGTCGAGGCCGTTGCCGCGAACCCCTTCGTCTCGCTCGCCTATCTGGTGGCGGGGGTATGCTTCATCTTGGCGCTGCGTGGGCTGTCCAGCCCGACAACCAGCCAGCGGGGTAATCGCTTCGGCATGATCGGCATGGCGATTGCCGTCGTCACGACGCTGGTGACGCATGTGCCGATTGCCGGTGGGTTGTCGGATCGAGCCGACCTCTATGGCGAGACATGGAGGTACGATTATCTAGCCATCCTCGAAATTCTCGCCGCCATCGGCCTCGGTGCCCTGATCGGCATCACCGCCGCCCGCCGCATCGCGATGACCGCGATGCCGCAGCTGGTCGCGGCCTTCCACTCGCTGGTCGGCCTCGCCGCCGTCGCGGTCGCCTGTGCCGCCTTCCTGAACCCGGTCGCGTTCGACATCGCCGACATGGTGGTGCCGATGATCGGCCAGCCCTTTGCCAGCATCCATGTCGTCAGCCGGGTCGAGATGGCGCTGGGTGTCGCGATCGGTGCGATCACCTTTTCGGGATCGGTCATCGCCTTCCTGAAGCTCAACGGCAATATGGGTGGCAAGCCGATCCTGCTGCCCGGCCGTCATGCGCTGAACGCGGGGCTGCTGGGCGCGATCGTCATCCTGGTGGCGATGTTCACACGCGACCAGTCGCCATGGATTTTCTGGACGATCACGATCCTGTCCTTCGCCATCGGCTTCCTGCTGATCATCCCCATCGGCGGCGCGGACATGCCGGTCGTGGTGTCGATGCTGAACAGCTATTCGGGCTGGGCCGCCGCTGCGATGGGCTTCACGCTCCACAACAGCGCGATGATCATCACCGGCGCGCTGGTCGGCAGCTCGGGCGCGATCCTGTCCTATATCATGTGCCGGGCGATGAACCGCAGCTTCATCAGCGTGATCGCGGGCGGCTTCGGTGCCAGCGATGCGGGGAGCAGCGGCGGTGGCGCGGCGGTCGATCGCCCGTGGAAGCGCGGCAGCGCCGAGGACGCGGCCTTCCTGATGAGCCAGGCCGAACAGGTCGTCATCGTCCCCGGCTATGGCATGGCGGTGGCACAGGCGCAGCATGTCCTGCGCGAGATGGGCGACCTGCTCAAGAAGGAAGGCGTGCGGGTCAAATACGCCATCCACCCGGTCGCGGGGCGGATGCCCGGCCATATGAACGTGCTGCTGGCCGAGGCGAACGTGCCCTATAACGAGGTGTTCGAGCTGGAGGACATCAACGCCGAATTCGCGCAGACCGATGTCGCCTTCGTCATCGGCGCGAACGATGTGACCAACCCGGCGGCCAAGACCGACAAGTCCTCGCCCATTTACGGCATGCCGGTGCTCGACGTGGAAAAGGCCAAGACGGTGCTGTTCATCAAGCGTTCGATGGGCGGCGTCGGTTATGCGGGCGTGGATAACGAGCTATTTTATCGGGACAACACCATGATGCTTCTGGCGGACGCCAAGAAGATGGTCGAAGAGATCGTCAAGGCACTCGGCTGAGTGTCCGATTCGGACTGACGTCGACTCCCGGACGTCGGTCGGGGTTGCATCGGGGCATGGGCGAAGGGGCGGGGGCCCCGCGCCCGTTGCGCCGATCGCGACCATGACGATGGACCAGCCCGCAAGGCTGGCGGCGGGGGACGAGCGTGGACGAACAGGATCTTTACGGCACCGGCTTTGCGGTCGTGGTGATCGGCGCGCCCGCGCTGGCGCAGGCGGCGGGCGATCTGGTCGGGCAGGCGGGCGGCCGGGTGCTGCGCCATATCGCCTGGCCGGCGGTGGCGGAGGAGATCGGGCAACAGGCGGGGCGGCCGCTGCTGCTGGTCGACACGCACGGCGCGGAGGTGGCGACGATGGAGATCGCGCTCGCCCGCATCGACGCGGTCGCCACCGCGCTGGACCTGCCCATCGTGGTCAGCATGGCGACGGGCGATATCGATCTGGTCGCCGCGATGCTGATCGGTCCGCGCGTGGCGATGCTGTGCGACGCCAGCCCGCTGGAACTGGTCGCCGCGCTGGCGGTGGCGGGGGCCAGCCATGGCGGCGCGGCGCTGCTCCACGCCTATGTCCGCGAGGGCGAATCCGAACGGCTCCGCAAGCTGAACGCCGAGGTCGCGCGCATCGCCGAGGCGCTGGCCAGGCTGTCGGTGCAGGAGGATGAGGACCGGCGCGGCGGCGTCGGCGACCGGCATCAGAGCTTCCACGCCGCCCCGCCGCGCGCCCAGCCGGGCGATGCCGAACGGGTCCGCCGGATGATCCGCGCCCGGCGGCTGCGCGACGGGTTTTTCGAGGGCGGGCTGTTCGAGGAACCGGCCTGGGACATGCTGCTCGACCTCTATGCTGCGCATCTGGAGGGGGCGCGGGTGTCCGTGTCCAGCCTGTGCATCGCCGCCGCCGTCGCGCCGACCACCGCGCTGCGCTGGATCGGCAAGATGACCGAGGCGGGGCTGTTCGCGCGCCAGCCCGATCCCGTCGATCGCCGCCGCGCCTTCATGGAGCTGACCGATCGCGCGCTGGAGGGGATGCGGGGCTATCTGAACGCGCTGCACCGGATCGGCGGCGTCTAGATTCTATCCCGCCAGGGCCCAGCGGATCGCGCCGCCCAGTCCGCGCGTGCCCGCCCGGATCGCCGGTTTGACCGCGCCGTAACCGTCCAGGCCATGCAACCGCGCCGCCCAGTCGGGGAGCAGCGCGATACCCGCCTGGGTCAGCCAATTGCTGATCGGTGCGAGGGCGGGGCTGGGTGCCGGCTGGTTGAGCAGGGTGCGCGCCACTGCCCGCGTCCGCGCATCGACGCGCAGTTCGGGGCGGATCGAATCCAGGAAGCGCGCCAGTTGCTGCCGATTCTCGGGCACCTGCTCGGCCCCCAGCCGCCGGGCGATCGTCGCCATTTCCGCCAGATAGCGATCCGCCTCGGCATCGGAGAAATCGGGATCGCGATAGGTGCGGTGCGCGCGCAGGAAGCTGTCGACTTCGGCAGCGTGGACGAAGGTCAGCAGATGCGGGTCGTTCGCCGCATAGGGCGTGCCGTCGGGCAGGGTGCCGCCAACCCGGTCATGCACCGCCCGCACGCGCGCGATCATCCGCTCGGCGGCCTCGGTCGCGCCATAGGTGGTGACCGAGATGAACCCCGCCGTCCGCCGCAGCCGCCCGGCCATGTCGCGACGGAAATCGCTATGGTCCCATACGCCTGCAAGGGCGGCGGGGTGCAGCATCTGAACCAGCAGCGAGGCGATCCCACCCGCCATCATCGCGGTGAAGTCGCCATGCACGACCCAGGTCGCGGAGCCGGGGCCGAACAGCCCGTCATCCCCCGGTGGCCGGGTCAGGTCGAGCGCGCGGCTGCCCACCACGTCACGTATCTGGTCAGCGATCTGGCGGCGCACGGGAAGCATGGGGGAAGAACGCGCCGGGCGGCGGGGCGTTGCGTGGGGCCGGACGTTCCAGGCCGATCGAGACTCATGATCGCTTCTTCTTTCCCTCTCCCCTGGGCAGGGGAGAGGGTTAGCGAAGCTTGGGTGAGGGGTTGAGCGAGCCGAATGGCTCGCGCGCCTGCTTACGCAAGCGCCCACCCCTCACCCAGCTTCGACTAGGCCTTTGCTTCGCAAAGACCAAGTCTGCGCAACCCTCTCCCCTCTGCGAGGGGCGAGGGGAAGAAGTGATCTTGGACCTCGATCCGTCCCCCGTCCCCGCGTCCGTTCACGCTGCGCGAAATCGAAGCGCATGCTGCGCCGTAGCCGCAGGCCGATCACCCCCGCTTGGCGACATCCCAGGCGGCGATCTCTTCGGGGAAGCGCTGCTCCACCACCAGATCGCTCGCCGTTTCGCTCGCCAGGTCGACCGTCACCGACCCCGCCCATTCATAGGTCGCATTGCCCGACAGCGTGACCATCCCGTCCTCGCCCGCAAAGGCACGGACCAGGCCGCCGCGGTTGAACACCACGGTCGGCGTATCCCAGGCGATCCGTCCGGTCAGGCACGCGGCATAGGTCGACGCCGCCATCGCGCTGCCGCAGCTGTCGGTCAGGCCCACGCCCCGCTCGAAGGTGCGGACGAACAGCGAATCTCCGCGCACCTCGACGAAGGACACATTGGCGCGGTTGGGCAGCCAGTCGGGCGCCGCCTCGCAGATTTCGCCCAGGCGGACGAGTTCGGCTTCGTCCACCGTCTCGACGAAATGGACGAGATGCGGGTTGGGCATGGTGACGGCGGTGAAGCACTTGTCTGCGTCGAGCATCGGCAGCACCGCCTCGACCAGTCGCTCGGGGGCGCCATGGATCGGCCAGGCGGCGGTCGACAGTCCGGCAGGGCCCGCCGTCTCGCGCACCGTATAGACGCCGGGCGCGAGGTCGGCATCGTGGACCGCATCGGCGTGCGAGGTCTTCAGCCGCACCGTCGCCGCCGCGATCCCCAGCGCCTCGAACCCCGCGCGCGCGACGCAGCGCACACCGTTGAGGCAGGTCTCCGCCTCGCTGCCGTCGCTGTTGCGCATCACCATGCCGAAGGCCGCGCGTTCGTCGCCGGGGACCAGCAGCAGCAGCCCGTCGCCGCCCACCGACCCCGCCCGGTCGGCCAGCGCACGCGCGACGCCCGCCCATTCGGCCTCGGAAAGCGACAGTTCGCGGGCGTCGATCATCGGGAAATCATTGCCCGATCCATGGCATTTGACGATCGCGAACCGCATGGCGATAACTCCGACAGGACAGGATGTGGCGCTTAGCCCAGCCGGACCGGGTTCGCCAGATGGATGGACCAGATGGAAGGGGCCAGGGCCGTCGGGCCGAGAAACGGAAGGGGAAGAGGGGGATGATTACCGCGATCCGCGAGGTGCGCCGGGCCAAGGGCATGACCCTGGACGATGTCGCCCGCGCCTGCTCGCCCCCCACCACGCCGCAGACGATCGGGCGGCTGGAGATGGGCACGCGCACCGTCTCGCTGCCCTGGCTGAACCGGATCGCCGCTGCCCTCGGCTGCACGCCCGCCGATCTGGTGACGTTGCCGATCCGCGAGACGCTGCCGGTCGCGGCGTTGCTGGGACCCCGTGGCGCCGTGGCGCCGCGCAGCGCCCGTTCGGTCTCGCCGCCCTGTGCGACGCCGGGGATGCTGGCGGTGACGGTCAGCGGCGCGGTCGGCGATTACCGCGCGGGCGATGAGCTCTGGTGCGAACCGCTGGCCCCCGATAGGTTCGCCGATGCCATGAATCGCGATATCCTCGTGCCCCGCGCCGCCGGTGGCTATGTCTTTGCCCGGCTGGCGGGCGTGATGCCCGACGCGCTGCGCCTGTTGCCGCTGGAACCCGGGGCGGCGGGGGTGACGGTGTCCGCGCCCGCCTGGATCGCGCGCGTGGCGCGGCTGGTGCGCACGCTGTGATCCGCGCCATCCTGCCGCTGGTCCTTGCGCTGGCATGGCCTGCCGCCGTGCCGCAACAGGCGACGCCCGCCCCCGCCGCGCCGACCCCGCCGCTGATCGAAAAGCCCGTGCTGGTCCATGCCTTCCCGCATGATCCGACGGCCTTCACCGAAGGGCTGCTGATCGCCGATGGCACGCTGTATGAAAGCACCGGGCGCGAGGGGGAAAGCTTTATCCGTCAGGTCGATCTGGCCACCGGCAAGACGCTGCGCCGCGCGACCGTGCCCGATGGCCTGTTTGGCGAGGGCATCGTCGCCTGGGGGGCGGAGCTGCGCAGCGTCACCTGGCATGGCGGACGCGGTTTCCGCTGGAGCCGCCCGGCGCTCAAGAAGCTGGGCGAGTGGCGCTATGACGGCGAAGGCTGGGCGATGACCGATGACGGGCATCACATCATCCTGTCGGACGGTACGCCGCGCCTGCGCTTCCTGGACCCCGCCACGATGAAGGTCGTCCGCACGCTGGACGTGACGGTGAACGGACGGCCGCTGCGCAATCTGAACGAGCTGGAATATATCGACGGGCAAGTCTGGGCCAATGTCTGGATGACGCCCTATATCGTGCGGATCGATCCGGCGACGGGCGTGGTCGCGGGCGTCGTCGACCTCGGCGATCTGGTCGCGCGGGTCGGGCTGACCGATCGGGATTCGGTGGCCAACGGCATCGCCTATGACCGGGCCAGGCACCGCATCTTCGTGACCGGCAAGAACTGGCCCGAACTGTTCGAGATCCGCCTGCCCAGGGCGGCGCGCTGATCCCGGCCGGTCGGTCTCGCCCAGCCCGGCCAGCCGCCCATCAGCCGAACGAACGTGCAGCCCGGGGTCGTCACGCCCAAGGGCGACATCGTGGCAAGTCCGACAAAGCCCGTCCGGCTCCATGACATGTGCGTATCCCCCAATCCGACGGATAAAGTGTTGGATACTGCGGATGACTGGCGCGTTACCGTAGTATATTGGTATAAATATAACATGGATTATAGCGTTTAAGGCCGCCATGATCCGATCGTCATGCAATCCCGCCATGCCCCTCGTTCACGGGGCGATGCGCGGGTCAGGTGGATAAGGGAGCGCAGTTTCTTGCCGACCAGTACTCGTTTTGTCGTCTCGCTGCATATGCTCGCCCTGATGGCGGAGCATGGCGATACGCCGCTGCGCTCCGAGGATATCGCGGTCAGCGTCAATTCCAACGCGGCGGTGGTCCGCGCGCTGCTGCTGCGGCTGGCGGCGGCGGGGCTGACCCGGTCGCAACTGGGCAATCGCGGCGGCGCGATGCTCGCCAAGCCGTCGTCCGACATCAGGCTGGTCGATGTGTACCAGGCGGTGGAGGACCGGAACTTCTTCGCCTTTCATCGCCAGCCGCCCGAAGGCGAGGGGATGATCGACCGGCACATCACGTCCAGCCTAGAATCGATCCTGACTCCGGTGCGCGAGGCTTTGGAGAACAAGCTGGCCGGGCTGACGCTGGACGACGTGCTGGACGATATCCGTGCAAGGGCCGGTAACGATGAGGCCGGGTCAGACGAGATTCAGATCGGCCGGGCGCGTGTCGGGGAACAACGTCGCGAGGCGGTCGCCTGACAGACCGAACTGCCGCTGGACCAGCCCGCCGATCAGCGCGCGGTAATCGGTCAGCACGGGCAGATCGCGATTCTGGTTGAGCGTGGCGGCGGACAGGGCGACCTGTTCGCCCGCCATGCGTCCGCCCGACACGCCGCCGCCCAGCACCCAATAGATGCTGCCATGGCCGTGATCGGTGCCCCGATCGCCATTTTCGCGGAAGGTGCGGCCGAACTCCGACACGACGACGACCGTGGTGGTGCGCCATGCGTCGGGCCCGATCGCCTGGGCGAAGCTGGCGAGGCCCCGTCCCAGATCGCCGATCCGGTCGGCGAGATAGCCGGTCGCGCCGCCCTGGTTCACATGCGTGTCCCAGCCGCCGACATCGACGAATGCCAGGTTGAATCGGTCGCGCATCAGCGTGCCGATCCGCTGCGCCGATAGCGCAAAGCCCTTGGCAGAAACCGCGCCGCGACTGGCGGCCTTCATCTCCTGATCCAGCGTCTTGTAGACGGTGTCGCGCACGGTGAAGCCTTCGCTGACCGAGCGGGCGAGGTCGGGGTGTCCGGCATACATGCTCCGGATCAGCGCGGCCTGGCGCTGGTCGATCGGCTTGCCGACATTGGCGAGTGCCAGATTGGGGATCGGGTCCTCGCCGCCCCGAAAGCATAGCGGCAGCTGGTCGGTAAAGGCGATCGGCCGCTCGCCTGTGCCGAGAATATCCGCCAGCCGCGCCATGAAGCCCGAGCCATAATCGCGGTGGCCGCCGACCGGCTGGCCCAGCTCGATCGTGTCCTGGGTCTCGAAATGGCTGCGGCTCATATCGTCGGTGCCCGCAAAGGGTATGAAGGCGATCTGCTTGGCCTGCCATAGCGGCAGGATCGAGTCCTTCAGCGCCGGGTGCAGCGCCCAGTCGGCATCGAGCGGCAACGGCGCGTTAGGGTTCGCCGGATCGGGCTTGGGCAGCGCGATGGTCGGGCGCGACTGGCGGTAGAAGTCGCTGGTGCTGGGCACGACGATGTTCACCGCGTCATAGGCGCCGCGCAGAAACACGACCAGCAACCGGCTGCCCGCCTGCGGCGCGGCAAAGGCACGGCCCGCCATCACCATGGGGGCGAGCGCGGCGGCTCCGCGCAAGAGGTCACGGCGATGAAGATGGGGGAACATCATGCGATCCTCCTATCGGTGCATGAATTCGGGTGAGGAGAAATAGAGTGCGTTCCACTCAGCCGGGGACCGCGCCTGGCCGAGTGCCGCGAGTGTCGGCTTGCCCAGCATCGGCATCCGCGCGGCGAGGATGGGAGAATCCCTCAGCATCGGCGGCGGGGAAGGCGGGGGCGGGGTGCCCGGCGCGGCATCGGCGGGCTGGAACAGCCGCGCCGCACCACTGCCCAGTTGCCGCGCAATGTCGAACCGCGTCGCCATCTGCCCCGGCGCTACCCAAGCGGCGCTCGACAGGTCGTAACCATCGGGCGTTTCGTGATCGTACAGCCCTTCGCCCATCTGGCGGATCCAGCCGACCACCGGCTGCGCATTGGTGATCGCCCGGTCGCCATAAGCCAGCCGCACCGCCGACAGCGTGTAGCCGACCGGGTCCTTGAAGCCCTTGCCCAGCGAGCCCGAAAATTCGCGTGACCGGATCATGGTCTTCAGCACCTCGGCGATGTCGCCATGGCTCTGGCGGAATTTCGCCGCCATCCGGTCGACCAAAGCGGGCGGCGGATTGTCGCCCATGAAATAGGTCGCCAGTTTCAGGCTGACATGATGCGCGGTCGCCGGACTTTCGGCGATCAGGTCCAGCGCCTGCTCGACCTCGGCGAAGCCCGATCCCTGTATGGTGTGGCCCAGGAAATGCTTGGTGCCGAAATCATGGCGCGCCGGATTGAACTCGAACAGCCCGGCACGGATGTAGAGCGGCTGAAGCTCGGGCTTCAGTTTCGGCGCATCGGGTTTCTGGTCGACGCCCACCCCGGTCAGGATGCGCGCCAACTCCTGCACGTCCTGCTGGCTGTAGCCGGAGCCGACGCCCATGGAGTGCAGTTCCATGATCTCGCGCGCGTAATTCTCGTTGATCTTGCCTTTGGCGTTCTGGTCGTTGTCCAGATAGCGCAGCATCGCCGGGTGGCGCAGCGTCGCCTCCAGCAGGTCGCGATACCGGCCCAGCGCATGGGCGCGGATCGTCTCTTCATAATCGCCGACCATCGCGCGGATGTCGCGCTTGGCCGCCTGCACGTTGAAATGGTTGAACCAGAACCAGGTCATCCGCTCGCGCAGCTGGTCGGGTGCATAGAGCGCGCGTAGGACGAAACGTTGCCGGGCTTCGTCGGCCAGGCCGTTCATGGCCTTCTGATAGGCTTCGCGGGCGGCTTTTTTCCGGTCGGGGTCGGTGATCGCCTTGAAATCGCGCTGCATCGCGTCGGTCTCGACGACGAGCGCGGCGACGCGCTCCCGGGAGATGCGCATTGCATCGATCTGCGCCTGGACGGCGGGGGGCAGGGGGGCGGGCTGGTCGTCCAGCTGCTGCCGCAGCCAGGCATCGCTGCCCGGGGCAGGCCCGGTTTCGGGCGCGGCCGACGGCCCCCAGCCCAGCCTTTCCGCCCAGGCCGCGTCACGCGCGGGGTCGGCGGCATAGGCCGGAACCGGGGCCATCAGCGCCATCATGCCGATCCAGGAAGCGATCCGCGCCACGCCTCGCTCTCCATTTCCGCCTGCCGCCAACGGGTTGGGCGCAGGCTTCTTCGGAGATTACTATGTCGTCGGGAGGCTGAACCCCGGCTTGCCCGGAGATGAAAAGGACGTCAGCGGCCCTCCACCTTTCCTCCCCTTCCAGGGGAGGAACATTCGTTACTTCGGCAGCTTGCAACCCACCGGCTGCGTCACCGGGTTGCACCGCTCCATCACCCCGCCCGGCAGCGTTACCGTGAAGCCCCGCTGCCATGCCCGCGTCGGCGCGCCGGGATAATAGTCGGTCGATACGGCCTGCGCGCCGCTGTCGATCGCGGCTTGCTGGCGGGCATGATCGTTGGCGCGGGCTTCGACCGTGTCGGCGTCGGTGCGGGTGCGGACGATGAAGCCCTGCTTCACCCATTCCCTGATCTTTGCGCCGTCGGTGCGCGGATCGCCGACGATCTCGACCGAAGCCTCGGGCTGGTCGGTGTCGTACCAGCCGAAGATCGGGCGACCCTTCAGCGAGGGATGCCCGGCGCGGTAACGGTCGGACACGTCGCCGGGGGTATCCAGCACGAAGTAGATTTTTCCGCGCGCCTGCTCCAGCGTCGGCCACCCCTTGGTGGTCACCGCCTCACGCAAGGTCTTCGCATTCCCGCGCACGTCATCGGGCGTAAGGATCCGGTTGCGCGTCAGCACGTCGCGGATTTCCGCATCCAGCGCGTCGAGCAGCGGCGCGGTCAGCGGCAGCGGATCGGTGACGCCGGGCTTGTTGATCGGCCGGTCGGCGGCGTTGATCGTCACCATGATCGGCAAGTGGCGCGGATGCGCGCGCGACCAAGCGTCGATCTGGCCGAGGCACTGCTTGAAGGTGCCGCAGGACCGGTAATCGACTTCGGGAATGTGGAAGACCTTGAAGCCGGGCTTCATCATGGCGGCCTCGTCGAAGCCGGTCTGCTGGCCCGCCGCCTTGGCCAACGCCTCGCCCTTGGGATGGGCGAAGCGCCCGCCTTCGGGATCGGCGAAGATGTCGATCTCCAACTGGCGCACGCCCCGGTCGAGCTGCTGCGCGAGCGTCAGATGATCGTAATCCAGCGCGGCGGCGAGCTTCGGGTCGCGCCGTTCCAGTTCGGCAAAGACCGCAGGCGCGATCCGCTTCTTATAGCTGTTGTGCGATCCGACGACCTGGATGTCGTTCATCCGGAGCGGCTGTCGCGGCGCCGGAGCGGCGGCGGTCGCGAGGACCGCCGCCAGGGTGAGGAAAGCCTTCATCAGAACTCCGCCCGGATGCCGAACAGGATCGTCCGGCCATAATAGTTGATCTCGCCGAAGCGCAGAGCATTGTCGTTATAGGTGTCCTGATGCGCGCCCGCGATGTTGATCGCCTCCAGGCTGAGCGTCAGATTGTCGGCGGCGCGCACCGACAGCTGGCCGTCGAGCGAACCGAAGGCGGCGACGTAAGTGGGCGCCTGCACCGTGCTGCCCGTGCTCGACAGATACTTGTCGCGCCAGACATAGGAGAGGCGCGCCGACAGCGGCCCCTTGTCGTAGAAGCCGACCAGGTTGAAGCTGTTCTTCGACAGGCCGATCAGCTGGTCCTTGATGGTGCGCGAACCCGCCGTGTAGTCGGCCTTCACCTCCGTGTGGGTGTAGGACCCCTGCACGCCGAAGCCGTCGAAGGGCTCGGGCAGGAAGGTGAAGACCTGGCTATAGGCCGCTTCCGCGCCGTAGACCTTGGCATTGCCGCCATTGACCGAGCTGGACAGGCGGACGGTGCCGCGACCCGGAATAGTGATCTCGGTATTCGACTGGGTGATGTAATTGTCCATCGCCTTGTAGAAGACCGCACCCGACAGCATGCCCGAGGGGGCGAAATACCATTCCAGCGACCCGTCGAACTGGGTGGCGAGGAACGGCACCAGCTGCGGGTTGCCGCCGCTGGCGGTCGGCGCGTCGGTCGACACGGTGATGCGCGGCGCGGTGTCGGTGACGTTGGGACGGGTCAGCACCCGGCTGGCGGCCAGACGACCGACGAGCGACGGCGACAGGTCGGCGCGCAGGTTGAAGCTGGGCAGGACATTGTTGAACGTCTTCGGGTAGCTGACCGGGGTGGCGAGATTGCCGCTGGTCAGCGTGCCGCTGGCCACCTGATCGGTGTGGACATAGCGGACGCCCAGATTGCCGGTGATGGGCACCGCGCCTGCGTCGAACTGGTAATCGGCGCGAATATAGGCCGCCGCGATCTTTTCCGACACGACGAAGGACGAACGGCGATCGCCATTGGTGATCGGCTGCGCCTGGATGGCGGGGGTGAAGAAATTGCCGACATAGGCCTGGCTGACGGGCACCAGCCAGTTGCGGAAGCCGTTGCCCGACACGCCGGACAGGAAGTCGTCATAGGGAAGCTGCTGATACGCGCCCGCGCCCAGGTTGGTCAGCGGCTGGTTGGTCGCGGTATCGATCAGGTAATCGCGACGGAAATAGTCGCGCTTGCGCCAGTGATATTCGCCACCCGCCTGCAGCTTCGACAGGAAGCCGTCGAAATCATGACCGATATCGAGGCGCGAGTAGAAGTCCCAGTCCTTGCTGTCCTTCGGCGCGATGTTGAACTGGAACAGCTTGTAATTGGCCGGGTTGGTGACATCGACCGGCGTGGTGAAGGTCGGCACCGACTGGTAACCGGCGCTTGCGTCATAGGTCAGCGGCGCGACGAAATAGGCGCGGCTGCGCACGGTGCCGGTGCGGTAGTCGGGGTGATAGCTGTGCGCCGCCGACCAGTTGACGTTGGCGGCGACATGCCAGCGGTCGGGGTTCCACGTCTGCTTCAGCCCGACGGTCAGCAGGTCGTGGCGATTGAGGCTGTATTCGCGCGTGCCCATGAAGCGGACATTGTTGATCGTCGCCTTGGTGATCGTATCGCCGACGACCGTATAGCCCGGCTGGATCTGCGCCGGGGGGCCGCCCGCCGTGCCGCCGTCATCGGGATAGATGTCGAGGCCGAACTCGTCATAGGCGACGTCGAGGCGCGTCGCGACCACGTCGAGCGTCGTCTGAAGCTCGGGCGTCGGCTGCCACTGGGCCGAGACGATGCCCGAGATGCGCTTGCGATCCTCGGTCTCGACGGTCGGACGGGTGCGGGTCGGCGAGTAGAGACCGGCGGGGATGCCGCCCTTGTTGGCCGCCGTATAGCGGTCGGTCAGCCAGCCGAAATTCATGAAGCGGTCGTTGCGGACCGTCTTGCCCCAATATTGCGCGCCCGCCAGGATGCCGAAGGTGCCGTCGCCGTTCTTCGCGCTGGTCAGCACGGTGACGTTGGGGCGAACATCCTTGGTCTGGGTCGTATAGGTGCCGCGAATGTTGACGGTCGTCTTGTTGCCGACCTCCAGCGGGCGGAAGGTCTTGACGTCGATATTGCCGCCCAGCGCGCCCTCGCTCATGTCGGCGGTCGGCGTCTTCACCACGTCGATGCTGGAGGTGAATTCGGCGGGCAGCATCTCGAAGCGGAACTGACGCCCGGCGGCACCGCCATTCTCGATCAGGTCGTTCAGCGCGACGGTGCGGCCGTTCATC
The DNA here is from genome assembly GCF_050408055.1 of Sphingomonas sp. Xoc002. NCBI lineage: Bacteria > Pseudomonadati > Pseudomonadota > Alphaproteobacteria > Sphingomonadales > Sphingomonadaceae > Sphingomonas > Sphingomonas sp. Xoc002. Next base: position 3,605,169 of record NZ_CP191175.1, on the reverse strand, counting down.
AGCGTGTTCTGGAACTGCGGCCCCAGGCCACGGACGCTGACATACAGGCCCTCGCCGCGCGGGCGGGTGATCGCCACGCCGGGGACGAGCTGCAACGCTTCGGCGACGTTCTGGGTCGGGAACTTGCCGATATCGGTCGAACTGATCGAGTCGACGCCGTATGCTGCGCGCCGCTTGGTCTCGATGCCCGCCGCCAGGCTGCGCGCATAGGTGCCGTTGACGACGATATCCTCGCCCATGGCGTCGGCATCGGTCGCCTGCGCGGCCTGCGGCGCGGCGGCGGTGGCGCCTGCACTGTCCTGCGCATGGGCGGCGAGCGGGCCCGTCACCAGAATAAGCGAAACCGATGCCTTCAGCAGGCCGCGAAACGTCAGCATGTCTTGATCCCCCATCGGCTGTCTTGCCGGTTCGGCGGGGGCGTTAGGATCGGTCGGTGTCAGCTTGGCGTAAAATTGATGACGAATGTGTGAAACCGGCCGAACGGGTCAGAAAGCCATCAGAATGATGCGGGAATGACGGGTGGCCTTCAAAATCCTCCCCGGCACGGGGAGGGGGACCAGCGGGGCTGGTGGAGGGGGCTCGCCGCAAAGGACGTCTCTGGCGGCGATTCCCCTCCGTCAGGCCTGCGGCCTGCCACCTCCCCGCGAGCGGGGAGGATCAGTCCGCTTTCGCCTGCGGCATGGTCTGGGTGCTGGTCACCTGCGGGCTCAACCGGCCGATGGTGCGCGCGGTGCGTTCGGGATCGCGGAGCAGGACGCGGCCCGATTTCCACATCAGGTCGCCGTCGCGTCGCGCCTGCTGGATCATCCGGTTGACGTGCACCGGGGTCAGGCCCAGCGCATCGGCCAGCATTTCCTGGGTCAGCGGCATCTCGAAACTGCCGCCCACGGTCAGCCCGGCGAGCGACAGCCGCTCATAGATTTCGAGCAGGAAGTCGCTGATCCGCTCCTGCGCGTTCAGTCGGCCGAGCTGGACGACATGGCCCAGCAGATAGGCCTCGTCCAGCGCCTCGCCGACCGCATAGGCCTGGGCCAGTCCCGATCCGGCCGGGGCGGCGGGGGCGGGGCAGGCGACGCATTCGGTGATGGCCACCACCGTCGCGGAGGCGATGGGGTGCGCATGATGCGCCGAACCGATGACGTCGCCGGGCAGGTAGAAGCTCATGAACTGCCGCCGCCCATCGGGCAGGATGCGCACCCGCGCGGCCCAGCCCTGCAACAGGAGCAGCGGGTCGGCCACCGGACGGCCGATCGTCTGGAAGGTGTGGCGCACCGGATAGGTCAGCGCCCGGTCGGCAGCGGCGTCGAGCAGCGCGCGGTCCGCATCGGCCAGCGGCGTCAGCGCAGTCAACCGACGGATCGCAGCGCCGGCGATCCCCTCGGACGCGGCGGCCGGGGAGGAGGCAGACGACAGGGCGGCGGTGGAAGAGGTCATGCGCATCCTTTGTCGGGGATCAAGGCGCCGATCGCGCGGATGATGCGATCGGGCTGGAACGGCTTGGCGACGATCGAGGCCGATCGATAGGGGGCGGGCAGCGCCCATTCGTCATAGCCGGTCAGGAAGGTCCAGGGCACGTCGCGCGCCGACAGGCGGTCCGCGATCTCGAAGGCGCGTTCGCCCGCCAGATTGACGTCGAGCACCGCCGCGTCGAGCGGCTGGTTCTCGGCAAGGTCGAGCCCCTGTTCCAGCGTGGCGACGGGGCCGACCACGATGGCGTCGGCGGCGCGCAGCGCGCGCTCCAGGTCGCGCGCAATGAAATACTCGTCCTCGACCACGAGGATACGCTTGTCGGCCAGCGGCGATCGGCGGTTCATCCCTCGGTGCTCCGGTTCAACGCGTCGGCGTCATCTGCAGCCCATGGTAGCGTTATCACACATAGGACGCCGCCACCGCGAAATTCCAGTCTGGTCCGTGCGCCCAGCCCGTAAGGCAAGGCTTCACGGATCAACTCGGTCCCGAATCCCTGACGTACAGGCGGGACCGGCATTGCTGGTACACCTGTTTCATCCCATTTTACAATCAGTTCGCATTCGCTATTTGATTTAAGTTCGATCGCCCACGCAATCGACAACCGGCCGGCGGGATGGCGCAGCGCCCCATATTTCAGGGCATTGGTGGTCAGTTCGTGGATCGCCAGACCCATGGTTTCCGCCGTATCCGCGGGCAGCGAGATGTCCGGCCCTTCGATCGACAGCCGGTCGTCCTCGATAGCGCCCACACCCAATAGCTCGTCGCGGATCAGGTTTTCCAGGTCCACCCGGCCCGACCGTGTCTGGGTCGCGACCACCTGGGTGCGGGCCAGCGAGTCGAGCCGTCCGCGGAAATGATCCGAAATCTCGTCGATCGGCCCGCCGCTTTCGACGGTGCGGGTGAAGATCGAACGAACGATGGTCAGGATGTTGCGGACCCGGTGCTGCAACTCGGCGACCAGCGTCTCCTGCCGCTCGCGAAGACGGCGCAGCGTGTCGATATCGGTCGAGGTGCCGAACCATTCGACGATGGTGCCGTGATCGTCCCGCACCGGCGTCGCGCGCGTCTTGAACCAGCGATAGCGGCCGGTCTGGCCATGGCGCAGCCGCCCCTCCATGGCCAGTTCGCCATGCTCGCCCGCGCCGTTCCAGAAACGCCGCGCGGCATCGCGGTCGTCGGGGTGGACGGCGGCCAGCCAGCCATGACCCAGGCTTTCCTCGACGCTGAGCCCCGTCATGGCGACCCATTGCGGGCTGACCCAGGTCCATTGCCCGTCGCGCGTCGCGGTCCAGACCAGTTGCGGGATACCCTCGATCAGGCTCAGCAACCGCCGCTGGCTGGCGCGCGAGGCGATCTCGGCCCGCTTGCGCAACAGGGCCTGGACGATGGCGGGGGCCAGTTCCTCGGCGATGGCGCGTTCGCGCTCGGTAAAGCCGGTGGGGTGGTTGCCCAGGGCGAACATCGCGAAGGTCTCGCCATCGCGGCGCAGCGGCACGCCCAGGAAGTTGCGCAACATGGGATGACCCTCGGGCGTGCCCACCCGGTCGGGGTGGTTGGCGGGGTCGTTCACGATCATGCTGCGGTCCTGAAGGATCACCTGGCCGAAAATGCCGTGGATCTTCATGCCGTTGGGCAGCTGGCGCTGACTGAAGTCGGGATCGTCGCCCGCATAGGCGGCCCAGCCGCGCTCGCTGATCGCGATATGATCCAGCCGGTCGTGCGAGTCCCGCCGCTCGCCGAAAAAGCTGAACGCCGCGCCGGTCAGGTCCTCGGCCACCGCCAGGCACAGCTGGCCCAGTTCCTCTTCGGTCGAGGCGCGCAGGGCTTCCTGCAGGATGCGGTTGATCCCCGCCAGCACATGCGAGTCGTGCGGCAGCGGTTCCCTGGGGGGAGCGGACAAGGGCGTTTGTCCGTGAGGGGAGGCGAGTTCAGTCATGCGCAAAATTGTCCGATCGGTGTCAACGATCCCGGCCGGTGCGGGCTCCCCGATACACACGATTTCGGATCAAGTGGCAAATGTCCGGGATGGACCGAATGGACGCGCGGAACCGTCAGCCTCTCGCCTGACCGGCGGCGGGGGGTTATGAGCATGCCCCATGTCCCGGTCCTCTTTTGCGCTGTCCTGTCCCGCGCCCTCCGCTGTCCTGCGCTTCCTCGTCCTGGCCTGCATCATGGTCGGGCTAGTCGGAACGGGGGTGCCGGTGTCGGCGCAGGGCAATCCGGCGACGGCCTCGGCCACCCGTATCGCCGAGGCCGAGGCGGAGGTGCGCGCGGTCGACCGCGCGCTCGACTCCAAGGTCGATGATGACGACCGGCGCGAACTGCGCGACCGGGCGCAGGGGGCCAAGGACTCGACCGACCAGGCGGTGTCCGACCTGACCGAGCAGCTGGCGCTGGTGAATGCGCGGATCACCGGGCTGGGCACGCCGACGCCCGGCGAGGCGGAGGCCCCCGAGCTGGTCGCGCAGCGCAAGGCGCTGTCGCTGCTGCGCTCGACCATCGATGCGGCAATCAAGCGCGGGCGGCTGGCAGGGGTCGAGGCGGGGCAGCTGGTCGACGAGATCGACCAGAGCAAGGCCGCGCAGTTCAACGAGAAATTGTCGTCCAAGGCGCCGTCGCCGCTGAGCCCCGCCTTCTGGACCATCGTGCTGGAACAGGCCCCGCGCGACTGGCGGCGGGTCGGGCTGTTCCTGAAACAGGGCGGCGAACAGATCGCGCAGCAATGGCGCGGCGGCATCCCGTGGCAGGCGCTGCTGGGCTTTGCCCTGGCGGTCATCCTGATCGGCCCGGTACGGCTGGGCGGACACCGGCTGGCGCAGCGCCGCCTGATCGCCGAGGCGCCGCCCAGCCGGGTGCGGCGCTCGGCCTATACCTTCTGGCGGGTGGCGGTGGGCACGCTCTGCCCGCTCGCCGCCGCCTTCGTCTTCGTTCAGGGGCTGCGCTGGGCGGGGTTGCTGCCACAGCGTTGGACGAGCTTCCTCGACGGCTTCGTCTTCGCCTCGGGCGTGGCGGGATTCACCGCGGCGGTGACCGGCGCCGTCCTGATGCGCAGCCAGCCCTCGTGGCGGATCGCGCCGCTCGACAATGAAACGGCGCAGCGGCTGCGGCCCCTGTCCTGGGGCCTGACCCTGCTGACCTTCATCACCACGATGGTGATGTCGTTCGAGGGCGCGATCGGCAGCAGCCGCAGCGCGGTGATCGCCAGCCAGGCGGTCGAGGCGCTGCTTCACCTGCTGTTGATCGTTGCGACCCTGGTGGTGCTGGGCCAGTTGCGCGCCCGCCGCGTCGCGCAGGCCGATGCCGCGACCCATGCCGGGGTCAGTGCGGGGCTAAGCGTTGCGACGCTCGTCGCCTGGATCGCGGTCGGCGTGGCCGGGCTGGCGCTGCTGGTCGGCTATATCTGGTTCAGCTGGTTCGTCGCGCTGATGATCGGGTGGACCGTGCTGCTCGGCTCGGCGCTCTATCTGATGCTGGTGGCGGCCGATGATATCGCCACCTCGGTCTTCGTGCGCGACAGCAAGGTCGGCGTCACCCTGACCCGCGCGCTGGGCGTGCGGGGCAGCATGATCGACCAGTTCGGGCTGGTCCTGTCGGGCATGATCCGGCTGGTGCTGGTGCTGCTGACGCTGGGCGTGCTGCTCCAGCCGTTCGGGGCGAGCGGCGATCCGGGGGCGGTGTTCGACCAGATCACCAGCGTCGCCGACGGGGTCAAGATCGGCAATGTCTGGATCTCGCCCGGTGCGATCCTGCGCGGGCTGGCGGTGCTGTTCGTCGGGCTGGGGCTGGTGCGCCTGTTCATGCGCTGGCTGGAGCAACGCTATCTGCCCGCGACCGATCTGGACGGGTCGGGGCGCAACTCGGTCAGCCTGGTCGCGCGCTATATCGGCATCGCACTGGCGGTGATCTGGGCGCTGGCATCGCTGGGCATCGGGGTGGAGCGGATCGCGCTTCTGCTGTCGGCTTTGTCGGTCGGTATCGGTTTCGGCCTTCAGGCGATCACCCAGAATTTCGTCTCCGGTCTGATCCTGCTGGCCGAGCGGCCGATCAAGATCGGCGACCTGATCCGGGTCGGCACCGACGAGGGCGACGTCAAGCGGATCAGCGTGCGCTCGACCGAGATCGAACTGGCCGACCATTCGACGCTGATCGTCCCCAATTCCGAGCTGATCACCAAATCGGTGCTCAACAAGACGCTGGCCGGGCCGCTGGGGCGCGTCCAGATCCAGTTCTCGGTCCCGATCGAGACGGATGCGGATATGGTGCGGGGCATCGTGCTCGACTGTTTCACCGCCGAGGAGGCGGTGCTGGCCGATCCGCCGCCCAAGGCGTTCATCGACTCGATCGTCGACGGGCGAATCCATTTCAACTGCTTCGCCCATGTCGAAAGCCCGCGTGCGGCCTATGGCACGCGCAGCGCGGTGCTGTTCGCGCTGCTCGCGGCGCTCCGGGACAAGGATATCGAGATCGGCACCCTGCCGCAGAAGATGGAATTGGTGCGCCATGGCGGGACGGCCAGCCCGGCTGCGCCTGCCGCACAAGGCCAAGATGAAACCAGGATGAAATGAACAAGTTGGGATTGGTCATGGAAAGGTAACACCAGCTTCTTGGAGCATCCCTATCCGCGCGGCCAGCGACGACCGGAAGGTCGATCGGGGGATAGGGATAATAACCACCATGAACACCAATTTCGTTCGCGCCGCGCTGCTGGGCGGTTCCGCGCTTCTGGCACTCGCCGCCACGCCTGCTTTCGCCGCCGACACCAAGCCTGCCGCCGATCCGGCACCCGCCGCCGCGGCGACCGATCCCGCCACCGATTCGGGTGAGCTGAGGGACATCGTCGTCACCGCGACCAAGCGCGAGACCAGCCTTCAGAAGACGCCGATCGCCATCTCGGTCATCGACCCGACCGTGTTGAAGGACCGTCACGTCCAGAGCCTGCTCGACCTGGCCGACGGCACCGTGCCGTCGCTCCGCGTCGCCACCTTCGAGGCGCGCCAGTCGGCGCTGACCGTCGGTATCCGCGGCATCGTGCCGTTCGACCAGAACCAGACCGCGCGCGACACCGGCGTCGGCGTCTATTTCGACGGCGTGTATCTGGGGCGTTCGCAGGGCCTGAACGCCGCGCTGTTCGACATCGAGCGCGTCGAAGTGCTGCGCGGGCCGCAGGGCACGCTGTTCGGCCGCAATACCGAGGGCGGCGCACTGTCGATCGTCACCGCCAAGCCGACCGGCAAGTTCGGCGGCTCGCTGACCGCGGGCTTCGGCAATTACGGTGCGTACAACACCGCCGCGCACGTCAACCTGCCCGAGTTCAACAACATCTCGATCAAGCTGGATGGCGTGATCCAGCACCAGAACCCGTTCGTGAAGAACCCGCTGCCCGGCAGCGTGGGCTGGGGCGCGTACAACCGCGTGGGCGGCCATGTCGCGGCGCTCTGGAAGCCGGTCGACGGCTTCTCGGCCGAACTGTCCTATGACCAGGCGAAGGACGAGAACTCGCCTTTCTACAGCCAGCTGCTGAACTACAACCCGCGCGGCCTGCCGGTCGCGACCATCGCGCAGATCAACGCCAATGGCGGCAAGCTGCCCTCCGGCACCATCGCGCCGCTGTCGCCTCTGGTCGTCGTGTCGGGCGACGATCGCATGAAGACCGCCGATATCGGCGTGCCGCAGCAGTACAGCGTCGACCGCACCCACGGCTTTTCCGCCAAGCTAAACTATGACGTGGCGCCGGGCCTGGAGCTGCGCTCGATCACCGCATGGCGCGGCGTGTCGACCGACCAGTGGGACAATTCGGGCGGCGCGCACCGCACCGTGTTCCTGCCGAACGGCAAGTTCAGCCGCTACAGCCTGTCCTTCATGCAGCAGCACCAGTTCAGCCAGGAATTCCAGGCGGTGGGCAGCCTGCCGCAGCTCGATTACGTGGCGGGCCTGTTCTACTTCACCGAAAACGCGCGCGAGACGGCGGCGACCCCGTCGACCAACCAGTGGAATGCGGACGGCACCGGCTACACCATCCTGTCGCAGACCGCGCTGGGCACCATCGGTTCGGGCAACCAGGGCTGGGCACCGGGCTCGTTCTTCTTCCAGCGCGGCAGCTTCGCCCGCGCCTATAGCTATGCGGCCTTCGCGCAGGCGACCTATACCCCGGCGGGCTTCGATGCCTTCCACCTGACGCTGGGCGGGCGCTACACCCACGACAAGCGCAACGGCACGCTGTACCTGGTGCAGGGCAAGTCGACCAACTTCCCCTTCACCTTCGACAACAGCCGGTTCGATCCGATGGTGACGGCGGCGTTCGACGCGACCGACACGGTCCATCTCTATGCGAAATATTCGACCGGCTACCGTGCGGGCGGTGCCAATGACCGGTCGCAGACCTTCGCCTCGTTCGGCGCCGAAGCGGTCAAGTCCTATGAGATCGGGTCGAAGATGGACCTGTTCGACAAGCGCGTCCGCCTGAACCTGGCGGGCTATATCATGGACCGCACCGGCACCCAGATCGACTTCGACAATGTCGACACCAACCCGGCCAGCCCGACCTACAACCTGCACACCGAGGAAACCCGCAACGCGCCGGGCACGTCCAAGATTCGCGGGGTCGAGGCTGACATCACGACCAGCCCGATCGAGGGCATGACGGTCGGCGCCTCCTACGCCTACACCTACACCAACGTGCCGCTGACGCCGAACCCGTTCCTGGGCAACGCGCTGACCCAGGTGTTCGTGGTCTATACGCCGCGCAACGCCGCCTCGGCCTATGCCGATTACGAAGTGCCGCTGGCAGGTTCGGAGGCCAAGGTCCGTTTCCACCTGGACGCCAACTATGCCGACCCGGCCTACAGCTTCCAGAACGAGACGACGCGCACCGACAAGACCTTCGTGATGAACGGCCGCATCGCGCTGGCCGACCTGCCGCTGACCGAGGGCGGCACGAAGATGACCCTGTCGCTGTGGAGCCGCAATCTGCTCAACAACAGCTTCGTCTATCGCCGCTCGGCCGCCAATGCCGCGACGCTGGGCGATTACGGCAACTTCAACCCGCCGCGCACCATCGGTCTGGAGGGCACGGTTCGCTTCTGATCCCGACCCGGATACCCGACCTCAGGGCCGCCCTTCGGGGTGGCCCTTTTTTTATCGTTCCTCCCCTGCAAGGGGAGGTGGCAGGCCGAAGGCCTGACGGAGGGGTGTCACCCTCTCGATAGCGGGACACCCCTCCACCATGCTGCGCATGGTCCCCCTCCCCTTGCAGGGGAGGAATGATTCCGTCCTACTGGGTGGGCAGGACGATCGACACGAGGAGCCCCGGCGCGGCGTCCTCCAGCGTCAGCCGCCCGCGATGCAGCCGCGCGATCGCTTCGACCAGCGGAAGACCCAGGCCATGGCCCCCCGCCGCCGCCCGCGCGGTGTCGAGCCGTCCGAAACGGCGCAGCGCATGGGCGCGATTCTCAGGCGCGATGCCGGGGCCGTTATCGGCGATGCTCAGGGTCACGCCCTCCTCGCCCGCGTCCAGCGACACCCGGATCGTGCCGCCCGCCGCGCCATATTTGATCGCATTGCCGATCAGGTTGACCAGCACCTGGGTCAGCAACTGCCGGTCCCCGACGAAATCCGGGAGCGCGGCATGGACCGCGATGCTCAGGGAATGGCCCGCATCCTCGGCGACGGGAATCATCATCGCGCCCGTGTCGCGGACCAGCGCGGACAGGTCGAAGGGGGCGAAGCCCGCCTGACGGTGCCCCGCCTCGATCTCGGCGATGCGGAGCAGGGCGGCGAACATGGCGAGCAGCGCGTCGCACTGGGCCAGCGCGGCACCGGCGCGCTCGGCCTGGGCGGGGTCGCGGGCGTCCTCGACCATGCGCACCAGCTGGCCGCGCAGCCGCGACAGGGGCGTGCGCAGGTCATGCGCGATGTCGTTGGACTGGCTGCGCATCGCGTCCATCAGCTCGGCGATGCGGTCGAGCATCCGGTTGAAGGCGGCGGCCTGGCGGTCGAACTCGTCGCCCGATCCGGTCACGGGGACACGGTGGCGGATATTGCCTGCGATGATCGCCTCGACCGTGGCGCGCTGGTCGGCGATGCGGCGGCCGACCAGCATCGAAAAGGCGATGACGCCGCCGACCACGATCAGGATGATCGAGCCGAACCCGGTCAGATAGATGCGCGTCCGCGTCGCCCGGTGGCTGTCGAACGGTTCGGTCTCCGCCACCACCGCCAGCCGCCGCCCTTCGCCCGCATCGCGAACCAGCGCGCGGCCATGCGACAGGCCGATGATCCCGTCGCGCTGGCGCAGGTCCGACCGGCCCATCGGCAGGGTGAAGCGCGGGGCGATATTGCCGCCCAGCCGCCGCCCGTCCGCCCCCAGCAGCAACAGGCCGATATCGCCGGTATCGCGCTGCCCCGACAAGGTGGCGATCCGCGCGAGCAGCAGCGGTGTGGGGAGCAGCGTCTCGCCCGCATCCCGCTCCAGCACCAGATCGGCGATCGCCTCGATCCGGCGATCGACCGCGCGTGCGACCGTCAACCGGTTGGCGGCCAGGATCGAGATGCCGGTGGCGACCGTGGCGATCAGGAACAGGGCCAGGACGGCGATGGTCAGCCCGCGCAGCGACAGACGACGGATCGCGCGCTTGATCATGGTTTCAGCGAATAGCCGATTCCGCGCACCGTTTCGATGGGATCCTCGCCGCCATTCTCGGTCAACTTGATGCGCAGGCGCCGGATATAGACGTCGACGATGTTCGTCTCCGGCTCGAAATCATAACCCCAGACCCGCTCGATCAGCATGGCGCGGGTCAGAACCTCGCTCGCATGGCGGGCCAGCTCGGCCAGCAGCTTCAGCTCCAGATTGGCCAGCGTGATCGGTTGCCCGTCGCGCCAGGCGCGAAAGCTGGTCGGGCTGACCACGATGTTCCCTGCGCGGATGGTGTCGGTTTCGCTGACCGTCCAGCGGCGGCCCCGGATCACCGCCTGGATGCGCGCGACCAGTTCCTGCGGCTCGACCGGCTTGACGACATAATCGTCCGCGCCCGCTTCCAGTCCGTCGACCTTGTCCGTCGCCATGGACAGGGCGGTCAGCATGACGACGGGCAGGGTGATCCCACGCGCGCGCAGCGTCTCGACCACCGACAGCCCGTCCAGGCGCGGCATCATCCGGTCGAGGATCACCGCGTCATATTGCTCGCGGTCGATCACGGCGAGTGCGGAGCGGCCATCGGCGACATGTTCGACCCGGTGGCCCAGCCCCATCAGGTCGGCGGCGAGGCCATGGGCATAGGTGGCGTCGTCCTCGACCAGAAGAAGATGCAGGCTCATCGATATCATCCAGACCGTGATGGCATCCGCCCTACCGGGCAAATGCGCGGTGGCAAGTCCTGCCCCGCCGATCCTACCCCACCAATTTCACCGGGCCAGCGGGGCCAGTCGCTCGCCGAACAGCCGCACGAAACGGTCGAGCGGGCAGGGCGCATTGGCGGGGCAGCCGCGCACCGTCACGGCCCGTGTCGAGACGGCGGCGGAATGGGCGCGGATCTGTGCAGGCGACTGGGTGCGGTAATGGACGGTAACGAAGGCCCGGTCCTTCGCATCATGCCAGCGTTCGATCAGGATCGCCCCGCCTGGCGCGGCGTCGTTCACCGCATAGCCCGGCGCGACCAGATCGAAGCCGAGCAAGGCGGCCAGCGCGGTGACATTGGTATCGTGCCCGACCAGCATGTCCAGCTTTGCGCCGTCCTTCGCGGTCAGCGCGTCGATCATGTGCCGCCCGAACGCCGCCGACTGGTGCGCGGCCATATAGGGCGAGCGTGAATAGACGTCGAACAGCGCGGCATGGACCGTACCCAGCCGTGCCAGCATCCTGCCGTCGACCGGCACGCCGCCGACCGAGGGCGACAGCCCTTCGGCATATTGCAGCAGCAGCACCTGCGCGGTGCCCGAGGCGGTGCGGATCGGCCCGGTCAGGTCGATGCCATGGCCATCGGCCGAAGGCGTCAGCCGGGCGGGGCCTGCCGGATCGCAGCCCTTGGCATCGCCGCAGCCCAGCACTTGGTCCAGCAGCCGAAGTGCCGGGCGGTGGCGCGCGACCAGCGCATCCATGCCGCCGGTGAAGCGGTTGATGTCCGCCACCGCCGCGTCGGCATCGAAACGGGTGGCACGGGCGCGCAGCGGCTCGAACAGGGGATCGACCTGGCCCATCGGATCATGCGCGACGGGCACCGCGCAACCCGGGGTCAGCGCCTTGGCATAGGCCTCCCCGCTGGCGATCGTGCGCGACGAGCTGTTGGTGCGGATGCGGATGCTGCCGGGCGTGGGGCACCCCTGCGGCAACAGGCCGCGCGCGACCCAGGCGGCGCGATCGGCCCGCGCCTCGGCGGCCAGCGCCTCGGCCCCGCGCGGGGTCAGTTCGCTTTCGGGCGTGGTCCAGATCGGCCAGGGCTTGGCGGTGCGCGTGCCGTGCGGCACCTCGCCGTCCAGCGGCGCGCGGACGCCATGCCGCATCAGCACCACCACCCGGTCGAGCGTCAGCCCCTTGGGGGCGGGGGCATCCTGCGCTGCGACCGGCGCGGCCAGCATGGACAGGGCATAGAGGGCGAGCGGTGCGATCAGGCGGCGGGAGAAGGCGGTCATCGCGCGGCTTTGGACCTATTTCGGGTCAGGACTGTGACATTGGCCACGGCTTTACCAGGATAGACCACCGGCCCGGCAAGAATTTTGAGAAGTCATCAAAATTCGGTCAATAAGTCATCGCGCTGTCACATGCCATCCCTAGCGGGGCCGTCGAAGGCGTCCTGGGGGGCGTCGCCATCGCAATTGATCCAGGGGAAATTCCATGACCGCTTCGGCCAAGCGGGCGCATGTCGTGCGCCTGTTGTGCGGCACCGCCGCGACCTTCCTGATTGCCGCACCGGCTTTCGCCGCCGATCCGATCGTAACGCCGGACGAACCGGCGGTCGCGGCCGCCGATCCGCAGGTCGGTGAGGACGTGGTGGTCAAGGGTCATCGCCAGGCGGTGGTCGACGCGCAGGACGAACAGCTGCGCAGCCAGTCGCTGGCCACGGTCGTCTCGGGCGAGGAATTGCGGCTTCAGCCGCAGCAGAACCTGGCCGACCTGCTGACCCGCCTGCCGGGCATCAGTTCCTCGGTCGACCAGTCGCGCAACGCGGCGGCGACGGGCGAGGCGCAATATGTCTCGATCCGCGGTCTCGATACCTCGTACAACGCCTATTCGCTGGACGGCGTGCGCCTGGCGCAGACCGATGCGCGCACCCGCGCCATCTCGATGAACCTGTTGTCGCCCTTCTCGCTCCAGACGGTGCGCGTCGACAAGGCGCCGACCGCCAAGTACGATGGCGACGCGATCGCGGGCATCATCGACATGGTGCCGATCACCGCCTTCGACCTGCCCAACCACCGCACCCAGATCCGCCTCCAGGGCCAGCTGGCGGGCCGTGCCGATGCGCGTCGCCAGGACCCCTGGGGCGGCACCGCACAGGTCGAGACCGCCCAGCGCTTCGGCGATTTCGGCGTCTATGCCTCGGCCTATTACGGCCTGAAGCATGTGCTGGGCGAGTCGACGGCCGTGCAGCATGACTGGGAGAAGTATAACAACAACATCTCCGGCATGATCCGCGACAATCTCGACAATCTGTTCGTGCGCGGTGCCCAGTGGCAGTCGTTCCGCAACCGCATCGAGCGGATGGGCGGCACGCTGAACCTCGACTGGAAGGGCGAGGGTACGGACCTGTACCTGCACTCCACCTATGGCCGGTACAATCTGAAGAGCTGGATGGACCAGACCGCGCTGCGCCAGACCAGCCTGGCGCCGGACCAGATCAACCCGAACCCCAACAAGGGCTCGTACGACGCCGCCGGGTATCGCGCCGATTACGGCCTGACCGCGACGCATTATTTCCGCACCGAGCATAGCAAGCAGGAACTGGTGACGACCAAGCTGGGCGGCCAGACCCGCTCGGGCGACTTCACCTTCGACTATCACGGCGCCTATTCTCGTGGGTCGCAGGACTATCCGCTGCGTATCCAGTCGGGCTTTGCGGGCCGTCCCTATATCGGCACCGCCGACAACACGGGCACGGCGGCTTATCGCATGGTCACCTCGATCGGCCAGCGCACCTTCCCGCAGGTCGTCCTGACCGACGCGGCGCGGGCGTACCTGACCGACCTCAGCAAGCTGCGCCAGTGGTATGTCACCCAGCAGTTCGAGAACACCTGGGAACGCCGCCTGGAGGGTCAGTTCGACACGACCTGGCATCATGCCGACCAGGGCCTCGTCTCGATCTCGGCGGGCGCCAAGGTCGAGGACGCCAAGCGCTATGCCAATGCGCTGGGCGACGACGGCGCGCTGCAATATACCTTCCCCAATGCGGACGGCAGCAACTCGCCGCGCTATGCCGCGACCGGCCCGGTCCTGACCTCGCTGCCGGGCCGTCTGCTCGGCGGGTTCATGAACAACGCCGCGCAGGTGCCGATCTACCTGATCGACACCGACTATATCGAGAATCAGGTCCGCCAGCTGTCCAGCCCGAAGATCGCCGGACTGGACCCGGTGAAGCTGAAGGAAAACCGTCTCGACGGGCGCGAGAACCGGCTGTCGGGCTATGTCATGACGACGCTGCGGTTCGGCGACCTGGAGGTCGTGCCGGGCGTCCGCTACGAATACAACCGCTTCAAGGGCACCTATTTCCAAGAGCAGGGCAATAGCGGCGCGTTTGTGACCTCCGACCGCCATTACGACCAGTGGCTGCCGAGCGTCATCGCCAACTATCGCCCCAACGATGCGATGGTCGTCCGCGCCTCGATCCGGAAGAGCTATTCGCGGCCCGCTTTCGACCTGCTGCTCGGGCCGACGCAGGTGTCGCGCAACGACCTGGGCGAGGTGACGGGGGTGTTCATCCCGAACCCGAACCTCGATGCGCAGACCTCGTGGAACTACGACGCCTCGATCGAATATAAGGGCCAGGGCACCGACTTCTTCTCGATCAGCCCCTTCTACAAGGATCTGAACCACGTCCTGTTCGCGACCGGCACCACCAATGCCAGCGGCGACTACAACATCTGGGGCGCGCCCCAGTCGGAACAGCAGGGCGGGGTCGAGGTGTCGAAGCTGACCACCGACGCCACGGGCAAGATCTACGGCGTCGAACTGTTCGGCCGTTACTCGCTGAAGGGGTTGCCGGGGCTGCTCGACGGCTTGGGTCTCCAGGCCAATGTCACGGTGCAGCGCGCGCAGGCGCGGGTCTTCGTCAACGGCCAGATGCGCGACCAGCGCATGACCCAGGCGCCGAAGATCATGTACAATGCCGCGCTGTTCTATGCCCATGGCCCGCTGTCGGCGGAATGGAACTACAATTATACCGGCGACCGGCTGTACGATCTGCGCTCCAGCCGTCCGGACACCTATATCCAGCCGACGACCATCTCGAACCTGATCGTCAACTATGTCCTGCCCTCGGGCCTGACGATCGGCGCGTCGGTGCAGAACCTGTTCGACGAACACAGCTATTGGGCGACGACCAGCGAGCGCAAGGCGTACCTCTCGAACGACCGCAAGGGCGGTTATGTCGAGACGGGGCGCATCTACATGCTCAACCTGACCTACGCCTTCTGATCCTACCCTCTCCCCGATCCGGTGCCCACCCCCATGGGCGCCGGAGCGCACCTACGCCGACGGCGCATCTTTGTGCCGTCGGCGATTTTGTGTGGGGTTCCTGACCACATGGTCACACGCTAGCATGATCCCGAAGAGAGGACCTGCCAGACATGATGAAACGCCAACGCCGCCAGCATGAGATCGTGGCGTATCTTGCCGAGGGCGGGTTCCACGGGATCGGCGAACTGGCCGAGGCGCTGTCGGTGTCCGAGGAGACGGTGCGGCGCGAGCTGCGGGTGCTGGAGGCATCGGGCGCGGTCGTGCGCGCGCATGGCGCGGTGCGGATCGCCAAGGTCGAGACCGAGGGCTCCTTTGCCACCCGCCTGCAACGCCATGCCGAGGCCAAGCAGCGCATCGCCGCCGCCGTCGCGGAGGTCGTCGCGGACGGGCAGGCCATCTATATCGATGCCAGCACCACCGGGCATTATGTCGCGCGCGCCCTGCGCGATCATCAGGGGCTGACCGTGGTGACCAATGCGGTCGGCGTCGCCGCCGAGCTGGGCGGGCGCAACGACAATCGCATCATGCTGGCGGGCGGCGAGATGGATTACGAGTATCGCGCCTGTTTCGATGCCACCGCGCGCGAGTATCTGAGCATGTTCACGCCCGCGCTCGCCATCTTGTCGGTGGAATCGGTCAATCTCGACCATGGTTTCGCCGACTATCATGCGGGCGAGGCGGCCTTGTGCCGGATGATGATCGCCCGCTCGCGCCGCACGCTGATCGCGGCCGACCAGAGCAAGTTCGACCGGCCCGGCACCATCCAGGTGGCGGCGCTGGATGCGGTGGCGATGCTCGTGACCGACGCGCCCCTGTCGCCCGCTTATGCCGAGGCGCTGGCCGGGGTGGAGGTGGTCGTCGCCTGACCCCGCGGGATCAGCAGCGCGATCATGGCGCCCGCCATCCCGAAACCGGCATGGATCAACCAGAAATGCGGTTGCTCCATGCGCGGATAGAGCGTGCCCAGTTGTCCCACCACCAGATGCGCGACGAAACCGTGGAGATAGAACAGCCCGGTCATCAGCCCGCGCCGTGACGGCGGCGCGGCGGCGGCAACGATCGCCAGCGCCGAGGGCCAGGACAGGACCACCCCGACCGCCAGCAATGCGATGGCGCAGACCGGCCCGATCAGCCCGACCTGCATCGCGCCGCCCGATAACCAGGCGAGCAGTGCATAGGCCAGCACCATCGCCATTCCCCCGGCCGCCAACTTATGCGCCGCGCTCGGCTCTCGTGAGAGACGGGGCCAGAGGCGATAGGCGAGCAGCGCCAGCGCGATGGTGAACAGCCCGTCCGCCGCCGCCAGCCAGCTCGGCGGGACCGTCATGGTGCCCAGCGTCAGGTCGACGCGCTGTTCGGCCCAGAGCAGCACCATGTTGTTGAGTTGCTCATAGGCGCAGAAGCACAGTGTCACGGCGATGATGGCGAGGATCACGCGCGGCCAGTCGGTGCGGTGTTGATCCGCCTCGCGCGCGTCGATCAGGCGAACCGGCGGTGCGGTGCGCAGGGTCAGCATCGCCGCGACCATGCTGGCGGCCATGACGACAAAGGCGGCGGCAAATCCGAACCGCAACGCCAGCCAGCCGCCGATGAGCGGCCCCGACAGTGCCCCGCCGTTCAGGAACGCCAGATAGGCCGCATAGAGCCGCTCGCCCGCCGCGCGTCCCCGCAGCGCCCCCACTTCGGCAGCCAGATTGCCCTTGAGTAGCCCGATCCCGCCGATCAGCAGCGCCAGGCCCGGCAGCGCCCAGCTGCGACTGGCCAGCGCGAGCAGACCCAACGTCATTAGCATCGCGCCGACATACATGGCGAACCGCCGCCGCCCGCTGCGATCCGCGATCCAGCCGCCCAGCGGCAGGACCAGATAGGTGAGCGCGCCGTACAGGCCGTAAAGCTGCGAGGCGAAGGCGATGTCGCCATGCGCACCGGTCACGCCCTCGATCCCGCGGCGCAGGGCGGACAGCCCGATCACCCCCCGGCCGTGGACCAGCAGGTCGGTGACCAGGAACAGGGTCAGTAGTGACTTCGCGCCCTGAATCGCACAACGCTCCCATCCCTCGACGCTGGCCAGCGTCCAGAAACCGGGGGCGGGCGGGGCGGTGTCCCTTTCGCGCATGATGTCGATGTCGGTCCGTCTCGGGGCTTGGGGAGGAAGCGACGGCTCCCTAGCGTCGGTATGTGACGGGTTCGCGGCGCTCGACAAAGCGGCCCGCGCACGGCACCACGGGGCCATGGACCTGTCCGCGATCGTCGCCGATATCGCCGCCGAAATGGCCGAAGCCCCCGACCGGGGCACGCCCGCCGATTATATCCCCGCGCTGTCGGACATCGACCCGCAGCGTTTCGGCATCGCCATCGTCGAGGCGGACGGCGCGTGCCATCTGGCGGGCGATGCCGAGCAAAGCTTCTCGATCCAGAGCATCTCCAAGGTCTTCGCGCTGACCCTGGCGCTGGGCGCGGTCGGCGACCAGCTGTGGCGGCGGGTGGGGCGCGAGCCGTCGGGGACCGCCTTCAACTCGATCGTGCAGCTGGAGACCGAGCATGGCATCCCGCGCAATCCGTTCATCAACGCGGGTGCGATCGTCGTCGCCGATGTGATCCTGGGCAACCACGAACCGCGTGAGGCGATCGGCGAGATGCTGCGCTTCGTGCGTGCGCTGACGGGGGAGGACGACATCGTCATCGACGCCGCCGTGGCGCAAGCCGAGATGGAGACCGGCCACCGCAACCAGGCGCTGGCCCATTACATGCGCGCCTTCGGCAATCTGCATCACCCCGTCGAGCGCGTGCTGGGCGTCTATTTCCACTTCTGCGCACTGGCGATGAGCTGTCGGCAGCTGGCGCTGGCGGGGCGTTACCTGATGGCGCGGGGCGTCAATTCCGGGACGGGGCGCTCGGTCGTGTCGCCGCAGCGGGCGCGGCGGATCAATGCGCTGATGATGAGCTGCGGCCATTATGACGGGTCGGGCGAGTTCGCCTTTCGCGTCGGCCTGCCGGGCAAGTCGGGGGTGGGCGGCGGCATATTGGCGATCGTGCCCGGTCGCGCCTCGATCGCCGTCTGGTCGCCCGGCCTTAACGCGCGCGGGAATTCGCAGCTTGGTACGCTGGCGCTCGAACGGCTGGTGCAGCGGACGGGATGGTCCGTGTTCGACCCGCAAGCCGGTTGACCGCCCGCAGGGGGGCAAAGGCCACCTGCGCGCGCACCGACAGGATCAGGTTGAGCGCGATCCCGGCGATCGAGGCGGCGCCGAACATGCGCACGATCCGCTCGCCCGTGACCGCCGTGCTGCAACCCGACAGCGCCAGCAGCAGCACCGCGCCGCCGAGCAGCTTCAATCCGGTGCGCAGCCGTGCGTCATGCAGCGTCCCCGCCTCCTTGGCATGGCGATAGGACCCGGCCGCGAGCAGCCAGAAGCCGACGAAGCAAAGGGCGATCGTATCAAGCATGGGCAGGCTCCATGGTCCGGCGCGACCGGCCGGGGGTTTTGGGGGCGGGGCGAGCGCTGATCCGGGCGGCGGCGGCAAAGCCGATGCCGATGGCCAGACAGGACAGGTCGAAGGCGACGAACAGCTGGTCGCCGTCGAGCAGCGAAGGGACCAGCCAGCGCGCGGTGGTCAGCGCGTTGACCACGGGAATCGCGGTCCAGAAGGCGGCGGCGATGGCGAACAGCACGGTCCAGGCGCGGCGTGCGGGCAGGCCGAGCTGCGCCAGCGCCAGCAGGCCCCAGGTCCAGAACATCGCCGACACTTCCATATCGGCGCGGCCCTCCAGCGTGGCGGGGATCAGCCGGTTGGCGAGAAGATAGGCGGCCATGCCCGCCGGAAAGGCGGCGATCACCGCGATGTTCAGCCGCTCCGCCAGCTTCAGGCCAAAGAAGGGCGCGGCACCCGGCTTGCGTCGCTTGGCGGTCCACAGCAGCAGGCCGGTGCCGACCATCGCCGCGCCAGTCAGCCCCATGACGAAATAGGCCCAGCGCAAGGCGGGGCCAGCAAAACCGGCGATGTGCAGGCCCAGCATGACGCCCGCCGTGTCGATCGCGACGGCGGCATCGCCGCTGCGGCTGAGCAGGCGGCCGGTCGCGCCGTCATAGGTGGCGATGGGGGTGCGCGAATTGATCGCGCCGCGCTTGGCTTGGGCGATGGTGATACGCGCCGCCGCATCGCCGGGATTCTGGACGATGACGCGGG
The DNA here is from genome assembly GCF_050408055.1 of Sphingomonas sp. Xoc002. Lineage (NCBI taxonomy): Bacteria > Pseudomonadati > Pseudomonadota > Alphaproteobacteria > Sphingomonadales > Sphingomonadaceae > Sphingomonas > Sphingomonas sp. Xoc002. Next base: position 3,585,845 of record NZ_CP191175.1, on the reverse strand, counting down.
TGGCGGGGCCGCCCAGCCGCTGTTCGGCATCGCGCACCAGCGGTGCGATCGCAACCAGCGGACGCCGTACGCCGCTGGCGGGCACGTCGGCCGGGGTGCCATAGGCGGTCTGCATGAACTGGGCGGGCGAGGCATAGTTCATCAGCACCGGCCAGGGCATGTACATCGTCACCAGCGTGATCAGCCCGGTATAGGTGATCATCGCATGATAGGGCAGGCCGAGCACCGCCGAGACATTGTGCGCGTCGAGCCAGCTGCGCTGCCCCTTGTTCCAGCGCAGCGTGAAGAAGTCGGCAAAGATGCGCTTATGCGTGATGACGCCCGAGATGATCGCGCCCAGCATCGCCATCGCGCACAGCCCCGCCAACCAGCGACCCCAGGGGTGCGGCAGCTGAAGCTGGAAATGGAAACGATAGAATTGCTCGCCGCCCTTGGTCTCGCGCGCGGTCAGGGGGGCGCCGCTGACCGGATCGAGGTCCAGTTCGTCGCCACGTATCCTGGGATCGGGCTTGGCGGGGATGCGGAAGATGCGCGTCGCGACCGTGCGCGCGTCGGGCAGGTAGATATACCATTGCAGGTCGTCCGGCCCGACCCGCGACAGGTAGCGGACCGCCGAGTCCGCCGCCTGCGCCGGTGACGCGGCCTCGGCACGGATTTCGGGCTGCATCCAGCGGGTGATCTCGGGCCGGAAATAGGCCGAGGTGCCGGTCAGGAACATGGTGAACAGGATCCACCCGGCGATCAGACCCAGCCAGCCATGCGCCCAGGCCATGGTCTGTCGCAGCCCGCGCCGCGCCGCCGTCGCGCTCACGGCCGCACGCCCAGCAGCTTGAGCGTTACCGCCATCGCCAGTGCGCCGCCCCAGATCACCGCGCTGACCCGGCCCAGCCGGACCTCGTGCAGCGCCCAGAGGCCGATCCCGGCATAGAGCAGGAAGGACAGGATCATCGGCCAGCCGGTCGCCTCGACCCGCGCCGTCGCATCGGGCGCGGGGAGCAGGCGCGCGGTCAGCATCGCGGCGGCGACGGCAAAGGCATAACCACCGAGAATCGCCGTGATCCACCGCCACGCCATGGCGACGCCGCTCCGCCAACGGCCGCCGCCTTGTTCGTCAATGGCCTGGCCCGATGCCACCCGCGCTTTCCCCTTGTCATCCCAATGGCATCGCTTTAGCAGCATTTGAGAGTCACTATCAATAGCAGGGAGTAAATTTATGCGCGCACTTCGCGGAGCGCTGCTGGCAGCGTGCGCCACCGGGGGAATGCTGGGCAGCGCGCTTCCTGCCCATGCGATGACCCTGTCCGAGGAGGACCAGCAGCGGCTGCGCAACGAGGACATCGTGGTCGAGGGGCAGCGCGAGAAGAAGAGCGCGTCCTCAGGCACCAAGACAGACGTGCCGCTGATCGCGACGGCGCAGAGCATCACCGTGATCGACCAGGAAGAACTCACCCGGCGCAACGCGCTGTCGATCAACCAGGCGCTCGGCTATGTCGCGGGTGTCGCCCCCAACCAGCGCGGCAATGTCGCCACCCGCTACGACCAGCTGTTCCTGCGCGGCTTCGCGCCCGGCGTGTTCATGGACGGGATGCGGCTGATGGGCGGCGTCTATGCCAGCCCGCAGATCGATTTCCATCTGGTCGAGTCGGTTGATGTGGTGAAGGGCCCGGCGGGCGTCACCTATGGCTCGGGCACGCCCGGCGGCCTCGTCAACCTGACCAGCAAGCTGCCCTATGCGGGGGCAGGCGGGCGGATCGAGCTGGCGGCGGGCAATTATGCGCTGCTGCGCTCCAGCATCGACGTGAATCAGCCGCTCGATGAGAATGACCGCTGGCTGTTCCGGATGATCGCAGGCGCCGAGGAATCGGACGGCTTCATCCGCAACACCGCCAATCGCCGCTATTATGCGCGCCCCATGCTGACCTTCGCGCCCGACACGGCGACCAGCGTGACGTTGATCCTCAACTATCAGCGCGATCCCGAGTCGGGGTCGTATAGCGGCGTGCCCGTCTATGGCTCGGCGCTGCCCAATCCGTTCGGCGTGCTGCCGGTCGATTTCAACACGTCGGAGCCGTCCTACGAGGCGTTCGACCGGACGCAGAAATCGGCGACGATCCTGTTCCGTCATGACCTGAACGACCGGCTGAGCTGGACCACCAACGCCCGCTATCTCGCGATCGGACTGCATTACCGGCAGATCTATGGCTCGGGCTATGTCACGCGCGGCGGGAATAGCGATCTCTCGACGCTCCAGCGCGGCGGCGGCGGATCGGACGAGGCGTTCCAGACCTTCACGATCGACAATCATCTGGTCGGCAAGCTCGACACCGGTCCGGTCAAGCACACCATCCTGGGCGGCGTCGACTGGCAGCATAATCGTGGCGAGAACTACCAGGCCTTCTATACCGGGCAGAATGCGAACCCGGTGTTCAACATCCCCAATCTCAGCCTGTTCGCGCCGGTTTACGGCGTGCCGCTGCCCAGCTTCCCGATCTCCCAGACGCACAATGACACCAAGCGCGATCAGGTCGGCGTCTATCTGCAGGACCAGATCGCGATCGGCGGCCTGCAACTGATCGCCAGCGGGCGTTGGGACACCTACAACCAGACGACACAGAATCTGAACACCAATGCCGTCACCCGGCTGAACCAGACGGCGTTCACCACCCGGCTGGGCGCGCTGTATGAAACGAAGATCGGCCTCTCGCCCTTCGTCAGCTATTCGGAAAGCTTCGAGCCGCAGGCGGGCAGCACCTGGGATGGCAGCAACTTCATTCCCGTCACTGGCCGCCAATATGAGGCCGGGCTGAAATACCAGCCGCGCGGCACGACCGCCTTGTTCACCCTGTCCGCCTTCGACCTGCGCCGCCGCAACGTGCCGGTCGCCGATCCGCGCGCGGGCACCGGCAATATCCCCAGCAATTCGCAGGTGCAGATCGGCGAAGTCTCGGTGCGCGGGATCGAGCTGGACGGGCGCGGCACGGTCGCCCCCGGCTTCGACGTGGTCGTCGCCGCCACCTATAACGGCCCCTATGTCCGGCAGGGTACGCCCGTGGTCGGCACCGGCGACCAGATGAGCGGCGTCACCGGCACGCGGCCCTTGGGCGTGCCGCAATGGAGCGCGTCGAGCTTCCTGTCCTATGATCTGGGCAAGGCGGGTGTCGGCAGCGCGCTGGGCGGCCTGAGCCTGGGGGCAGGGGTGCGCTATGTCGGCGAATCGGATGGCACCGCGACCACGGTGGCTGCGGGCCGCACCGTCGTCCGCCGTTTCCAGTCGCCCGACTACTGGCTGGCCGACCTGATGCTGGGTTACGATCTCGGCCAGGTCAGCCCGGCGATGGAGGGGCTGAGCCTGACCGCCAATGTCGCCAACCTGTTCGACCGGCGGCACATCACCAGCTGTTTCTTCAACAATGGCTGCTATTACGGGGCATCGCGGACCTTTGTAGGCAGCCTGCGCTATTCTTGGTAAGGCGCACCCGATTCATTCGCATTTGACGTATCCGCCCGTCCCGCCGACCGATCGGCGGGCAAGGGGCGCAAAGGAGTTTTGAGGTTTGTCGACCGATACTGCCCTGCCCGAACTGACCCCGACCACGGCGCTGAGCGTCGAGACGGTTCAGAGCGTCCATCACTGGAACGAGCATCTCTTCTCCTTCTCGGTGTCGCGCCCCGACAGCTTCCGTTTCCGTTCGGGCGAGTTCGTGATGATCGGCTTGCAGGGCGACAACGGCAAGCCGCTGCTCCGCGCCTATTCGGTCGCCAGCCCGTCCTATGATGAGAAGCTGGATTTCCTGTCGATCAAGGTCGAGGACGGCCCGCTGACCAGCAAGCTGCAAAAGGTGCAGCCGGGCGACAACATCTATCTGGGCCGCAAGCCGACCGGCACCCTGGTCGCCGACGCGCTGCTGCCCGGCAAGCGGCTGTTCATGCTGTCGACCGGCACCGGCCTGGCGCCGTTCCTGTCGGTCGCGCGCGACCCGGACATCTATGACATGTTCGACGAGGTCATCATCGTCCACTCGGTGCGCCGGGTCAGCGACCTGGCCTTCCATGACGAACTGGCGGGCAAGCTGGCCGAGGACCCGCTGGTCGGCGACGTCGCGCAGGAGAAGTTCCATTATATCCCGACCGTCACGCGCGAGCCGTTCCACACGACCGGCCGCATCGATGCGCTGATCGAGGACGGCCGCCTGTTCGCCGGGCTGCCCAGCGCGCATGGCTTCAACCCGGAAACCGACCGGATCATGATGTGCGGCAGCATGGAGATGATCAAGTCGCTGGGCGCCAAGTTCGAGGAAATGGGCTTCCCCGAAGGCTCGAACGCGCAGCCGGGCGCCTATGTGATCGAGAAGGCGTTCGCTGGGTAACACCCTTTCCTCCCCTGGAAGGGGAGGTGGCAGGGCGAAGCCCTGACGGAGGGGTGTAACCCGTTGTGATGGATAGGTTCCTCGCAACCGGCGACACCCCTCCACCAGCTTCGCTGGTTCCCCTCCCCTTACAGGGGAGGAATGGGCGTGTTTCCCAGCCTGCTGTCTGCACCACTCCCGCGACATTTGTCATCGCAGGCGGCACATTTGTGCGACATTTGCGTCCTAACGCCCAAGCCTTGGACAAGGGAAAAGGGACGGACATGCGGCTTTGGGCGGGTTTGATGCTGGCGAGTGCGATGCCGGCGATCGCGCAGGCGCAGGTTTCGACCGAGCCCGCCTCGCAGGCCCCGGCCCCCTCGACGGCTTCCACCCCCGCCGTCTCCGCGACCGCGACACCGCAAGCGCAAACGGCCAGCCCGCCCCGTACCCAGGTGCAGCCCGAGGCTGAGGAGGAAGGCGAGGAGGCCGAACCCGACGTCGTCGTCACCGCGCGGCGCGAACCGGGCAAGGTGATCGGCGACATCCCGCCCGACCAGCAACTCAGCCCCGCCGATATCCGCTCTTACGGCGTGTCGAGTGTCTCCGACCTGCTCACCGAACTCGCGCCGCAGACGACCAGCGGGCGCGGCGGATCGCCGGTGATCCTGCTCAACGGTCGCCGTATCGCGGGCTTCCAGGAAATCCGCGACCTGCCGACCGAGGCGATCCAGCGCGTCGATATTTTCCCCGAGGAAGTCGCGCTGAAATACGGCTATCGCGCCGACCAGAAGGTGGTGAACTTTGTCCTGCGCCCGCGCTTCCGCTCGCTGGCGGCCGAGGCGGTGGGCAAGGTACCGACCGAGGGCGGCTCGGCGACGGGGCAGGGCAAGCTCGACTGGTTGCAGATCCGGCGCGACAAGCGACTGAGCATCCACACCGATTATTCCGAAACCTCGCGCCTGACCGAGGCGGAGCGCGGCATCGTCGCGCCTTCGTCCAATGCGTCGCTGGGCGGCAATATCGTTACCGCCGATCCCGGCCTCGCCGCGCTGACCGGCACCAGCCCCAGCGTAGTGGGCGTGCCCGGCGGCCTGACCGCCGCGCCGTCGCTGGCGCAGCTCGCGGGCAGCCCGGCGACCGGCACCGACGTCACCCCCTATCGCACGCTGCAATCGGCGCAGCGGCAATGGGACGCCAATGTCGTCTATTCGCGCAACATCTTCGACAAGGTGTCCGCCTCGTTCAATGCCGAGGTGCAGACGACGCAGAGCAACAGCTGGAACGGCCTGCCCTCGGCCAATCTGGTGCTGCCTGCGGGCAATCCCTATTCGCCCTTCGGGACGACCGCGACGGTCAGCCGGTTGACCGATGCCTATGGTCCGCTGGTCCAGAACAATACCGGGCTGACCGCGCATCTGGGCACGGTGTTCAACGGCGATCTGGGCCGGTGGCGCTGGTCGGTGACGGGCGCCTATGACCGGGCCGAAAGCCGGGTGGCCACCGATACCGGACTGGACGTGGCGGGGTTGCAGGCCAGGCTGAACGCGGGCGATCCGACCGCCAATCCTTACGGACCGCTCGACGGGCTGGGTCTGGTGGCGCGTAATTTCGCGCGGTCGACCTCTTCGTCGGGGCAGGTCGATGCGCTGCTCAACGGCCGGGTCTTCGCGCTGCCCGCGGGCGATGTGCAGGCCAGCGTGAAGGTCGGCGGGCAGACCAGCGATTTCTCCAGCAGCTCGACCCGGTTCGGCATTTTCCAGCAGGGGGACGTGTCGCGCGACATCGTCAACGGCCAGGCCAATCTGGACCTGCCGATCGCCAATCGTAACCGCCAGATCCTGAGCGCGATCGGCGACCTGTCGCTGAACCTGAATGTCGGGGCGGATCACCTGTCGGACTTCGGCACGCTGACCACGGTCGGTTACGGCGCCAACTGGTCGCCGCTGGAGGGCGTGCGCGTCATCGCCTCCTGGACCGATCAGGAGGATGCCCCGACCGCGCAGCAGCTCGGCAACCCGTCGATCACCACGCCCAATGTCCGCCTGTTCGACTATGTGCGCGGCACGACCGCGACGATCACGGCGGTGACGGGCGGCAATCCGAATCTGGTCGCGGACAATCGCCATGTCATGAAGCTGGGCCTGACGCTGAAGCCGTGGCGCGACCGCGACGTCAACCTGACCGCCAATTATTACCGGATCGACACCGACGATCCGATCGCGTCCTTCCCGACGCCGACCGCCGCGATCGAGGCGGCGTTCCCCGACCGTTTCACGCGCGATGCTGCGGGCAACCTGCTGCGCGTCGATTCGCGCCCGATCAACTTTGCGAACACCGAGCGGTCGCAGCTGCGCTGGGGCTTCAACTTCTCCAGGCCGATCAAGTCGAAGATCCAGAAGGAGCTGGAGGCGTTCCGCGCCGGGACCGGCCCCAATCCCTTTGCCGGGCTGAACTTTCCCGGCCGTCGTGGCGATGGCGAAGGTCCGCGCCGCGAGGGGCAGGGTGGCCCCGGTGGTCCGGGTGCGGGCGGGCCTGGCGGTCCGGGTGGTCCCGGCGCGGGCGGACCCGGTGGCGGCCCAGGCGGCGGCGGTTTCCGGGGCGGCGGCTTTGGTGGCGGACGCGGCGGCGGCGGCGGGCGCGTGCAATTCGCGCTCTATCACACCTGGACCTTTGCCGACCGGGTGACGGTGGCCGAGGGCGGCCCGGTCCTCGATCTGCTGCGCGGCGATGCGATCGGGTCGAGCGGCGGCACCTCGCGCCATCAGCTGGAAGCGCAGGCGGGCTATTCCAACAACGGCATCGGCGTACGCCTGTCGGGCAATTGGCAGAGTGCGACGCGGGTCAATGGCGGCACCCCCGCCAATCCGCAGGCGCTCGATTTCGGCAGCCTGGCGACGGTCGACCTTCGTCTGTTCGCCGATCTGGGCCAGCGGCTGGACCTGCTGAAGGCGCATCCCTGGCTGCGTGGGACGCGGGTCAGCCTGTCCTTCGACAATCTGTTCAACCAGCGCCAGCGTGTGACCGATGCCAACGGTACCGTGCCGATCGGCTATCAGCCGGGCTATCTCGATCCGCTCGGCCGAACCGTCCGATTGTCGATCCGCAAGCTGTTCTTTTGAAACATCACGCCCTTTCGCATGAAAAACACATCCGGAACGGGATCAATTTGGGATCACGGCCGCAAGATTTTGGTTAACCTATACTAATTTCGCTGGCATCCCGCGCCCTTAGGAATTGCGGCGCTGCGACGGAAACGGAATAAATTCCATGAAGTGATGTCGGCCAGCGTCGATAGCGGGGGGTACATGGATCGGGGCGGAGAGGTCATGAGTGACCGCTATGACGGGCAGGTCGACGATCTGGGGGATGCGATCGACGATCGCCTTCGCCGGATTCGGGACGAACTCGCCGCCGTGGAGTCGATGGTTCGTCAGGACCATGAAAAGCGGATCAGTTCGGCCGATATCGGTTCGATCCTGCGCGCCGCGCGGGAGGGGATCGGGGGATTCTTCAACCCGGACCTGTTCGCCGACCCGGCCTTCGACATGCTGTTGTTCGTCTTCCTGGAGGAAGAAGCGGGACGCAGCGTGGAAACCAGCGCCTGTTACCGCGCCTCGGGCGTGCCACGCACCACGGCGGTGCGCTGGATCAACATGCTGGTGTCGATGGGGATGTTCTACAGCACGCCGCATCCGACCGATCGTCGGCTGGCGCTGCTGAGCCTGAGCGAGGGGACGCGCGCCTCGGTCCGGCAATGGCTGGAGGGCCTGCGCCCGCTGGTCGAGCGGATCGCGACGCGCCCGGCGATGGCCGCCAAACCCGTCGCCTGACGGATAGAGGCGCGGGCCGGGGCGGCGGTGTCAGGCCGCCTTGGCCATCCGCGTGCGCAGCCGGTCGGCCAGCGTCTCCAGCGTCACCCCGTCGATCCGCGCCGCGACCGGCGCGTCGGACCGCAGGATGTCGGCGATCGCCAGCTGCGACTGGGTGATCCGGTCGACCGCCTGGATGCTGACCATATGGCGGCGCAGCGTGTCGGGATCGCTGCCCAGCTCATAGGCCAGGTCGGCGAGCGAACGGGTCAGTTCGACCAGCTCGTCCGCCAGCGCCCGGGCAAGGGCCGGTTCCATGGCCCCCTCCGTCACTTGCTGCACAGCTTCGCGATGTTGGCGAAGATCGCGTCGCCCGCCACCGGCTGCGACACCGCGCCCTTGTTCAGCGTGAAGTCGGTGCCGTTGCGGCCGATGGCATAGGCACCACCCGCCAGCATCGCGCGCAGACCCGCCGAGCCGTCCTCGTCGTCGAGCGCCAGCAGCACACCCAGGCCGTTGCCGCCCGCCGCCTTGGCGACCGAGGCGAAGAGGAGCGAGATGGACGGCCGCTCGCCCGCCACCGGCTCGCGTGCCAGCAGGCGCAGTGTGCCGTTCGGCCAGGTGTCGACGACCATGTGCGTATCGCCCTGCGGCGCGAAATAGATGGTGCCCTGTTCCACCTTCATCCCGTCGGTCGCCTCGACGACCTTCGGCGCGATCTGCTCGCGCAGCTGCTCGATCATCGGGGTCAGCAGGCCCGGCGACATCTGCTGCACGACCAGGGTCGGCGGACAGTTGGCGGGGAAGTTCTGGAACAGGTCGAACAGCGCCTGGGTGTTGGCGGCATCCGCGCCGATCGCCAGCAGGCGGCCGTTCCAATTGATGTCGGCGACCGGGCCCTTGCGGCCCTTGGCGGCCTTGCCGCGCTTCAGATCGGCGTTGCGGGCCGACTTGATGCGCTTGCCCAGCTTGCCGATGATCGCGTCCAGTTCGGCCTGCACCGCGACCTTAGGCTTGGGGAAACAGTCGATCGCGCCGAGGCGCAGCGCCTCGACCGATTCCGCGGCCCCCGCGGCGGTCCGGGTCGAGAACATGATGACCGGCATCGGCCGCTCCTCCATGATCTCGGCGAGATATTCCAGGCCGCTCATGCCGGGCATCTCGACGTCCAGCGTCATGACCTCGGGGCGATACTGGTCGACCATCTTGCGCGCTTCGGCCGCACCGTCGGCGGCCCCCACCACCTGCACGCCCTTGATGCGTTCGAGCGCGCCCGAGATGAGGACCCGCATCGTCAGCGAGTCGTCCACGACCAGAACCTTAACGTCCGCCATTACTCAATACCTTCCAACGGAAACGCCGTTACGTCTTGAAAAACATGCGATTACGCGGCTTCGGCCGTCAATGTCACGCTATCGGTCAGGCGATCAAGCGCCAGGATCAGGATCAGCCGCTGTTCGATCGTAGCCAGCCCTTCCAGATAATGCGCCGCCGTCGCGTCGCCCATGTCGGGCAGCGGCTGCATCGCTTCGGGGGGAATGGTCACGATGTCGTTCACCGCATCGACGATCAGGCCCTGAAGCTGCTCGCCGATCCGCACCACGATGATGACATGGCGCGCGCTGGGATCGGTCACGCCCCAACCCAGCCGGTGGCGCAGGTCGAGCACCGGCAGGACCACGCCGCGCAGGTTCACCACGCCGCGCACATGGGCGGGGACGTTGGGCAGCGGGGTCGCGGGCGACCAGGCGCGGATTTCGCGGATGGCCATGATGTCGACGCCCAGGATCTGGTCGCCGAGCTGGAACGTGATGAGCTGACGCGACATGGTCGGGTTCCTCAGGAAAAGGGGATCAGTGCAGCACGCGGCGGATGGCCGCCGCGAGCTTTTCGGGATTGAACGGCTTGACGATCCAGCCGGTGGCGCCCGCTTCACGTGCGCGCGCCTTCTTCTCGTCCGAGCTTTCGGTGGTCAGCACCAGGATCGGCAGGTTGCGGTGGCCGGGTTGGCGGCGCAGCGCCTCGATCAGGCCGAAACCGTCCATGCGGGGCATGTTGATGTCGGTGATGACCAGGTCGGGCGCGGTATCGGCCGTCACCGCATCCAGCGTGTCGAGCGCATGGACGCCGTCCTCGGCCTCGAGCACCCGATATCCCATATCGGTGAGCGCGGCGCGCAGAAGCATTCTCATGCTGGGCGAATCGTCCACGGTCATGATGATTTGGGACACAAACTGGCCTTTCCGGTGAGGATCGAGAGACATTAGAAGAATTCCACGTCGCCGGTCGCGGCGGGTGGAGGGGGCGGAGCGGGGCGCGCGACACGCGGCAGCGGCACGGCCGTGTCGGTCACGTGGCGGCACCGGGCCAGGCCGAGTGCCGGGCGGAACTCGACGCGACGGGCGCTGACGCCGCCGACATCCTCACCGACCAGCGCGATCCGCTCGTCCGCCAGGAAGCGGCGGGCGAATTGCGCATTGGCGGTGCCGATGTCGCGAAAGCCGTCGCGCATCATCGCACCACCGAACAGCCTGGCCTTCAGGCTGTGCCGCTGTGCGCCGAGCGCCATCATCGCGTTGATCAGAACTTCCATCGCATACACACCATAGCGCTGCATGGATTTAGGATCGGTTTCCGCGACGCCCGGTTCTGCGAGCAAAAAGTGATTCAATCCGCCGATTCCGGCGATCGGATCGTACAGGCACGCCGAAATGCAGCTGCCGAGCACGGTCGTCAGCACCACGTCCTTGTCCTGGCTGACTCGCGTCTCGCCCTGGATGACGTTGATTCGGCGAAGCCCGTCGCGGTTCGCCAGCCGGGTCAGCGGGGAAGGCTGCGGCGGCGGGGCGAAGGGCGGGGGCTGATGGGGCATGGCCTGGATCACGCCCGGCACCGGTCGATGAGCGCGGGCGCGATCCGGGTCAGCGTCAGCTGCCTGGTCACCGCGCCGATATCCTGCGCGACGCCGGGCATGCCATAGACGACGCAGCTGTCGCGATCCTGTCCGATGGTCATGCAGCCCTTGCCGCGCATGGCGAGCAGGCCGTCGGCCCCGTCACGGCCCATGCCGGTCAGGATGGCGCCCACCGCCTTGGCCCCGACCGTCCTGGCGACGCTGTGGAACAGCCGGTCGACCGAGGGACGATGGCCGCTGACCGGATCGTCGGGGATCAGGCGCGCGCGATACTGGCCGTCGACGCCGCCCACCTCCATGTGATGCGTGCCGCCGGGCGCCAGATAGACATGGCCCGCCACCAGCGGCTGGCCGTGACGCGCCTCGGTCACGGTCGGCTTGGACAGCCGGTCGAGCCGGGCGGCGAAGCTGGTCGTGAAGGTGGCGGGCATATGCTGGCAGATGACGGTCGGCGGGCAGTTGGCCGGAAAGCCGCTCAGCACCTGGATCAGCGCCTCGACGCCGCCGGTCGACGCGCCGATCGCGATCAGCGAGCCGGGGATCGGCTTGAAATCGGCCATCGGCGCGGGCGCGGCGGGCGCCATGTCGCGCACGCGGATCCGGCGGCTGCTGGCGGCGGCCTTCACGCTTTCGGCGATGCGCGGATCGATGCAGTTGGTCGCGGGCTTGGCGCAGCATTCGACCGCGCCCAGTTCCAGCGCGCGGATCGTGGTGTCCGCGCCCGCCTGGGTCAGCGTGGAGAGCATGACGACCGGCATCGGGCGCAGCCGCATCACGCGCTCGAGGAAGTCGAGGCCGTTCATGTCGGGCATCTCGACGTCCAGCGTGATGACATCGGGATCGAGCGCCTTGATCATCTCACGCGCCTGGTGCGGGCCGTTGGCGGCGCCGACCACTTCGATATCGGGGTCGCGACTCAGCATGCCCGCGATCAGCGCACGCATGGTGGGGGAGTCGTCGACAATCAGGGTACGTACGGCCATCAGGATACTTTCTGGAAAGCGGTGCGACCGATGCAGTGAAAGCGCGCCGATACTTCCGGCGGGATGCGCTCGGCATGACCAATATAAAGGGTGCCGCCGTCGACCAGCTGGTCGGCGAAGCGGGCGAGCAATTGGGCCTTGGTCGGGTCGTCGAAGTAGATCATGACGTTGCGGCAGAAGATCACATCGAAGGGCCGCCGCATCGGCCAGTTGCGAAGCAGGTTGAGTTCACGAAACGCAATCGGGTTGCGCAGCGCGGGGAGCAGTTCGTCCGTATCGCCGACGCGGCGACACCAGGTCGATCGCATCGCGGCGGGCATGGCGCGGGTGGTGTCCAGCGGATAGCGGCCCGCGCGCGCGGTCGCGATCACGCTGGGCGACAGGTCGGTCGCCAGCACGCGGAAATCCTGGGTCGCCAGCTTCTCGGCGGCGCGGACATCCTGGCCCGCGATCGTCATCATCAGCGAATAGGGTTCCTCGCCGCTGGAACAGGCGGCGGACCAGACCCGCACCCGCCCGCCGCTCGCCAGACGCTGCGAGAAGCCGGGCCAGAGCTGGTCGCGGAAATGTTCGAAATGATGATTTTCGCGGAAGAAGGAGGTGTGGTTGGTGGTCAGCGAGTCGACCGCGCGGGCCCGCTCGGCCGGATCGCTGGCGATCAGCGCAAGATAATCGGGAAAGTTGCTCAACCCGCAGGCGCGCAGGCGACGGGCCAGCCGCCCATAGATCAGCTTCGCCTTGCTCTCGGGCAGCAGGATGCCCGATTCGGCATAGATGATGTCGGCGATCGCGCGGTGGTCGGACGCCGAAAAGGCGAACTCCATCTCCCGCTGCGGTTCGCGCGACGCCAGGGCGGCCAGCGCGTTCACGCGGCCATGTCCTCGAGGAAGGCGCTCGGCCCGCGCCCGTCACGGCGCCAGCGGCCGATCAGCGCATCGACGTCGAGAATGAGCGCGACCCGGCCGTCGCCCAGGATGGTCGCACCGGCCAGCCCGTGGATGGCGCGGTAGTTCGCCTCCAGGCTCTTCACGACGACCTGACGCTGGTCCTGGATCGAGTCGACCATCAGCACCGCCTGGCCCTGGTCGCTTTCGACCACGATCAGCACCGCATTTTCGGGCTTGGCGATCGCGCCGGTCACGCCCAGCTGCTCGCCGACGCGGTGAACGGGGACATAGGTGCCGCGCACATCGAGCAGCGGCGACTGGCCGCCCACGACATGCACCTCGTCGATGCCCGGACGCAGGCTTTCGACGATATGGGTCAGCGGAATGACGAAGGTCTGGTCGCCGACGGTGACGATCATGCCGTCGAGCACGGCGAGCGTTAGCGGCAGGCTGAGCGAGAAGCTCGACCCCTTGCCCAGTTCGGACTGGATGCCGATGCGGCCGCCCAGCGCCTGGATGTTCTTGCGCACCACGTCCATGCCGACGCCGCGGCCCGAAATGTTGGAGACGACGGCGGCGGTCGAGAAGCCGGGGGCGAAGATCAGATTGTCGATCTCCTCCTCGGACAACTGCGCGTCGGGGGCGATGATGCCGCGCTCGATCGCCTTGGCCTTGACGCGCGCGCGGTCGATACCGCGCCCGTCATCGGCCACGGTAATGACGATCCGGCCCGACTGATGCGCGGCCGACAGGGTGACGACGCCCTCGCCGTCCTTGCCCGCCGCCTTGCGATCGGCGGGGGTTTCCAGGCCATGGTCGACGGCATTGCGGATCAGATGGGTCAGCGGCTCGCCGATGCGCTCGACCACGGTCTTGTCGACCTCGGTCATCTCGCCCTCGACTTCCAGGCGGACACGCTTGCCGGTCTCGACCTCCAGTTCGCGGATGATGCGCGGCACGCGGCTGAAGACGGTCTTCATCGGCTGCGCACGGATCGCCATCGTCGAATCCTGAAGCTCGCGCGTCAGGTGGTCGAGGTCGGACAGCTCGGGGATCGAACCCATCTCGTTTTCCGACAGGCGCTGCGCCAGCATCGCCTGGGTGATGACCAGCTCGCCGACCAGGTTGACCAGCCGGTCCAGCTTGTCGAGGTCGACCCGGATCGTCTGGGCAGCAGCGGCGGCGACACGCGGGCTGCTCGCCGCCTCGACCACCGACACGACGGGTGCGGGCGGCGCAGCGGGGGCCGGGGCGGGGGCCGCCACCGGAACAGGCGCGGCGATGACGGGCGCGGGCGTCGGTGCAGCGACCGGCGGCGACACGGGCGCAGGGGCCGCGACCGGCAACGGGATCACATCGGCCATCGGCTCGGCGATGGCCGGTTCGACCACAAGCTCGGGCTCGGCGAAGGCCATTGCGGGATCGGCGCGGGTAACGGTCAGGCGGCATTGCGGATCGGCAAAGTCGAAGACCGCGCGGATATCCTCCTCGTCCAGCGTGCCCGGCAGCGCCATGGTCACGCCGATATAGGCACGCTCGGCATCCAGCCCGTCGAGCTGCGGCAGTTCGGACAGGTCGGCCGCCAGCGTGCGGCCACCCATGCGCGACAATTCGCGCAGCGCCAGCATCGGCTCGGCGCCATGGTCGAAGGCGCGCGGGCCGGGATGCACCGAGACGATCCACTCGGCCGGGCCGGCGGGTTCGGCGGCGGGGGCCGGATCCTCGAGCATCGCGAACAGCGCGTCGAAATCGTCCAGCGCGGCGGCGGCGACATCGGAGGTCGGGGCGGCAAAAGCGATATCGGCGACGGGTTCCGGCTCGGCGACGGCAGCCACCGTGCCACCGATCTCGCCCTGGGCGGCGGCGGCCAGCCGATCGAGCATCGCCTGGTCGGCGGGCATGCCGCCCTCGCCGCGCGCGGCGGCGACATGGTCCGCCAGCGTATCGAACGCCGCGACGATCAGGTCGATCAGCGGCTCGCTCAGCGGCAGCGTGCCGTTGCGAATCAGGTCCAGCAGGGTCTCGTAATGGTGCGAGAAATGCTGGAGCCGCTCATGTCCGAAGGCGCCCGCGCCGCCCTTGATCGAGTGGACCGACCGGAAGACGGTGTTGATCGTCTCGTCATCGTGGCGGTCGCGCTTCAGGTCGGCAAAGGCGGTTTCGAGCGCGCCGAGACCTTCCTCGCATTCCTGGAAGAAAATCTGCTGAATCTCGTCGAGGTTCATCGGTCAGGCCTTTCAGGCGGCGGCGACGAGGCTGTCGAGCCCCGCCAGCGCGATCATCGAAGCCAGCGGCTCGGATGGGCTGTTCAGTTCGAAATCGGTCGGGATCGACGCCGCCATCGCCTGGGCGCTGGCCAGCACCTGGAGGCAGGCCTGGCCTGCCTGCGCCACCTGCGACCCGTCGAGCGTGATCGGGTCACCCGACGCGATCAGGTCGAGCAGCGCCTGGCGCAGCGGAACGGCGGCGGCGGTGTCGAGCACGGGGGCAAGGGACAGAGCGGTCACGGCGAGACTCCAGTCGCGGGTTTCGGGGGGCAGCATGGCGCGAAGGTCGTTAAGAAAGCGTGGGTTAACCGAATTTTACGCTTTGCCCCCGGCCGGCCCGCCTGCGCCATGCCGGGGGCGAGCCGATCAGAATTCGGTCCAGTCGTCGTCGCTGACCGCCAGAGCGGCATTCCCCATCGAGGCGGGCGGGGCCTGAATCGGCGCCGGAGCGGCGGCGGAACGCCCGCCTTGCGCGATCCGGCGGCTGGCGGCGGCCACGCGCTGCTGTAGCTGATGGACCGGCTGGACGGGGGCGGGGAAAGGGCCGGGCTGGTTCTCGATGCGGAAGCGCGAGATTTCGCGTGCCAGGCCATCGGCCTCGACTGCCAGCGAGCGTGCGGCGGCGGTGGCCTGTTCGACCATCGCGGCATTCTGCTGAGTCACGCCGTCCATCGCGGACACGGCGGTGTTGACCTCCTGAAGCCCGATCGCCTGCTTCTCGGCCGAGCTGGCGATGTTCTCGACCAGCGTGCTGATCTCGGCGATCTGGCCGATGATTCGCTCCAGCGCCTTGCCGGTCTCGCTGACCAGGCTGACGCCCGATTCGACCTGTTCGGAGCTGGCGAGGATTCGCGACTTTACATCCTTGGCGGCGTCGGCCGAACGCTGGGCCAGCGCCCGGACTTCGGAGGCGACGACCGCGAAGCCCTTGCCCGCGTCACCGGCACGCGCCGCCTCGACGCCCGCATTCAGGGCGAGCAGATTGGTCTGGAAGGCGATGCCGTCGATGACGCTGATGATCTCGGAGATCTCACTCGACGTGCGTTCGATTCCGGCCATGGCGTCGACCGCACGGCGGACGATCTCTCCCGACTGCTGCGCCTCGATCCGCGCATCGGCGACGGCGCGGTTGGCGCGATTGGCGCCCTCGGCGGTCCGGCGGACGGTCGAGGTGATCTCGTCCATCGCGGCGGCGGTTTCCTCCAGGCTGGCGGCCTGCTGTTCGGTGCGCTGCGACAGGTCGTCCGAGGCCTGGCGGATGTCGCTGGCCCCCGAATTGATGCCGTGGGTGGCGGCCGTGACGGCGCTCATGGCGCGGCCCATCGATTCCATCGCGCGGTTGAAGTCGACGCGCAGCTTGTCATATTCGGGCGGGAAGGGGGTGGGAATGGTCTCGGTCAGGTTGCCGTCGGCCAGTTCGCCCAGGCCCTTGCCGAGCAGGTTGACGACGATCTTCTGCGCCTCGCCCGCCTTCTTCACCTCGGCGGCGTTGCGGCGGAAGACGTGCATCGCACGGGCCATCCGGCCGACACAGTCACGATACCCGTCATAGGCAATCTCGTGATGGACGTCGCCTGCGGCCAGCTGCTCCATGATCACGACGCTGCCGACATAAGGGTCGCAGATCAGCTTGCGCGCGACCCGCATCGCCACCAGCGACAGGATCAGCGCCACGGCGGCGGCGACGACCGGCAGCGACAGCGAAAAGCCGCCCTGCGCGACGATCGTCGCCATCAGTCCGACCGTGGCGAGCATTCCGTAAAGACCCGTCAACACGTCGAATTTGAGACGAATCGGTGCCGTCTTGGCAAACCAGGACAACATAGCGGCGTAACCTCCAAAAACCTTGAGCGAGCGAACGCACTCGCTGGTCGCAACGGAGGATCGAGACGGTCACCAAAGCCTCCGGCGTCTGTCCATAATGGGCAGAAACGGTAAACATCCCGTTTCAGCCGCGTCACGACACCGGAGGAATTTCAATAGATTATTGATCTGGATTAATGCTCGGGGCCATGCCATGGGCCGACAATATCTCGATCCAATAGCCGTCCGGATCGGTGATGAACGCGATATCCTTCATCTTGCCGTCCTGGGGCCGCTTCTTGAACGTCACGCCCAGGGACTCGAACCGCTCGCAGGCGGCGGCAACATCGTCGACGCTGATCCCGATATGGCCAAAGCCGCGCGGATCGCCGTTGCCGTCGTGATAGCCCTTGAAGTCGGGGTCCGACTCGGTGCCCCAATTATGGGTGAGTTCGAGCGTCGTCTCCCGGTTGAAGATGAACCGGGCGCGCTCGGCGGGGTCCTGCGGGATCGTCTCGCCTTCGCCCAGATAGGCGAGGAAATAGAGCGAGAAGCGCATCTCCTCGAAGTCCAGCTTCTGGAGCAGGGTCATGCCCAGCACGTCCTGGTAGAAGGCGAGCGACGGCTCGGGATCGCGGATGCGCAGCATCGTCTGGTTGAGCGCGAAGCTCTCGGTTCCGGCGGGGCGGGTCGTCATCATGGGGTCCTTGGAAAACGGCAAGGCCCTCCGCCGCTGGGGACGAAGGGCCTCGGAGTGCGCGAAGCGCGACGGCTCAGGCGAGCGTCAGGCCGACATCCACATTGCCCCGGGTCGCGTTGGAATAGGGGCAGACCTCATGCGCGGCATGCATCAGCTTCTCGCCCTCGGCACGGTCGACGCCGGGCAGGTTCACCAGCAGGTCGACGGTGATGCCATAGCCGCCTTCCTCACGCGGGCCGAAGCCGACCTCGGCGGTGACGGTCGCATCCTGCGGAACCTTCACGCCTTCCTTGCCCGACACCGCCTTCATCGCGCCCAGGAAACAGGCCGAATAGCCCGCCGCGAACAGCTTTTCCGGGTTGGCGCCTTCGCCACCGGGGCCGCCCATTTCCTTCGGCACGACCAGCTTGACGTCGACCGAGCCGTCTTCCGACCGCGCCGCGCCGTCGCGACCACCGGTAGCCGTCGCCTTGGTCTTGTAGATCACATTCACGCCCATGTTGCTCTCCTGTAGGTCATCGGGTCAAGAATCGGTTCGATGGCGTCAGCGCGTCAAGGCCCGGTGCGTTCCATCGCGATCCGATTACCGCGCCGTCGCCTGAATGGCACCCGCCGACCAGCCGCCGCCCATCGCCTGATACAGGGTAATATAGGCAGTGAGCTGATTGGCCTGGGCCTCGGCCAGCGCGAGTTCGGCGTTCAGCAGACCGCGCTGCGCATCCAGTTGTTCGAGATAGGAGGAATAGCCCGCGCGGTAGCGGTTGGAGGCGATGCGAAGCGCATCCGCCTGGGCCGCGCGCTGCCCGGCGAGCGCCACCGCCTGTTCGCCCGAGCGGCGGACCGAGGCGAGGCTGTCGTCCACCTCGCGAAACGCGGTCAGCGCGGTGCGGCGATAGGCAAAGGCGGCCTGGTCCCGCCGTGCCGCGCTGGCATCGGCCTGCGCCCGCAACCGCCCGGCGTCGAAGATCGGGGCCAGCACGCTGCCGCCGATCGAGAAGATGGTGATCGGATTCTTGAGCGCGCTGGACAGCACCACGCCCGCCGAGCCGGTCAGCCCCAGGCTGGGCAGCATCGCCGCGCGCGCACTGTCGAGCGAGCGGTCGGCGGCGACCAGCGCCTGTTCGGCCTGGAACAGGTCGGGGCGGCGGCGCAGCAGGTCGGACGGCAATCCATCGGGGATGGCGGGGCGGACCAGCCGATCGATCGGCAGCCCACGCGGGATCGCGCCGGGCGCGCCGCCGATCAGGACGCTCAGGGCATTCTCCTGCCGCGTGACGGCCAGCCGGGCGGCGGCGACCAGCTGCTCGGTCGCGCGATACTCGCCCTCCGCCTGTCGTAGTTCCAGGTTGGAGGTATAGCCCGTCGTCGCCCGCCGCCGCGCGATGCGCAGCGCGTCGGCCCGTGCCGCCAGCGTTTCCTCGGCAATGTGCAGCCGGTGGTCGAGCGCGCGCAGCGTAACGTACCCGCTCGCCACCCCGGCGGCGAGCGCCAGGCGCACGGTATCCCGCGCCGCCTCGGTCGCCAGCAGCTGCGCCCGTGCGGCGGCACGGGCATTGCGCAGCCGGCCGAACAGGTCGAAATCGTAACTCGCCTGGATCACAGGCTGCGACCCGAACTGGTCGAGCCCGGTGCCGAAGGCGGTGACGGTGCGCCCCTCGGTCAGCGGCAGGCCCGCCGTGACGTTCGGTGACAGCTGCGCGCGGGCCAGTCGTTCCTGGGCGCGCGCTTCCTCGATCCGTGCCGCCGCGCTGCCCAGATCGGGGCTGTCGGCCAGCGCGCGGGTGACGAGCGCAGTCAGTTGCGGATCGCCGAACGCCTGCCACCAATCGGCCGCGATCGGGCTGCCCGGCCCCAGCGTGGTGCGCCAGGCGGGCGGCGGCACCACGGCGCTGGCCGTCGGGGCGGTGGGACGCGGCCCGATACATCCGGCGAGCAGCAGCGCCGCCGCGATGGGGAGAGCGGCGTGCCTCATCGCACCTGCGGCCCGCCCGCCGTGTCGACGCTCGCCTGCACCGACATGCCGGGGCGCAGGCGCGCGGCCAGGGGCTGGCCCGGATCGACGCGGATCCGCACCGCGATACGCTGCGGCACCTTGGTGAAGTTGCCGGTGGCGTTGTCGGACTTCAGCACTGCGAATTCGGACCCGGCGGCGGGCGAGATCCGCTCGACATGACCCTTCAGCCGGGCATTGCTCAGGCCGTCGACGGTGAAGCTGGCGGGCTGTCCTACCGCCATGCGCGCGGTCTGCGCTTCCTTAAAATTGGCGATGACCCAGGTTTCGGGCGGCACCAGGAACATCAGCTGCGAGCCCGCCGTCACATATTGGCCCAGCCGCACGCCGACTTCGGACAGGCGGCCATCCTCGGGCGCGCGGACGACGGTGTTGGCGAGGTCGATCTGTGCCAGCCGCCGTGCGGCTTCCGCGCCCGACACGCCCGCCTGCTGCCCGCCGCGTCCGACCTGGACGGTGCGGACATCCTGCTGGGCGATCTCCCGCGCCGCCTTGGCCTGACGAAGTTGCGCCTGGGCCTGGCGGAGCGCAGCGAGCGTCTGGTCGCGTTCGCGCAAGGATACCGAGCCGTCGGTGACCAGGTCGTTGACCCGCGCCATATCGGCCTGGGCGCGCATCAGCTGCGCCTCGGCATTGGCGACGGCGGCGTCCTGGGCTGCGAGGCTGGCGGTACGCGACGCCTGGGCCTGGCGGCTGTTGGCGAGCGTGGCGGCCTGCGCCTCCACCTGTGCGGTCGCCTGGTCGACGCGCTGTCGATAGATGCGGTCGTCGATCCGCACCAGCGGTTGACCGGCGCGTACCGTCTCGAAATCCTTGACTAGCACCGCGGTGACGTAACCGCTGACCTGCGGTGCGATCACCGTCGTCCGGCCGCGCACATAGGCGTTGTCGGTCGACTGGCGATCGCTGGAAAAGGGCGGCAGCCGCCACGCCGCCAGCACCGCCGCGATACCGCCGATGACCAGCAGCGCGATCAGCGCGCGCGACCGCCATCCGCCCGAGGGCGGTCGCCAGCCCGACGCGGGCGCGGGCGGCGGCACGGGGGTGGGTGTCGGTGGCGGCACCCCCGCTTCGGCGGCGGCCTGCTCGGTCATCGGGGTGGGGGAGACGGGCGATCGTGTGTCGGTCATGACTGCACCTTGGCCGCCGCACGGGCGCGGCGCGCACGCCGCCAGGTCAGCAGCGCGAGGAAAAGGGTAACGGCGGCCGCCAGTGCGGCGACCAGTCGGAAGACGTCGTTATAGGCCCGGATATTCGCCTCGCGCGTGGCGGCCTGCGACAGGAGCGCGGCGCCCTCCGCCCGGGCGAGCGCGGGGTCGCCGACCACACCCGACACCCGCGCGCCGCCCGCCGCGATACGCTGCGTCACCTGCGGGTCGGTGGGATCGATATTCTGGACGATGGCGGCGCTGTGCGCCTTTTCGCGGACCACCTGATAGGTGCCGAGCAGGGCGGTGCCGCCCAGACTGCCGACCGAATTGAGCATCCCGAACAGTGCGATGAAGCTGATGACATGTCCGGCCCCCTGTTGCAGCGCGCGGGTCATGCCGAACAATAGCGACGGGCCGAGGAAGAAGGTGGTCGAAAAGGCGATCACCGCCTGGGTCGCGTACAGCTCGGGCGCGCGGGTCAGGTTGGTCGAGAAGCTGTCAGCATAGGCGGCGATGGCGACCAGCCCGATCGCATACATGATCGGGTGGGTCAGCTTGGTCGGGTTCAGCGTCACCGCGCTCATGACGACACCCGCGACCGAGGCGATGAAGGCGATGGTGAACAGCGTGCCGAACTGGTCGTTATTCTGGCCCAGCGCGGTCAACAGGCCGACCGCGCCGAAATTCTGTTCTGAAAACACGATACGCGCCATCAGCGTGACGATGGCGAAGCGCACGATGTCGATCGAGCCCAGCCAGCGTGTGTTGAGCAGCGGATTGGCCCGGTGATGCTCGATCCACAGGGCGAGCGCCAGGAGCGGGATGGCGATCACCAGCGCCCAGCCGATCCACGCGGCCTGCGTCCACCAGACCAGCCGCCCCTGGCCCAGCACGGCGCAGAACAGGCCGATGGCGGGCGCGTAAAGCACGAAGGTCAGGAAATCGAGCGGCTCGAACGCCTTGAGTTTCTGAGTCGGCGGCAGGCGCAGCGCGATGATCGAGGCGAGGCTGATCGCCGCCAGCCCGAATTCGAACAGATACAGCGTGCGCCACTGCGACATGGCGAGCAGTTCGGGCGAGAACAGCCGCGCCAGCGGTGTCGCGCATTGCGGCACGCCGATGCCCAGCACGATTGCCTTCAGCCGCCACTTCGCCGGGAGCGCCTGCATCATGTAATAGAGGCCCAGCGACGACAGCGCCGCCGCCGCCATGCCGCTGGCCCCGCGCACCGCGATGGCGGTGGCGAAATCGCGCACGAACAGATGGGCAAAGGCGAGGATCGTATAGAGGCCCGAGAACAGCAGCGCGAACGGGCGCAGGCCGAATTGCTGGCGGAACTTGATCAGCAGCAGGTTGATCGACGCGTTGGTCATCACATAGGCGATGGGCAGCCACGCGATTTCGGTCGGGTCGAGCCCCAGCGCACCCTGGAGCTGGATGGTATTCACCTGGACCAGCGCATTGCCCAGCCCGCCGGTCAGGCCGATCAGGACCGCGATCACGCCATATGCGATGCGCCGCCGGTTGGGATGATCGAAATTGCCGGGCGAGCCGGGAATGGTCGGCCGCTCATGGGGAGCGAAGGACCATTCCTCCTCGCTCCAGAATTGCCGAAACCGCGATGCCATCCCCGTCCTTTCGTCCCGTCGCGCTGAACGCGCAACCCGCCGACTCGGGTGCGTCCGGGAAAGCGCACCGTCATCGGCCCGAAAGAATGGGGGATTTTGAAGGTGTTGCCGGGCCGTTTGACGCCGATGGTTTGGCGGGCGGCCGTCCGCCTTCACGCCCCGGTCTGGCTTATTGGCCGTCCAGCATCGCCCTGATCCGTGCCGCCAGGTCGGCAAAGTCGAACGGCTTGGTGATCAGCGCCACCCCGGCGTCCAGCCGTCCGCCATGGACGATCACGTCGCGGGCATAGCCGGTGGTGAACAGCACCTTCAGCTCGGGATGCAGCGACCGCGCGGCCGAGGCCAGGTCGGCCCCCGTCATCCCGCCGGGCAGCACGACGTCGGAAAACAGCAGCGCGATCCGCGACGCGTCGGGCGCATCGAGCAGGGCGAGCGCCGAGGCCCCGTCCTCCGCCTCGATCACGTCATAGCCCAGTTCGCGCAGCGCCTCGGTCGAATAGCTGCGGACATCGGCATCGTCCTCGACCACCAGGATCGTCTCCGACCCGCGAACGGGATGCGCGGCGACCTGGGGCAGGTCCAGCGGTGCGGTCACCTCGCCCTGGAAGCGCGGCAGGAACAGGGTGACGCAGGTGCCCTCGCCGGGGCGCGACTCGATCTGCACCTGCCCGCCAGACTGTTTGGCAAAGCCATAGACCATCGACAGGCCCAGGCCGGTGCCCTTGCCGACCTCCTTGGTGGTGAAGAACGGTTCGAACACGCGGCCCAGCGTCGCGCGGTCCATGCCGGTGCCGGTGTCGCTGACGTCGATGGCGACATAATCGCCCGGATCGGTGGGATAGGGCACCGGCCCCGCCGCCATCGTCGCCAGCCCGTCCAGCGTGGCGTTGCGCATCGTGATCGACAGGGTGCCGCCATGCGGCATCGCGTCGCGCGCATTGACCGCCAGGTTCAGGATCGCGCTTTCCAACTGGTTGGGATCGGCCTCCGTGACCCACAGATCGGGCGCGGATTCGACCGACAGGCGCACCTGCTCGCCCAGTGTCCGGGTCAGCAGGTCGGACAGGCCGTCGACCAGCCGCCGTGCATCGACCGATTGCGGCGCCAGCGGTTGCCGCCGCGAAAAGGCGAGCAGTCGCTGGGTCAGCGTGGCGGCCCGCCGCGCGCCCGTCATCGCATTGGTCGCGGACCGTCTGGCGCGCGGATGCTCGCCCTCCGGCAGGAACCGGTCGAGCATCTCCAGATTGCCGACCACGACCTGGAGCAGGTTGTTGAAGTCGTGCGCGATGCCGCCGGTCAGCTGGCCGACCGCCTCCATCTTCTGGCTCTGGCGCAGCTGCGCCTCCATGTCGTGCAGCCGTTCCTGCTGCGCCAGCCGTTCCGAGACATCGGTCGCGAACTGATAGGCGCCGATCGGCGTCCCCTCGGCCGAGACCAGCGGGCTGAAGCGCAGCTCGTAATGGTGCCGCGTGCCCGTCAGGTCGTCGAGCGCCTGGATGACCGAAAACTCCTCGCCCGCCAGCGCGCGCGTCCAGTAATCGCGCATCACCGTCAGGATCTCGGGCCGGTCGGCCATCGCCTCGGCCTTGTGCTGGCCGATCTGCGGGCGGGTGCCGAAGATGCGCTCGAAATCCTCGGCGGCGGCGCGGTTGATCGCCAGATACCGATGGTCGAAGCCCAGCACCTGGACCAGCGTGCCGGTGGAATCGATGATGTCGGCGAACAGCTTGCGCTCGGCCAGCGCCTCCATCACCCGGCGCTCCAGCACCGCGTTGACGTCGCGCAGCGTCGCCTCGGCCCGGCGGCGCTCGTCGATATCCACGACCGTTCCGATCATGCCCAGAAAGGCGCCGTCATCGTCGAAGCGCGGCACGGCGGACGCCATCACCCAGTGATAGCCGCCCTGCGCCTGCGCCAGCCGATATTCGATCTGGAAGGCGCGCGGTTCACCCATGGCCTCGCGGAATGCCCGCTCCGCCGGTTGGCGGTCGTCGGGATGGAGCATCTCGGCCCAGCCGAAATGCAGGCCCTGCGCGACGTCCTGCCCGGTCTGCACCTGCCAGGCACTGTTGATATAGGTACAATGGCCGTCGGTGTCGGTGACCCAGATGACGATCGGCGCATGGTCGGCGACGTTGCGGAACCGCGCCTCGCTCTCGCGCGCGGCGGACAGTGCGATCTCGCGGTCCTGTCGGTCGCGCATCCGGGCGCTGCTGTCGATCACGGTCGCCAGAATTCCCGCCGGGCGGCCGCTTTCGTCGGCGATGGGGGTATAGTCCAGGTCCAGCCAATGCTGCTCGGACATGCCCTTGCGATCGAGCATCATCGCCTGGTCGCGATAGGCCAGCGTGCGGCCCGCCATCCCCTCGGCGATGACTTGGGCGTTGAACGCCGCCGCTTCGGGCCACACCCCGACCAGGGGCGTGCCCAGCATCGCCGGGTGCCGGTCGCCGGAAAATTCGGCATAGCCCGCATTGTAGATCAGGATACCCTCGGGGCCCCAGATAGTGGCGATCGGGATCGAGGAGGCGAGCGCGATGGCGATCGCCGTCAACCGGCTCTGCGGCCAGGTGGCGATCGGCCCCAGCGGCGTCGCGGCCCAGTCATGCCCCGCGATCAGCCGACCCATCTCGCCGCTGCGCGCCAGAACAGCGGCAAAACCGGCGGGTATATCGGCAGGGTCGTGGGCAGTCGCGATCATCCTCGGTCCGTCCCCCTCGAAACCTGGCATGTCTGCCGCTGTAGCGTTGCTTTGGCGGCAGGAATAGAGGGGGTGGGCGGTATCTTGCTCTGGATGGATGTAAATGTTCCCGGCCTGCCCTTGGTCTTGCCGCAACCTCCCCGACATTATGACGAACGGTCGTCACGGCGACGACATTTTGGCCGGGCACCCGAGCCGATCGCAGGACGCACTTTGTCACGGAGCCGATAGGCAATTGTGATGTTGGACTGCTAAAGGTCGGACAAAGACAAAGGAGAGACAGGCATGAGCGCTCATGTTCACCCCGTTCCCGAATGGGCCGATAGCGCGTCCATGGATGCGGAACGCTACGCCCGGGCCTATGAGGCGGCGAAGACCGATCCCGACGGCTATTGGCGCCAACAGGCCGAGCGGCTGAACTGGATCACGCCCTTCACCAGCGTGAAGGACACCAGCTTCGACGAGGCGGATTTCCGCATCAACTGGTTCGCCGACGGCCAGCTGAACGTCGCGGCCAACTGCATCGACCGGCATCTCGAAACCCGCGCCGATCAGGTCGCCATCCTGTGGGAAGGCGATGCCCCCGGCACCGATCGCCGCATCACCTATCGCGAGCTGCACGAGCAGGTCTGTCGCCTCGCCAATGCGCTGAAGGGGCTGGGCGTCGCCAAGGGCGACCGCGTCACCATCTATCTGCCGATGATCCCCGAGGCCGCCTTTGCGATGCTGGCCTGTGCGCGGATCGGCGCGATCCATTCGATCGTATTCGGAGGTTTCTCGCCCGAAAGCCTCGCCAACCGTATCGTCGATTGCGATTCGCGCATCGTGATCACGGCGGACGGCGGCTGTCGCGGGGGCAAGGCGGTGCCCTTGAAGGCCAATGTCGATGCCGCGCTGGAGCATGACGGCGTGACCGTCGATCATGTCGTCGTCGTCCGCCACAGCGGCGTGGACGTGACCATGAAGGACGGTCGCGACCAATGGTATGGCGATCTGGTCGACGCGGCCGCCACCGACTGCGCGCCCGTGGCCGTGGGGGCGGAGGACCCGCTATTCATCCTCTATACCAGCGGCTCGACCGGCAAGCCCAAGGGCGTGTTGCACACCAGCGGCGGCTATCTGCTCTGGGCGTCCTACACCCACAGCCACGTGTTCGATTACCGCGAGGGCGAAATCTTCTGGTGCGCCGCCGATGTGGGCTGGGTCACGGGGCACAGCTATGTCGTCTATGGTGCGCTCGCCAACGGCGCGACGACGCTGATGTATGAGGGCGTGCCCAACTATCCCGATTTCAGCCGCTTCTGGCAGATCGTCGACAAGTATAAGGTCGCGACCTTCTATGCCGCGCCGACCGCGCTGCGCGCGCTGATGCGCGAGGGCGACGAATGGGTGAAGAAGACCGATCGTTCGTCGCTGCGCGTGCTGGGCTCGGTCGGCGAGCCGATCAACCCGGAAGCCTGGGAATGGTATCACAAGGTGGTGGGCGAAGGGCGCTGCCCGATCGTCGACACCTGGTGGCAGACCGAGACCGGCGGCCACATGATCGCGCCGATCCCCGGCGCGGTGGCACTCAAGCCCGGCTCGGCCACCCTGCCGCTGCCCGGCGTGCTGCCGCAGATCGTCGATGCCGAGGGCAAGGTGCTGGACGGCGCGGTGGAGGGCAATCTCGTCATCGCCGACAGCTGGCCGGGACAGATGCGCACCGTCTGGGGCGATCACGACCGCTTCTTCCAGACCTATTTCACCACCTATCCGGGGAAATATTTCACCGGCGACGGATGCCGCCGCGACGAGGACGGCTATTACTGGATCACCGGCCGGGTCGACGACGTCATCAACGTCTCCGGCCACCGCATGGGCACCGCCGAGGTCGAATCTGCGCTGGTCGCCCATGCCAAGGTCGCCGAGGCGGCGGTGGTGGGCATGCCGCATGACGTGAAGGGGCAGGGCATCTATGCCTTCGTCACGCTGAACTCGGGCGTCGAGGAAGACGAGGCGCTGCGCGCCGAACTGGTCCAGTGGGTCCGCCGCGAGATCGGACCGATCGCCACGCCCGACGCACTGCAATTCGCCCCCGGACTCCCGAAGACCCGCTCGGGCAAGATCATGCGCCGCATCCTGCGCAAGATCGCCGAGAATCAGGTCGATGCGCTGGGGGACACCTCCACGCTGGCCGATCCGGCGGTGGTGGATCACCTGGTCGCCAACCGGATCGAACCGGGCATGAAAGCGGCGTGATGTGGGGCGGGGCTGCTGGTTATCCAGCAGTCCCGCAATTCCCCTGGCCTCCGACTTCGCTCAGGCTGAACGGAGCGAGGGAATAAGGCCTCTCATACAGACCTCCGTTCAGCCTGAGCCCTTCGGCTGGCTGGCAAGCCAGCCGCTCAGGCTAAACTTCGGAGCATAGCGCCGAAGTCGAAGGCCACGCCCCGACGCCAACCTCAGGGCGTCTTCCGAACCGGCGGTAGGGCCGCACAGATATCCACACCCCCCGCGGGCACGGTGAAGAAGTCGTTCTTCCGATTCTCGTGCCCCTTGATCCACGCGGCGAAGCGTGGCGACACGGTTTCGCGATACTGGAAATGCGGCCGCTCGGCGGCGGGGATATCGCTCGCCAGTCGCGCCGAGACGATTCCCAGCCGCTGCCCCTCCTCCTTGTAGAAGCCCAGATCCCCCGTCCCGCGCGGCAGGGTGGAGAGCGCATCCATCCCGTCGACCACCCGGCCGACCACCGCGATGTTGCGGTCCAGCCCGCGCGGCGAGTGGCCGATGATCGTGTAGAGCTCGGCCCCCGACCCCGTGCTGGGCGCCAGATCGCGCGCGACGCCGACCATGCCATAGCAATGCGGCACCCATTCGCTGGTCGCATCCCCCGCCAGCGGCCAGCCGTCACGGCTATAGCCCGCCCAGGTGGCATAGGGATCGGGCCTGCTCAGCCGCGCCACCGCGCTGTTGCCGGAGCGGACATATTCGGCCGGTGGATTGGCGACGATGCCGGTCGGCAACGGCTTCTTTTCGGTCGCGTCACCCCATTGCGCGACGTAATTCTCCTGCACGCGGTACACGCCCGTCCCTGCGTCCCACCAATGCGCCCGCGCCAGCGCCCGGATATTGGCGACATGGACCGGCGCCTGGGCAGGCGCCAGCCGCAGCGTCACCGTCCGTCCATTGGCCAGGGTGAAGACCAGCAACTCGTCATCGGGCACGGCGATCCAGTCGCCGGGCAGCGGATCGCCCGCCTGCGCGGCAGGGGCAAGGGCGGGGGCGGGGGAGGGCGAAGCCTGCGCCAGAAGCGCGGCGAGCAGAAGCGCGATCGTCATCGCGGGACAGACTGCCCCAGCCGACCGATACACGCAATCGCTTGCGCGCCGCGATGAAGCGCATTAGGGCCGCGTCTTCCAGGCATGGACTCATGCGGAGCGGTGGCCGAGTGGTCGAAGGCGCTCGCCTGGAAAGTGAGTATACGGCAAAACCGTATCGAGGGTTCGAATCCCTCCCGCTCCGCCAAATCCCTAAAAATATCCACGCTTCTCAAATAGTTAGCGCATTACTGGCTATGCCGACCAACATACTGACCAACAAGGTCAGCGGATTGGAGAGGGTTGCGAATTGCATCGCGGACTGCTCTGATGCTGGAAAGAGGATCGTTGCATCATCGTGTCGCTATCATTGCTTCTTCGGGCGCTTGACCAATCGCCCACTCGCGCCTTCCGCACCTTGGATAGAGGCGCAATATATTTCGGCACCGACGTAGGGCTACGAAGGGAAGAAAATCAGGACCGGGTTGCCGTTGCTCGCTGGCACCGCACCGCAGGAACTGACGAAGGCCTAACGACTGCTATCATCGTAAGCGATGGTATGGGAGGCCTTCAAGACGGCGCGCTATGTGCTGCTTCAACGGTCGCCCATTTCATAGCATCTTTGCTGGTTACGCGGTCAACCTCAATGATGCACGAAATTGAGCTAGCCGTACGGGAGGCAAACGAAGCAGTTTATCAGAAGTATCGTGGTAAGGGTGGAGCAACCTTGTCGGCGGTGGTGGTGTCGTCTGACGGCTCGGCTATTGGCGTAAACGTTGGCGACAGCCGGATATACGCGTCAATCAAAACGCAACCTGAATTTAAAGTGGCGCGACTGACGGTTGATGACACGATGAAGGAAGCGTTTGGGAGTGAGGGGAATGGGCTCCTTCAATTCATAGGCGTTGGCGGTGGTATCAGGCCCCATATATTTGATATAGACAGTCAATCTTTGATTGCGCTGACTACAGATGGCGCCCATTTTGTAGATCAAAAAATATTTTCGGAGATAATTGGCCGATCGCCTGATCCGAAAGCCATTGTCGAAAGAGCAATAGCGTTGTCTAGGTGGCTTGGTGCGCCTGATAACAGTTCGGTCGCAGCGGTTGATCTTAGAGCATTGGCAAAATCGCATACTGACAACTTGCGTGATTGTGTGGAGTTATGGAGTGGTGGTCGCGATGGGCCGATATACTTTGCCAATGTCGATGCATCGCGTAGGCGAGCCCCCGCTTCGGAGCCGGTGGAAAAGCAACAAGTAGGGCTAGAAAAGGCATCGGCTGCTGACGTTCGTCAGGTAAAAGCTGATAAGTCTCCTACAAAAACAAGGCGTCGTAAGAAGCCCGTTAAATCGGAAGATGTTGGCGAGCAGTTAACTATCGACGTAGAAGTGACAAAGGACGGGGGTGCTGATGCTGATCGCTAATCGTTATGAGCCTACAGGAGCGATGGCTTGGGGTGGAATGGCAGAGGTCCACACCTGCGAAGATAAGCACCTCAAGCGGCATGTCGTTCTCAAACGAGTTAAAAAGGCCAAGGATTTCAGTAGGCTTGAGGATGAACTAAAATCGTTGCTTAAGGTCCGTTCGCCTCACGTCGTTGAACTACTCGATATCGTGCAATATGACTACATGGGTAATGCTGAGAAAGGTCTTATCTTAGAATATATTGACGGAAAGGATTTGTCAGAGGGTTCTTTCGTGTATGGGTTGAATTACTTAAAGACGCTTTGGCAGATTGCGTCCGGTATTTCGGATATTCACGAACGCAATATTATTCATAGAGATATTAAGCCTGCTAACGTTAGGCGCGATAGCAACGATGTTTTGAAGATAATCGACTTTGGCTTGTCTAGAGAAAAAGATATAGACGATAAGACCAAGTCAATTATCGGGTCATACGGATACATGGCACCTGAGTTATTGGGAAGCGGCGAAATTAATATTGCAAAAGCCGCTGATGTATATGCTTTTGGCGTAACTGCTCTATCTCTGATATTGCCTGTTGCTAAGCACGATGGGCCTTTTTCACAAAAATTTGTGGATAAAGTGATTGCCGGGGCGGATGAGGATTTGCGGCAATTAATATTCGCCTCCGTCTCTGTGAATCCTTCCAGTCGGCCAGACATTTCTAAGGTCCGGGATTTATTATTAAAGAAACTACTAAAGAATCGTAGGCGTGGTTGGATCAATGTAAATGGGAAGATTACGGAGGTAAATGCCAGCTCCAATACGG
Source organism: Sphingomonas sp. Xoc002 (assembly GCF_050408055.1). Classification (NCBI taxonomy): domain Bacteria; kingdom Pseudomonadati; phylum Pseudomonadota; class Alphaproteobacteria; order Sphingomonadales; family Sphingomonadaceae; genus Sphingomonas; species Sphingomonas sp. Xoc002. The sequence continues at coordinate 3,555,108 of NZ_CP191175.1, read as the reverse complement.
GCACAATAAGATCGGGAAACTCTGAAATTAAAGTCGAATATGATGGCTATGATTTCATAGTTAAAAATGTTTCAGGCAGCGTAACAGTGAACAACAGCGCGGTTTCTGCCGGGCTAAAGCTTGAATCTTCTTGTCTTATAACATTTGGCATGGTGGGGGGATCGCGAGGGTTTGTGACTTTTGATGTATCCAGCCCGGAGGTATCGGTATGAGCAAAGTGCAAAAGCTACAGGGTCGATATGTCATCATTGAAAAGATCGGCGATGGTGGTATGCAGTCTGTCTTTAAGGCTCACGATACACTGGTTGATCGAGAAGTGGCTCTAAAGACTCCCCTCCCCGGGCAAGTGGCAAAAAAGTTCGTTAATAGTGCGGTTATTGCAGCACGTGTAAACAACCCATACGTTGCAAAGACCTATGACTACTTCGAGCATGACGATAAACCATACCTGATTGAAGAATTGGTTGATGGGTGTAATTTAGAAGACATTTTCCCAGAAGGCACATTTGTTGACCCAAATACGGGTGCCCATATAATGCTTGCACTTGCCAAAGGTATTGCGGCTTCGCACAAGGCAGGTGTCGTTCATAGGGATTTGAAGCCGAGCAACATAGTCTGTGAACGTGGCTCTTTGTTGAACAAGGTGAAAATCACTGACTTTGGTATTGCTACCTTAGCGGATGAAATATTTGCGCAAGAGGCGCTGTCGGGCGATCTCACGAAATCGACATCCGGTACAGTTAAGGGCGCAATGCCGTACATGTCTCCCGAAATGTTGTTTCGACAGCCGGGGGACCATCCCGGGAAGCCTAGTGACATATGGTCACTAGGATCGATGATGTTTAAGATTCTTACCGGAATTTATCCTTTTGGCGTGAATATGATGGTTCCGGTTAATATCAGCAACGGTACACGAGCTGATTGGCCAGATGGCATGGTAGCAAAGGTACAATTTGCTGCCTTGGTAAGAGAGCTACAAGCGATCATCGACCGATGTACGGCTAAGGATCCGACGCATCGGCCAACTGCAGATGATATTGTTAAGGAGTGCGAAAACCTTTGTTTTTGCTCTTCAAATAGGCATGGGAAAATTAGCTCGGTCAGCGGGAATACGGGTAGAATCCGAACGGCGAGCGGTACGACTGCTTTTTTCCATATAGACAGTTTTTACGGTGATACGCCCCCGTTGGTGGGTGATCGTGTATTGTTTGCTACGTTTCCAGGTACGCCATATCCCCGCGCGCATCCTATCGGTCGCTTACCGGCGAATGCCTAAGCAACTGAGCGCTAGGATGTAAGACCGAAGCGTTCAGCAGATTCCCGGAAACGCGGAAGACGTTCACTATGTGTCTGTACGTTCATCGGGGAAGCTCAGTCAGTTTGTTTGCTCCAAAACGATCGTATTTGAACGCTCGCTGGAAGGGCGCTCGCAAATTACGGTTGCGGCCATGCCGATCGCCACTTTTAGCGAACCTCAATTTCGTTACTGCGTAGTCGCTTGGGGCGGGCTCGACAGGAGTATGATGCGTGAGTGAAGCCGAGAACGATGGAGGAATTATATACGTCCTGACGAATGACGCGATGCCGCACATGGTCAAAATTGGGCGCACGTCGGGCGAAGGGGTGGACCGTCGCGTTGCAGAACTTAGTCGCGCAACCGGCGTTCCCTTACCGTTTAAGGTTGCGGTCGCGCGATCAGTACACGACGCACGTGTCGTCGAGCGCGCCTTACACATCGCTTTTGGACCAGACCGCGTGAACCCGTCGCGGGAGTTTTTCAGCATCGCCCCTGAACGTGCGGTAGCGATAATAAATGCGTTCCCCGGCGTGGAACTCACTCCGCAGACGGAAAGCGCTGTAGAGCGCGCGGTTGAAGCGTCTGAGCCGGGTACGCTGGCGGCCGCGCGTGAATTCGAGCGCAAGCGTCGTCCCCCGCTTAATTTTGTGGAAATGGGGGTGCCGATCGGGTCGACTCTTGTCCACCTAGCCACAAGAGAGACGGTCGAGGTCGTTGAGCCTAAAAAGGTTCTATTCCGGGGATCGGTTGTCTCACTCACTCGGGCGCAACAGGAAGTGACGGCAGCGGACTACGCGGTTCAGCCTGGACGGCACTGGACATTCCAGGGGGTGACTATCTCGGCACTTTACGAAACGACGTATCCATTTGACCAACATGAAGCTTGACCATGAGTGGTTCGGGGTAGGTCTAATAGGGTAAACCCTAGCGGGACAATCGAACGAGACAAACGAATCGTCTCAATAGGGTTGACTCCGGTATGTTGAGACATCAGGATTGGAATGTCTAAGAGGCAATTGGGACATTCCACTATGTCGACCATCATCGGTTACGCCCGTGTTTCGACCGACGATCAGGATTGTGAAATCCAAGAGGCAGCGTTGCGTGCCGCTGGGTGTTCGATCATTCGTTCGGAGAAGCGGACGGGCACGACCGTAGAGGGGCGTGTCGAGTTAGACACGGTTCTGTCGTTCATCCGCACTGGCGATACGCTCATGGTCACCCGGATTGACCGCTTGGCTAGATCGGTAGCGGATTTGGAGAAGATCGTTGCCGTTCTGAAAGAGCGTGGGGCGTTCCTCCGGGCAACGGAACAGCCAATCGATACCTCCACCCCTGCTGGCGTTGCCTTTCTTCAAATGCTTGGCGTATTCGCACAATTCGAAACGGCAATCCGTAAGGAACGCCAAGCCGAAGGTATCGCGAAGGCTAAAGCCGCTGGCGTCTACAAGGGGCGCAAACCTTCGGTTGATATCGCTGCAATCAACTCCCTCCGTGCCGAGGGTATTGGCGCTACCGAAATTGCAAAGCGGTTGGGTATCGGTCGTGCCAGCGTTTATCGGGCCTTTGCCGATGATGCCTATTGCCGAAGCGTGGCAGGTCGAACCCGTTTGAGGGGGCAACTGATAGATGCGCTGGTTGCTGCCGAGGAAGATTGAAGCGTGGCGGGGGAGGGGGCGGTGTCTCCCGTACCGCTATTCAGCAGACGGCATAGTAGCTGCTAGACACCCGTAGCGACTGCGCATACGAAGCATGTGTCAGTCCGATCTTGATCGTGAGGATTGGCCCGCAATCGGCGGTGAACACAGGCACTCGACCAGACAGGTCGGGCGGCCTGCCGAATATAACACCGAAAGGGAATACGCAGGGCGCGGTTCCCTGTGTTCCCGCGCGATCAACCGTCCCGACTGTCGGGCCGGAGCGGTCGAACGTGGGATAAACATATGCGGAAGTCCGTCGTGGCTATCGTAGCTGCGTGCCTGTCAGTGCCTGGCACGGCACAAATCACTAATTCTGGCGACAATCCTAGCCTTAACCAGTTTTTCGACCGTGCCAATCAGTGTCTTTCCGATTTCGACATGAAGGCAAAGGCGAAGAAACTGTCCGTAGATAGCTATAAGGCCGCGGTTGATGGCGCTTGCGTTGACAAGATCAAAACCCTCCGAGCCCTGTACGTGCTTAGCATGGAGAGAAATCCTAATCAGGATTATCATGTCGAACGGTTCGATGCCAATGTGAAGGATACAAAGGCAAAGATGGTGTCTGACTACGCCATGCGCTGATACGTTTTTGGGGGACGGGCTATGCGTGTCTTGGGTGTTATCATGTGGCTTGGAGGGGCATTGCTGGTCGCCTATGCCACATTTGTATTTGATACCTCCGTATCGGGAGGAATGTTCGGGGGCAGGGTCGTCAACCTAGCCTTACAACAGCAGCAAATGACGATGGTTGTATGCGGTGCTGCGCTTTTTCTGTCCGGTGTAGTACTTCACGCTTTCGATGTGGTCCGCACGGGGCAAGGTGACCAATCGGGTACGGATCGGCGGTCCGTATGGCAGGCTTATCGTGACGAAATAAGCCGTATCGATGCTCAGGCTAGCGAAGATGGGCAGCGGAAGCAGTGATGCCCATATGAGCTACGGACGATGGGGGCAGGAACGATCCTGCCCCTTTCTATATCAATCACCCGAACCGCCTAGATGCGCTTGGGCAGCAGCCTTAGCATCCGAAATCGACTTACCCTTACGAACGGGCTTAGCACCGGCCTTACTAGCTTGCTCTGCCTTCGGGCTTTGACCGGGCTTACGACCAAGACCAATCTTCTTCGCCATCGCTCGACGGCTTTCCGAATAGGTTTCGGAGACCATCGGATAATCAGGCTTAAGGCCATAGCGATCCCGGTATTCTTCCGGGGTCAGGCCATTGGTGGCAAGGTGACGGCGTAGCGTCTTGTAGGGCTTGCCGTCGATCATCGAGATAATGTGATCCTTGGACGCCAACGATTTCCGAATCGATACAGCCGGGGTGTATTCGGTAGGAGCCGTTTGTTCGGTGGCTTGGGTGTCGCCGCCGCCTAGCAATGCTGAAACCGTTTCGTGCATCTTGCCAAGGAAGGCGGGAACCTCATTGGCAGGGGTCCGGGTGTTGGGGTTGCCCAACCACGCCACGGTTAATTCGGTCGCTAATTCAACGGCATTCACGTTTACGGCTTCGTCCGCCATGGTCGCTCCTTTGCTATGACCCTGTAATCATATTGGTAGCGGAAGGTTGCGGTCACGTTGATTTCGGACGTTCCGCCCATCAGCAGGCGGACGATCGGCACCGCTAACCCATTGCGAATCGTTCACTCTTTGTTCTACGTTGGTTAGAGCAAAGGAGGTTCGGCCATGCACCACGATATGCAGCTAAGGGCGGCGGCAGAGGCAATTTATAATGAGGTCTATCCCTCGGACGATTGGAGTCCATTGCCGTTCGAGGATGCCGAACGATACGGCACGATCCACTATCGACAGGCGGTAGGGGCAGCACAGCGGGCAAGGGCGGTATTGTCCGATGCCGGGGTGCAGTTGCAGCTAACCGCCGTCCTGTAAGCCGATGTGCTGAACGACGAAGAATACGATCATCTAAACCGGAAGCTGCGGAACCTAGAGCATTGCGCCCTTCATCGGCGAACGATTGAGGTTACGTGTTTGCGGTGTAGCCGGGTTAAGCGGTTCGATGCCGTTGCCCTGTGGTGGCTCTTTCAGAGGCGGCATTGGGATGATGGCCTAACGGATGCCGCCAAGCGCTTTCGATGCTCTAGCTGCCCTAAAACGGCAAATAGAGGGGCAATACGCTGGCGGATAACCCGTGATCGTCCAGACGATGACCAGCCGCCCTATCCTGATGATATAACATGGAAGCGGTTGGTATCACGTTATAGGTCGTAGCCAATCTGCCGCTTGCGTGTTTATGTTAAAGCGACCTAACCATGACGGATAATACTCTATCGCTTAATTCCTTGAATCTAAAAGCATCCGTCGTAGTGATTGGTTGGTTATGAGCGGCGGCATTTCGAAGTGACCGAAGCTCGTCAACCGTAACAAGAGTTTGGATATTTATTAAGCCGTGTGACTTAAGCGCTTTCATCATTTCGGCGACATTTCTGGATTTGGAGGTGTCGACGTTATAATCTATAGCAAGGTCGTTTATTGCCTTCTCCACCTTGCCCCACGTTTCGATGATGGCAGCGTTGGGTGACAGCGCTACGAGTTGTTCGAAACGCTCATCGGTCAGGCCATCGGCAGGATTGGCAGGCGGTGCATCAGGTTCAGCTGGGATCGTCTCAGCAGTCTTTTCTACCTTGTCCAATTTATGGGCAAAATCAACTGCTTTGTCGCCCCAAGTTAGCTTCGTGATTTTGTTCAGCAAAGCGGAAATCTGCGCTCGAAAGAGAATGGCAATGACGATGGCGGCAAGGGGCCATGCCAACGACGAAATAGCAGCAGAAGTAAATTCTAAACCGCTCATGCCATCATCTGCCTTTTCAAGCTTCCCAACGACAAGCTGTATCACCTGGGGGGTGGTAGCATTAGCGGTGGATGGCGCTTTTGCGGTTAATGAGGAGGTCGCTGGTCGCGACATTATGGCCTGCTGCTTTACCATCGTACGAAAGATACATGACAACAGCTGTAGAGGAAGAGAAAATCTTTGCCTCGTCTGACCACCGGCTATGAAGGTGATCCGGCTGCCCATGTGGTTGGAGCCATCCACCCCAAGGCCATGCCCGTCATCCTGCATGATGATGACTACGAGCGCTGGCTAACCGCTCCTATTGAGGATGCCTTCGGGCTAGCCGCGCCTTTCCCATCGCAGCTTATGGCGTCATCAGGATTAATGGGGGGGGGGTATGTCTGGGCCAGTTTGTGAATAGTTGGTACGGCTCTGTGTTCAGCCGACTGTTAGAAAAACTAGGTCCTCACAGTAACCCGGTTAAAACCCCAGCCAATAAACCTGGTACTAAGGGTTTGAGGCGTTCCACTGCCGTGGTACGACCCGATTAGGCGGAATGCTCGCCCATCCTGCCTACTCAACAGAAGTCCATATTTAGATAAATTTAAGGCAGAGCTGCTTCCTTAAATTTACTAGTGTTTAATCATGTTAAGGCATAGAGATAAGTTAACATTGGTTTCTGTTTCCTGACATTGCAAAATAAATTGAATTTTGGTACGATTATTATGCGAGACGACGATTGCCAGCGGCTAGAACGTCTATAAACCATCTAAGCTATAGTGCCTTCCATGTGGGCCGGATCACATGGGTATCATACATCGATAGCAATCTTGCTTGGCGAAGGCCCAAAAGCCGATATGCAGCAGACCTACATGGACCGATGCCTGCCACCGTATATCCTTGGAGCGGTGCCAAGTTGATTTCTTTGGGGAACTTTTAGGCCGTAAGGCTGACCTCCGACCCGCCGGCTGGACAGAGATAGTCCGATGGAACAACCTAACGTAAAAATGGGCTGATATATGCTCCTAGTGGCTTCACTAGGTATCACGCGGTGTGGCTCCCGCCCTATCCTTTCAAGGGAATAGGCAATAAGTAGTTAGGCTATATTAGGAATCGTTAAAAGTATCTTGGGTGTAAGAATCCGTGTAAAATATCAGTAAATAATAGATATGATTATTATTCAATATCTTTACTGGTATCACCCTTAACGGAGGGGGAGGTGTGTCTGGCGCAATTTAAGGGGGCGCAATCCATATATTACGCCCCGTCAGAGCCATTAACGATCCTTAAGTAGGTCGCCAAAATCTTCTTTCAAAGATTTCATATCTTCAACATGTTGATCCATGATTTTTTCGTATGCAACGAGTTGTTGATATGATTCCCGCACTTTAATAACTTTGTTATTGAGCTTTTTCAAGCGTCGGCGACGCCCAATTGCAGCCATGTCGGGTGAATCCCCACATGATTCGTGAGCAAGGAGTGTCGCTTCGCGTTCAAGGGCGGAGATTAGACCATCAATTATGCTGTAGTCCAGCGTGCTATCATTCATATGATATTCCATCCTGTTAGGTTTTTTCGGCAATTAGTTTAAGCCATGCTTGTATATCGCTTAGACGCCAACCGACTGCCCGCCGCCCTATCTTTACGGGGCGCGCGAATTCGGATCGCGCTATCTGTGCGTACAAGGTGGACTTACTTAGTCCCGTAATCTTGAGGACCTCGCCACAGCGGAGGATTCTTTCGGTAAATGTCTGATCGGTGGTCATCGCCCTAAAATGCCGACCGGCGAGAGTGTCGCAATAAGGCCGGTTGGAGTTTAGAGGCTCGTCAGCAAGCGATCCGCAATAGGCGCTCTTCGCAGATCATTGATATACAATGATAATATTCTCAATGGTGTCCATGATACCGGTCGGTAAGCCACCGTTGCTGATGTACTTACCCATATGGCTGGTGGTGCTCTCCAACTCGTTTTAGGCCCGCCGTCCCTGTCCATAGTCATTCCGCGTTTTCGACATACTCTGCCCAATCGGTCATCAGGGCGCGGCGTTTGTCGAACAGGTCGGACCGCGCATAGGCAGCTTCCGCCTTGTCCTTAATGACGTGGGCCAAAGCGAACTCGATGACCTCGCGCGGATGTGCGGTCGTCTCCCCAGCCCAATCGCGGAAGGAAGATCGGAAGCCGTGTGGAACCGCTGCGATCTTCAAATCCTTCATGAGCTTGGAAAGCGTCATGTCGGACAGGGGCTTGGTGTCCTTCGTGCCGGGGAACACCAAATCATCTGTATCGCGCTTCAACGACTTGGCTTCGGCAAGAATGGCGAGGCACCGGGGTGGCAATGGCACGCGGTGCGGCTTCTTCGCCTTCATACGAGCCGCTGGGATCGTCCATACGCCCTTTTCTAGGTCGAACTCACTCCATACCGCTTCGCGCGTCTCCGATGATCGGGTGGCGGTCAGAACGAGAAATTCAAACGCCAGCTTTGTGGTAATGCCAGCGTCGCTATTCCGTATTCTGGCAATCGCGCCGCCGACCTGGTCGTAGGGCAGGGCTTTGCGATGCTCGGTCTTCGACCTGTCGTGCTTCGGAAGCGCTTTGGTGATCGTCTCTGCCGGGTTGTCGGTACGCCAGCCATTTGCCATCGCCCATTTGAACACGGTGCTAAGGCGCTGCTTGACCCTACGCGCAGTCTCTGGCTTTTCGTTCCATATGGACGATACGGCCTCTAGAACGTCCGAGCCACTAATTTGATCGATGCGCTTCGACCCCAAGGCGGGAAAGGCATAGGTCGTCATGGTGTTAATCCACTGATCGCCATGCTTTTCATTGCGCCATGTGGGTCTTGAAAGGTCGTGAACCTTACGCGCCGCCTCTTCGAACGTCAGGATGCCCGTAGAGCGCCTTTTAAGGGCAATGGGGTCATCACCTGCCCGTGCGACCTTTCGCTGTTCTAGGGCCCTTTCGCGGGCTTCTGAAAGGCTGACAAGGCTGGCTGATCCAAGCCCTATGTCGCGCCGCTTGCCATGGATCATCAAGCGCTGAACCCAACGCCGTGCCCCGGAGGCATCGACCTTGAGGTATAGGCCGTGCCCGTCGCCGTAAAAGCCGGGCTCCTTCATCGTCCGAACGAACGCGGCGCTAAGACGCTTCTCTTTGTGCTGCCCGGTGGGCTTGATGCCTGTCATGTCGACCAACATACCAACCAACAAAAATGTTGGGAATACCTCGATCCGGCTTGGACCATGCTGGACCTAATGCTTGTTTATATGGTTGTAATAAAACGTGAAATTGGAATGCGCTGGTTTGCTTTGGACAGTATGTCGGCAGACTCCCGCTCCGCCATTACCCCAAAAGTTTCGCCTCAGCGCTCGACCTTGTGGCTCTGCCCCAGGCGCAGCGTCATGCCCCACAGGGCCTGGACTGCAGGGCCCCTATCCTCCGTCTGGCCGGGCAGCATCGCGACCAGTCCGCGTGCCAGGGCCAGTCCCAGATCGCCCAGGTCGAGCGAGAAGCAGGTGAGGTCGGGGGACAGGGCGCGGCAAGCGGGGTTGTCGCGCAGGCCGATCACCGCGACGTCGCGCCCCGGCTCCAGGCCCAGGCGGCGCAGCGCGCGATAGGCTCCGACGGGCGCGGTCTCGCCCATCAGCAGCAGCGCGGTCGGGCGGTCGGGCATGGCCATCAATTCGCTGGCCGTCGCCTCGCCGTCGCTTTCGTCGGTTTCGCCATGATGGACGAGCGCAGGGTCGAAAGGGATGTCCGCGCGGGCCAGCGCATCGCGATAGCGTTCGACCACGATATGGCTGTTGTTGATCGTCGCGGGCGGCGCGACCAGGCCGATGCGGCGATGCCCGGCCTCGGTCAGCAGCGTCATCGCATCGGCCACGACGCCCTCGAAATCCAGATCGATCCAGGCATAGTCCCGCGCGATCGCGGTGCGGCCCAGCGCGATGAAGGGGATAGTGCGGTCGAGCAGGAAGGGGATGCGCGGATCGTCATGCTGCGTCCCCGACAGCACCCAGCCATCGACCGTTCCGCGCGAGACATGGCGGCGCAGGAAGGTCAGCGCGTCCTCGCCCTTGCGCGCCAGCAGCACGACGAGATCGAGGTCGTGCTCGCTCAGGCCGTTCTGCAATCCTTCGAGCAATGCCATGAAGAAGGGGTCGCCATGGATCGCGCTGTCATGCTCCAGCGTCAGCATGAAGCCGACCGTGCCGGTGCGCCCGCTGCGCAGCGTCCGTCCCGACTGGTTGGGGATATAGCCGTGCCTGGCCGCCGCCTCGACCACCCGCTGGCGGGTCGCCGGGCTGACGTCTTTGCGATCGTTCAGCGCACGCGACACCGTGCCGATCGATAGCCCCAAGTGACGGGCAAGTTCGCGTATATCCATGCGCCCTTTGATCGCGGCGCACCTCGTTTCGCACAAGCCCTCCAAATGCTCCCCCTGCGGGCCGGGGCGCGCAGCCTGCAAACAAGATCGTTGACAGAAGAACGGAATGGGTGGATATCCGTAAACGTTTACGGCCATCAAAGAATGGCGGCAAGAGGATCGGGTCGCTTGGACACGCTTGTTCTGGAAGCCCGCGCGATTGCGTGGAGCTATAATGGGGGGTGGTTGCGGATCGAGGCGCATGGGCCGCACGGCCTGCGCCTGCGCGCATCGCCCTTTCCCGATTCCGGGGCACGCGCCGGGGCGCTGCTCGATGACGGCGCTGCTGCGGGCACCGATCCGATCGTCACGCGGGACGGCGCGACCGCGCGGATCACGCAAGGCCGGATCACCGCCGAAGTCGACCTGCAGGGGCGCGTCCGTTTCCTGAATGCGGACGGAGCGTTGCTGCTGGAGGAAAAATGGCGGCAGCGCGACACGATCAGCAAATTCTGGACCGTCGGCACCGACGAGGTGCGCACGATCAGCGCGCTCGGGCTGGCGGGGCGTGAGTTCAAGCCGCTGACCGGCGACACCGCGCGCATCACCGTCCGGTTCGAGGCCAAGGCTGATGAACGGCTCTATGGCATGGGCCAGTATCAGCAGCCCAATCTGAACCTCGCCGGATGTACGCTGGAACTGGCGCAGCGCAATTCGCAGGCCAGCGTGCCCTTCGTCGTGTCGAGCCATGGCTATGGCCTGTTGTGGAACATGCCCGCGGTCGGCGCGGTGCATTTCGCCGCTAATGGCGCGACCTGGACCGCCGAGGCCGCGCGCGAGATCGATTACTGGATCACCGCGGGCGACACCCCCGCCGACATCGTGCGCAACTATGCCCAGGTGACGGGTACGGTGCCGATGATGCCCGACTATGCGCTGGGCCTGTGGCAGAGCAAGCTGCGCTACCGCACCCAGGACGAGTTGCTGGCGGTGGCGCGCGACTATCATGCGCGCGGGATTCCGCTGGCGGTGATCGTCGCCGACTTCTTCCACTGGCCGGTGCAGGGCGACTGGCGGTTCGATCCGCGCGAATGGCCCGATCCCGCCGCGATGACCGCCGAACTGAAGGCGATGGGCACCGAGTTGCTCGTCTCGATCTGGCCGACGGTGGATCATCGGTCGGAGAATTATCCCGAGATGGTCGAGAAGGGCTATCTGGTACGCTCCGCGCGCGGGTTGGACGTGCAGCAGGAGTTTCTGGGCAACACCCGCTTCATCGACGTCACCCATCCCGGCGCGCGTGCCTTTTTGTGGGACCGGGCGAAGCGCAATTACCGTGACAAGGGCGTGGCGCTGTTCTGGCTGGACGAGGCCGAGCCCGAGTACAGCGCCTATGACTTCGACAATTATCGCTATCATGCGGGCAGCGTGCTGGAGGTCGGCAACGCCTATCCGCTCCATTACGCCCAGGCCTTTTACGAGGGCTTGGCGGCCGAGGGCGAGCGCGAGATCGTCAGCCTGATCCGCTGCGCCTGGGCGGGCAGCCAGCGTTACGGCGCGCTCGTCTGGTCTGGCGATATCCATTCCTCGTTCGAGGCGATGCGCAACCAGCTGAGCGCCGGGCTGAACATGGGGATGGCGGGTATCCCGTGGTGGACGACCGATATCGGCGGCTTCCATGGCGGCCATGTCGACGACCCGGCCTTTCACGAACTGATGATCCGCTGGTTCCAATGGGCGGTGTTTACCCCCGTCCTTCGGATGCACGGCCACCGCGATCCGGTGACTCCGCCCGCCGAGCCGTTCCGCGACGGCGTCGCCCAGTGCGATACAGGCGCGGGCAATGAATTGTGGAGTTTCGGCGAGACGGTCTTTGCCGTGCTGCGCCGTTATGCGGCGTTGCGCGAGCGGCTGCGGCCCTATGTCTCCGGGTTGATGCGGGCGGCGCATGAGCGCGGCGATCCGTTGATGCGGCCGATATTCTACGACTATCCGGACGATCCGCGCTGCTGGACGGTGGACGATCAGTATATGTTCGGCCCCGATTTGCTGGTCGCGCCCGTGACCGAGGCGGGCGTCGGCGAGCGGAGCGTCTACCTGCCCAAGGGGCTCTGGCGCGACGCCTGGACCGGCGAGCGGGTCGAGGGCGGCGGCGACGTGACCTGTCATGCGCCGGTCGAGAAGATTCCGGTCTTCGTGCGCGACGGTGCCGTCGTGGCGCAGGCTTTCGACGGGAACGACTGAACGGCACCGTCAACAAGGCGGGCCGAGGATAAAGGAGGAAGGCATGGAGACGGCGGTAGGGGCCGGGGAAGGGGACGGGGAAGGGCGCTCGCGCGGCGACGCGCAGGGCTCCCGCATCCCGTTCGTCGAGAAGATCTGTTATGGCTTCGGCGATGCGGGCGGCACCATCGTCACCGGGCTGATCGCCAATTTCCTGACCTTCTATTACACCGATGTCTTCGGGCTGGCGCCGGGCATCGTCGGCGTCCTGTTCCTGTCGCTGCGCATCTTCGACGCTGTATCCGATCCCCTGATCGGGATCATGGCGGACCGCACCACCACCCGCTGGGGGCGGTTCCGGCCCTATCTGCTCTGGACCGCGATTCCGGTGGGGCTCAGCTGCTTCCTGACCTTTCAGGCCCCCGACTTCAGCTATGACGGCAAGGTCGCCTATGCCGCGATCACCTATTTCCTGCTCGCGCTGTCCTATTCGCTCAACAACGTGCCGTACTGCGCACTGATCACCCGGATGACCGACAGCGAGCGCGAGGGGGTGTCGTGCCAGTCGGTGCGCTTCGCGATGGTGGCGATCGCGTCCTTCTGCGTCTCGGTCGGGCTGCCGATCCTGGTGCGCCATCTGGGGGGCGCGGACATCGCGCGCGGTTACCGCGACGGGGTCGCGATTCTGAGCGCCGCCGCGGTCGTCATGTTCCTGATCTGCTTCCTGTTCGTGCGCGAGCGGGTGGTGGCCGCCGATACCGCGGACGTGCCGCTCAAGGTCGCGATCGCCAACACGCTGAAGAACGACCAGCTGCGCTGGACCTTCCTGATGACGCTGCTGCTGATCGCGATCTTCAATACCAAGGGCGGCGCGGCGCTCTACTTCATCACCTATGTGCTGAAGGGCGATGCGACCTATCAGGCGCTGTTCTTCGGCACCGCGACGGCGGGCGGGTTCCTGGGTTCGATCCTGGTGCAGGCGTTCACCCGGCGATACGACGTGCGCAGCATCTATATCTGGGTCAATCTGATCCTGGTCGCCGGGCACTTCGCCGCTTTCTTCGTGCCGGGCGAGTATCCGACCCTGTGGCTGGTGCTGGTCGGGCTGTGCTGCATCGTGCTGGGCTGTACCCTGCCGCTGCACTTCACCCTGATTCAGCTGGCCGACCAATATGGCGAGTGGAAGCTGGGGATGCGCTCCTCGGGCATGAGCTTTGCGTTCAACCAGTTCTTCGTGAAGCTGGCCTGGGCGGTGGCGGGTGCGCTGATCAGCGGAGTACTGGTCGCCGTGTCGTACAAAGCGGGCGTGGGCAACCAGACGCCGTTGTCGCTGACCGGCATCCGCCTGTTGTCGACGATCATCCCCGGCCTGATGCACCTGGCACTGGCCTTTGCGATTTCCCGCCTGATCCTGAACCGCGACACGATCGCGCGCATGACCGCCGCCCGCGCCCTATGACCCTTATTTCGGAGCCCCGCCTCATGATCCAGCCGCTTCGCCGTTCCGCCTCCGTCTGGGTCGCCGTGCTGCTCGGCTCGGTCGCCATGCCCGCGCTGGCGCAGGAGCGGATGACGGTCGATCTGGCGAGCGACACCGGCGCCTTTCACGGCGGCGCGTCGGGCACGCTGTACGGCCTCTACGATGCGCGGTTGCCCCATCCCAATCTGGTCGAGGGTATCGGGCTGCGGACCGTTTCGACCAAGGCGCAGGACGGGCCGCAGCATCCCGGCGCCGATGCGCTGGAGGTGTCGACGCTGCTGACCGATGCGTCGGGCGGCGACACCTATATCTACATGACCGACATCAACCGCGAATTTCCCTATGACTGGAAGACCGGCGACTGCGCCCAGTCGGTGACCAACTATATCGAAAAGCTGCGCGCGCAGGTGCGTCAGGTGAAGGGCATGGCGCCGCGCTACCGCGACCGGATCGTCTTCGTCCCCTTCAACGAGCCCGACGGCAACATGTTCGCCGAAGGACCCAAGAGCTGCAACAATGTGCGCTGGCAGAAGGACCCGACCGCGTTCAACGACGCCTGGGACCGGGCGGTGCGGATGATCCGCCAGGAACTGCCCGGCGCGCGGATCGCCGGGCCGAACACCAGCATCCTCTATCCGGAGGTCGAGGGGTTCCTGCGCCACGCCATCGCCGCCGACACCATGCCCGACATCGTGACCTGGCACGAACTCAGCAACCCGGCGGCGGTGCGGACCAGCGTGCGCAAATATCGCGAATGGGAGGACCGGCTGTTCAAGGGCACGAAGTGGCAGGGCCGCCATCTGCCGGTGAACATCAACGAATATGCCTATAACTATCACACCTCGGTCCCTGGCCAGATGGTGCAGTGGGTCGCCGCGATCGAGGATTCCAAGGTCGATGCCGATATCGCCTATTGGAATATCGACGGGAATCTCAGCGACTCCGCCGTCCAGGCCAATCGCGGCAACGGGCAATGGTGGCTGCTGAACGCCTATGCGACGATGAGCGGCCACACCCTGGCCGTCACCCCGCCGCATCCCGACCAGAGCTATACCTTGCAAGGTGTCGCGACGCTCGATCCCGCGCGCCGCCAGATGCGGCTGCTGTTCGGCGGCAAGTCGGGTGACGCCACCATCGCGCTGACCCATGTGCCCGCCAGCTTCGGCGGGACGGCGCGCGTCCGCGTGCGCGAGATCGACTGGACCGGGCAGCTGGGCGACGCTTCGCCGCCGGTGGTGGTCGGTGACCGCCTGGTGCCGGTGAAGGACGGACAGATCGACCTGACCTTCGGCCGGGATGGCTGGCCCGCCCTGCGCGAGGAGGCGGCCTATGAGCTGGTCCTGTCCCCCGGACAGGGCGTACGCCCCGCCGCCGTCGCCCCCCGCTGGCGGCAGGATTACGAAGCGGAAAAGGCGACCCGGCAGGGGCAGGGCCTGACCGTGCGCGGGCCGGAGGGTTCGCCCGATCATGTCGACCGCTTCCATGTCTCGAACGGCTATCTGGTCGAGGGGTTCAAGACCGGGGCCGACGCCGCGCTCGACTTCGCGGTCGATGTGCCGCGCGACGGCCGCTACGACCTGCGCGTCCTCGCCAACAGCTTCAACAAGGATCCGCTGGTCGAGCCGCAGGGGGCGACCAACGTCTTCCTGCGCATCGACGGCAAGCCGGGAGGCGAGACCGAGCTGTTCCTGCCGCTGGGCTACAAGCCCGCCGTGCTCGACCATGCCGATACGGTCGTCAATTTGACGCGCGGCCGCCATGTCCTGACGCTCGCCACCCGCAGTCTGGACGGCACGCGTAGGACGCAGGGCAATGCAATGGTCGACCGCATCACCCTGACCGCCGCCGATCCCGCCGTGACCGCCACGCGCTATGACGTGGCGGATGCCGTGGTGAAGAGCGGCAGCGCGACCTTCTGGGTCTATGCCGCGAAGGACGGACTGGCGCGCCTGAGCCCCGAGGTCAGCGGCGGCGCGGTGCGCATGGCGGTCAACGGCCGCGCGACGAAGGGCCGCGCCTTCCTGCTCGGCGGGATCAACAAGGTGGTGCTGACCACCACGGGATCGGGGGCTGTTCGCGGCCTGTCGGTGACGCCGGAGAACGGCCCCGCGCCCCATCTCTACGAGGCGGAGGATGCGCAGGTCGCCGGGACCGCACGGATCGGTGCGGCCTCGCGGGCCAGCGGCGGCCGGGCGGTGTTCGCCATCGGCGGTGCACCGGGCAATGGCAATATGCTGACCTTCCCCAGGGTGATGGCGCCGCGCGCGGGCACCTATGCGCTGACCCTGCGCTTCTCGAACGAGGAACAGGCCAAGGCGACGCACTACAATCCCGATCCGCTCGCCCGCATCGCGCGCATCTCGGTGAACGGCGGCAAGCCGATGCTGGTCAGCGCGCCGCACAGCTTCAATGCCAATAACTGGTGGGAAATGACGGTGCCGGTGGCGCTGAAGGCGGGGGCCAACATCATCCGCATCGCGGGCGAGGAACAGCCCAATTGGGACGGCCTCACCTATGCGTCGCAGACCTGGCCGGGCGTCCAGCTCCGCTCGGCCTATGCGCCCATTATCGACCGGATCGCCATCACGCCGATGCCCTGAGGGCGGCCCTGTAAGGACGGGCCGTCTCGGGAGGAAAAGGGTTCGGGAAAAGGGGAGTGACATGAAAAAGGGATGGCGTGCGGGACTGGCGGCATTGGCCGTAATGGCGACGGGGGTCGTGCCCGGTGGCGCGCAGGCGGACAATCCGATCGTCCAGACGCGCTTCACCGCCGATCCGGCGCCGCTCGTCCATGACGGCGTCGTCTATCTCTATACCGGCCATGACGAGGACGATGCCGAAGGGTTTCGGATGCTCGACTGGCGGCTCTACAGCTCGACCGACATGGTCAACTGGACCGACCGGGGTTCGCCCGCCTCGCTCAAGACCTTTCCCTGGGCGCGGCAGGACAATGACGCCTGGGCGCCGCAGGTGATCGCGCGCGACGGCAAATTCTATCTCTACGCCCCGATCAGCGTCGCGGGCGATCCGAAGACGGCGATCGCGGTGGCGGTGGCCGACCGGCCCGAAGGACCGTTTCGCGACGTGCTGGGCAAGCCGCTGATCGCTGCGCGGCGTGGGGCGATCGATCCGACCGTGGCGATCGACGATGACGGGCAGGCCTATCTCTACTGGGGCAATCCCGACCTGTGGTATGTCAGGCTGAACCGCGACATGACCAGCTATGCCGGAGAGATCACCAGGGTCGCCAAGCCGATCGACTATCAGGAGGGCCCCTGGTTCTACAAGCGCGGGCCGCATTACTACATGGCCTATGCCTCCAGCTGCTGTCCCGAGGGGATCGGCTATGCGATGAGCGACCGGGCGACCGGCCCCTGGGTCCACAAGGGGCCGATTATGGACCCCAATGCCGCCTCGACCGGCAATCACCCCGGCATCATCGACTATAAGGGGCATTCCTATCTGTTCGGCTTTCACTACGAGCTGAACTTCGCCCTGACGCCGATCCATCACGAGCGGCGATCGGTGACGTTGCGCGAGTTCCGCTACAATCCGGACGGCACCATTCCGCGCCTGCCCTGGTGGACCGACGAGGGCGTGGCGCAGATCGCAACCCTCGATCCCTATCGCTGGGTGGAGGCGGAGACGATCGCCTGGACCTCGCGCATCGGCCGCGACCGCGACCGGCCCTATCGCTGGGCACCGGGCGTCACGACCGCGAGCGGAGCGGACGGGCGGGTTCACGTCACCCGCATCGCCGATCGCAGCTATATCAAGATCGGCGGCGTCGACTTCGGACGCGGCGCGGCCAGCTTCGCCGCCCGCGTGGCGCGGGTGCGCGGTCGCCCGACGATCACGCTGCATCTCGACCGGGTCGACGGGCCGCAGATCGGGACGCTGGCCCTGACCGGCGGCGACGGCCCGGATTGGGGGACGCAGGCCACGGCGGTGACCGGGGCGAACGGCGTGCACGACCTGTTCCTGGTCTTTCACGGCGATGGCGGCGGACTGTTCGACTTCGACCGTTGGCAGTTCCGCCGCCAATAAGGGGCCGCGCTCAGGCGGCGCCGATGGTCAATGCGATCCGGTCCCCCGGGCGGGTGGCGATGCGCATGCCGTCCTTGGCCGTACGGATCGCCACGGCCCGGCCGCCAAGCATGGCCGCGCGGACCCGGCGACCGGCGGGCAGGCGAACGACCAGTTCGCCGCCCAGCGCCGACAGCAGCTCGGCCTGTTCCAGCTGCCCCGCCGCCCAGCGCTGATCGACGGTCACGCCGCCGCGTGCGCGCAGGCCGTGGACACGGCCGTCGCGCCACGCCGGGGGCAGGGCGGGCAGCAGGGCGATCGCGCCGTCATGGCTTTGCAGCAGCATCTCGGCGATGGCGGCGGTGATCCCGAAATTGCCGTCGATCTGGAAGATCGGACCCTTGTTGGACGGATGCGTGTCGAACAGATTGTCGAGCGTACTGCCCTGGAAGAAGGCGTCGATCGAACGGCCGGATCGGGCGGCATCGCCCATCCGCGCCCAGATGCAGGTCGCCCAGGCGCGGCTCCATCCGGTCTGCGCCCCGCCATTGTCCTCGCGCCGCTGCATCGATGTCGCCGCTGCCCTGGCCCATGCGGGCGTGCGGCGGGGCGTGAACTCGTCGCCGGGATAAAGGGGATAGAGGTGCGAGATATGGCGATGGCCCGGCTCCGCCTCGGCAAAGTCGCGCGACCATTCCTGCAACTGGCCGTGGCTGCCGATCCTATACGGCTCCAGCCGCTCGACCAGTCCGCGCAGCCTGGTCGCGAAGGCAGCATCGGTGTTCAACAGGGCGCTGGCGGCGATGCAGTTGGCGAACAGCTCGCGGATCAGCGCCAGGTCCATGGTGCAGCCCGTGCTGATCGAGGCGGGCTTGCCGTCGGGGGCGAGGAACTCGTTCTCGGGCGAGATGGAGGGCGCGGTGGTCAGCCGCCCGTCCGTGCCGTTCGCCACCAGCCATGCCGCGCAGAACTCGGCCGCGCCGCGCATCAGCGGCCAGGCCCGATCGCGCAGGAATGCCCGGTCGCCGCCGAAGGTGTAGTGCTGCCACAGGTGCTGCATCAGCCAGGGCCCGCCCATCGGCCAATTGGCCCAGATCGGCGCGGCGCTGCCTTCGCCGACCGGATTGGCCATCGCCCAGATGTCGCTGTTGTGATGCAGACACCAGCCGGGCATCCCGTAATAGCTTTGCGCGACCCGTCTGCCGCGCACCGCCACCCGCTCCAGCCAGTCGAACAGGGGGGTATGGCAATCGGCGAGATTGGCGACCTCGGCGGGCCAGTAGTTCATCTCGGTATTGATGTTGGTGGTGTGGTTGCTGCTCCAGGGTGGCCGTACCTCGGCATTCCAGATGCCCTGGAGGTTGGCGGGCTGGGTCCCGGCGCGTGAGCTGGCGATCAGCAGATAGCGGCCGAAGTGGAACAGCAGCGCGGCCAGACCCGGATCGCTGGCCCGCGCATTGCCCGCGCGGCGCTCCGCCGTCGTGCCCGTCATGCCGCCCGCCAGCTGCAATCCGGCCCGGCGATAAAGGGTCCGGTGGTCGGCGACATGCGCCGCCCGCAACGTCGCATGGTCGGTCCCCCGCGCCGCCGACAGCGCCGCCACCGCCTTGGCCTCGATCGCCTCGATCGGCAGGTCGGGCGACTGGTCGAAACCGCGAAAGCCGGTGGCGGCGTTGAGGCGGATCTCGATGCTCCGGGCACCGCGAACCACGATCCGGTCGCCCGACACCGTGGCCCGCCCGCCCTCGTTCATGACGTCGGCCACGGCGGCGAACATCATGCCGCGTCCGGCCGCATCGTCATAACGGACCGGGTCGGCGACCGAATGATAATTGGGCGCGGCATAGGAGGGGGCCTTGCCGTGCAGGATCAGCCGGTTGCCCTCCGCCCGCACCGACCCCTTCAGCAGCGTGGCCAGCGAGACGTCGGCGTCGATCGGCCCGCCTTCCGCCGTCATCCGCACCACGACCAGCTGCGCCGGGTGCGACACGAACACCTCGCGCCGGTGACGCGTCCGCCCCGCGGTATAGGCTATGTCGACCACCGCCTGGTCCAGGTCGAGCACCCGGCGATAGGCGTCGTGCGTCGCGCCGTCATGGGGCAGTTCGATCACCAGATCGCCGATCGGTGCATAGCTGTTGGAATAGGCGCCCTGCAGCTTTTTCACGCGTGTGTCGGCGGCGTGGTAATCGCCCGCCAGCGCGGCCTGCCGCACCTCCGCCAGCGATCCTTGCGCATCCGGCTTGGCATCGCTGCCCGGATAGCCGGACCACAGGCTGTCCTCGTTCAGGGATATGATCTCGCGCGCGGGGCCGCCGCGCACCATCGCGCCCAGTCGCCCATTGCCGACCGGCAATCCGTCGACCCAGCGGGATGCGGGCGCATCGAACCAGAGGCGGTGGGAATCATCGGCCGCAACCGGCTGCGCCCGCAGGGGCAGGGCGCCGATCCCGCCGGCCGCCATGGCGAAGGCACCCGCTTCCAATACGCCGCGTCGCGTCAGATCGGTCATGCATTCCCCTTCCGTCTCATCCCTGATGCCGGGACGGTGGCGTATTCAAATGCATGAAGAAAGGACAAAATAACGGATCGGTGCGGGAGCGTCGAAACCCTCCCGCACGGCCCGCGCATCAGAACGAGAAGCGCACGCCCGCGTCGTAGCGCGGCCCGAAATTCTGGTAGCGCAGCAGCTGATTGTCGAACCGCCCGGTGGCGAAGTATTTGGCATTGAACAGGTTGGTGCCCTCGACAAAGACCTGGGCGAAGGGGGTGATGTTCACCGCCACGCTGCCGTCGAACTGACCATAATCGCGCACGAACACCGGCTCGTTGCCCGGACCGCCCGCCAACTGTTGCAGGAAACGTTCGCGGCGGTTGTACGCGATGCGCGCCGACACGCCGAACTTTTCGTAGAACAGGGTCGCGTTCTGCGAATTGCCGATGCCCTCCGCCGCGAAGGACTGGCCGACCTGGCTGACGTCGAACTCGCGATTGGTGGTCACGAAGGTCGCGTTGGCCTGTACGCCGAAGCCGCTGAGCACGCCAGGCAGCCAGTCGAGCGTATGGACCAGGTTCAGCTCCAGCCCCTTGATCTTCAGCGATTCCGCGTTGCGCGGGCGCCGGACGCTGAACTTCGCGGTGTTCTGCCCGACGATCAGCCCACCGACCGGCAGATTGCCCGCATTGGCGATGGTGAACAGTTCCTCGCCAAAGGTCTGGACGATGAAGTCGTCGACCGTCTTGTGGAACACCGCCGCCGACACGGTGGTGGTCGACGTCGGATACCATTCGAGCGACAGGTCGAAATTGGTCGCACGGTAAGGCTTCAGCGCCGGATTGCCGCCGCTGGCGGTCAGCGTGGCGGGGCGCAGCGTGCCGATGTCCAGGCTGGGCGCCAGATCGCCGATGGCGGGGCGCGTCAGCGTCTTATAGGCGGCGAAGCGCGCCTGCAGCTTGGGCGTCAGGTTCAGCTTCGCGTTCAGATTGGGCAGGAAGTTGCTGTAGGACGAACGCCGGTCGACCGACACCGCCGCACGGTTGTTGGCGAAGACGCCGGTATAGGTGGTCGGATCGCCCGGCACCGGCAGCAGGTCGGTCAGCTGCAATTGCTGCCCGGCTGAGACCAGCTCGGTATATTCGTAACGCCCGCCGACATTGATGAACCAGGGCAGCCCGGCGACCGTGCCCTCCAGATCGACATCGGCATAGCTGGCGAAGACCTTCTCGCGCACCCGTGCCGAGGGCTGCTCGGTGACCGCATAACCGTTGGTACGCGCAAAGATCGCCGCCGTCGTGCCCACCGGCTGGCCGCGCGCCAGGTCGAGCGCGGTCGTGGCGGCGGTGCTGGTCAGATAGTTGAAATAGGCCTGCGGATTATAGGTCAGGAAGGTGGTCGGCACGCTGCCGCCCTTCTGCCCCAGCGACCCCAGGGTGAAGGGCGAGAGCAGCGACGGATCGGCCAGCGTCGGATAACCGCAATAGAGGCAGCCGATATTGGGGTCGGACGAAAAGGGCACGTTGCGCTTGTCGCGCGAGGTGCCGGTCAGGCCGAAGCGCAGCGCGGTGACGATGTCCCAGCCGGGCTTCCATTCGGTGTTCCAGCGATATTCCTGGACCTTCTCGGTCACGTCGTTGCCGCTGCGCCCGGCGATATGGGTGCGGCCCAGTGCCGGGTTGGTCAGCACGCCGTTCGCATAACCCGAGGTCGAGGGGATGCCGTTCCCTTGCGCCGCGTTGAACGAATACTGGGTCGGCACGCCGATCACGGTGAAATAGGATTTGCCGCCGCCCGCATTCTTGGCCTGCGAATAGGTGGCGTCGAAGACCATGCGGACATTGTCAGCCGGGCGCCATTCGGCGTTGAATCCGGCCTCATAGGTCGTCGTCTCGCGCACCCCGCCCGAGGCGATGAAGTCGGCATTGCCGTTGGTGGTCAGCGAGGTGACGGTGCGGTTCGAATCGATGCCTGCCGCCGTATAGCTGGTCGGCTCGAACCAGCTGCCCAGGCCGCGCGTCGTCGTGTCGCTCTTGAAGCGGTTGTAGAGGCCGTCGACGGTGAAGGTCAGTTCGTCGGTCGGCGCATATTGCGCGACCAGCGTCGCACCTAGGCGGGTGCGGTCGTCGCGCGTCTCGTTCACGTCCTGGTTACGCGGCGCATAGACATTGGTGTAGAGCGGCGCGTTGTTCGGCCCGACCGAGGTGCCGGGGATATAACCGTCGGTGCTGATCGCCCGGATCGAGGCGATACGCTTTTGATAGGACAGCGAGGCGAGCAGCCCCAGCTTGCCGTCGGCGAAGGTGTCGCTGAGCAGGCCGAAGAGCTGCGGCGTGACCTTCTTGCTGTTGCCCTCGTACAGCGCCTTGGCGGTGAAGACGCCCTTGAATTCCTTGAGCGCGAGCGGGCGCGGCGTCTGAACGTTGATCGTCGCGCCGATGCCGCCGCCCTGAAGCGGGGCCTGCGAGCTCTTATAGACCTGCGCGCCGCTGATCAGTTCGGCGGGGATCAGGTCGAAGGAGAAGGCGCGGTTGTAATTGTCCGAGGCGAAGCTGCGACCGTTGAACAACACCGTGTTGAAGGCGGGGCCGAGGCCGCGCACGCTGACCGACGCGCCCTCGCCGTTGCTGCGGTCGATCGCGACGCCCGGAATGCGCTGGAGCGATTCGGCGACATTGGCGTCGGGGAACTTGCCCAGGTCTTCGGAGGAGATCGCATCGAGGATACCGGCGGCGTCGCGCTTGATCGCGGCGGCCGATTCGATGCTGCGGCGGATGCCGGTGACGATGATGTCGGCCGAGGTGCCGTCGGCTTCGCTCTGGCTGGGCAGGGTGGCGGTCTGGTCCGCCGGTGGCGTCTGGCTCTGCGCCAGGGCCGGAGTGGCCACGATAAGTGCGACAAGTGCGCTGGCCAGCCCCTGGGCGGCGTAGCGGGCGCTGGTCTTTGGATTCCGGGCTTTCTTCAGCATAGCTCTCCCCTATGAAACCGGTGTCCGATGCTTCTTGGCGAGCATCTATGGCGCTCTTGTTAGAAGCTATGTCTGACAAGTACAAGGGTGGGCAGTTCTTCTAGGTATCGGAAGTTTCGGTATAAAAGGCGAAGAGCGGAGCGGGAGAGGCACAGGTGGGCGAGACGGAAGTTCGGCGCGTCGTCGTGGTCGGCGGCGGATCGGCAGGGTGGATCGCGGCCTGTCGACTGGCGGCGCAGGCCCGTCGAATCGGCAGCGGGGTGCGGGTCACGCTGGTCGAGTCGCGCCATGTGCCGACGGTCGGGGTGGGCGAGGGGACCTGGCCGACGATGCGCAACACGCTGGCGAAGATCGGCATCACCGAAACCGACTTTATCCGCTCCTGCGACGCCGCGTTCAAACAGGGCGCGCGGTTCGTCGGCTGGACCGACGGGACGCCGCAGGACGGCTATTACCATCCGCTCAACCCGCCTGCGGGCGCGACCGAGATCGATCTGGCGCCGCACTGGCTGCACGGGGCGGCGGAAAATGCCAGCTTCGCCGACTGGGTGGATTACCAGGCGATGCTGTGCGACGCGGGGCTGGGGCCCAAGACGATCGTGATGCCCGAATATGCGGGTCATGCGAATTACGCCTATCATCTGGACGCGGGCAGGTTCGCCACGCTGCTGCGCGAACACGGCGTCGGGACGATGGGCATCGACCATGTGCTGGGCGATGTGGTGCGCCCGCAGATGAGCGACCATGGCGATATCGTGCATCTGGAACTGGCCGATGGGCGGACGGTCGCGGGCGACCTGTTCATCGACTGCACCGGCTTTGCCGCGCGACTGATCGGTGGCGTCTATCAGGTGCCGTTCCGCCGCTGCGGCGATGTGCTGTTCGCCGACCGGGCGATGGCGCTTCAGGTACCCTATGCGGATGAGGACGCGCCGATCATCTGTCATACGGTGTCGACCGCGCAAGACGCGGGCTGGATCTGGGACATCGGGCTGTGGACCCGGCGCGGCGTCGGCCATGTCTATAGCAGCGCCCACACCAGCGACGATGCGGCCGAGGCGGCCCTGCGCCGCTATGTCGGTCCCGCCGCCGAGGGGCTGAGCGCGCGCCGGATCACCATCGATGCCGGGCACCGGACGCGCTTCTGGCAGAATAACTGCGTGGCGGTCGGCCTGTCCGCCGGGTTTATCGAGCCGCTGGAGGCGTCGGCGCTGATGCTGATCGAGGCGTCGATGGATGCGATCGCCGACCGCCTGCCGCGCACCCGCGCCGCGATGGATGTGATGGCACGCCAGTTCAACGCGACCTTCACCCATCACTGGATGCGGATCATCGAGTTCCTGAAGCTGCATTATGTGCTGACCCGGCGCACGGATACCGATTTCTGGCGCGACAATGTGGCGGCGTCCTCCATCCCCGACGGCCTGGCCGAGCGCCTGGCGCTGTGGCGGCATCACTCGCCCGGCCCGCAGGATTTCGACCATGCGCGCGAAGTGTTTTCCTGGCCCAGCTATCAATATGTCCTGCACGGCATGGGTTTCGACAGCCGCCAGCCACGCATCGACGCGGCAGCCCCCGACACGGCGCTGGCGCAGCGTTTCGTCACGCGGATGGCGCGCGCCAGGGACGATCTGCGTGCCCGCGCCCCGCGCCACCGCGACCTGTTGCGCGCGATCCGCGAACATGGTCTGCAACGCGTATGACCGGCATCATCCCGCTTTCCCCGGCCGCGCATCGCGGGCTGCGCTATGACCGCCATGCCGCAGGCGGGACGCGCCGCTTCGCCCGGATCGGCCTGTCGGAAATCGCGGTCGCCGCCGCCGACATGCCCCTGTGCCTCGCCAAGGACGGCCAGACCGGGCGCTTCAACCTGATCGCGCTGATGAGCCTGGTCGAGCCCGCCAACCTCTTCGTCTTCGGCGGCGGGTTTCAGGCGACCTATGTGCCGCGCGCGGTGATGCTGGGCGGGTTCCGGCTCGATGCGCGTGGGGCGGCGGGGCTGGCCATCGATCCGGCGGACCCCAGCCTGGGCGATGCCGGAGAGCCGCTGTTCGCGGGGGAGAAGCCGACGCCGCTGGCGCATGACATCGCCCGCGCGCTCGAACGGCTGGTAGCGGATGTCGAGGCGGCACAGGTGCTGGTCGATGCCTGGGCCGCGCATGGCCTGATCCGCCCGCTGGGCCTCTCGCTGGCCAAGGCGGATGGGGGGGCGCATGATCTGGCGGGCCTCTACACGATCGATGAGGCGGCGGTGCAGGCGCTGCCCGATGCCGATGTGATCGCGCTCCACCGCGCCGACCGGCTGGCCCCCGCCGCCGTCCTGACCGCCTCGCTGGCGCAGGTCGAACGGTTGCGCCAGCTGCATAATGCCCGATTCGCGCCCGCCCTGACCGGCTATTCGCTGGATTAGCTTGTTCGGGGGCCGGCCGCGGGTTAGCCTCCGGGGATCGGAGGGGGGCGAAGATGCTGGCACGGTGGCGGGGACTCGTGGCGCTGGGGCTTGCCCTTGTGACGGGGCAGGAGACGTGGGCGCAGACCGCCAACCCCATGCTGAAGGCCCATGCGGCGGGCATTCGCGACGCCGCGCATGAGCGCAATGTGTCGCTGGGACGTCTGGACATCGCGGTCGAACAGCGCGGCAGCGTCGTCGAGACGACCATCACCGCCGCCTTCCTCAACCCCGAGGCGGAGCAGCTGGAAGGCGATTTCCGCCTGACCCTGCCCGAAGGCGCGGTCGTCACCGGCTATGCGCTGGATATCGGGGGGCAGATGGTCGACGGCGTGCTGGTCGATCGTCCGCGCGCCAAGGCGGTCTATGAAGCGCGGGTCCGCCAGCGGATCGATCCCGGCTTGGCCGAAGTGAGCGCGGACAATGTCTTTTCGACGCGCGTCTATCCGATCTGGCCCGGCCGTGGGCGGACGATCCGGGTGCGTTTCGTCGCGCCCGTGGGGGCGGAGGGCTGGCGCCTGCCGCTCGGGTTCGATAGCGCGGTCGGCGACTGGTCGATCCGCGTTCATGGCAGCGGCACCCTGGCAAAGCCTTTGGTGACGCTGGGCGAGACGCCATTGGCGATCACGACGGACGGCGAGGGCTGGGGCGGCGCGGTGAGCGGCAAGGACAGGCCGCTGTCGGGTGCGCTGGCCATCGCGCCCGCTCGCGCCGCCGATCTGGTCGCCAGCACCCATCATAATGGCGAGCGGGATCTGGAACTGGGCGGCGACCTGCCCGCCGTTACCGGGAACGAGGCGGCTCCGTCGCATCTGCGCATCTATTGGGATCGTTCGCGCTCGCGGTTGAAGGCCGACACGGCCCGCGAGATCGCGTTGGTCCGCGCGACGATCGACCGCTGGCACCCCGCCAAGGTCGAGTTGGTCGCCTTCAACAGCAGCGGGGCGCAGACCAAAAGCGTCACCACCGCCGGTGAAGCGGCGGCGTGGCTGGGCGCGCTCGACTATCGCGGGGCGACGGGCTTCGCGCCGCTGTCGCTGGGCGGCCCCGCCGACCGCTGCCTGATCTTCACCGATGGCCGCGCGACCATCGACCGCGATGCCGCGATCACCCCGCGCTGCCCGCTGGATGTGGTCAGCAGTGCGGGCAGCGACGACCGTGCCTGGCTCGGCCATCTGGCGCGCGCGCATGGCGGGCGACTGATCTCGCTGGGCGACGATCCGGCGGCGACGCTGGCGCTGTTGCAGGCCGGTGCGCCCGGCGTGATCGCCGTCACCGACCGCGACGACCGCCCCTTGCCCTTCGTGCCGCTGGCCGCCGCCCAGGGACGCTGGGCGGTGCTGGTCCGTGCGCCGGGCTTCGGGCCGGTGAAGATCCGGCTGGGTGCGGGGCAGGAACTGGTCCGCGCCATCGATGGCGGCGGCGAGGCTCCGGCCTTTGACGGTCCGGCGGCGCTCCTGGCGCAGGATGCGCTGGCGACGCTGGGCGCTACCGAGCAGCGCGACGCCTATGTGGCGCTCAGTCGCCGCTATGGCATTGCCAGCCCCAGCCTGTCCTTCCTCGTGCTGGAGAGCGTTAGCGACTATCTGAACGCCAAGATCGATCCGCCCGCGACCCTGCCCTCCGAATGGCGCGACGATTATGCCCGCCAGCGCAAGGCGATGGAGGCGGATGACGCCCGTATCGCGCAGCGCCATTTCGATCAGTTGCTAAGGGGCTGGCAGGACGAGGTTGCCTGGTGGAAGACCAAGTTCGACTCAGCCGCGCAGCCCAAGCGGATCGCGACGTCGCGCAGTTTCAACCGGACCGAAGCGGCACCCCCGCCGCCGCCGCCGCCGCCACCCCCGCCGCCGCCGCCGCCGCCCCCGCCCCCGCCCCCGCCCCCGCCAACTACGACAACCCTGCCGCCCGCCATCGTGATCACCCCGGCAGCTGGAGCCCCTCTGGCACCTGCTGCTCCCCCGGCCCCGCGCGTCAGCCAGGCGACTGGCGATATGGTGGTGACGGGAAGCATGTCGCGCACGACCCCGGCGACACCTTCGGTCCAGATCGACGCGTGGCAGCCCGATCGGCCCTATCTGGAGCTGTATGACGGCAAGCCCGCCGATTTCGCCGAACGCTTCCGCGAGGCGGAGGCACGTCACGGGGCCTTGCCGATCTTCTATCTCGACACCGCCGCCTGGCTCGCCAGGCGGGGCCGTGTGGTCGAGGCCAGCGAGATGGTCTTGTCGGCGCTGGACCTGCCGACCGCCGACGACACGACGCTGGGCATGGTCGCCGACCGGCTGGAGCGGTATGGCGACTGGGACCGCGCGGTCGAACTGCGCGAGCGGCAGGCGGTGCTCGACCCCGACCGGCCGCAGCCGCGCCGCCTGCTCGCGCTGACCCTCGCGCGCCGTGCCGCCGTCCGTCCGGCCCAGGCCAAGGCCGACCTGACCCGCGCGATCACCCTGCTCTATGAGGTTGCGACCAGTCCGCAGGCCGAGGCATGGGACGGCATTGACCTGATCGCGCTGAACGAGGCCAATGCGATGCTGCCGCGCTTGCGCAAGCTGGGCGGCAAGGTGGAGATGGACCCGCGCCTGGTCATGCTGCTCGATGTCGATGTCCGCGTCGTCATCGACTGGACCACCGATGGCTCCGACATGGATTTGTGGGTCGACGAGCCGACGCGCGAGCGGGCGATCTACGACAACAACCGGACCGCCATCGGCGGGCGGCTGTCACGGGACATGACGCAGGGATATGGGCCGGAGGAATATATGATCCGTGCCGCGCCGCCGGGCACCTATACGGCGCAGGCCAATGTCTTCGCGCCCGACCGGATCGATCCCAATGGCGCGACCATCCTGACCGCGCACCTGTTCCGCAATTTCGGGCGGGCGAACGAGACGGTCGACAGCATCGATATCGAACTGAAGCGCGATGAACAGGGCGCGCGGATGATCGGCCGCATCGTCGTGCCGGGCAAGCCGGTGTCGAGCAGGATACCGGCGAAGGGCGCGGTGCCGCTGCCCTGATCGGGGGGCGCGCTATGGCTGGTTTTACGAAGCGATAAGGGTGTAGGGGCGGACCATGGCCGAGCAGAGTCCGCCCTTCCCGTCATTCCGCAAATGGACGCCCGCCCGTTATCGTGCGTTGCTGCGGGCGCAGGGGCCGGGATCGGTCAAGTTCCGCACCCGGCTGGCGATCCTGATCGGTGCCGTCGCGATCGGTCTGGCCGCGACGGTCTTTGCCGAGGCGGCGGATGCGGCGGGCGAGATCTTCAATCACTTCGCGCACCGTTATCCCTGGGCACCGCTGGTCGTGACGCCGCTGTTGTTCGCCGGGCTGGTCTGGATCACGCGCCGGTTTGCGCCGCTCGCGCGCGGGTCGGGCATTCCGCAGGTCATGGCCGCACAAGCCGATCCCGAGCGGGCGACCGGCGGGTTGGTGTCGATCCGCACCGTCGTCGCCAAGGCCGGGCTGACGCTGGCGGCGGTGCTGGGCGGTGCGTCGGTCGGGCGCGAGGGACCGACCGTGCAGATCGCCGCCGCGATCATGGGGCTGACCCACCGCCTGTTGGGCGTGCCGCTCCGCGGTGCGGTGCTGATCGCGGGCGGCGCGGCGGGTGTGGCGGCGGCGTTCAACACGCCGCTGGCCGGGCTGCTCTTCGCGATTGAGGAACTGGCGTCCGCCTATGAGCAGAAGGTCACGCTGCTGGTCATCGCGGCCATCGCGATCGCGGGCATGGTCGCCCAGTCGGCGCAGGGCGATTATGTCTATTTCGGGCTGATCGGCGCGCATATGCCGATCGTCACCGCACTGGTCGCAGCACCCGTCGCCGGGATCGTCGGCGGGCTGGCGGGCGGCGGCTTTGCCCGGCTGATGCTGATGATGGCGACCGGCACCAACCGCGTGACCCTGTGGAGCAAGCGGCGTCCCATCCTGTTCGCCGCGCTGTGCGGCGTCGTGGTCGCCGGGCTGGGCGTCGGTACGGGCCTGACCTGGGGTACCGGCTACGGCGCGGCGCGGGCGATGATCGTCGGGGTTGATGCGCCGCTCTGGTACGGCCCGGCCAAGTTCCTCGCGACCCTGTCGACCGCCGTCGCCGGGCTGCCCGGCGGTATCTTCGCGCCGTCGCTGTCGGTGGGCGCGGGGCTGGGCAATCTGCTCCATTCGGTCTTTCCGGACTCCCCCGCCTCGGCGATCGTGATCCTGGGCATGGTCGGCTATTTTGCGGGCGTGGTCCGCGCGCCGTTGACCGCCGTGATCATCCTGTCCGAGACGACCGCCAGCCGCGGCCTGATGCTGCCGATGTTCGCCACCGCCTTCATCGCCGACGGGGTCAGCCAGCTGGTGTGCCGCGAGAAGCTGTACCACGGTCTGTCGCGCACCTTCGCGATGCGGTGATCCGCTATTCTTCTCCTACTGGAGAGGGAGGCCTTGATGGACCCGACCCAGTGCGATGCCCGCCAAATTCTGCGTCCGCTTGATATGACGCAGCCGGAAGCGCGGCGGGCGGGGGAGGGCCGTCCACTCCGCGAAATGCGCGACATGCGCGGGCGGCACCCGCACCTTGCCGTTTGCCTGCGCCACCACCGCCGCCGCATCCCCTAGCAGCAGCACGTCGATCAGCCCGGCCTCCTGCGCCGCTTTGGTTGCGGCGATCAGCGCCAGCCATTCGGCGGTCATGCTGGTGCCGGGCCCCAGGTCGCGGACGATCCGGGCGCGGCCACCGATCACCACGGCATATTCCATCCCGCCGGGGCGATAGCCGCCGTCGAAGAAGATCTTCACGTGGCGCCGATGCTGCGCGCGACCGCCTCGGCCGTCTTGATGCCGTCGACCGCCGCCGACAGGATGCCGCCCGCATAGCCCGCGCCTTCGCCCGCCGGGTAGAGGCCATAGGTGTTCAGGCTGTGCCCGTCCTCGCCGCGCGTGAAACGGACCGGCGAGGAGGTGCGCGTCTCGACGCCGGTCATCACCACATCGGGGTGGTCGTAACCGGCGATCTGGCGGCCGAAGACCGGAATCGCTTCGCGCATCGCCTCGACCACGAAATCGGGCAGGCATTCGGACAGGTCGGTCGGCGTCACGCCGGGGCGATAGGAGGGGGTGACCGAACCCAGGCTGGTCGAGGGGCGCTTGGCCAGGAAGTCGCCGACCCGCTGCGCCGGGGCCTTGTAGTTGAAGCCGCCCGCGACATAGGCGCGCTCCTCCCAATGGCGTTGCAGCGCCAGTCCCGCCAGCGGATCGCCGGGGAAGTCGCGTTCGGGATCGATCGCGACGACGAAGCCCGAATTGGCGTTACGCTCGTTGCGCGAATATTGGCTCATGCCGTTGGTCGCGACGCGGCCCTCTTCGGACGTGGCGGCGACCACCGTGCCGCCCGGGCACATGCAGAAGCTGTAGACCGTCCGCCCGTTCTGGCAGTGGTGTGAGATGTGATATTCGGCCGCCCCCAGGATCGGATGCCCCGCCTGATGCCCGAAGCGCGCGCGGTCGATCCACCCTTGCGGATGTTCGATGCGCACGCCGATCGAAAAGGGCTTGGCCTCGACATAGACGCCCGCCGCCTGGAGCATCGCGAAGCTGTCGCGTGCGCTATGGCCGATGGCGAGGACGACGTGATCGGCCTCCAGATAGCCGCCGCCGTTCAGGTGCAGCCCGCGCACCCGGCGGGTGCCCGACCCGTCGGTCTCGACGTCCAGTCCGTCGACCCGGGTGGAGAAACGATATTCACCGCCCAGTTCCTCGATGGTCGCGCGCATGCTCTCGACCATCGTGACCAGGCGGAAGGTGCCGATATGCGGATGCGCCTCGGTCAGGATTTCGGGCGGCGCGCCCGCCTTGACGAACTCAGTCAGCACCTTGCGGTTCAGGTGGCGCGGGTCCTTGATCCGGCTGTAGAGCTTGCCGTCCGAAAAGGTGCCTGCGCCGCCCTCGCCATATTGCACGTTGGATTCGGGATTGAGCACGCTCCTGCGCCACAGGCCCCAGGTGTCCTGGGTCCGCTCGCGCACCACCTTGCCGCGCTCCAGGATGATCGGGCGATATCCCGCCTGCGCCAGCACCAGCGCGGCGAACAGGCCGCAGGGGCCCGCGCCGATCACGACCGGGCGCTTGGTGCCCGGCGGCGGCGCGCTGGGCAGGTGATAGCGGGTGTCGGGCGTGCGCTGGACATCGCGGTCGCGGCGGAACCGCTCCAGCACGGCGGCCTCGTTCTTCAGGTTCACATCGACCGAATAGACGAGCTGGATATTGTTCTTGTCGCGTGCATCATGCCCGCGCCGGGCGATCACGAATCGGACCAGCTCGCGCGGCGTCACGCGCAACCGGCGACAGATGGCGGCGGGCAGGGCCTCGTCCGCATGGTGGAGAGGCAGTTTCAATTCACTGAGGCGGATCATCCCGCGCGCCATACAGAATTGCACGCGCTCCCGCCATCGCGCTGTGCGGCGGCGGCTTGGGCGGAATTACCGCGCGCCGACGGCGTGGCTCAGCGGGGTTTCGGGGAAGGTGGGTTCCGCCAGGATTTCGGCCTGGAGCGCGGGCCAGCGTTCGCCGAACCAGTAATCGCCGCGTTCGGCGCGCTGGATCGGGTCGTGTGCGCTCGCGACATCCTCGATCGCGATCGGCCCGTGGCTGGGAATGTCGAAGAAGACGCGCACGACCGGCATGGTCGGACATTCCCCTTCGCGCACCACGATACCCAGCCGGTTGGACCGCAGCCGGACCAGCGCGGCAAAGGGCTGGATGCCCAGATTGGCGATGAAGGCGCGCAGCGTCTCCGGGGCGAAATGGCCGTCCCATTCCAGCATTTGCGCCAGTGCCTCGTGCGGCGACCAGGCGCGCTTGTACGGACGGATCGAGGTCACGGCGTCATAGACGTCGCAGACGGACGAGATACGGACGAACTGGCTGATCTCGTCGCCGCGCAGGCCATCGGGATAACCGGCGCCATCCATCCGCTCGTGATGATGGCGGCATACGTCCAGGATACGCGGGTCGAGATCGTCCATGTCGCCCAGAATGCGGTGGCCCAGGCCCGGATGGCGGCGGATCTCCACCATTTCCGCGGTGGTCAGGCGGCCGGGCTTGTCGAGGACATCGGCGTCGATCCGCATCTTGCCGATATCGTGCAGCAGTCCGGCCATACCGGCGACGCGCACATCCTCCTCGCTCAGGCCCAGATGACGCGCGAGGTTCATCATCAGGGTGCCGACCGCGACCGAGTGGATATAGATATATTGGTCCCGGTCCTTCAGCCGCGTGACCGCGATCATCGCGGCGGCGGACTTGGCGGTCGTCTCGGCAATGTCCTCGACGATCGGGACCAGGTCGCTCTTGCGGATGGTGCGGCCGAGCCGCGCCTCGCCGAACAGCTGGGCGACGGCGGCGGCGGCGCGCGCGGATACGGCGCTGGCCCGCTCGACCTCGGTCACGGGCCTGGCGCGACGCCGGCGCAGGGTCGTGACGATCGGTTCGGTGATCGCCTCGACGACGGGCGCGAGAGGAGGCTCGGGCGTATCGATGGCAGCGATCGTCATGGGGCCGCGCCCCTTGGTCAGGTCGATGGTGACGGACGACGCCGACGCCCGAATCTTCTCCAGATCGTCCGGCTCGGTCAGGAGGAAGGACTTTCGCCAAAATGGATTGTGAATCCACGAGCAGTGCAACGCATGGATGTACATGCCGAGCGTGACCTGTCGGCTCTCGATCTGGATGTATCGATTCGTGGTCGGCTGCTCGTTCATCCCGGAAATCTTACCATCGTGTCGTAAAATTTTCGTTTCGGCAGAAGCAATTCCTGAACTTTGCCGTCCCTGAAGGAGGTTGCGCGGGGACGCGGCGCATTGGCCATTTTCGGCAGTGACGGTGGGGCGATCCGACATGCCACGGTATGGTCGATGCACGGGCGATAACTTCGGCATGATAATCATTAGCAATTGCATTGACAGTGCGAATGTTTCGCAATAGCCGGTCCCCTTGAAGGGGAAACATTCATGTCGCATTCGTTCATCGCATTGTCATGCGTGGGCTTTCTGGCCACCGCGCCGCATGTCGCCGCCGCAGAGACCGGCCCCAGGGCCGACAGCGCACCGCCGCCCGCCGCTACGGCCAAGTCCCAGGATTCGACCGGCGCGCGTGACGTGATCGTCACCGGCCAGCGCGGCACCGGGGCTGCGGCCCTGGAGAGCCCGAAGGCCACCGCCGCGCTGCTCGACACGCCGCAGACGATCACCGTGGTCAGCGAACAGACCATCCGTAAGCAAAATCTCCAGACGCTGCGCGACGTGCTCCAGACGCTGCCGGGGATCACCTTCGGCGCGGGCGAGGGCGGCGGCGGTTATGGCGACTCGATCAACCTGCGCGGCTATTCGGCCAGCAACGACATCACCATCGACGGGGTGCGCGACAGTGCGCAGTATAGCCGCACCGACCCGTTCAACCTGCAACAGGTCGAGGTCTATAACGGCGCGAACAGCGTCTTCAACGGATCGGGCTCGGTCGGGGGCACGATCAACCTCGTCTCCAAGGTACCCACGCCCGAGACGCTGACCATCATGCAGGGCTCGGTCGGCACCGACAATTATTATCGCGGCGCCATCGACAGCAATGTCCGCGTGTCGGATCTGGTCGCGGTGCGCCTGAACGGCGCGTACCACCATAACGACGTACCCGGCCGCGATGTCGAGAAGATGCAGCGCTGGGGCATCGCGCCCTCGGTCACGATCGGCATCGGCGGGCCGACCAGCCTGACGCTCGCCTATGTCCATCAGGAGGATCGCAACACGCCGGTCTACGGCATTCCCTGGTTCGACAACGGCCTGGTCGACGGCTTCGTGCCGGGGGCCAAGCGCTCCAGCTATTTCGGGATCGCCAATCTCGACCGGCAGGACAGCATTGTCGACCGCTTCACCGCGACCTTCCGCCACCAGATCGACGAGCATTGGAGCGTGCGTAACCTGACCCGCTGGCAGCAGGTGACGCAGGATAGCGTCACCTCCGCACCGCAGGGGACCTTCTGTCTCGCCGCGACCAACCGCCAGCCGGTGACGACGACGCCGGGCGCCACCATCGGTGCGGCATGCCCCGCCAATGTTCCGGCGGGCTTCTACCTGCCGTCCGGTCCGCGCGGACTGGTGCGCGATCAGCAGAACCAGATGCTGACCAACCAGATCGACCTGCGCCACGAAGTGGGCGCGAAGGGCGGTTTTCACAATGTCCTGAACATCGGCATGTCGGGCATGATAGAGAGTTACCGGATCACCCAAGGCTCGCTGCTGCGCAATGCGGACGGCAGCGCGGTGTCGCCGCTGCCGCTGATCAACATCGCCAACCCGAACACCGACTATACCGGCCCGGTCAACTTCACGACGACGGCCCAGTCGCGCAGCGAGACGCGCAACCTGGCGGTCTATGCGTTCGATACGCTGGCGCTGAACCGCTTTTTCGAACTGAACGGCGGCGTACGCTGGGAGTATCAGGAGGCGAGCTTCCGCGCGCTGCCGCTGACCATCGTGCCGCCGGGTACGACTGCGCTGACCGCGCTTCAGGCCGCGCCGCAGGTCAGCCGTGAGAAGCTGTTCTCCTGGCGGGCGGGCGCGGTGTTCCACCCGGTCGAGAATGTCAGCGTCTATGCGGGCTATGGCAATGCCAAGACGCCGTCCTCGACGACCGTCCGGCTGGGCTGCGGCGTGCCGTCGACCGCGACCGCCGCGAACCCCTGCGCCGTGGCACCGGAAACCGCGAAGAACTACGAGGCGGGGGTGAAGGCCGGCCTGTTCGGCCGTCGCCTGGAGCTGACCGCCGCGATCTTCCGCAACGAGCGGACCAATTACCGCGTGCCCTCCAACGATCCCGCGCTGCCGGTGGGCTTGCAGGTGCTGGACGGGCGCAGCCGGGTGGACGGAATCGCGCTGGGTGCGTCGGGATCGATCACCCCGGCCTGGACGATCTTCGCCAACTATACCTATCTCGACGGCAAGGTGCTGCAAAGCATCTCCAACCGCGACAAGGCGGCGGGCGTGCTCGATCCG
This sequence comes from Sphingomonas sp. Xoc002, assembly GCF_050408055.1. Lineage (NCBI taxonomy): Bacteria > Pseudomonadati > Pseudomonadota > Alphaproteobacteria > Sphingomonadales > Sphingomonadaceae > Sphingomonas > Sphingomonas sp. Xoc002. The sequence continues at coordinate 3,519,291 of NZ_CP191175.1, read as the reverse complement.
CAGGCGGGCAGCCAGCTTATCCAGACGCCCGAGCATTCGGGTAGCCTGTTCACCACCTACAAGCTGCCCTTCGGCCTGGAGGTCGGTTACGGCCTGACCTATCAGGGATCGTTCGCGACCAACGTCCCCGTCGCGGGCAACCGGGTGCAGTTCCATGTGGATGATTATCTGATCCACCGCGCCTTCCTGGCCTATACCATCGCCCAGCGCTGGACGATGCAGCTCAACGTCCAGAACTTCACCGACGAGAAATATGTCACGGGCGTGCGCAACAACATCAACGCGACGACCGGCAACATCACCGGCGGCTGGGCAGTCCCCGGCGACCGGCGTCAGGCGACGCTGAGCCTGTTCTACAACTTCTGATCGGACTAGCCTTCGCCGATGCTGATCGTCCTTCCCGATATCCTCGATCCCGCCGGGGTCGCCCAGGTCCGCCGCGTCATCGACGGCGGGCCTTGGGCGGACGGCAACGCCACCTCCGGCCCGCAGGCGGCGCTCGCCAAGCGCAACGAGCAGCTGCCGGAGGATTCGGGGGCGGCGGTCGAGGCGGGGCGGATGGTTCTCGATGCGCTGGGGCGGTCGCCGCTGTTCGTGGCGGCCGCCCTGCCGCTCAAGGTCTATCCGCCGCTGTTCAACCGCTATGCGGGCGGACAGGCGTTCGACGTGCATGTCGACAATGCGGTGCGGCTGAAGCGGGGCAGCGACTTCCGGATGCGCTCCGACCTGTCGCTGACCCTCTTCCTCGAGGACCCGGACGCCTATGACGGCGGCGAGCTGGTGGTCGAGGATCTGTACGGCGAACAGCGGGTGAAGCTGTCCGCCGGAAGCGCGGTCCTCTACCCCGCCTCCAGCCTCCACCGGGTCGAGCCCGTCACGAAGGGCACGCGCGTCGCCTCGTTCCTGTGGATACAATCCATGGTCCGCGACGATGGCGAGCGGCGCATCCTGTTCGACCTGGACCGCGCGGTGCAGCGGGTCGGCGCGGACAAGGGGCAGGGGGATCGCTCGGTCGTCGAGCTGACCGGCATCTACCACAATCTGCTGCGCCGCTGGGCCGACGCATGACCGCCGCCGCGACCCTTCCCAAGCCCAGGAAGCGCAAATGGCGAAGCTGGTGGTTGAAGCAGTTCCATACCTGGCACTGGATCAGCGCGGCGGTGTCGCTGGTCGGCATGATGATGTTCGCGATCACCGGGCTGACGTTGAATCACGCCGCCAGCATCTCGGCCAGCCCGAAGACGGTTCAGAAGAGCGGGCTGCTCGCCCCCGGCCTGCGGCCGTTGCTGGCCAATCCGGCGGCGACCGACGCACCGCTGCCGCCCCGCGTGGCGGAAGCGGTCGAGCGGGCGGTCGATTTGAACCCCGCCGGACGGCCGGGGGAATGGTCGGACGGCGAGGTCTATGTCGCCATGCCCCGCCCCGGCGGCGATGCCTGGGTCAGCATCGACCGGGCAAGCGGTGCCATCACCTCGGAGCGGACCGATCGCGGTTGGGTCTCCTACCTCAACGACTTGCACAAGGGGCGCAATGCCGGGACCGCCTGGTTCTGGTTCATCGACGTCTTCGCGGTCGCCTGCATTGTTTTCACCCTGACCGGGCTGCTGCTGCTCCAGATGCACGCGCGGCACCGGCCCTCGACCTGGCCGCTGGTGGCGGCGGGGTTCCTGATCCCGGCGGCGATCGCCGTCTTTGTCCTGCACTGATGGAGAATATCACGATGCGATCGACCGCTATCCTGGCGCTGGGCGCGGTGGCACTGCCGGGGGCGGCGAGCGCCGCGACGGTGAACGTCACCATTCCGCGCCTCAACGTCGCCGAATATCACAAGCCCTATGTCGCGGTCTGGCTGGAGCCCGCCACTGGTGGTCCGGCGCGCACGCTCGCCATCTGGTACGACGTCAAGAAGACGGGCGGCGAGCCGGGCACCAAATGGCTGTCCGACCTGCGCGCCTGGTGGCGAAAAGGCGGGCGGAGCATGGCGATGCCCGCCAGCGGCATCAGCGGCGCGACCCGCGCGCCCGGCACCCATGCCATCCCGCTGCCCGCCGACCTGAAGCCCGGCCAGTATGTCCTGAACGTCGAGGCCGCACGCGAGACCGGCGGGCGCGAACTGGTGCAGGTGCCGCTGACCATACCCAATCCGAACGCGCGGGCGAGCGGCAGCCATGAACTGGGCGCCGTGACCGTCTCGGCACGCTGACACAGGGGAGGATCATCATGAAGAACCATCGCATCAAGCTGCTCGCCGCCGCCGCGCTGCTGGCGATCCCCGGCCTCGCCTCGGCGCATCGCATGTGGCTGTTGCCCTCGGGCACGATCTTTTCGGGGACCGATAGCTGGGTGACGGTCGACAGTGCCGTCTCCAACGACCTGTTCTATGCCGACCACCAGCCCGGCCGGATCGAATGGGTGAAGGTGTGGCAGCCCGACGGCACACCCGGGCGGATTCAGAACGGCTCGACCGGGCGCTATCGCTCGGTCTTCGACGTGCAGCTCGACAAGCCCGGCACCTGGAAGATCGGCAGCGCCATGTCGGGCATCATGGGGAGCTTCAAGGTCGACGGCGTCGAGAAGCGCGTCGGCGGTCGCGGCGGTCCGCCGGGGCCGAACGGCCTGCGCCAGCCGCCGCTGACCGTCGCCGACATTCCCGCCAATGCGACCGACGTGACGCTGACCGAGACGAGCGCGCGCAACGAGATTTTCGTGACCGCAGGCGAACCGACCCGCACCGTCCTGAAACCCGAGGGCAAGGGGCTGGAGCTCGATCCCGTCACTCATCCGGACGAACTGGTCGCGGGCGAGACCGCGAAGTTCCGCTTCCTGGTCGACGGCAAGCCCGCGCCGAACCTGAAGGTCACGATCGTCCCCGGCGGCAAGCGCTACCGCGATGCCGAGGGTGCCAGGGAGGTGACCACCGACGCGCAAGGCGTGCTGTCCTACGCCTGGCCGGCGGCGGGCATGTACTGGCTGAACGCGACGTTGATCGACGACAAGCCGACCGCCCCGCGCGCGACGCAGCGGCGGATGAGCTACACCACCACCCTTGAAGTCATGACGCCGTAACCATGCGCATCGTCCTGCCGCCCCGGATCGACCCGAACGCCGTGGCGAACGGCGATCCGGCGGCCATCGTCACGCTGGGCGGCGAGACGATGGGGACGATGTGGCGGGTGCTCTATGCCACGTGCGACGTACCCGGCGCGCAGGGCGTCGGCGCGACCGTCCAGGCGCGGCTCGATGATCTGGTCGCGCAGATGAGTCACTGGGCACCGGATTTCGTGCTTTCGCGATTCAACCGTTCGGCACCGGATAGCTGGTGCAGGCTGCCGCCCGATTTCGCGGCGGTCATCGACACGGGGTTGCGCGTCGCGGCGCTGAGCGGCGGGGCCTTCGATCCGGCGATCGGCCATCTGGTCGATCTCTGGGGCCATGGGCCGAAGGGACCGCAACCCGAGCCCGATGCGGCGGCGATCGAGCAGGCCCGGTCCAACAGCGGCTGGCGGCGTCTCCGCTGGAATGCCGAAGGGGCGATGCTGTGGCAGCCGGGCGGCGTCGCGCTCGACCTGTCGGGCATCGCCAAGGGCTATGCCGCCGATGCGGTCGCCGACATGCTGGCGGGGCTGGGCTTCCGCCATTGTCTGGTCGAGGTGGGCGGCGAACTGGTCGGGCGCGGCATGCGGCCCGATGGCGATCCCTGGTGGGTCGATCTCGAAACCCCGCCGGGCGTCGATCTGCCGCCGATGCGCGTGGCGCTGCATAAGATGGCGGTGGCGGGCAGCGGGACCTATCGCAAGGGCGAACACGGCCTGGACCCGCGTTCCGGGTACCCGCCGACCAACGGCGTGATCGCGGTCCATGTCATCGCCGAAACCGCGATGCTGGCCGATGCGCTGGCGACCGCCGTCGCGGTGCTGTTCCCCGACCTGTCGGCGCTGGCGCCGATGCAGGTCGCCGCCCGTATCCTGGTTCGTCGGGGTGACGGGGTGGAAGAGGTTCTGACCGAGCCTCTTCGGGCGCTGATCGCCTAACCTTCCTCCCCCTGCAAGGGGAGGAACAGGATCAGTTCAGAACCGCCCCTTGAGCGTCACGCGAACGTTGCGCGGCGCGCCCGGCATCGTCCACACATCGGCATAGCTGCTGGCGATGTAATAGGTGTCGAACAGGTTCTCGAGGTCGAGCCGCACGTCGAAGCGCGGGTTGACCGCCCAGCTCGCATCCAGCCGCGCGACGGTATAGGCGGGCAGGCGATAGCCGCTGGCGAACGGATCGCCGTTGCGCGCACCCACATGCGTCATGCCGCCGCCCAGCGTCACCGTGCCCAGCCGCTGATGCAGATCGAGTGCCGCCAGATGCTTGGGCACGTTGGACAGCATCGTGCCGATCAGCGCGGCATTCTTGTCGTTGCGCACCGTTGCGTCGGTATAGGTATAGGTCGCGGTGCCGGTCAGCCCGCCAGCCAAATGCAGGTCGGCGACCGTCTCGACGCCCCGCGACCGCTGGCGACCGATCTGCGTCTTGACGAAGACGTCGATGGCATTGGGGTTCAGCACGTTGCGCTTGGTCATGGTGAACAGCGCGGTCTGGCCGGTCAGCGCGCCGCCGAAGAGGCTGTATTTCGCGCCGACCTCGGTTGAGCTGCTGCGCTCGGCATCGAAGCTGCTGACCCCGTCCGAGGGGTTGAGCCGCAGCGACTGGCCCCAGCTGGTAAACAGCGAGAATTGCGGGCTCGCCGCCCAGGTCAGCGCGGCGCGCGGGGTGATGCCGCGATCGACCGTGTCGAGGACCAGATTGCCGCGCCCATAATTGGTCATCGTCTCACGGAAATTGTTCCAGCGCGCACCGATCAGCGCGGTGAAGTCGCCGAAGCGGATCAGGTCCTGCGCATAGACGCTTTCGCTGCGGAAGGCGTGGTGACGATCCTGAAACGCCGTGGGTACCGGCAGCGGCTGGCCGTAGACGGGGTTGAAGGCGTCGATGGTCAGGATCGGCGCGCCCGGCCGCCCGCGCGCCTGGTCCATGCGGAAGTCCAGGCCATGGCGCACCCGGTCCACCCCGACGCGGATGTCGTGCGACAGGCTCAGCCAGTCGACCTTGGCGGTCAGTTCCGCCCGCGCCGTCAGGTCCTGCCAGCGAAAGTCGTGGAAACGCCGCGACCGGCCGATCGTCCGGCCATCGGCCTGCACCCCGCGCGCGCCGAAATCGACCTGGGTCGCATAGCCGGTCAGGAAGCCGTCGCGGCTCGACAGTCCGGCCTCCAGCGAGATGCGGTCGCTCAACGCGGCGAAGACGCTCCCCTGCTGCCACAGCATCCGCTGGGTCATGCGGCCATCGGCGGGCTCGCCCAGGAACGTGTCGCGGTCCATCGCACGCGCGTTACCCCTGATCGCCGCCACGCCGCGGTCGATCGGCGCGCGGTTGCGCATGAACTCGCCTTGGTAGAGGAAGCGCAGATCCTGGCTCGGCGTGAAGGACAAGGACGGCGCGACCAGCAGCCGGTCGGTGTGGACGGTATCGCGAAAGCTGTCGCCTTCCTCCGCCACGCCGATCAGCCGCGCGGACAGGGTGCTCGTTACCGGGCCGCTGATATCGCCGGTCGCCCGCACCCGGTTCCAGCTGCCATAGCTGAGCGAGGCCTCGCCTTGGCGGGTGGGCGTCGGCGCCTTGGTGACGATGTTCAGCGACCCGCCCGGCTCGCCCAGTCCCGACAGCGCGGCGGCGGCGCCCTTCAGGAATTCGAAGCGTTCGACCGTGGCGACATCGACCGGCGCGTTGAAGCCCAGATTGCTGCTGAAGCGGTTGATGAGGATGTCGGGGCCGCTATTCTCGTTCCCCGCAAAGCCGCGAATGGCATATTTGTCCCACAGCCCGCCAAAGTCGTTCTGCCGCGACACGCCGCCCGCCAGGTCGATCGTATCGTCCAGCCGCGTCGCGCCGGTCCGGTCGATGATTGCGCGATCGATGACGCGCAGGGACTGGGGATAGCGGTTGGGCGCGGTGTCGGTGCCGGTGATGCTGGCATTGGCGTCACGCAAGGCGGTGACGACGATATCCTGCTGCGCGTCGCTGCCGCCATCGACCGGGGCGGCCGGCGTCTGCGCCACCGCACCCTGGCTGATCGCCGCTCCGGCGAGCAGAATCGCGCGCCAGATCACCTTCGACATATACGGCCCCCCAATCGATTTCGGCGCGGCCAATATCGATAATGCTAATAACTCTCAATCGGAAATTGGACCTGTTTTGGTTTTGGCGGCGTGATGACGAAGCGTGTCACGCGCATGTCATGTGATGCAGCCATGACCCGCAGGCGGCGTTGCGCCATGGTGTAAGTCTATGAGGAATAATCGAAATGATGGTGGTGCGGCGGACGATTCGGGCTGTGGCGCTGGCGGCGGCGGGGCTGCTGGCGGCGACGGGGGCGATGGCCGAACCGATCCCCGAACCGATCCCAGAACCGATCAGGGTCATGACCTTTAACGTACGCTATGCCTCGGACGAGGGTGCGACGCGCTGGGCAGTGCGGCGGCCGGTGATGGTCGAACTGATCCGCCGCGCCGCGCCCGATGTGATCGGGACGCAGGAACTGCTTCAGCGGCAGGGCGACGACCTGACCCATGCGCTGCCCGGCTATCGCTGGTTCGGGCGTGACCGGCGGGGCGGGCATGACAATGAGCATATGGGCATAATCTATCGTCCCGACCGGCTGACCCTGGTCGAACATGGCGATTTCTGGCTGTCCGAGACGCCGGACGTCGTCGGCAGCCAGAGCTGGGGCACCGACCTGCCGCGCATGGCGAATTGGGCGGTGTTCGAGACCAAGGGGAAGAAGCCGCATCGCTTCCTGTTCCTCGACACGCATCTGGCCCACCGCGACGAGGATGCCGAAGCGCGCGACAAGGCGGCGGCGCTGATCCTGGCGCGCTTGCCCGCGCTGGCGAAGGACCTGCCGGTGGTGGTGGCGGGCGACATGAACGCGCGGCCCGACACGGCGGCCTATCGCCGCTTCGCGGCGACGCTGACCGACGCCTGGCCCGCCGCCGCACGGCGCGAGGGGCCGGAGATGACCTTTCACGACTTCACCGGCACGCCCGACCGGCGGATCGACTATTTGTTTGTACGCGGTTTCCGCCCGCAGGCGATCGCGACCGATAGCTATCACCGGGGCACGACCTATCCCTCGGACCATTTCCCGGTCGCGGCGACGCTGACGTTTAAGGATGAGACGCGCTGACCAAATCTGTTCCTCCCCTTCCAGGGGAGGGAACGGGCACCGCGTTTCCCGATAGCGTTATCATTTGCCCGCTCCTATGATCGCGAAACGAGCCTTGGCGGCACGGAATGGTGGTTTCGCCGGGCATAGGAGAGGGATGACATGCGGATGGGGCATTCATGGTCCGGCGCCGGGCGGCGTGTGGGTTTGGCGTTGCTGCTGGGCACGGCGGCGGCTTGGCCCGTCATGGCGGAGGCGCGACCGCGCATCCTGACCCCGATGAGCGCCCATGCCGTCCTGCAGCGCGACCGCCCGATCATCGTCGAGGGCGCGGCCGATGCGGGCGAGGGCGTCACCGTGACGCTGGGCGGTGCCAGCGCTACCGCGACCGCCGATGCCAAGGGCCATTGGCGCGCGACCCTGCCCGCCATGGCGGCGACCGCCACCTCGCTGACGCTGACCGCGACCGGCAAGGACGGCGCTGTCGATACCATGGACGACCTGCTGGTCGGCGATGTCTGGCTGTGTTCGGGCCAGTCCAACATGGAATATCCGACCAAGCAGGCGCTGAATGGCGAGGGGCTGGTCAAGGGCGCGGCCAATGACCATATCCGCCTGCTCGATATCGCGCATCATGTCGGCCTGTCCGCCGACGAGCCGCTGGAGAAGCGCCCGGTCTGGGCGGCCGTCTCGCCCGCCAGCGTCGCCGACTTTTCGGCCGCCTGCTATCTGATGGTCAAGGATCTGGCAGCCAAGGCGAATGTGCCGATGGGCGCCATCGATTCGAGCTGGGGTGGGACCAAGATCCTGCCCTGGATCGACGCGACCGACGCGCGCAAGCTGCCCGGCCTGTCCGCCGATGCCGACCTGCTGGCGCTCTATGCCCGCGACCATGCGGCGGGCTTGCGCGCGTTCGGCGATCGCTGGGGCGACTGGTGGCGCAAGGCGAGCGGGACGAAACGCGGGCAGGAGCCGTGGAACGCCCCCGACCGGCTGAACTGGACCCCGGTGCCCAAATTCGGCCCGTGGGAGGAATGGGGCGTGCCCGAACTGGCCGACTATAACGGGCTGGTGTGGTTCCGGCAGGGTTTCGACTTGGCCCAAGCCCCGACCGGCGACGGCGTAATCGAGCTGGCCGGGATCGACGAGCTCGACACCGTGTGGGTCAATGGCATGGTCGTCGGCGCGACCTTCGGCTGGGGCGACTGGCGGCGTTACACCGTGCCGCGCTCGGCCCTGAAGAAGGGCCGCAACGAGATCGTTATCGGGCTGGGCGACACCTATGGTCCGGGCGGCATGTTCGGCCCCGGTGACAAGATCCAGTTTACCCCCGCAGGCGGCCAGCCGATCCCGCTCGGCACCGGCTGGCGCTATTCGGTCTACAAGGCGAACGACCAGAGTTATCCACGAAGCCCCTGGGAGAGCCATGCGGGGCTGGGAACGCTCTATAACGGCATGATCGCGCCTTTGGGGCCGATCGGGTTGAAGGGCGTCGCCTGGTATCAGGGCGAGTCCGATGTCGGCCGCGCCGATTATGGCGACCGGCTGGCCGCGTTGATGACCGGCTGGCGACGGCAGTTCCAGAGCCCCGAACTGCCGTTCCTGATCGTCCAGCTCGCCAATTTCGGTGCGCCGCCGGTGAAGATCGAGAACAGCGCCTGGGCGGCCCTGCGCGAGACGCAGCGTCTGGCGGTGCTGCGTGATGCGCATGCGGCGCTCGCGACGACGATCGACATCGGCGTGCGCAACGACATCCACCCGGCGGACAAGAACGAACTCGCCAAGCGGCTGGTCTTTGCGCAAGGCCACCTGGAGGCGGGCGACCGCGCCAATGCGTCCGGACCGATGATCGCCTCGGCCACCCGCGCGGGGGGCGAGGTCGTGCTGCACTTCGACGGGGTGCAGGGCGCGCTTCATGCGTGGAGTGCCGCCGCACCGATCGGGTTCGAGCTGTGCGATGCGAGCGCTTGTCGGTATGCGAATGCAAGCGTGAACGGGGCGGAGGCTCGGCTGGCCGATGCGCGGCCAGGCGATGTCCGCGTGCGCTATGCCTGGGCCGATGCGCCGGTCGTCAACCTTTACGACGAAGCCCCGCATCCGGTGGTGCCGTTCGAGGCGGTGATCACGGGGAATTGATCTGTAACACCCTCACCCTTCCCACCCGCTTGCAGCGGGCGGGCCCCTTCCCTCTCCCGGTGGGAGAGGGAGGGAGGCGCGAAGCGCCGGAAGGGTGAGGGTGATTGAGGTGGACGAGGAAAAACCCCACCACTCGACGCGTTCGACCGACCAACGCCCCCAAAAGGCGCTTGAAATAAAATGTCATCCGGTTGAAAGATAGCAACGACCCGACATGAATCGGGCGAAGCGTTGAGGAGAGAGCATGGCCGTGCCGCCAGAAGGCATTTCGCGCGCCAACCTGGCCCCGTTGCAGCTGCATGTCCCTGAGCCGAAATTCCGGCCGGGCGATGCGGTCGACTTCGCCAGTGTCGAGGTTCCGCCCGCCGGTGCCCAGCGCCGCCCGGACACCGCCGCGCCCGCCGACAGCTTCCACGAACTCGCCTATACGCTGGTCCGCGTGCTCGATGACGAGGGCCGCGCCGTCGGTCCCTGGGACCCCCGGCTCTCGCCCGATCGCCTCCGCCGCATGCTACGCCACATGGTGCTGCTCCGCGCCTTCGACGAGCGCATGTTTCGTGCCCAGCGTCAGGGCAAGACCAGCTTCTACATGAAGGCGCTGGGCGAGGAGGCGGTCGCCGTCGCCGCCGCCCATGCGCTGGATTATGAGGATATGTGCTTCCCCTCCTATCGCCAGCAGGGGCTGTTGATCGCGCGCGACTGGCCGCTGGTCGACATGATGAACCAGATCTATTCCAACAGCGCGGACCGGCTGGGCGGCAAGCAGCTGCCCATCATGTATTCGGCGAAGGAAGCCGGGTTCTTCTCGATCTCGGGCAATCTGACGACGCAGTACCCACAGGCGGTGGGCTGGGCGATGGCCTCGGCCGCCAAGGGCGACACCCGTATCGCCGCCGTGTGGTGCGGTGAAGGCTCGACGGCGGAGGGCGACTTCCACTCGGCCTGCACCTTCGCCGCCGTCTACCGGGCGCCGGTGGTCATGAACGTCGTCAACAACCAGTGGGCGATCTCCAGCTTTTCGGGCTTCGCGGGCGCGGAGGCGACGACCTTCGCCGCGCGTGCGATCGGCTATGGCATTGCGGGCCTTCGGGTCGACGGCAACGACGCGCTGGCGGTCTATGCCGCCACCCAATGGGCCGCCGAGCGCGCACGGACCAATCAGGGCGCGACGCTGATCGAGCATTTCACCTATCGCACCGAGGGGCACTCGACCTCGGACGATCCGACGCAATATCGCTCGGCGGGGGAGCCGACCGCCTGGCCGCTGGGCGATCCGATCCGGCGGTTGAAGGATCACCTGATCGGCCTGGGCGAATGGGACGAGGAACGCCACGCCGCGCAGGACCGCGAAGTCGCCGAGGAGGTCCGCGCCGCGCAAAAGGCGGCCGAGGCGAACGGTATCCTGGGTCACGGCCTGCACCAGCCGCTCGACAGCCTGTTCGACGGTGTGTTCGAGGAGATGCCTTGGCACTTACGCGAGCAGCGCCAGCAGATGCTCGACGAGGAAGAAGCGAGCGGACGGCCATGGGCGCGGAAATGAATTTCCCCTCTCCCACTGGGAGAGGGAGGGGCCCGCTCGGCAAGGCCGAGTGGGAGGGTGAGGGTGTCCTCGCCGCGCGTCCCGCCCTCACCCTCCCGGCGCTTTGCGCCTCCCTCCCTCTCCCGATGGGAGAGGGACAGTGAGCGACACTATGACCGAGACTGAGCAAGCGGGCGAAACCACCCGCATGAACATGATCCAGGCGATCAACTCCGCCATGGACGTGGTCATGGCGCGCGACCCGGATGTGGTCGTGATGGGCGAGGATGTCGGCTATTTCGGCGGCGTCTTCCGCGCCACCGCTGGCCTTCAGAAGAAATACGGCAAGACCCGCGTGTTCGACACGCCGATCACCGAATGCGGCATCATCGGCGTCGCGGTCGGCATGGGTGCTTATGGCCTGCGTCCGGTGCCCGAGATTCAGTTCGCCGACTATATCTACCCCGCGCTCGACCAGCTGGTCAGCGAGGCGGCCCGGCTGCGCTATCGCTCGGCGGGCGAGTTCACCGCGCCGATCACCGTGCGCTCGCCCTTTGGTGGCGGCATCTTCGGCGGTCAGACGCACAGCCAGTCGCCCGAGGGCATCTTCACGCACGTTTCCGGCATCAAGACGGTGATCCCGGCGACCCCCTATGACGCCAAGGGGCTGCTGATCGCCGCGATCGAGGACAATGACCCCGTCCTCTTCTTCGAGCCCAAGCGCATCTATAACGGCCCGTTCAACGGCCATTGGGATCGCCCGGCCGAGAACTGGTCCAAGCATCCCGGCGGCGAGGTGCCCACCGGCTATTACCGCATCCCGCTGGGCAAGGCGGCGACGGTGCGCGCAGGTGAGGCGGTGACGATCCTGTGCTACGGCACGATGGTCCATGTCTGTGCCGCGGTGGTCGCCGATATGGGCGTGGATGCCGAGATCATCGACCTGCGCACGCTCGTGCCCCTCGACATCGATGCGATCGAGGCGTCGGTGAAGAAGACGGGCCGCTGCATGATCGTGCACGAGGCGACGCGGACCGGCGGGTACGGCGCGGAGCTGTCCGCGCTGGTCCAGGAACGCTGCTTCTATCACCTCGAAGCGCCGATCGCGCGCGTGACCGGCTTCGACACGCCCTATCCGCACAGCCTGGAATGGGCCTATTTCCCCGGCCCGGTCCGTATCGGCCAGGCGCTCAAGACCCTGTTGAAGGACGCCTGACATGGCTCGTTTCACCTTCCGCCTACCCGATATCGGCGAAGGCATCTCCGAGGCCGAGATCGTCGCCTGGCACGTCAAGCTCGGCGACCGCGTGGAGGAGGATCAGTCGGTCGCCGACATGATGACCGACAAGGCGACCGTCGAGATGGAGTCGCCCGTGTCGGGTACGATCGTCGAGCTGGCGGGCGAAGTCGGCGATCAGGTGCCGATCGGATCGGCGCTGATGGTGATCGAGACCGATGCGGTGGAGGAAGCCGCCTCGCCCGCGACGGAAGAGGCCGTGCTGGAAGCCGAAAACCCCGGCGTCGAAGAAGCGCAAACTCCCTCTCCCCTTGTGGGAGAGGGGCGGGGTGAGGGGGCGCCGCAAGCTGCCCCCTCTGACGAATCGCCTGCGGCTACCCCTCACCCCGACCCCCTCCCCGGAGGGGAGAGGGAGCAGAAGAAGGTTTTGGCCTCGCCCGCCGTTCGGGCACGGGCGCTAGATTTGGGCGTCGACCTCGCCAGCGTGAAGCCCGCGGAGGGCGACCGGGTGCGGCATTCGGATCTGGACGCGTTTCTTCGCTATGGTTCGGGCCAGGGCTACACCCCCGCCCGCAGCCCCCGCGCCGACGAAGCCGTGCGCGTCATCGGCATGCGCCGCCGCATCGCCGAGAACATGGCCGCCTCCAAGCGCGCCATTCCGCACTTCACCTATGTCGAGGAAATCGACGTCACCGCGCTGGAGGAGACGCGCGCGCAGCTCAACGCCGGGCGCGGCAATCGGCCCAAGCTGACCATGCTGCCGCTGCTGATCGTCGCGATCTGCAAGACGCTGCCCGACTTTCCGATGCTCAACGCGCGTTATGATGACGAGGCGGGCGTGGTGAACTGTTCGGGTGCGGTGCATATGGGCATGGCGACGCAGACCCCCGCCGGGCTGATGGTCCCCGTCATCCGCAATGCCGAGAGCCGCAATGTCTGGCAGCTGGCGACGGAGATCGGCCGCCTTGCCGAGGCTGCGCGCGCTGGCAGCATCGCCAGCACCGACATGGGTGGCGGCACGATCACCCTGACCTCGCTGGGGCCGCTGGGCGGCATCGCGACGACCCCGGTCATCAACCGCCCCGAGGTCGCGATCATCGGCCCGAACCGCATCGTCGAACGCCCGGTCTTCCGCTCCGACGGGCGCGGCGGCGAGACGATCGTGCGGGCCAAGCTGATGAACCTGTCGATCAGCTGCGACCACCGGGTCGTCGATGGTTATGATGCGGCAAGCTATGTCCAGGCGTTGAAGCGGCTGCTGGAAACGCCGGTGATGCTGTTCGCGGATTGAGGCTGCGGCCGGGCGGGGGCGTGGCCTTGAACCAAATCCCGCCCCCAGCGTCCTGTCTTCGAGACAGGAGGATGCCATGCGCGGAATGACGGCGGGTTCGCTGGAAGTGACGTCGGACGGGACGGTGCGCGGAATGGTCGGTGGTGACGTCCTCGTCGCCTCCGGTGTCCATGCGACCATCAAGGGCATGGTCGCAGGCGATGTCATCGTCGAGCGCGGCGCCTCGGTGCGGATCACCGGCATGGTATCGGGCCGGGTCGTCAATCTGGGCGGCGCGGTCGAGGTGAGGGGAATGGTCGCCGGGTGACGCCCGGCTTGCCATCTTAACCCCAAGCGTGAACAGGGGGCGGCATGACGACCGCTTCATCTGCCCGCACCGGCCTTCTGCTCGGCATCGGGGCCTATATCAGCTGGGGCATATTGCCGCTCTATCTCAAGCTGTTGAAGGGCGTGCCCGCGCTTCAGGTGCTGGCGCACCGCATCCTCTGGTCGCTCCTCCTGCTCATAGTCGTGGTGCTCGTCGCGCGGCGGGGCAAGGCGATTATCGCGGCAGCGCGAGGCCGCACCTTGCTGCTGCTCTGCGCCAGCGCGGCGCTGATCGGGGTCAACTGGCTGGTCTATATCTGGTCGGTCCAAAACAACCATGTGCTGGAGGCGAGCCTCGGCTATTTCATCAACCCGCTGGTCAATGTCGGGCTGGGCGTCGCGCTTCTCGGCGAGCGGATTCGCCGGATGCAGGCGGTGGCGGTGGGCATCGCCGCCATCGGCGTGGTCGTGCTGGCGATCAATGGCGGCGGGGCGATCGGCATTTCGCTGGCACTGGCGCTGTCCTTCGGTTTCTACGGTTTCGTGCGCAAGATCGCGGCGATCGATGCCCTGGGTGGCCTGACGGTCGAGACCTTGCTGCTCGCTGCCCCCGCGCTTTTCGTGCTGTTCCAGGCGAGCGGCAATGGCACGGCGGCGTTCGGGGTGGACCGGCATCTCGACATGCTGCTGATCCTGGCGGGCGCGGTGACGGCGGCGCCGCTCCTGATGTTCGCGGCGGCGGCGCGGCGGATGCGGTACGCGACGCTGGGGCTGCTGCAATATATCGCCCCGACCCTGCAATTCGCGCAGGCGGTGCTGCTGTTCGGCGAGCCGCTCAAGCCCGTCCACATCGTCACCTTCGTGCTGATCTGGGCCGGTTGTGCACTCTACGCCTTCGACAGCGTGCGGGGCAGCCGGACGCCGGTGACGGCGGAATAGGTTCGCGCGGAGACGCGGAGACGCGGAGGGGGATCGCCCAGCCGCAGGCTGCCTATTCTCGCCACAGTTCGGCTTTGTCTGCCGATCGAAAGGGAGGAGGCCAGTCCGTCACGTCCAGACACCTCCGCGTCTCCGCGCCTCCGCGCGAAAAACACCTATTGCCGTCCACTCTGAAGCTTGGCGACCGCCCGCCGCAGCACCCCGCGCGGTGCCACCCGCGTGCTGGCGGCGGTCAGCCGGTTGAGCAGCCCCGACACCATCACCGCCTGTCCCCGCTCCAGCGCGGCGAGGCCGTCGCGCGCCACCTGTTCCGACCCGGAGGCGAAGCGCTCGAACAAAGGCGTCTCTGCCATGCCCGCGACATCGGCGAACTCGGTCCTGGTCGGCCCGGGACACAGCGCCGTCACCGTCACGCCGCGCCCCTTCACCTCCTCGTGCAAAGCCTCGGAGAAGTGCAGCACGAACGCCTTGCTGGCATAATAGACCGCCATGTACGGCCCCGGCTGGAAGGCGGCGGTCGAGGCGACGTTCAGCACGCGCCCGCGCCCTCGCGCCAGCATAGGCGGCAGCAGCGTATGGGTCAGCGTCACCAGCGCCCGCACGTTGAGGTCGATCATCCCCGTCTGCGTCGCCAGATCGCTGTCGGCAAAGTCACCCAGCGCGCCATAGCCGGCATTGTTGATGAGCGTGTCGATCCGCAGACCCCGGTCGGCGATCCCGTCGAGCAACGTCTTCACCCCTTCGGGTCGGCCCAGATCGGCGGAGATGACATGCACCTCGACATCCGGCCGCGTGCCCAGTTCCTGCGCCAGCGCCGCCAGCCGGTCGGTGCGCCGCGCGGTCAGCACCAGCGTCACTGGCTTCTTGGCCAGCGCCCGCGCGAAATCCGCGCCCAGCCCGGCGGAGGCGCCGGTGATCAGGATGGTGTCGGGCATCGCCATATCCCCAAAAGGGGCGGCCATCCCTTCGGCCAGCCGCCGTTCGATCCAGGTCTTTAGCAATCCGCATCGGGCGGACGGGTTCCACCGGATCGCATGGGGAAGATTGGGCGGGATGATGAAGGGGGAAAGGGCGGCCCGTTTTCCAGGCCGCCCGGCATCCCCTCCCGGCACGGAGCCCGTGGGCTCCCGATGCCTAGGCGTCGTCCCGTTATCGGCCGATCACCTGACATGGCCATTGTCTAGTCCGAGCGGGGCGACCGGCTCAAGCACCTGTTTACGCTCGGCCGCTTTATGCCTTGCCGCTGTGTCTTTCGAGCAACGGGTATGGTGCTGGCCACTGGCGTCGAAGCCGGGTTAATAGGAGGGCATGACTATCGAAATCCGCCATGACGGGGCCGTCGCTATCCTGACCCTACGGAATCCGCCAAATAATCATCTGGGGCTGGGAACCATTTCGCAATTGGCGGAAGCGTTCGACGACGCGGATTCGGACCCCGCGATTCGCGCCATCCTGCTTCGATCCGAGGGTCGGGTATTCTGTGCGGGTGCCGACCTGGTCCATGCGAACCCGGTCGCAGAGCCGTTGCCGCCGGGCGAGCGCAGCCCTTTCTACATGGCGGCGGCACGGCTGTTCGGGGTGGCGACGCCGGTGGTCGCGGCGGTCCAGGGCGCGGCGGTCGGTGCCGGACTGGGGCTGACGCTGGTCGCCGATTTCCGCATCGCGACGCCGGAGGCGCGGTTCGTGGCGAACTTCGTCCAACTGGGGCTGCATCCGGGCTTCGGCATCTCGGCGGTGCTGGAGCGGGTGATCGGGCGCCAGCGCGCGGCGATGATGCTGCTGACCGGGCGGCGCATCCGGGGCGAGGAAGCGGAGCGCTGGGGGCTGGTCGACCAGTTGGTATCGCCCGATGCGCTGGAGGCGACCGCACTGGCCTTGGCGCACGAGATCGCCGCCGCCGCGCCGTTGGCGGTGGCATCGACACGGCGCACGATCCGGGGAGATTTGCGCGCGCTGGTCGAGGCGGCGACCGATCATGAACTGGCCGAGCAGGCGAAGCTGATGCGGACCGAGGATTTTGCCGAAGGTGTGCGTGCGGTCACCGAGCGGCGGCCGGGGCGCTTTGCGGGGCGGTAGCGTCCCGCACACCCGCCCTTCATTCAGGCTGAACGGACGTCGAGGCGGGACGCCTCAGCCCTTGCGTGCCGCCAGTTCGGCCTGACGCGCGGGCAGGGCCGCCAGGATCGCGCGGCGTTCCTCGGCGGGCTTCGCGCTCCAGTTCGAGATTTCGCGGATGGTGCGCGCGCAGCCCAGGCACCAGCCGGTCGCCTTGTCCATGGTGCAGACCAGGACGCACGGGCTGGCGACACTGGCCGGCTGGGGTTCGACAAAGCTGATGATGTCGAGCGACATGGGCGGCGTCAGATTCCGAACGAGACTTTCAGGAAGTCCGGAATCGGGCCGTTCCAGCCGCCGTCATCGGGCGTCTCGTCAGTGTGCGAGCGGCGGCGGTCGCGGCGACGATCGTCGCCCCGCGCTTCGCGGGGTTCCTGGCGCGGGGTCTGTTCGCGGGGAGCCTGTTCGCGACGTGGTTCCTCGCGACGGCTGCGGGCAGGGCGTTCGCGGGGCGCTTCCTCGACCGTTTCCGCCACGGGGGCGGTCGCCTCGACCTCGGCCGTGCGGGGCGCGCGGTCGCGGCGCGTGCGGCGGGCCGGGCGTTCCTCTTCCACCGGGGCGGGAAGTTCGAGACGGTCGATCGTCTGGCCGGTCAGCTTCTCGATATTCTCGAGATTCTCGGCATCATCGGGCGCGACGAAGGTATAGGCGGTGCCGGTCGCGCCGCCACGCCCCGTCCGGCCGATGCGGTGGACATAATCGTCCGGGTGCCAGGGGGCGTCGAAGTTGAAGACGTGGCTGACGCCCTTGATGTCCAGCCCGCGCGCCGCGACGTCCGAGGCGACCAGGATGTTGATATCGCCGCGCTTGAACAGCTCCAGTTCGGCCAGGCGCTGCGGCTGTTCCATGTCGCCATGAATCTCGCCCGAGCGGAAACCGTGCTGCTTGAGCGACTTGTTTAGCTCGCGCACCGTCGTCTTGCGGTTGCAGAAGATGATCGCGGTGCGAACCTCGTCCTGCTTCAGCAACTGGCGCAGGCGCTTGCGCTTCTCGAACGACTGGGGTGCGACCGGCACGACGAACTGGGTGATGTTGGTGTTGGTCGAGGCGGGACGTGCCACCTCGATCGTCTTGGGGCTTTCCAGGAACTTGTCGGCCAGCTTCTTGATCGGCGGCGGCATGGTCGCGGAAAACAGCAGGGTCTGGCGCTGCTTGGGCAGCTTGGTGCAGATTTCCTCGATATCGGGGATGAAGCCCATGTCGAGCATCCGGTCCGCCTCGTCGATGACCAGCATCGAACAGCCGGTCAGCAGGATGTTGCCGCGCTGGAACAGGTCCATCAACCGGCCCGGAGTCGCGATCAGCACGTCGACGCCCTTTTCCAGCGCCTTGATCTGGTCGCCCATCGACACGCCGCCGATCAGCAGCGCCATGGAGAGCTTGTGGTTGGCACCATACTTCTCGAAATTCTCGGCGACCTGCGCGGCGAGTTCGCGCGTCGGCTCCAGGATCAGGCTGCGCGGCATCCGCGCGCGGCTGCGGCCATGCGCCAGGATGTCGATCATCGGCAGCACGAAGGAGGCGGTCTTGCCCGTGCCCGTCTGCGCGATGCCGATGATGTCGCGCATCATCAGCACGGAGGGGATGGCGGAGGCCTGAATCGGCGTCGGCTCGGTATAGCCGGCGTCGGTGACCGTCTTGAGAAGTTCGTCGGAGAGGCCGAGATCGGCAAAGCTCATGCAATTTTCCGGAATTTGGTGCGGAATGGGAATCGCCCCGCACTCGCCCAGCAGCCTATGCCGCTTGCGGATTTGGTGGCGAATGTCAAGTTTTCCACATGGTGGAGGGGGCGATACCTTGCGAATCCCGACGTCATCTTCCCTTCTTCCCCCCTCCCGCAAGCGGGAGGGGTCGGGGGAGGGCAAGGAGTCTCACCGAGAGCATCGCTTGTGGCGCTTCCCTCCCCCATCCCAGTTTCAGGTAAACGATGCCCCGCATCGTTTAGGTCATGCTGGGGGCATGACCGACCTGAAACTCGCCTGCGGGAGGGGCGTGCTGGCGGCTAGGTCGAAATTTAATTCGCACGAATTTCCTATGCTCCCCATGCCCGGGAGAGAAGTCAGCGCGCCGGGACCAGCGATCGAAACCGCTCGATCTCGCACGTGCGGCCCGCGCGGGTGCGGATCGGGTCGCGGTCGGCGCAAATCTGGCCGTCGGGGCCGGGGCGGATATAGAAGCTGGAATAATAATCGAGCTGGCGACAGGCTCGCACCAGTCGCGCGCGCACCCGCCGGCCGCCGGTCAGCACGATGTCGACCGCACCTTCCTCGGCGGGCAGCGCACCCGCCAGGTCCTGGGCGGGGATGCAGCGGGGGCCCTTGCGCTCCTTCCACCGGATCGGGGTGACGGGCGCTGGCGCGGCGCGGGGGACGCGGATGACGACACGCTCGCGGATGACGACCTGCGCATAATGCACGGGCTCACGCCGATCGGCCGCACCCAGCAGGGCGGGCGTCATCAGCGCGATGGCGGCAAGGTTTCGATGGCGGCGCAGCATGTCAGCAGGATCCCTTCATAGGCCCGATGATTGAACGCTTTATGAACCTGGCCTAGGCGAACCCCGTCATGACTCCCGCCCAGACCGCTTTGCTCCAGGCCCTGACCCCCATTTTGGGCGACAAGGGCATCGTCACCGACCCCGCGCTGATCGCGCCATGGGAAGTGGACTGGCGGCGGCGCTTTTCCGGCCACGCCCCGGCGATCCTCGCTCCCGCCGATACGGGACAGGTGCAGGCGGTGCTGCGCGCGGCGACCGAACACCGGGTGAAGCTGGTGCCGCAGGGGGGGAACAGTTCGATGGTCGGGGGCGCGACGCCGCCTGACGACGGATCGGCGCTGATCCTGTCCACCCGGCGGATGAACCGCATCCGGCGGATCGATACGGGTGCGGGCATGGTGGTGGCCGAGGCGGGGGTGATCCTGGCCGACCTTCACGCCGCTGCCGAGGCGGAGGGCGTGCGCTTTCCGCTGACGCTGGGAGCGAAGGGCAATGCGACGGTCGGCGGTCTCGTCTCGACCAATGCGGGGGGTACGCAGGTGCTCCGTTTCGGCACCATGCGCGGCCTGACGCTGGGCGTGGAGGCGGTGCTGCCCGACGGGACGCTCCATGACGGGCTGTCGGCGTTGAAGAAGGACAATCGCGGTTACGATCTGGGCCAGTTGCTGATCGGCGCGGAGGGGACTTTGGGCATCGTCACCGCCGCCGCGCTGCGGCTGGCGCCGGGCATCGCGCGCTCGGCGACCGCCTGGGTCGGGCTGTCCGATCCAGGCGCCGGTCTGACCCTGCTGCGCCGGTTGCAGGCGGCGACCGACATGATCGAGAGTTTCGAGATCATGCCCGCCGAAAGCCTGGCCGCCGCCGTCGCGCATCTGCCCGGCGCGCGCTCGCCGCTGGAGGGCACGCATCCCTGGCATGTCCTGATCGAGGCGGTGACCGGCGATGCCCAGGCCGATCCCGCCGCGATGCTGGAGACGCAACTGGCCCGTGCGCTGGAGGATGGAGTCGTTGTCGACGCGGTGATCGCCGCCTCGGATACGCAATCCGAGGCCTTCTGGCTGCTCCGCCACTCGCTGTCCGATGCCGAGCGCGCGCTGGGTCCGGCGGTGCAGCACGACATCGCCGTGCCGGTCGATGCCATGCCGCGCTTCATGGTCGAGGCGGCGGCGACCTGCGACGCGCGCTTCCCCGGCACCCATGCCTCGGGCTTCGGCCATCTGGGCGACGGTAACATCCATTTCCATGTCCGCGCCGCGCCCGGCACCGATCGCGACCGTTTCTATGCCGAGGATGCCGCGACCATCACCCGCTTCGTCCATGATCTGGTCATGGCGGCGGGCGGCACCATTTCGGCCGAGCACGGCATCGGCCAGATGAAGCGCGACGAACTCGCCCGCCTGTCGCCCGAACGGGTCGCGGCGATCCGCGCCATCAAGACGGCGCTCGATCCGCACGGTCTGTTCAATCCGGGCAAGCTCGTCGCTTGCGCATGAGGCGCTAGGCCCATAGACACGGACGCAGGACACGCGGCCGGGGGGCTCGCGTGGATCGCGTTTTTTGGAGAATATCATGGCGAGCGCGCCGTCCCTTCCGCTTTTCTACAACGGCCTGGAGCCGCTTTCGAGCGAGGCTCATGCGAACTACAAGGTTCGCCCGCAGGAGACCGCGCCCTTCCTGGTCGGCCAGCACGCCATTCCCGTGACCGTGGACGAATTCCCGCTGGTGCAGCGTTTCATGCCGATCGTCTTCTCGGTCGGCGACCAGCCGATCCCGCTGGCGCTGATGGGCCTGAACGAGGGCGTGAACGTCTTCGTCGATGACGAAGGCCGCCTGACCGAGACGAACTTCTACGTTCCCGCCTATATTCGCCGCTATCCGTACATGCTGGCGCGGCTGCGCCCGGAATCGGAAGAGCTGTCGCTGTGCTTCGACCCGACCTCGCCGACCATCGGCGCGTTCGACGACGGCGAGTCGCTGTTCGACGGCAACCAGCCGAGCGAGCTGACCAAGAACATCCTCCAGTTCAACGAATCGTTCGAACAGGCGGGCGCGCGCACCCAGAACTTCATGAAGGAACTGGGCGAAATGGGTCTGCTGATGGACGGCGAAGTCTCGATCCAGCCGGACGGCGCGGACCAGCCCTTCGTCTATCGCGGTTTCCAGATGATCAACGAGGAAAAGCTGGTCGACCTGCGCGGGGACCAGCTGCGCAAGATGAGCCAGTCGGGCATGCTCCCGCTGCTCTATGCGCACCTCTTCTCGCTCTCGCTGATGCGCGACATCTTCGCCCGTCAGGCGCAGCTGGGCAAGATGCCGCAGCCGCAGCTTCAGCCGGTCGGCTGATCCGATGCGCGGGCCGGTCGTTTCCGCCAGTCCGCGCTACAGCCAGGTCGCGATCGTCTTTCACTGGACGATCGCGGCCTTGGTCGTGGCGAACCTCGCCATCGGGCTGCTCCATGAGAGCCTGTTGCCCGGCACCATTCCGCTGCACAAGGCGATCGGCCTGACCGTGCTGGCGCTGACGGCGGCACGGATCGCCTGGCGCCTGGGCCATCGCCCGCCGCCGCTGCCCGCCGAAATCCCGGTCTGGGCGCGCGGAAGCGCCCATGCGCTCCACGCCACGCTCTATGTTCTGATGATCGCCATGCCGATGACCGGCTGGGCGATGGGCTCCGGCCGCGACGTGCCGCGGCCCGTCAGCTGGTTCGGCCTGTTCGACGTGCCGCCACTCCCCATCGGCAAGGCCGCCGCCGGTGTCGGGCACGAGGCGCATGAGATTCTCGGCTGGGCGATGCTGGTGCTGGTGGCGATCCATGTTGCCGCAGCGTTGCGCCACCATTTCCTGTTGCGCGACGGCCTGCTCGCGCGGATGAGTTTCCGGCGGGGGTGAGCCCGTTGTCGTCTACGCCTCTATCATCGATCCGGGGCACAGATAGGCGAACATGTGTGGCACATAATCTGCCTTGCCGATTTCCAGGCCATGACTGCGAAGAATCGCGTAGGCAGTGACGACATGGAAGTAGAATTGCGGCAAAGCCCAGTCGCGCAGATACTGCTCGCCCGTCATGTCGAACGTCATGCCCCCCGGCAATTCGATCGTAATCGGCAAGTCCCGGCCAGCATCGAGGGCGTCGCCCGGCACATCCGCGAGAAAGGTGAGGGCATCGTCGATCCGTGCCTTGGCATCGGCAATCGTCCCTGGGGCGCTGCTGGCATTCCGTCCTTCGGCAGCGACGGTATTCAGCCAATCGGGCACGCGCTCATCACGCAACCGGAACACGGCCTCTTGGGCTTGAAAGGCTGCGAAGCGGACTTGGGCTGCTAGCGGAAACATGTCGGCCACCAGCCGCGCTGCCGGCATGGCTTCCGACCTGGCCGACATTTGCTGCTGTGCCTTGTCGAGCAAGCCGGAGAGGGTTTGCAGCATATTCCGATAGGTCGGAACGAGCAGGTTCGTCGGGGTCATGCCGAGGATCGTACGTGTCGACGACGACAGCGCAATGACGGCCTTACGACTTCCCCATTGGAATGCATGTTGAGAGATGTCGGGTGGATCAAAACGGTGGTTTGTGTCGACCAGCGGTATGGGGAAGCCAAAGCTTGAGTTTGAACGGCCCAGCGTGAGCGATCGCAGCGCGCCAGTTTATTGAACAACCTTACCGAGAACTGAGTCTCGCAGGATTGGCCGCACGCCCGCTCCGCCACCACCCATTACGAAAAAATGACGAATTGTGGGGGCGGGGGTTGAACCAAATAGGCCCCTTCTTATTTATATCCTGTACGACGTCGTGTCCCCCCTTTCGCGATGTCGTATGACACGCTTTCAGCGTGTCTCCTCCCTGAACCTTGGCCGCCTCGCGCTCTTCCCCCTTGCGCGAGGCGGTTTTTTATTCGGCGGCCATCGCGGCCGGCTGGCCCAGCGCTTCCGCGGCCAGCGCAGACAGGATTCGGCGGACCAGCATGACCATGGCGTCGAAACCCGGCCCCGGCGCCTCCAGCGCGGCATCGAGATAGAGCGAGCGGTCGAGCTCCAGCTGGATGGCGTGAATGCCGCGTCGCGGATCGCCATGCCGCTCGACGATATGGCCCCCGGCATAAGGCGCATTGCGGGTGACGGCGAAACCGGCCCCGCGCGTCTCCGCCTCGATCCGGCGGACGAAGCGGGTGGCCGCCGTCGTGCCATGCCGGTCGCCGATGACGATGCGTGGTACCAGTCCCGGTGCCCCCAGCGGCGGCATCGAATGCAGGTCGAGCAGCACCGCCACCCCGAACCGCGCCCGCGCCGCCGCCAGCCGCTCCGCGAGCGTGCGGTGATAGGGGCGGTGGTCGTTTTCGATCCGCGCGACGATCTCGGCATCGGTGAAGCGCCGCGTCCAGATATCGCCATGCCCCGTCACCCGGCGCGGCACCAGGCCCAGCCCGCTCCGCAGCTTGGCCGAAGCGCGGGGCGCCATCCGCGCGCCCTCGTCGATCAGCGGATCACGCTCGCGCTCGTCACGGTTCAGGTCGATCCATGCGCGCGGCATATCCTGCACCAGCATCGGCTCGTCGCCGCGCGCCGCCATGCCGACCAGATCGATCAACCGGTCCTCCAGCGCCATCACGGCGGCGACGGGCACCCGCAGCGCCGCGACCAGCTCCGGCGGATAGGCGCGCCCGCCATGCGAAACCGAGATGACCACCGGCCCCGAGGGCACCGGATCGCCAAAACTCTGAAAGGATGCGCCGAAGCTCGGGCTGGCCATTGGCGGCGATCCTATGGCGGCAATCCAATGTGGGCAATGGTCTGGAAATCTTAACCGCGCGGCCGCTAAGCTGGCCCTCAACATGAATCGGGATGACGCGATGTTCCATATCCTGCTGGCCGAAGACGACGAGGTCATGCGCGAATATCTGACACGGGCGCTGACGCGGTCCGGCTACCGGGTGACGGCGGTCGATCGCGGCACGGCGGCGCTGCCTTTGCTGGAAAGCGAGCGGTTCGACCTGCTGCTCACCGACATCGTCATGCCCGAGATGGACGGCATCGAACTGGCGCAGCGCGCCGCCTCGCTGGTCCCCGACCTGCGGGTGATGTTCATCACCGGCTTTGCGGCGGTCACGCTGAAGGCGGGGCAGGCGGTTCCCAACGCCCGCGTCCTGTCCAAGCCCTTCCACCTGCGCGACCTGGTGATGGAGGTGGATCGACTTTTTGCAAAAGAATCGGCGGATGGTGCGATTTAGGGCTTGCCAGCCCCGCCGAAACTGCTAATTGCCCGGCCTCCGGCGGGCGTGTAGCTCAGTGGTAGAGCACTGTGTTGACATCGCAGGGGTCGCAAGTTCAATCCTTGCCACGCCCACCATCGAAAACCCCGCTAGGCCAATCGGCTTAGCGGGGTTTTTGGTTTTTCCGGTCTATCTCGCCGAGAACCGCCGCACGCTCGGCGATGGCGCGCATCAGCCCTGTTTCGAACGCGCGTGCCAGCGACCCTTCCGAGAACCGGTCGGCGCGCAGCTGGAACGTCAGGATCCAGGCGATCTGTTCGATGCTCGCATCGGCGATCGCGGAAGGATGCTCGGCCATGTGCATCAGCGCGGCGCGTGCTTCTTCGTCCACCGGTCTGCGGTAATGGGCCGCGACATCCTCGGTCGCGATGGCCGCGACGAAGGCGGAGGCGGGCTCGGAGAGGTCGAACCAGGCCATGGTGATGACCCCCTCGGCGGATCGCCGAGGCTCGGTCCATGCGCCCGTCACGAAATCGGGCGCGGCCAGGATGGGCGCGAAAGCGGCGATGTTGCGAAGCGTGGCCATGTCCATATGCTGATCCTATCCGCCCCATGAGGGACGGCCACCGTTTTTGCGTAATGGTTTCATGATGACCGACCCGTTCGACCGCGATCTTGCCCGATTGGCGCACAGCACCCCGCCCGCGACCCTGGATACGCTGGAGCGACGGGTGGCGGCCGCGATCGATGCGGGAGGGGCGGACACAGGCGGTCTGTCGGTTCGGGGACTGGCGCTGGCGGGCGGCGCGGCGCTGATGCTGGGGATCGTCGGCGGCGGGGTGGTGGCCGGGCGGAGCGAGGCGCGGGACCGGCCAGTGGAGGTCGCCGCGCTCGATACGGGACTGGCGCCCTCGACCCTGTTGCTCGGCCGATGAGCGGGGCGATGCGTCGGAATTTGCTGACCCTGGTGATCGCGTTCGTCGCGGCGCTGGCGGGGGTGGCGATCGGGTGCCGATTGCTGATGCCCGCCGAGCCACGGGCGAGCGACATCCACATGCTGGTCCACCGCGACATCGCGCTCGACCCGGGGCAGCGGGTCGCGCTCGACCGGCTGGAGGCGCAGTTCGCGGCGCGGCGCGCCGGGCTGGAGGCGCGGTTGCGGGGCGACAATGCCCGGCTGGCCGCCGCGATCGAGGCCGAGCATCGCGACGGGCCGCAGGTCTCGCAAGCCATCGACGCGGTCCATCACAGCATGGGGGATCTGCAAAAGGCGACGCTGGCGCATGTCTTTGCGATGCGTCGCCTCCTTCGCCCCGATCAGGCGGCGATTTTCGACCGGCTGGTGGCGGCCAAGCTGACCGACACAGGCCGATAGCCGGGCGCGTGGGGGAGCGCGATCTGGCGGGGCTGGCGGACGGCGATCTGGTCGCGCTGGCGATCGGCGGGCGGCCGGGCGCCTATGCCGCGATCGTCACGCGGCACAAGGCGGCGCTGTATCGCCTGATCCTGGCGCAGGTCCGCGACGCCGATGAGGCGCTGGATCTGGTGCAGGAGAGTTTCGTCGCGGCGCATGGCGCGCTGGGCCGGTTCGACCAGACGCGGTCCTTGCGCGCCTGGCTCAGCCGGATCGCGCTCAACAAATGCCGGGACTGGGCGCGGCGGCGGCGGGTGCGCGCGATGCTGGCGCGGGTGCTGCCGGTCGAGGCGGCGGCAGAGGTCGCCGACGACCGGATCGGGGGCGAGGCGGCGGCGATCGAGCGCGATTCGCTGGCGCGCACATTGGCCGCGCTCGATGCCTTGCCCGCCGCATTGCGCGAGCCGCTGATCCTGTGCGCGGTGGAGGGATTGAGCCAGGCCGAGGCGGCCGAGGCGCTGGGCCTGAGCAGCAAGGCGGTCGAGCTTCGCATCCGCCGCGCCCGTGCCGCCTTGCGCGAGCAGACCGGGTGAGGGGCCAGGTGAGGGGAGGGCCGCCTACATGCGTATAAGGGGGCATGATCGACCCGACGACCGCGATACGCCGCCGTGACCTTCTGGCCGGGGGCGTCGGCCTGACCTCGCTTGCCGCTTTGCCCGTGCTGCCCGCTTGGGCGCAGGGTCATGGCCTGTCGGCCCATACCGGGCCGCGGGCCGAGTTGACCGGTCCCGACATCACCCTGACCATCGCGCGCCAGCATATGACGATCGACGGCAAGCCCTATCATGCGATCGGCATCAATGGATCCGCCCCCGCCCCGCTGATCCGCCTGCGCGAGGGACAGCGGGTGCGGATCACCGTGGTCAATGCGCTGGACGAAGAGACCTCGATCCACTGGCACGGGCTGCTGCTGCCCTTTCAGATGGACGGGGTGCCGGGGATCAGCTTTCCGGGCATTCCGGCGGGCGGGCGCTTCACCTATGAGTTCCCCGTCGTCCAGGCCGGGACCTATTGGTATCACAGCCATTCGGGGTTGCAGGAGCAGGAGGGGCTGTACGGCCCGATCGTGATCGATCCCGCCGGGGCGGATCCCATCGCATCGGACCGCGAGCATGTCGTGCTGCTGTCCGATCACAGCCCGCTTCACCCCCATGCGATCTTTCGCCGGTTGAAGATGCAGGGCGGCTATTTCAACTATCAGAAGCAGACGCTGGCCGGGCTGCTGGCGGGCAAGGACCAGCCCTTGCGCGAACGGCTGGACTGGGGCCGGATGCGGATGGACCCCAGCGATGTGTCCGACGTGACGGGTTCGACCTATCGCTATCTGGTCAACGGCCATGGACCCACGGACAATTGGACCGGGTTGTTCACGCCCGGCGAGCGGGTACGGCTGCGGCTGGTCAACGCCTCGGCGATGACCAACTTCAACATCCGCATCCCCGGCCTGACGCTGACCGTCGTACAGGCCGATGGGCAGGATGTGCGGCCGGTGACGGTCGACGAGCTTCAGATCGCGGTGGCCGAGACCTATGACCTGATCGTCACGCCGACCGAGGACCGCGCCTATACGCTGGTCGCCGAAACCTGGGATCGATCGGGCATGGCGCGGGGGACGCTCGCGCCCCGGATGGGCATCGCCGCGCCCGTGCCTGCGTTGCGTCCCCTTCCGCTTGCGACGATGAAGGATATGGGGATGGGGGGCATGGAGCACGGCGCCATGTCGGGCGGCTGTTCCCCCGAACATGCCGCGATGGGGCATTGCCAGCCGAATGCCGCGCTCCGGATGGATCATGGCCAAATGAATCATGGCCAGATGGACCACGGCCAGATGAGCCACAAGATGCGCGACTTCGCCAACGCCCCCGGCCTGCCGCGCACGCCCGTCGTCCAGACGGTCGCGCCGATGCCGGTCGACCGCACCGGCGAACCGCCGCAGGGGCTGGCCGATGTCGGCCACCGCGTCCTGACCTATCGCGATCTGATGAGTGCCAAGGCCAATCCCGACACCCGCACGCCGTCGCGCGCGCTGACCATCCATCTGACCGGCAATATGGAGCGCTATATGTGGGCGTTCGACGGGGTGAAGCTGAACGCGGTGACCGCCCCGATCCCGTTCCGGCTGGGCGAGCGGGTACGCGTGACTCTGGTGAACGACACGATGATGGCGCACCCCATCCATCTGCACGGCCATTTCTTCGAGCTGGTGACGGGGCATGGCGACCATGCCCCGCGCAAGCACACCGTCAATGTCGCACCGGGCGGCACCGCGACCTTCGACCTGACGGCGGATGCCGAGGGCGACTGGGCGTTCCACTGCCACATGCTCTATCACATGCATGCGGGCATGATGCAGGTCGTCACCGTCCGGCGTGACGCGGACACGGGAGCGGCGGCATGATCCCCTTTGCGCTGCTGCTGCTCGCCGATCCGACGGGGCAGCATCATCACATGATGCCCGGCATGACGATGCCCGGCATGACCATGGCTCCGGCCAAACCCGCCGCGGCCCCGCGCAAAGCGGCCAAGCGCCGGGTGGTCAAGCCCGTGCGGAAAAAGGCTCGTGCGACTGTGCGGGCCTGTCCGGCCGAACATACGGCGATGGGGCATTGCACCCCGGCGCTTGGCAAGCCCGACCCGATGCCCGGCATGGCCCCGATGCCGAAGGAGGGAACTGCCCCTGCCTGCCCGGCGGAACATGCCGCCATGGGGCATTGCCAGGTCAAGCCGGAGACGGAATCCATGTCGGAGGGCATGGCGATGGACCATGGGGCGATGGACCATGGGGCGATGGACCATGGGGCGATGGACCATGGGGCGATGGACCATGGGGCGATGGACCATGGGGCGATGGACCATGGGGCGATGGACCATGGGGCGATGGACCATGGGGCGATGGACCATGGGGCGATGGACCATGGGGCGATGGACCACGGGGCGATGGACCACGGGGCGATGGACCATGGAACGATGGGGCATGGCGCCATGTCCCAGCAAGCCGTCGGTTCCGCGCCGCCACCTCCCGCTCCGACCGATCGCGCCGCCGACCGCTTCTACGATCCCGCCGCCATGGCCGCCGCCAACCGGCAGATGCGGATGGAGCATGGCGGCATGCGCTTTTCGCAGATCCTGTTCAACCTGGCCGAGGTGCAGGTCCGTGACGGGCGCGACGGCTATCGCTGGGACGGGGAGGGCTGGTTCGGCGGCGACATCCACCGGCTGGTCGTCAAGACCGAGGGCGAGGGGGCGTTCCGCGACCGGATCGGCGCGGCGGAGGTGCAGGCGCTCTATTCCAGGGCGATCGATCCCTATTGGAATTTGCAGGCGGGCGTGCGGCAGGATGTGGGTAGGCCTGCGCGGCGGACCTATGCCGTGGTCGGGGTCGAGGGGCTGGCCCCCTATTGGTTCGATGTCGAGGGCGCGCTGTTCCTGTCGGACAAGGGCGAGCTGCTGGCCCGCACCGAAGCCTGGGTCGACCAGCGCCTCACCCAGCGTGCGATCCTGCAACCGCGCATCGAGGTGAACTTCGCCGCGCAGGACATAGCCGACCAGCAGATCGCGGCGGGCGTCTCCAACCTCGAACTGGGCCTGCGCCTGCGCTACGAGATCGCGCGCGAGTTCGCGCCCTATGTCGGGGTCCATTGGGAACGCCGCTATGGTCCCGCCAGCGGCGGCGGGGCCGCGCTGGCGCTGGGCATCCGGACCTGGTTCTGACCACTCCTCCCCTTCCGGGGAGGAATCATGGGTCAGAAATAGCGCAGCCAGCGCAGATCGCGGCGGCGACGCTTCAGGTCGGCGAACCATCGGGTCGGGTAATAGAGCGGCACGATCAGCAGCAGATAGACCAGCCACATCGCCCCGACCGAGGGCAGGCCGAACACCTGCCCCTGATTGGTGCCCCAGATCGCCACCGCGCCGAGATACAGGCCGCGCAACACATAGAGGTGGAGCAGATAGAAGCCCATCGGCGCGCCGCCCATCACCGCCAGCTTGCGCGCGACCGGCCCGCTCCGCCCCTCGAACAGGGCGAGCAACAGCGCCGCGACGCCCAGGGTGGACAGCAGGAACAGCAAGGACGGCGGATATTTGGTCAGCGCCAGAAAACTCATCACGCTGCGCAGCGGGTCGCCCGGCACCATGGCCCAGGGCGCATCGCCATAGCCGTTGATCGTCCGCAACAGGATGAAACCCAGGATCAGCCCCAGCCCAAGCGCCGCCAGCCAGCGTCGCCGCTCCCCGGCCGGGCGGGTGAACCACGGTCCGATCGCAAAGCCCAGCGCGATCACCCCGATCCAGGGCAGTACCGGATAGGTCGTCTTGATGGTGATCCCCATCCATTCGAACGCACTGCGCTTGTGGATCAGCGCCCAGGGCTTGAACCAGGGGCTGTCGGGCGCGAAGGCGATGGGGTCGAGCAGATTGTGCCCCGCCACGATCCCCAAGCCGATCGCCGCAACCGCGCCGCGCGGCAGGTGGATCAATCCGGCGAGCGCGATCATGCACACGCCGATCGCCCAGATCACCTGCAACCAGATGGTCTGCGGCGGGAACCGCGCCGACCAGGCAAAGCCGACCAGCGTCAGTTCCAGGAGCATCAAGAACAGGCCGCGCGTCAGGAGGAAGCGGCGGGTCTCCGCGCGGCTGTGCGTCTGGCCATAAAGCCAGGCCGACAGGCCGGTCAGCGCGATGAAGGTCGGCGCGCAGAGCGAGGCCAGCGTCCGGCTGAAGAACAGGGCAGGCGCGACGAGGCGCGCATCCATCGGGTCGCCGACCGCCCAATGCGTGCACAAGGTATCCCGCACATGGTCGAGCAGCATGATGACCATGACCAGCCCCCGAACCGCATCGATGCTCGCCAGCCGCGCGGCGGCGGAGACGGGCGGGGTAGCCCGGCGCACGGCGTCATGGGGCAGGGTCAGGCTGGTCACGCATCCGCCTCCGGCCAGGGCGCGTCGATGACGAGCAGCAGCCGGTCCTCGCCGGTCCCCGCAATCGGCGGCGAGCGGTGGATGATCGCCCGGTCGCCCGCACGCTCGCGTCCCTTGAACAACCCGACATCGCCCGCCGACAGGGCGCGCGGCGCGGTTTGGTCGGGCGCATCCTGGGGCAACCACTGGGTCGCCTGTCCGCAATAGGTGGTGATCAACCGCAGGCCGACATAATCGGCGTGGAATTTCCAGCAGCCATTGCCCGTGACACGCTCGATCCGTACCTCCACCCGCTCCTCGCCGGTCCAGGTCGCATAGAGCATCGCCAGTCGCGCGACATCGGCGGCCAGCGTTTCGTGCCACGGCTCAGGGGAAAGGGCTGCCACCGCTTCGAGGACCTTGGCGGCGACGCCCTGCGTGTTCGCGGCAAAGCGGATCGTCGGAAAATCGGTGAGAGCGGGCGCAGGCAGGGGCGAGGGACGCTCCCAGACGGCCAGCGTCACCTGCGGCTGGTCGATCGTCGCCAGTATCGTGGAGTCGCTGTCGATCCGCACATGATCGGGCAGGGACAGGGGACGGGGCGGGGCGGTGTCGGCCATGGGGATCATGTACATCATCTTCGATCATTCGTGTTACGGTGTAACATTACCAGATCGGATATGATGACGAAACCCCGGGTGCCTCTCATGCAAAAGGGGCGGCACCTCGCGGCACCGCCCCCCTTGGTTTTACTCCCGACGGGCCGGTTTACGCGGCGTCTTCATCCGGGAAGATGTTGGCGGGCTTCGACCCCCACAGCGCATAGGCGAGCACGATGATCTCGCAGGCCATGGTCAGGAAGAACGAGTTCTGCAGGCCGTAATGATCGGCCAGCCAGCCCTGCACCACGACGAGTGCGCCACCGGCGATCGCCATGATCATCAGCCCCGAGCCTTCCTCGGTCAGCGGACCCAGGCCACGGATGGCGAGGGTGAAGATGGTCGGGAACATGATCGAATGGAACAGGCCCACCGCGATCAGCGCCCACATCGCCATCGGGCCGGTGGTGAAGGTGGCGATCGCGACGACGACGAGCGCGCCGAAGGCGAAGACGGTCAGCACGCGTTCCGGCGCGACCTTCTGCATCACGAAGCTGCCGAAGAATCGACCGACCATCATGCCGCCCCACAGCAGCGACAGATAGCGCGACGCCTGGTCATGCGTGACGGCGGCGATGTTGGGCTGCGACACGAAGTTGATGAACAGGTTGGCGACGCCGATTTCGGCCAGCAGATAGGCGATCATCGTCGGGATGCCGAGCGTCAGGTTGCGATGCTTCCACAGCGAATGCTGCTTGCGCTCGGCCTTGGCGGCGCGCTGCGTCGACGAACCCAGGGCGGGCAGGGGGAAGCGCGCGATGATGATGGCCAGCACGACCAGCACCACGGCGACCAGCGCATAGGGCAGGATGACCGACTGGGCATCGGCGTAACGCTGCGCCTGGGTCAGCGCGGCGCCCGCCTCGGCGGTGCCGCTGCGGCTGCGGCCGAGGATCAGATAACCGGCGAACAGCGGCGCCAACGTGGTGCCCAGCGAGTTGAACGCCTGCACCAAGTTGAGGCGCGACGAGCCGGTTTCGGGCGGGCCGATGACGGTCACATAAGGGTTGGCCGCCACCTGGAGCAGCGTGATGCCGCTGGCGATGACGAACAGCATGACCAACGTCACGCCGTAAGAGGGCAGGCTGGCGGCCAACGTCATGCCCAGCGCACCCGCCGCCATGATCAGCAGGCCGATGACGATCGACTTCTGATAGCCGACGCGTTCGATCAGCTTGGCCGAGGGGATGGAGGCGAAGAAATAGGCGATGAACCAGACCGACTCGATCAGCGTGGTCTGGGCGTAATCAAGTTCGAACACCGACCGCAGATGCGGCAGCAGCACGTTGTTGATGACGGTGATGAAGCCCCACATGAAGAACAGGCTGGCGAGGAGAGTCAGCGCCGACGTGTAGTTCGCGGCCTTTCCCCCGACAGGCGTTGCGCCATTGGCGCGGGACGTGACGGGTGGTGCGGCCATGAAATCCTCTCCTTCGCGCCGGCGAACATCATCAAAAGATGTTCGTTGACCGGCTTGCTCCTGATATTTTGTCTGACTATAGTGACGCAAAAGGCGCGTCAATGGCGTCTGGCGACGGAGGGATGAGGCATGTCGATGGCGTCAATCAAGAGCTTTCTTACATTGGTAGCGGTAACCTCCGCAATGACTTCCACGGCCGCTCTCGCGAGCGAGGCAAAGCGCGCCCCCGCCGGCTATGCGGCCGAGGGTGGTGCCATCGAAACGGTGACCCTGACCAACAAGGCCGGGCTGTCGGCGCGCGTCCTGACCTATGGCGCGACGCTTCAGTCGGTGATGGCCCCGGATCGCGACGGCAAGCTGGCCGACGTCCTGCTCGGCTATGACAAGGCCGAGGATTATGTGAATCATCCCAATTTCTTCGGCGTAACGGTCGGCCGCTTCGCCAACCGCATCGGGGGGGGGCGCTTCACGCTGGACGGCAAGAGCTATCAGCTGCCGCTGAACGACAAGGTCAACTCGCTGCACGGCGGGACCAAGGGTTTCGACAAGAATCTGTGGAGGATCGTGTCGATGAAGGACGGCGCCACCGCCAGCGTGGTGATGGCGCTGACCAGCGCGGACGGCGACCAGGGCTATCCCGGCAAGGTCGACGCCACCGTCACCTATTCGCTGGACGAGGCGGGGTCGCTGACCATCGCGTTCGAGGCGAAGACCGACAAGCCGACCGTCATCAACATGACGAACCACGCGATCTTCAACCTGAACGGTGAAGGTTCGCCGCTGGGCGCGACCTTCCACAAGCTGACCATTCCGGCCGCCGCCTTCACGCCGGTCGATGCCAAGCTGATCCCGACCGGCGAGCTGAAGCCGGTTGCGGGCACCGTGTTCGATTTTCGCGCGGCCCGCGTCGTCGCCGACGGCATTCGCGACGGCAACGACCAGCAGATCCGCTACGGCCAGGGTTACGATCATAATTTCGCGCTGGACAAGGGCCTGACCGCCACGCCGCAGCTGTCGGCGCGGCTGGAGGATCCCGCCTCGGGCCGCGTGCTCGAAGTGCTGTCGACCGAGCCGGGCGTACAATTCTACACGGGCAATTTCCTCGACGGCACCTATGTCGGCAAGAAGGGCCATCTGTACCGCATGGGTGACGGCATCGCCCTGGAGCCGCAGAAATTCCCGGATTCGCCCAACAAGCCGTCCTTCGTCTCCCCGCGCGTCGATCCGGGTAAGCCCTACCGGCATACCATGATCTATCGCTTCTCCACCGTTCGCTGACCGAAAGCCTGACATGACCGACACGCCCACCCAGAAGCTGCGCAGCCGCGCCTGGTTCGACAATCCCGACAATATCGACATGACCGCGCTCTATCTGGAGCGTTATCTGAACTTCGGCCTTTCGCTGGAGGAGCTTCAGTCGGGCAAGCCGATCATCGGCATCGCGCAGAGCGGCTCCGACCTCTCGCCCTGTAACCGCCACCATCTGGTGCTGGCCGAGCGCGTTCGCGAAGGCGTGCGCGAGATGGGCGGCATCGTCCTGGAATTCCCGGTCCACCCGATCCAGGAAACCGGCAAGCGTCCGACCGCCGGTCTCGACCGCAACCTGTCCTATCTGGGGCTGGTCGAGGTGCTGTACGGCTATCCGCTCGACGGCGTGGTGCTGACGATCGGCTGTGACAAGACGACCCCGGCGATGCTGATGGCGGCCGCGACGGTCAACATCCCGGCGATCGCGCTGTCGGTCGGGCCGATGCTCAACGGCTGGCACAAGGGCGAGCGCACCGGCTCGGGCACCATCGTGTGGAAGGCGCGCCAGATGCTGGCGGCGGGCGAGATCGACGATGCGGAGTTCATCCGCCTGGTCGCGTCGTCGGCCCCCTCGACCGGCTATTGCAACACCATGGGCACCGCGACCACGATGAACTCGCTGGCCGAAGCGCTCGGCATGTCGCTGCCGGGTTCGGCCGCGATCCCCGCGCCGTATCGCGATCGCCAGGAAGTCGCCTATCTCACCGGCAAGCGCATCGTCGAGATGGTGAACGAGGATCTGAAGCCCTCCGAGATCCTGACCAAGGACGCGTTCCACAACGCGATCAAGGTCAACTCGGCGATCGGCGGTTCGACCAACGCGCCGATCCACCTCGCCGCCATCGCGCGTCACATCGGCGTCGACCTGCCCGTGCAGGACTGGGAAAGCGAAGGCCACAAGGTGCCGCTGCTCGTGAACCTGCAGCCTGCGGGCGAGTATCTGGGCGAGGATTATTACCGTGCGGGCGGCGTGCCCGCCGTGGTCAACCAGCTGATCGAGCAGGGGCTGATCCACGAGGACGCACTGACCGTCAACGGCAAGACCATGGGCGAGAATTGCCGTGGCGTCGCCATCGAGGACGAAAAGGTCATCCGTCCCTTCGCGCAGCCGCTGGTCGAGGAAGCGGGCTTCATCGTGCTGTCGGGCAATCTGTTCGACGCCGCGATCATGAAGACCAGCGTGATCTCGCCCGAATTCCGCGAGCGTTATCTGTCCAACCCCGACGACCTGAACGCCTTTGAAGGTCCGGCGGTCGTGTTCGACGGGCCGGAGGATTATCATCACCGGATCGACGATCCCGCGACCGGCATCACGCCCGAGACTTTGCTGTTCATGCGCGGCGCGGGGCCGATCGGCTATCCGGGCGCGGCGGAAGTCGTCAACATGCGTCCGCCCGCCTATCTGATCACCGAGGGCGTGCATTCGCTGCCCTGCATCGGTGACGGGCGCCAGTCGGGTACGAGCGGTTCGCCCTCCATCCTGAACGCCAGCCCCGAGGCGGCGGCGATGGGCGGCCTGGCGCTGATCCAGACCGGTGACCGGGTGCGTATCGACCTGAACACCGGCAGCGCCAACATCCTCATCTCCGAGGAAGAATTGGCCGAGCGTCGCAAGACCCTGGCGGCGGCGGGCGGGTACAAATACCCGGCGTCGCAGACCCCATGGCAGGAAATCCAGCGTTCGGTGGTCGGTCAGATGTCGACCGGCGCGATCCTGGAAGGCGCCGAGAAGTATCAGCGCATCGCCCAGACCCAGGGCCTGCCGCGCGACAACCACTGATACGGGCACTGACGATCATGGCGACCGGTCGGGCGGATCATCCCGCCCGGCCGGTCGACCCGCCGACGTCAGTGATTCTGCAGCCAGGCCAGGGCGGCATCGTACGACAGGAAGGCGTCGAGATGCTCGAGCGGGTAGTTTTTCCGAACCTGCAATTTCAGCGGGCTGGAATCGACGACCAGGGCCAGGCGATCGTCGGGATTGTAATGGGCCATGATCCCGTCGCGCATGGCCTGCACCATGGCCATCGACATGATGGGGGCGCCCCGCCGGTCGATCAGCGCCTTGGCATATCCCAACTGGCGGCGCGATTCGTCGAGAAAGGGCTGGAAGGCCAGCCAGTAGCGATCCGCGATCTCGGGAGACCACTGGCCATGTGCGCGAACGTGGATGATGTACCGATCGTCCATCGTAACGGTGAACGCGGGATCTTCGATGCGCATGCGATTCCTGTTCACTGGCCGCTGCCGAGGGGCAGGGGCCGTTGCTTTGGTTCTAGACGGGTAGAGGCAGGATTTGAACAACCTGCATTTGTGGAACGCCCCAGAACGGGGCGGCCGACCCGGGGGCCTCTTGACCTGAACCGGACAGCAATCGATACCGCTAACAAATCTTCGGAGAGGAATTATGGCCAGCAATCATACCGACCTGATGGGCGCTTTGCCGGACGATTGGCGGGACGGACGCTTTGTCGGTCGGATCGACCGGGGTGAGGGGCCTTGCCCGATCCTGGTCGAGAACGGCCAGGTCTATGACATGAGCCGCGTGGCCCCCACCGTCTCGGCGCTGCTGGCGAGCGGCACGGTCGAGGCATCGCAGGGCGAGGCGCTGGGCGAACTGGCCGATCTGAACCTGTCGCCGGAAGCGGGCGCGGCCCATCGGCTGCTGTCGCCGATCGACCTGCAATGCGTGAAGGCGGCGGGCGTGACCTTTGCCGTATCCGCGCTGGAGCGGGTGATCGAGGAGCGTGCGCGCGGCGACCATGCCAAGGCGGCGGGGCTTCGCGACACGCTGGAGGCGGCACTCGGCGGCAACATCCGCTCGGTCGTGCCCGGCTCGCCCGAGGCCGCGCAGCTGAAGGACGCGCTGATCGCCGAAGGTCTGTGGTCGCAATATCTGGAGGTCGCGATCGGCCCGGATGCGGAGATCTTCACCAAGTCGCCGGTGCTGTCGACGGTGGGATGGGGGATGCCGGTCGGCGTCCGTTCCGACTCGACCTGGAACAACCCGGAGCCGGAAGTGGTGCTGGTCGCCGATGCCCATGGCAAGGCGGTCGGCGCGACGCTCGGCAACGACGTCAATCTGCGCGATTTCGAGGGGCGTTCGGCGCTGCTGCTCGGCAAGGCGAAGGACAATAACGCGTCCTGCTCGCTCGGCCCGCTCGTCCGCCTGTTCGACGACGGCTTCACCATGGACGATGTGCGGTCGAGCGAGGTCAAGCTGACCATCACCGGCACCGACGGCTATGTGCTGGAGGGCGCCAGCTCGATGGACCAGATCAGCCGTGACCCCGAGGATCTGCTCGGTCAGGCGCTCAGCGAGCATCATTACCCGGACGGCCTCGTCCTGTTCCTCGGCACGCTGTTCGCGCCGACCCAGGACCGTGACGAGCCGGGGCGTGGTTTCACCCACAAGGTCGGCGACACGGTCGTCATCACCAATCCGCGCCTCGGCACGCTGGTCAATCCGGTGATGACCTCGGCCGATGCCCCCGCCTGGACCTTCGGTCTGGGCGACCTGATGCGCAACCTGGCCAAGCGCGGCCTGTTGTGACGGAGACTTCCATGTTGCAGAAGACCAGTGCCGCGACCGACATGGTCGCGCGCTACCCCAGCCTGATCGACAAGCGCGTCATCGTGACGGGCGGCGGCTCGGGGATCGGCGAGGGGCTGGTCGAGGCGTTCGTGGCGCAGGGCGCGCGCGTCGCGTTCGTCGACATTGCCGAGGATGCGGCCCAGGCGCTCGTCGACCGGCTGACCCCCGATGCGCGTCATGCGCCGATCCAGCGCCGCTGCGACCTGACCAACCTCGACAGTCTGAAGGCGATCTTCGTCGATCTGGAAGAGGCGCTGGGCGGTGTCGACATCCTCGTCAACAATGCGGGCAATGACGATCGCCACAGCATCGAGGACGTCACCCCGGCCTATTGGGACGAGCGGCTGAACGTCAATCTGCGCCACCAGTTCTTTGCCGCGCAGGCGGTGATCCCCGCGATGAAGCGGGCAGGCGGCGGCGCGATCCTGAACTTCGGATCGATCAGCTGGCATCTGGGTCTGAACGACCTGGTCCTCTACCAGACCTGCAAGGCCGCGATCGAGGGGCTGACCCGCAGCCTCGCGCGCGATCTGGGGCGCGAGAATATCCGCGTGAACACCATCGTGCCGGGCAATGTGCAGACGCCGCGCCAGGAAAAATGGTACACCCCCGAAGGCGAGGCGGAGATCGTCGCGGCGCAGTGCCTCGACGGGCGTATCCAGCCGTCGGACGTGGCGGCGCTGGTGCTGTTCCTCGCGTCGGACGATGCGAAGATGTGTACCGGTCACGACTATTTCATCGACGCCGGTTGGCGGTAACAAACCGGGCGAGAGCAAGGAGAGAGTGATGCAGCAGGCCGAACATTGCCTGACCGTGGGTGCGACGCTGGGCGAAGGCCCGATCTGGGTCGATGACGCGCTTTGGTTCGTCGATATCAAGCAGCAGCGCATCTACCGCCATGATCCGGCTGCCGGCACGCTCGATCAATGGGCCTCGCCCGAAATGGTCGGCTGGATCGTCCCGGCGCAGCGCGGTGGTTTCGTCGCCGGGCTGAAGTCGGGGCCGCATCACTTCGACCCCGCGACCGGCGGTTTCGAACGGCTGGCCGAGGTCGACACGCATCTGCCCGCCAATCGCCTGAACGATGCCTGTGTCGACGGGCAGGGGCGGATCTGGTTCGGCACGATGGACAATGACGAGACCTCGCTGTCGGGCCGCCTGTTCCAATGGGCCGCAGGACTGGTCACGCCGACTAGTGCGGATGCGGTGTGCATCACCAACGGTCCCGCCATCTCGCCGGACGACTCGACGCTCTATCATGTCGATACGCTGGGCAAGGTGATCCTGGCGCATCCGATCCTGGGTGACGGTACGCTCGGCCCCGCGACCGAGTTCGCGCGCTTCGGCGATGCGGACGGCCATCCCGACGGCGCGATCTGCGATGCCGAGGGCGGCGTGTGGGTCGGTTTCTTCGGCGGCTGGGCCGCGCGGCGCTACGGCCCGGACGGCGTGCTGACCGACGAGGTGCGCTTCCCCGTGTCCAACATCACCAAGATCGCGCTGGGCGGCCCCGATGGCCGCACCGCCTATGCCACCACCGCGCGGCAGGGCCTGTCGGAAGAGCAACTGGAAGAACAGACCCAGGCGGGCGACATCTTCACCTTCCGGGTTACCGTTCCCGCCAAGCCGGTCCACCGCGCGGCGATTTGAATCCTTTTTTCTCCTCTCCCCTGGACAGGGGAGAGGGTTAGCGGAGCTTGCCAGCGTGCTGGCTAGCGCAGCTCGGGTGAGGGGTTGAGCGAGCCAAAGGCTCGCGCGCTCGCGTCCCGCGAACGCACACCCCTCACCCAGCTCCGACTAAGCCTTTGCTTTCGCAAAGACCAAGTCTGCGCAACCCTCTCCCCTCGATGAGGGGCGAGGGAGGGAAAAGCATCACAGAATGGCGATTCGGCCGGAAAACTCTCATTCCCGAACCCGGCGTCTCGGGTGGCCCGCTCCCTTTACGGGGGCGGGCCTTCTATCCCTCCATCGCGCTGCGGGTATCCTCCAGCGCCAGATCGACGAGCAGCCGCATCGCCTCTCCCGCCGCCTCGACATCGCCCGCGGCGATCGCGTCATAGACCTTCACATGGTCGGGCACCGGATTGCGGGGCAGCGCGCGCGACCGCTGCTTGAACTGGGTCGTCCAGGCGACCGCCGCGCCGATGCTGGCGGACAGCACGACCAGCGCGTCGTTGCGCGTCGCGGAGAGCACCGCATTGTGGAAGTCCCGGTCGGCGGCCCGCCCCGCATCGGTGGCCAGCGTATGGCGGCGCATCGCCCCCAGGGCGTCGCGCATGTCCTTCAGGTCGGTCTTGTCGCGACGCTCGGCCGCCAGTCGGGCGGCGGCAGGCTCGACGATGGCGCGAAGTTCGAACAGGCTGCGCACGAAGTGAATGTCCGGCTCGCCCGAAAAGGCCCAGGCCAGCACATCGGGGTCGAGCAGGTTCCAGCGGCTGCGCGGCAGGACACGCGTGCCGGTCTTGGGCCGGCTTTCGACCAGCCCCTTGGCGCTCAGCACCTGCACCGCTTCCCGGTACGCGCTGCGCGACACGTCGAGCGCTTCGGAAAAGGCGACTTCCCCCGACAGCGTGTCGCCGGGCCGATACTCGCCCGAGACGATCGCCGCGCCCAATTTGTGCGCGATCGCGCCATGCAGGCGGCGGCCGGTGCCGCGCCGGGCCTTGGGGGCGGCCTCGTCAGACCCCATCTCTCCGACGGTTTCGGGCGGCGCGTCGCCGTTCGTCATGCTGTCACTCATCGATCGTACCTCTCCGCCCCCATCCTTACCCACAACCTTTAACATTGCCATCGCTCCGTCAAACTAATATGTCGGAGTAATATAAAGGAGCTTCCCCTATGACCGATTTCCGTTCGATCGACGCCGCCACCGGCCAGCCGGTGGGCGACGCCTTTGCGGTGCACGGACCGGCCGATGTCGAGGCGGCCTGCGCCGCGGCGGAGGAGGCGTTCGACGTCTATCGCGCCACCAGCCGCGAGGAGCGCGCCGCGTTCCTCGACAAGATCGGTGCCGAGATCATGGCGATCGGCGACGACCTGATCCAGGCGGCGATGCGTGAGAGCGGCCTGCCGCGTGCGCGTCTGGAGGGCGAGCGTGGCCGCACCGTCGGCCAGCTGGGCCTGTTCGCCAAGGTGCTGCGCGCCGGGGCCTATCTGCAGGTCCGCATCGACCCCGCCATGCCCGACCGTCAGCCGCTGCCGCGCCCCGACCTGCGCCTGCGCATGGTGCCGCTGGGTCCCGTCGCGGTGTTCGGCGCGTCGAACTTCCCGCTCGCCTTCTCGACCGCCGGTGGCGACACCGCGTCGGCGCTGGCCGCCGGTTGCCCGGTCGTGGTGAAGGGCCATCCCGCCCATCCGCAGACCGGCGCGCTGGTCGCCGCCGCGATCGAGCGGGCGGTCGAAGCCTGCGGCCTGCCCAAGGGCGTGTTCAGCCACCTGACCGGCCCGAGCAACGAACTGGGTGCGGCGCTGGTCCGCGATCCGCGCATCGCGGCGGTCGGCTTCACCGGTTCGCGCGCGGGTGGCCTGGCGCTGGTCAAGATCGCGCAGGAACGCGCCGTTCCGATCCCCGTCTATGCCGAAATGTCGAGCATCAACCCGGTCGTGCTGATGCCCGAGGCGCTGAAGGCGCGCGGCGCGGCGCTGGGCACCGCGTTCGTCGGTTCGCTGACCATGGGCGCCGGGCAGTTCTGCACCAATCCCGGCCTGCTGCTCGCCATCGAGGGCGAGGGGCTGGACGCATTCGTCGAGGCGGCGCGTACCGCGCTGCCCGAGGCGGCGGCGCAGACCATGCTGACGCCGGGCATCCACGCCGCCTATACCAAGGGCACCGAGTCGCTCGCCAGCCATGACAAGGTCGAGACGATCGCGCAGGGCAAGGTGGGCGAGGGCATCACCGCCGGTCGCGCCGCCTTCTTCCAGACCACGGCCGAGGCATTCCTCGCCGACGAGGCACTGGGCCATGAAGTGTTCGGCGCATCGTCGATCCTGGTCCGCTGCCGCGACGAGGCGGAACTGACCGCCGTGCTCAAGGCCG
>NZ_CP191175.1:1537500-3472500 GCF_050408055.1 Sphingomonas sp. Xoc002 | reverse complement strand
GTGCTTAGGGGTGAAAGGCCAATCAAGCCGGGAAATAGCTGGTTCTCCGCGAAAACTATTGAGGTAGTGCCTCGAGCGGACACCATAGGGGGTAGAGCACTGGATGGTTGCGGGGGTCGCGAGATCTACCAATACTAACCAAACTCCGAATACCTATGAGTGATACTCGGGAGACAGACGGCGGGTGCTAAGGTCCGTCGTCAAAAGGGAAACAGCCCTGACCTACAGCTAAGGTCCCCAAGTCGTGTCTAAGTGGGAAAGCATGTGGAAATCCCAAAACAACCAGGAGGTTGGCTTAGAAGCAGCCATCCTTTAAAGAAAGCGTAACAGCTCACTGGTCTAAACAAGGGTTTCTGCGGCGAAGATGTAACGGGGCT
This sequence comes from Sphingomonas sp. Xoc002, assembly GCF_050408055.1. Lineage (NCBI taxonomy): Bacteria > Pseudomonadati > Pseudomonadota > Alphaproteobacteria > Sphingomonadales > Sphingomonadaceae > Sphingomonas > Sphingomonas sp. Xoc002. The sequence continues at coordinate 3,472,123 of NZ_CP191175.1, read as the reverse complement.
CAAGACACGCACCGAAGCTTAGGGTGTACACGCATGTGTACGCGGTAGCGGAGCGTTCCGTAAGCCTGCGAAGCGATCTGGTAATGGGTCGTGGAGGTATCGGAAGTGCGAATGCAGACATGAGTAGCGATAAAGAGGGTGAGATGCCCTCTCGCCGAAAGACCAAGGGTTCCTGCGCAAGGCTAATCCGCGCAGGGTGAGCCGGCCCCTAAGACGAGCCCGAAGGGGGTAGTCGATGGGAACCACGTTAATATTCGTGGGCCTGGTGGTGTGTGACGGATGGTGTGTGTTGTCTGACCTTATCGGATTGGTCAGGCTTCGAAACTGTCCCGGGAAATAGCCCCACCGTATAGACCGTACCCGAAACCGACACAGGTGGTCAGGTAGAGTATACCAAGGCGCTTGAGAGAAGTGTCCTGAAGGAACTCGGCAAATTGCCTCCGTACCTTCGGAAGAAGGAGGCCCCATGTAAGCGCAAGCTCTCATGGGGGGCACAGGCCAGGGGGTAGCGACTGTTTAGCAAAAACACAGGGCTCTGCTAAGTCGGCTTCAAGACGACGTATAGGGCCTGACGCCTGCCCGGTGCCTGAAGGTTAAGTGGAGGAGTGCAAGCTCTGAAATGAAGCCCAGGTAAACGGCGGCCGTAACTATAACGGTCCTAAGGTAGCGAAATTCCTTGTCGGGTAAGTTCCGACCTGCACGAATGGCGTAACGACTTCCCCACTGTCTCCAGGACATGCTCAGCGAAATTGAATTCTCCGTGAAGATGCGGAGTACCCGCGGTTAGACGGAAAGACCCCGTGCACCTTTACTGCAGCTTCAGAGTGGCATTGGACAAGAACTGTGTAGCATAGGTGGGAGGCTTTGAAGCATTGGCGCCAGCCGATGTGGAGCCATAGGTGAAATACCACCCTGTTGTTGTTTAATGTCTAACCTCGTACCGTGAAACCGGTACAGGGACCCTCTGTGGCGGGTAGTTTGACTGGGGCGGTCGCCTCCTAAAGAGTAACGGAGGCGCGCGAAGGTTGGCTCAGGCCGGTTGGAAACCGGCTGTTAGAGTGCAATGGCATAAGCCAGCCTGACTGCGAGACTGACAAGTCGAGCAGAGACGAAAGTCGGTCATAGTGATCCGGTGGTCCCTCGTGGAAGGGCCATCGCTCAACGGATAAAAGGTACGCCGGGGATAACAGGCTGATAACCCCCAAGAGCTCATATCGACGGGGTTGTTTGGCACCTCGATGTCGGCTCATCACATCCTGGGGCTGGAGCAGGTCCCAAGGGTTTGGCTGTTCGCCAATTAAAGTGGTACGTGAGCTGGGTTCAGAACGTCGCGAGACAGTTTGGTCCCTATCTGCCGTGGGCGTCGAAATTTGAGAGGAGTTGACCCTAGTACGAGAGGACCGGGTTGAACGTACCTCTGGTGTACCTGTCGTCGTGCCAACGGCGCAGCAGGGTAGCTATGTACGGACGGGATAACCGCTGAAAGCATCTAAGCGGGAAGCCTCCCTCAAGATAAGATTTCTCAGGACGGTCGAAGACCACGACCTTGATAGATCGGATGTGGAAGTGCGGTAACGCATGGAGCTAACCGATACTAATTGTCCTATTCGCGCTTGAGAGCTCCACACCCCCACCATCAGCCCTGGGCTACGATGGCAGGGTGCGGTCATTACCAAGCCAGTGCACGCATCGATTTTATACCCACACCCCCCGAAGCGAGGCCTCCTCTCCTCGGGGACCCCATCAAGTACCACTTGATGGGGATTGTTATTCGCGGACTCTATTGCCTGGTGGCCATAGCGTCGGTGTCCCACCCGATCCCATCCCGAACTCGGCCGTGAAACCCGACTGCGCCAATGGTACTACTGCTCAAGCAGTGGAAGAGTAGGGCGTCGCCAGGCATTACAGTCCGCGAATACTAAAAACCCATTCACATGTTTCCTCGGGCATATCGGCCCGGGGCGCTAAGCCCCACGACACCACGCTATGCACGCGTGCCGCCGTGCGGCTCAGCTGACGTCGCGGGGTGGAGCAGCCCGGTAGCTCGTCAGGCTCATAACCTGAAGGCCGCAGGTTCAAATCCTGCCCCCGCAACCATCACCACACACCACTCGCCGCCCCCACGGGCGGCGTTGTCGTTTGAGGCATACGACGCCCTCAACCCCGGCCGAACATGGCACCACGCATCACGCGGCCCACCTTGCCCCATGCGAAAAGGGGCAGACATGGCCTTCGCCATGCCCGCCCCTCCAGCCGATCCGCAGATCGATAAACGTCGCAACCCTGCCTTACGCCTTCAGACCCTTCGCCATGTTCAGATGCGCCGTCACCGTCGGCACCAGATCGCTCGCAAAGCTCTTCAGCGCAGGGGCGTCGCCCGTCGTCGCATATCCCTTCAGCGCATCCAGCGTCTGCTGATGCCCCGACGTCTGCGCGGCGATATACGCCGCGTCAAAGGCCTGCTCGTTTGAACGAACTCACGAAATGGGGAGCGCGCCGGCAAGTGGTTAAATCCGCCTGCTCGGAGAGCCTTTGGCTTCAGGCGGTAGGACCATGGTCTGGATCACCAATCCGAAGGCCGGAGTGCGCTCGATCCTGTTCGAATGACAAATCTGTCATGTCTCAATAAAGCTAGGCGGGTTGAAAAGGCGGCATCTTGCGACTTCCGAAAATGATCGGCGGCATTTGAAGATGTAAATGCCAGGTGAAAACAAGAGCCTAACCAGATGGCTCTTGAGGTTCGGCAATAGAAGATTCAATTCTGGTTAATAAACCAACACCTGCAAGCGAACCTTATATTAAATTCCTGTCATCCATGAGCTTTGCGCAAGGATCGAAAGAACCTTGTCGGATTTCTCATGTGCCATTGTCGTACGATGTCAGCATCTTGCTGATTTTGCACCGTTTTCGACAATGTGTGGCATATAAAAGTGAACAGGAAGCAGAGACATGCGTGCCACGATCAAGGTGAAGCTGATCACGACATTCGCCATCGTCCTCGCGATGCTGGCGATCATCGTGGGGTTCAGCGTCAATCGCTTGTCGACCCTGAACACCGCCCAGAGCGACATGGTGGACGACCCGGCCGCATCGCTGGATCGAATCCAGCAATTCAAGGATGCCATCACGTCGTCGATCGTGGCGCAGACGAATCTGACCATGAGCGACGATCCCGACTTCATGGCCGGACAGCATGCGGAACTGCGCAAGCAACGGGCCCGTGCGGACCGGCTGATCGGAGAGGCATTGCGCACGGGGGACGATGTCGATCGCGAGATGTACACGGACGCGCAGCGCGGTTGGGCCGAATACAAGTCCATCGCCGACCAGGCGGTCGAACTGGCGCTGGCCAATCGCAATGCGGAAGCCTCGGTCATTTCCTTGGGCGGTGCCAACAAGGCGGCGGTGCGGATCGGCGATACGGTGAACAAGATCGTACAGCGCCAGCGGTTGGAATTGCAGGCCGCCGATGAGGCGGGGAACGTCCTTTATGCGGAGTCGCGTACGACCCTGCTGATGGTGGCGGCTGCAGCCTTCCTCACCGCCGTGGCGGGGGCCCTGTGGATCAGCCGGATCGTGTCGCGCGGCCTGAACCGCATTGCGGTCGCGCTCGGCGCGGTGGCCACGGGCGATCTGGACCAGAAGGTCGAGGTGTCGAGCAACGATGAGATTCGCGATCTGGTCGATGTCGTCAACCGGATGACCGAAAACCTGCGGACCTCGGCCACGCTGGCGGACCATATCGCGCGTGGCGACCTGACGGTCGAGCATCAGCCGCTGTCCGACAAGGACAAGCTGGGCCATGCCCTGGTCGCGATGGTCGGGCGCCTGCGCGTGGTGGTCGGCGAGGCGACCGAGGCGGCTTCCAGCGTGGCCGCAGGCAGCCAGCAGCTATCGTCTTCGTCGGAACAGGTGAGCCAGGGCGCGACCGAACAGGCCGCCGCCGCCGAGGAAGCTTCGTCGTCGATGGAACAGATGGCCGCCAACATCAAACAGAATGCCGACAACGCCACCCAGACCGAGAAGATCGCACGCCAGTCCTCGCAGGATGCCGAAATCAGCGGCTCGGCGGTGCAGAAGGCCGTCGGCGCCATGCGGACCATCGCCGAAAAGATCGGCATCGTACAGGAAATCGCGCGCCAGACCGACCTGCTGGCGCTGAACGCCGCCGTCGAGGCCGCCCGTGCAGGCGAACATGGTCGCGGCTTCGCGGTCGTGGCGGCCGAAGTCCGCAAGCTCGCCGAGCGCAGCCAGACGGCGGCCGCCGAAATCAGCGGCATGTCGTCCGACACCGTGTCTGCCGCGACCCAGGCGGGCGAGATGCTGGTCAAGCTGGTCCCCGACATTCGCCGCACCGCCGAACTGGTCGCCGAGATCAGCGCGGCCTGCCGCGAGCAGGACCTTGGCGCCGTCCAGATCAACCAGGCGATCCAGCAACTCGATCAGGTCACGCAGCAAAATGCCAGTGCGTCGGAAGAGATGTCGGCCACGTCCGAACAGCTGGCCGAGAGAGCGGGTCAGTTGCAGTCCAGCATCTCGTACTTCCGCGTCGAAGAGGCCGGGCGGGATCACGGCACCCGGCGCCCGGTGCAGCGCACCGCAGCCCGCAAAGCTGCAAAGTCGACCACGGCGTCCGCGCCGTCACGGGGGTTCGCGCTCGATCTGACGCAGGGCGGCCCGGATGACCAAGACCGCGCGTTCGGGCGCGCGGCATGAGCGGGCACATCGAAGCGGTCGTCTTCGCGATCGACGGCGGGCTGTTCGCCCTGCCGGTGACGGTGGTACGCGAGATACTGGACCGACGCCCGGCCTTTCGGGTCCCCTCCGCACCCGACTGGATGGTCGGGCTGATCGATCTGCGCGGGCAGTCGGTGGCGGTGATCGACCTGCGCGCCTTCGCCAGCACGACGATGGCGGAAGCCGGAACGGACGCTCGCATCCTGATCGTCGAAGCGGAGCCGCATGGCGCATGGCTGGGTCTTTTGGTCGACCAGGTCGTCGACGTGGCCTGTCACGCGCATGCCGACAGGCAGGAGATGCCCGCGATCGTGCCGCAACATGGTCCATGGCGTCTGTCCGGTGTCCTTCGTCGCGAAGGGGGCTTTGTCGGGCTGCTCGACATGGATGCGATTTCCGGCCTGGCGGACGAAGTCTGCGCCGCCGGTTCGGCGGTGGCCGCATGAAGGGCGGGGCGGGGGGCCGGGCTCTCGCCCGCCCACTCGCCAAAGGGGATGATGAACGATGACGCTGCGTCAATCGATCATGCTGATGGCCGCGCCCATGCTGGCGGTGCTGCCGTCGCCTGCCTTGGCGCAGGAGGAGGAGCCGCGCGCCGAAACCAATGGCGAGGGCGAGGAAGAGCGGACCAGCGCCTTCAGCCTCGATCTGCTCTACAAGGCCGATCTCGTCGGCGTGGCGGCAGGCGGGGGCAGGCGGGGGGCGCGGTTTCTCGACAATATCGACCTGATGGCCTCGGTCGACCTAGACCGCGCAGCCGGATGGGCAGGGGCGAGCGCCTATATCGGCGTCCTGAGCAACGCAGGCGCGCGGCCCAACGACATCGCGGGCACGTTGCAGGGCGTCAACAATATCGAGGTGGGCAGCCCCGATGCCGTCCTCTATCAGGCCTGGGTGCAACAGCGTTTCGCCGGGGATCGTGGATCGATCCTGGTCGGCAAATATGATCTGAACAGCGAATTCTATGCCAATCCCTCGGCCGCGGCGCTGATCGCGCCCGCTTTCGGCATCGGGTCGGAGCTGGCGGCGACGGGACCCAATGGGCCGTCGATCTTTCCCCAGACCGATCTGGGCATTCGCCTCCGCCTGGAGGACCGACGCCATTATGTGCAGGCGGCCGTGATCCGGGCCCCGCGCGGCGTGGCGGACGAGGGCGGGCCGCGATCGGCCCTGTTCATCGCGGAGGCGGGCCTGAGGGGACGGACGGCGATCACCGTCGGCGGCTGGACCTATAGCGATCGGCAACCGCAGATCGTGCCGCCAGGCGTTACGCTCGGACCCGATACCGCCGCGTCGCATGGTCTGTACGCGTTGGTGGAGCAGGATTTGGCCGGTGAGGCGGACAAGATGGGCTATTGGTGCGCCTTTCTGCGCCTGGGCCTGTCCGATGGGCTGACGACACCCTTTGCGGACGGGATGCAGGTCGGCTTGACCGGGCATGGTGTCCTGCCGTCACGCCCTGAGTCGCTCCTCTCGATCGGATTCGCGACCGCCGGGCTGAGCCGCGCCTATCGCCGGGCCAATCCACCGGACGAGCCGCCGTTGACGCGGTCGGAAAGCACGATCGAACTGACCTATAGCGACCGCGTGGCGCGCTTCCTGACGCTTCAGCCGGATGTGCAATATGTCCATCGCCCCTCGGGGCTGCGCGATGCATCCGGCGTGGTGGTGCTGGGCCTGCGGGCGATCGTCGACTGGAAAATCCATTGAACATCACCCTCTTCCCTCTCCCCTGGACAGGGGAGAGGGTTAGCGGAGCTTGCCAGCGTGCTGGCTAGCGCAGCTTGGGTGAGGGGTTGAGCGAGCCTTCGGCTCGCGCGCGCTGTGCGCGCTTCACCCCTCACCCAGCTCCGACTAAGCCTTTGCGTTCGCAAAGACCAAGTCTGCGCAACCCTCTCCCCTCTGCGAGGGGCGAGGGGAGAAAGGGTATATCTGAATGTAGGCTCGTCTTGGAGCCGACGCGTCCTTCATACCGTGGTGCGGCCGGGATTGTCGCCCCGGCCACGCCATCGTCAGAATTTGAAGCCCAGCCGGGCATAGCCGAACTGACCCGGCAGGTCGTAGGTCGTCGGATCGAACCCGCCGCAGCTCAGGCAGTCGGGGGCGCGTTGGCCGAGGATGTTGTTGACGCCCATGGTCAGGGTCAGCCGCTGCGCCAGCCAGGGCATGGTCCAGCCGATCTGCGCATCGAGATACAGGATCGGCTTCATCTCGCGATTGTCATAGGCGGGCTCGATGACCTTGCCGATGTAGCGCCCGGTGAGCGAGGCGAGGAAGGTCTCGCTCGACCAGTCGATCGTCGCGACGCTCTTGAAGCGCGGATAGGCCTGGTCGCCGCGCTCGGTACCCTGCCGCTCCAGCTTCTCGCTGCCGGTCGCGGTGGGCAGGGTGGTCGAATATTCAAACAGGACGTTGCTCGCCCAGTTCAGGCCGAAGCTGCCCGCCCCGACACGCGGGCTGCGATAGATCAGGGTCACGTCGATCCCCTCGCTCTTCAGCGAAGCGATGTTTTGGAGCAGGCCGCGAATCTGCGTGATCTGGCCGCTGCCGGTCGAGGAGCGGGTGATCGCGCCGCAGCTGACGGCGTCCCGCTGGTTGACGCAATTGGCGAGCAGCACGTCGGCGCCGACCGAGGCGATCGCGTCGTCGACCCGGATGGTGTAGTAATCCGCCTTTAGGCTCAGCTGGCTGGCGATACCGGCCTCGCGCGCCCAGCTCGGGCTGTAGACGCCGCCCAGCACCCAGCTTTCCGACCGTTCGGGCTTCAGCGCGCGATTGCCGCCGGTCAGGATCGGCAGCTGAAGGCCGTTCTGCACGTAATTGACCGGCACGCCCAGCGCGACGCAGTTCTGGCGCACCGTGCTGTTGTCGGGCAGGCTGGCGATACCCGAGCAGGGATCGATGACATTGCCGTCGAAGCGGGACGGTGTGCCGAACAGCTCACCGATGCTGGGGGCGCGGAACCCTTGCGCCCAGGTGCCGCGCAGGCGCAGATCCTCGAACGGCTTCCAGCTGAGCCCGCCCTTCATCACCGTGCGGTTGCCGCTGGTCGAGTAATCCGAATAGCGCGCCGCGAACGACCCTTCGAGCAGGCGGAAGAACGGCACGTCCTTCAGTACCGGAATGCTGAGTTCGCCATATACTTCGTGGACGTCGAACGCGCCCGCCGTCGGCTGGGCCGGGATGTCCGAGCCCAGGCCCGCCGCGACGATGGCGTCGGGGTTGAACGAGCCCGTCTGGCGGCGGAACTCATACCCCGTGGCCAGCCCCAGCGGCCCGGCGGGCAGCTGAAACAGCGTACCGGTCAGGTTGAGGGTCGCGTCGGTCATCGTCTGTTCGGACCGGTCGCGCTGGGTGAAGGTGACATAGTTGATCATCGCCGGGGTGATCGAGCCCGCCCCGCCGAAGATGTTGAACGGCACGCAGGCGCCGGTGCAGTTCGCCACCGGGCCCAGCGCCTGCGCCAGATTGGCGGCGTTGACGTTGCCATGCGCCACCTGCTTGGCCTGGTTCTCGGCATAGATCAGGTTGGCGTCCCAGTACCAGGTGCCCGCGCCGATCGGGATCTGGCCGTCCAGCGTGCTGGACATGTACATGGTGTCGACCCGCTGGCTGTAATGGCGCGGGCCGTTCTCGACGAAGCGGCGGCCGATAAAGGCATAGTTGGCGGGCGTGCCGTTATTGCCCGCACTCAGCGTCACGCCGAACGGGTTGAACGGATTGGTCCGGTCGATCGAGATGGTATCGAGCAGATTGCCGTTGCCCGCATCCGGCCCGACGAACAGCGGCAGCGGCGCGGCCTGATTGTCCGAGGTCCGGCGATTGTAGATCAGCCGGGTGCTGAGCCGGACATTGTCCGCCAGCTGGCCGGTGAAGTTGACGAAGGCGCCGAAGCGCTCCTGCGGGGTCAGCAGATAGTTGAACGGGCGGAAGTTGAACCGGTCGGCGACGGTGAAGGCCTTGAAATCGCTGTTCGCGCCGGTCGGGTTCAGCGGGTCGAAGCGCGGCTGGGTCAGCGGATTGCTCTTCAGCGTCAGGTTCATCGACTCGCCCGTGACCGGGTTGTTGATGATGAACCGGCCATTGGGCGTGCCCGAGCTGCATGTCGTGGTGCATGCGGTCGCGCCGGGATCGGGGAAGGCGTAATAGGGCCGGTCGCCCGCGAAGACCGATCCCTGGTTGATATAGTTCGCGCCGACCACGACCGAGACACGGTCGTCCGCCGTCCGGTGGCCCCAGCTGAGCTGGTAATTCTGGGTGACGCCGTCGCCCTTGTCGTAACCGCCGAGCTGCGCGGTGGCGAGGAAGCCGTTCTGGCGCTTCTTGGTGATGATGTTGACGACGCCCGCGATCGCGTCGGAGCCGTAGATGGTCGAGGCCCCGTCGCGCAGCACGTCGACACGCTCGATCATGCTGTCGGGAATGGCGTTCAGGTCGACCGCGCCGGGAATGCCGCTCGCCGCGCTGCCGTTGATGAAGCGCAGGCCGTCGACCAGCACCAGCGTACGGCGGCTGCCCAGATAGCGCAGGTCGATTTCCGCCGAGCCGGCCCCGACGCCGCCGCCATCGGGCGGGTTGCCGTTGTTGCCGGAGCGGTTGAAGCGGGAATTGAGGCCGCCCGCCGCGCCCGGCAGGCGTTGCAGCACGTCGCCGATCGAGGACAGGCCGGTGCGCGCGATATCCGCGCTGTCGATCGCGGTGAGGGGGGCGCTCTGGTCCAGCGGGTTGCGGCGGATACGCGAACCGGTGACGACGATCGTATTATCGGCCGCCGTCGCATCGTCGCTGGCGGCATTTTCCGCCACGCCCGTGCCGCCGCCCGTCACCTGGGTCTGCGCCTGGGCGTCGACCGCCAGGATCAGGGCACCGACAGCCGCACTTGCCAGCGCCCATTTGCGCAACCGGCCTGCTCCATGAACCATGATCTTTTCCCTCTTTTGGCTTTACTGACTCCCGTTCCTGCTGCGGATGTGCGGCGCCGCTTTTGGGGCTGCCTTCGATATTCGATACGTACGGCCCGGCGATCCGGGATCGATGAGGCGCTTCCTGGTCAATCGGTGACCGATCTTGTGCCGAAAGGTTTGCCGATCCTGACAATCGTCTTGACCAATCGACCGTCGTATACAGAATATGATCCCGGCGTCGTGTCAAGCGCCGGACATGGAGGGAGGGGGGCGTGTCCACTCTTGCCTTGATACGCCAAGCAAAGCCGCAAGCCCTTGGCCGGTTAACGTATGTTGGCGGACAATCTCGAATTCAGGGCGCGTGCGACGTTTTGCCTGTCGATCGGTTCAGCTTGGCGTAGGATAGCGTGATGTAAAGCGCCGCTCCCACGACGACATGCCGACGAACAGGGGCTATCATATCCGCATGACCAAAATGCCTTTCTCCGTTTCCCGCCCGTCCGTTGCCCGGCTGCTCGGTACGTTGGCGGCCGGGTCCATGATCGCGACGCCGCTGCTGGCGCAGGTCGCGCCGCCGCCGGTGATGGTCCCCACGACGCCGCCGCAGGTTCAGCCCCCCGCCGCGCAGACCCAGATGGCGCCGCCCGCCACCGTGCAGCCACTGCCGCAAGCCGCCCCCGCCGTGGCGATCCCCGCTTTGTCGGAGGCGCAGGTCCGCCAGCTCGCGACGCTGATCGCCGGGGGAGAGGTGGCGCAGGGGCTGCGTCAGGGGCCGCCGCGCGACCTGACGACCCTGTCGCCCGCCGCGCTGACCCGTGTGGCGCTGGACTATGCCCATGCGGTGCATGTCGGGCGGCTGGATGCGGCCGACTTCACCAAGGACTGGGGCATCCGTCCGCAGCCTTACGACCCCGCACCCGGCTTCGCGGAGGCGGTGCGGCGCGACCGGCTGTCGGCCTGGATCGCCTCGCTGCCGCCGCCCTATGCGGGCTATGACGCGCTGGTGAAGGGGCTGGCCCGCTATCGCGCCATGGCGGCGGCTGGGGGCTGGTCGTCGCTCCCGGCGGCCACCATCAACTTCGGCGCGAGCGGACCGCAGGTGCTGGCGCTTCGCAAGCGGCTGGCGATGGAAGACCCGGCGGTCAGCGCGACGGGCGACAGGTTCGACGAGGACCTGCTGGCGGCGGTGCGGCGGGCGCAGCGCCGTTACGGCCTGAACCCGGTCGGCACCGTCGGCACCCAGACCATCGCCGTGCTGAACGTGCCGGTGGCGCAGCGCATCCGCCAGATCATGGCGAACATGGAACGCTGGCGCTGGTTGCCGCAGCAGTTGGAGGCCAAGCGCGTCCAGGTGAACATCGCCGCCGCTGTGCTGACCGTGTTCGACGGCGACAATCCGGTCATGTCGATGAAGGCGGTGACGGGTCGTCCGGGCAACGAGACGCCGATGCTGGTGTCGACGATCCGCAGCATCGTGCTGAACCCGCCCTGGAACGTGCCCAGCTCGATCGCCAACAAGGAGCTGTGGCCCAAGGAAAAGGCCAATCCCGGCTATCTGAAGCGCGCGGGGTTCCGCATCATCGACAATGGCGACGGCACCAAGCGGTTGCAGCAATCGTCGGAAAAGAGCGCGCTGGGCCGGTTCAAGTTCGACTTCCCCAACGATTTCGCGGTCTATCTGCACGACACGCCCGCCCAGTCGGGCTTTTCCAAGTTCGACCGGCTGGCGAGCCATGGCTGCGTCCGGCTGGAAAAGCCCGCCGACCTCGCCGCGCTGATGCTGAAGACCACGCCCGAATGGCAGCCCGAGCAGGTCGATGCCGTCCTCGCCTCGGGCAAGACGGTGCGCGCCAGCATGGCCGAGCCGGTGGCGGTCTACCTGCTCTACTGGACGGCTTTCGCGAATGCCGATGGACAGGTGGGCTTCCGCGAGGATCCCTATAGCTGGGACGCGCAGCTCGCGACCAAAATCGAGGCCCGCTCGGCCGAGCGCGCCCAGGCGACCAAGGACTAAAGGGGACAGATGATGAAGATTGCCACCAAAAGCGCCATGGCGCTGTTCGCCGCCGGGCTGTTGCTGGCGGGCTGCTCGCGCTCGTCGGAGGACCCGCCCGTGCCGGTCGAGAACGACACCGCCGTGGTCGAAGAGAATATGAGCGTGCCCGACGAGACGCCGGTCATGACCAATGACGCGGACGCCGTCGCCCCGGTCAACATGGCCGCCGACACCGTGCCGCCGCCACCCCCTGAACGGACGGTCGACCAGCAGATGCTGGACGATGCCTCGGCCACCGGCATGACCTCGCGCGTGCAGCGCACGCCGAGCAACGATGCGCCCCCGGCGGAGGGTATCGAACCCAAGGACGGGCAGTAATCCCAATTATTCCTCCCCTGTAAGGGGAGGGGGACCGCCGCGAAGCGGTGGTGGAGGGGTGTCCCCGCTGATGGGGACACCCCTCCGTCAGTCCTTTCGGACTGCCACCTCCCCTTGCAGGGGAGGAATTTACTTCGCGATTTCCTGAATCAATCCAGCCCGCTGTGCCTCGGTAGGCCGCCACAGCCCCGCCATCGAACCGCCTTCTCCGAACAGCGCGTCGACCACCTGCGCCGCATCGCCCTGCGCCCACAGCGCGGCCAGTTCCGCCCGGCGCGGATCGGGCGAGGCGTCATTCCCCGTCCGGATGAAGCGCAGCCACGCCGCCAGTGCCGTCACCGTCGCGGGCGCTTCGCCGCCATGCGCCGCCAGCGAGGACAGCCAGCGCGGCCCGACCTTTTGCGATCCGTCGCTGGCGATCTGCGACAGGCAATGTTCCAGCGTCCGGTTGGCGAAGCGGGCGAGCAGCGCATCGGCATAAGGCCCCAGCGCCTGCCCCTCGGCGGCGTTGAAGCTGGTCGCCGCCTCGTCCCGCATCAGCCGTTCCATCACGGGGCGGATGGCGGGATCAGCGACCGCCTGGTGGACGAATTCATGCCCGCGCTCCAAGCCCAGATAGGCGAGTGCCGAATGCGCGCCGTTGAGCATGCGCAACTTGGCGGTCTCATAGGGCGCGACATCGGCGACGAACTGCGCACCGCCGACTTCCCAGCGCGGACGGTCGCCTGCGAAGTCATCCTCGATCACCCATTGGCGATAGGGCTCGGTGATGACGGCGGCTTCGTCGCGCATCCCCAGCACCGCTTCGACCGCCGCGCGATCGGCCTCGGTGACGGCGGGGACGATCCGGTCGACCATGGTGTTGGGGCAGCGCCAGTCGCGCTCGAACCATTGCCGTGCCGCCGTCTCGCCCTGATGGTCCAGAAACGCCGCCACACCGGCGCGCAGGACCCGGCCATTGTCGGGAAGGTTGTCGCAGCTGACCAGCGTGAGGGGGCCGTGCCCCGCCGCCCGCCGCGCGACCACCGCCTGCGCCAGATAGTGATAGATGCTGTTCCCGTCCGCGACGATGCCCGCCAGATCGGTCGCACCATCGGGCCGCCGCCAATAGCCCTTCTCGGTGACGGTCAGCGTCACGACCCGCGTGTCGGGCGCGGCGAGGCGTTCGGCCAGCCGCTCGGGCGTCTTGGCCGCGACGATCACGTCGCGGATCGCGCCGATCAGGCGGACGGCTTCGCCCTCGCTCGACCGTTCGGTGACGGTATAGAGGCCGTCCTGCGGCGCCATCTGGTCATGCACGCCGCCCGATCGCAGCGAGGCGGCCGCAATGGCCCAGTCGCGGTCGCCCGCCGCCATCGCGTCGTCGGTATAGACCGCCTGATGCGCGCGGTGGAACGCGCCGAGCCCGATATGAACGATGCCGATCCGCTGGCCTGCCCGGTCATAGCCGGGGGGCGCCACGGCGTCGGGCAGCGCCGCGGCGGTCGCTTCGCTCAGCCGGGTCACAGCCGGTACGCCGTGCGGACCAGACCGTTGGTCAGCGCATGGGCCAGCTCGACCGCCTCATCCTCCTCCAGCCGGTGCTCGGCGACGAGGCGCGCCAGGAAGCCGCAGTCGATCCGCCGCGCGACATCATGCCGTGCCGGGATCGACAGGAAGGCGCGGGTGTCGTCGTTGAACCCGACCGTGTTATAGAAGCCCGCCGTCTCGGTGGTCATCTCGCGGAAGCGGCGCATCCCCTCTGGGCTGTCATGGAACCACCAGGCGGGGCCCAGCTTCAGGCAGGGATAATGCCCGGCCAGCGGCGCCAGTTCGCGCGCATAGACGCTTTCGTCCAGCGTGAAGAGGATGATGGTCAGGTCGCGCTCATTGCCGACCACGTCGAGCATGGGTTTCAGCGCATGAACGTAATCGGTGCGCATCGGCATGTCCGCGCCCTTGTCGCGCCCATGGCTGGCGAACAGGCCCGCATTGTGGTTGCGGAACGATCCGGGATGGATCTGCATCGTCATGCCGTCCGCGACGCTCATCTTCGCCATCTCGGTCAGCATCTGTGCGCGGAAGAGTTCGGCATCGGCGGGCGTCCAGCTGCCGCCGACGATGCGCGCGAACAGCGCCTCGCATTCCGCCGTCGACAGGTTGGCGGTCGCCGCCGTGGGATGGCCGTGATCGGTCGCGGTCGCGCCCAGCGCGCGGAAGGCGGCGCGGCGCTTGGCATGGGCGGCGAGATAGCCGGACCAGCTATACACATCCTCGCCGGTCAGCTCGGCGAAGCGCTGCATCGCGCCTGTGAACTGTTCATGCTCGACATCGATCACGCTGTCGGGGCGATAGGTGGTGATGACGCGGCCCTGCCAGCCCGAGGCCTGGATCGCCTGGTGATGGACCAGCGGATCGTCGGCGCCCTCGGTCGTCGCCAGGCATTCGATGCGGAACCGCTCGAACAGCGCGCGGGGGCGGAAGGCGGGGGTGGCGAGCGCCTCGCCGATCGCGTCGAAATAACGGTCGGCGGTCGCCTCTTCCAGGCCCATGTCGAAGCCGAACACCTCCGCAAAGACATGGTCGAGCCACATGCGCGACGGCGTGCCGCGGAACAGGTGATAGTTTGACGCGAACAGCTTCCAAGCTGCGCGTGGATCGGTCGCCGGGCGGCCACCACGATGCGGGATGCCCAGATCGTCGAGCGCGATGCCCTGGCTGTAGAGCATGCGGAAGACATAATGATCGGGCGCGAGCAGCAGGTCGCTGGCATCGGCCCAGGGTTCGTCGGTTGCGAACCAGCGCGGATCGGTATGGCCGTGCGGGCTGATGATCGGAAAGTCCGCGACTTCGGCATAAAGCGTCCGCGCGATGCCCCGCGTCGTCGGGTCAGCGGGCAGCAGCCGGTCGGGGTGAAGCTCCAGCTTGCGGGTCATGCGGTCAGCTCCAGTTCGGCCGGAGCGGCGTTTGCGTTCAAGCCCAGCATATGCACGATTCCCTGCTCCAGCCCGCGCAGCTCGGCCAGCCCGCGCATCCGGCCGAGCAGCGAATAGCCGGGATTGGAGCTGCGATGAAGGTCGTCCATCATCCGGTGGCCATGGTCGGGGCGCATCACGATCGCACGGTTTTGCGCATGCGAAATCTCGACCACCGCCTGCATCACCTGCGTCATGCGGGCATTGCCGCCCAGATGCTCGGCCTCATGGAAATTGCGCTCGCCCGCTTCCCATCCGACCGAGCGGAGGTGGAGGAAGTCGATCCGGTCGGCAAAGCGGCGGACCATGGCGGGCAGGTCGTTGTCCGGCCGTGCGCCGAACGAGCCGGTGCAGAAGCACAGGCCGTTCGCCAGCGAGGGCACGGCGGCGTAGAGATGGTCGAGGTCTTCGGCGGTGCTGACGACGCGCGGCAGGCCGAAAATGGGGAAGGGCGGGTCGTCGGGATGGACGACCAGTTTGATGCCGACCTCCTCGGCAATCGGGCAGACCGCGCGCAGGAAGGCGATGTGGTTCGCCCGCAGCGCCTCGGCGTCGATCCCGGCATAGGTGTCGATCGCACGCTGGAAGGCGGGCGAGTCGAAGCTCTCCTCGCTGCCCGGAAGCCCGGCGATGATCGTGCGTTCGAGCTTGTGGCGCTCCTCGGGCGTCATCGCGGCGAAGCGCTCGGCGGCGGCGGCGCGGACTTCTTGCGAATAATCCGCCTCGGCGCCGGGGCGGCGCAGGATATGGATGTCATAGGCCGCCACCGCCGCCCATTCGAAGCGCAGCGCGGTTGCACCGTCAGGCAACTGCCAGTCCAGATCGGTACGCGTCCAGTCGAGCAGCGGCATGAAATTATAGGTGACGGTTCGCACGCCCTCGGCCGCCAGGTTGCGCAGGCTGTCGCCGTAAGCCTGGACGAGTTCGTCGGTCAGTTCGCCGCGCTTGATCGCGTCATGCACCGGCAGGCTCTCGACCGTCGACCATCCCAACCCGGCCGCCTCGATCATCGCCCGCCGCTCGGCGATCGCCTCACGCGGCCATACCACGCCGTTGGGAATTTCATGCAGCGCGGTGACGACCTCTGTGGCGCCCGCCTGACGGATATGGGACAAGGCGATGGGGTCGGCGGGGCCGAACCACCGCATGGACTGGATCATCAACACGGCCGTTATTCCCTCGTCCCAAATCGCATTTTCTCTGTGGTTAGCGGTAGCATTCAGCATCCGGATTGACCAGTTACAAATTTTGGCCTTGCCACTATGATGGTGAAGCCGGAGAGCGATAGGAGATAAGTGGATGCGGATCGTCGTCGTCGGAGAAGGGATGATCGAATTGTCGCGCGCAGACGGCGGGCTATGGCGGCTGGGTCATGGCGGCGACACGCTGAACACCGCGATCCATCTGGCGCGGATGGGTCGCGACGTCCGCTACGTGACCGCCTTGGGTGACGATCCCTTCAGCGCGACGCTCCTTCAGGACTGGACGGCCGAGGGCATCGATACCAGCCTGACCTTGCGCGATCCGACCCGTATGCCCGGCCTGTATGCGATCACCACCGACGAGGCGGGCGAGCGCAGCTTTTCCTATTGGCGGGGACAGAGCGCCGCGCGGCGCACTCTGTCGCTGCCGGGCAGCGAGGCGGTGATAGCGGAGGCGGAACAGGCCGATCTGCTGCTATACTCGCTCATCACCCTGGCGATCCTCGACGAACCGAGTCGCGAACATCTGTTCGAATTGGCGCAGCGAGTCCGCGCGCGGGGCGGCCGGGTCGCGTTCGACGGCAATTACCGTCCTCGCCTGTTCGCCAGCCAGGACGAAGCACGCGAACTGTGCCGCCGGGCGATCGGTGGCTGCGATATCGGCCTGCCGACGCTGGAGGACGAGGCGATGCTGGTCGACGCCAAGTCCGCCGAAGAGGTACGCGACCGTTGGCAGGGCCTGGGCGCGGGCGAGGTCGTGGTGAAGCTGGGGGCCGAGGGATGTCTGGTCACCGGCGTCGGTATCGTCCCCCCGCCCGAGCGGCTGAGTCCACGCGATACCAGCGGGGCGGGGGATGCGTTCAACGCGGGCTATCTGGCGGCGCGGCTGGACGGGTTGGATCCGGCGGAGGCGGCGATGCGGGGGCATAGGCTGGCCGGGTGGACGGTCATGCGCTCGGGCGCGATTCCAACGCGGGATAATGACTTGCCGCGTTGATGGATTTTGGACTGACCAAAATCGATCGGTCGGTCATGGGGTAAGCCCCTTTAGCCCCTCCCCCGAAGGGGAGGGAGGTAATTTGCGCATATTCCACCCCTGAACCCACCCTCCGTTCGCACTGGGCGAAGTCGAAGTGCAGGGGCTTCGCCGGGGCGTGGCCTTCGACTTCGCTCAGTCCGAACGGAGTAAGGGGGACTTCCGCCACTCCGCCACGAAAAAGGGGGCCGGAACCTCGGTTCCGACCCCCTGATCCTGTCAGCATGTGCTGCTGGCGTAGGTTACGCGCCCGGGATTTCCGAGACGTTCACCTTGATGCCGCGGCCCATCGTCGACGAGACGGCGACCTTGCGGACATACTTGCCCTTGGCGCCCGACGGCTTGGCCTTGATCAGCGCATCGACCAGCGCGTCGAAGTTGGCGCGCAGGTCTTCCGCCGGGAACGACGCCTTGCCGATGCCCGAATGGATGATGCCGGCCTTTTCGACGCGGTACTCGACCTGACCGCCCTTGGCCGCCTTGACGGCTTCGGCGACGTTCATGGTCACGGTGCCCAGCTTCGGGTTCGGCATCAGGCCCTTGGGGCCCAGCACCTTACCGAGGCGACCGACGACGCCCATCATGTCCGGGGTCGCGATGCAGCGATCGAAGTCGATGGTGCCGCCCTGGATGGTTTCCATCAGGTCTTCCGCACCCACGACGTCGGCGCCGGCGGCGCGTGCTTCGTCGGCCTTCGCGCCCTTGGCGAACACGCCGACGCGAACGGTCTTGCCGGTGCCCTTGGGCAGGGTGACGACGCCACGGACCATCTGGTCGGCGTGACGCGGGTCAACGCCCAGGTTGACGGCGACTTCGATCGTCTCGTCGAACTTCGAGGTCGCGTTGGTACGAGCCAGCGTGATCGCTTCGTCGATGCCGTGCAGCTTCTCGGCGTCGATCTGGACGGCCTTCTGCTTCTTGGTCAGCTTCGCCATGATCTTAGCCCTCCACCACTTCGAGGCCCATCGCGCGGGCGGAGCCTTCGATGATCTTGGTCGCAGCCTCGATATCGTTGGCGTTCAGGTCCTTCATCTTGACCTGGGCGATTTCCGCGAGCTTCGAGCGCGCGATCTTGCCCGCCGACACCTTGCCCGGCTCCTTCGAGCCCGACTTCAGGTTGGCCGCCTTCTTGATGAGGTAGGTCGCAGGCGCGGTCTTCGTCTCGAACGAGAACGAACGGTCGGCATAGACGGTGATGACGGTCGGCAGGGGCGTGCCCTTTTCGACTTCACCGGTCTGCGCGTTGAACGCCTTGCAGAATTCCATGATGTTCACACCGCGCTGACCCAGCGCCGGGCCGATCGGCGGCGAGGGGTTGGCGGCGCCTGCAGGGACCTGCAGCTTGATATAGCCGGTAATCTTCTTTGCCATGTCACTCTCTTTTCGAGTCTAGCGGTCGTGACGGGCACGCGAGGCATGAGCCAGCGCACCCTCCCGCAAGGGTTCCGTCGCAAGATGCTAGGGAAGCGCGGGCCGATAGCCGAAAAGGGGAGAAATGGCAAGGCCAGCATTGCGCTTGTCACGGCCGATCCGGCCATGTCACTCTGGGCTCATGATGGACGACTCGGTCGAGGGAGCGACCGGTTCCGCCATCGCTCGAACGGGGGTTCGACACATGCGACGGGGATGGGGTGCGCTGGCCTGTGCGGCGGCGCTGACGTTGGTGGCCGCACCGCTGGCGGCGCAGGAAAAGACCGGCAACAAGCCCGGTTTCACGCTGGCCCCGGGTACCGCGACCATCGTCCTGATGCGGCCTGAGATCGCGGTCGGGGCGCAGTCGACCGGCGGGTCGTACGAACCCAATGCCGACTGGACCGATCAGGCGCGCGAGAATCTGGGCAGGGCCTTGGCCGATGCGCAAGGCAAGCTGGGCAACCGGGTCGTCACTCATGTCGAGCCGGTCGGGCAGGGTGCGGCCACGGCGCATGAATATCGCGCGCTGTTCACCGCGCTGGCCGATTCGGTCATCACCTATCAGTTCTTTCCGGGCAATCGCCTGCCGACCAAGAAGCGCGACGACAGCTTCCTGTGGTCTATCGGGTCCGAGGTGGCCAGGCTGCCGGGCGTGCAGGGAGCGGACTATGCGCTCTTCGTGACGACCGAGGATCATTACGGCTCGACCGGGCGTAAGCTGTTGCAAGTCTTCGCCGCCGGGGTGGCCGGTATCGGGGTCAGCGCGGGCGTGCACAAGGGCTATGCCGGACTGATCGACCTGAAGACCGGCGATCTGGTCTGGCTGAACGCCGATCTCGCCATGGGCGGCGATGTCCGCACGCCCGAGGGGGCGGCCAAGCGCGTGTCGCAATTGCTGGAGGGTTTTCCGGGCAAGCCGGTCGAGGCGCCGGTCGCTCCGGCGGCCCCGACCAAGACCGCCGCACGCTGACGGGAGGCGATCATGGCCGGATGGATCATCGCCGCTGCGCTCGCAGGGGCGGCTCTGGGCGCAGGCGCGTCCGACAGGCTCGCCCCGCTGCCGCCTTACGGCGCGGCCTACACGCCGACGACCGTCGACGAGCGCGGGCTGTGGCAACAGGCGGATGAGGCCGAGCGCGATCTGCGCGACTCGCCCGCCGTGGTACGCGATACGGCGCTGAACGCCTATCTGACCAAGGTTCTCTGCCGTTCGGTGGGCGGGGATCGGTGTCGGGGCGTGCGGATCTATGTGGTGCGCGCGCCCTATTTCAACGCGTTCATGGCGCCCAACGGCATGATGGTGGTCTGGACCGGGGCCCTGCTGCGGTTGCGCGACGAGGCGGAACTGGCATCCGTGCTGGGTCACGAATTCGGCCATTTCGAGATGCGGCACAGCCTGGCGAGCTTTCGCCGGGCGCGGACGATCGGCGACATCATCGCCTGGACGGGGGTGGTCTCGCCCTACAGCCTGTTGCCGGTCAGCCTGATCCGGCTGCATTTCTCCTATAACCGCGCGCAGGAGACCGAGGCCGATCTGATGGGCCTGCGCTATCTGACGGCGGCCGGATATCGGCCGCTCGCCGCGTCGCACATCTGGGAGCGGCTGATGGCGGAGGAGGATGCGACCGCGCTGGGACGCAAGCGGCGCGTCACCCATCATTATGCCGCAGGCTTTTTCGCCAGCCACCCGACCGAACTGACCCGCGCCACCTATCTGCGCGAGGTCGTGGGCACGGGGGGAGAGCAGGGCGACGAAGCACGCGACGCGTTCCTGACGGCGATGCGCCCGTGGCGCGCGAGCTTCCTGGCCGACCAGATCAAGCTCAACGATTTCGGCGGATCGGAATATCTGCTGGGCGAGCTGGCGACCGGCCAGTGGACGCCCGATCTGCTGCTGACGCGCGGCGAACTCTATCGCGAGCGCGGTAACCCCCGCGATCTGGTGAGCGCGGCGCAATTCTACCAACAGGCGATCGACGCGGGCTGCACCGATCCGATCGCCTGGCGCGGGCTGGGCCTGTCGTTGCTGCGTGGGCAGCAGGAGGCGGCGGGGCGGGCCGCATTGAAAACCTATCTGGAGCGTGCACCGCAGGCGAGCGACCGCGCGGCCATGGCGATGTTGATCGGGGAAGGGGGCGTGCAATGAAGGCTTTGAGGATCGCGGCGATCGGACTGGCGCTGGTGGCGGCGCCGGTGCTGGCGGGCAACAAGCTGATCCCGGCGGGGCAGCCCGTGGCGGTCGCCAAATCGGTGCTGACGGTCACGCCCTCGGTCGAATGGAACAAGCTGGGCGCGCGACCGGGGCGCAATTCGGAGACGTGGACCTTCGATGGCGATGCGCTGAACGACCTGACCTTCTATGGCGGGATCGAACCCGAACAGACGCTGTTCCGCGAGGTCAGCAAGCGCACCAAGCCGCTGCCGCGCGTCAAGGCGACGATGCTGGTGACCGACATACCGACGCTGGTCGAGAACAGCTATCGCATCGCGCTCAATACGCCGTTGTTCACCGTGGAGGGGATGGAGCCGATGGCCTTTGCGGGGCAGCCCGGCATCCGCTTCACCTATAGCTTCACCCGGCCGAGCGAGGACCTGCCGCGCAAGGGCGAGGGGCGCGGCGCGATGATCGGCGGCAAGCTGTACCTGATCACCTTCGAGGCGCCCCGGCTGCATTATTTCGACGCTGGGGTCGCGGCGTTCCGGCAGGTGGCGAACAGCGCGAAATTGTAAGGGGGATGTTTCTTCCAGCCCTCCGTTCGCACTGAGCGAAGTCGAAGTGCACGGGACTCGCTGGGCGGCGAGGGGCGGGCGTGGGCTTCGACTTCGGCGCAAGGCGCCGAACTTTATTCTGAGCGGCTGGCTTGCCAGCCAGCCGAAGGGCTCAGCTTGAACGGAGGTAGGGGAGCAGGCGGGAGTTAAAGATAGGCCCAAATACGAAAAGGGCCGGTGGCGTCGCCGCCCCGGCCCTGTTTCCGTCGGATGGTCCGAGCTTACTTCGAGCGTTCGACCTGCTCGAAGTCCAGTTCCACCGGGGTGGCGCGACCGAAGATCGACACCGACACCTTGACCTTGGACTTGTCGAAATCCAGTTCCTCGACCACGCCGTTGAAGCTGGCGAAGGGGCCTTCCAGCACCTTGACCGCGTCGCCGATCTCGTAGTCGACCTTGACCTTGTGCTTCGGGGCGGCGGCGGCTTCTTCCTTGGAATTCAGCATCCGCGTGGCTTCCGCCTCGCTGATCGCCTGCGGCTTGCCCATCGCGCCCAGGAAGCCGGTCACCTTCGGCGTGTTCTTGACGAGGTGATAGACCTGGTCGGTCATGTCGAGCTTGGCCAGCACATAGCCGGGCATGAACTTGCGCTCGACCGCGATCTTCTTGCCGCGGCGGGCCTCGGTCACGGTCTCGGTCGGGACCTCGATCTGGTCGACCAGATGGTCGAGGCCCAGACGGGTCGCCTCGGCCATGATCGAGTCGCGGACCTTGCCCTCGAAACCGGAATAAGCGTGGATGATGTACCAGCGCGCCATGAGAACCCTTTTACTTCGCGAACGACAGCAGGGTGCGGACCAGCGTCTCGAAGAACGAGTCGACCGCCAGGAAGAAGATGGCCAGGATCGTGGTCATCACGACCACCATCACACCGGTCATCACCGTCTCGCGCCGCGTCGGCCAGACGACCTTCTTGGTCTCGGTCTTGACCTGGTTGAGGAATTCGATGGGGGTCGTCTTCGCCACTCGTGCCGTTCCCGCACCTGCGTTGAAATTACTGTCAGCGGGGCATGGGTCCGCCGTCGCCTGCCCCAGGGGGCCTGCGACGAAAGGTCCGTCCGCGCTGTTCGGATGGGAACGCGATGTAGCTGTGGCTCGGGTAAAAGGCAAGGGTGGGGGCGGGATGGGGTTTTCGGTTCACGCGAAGGCGCGAAGGCGCGAAGGTTTTTTGTTCGCGCAGAGGCGCGGAGGACGCAGAGGGGCTTTGGCTGCGCTCAGAAGCGGCAGACTATGAGTCAGACGTTGGGATGGTCTGGCCTGTCGGCCGCGCCTAACACCTCCGCGCCTCCGCGCCTCCGCGCGAACCAACCTTCCTTCTTCTTCTTCGCGTCATCGCGTGAACGATCAACAGCAACGCCCGCCATTCTTCCCGCCATAGCGCGCCTGTTGCCGCTCGCGGAAGAAGGTCACCTCGTCCATCGGCTCCCGGTCGGGATGTTTCACCGCCATGTGCGCCACATAGGCGTCATAGCTGGGCATCCCGACCATCGCATTGCCGATCTGGCGCAGGCGGGCGAGCCAGTTCATTCGGCGGCCATCAGTTCGGGCGGGACCTCGGTCACACTGGGCTGGTCGATACGGCGCGCGATCAGGCAGGTGCGCACCGCATAGATCAGGATCGCCAGCACCACGCCCAGGAAGATCGCGCACAGCCCGGCGTCGATCCGGTCGTTGAAGACGATCCGTCCCATCTCCGCCATGGTCTTGGCGGGCGGCAGCACCTTGCCCGACGCGGCGGCGCTGGCGAACTTGTCGGCATGCGCCAGGAAACCCACGCGCGGGTCGGCCGAGAAGATCTTCAGCCAACCGGCGGTCAGCGTGCAGGCGAGCAGCCAGACGGTCGGGATCACCGTGATCCAGGCATAACGGTCCTTCTTCATGCGGAACAGCACGACCGTCGCCAGCATCAGCGCGACGGCGGCCAGCATCTGGTTGGAGATGCCGAACAGCGGCCACAGCGTGTTCACCCCACCCAGCGGATCGGTGACGCCCTGATAGAGGAAGAAACCCCAGGCCGTGACGCACAGGCCGGTCGCGATCAGGCCCGGCGCGACCTTGCTCGATCCCCGGAAGCTGGGGACGACCAGGCCGATCAGGTCCTGCAGCATGAACCTTCCTGCACGCGTACCCGCATCGACGGCGGTCAGGATGAACAGCGCCTCGAACAGGATGGCGAAGTGATACCAGAAGGCCTTCATCGCCTGTCCGCCGAACAGGTGGCTGAAGATTTCCGCCATCGCCGCCGCCAGTGTCGGCGCGCCGCCCGCACGGCTGATGATCGTATGCTCGCCCACGTCACGCGCGACCTGGGTCAGCGTGTCGGCGGAGATGGGAAAGCCCATCGCGGTGACGGCGGCGGCGGCGCTGGCCGGATCGGTGCCCAGCACGGCGGCGGGCGCGTTCATCGCAAAATAGACGCCCGGATCGAGGATCGAGGCCGCGACCAACGCCATGATCGCCACCGCGCTTTCCATCAGCATCGCGCCGTAACCGATGAAGGGTGCGTCCTTCTCGCTGGCGATCAGCTTCGGCGTGGTGCCGCTGGCGATGAGGGCGTGGAAGCCCGACACCGCGCCGCACGCAATGGTGATGAACAGGAAGGGGAAGAGCGGCCCGGCCCAGACCGGCCCGCTGCCGTCGATGAACTTGGTCAGCGCGGGCATCTTCAGCGGCGGCGCCATCACGACGATGCCGATGGCCAGCGCCACGATCGCGCCGATCTTGAGGAAGGTCGACAGATAGTCGCGCGGCGCAAGCAGCAACCATACCGGCAGCACCGAGGCGACCGCGCCGTACCCGATCAGAAGGAAGCAGAGCTGCACCGGCGTGAAGGTGAACAGCGGCGCCAGCGTCGCCGATTCGGCGATCGACTGGCCATAGACGATGGCGAGGATCAGGCCGATGAAACCGATGATCGACACCTCGCCGATCTTCCCCGGCCGGACCCAGCGGGTATAGCCGCCCATCAGCATCGCCAGCGGCACGGTGGCGGCCACGGTGAACAGGCCCCATGGGCTTTCGGCCAATGCCCGCACGACGATCAGCGCGAGCACCGCCAGGATGATGACCATGATCATGAAGGCGCCGAACAGCGCGATGGTGCCCGCCACGGGGCCCATCTCCATGCGGATCAACTCGCCCAGCGAGCGCCCGTCCCGTCGCATCGACAGGAACAGGACGAGGAAATCCTGCACCGCCCCGGCCAGCACCACGCCCGCCAAAATCCACAAGGTTCCGGGCAGATAGCCCATCTGCGCCGCCAGCACCGGCCCGACGAGCGGACCGGCACCCGCGATCGCGGCGAAGTGATGGCCGAACAGCACCGTCCGGTCGGTCGCCACATAGTCGAGGCCGTCGGCCCGGCGGATGGCCGGGGTGGGGCGGCTGGGGTCGATGCCGATCACCCGCGCGATGAACAGCGCATAGTAACGATAGGCGATCAGATAGACCGAGACGGCGGCGGCCACGATCCACAGCGCGTTGATCGGTTCGCCCCGTACCGTGGCGACCACGCCCAGCGCGCCCGCTCCGACGATCGCCAGTGCGATCCAGGGAAGGTGTTTCGTCATGCCCCGCTCGGTCCTCCCGTTCTGCTTTGCCCCTCTTCTAGCCCGCCAGGCCGCCGACGCCAGTCCCGAAAGGCGATTCCGGTGAAGTTCGGGCTTCCGAGGGGGGGCTTCGCATAGCTGCGTTCCCGGTCGATGGGAGCAAAGGAAAACAGTATTTTCACACCGGCCCTTACATTTGCGCGCGGGGACCCGATATTGATCCGTGCTAAAGTCGCAAATCGACGGTTCTCTGCTTTGCGGCTCGTTCCTTCTTTCCCTGCACCGCGGCCCCGGACCCGGCCCAGCCTGGTCCATCATGATGAAGGAACGAATATGAGCATCACCGGAACCGTCAAATTCTTCAACGCCGACAAGGGTTACGGCTTCATTGCCCCCGAGAGCGGCGGCGCGGACGCCTTTGTCCATATCAGCGCGGTCGAGCGCGCCGGGATGATCACGCTGAACCAGAACCAGCGGGTCACCTATGAACTGGAAGAGGATCGCCGCGGAAAGATGGCGGCGGTCAACCTTCAGCCCGCCTGAATGTCGAAGCGGTAGCCGGTCCGGCTACCGCTTTTTTTGTGGCCCGAAAGGATAATCCATGTCTCGCGATGCCATCTTCTTCCGCAATCAGGCCGAGATCGAGCGCAACAACGCCGCCGATGCGACATTGCAGAATGTCCGCGACCGCTGCGAGCGGGCCGCCGCCTCCTGGGACGCGATGGCCGTCCGGGCCGAGCGGGCGGAACTGGGACGCGCGGCGGCGGCGGCGCGAGCGGCGCTATAGGTCGAAGCGGAATCCGTAACCCAGGCTCAGCGTCGCCTGCCCCCGCTCGCGGATTAGTGGTGAATCGGCGACTGGGCCGCTTAGGCCGTAGGGCACACGCCCCGTCCTCGTGATAGGGCTCGCGACCACGCCGCCATGTCCCGTGGACCCCTGCCGCACCTTTTGCGCCTGCGCCAGACAGGCGAGCGGCGCGACATCCCCAAAGTTCGGACACGACTGGCGGGTCTCTGGACAAACTTAGCGCTTGCCCCGCCGCGCGGTCCGGGGTGAAAGGCTTGGCATGGCCAGCGCATCCTCTTCCCCGCTCGTCGTCGGCATCGGCGGCACGATCGGCAGCGTCTCCTCGACCGAGCGCGCGCTGCGCACCGCGATGACGGCGGCGGCGGACGAGGGGTTCCGTACTCATGTCTTCGGCGGCGAGGATCTGGCGCGCCTGCCGCTCTACAACCCGCGCGCGGGCGAGCGGACCGAGGCGGAGCGTATGTTCGTCGACACCGTGCGACAGGCGTCGGCGATCATCATCGCCAGCCCCGGCTATCATGGCAGCATCTCGGGGCTGGTGAAGAACGCGCTCGACCTGCTGGAGGAAACGGCGAAGGACGACCAGCCCTATTTCGCCGACCTGCCCGTGGGGCTGATCGCCACCGCCTATGGCTGGCAGGCGACGGGTTCGACCATCGCGGCGCTGCGCTCGATCGTCCATGCGCTGCGGGGCTGGCCGACGCCTTTCGCGGCGGCGGTGAACACGCAGCAGACGCACTTCGACGCGGAAGGGCGGATCAGCGATCCGGCGGTCGAGGGGCAGTTGCGCCTCGTCGGCCAACAGGTCGCCCGCTTCGCGCCGCTGGCGGGGACGATCCGCGCGTCGAACTGAGGGGCGGGGCCGGGATTTTGGTTCACGCGAAGCCGCGAAGCCGCGAAGAGTTTTATCTCGCGCGGAGGCGCGGAGGCGCGGAGGACGCGGAGAAATATCGCGCGCGGCCGCGCGCAGTTCTCTTTCTTCGATCGCTTGAGGGGGACGGGCTGCAAGAGCGGCGAGCACGACAGCTCCGCGTCCTCCGCGCCTCTGCGCGAACCAAATCTTCTCTCTTCGCGGCATCGCGGCTTCGCGTGAGATCAATCATCTCATCCGCCGTCCGATCGAGTGGCGAAGTTCCGAAATTGAATAAATCCGTTCCCCGGCGAAGGCCGGGGCCCAGTTCCTTCCAAGCCGGTGGCGCGTCGAAACGTTGCGTGGGAGGCCAATGCCTCGCGCACATCGATAGCGCCTAGAAACTGGACCCCGGCCTTCGCCGGGGAACAGTAAGTCGTCGGGAAACAGCTAGCGCAAGCGTTCCGTCGCCAGCGCCGTGATCTCGTCCGCAATCGCCGCCGGATCGCGCAAGGCACCGCCCGCCACGGTCGACACCGTCACCCATTCGCCCAGCATCGCCCCGTCCGCCATCGCGGCGTAATTGGCGCGCACCCGCGCCTGAAGCCCCAGATCGGCCTCATAGGCATCATAGGTGTCGTCGGTATAACTCCGCTTGCGCTTGCGGGCGATCAGGTCGCGCGCAACGTCGAGCGGCGTGTCGAGATAGACCGACAGATGCGGGGCGGGCAGGCGGAACTGCACCGTCTCCAACTGCTCGATCCATTGCAGCAGCGCGGGCGCCTGGTCGGGCGCTACCTGCGCCGCCTGATAGGCCATGTTCGACGCAATATAGCGGTCGAACACGATCACGTCGTGCGCTTCGGCCAGTTCGATCAGGTGCGGCCGCGATTCGAATCGGTCGAGCGCATAGAGCGTCGCCGCCGTCTCGGGCGCAGCGGCATGGGGCAGGCGGCCCGCCAGATACTCGCCCAACGCCCAGCCGCCGACCGTCTCGGCATAGCGCGGGAAGGACAAGGCCGCCGCCGACAGCCCGGCGGCGTTCAGCCGCTCGGTGACGGCCGCCGTCGCGGTTGCCTTGCCTGCGCCGTCCGCGCCCTCGATCGCCAGCAGGAACGCCATCAGCCGCGCAGTCGCTCATGGTGGCGGATCACCTCGTCGATGATGAAGCGCAGGAATTTTTCGGAAAATTCGGGGTCCAGCTGCGCATCGCTCGCCAGCTGGCGCAACCGGGCGATCTGCGATTCCTCGCGGCCGGGATCGGCCGGGGGCAGTTCGTTCTCGGCCTTATAGCGTCCGACCGCCTGGGTGATCTTGAACCGCTCGGCCAGCATGAAGACCAGCGCGGCATCGATATTGTCGATCGACTGGCGATAGCCGGTCAGCACGGTGTCGGACATGATCGGTCTGTCTCCCTCTGGCGGCCCGCGCCGCACATGAATTCGCGCGGGCCCTTTCGCGCTTAGGCTTGCGTTCGGCAAGCGTTGTCGCCAGAGGCTCTTACCTGCCCATGACCGTAACCGCCACCCGCCTCGCCAAGCCCGCGCCCTCGCTGGACCCGATGATCCGGCTGGTGGCCGACGACATGAACGCCGTGAACCAGGTCATCATCGACCGCATGGCGTCGGAAATCCCGCTGATCCCGCAACTGGCGGGCCATCTGATCGCGGGCGGCGGCAAGCGGATGCGCCCGATGCTGACGCTCGCGAGCGCACAGCTGCTGGGCTATCGGGGCACCAGCCATCACGTCCTGGCCGCGGCGGTCGAGTTCATCCACACCGCCACGCTGCTGCACGACGATGTCGTCGACGGCTCCGACCTGCGGCGCGGGCGGCGGACCGCCAACATCATCTGGGGCAATCCCGCCAGCGTGCTGGTCGGCGACTTCCTGTTCAGCCGCTCCTTCCAGCTGATGGTCGATGCGGGTAGCCTGAAGGTGCTGAACATCCTGTCGGGCGCCTCGGCGGTGATCGCGGAGGGCGAGGTGAACCAGCTGACCGCCGTGCGGCAGGTGGGGCTGGCCGAGGAACGCTATCTGTCGATCATCGACGCCAAGACCGCTGCTTTGTTCGCCGCCGCCTGTCGTATCGCGGCCGTCGTCGCCGAGCGGCCCGAGGCGGAGGAGCTGGCGCTGGAGGCCTATGGCCGGAACCTGGGCATCGCGTTCCAGCTGATCGATGATGCGATCGACTATGTGTCGGACGCAGGGACCATGGGCAAGGATGCGGGCGACGACTTCCGCGAGGGCAAGATGACCCTGCCGGTGATCCTGGCCTATGCGCGGGCGAACGACGAAGAGCGCGCATTCTGGAAGGACGCGGTCGAGGGACGTCGCACGTCGGACGAGGACTTCGCCCATGCCATCGCGCTGGTCCGCAAGAGCCGGGCGGTCGACGACACGATGGCCCGCGCGCGCCATTATGGCGGGCTGGCGATCGAAGCGCTGCGCGGCTTTGCCGATGGTCCGGCGAAGAGCGCGATGATCGAAGCCGTCGAGTTCGCCGTCGCGCGGGCATACTGAAATCAAACAACCGTTCCCCGGCGAAGGCCGGGGCCCAGTTGCCGTGCAGTGTCGAAGGCACGAAACGCTTTGCCTCCCCCGCGTCGAGTAGCGCGCCACGAATTTGGTCGAGCCTGGGCCCCGGCCTCCGCCGGGGAACGGTTTCATTGAGACTACATCCCCTCCGTTCAGCCTGAGCGTCGTCGAAGGCCAAGGGAAACGGCGAATATCTAAGCATGGGCTTCGACTTCGCTCGGCCTGAACGGAGGTGAGGCACAGGTCCTTCACCCCGCTCCCCAAACCCCGTATCGCACCCCCATGACCCTGCCCGTCACCGCCGTCCTCCCCGACCTGCTGACCGCGCTCGCCGACGCCCCCAACGCCGTCCTCGTCGCGCCCCCCGGCGCGGGCAAGACCACCGCCGTCGCGCCCGCCCTTCTCGACCAGCCTTGGTGCACCGGCGAAGTCCTGCTCCTGTCCCCCCGCCGCCTCGCCGCGCGCGCCGCGGCCGAGCGCATGGCCGCACTCGCCGAGGAGCCGGTCGGCCGCACCTTCGGCTATGCGACGCGCATGGATACGAAGGTCAGCGCCGCGACCCGCGTGACCGTCGTCACCGAAGGCATCTTCGTCGCGCGCATCCAGGCCGATCCCGAACTGGTGGGCGTGTCGGCGGTGCTGTTCGACGAAGTGCATGAGCGCAGCCTCGACGGCGATTTCGGCCTGGCGCTGGCGCTGGATGCCCAAGCGGGCCTGCGCCCCGACCTGCGGCTGGTCGCCATGTCGGCGACGCTCGACGGCCGCCGTTTCTCCAGCCTGATGGGTGATGCCCCGGTCATCGAGAGCGAGGGGCGCAGCCATCCGCTGACCCTGCACCATCTCGGCCGCGCCGCCGAAGCGCGGATCGAGGATTCGGTCGCCGCCGCCATCCGCCGCGCGTTGCAGGACGAAGCGGAGGGCGACATCCTCGCCTTCCTGCCCGGCACCGCCGAGATCGCGCGCACCGCTGAACGGCTGGCGAACCTGCCCTCCGCCATCGCAATCCATGAGCTCCATGGCTCGCTCGACCCGGCGGCTCAGCGCGCGGCGATCCGGCGCGATCCGGAGGGGCGGCGGCGGATCGTGCTGGCTACCTCCATCGCGGAAACCAGCCTGACGCTGGATGGCGTGCGGATCGTCGTCGATTCGGGGCTGGCCCGCCGCCCCCGCTACGACCGCGCGGCGGGGATGACCCGCCTCGTCACCGAACGCGCCAGCCAGGCCGCCGTCATCCAGCGCGCGGGCCGCGCCGCGCGCCAGTCGCCGGGTGTCGCCTATCGCCTGTGGGAAGAAGCCGCGACGGCGGGCCTGCCACGTTTCGATCCGCCCGAGATCCTGGAGGCGGACCTGTCGGCGCTGCTGCTCGGCACCGCGCTCTGGGGCGTGAGCGATCCGCGCGCGCTCCCATGGCTCGACCCGCCGCCCGAGGCGGCCGTTGCGGAAGCCCGCGCCCGCCTCACCGTGCTGGAGGCGCTGGACGAAACCGGCCGCCCGACCGCGCATGGCAAGGCGATCGCCAAACTGCCGATGCCGCCGCGCCTGGCGCATATGCTGATCCGCAGCGGCGAGCGCGGGCTGGCGTCGACCGCCGCCGAGGTCGCGGTGCTGCTCGGCGAGCGTGGCATCGGCGGGCAGGATGTCGATGTCGAACAGCGCCTGCGTCGCTGGGGGAGCGAGCGTGGCCCCAAGGCGGAAGCGGCGAGGGCGATGGCGAAACGCTGGACCGGCCTCGCCCCCAAGCCGGTCGAGCAGGAGGCTTGGGACCATGCGGCGGGCGTCTGCCTCGCGCTCGCCTATCCCGACCGGGTGGCGCGGCGGCGTGACGGGACGGGCGAGAATTGGGCGAGTGTGGGGGGCAGGGGCTTCCGGCTCGATCCCGCCTCTGGGCTGGCGAGTTCGGAATGGCTGGCGGTGGGCGAGACGCAAGGCGGGGCCTCGGGCGCACGCATCCTGTCCGCCGCGCCGCTCGACCTCGCCACCGTCGAGGTGCTGTTCGCCGATCGGATCGAGACGCGGCGGACCGTCACCTTCAACCTGGCCACGGGCGGCGTCGAGGCGTTGCGCGAACGGCGGCTGGGCGGGCTTCGCCTGTCGAGCGGCCCCGATTCGGGCGCGTCACCCGACGCCATCGCCGCGGCGCTGGTCGAGGGGGTGCGGACGCATGGCCTGTCGCTGCTGCCCTGGAGCGACGGGGCGGGGGCTTACCGGGCGCGGGCGGCCTATGCCGGGGTGGCGCTGGACGACGAGACGCTGCTCGAACGGCTGGACGACTGGCTGCCCGCATTGGTCGCGGGCAAGCGACGGCTGGATGCGCTGGCACCGGGCGCGCTGACCGAGGCGATCCGCAATCTGGTCGACTGGAACGACCAACGCCGGATCGATTCGATGGCGCCGTCGCACTTCACCAGCCCGGCGGGCAGTAGCCATGCGATTGATTACGCAGCCGAAGGTGGGCCGCGCGTCGAATTGCGCGTGCAGGCGTTGTTCGGCCTTGCCGAGCATCCGGTGATCGGGACCGAGCGCGTGCCGCTGGTCCTCAGCCTCACCTCACCCGCCGGGCGGCCGATCCAGACGACGCGCGACCTGCCCGGTTTCTGGGCGGGCAGCTGGAGCGCGGTGGCCAAGGAAATGCGCGGCCGCTACCCCCGCCATCCCTGGCCCGACGCGCCCGCGGCGGCGTCCGCGACACTGCGCACGAAAAAGGCGGATGCAAGAGCCGCCGGTTCGCGATAAGGGACAAGAATTATGGCCACTGCTCGCATCTTCCAGCGCCCCAAGAACGCGATGCAATCCGGCAAGTACCGGACCGATCGCTGGCAACTCGAATTCGAACCGACCGAGGCGAAAAAGCCCGATCCCCTGACCGGCTGGGCCGGCAGCGGCGACACGCAGGAACAGGTCCGCCTGACCTTCGCGACGCTGGAAGAGGCGATCGCCTATTGCCAGCGCGAAGGGCTCGACCATCATGTCGTGCCGACGCCGCAAAAGACGCTGAAGCTGCAAAGCTACGCCGACAATTTCCGCTGATCTTCAAGCGCTCCGGTCGAGGCCGGGGCGCTTTTCTTTCGCGCGCAGCGCTTGAGAATGTCGGTTCGCGCGGAGACGCGGAGACGCGGAGGTGTCTCCCCCGGCGGCATCGGGATCGCTTCATAACCGGCTGATTAGAGCGGTATGTCGCTTCCGCGCCCCCATCCTCTCTGCGCCTCTGCGCGAACAAAGTTTCTTGGCATCTGCCCGTCGGTTCCGGCGTGTCACCATGTGTTCGCGCGAAGCCGCGATGACGCGAAGAATTTGTGAATTGGTTCGCGCAAAGGCGCAGAGAGCGCAGAGGTGGCGTGTCTGGGGGCATCGGGCGCGCATGACAAACGGCCGGTTGAAGAGATATTTCGCTGCCGCGAATACGACATCTCCGCGCCTCCGCGCCTCCGCGTCTCCGCGCGATAAATCGTCTTCGCGGCTTCGCGCGAATTCAAAAGCCCAGAATGCCGCCACCCAAAAGCAAGAGCAGCTTGGCATCGATCGCCACGCCCGCCGCGCGGCGCTCGGCGATGAAGGCGGAAACCTCGGACAGCTTCACCCGGTGAACGACGATCTGCTCGTCCGAATCGCCACCGCCTTCGCCGACCTTCACCAGCCCGGTGGCCCGGACCAGGGTGAAACGCTCCGACGTCATGCCCGGCGAGGAACAGAATTCCCCCAGCGCCTCGATCCGGGCGGGGCGATAGCCGGTTTCCTCTTCCAGCTCGCGCGCGGCGCCATCGAGCACCGCTTCGCCCTCGGTCTCGTCCCCGATCAGACCGGCGGGCATTTCCAGACAGGTCACGCCCAGCGGAATGCGGAATTGCTCGACCAGCAGGATATGGCCGTCCTCGATCGCCAGGATGACGGCGGCGCGGATGTCGCGCGGTCGGTCGGCATATTCCCAGGTGCCGCGCTTGCGCAGCGCCAGGAAACGTCCCTCGGCCAGGGTTTCGAGGGGGGCGTCCATACGGGGATCGGTCATAGCGAGATCGGTCTGTCCGGCAGTTCGTTGGTGTCTGCCGCCGTCTTGGGGAAATGTGTCGCCAGCACAAGCCCGATGCGCTCGACCGCCGCGCTCAGCCCTTCGCCGACATGGCCCTTGGCGACATGCGGCAGCATCACCGCCATCGCCCGGCCCCAGGTTTCCGGCCCGACCTTGCCGGTCAGTCCGGAGTCGGCGACGATCTCGGCCATATGCTCGTCCTCGGAGAGGTAGAGCAGAACGCCGTAGCGACTATCGGTCCGTCGCTCGGCCGAAACGCGGAACAGCAGGACGGCGCGGGCGCGCACGCGGGCATGGCGGATGCTCTTGGGCACCAGCGCGATGCGGCGCGCGACGGGGCCTAGCAGCGCGTAAACCATCCCGAACACCAGAATCTGCGCGAGCATCAGCACGCCCAGGATCAGGTCCTCGCCCGGCGCGCTCCACGCGTCATGGACCAGTGCGAGCAGCTTCAACCCCAGATCGGGGAAGAGCGCAGCAAACAGCGGCACCAGCAGCATCGCGGCCGCCGCATACCACAAGGCGATGTCACGATACTCGTCCGATCGGGGGGCGACGATGGTGACGATCTCGGCGTCGGTCGTGGCCTCCGCGCGCGCGACGGCGGCGGTGACCAGATCGCTATCGGCTTCGCTCAACATCTCACCAATCCCCCGATGCGCCGCCGCCGCCGAAATCGCCCCCGCCGCCGCCGGTAAAGCCGCCGCCGAACCACGAACCGTCGCTGCCGCCGCCGGACGAGCCGCCGCCCGAACTCCAGCCGCCGCCCGATCCGCCGCCGCTGCCCCAGCCGGGACCCCAGAGGATGATGGGCCAGCCCCCGCCGCCGCGACGCCCGCCGCCGCCACCACGATCGTCATCGTCGTCGTCGTGGAAACGCTGGCCCTGTCTGCGGCGCAGGATCGACAACAGGACGAAGCCGCCGATGAAGATCACCAATATGATGACGATCGGAAAGCCGTTGGAATCGCTGCCGCCGCGGCGATGCTCGCGGTCGAACTGCTTGGCGGCCTCGGCCACCTTGGCCTGGGCTTCCTCGGGCGAGGCGCGAAGCTGGGCGATGACCGCATCCGCGCCCGCATTCAGGGCACCCGATATGTCGCTCGATTCCCGAAGGCGCGGGATCATCAGCGTGCGGATCATCTGCGACGACCAAGCGTCGGTCAGGATCGGCTCCAGCCCGCGCCCGACCTCCAGCCGGGGGCCGCGCTGGCCCTTGCCTTCATTGGGCGCGACGAACAGGATCGCACCGTTGTTCGCGTCCTTCAGGCCGACGCCCCAGGCCCGACCCAGCCGATAGCCATAATCCTCAATCGGATAGCCCTGCAGGTCGGGGATCGTCGCGACCACCAGCTGGCGGCCGGTATCCTTTTGCAGGGACTCCAGCTTCGCCTCTAACTGCGCCTTGGTCGCGGGGTCGATCTTGCCCGCCGCATCGACGACCAGCCCGTCGAACTTGGGAAAACTCTGCGCCATCACGGGGACGGCGCAGAGGATCAGCCATAGCCCGAGGACCGGGCGAAACAACCGGGTGAGCCGGGGCATGAGGATACGATCAGGCGCCGAAATTCACCTTGGGCGCATTCTCGGCGCCCGGCGTGGTCGCCTGATAGGGGGTCTTGGGCTTGGCGCCGTAGAACACCTTGGCACCGATCGCGTCGGGGAAGGTGCGGATGCGGGTATTATAGGCCTGCACCGCCTTGTTGTAATCGCCGATCGCGATGTTGATGCGGTTCTCGGTGCCCTCTAGCTGGCTCATGAACGTCTGGAAATTGTCCTGGCTCTTCAGGTTCGGATAGGCCTCGACATTCGCCAGCAGGCGGCCGAGCGAGCCGCTGAGCTGGCCCTGCGCTGCCGCGAACTGCTGCATCTTGGCGGGGTCGGACAGGTCGTCACCCGACACCTGGACCGAGGTCGCCCTGGCGCGCGCGTTGACCACCTCGGTCAGGATCGACTTTTCCGAGGCGGCGGCGCCCTTCACCGTGGCTTCCAGATTGGGAATGAGGTTCGCGCGGCGCTGATAGGCGGCCTGAACGTCGGCCCATTTCGCGTTCACATTTTCCTCGGCCGTGGGCACGCTGTTCATGCCGCAGCCGGACAAAGCGACGGCCATCACGACCGGGGTCAGGGCAAGAACGGGACGACGCATTCGAATATTCCTCCGTCAACTGTATCGGCTATATAAGACGCGTGAGGCGCTTGGCGAAGGGCAAAAGCGACGATAGCCTGAAAGTTCATCGAATAGAGGGAGTTGGCGATGCTCAAGGAATTTCGCGCCTTCATCGCGCGGGGCAATGTGCTCGATCTGGCGGTGGCGGTCATCATCGGGGCGGCGTTCAGCAAGATCGTGACATCGCTGACCGACGACGTGCTGATGCCGGTGATCGGCAAGATCTTCGGCGGGTTGGATTTCTCCAGCTATTTCGTGCGCATGGGGCCGATACCCGCCAATTATGCGGGTTCGCTGACCGATTATGCCGCGCTGAAGAAGGCGGGCGTGCCGCTGCTCGGCTATGGCGCGTTCGTGACGCAGGCGGTCAATTTCGTGATCGTCGCCTTCATCATCTTCCTGCTGATCCGCACCGTGAACCGTGCGACCGCGATATTCGAGAAGGACAAGGCCGTCGCCGCCGCCGAGCCCAAGGCGGAGCCTGCCGATGTCGCGCTGCTCCGCGAAATCCGCGATGAACTGCGCGCGCGGCGTCCCTGAGCGTTTAAATCGGAAGGCTGGTGTTCCCCGGCGGAGGCCGGGGCCCAGTCGCCATCAAGCCCGTGGGGCGCAGCAACGTCGCTTGGGAGGCGGCGTCGCCCCGCCTCCGTTGCCTCACCGCAACTGGACCCCGGCCTTCGCCGGGGTGGCGCGATGTTGGGTAAAGGGCTTAAGCCGCCGCAAGCTTCTTGGCCGTCGCATCCGCAAGGCTGGTACCGTCCAGAATCCGTGCCGTCTCGTCGCGCACGCGCATCATCGCGTGGCGGATGGCGCAGTCGGCCTCGCTCTTGCAGTCGTTGCACGGGCGATAGGCGGTCCGGCTGACGCACGGCACCAGCGCCAGCGGCCCTTCGATCGTGCGGATGATGTCGCCCAGCGAGATCAGGTGCGCGGGTCGGGCGAGGCGGTAACCGCCCATCTTGCCGCGCTGGCTGTCGAGCAGTTGCGCGCCCTTCAGGTCGGCGA
This sequence comes from Sphingomonas sp. Xoc002, assembly GCF_050408055.1. Taxonomy (NCBI): domain Bacteria; kingdom Pseudomonadati; phylum Pseudomonadota; class Alphaproteobacteria; order Sphingomonadales; family Sphingomonadaceae; genus Sphingomonas; species Sphingomonas sp. Xoc002. The sequence goes on along the minus strand of NZ_CP191175.1, from coordinate 3,435,793 downwards.
GGATCAGCTCCAGGAACTTGCGCGGTACATTGGCCTCGGCCGCGATGCGGGTCATCGAGGTCGGCGGCCCGTCCACCGGCATTTCCGCCAGGAACAGCATCGCGCGCAGCGCATAACGGGACCGCTGGGTCAACATGGCCGCCTCCATGGACCCAAAATGGGGCGAGCGAAAGGCATTTGCGTAATGCCGCCGGGCTTCCTATATCCCCTCTTGCCGGGTTTCACCCGGCTATGACGATAAACTGCGGCGAGTAATAGACGCAGCGGACCCGGGGGCAGTACCCGGCGGCTCCACCATAAAAGGTGGTGTACTTGGACACCGTTTCTGACGGGGCCGAACCAGGATCGACGTGTGTTGAAAAGCGCTGTTTTCGTTCGGAATGGGACCACCGCAACGGCCCATATACACAAGTGCCAACGATAACGAAGCACTCGCGATTGCGGCGTAATTGAGGGCCTCACGGCCTGACATTACACCAAAATAGCGCGGTCGGACCCCACCGGGCAACAGAAGGGGAATCCAGCGGTACGGGGAGCACCGGGCAACAGAAGCTCCCCACTTTCCTGTTTTTGATGTGAGCGCAGGCCGATCGCCGGTCTTCGGCAGCCGTTCAGCCTGATCGGAGTCGACGTGTCTGGGCTGCCTTTGCGGCGGGGCGGTGGGGCTTGGCCTTCGACTTCGCTCAGGCTGAACGGAGGTGGGGGAGATATCACTCTTCTTCGACCCCGGCGGAGGCCGGGGCCCAGTTGCGGTGAGTCATCGAAGGCGGGATACCGATCGCCTCCCCCTCACGATCATAGCGCGCTTTAGGCTGCGTGGAGCCTGGGCCCCGGCCTCCGCCGGGGCACGAGAAGACACTTACCCCTCCCGCGCCAGCGCCTTCAGCTTGTACAGCGCATCCAGCGCCTCGCGCGGCGACAGGGCGTCGACGTCGAGCTTCTCCACCTCCGCCCGGATCGCATCGCACTGTTCTTCCTCGATCTGCGCCGCGGCGGCAAAGAGCGGCAGGTCGTCCAGCCCCGCCGCCAGCCCGCCGGTCTTGGCGCGGCCCGCCTCCAGCTTCGCCAGCACTGATTTGGCGCGCGCCACCGTCGTCGGCGGCATCCCAGCGAGGCGTGCGACCGCCAGACCGTAGGAGCGATCGGCCGGCCCTTCCGAAACCTCGTGCAGCAGGACCAGTTCGCCCTTCCACTCGCGCGCGCGGACATGGTGGAGCGACAGCGCCTCGCACCGCTCGGCCAGCCGGGTCAGCTCGTGATAGTGGGTCGCAAACAGGCAGCGGCAGCGATTATCCTCATGGATCGCCTCCACCACCGCCCAGGCGATCGCCAGGCCGTCATAGGTCGAGGTGCCGCGCCCCACTTCGTCGAGGATCACGAAGCTGCGTGGGCCAGCCTGTGCCAGGATTGCGGCCGTCTCGACCATTTCGACCATGAAGGTCGAGCGCCCACGCGCAAGATTGTCCGACGCGCCGACCCGGCTGAACAGCCGGTCGACCAGTCCGATCTTGGCACGGGCGGCGGGGACGTAGGACCCGGCCTGCGCCAGCACCGCGATCAGCGCGTTCTGGCGCAAAAAGGTCGACTTGCCGCCCATGTTCGGGCCGGTGACGAGCCAGAGCCGCGAGCCTTCCGACAGCGAACAGTCATTGGCGACGAACCGCTCGCCGGAGCGCGCCACCGCCGCCTCGACCACCGGATGACGCCCGCCCGTCACGTCGAAACAGGCATGGTCGACCAGTTCGGGCCGGACCCAGCCGCCCTCCACCGCACGTTCCGCAAGGCCGCTCGCGACGTCCAGCCGGGCGAGCGCATCCGCCGTCGCGGCAATTCCTTCGCGCGAGGCGAGCGCGGCGGCGGTCAGCTCCTCCAGATGCGCGGCCTCGGCGGCCAGCGCATGGGCGCCTGCCTGCGCGACCTTGCTGGCGACCTCATGCAACTCGGGCGTGTTGAAGCGGACCACGCCCGCCAGAGTCTGGCGATGGGTAAAGCCCGACTCGGGCTTCATCAGCGCATCGGCCGAACGCGCAGGAACTTCGACATGATAGCCGAGCACGCCATTGTGACGGATCTTCAGCGCGGCGATGCCGGTCTTCTGGCGGAATTCCGCCTCCAGCGCGGCGATGGCGCGGCGTCCGCCCGCACCCGCATCGCGCAGATCGTCGAGCGCCACGTCATAGCCCGCCGCGATATAGCCGCCCTCGCTCGCCTCGATCGGCGGCGAGGGGACGAGCGCGCGGCGGAGCAGGTCGATCAGGGCGCCATGGCCGCGCAAACGGGGCGTCGTCTCGCGCAGCAGGGGAGGGCCGTCGGTCAGTTGCTCGGACAGCGCCCAGGCCCCGTCGAGACCATCCCGCAACTGCCCCAGATCGCGCGGGGACCCCCGCCCCGCCGCGATCCGGCCGATGGCGCGGCCGATATCGGGCAGCGCCCGCAAGGCCGCGCGCAAACGCTCGCGAAGCGCGGCATCGTCATGGAAATGCTGTACCAGATCGAGCCGCGCCTCGATCGCATCGCGGTCCATCAGCGGTGCGCCGATATCCCCCGCCAGCGCCCGCGCGCCCGCGCCCGTCACCGTCCGGTCGACCGCATCGAGCAGCGAGCCCTTGCGCTGGCCGTTGGCAGTCTGGGTCAGCTCCAGGCTCTCGCGCGTCGCCGCGTCGATCGCCATCGCACCCGCCGCCTGCGACAGCACGGGCGGACGGAGGAAGGGCAGGGCCCCCTTGGCGGTATGGTCGAGATAGGCGACCAGTCCGCCCGCCGCCGACAGCCCGGCACGGCTGAACTGGCCGAACCCGTCCAGCGTGGCGACGCCGTAAAGCCGCTTCAGCCGGTCCTCGCCGCTACCGCTGTCAAAGGTCGAAGAGGGGCGCAACGTCGTCGCGGCACCGGCATGGCCCGCATTCTCGGCGGCGACCACTTCGGCGGCGGCCAGGCGGGCGAGTTCGGCCCCTAGGGCGTCGGCCTTCACGTCGATCACGACGAACCGCCCGGTCGAGATGTCGGCGGCGGCCAGCGCCACCGCGCCGCCCGCCTCACCGATCGCGACGCACCAATTGTCGCACTTGGCATCGAGCAGCGCCTCTTCGGTCAGCGTGCCTGCGGTGACAACCCGCACGATTCCACGCGCGACCAGCGCCTTGGACCCGCCGCGTGCCTTGGCCTCGGCGGGCGTCTCGGTCTGCTCGGCGATGGCGACGCGGTGCCCGGCCTTGATCAGGCGCTGCAGATAGGCGGTCGCGGCATGGACCGGCACCCCGCACATCGGGATCTTCTCGCCTTCATGCTCCCCGCGCGAGGTCAGCGCGATGTCGAGCACGCCCGAGGCGATGCGCGCATCGTCGAAGAACAACTCGAAGAAATCGCCCATCCGGTAGAAGAGCAGGCAATCCTCGGCCTCGGCCTTCAGCGCCAGATATTGCGCCATCATCGGGGTGGGGGTGGTCATCGGCACTTCTTCAATCTTCGGAGAGTTGGGCGGCATGGCGGATACCGAGGATCGCCACCGTATCGCCCTCATGGACATAACGTAGAATATTGGGGCGGACCGTCACCATCTCGCGACGACCCTGCGTAATCGGTCGGCCGCGATCGGGAAATTTCCGGAGGGAATCGGCAAGCTCCATCAAACGCACGCCCAATCGCCGGGCTGCGGAGGGATCGAATTCTTCGAGATAATCGACGATCGCGGCGAGTTGCAGCGAGGCCTGGATCGACCAGCTTATTTGAGCCATTCGCGGGGCAGGGGCTTGCGATCGGGCGTACCCCAGGTCTTCAGCCATTCGGCCATCTTCTCATGCGGCACGAAACGGCCGGCCCGAAAATCCACAAGCGCGCGTTCGTCGGCGGCCAGTTCCGCCGCCTCGTCGCGCTGCTCGAAAATGCCGGGCTCATGCTCCATAGATGAACTTATAAGGCTGATGGCTGGCCTTGCCTAGGGCGGCAAAAGGGCTGCGTGACAGGGTTGTCAGCCACGCCCGAAAGCTTCAAGAGCCGTAGCGTCCTTGTATCCACAGCATCGAAGGCCGCGCGCATGTCCGACGAACCTACCGACCAGTTCTCCGAGCGCGAGGCCCTGCTGTTCCATTCCGAGGGACGCCCCGGCAAGATCGAGATCATCGCGTCCAAGCCGATGGCGACGCAGCGCGACCTGGCGCTGGCCTATTCGCCCGGGGTCGCGGTGCCGGTGCTGGCCATCGCCGAAGACCCCGCCACGGCTTACGACTATACGGCCAAGGGCAATCTGGTCGCGGTCATCTCCAACGGCACCGCGATCCTGGGCCTCGGCAATCTGGGCGCGCTGGCGTCCAAGCCGGTGATGGAGGGCAAGGCCGTCCTCTTCAAGCGCTTCGCCGATGTCGACTCGATCGATATCGAACTGAAGACCGAGGATGTCGACCGGATCATCGACGCGATCGAGCTGATGGAGCCGAGCTTCGGCGGCATCAACCTGGAAGACATCAAGGCGCCGGAATGCTTCATCATCGAGCAGACCCTGCGCGAGCGGATGAACATCCCGGTCTTCCATGACGACCAGCACGGCACCGCGATCATCTGCGCGGCGGGCCTCATCAACGCCTGCCTGCTGACCAAGCGGCGGCTGGACGAGATCAAGGTCGTCGTCAACGGCGCGGGCGCGGCGGCGATCGCCTGTACCGAGCTGATGAAGGCGATGGGCGTGCGCCACGACAATGTCATCATGTGCGACCGGACCGGCGTGATCTATCAGGGCCGCGACGACGTCAACCAGTGGCAGTCGGCGCATGCCGCCGCCACCGATCGCCGTACCCTGACCGAGGCGCTGCACGGCGCGGACGTGTTCCTGGGCCTGTCGGCGGCGGGTGCGCTGAAGCCCGAGATGGTCAAGGACATGGCACCGTCGCCGATCATCTTTGCGATGGCCAATCCGGAGCCGGAAATCCGCCCCGAGCTGGCAAAGGCCGCGCGCCCCGACGCGATCGTCGCGACCGGCCGTTCGGACTATCCGAACCAGGTCAATAACGTCATCGGCTTCCCCTTCATCTTCCGCGGCGCGCTCGACGTGCGCGCGACCGGCATCAATGACGAGATGAAGATCGCCGCCGCCAACGCGATCGCCGAACTGGCGCGGCAGCGCGTGCCGGAGGAAGTGGCGCTGGCCTATGGCACGCAGCACAGCTTCGGCCCGGAATATATCATCCCGGCGCCGTTCGATCCGCGCCTGATGGAACTGGTCCCCTCGGCGGTGGCCAAGGCGGCGATGGATTCGGGCGTGGCGACGCGGCCGATCCTCGACATGGACGCCTATCGCCAGAAGCTGCGGGCGCGCCTCAACCCGACCACCTCGGTCCTGACCCTGGCCTATGAGGGCGCCAAGGCGCATCCGAAGCGCGTGCTGTTCGCCGAGGGCGAAGAGGAAGTGGTGCTGCGCGCCGCCATCGCCTTCAAGGAGGGCGGCTACGGTACCCCCGTGCTGGTCGGTCGCGACGACGTGTACGACCGCTTGGCGGCGCTGGGCGTCACCAACCCGCAGGAATATGAAGTCCATAACAGCCGCACCTCGGAGATGGTGCCGCAGATGGTCGACTTCCTGTACCAGCGTCTCCAGCGTCGCGGCTATCTGCGCCGCGATGCCGAGCGGATGATCAACCAGGATCGCAACATCTTCGGCTCGGTCATGCTCCAGCTGGGCCAGGCCGATGCGATGATCACCGGCATCACCCGCACCTATGCGCAGAGCTTCCGCGAGATCCGCCGGGTCATCGATCCGGTCGACGGCAAGGTGCCGTTCGGCATCCACCTGCTCGTCGGGCAGAGCCACACCGTCTTCATCGCCGACACCACGGTCAACGAGCGTCCCTCGGGCGAGGAACTGGCCGACATCGCCGAGCGCACCGCCGCCGTCGCCCGTCGCATGGGGCATGAGCCGCGCGTGGCGTTCCTGTCCTATTCGACCTTCGGCAATCCCGAAGGCCAGTGGATCGACAATGTCCGCGACGGCGTGCTCGCGCTCGACAAGCGGCAGGTCGGGTTCGAATATGAAGGCGACATGTCGCCCGACGTCGCGCTGAACCCCAAGCAGATGGCGAACTTCCCCTTCTCGCGCCTGTCGGGTCCGGCGAACGTTCTCATCATGCCGGGGCTCCAGTCCGCCAATATCTCGGCCAAGCTGCTCCGCGAACTGGGCGGCGACAGCATGATCGGCCCGATGCTGATCGGCATGGAAAAGCCGGTGCAGATCGCGCCGATGACTTCGACGGCGGGCGATCTGGTCACGCTGGCGGTGCTGGCCGCGGGCGGCATCGCGCGCTGATCTTCGTTGGACGGTAGGAAAGGGGGCTGGGCAGCAGACGTTGCCCGGCCCCTTTTTCATTCCTCCCCGTGCCGGGGAAGATCGTGTCGCCAAAACCACAACTCCACCCCGTCACATTCCGGTCATTACGCTGTCGTGCGCGTGTCACGCACCGGCCCCATGCGCCCGCTCCATTGGGTTAACGAGCCATTTGGGGGCCAGAGTAGATGGTAAAGTTTCTGATCGGTGTCGCGCCGCTGGCGCTGATCGCATCGGGTGCGTCGGCGCAGACGCTGCCCGTACAAGCCGCCGTCACCGGCACGACCACCGACCCGGTCGCGGCCGATCCCACGCCCGAGGGCGAACAGGCCAATGTCCCGGCCGATGTCGTCGTGCTCGGCTTCGGCCAGAGCCGCCAGGTGCAGACGATCACCGCCGCCGATCTCGACCGGCTGACCCCGGGCACGTCGCCGCTCAAGGCGATCTCGAAGCTGCCGGGCGTCAATTTCCAGGCGGCCGACCCGTTCGGGGCCTATGAATGGTCGACCCGCATCTCGCTTCGCGGGTTCAACCAGAACCAGCTGGGCTTCACGCTCGACGGCGTGCCGCTGGGCGACATGAGCTATGGTCCGACCAACGGCCTGCACATCAGCCGCGCGATCATCTCCGAGAATATCGGCTCGACCAGCGTAGCGCAGGGCGCGGGCGCGCTCGGCACCGCCTCGACGAGCAATCTGGGCGGCACCATCCAGTTCACCAGCCGCACGCCGTCCGACACCGCCGCGCTCGCCGCCTCGGGCACCTATGGCAGCAACGACACGATCCGCGCCTTTGTCCGCGCCGACAGCGGCGACCTGGGCGGCGGCCTGAAGGGCTATCTGAGCTATTCCTACCTGACCACCGACAAGTGGAAGGGTTTCGGCAGCCAGCGCCAGCATCAGGCCAATGCCAAGATCGTGAAGGACTTCGGCGACCGGGGATCGATCACCGGCTTCTTCAACTTCTCGGATCGTCGCGAGAACGACTATCAGGACCTGAGCCTCGATATCATCAAGCGTCGCGGCTATTATAACGACAACATCACCAACGATTATCCGCTCGCGATCCTCTATGCCAAGCAGGCGACCAACGGCGCGGCGGCCGCGGCCTATGCGCGTGCCAATAACGGGTCGCTGACCGGCTTTTCCGCGCCCTATGCCGGGATCGGCATCGGCCTGCCGACCGGCATCACGCTGGACGACGGCTATTATGATGCGGCGGGGCTGCGCCGCGACTATCTGGGCGGCGTGACCTTCGCGGCCAAGCTGACCGAGGCGCTGTCGCTGACCTCGACCAGCTATTACCACCATAACAAGGGCCAGGGGTCGTGGATCACGCCCTATAGCCCGACGGTAGCGGGCGCGCCCAACGCCGATGGCACGCCGATCACCAACCCCGCGCCGCTGTCGTTCCGCACGACCGAATACAGCCTCGACCGCGCGGGCACGATCGCCAAGCTGGCGCTGACCACCGGCGCCAACAAGCTGGAACTGACCGGCTGGTATGAGAGCAACACGCTGCACCAGGCGCGTCGCCTCTATGGCATGACCGACACCGCGACGCCGAACCGCAGCGCGCTGGATTTCCAGCGCAATCCGATGGCGACCGTCTGGAACGGCAAGTACGACACCGAGACGCTGCAATATTCGGTCGGCGACACGCTCGACATCGGCCAGCTGACCCTCAACGGCGGCTGGAAGGGGATGCGGGTCCGCAACCAGGCGAACACGCTGGCCGGCACGCTGGCACGCGGCCGGATCAAGAGCGAGGACTGGTTCCTGCCGCAGGTCGGCGCGGTGCTGCACCTGGGCAACCAGGCCGAAGTCTTCGCCAGCTATACCGAGAATATGCGCGCCTTCATCGCGGCGGCGACGGCTGCGCCCTTCTCGATCAGCCAGGCGGCGTTCAATTCGGTCGCGGGCACCGTGCGCCCCGAAAAGTCCAAGACGGCCGAGGGCGGCCTGCGTTATCGCACCGGCGGGCTGCAGCTGTCGGCGGTCGGTTATTATATCGACTTTTCCGACCGCCTGCTGACCTATTCGGTCGGCACCGCGATCCAGGGCATTCCGCCGACGCTGAACAATGTCGGCGGCGTGGAAAGCTATGGCGCGGAGGTTTCGGCCTTTTACCGCCTGACCTCGGCCTTCTCGGCGCTGGCCAGCTATTCCTACAACCATGCCACCTATCAGCAGACGGTGCGCGACGGCTCGGGCAACCTGCTCGCCGAAAAGGGGCGCTACGTCGTCGACACGCCGCAGAACATGGTCAAGGGCGAGCTGGTTTATGACGACAGCCGGTTCTTCGGCCGGGTCGGCGCGGACTATATGTCGAAGCGCTACTTCACCTATCTGAACGACCAGTCGGTCGCGGGCCGCGTGCTGGTCGACGCGAGCATCGGTTATCGGTTCCCGAAGGAATGGGGCGGTTTCGCGATCGAGGGCAGCGTGACCAACCTGACCGACAAGCGCTACATCTCGACCATCGGCACCAACGGCTTCACGGCCAGCGGCGACAACCAGACGCTGCTCGCGGGCGCGCCGCGCCAGTGGTTCGTGACGTTGAAGAAGGGGTTCTAACCCGTCCGTATGACGCTCCCCTCCCGTAAACGGGAGGGGATGGGGGAGGGCAAGGAGTCTCACCGAGACCGTCGCTTGTGGCCGTGCCCTCCCCAACCCCTCCCCCCTGCCGGGAGGAGGGGCTTTCAGACAGCCCAGGCCCTGATATCCGCCTGCTCTCCGATCAGCGCCAGGCCATGCGCGATCGATGTGAGTTCGCCCCCGGTCGCGATCCTTTCGCCGCCGAACCGCACCTCGAACATCCGCCGGATCGCGGGCATCAGCGAGGTGCCGCCGGTCAGGAACACCCGGTCGATCGCGCCCGCCTCGGTCGCAGCCGCCACCAGCGCCCGGTCGACCGCCTGCTCGATCCGCGCGAGGTCGGGCGCGATCCAGCTTTCGAAATCCTTGCGGGCCACATCCGCCTGGATCGACAGCCCGCCGCCCTCGAAACGGAACCGCGCGTCCTCCGCCGCCGACAGGTCGCGCTTCACCCGCCCGACCGCATCGTAGAGGCGGTATCCCTGCTCCTCCTCGATGATCGCGATCATTCGCCCGATGGCGTCGGGGTCGAGCGCGGCGCGGCGCAGCTTTTCCAGTTCCGCCAGCGTCTTGCGATTGCGCATCAGCGCCAGCCGCGACCAGTCGCCGAAATCGGCGAAATAGCCGCGCGGGATTTCCAGGACCTTGTCGAACGAGCGATATCTTCCGCCCGCGCCCAGCAGCGGCAGGACGAGATGATCGATCAGCCTTTGGTCGAACCGATCGCCCGCGATCCCGACACCGGCATGGCCCAGCGGCTCGCACCGCCGATCCGCGCCGGGGGCGGCGATGCGCACGACCGAAAAGTCGCTGGTGCCGCCGCCGAAATCGGCGACCAGCACGGTGGCAGGCTCGGTGATCCGCGAGGTATAGCTGAACGCCGCGCCCAACGGTTCATAGACATAATGGATTTCCACCCCCAGCCGCGCGAACATCGCGTCGTAACGCTGGCGGGCCAAGGCCTCGTCGGGCCGGTGCCCGGCATATTCGACCGGCCGCCCGACGACGATCCGTGCCGCCTTGCCGTCGAGCGTGCCGCCGCTGCGCGCCGCCATCCGGTCCAGAAAGGCGCGGCCCAGTTCCTCGAAGCGATAGCGTTTGTCGAACACGGTCGCGTGCTCGAAGACGGGCGAGGCGGCGACCGACTTGAACGACTGGATGAACCGGCTGCCGCCCGGAAAGTCGAGATATTCGGCGATGGCCCATGGCCCCGCCTCGACCTCGATCCCGTCATCCTCCCAGAAACACAGCGCCGAGCGGAAGACGGGGTCTTCGCCCTTCGGCGCCTTGAGCGGGACGAGATGCGAGTCGCCGCCCTCGGCGCGGGCGATCACCGAGTTGGTGGTGCCGAAGTCGATACCGAGGATGGCGTGCGGGGTGTCGGTCATGCGGCGTCCGCTACACGATGCGGGCGCTGAGAGCAGGGGGTTTCTTGCCTTCTTGCTCCCCTCCCGCAAGCGGGAGGGGCTGGGGGAGGGCAAAGCCACAGGCTACGGTCTCTGCGAGGTTCCCGGCCCTCCCCCCGACCCCCTCCCGCAGGCGGGAGGGGGAGCAGAAGGTCATCGGTCGTTTCAGCCCAAATCCGGCCACCGCTCCAGCATCGCCGCCGTCACGCCGTTGGTCCAGCCAAAGCCGTCCTGCGTCGGATATTCTCCGCCGCCGCCGGGCTTGCGCTCCTCGACGTCGTATTTTTCCAGCAGTTTGCCCGTCTCGGCATAGGTGCGCGCGACGGTGGCGATCCAGCGGCGGGCGATGTCCTTGGCGAGCGCCTGATCGCCGTACCGCCCCAGCCCCTCGACCGCGATCCATTGCAGCGGCGCCCAGCCATTGGGCGCATCCCATTGCTGGCCGGTGCGCAGGCCCGTGGTGCGCAGGCCGCCTTCGCCGATCAGCGTGGCACGGGTGGTGGCGGCGACCGCACGCGCCTGGTCCGGGCTGGCCAACCCGGCGAATAGCGGGAAGAGCGATGCGGCGGTCTTCGCAGGCGTGGGCCGCTTGGCCACCCGGTCCCAGTCGGCATAGCGCTTTTCGCCCGCCACCCAGAGATAGCGGTCGATCGCCGCCTTGCGCCGCGCCGCCATATCGGTGAAGCGCCGCGCGGTCGCCGCATCCCCCGCCGCCGTCGCGCGGGCGGCGATGCGGGTTTCGGCCATCCACAACAGGCTGTTGAGATCGACCGGCACGATATCGGTGGTGTGGATCGTCTCCAGCCGCATCGGATCGGTCAGCCAGCGCGAGCTGAAGTCCCAGCCCGATTCCGCCGCCGCCCGCAGGTCGCGCTGGACGACGCCAGCGGCACGCGGCGCAGCCTTGGCGGCGGTTTCGCGGTCCTCGCGCCAGCTTTCGTCGCGAGGGCTTTCGCGCGCATCCCAATAGCGGTTGAGCAGGCTGCCATCGGGCATCCGCACGACATGGGCGCAGGCCCCCGAGGCATCGAGGCAGCTCGTCCCCGCCATCCAGTAATCATGCTCGCGCACCAGTGCCGCCAGCCGCCGCTTCGCCAGTACCGGATCGCGATTGTCCGACAGGTCCATTATCAGCGCGAGGAAAGGCGGCTGAGACCGGCTGAGATAATAGGTCCGCGTGCCGTTGGGGACATGGCCGTAACGCTCGACCAGATCGACGAAATCGGCCAACATCGCCTCGATCAGCGGGGCCTGGCCGTCCGCCTTCAGGCCCAGCATCGTGAAATAGCTGTCCCAGTAATAAATCTCCTGGAACCGGTCGCCGGGCACGACATAGCCATGGTCGAGCCCCAGCGCCGACGATCCCGCCACGGGCGTGAAAGGCGCGCGGCCCAGGATCGGCCAGAGCTGGCGGATGCGCTCGCGCAAGGGGGGCTTGGTCTGGGTATCGCCGCGTACCGAGAAATAGCGGCGGACGAAGGTGGCCAGCGCCTCCTTGCCGACCGGCTTTTCGCGGGCATAGGCGGCCATGATCGCTTGCGGGTCCTCGCGCGGCACCGCGTCGGCAAAGGTCTTGCCGTCGGGAAAGACCTGCGCCTCCTGCACCGCGCCGAAGAGCGGGCCGTAGATATCGGCGGGGGAGGGCGGCGCGTTCTGCGCCTGGAGCAGCAGGGCCAGCGCGGGCAGCAGGACCAGCGGGCGCAAGCGGTTGGCGATCATCATCCTCTCCTGTCTATTCGGTTCGCGCGGCGCGGGGCAGCAGGACGTTGGCCGACAGGCCGCCGCCCGGTGCTTCGTCCAGGACTAGCCGACCGCCATGCAGTTCGGCCAGTTCGCGCGCGATCGCCAAGCCGAAGCCATGCCCGTCGCCGCGCTCGTCGAGCCGCGCCCCCGCCTGTGTCGCGCGGAGCCGGTCGGCCTCCGGGATGCCGGGGCCGTCATCGGTCACGCTCAGCCGGATAAGCCGCCCTTCCGCGACCACCGCGATGGTCACCCGGCTGCGGGCATGGCGGGCGGCATTGTCGACCAGATTGCCCGCCACCTCGTCCAGATCCTGCGCGTCCATCGTGACCGACAGATCGTCGGCGATGTCGGTGGTGATGCGCACGCCCCGTTCGGCATGGATGCGTGCGATCGCATCGGCAAGGTCGTCCATCGCCGGGCGCAGTGCTGTCGCGGCACGGCTGGTGCCCAGCTGCACCCGGGCGCGCGCGAGGTGGTGGCGGATGGTGTCATCGATCCGCGCGACCTGCGCTGCGCGGGGCGGATCGTCCGCCAGATCGAGCGCCAGCGTCGCCACCGGCGTCTTGAGCGCATGCGCCAGATTGGCCGCCGAGGCCCGGGCGGCCGCCAGCGCGCGTTCGCTGTCGGCGGTCAGCGCATTCAGTTCGGCGGCGAGCGGCTGGAGCTCGACGGGCTGGTCCTCATCGACCCGGGTGCGCTCGCCGGTCCGGATGGCGGCCACCTCCTCGCGCAGCCGCCGCAGCGGGCGCAGGCCGAGCCGCAACTGGATCAGGCTGGCGGCGGCGAGCAGCACGCCCAGCCCCGCCAGCATCGCGAGCAGCGGCACCAGCGCGGCACGGATCGGCCGCGCCACGACCGCGCGCGGGGCGGCGGCGGTGATCGTCACGGCCCCGCGTGTCGAGGGGATGGTGACCTGTCGGGCATGGACGCGGATGCCTTGCTCGGTGCGACCCTCGGCCGGGCGGGGCGGCTCGACGAGTGTGGGACCGCCGGGCGGAGGGGCAGGGGGCGGGCCGCCCTCGACAGGCCCCGGCGGATGCGGCGCGGCGAGCGGCGGAAAGTCGCCCGATCCGATGACCCCGTCCGGTCCCGCGATCCGCCAGCGCCAGCCGGGTTCGGGCTCCAGCAAACCGCGCCGCTGGTCGATGCGCTCCCGGTCCACCTTACCCTGTCTGTCGACGGCGGACGCGAGGACGGCGATCTCGGAATCGAGCCGCTGGTCGAGCCCGCGCGTGACGATCCCCTCCAGCGCGCTCGCCAGCCCCCAGCCCGCGAGCAGCAACGCCGCCAGGATCGCCGCCCCCGAGATCAGGATCATCCGGCCGTGAATCGACCGGGGAAGTCTCATGCGGCCTCTCCGGCGGTCAGGCGATAGCCCATGCCCCGCACGGTCTCGATCAAATCGGCGCCGATCTTCTTGCGCAGGCGGCCGACGATCACCTCCAGGCTGTTGGAATCGACATCCGCATCGCCTTCATAGACGCGCTCGAGCAGTTCCAGCCGGGGGATGACCGCCTCCTTGCGCAGCATCAGCGCGGACAGGACGCGCCATTCGAACGCGGTCAGCTTCAGCGGCAGGCCGTCCAGCTCGAACTGCCCGGTCTGGCTGTCGAAGGAGAGGGGCCCGCAGGTCAGGCGCGGCTGGGCATGGCCCGCCGCACGGCGGACCAGCGCGCGCAGGCGCATGACCAGTTCCTCGACGCGAAAAGGCTTGGTCAGATAATCGTCCGCGCCCGCCTTGAACCCGGCCACCTTGTCCGACCAGCCATCGCGTGCGGTGAGGATCAGCACGGGCAGGGCGCGCCCCGCCTCGCGCCATTGACGCAACAGGGTCATGCCGTCGCCATCGGGCAGGCCCAGGTCGAGCACGGCGGCGTCGTAGATTTCGGTATCGCCCGCATGGCCCGCATCGACGCCCCGGTCGAACAGATCGACCGCGCATTGCTCGGCGCGCAAGGCGCGCGCGATGGCGGGGCCCAGTGCGGGATCATCCTCGACCAGCAGAATCCGCATGACGTGTCCGTTATCCCCTTGTCGCCCCGCTATCGTCGCATAGCCTAAACCCAATCTGAACCGCGCGGTTCAGCGGGCATCGGGGCGAATCACCTAAAAGCATCTCCATCAACCAAGGAGATCGACAATGTCTCGTTTCCATATTCCGACCCCCCGTCTGCAGGGCAAGGCGCCGCTGGCCGCCGCCGCTGCGGTCCTGATCGCACTGGGTGCGGGCGGTGGCGCCGCCGCCGTCTCGATGACCCGGCCGAATGTCACCATGGCGCCGACCGTCCAGACGCCCATCGCCAAGCTGGCCTCGACCAGCGGCGTCGTCACCGCCAAGGGGCGCGTGGCCGAAGTCTTCGGCGACCGTTTCGTGGTCCAGGACGGCACCGGCCGGGCGATGGTCGCCAGCAACCGCGACGCGATGCCCGCGGTCGGCAGCAATGTGATGGTGCAGGGCCGCTATGACGACGGCATCATGCACGCCCAGTATCTGGTGAGCCCGCAGGGGACGGTCACTCCGGTCGGCCCGCCTCCGCCCCCGCCGGGCGGTCCGCGTGGCCCCGATGGCGGCCCCGGTGGCCCGCGTGGTGACGGCCCGCCGCCGCCTCCGCCGCCCCCCGGCGGTCCGGGCGGACCCGGTGCCCCGGGTGGTCCGGGCGCCCCGCCGCCGCCCCCGCCGGGTGGTTGCGCACCGGGTGCGGTGCCCCCGCCGCCTCCGCCTGCGCCGGTGAACGGTGCGGCACCGCAGGGTGCGCCGGTTCCGCCGCCCCCGCCGCCCGCCGGGGCTCCGGCACCCACCGGTGCGGTTCGCCCGGCGCGGTGATCCGGACATGACGAAGACGCCCTCCGGCTTCGGTCGGGGGGCGTTTTTGTTTGGGGCTAGAATCCCGCATTCAAAGGAACCTTCCCCCCGCTGACCCTTTAGCCTCCCATGCGCTGGCTTCGATCGCTCGACATACCGGCCGAATGGCTGTGGCTTCAAAATCTGACGATCATTGCGGTCGCGATCCTGGTCGCCGTGCTGGTGCACAGCGTCGCCATGCGGATCGCCGGGCACGCCGCGCGGCGGACGGCCAGCCAGAGCGACGATCTGGTCCTCGCCCATATCCGCCAGCCGCTGCGCTGGGTCGCGATCGCCATCGCGGTCAGCTTCGCGATGCGCCTCGTTCCGATGTCGAGCGACGGGCGCGAAATCTGGCGGCAGGCTTTGGGTTTCTGTGTGCCCGCCCTGCTCGGCTGGCTGGCGGTATCCGCGCTGCGCGCGCTTCAGGGCGTCGTTTATCTGCGCGCCGATATCAGCGTCGAGGACAATCTCCGCGCCCGGCGAAAGCGGACGCGGGCGCAGATATTGGGGCGGATCGGCATTTTTCTGATCGTGTTCCTGACCGTCTGTCTGATGCTGCTCAGCGTGCCGGGCATCCGTACCATCGGCGTCACGCTGATGGCGTCGGCAGGTATCGCGGGGTTGGTCGTCGGTGCCGCCGCGCAGCCCGCGCTCAAGAACCTGATCGCGGGCGTGCAGATGGCCTTTACCGAGCCGATCCGCCTCGACGACGTGGTCATCATCGACAATGAATGGGGGCGGATCGAGCAGATCCACCTGACCTTCGTCGTGGTCCGCATCTGGGACGAGCGGCGGCTGGTCGTGCCGGTCGCCAAGTTCCTGGAGAACAGCTTTCAGAACTGGACGCGCGAGACCAGCCAGTTGCTGGGTTCGGTCTTCTGGTATCTCGATCCGGCGGCGGACATCCCGCGCCTGCGCGAGAAGATGGGCGAACTGGTCGAGGCGAGCACGCGCTGGGACCGGCGTTTCTTCAACATGCAGGTGACCGACGTGAAGCCCGATTCGATCGAGGTGCGCGGGCTGATGACGGCGCGCGATGCCTCGACCGCGTTCGATCTGCGCTGTGAGATCCGGGAGGGGCTGCTGGACTATATCCGGCGCGAGATGCCGGAGGCCTTGCCCCGGCGGCGGCTGGAGCATCATCCGCAAATTCCTCCCCTGCAAGGGGAGGTGGCAGGGCGAAGCCCTGACGGAGGGGTGTCACCCTCTCGATAGCGGGACACCCCTCCGACGCGCTATGCGCGCCACCCCCCCTTAAGGGGGGGAGTTTTTAGGATGCCGCCTCTTCGATCGCCTTGGCCTCTGCCTTCACCCCATCCCCGCGCAGCGCGGCCAGGAACAGCTCGCACCACCAGAACACATCCTCGCGCCGGACATTGTCGATCAGGCTTTCCCAGCGCCGGATACGCTCGGCGCGCGGCATGGCCAGCGCCTGGACGATCGCATCGGACATTTCCTCGGCGCTGTACGGATTGATCAGGACCGCGTCCTTCAACTGCTCGGCGGCCCCGGCGAAGCGCGACAGGATCAGCACGCCGGGGTCTTCCGGGTCCTGCGCCGCGACATATTCCTTGGCGACCAGGTTCATCCCGTCGCGCAAGGGCGTGACCAGCCCGATGCGGGCCGCGCGATAGATGCCCGCCAGCACCGGCCGGGGAAAGCCCTTGTTGACGTAGCGGATCGGCACCCAGTCGATATCGGCATATTCGCCGTTGATCCGCCCCGACAGCGCATCGAGATTGGCGCGGATCTCCTGATAGGTGTTCACCTTCTCGCGGCTGGGCGGTGCGATCTGGAGCATATAGACCAGTGCCCGTCGCTCGGGATTCTGCGCCAGGAAGCGCTCGTAACCCAGGAAACGCTCTGCCAGCCCCTTGGAATAGTCGAGCCGGTCGACGCCGACGATCAGGCTGCGGCCCGTGGCCGACATATACATGCGTTCGCGCGCGAAGCGGGCGTCATGGCCGTTGGCGGCTTCCTCGAACTCCTTGGTCTCGATGCCGATCGGCGCACGGATGGCGCAGATGGTGCGGCCGTTCCACGTCACCTCGCCATTCTCGCCGAGCGTCCCGCCCAACTCCTTGGTCACATAGTCGCGGAAGCTGTCCAGCCAGTCCTCGGTGTGGAAGCCGACCACGTCATAGGCGAACAGCGACTCGACCAGCTTGCGATGGCTGGGCAGCGACATCAGCAGCCGCACCGGCGGCCACGGGATGTGGAGGAAGAAGCCCATCCGGTTCTTGAACCCCCGCTTGCGCAGGTCGCGGCCCAGCGGGATCAGATGATAGTCATGCACCCAGACCAGATCGTCGGGCTCGATCAGCGGCTGCACCGTTTCCGCGAAGCGATCGTTGACGCGCGCATAGCCGGAATCGAAGTCGCGCTCGAACTCGGTCAGGTCGATCCGATAGTGGAAGAGCGGCCACAGCGTCCGGTTGGCATAGCCGTTATAATATTCGTCGATATCCTGTTCTTCCAGGTCGATGGTGCCGGTCGTCACGCCGCCACCCTGCTGGAAGTTGATATGGCCGCTGAACTGGTCGGTGGTCTCCCCCGACCAGCCGAACCAGATACCGCCCTGTTCGCGCAAGGCGGCGAGGAGTGCGACCGCCAGCCCGCCCTGATTTCCGCCCGGCCCGGTGGTGGGCGGCTGGACCCGGTTCGAGATGACGATCAGGCGACTCATCGCACGGCACTCCATGGTTTACTCAGCAGGACGGCGCAGTTGATCAGGCCGACCAGCGAATAGGTTTGCGGGTAATTCCCCCACAGCTCGCCCGTATTCGGGTCGATATCCTCGGACAGAAGCCCGGCGGGGGTGCAGCGCGCCACCATCTCCTCGAACAGCGCGCGGGCGTCCTCATGACGCCCGGTGACATACAACGCCTCGATGAGCCAAAAAGTGCATACATTGAAGGCGGTATGCGGCAGGCCGAAGTCATCCTCGGTCGCATAGCGCAGCATGTGGCTGCCCCGGCGCAGGCCCTTTTCGACCGCCTCCAGCGTCGAGCGGAAGCGGGGATCGTCGGGCGACAGGAAGCGCAGGTCGAGCAGCTGGATGATGCTGGCGTCCAGATCGTCGCCGCCGAAGGTCGCCGACATGCGCTGCGTTTCCTCGCGCCACGCCGATTGCTCGATCGTCTCGCGCATCAGGTCGGCACGCTCCTGCCAGAAGGCGCGGCGTTCCTCCAGGCCCAGCGCCTGCGCGGCATTGGCCAGCCGGTCGCACGCCGCCCAGCACATGGCGGCGGAATAGGTATGGACGTGGCTCTTGGTGCGCAGTTCCCACAGCCCCGCGTCCGGCTGATCGTATTTGGCCCAGGCCCGTTCGCCGACGCGCTCCAGCGAGTGGAAGTCCTCGACGCCCGACATGCGGAACAGGCGGGTGTCGAAGAACGCCTGCACGTCGGACAGCACGATCTGGCCGTACGCATCGTGCTGGATCTGCTCATAGGCCTGATTGCCGACGCGCACCGGTCCCATCGCGCGATAGCCGGGCAGCTTGGTCTCGATCCGCTCGACCAGGGTCGCCTCGCCACCGACGCCGTAGAGCGGCTGGATATGCCCGCCGCGTGCCGCATCGACGATGTTGCGGAGATACTCCAGATACCCTTCCAGCACGTCGAGCGCGCCGAGCCGGTTGAGCGCCTGCACCGTATAATAGGCGTCGCGAATCCAGCAGTAGCGATAGTCCCAGTTGCGCCCCGAATCGGCATGTTCGGGCAGCGAGGTGGTCAGCGCGGCGACGATCGCGCCGGTTTCCTCATGCTGGCACAGCTTCAGCGTGATCGCGGCGCGGATGACCACCGCCTGCCACTCGACGGGGGTGGCGAGGCCGCGCACCCAGTGATGCCATTCATGCGTGGTCCGCTCCAGCATGGCGCGGCTCGCCTCGCTGAGCACGCCCGCAAAGCTTTCGTCCGGGCCGAGGAACATGTGGATCGGGCGTTCGAGGCGGAACCATTGTTCGGCGGCGATATGGCCGACCGGCGCGTCGGTGGTCAGGCGCAGCGTCTGCTGCGTCATCAGATAGCGGATATGGTTGGACCCCTGGGTCCGTTCGGTGGGCGTACCCCAATCGGTTGCGACACGCAGTGCGATACGGATGCGGGGGGAGCCGATGGGGCGGACGATCCGCACATAGCTGGTCGGGCGATAGACGCGGCCCTCACGCGAGAAGCGCGGGCAGAAATCGGTGATCTCGATGCCGTTGCCCCGGTCGTCCATATGGGTGGTAACCAGGATCGGCGTGTTGCGCAGATAGCCTTGCGTGGTCGAGACCCGGTCCTCCAGGTCGATCGCCCAATAGCCCGTCTCCGGCTCGCCATCGCCGAGCAGGGCGCAAAAGGCCGGGTCGCCATCGACGCGCGGTACACAGCCCCAGACGAAGCGGCCTGCCGAATCGACCAGCGCGGAAACCTGGCAATTGCCGATCGGCCAGAGGTTCATGTCCTGTTGCATTACTTGGCATTCTCCAGCGCTTGGGCGAGCCATATATGGACGGCGGCGACATCGGGCAGGCGGTAACGGGCGGCGGTCTCACGCATCGGGCCGACCAGCACGCCCGCGCCGCCCAGCGCGGCGGCGGCGACGAAGCCGTCCTCGTCGGTCACGTCGTCGCCGAAGAAGATCGGGACCGTGCCCTGCATCGCGGGAGCCTGCATCAGCGTCTCGATGGCCCGGCCCTTGTCGCCGGGCAGACGGATCTCGACCATCATCTTGCCGGGTTGCAGGGTCAGGCCGTGACGCTCGGCGATGGCGGTGGCTTCGCGGACGGCGAGTGGTTCGGCTTGCGGATGGCGGCGATAATGGAGGCCCGCACCGAAGCTCTTGGTTTCGAAATACAGGTCGTTGGCCTCGGCCACGGCGCGCATTTCGTCGGTCGCGGTGGCGAGATGGTCGGGCTTGTCGGGCTGGACATGGCCGTCCTCCGGCGAGCGGCGTTCGGCGCCGTGACTCCCTGCGAGGGTGAAATGCTCGGCTTGGGGGCCGAACAGTGCATCCAACTGCGCGATCGAACGGCCGCTGACGATGGCCAGGCGGCCCGGCATGTGTGCGGCCAGCGCATCCAGCCGGTCGGCAAGGTCCCGGCTGACATGCACCCCTTCCGGGTTGTCGGCGAGGTCGACCAGCGTGCCGTCGAAGTCGAGGAACAAACTGTCGGTGGCGGACAGGCGGGGCGGGGGCGGGGCAAGGTCGGCCAGCATGGGCGAAAGCATAGCGGATGCGGACATGCCGAGTGAACCCATCCCCGCCGCTCACGTTCCGCTGCGCTGCCGAAATGATTACAGTTTGGGGGAAGACCCTCTCCATGGGCTGTATCGCTTGTGGCTTTCCCTCCCCCAGCCCCTCCCGCCTGCGGGAGGGGAGAAAAAGGGCTGCCGGTGCGGATTGATCCCGGCGCTCGGCGCTTGGCGCACCCCCTCCCGCAGGCGGGAGGGGGATGGGGGGAGGGCCCTCTCCGCGGGCGACGTCGCTTGGGGCTTTCCCTCCCCTAACCCAGTTTCAGGTAAACGATGCCCCGCATCGTTCAGGTCCTGCCGGGGGCATGACCGACCTGAAACTCGCCGGCGGGTGGGAGTAAGAAGAAAAAAAGGGCCAGCGATCGCTCGCCAGCCCCTCTTTTTCGAACCTTGGATACAGGCCTTAGTAAACCCGCTTCTTCGGCTTGATATACTCGATATCGTCGGTCAGCGTGTAATCATGCACCGGGCGATAGTCGATCTCGACCCCGCCGCCCTGGCCGCCCCAGCCGTCGAAGGTCGCGACGGTGTGCTTCATCCAGTTGGCGTCGTCGCGATCGGGGAAGTCCTCGTTCACATGCGCACCGCGGCTTTCCTTGCGGTTCAGCGCCGATTCCATCGTCACGACGGCCTGGCTGATCAGATTGTCCAGCTCCAGCGTCTCGACCAGATCGGTGTTCCAGATCAGCGAGCGATCCTTGATGCCGATGTCCTTCATCCGGTCATAGGTGGCGCGGATCATCTGGCGGCCTTCGGTCAGCAGCTCGTCGGTGCGGAACACGGCGCAGTGGCGCTGCATCGTCTTCTGCATCTCGCTGCGCACCGAGGCGGTGGTCGAGCCACCGGCGGCGTTGCGGAAGTGGTCCAGGCGACCCAGCGCCAGCTCTTCCGAACCGGCGGGCAGCGGCGCATGCGGCGTGCCGGGCTTCAGCGTGTCCTTGATGCGCAGGCCGGTCGCACGGCCGAACACGACGAGGTCGATCAGCGAGTTGGAGCCCAGGCGGTTCGCGCCGTGCACCGACACGCAGGCCGCTTCGCCGACCGCGAACAGGCCGGGGACGACCGAGTCCGGGTTGCCGTCCTTCAAACGGACGACTTCGCCGTGATAGTTGGTCGGAATACCGCCCATATTATAGTGGACGGTCGGCGTGACGGGCAGCGGCTGGCGGGTCAGGTCGACACCGGCGAAGATCTTGCCGGTCTCGGTGATGCCGGGCAGGCGCTCGGCCAGCACCTTCGGGTCGATATGGTCGAGATGGAGGTAGATATGATCCCCCTCCTTGCCGACGCCGCGCCCTTCGCGGATTTCCATCGCCATCGAGCGCGACACGACGTCGCGGCTGGCGAGGTCCTTAGCCGACGGCGCGTAACGCTCCATGAAGCGCTCGCCCTCGGAGTTGGTCAGGTAGCCGCCTTCACCGCGCGCACCCTCGGTGATGAGGACGCCCGCGCCGTAGATGCCGGTCGGGTGGAACTGCACGAACTCCATGTCCTGGAGCGGCAGGCCCGCACGCAGCACCATGCCGCCGCCGTCGCCCGTGCAGGTGTGCGCCGAGGTGGCCGAGAAATAGCAGCGCCCATAGCCGCCGGTCGCCAGCACGACATTGTGCGCGCGGAAACGGTGGATCGAGCCGTCTTCCATGCACAGCGCGATCACGCCGCGGCAATTGCCCTGATCGTCCATGATCAGGTCGAGCGCGAAATATTCGATGAAGAAGTCCGCGTCATACTTCAGCGACTGCTGGTACAGCGCGTGCAGCATAGCGTGGCCGGTACGGTCGGCGGCGGCGCAGGTGCGCTGCGCAGGCGGGCCTTCGCCCATATTCTGCATCATGCCGCCGAAGGGGCGCTGGTAGATCTTGCCCTCTTCGGTACGGCTGAACGGCACGCCCGCATGCTCCAGCTCGTACACGGCGGCGGGCGCCTCGCGGCACAGATATTCGATCGCGTCCTGGTCGCCCAGCCAGTCCGACCCCTTGACGGTGTCGTACATGTGCCAGGTCCAGTGGTCCGGACCCATATTGCCGAGCGACGCGGCAATGCCGCCCTGTGCAGCGACGGTATGGCTGCGCGTCGGGAACACCTTGGTGATGCAGGCGGTCTTCAGACCCGCTTCAGCGATACCCATGGTCGCGCGCAGGCCCGAGCCGCCCGCACCCACGACGACGGCGTCATAGGTATGGTCGATGATCTTGTAGGCGGCAGCAGACATTATGCAGCGGCTCCAAAGGCGATCTTGAGGATCGAGAAGATGGCGATGGCGGCGATCGTGAAGACGAACAGGTTCATGACGACGAGCAGCGCGACCCGGTTCTGGTCCTGCTCATAATCCTCGATCACGACCTGAAGGCCCAGGCGCATGTGATAGAAGATCGACGCGACCAGCATCGCCATCGGAATGGCCGCCCAGGGATTGGACAGCCACAGATGCATCGCGGCGTAATCGAACAAGGGCTGGCGCAGGATCGAGATCAGCAGCCACACGACCAGCAGGAAGTTCGACCCCGCCGTCAGGCGCTGGTTGAGCCAATGATGGGTGCCCGACTTGGCCGAGCCCAGGCCGCGCACGCGGCCGATTGCGGTTCCCGAACGCATCACTTGATCCCCAGATAGAGCCAGAAGGCCACCGTCATCACGACCGCGAAGATCATGGTGGCCTGCGCCTGCAGCTTGTTCGACTTCAGCTCGAAGCCCGCGCCCACGTCCATGAACAGGTGGCGGATGCCGTTGGCCATGTGCTGGAACAGGCAGGCGGTCAGGCCGATGCCGACCACATAGCCGATGATGTTCAGCCCGCCCGACTGGACGGTGAAGACGTCGCGGAACGTCGCATAGCTTTCGGGACCCGCGGCGACCGCCGCCAGGAACCAGACGAGAAGCGCCGCGCCCACGGTCGCCATGCCCGTGCCGGTGGCACGATGCAGGATGGAGACCAGCATGTTGGGACCCCATTTCCAGATCTGGAGGTGCGGGGAGAGCGGGCGTGCGGTGTTGCGGGCGGCCAAGGGCAGATCCTCGAACAGTCTAAAGTCGGGCTGGTTTGCGGATACGCCTATGATGAAGACGCCGACAGGATGCAAGTCGCGAGGCGAGATTCGCGGCCTCGACCGGTCATGGCGGCATGGCCCGTCCGGCGGCTAACCCGCCTTTAACGCTTTTTGCGCCAGAATCAGCGGCATCACGTTCCGATTGCCTGAACGCTGGAGCCGCTATGCCCGAACGGGGAAATATTGTTGCCAAGACCGATCTTCCGCCGCCGACGGAGATTACGGCAGGGATCGATCTTGACGCGCGGGTTCGCGCTTTCGACGGAGGCGACGGCGCGCTGACCCGCCTGGCCGCCGATCTCTGGCCCGCCATCGAGTCGCGCGCCGACGAGGTGATCGAGGCCTATTGGAATCACTGGCGCCGCGCCAATCCGGGTGCACCCGACTGGACCAAGCTGGACCGCGAGCGGCAGCTGACGGCCGGGCGGGCCTATCTGCGCAACCGTTTCTGCCATCTGTCGGGGCGCGACTGGGTCGAGTCGCTGGGGCGTTCGGTCGCTGCCGCCTATGCCGCCGGGGTGCCGCCGATGGATGTGCTGGCCATGTCCTGCGCCAGCGACCGGGCCGCGCTGAAGGTGTTGCAGGAGTCGGTGCCGCTCGACGATCCCCGCCGCGAGGCGATGATCGACACGCTGCTCCGCCTGTTCGGCATGGAGACCGAGCTGACCGTCGAGCTGTTCGCGGGCTTTAGCGAATGGAGCGCCGACCGCGAGCGCGAGCGGCTGGCGGGGGACTTCCGCAACGGCATCGCGTCGGTCGTGGAGAATGCCAGCGTCGAGGGGCGCGATCTGCGGCGTCAGGCGCAGGACGCCTCGTTGTCGACGCGCGGGATGCTGGGCAAGTCGAGCGAAGTCGCCGCCGCCGCCGAGCAGTCGGCCGTCGCGATGCGCGAGGCGGCGCAGACCGCCGCGGGGCTGATCCGCGCGATCGAGGATGCCCGCACCGAGGTCGACCAGGCCGCCGATGTCGCCAACCGCGCCGCCGATCAGGCGGGGCAGGCGGTCGGCATGTCGGAGATGCTGTCGGACCATGCCAAGTCGATCGAATCGATCCTGGGCCTGATCCGCGACATCGCCGGGCAGACCAATCTGCTGGCGCTCAACGCCACCATCGAGGCGGCGCGCGCGGGTGATGCGGGCCGGGGTTTCGCGGTCGTGGCGCAGGAGGTGAAGAGCCTCGCCAGCCAGACGGCGCGCGCCACCGACGATATCGCGACCAAGATCGCCGCCATCCAGGCCGCGACCCGCTCGACGGTCGAGACCAATGCCTCGATCAAGGCGACGGTCCATGAGGTGCAGGTATCGGCCGAGCGGATCCGCCATGCGATGGAGGCGCAGGCCCAGACCGTGACCGCGATCACCGCCGCGGTCGACGAGACCGCGCTGGCGGCCGACTCGATGTCGCACACCATCGCCGCGATCCGCCAGGATACCGAGCATGTCGCGCAGGAGATCGACCGGGTCGGGCGCGGCTTCGACCATCTCGATACGCAGTTGGGCGACCTGAAGACCAGCGCCAGCCAGTTCGTCGCGCGGGTCGCGGCCTAACCTATTCCTCCCCTTGCAGGGGAGGAGGTCAGGGTGGCGGTTGACGCATCGGCCCCCGCCCGGCACGGCGGGGGCATGACGACGATATTGGTAACGGGCAGCAGCCGAGGCATCGGCGCAGCCATCGCATCGAGCCTGGGCGACCTGCCCGACACGCGGGTCCTGGGCCATGCCACGCGCGGCGGCCCCGGCGGAAATCTGGCCGCCGATCTTTCCGAGCCCGACGCGCCCGCCCGGCTATGGGCCGAGGCACTGGCGCAGGCGAACGGCGCGATCGACGTCCTCGTCAACAATGCCGGTATCTTCGAGGCGAGTCCGCTGGACGCCGACGACTGGTCGGACAGCTGGGCGCGGACGATGCAGATCAACCTGACTGCCTCGGCTGAACTCTGCCGTCTGGCCGTTCTGCACTGGCAGGAGCGGGGCGTCGGCGGCCGCATCGTCAATATCGCCAGCCGCGCCGCCTATCGCGGCGACTCGCCCGCGCACTGGCATTATGCCGCGTCCAAGGGCGGCATGGTCGCGATGACCAAGACCATCGCGCGCGGCTATGCGGCGCAGGGTATCCTCGCCTTCGCCGTCTGCCCCGGCTTCACCATGACCGGCATGGCCGACGATTATCTGGCCAGCCGGGGCGGGGACACGTTGCTCGCCGACATCCCGCTCGGCCGCGTCGCCTCTCCCGAGGAGGTCGCCGCGACCGTCCGTTTCCTGTGCACCGATGCGCCGCCCTCGATGACCGGCGCGGTCCTCGATGTGAATGGAGCCAGCTATGTCCGCTGACAGCTGGAAGCTGACCCTGCCGTGCACGCGTGACGAGGCGGAGGCGATCGACGCCGCCGACGACCTGGCGATCGAGGCGGTCATCATGACCACCGAGGAAATCGAGGACGACCGCGAGCATTGGCGGCTCGACGCCTATTTCGAGGCCGAGCCCGATGCCGCCACCATCGAAGCGATCCGCGCGCTGGTGCCAAGCGCGGGCGACCATCCCGCCATGGTCGAGCATGTGCCCGCGCAGGACTGGGTGACGATCAGCCAGGCGGGGCTGGAGCCGCTCTCGGTCGGGCGCTTCTTCGTCCACACCGGCGACGAGGCGGTGCCCGAGGGCTTGCGCGGTTTCCATATCCCGGCGGGGCGCGCGTTCGGGACGGGGCATCACGAGACGACCAGCGGCTGCCTCGCCATGCTCGATGCGATGGCTTCGGGAACGGTGACGAACGCCATCGATGTCGGCACCGGCACCGGCCTGCTCGCTTTCGCCGCGCGGCATCTCTGGCCCGAGGCGAAGGTCGTCGCGACCGATATCGATCCGATCGCGATCGACGTCACCGCCGAGAATGCGGCGATCAACGGCGTGGACGGCGTCGAACTGATCGTCGCCGACGGGGCGCTCGCCGATCCGATCATGGCGGCGGCGCCCTATGATCTGGTCATCGCCAATATCCTGGCGGGGCCGCTGATCTCGATGGCGCCGGAACTGGCGGCGATTGCGGGGCCGGAGGCGACTTTGGTGCTCGCGGGTCTGCTGGAGACCCAGCGGGCCGATGTGGTCGCGGCCTATGAAGCCTGCGGCTGTGCGCTGGAGGCGGTCGACCGGCGCGGGGACTGGAGCGTGCTGCGGTTGCGTGCGGGGGCAGAGCGGTTCGTGCCGAATGCGCCGTTCGATCCCAAGGGGCGGGATGGTTGGGCTTTGGATATCTGACCTTCTTTACTCCCCTCCCGCAGGCGAGTTTCAGGTCGGTCATGCCCCCGGCATGACCTAAACGATGCGGGGCATCGTTTACCTGAAACTGGGCCGGGGGAGGGCAGGGCCGCGAGCGATGGTCTCTGTGAGACTCCTTGCCCTCCCCCCAGCCCCCTCCCGCCTGCGGGAGGGGGAGTGCGCTCGGCTATAGTCCGCTCAACCTTCCCCTTACGAAAACGGAAATCCCCGCGATTGCCATCCCCTACGCCAGTCGGGCATAAGCCCCGGCAAAGACGTAAGGAGAGGTCATGGCATCGACGATGGTCGAACTGGAACGCCGCCGCGCCGCCGCGCGCGTCGGTGGTGGCGAGAAGCGCGTCGCCGCGCAGCACGCCAAGGGCAAGCTGACCGCACGCGAGCGGCTCGACGTGTTGCTCGACGAGGGCAGCTTCGAGGAGCTCGACATGTTCGTCGAGCATAACTGCACCGACTTCGGCATGACCGAACAGGTCGTCCCCGGCGACGGCGTGGTGACCGGCTCGGGCACGATCAACGGGCGGCTGGTCTTCGTCTTCAGCCAGGACTTCACCGTCTTCGGCGGTTCGCTGTCCGAGCGTCATGCGCAGAAGATCTGCAAGATCATGGACATGGCGATGAAGGTCGGTGCGCCCGTCATCGGCCTGAACGATAGCGGCGGCGCGCGCATCCAGGAGGGCGTGGCCAGCCTCGGCGGCTATGCTGAGGTGTTCCAGCGCAACGTGCTGGCATCGGGCGTGGTGCCGCAGCTTTCGCTCATCATGGGCCCGTGCGCAGGCGGTGCAGTCTATTCGCCCGCCATGACCGACTTCATCTTCATGGTGAAGGATTCGAGCTACATGTTCGTCACCGGGCCCGATGTGGTGAAGACGGTGACCAACGAAGTCGTGACGCAAGAGGCGCTTGGCGGTGCGGTGACGCATACGACGAAAACGGGTGTCGCCGACGTCGCGTTCGAGGACGATATCGAGGCGCTGCTGGCAGCGCGCGACTTCATCGACTTCCTGCCCGCCAACAACCGTGAAGGCGTACCCGAGCGGCCGACCGCCGACGCCTGGGACCGCATCGAGGAAAGCCTCGACACGCTGATCCCGGCCAGCGCCAACCAGCCTTACGACATGCACGAGCTGCTGTCGAAGGTCGTCGATGAGGGCGATTTCTTCGAGGTCCAGCCCGCCCACGGCGCCAACATCATCACCGGCTTCGGCCGGATCGAGGGGCGCACGGTCGGCTTCGTCGCCAACCAGCCGATGGTGCTCGCGGGCGTGCTCGACATCAATGCCAGCCGCAAGGCGGCGCGCTTCGTGCGCTTCTGCGACGCGTTCGAAATTCCGATCGTGACCTTCGTCGACGTGCCCGGCTTCCTGCCCGGCACCGCGCAGGAGCATAACGGCATCATCAAGCATGGCGCGAAACTGCTCTTCGCCTATGCCGAGGCGACGGTGCCGAAGATCACGGTCATCACCCGCAAGGCCTATGGCGGGGCCTATGACGTAATGGCGTCCAAGCATCTGCGCGGCGACCTCAACTATGCCTGGCCGACCGCCGAGATCGCGGTGATGGGCGCCAAGGGCGCGGTCGAGATCATCTTCCGTGGGCGAACGCCCGAGGAAATCGCCGAGCGTACCGCCGAATATGAGGCGCGCTTCGCCAACCCGTTCGTGGCGGCGTCCAAGGGATTCGTCGACGAGGTGATTCAGCCGCATTCGACCCGTCGTCGCATCGCGCTGGGCCTGCGCAAGCTGCGCAACAAGGACCTCGCGAACCCGTGGAAGAAGCATGACAATCTACCGCTCTGAGATGGTCGCTTGCGGCAAAGCCCTCCCCCATCCCCTCCCGCTTGCGGGAGGGGCGTGTTTTGGGCCAGCCCGTGCCCGGAACTTCTCCCCTCCCGCAGGCGGGAGGGGCTGGGGGAGGGCTGGCGCTTTCCACACACATATCCGCTGGAGGCACGCCGCATGACCCTCGGCCGTCTAAACCATATCGGTATCGCCACCCCTTCCATCGAGAAGACGGTCGAAACCTATCGCCACTTCCTCGGCGCCGACGCGATCGGGGAACCCTTCGACCTGCCGCCGCAGGGCGTGCGGGTATGTTTCATCGACGCGCCCAACACCCAGATTGAGCTGATCCAGCCGCTCGACGAAACATCCCCCATCGCCAACTTCCTCAAGAAGAATCCGGCGGGCGGGCAGCATCATCTCTGTTTCGAGGTCGCCGACATGGCCGCCGCCGTCGCCGAACTGCAAGCCCAGGGTGCCACGCTGCTGGGCCAGCCGCGCATCGGCGCGCACGGCACGCCCGTCGTCTTCCTCCACCCGCGCGACATGGGCGGGGTGCTGGTCGAGCTGATGGAAACACCGGGAGAAGGCCATTGAGCGAGCCCATGCTGCTGGCCGAGCGTCGGGGCGGCGTTCTGGTCCTGACGCTCAACCGCCCCGACCGCCTCAATGCCGCGCCGCCAGAACTGTTCGACCGGATGGGCGAGGCGCTGGCGGCGCGCGGCGATGCACGGGCCGTCCTGCTGACGGGGGCGGGCAAGGCCTTCTGCTCGGGGGCGGATATTTCGGGCGGCCAGATCGGCCCGGAGACGGTGCATCGCGCGCTGGTCGATCACTTCAACCCGCTGTTCCTGACGCTGGCCGAGCTGCCCATTCCGGTGATCAGTGCGGTGCGCGGGGCGGCGGCGGGGATCGGGTGCAGCCTGGCGCTGGCGGCCGATTTCTGCGTGGCGAGCGAGACTGCCTATTTCCTCCACGCCTTCGTCAATATCGGCATGGTGCCCGATGGCGGGGCGAGCTGGTTGCTGCCGCGCCTGATCGGTCGCGCACGGGCGGCCGAGATGATGATGCTGGGCGAGCGGGTCGGTGCGGCCAAGGCGCTCGACTGGGGCATGATCCATAAGGTGGTCGCCGACGACAGGCTCGATGCGGAAGCCTTTGCCTTGGCCGAACGGCTGGCGGCGGGGCCGAGCGTCGCACTGGGGCTGATGCGCCGTGCGCTCCAGGCCGGATTCGACAGCGATTATACGACCGCGCTGGCCCGCGAAGCCGAGGACCAGCGCGCCGCATGTGCGACTCAGGACGGCGAGGAAGGCGGCCGGGCCTTTTCCGAAAAGCGCCCGCCGCGTTTCCTGGGGCGGTAGGATGCCGCCCCTTGCGCGCGCACGATGATTTCGCTCTAGTGAAACAAAATAAGAGTGGATGAGGAGTGGCCGATGGCCGAACGCCCTGAGCTGTCCGATTGGGAAGCCCTTGCCGCGCGCGAGGTGAAGGGTCGCGACCTGTCATGGCAGACGCCCGAAGGGATCACGGTCAAGCCGCTCTACACCGCCGCCGATGTGCGCGAGGACCCCGGCCTGCCGGGCTTCGCGCCGTTCACGCGCGGCGTGCGCGCCAGCATGTATGCGGGCCGCCCCTGGACGATCCGGCAATATGCGGGCTTCTCGACCGCCGAGGAATCGAACGCCTTTTACCGCCGCAATCTGGCGGCGGGGCAGAAGGGGCTGTCGGTCGCCTTCGACTTGGCGACGCACCGGGGCTATGACAGCGACCACCCGCGCGTGACGGGCGATGTCGGCAAGGCGGGCGTCGCCATCGACACGGTCGAGGATATGAAGATCCTGTTCGACGGCATTCCGCTCGATGCCATGTCGGTCAGCATGACGATGAACGGCGCGGTGATCCCGGTGCTGGCCTTCTTCATCGTGGCGGCCGAGGAACAGGGGGTTCACCGCTCCAAGCTGGAAGGGACCATCCAGAACGACATCCTCAAGGAGTTCATGGTCCGCAATACGTATATCTATCCGCCCGAGCCAAGCATGCGGATCATCTCGGACATCTTCGCCTATACCTCGGCCGAAATGCCCAAGTTCAACAGCATCTCGATCTCGGGCTATCACATGCAGGAGGCCGGGGCGACGCAGCTCCAGGAGCTGGCCTTCACCATCGCCGACGGCATGGAATATGTGAAATATGGCGTGGCGTCGGGCCTCGACATCGACAAATTCGCCGGGCGCCTGTCCTTCTTCTTTGCGATCGGCATGAACTTCTTCATGGAGGTCGCCAAGCTGCGTGCCGCGCGCGTGCTGTGGCACCGGGCGATGACGCAACTGGGGGCGAAGGACGAACGCTCCAAGATGCTGCGCACCCATTGCCAGACGAGCGGCGTGTCGTTGACCGAGCAGGACCCGTATAACAACGTCATCCGCACCACCATCGAGGCAATGGCGGCGATGCTGGGCGGCACGCAGAGCCTGCACACCAATGCGCTGGACGAGGCCATCGCGCTGCCGACCGACTTCTCCGCCCGGATCGCGCGCAACACGCAGATCGTGCTGCAGGAAGAGACGGGGATGACGAAGGTCGTCGATCCGCTCGGGGGCAGCTATTATGTCGAGAACCTGACGCAGAGCCTGGTCGACGGCGCCTGGGAACTGATCGAGCGGATCGAGGCCGAGGGCGGCATGGCCAAGGCGGTCGCTTCGGGCTGGCCCAAGGCGATGATCGAGGAAGCGTCCGCCGCGCGCGCGGCCAAGGTCGATCGCGGCGAGGATGTCATCGTCGGGGTCAACAAATACCGGCTGGCCGATGAGGCACCGGTCGAGATTCTCGATATCGACAATCATGCCGTGCGCGCGGGTCAGGTGGCACGGATCGCGGCGGTGAAGGCCGCGCGCGACGAAGCGGCGTGCCAGGCCGCACTCGATGCCTTGCGTAACGCCGCCCAAAATCCTCCCCAAGCTCGTCTTGGGGAGGGGGACCATCCGAAGGATGGTGGAGGGGCCGGGGCTGACGGTGCCGCCCCTCCACCACAGCCTTCGGCTGCGGTCCCCCTCCCCGAGCAAGCTCAGGGAGGAATGGGGGCGAACCTCTTGGCGCTCGCCGTGGAGGCGGCGCGGGCGCGGGCGACCCTGGGCGAGATTTCCTCGGCGCTGGAGGATGCGTTCGGCCGCTACGGCACCCAGCCGACTCCGGTGTCGGGAATCTATGGCGGCGCCTATGGCGAGGACGAACGCTGGGCCCGCCTGATCCGGGGCGTCGAGGCGGTGGAGCGCCGCCTCGGTCGCAAGCCTCGACTCTTCGTCGCAAAGATGGGCCAGGACGGGCATGACCGGGGTGCGAACCTCGTCTCGTCGATGTTCGGCGATCTGGGGTTCGAGGTGGTGCCCGGCGCGCTGTTCCAGACGCCCGAGGAAGCCGCGCAGGTCGCGCTGGCCCGCGACGTCGATGTCGTCGGCGCGTCCAGCCTGGCGGCGGGGCACAAGACACTCATACCAGAGCTGATCGGCCATCTTCGCGAGGCGGGGCGCGCCGATATCAAGGTCATCGCGGGTGGCGTTATTCCCGCACAGGACTATCAGGCGCTCTATGATGCCGGGGTGCAGGCGATATTCGGCCCCGGCACCAATCTTGTGAAGGCGGCCGAGGACGTGCTGAGGCTGCTGGGCCATAACATGCCGCCCGAGACGGGCGAATGACAGGACATGACGGAATGACGACGACCACCGCGCTTCGCCCCGAGGCGGCCCTGCGCACCGACTGGACCCGCGCCGAGATCGCCGCGCTGTTCGACCTGCCCTTCACCGAACTGCTGTTCCGCGCCGCCGAAGTCCACCGCGCGCATCATGCGGCGGACGAGGTGCAGCTGTGCACGCTCTGCTCGATCAAGACCGGCGGCTGCCCCGAGGATTGCGGCTACTGCTCGCAAAGCGCGTCGGCGGAGAGCGACGTGAAGGCCGAGAAGCTGATGGACGTTCAGGCGGTCCTCGCGGCGGCGGCCGAGGCCAAGGCGGCGGGCTCGCAGCGTTTCTGCATGGGTGCGGCGTGGCGCAGCCCGAAGGAGCGCGACATGGACAAGGTCGTCGCCATGGTCGAGGGCGTGAAGGCCATGGGGCTGGAGACCTGCATGACGCTGGGCATGCTCGACGCCCCCCAGGCGCAGCGGCTGGCCCAGGCGGGGCTCGATTATTACAACCATAACATCGACACTTCGCCCGAAAACTACGCTAACGTCATCACGACGCGCTGCTTCGAGGACCGGCTGGAGACGCTGTCCAACGTGCGCGAGGCGGGCATTTCGGTCTGCTGCGGCGGCATCGTCGGCATGGGTGAGACGCGCGGCGACCGGGTGGGCTTCGTCCATGCGCTCGCCACCTTGCCGCGCCATCCCGAAAGCGTGCCGGTCAATGCGCTGGTCCCGGTCAAGGGCACGGTGCTGGGCGACATGCTCGCCGACACGCCGCTGGCGCGGATCGACGACATCGAGTTCGTCCGCACCGTCGCCGTCGCGCGCATCACTATGCCGCTGAGCATGGTCCGCCTGTCGGCGGGGCGCGAGAGCATGTCGGCAGCGACCCAGGCTTTGTGCTTCATGGCGGGCGCTAACTCGATCTTCACCGGCGACAAGTTGCTGACCGCGGGCAATGCGGGCGACGATGCCGATGCCGCGCTGTTCGCCAAGCTGGGCCTGAAGCCGATGGAAGGTGCCGAACCGATGCGGGTCGCCGCGGAGTAATTACGGCTCACTCTTCTGTTCCCCGGCGAAGGCCGGGGCCCAGTTGCGGTAAGCTTAAGATGGCGCGCCATCGGCCACGTATTTCGACACGGACCAACAACATAAAAGGAGAGGTATCCCCGTGTTCCAGAAAATCCTGATCGCCAATCGCGGGGAAATCGCGTGCCGGGTGATCCGCACGGCGCGCGCGATGGGCATCGCCACCGTCGCGGTCTATTCCGACGCGGATGCCAGCGCGCCGCATGTCCGGCTGGCCGATGAGTCGGTCCGCCTGGGCCCCGCGCCCGCCGCCGAGAGCTATCTCAAGGCCGAGCTGATCCTTGCCGCTGCCAAGGCGACCGGCGCGGATGCGATCCACCCCGGTTACGGCTTCCTGTCCGAGCGCGAGAGCTTTGCCAAGGCCTGTGCCGAGGCGGGTGTCGCGTTCATCGGTCCGCCGCCGAACGCCATCGCCGCGATGGGCGACAAGATCGAATCCAAGAAGCTCGCCAAGGCCGCGGGCGTCAACGTCGTCCCCGGCTATCTGGGCGAGATCGCCGACACCGAGGAAGCGGTGCGCATCGCGACCGACATCGGTTTCCCCGTGATGATGAAGGCGTCCGCCGGTGGCGGCGGCAAGGGCATGCGCCTGGCCTGGTCCGAGGCGGATGTCCGCGAAGGCTTCGAGGCGACCAAGCGCGAAGGGCTCGCCAGCTTCGGCGACGACCGCGTCTTCATCGAGAAGTTCATCGAGAGTCCGCGCCACATCGAGATTCAGGTGCTGGGCGACCAACACGGCAACATCGTCTATCTCGGCGAGCGCGAATGCTCGGTCCAGCGCCGCCACCAGAAGGTGGTCGAGGAAGCCCCATCGCCCTTCGTCACGCCAGAGATGCGCCGCGCCATGGGCGAGCAGGCGGTCGCCTTGGCCCGTGCGGTCGGCTATTATTCGGCGGGTACCGTCGAGCTGATCGTGTCGGGGGCGGATACCACCGGCAAGAGCTTCTACTTCCTCGAGATGAACACCCGGCTTCAGGTCGAGCATCCCGTGACCGAAGAGATTACCGGGCTCGATCTGGTCGAGCAGATGATCCGCGTCGCCGCCGGAGAGCCGCTGGCGTTCGGTCAGGACGATGTGACGCTGACCGGCTGGGCGATCGAGAACCGCGTCTATGCCGAGGACCCGTATCGCGGCTTCCTGCCCTCGACCGGGCGGCTGGTGCGCTACAACCCGCCCGCCGAGCATGCCGATGATGACGTGCGCGTGCGCGTCGACGACGGCGTGGCCGAGGGCGGCGAGGTCAGCATGTTCTACGACCCGATGATCGCCAAGCTGGTCACCTGGGCGCCGACCCGCGAAGCCGCGATCGACGCGCAGATAGCCGCGCTCGACGCGTTCGAGATCGTCGGGCCGGGGACCAATATCGACTTCGTGTCGGCGCTGATGCAGCATCCGCGCTTCCGCTCCGGCGCGCTGTCCACCGGCTTCATCGCCGAGGAATATCCCGACGGCTTCCAGGGCGCGCCCGCCAGCGAGGACCTGACCCGGACGCTGGCCGCCGTCGCCGCCTTCGCCGCCACCGCCGAGGCCGACCGCGCCCGCCGCATCGAGGGGCAACTCGGTCACCGGCTGCAACCGCCCGCCGACTGGACGGTGCGGATCGGGGGAGCGGACCACGCGGTGAACGTCTCGACCGACGGGATCAGTGTCGACGGGACCGAGCTGGACCTCGCCATCGCCTACACCCCCGGCGACCGGATGATCGCGGTCGAGGATGAGGACGGCGAAACCCTCCACGTCCGCATCGCCAAGACCCGCACCGGCTTCAAGCTGACCACGCGCGGGGCCAGCCACCTGGTCCGCGTGCTCCCCGCCCGCGCCGCCCCCTACGCCCAGCACCTCATCGAAAAGGTGCCGCCCGACCTGTCGAAGTTCCTCATCGCCCCGATGCCGGGCCTGCTCGTCCGGCTGGACGTGGCCGAGGGTGACCAAGTCGAAGCCGGCCAGCCGCTCGCCGTCGTCGAGGCGATGAAGATGGAAAACATCCTCCGCGCCGCGAAGACGGGCACCGTGAAGACCATCGCCGCCAAAACCGGCGACAGCCTGGCGGTGGATGCGGTGATTTTGGAACTGGAGTAAGCCGACACACCCTCACCCTTCCGGCGCTTTGCGCCTCCCTCCCTCTCCCGGCGGGAGAGGGAAGGGGCCCGCCCGCGATAGCGGGTGGGAAGGGTGAGGGCAGATTATTCGGCCGATCGCTGGACCAGCGCCAAAATCCGCTCCGCCTCCGTCAGATGCAGGCGCTCGACCATCTGGCCATCCAGCCGGATCGCGCCCAGCGCCGCTTGCTCCGGATCGGCGAAGGCCTCCACCACCCTCCGTGCCCAGGCGATCTCGGCCGCGTCCGGACCGAATCCCGTATTCGCCGCAGCGATCTGGTTGGGATGGATCAGCGTCTTGCCGTCGAAGCCCAGACGCCGCCCCTCGGCGCATTCCGCCGCCAGCCGATCGGGTGCGTCGAGGGCGTTGCATACGCCGTCCAGCGCGATCAGCCCGGCGCTCCGGGCGGCGACGACGATTTGGACGCGCAAGGGCAGCAACGCCTCGGGCGCGGGCGGAGAGGGCAGGCGCATCTCCTTCGCCAGATCGTTCGTCCCCGCGATCAGCGCGGTCAGCCCCAACTCCCTCGCGGCCTGTGCGATCGCACCCAGCGACAGGATTCCGCGACACGTCTCGATCATCGCCCAGAGCGGCACGTCCGGCCCCAGCGCCGCCCGTGCGGCGGCCAGCGTCGCGACATCGTCGACCTTGGGGATCAGCACCGCCGCCGGATGCGTTTCCGCCAGCGCGGCGAGATCGTCGGCCGCATGGGGACTGTCGAACCCGTTCGTCCGCACGACCAACACCCGCTCGCCAAAGCCCCCCTCGCGCACCGCCGTCACCGCCGCGCCGCGCGCCACGGCCTTGGCGTCGGGCGCGACCGCGTCCTCCAGGTCGAGGATCACCGCATCGCTGTCGAGCCTACGCGCCTTGGCGATGGCGCGGGGGTTGGAGGCGGGGAGGAACAGGGCGCTGCGCAGGGTCATCCCAGGAGCATAGCGGCGTCACGCCTCTGGTAAAATGGCGGGGTCGCGCCATAATCGAACTCTAAGGGGGATGATATGACCGCGACGCTGTTGCTGCTGGGGCTGACGATCACGCTTCACGTCTGGCCGAATCTGCCCATCAGCCGCTGGCTGGCGGCCATGCTGGTCGAGGCCCCCGCGCGGCTGCTCGGCCGGGTCCGGCCGGGGCATTGGGCGATGATGGCGCTGGGGATCGCGCTGCTGGGCCTCGCCATCTGGTTCGAGATCGACGAGATTCGCATGCTGGCCGCCGCGGCCGCGCCGATGGGCGATCTGGTCATGCTCGCCTCGGCGATCGAATGGGGCGGGGTGGCCGAATTGGTCATGGCGGCGGTGCTGTCCTCCTCGATGCTGGCGCGCTGGCCTGTTTTCGGCCGCTGGGCCGGACGGATGTCCGCGAGCCGGACCGTTCGCCCGCGCCGGGTGGAGCGACCCGCCAATGACAGCGACGACAGCGAGGGGCGAAGACTCGCCGCCTGATCCCTTTGCGGGGGCGGAACGAAAGCAGCAGGCCGCCGTTCACCCGGTGAATGTTCCGCGATCCGCGCCTCGCCAAAATTCCTGCGCGTTTTGCGTGCCTTGGGCTGTGCGTCGTCCTTTCCGCCTGCGAGCCGGGCATCCTGAACCCCGCCGGGCCGATCGCGGCGGGCGAGCGCAGCATCTTTTTCAATTCGCTGGCGGTGATGCTGGCCATCGTGGTGCCGGTCATCATCCTGGCCTTCGCCTTTGGCTGGTGGTTCCGGGCG
Source organism: Sphingomonas sp. Xoc002 (assembly GCF_050408055.1). Classification (NCBI taxonomy): domain Bacteria; kingdom Pseudomonadati; phylum Pseudomonadota; class Alphaproteobacteria; order Sphingomonadales; family Sphingomonadaceae; genus Sphingomonas; species Sphingomonas sp. Xoc002. Next base: position 3,398,965 of record NZ_CP191175.1, on the reverse strand, counting down.
GGTAATACCCGTGCCAAACATCTGCCCGAATGGGCCTATTCGGGGCGACTGGAGCTGCTGGTCTGGTCGATCCCCGCGCTGGCGATCATGTTCCTGGGCGGCATCGCCTGGATCGGCAGCCACGATCTCGACCCGCCCAAGCCCATCGCGTCCAAGGCGAGGACGATGACCGTCGAGGTCGTCGCGACCGACTGGAAATGGCTGTTCCTCTATCCCGAACAGGGGATCGCGACGATCAACCGGCTGGTCGTGCCGGTCGGCACGCCGGTGAAGTTCCGCATCACCTCGGCAGGCGTGATGAACAGCTTCTTCGTGCCGCAGCTGGGCAGCCAGATCTACGCCATGTCGGGCATGGACTCGACGCTTCACCTGCGCGCGGACAAGGCCGGGCGCTATCGCGGGCTGTCGGCGCATTATAGCGGAGAGGGCTTTGCCGATATGGACTTCTTCGTCGACGCGGTGCCGCGAGCCGCCTTCGATCGCTTCGTCGCGACCGCGCAGGGAGGACAGGGCAAGACGCTCGACTGGAACGAGTTCGTCGCGATGGCGCATCCCAGCCGCAATGTCCGCCCCGCCAGCTATCCCCGGCTCCAGCCCGGCCTCTACGACCAGATCGTCATGAGGAACGGCGCACCCGAGGGTGAGAAGGCCAAGGACGGGCGCGAGCAATGAGTTTCACGGGCAAGCTCGGCTGGGACTCGATCCCGTTCCACGAACCGCTGCCCCTGGTGTCGGCGGGCGTCATCGGTCTGGTCCTGCTCGGCGTCTTCATCTGGGTGTGGCGGCGCGGGCATCTGCCCTATATCTGGAGCGAATGGATCACGAGCGTCGACCATAAGCGGATCGGCGTCATGTACTGTCTGCTCGCGGGCATCATGCTGCTGCGCGGCTTTTCGGACGCGCTGCTGATGCGGTCGCAACAGGCGATCGCGTACGGCAATGAAGGCTATCTGCCGCCCGACCATTATGACCAGATTTTCTCGGCGCATGGCACGATCATGATCTTTTTCGTGGCGATGCCGTTCATGATCGGGCTGATGAACTTCGTCGTGCCGTTGCAACTCGGCGTGCGCGACGTGGCGTTTCCGACGCTCAACTCGGTCAGCTTCTGGCTGACCGCCAGCGGCGCGCTGCTCATCAATATGAGCCTGGTCATCGGCGAGTTCGCCAAGACCGGCTGGCTGGTCTATCCGCCGCTGTCGGAGTTGCGCTTCTCCCCCGGCGTCGGCGTCGATTATTATCTCTGGGCGCTCCAGATATCGGGGATGGGGACGCTGCTGTCGGGCGTGAACCTCGTCACCACCATCCTGAAGATGCGCGCACCCGGCATGGGTTACAGCCGGATGCCGATGTTCACCTGGACGTCGCTGGCTTCCAACCTGCTGATCGTCGCGGCCTTTCCGGTGCTGACCGCCGTGCTCGGCATGCTGATCCTCGACCGTTATCTCGGCTTCCACTTCTTCACGCCCGAAGCGGGCGGCAACCAGATGATGTTCGTCAACCTCATCTGGGCCTGGGGGCACCCGGAAGTCTACATCCTCATCCTGCCCGCCTTCGGCGTGTTTTCCGAGATCATCTCGACCTTCTCGTCCAAGCCTTTGTTCGGATACCGCTCGATGGTGATCGCGACCATGGTGATCTGCATCCTGTCCTTCATGGTCTGGCTGCACCATTTCTTCACCATGGGGGCGGGGGCCGATGTGAACGGTTTCTTCGGCATCACGACGATGATCATCGCGGTGCCGACCGGGGTGAAGGTCTTCAACTGGCTGTTCACCATGTATGGCGGGCGCATCCGCTATACGTCGATGATGCTGTGGTCGATCGGGTTCATCGTGACCTTCGTGATCGGCGGCATGACCGGCGTGATGCTGGCGGTGCCCCCGGCCGATTTCGTGCTGCACAACTCGCTGTTCCTGGTCGCGCATTTCCACAACGTCATCATCGGCGGCGTGCTGTTCGGCGCCTTTGCGGGGTTCACTTTCTGGTTTCCCAAGATGTTCGGTTTCACGCTGGACGAGACCTGGGGCAAGCGCGCCTTCTGGCTGTGGATCAGCGGCTTCTACGTCGCCTTCATGCCGCTCTATGTGCTGGGCCTGATGGGCATGACGCGGCGGATGCAGCATTATGACGTGCCGGGATGGCATCCCTGGCTGCTGGTCGCGGGCGTCGGCGCGCTGCTGATCGCCGCCGGCATCGCGTGCCAAGTCATGATGCTCTACGTCTCGATCAAGACGCGGGCCGACCGGATCGACGAGAGCGGCGACCCGTGGGACGGGCGCACGCTGGAATGGATCACCACCTCGCCGCCGCCCGCCTTCAACTTTGCGGTGCTGCCCGATGTGAAGGGCGAGGAAGCCTATTGGGGTATCAAGGCCAAGGCGCGCGAGAACCGCGCCTTGTCCGATCGCCCCGATTACGAGCCGATCGAGATGCCGCGCAATTCGCCGACCGGGATCGTCGCGGCCTTCTTTGCCACGGCCATGGGCTTTGCGCTGATCTGGCATATCTGGTGGCTGGTCGTTCTGGGCTTCTTCGGCGCGTGGGGGACGTTCATCGTCTTCGCATGGCGGGACAAGGCCGAGTATGAAATCCCGGTCGAGGAGGTCGAACGGCTGGACCAGGCCCGCCGCCGCAGCAAGGCGACGCTGCTCGACCTGCCGGAAGAGGCGCTGTCATGAGCGGGGCGGCGCAGACGCATGATCCCAACAAGCTGGGCCGTTCGGCCGAGCCGAACCCGGACGGTCCCGCGCCAAAGCGGGTGGTGGTGTCCTATGGCTTCTGGATCTTCCTGCTGTCGGACTTCATCCTGTTCGCCTGCTTCTTCGCCGGATATGCGGTGCTGAAGGATGCGACGGCGGGCGGTCCCTCGGGCAAGGACCTGTTCGAGCTGAAGCTGGTCGAGACGGAGACGGTGCTGCTGCTCCTGTCCAGCTTCGCCTGCGGGCTGGCGGGGATTGCCACGCTGGCGCGCGACATGCGCTGGTTCCAGATCGCAATGGCGGCGACCGGGCTGCTCGGTGCGGGTTTCCTGGCGCTGGAGACCTATGAGTTCCTCCATCTGATCGGCGAGGGGGCGGGGCCGGGGCGCAGTGCGTTCCTGTCGGCCTTTTTCGCGCTGGTCGGGTGCCATGGGCTGCACGTCCTGCTGGGGATGCTCTGGCTGACGACGATGATGGCGCAGGCCTGGGCCAAGGGGTTTCGTGAGGATATCCTGCGCCGCATCCTGTGCTTCAGCCTGTTCTGGCACGCGCTCGACATCATCTGGGTGGCGCTGTTCACCATGGTTTACCTGATGGGAGTGCGCGGATGAGCGAGCGGCCCGACGAGGAAATGGCCCGCGACGAAACCGCGCCGGGGGTGGAGAGCGAGAAGGACTCGGTCGTCGGCGGCATCCGCAGCTATGCGATCGGGCTGGTCGCCGCCGCGATCCTGACGGCGGCGTCTTTCGCGTTGGTGCAGTTCGATATCGTCTGGGGCCCCGCCGTCCCCGCCGCGCTGGTCGCGCTGGCGATCGGGCAGATGGGGGTGCATCTGGTGTTCTTCCTCCACATCACGACCGGGCCGGACAACAGCAACAACGTGCTGGCGCTGCTGTTCGGGGTGCTGATCGTGGCACTAGTGCTGCTGGGCTCGATCTGGATCATGGGGCATCTGAACCACAATCTGATGGGACCGATGGCGACGCCTTGAGCAAGGGTTAAGCCCCTCCCCTTCAGGGGAGGGGTTGGGGTGGGGACTATCCACTGGCCGTTCGCCTGTTGCGGGCGCCCCACCCCCGACCCCTCCCCTGAAGGGGAGGGGAGCAATGCGATACCATCGTGTCTTAGCTTTCCAGCACTCGCCCCCGGATAGCGGAGACGCCGTGCCTGCGATCGAAGCGCAGGACCAGCTTTTCGTCGCCGGTTGGCAGATGAAGCGCAAAGCCGTCACCGCTGTCCCAATCTTCGGCCGTCATCGGGCCACCGGACAGATTGCGCCACTCTGCCCCGGCCAGCCAGTCGGTCCAATCCAGAGGCATGTCCCGGCGAAAGGCGCCGAGCTGCGCCACGAAATCCTCCAGCGCCTCGTCACGATCCTCCCAGTCGAGCCAGGTCGTCTCGTTGTCCTGCGCATAGCCGTTATTGTTGCCCCTCTGGCTGCGACCGAACTCGTCGCCTGCGGTCAGCATCGGGGTGCCGCGCGACAGGAACAATGTGGCGAGCATCGCGCGGACCGAACGGGTGCGGGCGGCGCGAATGGCGGGATCGTCTGTCGGCCCTTCCTGCCCATGGTTCCACGACACCTCGTCGCCATGCCCGTCGCGATTGTCCTCGCCATTGGCGTGGTTGTGGCGCTGGGCATAGGCGGCCAGATCGGCGAGGGTGAAGCCGTCATGCGCCGCGACGAAATTGACCGAGCGGCTGGCGGCGCTGGCGAACACATCCGCCGAGCCGGCGATTCGTGTCGCCAGATCGCCCGCCCGCCCGTCGCCGCGCCAGAAGCGGCGGACCTGATCGCGATATTTGTCGTTCCACTCCAGCCAGCGATCCGGGAAGTTGCCGAGCTGATAGCCGCCGGGGCCGAGATCCCAGGGTTCGGCGATCATGATGCGGGTCGACAGGATCGGATCGACGGCGATCTCGGCAAAGATCGGCGCGCGGGCGTCGAAGCCTGGTCCGCGCGCCAGCACAGGCGCCAGGTCGAAGCGGAAGCCGTCCACGCCCGCTCGCGCGAAATGGCGCAGGCTGTCGAGGATCATCGCGCGGACGCCGGGGTGGCTGGCGTCTAGCGTGTTGCCGGTGCCCGCATCGTTGATGAGCGTGCCGTCCGTCGTCCGCGCATAGGCATCCGGGTCCAGCCCGCGAAAGGAGAGCGTGCCGCCCTGCACATCACTTTCGCCCATATGGTTGAACACGAGGTCGAGGATGACGCCGATCCCGGCCTGCCGCAGCCCCGCGACGGTCGAGACCAGTTCGGCGACGCCGCCCGGCACCCGCTCCGGGCATAGCGCCATCGGCACCACCGGGTTGTAACCCCAGGCATTGCGCAGGCCGAGCGGTGGCAGATGGCGCTCGTCGATGGCGGCAGTGATCGGCATGAGCTCGACCGCCGCGACGCCCAGCTTGCGCAGATGGTCCAGCACGGCGGGATGGGCGAGGGCCGCCAAGGTGCCGCGCTGTTTGGGCGGGATGGCGGGATGGCGCATGGTGAAACCACGCACATTGAGTTCGTAGATCAGACTGCCCGGCCGGAACAGCGGCGGAGCGGGGGTGTCGGTCAGCGGCGTGACGACACGGGCGCGCGGGACGATGTCGGCGGTGTCTTCGCCATGGGCCGCCAGACGTGGCGACTGGACAAAGGGGCGGTCGAGTTCGAGCGCGTAAGGATTGACCAGCAGCTTGGCCGGGTCGAACCACAGGTTGCGGGCCGGGTCGTATTCACCGTGGGCGCGGTAGCCATAGAGATGGTTCGTGCCCGGGGCGGTAGCGGCCCACACATCGCCGTCGCGGGTCATGGCGAGACGGCGTTCGTCTGCGCCGTCGAACAGGCATAGCTCCACCCGCTCGGCGGTCGAGCGCACGGCGAAGCGGGTGCCGCCGGGGACGGGGGTGGCGCCGAGGGGTAAGGCGAGCTGATTCGTCATGCCGACAGCATTGCAATTCCTCCCCTGGAAGGGGAGGTGGCATCGCGCTGGCGATGACGGAGGGGTGTCGCGCTATCGAGAGGGTGACACCCCTCCACCACGGCTTCGCCGCGGTCTCCCTCCCCTTGCAGGGGAGGAATGATGTAGGATCAGGTCACCACATCGGGTTCGGTGCGGCCGGTATGCTGGGTGATCCCTGCAATCTCGTCCGCCGCCGCGATGATGTCGGCGAGCATCTCCGGCGTCTCGCGGTCGAGCTGATCGGCCGAATAACGCTCCAGATAGACGCGCAGGGTCGCGCCGCTGGTGCCGGTGCCCGACAGACGGAACACGACGCGGCTGCCGCCCACGAACAACACGCGGATGCCCTGGTTGCGGCTGACCGACTGGTCGGTCGGGTCGGTATAGGCGAAGTCGTCCGCCGTCTCGACCGTCAGCCCCGCGAACGTCTCGCCCGGCAGGGTGGCCAGCCTGGCGCGCAGATCGGCCATCAGCGCATCGGCACGCTCGCTCTCGACGCCCTCATAGTCGTGGCGTGCATAATAGTTGCGGCCATAGGTCGCCCAGTGATCGCGGGCGATCTGGTCGACCGACTTGCCCGAGGCGGCAAGGATGTTGAGCCAGAGCAGCACCGCCCACAGCCCGTCCTTCTCGCGCACATGGTCCGAGCCGGTTCCTGCGCTCTCCTCGCCGCAGATCGTCGCCATGCCTGCGTCCAGCAGGTTACCGAAGAACTTCCAGCCGGTCGGCGTCTCGTACGCCGGGATGCCCAGCTTCTCGGCCACGCGGTCGGCGGCGGCGCTGGTCGGCATGGAGCGGGCGATGCCCTTCAGGCCACCAGCATAGGCGGGCGCCAGATGCGCGTTCGCCGCCAGCATCGCCAGGCTGTCCGACGGCGTGATGAAGCGCCCGCGCCCGATGATCAGGTTGCGGTCGCCGTCACCGTCCGAGGCCGCGCCGAAATCGGGCGCGTCCGGGGCCATCATCCGGTCGTAGAGGTCCTTGGCATGGACCAGATTGGGGTCGGGATGATGCCCGCCGAAATCGGGGAGCGGCGTGCCGTTCTTCACTGTGCCGGGCGCGAAGCCCAGCCGGTTCTCCAGAATCTCGGTCGCGTACGGCCCGGTCACCGCGCTCATCGCGTCGAACGACATGGTAAAGCCGCCCTCGACCGCCTTTCGGATCGCGGCGAAGTCGAACAGGCTTTCCATCAGCGCGGCATAGTCCGCGACCGAGTCGATCACCTCGACCGTCATGTCGCCGACCGTCACCTCGCCCGGCGTATCCAGGTCGATGTCATCGGCCTCGACGGTCAGCCAGCGGCTGATCGACTTGGTGTTGGCGTGGATCGCGTCCGTCACCTTTTCCGGCGCGGGGCCGCCGTTCGAGATGTTGTACTTGATGCCGAAGTCTTCGTCCGGCCCGCCCGGATTGTGGCTGGCCGACAGGACCAGACCGCCCAATGCCTTACGCTGGCGGATCACGTTGCTGGCCGCAGGCGTCGACAGGATGCCGCCCTGGCCGACCACGACGCGGGCAAAGCCGTTCGCCGCCGCCATGCGGATCGCGACCTGGATCACTTCGCGGTTCAGGAAACGACCGTCGCCGCCGATCACCAGCGTCTCGCCAGTCTTTTCGTCGCCCAGCGCGTCGAACGTCGACTGGATGAAATTCTCGGCATAGTTGCGCTGCTGAAAGACGCGAACCTTCTTGCGCAGGCCCGAGGTGCCCGGCTTCTGGTCGAGATAGGGCTCAGTCGCGACGGTCTTGATCATGGGTTCCCCAGCACGGATCGATAGAGTTCGGCATAGTGGCGGCCGCTATGGTGCCAGCTATAGTCGGCATTCATGCCATTGACCTGGATGGTCCGCCATTGGTCTTGGTCGGCATATAGTCTCATTGTGCGACGCAGCACGGCAACAATATTGTCGGCGGTGACCGTATCGAACTGAAGCCCGGTCGCCACGCCCATGGCCAGCGCGGCCTCATTGGCGTCGATGATCGTATCGGCCAGCCCGCCCGTGCGCGCGACCACGGGGACGCAGCCATAGGCGAGCGCATAGAGCTGGGTCAGCCCGCACGGCTCGAACCGCGAGGGGATGACGATCGCGTCGCATCCGCCCTGGAGCAGGTGCGAGACCGGCTCGTCATAGCCGACGCGCACCGCCATGCGGCCCGGATGGCGAAGGGCCGCCGTGGCGAAGGCGATCTCCAGCGCCGGGTCTCCGGTGCCGAGTACGACCAGCCGTCCGCCCAGCGCCACCAGATCGTCGATCACCTCAACCAGCACGTCCATGCCCTTTTGCCAGGTCAGGCGGCTGATGACGGTGAGGATCGGGCTGTCATCCTCGTCCAGCCCGAACGCCTGTTCGACCGCGCGCTTGTTGGCGATGCGATCGTCCAGCGTGTCGACGGTGAAGGGGGCGGGTAGGGCGGGGTCGGCCTTGGGACTCCAGATGGCGGGGTCGATGCCGTTGACGATGCCGCTGACGCATTCGGCGCGCGCGGCGATCAGGCCCTCCAGCCCCATGCCATACTGAACCCGGTGGATTTCCTCGGCATAGGTCGGGCTGACCGTGGTGATCGCATCCGCCGTCCGCAGGCCCGCCTTCAGATAGCCGATCTGGCCATAATATTCGACGCCGTCGACGCTCCACGCTTCGGGGGGCAGGCCCAGATCGGGGAAGTGGTGCGCCGCGAACGAGCCCTGAAAGGCGATATTGTGGATGGTGACGATGCTCTTGGCGACCTTGCCGGGGCCGGGCGCATAATGGAGAAAGGCGGGGGCGAGCGCCGCCTGCCAGTCATGCGCATGGAGCAGGTCGAAATCATAACCCGGCACCGCGCCCGAGGCGAGGTCGGCCCCGGCGCGCGCCAGCACCGCGAAGCGCCGCCAATTGTCGTGCCAGTCGTTTCCGCCGGTATCGACATAGGGAAGCCCCTCGCGCTCCCAAAGCTGCGGCGCCTCGATCACCAGCAGGCGGTGCGTGCCGATCATCGCCTCGCGCAAATATGCTTCGGTGCCGATGATGTGCGTCCAGTGATGGACGCGCGGGGCGTCCTCGCCGATCGCGCGCATCACCTTGGGGAAACCGGGGATCAGCGTGGTGACGGCGATGTCGTGCGGCGCCAGCGCCTCGGGCAGCGCGCCGACCACATCGGCGAGGCCGCCGGTCTTGATGAGCGGGAACGCCTCCGAGGCGACCGACAGGACGGAAAGGGTCATGGGGACTTTCAGTTGGCCAGACGGTCGATCATCGGCTGGGTGATCAGGCAGATGCCCTTGTCGGTGCGCCGGAACCGGTGCGCGTCGAGCACCGGGTCTTCCCCGACCACCAGGCCGTCGGGAATCCTAACGCCGCGATCGAGGATCACGCGCCGCAACTGGGCGCCCCGTCCGATCTGGCAGAAGGGCAGGACGACGGCCTCGTTGAGCGACGCATAGCTGTGCGTGCGAACCCCGGTCGACAGCAGCGAGCGGTTGATCGACGATCCCGACACGATGCAGTCGCCCGCGATCAGGCTGGCCACCGCCGATCCGCGCCGTCCCTCGACATCATGGACGAATTTGGCGGGCGGGGTGATCTCGGCATAGGTCCAGAGCGGCCAGCTGCGGTCGTACAGGTCGAGCTGCGGCACCACGTCGGTCAGGTCCAGGCTGGCCTCCCAATAAGCGTCGACGGTGCCGACGTCGCGCCAATAGGCGCCGGGTTCGTCCTCCGAGCGGACGCAGCTGGCCGAGAAGCGGTGCGCCTGGGCTTTGCCATGCTCGACCAGATAGGGGATGATATCCTTGCCGAAATCGCGGCTCGACCCCGGCGTCTCGGCATCGCGACGCAGCTGTTCGAACAGGAAGGCGGTGCGGAAGACATAGATGCCCAGCGACGCCAGCGACACGCCGGGATTGCCGGGGATGGAGGGCGGGTCGGCGGGCTTTTCGACGAAATCGACGATGCGGTCGGTCTCGTCGACATGCATCACGCCGAACGCGCTCGCTTCCTCGCGCGAGACCTCCAGACAGGCGACGGTGACGTCGGCGCCGCTGTCGCAATGCTGCTGGAGCATCAGCTCATAGTCCATCTTGTAGACATGGTCGCCCGCCAGGATGACCATGAATTCGGGCGCATAGCTTTCGATGATGTCGATATTCTGGAACACCGCGTCGGCGGTGCCCTCATACCATTGGAATTCGCTGATCCGCTGGCTGGCGGGCAGGATGTCGAAGCTCTCGTTGCGTTCGTCGCGCAGGAAGTTCCAGCCGCGCTGGAGGTGGCGGATCAGCGAGTGCGCCTTGTACTGGGTCGCCACGCCGATGCGGCGGATGCCGGAGTTGATCGCGTTGGACAAGGCGAAGTCGATGATCCGGGCCTTGCCGCCGAAATAGACGGCGGGCTTGGCACGGGTGTCGGTCAGTTCCATCAGGCGACTGCCACGACCGCCCGCCAGCACATAGGCCATGGCATCGCGCGCCAGCGGTTGTCCGCGCCTCAGGTCCATCGTCCGTCTCCCGTCCCTTGTGTTCATGTCGCAACGCGCAGGCAAGGCGTTGGTATTCTTGTAAAAGTCTCGATCCAGATCAGCCGTCGAAGCGCAGCATGACGGTGGCCAGCGGCGGCAACGTCACCCAGGCCGCACCGTCACTGGCGTCCACGCCGCCCATATTGCCCAGGCCCGAGCCCCAATATTGCGTCGCGTCGGAGTTCAGCACCTCGGTCCAGCGGCCGTCATGCGGCAGCGGCAGGCGATAGGGGGCGCGGGCGACCGGCGTCATGTTAGCGATGACCGCGACCGGCTTTTCCCCCGGCGCCTTGCGCAGCCAGGCGAAGACCGATTGCGCACTGTCGTCGGCGACCAGCCATTCAAAGCCTTCGCGCTCGCAGTCGCGGGCATGGAGCGCGGGCGTGTCGCGGTACAGGTGGTTCAGGTCGCGGACCAATGAGCGGACGCCTTCATGCGCATGGCTGCACCGCAGATGCCAGTCGAGCGGACGATCTTCCGACCATTCCTCGCGCTGGGCGAATTCCTGGCCCATGAACAACAGCTTCTTGCCCGGATAGGCCCACATGAAGGCGTAATAGGCGCGAAGATTGGCGAATTTCTGCCAGTCGTCGCCCGCCATCTTGGTCAGCAGGCTGCCCTTGCCATGGACCACTTCGTCATGGCTGAGCGGCAGGACGAAATTCTCGTCAAAGGCGTAATGCAGGCCGAACAGGATCTCGCCATGATGGTGCCGCCGATGCACGGGCTCGCGCGCCATATACTGGAGCGTGTCGTGCATGAAGCCCATGTTCCACTTGAAGCCGAAGCCCAGCCCGCCGTCATGCGCGGGCGCCGAGACGCCGGGCCAGGCGGTGGACTCTTCGGCTACGGTGAAGACGCCGGGATGCTGGCCGTAAACCTGCCGGTTGACCTGGCGGAGGAACTCGACCGCTTCCCAATTCTCGCGCCCGCCCTGCTCGTTGGGCACCCATTCGCCGTCCTTGCGGCTGTAATCGCGGTAGAGCATCGAGGCGACGGCATCCACGCGAAGCCCGTCGATATGATAACGCTCGGGCCAGAACAGCGCGTTGTTGACCAGGAAGCTCGAAACCTCGCGCCGCCCGAAATTATAGATGGCGGTGTTCCAGTCGGGGTGGAAACCCTGGCGCGGGTCCTCATGCTCGTAGAGCGCGGTGCCGTCGAAATGCGACAGGCCATGCGCGTCGGTGGGGAAGTGGGCGGGTACCCAGTCGAGGATCACGCCCACCCCGGCGCGGTGCGCGCCGTCGACGAAGCGCGAGAAGCCCTCGACATCGCCGAAGCGGGCCGACGGAGCATAGAGCCCGGTCGTCTGATAGCCCCAGCTGGGATCGTACGGATGCTCGGAGATGGGCAGGAATTCGATATGGGTGAACCCCATCTCGACCACATAGGGGATCAGCCGGTCGGCCAGCGCATCCCAGCTGAGATACCAGCCATTCTCGTCGCGGTCCCACGACCCGGCATGGACCTCATAGATGCTGATCGGCACGCGGCGCGGGTCGATCTTCGACCAATGCTCGCGGTGGGGGGCATCCTTCCAGACATGGGCTGGCGGAGCGGTCGTCACCGAGGCGGTCTTGGGTCGCAATTCGGCGGCGAAGGCGAAGGGGTCGGCCTTCATCGGCTGTTCCGCGCCATGCGGGCCGGTGATGGCGAACTTGTAGGCGCGGCCCTCGCCGATATCGGGGATGAAGATTTCCCATACGCCGACATCCAGGCGGCGGCGCATGACGTGGCGGCCGGGGTTCCAGTCGTTGAAGTCGCCGACCACCGCGACTCGCTCGGCATTGGGGGCCCAGACGGCGAAGTGCACGCCCGCCACGCCCTGATGCTCGATCAGGTGCGCGCCCATCTTGTCATAGAGCCGGAAGTGATTGCCTTCGCCCATCAGGAAGTCGTCGAGCGGGCCGAGCACGGGGCCGAAGCTGTACGGATCGGTGATCCACCATTCCGCGCCGTGGCCGCAGGCGCGGTACTTGACCGGCTGGGCGGGGCCTTCGACCGCTCCCTCGAACAGGCCGCGCGCATCGACGCTCTTCAGGTCGCCCAGCGCCGCGCCGGACAGGTCGAAGGCCGTGACCGCCTCCGCACCCGGCACCAGCGCCCGCAGGAACGTGCCGCCCGGTCCTTCATGGGGTCCCAGCAACGCGAAGGGATCGGCGTTGCGGCCCTCGATCAGGGCATCCAGAGCGGCACGGGGTGGCTTCACATCACGTTCCAGATTTCCTCGGCATATTGCCGGATGGTGCGATCGGAGGAGAACCATCCGACTTTCGCGACATTATGGATGGCCGAGGTCGCCCAGCCCGCCTGGTCCTGCCAGCGTGTGTCCACGCTGCGTTGCGCGGCGGCATAGGCATCGAAATCGGCGGCGACCATGAACCAGTCGCCATCGTACAGCCCGCCCATCAATCCGGCATAACGGCCGGGATCGTCGGGCGAGAACACGCCCGAGGCGATGGCGGAGACGGCCTGGCGTAGCTCCGGGCTGCCCTCGATCACTTCGCGCGGGTTGTAGCCGTCGCGGCGCTTGGCGGCGACCTCGTCGGCGGTCAGGCCGAAGATGACGATATGATCGTCGCCGACATGTTCCTTGATCTCGACATTGGCGCCGTCGAGCGTGCCGATGGTCAGCGCGCCGTTCAGCGCGAACTTCATGTTGCCGGTGCCCGACGCCTCCATGCCCGCGGTCGAAATCTGTTCGGACAGATCGGCGGCGGGAATGATCTTCTCGGCCAGGCTGACATTGTAGTTCGGGATGAACCCGACCTTCAGCAGGTGGCCGACGCTGGGGTCCGAATTGATCCGGCGGGCCACGTCATTGGCCAGTTTGATGACCAGCTTGGCATTGTGATAGCTGGAGGCCGCTTTTCCCGCGAACAGCTTGACGCGCGGCGTCCAGTCACGCTCGGGATGGCTGCGGATCTGGTCGTACAGCGCCACCGTCTCGATGATGTTGAGCAACTGGCGCTTATATTCGTGGATGCGTTTGATCTGGACGTCGAACAGCGCATCGGGGTCTACCCGAAGTCCTGTCGATTCCCGAAGATAATTCCCAAGCCCCACTTTGTTGGAACGTTTGATCGCCAGAAAGCGTTCCCTGAAATTCGCGTCCTGCGCAAATTCCGTGAGCGCTATCAATTTTTGTGCGTCATCCTCGAAACCCGGTCCGATCGCCTCGCGGATCAGCGCGGTCAGTTGCGGATTGCATTGCTGCAACCAGCGGCGCGGCGTGATGCCGTTGGTCTTGTTGTTGATCCGCGTCGGATAGAGGCGATGCAGGTCGGCGAAGACCGTCTTCTTCATCAGCTCGGTATGAAGCGCGGCGACGCCGTTGACGCTGTGGCTGCCCGCAAAGGCCAGGTTCGCCATGCGCACCCGGCGCTCGCCGCCCTCGTCGATCAGGCTGATCGCGGCGATGGCCCGGTCGTCCATGTCCTCGACGGCGCGGGCCTCGCGCAGCAGCTTGGCATTGATCGCATAGATCAGCTGCATGTGACGCGGCAGCAGCCGCTCGAACAGATGCAGCGGCCAGCTTTCCAGCGCCTCGGGCAACAGCGTGTGGTTGGTATAGCCGAAGGTGCGGCGGGTGATCTCCCACGCCTCCTCGAAACCCAGATCGTGATGATCGACCAGCAGACGCATCAGCTCGGCGACCGACACCGCCGGATGGGTATCGTTCAGCTGGATCGCCGCCTTGTCGGGCAGGGTGCGGATATCCTTGAAATACTGGATGTGCCGCCGGACGATGTCCTGGAGCGAGGCGGAGGAGAAGAAATATTCCTGCCGCAGCCGCAATTCCTGCCCGGCAGGCGAGCTGTCCGAGGGATAGAGGACGCGGACCAAAGTCTCCGCCGCCAGCTGCCCGGCCAGCGCGCCGGTATAATCGCCCGCATTGAAGCGATCGAGCCGGATGGGGTCGATCGCCTGCGCGGTCCACAGGCGCAGCGTGTTGACCCGCTTGCCGCGCCAGCCGACGACGGGCGTGTCGACCGCCACCGCCTCGACCGCCTCGGCGGGTTTCCAGTGGACGGCGCCGCTCTCGGTGCCGATCACCTCGCCGCCGAAGCCGACGAAATAGGCGCTCTCGCGACGCTCGAACTCCCAGGGGTTGCCATGGCTGAGCCAGGTTTCGGGCAGTTCGACCTGCCAGCCATCGTCGATGCGCTGGCGGAACATGCCGTTTACATAACGGATGCCATAGCCATAGGCGGGCAGGTCGAGGCTGGCGAGGCTTTCCATGAAGCACGCCGCCAGTCGGCCGAGGCCGCCATTGCCGAGCGCCGCGTCGGGTTCGATCTCCTCCAGCTCGGCGAGATCGACGCCCAGGGTCTGGAGGGCGCCCGCCACCTGCGCCATCACGCCCATATTGGACAGCGCGTCCCGCAGCAGCCGGCCGATCAGGAACTCCAGGCTGAGATAATAGACCCGCTTGGCCCCCGCCGCATGGGCTTCGCGGGTAGAGGCCATCCAGCGCTCGATGATGTCGTTACGGACGGTCAGGATGGTCGCGGCCAACCAGTCGTGCCGCCGCGCATTGGCGGCGTCCTTGCCGATCCGGTGCACCAGCGTGTCGACAATGGCGTCGGCCAGCGGCCCGGTGTCGTCGACATGCAAGGTGGTGATGGTGGTCGTCATTGATTCGGGCGTCCCTGTCGATCCAGTTGCACCCAGATTAGCCGCGTAAGGGGTGAAGTCACGCGGCATTCCTTCGCAACTGCGAAAACGAGATCAGCCCGTTGCCAGACCCCACAACAAGGTCAGGTTAAGGCCGATGATAATCGCCGCAATGATCCACGCTAAGATGCGCAGCCATACGGGACTGGCAAAGGGCCCCATCATCCCCTTGTTCGCGGTGAAGCGGACCAGCGGCACCACCGCGAAGGGCAGTTGCAGGCTGAGGATGACCTGGCTGAGGACCAGGAGCTTCGTCGCGCCCGCCTGACCGCTGGCCCCCACGACCAGCACGGCGGGCACGATCGCCAGCCCGCGCGTGATCAGCCGCCGCAGCCAGGGCGCGAGCCGCAGGTCGAGGAATCCCTCCATCACGATCTGCCCGGCCAGCGTCCCCGTGACGGTCGAGTTCTGGCCCGAGGCGAGCAGCGCCACGCCGAACACCACGCTCGCCGCGCCTGCGCCCAGCATCGGGGCGAGCAGCCGGTATGCCTGGTCGATCTCGGCGACATCGGTGCGGCCTGCGACATGGAAGGTGGCCGCCGCCACGATCAGGATCGCGGCGTTGATGAAGAAGGCGAAGAACAGGGCGACCGTACTGTCGATCGTCGCCATCTTGATCGCGTCGCGCTTGCCTTCCGTGGTCAGGCCGAAGGCGCGGGTCTGCACCACCGAGGAGTGCAGATACAGATTATGCGGCATCACCGTCGCGCCCAATATGCCGATCGCGATGTAGAGCATCGCCGGGTCGGTCACGATCCGCGTCGTCGGGATGAAACCCGCCATGACGGCGCCCGGATCGGGGCGCGAGGCGATCAGCTCATAGAGGAAACAGCCGCCGATGATGAGGAGCAGCGCGATGATGAACGCCTCGACCTTGCGGAAGCCGTAACGCTGGAGCGCCAGGATCAGGAGGACGTCCAGCCCGGTGATGAGCACGCCCCAGACCAGCGGCAGGTCGAACAGCAGTTGCAGCGCGATGGCGGTGCCCAGCACTTCGGCCAGGTCGCAGGCGATGATCGCGATCTCGCAGAGCAGCCAGAGGATGCGCGAGACCGGCTTGGAGTAAGCCGCCCGGCATGCCTGTGCCAGGTCCAGCCCGGCCGCGATGCCGAGGCGCGCCGACAAAGCCTGCAGGATCATCGCCATGATGTTGGACAGCAGGATGACCGACAGCAGCGCATAGCCATAGGCCGATCCGCCCGCGATGTCGGTCGCCCAGTTGCCGGGGTCCATATAGCCGACCGCGACCAGATAGCCGGGCCCGGCAAAGGCTAACAACCGCCGCAGGAAGGACGCGCCCTCCGGAATGACGATCGAACGATGGCTTTCGGCAAGCGAGCGGGTGGCGGGCGTGGCTACGGTCATCGACCTTCAGGTGTGACGGAGTTTCCGAGAACCGACAACCCGCCAAAGCGTTGCGCGATTCAACAATCCTCGTACCAAGAAGGATTTAGAGCGGATCGACATTCAGCCGTGCCCTTCTTCCCTCGCCCCTCGCAGAGGGGAGAGGGTTGCGCAGACTTGGTCTTTGCGAAAGCAAAGGCTTAGTCGGAGCTGGGTGAGGGGTGCCGCGCTCGCATCCGCGAGCGCGCGAGCCTTTGGCTCGCTCAACCCCTCACCCAAGCTGCGCTAGCCAGCACGCTGGCAAGCTCCGCTAACCCTCTCCCCTGTCCAGGGGAGAGGGAAGAGGGGGTTGAATGTCGATCGATTTTAGAGAGACGACCCCACCACCGTACAGGCCAGCGCCATCAGCAAACCGGCAAAGCGATTCGATCGGAACCGGTGCAGCGCCCCCGCGCCATCGTCAGGCTTCAACGTCGCCACCTGCCACCCCAGATGCAGCGCCACCGGCACCAGCGCCGCCAGCGCAATCGCGTCCGGTCGCACCAGCCAGATCGCCCCCGCCCAGCACAGCACCGCCGCCAGGTAGAACGCCCCGACCCCCGGCTTCACATGCGCCCCCATGCGCAGCGCAGACGAGCGCACCCCGATCAGCGCATCGTCCTCGCGGTCCTGCAGCGCATAGATGGTGTCATAGCCGATCACCCAGGCGATCGACCCCGCATAGAGCAGCCACAGTGGTGCCGAGAGCGAACCAGCCACCTCGGCCCAGCCGACCAGTGCGGCCCAGCTGAACACCATGCCCAGCCATGCCTGCGGCCACCAGGTGATCCGCTTCATGAAGGGATAGGCCGCGACCGGCGCCAGGCTGGCCACCGCGACGATCGCGGCGAGCGGACGCAACTGGACGAGGACGACGAGGCCGATCAGGCACAGCGCGACCAGCCAGACCGCCGCCAGCTTCACCGATACCAGTCCCGACGGGATCGGTCGCGCCCGTGTCCGCGCCACCTGGGCATCCAGATCGCGGTCGACGATGTCGTTGAACACGCATCCCGCACCGCGCATCGCGATGGAACCGAGCAGGAACCACAGGACCAGCGTCCAGCGGTCCGGCAGCCCGCCCGCCAGCGCGATCGCCCAGACGCCGGGCCAGAACAGCAGCCACCAGCCGATCGGTCGGTCGAACCGGGCCAGCAGCGCCAGCCCGCGCAGCCGGGGCGGCAGCCGCCCGACCAGTCCCTTATGCTCGCTATCGGGTACGATCTCGACGGTCATGGGCTCGATGGTCATGGCATGCGGCCTATGACCGCGACCCGTGGCGCGCAAGGGCGTTCGCCGCTATCGTCGGACCGTGTCCTGCCGCCATAGCCTCGCCTCATGATCGGCCTGTCGGTCGCGGTCGGCCGTTTCGTCGAGGCGTTGTTCTGGGCGATCCTGCGCGTCGCCGAGATGGTCGGCGGCGTGGTCCTGCTCGTCGGCGTCGTGCTGGGCGTGATGTGGTGGCTGATCCGGCGGCGGCGCTAGGCCGCCAGCATCGCCAGCTGCGAGCGGATGACGTCCAGATTATGCTGCGCCAGATGGCTGCCGCGCCCCGCCACGCTGCCTTCCAGCTCGGGACGCTCGCCGATCGCCAGACAGCGTTGCCAGGACCCTTCCGCCAAGGGCAGCCAATGCCCGATCGCATTGGCCGGATCGGCCATGGCCCGGTCGAGCAGCAGGTCGCCGAGCACGAAGAAGAAGTCGGGCGATTCCGGCCAATGCGGCATTTCCCGGTCGGCCAGCGCCAGCGCCTCGTCCAGCCGCGCGGCCTTTGTCAGGACCGTGATCGCCGTGACGACCAACTCGTGCCGCCAGTTCGCATCCGCCGGGGTCAGCGCCAGCGCCTGGGCGAAATGGGTGCAGGCCGCGTCCAGATCGTCGCGCATCCGGGCGTCGCGGGCGATCTGGTAATGGAGGTACGGATCGTCCGGCTGCTCGGCCAGATCGCGCAGCAACAGGATATGGTTGCGGTTCCGCTTGGGGACGATCTGCGCGGCCAGATAGCCGTCATGCGCCACATGCAGGGGCAGGGGAACGCGCGGCAGCGGTGACGCGACCTGCTCGTGCACGCGGCCCTCATAGCGCGCGCCGCGCGGGATCAGCCGGGTGATCCAGCTGCGCGTCGCCGTCTCGCCATCGTCATGCTGGTTATGGATGCACACTCGCCCCAGCCGCGCCGGGCCGTCGCACCATTCGCGCAACAGCTCGCCGCCCGTGACCAGCCATTCGTCGGCATCCAGCATCAGCGCCCAGTCGCTGTCGGCCAGATCGAGCAGATGATTCCGCGCGACCGAGAAGCTGTCCGGCCAGGGCAGATGATGCACCTCGGCACCCGCGGCCTGAGCGATAGCGACGCTATCGTCCGTCGAACCCGTGTCGAGCACCACCATGCGGTCCACGAACGGCGCGACGCTTCCCAGGCAGCGCGCCAGGCAGCGTGCTTCATTGCGGACGATCAGCGTCGCGGCGATACGGGGGGCAGGGGGCAACATCCTGGACGATCCTCGACGCTGGGGATTCGCGCCCCCGCTATCATGGCCCCCATGAAGATTTGCCTAATCTTGCCGTAACCCTATTTGGCCAGCCGCCCGTCCTCCAGCGCGGCCATGTCGAACGGGAACAGGATTTCCGGGTCGGGCGCCTTCACGTCGCCCGCGATATCGGCGGGGGCGATGCAGCGCAGGATGTGGCGGATGATCGCGATCCGGGCGTCCTTCTTGTTGTCGGCGCGCACAACATGCCAGGGTGCGAAGGGGGTGTGGGTGCGGGTCAGCATCGTGTCGCGCGCCGCCGAATAATCGGCCCATTTGGCCTGGGCGACCTTGTCCATGTCCGACACTTTCAGCGCCTTGAGCGGATCGGTGCGGCGCGCCTCCAGCCGCTCTTCCTGTTCCTTCTTCGAGATGTCGAGCCAGATCTTGACCAGCCTGATGCCGCTTTCGACCAGCATCCGTTCGAAATCGGGGGCGTCGCGCAGGAACGCCTCCTGCTCGGTGGCGGTGGAGAAGCCCATCACCACCTCGACGCCTGCACGATTGTACCAGCTGCGGTTGAAGATCACGATTTCCCCGGCGGCGGGCAGGTGCGTGGCGTAGCGCTGGAAATACCATTGCGTGCGTTCGCGGTCGGACGGCTTGGGCAGTGCGACCACGCGGGTCGCGCGGACCGAGAGATGCTCGGTGATCCGCTTGATCGTGCCGTCCTTGCCCGCCCCGTCCCGGCCCTCCAGCACGATCACTACGCGTTCGTCCGATCCCGCCATCGCCATCTGGGTGCGCACCAGCGCGAGTTGCAGCGACTCCAGTTCCTCTTGGTAATGTTTGCCCATCGTCCGTCCTTTCGCGACAGACAACACCCGAAGCCGCAAAAGTGGCAAGTGCGACGCGACCCGTGTAAGCGAAGCCCATGCCCGCTACCCCCGCCTGGCCGCCGCAATCCACGCCCCGCCTGTTCGTCGACCAGCCCCTGGCCGAGGGGCCGATCCGCATCGACGGTCCGGCGGCGCATTATCTGGTATCGGTGATGCGGACCAAGGTCGGCGATCCGGTCAAGCTGTTCGACGACCGGACCGGCGAATGGCTGGGCGTCGCCGCCTCGGTCGGCAAGCGTGACCTGACGCTGGACGTCACCGAATTGCTTCGCGAGCGAGAGGCGGTGCCCGATCTGTGGCTGTGCGCCGCGCCGCTCAAAAAGGGCCGGGTCGACTGGCTGGCCGAAAAGGCGTGCGAACTGGGCGTGGCAAGGCTGGTCCCCGTCGTCACCCGCCGCACCGTGGTCGACAAGCCCAATACCGAACGGCTGCGTGCGCACATGATCGAAGCGGCCGAACAATGCGGCCGCACCGCGCTGCCCGAGGTGGCCGAGCCGGTGAAGCTGGCGGCGCTGCTGCGCGACTGGTCGCCGGAACGCGCGCTGTTCTTCGCCGACGAGACCGGCGGCGTGCCCGCACTGGAGGCGATGCGGGCGCATAACGGCCCGGCGGCGATCCTGATCGGGCCCGAGGGCGGCTTCGACGCGGAGGAGCGCGAGGCGATCCGCGCGCATCCCGCCGCCATCGGCATCGGCCTGGGCCCCCGTATCCTGCGCGCCGATACCGCGGCGGCGGCGGCGGTGTCCCTCTGGATGGCGGCGGCGGGGGACTGGCGTTGATTCAGCCTATGGCGTGGACGCGCGCGCCCGCGTAAGGCGCGGTTCATGAGCACCAAGACCGCGAGCACAGCCAAGAGCGCCATCATCGAGTCGCGCGACCAGTTGATCGCCAGCTTCGCGCGCGGCGAAAAACCCAGCGATCGCTGGCGGATAGGGACCGAGCACGAGAAGTTCGTCTATGCGCTGGGCGACCATCACGCGCCGTCCTACGACGAAGCCTCGGGCATCCGCGCGCTGCTTGGGCAACTGGAGCAATATGGCTGGGCGCCGGTCATGGAGGGCGGCAACGTCATCGCGCTGACCGGCGCGGACGGCTCGATCAGCCTGGAGCCTGCGGGCCAGTTCGAATTGTCGGGCGCGCCGCTCGACAATCTGCATCAGACCTGTGCCGAGACGGGGCGCCACCTGCAACAGGTGAAGGCGGCGGGCGACAAGCTGGGCGTCGGTTTCCTGGGGCTGGGCATGTGGCCGGACAAGACCCGCGCCGAGCTGCCCATCATGCCCAAGGGTCGCTATGCGATCATGCTGCGCCACATGCCGCGCGTCGGCTCGCTCGGCCTCGACATGATGCTGCGGACGTCGACGATCCAGGTGAATCTCGACTACGCGTCCGAGGCGGACATGGTGAAGAAGTTCCGCGTCGGCCTCGCGCTCCAGCCGCTGGCGACTGCCTTGTTCGCCAACTCGCCCTTCACCGAAGGCAAGCCCAACGGCAAGCTGTCCTTCCGCAGCCATATCTGGTCGGACACCGACCCGGCGCGCACCGGCATGCTGCCCTTCGTGTTCGAGGAGGGTTTCGGCTATGAGCGCTATGCCGACTATGCGCTCGATGTGCCGATGTACTTCGTCTACCGCGAGGGCAAGTATATCGACGCGGCGGGTCTGTCGTTCCGCGACTTCCTGAAGGGCGAGCTGTCGGTCCTGCCCGGCGAGCTGCCGACGATCGACGACTGGAACGATCACCTCTCGACCGCCTTCCCCGAAGTGCGGTTGAAGACCTTCCTGGAGATGCGCGGCGCCGATGGTGGTCCGTGGAACCGCATCTGTGCGCTGCCCGCGCTCTGGGTCGGGTTGTTGTACGACAACGGCGCGCTGGATGCGGCGTGGGATCTGGTCAAGGACTGGTCGCTCGACGAGCGGCAGGCGCTGCGCGACTCGGTGCCGGAACTGGCGCTGGATGCGCCGCTGCCGGGGGGCGGGCGGTTGCGCGATATCGCGGGCGAGGTGCTCGATATCGCGCATGCCGGGTTGGCGGCGCGCGCGCGGTTGAACGGGGCGGGGGATAACGAGACCGGCTTCCTCGATCCGCTGCGCGAGATCGTCCGCTCGGGCAAGGTGCCTGCGCAGGTGCTGCTCGACCGCTATCATGGCGATTGGGGCGGCGACATCTCGCGGGTGTATGGCGAGGCGAGCTTCTGATGGAGCAGCGTGGCCTTCGACTTCGCTCAGCCTGAACGGCGATCAGGGTTATATCCCACGATCCGTTCAGCCTGAGCGAAGTCGAAGGCCAAGGGCCTACCCCCGCCCCAAAACCCATCTGAAGAATCGCGGCACCACTCCGTACCGCTCCATCCACTCATAATAATCCCGATAGGCCGGATCGGCCGACAGATGCCGCTCCTCGGTCCGCGCGCGCCAGTAATAGATTCCGCTGACCACCCCGAGCAGCACCGTGCTGCGGCTTGCGTCCACCCAGGTCCCGGTCGACAGGATCGGGATCGTCGCGATCCACCAGAAGATGTTCTTCGACAGATAGGCCGGGTGTCGCGACACCGCATAGGGCCCGTGGGTCAGGATGCCCCGGTGCGTCAAATTGGAAAAGCGGATACCGAACGCCACGGTCGACCAGGCATAGATGGCGGTCAGAGCGACCAGCACCGCGCCCGTCACCGCCAGCACCAGCGGATGCCCCGCGAACCAGTAGCTCCACTCGGCGGTCCCCGGCCGATAGTTGAGCGGCCCGTTATCGCCCATCAGGATCGTCGGCGGGTAACAGATCAGCGCCGCTGCCCAGGCCGCCGCATAAGGATTGGCCGAGCGGATATGCGCATCGAGCGGCCGCATGGTCAGCATGTACCCGATCGTCGCAAAGGCGACGTCGATCAGGAACATCAGTGTGATCAGCCAATTGGCCAGCGCCACCGGATCGTGCAGCGCGACGCTCAGGTCCGTCCGCACGAACATGCCGAACCCGCCCGGCACGACGCCGAGCATGAAGGGCAGGAAGAACGCCTTCACCGCCCAGGATCGCAGATGCGCGTAGATGGCGCGCCGATCCACGCCCGGCTGCCCGGTCAGCCATGCGCCCAGCATCCACGCACCGTCCTTCGGCTCGACCAGCCGCCGGTCGAGCCAGATGACGTACGGGATGGACAGCAGGAACAGCACCGGCGCGATCCATCCCAGGCACCACATGGCAAAGGCGAAAATCCCCTGCCAATAGAAGCGCCCCGTCGCGAAGATCAGCGCGATCCCGCCGAATGTCGCCCACAGCCCGGCCAGCTTGGTCAGGCTGATGTCCAGCGTCTCGCGGGCGGGACGGGGATTCGCCCAGTCGATCCCGGTCGAGGCATGGCGATGCACCTTGTCGACCAGCACCGACCAGAGCAGCATCGGCACGCCCGCACAGACCAGATGCAGCAACGCCGCATAAGGCCCGTCGAGATGCCGCCACCGTGCAAAAGCGATCCAGCCCAGCGAACCCGCCAGCCCGGCCAGTCCGACACCCCGACTGACGGCGGAGCGGGGACGCGGCGGGCGCGGGGAGTGCGGGGCGGAATCGGCCATGGAATGCGGGCTTTAGCCTAATTCGGTAAGCAAGGCGTTAGGGTGGATCGACATGCGGCTATGCCCTTCTTCCCCTGTCCACGGGAGAGGGGAAGAAGGGGGAGGATGAATGTCGATCGGCTCCAGGAAGATCATTCCTCCGCCGTCGCCAGAATTTGCGTGACCTCTTCGGCGGTAATCCCGAACGCCGCCGCCAGCCCCGACAGGGACGCGCCCCGCTTCGACAATTCGCGAATCCGGCCCTCGTCGACCACCGTGGCGTATCCCCGCGTATCGCGCTGCTCGCGCACCACGTCCTTGCGTCCCGAGGTGCGGTGGCGCTTGGCGGCGGCGGCATGGGGGTCCCTGGCGGCGGCGGCTTCCTCCGCCTCGCGCCGGGCGGCGCGTTCGGCTTCGCGGGCCAGCGTCTCGCGCTCGCGCAACGCGGCGCGCGCCTCCATCCGCCCGGCCATCAGCGTGCTGCGCTCGCCCGCCCGTGCCTCGCGCGCCCTGGCCCGTGCGGCGGCGCGCTCCTCCAAACTGTCATTCGTCCGGACGCGCAGTGCGCCGCGCGGCGGCGTCACGCCCCAGCTGTCATCGACCATGTCTTGCCTCAAATTCCGAGGCCGCCGTCTATAACGAGGCGGCCCCGCCCCGCTAGAGGGCGCAGGCGTCGGGTTCGAAACCGGCGGCATTCGCAACCAGCGGGCGATCTGCTTGTTATTGATGCAGATATAGAATGGGAGGATGGTGATGAACCCGATGCTGGACCCCGATCTCATGGAGTTCATGGACGACGAATCCCTGCTGCTGGCCTTCGCCATGGCCAGTGCGGAGCCCGGCGGCGGCGATGCCCAGGCGATCCAGGCCGAGATGACCCGACGGGGCCTGCGGCCGATTGCGGCCATGCCGGGGCTGCTCGACGTGGCACGTACCGACCACCGGAGCACACAGCTTCGCCTCTGACGCGGCGCCGTCGTCGGCCGCCATGACGATAAAGGTCCACGCTCGACAGATTTCCGCAAATGCGTCAGCTTGCCCCGATAACGGGGGGGATGAGCGATGAAATGGTTGCGCAGGATCACGGTGGCGATGGCCATGCTATGGGCCTTGCCGGTATCCGCCGACAGCTGGGCGCCGCCGAGGAAGGAAACCTATCGATCCGCTGACGGCAATGTGCGCTTCACCGTGGTTCCGCGCGGATTGCAGGACCAACTCGCCTATTTCACCGACAAGGTGAAGGGCAGGGAACCGGCGGGGCAGCGGCGCGGTGCCGCATCCTATGCGAGAGGGCTGTGGGAACGGCGATCCGGCACGACCTGGACCCGCATCTGGGAAGGGCGGCTGGTCAACGACGTGTCGCCCGTGAGCGCCTTGGTCGCCGATGACGGACGCTATGTGGTCACCTTCGACAATTGGCATTCCATGGGCTTTGGCGACAATGTCGTCGTCATCTACCGCACCGATGGGACGGTGGTTCGGTCGCTGAAACTCGCCGATATCATGCCCGAGGATTATGTCCGGATCCTGCCCCGGAGCGTCAGTTCGCTCTGGTGGAGCGGCAAGCACAGCCTGTCGCCGGACGGCCGGTCCGTCATCCTGAAGATCGTCATACCCGGCTCGTCAGATGGCGGTACCGAGCCCCGTGGCTATCTCGACGTGCCGGTCGAGCTTGCGACGGGAACGGTCACTCCCCTGGCGGGGCCGAACTGGGACATGGCCCAGGCGGTGGCGGCCCCCTTGATCGCATCGGCCAAGGAGAGCGAGGCGGAAAACCGCGCCCGAACCCTCGCGCCTCTCAAGGCGCCGACGGGCACCGCCGAAATGGAGTGGACGCGCTATATGCATGAGGCGGCCGAGCGCCTCGCTTCCCCGCCGGGTGTCGCCATGGGGCTGGGGACCGATTGGGTCCTGCCTGCACCCGGCGACCCGCAATTTGCTGAGAATGCCGAGCTCATCCGGTCCCTTTTCACGGAACCGAGCGAGAAGCAGGACTATCAATTCTCCAGCCCGAGCGCACCCGATGCCTTGGCCCATCTGCTGATCGACAGCGCGTCGCACGGACGGCCCGGGTCGCTCGCCGGATCTCGCTTGTTCATCGCCTTGCCCGCGTCGCAGGCCGAACCCGTTCGCACCGCCCTGAAACGCTCGGGAGCGACCGTCATTCTCTTCGACCCGGTACAGCCGATACAGCAGCGCCCGGAGGTCCTGCGGCAACTGGGCGTCGCCCCCGATCAGGTCGACACCGAGGTCGCCAAGGCGGAAGCCGCCGCACGCCAGTACAAGGCCGAGGCCGCACGCCTGAAGGCGCTCGCCCCGCCGGAACCCGCAGTGGCGAAGCCTCAAGAAGACGACGCGCAGTTGGATGCACTGGCCGATGCCATGGAGATGGAAGCCGCCAAGCTCGAAAAGGGGAATTGATCGGCGTCGCGCTTCACCCCGACCGCTTTGATGAACTATCCGGAGGAAGCCTTACCGCCGGATATACCGGAAATACCACACCTCATGCCCCTGGCGGCGGGCCTTGCGTTCGTAGCGCGTCTCGGGCCAGTCGGCGGGGCGGGTGAGGAAGTCGGCGGGGGTGCGGGCCTGCCATTCGAAATCGTCCCGGCCGTTCATGATCATCATCGACCAGTGGCAATAGGTCGGGTCGTCGGTGCCCAGGCGGAATTCGCCGCCCGACTTCAGCTTGCGCGCGATGGTGTCGAGCGGGCCGTGGTTCATCATCCGCCGCTTGGCATGGCGGGCCTTGGGCCAGGGATCGGGATGGAGTAGATATACGCGCTCCAGGCTGGCATCGGGCAGCCGCTCGATCACCTCCAGCGCGTCGCCCATGTGCAGGCGGACATTGGTCAGCTCGCGGTCGCGGATATGGCCGAGCGCGCCGACCACGCCGTTCAGGAACGGCTCGCAGCCGATAAAGCCGGTGCCCGGCGTCGCCTCGGCCTGTCCGGCCAGATGCTCGCCCGCGCCGAAGCCGATCTCGACCTGAAGCGGCCGATCCTCGCCGAACAGGCGCACGGCATCCAGCGGGCCTTCCTCGGGCACGCTCAGCGTCGGCAGCATCTCTTCGACCAGCGCTGCTTGGCCCTGGCGCAGCTTATGGCCCTGACGCCGACCATAAAGGCGGCGGATCGTCGTCGGATCGTTCATCGCCGGGCCTTTAGCGCGGGTCGGACAGGGAGCCAAGGGTGGGGTCGCTCGTTGCCCTTCCGCCATGGAAGACGATGCTCCCCAACCCGATGGAAAGGCGCAAAAGGCCGCCGATGCCAAGGACCTCCACCGCGCGGTGCGTGAGGCGGGGGAGAGCGAACTGGACCGGCCCGCCGGTGCGCTGTTCTGGTCGGGGCTGGCGGCGGGGATCGCGATCCACAGCTCGCTGATCGCCGAGGGCGCGCTTCATGCCGGGCTGCCCGAGGCGCCGTGGCGCGGACTGGTCGCGTCGCTGGGCTATCCGGTGGGGTTTCTGGTCGTCATTCTCGGGCGGATGCAGTTGTTCACCGAAAGCACCATCACCGCGATGCTGCCGCTGGTGACGAAGCCATCGGGCTGGGCGCTCCGGCGGACGCTGCGGCTTTGGGGAATCGTGCTGGTCGCCAATCTGATCGGCACGGCGCTGGCGGCGGGCATGGTGGCGGCGGGGGCGCTGGGCAATGCCGAGATTCGCGAGTCGATGGTCGCGGTGTCGGTCCGTATCCTGGAGCTGGGCGGGTGGGACACGCTCGTCAACGCCATCCCCGCCGGGTTCCTGATCGCGGTGGTCGCCTGGATCCTGCCCAATGGCCGGACCCAGGCCTTCTGGATCATCCTGGCTATCACCTATGTCATCGCGATCGCCGGATTCAGCCACTCGATCGTCGGCGCGGACGAGGCGTTCCTGCTGCTGTTCACCGGTCAGGTGTCCGTCGAGCGGGCGTTGTTCGGGCTGATGCTTCCGGCGATCCTGGGCAATCTGGTCGGTGGGGCGGGGCTGTTTACGCTGCTCGCCCATGGTCAGGTACAGGGCGAGGCACGCGAATAGCATTCGGGGCCATCGACCCTTGCTGACGCGCCAGCCAACGCCGCACCGGAACGTCGTACAGGCGGTCCAGGGCATAGGCCAGCACGGCAAAGACGAGCGTATAGCCGCTGGCGAACAGCAACAGGTGATCCCGATAGACGAGCGTCCCGGTGGCGTGGCTCCACAAAAGGACGAGACCGATCATGGGGCAATGCGTGACGTAAAGCGCATAGGACGTCACGCCGGACAGGGTGCAAAGGCGCGCCGTCGATCCCGTCGGCGCGATGCGCGATCCCAGCAGGATGAAGAGCGGCGACGCGACGAGGATGAAGGCCAAATCATAAAGCCCGGCGTACCGCGCGGGGGGCGAGCCAATCAGTAGGGCGGCCAGCGCGAGGCACAGCAGGCCGAGCATGAGATTGCCCGGAGCCGTCCCGGTCGTCCGGCCGCCGGAGAGAAGGCGAACGAGAATCCCGATGGAGAAGGACAGGGCACAGCGGACGAGGCCGAACAAAAGGTTGCTCCACTTGTCGCCTGCCGCCGCATCGCCATGGAGGGTGACATAGGCCGTCATGATCACCGCGAGCGTTGCGCAAAGGACGATCATGGTTCGCACATTGATGCGCCGCCACAGGATCGCCATCAGGATATTGGCCATCAATTCCAGCATCAACGTCCAGCAGGGTCCGTTCAGCGGGAAGAGGTCGCCCGTTGGGGGCAGGGACGGCAGCAGGACGAGCCCCGTCGCGATGCTCGACAGCAAATGTCCGCCCGTGATCCCCTGTGTCGGATCGATCAGCAGGATAAGCCCGTTCGCCGCCAGACCGATCGACAGGCCGATCGCATAGAGGGGATAGAGTCGGATCAACCGCAGCCACAGGAACGCGCCGACCGACAGACCCTGGCGGAACCGTTCTCCATAGGCGTGGAACAGCACGAAGCCGCTCAGGGCGAAGAACAGGTCGACGGCCAGATAGCCATGGCCGAATATCCCGCCCTGGAACCCGGTCGCCACGCCCGTCACATGGTAATAGACGACGATGATCGCCGCCAGGCCGCGAAGGCCGTCCAGCGCGGGATAGCCACGGCCCCCGGCGTCCGGCACCGAACGGACCGGGCCGCTCTCTTTCCCCCATGTCGACATCGATGCCATCGACGCCATCAGGCCCAATATGGGTTAAGACCTGATGAAATGGCGGTTCCGGCGCTGGGCGAGGGCCAAGAAAAACGCCCGCGCGGATCGTCTCCGCACGGGCGTTTTTGCTTTACCGGATGGACGGGATCAGGCGACGGCGGCCTTGATCTGGTCGACCAGGTCGGTCTTTTCCCAGGTGAACAGCGCGCCCTCGGCCTCGCGACCGAAGTGACCATAAGCGGCGGTCTTCGAATAGATCGGCGCGTTCAGCTTCAGATGCTCGCGAATGCCCTTCGGCGTCAGGCGAACCAGCTTCGGCAGCGCGGCCTCCAGCTTGGCTTCCTCGACCTGGCCGGTGCCGTGCAGATCGACATAGACCGACAGCGGCTCGGCGACGCCGATGGCGTAGGAGAGCTGGATGGTGCAGCGCTTGGCCAGGCCCGCCGCAACGACGTTCTTGGCAAGGTAGCGCGCGACATAGGCCGCCGAGCGGTCGACCTTGGTCGGGTCCTTGCCGCTGAATGCGCCGCCGCCATGCGGTGCTGCGCCGCCATAGGTGTCGACGATGATCTTGCGGCCGGTCAGACCGGCGTCACCGTCCGGGCCGCCGATTTCGAACAGGCCGGTCGGGTTGACGTAGATCTGCTTCTCTTCGGGCAGCCAGCCTTCGGGCAGGATGTCGGTCAGCACCGACTTCACATAGTCGCGAAGCTTGGCCTGGCCCGCTTCGTTCGACAGTTCGGCCGAATGCTGGGTCGACACGACGATCGCGGTCGCGCGGACCGGCACGCCGTTTTCATATTGCAGCGTGACCTGGCTCTTGGCGTCGGGCTCCAGGAAGGGGGCCGCGCCGGAGTGGCGGTCGGCCGCCATCTTCTCCAGGATCTTGTGGCTGTAATAAAGCGTCGCGGGCATCAGGCCGGGCGTCTCGTCGGTCGCGTAACCGAACATGATGCCCTGGTCGCCCGCGCCTTCGTCCTTGTTGCCGCTCTCGTCCACGCCCATCGCGATGTGCGCCGACTGGGCGTGCAGGTTGTTCGAGAAGTCGAAGGTCTGCCAGTGGAAGCCCGACTGCTCGTAACCGATCCGCTTGACGGTATCGCGCACGGTCCGCTCGATCTCCTCCAGCGCGCCCTCGGCCCACTGGTCGTTCTCGAACACGCCCTTGCAACGGATTTCACCCGCCAGCACGACCTTATTGGTGGTGGTCAGGGTCTCGCACGCGATGCGCGCTTCCGAATCCTTGGACAGGAACAGGTCGACGATCGAGTCGCTGATCTGGTCTGCGACCTTGTCGGGGTGACCTTCGGAAACCGATTCCGAGGTAAAGATGTACGAGTTTCGCATTCCCGTCCTCATAAGGATATAAAGATAGCTTTATATCGGTCCTAGCGGCCACGGCGACGGAAGGCAACGCCGATCGCGGCCAGGCCTGCGGCGATGGCCAGCGCCATCATGTTGCCGATGCGTGAGAAGGGCGTGGGCGGCAGGGCGGCGGGCAGGGGAGCTTGCGCCGCGCCCGCCGTCTCATGGGGTACGGTGGCGATCAGGCGGCCATCGGCGGCGATGATCGCCGAGATGCCGGTCGGGGTGGCGCGAATGATCGGCATCCCCTCCTCGATCGCGCGCATCCGAGCCTGCGCCAGATGCTGCGGCGGGCCCCAGCGGCCGAACCAGGCATCGTTGGACGGATTGAAGAGCAGGCGCGGGCGATGCGCCTCGTCGACCACCTGGCCCGAGAAGATGATCTCGTAGCAGAGCTGTACCCCGACCGGCCCGAAGCCCGGCACGCGCAGATTGCGCGGACCGGGGCCGGGGGTGAAGTCCATGTCGCCGGGGACGAGGCGGGCGAGGCCCAGCGGCTTCAGCAGCCATGGCATGGGCAGATATTCGCCATAAGGCACCAGATGCG
Organism: Sphingomonas sp. Xoc002; assembly: GCF_050408055.1. NCBI lineage: Bacteria > Pseudomonadati > Pseudomonadota > Alphaproteobacteria > Sphingomonadales > Sphingomonadaceae > Sphingomonas > Sphingomonas sp. Xoc002. Next base: position 3,368,796 of record NZ_CP191175.1, on the reverse strand, counting down.
CCTTGTCGTAGCGGCCGGTGATCCGTGCCGAAGGGCCGATCGCAAAGACGCTGTTGGTCGCGCTGCTCACCCGTGCGCGGTCGGGCGAGAAGAGCAGCGCGGTGCCCCCGACCAGCGCCGTGTCGCGCGGTCCGAGCACGCGGGCGATCTGGCGCCGCGTCCAGAAGGGCGGGGCATAGTTGAACCCGAAATAGGCCCAGTCGGGGTAACCGTCCTCGATCATGTCGCGCACGACGCCCTCGGGCCAGACGATCAGCCGGGGGCGGGGGCCGGGGCGCCCCGACAATTGGGTCAGGCGTTCGAGCAGCAACGGGCCGTCGCTCTGGCCGCGCTGGTCCTGGCTGACATTGGGCTGGACGACGCGGACCAGCGGCGCGTCGGCGGCGGGCTCGGCGGCGCGGGTCAGCGGAGCGGACAGTGCGGCCAGCCCGGTCGCGGGCACCATCACCGCCGCCAGATACCAATGCCGCCGAAGCGCCAGCCAGATCGCGCCCGCCAGCACCACGGTCAGACCCGACAGGGCATAGGTGCCGATAAAGGCGCTCATCCGTGCCACGCCGATCATCGGCAACCACGCGACCGACAAGGGGTCCCAAGCATAGCCGGTGAACAGTCGCGCGCGTAAATATTCGGTCGCGATCCACGCCGCACCGAAGATCAGCACATAGGCCGCATCCGGTCGCCGCCCGCGCAACCTCCAGGCCACGCCCGCCGCCGCCATCGGGAAAATGGCGAGGTAGAGCGCCAGTCCGACCGCCGCGAAATAGCCCAGCACCGGCGGCATCTTGTCCTGAAAGTCGAAGGCGTGCTGGAACCAGTTGTTGTTGACGGTGAAATGCCCGACCCCGAACGCCCATCCGCGCCACAGCGCGCCCCGGATGCTGGGCGCATCCTGCACCAGCGCGAGCAGGACGATCAGCCCGACGAGGAGCAGCGGCCAGAGGTCTAGCGGGGCAAAGCCACAGGCGGCGACGGCCCCGGCGATCAGGGCGAGGAGAGCGGGATAGCGGGTCACGGCGGCAGGATATGGCGCGGGCCTGTGACAGGAGCAATGCGGGATGTGTGGCGAGCCGGCTGGCGGCCAGTGCGGCGCAGTGGGCCGGGGCAGCGGCGATGCCCCTCCACCATGCTGCGCATGGTCCCCCTCCCCAAGCACAGCTTGGGGAGGAATGGACTGCACAAATCCTCCCCAAGCTGTGTTTGGGGAGGGGGACCGCCCGGCGGAGCCGGGTGGTGGAGGGGCGGAAACGCTCGCAAGGACTGGCAAACCCCGCCCCGCCACCCTAGCTTCCCCTCATGACCCTGCGCCCCTTCCATCTCGCCTTCCCGGTCCACGACCTGGCCGCCGCCCGCCATTTCTATGGTGAAGTCATGGGCTGTCCCGAAGGCCGGTCGAGCGATCACTGGATCGACTTTGACCTGTTCGGTCATCAGATCGTCGCGCATCTTGATCCCGCCGCCAAGCCGGTTGCGGTCGAGAATGCGGTCGACGGCCATCAGGTGCCGGTGCCGCATTTCGGCGTCGTGCTGACCATGCCGGATTGGGAAAAACTGGCCGCGCGGGTCGAGGCGGCGGGCGTGCCGTTCGGCATCGCCCCCTATGTCCGTTTCAAGGGCCAGCCGGGCGAGCAGGCGACGATGTTCTTCCGCGACCCCAGCGGCAACGCGCTGGAGTTCAAGGCCTTTGCCGACGACGCGATGCTCTTTGCCACGGAGATGACCGCATGAGCGCCCCCATTTCGCTCGATATCCCGCACAAGCTCGGCAAGGAGGGCGTGCGCCAGCGTCTGGACGGTGGCATCGGCAAGATCGGCCGCATGATCCCTGGCGGCGCCACCGTCGAGCATCGCTGGGACGGCGACACGATGCACTTCACCGTCGGCGCGATGGGTCAGTCGATCGGCGCGCAGGCGACAGTCTATGAGGACAAGGTCCTTGCGGTGGTGAACCTGCCCGCCTTCCTGTCGCTCTTCTCCAGCCAGTTGGAGGCGGTAATCCGCTCGGAAGCGCCGAAGCTGTTGAAGTAGCGCAGCGAGCGGGGCGGCAAGCAATCTATTTTATTGTCGCTCGGTCGTGAATTTGCCTGGAACGCTGTTCCTGATGATACAGTCCCGCCCCCAGGTCTGACAATCCAGCAACAGCGCGTCATCTCCAACCCGATACCAGACTTCACCCTTGACTACCGATAGGCCGAGGTCGGTAGGATTGGTCAGCTTATACCGGCGCCGGTACGTGCATGTCTTCGGAAGAGGATCATGCTTTCTATAGTCCCGTTTCAGGCAACCCGGCGGCCATTCATAAATGGATGCCGGGACCCGTTCACCCCAATCATAGCTTGGCCCCACGTTCCTGCGGGTCATGCTGGGCAGGCCAGCTGCGGTCGCGATTATGACCAGAGCAACGATCGCCGGAACGGCAATTTTCGGGGAAAGCCCTGTGACGATCGCCATGGCAGGGGACTGTTTCCAGCTCGATGATTACTTCGCCGCGCTGACCTTCCACACCACATTGCCGACGTCATCCGCGACCAGCAGGCCACCCGTCTTGTCGACGATCACGCCCACGGGCCGTCCCTGCGCCTCGCCCTTGGCGTTCAGGAAGCCGCCGACCACCTCGACCGGCTTGGCGTTCGGCACCGGGAACGCGCCTGCGAAGGGCACGAACACGACCTTGTAGCCTGAGGGCGGCTTGCGGTTCCACGAGCCATGCTCGCCGATGAATGCCCCGCGCGCGAACTTTTCGCCCAGCTTCGCGCCCTCGGAGAAGGTCAGACCGAGCGCGGCGACGTGCGGTCCCAGCGCATAGTCGGGGCGCTTCACATATTGCTGGAGCGGCGGATTGGTCGGCTGCACCCGGTTGTCGGGATAGCCCCCCCAATAATACCAGGGCCAGCCGAAGTGATCGCCGAATTCCACCTGGGTCAGATAATCGGGCACCAGGTCCGAACCGAGCATGTCGCGCTCGTTGACCACGGTCCACAGCCGCCCGTTGACCGGGTTCAGCGCCATGCCGTTCGGGTTGCGCAGCCCCGCCGCATAGATTCGCCAGTTCTTGTCCTGCGGCCAGACCTGCAGGATCGCGGCGCGGTTCTTTTCGAGATCCAGACCATTCTCGGCGACGTTGCTCGACGAGCCGACCGACACGAACAGCGTCTTGCCGTCGCCCGAGGCGATCACGTTGCGCGCCCAGTGATTGCCCGCCGGGCGCAGGGGCACGACCTTTTCCGGCTTGGCGGTGATCTTCGTCGCGCCTTCCTGGTACGGCACGCGGACCAATGCGTCGGTGTCGGCGATGTAGAGCTGCCCATCGAACAGCACCATGCCGAAGGGCGAGTTGAGCCCGGTCAGGAACGGCGTCTTCACGTCCGCCACGCCGTCCCCGTTCGTGTCGCGCAACAGGGTGATCCGATTGGCCGAAGGCACCGCCGCGCCCGCCCGGCCCAGGAAGAAGTTCATCACCCGCTGCACGATCCCCGAACCGGGCCGCGGCGGCGAGTTGGTTTCGGCGACCAGCACGTCGCCATTGGGCAACTGGTACAGCCAGCGCGGATGATCGAGACCGCTGGCAAAGGGCTGGATGGCCAGGCCCGGTGCGACGCTCGGCTTGGCGCCGTTCGCCCAGCCGACCGGCTTGGCGATGTCGACCGTGGGAATCGTCTGCTCGCGCGGCGTCTCGATCGTCGGACGCGCGCCCGCAACCTGATCGACGCTCAACCGCGCCGTGTCGGGCCAGGCAAGCCAGGTGACGACACCGATGCCGATCAGGACGATGATGCCGAGGACAATCAGGACATGTTTGCGCATGGCCCGAATTTAGGCTGATCGCGCGGACAGGGAAAGGGACAAGGCGTTCCTCTGTCAAATTTAAAGTCGGGATGATATAAATTGACGAGAATTCTATATTTCGCGTAACTTTGAAAAGTCTGTCGGGCCGGGAGGAAATTGTGTTAAAATTAGTTCGTCTGGGGGCGATTGCGTTTCTTACGTCAAGCCTTGTATCTGCTCAAGCGTCATCCGCAGGGGTGCAACAGGAGGTCGTTGTAGAAGGCGAGCGGCTACCCGATCTGAAAGCCCCGCCGCCGCCGGGTATCAAAAAGCAGGGCAATACGCTCGCGGTTGCGCAAGTTGATGACCAATCACAGATTTTTCAACGATGTGTGAAATTCAAGCCCAGCGACTCGCTGCGGAACATCGTTGATGGCCAGCCCAATAGCCCTCAGCACGAATATTCGTTGGATCGCTTCATTCGAGTCAATGTCGCGTGTTATCCCAGTGCGCAACAGCCAGCGCCTGAAGAGCCGGGCTATTCTTATTGTCGGGCGGTGATCGGGAATGATCGATTGCCGATCTGTCGAAGCTATTATGATCGTGGTGCGATCATCGCTGGAGCATTGGCGCATTTCGCACCTGACGCAGTCTTGACGCCGAGTGACGTGGCCAATCGGGAGGTGCAAAAGCGACTCGATGAGCGCGAGGCGAAGCGTCTGGCGTTAGCTCTGCCAGCGGATAAGGCCCGTATGCAGATCGCTGAATGCCTGGTGATGAGCCAACCTGAAGACACGACCCGGCTTGTCAGGGCGCATGAGACGCCCGCCCTTCAGGTGCAATATGTGTATCGCATTCTAGATCGTGGCAAAGTGTGCCTTGGCGGCATCACTCCTGTCCGTATCGAGCCACTCTATTTCCGCTACGTTCTCAGTGAAGCCTTCTATCGTTGGGTCGTGGCAGCGAAGGGCGTCGATACGCTGATCCCCGTCTCCTGAAGATTTGGCCGCCGGTGCCACGGGGAGCGCACCGGCGGCCGTCGAAGGCGCGAATGTCAGGGAGTTATTTCGCGCCCCCGAACTCGGGAGCCTCATGTTCGGAGTTATTGAGCAACTTGTTTAGAAATTTGCGATTGACGTCTGTTGGGGCGGGTGCGGATCGATGGTGACCGCATCGTGGTTACCCAATCGTCGCACCCAGGGCGCCAAACGGATCTTTGTATTTGGTATTGGACCTTTTTCCGCGCCTCAAGAGCCTATGCATCTGATTATAAGCCGAGCGGTTGTGCAGATATAACGTAATAAAATGAGGTCTGTGATCGACTCGGTGATTTTTTGGGGCGCGGGGGAATCGCGGCCCGGTTTGGGCTGAGTGGCGTGTAACAAGAGGTCCCATGCCGCCGTTCGACCAAGCCTGGGCGAAGTTGAAAGTTGCATACAAATGCTGATCCCATCAGGGGCGAAGCATCAGCACCATATCGCAGCGGTCGAGTCGCGGCCCATATCCATCCGCCGTCACGCTCTCGGCCCGAAAGCCCAGCCGCTCGTAAAAGGCCCGGCTATGCTGGCTGGTATCCAGCCGGACCTCGCGGACACCCGCTTGAGCCGCCCGGTCCAACCTTGCATAAACCAGCGCGGTGCCGATACCCTGTCTGTGCAGCGTGCGGTCGACCATGCCCCAGCAGAAATGCGCGATTCGACCGTTCCCGCCTATCGCCATTCCGCCGCAGCCGACGATGTGGCCATCCCGTTCCGCCACCTGAAACACCCATTTCGCAGCATCATGGTCGAGGAAATGCGCGAAGTCGGCGCGTTCGGACGGCGCGAAATAAGGGGCGCTGTTGCCGTCGAACAGCGCCAGGCAGGCGTCGCGATCCCCGGCCCTAAAGGCGCGGATCACTCGTCGACCGTCGCCACCGCCGGATGGAGGCGCAGGCGGTGGATGCGGCGCTCATCGGCCTCCGTCACCTCGATCCGCCAGCCGCTGGGATGGTCGATACAGGTGCCGACCGGAGGCACCTGTCCCGCCAGCACGGCGGTCAAGCCACCCAGCGTGTCGACATCGTCTTCCGCTTCTTCGAGCTGCGGATCGACGGCGCGGCCGACCTCCTCCAGCCCGACGCGCGCATCCGCATCCCAGGCGCCGCCATCGAGCGGCACGAGCAGCGCCTGCGGCGCCTCGTCATGCTCGTCCTCGATCTCGCCGACGATTTCCTCGATCAGGTCCTCGATGGTGACGAGGCCCTCTGTGCCCGAATATTCGTCGAGCACCACCGCCAGATGCACCCGCTTCTGGCGCATGTCGGCCAGCAGATCGAGCGCCCCGCGCGACATGGGCACATAGAGCGGATCGCGGATCAGCCCGGCGATGGTGGCGGGATGCTCCGCGCCGGTAGCCAGGATGTTGAACACATCCTTGATATGCACCATGCCGATGATCGAATCGAGCGTCTCGCGATAGACGGGCAGGCGGCTGTGCCCGGCCTCGGCAAAGATCTGGACCAGATGGTCGAAGGTCGTGCGCTCCTCGACCGCGATGATGTCGGCACGCGGCACACCCACGTCACCGGCATCGCGCTCGCCGAAATGCAGCAGGTTGCGGACCATCTGACGCTCCAGCGGGGTCAGGTCGCCCTTGGCATCGGGGCCGGGATCGCCCTCATGCCGGTCGATCGCGTCCTCCAGCTGGTCGCGCAGCGACTCTTCCTGCTCGCCGCCGAAGATCAGGCTTTTCAGCCCGTGCCAGATGCTGGATTCGTTGGAGTCACCGTTGCCGGTGCTACTACTGGGGCCGTCGGCCATCGGGGGGTGTCAGTCCTCGCGTATCAGATAGGGATCGGCGATGCCGAGACTGGCCAGCGCGTCGCGTTCGATCGCCTCCATCGCCTCTGCCTCGCCATCGTTCATATGGTCATAGCCTAGCAGATGCAGGACGCCATGCACCAGCAGATGAGTCGCGTGCGTTTCGGCGGAAATCCCGCGTTCGGCCGCTTCCGCCACACAGACGCCGTGGGCGAGCACGATATCGCCCAGCAGAACCTCGCCATCGTCGGAATTCTGCGTCACCGTCTCGATCAGGTCGGGCTGGACCATCGGGAAGGACAGGACGTTGGTCGGCTTGTCCTTCTGCCGATACTGGCGGTTGAGCGACTGAACCTCGTCATCGCTGGTCAGCCGCACCGAAATCTCGATCAGCGCGGGGGTGGTCAGCAACGGGCCGTACGGCGTCCGCTCGATCGCGGCACGCGCGGCGCGGGTGGCCAACGCCTCCCAGCTCTGCTCGTCGCCCGACCAGGGCTCTTCATGAATCAGCGCGATTTCGATCATGGGAGCCTTTCCAGGGCAGCGGGGCGGTGATGGTGAAAATCGCCGCCCCCTATCAACAGTTCCATCGTTACGCCAACGAAAGCAGATGTTGGCGAAAGCAGGCTCAGGCGTTCGGCCCTTCATAGGCATCGACGATCCGCCCGACGATCGGGTGGCGGACGACGTCGGCGGCGGTGAAGCGGCTCATCGCGATGCCCTCGACACCCTCCAGGCGACGCACCGCATCGGCCAGCCCGGATGCGGCGACGCCGCCGGGCAGGTCGACCTGGTTGGGATCGCCGCAGATGACCATGCGGCTGTTCTGGCCGAAGCGGGTCAGGAACATCTTCATTTGGGCGGGCGTGGTGTTCTGCGCCTCGTCGAGGATGACGAAGGCATCGGCCAGCGTCCGGCCGCGCATGAAGGCGATCGGCGCGATCTCGATCTCGCCGCTGGCGATCCGCCGCTCCACCTGCTCGGCGGGCAGGCAGTCGTGCAGCGCATCGTAGAGCGGGCGGAGATAGGGATCGACCTTCTCCTTCATGTCGCCGGGCAGGAAGCCCAGCTTCTCGCCCGCCTCGACCGCCGGGCGCGACAGGATCAGCCGCTGGACGGAGCCGGTGATGAGCTGCGCCACCGCCTGCGCGACCGCGACATAGGTCTTGCCGGTGCCCGCCGGGCCGAGCGCGAAGATCATGTCGTTGGACACGAGCTCCTTCATATAATGCGCCTGGGCGGGGGTGCGCGGCACGATCGTCTTCTTGCGCGTGCGGATCATGACCGATGGGGTCGAACTGCGCTCGGCGCTGAGGATGCCGTCGAGCGTCGGTTCGGAGGCCATTGCGATCGAGGCGTCGACCAGGCCGGTATCGACCTCCTCGCCGCGCTGGATACGGGCATAGAGGTCGTTCAGCACGTCGCGGGCCAGCGCCACCTGCTCGGCGGTACCCTCCAGGCCGACCCGGTTGCCCCGCGCGGTGATGTACACGCCGAGGCGATTCTCCAATGCGACCAGATTGCGGTCATATTGGCCGAACAGCTGCGCCAGCACTTGCGGCTTGTCGAAGCTGAGTTCCGCCCGGCTGCGTTCACCGGCCTGGGCGGGGAGGGGCTTGCGGCTCATGCGGTCCTTTCACCGTCTGTGGTTTCCCCAAGATGGGGTGGCACCGGTCGGAACGCCAGCGAAATTGCGTGACATAGGTGTGACGCGATGAGGCTTTTTTGCGCGCAGAGGCGCAGAGGCCGCGGAGAAGAAGAGCCCTGCGTGGCGGTCGGGAGACCTTCTTCTTCCTCTGCGCTCTCTGCGCCTCTGCGCGATTAAGAAGATTTTGTTCGCGCGGAGGCGCGGAGGCGCGGAGAGGGTGTATCTAGCCGCGATCTTGGCCTGTGAGCCATTGGCTTTCAAATAGGTCTCCCGGTCGCGAGGGCCGGATGAAGCATCGACGAGCCAGGCACCTCCGCGTCTCCGCGTCTCCGCGCCTCCGCGCGAACAAAAATTGCGTAAGCGCAGGCGTAGGCTTCGACTCCACTCAGGCTGAACGGAGGTTGGGGCTTACGCCGCCGCCTTTACCTTGGCCTCGCCGGTCAGCGAGTTCGGTCCGGCGGCGACCAGTTCGACCTCGACCAAGTCGCCGATCTGGTGGTCGCCGATCAGGTGGACCGACTGGAGCCAGGGCGACTTGCCGAGCATCTGGCCGGGCAGCTTGCCGCGCCGTTCCAGCAGGACGGTGCAGGTCCGACCGACGCTGGCAAGGTTGAACGCATGCTGGTCGCGGTTGAGCGCGGCCTGGAGACGCTGGAGGCGGTCGTCCATCACCTCGGGCAGAACCTGATCCGCCATCGTCGCGGCGGGGGTGCCGGGGCGGGGCGAATATTTGAAGCTGAACGCCTGGGCATGGCCCATCGCGTCGACCAGGCTCAGCGTGTCCGCGAAGTCCGCCTCGGTCTCGCCGGGGAAGCCGACGATGAAATCCCCCGACAGCGCGATGTCGGGGCGTGCCGCGCGCACGCGGTCCATCACCCGCATATAGCTGTCGCGCGTATGCTGGCGGTTCATCGCCTTCAGGATGCGGTCGCTGCCCGACTGCACCGGCAGATGGAGGAAGGGCATCAGGCTTTCGACATCGCGGTGCGCGTCGATCAGCCCCTGGGTCATGTCGTTGGGGTGGCTGGTGGTATAGCGGATGCGGTGAAGCCCCGGAATCCGGTCCAATTCGCGGATCAGGCCGTGAAGGCCACGATCGTCGGCATCGTTCCACGCATTGACGTTCTGGCCCAGCAGCGTGATCTCGCGCGCGCCCGCATCGACCAGCGACCGTGCCTCGTCCATGATCGCCGAATAGGATCGGCTGACCTCGGCACCGCGCGTATAGGGCACGACGCAATAGGTGCAGAACTTGTCGCAGCCTTCCTGCACGGTCAGGAAGGCGGAGGGGTTCACCTTGCGACGGCCGGGCAGGTGGACGAACTTGGACTCGACCGGCATGTCGGTGTCGAGCGCGGCCTCGCCCGCCGCCGCCCTGGCGACCAGATCGGGCAGGTTGTGATAGGCCTGCGGGCCGACGACCACATCGACCTTGGCGCGGCGGACGATCTCCGCCCCTTCGGCCTGGGCGACGCAGCCTGCGACCGCGATCATCGGCTTGCGGCCCTGCTCGCCCGCATCCTTCCGCAGACGGCCGATCTCCGAATAGACCCGCTCGGTCGCGCGCTCGCGAATGTGGCAGGTGTTGAGGACGATCAGATCGGCGGCGCTGGCATCGTCGGTCGTCGACAGGCCTTGCGCGGCCATCAATTCGGCCATGCGCTCGCCGTCATAGACGTTCATCTGACAGCCGAAGGACTTGACGTGGAAGGTCTTGGGAGATGCGGGCATGACGCGGCCCTTATCGTAAAAGTCGCCCGCTCGCCAGCTTCGGGAAGGCGCACTGGCCGCGACGGAGATCAGGTTTCGACGATTCGCCGCCGAGTCTCCGCCGCGATCGCCTTGCGGTCCGGGAAGTCCGCCGGGTCGAATGGCGCGAGATAATGGAGCGTGACGGTGAACCGCCCCCGCCGCCGCAGCACCCGTTTGACATGGGCGTCCCCCGGATCGGTGCCGAGCCAGGCCAGATCGCCCGCCGCCGCGCCATAGTCGATCCGCACCGGCTGCACCCGGATACCGGGCAAGGGCGGCACCAGGGCGGCAAACAGCGCGGGCTTGAAGGGCAGCAGGTGGAGGTCGTCGCCGGTCGTCCCTTCCGGAAACACCGCCAGCGGCTGCCCTTCGGTCAGGGCAGTGCGGATCGTCGCGACCTGATCGCCCACGCCCAACCGATCGCCGCGCTCGACGAACAGGGTGCGGTTGAGCCCGGCGAGCCAGCCGACCAACGGCAGCGCCGCCACTTCCGCCTTCGCGACGAAACGCGTGCCTGACGTGCCCGCCAGCAGGAGGATATCCATCCAGCTCAGGTGATTGGCCGCAATCATCACATCGCGGCGTTCGGCCGTGCCGATGACGCGAATATCCGCGCCCAGGATCATCGCGACCCGGCGCAGGAACCGACGCGGCCAGGGCGAGGCGCGCCCGACCATCCGCCACGCTCCGTGCAGCGCCAGCGCGATCGGCAGCACGCCCACGATACACAAAAGGCGACCCGCTGCTCGCAGGCCGCCCTTGCTGTCGGCGTCGTCGGGGACGGCCGCTGCCATCATCCCTTGCGGTCGAGGCTGACGCCGTAAAGCTCCATCCGGTGATCGACCAGGCGGAAGCCCAGCTTCTCGGCGATCGCCTTTTGCAGCTGTTCCAGTTCGGGGTCGACGAACTCGATCACGCGGCCGGTCTCGACATCGATCAGATGGTCGTGATGCGCCTCGGGCGAAGGTTCGTAGCGGGCGCGGCCGTCGCCGAAATCATGGCGGTCCAGGATGCCCGCTTCCTCGAACAGGCGGACGGTGCGGTACACGGTCGCGATCGAGATGCCGGGATCGATCTTGGCGGCACGCTCATAGACCTTTTCCACATCGGGATGGTCCTCCGCCTCCGACAGGACGCGGGCGATCACGCGGCGCTGTTCGGTGATGCGCAGTCCCTTTTGCGCGCACAGCGCTTCGAGATCGATTTTGCGGGCCATGGTAACGTTTCAACTCCTCGGGCAAACCCCTCTCTACCCCCAAAGCCTAATTGCGAAAAGGGGATAGCGACTCGCAATAACCCGGAAACAGTGATCGGGTCAGCCGATGGCCCGGGTTGCGATCGACCGTCGATAGGTGTGCGCGTCGTAATGGCGCCCGTCTGCGCCCTTGTAATAATTGCGCCGTTCCCCGCACTTGGCAAAGCCGTGCGCGGAGTAGAACAGGATGGCGGGATTGTTCGACCGCACCTCCAGATGCAGCGTTTCCACCCCATGCGCGGCACAGTCGGCGACGACCGCCTCGACCAGCAGGCTGCCGATCCGCGCGCGGCGATGCTCCGGCGTGACGCCCAGCAGCAGCAATTCGGCCTCGTCCAGCACCGAACGGGTCAGCGCAAAGCCCGCCGGTTCCTCGCCCGCCTCGGCGACCAGCAGCTTGATGCCGGGCAGCGCCATCACGCCGAGCAGTTGCGAGCGGGTCCAGGCCTCGCCCCATTGCGGGTCGAAGGCGGCGGCCATGACCTGTTCGACGACACCGGCGTCGCGCGCGTCACCGGGGCGAAGCGAGATGCCGATGCTGGCCATCAGGCGGCCCCGAGACCGACGGCGTCGGGCGGGGTGATGCCGCCGGGCAGTTTGGCGTCGGGCGCTCGGCCATAGACGGGGCGCGGGGGCAGGGCGGTGAGGTCGGCGGGCAGCCGCCATGCCTCCGACGCATCGGGCAGCGCTTCGACCACCGGCAGATCGGGTGCCAATGCGGTCAGCCAGCGAACCCCGTTGCCGATCGCGACCCGGCCCTCCAGTGCGGCAAGCGCGGCATCGGGCTTCATCGAGGCGAAGGGGGAGAGGGCGGTCAGGTCGCGGGCAAAGGCCTGCACGAAGACCTCGCCATGCCCGCCTTCCAGCACGACCGTCAGCGCGGCGTCGTCGCGTCCGGCGAACCCGGCGGCGGCGACCAGCGCCAGCGATTGATAGCCGGTCGCGGTCACGCCCCAGCCCAGCGCCAGCCCGCGCGCCGCCGCGATGCCGACGCGGATGCCGGTGAAGCTGCCCGGCCCGCAATCGACCAGGATGCGCTCCGCCCGGCCGCCATCGGGCAAGGCCGCGATCATCGGCACCAGCCGCTCGGCATGGCCGCGCCCGACCACGTTATGGTCACGCGCGATCACCCGGTCGCCATCGAGAAGGGCGACCGAGCAGGCGGCGGTGGCGGTGTCGATGACCAGCGTGCGCAAGTTTGTCTCAGGCGATCCGGTTGGCTTGTTCAAACGCCAGCCGGGGGTTGCGCGGGTGCAGCTTGGACGTGTCGCCATAACCCAGCGTCGCGATGAAGTTCGACCGTACGCCCGGCTGGTCGGCGAAGAACGCCTTGTCCACCGCGCCCTGGTCAAAGCCCGACATCGCACCGGTATCTAGCCCCAGCGCGCGCGCGGCGAGGATCAGATAGGCGCCCTGGAGCGAGCTGTTACGGAAGGCCGAGGCTTCGCGCAGTTCAGTATTGCCGTCGAACCAGCTCTTGGCGTCCACATGCGGGAACAGCTGCGGCAGGGTTTCGTGGAAGTTCACGTCCATGCCGATGATGACGGCGGCGGGCGCGTTGCGGATCTTGTCGGCATTGCTGTCCGAGGCACAGGACGCGAGCTTTTCCTTCGCCTCCGCGCTCAGGCACCAGACCATGCGCGCCGGGCTCTGGTTGGTCGAGGTCGGCGGCATCTTCATCAGATCCCAGATCGCCCGGATCTCGTCCTCGCCTACGGCCTTGTCGAGATAATGGTTGAAGGTGCGGCCCTCGCGGAACAGCCGGTCGAGGCTGGCATCATCGATGGGGTTCATCAGACGGCCCTCACTTCGGTGACTTCGGGGACATAATGGCGCAGCAGCTGCTCGATGCCGTTCTTCAACGTCGCGGTGGACGAGGGGCAACCGGCGCAGGCGCCCTGCATCTTCAGGTACACCTTGCCCTTGTCGAAGCCGCGATAGACGATGTCGCCGCCGTCATTGGCGACTGCCGGGCGAACGCGCGTGTCGATCAGCTCGCGGATCTGGGCGACGATGTCGGCATCCTCGGGATCGTCGGTGAAGCTGTCCTCCGACGGCACCGAAAAGTCCGCCGCGCCCTGGCGGAACAGCGGCATCTGCGCCGAGAAATGGTCGAGCAGGATGCCCAGCACATCGGGCTTCACGTCCGACCAGTCGGTGCCGGGCGCGATCGTGACCGACACGAAGTCGCGGCCGAAGAACACGCCGGTCACGTCGCCCAGGTTGAAGATCGCCTCGGCCAGCGGGCTGGCGGCGGCTTCCTCGGGCGAGGCGAAGTCGCGGGTGCCGCTGTCCATGACCTTGCGGCCGGGCAGGAATTTCAGCGTCGCCGGGTTGGGCGTCGGTTCGGTCTCGATCAGCATGACCCCCATGTGGCGCGGGTCGCGATGGGGATCAAGCAGGACGCGGGAAAGGATGCGTTTCCGCAGAGGCAATCGCGCTTTGCCGATCCGGGATCGCCATCAGAAGGCCGACCAGTCCTCGTTCGCCGCGCGTCGCACGGGCAGCGGCACGACCCGTTCCTTCACCGACTCGACGACCCGCAGCGGCGCGGGCGCCATGTCGAGCACGAAGCGTTCGACCGCCTGCGACAATTGCTCCGCCTCCTCGGCCAGGCTCCGCGCGGCGGCGGTGGCCTGTTCGACCATCGCGGCGTTCTGCTGCGTCACCATGTCCATCTGGGACAGGCTGGTGTTCACCTCGCCCAGCCCCTTGGCCTGACGATTCGCATCGTCGGCGATGCCGGTCATCAGCGTGCCCAGCCGACCCATGCCCTCGTTGATCTTCTCCAGCGCCACGCCCGTCTCGCCGACCAGCGCGACGCCGTTCTGCACGCCGCTGGCGCTGGCCAGCACGCGCTGCTTCACGTCGCGCGCGGCATCGGCCGAACGCTGCGCCAGCGCGCGTACCTCGGAAGCGACCACCGCAAAGCCGCGCCCGGCCTCGCCCGCGCGCGCCGCCTCGACCCCGGCATTGAGCGCGAGCAAATTGGTCTGGAAGGCGATGCCGTCGATGACGCCGATAATCTCCTCGATCTCGGACGAGGCGCGCTGGATGTCGACCATTGCCGCGCGGGCGCGGACGACCACCGCGCCGCCGTCGCGCGCATCGGCGCGGGTCTGTTCCAGCGCCAGCGCGGCATCGCTCGCGCCGGTCGCGGCATGACGGACGGTCGCGGTGATCTCGTCCATCGCGGCGGCGGTTTCCTCCAGGCTGGCGGCCTGCTGCTCGGTGCGTTGCGACAGGTCGTCCGAGGCCTGACGTATGTCCATCGCGCCCGCCCGCACGCCGCTGGTCGCGCCCACGACGCGCGCCATGGTCTCATGCAGCGCCGCCATCGCCGTGTTGAAGTCGTTCTTCAGCCGGGCGAAGGGCTCGTCCAGCCTCGCATCGATCCGCGCCGTCAGGTCGCCCTTCGCCAGTGCCGACAGGCCCCGGCCGATACTGGCGACGATCAGCTGGGTCTGGGCGGTCTTCTCCGCCTCGGCGCGGGTGAGCTGGTCGCGAAAGGCGACCATCGAGCGTGCCATCTCGCCCACCTCGTCCTCGCGTTCGGCATGGGGAATGGCGCGCCCGGTCTGGCCTTCGGCCAGCATCCCCATGGCCTGGCGCAGCTCGTGCAGCGGCCGGACGACGGTGCGCAGCGCCATGTACAGGCCGGTCGCCAGCCCGGCGATGGCGAGCAGCAATGTCGCGCCGATCAGGATCCAGCGTCCCTGTTCGGCGACGGCATCGGCGCGGATGTGCAGCGCCTTCACCTCGTCGGTCAGCGCATCGATCCGCGCGTCGGCGATCCTGGATGCCAGTCGCTCGGCCGGGCGCACCCGCTGGCGGAAATGGGAAAGACCGGCGGCGCGGTCTCCGGTGCCTGCGAGGCGGCCGACCTCGGTCAGTTCGCGGCGGACGCGGGCCTGCGAGGTGAAATAGGCAGACGTGATCGCATAGCGCGCCGCATCGCCTTGCAGCGTACCCAGCTGGTCGGCAAACTTGCCCAGCCGCGTGTCGAACTTGCCCTGGATCACCTTTCGCTCGGCGGGATCGCTTTCGATCACCAGGTTGAGCGCATCGCGTTGCAGCGACCGGCTGAGCGAGCGGAGTTCGGCCAGCCGCAGCATCACCGCCTCGGCGTGGGCGGCATCCTGATTGGCGCGGGCGACCCGCCCCTCGGTCTGCAGGGTGACGGCCGACAGGATCGCCAGCAACAGCATCGACACCAGCACGGGCGCGATGAGACGGGCTGCTACGCTCTTGATAAACATGACAATTCCGTGACAAAACCGGGGGCGGCAAGCGGCGCGGCTTGTCGTGGGTCACGGGTTACCAAAAGGTTAAGAGTGTCCGGTTTTCGTACCGGATCGGCCGAAACCGACGGTCAGGCCGTCTCGCCGATCAGGCGCAGCAGGCCGTCCGCCACGGCTCGGCCGGGCTGACGCAACGGGCGGGCAAAACGCAGCCGCAGGACGATCCGCGCGCCCTCGGCTTCGTTCCACAATTCATGCGGATAGCTGTCGTCGAAGATCAGCGTCTCACCCTCGGCCCAGCGCACGATCCGGTCGCGCACCCGCATCCGGGCGCCGCCGTCGCGGGGCACGGCCAGCCCCAGATGACAGGTCAGCAGCCCCTTGGTCGCGCCGCGCCGCATTTCGACATGCGCACCGGGCGCGAGCAGGGCGAAGGCGGCGTCGTGCAGCCCGGGCACCTCGGCCAGTGCCGCCGTCGCGACGGGACAGCGATTCGCCGTCTCGCCACCCCGCAGCAGCGGGACGATCCGGCTGGTTGCCGCCGGACCCGAGACCGCGACCGCCTCGTCCCGGATCGCGCGCCATTGCCGCCGCAGCCCGGCCGTCCAGTCGAAGTCGCGAATATCGAGCACGGGGTCGTTGGGCACCAGCGAGGATGCCGCAATCACCCCGTCGAACGCCCGGCACAGCGCCGCCAGCGCGGGATGGGGCGGGGCGGGGGGCGAGGGAAGGCTGGGGATCGCGGTGACCAGGCTCGGGACGGGCCGCACGGGCCGCTCGGCCTCGCCCGAATTGTGCCATATTGTGGCCGCGCCCTGACGCTGGGCACTGGCCTTGATCGACTTGGTCATCACGTTCCGAACATCCCCGGCCCGACCCTTGGCGCCCGGGCATCGACGGCCCTTGTGACGCGGGATCAGTCTGGCCGTGCTAGGCCGCCACTGGGTCGAAATGATGGCGTCCGGCCGTCGCAAAGCGGTGCATTGGGGCGATTTAGGGGCGGCTGGCGATCCGGCGTGCGGCGGGTTATGAGGGGGGCATGGCATTTCCGTCCCGCGCTATGCGCCGCCTTGCCCTGCCGGTCCTTCTCGGGCTGGCGATCCCCGTCATCGGCCAGGTTCCCGGCCAGACCGACAATCGTTCGGTGCCGCAAGGGCTGCCGGTGCCCGCTGGCGTGGTCCCGGCGGCGGCCGACCCCTTGGCCCCATTGCCACCGATCCCCGGCGTCGACCAGACGCCCTGGCTCTACAAGGGGTCGGACCTGCCGCAGGACAAGATGTGGAAGTTCGGGCGGCTGGCCAATGGCCTGCGCTTCGCGGTCCGCCGCAACGGCGTGCCGCCCGGGCAGGTGGCGGTACGGGTGCGGATCGATGCGGGCTCGCTGAACGAGCAGGCGTCGGAGCGCGGCTTCGCCCATCTGATCGAGCATCTGTCCTTCCGCGGATCGCAATATGTGCCGGACGGCGAGGCGAAGCGTATCTGGCAGCGGCTGGGCGCGACCTTCGGCTCGGACTCCAACGCGTCCACCACGCCGACCCAGACCGTCTATCAGCTCGACCTGCCCGGCGCGACCGAGGCGGGGCTGGACGAGAGTCTGAAGATCCTGAGCGGCATGATGGCCGCCCCCTCGCTGACCGCCCAGTCGCTCAACGCCGAGCGCCCGGTCGTGCTGGCCGAACGCCGCGAGCAGCCGGGGCCGCAGGTCCGCTATTCGGACAAGCTGCGCGAGACCTTCTTTGCGGGGCAATCGCTGGCCGAACGTTCGCCGATCGGCCAGCTCAAGACGCTGGAGGCCGCGACGCCCGAGACGGTGAAGGCGTTCCACGACCGCTGGTATCGCCCCGAACGCGCGGTCGTCATCATCTCGGGTGACATGGATCCGGCGCTGCTCGCCAGACTCGTCACCAAGAATTTCGGGTCCTGGCAGGGCGCCGGCCCCAATCCGCCCGATCCCGATTTCGGCAAGCCGACCGCCGATGCGCCTGTCGCTGGCGCGCTGGTCGAGCCGTCCATGCCGCCGGTCGTCGCCATGGCGGTGCTGCGCCCGTGGCAGTATCAGGACGATACCGCGATCTTCAACCAGAAGCGGATGGTCGACATGGTCGCCGCCCGCCTGATCAGTCGCCGTCTGGAAAATCGGGCGCGCGCCGGGGGCAGCTTCCTCCAGGCCAGCGTCGCGCTCGACGATGTGTCGCGCTCGGCCAATCTCACCACGGTCAATGTCGTGCCGATCGGCGACAATTGGGAAGCCGCGCTGAAGGACGTGCGGGCGGTCGTCGCCGATGCGATGGCGACTCCGCCGACGCAGGGCGAGATCGACCGCGAACTCGCCGATTACGACGCGATCCTGCGCAACCAGGTCGAAACCGCGCGGGTCGAGGCGGGGTCGAAACAGGCCGACGACATGGTCGGCGCACTCGATATCCGCGAGACGGTGACGGCGCCCGAGACGAGCTATCAGATCCTGCGTCAGGCCATCGATAAAAAGATGTTCACGCCCGACACGGTGCTGGCTTCGACGCGTAAGATTTTCCAGGGCACCGCGACCCGCGCGCTGGTCAACACCCGCACCGTGCAAGCCGATGCGGTCGCCAGGCTGACCGCCGCGCTGAAGGCCGATGTCCGCCCGCTCGCCGAACAGCGTCGCCGCCAGGGCACGGTGACCTTCGCTCAGCTCCCCAAGCTGGGTACCCCCGGCAAGGTCGTGTCACGCGAGAAGGTCTCAGATCTGGGGCTGGAGAAAGTGACCTTCGCCAATGGCACGCGGCTGCTGCTGTTCGCCAATGACGGCGAGACGGCCCGCGTCTATCTGCGGGTCCGGTTCGGGCGTGGCTATGACGCCTTGCCCGCAAACCGGGAAAGCCCGGCCTGGGCGGCCGACCTCGCGCTGGTCGCGGGGGGCATCGGCAAGTTCGACCAGGGCGATCTCGACCGGCTGACCGCCGGGCGGACCATGGGGCTGGACTTCGACGTCGATGACGATGCCTTCGCCTTCAACGCCCTGTCGTCGCCCGGCGATTATGCCGACAACCTCAAGCTGATGGCGGCCAAGCTGATCGCGCCGCGCTGGGACGCGGCACCGGTCAACCGGGCCAAGGCGGCGATGCTGGCGGGGTATGACGGGTTCGACTCGTCGCCCGACGGCGTGCTCGGCCATGATCTGGAGCGGTTGCTGCGCGACGGCGATCCGCGCTGGGGCACGCCGCCGCGCGACGCGGTGGTGGCGACCACGCCCCAGTCGTTCAAGGCGCTCTGGGCCCCGCTGCTCGCCTCCGGCCCGATCGAGGTGTCGGTGTTCGGCGACGTGAAGGCGGACGAGGCGATCAAGGCGGTGGCCGACAGCTTCGGGGCGATCCCGGCGCGTAAAGGCGCGACCGGCCCGGTGCCGCCGATCCGCTTCCCCGCCCATGTCGCCACGCCGGTCGTCCGCACCCATACCGGCCCGGCCGACCAGGCGGCGGCGGTGATCGCCTGGCCGACCGGCGGCGGCTCGGCCGACGACCGCATCCGCAACCGGCTGGACGTGCTGGCGCAGGTCTTTGCCGACCGGCTGTTCGACCGGCTGCGGTCGCAGGCGGGGGCCAGCTACAGCCCGCAGGTCGCCAGCCAGTGGCCGATCGGCCTGCCCGGCGGCGGGCGGATGATCGCCATCGGCATGGTCGCCCCCGACAAGGTCGACTTCTTCCTGTCGACCGCCCGTTCGATCGCCGCCGACCTGGCGTCCAAGCCGATCGACGCCGACGAACTGCAACGCATCAAGCGACCCATGGCGCAGCGCCTCGCGCGCATGGCCTCGGGCAATCTGTTCTGGATGCAGCGGCTGGGCGGTGCGACCTATGACGCGCAACGGATTGAGGCGACCAAGCGGCTGGCGCAGGATTTCGTGTCGATCGGCCCGGCCGACCTGCAGGCGGTCGCGGCGAGGTATCTGCGCCCCGATACCGACTGGACGCTGAAGGTGGTGCCGCGCGCCAAATAATTTCCTCCCC
This sequence comes from Sphingomonas sp. Xoc002, assembly GCF_050408055.1. Classification (NCBI taxonomy): domain Bacteria; kingdom Pseudomonadati; phylum Pseudomonadota; class Alphaproteobacteria; order Sphingomonadales; family Sphingomonadaceae; genus Sphingomonas; species Sphingomonas sp. Xoc002. The sequence continues at coordinate 3,349,346 of NZ_CP191175.1, read as the reverse complement.
TGCAAGGGGAGGGGGACCAGCGAAGCTGGTGGAGGGGTGTCCCCGCTGATGGTGACACCCCTCCGTCAGTCCTGCGGACTGCCACCTCCCCTTGCAGGGGAGGAACTTGCCGGTGCGAGCATCGTTTTAGCCGCCAACCACCTTTGTGCGCCGCAATATCCGCGCCGCCCTTTCGCTTTGCTTGGCTTTCGGCTATGGCGCGCGGCGACATACCCTCCGAACAAGAGAAATTTGCATGAGCCTCCGCAACGTGGCGATCATCGCGCACGTCGACCATGGCAAAACCACCCTGGTCGATCAGCTGTTCCGCCAGTCGGGCACCTTCCGCGACAACCAGCGCGTCGAAGAGCGCGCGATGGACTCCAACGACCTGGAAAAGGAGCGCGGGATCACCATTCTCGCCAAGCCGACCTCGGTCGACTGGACTCCCCCGGGCAGCGACGAGTCGATCCGCATCAACATCGTCGACACCCCCGGCCACGCCGACTTCGGCGGCGAGGTGGAGCGCATCCTCTCGATGGTCGACGGCGTCGTCCTGCTGGTCGATTCGTCGGAAGGCGCGATGCCGCAGACGAAGTTCGTGACCGGCAAGGCGCTGGCGCTGGGCTTGAAGCCCATTGTCGTCGTCAACAAGGTCGACCGCGCCGATGCGCGTATCCAGGAAGTGCTGGACGAAGTGTTCGACCTGTTCGTCTCGCTCGACGCGAATGACGAGCAGCTGGACTTCCCCGTCCTCTACGCCTCGGGCCGCAACGGCTATGCCTCGACCGACATGGACGCGCGCGAAGGCACGCTGATCCCGATGTTCGAGACGATCGTGAACCACGTGCCCGCTCCCAAGGTCGAGGTCGAGGACGTGCCCTTCACCTTCCTGGTGACGCTGCTCGACCGCGACAACTTCTTGGGCCGCATCCTGACCGGCCGCGTCAACTCGGGCACGGTCAAGCTGAACCAGGCGATCCACGCGCTCGACGCCGACGGCAACATCGTCGAGACCGGCCGTGCGTCGAAGATCATGTCGTTCCGCGGCCTGGACCGCGTGCCGGTCGAGGAAGCCAAGGCGGGCGACATCATCTCGCTGGCGGGTCTGGCGGTCGCCACCGTGGCGAACACCATCGCCGACACCAGCGTCAGCGAGCCGCTGAAGGCGCAGCCGATCGATCCGCCGACGCTGTCGATGCGCTTCGCCGTCAACGACTCGCCCATGGCGGGCCGTGAGGGCTCGAAGGTCACCAGCCGCATGATCCGCGACCGTCTGATGCGCGAAGCGGAATCGAACGTCGCGGTGAAGGTCACCGAGAGCGACGACCGCGACAGCTTCGAGGTCGCCGGTCGCGGCGAACTCCAGCTGGGCGTTCTGATCGAGACGATGCGCCGCGAAGGCTTCGAGCTGGGCATCAGCCGCCCGCGCGTGCTGTTCGGCGAGGACGAGGACGGCAAGAAGACCGAGCCGTACGAGACCGTCATCATCGACGTGGACGAGGAATATTCGGGCACGGTCGTCGAGAAGATGAACCTGCGCAAGGCCGAGATGACCGACATGCGTCCCTCGGGCGGTGGCAAGACCCGCATCACCTTCTCGGCGCCATCGCGCGGCATGATCGGTTACCACGGCGAGTTCCTGTCGGACACGCGCGGTACCGGCATCATGAACCGCCTGTTCGAGAAGTATGGCCCCCACAAGGGCAAGATCGAAGGCCGCAAGAACGGCGTTCTGATTTCGAACGGCGCCGGCGAAGCGCAGGGCTATGCTTTGGGTCCGCTCGAAGAGCGCGGCATCCTGTTCGTCGGTCACGGCGAGGCGCTCTATGAGGGCATGATCATCGGCGAGAACGCCAAGACGGATGACCTCGAGGTCAACCCGATGAAGGCGAAGCAGCTGACCAACTTCCGCGCATCGGGCGGCAAGGATGACGCCATCCGCCTGACCCCGCCGAAGAAGATGACGCTGGAACAGGCCATTGCGTATATCGACGACGACGAGATGGTCGAAGTGACCCCGAAGTCGATCCGTCTGCGCAAGCGCTACCTCGACCCGAACGAGCGCAAGCGCGCGGCTCGCTCGAAGGCGGCGTAATCGGGCTAGCCAGTCAGCAAGGGGGCCGGACGGAAACGTCCGGCCCTTTTTCGTGGGGCGACCACCGGCGTTGCCAGTCGTCCGACCCGGCGCGCCGATTGTATCGCAAATTCGATCACAGAATGCGGACAAGTCCGTTAGCGCGATAGGGGTTCGTGCGATATTGAAGGAGCCATAGCGGACTGGAGGGGGTTTATGGCGCTGGTAATCGAGATTGGTGTGACCTGGTTGGCCGCTTCGGTCGTATTTGGCTACGCGATTGCACGGACGATCCCCGCGATCCGTTGATACCCATTGGCGGCTTTCCGTTCTTCCGGCCCGACAAGAAGGGACGGAATGCTGAACCCGAAATATGAACCCGTATTGGTCCGCTAGGCACTGAACGGAGGTGTGGTTGCCGCGGGGCGGCGGCTCTCGCCCGGTCACGCCGCCTGCGACAGCGTGTCCTGCTCAGCATCCAAGGCCGCACCCAGATCGGCCCAGATATCCCGCACATCCTCCAGCCCGACCGACAGCCGGACCAGATCGGGCATGATGCCATGCGCGATGAGCTGTTCGACCGGATAGGTGGAATGGGTCATGCTGGCGGGATGCTGGATCAGTGTCTCGGCATCGCCCAGCGACACGGCGCGCTGAATCAGCTTTAGCCGGTTCATCACGCGCTTGCCCGCCTCAAACCCGCCGCGCACGCGGAACGCGATCATCCCGCCGGGCAGTGCCATCTGGCGCTGGGCCAAGTCATGCTGGGGGAAGCTCTCCAGCCCCGGATAATGGACCGCATGCACCGCCGGATGCGCCTGAAGCCGTTCGGCGATTCCTTGCGCCGAAGCGGCATGACGGTGCACGCGAAGTTCCAGCGTCTTCAGGCCGCGCAGAATCAGCATGGCGTTGAACGGGGACAGCACCGCACCGGTCATGTCCTTCACACCGAACAGCCGGATCTGCTGGATATCCGCCGCCCGACCCAGCACCATGCCCGCCACCAGATCGCCATGTCCGCCGAGATATTTCGTGGCGGAGTGAACGACGAAATCGGCACCCAGCGCGATCGGGCGGGTGATGACCGGCGTGGCATAGGTGTTGTCGACCACGCTCCACGCGCCGTGCGCCCTGGCGAGCGTGCACACCGCCTGGATATCGACCAGCCGCATATTGGGATTGGCGGGCGTTTCGAAATAGACGAGCCTGGTGTCGGGCCCAAACGCCGCCTCGACCGCGGCGATGTCGGTCATGTCGACATGGGTGACGCGGATGCCGAACCGGCCCAGCCCATGCTGCATGAAGGCGAAGGTGCAGCCATAAAGCGTCATGTCGGTCAGGATTTCGTCACCGGGGCGCAGCAGCGTCCACAAGGTCGCGGTGATCGCCCCCATGCCCGATGCCGTGCCCAGCGCCGCCTCGGCGCCCTCCAGATGCGCGATGCGCCGTTCCAGCAGGTCCAGTGTCGGGTTGGAGATGCGGCTATAGACATGGCCCGGCGCCTCTCCGGAGAAGCGCGCCGCGCCGTCCTCTGCGCTTTCGAAGGCGAAGGTCGAGGTCAGGTGGAGCGGCGGGGTCAGCGCGCCCTCATGATCCTGAGGATCATAGCCATGATGGATGGCGGCGGTCGCAAAACCGAAGGGGGCGGGGATCGACATGATGAACAGGCTTTCTCTGCGTGATGCCGCCATTCTAGGGCCGAAGCCCCACGTCGAAATTGCGTTCTTTGCCAATCATGGATGTTGAATTGGCAGAATCTGCTAAGATCGGGCATGGACACCAAGGACCGCCAGATCGTTCGCCTGCTCCAGCAGGACGGACGCCTCACCAACCAAGACCTGGCCGAACGGGTCGGCCTGTCGCCGTCACCTTGTCTGCGGCGGGTGCGCCTGCTCGAACAGGCGGGGGTGATCCAGGGTTATGGCGCGATCGTCGACCAGCAGCGCTATGGCCTGCCGGTGACCGCGTTCATCCGCGTGCGGCTGGAGCGCCATGCCCGCGATCTGGTGCAGCAGTTCGAAGAGGCGATCCGCCAACTGGACGAGGTGATGGACTGTCACCTGCTGACCGGGGATGCGGATTATCTGCTTCGTGTCATCGTCGCCGATCTGGAGGCCTATGAACGCTTCATCCGCCGCAAGATGCACGCGATCGCCGGGATCGCCAGCCTGGATACCACCTTTGCCTATGGGGTGGTGAAGAGCAGTCGGACATTTCCGGCGGACTGAACCCGGTTAATAATCCTCCCCTGGAAGGGGAGGGGGTGCAGGCTTTGACGTGCCCCCGGCACGTCAAGACGATGACGGGGGCATCATCTCGCCCGCACACATGCGAAGCATGGTGGAGGGGTGTCCCGGTTGGGGCATCCCGCCCTCGCAAAAGGTGACACCCCTCCGTCAGGCCTTTGGCCTGCCACCTCCCTTGCAGGGGAGGAATGAGAAAGAAACCCCAACAAAAAACGCCCTCCTTCCGCTGGGGAAGGAGGGCGTCTTGCCGTTCGGTGCCGGTGCGATCAGGCGCCGAAGGTGCGCTGCCACCAGCCGCGGCGCGGGGTTTCCGCGGTCGCGCTTTCGGCCTCGGTATCGGTCGCAGCCGGTTCCTCGGCCGGAGTGGCCTCGGCGGCAGGAGCTTCCTCGGCGACCGGCTCGGCGGCGACCTTGGGGGCCGCCTTCTTGCGGACGCGCTTGGGCTTGGCCGGGGCTTCAGCTTCCGCCTCGGCGACCGGAGCGGCTTCCTCGGCAGCAACCTTGGGAGCGGCCTTCTTGCGAACGCGCTTGGGCTTGGCCGGAGCTTCCGCCTCGGCTTCCGCCACCGGCGCGACCGGAGCAGGGGCTTCCTCGACGACGGGCGTCTCGACCGTTTCGCTGGCGACCGGCGCGGCCTTGCGGGCGCGCGGACGGCGGCGGGTCTTGGGCGCGTCGCTCGCTTCGGCCTCGGCCACCGCGAGCGGGGTCGTCACCGGTGCGGCATCGCCCGCCTCGATCGGCTCGACGATCGGCAGCGGCGCGTCCGACGCGTCGTCATCCGACACGGTTTCGGTCGCGGCCTCGGCCGTGTCGTTCGCGGCGCCCTCGCCACGACGACCGCCACGGCGACCGCGACGACCGCGACGGCGGCGTCCGCCTTCGCGCGGCTCGGCCTCGGTGGCTTCGACCGTCTCGGCGGCGTCGTCCTCGGCCGATTCCTCGGCGTCGCTCTCGTCCTGCTCGGCGCCGTGCTGCTCGCCCCCGTCCTGCTCGACGTCGGCATGCTCTTCGCCTTCGGCCTGTTCGCTGCCTTCACCCTCGCCACGGTTGCGGCGACCACGACGGCGGCGACGGCGCTTGCGGCCATTGCCGTCGCCCTCGTCACGCGATTCGCGCGGGCGGGGCGCCTCGGTCGCTTCCTCCTCGACCTCGTCCTCTTCTTCCTCCTCGATCTCGTCGACCAGATCGTCCTCATCTTCCTCGACCGGAAGGAGCATGTCGATCTTGGGCGCATAGGCCGGCGGCGGGCCCGAGGCCTCGACCGTCATACGCGCACCCTCTTCCTCGCGGTCGGGGATGATCTCGACGGTCACGCCGTAGCGATCCTCGATCTCGGCGATGTCGGCGCGCTTGCGGTTCAGCACATAGACGGCGGCTTCCTGGCTGGCGCGCAGCGTCAGGATCGAGCCGCGACCGCGCGCGGCCTCGTCCTCGATCAGGCGCAATGCCGACAGGCCCGAGGACGAGGCGGTGCGGACCAGGCCGGTGCCCTCGCAATGCGGGCAGGGGCGGGTCGAGGCTTCGAGCACGCCGGTGCGCAGGCGCTGGCGGCTCATTTCCATCAGGCCGAAGGACGAGATGCGACCGACCTGGATACGGGCACGATCATTCTTCAGCGCCTCCTTCATCGCCTTCTCGACCTTCCGGACATTGGAGTTGTTGTCCATGTCGATGAAGTCGATGACGACGAGGCCCGCCATGTCACGTAGACGCAGCTGGCGCGCGATTTCCTGCGCGGCTTCCAGATTGGTCGCGGTCGCGGTCTGCTCGATATTATGCTCGCGGGTCGAACGCCCGGAGTTGATGTCGATCGAGACGAGCGCTTCGGTCGGGTTGATGACCAGATAGCCGCCCGACTTCAGCTGGACGACCGGATTGTACATCGCGGCCAGCTGATCCTCGACATGCGCGCGCTGGAAGAGTGGGACCGCGTCGGCATACTGCTTCACCCGGCGGGCGTGCGCAGGCATCAGCAGGCGCATGAAGTCCTTCGCCTGGCGATAGCCTTCCTCGCCCTCAACGATCACTTCCTCGATCTCGCGATTGTAGATGTCGCGGATCGCCCGCTTGATCAGATCGCTGTCGCCATAGATCAGCGCGGGCGCCGACGAATGCAGCGTCTTCTCGCGAATGCCGTCCCACAGGCGCGCGAGGTAATCGAAATCGCGCTTGATCTCGGTCTTGGTGCGCTGAAGGCCCGCGGTGCGGACGATGCAGCCCATGGTCGAGGGCAGCTGCATCTCGGCCATGATGGTCTTCAGGCGCTTGCGGTCGGCCGCGTTCGAAATCTTCCGGCTGATGCCGCCGCCGTGCGACGTGTTGGGCATCAGCACGCAGTAACGACCGGCGAGCGACAGATAGGTGGTCAGCGCCGCGCCCTTGTTGCCGCGCTCTTCCTTGACGATCTGGACCAGCAGCACCTGGCGGCGATGGATGACGTCCTGGATCTTGTAGCGGCGGCGCAGATTCTGGCGACGCTGGCGCAGTGCCTCGACCTGATCGTCGTTGACGGTCGACTTGCGGGCGCGCGGCGCGGCCTCGCCGTCCTCATCGTCATGATGGTCGTCGGCGTGATCGTCATGATCCTCGCCGTCGTGGTCCCCGTGATCCTCGTCATCCTCGGCGTCGAGTTCGGCGCGCAGCGCGGCCTCCTCGGCGGCATGCTCGGCCTCTTCGCGCAGCAGGGCTTCGCGATCTTCCTTCGGGATCTGGTAATAGTCGGGGTGGATTTCCGAAAAGGCCAGGAAGCCATGACGGTTGCCCCCGTAATCGACGAAGGCCGCCTGCAGCGACGGTTCGACGCGGGTCACCTTGGCGAGGTAGATATTGCCCTTGAGCTGCTTGCGCTCGGCCGACTCGAAGTCGAATTCCTCGATCCGGTTACCCTTGACGACGGCCACGCGGGTTTCTTCCCGGTGGCGTGCGTCGATCAGCATACGCGTGGTCATTGTGAAGTCTCCACGCGCGCGCCGGGCCTGGCGGCAGCCGTCGCGCGCGGTAAATAAGGTGGGCGGCGGCGCGGGGCGCCGGTCCGCTGGAAAAAACGGAATGCGTGCCGGTCGCAGCCGCAGCATCGGCAACGGGGCCGGTGCGGACCCACGACACCGCGATCCCACCGGCAAAGGCCGGTCGGTCAGCGGGGTGGATCATATGCGTCATGCGAGCGTCAACCTGGTTGGTCCGGGCGCGAAATCCTCGCAGTCCCAGCCCTTTTAGAGATGGCCCCGTCCCGATCGTGGGAGAGGTGATCGAGGCCGGGGTCCGCAGGAGTGCTAGCATCATCGGAACGTTTGCGCAACAGGCGGAAATCTGCCGATCGAGCGGCCAAAACATGCCGAATTTCCGGTTAACCAATGGCCGAAAGCCTGGAGACAGGCACGTTTCGCTATCCCGGCGTTTCGATCCCCGGATCGTGGAAAAGGGTATGCGGTAATGGCTTTTCGCTGGACCAGCGACGCACGGGCACGGCATGGTCGCCGTGTCGTGCTGATGCTGTTCACATTCCTGATCGGGCTGTTCGCGCCGATGAGCGCGATGGCCGCGACGGTGCAGAAGGTGGTGGTGCGCGGCGCGCGCCTGATCATCCGGTTCGATACGCCGGTGAAACGCGCGCGCAGCGTCATGCTGACCGAACAGCGCCGCGTCGCGATCGACGTGACCGGCGCGTCGCCCGGCCCCGCCACGATCGACGACGGGGTGGTGCGCGGGCTGACCCAGACCCGGATCCAGCCCGGCGTCACCCGGCTGACCTTCGCGCTGGCGCAGGACGCGGCGATCTTCGACGGCGGGTTCGACGATGACGGCAAGACCCTGTCGCTGACGCTGAAGCCCATGGTCGGCCGCTATACCCAGGCGAGCTTTGCGGGCGTGCTCGACTTCTTCCCGTTCCATTTCCAGCGCAAGCCCGCCTACACGCTGACCGTCCCGGTGCCGAACCCGTCGCGCGCGCTGCCGCTGCCGCGCGTGAAGGGGGCGGACAACCGTCCGCTGGTGGTGATCGATGCGGGACATGGCGGGGTCGATCCCGGCGCGATCAATCCGCAGACCGGGCTGCGCGAAAAGGACGTGACGCTGGCCATCGCGAAGGAGATTCGCGACACGCTGGTCGCCAGCGGCCGGGTGCGCGCCGCGCTGACCCGCGAGGACGATCGCTACATCCTCCACCGCGAGCGCTACGGCATTGCGCGGCGGCTGCATGCCGACCTGTTCATCTCGATCCATTGCGACAGCGCCGGGGCGGGGGAGGCGCGCGGGGCGACCGCCTATACCCTGTCCGACGTGGCCTCCGACAAGGAAGCGGCACGGCTGGCGGCGCGCGAGAACAAGGCGGACGTGATCGCGGGCGTCGACCTGGGCGGGAACAGCGACGTCTCTTCGATCCTGATCGACCTGACTCAGCGCGAGACGATGAACGCCTCGGCCAGCTTTGCGCGTCTGCTCGGCCGCGAGGCGCAGCCGCTGATCCCGGTCAAGCCGACCTTCCACCGCATGGCCTCGCTCATGGTGCTGAAGGCGCCCGACATGCCGTCCATCCTGTTCGAGACGGGCTATATCTCGAACATGCAGGACGCTGCCTTCCTCGCCAGCGAAGAGGGACGCGAGCGGATCGCCAAGGCAGTATTGCAGGCGGTGGAGGTGCACTTCGCGCGGCGGATGGCGGCGCGGTAAAAGGGGCGAACCGGCGATTGTTGGCGAAAGGGGATCGGGCCGATGTATAGCGAATTGATCGCCCTGTTGAGCGGTCAGACGCTCGACGACGAAACCGTTCGGGAAAAGGCGGTCGCGCTGGAAACGGCGTTGCGCGAACCCGAGGAGTGGATGCTCGACTTCGATCCCGAGACGATCAGGCAGTGACCGTGGAGCTGGCGATCATCGACTATGTCCTGATCGGCGATAAGATCGACGAACTCCATGAATTGATCAGCGACGAATTCGCCGAGCCGCTGAAACCTTTTCCGTACCGCGACGACCTTGAAAAGGTCCTGGCTGCGGATTACTTTGCGTGGCTCGATAACGAGTTGAGCGCGAGGACCCCGGCATGGGAATTGCTGTCGTGGGACAATGATCTGGACGACAATCTGCACGTCGTCATCGTTCGCCGGTCGGATACCGACAGGATCATCACTCTGGCCGGCTCGCTAAGCCTGCGGGTGAGCACGGCCATCGACGCAGTAAGCCTGCCCCGACGATCGATATTGTTATGTCCGGGGGCGGGGGACGATCAGCATCGCGCGGATCGGGCAACCATCGGCCCGCGCGCGTCGGACCGACCGCACGATCGCATAGACCAGCGCCGCCAGCCCGAAGAGCCAAAGCGCGGTGGTCAGGATGAAAGCGCCGATCAGCGCGAACAGGAGGAAGAAGAGCAGCAACCGGCCGAGCGGCCCCACGCGACGGAGCGCGATCCACAGGATCGGCGTCAGGAAGAACATGCCCAGCAGCGCGACGAGCATGGCGGCATAACCGCAGGACCCCTCGAAACAGGAACCGAAAACGTTCGGATCGATCGCCTTGGCGATGCCCGTGCCCGCCACGGCGATAACGAAGGCGAGCATCAGGGACAGCAGGACTCTCATGCGCCTGATGAGTGACCCCCATATCCGAAGGGGTCAAGCATACGCAGGGGGCAAGGCCGTCGCGGCGCGGTTGCTCAGGCTGGTGGGTGCTGGCAGGATCGCGACATGGTCCGCCGTCTGTCTGTCATCCTGCCCCTCGCACTGGCGCTCGCCCGGCCGATTCCCCTGCAAGCCCAGGCCAGACAGGCAGAGGCCGATGCGCCGGTTGCGCTGACGCCCGAATTGCTCGGTGATGCCCTGTCCTGTCGATCGCGGGACGCGCTCTGGGCCTTTGCCGATGCCTTGTTCCTTGATCCGAAGCCACCCGCCTGGATGCGGGAGGTGGCGGACGACAAGGCGACCGAAGGCATGCTGGGCATTGCGGGCTATCGGCTGGCCACGCCGGTTTCGTTGCTGGGGCAGCGGGTCGATCGCGTCTATTTCCTCAACGACTGGATCGTGACGCTCTGGCCGCGCAAGGTCGCCGAGGCCTTCGTCGCGGCGCAGGCGATGAAGCGCGTCCCGGTCGCCGCGACCGAGCAATACTATCGTTTTCTCGACCCGAACAGCGGTCCGATGCTGGGCGCCTTCGTGCCCACCGGCCATGCGACCGCCGCCATGCTGGCGCAGGCGTTCGGCGCCAAGACACCGCCCCCGCCGCCAGCCGACAGCCTGTTCGTGGGATGCAATTACGCATCGGCATCCGAGGTGGCGTTTCTGTCCCTCGCGCGCCGTGCATCCGGGATGGTGGCGGACGCGAGCCGGGATGTCGCCGATGACATTCAGGCCATCGTACCGCCGCGATAGGTCCCTCGACCAATATTCCGCTTCATCTTCAGGGCATAAGGATGATCGACGGCAATTCTAAACTGGCGAAACGCTATGTGGGGCGCATCCAGACCCTTATCGGCCATTGCCCGGTCGGCAAATCGCTGAAGGTGCGCAACCAGGAGCGCTTCGTCCAATGTGCGCGCAGGGCCGATGGCGCGGAGCTCGACCTGAAGATGGGGCTACGTTCCGACGTGTCGGGCGCGGCGCTGCTCCATGCTCGGTTTCGCCTTCGCGTCTCGCCGGGCGGTGACACTCATATATCGCTGCACCATCTCGAAGGGCGGCGGGAAACCGAGACTCTGACCGGACGTCAGGAAAAATATCTGTCGGCACTGATGGCCTGGGCCGAGCAAGTCCTTCCCACGGCATCGCCGCAGACAACCGGCGCCAGAATAGCGCCATGGCAGCGGGCATTTGCGGACCTTTACCATTTCTTGTCCGGGGCCTCGGTGCAGGTCGCACGGCGGCGGCTGCGCGAGGGCTTCTTCGTAGATCAGGAGGACACGTCAGACGCGATGCGGATGGAGACCTTTCTCGACATGCTGCGCGAGGAGGGGTGGGTGGCGCTGGTCGACTGGCAGGAAGAAACCGTCGACGGCATCATCCTTCAACTCGCCGAACAAAGGCTCGCATCCCTTCGCCTGCGACCGGCAGGGCCGACGGACCGCGTCATGTTGGCGGCCGCGGGATATGCTGTCGTCCGGCTGGAGGATCGCAGCGACCAGGCAATTATTGCTTTGGCGGCGAACGACGAAGTCGCGAGCGTCGAACATCTGATGTCCGATCTCGCTCCGCATATGCGCGTTCACCGATAATGGAGTCATCGGAGCCGGCCTGTCGCAGAAAGCAGAGCATCTGGCCCCTTTCACCCGATCGGCGTAAAGGCGACCGGATGATCCGCGTCTGTGCCCTTTACCGTTTCGCCGCTTTCCCCGACCCCGCTGCGCTGCGTGCGCCGTTGCTCGCCGTGGCCGAAGCGAACGGGATTCGCGGGACGCTGCTGCTGGCGAGCGAGGGGATCAACGGCACGGTGGCGGGCAGCGCGCACGCGATCGAGGCGCTGCTCGCGCATATCCGGACGCTGCCGGGGTGTGCCGATGTCGACTATAAGGACTCGACCGCCGAGACGATGCCGTTCCACCGGATGAAGGTGCGGCTGAAGCGCGAGATCGTGTCGATGGGCGTGGAGGGGATCGACCCCACTCGCGAGGTCGGCACTTACGTCGCGGGCGAGGAGTGGAATGCGCTGATCGCCGATCCCGACACCCTGCTGATCGACACGCGCAACGATTACGAGGTCGCGATCGGCACGTTCGACGGCGCGGTCGATCCGGGGACGCGCAGCTTCCGCGACTTCCCCGGCTGGTTCCGCGAGCATCGCGACGAACTGATGGCGGGCAAGTCCAGGGTCGCGATGTTCTGCACCGGGGGCATACGCTGTGAAAAGGCGACCGCGTTCCTGAAGGCGGAGGGGGTGGCGGACGTCTTCCACCTCGACGGCGGCATCCTGAAATATCTGGAGACGATGCCTGAGGAGAAGAGCCGCTGGAACGGCGAATGCTTCGTCTTCGATGCGCGCGTCGCGGTCGGGCATGGGCTGGCGCAGGGATCGCACGGCTTGTGCCATGGCTGCCGGATGCCGGTCAGCCCGGAGGACCGCGCCTCGCCGCTCTATGTCGAGGGGGTGAGCTGTCCCGCCTGTCACGGCACGCGCGACGCGGAGCGGCTGGCGGCCTATGCCGAACGGCACCGTCAGGAAGCGCTGGCGGCGGCGCGGGGGCAGGCGCATGTCGGCGCGCGCTACCCGGCTGCCGAGGATGCGCGCGACGAACCGCAGCCTCTGTAACGCGCAACCGATCCGCAGGCGGGTGGCAAGCCGGGGCGAACCTGCTACACGAAGCCCCGCAAAGCCATGGCCGTCGAAACCTTCTCCCCCTCCGAACCCGCCGAACCGCCGCGTCGCCCGCTCTGGCGCCGCTGGTGGGTGCGGGTGCTCGCCGTCCTTGCGCTGCTCGCGGCGATCGGTGGCGGCGTATTCTGGTTCGTGTTCATCCGCGACCTGCCCTCGGTCGACGCGCTCAAGGCCTATGAGCCGCCGCTGCCGACCCATGTGCGCGGAATCGACGGCACCCCGATCCAGTCCTATGCGCGCGAGCGCCGGGTCGAGCTGTCCTACAATGAATATCCGCCGCTCCTCGTCCGTGCCTTCCTGGCGGCGGAGGACAAGAGCTTCTTCGAGCATGGCGGCGTCGACTATCCGGGTCTGGCGGGCGCGGTCATCGACTATGCCAAGAAATTCGGCAGCGGTCGGCGCGCGCGCGGCGGCTCGACCATCACCCAGCAGGTCGCCAAGAACCTGTTGATCGGCGACGCCTATTCGCCGACCCGCAAGATCAAGGAGGCGATCCTCGCCTATAAGATCGAGGACACGCTGACCAAGCCGCAGATCCTGGAGCTGTATCTCAACCAGATCGCGCTCGGCCGGAACGCCTTCGGCGTCGAGGCGGCGGCCCATGCCTATTTCGACAAGGAACTGGGTGAGCTGACGCTGGGGCAGATGGCCTATCTGGCGCTGTTGCCCAAGGGGCCGGCCAATTACGATCCCGTCCGCCACCCCGACCGCGCGCTGGAGCGCCGCGCCTATGTGCTGCGCGAGATGCTGTCGAACAACTTCATCACCCGTGCGCAATATGACGCGGCGATGGCCGAGCCGCTGGGCACCGTGCTGCGCCGCACGCCGAAGTATGCGCAGGTCGGCGGCTATTTCGTCGAGGAGGTCCGCCGCCAGCTGATCAAGCGCTATGGCGAGAAGGCGGAGAGCGGACCGAACAGCGTCTATGACGGCGGCCTCTGGGTGCGCACCTCGCTGGATACCCGGTTGCAGGATCTGGCGGCCGAAGCGTTGCGCGACGGCCTGATCCGGTTCGAGGGCGGGCGCGGCTGGTCGGGTCCGATCCGGCATGAGGATATCGAGGACGGCAACTGGCAACAGGTGCTGCTGAACACCAATATCGGCCTCGACTATCGCGACTGGCGCGCCGGGATCGTCACCGCCAAGACCTCGGGCGAGGCGACGATCGGTTTCGCCAATGGCCGCACCGGCACCTTGCCCCGCAGCTTCGCGCAGATGCCGCGCCGGGGCACGGCGGCGACCGCGTTCAGCGCGTTGAAGGTCGGCGACATCATCGCCGTGTCGCCGGCGGGCGAGCAGTTCCAGCTGCGCTCCATCCCGCGCATCTCGGGCGGCTTCGTCGTCGAGGAGCCCGCGACCGGCCGTGTGCTCGCGATGCAGGGCGGCTTCGACGCCCGGCTCCAGGCGTTCAACCGCGCCACCCAGGCCGAGCGTCAGCCGGGCTCGACGATCAAGCCGATCGTCTATTCCGCCGCGCTGAACAGCGGCATGACGCCCGCCTCGATCATCGTCGACGGTCCGTTCTGCGTCGATCAGGGGGCCGGGCTGGGGACGAAGTGTTTCCGCAACTTCGGCAATTCGGCGGGCGCCGGGCCGCACACGATGCGCTGGGGCATCGAGCAGTCGCGCAACCTGATGACCGTGCGGACCGCCTCGACCGTCGGCATGAAGAATGTCGTGGCGACGATCAAGCAGATGGGGATCGGCGATTTCCCGCCCTATCTCGCCTATGCGCTGGGCGCGGGCGAGACGACGGTGGGGCAGATGGTCAACGCCTATGCGATCCTGGCCAATAACGGGCGCGGCGGCGATCCCTCGCTGATCGACTTCGCGCAGGACCGGCACGGCAAGGTGATCTGGCCGGAAAACTGGCGCGCCTGCGACCGCTGCAACGCCGCCGATTATGACGGCAAGCCGATGCCGCGCCCGGTCTCGCGTCAGCGCCAGGTGCTCGACGCGATGACCGCCTATCAGATGGTCCACATCACCGAGGGCGTGATCCAGCGCGGCACGGCCACCGGCCTGCGCGACCTGAACCGCCCGATGTTCGGTAAGACCGGCACCAATAACGGCCCGACCGATGTGTGGTTCGTCGGCGGCACGCCGCAGTTCGTCGGGGGCCTCTATATCGGCTATGACACGCCGCGTTCGCTGGGCGGCTATGCGCAGGGCGGGACCATCGCGGTGCCGATCTTCCGTCAGTTCGCCGAAAAGGCCTATGAGGGGCTCGAGAAGCTGCCCTTCCGCGCCGCGCCCGGCATTCGCATGGTCCGCATTGACCGTGCGAGCGGGCGGCCGGTCTATGGCACCTTCCCGACCGGCGACGATCCCAAGCCCGCCGTGATCTGGGAAGCGTTCAAGCCGGAGAGCGAGCCGCGCCGCCGCGCGCGCCGTGCCGCTGCCGCCGAGGCGCCCGCGACGCCGACCGGCCCGACCAGGCCCGCGCCCCCGCGGGACAGCGATTTCTTGCAAAGAGAAGGCGGAATCTACTAGCCCGCTTCCCATATTCGTTTTGCCGTCCCCGTTCGGGCGGCCGTACGACCGATTCGGAGAATTTTCATGCGCGCTGAAGCGCAGGCTCATGTCGACAAGATCAAGGACGCCCTGGAGCTGCTGCGCCGCTTCCTCGACTGGGACCGCGCATTGCGCCGCCTGGACGAGCTGAACGCGCGCGTCGAGGACCAGGCCCTGTGGAACGACCCCAAGCAGGCGCAGGAGGTGATGCGCGAGCGTCGCCGCCTGGACGAGGCCATTACCGCCACCCGCGCGATCGAGAACGAGCTGTCGGGCACGGTCGAGCTGATCGAGCTGGCCGAGATGGAGGGCGACGAGGACCTCGAGAAGGAAGCCGTCGCCAGCCTGGGCGAACTCGCCAAGAAGGCCGAGGCCGACAAGATCAAGGCGCTGCTGGCCGGTGAAGCCGATGCCAATGACAGCTATATCGAGATCAACGCGGGCGCGGGCGGCACCGAGAGCCAGGACTGGGCCGGGATGCTTCAGCGCATGTACACGCGCTGGGCTGAACGCCATGGCATGAAGGTCGAGCTGATCGACTATCATGCGGGCGAACAGGCCGGGATCAAGTCGGCGACCCTGCTGGTCAAGGGCGAGAATGCCTATGGCTATGCCAAGGTCGAATCGGGCGTGCACCGGCTGGTGCGGATCAGCCCGTATGATTCGGCCGCGCGTCGCCACACCAGCTTTTCGAGCGTCTGGGTCTATCCGGTGATCGACGACAATATCGAGGTCGAGATCAACGAGAGCGAGCTGCGCATCGACACCTACCGCGCATCGGGCGCGGGCGGTCAGCACATCAACACCACCGACTCGGCGGTGCGCATCACCCACTTGCCGACCGGCATCGTGGTGCAGTGCCAGAACCAGCGTTCGCAGCACAAGAACAAGGCCGAGGCCTATAACCAGCTTCGCGCCCGCCTGTACGAGCGTGAACTGGCCGAGCGCGAAGCCGTGGCCAATGCCGAGAATGCCACCAAGACCGATATCGGCTGGGGTCACCAGATCCGGTCCTATGTGCTCCAGCCCTATCAGCTGGTGAAGGACCTGCGCACCGGCACCACCTCGACCGCGCCTGGCGACGTGCTCGACGGCGATCTCGATGCCTTCATGGCGGCGGCCCTGTCGCAGCGCGTGACCGGCGAGGCGGTCGCGGTGGAGGATGTCGACTAAGATGCGTGTCCGGGGGGCGGGGCCCTTGATGGCGGCGGCGGCCCTCGTCATCGCGCTGGGGGGCGTGGTGGCGGCGTGCGACGGCTCGAAGCCGCTGATCCAGCAGCGCGATGACGGGGACGACGACAAGGTCGGCCCGTTCCCGGCGGCGGACCGGCCGGTCGCCGACGTCGTTTCGTCGCGCTGGTCGAGCGAGGATGCGCGCGACCGCCTGCGCGAGGCGGATCAGGTCATGGACCGGGCGAAAATCCGCCCCGGCATGACGGTGGCCGATATCGGCGCGGGCGAGGGCTATTACACCGTCCGCCTGGCGCAGCGCGTCGGCAAGACCGGCCGCGTCCTGGCCGAGGACATCGTCGCCGCGTGGCGCGACCGGCTTGCCGAGCGTGTCTCGCGCGAGCGGCTGGACAATGTCAGCGTCCGGCTGGGCGAGCCCGCCGACCCCAAGCTGCCGCCCACCAGCTTCGACCGCGTTCTCATGGTCCATATGTATCACGAGATCGAGCAGCCCTATGAGTTCCTCTGGCGGCTGTTCCCCGCGCTGAAGTCCGACGGGCTGGTCGTGGTGGTCGATGCCGATCGCCGGACCAAGGCGCATGGCACACCGCCCGCGCTGCTGAAATGCGAATTCGAGGCGGTCGGCTTCACCCAGGTGTCGATCGAGAACATGCCCTCGGCAGGCGGCTATCTGGCGACCTTCCGCGCAACCGGCCCGCGTCCCGATCCCAAGGCGATCCGTCCCTGCCGGATGAAGGATAACTAAGGCGGTCCTGTTCCCCATTCCTCCCCTGCAAGGGGAGGGGGACCATGCGCAGCATGGTGGAGGGGTGTCACCCTATCGAGAGCGGGACACCCCTCCGTCAGGCCTGACGGCCTGCCACCTCCCCTTGCAGGGGAGGAATAGACCTGTTGATCAGTCACCGTCGCCACGACAAAATTGGAACATGACAGCTTTGTCATGTATTGATCCCGTATCGGCCCCGCCTGGTGCCGATAGACCACCGGCCAGCATAAGCCGGGGTCCCGCAGAAGGAGATGATGATGAACATGCTTTTGATCGCCGGGCTCGCGCTCGGCGGTGTTGTAGCCTCCGACGGGGCGCTCGAACACCGTGTCCAGCTCGACCATCATACGGGGCCGGTCGCGGTCCGCTACAGCGCCGATGTCGGCGTGACCCATAAGCAGATCGGCGCGGTGACGACCGGCGGCCGTCCCTCGACGCTGCGGTGCCTGTGGAGCGCCAATGTCACGGTCCATCGCGAAGCGCGTGGGCCCGGCGGCACGGCGCTGATGCGCAGCGCGGCGCAGGATCGCGTGATCAAGGGTAGCCGCCCCGGCTGGTGCAGCACCAACCGCAACGCCATCGCGCAGGAAGTGGCCCGGCGTCACGACGCGGTGCGCGACCGCCTTCAGGCCGTGGCGCAGGAAGACCATGGCCTGTTGCGCGCCGAGATGGATCGCCTCCATGCCGAGACGCGCGCCGGATGAGCTTGCGTATCATTGCTTTGGGTGTCGTGTTGGGCACCGCCATCGCCTCGCCGCTCCTCGCGCAGGAGCGGCCTTCGATCGGCGTCGAGGTGAACAGCGACGAGAATCGCCGCGGTCTGAGCTGGAGCGGGGGGCGGGTATCGCCCTCCGCCGATATCTTCGCGACCAGCGGACCGTTCGAGGCGAGCGGCCGGATCGTGGCGCTTCGTGAATCGGCGCGGCATGGCGGCGCGGGGGTGGCCGGCGACCTCAGCCTCGGTGCCTCCACCCTGCTGGGCCCGGTGACGGTGCGCGGCCGCGTGACCGGCCATCTGTTCGGTGGGGCGGGCTTCAACGCCGATTATGTCGAACTAGGCGGCTCGGCGGCCTATACGCTGGGTCCGGTGCAGGTCGATGCGGGCGCGGACTATGCACCGTCGCAAAGCGCGATCGGCGGCGACAATCTCTATCTTCATGCCGGAGCCCAGGCGGGCATACCGGGCACGCCCTGGACGTTGCTGGCCGGGCTCGGGCATTCTTCCGGCAAGACCGACGATCCGTTCCGCGCGGCGCGGCTTCGTCCCGGTGGCGACTATACCGACTGGCGGGTCGGGGTGGAGCATGTTGCCGGGCCGGTGACTCTGGGTCTGGACTATGTCGGCACCGACGTGTCGGAGCAGGCGGCCTCCGCCTTTCCGCTGGCCGATGCGCGGCATTCGGGCGACCGGATCGTCGGGCGGGTGCGCTTCGGGTTCTGAGGCGCGCTCGTAGCTGGCCACAAACTCTCCCCTCCCGCAGGCGGGAGGGGATGGGGGAGGGCTTCTCCCCACGCGATGTCGCCCGTGGCCTATACTCTGATGACCTGAAATGAATCTACCCTCCCCTTCAGGGGAGGGGCCGGGGGTGGGGCCCATCCGCAAGCGCGGCGTTCGTGGAGAGGCCCCACCCCAACCCCTCCCCTGAAGGGGAGGGGCTTTGTCAAAGCACTCCTTGCTCCCGCAGGCTGACGACCGCGCGCCCGCCCAGGATCAGATGGTCGAGCAGCATCACGTCCAGCGCCGCGAGCCCTTGCGCCAGCCGCCGGGTCAATGACAGGTCGGCGGCGCTGGGTCGGGTATCCCCATCGGGGTGGTTGTGCGCGATCAGCACGGCACTCGCCCCCATCAGGATCGCATCGCGGGCGATCCGGGCAATCGGAACCGTGACCGAATCAGGGCGGCCTGAGATATGGCGCAAGCCCAACAGCATCCGTTCCGAACCCAGATAGGCGATCCCCATCGCCTCCTTGTCCCCACGATCCAGCCCGCCCAGCAAGCCCAGCGCGTCACGACGCGTGGCGATGCGGAGGGGAGGGCGGGGCAAGCGGTACACGACCAGCCCTGCCGTGTGGTGCGACGGAATGCACGTTCGGCTCTGTCCGTTTCCGACGCGGCTGCTTGGCTCCGGCGGCGCACGGCGCTAGGCCCGGATCATGCGGCAATATCTCGATCTCATGGACCGGGTCCTGACCCAGGGCGTGCAGCAGATGGACCGGACCGGCACCGGCACGCTGTCGGTCTTCGGCCACCAGATGCGGTTCGACCTGGCCCGGGGTTTTCCGGCCCTGACCACCAAGAAACTCCACCTGCGCTCGATCATCGTCGAGCTTTTGTGGTTCCTGCGCGGCGACACCAATGTCCGCTGGCTTCAGGATCGCCGGGTGAGCATCTGGGACGAATGGGCCGACGCGCAGGGCGATCTCGGCCCCGTCTATGGCAAGCAGTGGCGCGACTGGGCGACGGCGGACGGCCGCCATATCGACCAGATCGCCGAGTTGGTGGAGCAGATCCGCACCCAGCCCGCCTCGCGCCGCCAGATCGTGTCCGCCTGGAACCCCGGCGATCTGCACGCCATGGCGCTGGCCCCCTGCCACTGCCTGTTCCAGACCCATGTCGCGAACGGCCGTCTGTCGCTGCAACTCTATCAGCGGTCGGCCGACATCTTCCTGGGCGTGCCGTTCAACATCGCCTCCTATGCGCTGCTGACCCATATGCTGGCGCAGCAATGCGATCTGGAGGTCGGCGAGTTCATCTGGACCGGCGGCGACTGCCACCTGTACCTGAACCATCTGGAGCAGGCCAAGACCCAGCTGGGTCGCGAGCCGGGCGCGCTGCCGCGCCTGGAAATCCTGCGCCGCCCGGATGCCATCGACGGTTACGAGCCCGAGGATTTCGTGCTGCACGACTATGTCGCGCAACCCCATATCAAGGCGCCGGTCGCGATATGATCACACTGGTCCTCGCCCGCGCGCGCAACGGGGTGATCGGGCGCGACGGCGGCCTGCCCTGGCACCTGCCCGCCGATCTCAAGCGGTTCAAGGCGCTGACCATGGGCAAGCCGATGATCATGGGCCGCAAGACCTTCAACAGCTTTCCCGCCCCGCTGCCGGGGCGGCGGCACATCGTCCTGACCCGCGACCGCGCCTGGAGCGCGCCGGGTGCCGAGGTGGCGCACGACGTTGCGGGCGCGCTTGCACTGGCGGGCGAGGGGCCGGTGGCGGTGATCGGGGGGGCGGAAATCTTCGACCTGTTCCGCGACATCGCCGACCGGGTGGAATTGACCGAGGTCAATATCGACGCGGAGGGGGATGTCGTCGTCGCCGCGTTTTCCAATTGGCACGAAGTCGAGCGGCAGGATCATCCCGCTTCGGATGATCGCCCATCCTATTCTTTTGTGACACTGGAGCGATGACAGAAGGGTGCATTCTTCACTGAAGCTTGCCATTTTGCGAAAAATATTTCGGCCCGTCTTCATTTGTTGATCCGACATACCTAAACTCATTCTCGGATAGAGAATTGCGGCATTCACCGCATTCGTCCTGGCAGCGGGCAGTGTCGGATGATCATCGACGGGGGGAATGCGCAGGGGCGTCGGGCGGGCAGTGATCCGGTCGGCATCCTGGACGCCAGTCACGAGGCGGTCGCGTTCCTCGATCGGCATCGACTGGACCGGACCACCACCAGCTACGCGCTGGCGTTGCAGGCGGTCCTTCACCCCTATGGCCCACTGGGCGGTGAGGTCGCGCGGCGGACCGATGGCGGTATCCGCCTGACCGAAGACGATGTCCGCGAACTGATGCCGCTGGTCCGCGAGCATGAGGTCACCGATCTCGGGCTCGGCCGGATCCAGATGGAGCGGGACCTGGGCGAACAGGCCGAGACGCTGGAGGCGCTGACCTCTGACGCCAGGGCGATCACCGGCGATTTCTCGCATCAGGTCGCGGCGCTCTCCCATGCACACCGCAGCAACGATGTCGGCCCCGACACTCGCGCCATCGCCACGCTGCTCGAACAGTTAATCGCCCGCATTTCCAAGACCGAACGCGATCTGGAGGAGCTGGCGGGCAATATTGCGGGCCTGCGCTCCCGGATGGAGCCCGGCGAGACCGACGATCGGATTGACCAGTTGACCGGCGTCACCAGCCGGACCGGTGCGCAGGCGATGGTCGAGCGGCTGGCCAACGAGCCGCATGGATATGTGCTGGCAGCGTGCAGCCTGGACGATCTGGAGGGGATCAACGAGCGTTACGGGCGTTCGGTCGCCGACAACGTGCTGCGCGCGTTCGTCGCCACGCTGCGTCAGTCATGCGAGGGGACGGAGATCATCCGCTGGCAGGGCAATCTGTTCCTGATCGTGCTGCGCGGGCGCCCTTTGTCCACGCTGGCGGGCATGATGGAGGATGCGCGCGTCGCCATGCGCGAACGGACGCTGCGCCTGCGCGGATCGGGGGAGCCGATCGGCGCGGTCACCATGTCGGGCGGCGTCGCGGTCGGTGTCGGCGTGCCGTTGGAGGATGTGCTGACGCGCGCCGACATGCTGCGCGATCTGGCGAGCGGGGGCCTCGGCAATCGCATCCTGTCGCGCGCCTAGCCAATTCGGCGCGGCCTGTTATAGCGCGCGGTCATGCAGCGAGTTGACGGCGCGGGGCCCATCCCGGCGCATCTGGCGGGCGGAATCGTCGCGCTGGGCAATTTCGACGGGTTCCATCTGGGGCATCAGGCGGTGGTCGGTGCCGCCGTCGCCCGTGCGCGCGCCGAAGGGCGGCCCGCGCTGGTCGCCACCTTCGACCCGCATCCGATCCGTTACTTCAAGCCCGACGCCGCGCCCTTCCGCCTGACCACGCTCGACCAGCGCGAGCGGCTGTTCGCGGCGGCGGGCGTGGATGCGATGGTGGTGTTCGGTTTCGACACCGACCTCGCGGCGCTGTCGGCGGAGGATTTCGTGCGAGCGCGCCTGCTGGGCGCCTTGCGGGTCGGTGGCGTGGTGACGGGCGAGGACTTCACCTTCGGCCGCGCGCGCAGCGGCGATGTGACGTCCCTGCGCGCCTGGGGTCGGACGCAGGGCTTTTCGACCGATGCGGTGGCGCCGGTGATGCTGGACGGCGAGACGATCTCGTCCAGCCGGATTCGCGCCGCGCTGACGGCGGGCGATCCCGAGACGGCGGCGCGGTTGCTGACCCGACCCTATACCATCCAGGGCGTGGTGCAGCATGGCGACAAGCTGGGCCGCACCATCGGCTATCCGACCGCCAATCTCGACATGGGCGAATATCTGCGCCCGGCTTACGGCATCTATGCGGTGCGCGGGCGGCTCGACGACGGCCGGGTGCTGGACGGTGCCGCCAATCTGGGCATCCGCCCCCAGTTCGATCCGCCCAAGGAATTGCTGGAGCCGCATTTCTTCGACTTTAGCGGCGACCTGTACGGGCAGCGCCTGTCGGTCGAGCTGATCGACTATCTGCGGCCCGAGGCGAAGTTCGATTCGCTGGGTGCGCTGGTCACGCAGATGGATGCCGACTGCATCCGTGCGCGCGAAATACTGTCGTCGCATAATCCGGCATGACGTGTTAACCTAAAGTCGTTAAGGGCGTGTCCCCTATGAGCGACGCGCCCGATTACCGCGACACCGTCTTCCTGCCGAAGACCGATTTCCCCATGAAGGCGGGCCTTGCCGCCAAGGAACCGGCGATCCTGGATCGCTGGGCCAAGATGGGGCTGTACGACCGCCTGCGCCGTGAGCGTGGCGGGCGCGAGCGGTTCATCCTGCATGACGGCCCGCCTTATGCGAATGGCGACATCCACATGGGCCACGCGCTCAACAAGGTGCTGAAGGACATCATCGTCCGCTCGCAGACCCTGATGGGCAAGGACGCGCCCTATGTCCCGGGCTGGGACTGCCACGGCCTGCCGATCGAGTGGAAGGTCGAGGAGGCGTATCGCGCCAAGAAGCTGAACAAGGACGAGGTGCCCGTGGCGCAGTTCCGCGCCGAGTGCCGCGCCTATGCCGACACCTGGGTCGGCATGCAAAAGGCGCAGTTCGAGCGGCTGGGCGTGATGGGCGACTGGGCCAATCCGTACCTGACCATGACCTATGACGCCGAGGCGGTGATCGCGGGCGAGCTGCTGAAGTTCGCCGAATCGGGCCAGCTCTATCGCGGCGCCAAGCCGGTCATGTGGTCGCCGGTCGAAAAGACCGCGCTGGCCGAGGCCGAGGTCGAATATGAGGACATCGTCTCGACCCAGATCGATGTCGGGTTCGAGGTCGCATCCTGCCCCGAATATCCCGATCTGGTCGGCGCGCTGGCGGTCATCTGGACCACCACCCCCTGGACGATCCCGGTCAACCAGGCGCTGAGCTATGGCGAGGCGATCGACTATCTGCACTTCGAGTGCGACGGCCGCCGCTATCTCGTCGCCGAGCCGCTGCTGCCCGCCTTCACCAAGCGCACCGGTATTTCGATGAAGGGCTTCCTGGCGCTGGCCAAGGGGCCGGTGCTGGAGGGCGCGACCGCGCTCCATCCGATGCACAAGCTGGGTGGTTTCTTTGCCAAGCCCCGTCCGTTCCTGGCGGGCGAGTTCGTCACCACCGATGCCGGTACCGGTCTGGTCCATATGGCCCCCGACCACGGCGAGGACGACTTCCTGCTGTGCAAGGCGAACGGCATCGACCCGGTCTTCGCGGTGCAGGGCGACGGTACCTATCGCCCCGACTGGGCGTGGCTGGGCGGCCAGGGCAGCGTCATCAACAAGAAGTTCGTGTCCGCCGACGGCCCGATCTGTTCGGACCTGCGCGAGGTCGGCGCGCTGCTGTCCGCCTCGGACGATTTCCAGCACAGCTATCCGCATAGCTGGCGGTCCAAGGCGAAGGTCATCTTCCGCGCCACGCCGCAATGGTTCATCCCGATGGATCGCGCCGACACCACGCTGCTCCCCGATCTGGCGATGGCCAATGTCGACCCGATCTCGGGCGTGACGCCGCTGCTCACCGTGCCGCTGGGCAATGGCGCGACGCTGCGCCAGACCGCGCTCGACGCGATCGAGCGCACCCGCTGGGTGCCCGAGCGCAGCCGCAACCGCATCCGTTCGATGGTCGAAGGGCGTCCCGACTGGGTCATCAGCCGCCAGCGCGCCTGGGGCGTGCCGATCGCGCTCTATGTGAACCGCCAGACCGGCGAGTATCTCGCCGACAAGGCGGTCAACGCCCGCATTCTCGACGCCTTCCGCGCAGGCGGGGCGGATGCGTGGTTCACCGCCGATCACCAGGCGCTGCTGGGTGCGGACTACAACCTCGCCGATTACGAGCCGGTCAACGACATTCTGGACGTGTGGTTCGACTCCGGCTCGACCCATGCCTTCGTGATCGAGGCGCGCTATGGCGAGGGTACCCGCGCGAACCTGTATCTCGAAGGGTCGGACCAGCATCGCGGCTGGTTCCAGTCGTCGCTGCTCGAGTCGTGCGGCACGCGCGGTCGCGCGCCTTACGACGCGGTGCTGACCCACGGCTTCGCGCTCGACGGGCAGGGGCGCAAGATGTCCAAGTCGCTGGGCAATGTCGTCGATCCGCTGAAGATCATCGGCGAGTCGGGGGCCGACATCCTGCGCATCTGGACCGCCTCGACCGATTATTTCGAGGATGTCCGCATCGGCAAGGAGGTGCTCGCCACCGCCTCGGACAGCTATCGCAAGCTGCGCAACACCTTCCGCTATATGCTGGGCGCGCTCGACGGGTTCAGCGAGGAGGAGCGCATCTCGTTCGATGCGATGCCCGAGCTGGAGCGTTATGTCCTGGCGCGTCTGACCGCGCTCGACACCGAGCTGCGCCGCGCGGCCGAGGCTTTCGAGTTCAACCGCTATCTGCGCGCGCTGACCGATTTCGCGAATGAGGACCTGTCGGCCTTCTTCTTCGATATCCGCAAGGACTCGCTCTATTGCGACGCGGCGACCGATCCGAAGCGTCGCAGCTATCGCACCGTGCTCGACATCCTGTTCCATGCGCTGGTTCGTTATGCCGCGCCGATCCTGTGCTTCACGGCCGAGGAAGTGTGGCAGTCGCGCTTCCCGTCGGAGGATGGCTCGGTCCATCTGCTCGAATGGCCGGAGCTGCCGCAGCTGGGCGAGGACGAGGCGCTGATGGCGCGCTGGACCGAGATTCGCGGGCTTCGCGCGCAGGTGACCGAGGCGATCGAGCCGCTGCGCCGCGAAAAGACCGTGCGTTCGTCCAACGAGGCGGAGGTGACGGTCCCGTCGCTGCCGCTGGAGCCGCACGCGCTGGCCGAGGCGTTCATCGTCGCCGATGTCAGCCTGGCCGAGACCGTCGGCGTGACCCGTACCGAGAAGCACAAATGTGGTCGCTGCTGGCGCCACCTGCCCGATGTTTCGGCGGACGGCGAACTGTGCGGCCGTTGTGCCGAGGTGGTCGCGCATGGCTGATCTGCTCAAGCGTGGACTGGTGACGGCGCTGGCGCTGTTCCTGGTCGATCAGATCATCAAATGGGCGGTGACCGGGCCGATGGCCCTTCGGTCGCTCGGTGACGTTCGTGAGATCATGCCGATCTTCAACCTGCGTTTCGTGCCCAATTACGGCATTTCGCTGGGCCTGCTGACCGCCGACAGCAACGCGTCGCGCTGGGCGTTGGTGGCGATGACCGGGGCGATCGCGCTGGCGGTCGGTTTCTGGATGACGCGTGAGCGCAATGCGGTCGACCAGGTCGCACTCGGCTGTGTGCTGGGCGGCGCGCTGGGCAATATCCTCGACCGGGTGCGCTTCGGCTATGTCGTCGACTTCGCCGATCTGCACTTCGGCGAGTGGCGTCCCTTTTTGGTCTTCAATGTCGCCGATGCAGCGATTACGATAGGCGTTCTGGTTTTGCTGGCCCGCGCGCTTCTCGTGCGCGACCGGCCCGCTCCCGTGGAGAAGAGCAATGCGTAAGTTGGTGCCCGTCATCGCAGGTCTGTCCTGCGCCGCGTTGCTGACGGGATGTGGGGCCGGTCGTGGCCTGGACCGGGCGCGCCCCGACGAATTCGCCGTCGCGCGCCAGCCCTCGCTGGTGATCCCGCCCGACTTCGCGCTGGTCCCGCCGCAGCCGGGCGCCGCCCCCGTCCAGACCCGCAGCGGCCAGCAGCAGACGCTGGACGCGCTGTTCGGCGGTCAGGCGGCACGCAGCCAGTCGGAATATGGCCTGGTGCAGAATGCCGGGGCCGATAGCGCCGATGCGGGCATCCGCTCGTCGGTCGGCGATCCCGGCACCAACGTCGTCGACAAGGGCGCGACGACCCGCGACATCGTCGCCGCCCCCGAAGGCGACGGCCAGGACGCACGCGCCGCCACCAAGTGACGCCGCACGAACGTTAGGAAAAGGGCCGGGGGCGGATCGCCTGTCCGGCCCTTTTTCGTTGGGGCCGCCCAATTCCTCCCCTGCAAGGGGAGGGGGACCATGCGGAGCATGGTGGAGGGGTGTCACCGATCGAGAAGTAGGACGCCCTCGCAAAGTGGGACACCCCTCCGTCAGGCCTTCGGCCTGCCACCTCCCCTGCCAGGGGAGGAAGAGATTCAGGACCCCGGCACTGGCGCGCCGCCTTCGCCGCCCGCGTTTGGCGCGGGCTCCGGGGCGATCTTGAAGCGCACCCGGTCGACACAGCCGGTATAGCCCTGCGGGCTGCTCGGCAGCTTGGCGTCGCGGATCATGCCCAGCGCCTGCGTCCCGAACTCGTCGGAGGGTTGGGCCGCGATGACCCTCAGATTGCCCGTCTGGCCCCAGGGCGCGACGTCATAACTGATGACCGCCCAGCCCTCGATCGAGCGGCGGCGATAGGGTTCGGGAAAGCGAAGCCGCGGCGGCACGGCCCAGCCATGCTCGTCGGGGCAGTTGCCCGCGAGCTTGGTGGCGCGGATCGCCTCGGGCATGTCGGGGGCGGGCAGCTTGGCTGCGCCGCGCCAATAGGGATAGAGGCAGCCGGTCTTCGCCCCCTTGGTAAAGCGCGACTCGCGGATCGCCTTCAGCGCGGCGCTATCCAGCGCCCGGTTGCCGGTGCCCGCCAGCAGCGCCGCGCCACGCGTCCGTCCGCCCGCATCAAGGTCATAGCGGATCATCGACCAGTCCTGCACGCCGGGCGTGGCGGCGATGGTCGCGAAGTCGGGGAAGTGCCGTTCGAGCGGCTGGGGCTGGGGGTTGGTCAGGCAATCGCCAGCCGCCTCGCGAATCCGTTGCCATCCTTCGTCCGGCAGCGGCCCCGATATCGGGTGAACCGTATAGGCCATCAGTTCCTGCGCATCCGCCGCGGTCAGGGCGCTGCCGCGCATCACATAGGTGACGGAGCAATCCTGTTGCGGCGACCGGGCGGCAAAACGGCTGGCGGCCAGCGCGGGTGCGATATCCTCGGACTGTGGCACATAGGCCGTCGTCTCACGGGTCAGCGAGATCGGACGCCCGTTCGGGTCGATCGCGAAGCGGATGGTCACGGCGCGCTGCGTCTCGTTGCCGCTCCAACCCAGCTGGTTCCAGGGCCGCCGAATCGGCTGGCCCGTCACCGCCACGCCGTTGCAGCGTATCTCGCCCGGCATCCACTGAATCAACACCCGACCGGAGCCACCGGGCTTGACCGGCGCAATGGGGAGCGCGTTCTGGAGCGACCAGGCCGCTGCGGACGGTACGACGAGCGCGGACAACAGACCAAAGGACAGGGCAGCGTGGCGGAACCGGATCATCGAACGCACTCCACGACGAGAGGGCGTCAGCTTAGGTGTGCCCTCGACCCGAGGCGAGGGGGCTTTTTCGCCCCTGCCATGGAAAAGGGTGGCCATGGAAAAGGGCGGCGCCGTCACCGGCACCGCCCCTTCACCCCCGAAAAGCCATTATGTCTTTTAGAAAGCGGCCGTCAGCGAGAACACCACCGTCGCATCCGAGATCGAGGCGCCCCCCGGCGTCTGATATTGCGAGAAATTCGGCTGGATATAGGCCGCCTTCGATTTGGTGATGTCGGTGTCGATGTACGAGACGTTGAAGGTCAGGTTCTTGTACGCCGCGACATCGGCGCCCAGCGACCAGTCCCAGTAGCTGCCGGTCGGCGACAGGCTGGTGCCGTTGGGGCCCAGGCCCGGATTGCCCTTGGAATAGCCGATATGCGCCTTGGCGGTGATCGGCGTACCCGGAATACCCGCCGCGCCGTCGCCGGTCAGATAGACGTTATCCCAACGCTGGCCCCGGCTGTACGAGGTGTTGGAGAAGTTGCCGAGCGAAGTCTGCTTGGGCGCATAATAGGCACCGGCGGTCAGCGTCGCGGGGCCGGCGGTGCCCGACAGGCGGCCGAAGAATTCGACCACATCGGTCTCGGACGCGCCGCCCGGATAGGTGTACCAGGTCACGCCCGCATCGACGGTCGCGGTGCCGTATGTGTGCTTGTACCCGGCAATGCCGTCCAGCTCCATATTGGCGCCGCCGAACGTGCCCCAGCCCGCCAGATTCGACGCGAAGGTGCCGATATAGAAGCCGCTCTCATGCGCGACGGTCAGTGCCGCCTGGACGGCGGCGTTCTTGTTGGTCTGCGACACGCCGCGAAGGCGATAGTCGGTCAGGATCGCGGCGCTGCCGCTGACCGTGATCGGCGAGGGCGGCGCGGTATCCGCACCGGCGCTGTCCTGCGCAAAGGCGGGCGTCGCGGCGACCAGCGAGAGGCCGCCAAGGAGGATCGTGGAGAAGCGCATCGTTTCCCTTTCAAACGGAAATTCGATGTTCTCACCTGCAACCTCGCATCGGTGCGGCCTCTGTGTGTCGGGTCAAACCCGGCGGACCGTCTGCCTTGGCGAGTTATGAAAGATTGGCAGGCCGTGGTGCGCTGCACAAGTATAATCGAACATAGACTGATGCTCGGATGACGCGATGTTGCGCAAATAACACAGATCAAGCGTCGAGATTCTCGTGCCTCATCCCCGTCGGCAGCGATCGGATATGGATGTCGCGCTGGGGATAGGGCAGGCCGATGCCATACTCCTTGAACAGAAACCACAGGCGGTTGAGCACGTCGGAACGGACATTGCCGACGCCGCTTTCCGGATCGCTGATCCACGCCAGGATTTCGTGCTGAAGCGCATAATCACCGAAGCTCATCAGCCAGACGGTCGGCTTGGGGCTTTTCAGGACGCGCGGTGATTCGCCCGCGGCGCGCAGCATCAAGTCCTGGGCCAGCTTCAGGTCGTTGTCGTACGCGATGGAGACGGGGATGCGGACACGGACGTTGCGGTCGGAATAGGACCAGTTCTCCACCTCCTGCGTCATCAGATTCTCGTTGGGAATCAGATGCTCCTTGCCGTCGCGGGTGATGATCGAGACGGCGCGCACGCCGATCTTGTTCACCCAGCCGATTTCGTTCTGGAGCGCGATGACGTCGCCCGGCTTGATCGAGCGGTCCATCAGCAGGATGATCCCGGCGATCAGATTGCCGATCGTCTTCTGAAGTCCGAAACCGATCGCCAGGCCGAAACCGCCCGAGAACAGCGCGAGGCTGGTCAGGTCGATCTCCAGCAGGTCCATCGCGAAGAAGAAGGCGATGACGACGATGGCGATGCTGGCGAGTTTCTGCGCCAGCAGCTTCTGCGTCGGGTCCAGCCCGCGCGCATGGCCGATCCACTGCTCGGTGATTTGCGTGACGGCGCGGGTGACGGCGAGGATCGCGACCACCGTGACCAGCATCGTCACCAGCAGCATGACCGAGAATCGCCGCGACCCCACGGTAAAGCCGATCTGCTCGGCCAGGCGGCTGACCGGCTCGAGCCCGCCGATCTCGCGGCTGAACAGCGCCACGAAACACACGATGGCAAAGACCCAGGCCAGCCAGCGCGGCAGGTTCAGTCCGCGCAAGAGCTGGAACCCCGCCCACGCCACCGACGCGCCCAGCGCCAGTCCGATCGGCACGCCCGCCAGCGACTCCCACGGCCAGATCGCGCCCAAGGTCATCAGCAGGAAGGCGGCGGCCCCGTGGCGGGTGATCGCGCAGATGCGGGCGTGCAGCGTCTCGCCCTGGGCGATGGCGAAACGCTGTACCATGGCGGCGATGGGCGGGCCGAGCTTGCGCCCCGCGACCACCCCGCCTGCCAGCATGGCGAGCGTCAGGACCGAGGCGACCGCCGCCTCCATGGCCTCGGCGCGGGTCGGCAGTTCGATGCCGCTCGCCTGAAGCCATTCGAACAGGGTCATCCGCGCGCGGCCCGGAAGCGGGCGAGCCCCCGGTCGAGATCGGCGATCAGGTCGTCCGTGTCTTCCAGCCCGATCTGCAACCGGATCATCGGCCCGGCGAACGCGCGCCTCGTGACGCTGCGATAACGATGCGGGTCGGCGGGGATGGCCAGGCTCTCATACCCGCCCCAACTGAACCCCAGCCCGAAATGGGCAAGCCCGTCGAGCATCGCGGTGCGGGCGGCGTCGGTGCCGCCGTCGAGCACGAAGGCGAACAGCCCGCTCGACCCGAGGAAGTCGCGCGCGAAGACCTCATGACCGGGGCAGGAGGGCAGGGCGGGGTGCAGCACCTGTGCCACGCCGGGCTGTTCGGCCAGCCAGTTGGCGATGGTCAGCGCGCTGGCCTGATGCTGGGCGAGGCGGACACCCATGGTGCGAAGTCCCCGGCTGCCCAGATAGGCGTCGTCGGGGCTGGCGACCTGACCCAGCTGGAAACTCGTGTCGCGAAGCGCCGCCCAGTGCGACGGCGCGGCCGTCACCGACCCCAGCATCGCGTCCGAATGGCCGACGATGTACTTGGTGCAGGCCAGCACCGTCAGGTCGACGCCCTTTGCGATCGCCGGGAAAAAGAGCGGCGTCGCCCAGGTGTTGTCGAGGATGGTCGTGATCCCACGCGCCTTGGCGACGTCGACGATGGCGGGAATATCCTGCACCTCGAACGTCAGCGAACCGGGGCTTTCGAGGAAGATCGCGCGTGTGGCCGGGCCGATCAGCTCGGCGATGCCAGCCCCCACCAGCGGATCGTAGAAGCGCGTCGTGATTCCCATCCGCGCGAGCAAGCCGGTGGCCAGCCCACGCGTCGGGTCATAGGCGCTGTCGACCAGCAGCAATTCGTCGCCCGGCGACAGCACCGACAGCAACGCCGCCGCGATCGCCGCCACGCCCGATGGGTAGAGGAAGGTTGCCTCCGCCCCCGGCTCCAGGCTGGTCAGCGCATCGGCGAGCGACCATTGGGTCGGCAGGCCCTTGCGGCCGTAGAACAGCTTCTCGTGCAGATCGCCCGCACCGGTGGCGCGCATATGCGCGACATTGTCGTACAGCACCGTCGAGCCGCGCCAGACGGGGACGTTGACCACGCCCCTGGTCCATTCCGCGCGGCGGCCCGCCTGGACCAGACGGGTGGCGGGCTTGATGGGCAGGTCGTCGTCGGTCATCGTTTCAAGCGTCTTTCGCTTTGGGGGTGCTGGGGTCGGAGCCCCATTCGGTCCAGCTGCCGTCATAGACCGGCATGAGTCCGCCGATCTGCTCCGCCCCGAAGGCGAGGACGCAGGCGGTGATGCCGGAGCCACAGGTGGCGACCATCGGTTTCGTGGGATCGACCCCGGCGGCGGTGAATTCGGCGGCGATGGCGTCCGGGGATTTCCAGCGGCCATCGACCTCGAACAGCCGGGAATAGGGCAGGTTCAGTGCGCGGGGGATGTGGCCGGGCTCGACACCGGGGCGCGGTTCGGGCTCGGCCCCGGCGAAGCGGCCGGGCGAGCGGGCATCGACGATCTGTGCGTCACCCGCCTCGACATGGGTGCGGACCTCGCGAAGGCTGCGCACGCGCGCCAGGTCGGTTTGCGCGAGGAACAGGCCGGGCGCTTCGGGCGCGCCCGCCGGGCCGATCGTGACGGGATGCCCCGCCTCTGCCCAAGCCTCTAGCCCGCCATCGAGCAGCGCCACCGACTCGGCACCGAACAGGCTGAGCAACCACCAGACCCGCGCGGCGCTGTGCAGCGGGGAACGGTCGTAAAGCACGATCCGGTCGGCATGGCCGACCCCCGCCTCGCTCAGCGCATGGGCGAAATGCTCGGGCGGCGGCAGCGTCATCGGCAGGTCGCTGTCGGGGTCGGCGAGCGCCCCCATCGGCAGGAAGCGGGCGTCGGGAATATGCCCGTCCTCGAATCCGCGTCGGGCCCCGGTGCCGTCCGGGTCGTCGAGGAAATAGGTGACGTCCAGGATGCGCACGTCCGCCTCGCCTGCGATGGCGGCGAGCTCTTCCGGGGTGATGAGTGGCGGCATCTTGGGGCTCCTCGGTCGGTGGGTCCGTACCTAGGCGCGTTGGGGGCGGGGTCGCAAGCCAAGCTAAAGCCCCTCTCCCGGCAGGGGGAGGGGTTGGGGAGGGGCAAGGGCCACGGGCGTTGGTCTCTGTGAGACTCCTGACCCTCCCCCATCCCCTCCCGCCTGCGGGAGGGGAGCGGCCAGAGGCGAGGGGCGGGAATCCGGCTATTCCAACCCCTTCAAATACCCCGCTGCCTGCGCCCGCACCGCCATGCGATCCGCCTCCGCCATCCGGTTCCAGTTCCGGTACGCCATCGCCATCCGCACATTCCCCTCGAACCGCTCTTCGTGCCGCGCGAGGAAGTCCCAATAGAGGGCGTTGAATGGGCAGGCGTCCTCGCCGACCCGCTGCTTCACGTCGTAGCGGCAGGACCCGCAATAATCCGACATGCGGTTAATATAGGCCCCGGACGATACATAGGGCTTGGACGCGATGATGCCGCCATCGGCGAACTGGCTCATGCCGACGACATTGGGCAGCTCGACCCATTCATAGGCGTCGATATAGATTTCCAGATACCAGCGATGCACCTCCGCCGGGTCGGCGCCAATCAGGATGGCGTAATTGCCCGTCACCATCAGCCGCTGGATATGATGGGCATGCGCGGTGTCGAGCGTCTGGCCCAGCGCTTCGGCCATGCAGTGCATGTCGGTCTCGCCGGTCCAGTAGAAGCCGGGCAATTTCCGATGCGCGCGCAGGAAATTGCGGTCCACATAATCCGGCCCGACATGCCAGTAGAGCCCGCGCACATATTCGCGCCAGCCGATGATTTGGCGGATATAGCCCTCGACCGAGTTGAGGCTGGCGTTGCCGTCCTCATATTCCCCCTCCGCCATCCGGCAGAGGTCGAGCGGGTCGAGCAGCCCCGAATTGATATAGGGCGATAGGACCGAGTGCCAGAGCTGGTGCTGGCCGGTCAGCATCGCGTCCTGATAGTCGCCGAACTTGGGCAGCCCGTGCGCCATGAACGCCTCGGCCTGTTTCTGGGCCTCCTCGACGGTCGTGGCATAGGCGAAGCCGTCCAGCGAGCCGGGATGATTGTCGAACCGCGCGGCGACCAGTTTGAGCACGTCGCGGGTAATCGTGTCGGGCGCGAACGTCAGCGGTTCGGGCGGTACGTCCTTCTTGGGCGCGGGCTTGCGATTGTCGGCGTCGTAATTCCATTTGCCGCCCTCGGGCTTGTCGCCTTTCATCAGCAGGCCGGTCTTGCGACGCATCAGCCGGTAGAAGAACTCCATGCGGAGTTCCTTGCGGTCCTTCGCCCAATCCTCGAACTCCGCCTGGCTGGCGATGAAGCGGGTGTCGGGGCGGATGTCGACGGGGATGCCGAACATCGTCTCCCACGCCTCCAGCATCGCGGCGACCCGCCATTCGCCTGCCTGGGTCACGACGATCCGCTCGGGATCGTGCCGCCCGACCGCGCGGGCGACCTCGCCGGTGAAGCTGCCCGCATTGTCGGGGTCGTCCAGCTTGACGTAATCGACCCGCCAGCCTGCCTTCCTCAGGGCCTCGGCATGGTGGCGCATGGCGGACAGGATATAGGCGATCTTGGCCTTGTGATGGCGGACGTAACCCGTCTCGTCCTCCACCTCCATCATCAGCAGGACGGTGCGTTTGGGGTCGGCGCCCTCCAGGGATGACAGGTTCATCGACAATTGGTCGCCGAGAATGGGGATCAGCGTTGGCGCTTTGGGCATGGCTGTCCTACATGGCCTTTCATGAAGCATCTCGGCCAGACAAGCGCGCTGCCCGCTTCCCCGGAAGAGGCGGTGCTCGATTATGTTCCCAACCCCCGTCCGGGGCGCACCTATCTGATCCGGTTCGCGGCCCCCGAGTTCACCTCGCTATGCCCGGTGACCGGTCAGCCTGACTTCGCGCACCTGGTCATCGACTATGTGCCCGGCGAGACGATCGTCGAATCCAAGTCGCTGAAGCTGTTCCTGGGCAGCTTCCGCAACCATGCCGGTTTCCACGAGGACTGCACCGTCGGCATCGGCGAGCGATTGTTCGAAGAGATGAAGCCGGTATGGCTGCGCATCGGCGGATATTGGTATCCGCGCGGCGGCATTCCGATCGACGTGTTCTGGCAATCCTCGGCCCCGCCAGCCGATCTATGGCTGCCCGATCAGGGCGTGGCGGGCTATCGCGGTCGCGGCTGATCGGCCCTTGGCTTAACCCCTGCTTCATCCCGATGTGAAACATCGTCCATCCTTGAAGCCGTCCGACTCGCAATTTATGTGGTGCGATAAGGAACGCGTCATCGGGATGCGAAAGGGACCAGGGCCGTGCAGAAGATCGTCAAACATTTCACCATGGCGGTTGCCACGCTGATCGGGCTCGGCACGGCAGGAGCGGCAAGCGCCAATCCGACGATCATCATCAACGATTCCAATGGTGGCCTCGTGTCCTATGACACGACCACCAAGGTGAGCACCGTCCTGGGCAATACCGGCACGGTGATGTACGACATCGCCTTCAACAATGGCGGCGATCTGTTCGGCGTCGACGGGGGCACGCTGTTCAAGCTCTCGACGACCGGCGGCGCGACGACCGTACTGGGTTCGATGGGTTCGTTCGTCAACGGCCTGGTCTTCGGCGCGGACGGTACGCTGTACGGGTCGGGCGACAATAATCTGTACAAGCTCAACACCAGCAATGGGCGGGCCAGCCTGATCGGATCGATGGGCAGCCCGGAGTCGGCGGGCGATCTGGCCTTCTTCAAGGGGCAGCTGTACCTCGCCAGCAATCTGGGCCTGGCGGTCGTCAATCCGCTGACCGGTGCCAGCCAGCTGATCGGCGGCACGACCGACATGTTCGGGCTGGCCTCGACGGTGGACGCGCTGTTCGGCGTGAAGGACAATGCCATCTACACCATCGATCCGACCACCGGCCTGGGGACGAAGGTGTCGTCCTATACCTATGGCCAGGCCTATGGCGCGGCCTCGGCCCCGACCGCCGTGCCGGAGCCCGCGACCTGGGCGATGCTGCTGCTGGGTCTGGTGCTGGTGGGCTATGCCGTGCGCCGTCGCGGCACCACCCCGAACGCCGCCATCGCCTGATCCATCCATCGCGGCGCACGCCGAATGCGCTGCGCCCGATAGCGAAAACCGGTCGTCCGATGGGCGGCCGGTTTTTTCCTATCGTCCACCGGAAATTTCCCGTCGCCTTCAAGCGGGATAAGAATATCGCAACCGCTTCCGACGCAGGAACGCCGACAGTCTAGCCGAAAGCCGCCTGCGGGCGGGTGCGGTATGCGGTCATGGAGTTCTTCGCGTGAAACATTGGTCCTGGAGCGCCGTCCCCCTTGCCCTGCTGGCCCTGTCGGGATGCCAGTCCAAGCCCGAGGAGAAGGGGGTGGCCCAGGTCGACGGACAGGCGATCACGACCCAGGCGCTGGATGCCGAGCTGGCCGATGCGCCGCCGGGCGTCGATCGTCTCGCCTATCGCAAGGCGATCCTGCCCCAGCTGGTCGACCGTACCCTGCTGGTCCAGGCGGCGCAGAACATGGGGATCGACAAGACCCCCGAATTTGCCGCCCAGCGCGAACGGCAGGAGCAGAAGCTGCTGGTCGAGATGCTGGCGCGGAAGCTGGCCGATACCGTGCCGGTGCCCAACGTCCAGGCGGTCGACGCCTATATCGCCGCGCATCCCTATGAGTTCGCGCAGCGGCAGAAATTCTATGTCGACCAGATCCGCTTCGCCCAGCCCGCCAGCACCGAGGCGCTGCTGGCGCTCGGCCAGTTCAAGACTCTGGACGCGCTGGCCGACGAACTGACCCGCAACGCCACCCCCTTCGCGCGCGATCATGTCCTGGTCGACTCGGCGTTCCTGCCGGCCGCGATCGCGGCCCAGGTGGCCAGGCAGCCATCGGGCGATCCCATCCTGCTGCCCTATCAGGGCCGCTACACCGCCAATGCGATCGTCCAGCGCATGGCGGCCCCCGTCACCGGCGAACCCGCGCGGGCGCTGGCGGGGGAAATCCTGCGGCGCAAGGCGATCGCCGATGCACTGGGCCAGACCCTCAAGGCGCAGCGCCAGAAAGCCAGCATTTCCTACGAGACCGGCTTCAAACCCGACAGCAAGGCGGCCGACGGCAAGACCGTCCGCGATGCCGCCGACCACGTAGTACCCGCGCGCTGAGAAACGTCCTTCCCTCGCCCCTCATAGAGAGGTGAGCGCGCGGAACGCGCGCGCGAGCCTTTGGCTCGCTCGACCCCTCACCCAAGCTGCGCTAGCCAGTAAACTGGCAAGCTCCGCTAACCCTCTCCCCTGTCCAGGGGAGAGGGAAGCCGTGAGCAGGACGATACTGCATCCCCATCACGGACACACATTTCAGCGTTCCGTAACGTCATTTCGACGCAGTCCAAGGGTGCGGTGCAGCAAATATGTAATACGCTTTGCAACCTTCGTCGCTCATCGCGGGTTAACCTTAGTGCGAGGGGAATTGCGGACTTTCCGCTTCCCTCTCGCCTGCAAGGACAAGCGATATGGTGGATGCGAACGGAACCGTGATCGAACGACTGGCGCTGATCGGCAATTTCCTGCCCCGTCAATGCGGGCTCGCGACGTTCACCACCGATGTTTATTCCGCCTTGCGCAACCGTTTTCCCGAACTGGCGGTCGATGTCTATGCAATGGACGATCATCCCGGTCGCTACGCCTATCCCCCGGCCGTGACCGCCGCCATCCCGCAGCATGAGCGCGGCGCCTATATCGACATGGCCCGCCGGATCGAGGCGAGCGGCGCGCAGGCGATCTGGGTTCAGCACGAATATGGCATCTATGGCGGTGCCGCCGGCGAGCATCTGCTGGCGCTGCTCGACCGTACCACGCTGCCCGTGATCGCGACGCTCCACACCGTTCTCGAAAAGCCCTCCGCCGATGAGCGCCGGGTGATGGAGGGCTTGCTGCGCCGCTGCGCCCGGATCATCGTCATGGCCGACAAGGGCCGCGACATTCTCCAGCGCGTCTATGGCGCCGACCCGCGCCAGATCGCGATGATCCCGCATGGCGTGCCCGACCGCGAACTCATCTCGCCCGATTCGCTGAAGGCCAAGTTCGGCTGGGAAGGGCGCAAGGTCGTCTTCACCTTCGGCCTGCTCGCGCCGAACAAGGGGATCGAGACGATCATCGAGGCACTGCCCGCCGTCGCCGCGCATCATCCCGAACTGCTCTATGTCGTGCTGGGCGCGACGCATCCCAATTTGATCGCGCATGAGGGCGAGGCGTATCGCGACCGGTTGAAGGCATTGGCCGAGGCGCGCGGCGTGGCCGACAATGTCGCCTTCGTCGATGCGTTCGTAGAGCATGACGAGTTGATCGAATATCTCCAAGCCGCCGACATCTATGCGACGCCCTATACCAACCCCGCCCAGATCACGAGCGGCACACTGTCCTATGCGGTCGGCGTCGGTAAGGCGGTGGTATCCACGCCCTATGTCCATGCGGTCGAAATTCTGGGCGACGATCACGGCGTCCTCGTCGATTTCTGCGATGCGGATGCCTTTGCCCGCGAGATCGACCGGCTGCTGACCGATGAAGCGGCACGCAACCGCCTGTCGCAGCGCGCCTATGCCCGTGGCCGCACCATGATCTGGCCGCGCCTCGCCGAGGCGGCGCTGGAGCAGATGGCATCGGCGATCACCGCCCGCCCGCGCCGGATCGCCGGATCATACCAGACCAGCATCAAGCCGTTGAAGGCCGACATCGCCGCCGTCGAGCGGATGAGCGACTCGACCGGCATGTTGCAGCACGCCATCTATTCGGTGCCTGATCGCCGTCATGGCTATTGCATCGACGACAATGCGCGCGCGTTGATCTTCATGACCCAGGCACCGGATATCGACCCGGTCACGCGCGACAAGTGGACGACCATCTACGCCTCGTTCCTGCAATATGCCTGGAATCCCGAAGAGCGCCGCTATCGCAACTTCATGCGCTTCGACCGCAGCTGGTGCGAGGAAGTGGGGTCGGAGGATTCCAACGGCCGCACCCTCTGGGCACTGGGCGTGACCGCGCGCGACGCGCAGATGGCCAAGCATCGCGACTGGGCACAGATGTGGTTCGACGCCACCGCCTCTCTGGCGCTCGACCTGGGATCGCTCCGGGCGCAGGCCTTTGCGATGCTGGGCGCGGCGGCGATGCTGGAGGCGCGGCCGGGGCATCAGCTGGCACGTGCCATCCTGGAAAAGCTGCCCCCGCTGCACCTCGCCCTGCTCGAAGAGGCACGCCGTCCCGAATGGCAGTGGTTCGAGATCGTGCTGGCCTATGACAATGCCCGCGTGCCGCAGGCGCTGATCGAGGCAGGGCGCGCGCTGGGGCGGCAGGACCTGATCGACTGCGGCCTGTCGACGCTGGAGTGGATCGTCGGCAAGCAGACCTCGCCCGAGGGTCGTTTCCGCGCGGTCGGCAGCGAGAGCTTCGGCCGTCCCTATGCCGAGCCGTTGCAGTTCGACCAGCAGCCGCTGGAGGCGCAGGCGACGGTCGAGGCGTGCCAGTCGGCCTATGCCGCCACCCGCGACCCGCGCTGGATCGCCGAGGGCGAGCGCGCCTATGGCTGGTTCCTGGGCGCCAACGACCTCGACCTTCCGCTGGCGACGGCGCAGGACGGCGGCTGTTTCGATGGGCTGATGCCGACCGGCCTCAACCGCAACCAGGGTGCCGAGTCGATACTGGCGCTGCAACTCGCCAATTGCGCGATAGCCAGCCTTTGCCATTCCGCCTCATCCATGGCAGGAGCCGATCGTCACATTGCCTGACATGCTGTCATGTTCGGGGGATGTGATGAGCGTTTTTGGTAAAGTGGCGAGACGGTAGCGCGATGGATCTTTTCAACCACCGGCTGCGGCTTCATGCCGACCCTTCGCGCGTCGTGGTGCGGCCGTTTCACATCGCCTGGGGCGGTGGCAATGGCGCACCCCCCAGCCGGACCGAACGGCTGGTGGGCGAAGTGCTGGCCATGTCGCCGCAGG
This sequence comes from Sphingomonas sp. Xoc002, assembly GCF_050408055.1. Lineage (NCBI taxonomy): Bacteria > Pseudomonadati > Pseudomonadota > Alphaproteobacteria > Sphingomonadales > Sphingomonadaceae > Sphingomonas > Sphingomonas sp. Xoc002. Next base: position 3,310,030 of record NZ_CP191175.1, on the reverse strand, counting down.
AAGCCCGCGACCAGCTGGAAGCCGTGCTGAAGGATTTCGAGGCACGGCACTGGCAGACACGGCGCGTCTTCATGACCCGTTACGACCAGATCGAGGATCTGCTGAAGCTCGACGGGTCGAAGATCAGCGACGAGAAGCGCCAGCTGATCGGGGCCTATTTCTGCCACGAATACAGCTATGCCGCCGCCGCGCTGATGAACCCGTCGGCGGTGCCGCATTTCGACCAGACCGGCATCCAGCCGGGGTCGCAGCGTATCCTGATGTCGATGCGCTCGGTGGGCGAGGGGCACATCTCGTCGGTCGCGTTCCGCGAAGGCATCATCAACGACCAGAACCAGCTGCGCCTCGCGCCCGAGCCGCCCTTCGCGACCGCGACGGACGTGCATGGCTGGGGCGAGTATGAGGTGCCGAGCGGCCCGATTACGGTCCACCGCCACCGCGACTCGACGCTGTCGGGCACCGTCATCTTCCCGATCACCCAGGCCCAGTCCAAGGGGCTGGAGGACATGCGGATCGTCCAGTTCACGCATGACGACGGCGCGGTCGAGTGGATCGGCACCTATACCGCCTATGACGGCTCGGGCATCCAGTCCGAACTGATGCGCACCCGCGACTTCCGCGCGTTCGACCTCGTGCCGATGACCGGCGCGGCGGCGCGTAACAAGGGCATGGCGCTGTTCCCGCGCAAGGTGGCGGGCCAGTATATGATGATCGGGCGGCAGGACGGCGAAAACCTGTTCCTGCTCAAGTCCGACTCGCTGACGCATTGGGACGAGGGCGAGAAGATCCTCACCCCCGTCTATCCGTGGGAGCTGGTGCAGATCGGCAATTGCGGTCCGCCCATCGAGACGGACGAGGGATGGCTGCTGCTGACCCATGGCGTCGGGGCGATGCGCAAATATTCGATCGGTGCCGCGCTGCTCGACAAGAACGATCCGTCCAAGGTGCTTGGCCGGACGAAGCAGCCGATTCTGGCGGCGAAGGATCAGGACCGTGAGGGCTATGTGCCCAACGTCGTCTACTCCTGCGGCGCGATCCGGCACGGCGATTCGCTGTTCCTGCCCTATGGCATCGCGGACAGCTCGATCGGCTTTGCGTTCGTGAAGATCAGCGAGCTGCTGGCGGCGATGTGACGGCCCGGCGGCCCCCTCTATTCCTCCCCTGCAAGGGGAGGGGACCATGCGAAGCATGGTGGAGGGGTGTCCCGCTCTCGATAGGTGGACACCCCTCCGTCAGGGCTGCGCCCTGCCACCTCCCCTTACAGGGGAGGAACGATAGTACGCCCCCATAAGGATCAGCGCGCCGCAGGTGGCAGGCTGACAACCTGACGGCGCGTATAACGATACAGCGCCGCCATGATGCCGAGGAACAGGATCGTCCCCCCGACCAGCGCGGGGGTGGCAAAACCCTCTCCGACCAGCGCCAGCGGCGCGTCCGAATTGGTCAGATAGACGATCCCCGCAAAACCGACGCCCCACAGGCTCTCGCCCACGATCAGCCCGGTCGCGGCCAGCACGCCCAGCCGCTCGGCGGCGTCCGGATTGGCGCTGCGCCTGGCCCAGCGGTCATAGACATGGCCGATGGTGGCGCCGATCACGACCGGCAGCGTCGCCGACATGGGCAGGTAGATGCCCAGTCCCACGCCCAGCGGCGGCAGACGCAACCAGCCGAGCTTGCCCAGCACCTCGTCCATCACGATCACCCCGACGCCGACCAGTGCGCCAATCCCGATCATGCCCCAGTTCAGGTCGCCGCCCAGCACGCCCTTGGCCAGTGCCGAGATCAGCGCGGCCTGCGGTGCGGACAGTGCGTTGGGGCCAGCCCCCGGCGTGCCCGCAAAGCCCAGCGTCGCGTTGAGCAGGTCGAGAACGGGCGAGATCACCAGACTGCCGAAGACGACGCCGATGACCAGCGCCACCTGCTGCTTCCACGGCGTCGCACCGACCAGCTCGCCGGTCTTCAGGTCCTGGAGATTGTCGTTGGAGATGGTCGCCACGCCGAACACGACGCCGGTAACGATCAGCGCATAGGCGACCAGCGCCTGCGTGGTCTCCGGGGATGTGCCGCGCCCGAACAGGCCGACGAGGAGCAACGCTGCGGCCAGCACCGACAGGATGCCGATGCCTGATACCGGGCTGTTCGAGGCCCCGATCAGACCCGCCATATACCCGCAGACGGCCGCAATCACGAGGCCGATGAGCAGGATGAACAGCAGCGCGCCGCCGATCAGCGCGAAGCCCGACGCGGCGAGCGGCCCGCCCGCGATCACCGACCACAATAGTCCGGCGATCGGCACCAAAGTCGCCAGCGCGACGACCGCGACGATCCCGATCGGCAGGTCGCGCTCGCCGATGGGCAGCACGGTGCCGTCGCGCTTGGCGGAGGCGGCGGCGAGCGACGAGCGGATGCCGCCGATGACCGGCCCGATGATCTTCAGCAGCGTCCAGATCGCTGCGACCCCGATTACGCCCGCGCCCAGGAAACGCACGTCGCGGCTGAAGATACCGCCTGCCCACTCGGCGACCGGGCCAGTCGAGGGGGCCATGGCGGTCAGGATGGGCAGTGCCACCCACCATCCGATCGCGATCCCCGCCAGCATGGCAATGCCGACCGACAGGCCGACCAGATGCCCGACCCCGATCAGCGCGAAGGACAGCCCCCCCGAAATGCCCGTGGCGCCCGCGCCGGTGCGGAACCAGATGGCGGCTTCGGCCACCGCCAGCTTGGTCTGGGTCAGCACGGCGAAGGCGGCCGAGGCGACGGCGTTGACGACGATCAGCCGCAGGCCGGTCGCGCTCTCCGCCTCGCCCTCGCGGCTGCCCGCACCGACCTTCAGCACTTCGGCCGCGGCGCGGCCCTCCGGGTAGGGGAGGTCGGTGTCGACGACGAGCGCGCGGCGCAAGGGGACCGAGAACATGACGCCGAGAATGCCGCCCGTGGCCGTAATTCCGGCGGTCAGGAGGTAGGGAAAGCCCTGCCACCAGCCGATCATGACCAGGCCGGGCAGCACGAAGATGATCGCCGCCAGCGTCCCCGCCGCCGAGGCGACCGTCTGGACGATGTTGTTCTCCAGCACCGAGCTGTTCGGCAGATAGCGCAGGATGGCCATGGAGATGACCGCCGCCGGGATCGAGGTGGCGAAGGTCAGTCCGACCTTCAGCCCCAGATAGACATTGGCCGCCGTGAACAGCAGCGTGATGATCCCGCCCAGCGCGATGCCGCGAAGGGTCAGTTCGGCAACGGGGCGGGCGGCAGTGGAAGTACGGCTCATGCGCGCAGATGTGGCAGAGTCACGCGCGCTCGCCTAGCGTTTCGTGTGAGGAACGCGGTGGCGGGCGCGGGAGGATTTGTCCCAACCTCCGTTCAGCCTGAGCGAAGTCGAAGGCCACGGGAATCGCATCAATCCAAGCCCCACCCCGGCGAAGGCCGGGGTCCAGTCGCGGTACGCTCTTGATGACGTGGCGTCATTCCTCCCACGCGGCGTTATGCGCGCCATGCGCTTCGCGGCACCTAGGCCCCGGCCTTCGCCGGGGTGGGGCCAACCCCTTCGACGGGTTGCCAATCCCCTGGCCTTCGACTGTGCCCAGGCTGAAGGGAGGTCGGGGTGGCCGTGTGGGAAGGGGGAACCACTACCCCCGAAACAGATTCCCCAGCACCCCGCGTACCACCGCCCCGACGATCCCGCCGCCCGTACTGCTCGACCGGCGCCGCGATCCGCCGCCGAACACCTGCTTGCCGATCTCGTTGGCCACTTGTCGCCCGATAGAGGAACTGGCCGAGCGGGCCGCGCTGCTCGCCATCTTGGCCCAGGGGGAGTTGGCCGCCGCGCGCTGTTCGGCGATGCGGGCGCGTTCGGCCTCCTTGGCGGCCTTCGCGTCCGCCTTCGCCTGTTGCGCCGCCTGCTTGTCGGCCTCGGTCGCCGCCTTCGCCTCGGCGGCGGCCGCGGCGGCTTCCTGGGTCTTGGCGGCGAGCAGTTCCTCGGCCGATTCGCGGTCGACCGCCTGGTCGTATTTCGCACCGACCGCGTCGGTCTCGATCAGGACCTTGCGTTCCTCCGGCGTCGCGGGGCCGACCCGGCTGCGCGGCGGGGCGATCAGCGTGCGCTCGACGGGCGAGGGCGAGCCGTCGGGCTGGAGCAGCGAGACCAGCGCTTCGCCGACCTTCAACTCGGTGATGGCGGTGGCGACATCGACGCCGGGATTGGCGCGGAACGTCTCCGCCGCGGAGCGCACCGCCGCCTGATCGCGCGGCGTGAAGGCACGCAACGCGTGCTGCACGCGGTTGCCCAGCTGTCCGGCGATCTTGTCGGGCACATCGATCGGGTTCTGGGTGATGAAATAGACGCCGACGCCCTTGGACCGGATCAGCCGCACGACGCGCTCGATCGTGTCGATCAGCGCAGGCGCGGCCTCGTCGAACAACAGATGCGCCTCGTCGAAGAAGAAGACGAGCTTGGGCTTGTCGGGGTCGCCGATCTCGGGAAGCTGCTCGAACAGTTCGGACAACAGCCAGAGCAGGAAGGTGGCGTAGAGCTTGGGGCTGGCCATCAACTGATCGGCGGCGAGGATGTTGACGACGCCGCGCCCCGAATCATCGGTGGCGATCAGGTCGGCCAGTTCGAGGGCGGGTTCGCCGAAGAAATGCTCGCCCCCTTGCGTGCGCAACTGGAGCAGGGCGCGCTGGATCGCGCCGACCGACTGTTTGGAGACATTGCCATAGGTGGTGGTCAGCTCGTCCGCCCGCGCGGCGCATTCGGCCAGCATCGCCTGAAGGTCGTCCAGGTCGAGGAGCAGCAGCCCTTCCTTGTCCGCGACATGGAAGGCAATGGTCAGTACGCCCTCCTGAGTCTCGTTCAGGCCCATCATGCGGGCGAGGAGCAGCGGCCCCATCTCCGATACGGTGGCGCGGACGGGATGGCCCTGCGTGCCGAACAGGTCCCAGAATTGTACGGGGGCGGCGTCATAGGCCCAGTCGGTCATGCCCAGTTCGGCGGCGCGCGCGGTGAAGGCGGCATGGGTCTTGCCCATCGCCGATCCGGCGAGGCCCAGGCCCGACAGGTCGCCCTTCACATCGGCGACGAAGCTGGGCACCCCGGCACGCGAGAACCCCTCGACCATCGTCTGGAGCGTCACCGTCTTGCCGGTGCCGGTCGCGCCCGCGATCAGGCCGTGCCGGTTTGCACGCTTGAGGTCGATCGCCTGTGGCTTGCCGCCACCCATGCCGATGAAAATACCGTCCATGGCGCGCATTGTATCGCCGTGAACGGGGACGGGAATAGCAAAAGGCCGCCGCATCCTCGGGATGCGACGGCCTTTTTTACCGGCCCGTCAGGCTGGCGGATTACTTGATCCGCAGCGGGATCAGCGCGCCCGCGATTTTCCCACGGGTGATCTGCGCCAGCACCTGCGGACGGCCCGCGGCCTTGGCGGCGGCGACGATCTGCTGGAGATCGGCGGCGCTGCGGACCGGCGCACCGTTGACCGCCGTAATGACGTCGCCGCGCTTCAGCTTGGCGGCGGCATCGCTCGACGGATCGACCGCTGCGATCACCACGCCCTGCGTCGTCGGGTCGACGTTGATCGCCCGTGCGATCGCGGGGGTCAGCACCTGGACCGACAGGCCCAGGCCGCCACCGGCCGCCGGCGTGGTCTGCGCATCATCGTCATCGTCGGGGAAGGCGTCGGAGCCGTCACCCATGGTCGAGCGCAGTTCCTCGTTCGACGGACGGGTCGCGGCGGTCGCAGTCAGCGATACGGGCTTGCCGCCGCGCAGCACTTCCAGCTGGACGCGGCCGCCCGGCGGCACGTTCGCGATCAGATAGGACAGGGTCTGCTCGGGCGTCACCGACTGGCCGTTGACCTTGGTCACGACGTCGAACGCCTTCAGACCGGCCTTGGCGGCGGGGCCGTTCGGCTCGACCTTGGCGATGATCTCGCCCTGGCCCTTGGGCACGCCCAGCGAGGCGGCGACATCGTCATTGACCGGCCCGCCGATCTGCACGCCCAGATAGCCGCGCTCGATCTTCTGGCCCTTCATCAGGCGCTCGACGATCGGCTTGGCATCCTCCGCCGGGATGGCGAAGCCGATGCCGATATTGCCGCCGGACTGCGAATAGATCTGGCTGTTGATGCCGATCACATTGCCGTTCATGTCGAACATCGGGCCGCCCGAGTTGCCCTGGTTGATCGCGGCGTCGGTCTGGATGAAGCGGTCGTTCGCGCCGCCCTGTCCGGTGACGCGGTGGATCGCCGAGATGATGCCTGCGGTCACGGTGCTCGACAGCCCGAAGGGCTGGCCGATAGCCAGCACCCAGTCGCCCGGCCGCGCCCGCGCCGAATCGCCGAAGCGCACGAAGGGCAGGCTCTTGCCGTCGATCTTCAGGACCGCGAGGTCGGAGGTCTCGTCGCGGCCGACGACCTTGGCGGTATATTCCTTGCGGTCGCTCAGCGTGACGGTGATCGAATCGACCGACGCGCCCTGTGCGCCCGGCGCGATGACGTGGTTGTTGGTGACGATGTAGCCGTCGGGCGAGATCAGGAAGCCCGAACCCAGCGAGGCGCCTTCACGCTTCTGCGGCTGCGGCCCGGCCTGGCCGCCGAACTGGCCGAAAAAGCCCTCGAACGGCGTACCGGCAAACGGGTTAGCCTGCTGCTTTACGGTGATTGACTGCTTGGTCGAGATATTGACGACGGCGGGCTGGAGCTTGGCGACCATGTCGGCAAAGCTCATCGGCGCGCCGGCGCGCGGGGCGACCGCCTGGATCGCGCCGGGTTCGTTCTGCGCGACCTGGGCGGTGCCGGGCTGAAGGGCCAGGGTCGCGGTCGCACCACCGAGGAGGAGCGCACTGGTAATGGCGTAGGCGTAGCGCACTGGGCTAGGGTCCTCTCAAAGAAAATTCAGTTTGACCGTGACCTATTTGCCACGGTTTGGCTGAACGACGCTTGAATATGAACGAGCGGAAAGGTGGATTGTCCACCTATCGGCCCGGCGCGGTGAATTCCTTCAAATAGCTGTTCTCGGGCGACAGAATGATCTGCGTGGCCCCACGTTCCTGGTTCGAGCCGTCCGCGCCGAAGGTATGGCGATAGGACTGCATGGCCCGGTAGAAATCGTAGAAATTGGCATCCTTGCCGAACGCCTGGGCATAGATTTGCGCGGCCTGGGCGTCGGCATCGGCGCGGACGATCTGCGCCTGCTTCTGCCCTTGCGCGGCGATGGTGATCGCCTCCTGCTGGCGCGCGGTCTGCATCCGGGCGAGCGCGCTTTGCAGCGGCGTGCCCGGCGGCAGTTCGGCCTCCTTGATGCGCACATCGACGATCTGGACGCCATATTGGCGCGCGATGCGGTCGAGGCGGACCTGGATCGCGTCCATCACCTGGCCGCGCTCGGGGCTGAGCAGTTCGGACGAACGCCGCTTGCCCAACTCGTTGCGCAGCGCCGAGCCGAAGATCGGGCGGAGCTGGTTGATGACGCCGTCGACGCTGCCCGCCGTCGCCAGCATGCGGCGCGGGTCGATCACGCGGAAGCGCGCAAAGGCATCGACATTCATGCGCAGCTGATCGGTCGACAGCACCTGGGTCTTTTCCAGGTCGAGGTCGAGCACGCGCTTGTCGACCCAGACGATGCGGTCGACGAACGGAATGCGCGCGATCAGGCCTGCGCCGCTGTCGCCCAGTTCCTCGCCCGGCCGATAACCGTTGACCACCCGGCGCGGCTGCTCGAACCGATAGACGACGGCCTGCCGGGTCTCCGGTACGATCGAGAAGGTGGAGGCGGCGATGATGACCGCGATCAGCAGGGCGACGCCCAGCACGATCGGGTTGCGTGCGGTCAGGCCGTTCACTGGCCGCCTCCCTGTCCCGAACCGGCCTGCGCAGAGGCGGCAGGCGGCGTGGCCGGGGCCGTCGCGGTGATTTCCGGCGGCAGCGATCTAGCCTGGCCCTTGGACAGCGGCAGATAGGGCACGACGCCCGGCGTCTCGACGATGGTCTTGTCCGACTTGGCCAGCACGGCCTCCATGGTCTCGTAATACATGCGGCGGCGGGTCACTTCGGGGGCCAGGCGATATTGTTCGTACACCTTGTCGAACTGCGCCGCCTCGCCCTGTGCGCGGGCCACCACCTGCTGCGCATAGGAACGCGCCTGGTTGACGTCGGCGACCGCGCGCTGCTGCGCCACCGTCACCTTGTTGAAATCGTCGACGATCTGCTGCGGCGGGGCGGCCTGCTTGATGGCGACGCCCTGGATCCGCACGCCCGCGCGATATTCGTTTAGGATCGACTGGGTCAGTTCCTGTACCCGCTGTTCGATGCCGGTGCGCCCCGAACCCAGCGCCTGGTCGAGCGAGGTGTCGGCGATCACCGCGCGCATCGCGCTTTCCGCCGCCGCACGCACGGTTTCCTGCGGCTGCGCCAGACGGAAGGCATAGTCGCGCGGATTGGCGATGTCCCAGCGGACCGAATAGGTCAGGTCGATGATGTTCTGGTCGCTGGTCAGCACCAGATTCTCACCCGAGCCTTCGGGGAAATTCTCGGTACGGATCTTCTGCACGTCCAGCACCCGGACGCTGGCGATCGGGGCCGGAGCGGTGATCTGGATACCCGGCTCGAGGATGCCGGTATAGCGACCGAAATAGGTGACGACGCCGCGCTGCTGCGGGCCGATCGGGTGGATCGAGGTGTAGAGCAGCCAGATGACGATCAGAATCGCCGCGCCGATCGCCCAAAGCGTGCGACCGCCCGGCGCGCCGGGAAGGCCGCCGAAACCGCCGCCGGAGCCGCCCGGCCCCTCACCGGGACCGCCGCCGCCCGATCCGCGCGCCTTGCGGATGAATTCATCCAGCGCGGTGGGCTTGCCCGGTGCCTTGCGGCCACCCGGCGGAACGGCCCAGGGATTGCGGGGACCACCATCGGGATCGTCGCCGGACCCGCCCCAGGGGCCCTTTGGCGTGTTGGCGGCTAGGATGGGGGGGCGTTGAAACCGGCCCGTCAGCTTTCTCATGTTCATCGTTATAGGAACGGTTCGCCGACAAAAACAGTGCCAAGCCGCGCTTCGCATCCTATCTGCCGCGCATGAGCATCATCGAGACGGTAAAGGCGGCGGTCGCCGCAGTGGCGGGCAAGCGCGCGAATGTGCGGATGGAGGGCGCGCGGGCCGGCGTCGTGCTCGACACCACCGGCCTGGACGGAGCGGGGCGCCAGGCACTGGAGGAAGAGGTGAAGGCTGCCGCGATCCAGTCGGGGGCCGAGGATGTCCGCGTCGTCCTGACCGCCGAGAAGCGCGAGCGTCGCATCATCGCGGTCGCCAGCGGCAAGGGCGGGGTGGGCAAGTCCACCCTGTCGGCCAATCTCGCCATCGCGCTGGCGCGGGCTGGCCGCAAGACCGGGCTGGTCGATGCCGATATCTATGGCCCGTCGCAACCGCGCCTGATGGCGGCCGAGGGCGTGAAGCCGGTGGCGCAGGACGGCAAGCTGCAACCGGTGCCGACGCCTTACGGCGTGTCGCTGCTGTCGATGGGCCAGCTAATCGAGCCGGACAAGGCGATCGCGTGGCGCGGGCCGATGGCGGCGGGCGCGCTCAGCCAGCTGGTCGATGGCGACTGGGGCGCGACCGAATTGCTGGTCCTCGACCTGCCGCCCGGCACCGGCGACGTCCAGCTGACCATGGTGCAGAAGCATCGCCCGGCAGGCGCGGTGATCGTCTCGACGCCGCAGGACCTGGCGCTGATCGATGCGCGGCGTGCCATCGACCTGTTCACCAAGGCGGGGGTGCCGATCATCGGCCTGGTCGAGAATATGGCGGGCTATTGCTGCCCCCATTGCGGCGGCATCTCTGACCCGTTCGGATCGGGCGGGGCAGAGGCCGCGGCAGCCGAGCTGGGCATTCCGTTTTTGGGTCGGGTGCCCCTGACCATCGCGATCCGCACCGCCTCCGATGCGGGGCAGCCTCCGGCGGCGGGCGAGGATGATACGGTCTTCGCACCGCTGGCCGGGCAGGTGGCGGGCTGGCTGGACGGCCAGTGATGAAACCGGCGGCACGGCGGGGCGTTGAAGTGCGATAACCCGCCGCTCTTTCCGAACGATAGTCGACGGTCGGCGGCGAACAGGGGATAGCCGATGCCGTTGACCGCCGATGACGATATTCGCGACCTGTTGGCGAATGCGCGGACCATCGCGTTGGTCGGCGCGTCGGACCGGCCCGACCGCCCCTCCTATGGCGTGATGAAGCGGCTCCAGGATCATGGCTATCGCGTGATCCCGGTCAATCCGCAGATCACCGGCGAGCATGTCCATGGCGAATTCGTCTTTCGCGAACTGGGTCAGTTGGGCGACCCCATCGATATCGTCGACATCTTCCGCCGATCCGAGGCGGCGGGCGACGTGGTGGACGAGGCGATCGCGATCGGGGCCAAGGCGGTCTGGCTGCAACTGGGCGTCGTCAACGAGGCCGCCGCCGCGCGCGCCGAGGCCGCCGGGCTGAAGGTCGTGATGAACCGTTGCCCCGCCATCGAGATTCCGCGCCTGGGCGTCGCGCCGGTCGGGCAGGACTGAACAAAAGGGCGAATATCGACAGCGTATAAAAGGGGAGAAAGACGATGGTGCCGCTATTGTTGCTATGGGCTGCTCCGGTTGCCGAAGGGGAGCAGCGGATGACCCTGCCGCGCCTGACCCCGACCTGTACCCTGTCCACCTGCCATGGCGGCAAGCGCCCTTCGCCCTATCGCCTGACGCCGAGCCATGTGGTGCCGATCGACTCCAAGGCGCGCGCCTTCGCCAATGACGGCACCTATTGCGCGGTGGTCGGCGACAAATATTGCACCAGCAAGCCGCGTACGCTGTTCCGCACCGCGATTGATTAGCCGGAGCGGCAGGCGCTAGGATCGCGATACCTTAGGAGGATCGCCGATGCTGCCCCTGTTGCTGATCGCCCTGCAGGCCGTTCCCGCCGCCCCGTCGGAGGGGAAGGAGCGCGTCTCGATCCTGCTGCCCGACTGTCCGACCGCTGCGGACGCGAGGCAGGACATCCTGGTCTGTGGCCGTCGACCGGGAAGCGACCGGGCACCCGAGTTGCGGGGCGGGCCGTCCGACCATGCGACCCCCTCAAATCCCGAAATGACCGCCATCGGGGCGTTGCGCGCCGAGGGGACGCCCTGTGCGGCCAGCCAATGGGGGTGCGCCGCCCGGGTCGATGTCGTTACGCCCGCGCTGCTGCTCGCCAACGAGGCGCGGATCGGTATCAGCAAATTGTTCGACAAAAGGCGCGACAAGAGCTGGCGCGTGCCGATCGCACTCGACGGGCCGGGGCCGCAGGGGCATCTCGAACCCTGACCGGAGCGGGGGACAGTCAGCGCGAATCGGCCTTCATAATCATCTATTGTTCCCCTCTCCCCTGGATAGGGGAGAGGGTTAGCGGAGCTTGCCAGCGTGCTGGCTAGCGCAGCTTGGGTGAGGGGTTGAGCGCGCCGAACGGCTCGCGCGCTCGGCCAGCGAGCGCTTCACCCCTCACCCAGCTCCGACTAAGCCTTTGCTTTCGCAAAGACCAAGTCTGCGCAACCCTCTCCCCTCAAAGAGGGGCGAGGGGAAGAAGAGTAGGTCATGAATGTCGATCGACCTGACGCTGGCGGTCGGCCGGAAAAACCGGCATGATCGCGCCCGGCCTCGCCTTCAGGCAGAGGGGCTGGCGATGCCGGGAGAGCGTCATGCTTGCCACGATGTTGGTCATGGTGATGGCGGGACTGTCGGCACAGGGCGAAGACGCGCCGCCACCCTCGGTCGACACCATCGTGGCCAAGACCCGCCGGTTGACCAGTGTCGAGACGCGCTGCGTCTATGATCCCAACGCCACCGACATCACCGTGTGCGGCCGCCGCAATGCCGACCGCTTCCGCATTCCCTTCGAGATACCGCCCGAGCCCGGCGATCCCCGTCACGAAGGGGTGATGGAGGAGCGGACGCGGCTGCTCGCGCGGAGCACGCCGGTCAAGGATCTGTCACCCTTCCAGGTCGGCGGCGGCTTTGCCGGGGCGACGATGGACACCAATGCCCGGGGCAGCGGCGGCACGACGACCCTGCGCAAGCCCGCGCCGTGACGACCGGAGACAGGCGATGATCCCGCTTCTGCTGATCGCTTTGCAGGCGACGCCCGCCGTGCCCCCGCCGCCACCCGAGGGCGGCCGTTTCTCGATCCTGGCGCGCGATCCCTGTCCGGTTTCTGGCGGGACGGCGGCGGACATCATCGTCTGCGGGCGGCGTCAGGCCGATGACCGGGCTCCACAACTCCGCGATGAGCCGCCGACCGGGCCAGCGCCGTCCAATCCCGAACTGACGGGGCCGGGGGCTCTGGCCGCCTCGTCCACCCCGTGTCCGGCGCGGCAAGGCGGGTGTCAGGTGGGGTTCGATCTGCTCACGCCCGCGCTGATGCTCGCCAACGAGGTGCGGATCGGGATCAGCAAGCTGGCCGACAAGAGGCGCGACAAGAGCCGGCGCATCGCCATAGCGCTCGATGGGCCGGGGCCTCAGGGGCATCTCGAGCCCTGACGACCTCTCGTAGCCCCTCCCCTTCAGGGGAGGGGGTGGGGTGGGGCCTCGCCTCAAGCGCCGCGCGTGTTGAAGCGCCCCACCCCCGTGCCCCTCCCCTGAAGGTGAGGGGAGCAGTCCGCTTCAGGACTTGACCAATTCCCGTTCAGCGCCGGACCTGCCGCCGCGAGCGCGCGGACGGCGGCGGGAGGAACCAGTCGGCCAGCGTCATACCCGTCGCGGCCATCGCGCGCAGCACCACCTGCCCCGCCGCCCGCGCATCGCTGAGCGCGTCGTGATGCCGGTGCTCCAGTTCCAGGAAGGCCGCCAGCGTATTGAGCTTGTGATTGGGCAATTCCGGCCAGGCGCGCCGGGCTATGGTCACGCTGTCCAGCCAGCGCGCCGCGATCGGGGGCAGGGCGTCGCGCTCGCAGGCGCGGCCCAGCGCGCCCTTGTCGAAGCCCGAATGCGCCACCGTCACCCGCCCCGCCAGATGCCCGGCCAGTTCGGGATGCAGCGCGGCGAAGGTCGGCTTGCCGAGGACATGATCGGCGGTGATGCCGTGGATATTGATGTTGAACGCGCTGAATTCGTCGCACGGATCGACCAGCGTCTCATAGGCCAGCACTTCGACGCCCGCGGCATAGCCGACGATGCCGATCTGGCAGATGCTGCTGGTCCGCGAACAGGCGGTTTCGACGTCGATGACCACGAAATCGGGGGAAATCATGGGCGGCCTTTAGCGGCATTGCCCCATTCGAGCAATAAAAGGTCGCTGACCGGCTCGACAGCGACCATTTCTATCCGCTACCCGCCTGCACTCAACAAACGCTCCGGATACAGGATTTGGACGATGGGCGATGCTTTGCGAGTGGCTTTGGCGGGACTGGGCACGGTAGGGGGCGGCGTCATTCGCCTGCTCGATGCGAACCGTGACCTGATTACCCGGCGCGCCGGTCGCCCGATCGAGATCGTCGCCGTCTCCGCGCGCGACCGGACCAAGGACCGCGGTGTCGACCTGTCGCGCTTCGAATGGGTGGACGATACCGCCGCGCTGGCCTCGCACCCGGATGCCGATGTGGTGGTCGAGCTGATCGGCGGTTCGGACGGCCCCGCGCTGACGCTGGCGCGCACCGCGCTGGGGGCGGGGCGCGGCTTCGTCACCGCCAACAAGGCGATGCTGGCGCATCACGGGCTGGAACTGGCGCAGAAGGCGGAGGAATCCAACGCCGCGCTGAAGTTCGAGGCGGCGGTCGCGGGCGGCATCCCGGTCATCAAGGGGCTTCGCGAGGGCGCGGCGGCCAACGCCATCGCGCGCGTCTATGGCATCCTCAACGGCACCTGCAATTTCATCCTGTCGAAGATGGAAGCCGAAGGCCGCGACTTTGCCGAGGTTCTAGCGGAAGCGCAGGCGCTGGGTTATGCCGAGGCGGACCCCAGCTTCGACATCGATGGCGTGGACGCCGCGCACAAGTTGTCGATCCTCGCCGCGATCGCCTTCGGTACGCAGCCTGCGTTTGGCGACGTCGCGATCGGCGGCGTGCGCCATGTGCTGGCCGCCGATATCGCGCAGGCGGCGTCGCTCGGCTATCGTGTCCGCCTGGTCGGCGTGGCGGAGGAGGGGGCGAACGGCCTGTTCCAGCGGGTGCATCCGCATCTTGTGCCGTTCGACCATCCGCTGGCGCATGTCACCGGCTCGACCAATGCGGTCGTCGCCGAGGGCAATTTCGTCGGCCGGTTGCTGTTCCAGGGCGCGGGCGCGGGCGACGGCCCGACCGCCAGCGCGGTCGTGGCCGACCTGATCGACATCGCGCGCGGCGAATATGGCGCATCCTTCGCCATGCCCGCGCATGAACTGACCCCGGCGCCCAAGGCCGATAGCGGCGAGCGGCGCGGGCGCGCTTACCTGCGCTTCACGGTGCAGGACAAGGTCGGCGTGCTAGCCGAAATCGCCGCCGCGATGCGCGATGCGGGGGTGTCGATCGAAAGCCTGATCCAGCGCGGCGAGGCGGCCGATGGCGGGGTGATGATCGCGATCGTCACGCATGAGGGGCCGGAGCGCGCGGTGGCACAGGCGCTGGAGCGGTTGCGCGGGAGCCAGAGTTTGGTCGGGCAGCCGTTGTTGATGCATATTCTGGGGTGATTGTTGGGGTAAGGTCTCTGCGAGGCACCTTGCCCTCCCCCAACCCCTCCCGCTTGCGGGAGGGGGCTTTAAGGTAGCCCCTCCCGCCTGCGGAAAGGGAGCAATTTAAATTCAAACCGCTGATCTTGCCGCTCCCCTCCCGCAGGCGGGAGGGGATGGGGGAGGGCAAGCCCCAGGCGATCCGCCTGAATTACTTCTTGATCAACCCGATCTCGACCAGCCGCTCGAACAGATAGTCATGCGCCGTGATCGGCTCCGGATAGCGATCCGGATGCCCCTCGCTGATCGTGCCGGGCAGCGTCTTGATCAGGAAGTCCGGCGCCGGGTGCAGGAAGAAGGGCATCGAATAGCGCGAGAAGCCGCGCCGCTCGACCGGCGGGTTGACCACCCGGTGCGTGGTGGAGGGCAGGACATGGTTGGTCAGCCGCTGTAACATATCCCCGACATTGACCACCATCGCGCCTTCGGGCGGGCGGATCGCCAGCCACTCGCCCGAATCGCGGTCGAGCAGTTCGAGGCCCGCTTCCTCGGCCCCGAGCAGCAGGGTGATGAGGTTGATGTCCTCATGCGCGCCCGCCCGCACGCCCTCGGCATCGGCGGGGATCGGCGGATAGTGGAGCAGGCGCAGGACGGAATTGCCGTCCTTCACGGCGGAATCGAACCAGTTCGGGTCCAGCTCCAGATGTCGCGCAATGGCCGACAGCAGCCGGTCGCCCGCCCGGTCGAAGGCCGAGAACAGTTCGACGAAATCCGCGCGGAACCCTTCCGGGCGGTCGGGCCAGATATTGGCGGGCATCCGGTCCGCATAGGGGTGCCCCTCGGGCAGTTCGCGGCCGACATGCCAGAATTCCTTCAGGTCGACGACCTTGGCATCTTTCGCGATCTCGGTCTTGAACGGGGTATAGCCGCGCGCGCCGCCGCCGCCGGGGACGTGATAGCCGTGCTTCTCCTCCTCGGGCAGGTCGAACAGCGCCTTGGTCTGCGCCCAGGCGCGGTCGATCAGTTCGGCGGGCACGCCATGATCCGCGACGATGGCGAAACCGAACCGCTCGAACGATGTGCCCAAGGCGGCGGCAAAGCCCTCGGGGTCACGGTCCTGGTCGGCGAGGCTGAGCGTCGGAACCTCGGCGGAGCGGGTGTCGGTCATGGCGATATGTCCAGAAAATCGAATAGGCTGGCACCTATATAACGCGCCTGTCATCGCCGAACAGGGTGCGTCATCCGCCCCCCCCATTATCCTCCGAGCGTGATCGTCCCCGTCGATCGTTCGCCGCCCGAGGGGCGCAGGTCCAGGCGGAAGGATTTTTCCTCCGCCGTCTTGCCGACCAGCGCGCCGCCCTGATCGGTGAGGGTGAAGTCGGCTTCGCCCATCTTGTCGCGGAACCAGTCGCGCACGGTCGCCGGATCGGCCGGACTGTCGAAGGTCATGGTGAACGCCTTGTCGCGGCCATTGCCGACATCGACGTTGCGGATCGTCGAGCCGGGATAGAGATGCACGCCGTTCAGCTCGAAATTATCGGCCTCCATCGACACCTTGGGCAGCTTGAACGCGCCGGAAAAGCCGGGCAGCGCCAGCTTCACCTCCCCCGACTTGCCATCGACCGACGCCAGCGTTTCGCCATCCGAGCCGTTCACCGTGATCGACGTACCCTGGTTCGGCCGATCGCAGGCCGACAGCGCCAATGCCGCCACCAGCGGGAGGGCGAGGGGGGAGCGGGACAGGATGGACATGGCGGTAAACTCCTTACGCGTCCTGTTGCATCAATACAGTTGGGGTGCAGGTCTGACCCCCGCAAGCTGTCGAGGGGCTGAATGGCGGCCTATCGGGTCGCTTGCAACGGCCAGCGTTTCAGGACGGCCGGGCCAATCCTCTCAACATCGTCGGTTAGCAACCGGCCGTTATATTGCTGTGGCACTGCGTCGAGTTGAACAGGATCGCTCAGGCCCGGATCGCCGCTCTTGTTTCCCATCGGGCCCGCTATGACGACCTCGACATCGGCGTCGCGCATCCGTTGCAGGAAACGGTTGGGCCAGCCTCAGAACGCCCATCGCCCGTTGATCGGCACGCCGATGAAACCATGGCGGCAACTCTCGGGAATGTAGCCGGTCCAGCCGAATGCAATGTAGCGTATCGAGCAGGACTTGGTGCGTCGGACCGACCAGCGCCGCGCCTGCGGTGCGACCACGGCCAGCCGGCCCAGAACCGTGTCGCTGGCCACGACCCGCAGCCGCCGGTCGGTCGGGTGGTTCCGGGCGCGAAGATACGCGACAAGCGCGTCGACCTCGGTCGGGTCGTCACTCTTGACGTTGATCAGAAAGCTTTTGTCGGGAAAGGCCGTCAGGATTTCGTGGAGCGTCTTCATCTGGCCCACGAATTTGCCGCGAAACGGATGGGTCTTGCCGCCATCGGCGGTGTAGCCATGGCCCAGATCCAGCGTACGCAAATAGGCCATGCTCTGCTGTCGCGTGACGCCTTTGCCATTGGTACGGCATTCGAGCGTCCAGTCGTGGAAGACCGCGAACTCGCCATCGGTTGTCGGGTGGACGTCTATCTCCACTTCATCCGCCCCGGCCTTGAAGCTGGCCTTTATCGAGCCGAGGGTGTTCTCGAGATACGGATTGGTCGGTGGGTGCATCCGGGTGGCGGTGCACTCCTGTTGGGTCAGATCAGTCCGATCGAAGGTCTGATGAATGCCACGATGCGCCTCGACCAGAGGGCGACCCTGCGGCGCCGGAGCCAACCAGGAGGCGTTCCAGAGATACAGACCGCCGACCGTGGCCGTAACCGCCAGAGCGACAATGACCCGCGTGCGCATATCTATCCCTCCCCAAGATCAATGGATATGTAGCATGGATATACATATCGAAGCCTCAATTCAGACCATTGCGCCTTTCGATCTCGGTCAAGACCGATGTCACGACGTTGAGGACTTGCTGCTCGGCGGAGGGCGTCGATTTGCTGAGAATGGCAGCCGGTACGGCCATACGATTTTTGGCAATCCGTTCGTAAAGTGCGTGTCCCTCTCTAGATCAGGTCGACACCGCGCTGGCGTCGATCCGTTGCCTTTGTGGAGCGGCTTACCACGCCCATCTTTGCAAGGTCGGTCACTATGCAACTCATCGTCGGATGCGCGACATGTTCGGCGCGGGCTAGTTCGACCAGGGGCCACACTCGTACAGCACTGACGGGGTCGAACATTGCGCGCTCATCAGCCGATACTTCCCATGCGCGAACCAGGCGAGGGGCAGCAGACGTGTCGCCACCATCTGAATCGTCAGGGCGGCGGATACAAATATTCAGCGGTCGTTTGATCGCGCCGACTCCGCCTGGGGGTCAGGAAGACCAGGGCGTTTCCTGGTTTTCCTGGGCAATCATTCGTCCTATGGGACAATCATCATGTCCGAATCCCGTTCCGCTGATCCGGTGACGCCTGTCACCGCCGAGCCTCCCGGCGCGCCCATCGGGTTTGTCGAGTTCGTCCTGCTGATCGCGGCGCTGATGGCGTTAACCGCGCTGGGCATCGATTCGATGCTGCCCGCGCTGCCTGCCATCGGGGAGTCGCTGGGTGCGTCGCCCGCGGCGCGGCCGTTCGTCGTTACCGCCTTCCTGATCGGCTTCGGCGTGGCGCAGCTGGTGCACGGGCCGCTGGCCGATCGCTATGGGCGGCGGCGGGTGCTGATCGTCGCGCTCATCATCTACATCATCGCCAATGGCGCGGCGGCGGTGGCGGGCAGCTTTACGCTGTTGCTGGTCGCGCGGGTCTGTGCCGGGGCGGCGATCGCGGCGACGCGGGTGGCGACGGTGGCGCTGGTCCGCGACTGCTATCACGGGCGCGCGATGGCGCAGGTCATGTCGATCGCCTTCATGGTGTTCATGATCGTGCCGATCCTGGCGCCGGCCTTTGGTGAGCTGGTGCTGCTGTTCGGCAATTGGCGCCTGATCTTCTGGACGATCGCGGGCCTCGCCACGCTGGTCCTGACCTGGTTTTCGCTCCGGATGCCCGAGACGCTGGCGGTGGAGGCGCAGCTGCCCATCTCGCTGACACGCATCGTCGGGGGCTGGCGCGAGACGATCGGGGATCGGCTGTCGCTGGGCTATACGCTGGCGGCGACCGCGCTGATGGCGGCGCTTTATGGGTATCTGAACTCGGTGCAGCCGATCATGGCGCAGACCTTCGGCCGCGAGAAGCTGCTGGCGCTGATCTTCGCGACGACCTCGGTCACGATGGCGGCGGCGAACCTGCTCAACTCGCGGATCGTCATGCGGCTGGGCACGCGGCTGATCAGCCACAGCTCGGTCACGATCCTGATCGTCGTGTCGGCCATCCATCTGGCCATCGCGCATTTCGGGGGCGAGTCGTTGATCGTCTTCGCGGTGCTCCAGGCGATCACCATGGCGTGTTTCGGTCTGGCGACCTCGAACTTCTCGTCCATGGCGATGGAGAATATGGGGCGGATCGCCGGGACCGCATCGAGCGTGCAGGGCTTTACCAGCGTTACCATCGGCTCGCTGATCGGCGCAGGCATCGGCCAGGCCTATGACGGGACGACGCAGCCGCTGACCCTGGGTTTCCTGATCGCCGGATGCGCGGCCTTTGCCTTCGTCTTCGCGACCGAGCGCGGGCGGATGTTCCGCCCCGCCTGACGGGCGTCTGACGCGGGTCGGGGGAACCGCCCGGCCCGCCCCCGTGTTCCCCCTCCACAGTTCAAGAGGAGGCAGTGATGGGCGGACATCAGGTTCCGAGCCAGGGACCCGGCGACGATGGCTGGGACGAAGAAGGCTATGATGAGAGCCAGCGCGCCGAAATCCTGGAGGTGACGCGCGACGGCCCCAGCGACGGCGTGTTGCTGACCGATATCGAACCCGATCTGGGCGACGACAGCGTCGAGGACGAGCCGATCGACGAACTCGACATGGACTCCGAAGAGGTCGGGACCAGCGATGCCTCGGTCGACATGGATGCCGAGGATATCGACGAAGACGATCTCCAGGAGGATTTCGAGGACGACACGGTGGCCGACGGCGATATCGACGACGCCGACGATACCGCCCTGCGGCCATGACCCGGCTTCCCGTCGCACTGGCGGCGGGCGGCATCGTGCTGGTCGGCTGTTCGACCATGCCCGATCCGCGTGCCGCCTCGACGCTGCCGCCGATGGTCTCGACGACCTTCCAGTGCGAGAATGGCAGCCGCTTCTGGGTCCGCTTCGACAATCGCGACGACAGCGCGCTGGTGCGCTTCGGCGACGATCTGGAGATGCGGCTGGAGGGACAGCGTGTCGCTTCCGGCATCCACTATACCGGTTTCGGTCACGATCTTCGCGGCAAGGGGGGTGAGGTTGTTTTGACACGCCCCACGGGTGATTCTGTACGCTGTACGGCGGCGGGATGAGCGGGGGGCGCGGAAACGCGGCCGAAAAGTGGCGGAAATCCGCCACTGCCCCATTCCGCCCCCATTTGGTTCATCTATGTGACAGGAACTGTGTCCTTGGCGCCACAGGTTCCGACAAGGCGATCAAAAATCTGAAATGGCGTGCAACCCATGGGCGTCTAGCCGGTTAAGCGGGCCTGGGCTGAGCGGTTCGATCCGCCGCCCCACATAGAATAAGAGAAGGGTATCTCACATGCGTAAGCTTTCCCTCGTCGCCGCTGCGGCGGCCGCGTTCGTTGCCGTGCCTGCCATGGCCCAGGACATGAACACCACCGACACGACGACCGCGGCTCCGGCCCCGGCCGACACCGCGACCGCTCCCGACGGCACCCGTGCCTTCGGTATCGAGCCGTATGTCGCGATCATGGGTGGTTGGGAGCAGTTCGATCGCCAGACGGTCGCCGGCATCCCCGCGCAGCCCAAGGGCTACAACCTGGACGGCGCGCTGGTCGAGGGCATTGTCGGCTTCAACGTGCCGCTGGGCCCGGTGTTCGTCGGCGCCGAGGGCGCGGTCGCCAAGGGTGTGTCGGGTGACATCGATTGGCAGTATGGCGCCTATGGCCGCGCGGGCTTCCGCGCCGGTGAGAGCGGCCTGTTCTACGGCAAGGTCGGCTACCGCTGGAACAACTTCCACAACTTCGCTCCGGGCGTCGCTGGCGACCTGAAGCAGGACTATCACGCGACCGTGTACGGCGTCGGCGCCGAAGTCGGCCCGAAGGACATCGGTCTGGGCGGCCTGACCGGCAACTCGGGTCTGCGTCTGCGTATGGAAGTTTCGACCTTCGACAACGCGCACTCCTTCCGTCCGATGGCGGGTGTTGTCGCACACTTCTGATCCCTCTCGGATCCAGTTGGCGTAAAGGAACGGGGTTCGGCAGCAATGCCGGACCCCGTTTTCTTATCGGGCGACGCATCCCATATCGGGCGCATGGTCGGACGGGTGAAGCGAAAGGCGGGGCTGGTGGCCGCCGCCGAACGGATCGAGCAGCAACCTGCGGCACGATCCTGCGCGCTGTGCGATCGGCCGCTGGGGGTGAAGGTGGAATGGCACCATCCCGTCCCCAAGAGCGAGGGAGGGCGCGAGACGGTGCCGGTCCATCCCATCTGTCATCGCACCATCCATGCGACCTTTTCCAATGGGGAACTGGCAAGGGGGTTTGCGGACTTCGCGGTGTTGCGGGCGCATCCGGAGATGGCGCGGTTCCTGCGCTGGATCGCGGGGAAACCGGCGGACTTTCATGCGCCGACGCGGGCGGCGCGGTAGTTTGGGTTCGCGCGAAGACGCGAGGGCGCGAAGGAGGTTGGTTCGCGCAGAGGCGCGGAGGGCGCAGAGAAGCGGAAGCGCACGAGGACGATAGCCTCGGCCCCCGTTCAGCCTGAGCGCAGTCGAAGGCCACGGGATAACGTCCGCCGAGCGGCTGGCTCATTTATCCTCCGGGACATGGATAGCCTCCGGCCAAGTCGATTTTGGCGTGTGCTTCCCTTGGCCTTCGACTTCGCTCAGGCTGAACGGAGGGTGGGAAAGCGGGCAGTTTGCCCGGGCGATCTCTGCGTCCTCCGCGCCTCTGCGCGAACCAACCTTCTTCGCGCCTTCGCGCCTTCGCGTGAACGAAAAAGGGCGGACCGAAGCCCGCCCTCTCGTAGATCACTCCGCCGCGACGCCCGCCGCCGAGAACATGTCGCCGGTTTCGCCCGGCTCCTCGTTCGCCGCCTTGGCGGTCTTGGCCTTTTGGCGGGTGTCGAACGCGTCCCAGACGTCGTTCCACTGGCCGCGCGTCGCCGCCTTGGAATATTCCGTGGCGCGCGTTTCGAAGAAGTTGGCATGCTCCACGCCGTTCAGCAGCGGGGTCAGCCAGGGCAGGGGATGCTCGTCGATCATGTAGATCGGCTTCAGGCCCAGCTGGCTGAGACGCCAGTCGGCAATGTAGCGGATATACTTCTTGATCTCCTTGGGCTTCATCCCCTCGACCGGGCCCATTTCGAAGGCGAGGTCGATGAAATTATCCTCCAGGCGGATCGTCGTCTGGCACACGTCGGCGATGTCGTCCTTGACCGCCTTGGTCAGGCACTGGCGCTCCTGGCAGAAGGCGTGGAACATGCGGATGATGCCTTCGCAATGCAGGCTCTCGTCGCGCACCGACCAGCTGACGATCTGGCCCATGCCCTTCATCTTGTTGAAGCGCGGGAAGTTCATCAGCATCGCGAAGGACGCGAATAGCTGCACGCCCTCGGTGAAGCCGCCGAACATGGCCAGCGTGCGGGCGATGTCCTCGTCGCTGTCGACGCCGAAATTCTGCATGTAATCATGCTTGTCCTTCATCTCGGCATATTCGAGGAAGGCGCCATATTCGCTCTCGGGCATGCCGATCGTGTCGAGCAGATGGCTGTAGGCGGCGATGTGCACCGTCTCCATGTTGGAGAAGGCGGTCAGCATCATCTTGACCTCGGTCGGCTTGAACACCCGACCGTATTTTTCGTGATAGCAGTCCTGCACCTCGACGTCCGCCTGGGTGAAGAAGCGGAAGATCTGAGTCAGCAGGTTGCGTTCATGATCGGTCAGCTTCTGCGCCCAGTCGCGGCAATCCTCGCCCAGCGGCACCTCTTCGGGCAGCCAGTGAAGCTGTTGCTGGCGCTTCCAGAACTCGAACGCCCAGGGATATTCGAAGGGCTTATACTGCTTAGAGGCTTGGAGGAGAGGCATCGGGGTTACTCCGGATACAAATCAAATGAGGTGATAGGGTGAAGGCCGGTTCAGCCGCTGCTCGCCCAGGAGCGCAGAGCGGTGGCGAAACCGGCGAGAATGATCCCGCCCATGGCGAACATGGTGCCCGCGATCAGCCGGGCGTAGCGGCCCTGCTCCGACCGGGGGGTGCGGAGTTGCAGCAACAGCGTTGCGCCGATCCCGGTTAACAGGGCGGCAACGCCGTACATGATCGCCGCCCCCGTCATGCGACCATTTCCAGCGTTGCGCGTTCCGAACCCGAACCCAACACAGGAGACGTAAGATGGTCGATGTCAGCCAGATCAAGGAACATGCCGAAGTCGTCGGCGCGGACGGCGTCCATGTCGGCACGGTCGATCACGTCGATGGCGACCGCATCAAGCTGACCAAGAACGACAGCCCGCAGACCCAGGACGGGCAGGGCGCCAAGCACCATTACCTGCCGCTCGGCCTGGTCGCCGAAGTCGAGGGCGACACCGTCCGCCTGTCGGCCACCGGCCAGAACGCCGTCGACCAGTTCGAAGAGGCCGAGTGAGCGATACTCTCCCTCTCCCAGTGGGAGAGGGAGGGAGCGCCCGCCAGGGCGCGGAAGGGTGAGGGTGGTGTCGTTCATGCGACGCCGCCCTTTTTCTTTGCGAGTGCGACACCCTCATCCTTCCCACACGGCTGCGCCGCGCGGGCCCCTTCCTTCTCCCGCAGGGAGAAGGAGATACGTTCCATCACGCCTTCGAGATTCTCCATCACGTCGGCGTTCGTCACGCGGACCGTCCGATACCCCTCGTGCGCCATGAAATCTTCGCGTGACGCATCATAGCCTTCCGCGGCGGCGTGCGTATCGCCGTCGACCTCGATGACCAGCTTTTCGGCAAAGCACAGCATGTCGGCGAAGAAAGGTCCCAGCGGCGCCTGATGACGCCATTTCAGATGCGGATAGGTTTGACGCAACGCGCGGAGCAGACGGCGTTCGGGTTCGGACGCCTCGCGGCGGAGTTGGCGGGCGCGAGGAACCGTACCAGTCGGTTGATTCTCGTAAAGGCGCATCTGCCCTCACCCTTCCGCCGCTGCGCGGCTCCCTCCCTCTCCCGAGGGGAGAGGGATTAGACCGTCTCACCCCTCTCCCCTCGGGAGAGGGAGGGTGAGGGCGGCCTATGCTCTCAAAGCCCGGTTACTGACACGCCAGGCATTCGTCGTAATCGGTCGTCTCACCGATCTCGAACTTGGGCGCGCTGATCGTGTTGTCGGCCTCGACGCCGCCGCTTCCGGCGAAACCGGCGCGCTGCACCGACTTCGAGCGGAGATAATAGAGCGACTTGATGCCCAGCTCCCAGGCGCGGAAGTGGAGCATCAGCAGGTCCCACTTTTCTACATCGGCCGGGATGAACAGGTTCAGCGACTGCGCCTGGTCGATATAGGGCGTCCGATCACCCGCCAGTTCGAGCAGCCAGCGCTGGTCGATCTCGAACGAGGTCTTGAACGTGTCCTTCTCTTCCGGCGACAGGAAGTCGAGATGCTGGACCGAGCCGCCATGCTCGAGGATCGAGTTCCACACCGCGTCCGAATTCTTCGACTTCGCGATCAGGATCTTCTCGAGATAGGCGTTCTTGACCGCGAACGACCCGGACAGCGTCTTGTGGGTATAGATGTTCGCCGGGATCGGCTCGATGCACGCGCTGGTGCCGCCGCAGATGATGCTGATCGACGCGGTCGGTGCGATCGCCATCTTGCAGCTGAAACGCTCCATCACGCCGACATCCGCCGCATCGGGGCACGGCCCGCGCTCGACCGCCAGGGTCATCGACGCCTGGTTCACCTGCGCATTGATGTGCTTGAACATCCGCAGGTTCCACGACTTGGCCATCGCGCCCTCGAAGGGAAGTCCGCGCGCCTGGAGGAAGCTGTGGAAGCCCATCACGCCCAGGCCGACCGAGCGCTCGCGACCGGCCGAATAGGCGGCGCGCTCCATGCCCGGCTCGTGCCGCTCGATATAGTCCTGAAGCACATTGTCGAGGAAGCGCATCACGTCCTCGATGAACTGCTTGTCGTCCTTCCACTCGTCCCAGGTTTCCAGGTTGAGCGACGACAGGCAGCAGACGGCGGTGCGGTCCTTGCCCTTATGGTCGATGCCGGTCGGCAGGGTGATTTCCGAACACAGGTTCGACGTCGACACCTTCAGCCCCAGCTCGCGATGGTGCTTGGGCATGTTCTTGTTCACATGATCGGCGAACACGATGTACGGCTCGCCGGTCGCCAGACGGGTCTCGACCAGCTTCTGGAACAGTGCGCGCGCGTCGACGGTCGCGCGGACCTCGCCGGTCTTCGGGCTCTTCAGCTGCCATTCGGCGCCGTCGCGCACCGCCTCCATGAAGGCGTCGGGGATCAGCACGCCGTGGTGCAGGTTCAGCGCCTTGCGGTTGAAGTCACCGCTGGGCTTGCGGATCTCCAGGAACTCCTCGATCTCGGGATGCGAGATGTCGAGATAGCAGGCCGCCGAACCGCGACGCAGCGAACCCTGGCTGATCGCCAGCGTCAGCGAATCCATCACGCGGACGAAGGGGATGATGCCGCTGGTCTTGCCGTTCAGGCCGACCGGCTCGCCGATGCCGCGCACCTGGCCCCAATAGGTGCCGATGCCGCCGCCGCGCGAGGCGAGCCAGACATTCTCGTTCCAGGTGGTGACGATGCCGTCCAGGCTGTCGGGCACCGAATTGAGATAGCAGCTGATCGGCAGGCCGCGACCGGTGCCGCCGTTCGACAGGACCGGCGTGGCGGGCATGAACCACAGCTTCGAGATATAGTCGTACAGCCGCTGGGCATGTTCGGCATTGTCGGCATAGGCCGAGGCCACGCGCACGAACAGGTCCTGATAGCTTTCGCCGGGCAGGAGATAGCGGTCGTTCAGCGTTTCCTTGCCGAAGTCGGTCAGCAGCGCGTCGCGCGCATGGTCGACCTCGACCGGATAGGGTTGCGGGCGCACCGACTTGGTGTCCGCCGGGGTCGGGGCAGGCGCCGCGTTCTGGGCCGTATCCGCCGCCATCTTTTCGAGCATATCAGTGGTCATGTCGCTATCCCGGCTATCCCTGAAATCCATCATTGATGCCGCTCCTTTGTTCTTGTTCCGTTCGAGTCGGCATCCAGCCCCTAGCACCGCGCGCCAGGCGCGTCGCGATCAGGATGCGAAGGGAGGGGAAATCCCCGATTCCGGGGCTTTCTCCGCATCCGGCCATGCGTTTGGGCATGACCTCATCCTACCAGTGCTTGGGGCCCTTCCCGACCTCTTCCACAATCCTTAGTGGAAAATCCCGAGCGGCACCGCAAGAGGTTAAAGCGCGGGGCGGGGGTTGGTTGCGACGAATGGCGGGCGCGTCCGGGCCGCCCAAAAGCCGCGACGCACGGATGTCTGCGGGGTTCGGGAAGCGCAAGTCCCTAAAAATATTTTTTGGCCGCCGGGATCAGCGCGGGACGAGCAAGAAGAGCGCGATGAGACCGAGAATCGCCACCGCCATCTGGGGTGGCCGCAGCCGCGCGAAATGCCCCGGCGCGCCGCCCCAACTGGCCAGCCAGGGATCGGTCAGCGCAATCGACGCATAGCCCAGGATCAACAATCCGAAGCCGGTCGACGGCCCCGCGATCAAGGCCAGCAGCCCCAGCGAGAACCGCAGGATCATCGTCGCCATCTGCGAGACATGGGTGCCGCCCGGCGTGAAGAAGCTCAGGCCGCGCGCGACGCCCGCCAGGAAGATCAGGATCGCCGCCCCCCAAATCTGTCCGATGAGCAGGGCCAGCGGCATACCCGCCCAGGCGGCCAGCGCGGTGAGGGGCAGCACCAGTACCGGACCATAGCCGAAGACCAAGCTGAGCAGGGGGATCCGGCGCGATGCGCCCTCCGGCGTGGGGGCGGGGGTGGGGGCCGGATTGGGGCCCGGATTGGGAGCGGTCGGGGTCATGACGGCGCGAACGTGCGGCGCGGCGTTCCTATCCCGCCCCCCTGCCGCCACCCGTGCTGCCGCCACCCGTGCCGCCGCCGCCCGTGCGGGCGGCATCGATCAGGCGGATCGAAGCCGCGCGTCCCCCTCCTCCTGAGCCTTGTCCAGCCATGGATGATCCTCGGGCAGCGGCGTGGCGAAGGCCAGGCCCACCCGTCCTTCGCGCTCCCATCGGATATAGCCGCGAACGGGTGCGTCGCCGCCGAGGCGGATGCCGACCGCCGCCCCGCCCACGATATAGGCGGGGGGAAGCCCCTCGATCATGGTGCCGGTGGTCGACAGGTCGCGGATGCGGACATCGATCGTCGCATCGCCCGACAGGATCTGAGCGATGCGCAGGATCTTCACCCGTGGGCGACGGAGCGATTTCAGGCCGACCGGCTCGGCATGGCCGCCATGCTCGCGCATCGACTGGGGGACGTCGGGCGCCTCCATCGGCTTGCCATAGACGAAGCCCTGGATATGGCTGCACCCCAGGCTGCGGATCATCTCGATCTCTTCCTGGATCTCCACGCCCTCGGCGGTCGTCTCCATGCCCAGCGTGTCGGCCATGGTCACGATCGCGCGGATGATCGCGGCATTGCGGCTGCCCTTGCTGCTCGCGCCGCGTACGAAGGACTGGTCGATCTTGATCTTGTCGAACGGCGCGTGACGCAGATAGCCGAGCGAGGAATAGCCCGTGCCGAAATCGTCGAGCGCCAGCCGGATGCCCAGCGCCTTCAGCGCGGCGAACTGACGATGCGATTCCTGATTGTCGTTCAGGAAGACGCTCTCGGTGATCTCCAGCTCCAGCCGCGCCGCCGCGAGACCCGATTGCGCCAGCGCCTGCGCGACGAGCGCGGGCAGATGCGGCTTGGCGAACTGGATCGACGATACGTTGACCGCGACGCGCGCCTCCTGCGGCCAGCCCGCCGCTTCGGCACAGGCGGTGCGCATCACCCATTCGCCGATCTGTTCGATCAGGCCGCAATCCTCGGCGACCGGAATGAACTGCGACGGCGGGATGTGGCCTTGTTCGGGGTGGTGCCAGCGCAGCAGCGCTTCATAGCCGACGATCATCGCGTCGCGGGTGGACACGATCGGCTGATAGACCAGGCGGAACTGCCCCTGCGCGACGGCGATGCGCAGATCTTCTTCCATCCGCTTGCGGCTGCGCGCGCCTTCCAGCATCGCCTCGGCATAGAAACGGTGGACGCCGCGCCCGTCGCCCTTGGCCGCGTACAGGCCCAGATCGGCGTTGCGGATCAGCGTCTGCGAATCCTCGCCGTCATAGGGCGCGATGGCGATGCCGATCGAACAGCCGATCGTGACCTCGTTGCCCAGAATGTCATAGGGGCGCGACAGCGCGGCGATGATCCGGTCCGCCAGCATGGCCAGCCGGTCGCGCGCATCGATGCCGGGCAGCAGGATCTGGAATTCGTCGCCGCCCAGCCGCCCGACCAGCCCGACATCGCCGACCACCTTCTCCAGCCGCCGCGCGACCTGTTGCAGCAACAGGTCGCCCGCCTGATGGCCCAGCGTATCGTTGACCGCCTTGAAGCGGTCGAGGTCCATCAGGAACAGCGCGTTGGGGCGCCAGGGGTTGATCGACTGTTTCAGCGTCTTGTCGAGCGACAGGGTCATGCGCTGGCGATTGGCCAGCCCGGTCAGGCTGTCGAACAGCGCCAGGCGGGTGATCTCCGCCTCCGACCGGCGCTTCTCGGTCAGGTCGGAGCCCGAACCGATAAAGCCGCGGAACCGGCCGATACTGTCCAGGATCGGTCGGCCGGAGATCGACCACCAGCGTTCCGACACCGCTCCGCCCTCGGCCACCGCGCACACGGTGTAATCCGAAAAGCCGGTGCGCGACGACATGTGGAAGGACAGGGTCCGTTCGGTGCCGGGTGCGGAGGGATCCATCTGGAACAGCTCGGTCAGCACTTGTCCCCGGCTCTCAATGCCCGAGGCGGCCAGATCGCGCGCGACCTTGCCCGACAGATAGGTGAGTCGCCCATGCCGATCGGTTTCCCAGAACCAGCCGGTGCCATGCTCCTCGAATTCGGCGATCATCTTGACCGCCTGCTGCCCCTGGCCAAAGGCCTGGGCGCGGTCGCGGGCGCTGTCATAATCGAGCTGCCCGACGGCGCGCGCCTTGAGGATCAGCAAGATCAGCGGCGGGAGGACCGCTGCCAGAACCGGCAGCACCGACACGCCCCAGGCCAGCGCCGTGACCGGCGCCAGAAACGCGAAGCCGAAGGAATAGCCCAGCAGTGCGCCGCGCACCGCGTTCAGCATCGATGCGGTCGTCCACATGGTGCAGGCGAGCGTCAGCACGGCCACCCATCCGCCGGTGCCGTGATGGGCATTCGCCACGATCAGCAGCATCGGCCCGGTGGCCAGCGCGACCAGCAGACCCATGACGCTCAGCCATTGTTTCAGCCGGTAGAAGGGCCATTGCCGGGAGACGCCGCGCCACAGCACGAAACCGAAGACCAGCGTGGCCGCCACCATCAGGCCGCCCGCCACCGCCTTTTCGATCCGTTGGGACGATGACCCGCCCGGCGAATCGAGCCCGAAGATGGTCGCCATGGCCACGAAATTCTGCAGGACGGCCAGCGGCCAGGTACGGCACAGTGTCTTCAGACGACCCAGGTGGAGCGACACCAACAGCTCGTCATTATCCTCGGCCAGGCCCATCAGGGCGAGGAAGGACAGGGTCTTGGAGGGGGCTGGCGACATGCGGGGTGCGGGTTTCCAATAATGTCGCGCCACCCTGCGCTAATGCTGGTTAAGATAGCTTGAAACGGGCGCCCTCCATTGCGCCGGCCGCGCCCCTTTCGCTAAGGACGGATGCATGACGACCCTGATCCGCGACACCGACCTGATCGAGAGCGTGGCCGACGCGCTCCAGTTCATCAGCTATTACCACCCGATGGATTATATCCGTGCGCTGGGTAAGGCCTATGAGGCCGAGAAGAGCCCGGCGGCCAAGGATGCCATTGCGCAGATCCTGACCAACAGCCGGATGTGCGCGGAGGGGCATCGCCCGATCTGCCAGGACACCGGCATCGTCACGGTCTTCGTGAAATGGGGCCAGGACTGCCGCCTGTCGGGCGACCGTTCGCTCCAGGAGGTCGTCGATGAGGGCGTGCGCCGCGCCTATCTCCACCCCGAGAACAAGCTGCGCGCCTCGATCCTCGCCGACCCCGCCTTTACCCGCCGCAATACCAAGGACAACACGCCCTCGGTCCTCCATGTCGAGATGGTGCCGGGCAACAAGGTCACCGTCGATGTCGCGGCCAAGGGCGGCGGCTCTGAGAACAAGTCGAAGTTCAAAATGATGAACCCGTCCGACTCGATCGTCGACTGGGTGCTGGAAATGGTGCCGCAAATGGGCGCGGGCTGGTGCCCGCCCGGCATGCTCGGCATCGGCATCGGCGGCACGGCGGAAAAGGCGGTGCTGCTCGCCAAGGAATCGCTGATGGGCGCGATCGACATGGGCCAGCTCAAGGAGCGTGGACCGCGCAACGATATCGAGGCGCTGCGCATCGAGCTGTTCGACAAGGTCAATGCGCTGGGCATCGGCGCGCAGGGGCTGGGCGGCCTGTCCACCATCCTCGACGTCAAGATCATGGACTGGCCGACCCACGCCGCGTCCAAGCCCGTCGCGATGATCCCCAACTGCGCCGCGACCCGCCACGCGCACTTCACGCTGGACGGCTCCGGCCCGGTCTATCTGGAGGCGCCCAAGCTGGAGGAATGGCCCAAGGTCGACTGGAAACCGGACCTCCAGGCGGCCAAGCGCGTCGACCTGAACACCCTGACGCCCGAAGAGGTGAAGGGCTGGAAGCATGGCGACCGGCTGCTGCTGAACGGCAAGATGCTGACGGGCCGCGACGCCGCGCACAAGCGGATCAAGGACATGCTCGATCGCGGCGAGGAACTGCCGGTCGAGTTCAAGGGCCGGGTGATCTATTATGTCGGCCCGGTCGATCCGGTCGGTGAGGAAGTGGTCGGCCCCGCCGGTCCCACGACCGCGACCCGCATGGACAAGTTCACCCGCATGATGCTCGACCAGGGCCTGCTGGCGATGGTCGGCAAGGCCGAGCGCGGCCCGGCCGCCACCGACGCGATCCGCGAACACCAGTCCGCCTATCTGATGGCGGTCGGCGGCGCGGCCTATCTCGTCGCCCGCGCGATCAAGGGATCGAAGGTCGTCGGCTTCGAGGATCTGGGCATGGAGGCGATCTACGAGTTCGACGTGGAGAATTTCCCCGTCACCGTTGCGGTCGATTCCGAAGGCCAGAACGTCCATACCCTGGCCCCGCTGGTGTGGCGCGACAAGATCGCCAAGGAAGGCCTGCTGACCCCGGCGTGACGTAAAATCCTCCCCATCGTCAGATGGGGAGGGGGACCATGCGAAACATGGTGGAGGGGCGGGCCTCCACCATGGTGGCCCGCCCGGCGGTCTTATTGCTCAAGCCTCTTTATTCGTCACAGCGTCTCGTCCTCGGGCTCGGGCATGGGGACCATGAACTCGGCGAAGGTCGCAGGCAGGCTGATGCCGATGACCAGAAGCGTGACGAGCCAACCAGTCCATTGCATCGGCAGTACCGGCACCGGCCAGCCCAGGCCGGGGGCGGTGATCATCCAACTGACGAGTAGGGCGATGAGTCCGATATAGGTGGCAAAGGCCCGAGCCGTGGCGCGTAGCAGGGCGGCGTGTTCGAACTCGTCATACACGGCCCGCCCCTGGTCGGCCGCCCAGCTGTCTCGGGCGAAAGGCGAAAAGCCGATGAAGAATCCGGGCAGGAACGAGACGAACAGAGGAGGATGGCCGTCCGCTCCGGAGAGCATCGCCGCTGTGAGCGCAACCACCACCGCTCCTGCCAGCGCCCAGCGGACCCAATAGCGACGCGGCCGCTCTTTCAAGCTGGCGGCATACCATTTGCGGAAATCATATCCGTCGCGATAGCCGGTCATGTGGCGTCCTCCTGATCGGGAAAGGGGATAGCGAACTCGGCGAGCAGGACGGGCAGGTTCGTGCCGATCACCAGCAGAGCCGCCGCCCATGTCGCCCAGTCTGAAAACTGCCGGGGCATCGGCCACCCATAATGGCTGGCGAACGCGCACCATCCCATGGCGGTGAGCGTCAATGCCATCATCGTCGAATAGGCACGGTGATGCGCCTGCATCAGGGCCTGTTTCTCGAACTCGTCATAGTCGCGATACTTCGCGCGGGCGAAGGGCGAGCGGCCCGAGGCGGCACTCAGTCCCGCGATGACCAGCGCTCCGAAGTTCAGCCCGATGTCCTGCCAAACCTGCAAGACGGCCAGCCCGATCGCCAGGACGACCACGCCGACCAGCCACCAGCGCAGGGTGCGGTTCCGATAGGGGCGGTTGGCGCATTCCGAGGACCTCTCGCCCGGCGCGGCGCGGCCGGTCCAGCGGCGGCTGTCAGAGCGCATCAGGCGTCTCCATCCCGACGCAGTGCGTCGGTCAGCGAGGGGAAGGGGGTGAGGGAGAAGATCAGCTCGACCGGCGCGTCGAAATAGGCGGCGATCTTCAGGCCCAGTTCGAGGCTGGGTTTATAGTCGCCGCGCTCGAGATAGCCGATGGTCTGCGGATTGACGCCGACCGCTTCCGCCAGCTCGCGCCGCGATACGTTGCGGTCGTTCCGGAACAGGGCGATGCGGTTGTGCATATTGATAGGCTATATGACTTGTTGTGTTTACACAACGATTCGTTTTTGCTGCGTACAAGATCACCGTCCTCCCCTTTAAGGGGAGGTGGCAGGCCGAAGGCCTGACGGAGGGGTGTCGCCCTCTCGATAGCGGGACACCCCTCCACCATGCTGCGCACGGTCCCCCTCCCCTTGCAGGGGAGGAAGTTTCCTCGTCAATTTCTGTACAGCGCGTCCAGACGGTCGCCATACACCTCGCGCAGGACGTGGCGGCGGATCTTCAGCGACGGGGTCAGCTGCTCGTTCTCGATCGCGAAGGGTTCGTCGGCGATGATGAAGCGGCGGATACGCTCGGTCACCGACAGGTCGCGGTTCACCCGGTCGATCGCGGCCGAAATCGCGCCCCGGAAATCGAGATCGTCGTCCAGCGCGGCGCGATTGCAGCCGGTGCCCGACTTGGCGCACCATTCGGCGGTCCATTCGGCATCGGGCACGATCAGCGCGACCATATAGGGCCGCCGGTCGCCCGCGATCATCGCCTGGCCGATCTCGGGTTGCAGGGTCAGCATCCCCTCGACCTTCTGGGGGGCGACATTCTCGCCCTTGTCGTTGATGATCAGGTCCTTCTTGCGGTCGGTGATGCGCAGGCGGCCCGCCGCATCGATCTCGCCGATATCGCCCGTGTGGAGCCAGCCGTCCTTGAGCACGCGGTCCGTCTCGGTCGGGTTGCGCCAGTATCCGTGCATGACCAGTTCACCGCGCACCAATATCTCGCCATCCTCGGCGATCCGCACTTCGGTCTTGTCGAGCGGCGGACCCACCGTGTCCATGCGTACGCCGGCCTTGGGCCGGTTGCAGGCGATGACCGGCGCGGCCTCGGTCTGGCCATAGCCTTGCAGCAGGGTGAGGCCGATCGAATGGAAGAACAGCCCGATCTCGGGATTGAGCGGCGCGCCGCCCGACACCATCGCCTTCAATCGGCCGCCGAACTTCCTGGCGATCTTGGGTTTGAACAGCGTGTTGACCGCCAGTTGCGCAGGGCGATCGATCAGCCGCAAGCGGCCGTCATAGCTCTTGGCCCCCAGCGCCAGCGCCTGGTCGAGCAGCCGTGCGCCCAGCCCGCCCTTCTTCTCGATCGCCTTGGCGATGCGGGTGTGCAGCACCTCGAACAGGCGGGGC
Organism: Sphingomonas sp. Xoc002; assembly: GCF_050408055.1. NCBI lineage: Bacteria > Pseudomonadati > Pseudomonadota > Alphaproteobacteria > Sphingomonadales > Sphingomonadaceae > Sphingomonas > Sphingomonas sp. Xoc002. Next base: position 3,276,394 of record NZ_CP191175.1, on the reverse strand, counting down.
ACGACGAACATGATCGTCGGGCGCACCTCCTCGATATTGGCGGCCAGCTTGTCGAGACCCTCGGCATAATAGATCTGCCCGCCCAGCGAGATGGGGAAATGCTGCCCCCCGGTATGTTCATAGGCGTGGGAGAGGGGGAGGAAGGACAGGAATACCTCGTCGTCCCAGCCGAAATCCTCGGCGATCACCGCACTGCATCCGGCGCAATTGTGCAGGATCGCGCCGTGATGCTGCATCACCCCGCGCGGCGCGCCGCCGGTACCCGAAGTGTAGATGATGCAGGCCAGATCCTCGCGGGCGAAATCGGCCTGTGCGGCCACCACGACCGGATCGGCGGGATGCTCCGAGAGCATCGCGTCATATTGACGGCACTCGATCTGGCTCGGCCCCAGCTTCAGCGGCTCAATCCCGATCACCGTCTGGACGTGGTTGGAGCGCAGCGCGGCGGGCATCAGCGTCGTCGCCAGCTTCTGCGTCGACACGATGATCGCGCGCGCGCCCGAATTCTCGATGATATGCGCATGGTCGCGCTCGGTATTGGTGGTGTAGGTCGGCACGGTCACGCCGCCCGCCGCCATGATGGCGAGGTCGGCGATGCACCATTCGGGGCGGTTCTCCGACACCAGCATCACCCGGTCGCCGCGTTGCAGCCCGGTGGCCTTCAACCCCGCCGACAGGCTGGCGACCTGGCGCGCCGCCTCGGCCCAGCTGATCGACCGCCAGGCCCCGGATTCCTTGCGCCAGAGGAACGGCGCGTCACCCTTTTCGGCGGCGCGCGTGAAGAACATGGTGATCAGATTGGGGAAATATTCGAGCGTACGCATGGTGCCTCTCCCACCGGCCCGTATCGCACGGCGTAACGCGCGATCGGGCTCTTTGTTTGCTTATTCCGCCGGACGACCCGGCTTGTCGCCGACGCGTCGGATCGCGGTCGTCCGGCCGGTCACGTCGATCGCCGCACCCTCGCTGCGTGGATCGGCGGCACCGACCCAGCGGCCCCCGACCCGCTCGATGGCATTGGCCTTCAGCCCCATCGGCGCGACGACCACCGTCTCGCCCAGCGCCTGAAGGCCGGGGACAAGCGCCTCCAACGCGGTGCCCTGTTCGACCGTCGCGACCTTGTACGGCGCAAAGAGCAGCCCTTGCGCGATCGCATCCTGCGCGCTCAGCTTCCAGTCGATGACCCCGATGATCGCCTTGGCGACCTGCGCGATGATGGTCGATCCGCCCGCCGCGCCGACCGCCAGGCGGACCTTGCCGTCGGGACCATAGACGATGGTCGGCGACATCGAGCTGCGCGGGCGCTTGCCGCCCTGAACCCGGTTGGCGACCAGATCGCCGTCCTTGACCGGCACGATGTCGAAATCGGTCAGTTCGTTGTTCAGCATCGTGCCGTCGACCGACAGGCCGGAGCCGAACGAACCCTCGACGGTCGTCGTCACCTCGGCGACGTTACCGGCGGCGTCGACCGTGACAAGATCGGTGGTGCCGGGCACCTCGCTGACCGGCGCGCGGACACGAGGCGGGGCGCCGGGCGGCGTGCCGGGCGACACCGACGCCATGGTGCTGTCGGGCGCGATCAGCGCGGAGCGGCTGGCGATATAGGCCGGGTCGAATAGGCCCTTGATCGGTACGCGGACATAGTCGGGATCGCCCAGATACATGTCGCGGTCGGCATAGGCGAGCCGCGAGGCTTCGGCGAACAGATGCCAGGCTTGCGGAGAATCCTTGCCCAGCCTGGCCATGTCGAAGCGTTCGAGCAGCTTCAGGATCGACAGCATCGTCGAACCGCCGCCCGAGGACGGCCCCATGCTGCACACCTTGTACCCGCGATAGGTGGCGCAGAGCGGGGGGCGCGGCTTTGCGGCGTAGCTGGTCAGGTCGCCGGTCGTCATCTTCGACGGATTGCGCTGGGCGGTGTTGACCGTCGTCACCAGCTTCTGCGCCTGTGGCCCGATATAGAAGCTGTCGGGACCGAGCCTGGCGATCCGCTCCAGCAGTGCGGCCTGTCCGGGATTGCGGATGATGCTGCCGAGCGGGAGGACCTGTCCGTCCGGGCCGGTCAGCCGGGCGCGGGTGGCGGCATCGACATGGCCGCCATAGCGGGTCAGCGCGGTCTGGAGGCGCGGGTTCAGCTGGAACCCGTCGCGCGCCAGCCGGATGGCGGGCTGGAACAGCCGCGCCCAGGGCAGCTTGCCGCCTTGGGCATGGGCCAGCGCCATGCCGCGCAATGCGCCGGGCACGCCGACGCTGCGTCCGCCCGGGACGGCATCGGCATGGCTGAGCGGGCGGCCATCGGGGCCGTAGAACCAGTCGGGCGTCGCGGCCATCGGCGCGGTTTCGCGTGCGTCGATGGTGTTGGTGCCGCGCGCGTCATGGCGCACCCAATAGCTGCCGCCGCCGATGCCGGAGCTTTGCGGCTCGACCACGTTCAGCGCCAGCATCGTCGCGATGGCGGCGTCGGTCGCACTGCCGCCCGCCCGCAATATCTCGACCCCGGCGGCGGCGGCGCGGGGGTCGGCGGCGCTGACCATCCCTTCGGTGGGGGCCTTAGTGGGGGCCTTGGCGGGCTGGCGTGCTTCGGCGGGCGCGGCGAGCGGCAGCGTCAGCGCCGCCATGGAGAGGAGCCAGTGCTTCATGCGGCCGACCCTAGCGGCAAGGCTCTCCCTACGCCAAGCCGTAACGTCAGGCGCCGACGGCCTCGCTCACGCTGGCGAACCCGTCGCGGGCGAGCAGCGCATTGAGATCGGTCAGGATGCGCGCGGCCAGCCCCGGCCCCTCATAGACCAGTGCCGAATACAGCTGGACCAGGCTGGCCCCGGCCCGGATGCGGGCATAGGCCTCCGCGCCGGAGTCGATCCCGCCCGCCGCGATCAGGGGCATCGCCGCCCCGGTGGCCTTGCGGAAATCCACGAGCCGCGCGCGGGCGAGCGGGGCGAGCGGACGGCCCGACAGCCCGCCGGTCTCGGCGGCGTTGGGGCTCTTCACGTCGGGCCGGGTGATGGTGGTGTTGCCGATGATGATCGCGTCCAGCCGGTTGTCGATCGCGGCGCGTGCGATCTCGTCGATCTGGGCGGGGTCGAGATCGGGGGCGACCTTCAGGAACAGCGGGACACGGCCCGCCGCCTCGCGCGACGCGGCGAGCAGTTCGGCAAGTGCCGCGCCATGCTGCAGATCGCGCAGGCCCGGCGTGTTGGGGCTGGAGATGTTGATCGTGACGTAATCGGCGATCGGCGCCGCGCAGGCCACGCCGTGACGGTAATCGGCGATGCGGTCGGCGGCGTCCTTGTTCGCGCCGACATTGATGCCCAGCACGCCCTTGCGTTTGGCGGCCTTCGCGCGCGCCAGTCCCGCATCCAGCCCGCCATTGTTGAAGCCATAGCGGTTGACCACCCCCTGGTCCTCGACCAGCCGGAACAGGCGGGGCTTGGGATTGCCGGGCTGGGGTTTCGGGGTCAGCGTCCCGATCTCGACCATGCCGAAGCCCAGGCCGAAAAAGCCGTCGATCGCCTCGCCATTCTTGTCGACCCCAGCCGCCAGCCCCAGCGGGTTGGCGAAGTCGATCCCCGCTACCGTGCTAGCAAGACGTGGATAGCGCGCCGGATCGGCTCCCATCGGTGCGCCCAGTGCGCCCCAGCGCGACAGCATCGCGACCGTCAGACCATGGGCGCGTTCGGCATCGAGCGCGAAGAGGAGCGGGTGATAAAAGGCCATGTCGGCCCGGTTAGCGGATTGCGGGGGGAGGGGGAAGGTGTGGGGCATCCCTCTTGCCTTCACTGCTCCCCCTCCCGCAGGCGGGAGGGGGTTGGGGGGAGGGCTGGGAGCCTCGCAGAGACCATAGCCTGTGGCTTTTCCCTCCCCCATCCCCTCCCGCCTGCGGGAGGGGCGTGCCCAGATCGGTGGGTGAGCATTATCTCCAGAAGGAACGCTATTACCCAACATGGGTTGGTGGGGACCCACAGGGAGAGCCCCGATGAAGACCCCCGTCGCATTCACCCCCCAGGTCGAAGACGTTAGCCCCAAGGAAGGCGAAACCGTCGACCAGATGAAGCACTCGTTCGAGCACATCCTCGACACCACGTCAAAGGACTATGGGCACGGCGTCCGCGCCGTCCATGCCAAGGCGCATGGCATCATCCGGGGCAAGCTGAAGGTTCACGACAGCCTCCCGCCCGAACTGGCGCAGGGGCTCTTCGCCGGGCCGGGCGACTATGACGCGGTGGCGCGTATCTCGACCAATCCGGGCGACATATTGGATGACGCCATCGGCCTGCCGCGCGGGCTCGCGCTGAAGGTCATCGGGGTCGAGGGCGATCGGCTGCCGGGTTCGGAGGGCGATGCGACGCAGGACTTCGTGATGGCCAATGCGCCGGTCTTCACCGCGCCGACGGCGGACGCCTTCGCCAAGAACCTCAAGATGCTCGCGTCCACGACCGACAAGTTCGAGGGCGGCAAGAAGCTGCTGTCGGGCATATTGCGCGGGATCGAGGCGACGCTGGAGACGGTCGGCCTGGAGAGCGCGACGCTCCAGACGCTGGGCGGGGCCAAACAGGTGCACCCGTTGGGCGAAACCTATTATAGCCAGACGCCGTTCCGCTATGGCGACCATATCGCTAAGTTCGGCCTGTTCCCGGTCAGCCCCGCGCTGACCCAGCTGACCGGCGATACGGTCAATACGCACGACCGCCCCGATGCCCTTCGCGAAGTCGTGCGCGAGGTGATGATCGAGCAGGGCGGCGAGTGGGAGCTTCGCGTCCAGCTGAATCGCGACCTCGACGCGATGCCGATCGAGGACGCCACCGCCGAGTGGAGCCAGGAGGACAGCCCGTACATAACCGTCGCGACCTTCACCGCGGAACCGCAGATCAGCTGGCAGGACGGTCAGACCAACGCGATCGACGATGCGCTGTCCTACAGCATCTGGCACGGGCTGGCCGCGCACCGGCCGCTGGGCAATATCAACCGGGCGCGCAAGGACACCTATCGTTTCTCGGCCGACTATCGCGGCCGGGTGAATGGCTGTCCGATGCACGAGCCGCGCGCCATGGCCGAGTTGCCGTGACGCGCGGGGAAAGGCTAGGACGGGCGGCATGATCCGTCTGTTTCATGTCAGCGACGTGCACTTCGGTGCCGAGGACCCCGCCGCGCTCGCCTGGTTCGCCGAGCGGGTCGCGGCGGAAAAGCCGCATGCGGTCATCATGACCGGCGACCTGACCATGCGCGCGACCAAGCGCGAGTTCCAGGCCGGCGGCGCGTGGCTGCAATCGCTGGGCGTGCCGGTGACGGTCGAGGTCGGCAATCACGACATCCCCTATTATTGGGACCCGTTCCGGCGGCTGTTCGCGCCGTACCAGCGTTATGCCGCGATCGAGCGGATGATCGAAAAGCCGCTCGACCTGCCCGGCGTGACCGTCGTGCCGCTGAAGACCACCGCGCGCGCGCAGTGGCGGTGGAACTGGTCCAAGGGGCGGGTGAGTTCCGGCTCGCTCCGCCGTGCGCTGGCGCTGATCGAGCAGGCGCCCAAGAATCATCTGATCCTGGTTGCCGCGCACCACCCGCTGATCGAGGGGCCGACCAAGGGCACGGCCAAGACCCGCAACGGCGATGCGGCACTGACCCAGCTGGCGGCGGCGGGGGCGCATGCGGTGCTATCGGGCCATGTCCACGACCCGTTCGACGTCCCGATCGACCGCGACGGCCGGATCATCCGCATGATCGGCGCGGGCACCCTGTCGAAGCGGACGCGCAAGACTCCGCCTGCGTTCAACGAACTGCGGATCGAGGGACTGGGGTTCGAGACGCTGGTCCGCAGTTTCGGCGAGACCGCGCCGCATGTGATTACCGAGGATATGCGGGCGGGTTAGATCGGGACGGTTCGAGGCATGGGCTTCGACCACGCCCGGAGCGATCACCCCCGCATCACATGCGGCCGCGCCGCCACCTGATCGTACATCCGCCCCGGCTGGTCGAGCCAGATCGGCGACAGCTTGCTCGAATCCGTCCGCTCCAGCCCGACCGCATAGGCGCAGCGCGCCATGCCCCAGTCGGTATGCGCGGCGGCGGCAAGGATCGGCACGAACATCGGGCGGCCCGCCGCATCGATCACATGGATCGCCTCGCGTGGCAGGGCGGTGACGCCGCGCACGGTGCGGCTTTCACCCGGTGCCAGCGCGAAGGGCGGGACGATCGGGCGGCCCTGCGGCTGATGCGCCAGCTCGATCAGCTGTCCGTCGAGCCCGGCATGGGCACTGAGCAGCCGCAGGTCGACCGCGACCCGGCCGATCGGCGTCGCGCCGCTGTTATGCACCGTCACCTCGGCCTCGATCGTCGCCGACAGCATGTTGAGGCCGACACGCACCGGCCGGGCCTCGACCGCCAGGAAGCTGGGCTCGGGCGGCAGCGACGGGGCGGGTGGTGGGGGCGGCGTCGGCTCGGCAGGCGGGGGCGTATCGCGGACCGGCGCAGGTGTCCGCTCGACCGGATCGGCGGCGGCGCGCGGGGCGGGCGCCGGGAGCGCCGGAACCTTGCGGCTGCGACGACCCAGCCAGATGCCGAGGGCCAGCGCGGCAAGCCCCGTGCCGATCAGCATCGGCCAGAAGGGCAGGCCACGATCCGAGTCATCCTGCTGCTCGGGGGCGACGGTGCCCGGCGCGGCGATGGCGGGGGCCTGTTCGTTGGCGATGGTCATGCCGTCGACGCCCGGCTCGGTCCCGCCGACCGGCTGGGCCTCGCGGTCGGGCAGACGCGTGGCGGGCGGCTCGGGCGAGGGAGCCGGTACGGGCACCTCGACCGGGGTCGGGCTGGGCGTCGGTGTCGGCGTCGGCCGCGGGGTCGGCCGGGGCGTGGGGGTGGCGCGCGGTGTCGGAGTCGCCGCTGGCGTGGCCGGGGCGGCGGACTGGCCGGGCAGCACGATGCGCGGGGGCGGCGGGGTCGGCACCGTGGTGGGATTGGTCTGCGGCGTCGAAAGGCGCGGGCTCAGGCTGAAGCTTTCCAGTCCGCCGGTGCCCGGGCGCGCGGCGTCATTGTCCTGCGACGTGGTCTGGAACGGGACGGCAGCGGCGGGCAGCGGGGCAAGCACCGGCACCAGCGTCAGGGCAAGAAGGCGCGCGGCGCGGCGCGGCCCGGACGATGTCATGAAATGCATTCCTCGTGGTAACTACAATCTTCAACCGCCGTCCGGGTCCCAGACCCGGCCGCACCAGCCGTGCCCCGGAGGCCCGGCGGATGCAACCCCATATAGTAACCGCATATGCGGCCAATATGTGGCAAGCCCCGCGCCAGCGGGAACTTTGCCCTGGCCTGCGCGTGCGTCGGTTTGACACCCGGGGGTGCAACGCCTATATCGCCATCACTCACCACGATCTTCGGGAAATGACGCGCCTTCGCGCAGCGTGTCGGTCGAATGGAAGGTCGCTGGTTCAACGGACGCCGGATGCCGCCGCAGAGACTTGCGCGCGGCCTTTCGGCGTCTGTCGTTGCGTCTCGCCCGGAGGCATCCGGGCAGTGATTTACGGCTGACGAGGCAGACAGACCCATGGCAACCAAGGCGATCGACAGCGGCTCCGCCCCGCGCAAGGGCGATGGCGGCACCGCCAAGCGGCGTATCCGCAAGGTGTTCGGCGACATCCACGAAGTGGTGCAGATGCCGAACCTGATCGAGGTTCAGCGCGAAAGCTACGAGCAGTTCCTGCGTTCGGACAAGTCCACGGGCCATGTCTCGGGGCTGGAAAAGACGCTGCGCAGCGTCTTCCCGATCCAGGATTTCGCCGGCACCGCCTATCTCGACTTCGACGATTACGTCCTCGAGGACCCGAAGTTCGACGTCGAGGAATGCCGCCAGCGGGGCATCACCTATGCCGCGCCGATGCGCGTCACGCTGCGCCTGACCGCGTTCGAGGTCGATCCCGATACCGAAGCCAAGTCGGTCATCGATATCAAGGAGCAGGACGTCTACATGGGCGACATGCCCCTGATGACGGAGAACGGCACCTTCTTCATCAACGGCACCGAGCGCGTCATCGTCAGCCAGATGCATCGTTCGCCGGGCGTGCTGTTCGACCATGACCGCGGCAAGACCCATGCCTCGGGCAAGTATCTCTTCGCCGCGCGCGTGATCCCGTATCGCGGCTCGTGGCTGGACTTCGAGTTCGACGCCAAGGACATCGTCAACGTCCGTATCGACCGCAAGCGCAAGCTGCCGGTGACGGCGCTGCTCTATGCGCTGGGCATGAACTCGGAAGAGATCCTCAACTATTTCTACAACCGCCTGACCTTCGTTCGCGGCGACGGCGGCTGGAAGATCCCGTTCCAGGCCGAGAACTGGCGCGGTGCCAAGCCGATGTTCGACATCGTCGACGCCAGCTCGGGCGAGGTCGTGTTCCCGGCCGGTCAGAAGATTTCCCCCCGCGCTGCCAACAAGGCGGCCAAGGACGGCCTGTCGCAGCTGCTGATCCCGACCGAGGAAATCTTCGGTCGTTACTCGGCCTATGACCTGATCAACGAGCAGACCGGCGAAATCTACGTCGAAGCTGGTGACGAGATCAGCGCCGAGAATCTCGAAGCGCTGGACAAGGCGGGCGTCGACACGATCGAACTGCTCGACATCGACCATGTCGCCACGGGTCCGTGGATCCGCAACACGCTGAAGGCCGACAAGGCCGAAGAGCGCGAGCAGGCGCTGTCCGACATCTATCGCGTGATGCGCCCCGGCGAGCCGCCGACGCTGGAGACGGCGGAGTCGCTGTTCGCGGGCCTGTTCTTCGATCCCGATCGCTACGACCTGTCGGCCGTGGGTCGCGTCAAGCTGAACATGCGCCTCGACCTCGACTGCCCGGACACGGTGACGACGCTGCGCACCGAGGACATTCTGGCGGTCGTCAAGACGCTGGTCGACCTGAAGGACGGCAAGGGCGAGATCGACGATATCGACAATCTCGGCAACCGTCGTGTGCGTTCGGTGGGCGAGCTGCTGGAGAACCAGTATCGCGTCGGCCTGCTGCGCATGGAGCGTGCGGTCAAGGAGCGCATGTCGTCGGTCGACGTGTCGACCGTCATGCCGAACGACCTGATCAACGCCAAGCCTGCGGTCGCTGCGGTGCGCGAGTTCTTCGGTTCGTCGCAGCTGTCGCAGTTCATGGACCAGACCAACCCGCTCTCCGAAGTGACGCACAAGCGTCGCGTCTCGGCGCTTGGGCCGGGCGGTCTGACGCGTGAGCGTGCGGGCTTCGAAGTCCGCGACGTTCACCCGACCCATTATGGCCGCATCTGCCCGATCGAAACGCCGGAAGGCCCGAACATCGGTCTGATCAACTCGCTGTCGACCTTCGCCCGCGTCAACAAGTACGGCTTCATCGAGACGCCGTATCGCAAGGTGATCGACGGCCGCGTCACCGACGAGGTCGTGTACCTGTCGGCGATGGAAGAGCAGAAGCACACCGTCGCCCAGGCCTCGGCCGCGACGGACGCCGACAACCGCTTCACCGAGGATCTGGTCTCGGCACGTCAGGCGGGTGAATTCCTGATGGCGCTGCCCGATCAGATCACCCTGATGGACGTGTCGCCCAAGCAGCTCGTCTCGGTCGCCGCCTCGCTCATTCCGTTCCTGGAAAACGACGACGCCAACCGCGCGCTCATGGGCTCGAACATGCAGCGTCAGGCCGTGCCGCTGGTGAAGGCGGAAGCGCCTTTCGTCGGCACCGGCATGGAAGAGACCGTGGCCCGCGACTCGGGTGCGGCGATCGCGGCGAAGCGCGCCGGTATCGTCGACCAGGTCGATGCGTCGCGTATCGTGGTTCGCGCGACCGGTGAGGTCGATGCGGGCAAGTCGGGCGTCGACATCTACACGCTGATGAAGTTCCAGCGTTCGAACCAGTCGACCTGCATCAACCAGCGTCCGCTGGTGAAGGTGGGCGACGTCGTGAAGGCGGGCGACGTGATCGCCGACGGCCCCTCGACCGAGTTCGGTGAGCTGGCGCTGGGCCGCAACGCGCTCGTCGCGTTCATGCCCTGGAACGGCTACAACTATGAGGACTCGATCCTCATCTCCGAGCGGATCGTGAAGGACGACGTGTTCACGTCGATCCATATCGACGAGTTCGAAGTCATGGCGCGCGACACCAAGCTCGGGCCGGAAGACATCACCCGCGACATCCCGAACGTGGGTGAAGAGGCGCTGCGCAACCTCGACGAGGCGGGCATCGTCTATGTCGGGGCCGAGGTGGAGCCGGGCGACATCCTGGTCGGCAAGATCACGCCGAAGGGCGAATCGCCGATGACGCCGGAGGAAAAGCTCCTCCGCGCGATCTTCGGTGAAAAGGCCAGCGACGTGCGCGACACCTCGCTGCGTCTGCCGCCGGGCGTGGCCGGTACGATCGTCGACGTGCGCGTCTTCAATCGTCACGGCATCGACAAGGACGAGCGCGCGATGGCGATCGAGCGCGAGGAGATCGAGCGCCTGAAGAAGGACGCCGACGACGAGCGCACGATCCTCAACCGGGCGACCTGGAGCCGCCTGCGCGAGATGCTGCTCGACCAGACCGCCACCGCCGCGCCCAAGGGCGTGAAGAAGGGCATCGTCATCGATGCCGAGGTGCTGGAATCGGTCGATCGTCACGAATGGTGGAAGTTCGCCGTCGCCGACGATGCGCGCCAGAGCGATCTGGAAGCGGTCAAGGCGCAGTATGACGAAGCCGCCAAGCGGATCACGGACAAGTTCCATGACCGTCGCGACAAGCTGGAGCGTGGTGACGAGCTGCCGCCGGGCGTGCTGAAGATGGTCAAGGTCTTCGTCGCGGTGAAGCGCAAGCTGCAGCCGGGCGACAAGATGGCCGGCCGTCACGGCAACAAGGGCGTCATCAGCCGCATCCTGCCGCAGGAGGATATGCCCTTCCTCGCGGACGGTACGCCGGTCGATCTCGTGCTGAACCCGCTGGGCGTGCCGTCGCGCATGAACGTCGGTCAGATCTTCGAGACCCACCTGGGCTGGGCGGCGCGCAACCTGGGTATGCAGGTCGCGGCGCAGCTCGAGGATTGGCGCGAAGCCAACCCCGACGCCAAGCCGGGCGCGGTGCCGGAAGCGGTGAAGTCGCGGCTCGTGGAAATCTACGGCGATCACTATGCCGAAGACATCCAGAACCGGGACGACGAGGAAGTGGCCGAGCTGGTCCAGAACATCCGCACCGGCGTGCCGATGGGGACCCCGGTGTTCGACGGCGCGCGCGAAAGCGACGTGTCGGAGATGCTGGAGCTGGCGGGCCTTCACACCTCGGGCCAGTCGGACCTGTTCGACGGGCGCACCGGCGATCAGTTCGACCGCAAGGTGACCGTGGGCATCATCTACATGCTGAAGCTGCACCACCTGGTCGACGACAAGATCCACGCGCGTTCGATCGGGCCGTACTCGCTCGTTACCCAGCAGCCGCTGGGTGGTAAGGCGCAGTTCGGTGGCCAGCGCTTCGGTGAGATGGAAGTGTGGGCGCTGCAGGCTTATGGCGCGGCGTACACGCTCCAGGAAATGCTGACGGTGAAGTCGGACGACGTGGTCGGCCGCACCAAGGTCTACGAAGCGATCGTCAAGGGCGACGATACCTTCGAGGCGGGCATCCCGGAGAGCTTCAACGTGCTGGTCAAGGAAATGCGCTCGCTGGGTCTCAACGTCGACCTCAAGTCGATGGAAGACGCCCAGGACGACGGTCTGGCCGAGGCGGCGGAGTAAGGAATGGGGCCGGTGGGGCAGTCTGCCTCACCGGTGCCTTTCTCGCTCACCCGATGAATTTTCCCTCCCTGTGAGGAAAGCAAGATGAACGAACTGACCAACTTCGCCAATCCGGTGGCCAAGCCGGAAACCTTCGACCAGATTCAGATCGGCATCGCGTCGCCCGACAAGATCCGTTCCTGGTCGTTCGGCGAGATCAAGAAGCCCGAGACGATCAACTACCGCACGTTCAAGCCGGAACGTGACGGCCTGTTCTGCGCGCGCATCTTCGGTCCGATCAAGGATTACGAATGCTTGTGCGGCAAGTACAAGCGCATGAAGTACAAGGGCATCGTCTGCGAAAAGTGCGGTGTCGAAGTCACGGTGTCGAAGGTCCGCCGCGAGCGGATGGGCCATATCGAGCTGGCTGCACCCGTCGCGCACATCTGGTTCCTGAAGTCGCTGCCGAGCCGCATCGGCCTGCTGCTCGACATGCAGCTCAAGCAGCTCGAGCGCGTGCTGTACTTCGAAGCCTATATCGTCATCGAGCCGGGCCTGACCCCGCTGGAGAAGTATCAGCTTCTCACCGAGGACGAACTGCTCGACGCGCAGGATGAATATGGCGAGGACGCCTTCTCGGCCGGGATCGGCGCCGAGGCGGTCCGCATCATGCTCGAGAATCTCGACCTGGAAGGCGAGAAGGTCGCGCTGCTCGAAGAGCTGGCGACGACCAAGTCGGAGCTGAAGCCCAAGAAGATCATCAAGCGCCTGAAGGTCGTCGAGAGCTTCCTGGAATCGGGCAACCGTCCCGAATGGATGATCCTCGAAGTCATTCCGGTCATCCCACCCGAGCTTCGCCCGCTGGTGCCGCTGGACGGCGGTCGTTTCGCGACCTCGGACCTGAACGACCTGTATCGCCGCGTCATCAACCGCAACAACCGCCTGAAGCGCCTGATGGAGCTGCGTGCGCCGGACATCATCGTCCGCAACGAAAAGCGCATGTTGCAGGAAGCGGTCGACGCACTGTTCGACAACGGCCGTCGCGGCCGCACCATCACGGGTGCCAACAAGCGTCCGCTGAAGTCGCTGTCCGACATGCTGAAGGGCAAGCAGGGCCGCTTCCGTCAGAACCTTCTGGGTAAGCGCGTCGACTATTCGGGTCGTTCGGTCATCGTGACCGGTCCGGAGCTGAAGCTGCACCAGTGCGGCCTGCCGAAGAAGATGGCGCTCGAGCTGTTCAAGCCGTTCATCTACGCCCGTCTGGACGCCAAGGGTCTGTCGATGACCCTGAAGCAGGCCAAGAAGTGGGTCGAGAAGGAGCGCAAGGAAGTCTGGGACATCCTGGACGAGGTGATCCGCGAGCACCCGGTCATGCTGAACCGCGCGCCGACGCTTCACCGTCTGGGCATCCAGGCGTTCGAGCCGGTGCTGATCGAGGGCAAGGCGATCCAGCTTCACCCGCTGGTCTGCTCGGCGTTCAACGCCGACTTCGACGGCGACCAGATGGCCGTGCACGTTCCGCTGTCGCTCGAAGCGCAGCTGGAAGCGCGCGTCCTGATGATGTCGACCAACAACATCCTGTCGCCCGCCAACGGCAAGCCGATCATCGTGCCGTCGCAGGACATGGTGCTGGGCCTGTACTACCTCTCGCTCGAGAAGCAGAAGGAACCGGGCGAGGGCATGATGCTGGCGGACATGGAGGAGGTCCACCAGGCCCTCTTCGCCGGTGCCGTCACGCTGCACACCAAGATCATCAGCCGCGTTCCGCAGACCGATGAGAATGGCGAGCAGTACCTGAAGCGCTATGAGACCACGCCGGGTCGCATGCTGCTGGGCGAGTGCCTGCCGAAGAGCCACAAGGTGCCCTTCGACATCGTCAACCGCGTCCTGACCAAGAAGGACGTCGGCGAGGTGATCGACGAGGTGTATCGTCACACCGGCCAGAAGGAGACCGTGCTGTTCGCCGACGCGATCATGGCGCTGGGCTTCCGTCACGCGTTCCGTGCGGGCATCTCGTTCGGCAAGGACGACATGATCATCGCGCCGGACAAGGATCGTCTGGTCGATGAGACGCGCGAGCAGGTGAAGGACTTCGAGCAGCAGTATCAGGACGGCCTGATCACGCAGCAGGAGAAGTACAACAAGGTGATCGACGCCTGGAGCCGTTGCGGCGACCAGGTCGCGAACTCGATGATGAACGAGATCAAGGCGGTCCGGCATTATGAGGACGGCCCGATGGAAGGCCGCGAGAAGCCGATCAACTCGATCTACATGATGGCCCACTCGGGCGCGCGTGGTAGCCCCGCCCAGATCAAGCAGCTGGCAGGCATGCGCGGCCTGATGGCCAAGCCGTCGGGCGAGATCATCGAAACGCCGATCATCTCGAACTTCAAGGAAGGTCTGACCGTTCTTGAATACTTCAACTCGACCCACGGCGCGCGTAAGGGCCTGGCCGACACGGCACTGAAGACGGCGAACTCGGGTTACCTGACCCGCCGTCTGGTCGACGTCAGCCAGGACTGCGTCATCATCGAAGAGGATTGCGGCACGACCCGCGCCCTCGAGATGAAGGCGATCGTGCAGGGCGGTTCGACCATCGCCTCGCTCGGCGAGCGTATCCTGGGCCGCACCACGGCCGAGGACATCGTCAACGCCAAGACCGGCGAAGTCATCATCGCATCGGGCGTCCTGCTCGACGAGCCGATGGTGGCGCGGATCGAGGCGGCGAACACCCAGTCGGTCAAGATCCGCAGCCCGCTGGTCTGCGAATCGAAAGTCGGTGTCTGCGGCAAATGCTATGGCCGTGACCTCGCCCGCGGTACGCCGGTGAACATCGGCGAAGCGGTCGGCGTCATCGCGGCGCAGTCGATCGGTGAGCCGGGCACGCAGCTGACCATGCGTACCTTCCACATCGGTGGCGCGGCGCAGCTGAACGAGCAGTCGAACCTGGAAGCGGCGGTGGACGGTGTCGTCCAGTTCCGCGACCTGCGCTTGATCACCGACCAGCGCGGCCGCCGCGTGGTTCTCAGCCGTTCGGGTGAGATCGCGATCGTCGACATGGACGGCCGCGAGCTCTCGGTCGACCGTATCCCTTACGGTGCGTACGTCCTGTTCGACGATGGTCACATCGTGTCGAAGGGCGACCGGATGGCCGAGTGGGATCCGTTCACCATGCCGGTGATCACGGAAAACCCCGGTACGGTGAAGTTCCAGGACCTCATCGAGGGCAAGACCCTGACCGAGCAGGTCGACGAAGCCACGGGTATCGCCCAGCGCGTCGTCACCGAATATCGCGCCTCGACCAAGTCGAAGGAGGATCTGCGTCCGCGCATGACCCTGCTCGACGACAATTCGGGCGAGGCCGGTCGCTACATGCTGGCACCGGGTGCGACGCTCTCGGTCGAGGACGGGGCGCAGGTGCAGGGCGGTGACGTTCTGGCCCGTGTCGCGCGCGAATCGGCCAAGACCCGCGACATCACCGGCGGTCTGCCGCGCGTCGCCGAGCTGTTCGAGGCACGCGTTCCCAAGGACTCGGCGATCATCGCCAAGGTCTCGGGCCGTGTCGTGTTCGGCAAGGATTACAAGGCGAAGCGCAAGATCGGCATCCAGCCCGAGGATGGCGGCGAGGTCGTCGAGTATCTGGTGCCGAAGTCGAAGGTGATCGACGTTCAGGAAGGCGACTACGTCAAGCGTGGCGACAACCTGATCGGCGGCTCGCCCGATCCGCACGACATTCTGGAAACGATGGGCGTGGAGCCGCTGGCCGAATATCTGGTCAGCGAAATCCAGGAAGTCTATCGACTCCAGGGCGTGAAGATCAACGACAAGCACATCGAGACGATTGTTCGTCAGATGCTGCAGAAGGTCGAGATCACCGACGGCGGCGACACCACGCTGCTGAAGGGCGAGCAGGTCGATCGCGAGGAAATGGACGCGATCAACGACAAGCTCGACGCCAACCAGGTCCGCGCACAGGGCAAGCCCGTCCTGCTCGGCATCACCAAGGCGAGCCTGCAGACCCGCAGCTTCATCTCGGCGGCGTCGTTCCAGGAGACCACCCGCGTCCTCACCGAGGCGGCGGTCCAGGGCAAGCAGGACACGCTGATGGGCCTGAAGGAAAACGTCATCGTCGGCCGCCTGATCCCGGCGGGCACCGGTGCGGGCATGAACCGCCTGCGCGTGGCGGCTTCCAGCCGCGACGCGGCGCTCCGGGCGCAGCAGCGCAAGCTGGCCGAGGCGATCGTCGCACCGGTCAGCGCCGCCGAAGAGCGGGCTGCCGAGCAGGCGCGTTCGGCGCGTGACGCTGGCGGCACCGGCAACGATCCGCTGGCCGAGGTCGCCCCCTCGGGCCACGGCACGGACGCCGATGCCGGTGAGTATCTGAACGACTGATCCGACTAACGGATTGGAATCAAAAGGGCCGCCGTCCGGGCAACCGGGCGGCGGCTTTTTACCGCCAGCGACATGGATATGTGATCTGAAGCAGGCCCCGGTTCCCGGCCATAATTTGTAACAGGAAAAACGACGGTTTTGCGCCGAATGGAGGGCGCGTAAGGCCGGATGCAGGAACCGAAAGGCCCTCCCAACCATATACGAATATTGGAGAAGATCCCGGAGATGCGCGGGTTATTGGTGCATCGCCGGGACCCTGGAGACCTGAAATGACGTCGCCTGAGATTGACGAAGACTATTTCTATCAGCGTGCCGAAACCGAACTCGAACTGGCCCAGAAGGCGACCCACCCCGCCGCGGTTCGAGCGCATTACATCATCGCCAACCACTATCTCGACCGGGTGTACAGCCAGCCGGATGCCAATGCGGTGGTCGAGGCGGCGGAGTAAGCTCGTCGCCGATCAAGTTAGAGATTTGAATGCGTTGGAGCCGCCTCGACCGTTACCGGTCGGGGCGGTTTTGCTGTGCGCTGCGGGGTGCCGGTCGACGTGGAAATTGGCTCGATTGCCGTAGTGCCCTGGCCATCACGAACTTTCGCGACCGCCTTTTCTGCCACCCCATTTACTCCTCCCCGACGAAGGCCGGGGTCCAGTTGCAAAGCAGTTGGAAGAATTCACCCACAGTTCCCGGACTGGATCCCGGCCTTCGCCGGGATGGCGTGACCTGTGTTTTTACGCGCACACGCAGCTCGTCTCATTCCTCCCCTGGAAGGGGAGGGGGACCAGCAAAGCTGGTGGAGGGGTGTAGCCCTATCGAGGGCGGGGCACCCCTCCGTCAGCGCAGCGCGCTGCCACTTCCCCTTGCAGGGGAGGAATGAGGGGAAAGACAGCCTTGCGCCCCGTTCCCCTCCGCCCCCCAAACGAAAAAAAGGCGGGCCGTTTCCGACCCGCCTCTCCATCCTTGGACGATGGCCGTCCCGATCAGATCAGGACGATATCGCTCGCCGCCAGATCGACATGGTTGGACAGCGCCGCGAGGATCACGAAGGCCTCCTGGCCGCCGACGCCATCGGGATCGTACAGCAGATGGCCCTTCTTGGCGTTGTAGATCAGATGCTGGTCCGCCGTCGTCGCGGCGGCGCCGAAGGTCAGTTCGCCGAAGTCCAGGCGGCCCAGGCCATATTGGGCCAGTGCGGTGAAGACCTTGGTGTCGATCTGCAGCGTATCGATGCCCGTCTCGAAATCCTTGATCTGGTCGTGCCCGCCGTCCGGCTTGGTCGTAGACAGGATGAAGGTGTCGGCACCTTCGCCACCGATCAGCACGTTCTTGCCCGCGCCACCGTTGAGCACGTCGTTGCCGCGCCCGCCGATCAGCAGGTCGTCGGTCGTGCCGCCCAGGATGATGTCGTTGCCGTCGCCACCCGCCAGCTTCAGCGAGCCGGTGGCCGTCAGGCTCGACAAGTCGATGACGTCGTCGCCCCCCTGGCCCAGGATCTGGCCCGACGCGGTTTCGAAATTGACGAAGCTGGCCTTCACCGTGCCGCTCATCACCACGTCGAAGTTCAGCGCATCCGTGCCCGCACCACCATCGACGCGCTGGACGCTGGTCAGGTCGCCGGTCCAGTTCGCGACATCGTCACCGGCCCCCAGGCTGACATCGCCCTTGATCGATCCGGCGTTGTTCAGCACGTCATTGCCTGCATCGGTCGAGACGTTGCCGACGATGCTGCCCTTGTTGGTGATCGTGTCGGCCTTGTCGCCGATGATGGTGATCGCCGCTGCGCCATTGCCGGCGACGATCGAACCATCGGCTTCGTTGGTCAGGGCCAGCGCCGCGAAGGCCGCGCCGCCATGGCCATTGTCGACGGTGATCGCGCGCTGCTCGCTGACGATCTGGCCGCTGTTGACGACGGTGCCGCCGCCGATCGCCAGCGCTTCGTTGAAGCCGTCGCCGCCCAGATACTTGCCGACCGCCTGGATCGTCCCCGCATTGGTCAGGTCGATCAGGCCGTCGACGTCGATCCCGTCGCCGTCCTTGGTGGCGGTCGCGGTGCCCGTAATCACGCCATGGGCGGTGTTGACGATCTTGGTGACGGTCGAGGACGCCGTGTCCAGATTGATGCCCGAACCCTGCTTGCCCAGGATCGTGCCGTCATTGGTGATGCCGATCGACTGCGTGCCGGTGATGCCATGACGTGCACCGGTGATCGTGCCGCCCGCGTAATTGTCCACCGTCACGCCGATGTTGGACTGGGCATCGATGCCGTCATTGCCCGAGGAGTTGCGGGTGCCGTTGCGAGCTTCGATCACACCGGAATTGGCGATCTGCGTATAGGCGCTGGTGCGGATGGCGTCGGCGTCGGCGGACTGGATCACGCCGGTCTTGCCGTTGGTGATCTGGACATGGCCCGCTTCGGTGACGCGCACATCGCCCAGATCGATCGCCTGACCGTTCTGGCCGCCGGTGCCGGTCGTTTCAAGTCGACCATTGTTGGTGATCGCGATCACGCCGGTGAAGACGGTGCCGGTGTTCGCGGAGGTCAGGCGGATGGTGTCGCCCTGGCTCTTGATGACGCCGCACTGCGCATTGGTCAGCGTGAATTGGGACAGGTCGCTATATTCCTGGATGTTCACGCCGCGCCCGCCGGTGGTGCTCATCGTGCCGCAATTGTCGACCGTCGCGGAGCCGCCCTTCAGCGTGGTGCGGACCCGGAAGATGTCGTCCCCGGCCGTGATCGAACCCGAATTGCAGACCACGATATTCTGGTCGGCGCTGGTCAGGAAGCTATGGGCGGGGGACCAGAGGGTGTCGATCGCCACGTCGCGCGCCGCAATCTCGCCCCTGTTGTTCAGGGTCGCGTCGTTCGACGAGCCGATCAGCTTGAAATACACGGCCGTGGAGGTCACCGGCGTGAGCCTGCCCCGCGCGCTGACGGTGTCCGTTTCGCCGCCATAGACGAAGAGCGGGGCATACCAGTTTCTGGAAACCGTAAAGTCCGTCATGATCGTTTCTCCCGTGACCCCCCTGTGGGCCGTATGACGGGGCGAGGGCTATGACGGGTTCATGACGCTTTCAATCATAGCGCCGAAGAGTGATCGTCCCGAACAGTCCCATGCGTCTCGAATTGAAGCAGTGATGAATCGCTGTCCAATATTGGGATGTGGTGGCGGCTCGTTCGATTCTTTCTCACTTCAACATGTTCGTTTGTTTGGTGAAATGAGATTATACACCGCTTTGGTGAACTTATCCCCGCTCGACAGGAGCGTGTCGACGACATAGGCGGACCCCATGAGTCCAGCCCCTATTCGCTGCCGCCGCAAGATTGCCTGGCATGACGTTTTCGTCATTTCCCTGGCTTATCTGCTGGCAATGCTGATCTTTTTCCGCGTGCCGATCGCCAGCGGGTTCGATCTGGGATTCGGCGAGCGTGGCGATGCGCTGATCGAGATGACCATTCTCGAACATTGGCGCAATGTCTGGTCGGGGGTGTCGTCATGGAACAGCGGATTCTACTTCCACCCTTATGGCGGGACGCTGGGCTATAATGACGGCTATTTCCTCTATGGCATCGTCTACAGCCTGTGGCGGCTGGTCGCCGACCCCTTTCACGCCGACACGCTGAACATCCTGACCTTCAAGACGATCGGCTTTTTTGCCGCCTATGCCCTGGTCGCGCGCACCCTGCGCTGGGGGCGGGGGGCGGCCGTCCTGGTCGCGCTGCTCTGGACGATCGCCAGCAACATCCATCTGCAAGCGGTCCATGCCCAGTTGCAGAGCGTGGCGCTGCTCCCCCTCGCGATGATGCTGGCGATGGCTTGCGTCCGGGCGGAAGGCGCGGGGCGGCATGGTGCGGCGCGGGTGCGGGCGGCGGGCTTGGCCGCGCTGATGGCGGCGTGGCTGATGACCTCTTACTACATGGCCTGGTTCACCATCTTTTCGGCCTGCCTGTTCCTGCTGTGCTGGGGCGTGATGACCGGGCAGGCACGGCCCGCCGCCGCCTTTGCGCTGGTTCGCCGTCATGCCGGGACGATCGCGGTCGGCGTCGCGGCCTTTGCCGTCCTGATCCTGCCTTTCCTGATCGTCTATCTGCCCAAGATGCGCGAGACGGGGGGCGAGGGGCTGGAGGACATGCTCGGCTATCTCGTCACGCCGGTCATCGACATGGTGAATGTGGGCCCGGGCAATTATATATGGGGCAGGCTGTTCGCGCCGCTCCATGCGCTGGTCCATCATCTGCTGCCCGACGATCCCGACCTGCCGCGCCGGGTGCTGGGCGGCGAGCATGAGGCGGGGTTTCCGCTGCTGATGGTCGCGCTGCTGCTGGTCGCGGCCTGGCGGATCGTGGTGCGGAAACGGGTGGGCCAGGCCGAGGCGCCGGTGACGTTGCGCGCCTTCACCCTGGCCATGATGGTCGCCTGGGTCCTGACCCTGCAATTCTGGTACGCCTCGCCCTGGCTGCTCGTGTTCGAGCTGGTGCCGGGCGCCAAGGGGTTGCGCACCGTCTCTCGCTATCAGCTGTGGCTGACCCTGCCGTTCCTGCTCATCATCGTGGCGGGCTGGCGGGCGCAGGCGGCGCGGTTGCGGGCGGAACGCCCGGCCTGGGCGGCGGCGATCGTCGCTTTGCTGGTCGCCGAGAATCTCAGCGCCGAGACGCCCGCCCAGTTCAGCCGTGCCGAGCATCGTACCGCCCTGTTCGCGATTCCGCGGCCGCCGCGCGACTGCCGCGTGTTCTACGTCACCGCGTCGCGCGGGAGCGAGCCGCTCTACATCAGCGAGGAACTGCACAAGCTCTATCCCCACAATGTCGACGGCATGTTCCTGGCCGAGCTGTGGCGGGTGCCGACGATCAACGGCTTCTCGACCTTCAATCCGCCCGACTGGAATTTCGGCGATCCACTGGCGGCGGATTATGATGCGCGGGTGGCGGCCTATGCGCGGCGGCACGGGCTGCGCGACGTCTGTGGGCTCGACGTGCGACGGGCTCAGCCTTGGGTTCGCGCCTGACCGGTCGCGGGTCAATAGACACGATACGCGCCGTCCTCGTTCCGAACGGGGTCAGGCCGGGGCAGCCGACCTCATGCCGTTCCGGCCGTCGCGCTTGGCCTCGTACAGCGCCCGATCGGCTTGGGCGAGGATTTGCTCCAGCGGCTCGTGCCCCTCGAAACAGACGATGCCGACGCTGATGGCGACCATCACGCTCGTCCCGTCATCGGCGGTGAGGGGATATTGCCGCAAGGCGGATTGAATGCGCGTGCAGATCTCCTCACCGGTGCGATGGGGCTCGTCATGCAGGATCATCAGGAACTCGTCGCCGCCGAGCCGGGCAAGCAGATCGTCCGCCCGCGTATTCGCACGCATCGTCGAGGCAATGTGGCGAAGCACCCGATCGCCGAACGGATGGCCCCAGCGATCGTTGATGCCCTTGAAGCGATCGACATCCACCGCAACACAGCAAAAGCCGGTGTTCCGATCGGCAATCAGCGGCGGGAACCGACGCATGAAGCCCCGCCGGTTGAACAGCCCGGTCAGCATGTCGGTTGCTGCCTCGGCATCCGCTTCCGCCGCACGCGCCGCGAGTTCCTGGGCCAGCCGGTTGCGTTCGGAAATCTCGGCGGCGACGGGCAGGCACGTCAGCAGCATGACCGCCAGGAAGGTCTGGAACAGGTGCGCCTTCATCTGCGGATCGGTCGCGACCATGGCGATGGGGCCGTGGCCCGCCGTCGTGGCTAGTGCCCCGATCACGGCGACCATCATGACCGCCATCTTCGTCCCAAGCGGTCCGACGCGGAAGGTGATCAGGATAACCGGCGCATAGATGAGGAACAGGGCCGGTAGCTCGGCGACGACGAAGACCAGATAGGCAATCGCAGCGACGAGTCCGAGATAACCGAGCGCCTGGACGCGCTGCAGCCCCGTCTTGCTGCGCAAGCAGTCGGCCAGTTGGCCGTTGAAGATCGACAGGAACACAGGGGTGAAGACGAGCAGGCCCAGGCTGTCGCTGACGAACCATGTGCGAAAGGCGAGGAGGAAGTGCTGCTGATATACGAGCATTGCCGCGCCTGCGCCGAGCAGGCCGCTGATCAGGGGGGCGATGACCCCGGCCGCCAGGATGAAGCGCAGCAGGGCACCGGTGGAGCGCAATAGATCGAACGCGTTCAGCCGTCCCCGTATCAACAGAGTCGCGACCGCGACCTCCGATCCGTTCGCCAGGCTCAGGAGCAGCGGGCCCGTGATCGTCCCCCGGGTCAGCCAGTTGGCCAGGAGATTGCCGATCAGTCCGGCACTGAGGACCGTAATCCAGCGCGGCCGCGAATACAGGAGCAGAAGGGCCAGCAGGACGGCATTGGCGGGCCACACCGTCGCGATCGTCTTGCCGTCGCTCGTCAGATAGACGGTCGATGCCGCGCACAGAAAGTGCAGCGTCGCGGCCACGAGCCATGTGAAGCTCAATTCCGCGCTGGAAGGCGCGTCGTCTTGTTCCATCGGTCCAATGTGCCCAAACTACCCCGATTCGGGCAAGATGCCCTAACTCTCAATGCTTTCCAGATGGTGCATCGCGGCACGTCGCCCATCCGGATCTGCCCTTTTCCAAAAGAAAAGGGCGACCCCCGAAGGGGCCGCCCTTAACTTTAGCTCGCCAAGCGAACGGGTGCGAAAGGTTGCCCTTTCGCAGTCCGATTACTTGAGCTCGACGGTCGCGCCGGCTTCTTCGAGCTGCTTCTTGATCTTCTCGGCCTCGTCCTTGGCAATGCCTTCCTTGACGGGCTTCGGAGCGCCTTCGACCAGCGCCTTGGCTTCGGTCAGGCCCAGGCCGGTGATCGCGCGGACTTCCTTGATGACGTTGATCTTCTTGCCACCGTCGCCGGTGAGGATCACGTCGAATTCGGTCTTCTCTTCAGCGGCCGGAGCAGCAGCGCCGCCGGCAGCAGGAGCCGCGGCAACAGCAGCGGCGGCCGAGACGCCCCACTTCTCTTCGAGCATCTTCGAGAGCTCAGCGGCCTCGAGGACGGTCAGCTCGCTCAGCTGGTCAACCAGCGCGTTCAGGTCTGCCATGTTCTTATCTCCAATACGGGCCGGGTAAAATGGCCCGAGTGTGTCAGTTCAATCGTGTTCGCCCGAAGATCAGGCGGCTTCCTTGTCCTTGTCGGCATAAGCCGCGAGGACGCGGGCGATCTGCGCCGCGGGAGCCTGGGTGATGGTGGCCAGCTTGGTCGCCGGAGCGACGATAAGACCAACCAGCTTCGCCCGGAGCTCGTCCAGCGAGGGCAGAGTCGCCAGCGCCTGCACGCCTGCGACATCAAGGACGTTCGCACCCATCGATCCGCCGACGATCTCGAACTTGTCGGTCGTCTTGGCGAAATCCACGGCCACCTTGGCGGCGGCCACGGGATCGATCGAGCTGGCAATGCCGACGGGACCCGTCAGCATGTCAGCGACACCGGCATAGTCGGTGCCCTGGGCTGCGATCTTGGCAAGCCGGTTCTTCGAGACCTTGTAGGTCGCGCCGGCTTCCCGCATCTTCGTGCGCAGGGCCGTCGACTGGGCGACGGTCATGCCGTGGTTGCGGGTGATGACCACCACGCCAACCTCGTTGAAGTTGCGGTTCAGTTCGGCGACGGCCTGGCTCTTTTGATCGCGATCCATGCCATTCTCCATGGTTGGAACGACCGCGAACGGTCATCCCGGTTGCTTGACCGGGGGGTGAAACCACCCCTCGGGGTGTCCAGCGATGGGGAATGGGCAACCGACGCGTGAGAAACGCGGGGCAGACCGGGCGGGACCAGCGAGTGGCACGACCGGCAAAATCCTTTTCCCCGTCTCGGCAGGAGATTAAGCCAAGGCATATTCCCCGGCACCTGCTGTCTTGGACGGAATCCGAACGGGCAAGCCCATCCGGATGCGGGGCTGCCCCTACGAGGATCGAGGACGCGAGTCAAGCAATCCCGTCGCATGACGTGTGTGTCATGTTTCAGTCATGCATCGGTCACCGACATGACGCCGAAATGAAGCGTGCATGACTTGGTTCGGCGGCAAAGCGCCCCTGCTTACCGCAGCGCTTCCTGCGCGGTATCGGGGGAAATTCCATGTCGGATATCAACAACATGGTCGCCTATGACGATGGCGACATCGACACCAACCGCTCCGCCAACGCGCATATGAGCGACCTGATCGCCACCCGCCTGTCGCGCCGCCAGACGCTGCGCCATGGTGTGTCGGCGATGACCACCGCGCTGTTCGGCGGTGCGCTGCTGGCCGGTTGCGACGACGAGAATCCGCAGGCGGTCACCGCTACGGCGGCGGGCAGCACCGCCAGCGTCGCGGCGGGCCGTCCCGTCACGCTGACCGGCACCGTCGGCAGCGGCCAGGTCGCCAATGTGAACTGGAGCCAGACGGCAGGCCCGTCCGTCACGCTGACCAATGCCAACCAGCTGGTCGCCTCGTTCCGCGCACCCGCCGTGGCGACCGCGACGCAGCTGGCGTTCAAGCTGGAGATCACCAGCCGCGACGGTCTGGTCACCAACAACACGGTGACGGTCACCGTCACGCCGATCACGCTCGACTTCACCGCCGTGCCGCACAGCCTGGCCGATATCGTGACCGTCCCCTCGGGCTATAGCGTGACCGTGCTCTATCGCCTGGGCGATCCGATCAGCAGCGCCGTCCCGGCCTTTGCCAATAACGGCAACGACACCAATTTCGCACAGCGCGCGGGCGACCATCATGACGGCATGAGCTATTTCGGCCTGTCCTCGTCGGGCGCCAATCCGGACCCGAACAGCAGCACGCGCGGCCTGCTGGTCCTCAACCACGAGAATATCACTCAGCTCTATCTCCACGCCAACGGCCCGACGCCCAGCCCGCGTCCCGAATCCGAGGCGATCAAGGAGATCGAGTGCCACGGCGTCTCGGTGGTCGAGGTCACCCGCGCCAACGGCGCCTGGGCCTATGTCCAGAGCTCGTCGCTGAACCGTCGCATCACGCCCAACACCCCGATGGCCTTCAGCGGCCCGGTCAAGGGCAATGCCTGGCTGAAGACCGCCTATTCGGCCGACGGCACGATGGGGCGCGGCACCATCAACAACTGCGCCAACGGCACGATGGCGTGGAACACGTACCTGACCAACGAAGAGAATTGGGCGGGTTATTTCCGCCGCACCGCCGGTGACGCGGCGGTCCGCACCGCGACCACGGCCAGGCAGAATGTCTCGCTGGCCCGCTATGGCATCAGCGAGGGGCGCTCGGGCAATTATGGCTGGACCACGGTCACGCCGTCGGATGCGTCGAGCACTGTCTTCCGCCGCTGGAACGCGACCGCCAATGCCGCGCTGGCCGCGGATGGCACCGCCGACTTCCGGCACGAGCCGTTTCAGTTCGGCTGGGTGGTCGAGATCGATCCGTTCAACCCGAATTCGACCCCGCGCAAGCGCACCGCGCTGGGCCGCATGAACCACGAAGGCTGCCAGAGCGGCCGGATGATCGCGGGCGTCCGTCCGGCCTTCTACATGGGCGACGACGCGCAGAACGAATATATCTACAAGTTCGTCTCGACGAGGCCGTGGAATGCCTCGGACGCCAGCGCCAGCGATCGCCTGGCGGTCGGGGACAAATATCTGGACAACGGCACGCTCTATGTCGCGAAATTCAACGCGGACGGCACCGGACTGTGGATGCCGCTGGTCTTCGGCCAGAACGGGCTGAACGCCTCGAACAGCGTCTATCCCTTCGCGGATCAGGCCGATGTCCTGATCAACACCCGTCTGGCCGCCGACGTGCTGGGCGCGACCAAGATGGACCGGCCGGAATGGACCGCCGTCAATCCGGCGACCGGCGAGATGTACTGCACCCTGACCAACAACGCCTCGCGCCGCCCGGTCGCCTCGGGCAATCTGACCGGCGTCGATGCGGCCAATCCGCGCGCCTATGTCGATGCACCCTCGACCTCGGTCGGCAACCGCAACGGCCATATCATCCGTATCCGCGAGACCAACGACACGACCGAGGCGACCAGCTTCACCTGGGACGTCTATGCCTTCGGTGCGGGGGCGGACCTGGATCCGACCAACATCAACCTGTCGGGGCTGGACGCGACCAACGACTTCTCGTCGCCCGACGGCCTGTGGTTCAGCCTGCCGAGCAATGTCGCCGGGCAGGCGACGCCGGTGATGTGGATCCAGACCGATGACGGCGCCTTCACCGACGTCACCAACTGCATGATGCTGGCCGCGATCCCCGGCCGGGTCGGCGATGGCGGCACCCGCTCGGTCACGAGCAGCGCGGGCGGATCGAGCGCGACCGTCACCACGCGGATCGGCAAGGCGCCGGGCGTCACGCTGAAGCGCTTCCTGGTCGGCCCGAAACAGTGCGAGATCACCGGCATCCACTCGACGCCGGACGGCACCTCGGTGTTCGTCAACATCCAGCATCCGGGCGAGGACGCCAGCACCCCGTCCGCGCCGACCAGCAACTGGCCGGACAGCCAGGGCGGTTCGGCCTCCGCGACCATCCGTCCGCGCTCGGCCACCATCGTCATCACCAAGAATGACGGCGGCGTGGTCGCGATCTGATCGATTGATCGCATCGTGAGCCCGGAGGGGGCGGGAAGGTCATTGCCTTCCCGCCCCCTTTGCCGTTCAACGCTGCCCTTGAAAGGAATGGGCATGACGACGACACGGCGCGAGGTGGTGGTTGGCGCAGCGGTGATGGGGCTGGGCGCGGCTGTCCCGGCCGTGGCCCGGGTGCCGGGGCGCGACGGGCTGATCGCGGGCACCTATGCCAATGAGGGTGGCAAGGGGCTCTATCCGATCGTCGATGGGCGCGTCGGACAGCCGGTGTCGGGGATCGTCAACGCCTCGTACGGCGTGGGCGGCGGGCCGGACGGCACCTTCTATCTGCTGCGCGAACAGGCGGATGGCCGCGTGAGCGGCTATGGCCCGGACTGGACCGCGCGGGGCGGTGCTTCGACCGGCGGGGCGGACCCGTGTCATGTCGGGATCGACCGGGCTTCGGCCTGCCTGGCCGTCGCCAATTATTCCAGCGGCTCGGTCGCCTTCTATCGGCTCGACCGTCGAACCGGCGCGACCGGCCCGGCCCAGGTCTTCCAGCACCATGGCCACGGACCCAATAGCGAGCGTCAGGCCGGGCCGCACGCGCATTGGGTGGGGTTCAGCCCCGACCGGCGCTGGCTGCATGCGGTCGATCTGGGGGCGGATTCGATCTTCGCCTATCGCTTCGACCCCGCCGCACGCACGCTGGCCGAGCCGGTGGTCGCATGGTCCGCGCCCGCCGGGGCAGGCCCGCGCCACATGGTCCGCCACCCGACCCTGCCGCGCGCCTATCTCGCCTGTGAGCTGACGCCGAAGCTGTTCGTCCTCGATGCGCTGCCCGATGGGCGTTTTCGAGACGCAGGCGAGCACGCGCTGCTCCCCGAGGGCACGAAGGGGCCATCCTATGCCGCGCATATCGCGATCGATCGGGCGGGGCGGACGCTCTATGTGTCCAATCGCGGCGCGAACAGCATTTCCGTCTTTGCGCTGGATGCGAAGGGCGAGCCCCGGCTGGTGCAGCATGTCCCGACCGGCGGGAATTGGCCACGCTTCTTTCTGCTGCGCAAGGGGCGGGGGGAGATGCTGGTGGCGAACGAGCGTTCGGGTACGGTCGACGCCTTCCGCATCGGTCGGGACGGCCACCTGACCGCGACCGGCCGGAGCATCGCCATTCCGGGCGTGGTGTTCCTGGCCGAGGTCTGACACGCCCGGACCTCACGACCGTCCGCTCCCCTCCCGTAAACGGGAGGGGATGGGGGAGGGTAATGTGTCTCACCGAGACCATCGCTTGCGGCTCAGTCCCCACCCCAAACCCAGTTTCAGGTAAACGATGCCCCGCATCGTTTACCTGAAACTCCCCTGCCGGGAGGAGGGGCTTCGCGCCAGGTTTCGCGGGTATCGCATCACGTTATTGACGGTGGCCAGGCGTGCGGTCCGCGGTTAATCCCGAACCTTTCCATCCGAAACAGCCAAAGATTTCATGCGCTTTTTCCAACCCTTGCTCGCCGGAGCAACCCTGTCCGGCCGTCTGCTCGCCTGTGTCGGAGCGGTCATCGGGATCGCGCTGACCATCATCGTCTGTGGCGGTCTGCCGCCGCTCGGTCCCGATCTGCCGATCATCGTCGCGCCCCTGGGGGCCTCGGCGGTGCTCGTCTTCGCCGTGCCCGCCAGTCCGCTGGCCCAGCCCTGGTCGGTGGTCGGGGGCAATGTCCTGTCGACGCTGGTCGGGGTGGCGATGTTTCAGGCGATCCCGTCGCTGCCCTTGGCGGCCGGATGCGCGGTCGGGGGTGCCATCCTGGTCATGTCGCTGGCGCGCTGCCTGCATCCGCCGGGCGGCGCGGCGGCACTGACCGCCGTGATCGGCAGTCAGGGCATCCATGCGGCCGGCTTTTCCTTTGCCTTTGCGCCGGTCGCGATCAACTCGATCGCGCTGGTGGCGCTCGGCATGTTCTTCCACCGCGCGACGGGGCGCAGCTATCCGCACGAACCCGCGCTCGCCCCGCCGGTCGGCGACGCTTCGCGCATCCGGGCGGAGGATATCGACGCTGCGCTGGACGACATGCACGAGAGCTTCGACATCGCGCGCGAGGACCTGGATATGCTGCTCGCCCATGCCGAACGCCATGCGCGGGCAAGGGGCGCGTCCGGGCGTCTGCGGATCCTGCGGCGCGGATAGGGGCGTGGCCCTCGACCGCGCTCAGGCGGAACGGAGGGTGGGGCGTTCACGTCGCGCAGGAAAAAGCCCGCCCCTCAGTCTGAGGGACGGGCCTTTCCCATCACATGATCAAGGCGATCAGCGATACTTGCCGGTGAACGACACGCCGATGATGCGCGGTTCGTTGAACACGGCCGCCATATAGTTCTCGATCACGCCCTTGAGGTTCTTCTCGTTCGTGATGTTGCGGGCAAAGACCGACAGGCTCCAGTCGTCGTTCGGCGCGGAATAGCCGATGCTCAGGCCGCCCTCGAAATTGCCGTTCGAGGTGAACTCCTTGGTCCGGTACAGGACGAAGTTCGTATACCCTTGCAGGTTCCAGTCGGTCGCGATGAACGCCTTGCCGCCATCCGCCAGCGGCATGTCGTACTTGGCCGCCAGGTTGACATTGTACTCCGGCGCGTTGGGCAGCGGGTTGCCGTCGATCTGCGCGAAGAAGGCGGGGGCGCCGAACACCGTGCGGGTGACATACGGATCGAGCACGGTGCAGACCTGGACGCCGTTCAGACCGCAGGTCTGGGCGAACACGCGCTTGTCGCGGATTTCCGAGTGCAGCAGACTGACACCCGCCGACAGCGCCAGGTTGCGCACCGGCAACCACTGCGCATCGGCTTCCATGCCGTAGGCGACCGCCTTGTCGGCGTTGAACAGCACGCCGTTGCCGTCCGAGTCATTGCCGTTCAGCTGGATACCCTTCACGCGGTACGCAAAGGCGGCGGCGTTCAAGCGCAGCGTGTTGTCGAACAGCTTCGACTTGAAGCCGGTTTCGAACGACAGGTTGGTTTCCGAGTTCGCGGTGGTGAAGTCCGAATTGAACACCGCCGAGCGACCCTGGATGGTCGGGCCACGGAAGCCCTGTGCCGCACGGACATAGACGTTCAGGTTCGGATTGACCTCATACATGGCCGACAGGTCCCAGCTGGGCTGGGTGTCCGACAGGCGCACGTCGCGGCGGCCGCGATAGACCACGCCGCCATCGGGCCGACCCGGCGCCTTGAGCAGCTGGGTGCGCTTGGTGTCCTCGCTGATCCGGCCACCGGCGGTCAGGGTCAGGCGGTCGGTGGCCTGATAGCTGACCTGCCCGAACACGCCCCAGGAGGTGTTGACGTTGTGCAGGCGGACCCAGTTGTCCGGGTTGTTGGTGTTCGGGCTGCCGGGCGCGGCCGGATTGTAGGCGGGCAGCAGGAAGAAGCGGCGCTGATAGAAGTCGGTGACGTCGCGGCTGTCGAAATAGATGCCGCCGACCTGCCACTTGAACGCGCCGGTCCCGGTCGAGGCGAGGCGGACTTCCTGCGTCCACTGGTCGAGACCCCGGACCTGACCCAGGCTCAGGCCATAGCCGTTGGGCTGGCCATTGAACGGGAAGTTCGCGGCCGCGCCGCCATCGGTGTCGCCCTTGCTGAAACCGGCCGTGGTTTCATAGGCGGTGATCGAGGTCAGCTCGGCCGGTCCCAAATCCCAGGCGGCGCGCAGCGAGGCACCTTGCGTGTCATAGGACTGCGGATTGCCCTGACCCTCGTCATAGGCGACGCGGTCGCGCGGCTCGGCCGACACGTCGCGCGAACCCTTCTTCAGCGCGCCGCGATGGAACAGCGTCGAGGTGCCGTCATACCAGCGTGCATGGCCCGACAGGTTGAACGACAGCGTGTCGGTCGGCGTCAGGAGCAGCTGAAGGCGCACGTCGCGCTCGGTGAAGCCGCCCATGGCGTTGTTCTTCGGGGTCAGCGTGCCGTCCAGGCTGGTGCCCGCATAGGTGTTGTCGACCCAGTTGTCGCGGTGCTGCACCAGCGCCGACAGGCGGAAGGCCAGCACGTCGCGGATCAACGGGCCGCCGACACCGGCATCCATGCTGATCGTGTTGTAGCTGCCGATCGAGGCGGTGGCGCGGCTCTGGAAGCTCTGCGTCGGCTTGATCGTGTCGAACTTGATGATGCCCGCGGTCGTGTTGCGACCGAACAGCGAACCCTGCGGCCCGCGCAGCACCTCGACCTGGTCGACGTCGAAGATCGGGTTCGACTTCAGCACGACATGCTCCAGGACCACATCGTCCTGGATGATCGACACGGGCTGCGACGCGCCCAGATAGAAGTCGATATTGCCGAGGCCGCGAATATAGAAGCGCGGGAAGATGCGGCCGGTGGTCGTCTCGGCATACAGGCCGGGCACGCGGCCCGACAGCGCCAGTATGTCCTCACCGCCCTGCTGGAAGGTGCGCAGGTTCGACCCGCTGACCACGCCGACCGACACCGGCACGCGGTTCAGGCTTTCCGAACGGCGCTCGGCGGTGACGACGACGTCGCCCAGGCCCTGCTGCTCGTCCGTCGCGGCGGTGGTGGCCGCGCCCTGGTCGGCGGCAGTCTGTGCGATGGCCGGTGCAGCCGCCAGCGTTCCCCACGCAGCGCCCAGCAGCGCCGCGGTCTTGATAACCGAATTCATATAGTCCCCACGCTCCGGCGGGCGGTTCATGCCGCCCGACTGATTAGATTCTCCCGGTAGGACGGGCGGTTAGAGGCGCATTATGGCGCTCGCGTGACAGAGGTGGTGCGGAAAAACCACAATGGCTCATGAATTTACGATCGGCCACGGCCAGGGCCCAACCGCCATGGCATGGCCGCTCTGGACCCTGTTGTCACAGAGTTGTAACCCGGTTTTGCTTGACGGGGGGCCTGCGTCTGGTCAGGGGGGCGGCGTTCGTGCCATCCTCGGTTCTTGACCCTTTCACGGTCCGGCGTTTCGTCGTGGCCCGATCGGTCATGGCCTGAAGACGTGCACGTTATCGGATCACTATCGGGGTTTACCGACTGATGTTCGCCTGGTTCCAA
This sequence comes from Sphingomonas sp. Xoc002, assembly GCF_050408055.1. Lineage (NCBI taxonomy): Bacteria > Pseudomonadati > Pseudomonadota > Alphaproteobacteria > Sphingomonadales > Sphingomonadaceae > Sphingomonas > Sphingomonas sp. Xoc002. The sequence continues at coordinate 3,244,729 of NZ_CP191175.1, read as the reverse complement.
CGCCTCCTGCCGAAGACGGGAAATTTCTTCGAGCTGTTCGAGGCGCAAGCCGCCACTATCCTTGCGGGGGCCGAAGCCACCGTTCGGCTGTTCGACAGTCAGGGCCACACCGCCGACGAGATCGCCGTCGTCGCCGCGCGCGAGCATGACGCCGACGAGATCACGCGACAGGTGCTGACCTCGGTCCGCTCGACCTTCCTGACGCCGTTCGACCGTGCCTCGATCACCTCGCTGATCGGTTCGCTGGACGATACGATCGACGAGATGAACGCGGCGGCCACTGCGATCGGCCTGTACCGGCTGACCAACTTCGCGCCTGAGATGCGCGAGATGGCGGCGGTCGCGGTCGAGGCGGCCCGGCTGACCGTCGAGGCGATGCCGCTGATGCGCGACGTCGCGCGCAACGGCGACCGCCTCCATGCGCTGACCGAGGAACTGGTCCGGCTGGAAGGTCGCGCCGACGAGATCCATGCGGCAGGCCTGAAGCGTACGCTGGACGAATGCGGCGAGCGCGACACGTTGCGCTTCGTCATCGAAAAGGAAGTGTACAAGCATCTGGAGCGCATCCTCGACGCGTTCGAGGATGTCGCCGACGAGATCGACGGCATCGTCATCGATCACGCCTGAGGCGCGGATCATGCACGAACTCGCCTTTCCGCTGCTGGCCGGCCTGATCCTGGTCGCGTTGGCCTTCGATTATCTCAACGGCCTGCATGACGCGGCCAATTCGATCGCGACCGTGGTGGCGACGCGGCTGCTGTCGCCGGTCGCGGCGGTGGTGTTCGCGGCGTTCTTCAACTTCGCCGCCTATTTCCTGACCGTCGCCTTCCCCAGCCTGCACAAGGTGGCGGAGACGGTCGGCAAGGGCCTGATCGCCCAGGACGTGGTGACGCCCGCCGTCATCTTCGGCGCGCTGGGCGGGGCGATGGCGTGGAACGTCATCACCTGGCTGCGCGGCATTCCGTCGTCGAGCAGCCATGCGCTGGTCGGCGGGCTGGTCGGTGCGGGCGTCGCGCATGCGGGCATGGGTGCGGTGCAATGGGCGGGTCTCAACAAGACGCTGCTCGCCATCGTGCTGTCGCCGCTGCTCGGCATGATGCTGGCGATGCTGGTCATGCTGCTGAGCAGCTGGGCGTTGCGCCGTTCGACGGCGGGCGGGGCGGAGCGCAGCTTCCGTGCCCTGCACCTCGTCTCGTCGGCCGCCTATTCGCTCAGCCACGGCCTGAACGATGCGCAGAAGACGATGGGGATCATCACCGTCCTCCTCTATTCGACCGGCCGCCTGACCGGCCCGTTCGAGGTGCCGCACTGGGTCGCCATCTCCTGCTACGTCGCCATGGCGCTGGGCACGATGACCGGCGGCTGGAAGATCATCGAGACGATGGGCAGCCGCATCACCAAGCTGTCGCAGCATCAGGGGTTCAGCGCCTCGACGGCGGGCTCGATCGTGATCTTCTGCGCCTCCGCGCTGGGTATTCCGGTGTCGACGACGCACACCATCACCGGCTCGATCATCGGCGCGGGCGTGGCGCGGCGCGCCTCGGCGGTGCGCTGGGGCGTGGCGGGCAATGTGGTGATCGCCTGGATCATCACCATTCCGGCCTCCGCCGTGATGGGGGCGGGCTTCTACCTGCTGACCCGGTTGTTCTGATCAAGGGGAGGGCGAAGGTCCTCCCCTTTTTTCTTATACCTTGCGTCGTTCAGCCTGAGCCGTGTCGAACGCGGCAGGAGATAGAGGGCGATTGAGCCTTCACCTCCATCTTCAAGTCAGCCACCCCGGCGAAGGCCGGGGTCCAGTTGCGGTGCGCTGTCGAGGGCGGGCCACCATTGCCTACCAGGCAACCGGGCCACGTGCCTTCAAGGACATGGCAACTGGGCCCCGGCCTTCGCCGGGGAACAGATGAGTATTCAAGTGGGTGCGGGGAGCGCAACCTCTGCGTCCTCAGCGCCTCTGCGCGAACCGAAATCCCTTGGCCTTCGACTTCGCTCAGGCTCAATGGAAGTAGGGGGCGAGCCTCGATCAGCCCACCCCCCTCAAACCCTCACGACCCGGTAACCGGCCCCCCGGCCGCTTGGAACAGGGCGACCGTGTCGGTCATCCGCGCCGCCTTGGCCTGGATCAGCTGCGACCGGGCCTGCGCGTCTGTCGCGGTCGCATTCAGCAGTTGCAGCGTCCCCACATCGCCCAGCGCCAGCTGCCGCCGCGCGAAGGTCAGCGCCTGGCCCGCCGCGTTGCTCGCCCGCTGGGCCGCATCCAGCGCCTGCGCGTCGGTGGACAGGCCGGTCAGCGAGTCCGCGACATTGCCGAACGCCTGAAGCACCGCCTGGCGATATTGCGCCTTGGCCCCGTCCAGAGCCGCCTCCGCCGCCTTTTGCTGGTGGCGCAGCGCATTGGCGTGGAACAGCGGCTGGGTGATGCCGCCGAGCAGCGCCCAGAAGGGATTGCCGCTCTTGAACATGTCGCCGAAATTCTGCGACGAGCCACCGGCATTGGCCGACAACTGGATGCTGGGCAGGCGGGCGGCGATGGCGGCGCCGACATCGGCACCCGCACCCTGCAACTGCGCTTCGGCGGCGAGCACGTCGGGGCGGCGATGGACGAGCTCGGACGGTACGATGGCGGGCAGTTCGGTCGGCAGGGTCAACTGCGACAGCTCGGGCAGCGGCGGCAGCGCCGAACCCGCCGGGCGGCCGATCAGCGTCGCGATGACGGTGCGCTGCGCGGCTTCGGCGCGGACCAGCGGGGGCAGGGCGCCCTCGGCGGTGGCGAGCGCGGCCTGCTGCGTCGCCACGTCGGAAGCACCGACCGCGCCCAGCCGCTGACGCTGTTGCAGCGCGGTCAGGATGTCGCGGTTGACCTTGACCGCAGTCTGCGCGGCGGCGACCTGTTCGGCCAGGCTCGCCCGCTCGATCAGGGCAGTGACGAGGTTCGCCGCGACCGTCATCCGCGCCGCGTCCAGCTGATGCCGCTCGACCTCGGCCCGTGCGACGGCTGAGCGAACCTGCGCCCGGTTTCCGCCGAACGCATCGACGTCGTAGGAGACGCTGACCTGCGCGGTATGCAGCGTATAGAGAAGCTGATTCTCATCGGCGACCGCCGAAGACAGCGAGTCCGACACGCGATTGCGCTGCGCCTGATAGCTTAGACTGCCTTGGGGAAACAGCAGCGAGCCACGCGTCGCCCGCGCCTGTTCCCGTGCCTGCCGCAAAGACGCTTCGGCGACCCCCACATCATTGTTATGCGCCAGCGCCTCGGCGACCAGCGCGTCGAGCTGGGCATTGCCGAAGGCGTGCCACCATTCGGGCGCGACGCTCGCCGACACGGTCTGCGCCGGGCCGGTCGCCGGGGCAATGACCGGCGCGGGAGCCATGGGCGGCAGGCTGGCATGGGCGTCCAGATCATGTGGGCCGACTGCACAGGCCGAGACGCAGGCGAGCAGCGGCAGGGTCAGGAAACGCTTCATGCCGGAACCCCGGATTCAGGAGTGGTGGTATCGTCCTGGTCGTCGACCATCGGATCATGCTTCTTCTTGCGCTGCGACAGCGGCAGGCGGGTCGAATAGCGGCTGATCAGCACCGGCAGGACCAGCAGGATCAGCACCGGGGCCAGCGTCATGCCGCCCACCACGACCAGCGCGAGGGGCTTCTGCACCTGGCTGCCGATCCCGTGCGACAGGGCGGCGGGCAGCAGGCCGATCGCGGCGACCAGACAGGTCATGACCACCGGGCGCAGGCTGTTCTTGACGGTGGTGGCCAGCGCATTTTCACGCGGCGCACCCTCGTCGATGGCGTTGTTGAAGGTGGTGACGACCAGGATGCCGTCCATCACCGCGATGCCGAACAAGGCCACGAAGCCGATCGCCGCCGAGATGCTGAACGCCGTGCCGGTCAGGGCCAGGGCCAGCACACCGCCCACGACCGCCATCGGGATCGCCGAGAAGGCGAGCAGGCTGTCGCGCATCGAGCCGAAATTGGCATAGAGCAGCAGCAGGATGAGCACGAGGCTGATCGGCACCACGATCTCCAGACGGGCGATCGCGTTCTTCAGATTGTCGAGCTCGCCCGCCCATTCCAGATGATAGCCCGGCGGGAGCTGGACATTCTGGTTGATCCGCGCGCGCGCTTCTTCGACCGCGCCGCCCAGATCGCGGCCACGCACCGAGAATTTGATCGGGACGTAGCGCTCCTGATGCTCGCGATAGATGAACGAGGCGCCGCTGGTCAGCTTGACGTTGGCCACCTCGGACAGCGGCACCTGGATGGTCCCGTTGCCGTCGGGCGAGGGGGCGCCGATGGTGATGTTGCGCACCGATTCCAGCGAGTCGCGCTGGGTCGGCTGCAACCGCACGATGATCGGGAAGTGCCGGTCGGTGCCGGGTTCGTACAGGTCGGCGGACGACTGGCCACCGATGGCGGCGGCCACCGTCTGGTTGATGTCGTCGGGCGTCAGGCCATAGCGGGCGGCCTTGGCGCGATCGACGTCGATCCGCACGGTCGGCTGGCCCAGGATCTCGAACACGCCGAGATCCTCGATGCCCTTCACCTTGGCCATCTGCGCCTTGATCTGGTTGGCCAGCTTTTCCAGCGTGACCAGATCGGGGCCGAACAGCTTGATCGAATTGGCGCCCTTCACGCCCGAGGCGGCTTCCTCGACATTGTCCTCGATGATCTGCGAGAAGGAGAAGTCGACGCCGGGATATTTTTTGGCGAGCCGGGTCGACAGTTCGTCGATCAGCTTCTCCTTGGTCATGCCGCTCGGCCAGGTGTCGAACGGCTTCAGCGGCACGAAGAACTCGACGTTGAAGAAGCCGGTCGCGTCGGTGCCGTCATCCGGACGACCATGGGCGGACAGGACCGCCGTGGTCTCCGGATAGCTGGCGATGATCTTGCGCACCTCGTTGGTCACCTTCTCGCCCGCCTCCAGGCTGATCGAGGAGGGCAGGGTGGCGCGGATGTACATGTTTCCTTCTTCGAGGTGCGGCAGGAACTCGATGCCCAGCGAACGCACGCCGACGACCGCGAGGACCATCATCAATGCCGCGCCGCCGAGCGTCACCACCTTGTTGCGCAGCGCGAAGGAGGCGGCGGGTTCATAGACCGCACGCAGCTTGCCGACGATGAACGTTTCGGTCTCGGCCAGCTTGTCCGGCAGCAGCAGCGTCGAGAGCACCGGCGCGACGGTGAAGGTCGCCAGCAGGCCGCCGCTGATCGCATAGGCATAGGTCTTGGCCATCGGGCCGAAGATATGGCCTTCCACCCCGGTCAGGGTGAACAGCGGCAGGAAGCTGGCGATGATGATCGCGGCGGCGAAGAAGATGCCGCGGCTGACCTCCGACGAGGCGCCCAGCACCGCGCCGAAGCGGCTGGCCAGGGTGTAGCGACCCTGGCCGTTCTCCACGGCGGCGGAGCGTTCGACCATGTGGCGGAAGATATTCTCCACCATGATGACGCAGGCATCGACGACGAGGCCGAAGTCCAGCGCACCCACCGACAGCAGGTTCGCACTCTCCCCCTGGAGCACCAGGATCAGGATCGCGAAGGCCAGCGCGAAGGGGATGGTCGCTGCCACGATGATCGCCGAGCGCAGATTGCCGAGGAACAGCCACTGGAGCGCGAAGATCAGGAGGATACCGACCACCATGTTTTCCATGACGGTATGGATGGTCAGGTTGATCAGGTCGGAACGGTCGTAGATCCGCTCCAGATGGACGCCGGGGGGCAGCACGCCGCTGTCGTTGATGTTGGCGACCTCGGCCTGCACGGCCTTGATCGTCGGCATCGACTGGGCGCCGCGCTGCATCAGGACGATGCCCTGCACGATGTCGTCGTCGTTATTGTACCCGGCGATGCCCATGCGCGGCGCGTTGCCGACCTTCACGGTCGCCACGTCCTTGATGAGCACGGGCGCGCCGCCCGCCTCGCCGACCAGCACGTTCTGGATCGCGTCGGGCGACTGGATCAGGCCGATGCCGCGCACGATTGCGGCCTGTTCGCCGAAGTTGATCGTCTGGCCGCCGACATTGCCGTCGCTCTTGGACAGCGCCGCCAGCACCTGCGCCACGGTGACGCCGTGGGCGTTCAGCCGGTTCTGGTCGATCACCACGTCATAGGCGCGCAGCTTGCCGCCCCACCCCGTCACGTCGATCACGCCCGGAATCCGCTTGAACCGGCGCTGGAGCACCCAGTCCTGCAGCGTCTTCAAGTCCATCACCGAATAGCCCTTGGGCGCGGAGATGCGATAGCGATAGATTTCGCCCACCGGCGAGGTCGGCGACAGCGTCGGCTGTGCGCCCCCGGCCAGCGGCGGCAGCTGCGACAGGCGGTTGATGACCTGCTGGCGCGCCTGTTCGTTGGTATAGTCGTAGGTGAACTGGATCTTGATGTCCGACAGGCCGAACAGGCTGATCGCGCGGATCGCGGTCAGGTGCGGGATGCCCGCCATCTGGACCTCGATCGGGATGGTGACGTTGCGCTCCATCTCCTCGGCCGACAGGCCTTGGGTCTGGGTGATGACCTCGACCATCGGCGGAACCGGGTCGGGATAGGCCTCGATGTTGAGGTTGATGAAGCCGATGACGCCAGCGACGATCATCGCGAAGAACAGGCCGACGATCAGCAGTCGCTGACGCAGCGCAAAGTCGACGATGCGGTTCATTATTCGCCGATCCCCGCTTCGTTGACGAACAGCGCGCCCGAGGTGACGATCTTCTCGCCCGGCTTCAGGCCGGAGGTGATGGTGACCAGGCCATTCGCCGAGTCGCCGGTCTGCACATCGCGCGCGACCAGCAGGCCGTCGGGCCGCATGATCCAGACACGGGCATTGTCGCCTTCATGGATGACGGCGGCGGCGGGCACGCGGATCGCCTCGCCTGCGTTCAGATGCTTGATCGCGAAGCTGGCGAACATCTGCGGCTTCAGCGCCTTGTCCGGGTTGGGGATGGAGGCGCGGACGGGCAGGCGGTGGGTCTGCGGGTCGAGCGCGGCACCGACCAGATCGATGGTGGCGTGGAAGACGCGGCCGGGCACGGCGGGCGTCGTCACTTCGACCGGATCACCGACGCGGACATTCTCGGCATCGCTCTCGGCCACCTGCGCGATCAGCCAGACGCGCGAGGGGTCGGTGATGGTCATCACCGGCTTATCGCCGCCCTGCGAGACATATTGGCCCGGCGCGACGTCGCGCGAGGCGACGACGCCGCTGATCGGGGCGACCAGCGTGGTGATGTCGTGAATGCCCGAGCCCTGGCCCGCATTCTCCAGCCGGTTGATCTCGCCCTGCGACTTGCCGAGGATCGCCAGCTTGTCACGCGCGGCACCCAGCGAGGCGGCGGCGGTGCGCGCGGTCGCCTGCGCGGCGGCGAGATCGGCCTTGGCCTGCTGAAAATCCTTCAGCGCGCCGCCGGCGGTCTCGTAGATCTGCTGCTGGCGGTCGGCGTTGCGCTGCGCCGCGACCAGCTGCGCCTGCGCATTCTGGTACGCCGCGCGCGCCGAGAACAGGCCCGAGCGGGCATCGACGAAATCGCTGGTCTTGATCAGCAAAAGCGGCTGGCCCTGGCGCACCGTCTGGCCCGCATCGGCCAGTACCCGCACCACCTGACCGGCATAGGGCATCAGCACCGGGGTCGAGCGGGTCGCATCGACGGTGATCGCGCCGGTCGCCATCGTCTGGTCGCCCGACGCGCCCAGCCCGACGCGCATCGTCGGCATCGCCGCCAACTGGTCCTTCGACAGGCGCAGCGTGCCCGGCGGCGGCGGGGCGGGGGGCGTCTCATCCTTGTGCGTCAGCTTGCCGATGACCGTGAACAGGACCAGTGCCCCGATCAGGACGGCGGCGGCGATGCCGACCCAGCGCCATTGCTGCGCGGAGGACAGGCGGCGGGTCTCGGGTAGCGTTGCGTCGGCGGGATTGACGTGCATCGGGCTCTTTCGGCGCAAGAAGGCGGATATTAGCCCGGCCGATAGGGGCCGCCCCCTGACCCGGCCCTTACGGGTTCCTTACGAGACGTTCATGATCGGGCGCGGCCGGATCGTCCGAAAATCCTCGAAAATTGCCAGAAAGGCCCGATTTCAGGACCTTGGGGGGAGGCTCGTCGATATGACCGCCCTGTCACCCGTCAGGAACAAAAGTCACGATTCGTCGTTGAAAACGAACGGCTCGACATAAGGGAGGGTATAAGATGGCCAGTCACATGCCGCCGCCACGGATTTCCGACATGCCGCGCGAGCAGCGTCTGGACGCGCTCTATCGTCGTGCGGCCGAGGATCGCGCCCGGTACATGGCGCTGCGCACCCGCAAGCCCGGCCTGCTCGACCGGTTGCTTCACATGTTCTGATCGATTTGGGTCGCGTGCGTCAGGGAAAGGTACGACGCGCGACGACGTCGTACGGCCCGTGGGCGCAGACGCTTTTCGCGACGCATGTCACTATGACCTAGCGCCATCATGATTATGACGAACGAAGACAGCGCCGACACGGTCAACCAGATTTCCACCAGCGCACCCGCCATGCCCTCTCCCCATGCTCCGAACCGCGCCAACGCGCCTGCTCCCGATCCGATCCCTTCACGCGCCGCAATATCCTTTGGTCACGCCGCACCCGCCGCGATATAGCTGCCCACGATGATCCGATCCGACCGCCGATCCTGGCCGCTGGCCATCTGGCTGGCCCTGTTGTCCGGTTATGTCGATGCGATCGGATTCCAGCAGCTTGGCGGCTATTTCGTTTCCTTCATGAGCGGCAATGGCACGATGCTCGCGGTCCAGTTGGCCGCACCGCACGGACCCTTGGCGGGTGCGGTCGCGATATTGGCGATGCTGCTGGCGCTGTTCGTCGTGGGCGTGCTGGTCGGCACGCTGATCCGGCTGGCGCTACCGCGCATCGGGCAGGTCGCAGTGCTGCTGCTGGTCGCCTTGCTGCTGGGCGGCGTCGCGCTACTGGGGGGATGGACCGCGCCCGCCATGGTGCTGGCGATGGGCGCGACCAACGCCACCTTCGAGCGCGACGGCGAGGTCAGCATCGGCGTCACCTATATGACCGGCACGCTGGTCAAGATCGGCCAGCATCTGGCGCACACCGTCGCGGGGCGGGAGCGGTGGGGCTGGCTGCCCTATCTGCTGCTCTGGTCCGGATTTCTGGTCGGTGCCGGTCTGGGGGCGCTGGCCTTTCCGCTCTGGGGACTCGCCTCGCTGGCGGCGGCGGTGGCGGGCGCGCTGATCGCGGCGGGAGCGGCCTGGCGGCTCTGTCCGGCGGTCTGACGCACGCGGACACGGGCTCGCCGCCTTTTTGGTCGACCCGACTTGGATTTCACGCGAGAGCAATATAATTACAAGCGAAAGAGTCGGGCATCAGACCCGAAACAGGAGAGCTTATGCGCGTGATCGACCATTTGGTTGCCGGCGGACAGACCGCGACCGACGCCGCCGGAACCCGTCCCGAGGGTCGTCTGGGTGATGTCTTCGACCCCAATAGCGGCCAGGTTCAGGCCCGCGTGATACTGGGCGACGCCGCGCTGCTCGAACGCGCCGTGGCCGCCGCCCAAGCCGCGCAGCCGGGCTGGGCCGCAACCAATCCGCAGCGCCGGGCGCGGGTGATGTTCCGCTTCAAGGAACTGGTCGAGCAGAATATGGATGCGCTGGCGCATCTGCTCTCCTCCGAACATGGCAAGGTGATCGCCGACGCGAAGGGCGACATCCAGCGCGGGCTGGAGGTGATCGAGTTCGCCTGCGGCATCCCCCACGCGCTGAAGGGCGAATATACGCAAGGCGCAGGGCCGGGCATCGACGTCTATTCGATGCGCATGCCGCTGGGCATCGGGGCGGGGATCACGCCGTTCAACTTCCCCGCGATGATCCCGATGTGGATGTTCGGCGTCGCCATTGCCTGCGGCAACGCCTTCATCCTGAAGCCGTCCGAGCGCGACCCCTCGGTCCCCGTCCGCCTGGCCGAACTGATGCGCGAAGCGGGTGCGCCCGAGGGCATCCTTCAGGTCGTGCACGGCGACAAGGCGATGGTCGACGCGATCCTCGACCATCCGGCGATCAGCGCGGTCAGCTTCGTCGGCTCGTCCGACATCGCGCATTACGTGTACCGGCGCGGCGTCGAGGCGGGCAAGCGCGTCCAGGCGATGGGGGGCGCCAAGAACCACGGCATCGTCATGCCCGACGCCGATCTGGACCAGGTGGTGGCCGACCTGTCTGGCGCGGCCTTCGGCTCGGCGGGCGAGCGGTGCATGGCGCTGCCGGTCGTGGTGCCGGTCGGGGACAAGACGGCGGATGCGCTGCGCGAGAAGCTGATCCCGGCGATCGACGCTTTGCGGGTCGGCGTTTCGACCGACGATCAGGCACACTACGGCCCGGTGGTGAACGCCGCGCACAAGCGCCGTGTCGAGGACTGGATTCAGACCGGCGTCGACGAGGGCGCGGAGCTGGTCGTCGATGGCCGCGGCTTCCAGTTGCAGGGTTATGAGGAAGGCTTCTTCATCGGCCCGTCGCTGTTCGACCGGGTGACGCCCGCCATGCAGAGCTACAAGGAGGAAATCTTCGGCCCGGTCCTCCAGATCGTCCGTGCCCCCGATTTCGAGACGGCGGTCCGCCTGCCCAGCGAGCATCAATACGGCAACGGCGTCGCGATCTTCACCCGCAACGGCCACGCCGCGCGCGAGTTCGCGGCGCGGGTCGAGGTGGGGATGGTCGGCATCAACGTGCCGATCCCGGTGCCGGTGGCGTATCACAGCTTCGGCGGCTGGAAGCGCTCGGCGTTCGGCGATGTGAACCAGCACGGCATGGAGGGGGTCCGCTTCTGGACCAAGGTGAAGACGGTGACGCAGCGCTGGCCGGATGGTTCGGCCGATGGCGGCAATGCCTTCGTCATCCCAACGATGGCGTAACAGCACGCCCCTCCCGTTTACGGGAGGGGATGGGGGAGGGAAAGCCACAGGCGGCGGTCTCGGTGAGACTCCTTGCCCTCCCCAAACCCCTCCCGCCTGCGGGAGGGGCTTCAGAAGTGGAAGCAAAATGACCCAATTCGACCTCACCGACGAGCAGCGCGAGATCCAGGAACTGGCACGCCGCTTCACCGCCGACCGCATCACGCCGTTCGCGGCCGAGTGGGACGAGAAGCACATCTTCCCCCGCGACACGATTAGGCAAGCCGCCGAACTCGGCTTCGCGGCGATCTACGTCTCCGAAGAATCCGGCGGCATCGCGCTCGGGCGGCTGGAGGCGGCGCTGATCATGGAGGCGATGGCCTATGGCTGTCCCTCGACCAGCGCCTTCATCTCGATCCACAATATGGCGTCGTGGATGATCGACCGCTTCGGCGATGCGGATGTGAAGGACCGTTACCTGCCAGACCTCGTCACCATGGAGCGCATGGCGAGCTATTGTCTGACCGAGCCGGGTTCGGGCTCCGACGCCGCCGCGCTCAAGACCCGCGCGGTCCGCGACGGCGACCATTATGTCGTCTCCGGCTCGAAGCAGTTCATCTCGGGCGGCGGCGAGAACGAGGTCTATGTCACCATGGTCCGCACCGGCGAGGACGGGCCGAAGGGCATTTCCTGCCTGGTGATCGACAAGGACACACCCGGCGTTTCCTTCGGCGCGAACGAGCGCAAGCTGGGCTGGCATTCGCAGCCGACGCGGCAGGTGACGTTCGACAATGTCCGCGTGCCGGTCGCCAACCGGCTGGGCGCGGAGGGCGAGGGGTTCCGCATCGCGATGATGGGGCTGGACGGCGGGCGGCTGAACATCGGCGCCTGCTCGCTGGGGGGGGCGCAGCGCTGCCTGGACGAGGCGGTCGCTTACGTGAAGGACCGCCGCCAGTTCGGCAAGGCAATCGCCGAGTTTCAGAATACGCAGTTCACCCTGGCCGACATGGCGACCGAGTTGGAGGCGGCGCGCGCGCTGCTCTATCTCGCTGCCGCCAAGGTGACCGACAACGCGCCGGACAAGACGCGCTTTGCGGCGATGGCCAAGCGGCTGGCGACCGATACCGGATCGTCGGTGGTCGACCGCGCGCTGCAACTCCATGGCGGCTACGGCTATCTGATGGACTACCCGATCGAGCGCTTCTGGCGCGACCTGCGCGTGCATTCGATCCTGGAGGGCACGAACCAGGTGATGCGGATGATCGTCGGGCGCGATTTGCTGAAGGATTAAGCCGTTCCCCGGCGAAGGCCGGGGTCCAGTCTCCACGCGGCCGGTGGCGCGCCTCATACGTTACCAAAACTGGGCCCCGGCCTTCGCCGGGGAACGGGAAGGGGTTAAGGAAAGACATGACCCAAGACCTGATCGTCACCCGCGAAGGCCCGGTGGGGCGGCTGCGGCTCAACCGGCCCAAGGCGATCCACGCGCTGACCCGCGAGATGTGCGAGGGCGTGCTGGCCGCGCTGGAGGACTGGCGCGGCGATCTGTCGGTGGAGGCGGTCATCATCGACCATGCCGAGGGGCGCGGCTTTTGCGCGGGCGGCGACATTCGCCTGCTGGCGGAAAGCGGTGCGGGCGACGGTGAGGCGGCGCGGGGCTTCTTCCATAGCGAATACCGGATGAACCACCGGCTGTTCACCTATGCCAAGCCGATCGTCGCCTTCATGGACGGCATCACCATGGGCGGCGGCGTCGGGATTTCCGCGCCTGCCCGCTTCCGGATCGCGACCGAGAATACCCGGTTCGCCATGCCCGAGACGGGCATCGGCCTGTTCCCCGATGTCGGCGGCGGCTGGTATCTCTCGCGCCTGCCGGGGCGGATGGGCGAGTATCTGGCGCTGACCGGCCACCGGCTCGACGGGGCGGAGGCGCATGCTTTGGGGCTGGCCACCCATTATCTGTCGTCTTCTACGCTAGACGAGGCAAAGGCTGCGATCATCGCCGCACCGCAGGAGATTGCCGCGACGCTCGACCGGTTCTCTACGCCCGCGGCCGACGCGAAAATCATGGCCCATGCCGCCGAAATCGACCGTCTCTTCGCCGCCGATACGCTGGAAGAGATCATCGCCATGCTGGAAGCGGACGGCGGCGAATGGGCGGCGCAGCAGCTCGCCGTGCTGCGCACAAAATCGCCCCAATCCTGCAAGGTGTCGCTGCGTCTGCTGCGCGAGGGAAGGCTGTCCACCGACTTCGCCGACGAGATGCGCCGGGAATACGGCATCGCCTCCCGCGTGGTGCAGCGCCCCGATTTCGTCGAGGGCGTCCGTGCGCTGATCGTCGACAAGGACAATGCGCCGCGTTGGAACCCCGCCACGCCGGAGGGCGTGACCGACATGATGATCGACCATATCTTCGCACCCATGCCCGAAGGGCAGGCCTGGACACCCGACGATCGCTGAGAAGGACGCCCGCATGACCGACTACAACACCCTGATCGTCGAGCGCCGCGAGGCGGTGACCCTGGTGACGCTCAACCGGCCGCAGGCGCTGAACGCGCTCAATGCCGAACTGCTGTCCGAACTGCTCGACGTGATGTGCGCCTATGACGCCGATCCCGAACAGCGCTGTGCCGTCATCACCGGCAGCCCCAAGGCCTTTGCGGCGGGCGCGGACATCAAGGAAATGCAGGAGATGGACTTCGCCGCCATGTATGGCGGCAACCATTTCACCGGCTGGGACGACTTCACCCGCACGCGCAAACCCATCATCGCGGCGGTCGCGGGCTATGCGCTGGGCGGCGGCTGCGAGCTGGCGATGATGTGCGACTTCATCCTCGCCGCCGACACCGCCAAGTTCGGCCAGCCCGAGATCAAGCTGGGCGTGACGCCGGGCATGGGCGGCTCCCAGCGGCTGGCCCATGCGGTCGGCAAGGCCAAGGCGATGGAGATGTGCCTGACCGGCCGGATGATGGACGCCGAGGAAGCCGAGCGTTCGGGCCTCGTCGCGCGCATCGTCCCCGCCGCCGACCTGGTGGAGGAGGCGCTGAAGACCGCCGCCACCATCGCGGGCATGGCCCCGATCGCGGTCAAGGCCAATAAGGAAATGGTCAACGCCGCCTTCGATATGGGGCTGGCGCAGGGTGTGCAGTTCGAACGGCGGCTGTTCCACGGCCTGTTCGGCTCGGCCGACCAGAAGGAAGGCATGGCCGCTTTCGTCGAGAAGCGTGCGCCGATCTGGACCAACCAATAATGAGTCTCACGCCCCTCCCGCAGGCGGGAGGGGATGGGGGAGGGCAGGGAGTCTCACCGAGACCATCGCTCGCGGCCTTTCCCTCCCCCAACCCCTCCCGCCTGCGGGAGGGGGGCATAAGAAAAAGAAGAAATTAGGAGAGCAACATGGCGCGGATCGCCTTTATCGGCCTGGGCAATATGGGCGGCGGGATGGCTGCCAACCTCGCAAAGGCGGGGCATGACGTCCGCGCCTTCGACCTGTCTGCGGACGCGCTGGCGGCGGCCAAGGCGGCCGGGTGCCTGCCGGTCGACAGCGCCGTGGCGGCGATGGAGGGCGTCGAGGCGGTCGTGACCATGCTGCCCGCCGGGACCCATGTCGAGCGCGTCTATGCCGACGCCGTCTTCGCCGCCGCACCTCCGTCCGCGATCCTGATCGATTGCTCGACCATCGACGTCGCCACCGCGCGCCGCGTCGCGGAGGCGGCACAGGGCAAGGGCATGATGGCGGTCGACGCGCCCGTGTCGGGCGGAATTGCGGCCGCCAAGGCGGGGACGCTGACCTTCATGGTCGGTGGTTCGGAACAGGCCTTTGCCCGCGCCGAGCCGTTCCTGTCCGCCATGGGCCAGGCGGTGATCCATGCGGGCGGCAACGGCGCGGGCCAGGCGGCCAAGATCTGCAACAACATGCTGCTCGGCGCGACGATGATCGCGACCTGCGAGGCGTTCGTGCTGGCCGAGAAGCTGGGGCTGGAGGCGCAGACCTTTTACGACATCGCCTCGGTCTCGTCGGGGCAGAGCTGGTCGATGACCCGATACTGCCCCGTCCCCGGCGTCGGCCCGGAGACGCCCGCCGATCATGACTATCAGGGCGGCTTCGCGGCGGCGCTGATGCTGAAGGACCTGAAATTGGCGATGCAGGCGGCCCAGGATGCAGGCGCGACCACGCCGATGGGCGAGCGGGCGGCGGAGCTCTATGCGGCGTTCGTGGGAGAAGGGCAGCCGCCGGTGGACTTTTCGGGGATCATCCGCACGCTGCGGTGAACCCCGCCCTCCGTTCAGGCTGAATGGGGCAGGGGGCAAGGAAAAGCCCATCGCGCCTTTTCCCCCTGACCAATGCCGCCTAAAGCCCGGAGGGTGATGGAAATACCCGCTCCCCTCCGCCTGCGTGTCGACCGCGATGCGCTCACGTCCAACTGGCAGGCGCTCGATCGGTTGAGCGGGGCGGCGGCGTGCGGGGCGGCGGTGAAGGCCAACGGTTATGGCCTGGGCGCGGGGCTGGTCGCCGAAACGCTGGCCAAGGCCGGATGCCGTGATTTCTTCGTCGCCAACTGGGCCGAGGCGCAGGGCTTGGCCCCGCTGGGCGTCACGCTGTCGGTCCTGCACGGCTTGCGCGCCGAAGACCTGCCCGCCGCGAAAGCCGGGTTCGCCCGCCCGGTGCTGAACACGCCGAACCAGATCGCCCGTTGGCGCGACAGCGGCGGCGGCGTTTGCGACGTGATGGTCGATACCGGCATGAACCGGCTCGGCGTGTCGGTGCAGGCGGTGCGGGACGGCCTGCTCGACGGCCTGACGATCGGGACGCTTGTCAGCCATCTCGCCTGTGCCGATGAGGATGTCCCGATGAACGGACATCAGCGCGAGGCCTTTGCTAGCCTGAAGGGCCGCACCGGCGCACGACGCATGAGCCTCGCCAACTCGGCCGGAATCGGGCTGGGCGCGGATTATCATTTCGATCTGACCCGGCCGGGACTGGCTCTGTACGGCGGCCTGCCGCGCTCCGATATGGCGGGGCATCTCCGCCAGGTCGCCTGGCCCGAAGCGCAGATCCTCCAGCGCCGCCTTGTGCCTGCGGGCGAGACGGTCGGCTACAATGCCACCTGGACTGCGCCCGCCGATACCGAGGTGGCGATCCTCAATCTGGGCTATGCCGACGGCTATCGCCGCGCGCTGTCCGACCTTGGGGCGGCGGTGGCCGATGGGGAAAGGCTGCGCGTGCTGGGCCGGGTGTCGATGGACCTGCTGGCGGTCGACGTGACCGCGCGCCCGGACCTGGCCGAAGGCGACTGGCTGGCCATGGACTATGACCTCGCCGCCGCCTCCGCCGCGTCGGGTGTGTCGCAATATGAGTTGCTGACCGGCCTCGCCCAGCGTTTCGCGCGGGCATAAAAAAGGGGCCTTCCCGAAGGAAGGCCCCGATCAACTTCGATCCGTTGGGATCAGAAGTTGGCCTTGAACCCGGCATAGAAGAACCGGCCGATATTGTCGTACGGATCGCCCGACGCCGTACCGATCAGATCGTAGGGCGGCTTCACGTCGGTCAGGTTGTCCACGCCGACATAGAAGCGGAACCGCTCGGTGGCGTTGAAGCCGACCTGGATCGAGTGGTAGAACGCCTCGGGATAGTAGACGACCGGATAGGCGTCGGGATTGCGCGCCGGACGGCCGTCATAGCTGTTCTGCGTTTCCCATTCGCCGATGGTCGACTTGCCTTCGTAACGCAGGCGATACTGAAGATCGAAGGTTTCGAAGTTCAGGTTGCCGACGAACTGGCCGCGCCATGCGGAATAACCCAGCTCGCTCTTGTACCGATCGCGGAAGGTCGGATCGCCCACATCGGTATAGCCGTTGTTTTGCGCCACATAGCTGGCCAGGACACGAAGGCTCAGGGTGCCGGTGTCGCTGATCTTCGTACGGTACGACAGGTCGAAGTCGATGCCCGAGGTTTCCAGCTTGGCGAAGTTGAAGCCCTGCGAGAAGAACGACGGACCCGTCGGGGTCAGCGGAACGGTGGTGCCGCCATGGATCACGCTCGACTGACCGGCGAACGTGCCGTTCGGATTGCGGATGACGGCGGCGCAATACTGGTTGTTGATGCCGCTGGGATTGTCATAGCACTGGTTGATCAGCGTCTGAGCCGCCAGCGAGACGATCGCGTCCTTGATCGTGATGTTGTAGTAATCGACCGTGAACGACAGGCCACGGATCGCCTGCGGCTGGAACACCGCACCGATGGTGAAGCTGTTGCTCTTTTCGGCGTTCAGGTTCGGGTTGCCGCGATTGACGCCCGCGATGCTGGCTGCCGTGCCGTTGGTGAACGGTTCGGTCGTGCCGTTGAACGTCTGGGTCGTCGGCACACCCGCTGCCGCGCAGTTCCGGGCGCGGTTGGGGTTGTTGTTGATGTTGTTCTGGCTGCACGGATCCGACGGCTGGGCGAAGGTCTGGTTGTTGGCCGTGAACAGTTCGCCCAGTGAGGGCGCACGGACCGAACGGGCATAGCCGCCACGGATCGTGATGTCGCGGATCGGCGACCAGATCGCATTCAGATTGTACGTCCAGGGCGTTCCGGCATTGCCGACATTGTAGTGCGACACGCGGGCAGCGCCGGTCAGCGTCAGTTCGTGGAAGAACGGACGATCGGCCAGCAACGGCACGCTGAGTTCGCCGAACGCTTCCTTGATGTCGTAGGCAGGCGGCGCGAAGGTCGGGATGGCGTTCAGGAACGTCGCCCCGCTGGCGGTCAGGTCGTCATACTTCGAATAGGCCGTCTCGCGACGATATTCACCGCCCAGCGAGAAGGTGACGTCGCCGCCCGGCAGGCGGAACAGCTTGCCGTTGATGAAGCCCAGCAGGTCGAACTGCTCGGCCTTCTGCTTGCGCGTCGAGGTGACCGAGAAATAGTTCAGCGCGGCTTGGCTGACCTGGCCCTGGCCGAACAGGTTGATGGGCACGCAGGCCGCGTCGTCATTGGCGGTCGAGGCGTCGGCATTGATACCGCAAACAATCTGACCGGCGGCGTTGCGCACGGCGTTGATCGAGTTGTTGTACTTCTGCGTGACGTAGTTGCCTGCCGTCCGGTAGAAGGTGTCGAGGCGGCCATAGTTCGCCGACACTTCGTAATGCCAGCCTTGGCCGAAATCGCCCTCGACGCCGCCGACGATGCGGAAGGTCTCACGCGTATGGTCTTCGCCGCGACCGCCGAAGTCGACGTTGAAGCGCTGCGCCACGAAGGTCGTGGCACCCGGTGCCAGCGCCTGTTGCAGCGTCGAGCGGGCCTGGTCGGTCAGATACGGGTTGTTGATGCTGAAGGTGTTGTTGGCGAAGGTCGGCTGACCTTCCTGCAACGACTTGATGCGGACATACTTGGCTTCGATGAACGGCTTGAAGGCGTCTGAGATATCGAAGTGCGCCAGCAGGTTGCCCGAAGCGCGCTCCATGCGCGGCTGCAACATGCCCAGCAGACGCAGCGTCGAGCCACGGCCGCCGACGCAGTTGGTCGAGGCGGGACGCAGATCGGCAACGCAGTTGTTGGCGGTCAGCGTACCGTCCGGGTTGAACAGGAAGTTCCGGCCATATTGCGACAGCGGATTGGCGCTGCCGACATTGGCGATGCCCGTGCAGGTGAAGGCACGACGCGCGGCGAAGGCTGCCGCCGACTCGCCGGTGGCCGCGACCGTCGGGCACGAGGACGCGAACACGCCACCTTCCGAGATGGTGCCGTTGCGCACGCCGGTCAGGAAGTTGGTGTCGGGGATGCCGTCACCGGTCGACGGCTCGCCGCCGGTACGGATCACGCCGCCGTTCGGGTTCAGCTGCGGGCCGGTGTTCTGTACCGCGTTGAACTGGCGACGGCCCGAAAAGGCGCCGGTGATGTCGTCGCGATCGGTGAAATAGACGACGTCCGAGAAGGAATATTCGGCCGACGCGGCGATGTTGCCGCGACCCTCGGCGAAGTTCTTACCGGCGGTCAGTGCGCCGAAATAGGAGCCGCGCGTCCCGTGGCTGGAAATGCCGCTCTGGCCGGTGGCGCGAAGGCCCTCGAAGTCGCGCTTCAGGACGAAGTTGACGACGCCCGCCATGGCGTCCGAGCCGTACACGGCCGAGCTGCCGCCGGTCACGACGTCGACGCGCTCGAGCAGGTCGGTCGGGATGGTGTTCGTGTCGATCACGAAGCTGCCCGGCTGCGCGGTTACGTGGCGGCGACCGTTGACGACCACCAGGGTGCGCTGCGTGCCCAGACCGCGAAGGTCGAGCAGGTTCAGGCCCGAGGTGCCGATGAAGCGGGTCGAGTTCGCCTGGCTGTAGGTCGTGCGCAGCGCCGGCAGCTGGTTGAGCGAGTCACCCAGGTTCAGGTTGCCGGTCGAGGTCAGCAGTTCGGCGGTGACCGACGTGACGGGGGTCGGCGAGTCCAGGTTCGGACGAGCCAGACGCGAGCCGGTGACGACGACGTCGCCCGCCGCCTGTTCGCTACGCTCGGCGACGTTGGGATCGGTCGCGGCATCCTCTTGCGACTGCGTCGCGGTGGTGCCCGAGGTGGCGGTCTGCGCGAACGCGGCGACCGGCATCAGGACCAGGGTGCTGGCCAGCGCAGAGGCTCCCAGCAGGGTACGCATATTCATTCTTTACCCCCAATATGACGGATCGTTCATGTCCGTTCATCGCAGGGAAAGAAATTTCCGACGGGAAAACAAGCGCTGACGCAACGCTTTCTGAAAATTGCGTCAGCATAGTTGCAGGGATGTGACAGCTTCGACACATCCCTGCAATCTAACGGTTAAACGCGAAATTTTCGAAAAGTAGCGTGTTTATCGCTCAACACACGTTTAGCGTTCGAGGCACATGGCGATGCCCATGCCGCCGCCGATGCACAGCGTCGCCAGACCCTTCTTGGCGTCACGCTTCTGCATTTCGTAGATCAGGGTCGTCAGCACACGCGCGCCGCTGGCGCCGATCGGGTGGCCCAGTGCGATCGCGCCGCCATTGACGTTGACCTTCTCGGGATCGAGGCCCAGTTCCTTGCCGACCGACAGGGCCTGTGCGGCAAAGGCCTCATTGGCTTCGATCAGGTCGAGGTCGCCGATGGTCCAGCCCGCCTTTTCCAGCGCGCGCTTGGTGGCGGGGACGGGGCCGATGCCCATCACCGACGGATCGACGCCTGCCGAGGCCCAACTCTTGATCGTGGCGAGGATCGGGGTCCCGCGCTTCTCGGCTTCCTCGCGACTCATCAGGACGATGGCGGCGGCGCCGTCGTTCAGGCCCGAGGCGTTGGCGGCCGTGACCGTGCCGTCCTTCTTGAAGGCGGGGCGGACGCCCGACACGCTTTCGATGGTCGCACCG
Source organism: Sphingomonas sp. Xoc002 (assembly GCF_050408055.1). Classification (NCBI taxonomy): domain Bacteria; kingdom Pseudomonadati; phylum Pseudomonadota; class Alphaproteobacteria; order Sphingomonadales; family Sphingomonadaceae; genus Sphingomonas; species Sphingomonas sp. Xoc002. The sequence continues at coordinate 3,224,523 of NZ_CP191175.1, read as the reverse complement.
GCGCGGATATATTCGTCGTCGGCGACGACCGTATCGCCCTTGCGGCCCTTGATGGTGACGGGCGCGATCTCGTCCTTGAAGCGGCCCTCGCCGCGTGCCTTCTCGGCCAGGTTCTGCGAGCGGACCGCGAACTGGTCCTGCTGGTCGCGGGTCACCTGATACTGCTCGGCGAGGTTCTCGGCGGTGATGCCCATGTGATAACCGGCAAAGGCGTCGGTCAGGCCGTCATGCACCATGGTGTCGACCATGGTCAGCGGACCCATCTTGGTGCCGCCGCGCATCGTCTGGGCATGGGGCGAGAGCGACATCGATTCCTGGCCGCCCGCGACCACGATGGTCGCATCACCATTGGCGATCGCCTGCATCCCCAGCGCCACGGCGCGCAGGCCCGAGCCGCAGACCTGGTTGACGCCGTAGGCGGGGACCTCCTTGGGAATACCCGCGGCCATCGAGGCCTGACGCGCCGGGTTCTGGCCCTGCGCGGCGGTCAGCACCTGGCCGAGGATCACCTCGGACACGTCTTCGCCCTTGATGCCCGCCTGTTCGAGCGCGGCGGTGATCGCCACCCGGCCGAGTTCGTGCGCGGGCGTGGCGGCAAAGGCGCCCAGGAAGCTGCCCACGGGGGTACGCTTGGCGGCGGTAATGACGATCTCGGTCATGAAGGCTCCTTTAGGTTCGGATCTATCTAGGTGTTGGGAGGGCGGTGATCCAGTCGGCGAGCGGCTGCCAGAGCTGTTGCTCCGCACGGCCGCCGACGACCATGCCGACATGACCCGTGCCCCCCGCTCGCCGGTCGGACAGGCCGATGGCGGTGGCGGCGGGAACGATCCGATCGGCGGTGGCGATGAATTCGACGCTAGGGGCGTCGCATTGCGATGGCGTGACGGTCGCCCCGGCGACGCGCCATTGGCCCTGGCCGGGACGATCCTCGGCGATCAGTTCCTCGAACAGCTCGCGGCCGAAAGCATGGGGTAGAGGGGCGCCCCGGTTGGCCCAGTCCTCCAACCGGACGAAGCGGCGGGCGGCGTCGCTGCGCGGATCGAGTTCGGCGAAGGCTGCATATTTGGCGATGGTGCGCGCCGGATCGAGCCGCCAGAAGCCCGCCTGCAACGCCTCCATGGGAACGAGGCCGAGCGCTTCGGAGGTCGGCTTGATCGCGGCCCATTGCCCGGCCATCGCGGCACGGGCTTCGTCGCCATAGCCGGTGAAATGCCATGGTGCGGCGATCGCGGCCAGCCCGGCGACCTTGCTGCGCGCCGCCGCAGCCATGGCAAGCGTGCCGCCCAGGCAATAGCCGACCAGCACCGGCGGCTGTGGCAGGCACGCAATCAGCGGAAGCAGGAAGCGTTCGACATGGCCCGCAACGTCGATGTCGCGGTCCTTCACGCCCGGCGTCCCCCAGTCGACCAGCCAGGGACGGAAACCCTGTCCACGCAGCCAGCGGATCAGCGAGCGGTCGCGCGCCATGTCGAGGATGGAGGGCGGGTTGATCAGCGAGGGGATGAACAGCACCGGCCGTCCTCCGCCTCCCGCATCGCGCAATTTTACCCGGCCGCGCCGCCGCCGGACGGGCAGGGCGCGCATCGGCCGCTCGCGCTTCGCCTCCTGAAACCGGCGCAGTCCCGCCAGCGCGGCCTGTACCAGCTCGGGATTTTCCGCAGCCTCGCTGCGCAACATTGCTAGGAACAGCGGCAAGGGTCGCGGACCATGTTGCGATGCGAAATCCAAGGCGTTAGGCTGCGACAAAACCATGAAAGGCGGGGGTCCATGAAGAAGCAGGCATCGGACGGCGTCGTGATCGTCAAGAAATATGCGAACCGGCGGCTCTACAACACCGAAACCTCCTCCTACATCACGCTCGACCATCTGGCGGGCATGATCCGCGCGGGTCGCGATTTTAAGGTCGTCGACGCCAAGACCGACGAGGACATCACCCATAATGTCCTGACCCAGATCATCATGGAAGAGGAAAGCCGGGGCGAAACCATGCTGCCGGTGAATTTCCTGCGCCAGCTGATCTCGATGTACGGCGATTCGATGCAGGCGATGGTGCCCGGCTATCTGGAGGCGTCGATGGACAGCTTCCGCCGCAACCAGGAACAGTTCAAGTCGGCGGTCGAGGGTGCGTTCGCGAACACGCCCTTCGCCGACATGGCCAAGCGCAACCTGGCGATGTTCGAGGCGGCGACGCAAGGGTTCAAGCCGGGCGCGGCGGGACCTGTGACGGCTGCGCCTGCGGCGGCTCCGGCGGGCAAGGACGCGGAAATGGCCGCACTGAAGGCGGAACTGGCCGCGTTGAAGGACAAGATCGAGAAGCTGGGGGAATAAGGCCCGAGCCTCCGTCCAGCTTGAGCGAAGTCGAAGGCTACACTCTAACCGGCGAGGCTGGCACCTAGCTATTCCTCCCCTGCAAGGGGAGGGGAACCAGCGAAGCGGGTGGAGGGGTGTAACCAGCTGCGGGTGCGCCCCAACCTCTCCAAGGGGCGACACCCCTCCGTCGGGCCTTCGACCTGCCACCTCCCCTTGCAGGGGAGGAATAAGATTGGTTCAGCCGCGATGTCCGTGCGTGGCCTTCGACTTCGCTCAGGCGGAACGGAGACGGATAGTCCGTCATCGCGATCATTGAACCCGCGCCTACCCGACTCCATATCGCCGCGCATGAGCGGGAATGAACACGCCATGCCCACCTGGCATGGCACGACGATTTGCTCGGTGCGCCGTGGCGGCCGGGTGGTGGTGGCCGGGGACGGTCAGGTTTCGATGGGCCAGACGGTCATGAAGCCCAATGCGCGCAAGGTTCGGCGGCTGGGCGACGGCTCGGTCATCGGCGGCTTTGCGGGCGCGACGGCGGATGCCTTTACCCTGTTCGAGCGGCTGGAGGCCAAGCTGGAGCGGCATAACGGCCAGTTGCTGCGCGCGGCGGTCGAACTGGCCAAGGACTGGCGGACCGACAAGTTTCTGCGCAACCTGGAGGCGATGATGATCGTCGCCGACAAGGACGTGACGCTGATCCTGACCGGCAATGGCGACGTGCTGGAGCCGGAGAACGGTATCTGTGCGATCGGATCGGGCGGCAATTACGCGCTCGCGGCGGCCCGCGCGCTCGTCGACTATGAACAGGATGCCGAGACGATCGCGCGCAAGGCGATGGCGATCGCCGCCGATGTCTGTGTCTACACCAATGACCGCGTCACGCTTGAAGCCATCGACGGCGCGAACTAATCCGAAAGCTCCCATGAACGACCAGTTGACCCCCAAGGCGATCGTCGCCGCGCTCGACGCGCACATCATCGGCCAGGCCGACGCCAAGCGCGCCGTCGCCGTCGCCATGCGCAACCGCTGGCGTCGCCAGCGGCTGGGCGCGGACCTGCGCGACGAGGTGACGCCCAAGAACATCCTGATGATCGGCCCCACCGGCTGCGGCAAGACCGAGATCAGCCGCCGTCTCGCCAAGCTGGCCGATGCGCCCTTCGTGAAGGTCGAGGCGACCAAGTTCACCGAGGTCGGCTATGTCGGCCGCGACGTCGAGCAGATCGCGCGCGACCTGGTCGAGGAGGCGATCCGGCTGGAAAAGGAGCGCCGCCGCGTCGCGGTGAAGGACAAGGCGGAAGAGGCGGCGATGAACCGCCTGCTCGACGCGCTGGTCGGCAAGGACTCCAGCCAGGCAACGCGTGAGGCCTTCCGTCAGCGTTTCCGCGACGGCCATCTCGACCAGACCGAGATCGAGATCGAACTGGAGCAGGCGCAGGCGACGCCGTTCGAGATTCCCGGTGCCGCGCCGCAGATGATCAACCTGTCCGAGATGATGGGCAAGGCGTTCGGCGGCCAGCCGCTCAAGCGCCGCAAGCTGACCGTCTCCGCGGCCTGGACCAAGCTGGTCGAGGAAGAGGCCGACAAGCGCCTCGACCAGGACGAGGTCAGCCGCGCCGCACTGGCCGATGCCGAGGCGAACGGGATCGTCTTCCTCGACGAGATCGACAAGATTGCGGTCAGCGACGTACGCGGCGGTTCGGTCAGCCGTGAGGGCGTGCAGCGCGATCTGTTGCCGCTGATCGAGGGGACGACGGTCGCAACCAAATATGGCCCGATGAAGACGGACCATATCCTCTTTATCGCGTCTGGCGCCTTCCACGTCGCCAAGCCATCCGACCTGCTGCCCGAACTTCAGGGCCGTTTGCCGATCCGGGTCGAGTTGAAGGCGCTGACCGAGAGCGACTTCGTCGCGATCCTGTCGGACACCAAGGCGTCGCTGCCCGCCCAGTACAAGGCGCTGATCGGCACCGAGGGGGTGGAGATTTCCTTTACCGAGGACGGCATCGCCGCGATCGCGCGGATTGCGGCGGAAGTGAACGGCCAGGTCGAGAATATCGGCGCGCGGCGGCTTCAGACCGTCATGGAGAAGCTGTTGGAGGAGATCAGCTTCGAGGCGGAGGATCGTCAGGGTTCGACGCTGACCGTGGATGCGGCCTATGTCGACAAGCAGTTGTCGGCGGTGGCGCGGAATACGGATTTGAGCCGGTTCGTTCTGTGATCGGGGTGGGGGCTCGGTGAGACACCGAAGCCCTCCCCCATCCCAGTTTCAGGTAAACGATGCCCCGCATCGTTTAGGTCATGCCGGGGGCATGACCGACCTGAAACTCGCCTGCGGGAGGGGAGCGGCAAGACCAAATGTTGTGCCTCCATTCATACGTGTCGATCCAGGCACGCCCCTCCCGCCTGCGGGAGGGGATGGGGGAGGGCAGGCCGCAAGCGAAAACGCTTATTTCTTCACCCGATCATACGGCACGAACCCGTCAAAGAAACACCATGCCGACGGGATCGACAGCCCCTGCTGCAACACCCGGAACCGGTCGTTCCGACAGACCTGCGATCCCCAGCGGTCGATCAACAGCGTGTTGAACGGCTGAATACCAAAGCACTGGCCACGGACCTTGGCCCGCCAGACGCGACGCCCCGCCTTGATGACGATCACGTCCTTGTCGGCGATGACCGGCCCCGACATGGTCGTGCTGGTGTCGACGCATTGCGCCGGCGCCCCCGCGACACGTCCCGCAAAGGGGTCGGACCTGGCCGCCGATAGGGTCAGGGTCAGGCCCAGCGCGGCGGCGATGGTGGCCTTGCCGCGCATCAGCCCCGCTTCCGATAGGGGATGAACTCATTGAAACTGCAACTGCCGGTAAAGAAGCCGGAGGTGCGGTCGACCGTCTGCGCGATGTCGCCCGAACAGAGCTGGCCCGTGGTCGTGCGGGTCACGAAGATGTTATTGCCCGACCCGCCGACATCGCTGCACCCGCCCGCCGTCCGGCTGACATATTTCAGGCGCGGTGACACGGTGTAGACGATGGTCGGGCCGTACGACCGGACCTGCTGCGTCCGGTACTGGCTGATGCACTGGGTCGGCGCGCCCGGCGTCAGGCCGCGCAGCGCCTTATCGAGATCGGCACGCTCGGTCTGGGCGCGCTGCTCGACCTGTGCCTTTTGCGCGGGCGTCAGCGTACAGGCGCTCAAGCCCGCCATGGGGATCAGAACAGGTAACAACGTCACGATACGCATCATTCCGTCTCCGTCTAAACGCCCCTGTAGCAATGGCTTAACCCTTGAACGCGTCCTTGGCTGCACGGCGCTGCGCCAGTTCGTCCGCGTCGACCGAGCGGAGGAAGGGGTTGGTCGCCCGCTCCAGCGCGATGGTCGTCGGAATGGTCGGCTCGCCCTGTTCGCGCATCGCGACGACATCGGCCAGCCGCTCGGCGATGGCGTCATTGTCGGGCTCGACGGCGGCGGCGAAGCGGGCGTTGGACAGGGTGTATTCGTGGCCGCAATAGACGCGCGTGTCGCCCGGCAGCCCCGCGAATCGGCGCATATTGGCGTGCATCTGCGCCGCCGTTCCCTCGAACAGCCGCCCGCATCCCATGGCGAACAGCGTGTCGCCGGTGAAGATCGTCGCCCGGTCGGCGATGTGAAAGGCGATATGGCCCGCCGTATGGCCGGGCACCGACCAGATGGTCGCCACGGCGTCACCGACCGCGATGGTGTCGCCTTCGTCCAGCAGCGTGTCGAGCCCGTCGATCTTCGCCGCCTCCGCCGCCGGACCCGCGACGCGGGCCCCTTGCGCCTTCAACGCGGCGGCACCGCCGACATGATCGGGATGCCAATGGGTCAGCCAGACCTGATCGATCGTCCAGCCGCGCGCGGCGGCCGCCGCCGCGACGGGCGCGGCCTCGCCGGGGTCGAGCGCGACGGTCTGCCCGGCGTCATGGATCAGCCAGGCATAATTGTCGGAGAGGACGGGGACTCGAACGATTTCCATGGAAAGCCTCTTACCAGCTTCCGACATTGGGCATCGAGACCCAGGGTTCGGCGGGCGGCAGCGCACCGTCCTGCAACAGTTCGATCGAGATGCCGTCGGGCGTCTTGACGAAGGCCATATGCCCGTCGCGCGGGGGGCGGTTGATGATGATCCCGGCATCCATCAGCCGCTGGCACGTCGCGTAGATATCGTCGACGCGGTAGGCGAGATGCCCGAAATTGCGACCGCCGGTATAGATTTCGGGATCCCAATTGTGGGTCAGCTCGACCTCGGCCCGGCCTTCGTCGCCCGGCGCGGCCAGGAAGATCAGCGAGAAACGCCCGCGCTCGTTGTCCACCCGCCGGACCTCCTTAAGGCCCAGCAGCTCGAAGAAGCGGATGCTGGCGTCGAGATCGCTGACGCGGATCATGGTGTGGAGATAGCGCATCGGTGGTTCTGCCTGTTCAACGGGGCCGCTCGGGCGGGACAGCCATGCTATCCCGAACGGGAAAGCATGACCTTTACGTGCGATAAGGGATTAGCGGGACGGGAATTGCGAGAGCGCCTTGGCCGTCTCGGCGCGGATCGGGCTGTCGGGCGGGGCGAGGCGGGCGGCCTCGCTCCACGCCTTGCGGGCGCCCGCTTCGTCGCCCGCGACGGCGGCGATGTTGCCCGCCTCCAGCTGGACGCTGGGATCGTCGGCGGAGCGGGCCAGCGCCTGGGCGATGTCCTTCTGCGCGCGGGGCAGGTCCTTCATCCGCCGCGCCAGCGTCGCCGAGAGCAGCCAGGCGAGCGGATCGGCAGGCGCGTTGGCCAGCGCCGCATCCAGATCGACCCGCGCGGCGGCCATCTGTCCGCCCGCCACCGAGGCCCGCGCCCGGTCGAGCTGCGCCTCGCCCAGCGCGAAGCCGCTCAACTCGCCTGCCGCGAGTGCAGCATCCAGCGCGGCGCGGGCATGGGTGGCGTCCCCGCCGGCCAGAAAGGCATTGCCCGCCTGTGCCCAGTAATTGGCGGCACGCACGTCATGCGCGGTCTCGGCGGCGCGGGCGGCCTGTTCGAAGGCGCTGGCCGCGGCGCTCCAGCTGCGCTCGGCCGCAAAGGCGAGGCCCAGGCATTGCTGCGCAAAATAGTCGCCGCCCGCCAGCCGCCATTTGCCCGCCTCGACCTTGGCCGCAGCGGGATTGGTGTCGGCGAGCGATACGCAGCGCTGATAGCGCGCCTCGCGCGGGTCGGTGGGGAGGGGCGGCGTCTTGGCGGGGGCGGACTGGACGGCGGCGGCGAGCGCCAGGGAGAGCAGGATCATAGGCGGTGCAACACGTCCTCGACGGCCCGGATCAGCAGCGCGATATCGGCATCGCGCGACAGCCGGTGATCCCCGTCCTTGATCAAGACAGTCTGCACATCGGCTGAACGGAACAGCTGCGCCAGATGGGTGGTCCGCTGCCAGGGCACATCGGGGTCGGCCATGCCCTGAAGCAGGCGGACCGGCCCGTCGAACGCGATGGAGCCGAACGTGAGGCGATTGGCCTCGCCCGACGACCAGAAACGGCGGGTATAGATGGTGGGGGCGGGGCCATAAGGATTGGGCCGCTCCAGTTGCCCGGCCTGGAGGATCGTCATCTTCTCCTCCTCGGAAAAGCCCCAGTCGGTGAAGTCGGGCGCGGGCGCGATGCCGACCAGCGCCTGGACTTGTTCGGGGCGTGCCTTGGCGGCGAGCAGCATCAGCCAGCCGCCCATCGACGATCCGACCAATATGGCGGGTCCCTTCACCACATCGTCGAGCATCGCGACCACGTCGTCCCGCCAGTCGGCCAGCGCCTGATCCTCGAACGCGCCCTCCGAATCGCCACAGCCGCCATAGTCGAAGCGCAGGAAGGCCCGGCCGTTCGCCTGGGCCCATGCCTCCAGCGCCAGCGCCTTCGACCCCTGCATGTCCGAGGCATAGCCGGGCAGGAACACGATCGCGGGGCCGGTCCCCGGCGTCCAGTGATGGGCGAGCTTGGGGCGGGGTGTGGGCGTGTCGGTCATGACCGGGATTTAGGGGGCGGGGAAGGGATTGGAAACCCGACGGCGCAATGTCCCGCCTCCGTTCAGCCTGAGCGAAGTCGAAGGCCAAGAGATGACCTCCCCATGGAGATGCCTGGAGAGGCCGCGGCGTGGCCTTCGACTATGCTCAGGCCGAACGGAAGGAGGGGCACCCCCCTCAGATCACATATTCGACGCTCTTCATCTGCACCTGTGCCGCCTGTTTCTTGCGCCGCTTGGCCACCATCTCGGCATGGAGCCGGGCGACCGTGTCGCTGCCCGTCGTGGTGCATAGCCCGGGCACCACGGCATGCACGATCGCGCCCAGCCCGCCCAGGATCATGATCCCCCCGAACCGTGCCGCGACGCCGAAATGCTCGACATAGCTTTCGCCGACGCTTTCGGGATGTTCGGTAAACAGGCGACGGAACATGACGGGCGTTCTCCTATGGCCGTTGGCGTCGATCCTATCATGACGATGGGAATGGGCCAAATCAGCCTTTGGACGGGCTGACGAAGATGTCCTCGATCGCGCAGCCGAACAGCTCGGCGATCTTGAAGGCGAGGGGGAGCGAGGGATCGTAGCGCCCCGTTTCGATCGCGTTGACGCTCTGGCGGCTGACCTCCAGCCGTTCGGCCAGATCCTGCTGGCTCCAACCGTGCTCGGCGCGCAGGGTGCGGAGGTGGTTGTTCACGCCCTCGCCCGCCATTCCGTCAATGCGTTGACACAGCCGCCCAGCCCGAAGCCACCAAACCAAAGGACGGTCGTCCAGTAACCTTGGGTGTGCTCGACCAGCCCGAAGCCCTCCAGAAACCCCCATGCCGTCGAAACGGACAGGGCAAAGCCGGTTGCGATGAGCGACTGTCGCACGAGAAGCATCCGGACATATTCGTCGCGCATCTCCACCAGCAAGCGGCCGATCACGACGAAGACGCCCATGATCGGCAGCGCGGGCAGAATGGCGACCAGATAGGCCAGCGGGCCTGAGGGAGGCGCATGACGGAACCACATATTCGCGCCGATCAGAGCGACGGCATAGAGCGTCATCGTCGCCAGCAGGCGGCGGGTATATCGCTTCATTTCAGGTTGCAAACGCATCACGAACCTCCCTCGTATGTGAAGGAAGCTTTACATGGAAAGTTCGCTTTACGTCAAGCGTCCTTTACGTCGCTGCCAGCTGCTCCACCATGTCCTGCGCCAGCAGGCTGAGCGTGTCGTCACGCGCGCCCATCACCACGATACGGTCGCCTTCCTGCGCTTCGGCCACCAGCATTGCCGCGGCCTCGGCACGGTCGGCGATGTGGCGGGCATCGAGGCCGCGCGCGCGCAGGTCGGCGACGATGTCGGCGCTGGTCACCTCGCGTGCGACGGTGCCGCCGAAATAGGCCGGGTCGGGAATCGCCAGCACGTCGTCGGGCTTCATCCGTGCGGCGATGCTGTCGACCAGTTCGGTCCGCATGACCTTGAGCGGGCCATAACCGTGCGGCTGGAACAGGATCAGCAACCGGCCGGGAAAGGCATGGAGCGTATCGAGCGTCGCGGCGATCTTGTCGGGGTTGTGGCCGAAATCGTCGATGACGGTAACGCCCTTCGCCTCGCCGACCTTCTCGAACCGGCGTTTCAGGCCGGTGAAGCGCTCGACCGCGCGGATCGCATCGATCAGCGGCACGCCCGCCGCCACGCTCGCCCCAATGGCGGCCAGCGCGTTGGAGACATTGTGGCGGCCCGGCACCGATAGCCGGACGTGATAGCCTGCCCCCCCGGTGATCAGGTCGAATTGAATCGCGAAGGGTTCAGGCTTCAGCGCCTCGGCGACCAGATCGGCCGCCCCCTCCACCGCAAAGGTGGTCAGGTTGGGAATGTCGGCCAGCAAGGCAGCCGTCTCGGCATCGCCCGCATTCGCCACGACATGACGCGCCCGCGCTGCGAACCCGCCGAACAGGTCGCGCAATTCCTCCAGCGACTTATGGTCCAGGCTGACATTGTTCAGCACCGCGATGGCCGGATTGTAGAGCGCGATCGAACCGTCGCTTTCGTCCACCTCGCTGACGAACGCCTCGCCGCCGCCGACCAGCGCGCTGGCAAAGGGACTGTCGGGCGAGACGAAGTCCTTCATCACCGCGCCGTTCATCGCGGTCGGATCGCGCCCCGTTTCGTGCAGGATGAAGGCGATCATGCCGGTGACGGTCGACTTGCCGCTGGTCCCCGCCACGCCGATGGGCAGCGCGCTCTCGTTGAACAGGCTGGCAAGCACCTGCGCGCGGGTGGCGCGGGCGCAGCCCAGCCGATTGGCGGCAACGATGTCGGGCACCGTCTCCTCGACGGCGGCCGAGGCGATGACGAGCTGGTCGGCCGCGGTCACGCCCGATCCGTCCTGGGGGAACAGCGCGATCCCGGCGGCGCGCAGCGCGTCGAACTTGGCGGCGACGCGCCCCTGATCCAGTCCCCGGTCGGAGCCCGCCACCGTCCAGCCGCGTGCGCGCAGGATCATCGCCAGCGGCATCATCCCCGATCCGCCGATACCCACCAGAAAACAGGAATTGCCGTTGGTCATGGCGCCACGCTATCGGCGGTAATGCGGCACAGGGCAATGCCCCGCCGGATCGGCAGCCAAGGGGGTACGCCAGCATGAAGATCGGAATCCTCGCCCCCGCCAGCATCGGCAACCCCGCCGCCGAAGCCCCGGTCAGCGCCTTTGCCGCGATCGCCTATCCGGATGTCGACCTGATCTTCCACCCGCAATGCTATGAGCAGGACGGCCATTTCGCCGGGTCCGACGAACGCCGCGCCTCGGCCTTTCTGGAGTTCGCCAACGATCCCGGCATCGACGCGATCTGGTTCCTGCGCGGCGGATACGGATCGAACCGCATCCTGTCGCGGGTCATGCCCCATCTGAACGCGGCGGCGGGGCACAAGACCTATATCGGCTATTCCGACCTCGGCTTCGTGCTGGCCGCGCTCTATGCCCGGCGGATCGGACGGCCGGTGCATGGGCCGATGGCGAGCGACATTCGCCGCCAGCATGGCGATGTGACCGTGGCGCGTTCGCTCGGCTGGCTGGTGAGCGGCGATCGGCAGGGGCTGGAGCCGGGCCTCGACGGCCGCCCGGCGGCGGCGTTCAACCTGTCGATCCTCCATGCGCTGATCGGCACGCCCTGGCTGCCTGACCTGACCGACCATGTCCTGATGATCGAGGAAGTGTCCGAGCATCTTTATGCCGTCGACCGGATGCTGTTCACCATGGCCAACGCCACCCAGCTGAAGGGCGTGGCGGGCGTCCGGCTGGGCGCGGTCAGCAACGTCCAGGCCAACGAGCCCGAATGGGGCGAGACGCTGGAGTTCATGATCCAGCGCTGGTGCACCGAGATGGGCGTGCCCTATCTGGGGCGGGCGCGGATCGGTCATACGCAGGACAATCACCTCGTGCCGTTCGGGATCGCGTGAGGGAAGGCGATCAAGGCATGGCGCTTGGCCCATGCATCGCACGGACCGCGATGGCCCAGACAAACTCGCCCTCGTAAATCCCGGTTTCCGCCACCGGCACCACCGGTTCGTATCGACCTGTCGCCTACGCCCATCGACGGCAAGGTCACGGCGATGGCGGTCTACCCAATCGATTAATAGGGACCGGCTGCGCCGCGTGATATCGGCGAAGACATGATGTGGTTCGCCCCGTTATTTCGGGCTCCGTCCCTGTGGCTGATAATGATATGGGTCAGGATTGCTGAAGTCCGTACCGCTTCGCTCCATTAAACAGATCATGATCTGTCACTTATGCAGAATATAATTGTTGCGCGGATTTCCGAAACTTGAGGCTTCGCCGCTTCGTCTTTGCGCTGCGGGGGCAGTAGGAGAGACAAGATGGCCAACAGCAATGGCGGCGGCGGCCGCGAGAATAATCCGGGCAACTTTGCCAACGACCGCGAAAAGGCATCCGAAGCAGGACGCAAGGGTGGTCAGGAAAGCGGCGGCAATTTCAAGAACGACCCCGAACGCGCGGCCGAGGCCGGGGCAAAGGGCGGACAGGCCAGTCACGGCGGCGGCCAGCAAGGTTGACGCCCAGGTCCTGAACCTTGCGGCGGCGGTGGATACGGACCACCGCCGCCCTTTTTCTGGGCAAGCGCCTTGCATCGGAAAATTCCGGTGAGGCAAGGCGTTAACCAATTCCAATTAGCCGGGGGGCATGGAAATGCGCAAAATCTGCAGTGGATGCCGCGACGGTGTCGATTTCGAGATCCCGTTCACGATGGCATTCCAGCCAATCGTCGACACCATGACCGGGCGTCCCTTTGCCTATGAGGCGCTGATCCGGGGCCTCAGGGGCGAGGGCGCGTATAGCGTGCTGTCGCAGGTGAACGAGGCGAACCGCTATTCCTTCGACCAGGCGTGCCGGGTGAAGGCGATCGAAACTGCGATGGCGGCGGGGATCATGGACGGCGATGCGCGGCTGTCTATCAACTTCCTGCCCAATGCCGTCTATTCGCCGATGGCCTGTATCCAGCTGACCCTGCGCACCGCCCAGGCGCAGGGGCTGCCTGTCGACCGGCTGATCTTCGAGTTCACCGAGAACGAGCAGATGGGATCGCCCGAACATGTCGCGAGCATCATCGATTCCTACAAGCAGATCGGCTTTTCGGTGGCGATCGACGATTTCGGCGCGGGCCATTCGGGGCTCGACCGGTTCATGCGCTTCGCCCCCGACGAGGTGAAGCTGGATATGGAACTGGTCCGCGACATCGACACCGATCCCCGCCGCCGCGCCATCGTGCGCGGGGTGGTCGGCATGTGCGCCGAACTCGACACGCTGCTGATCGCCGAGGGAATCGAGACGGCGGCTGAGGCCGCGACGCTGCGCGATCTGGGCGTGCGGTATCACCAGGGTTACTGGTATGCCCGGCCCGCGTTGGAAGTGCTGCCGGAGATCCGGGCGCAGGGCTGAGCGCCACCCCATATACCTGTCGCCGTTTCTTCCCTATAGAGCCCCTCGCGCCGGGTTCAGCTGGCGCATCACCAGCCCTAATCGAAGAGAGTATCCATGTCCGCGATGTTCCGTATCACGCTGCCCGACGGTTCCGTCCGTGAGGTCGCGCCCGGAACTACTCCCGCGGACATCGCCGCCGCGATCGGTCCGGGCCTCGCCAAGGCGGCGATCGCCGCGCGCGTCGATGGCGAACTGCGCGACATCATGCGCCCGTTCGAGGGCGACTCCGCGCTGGCCTTGGTGACTGCGAAGGACGAGGCCGATGCGCTCGAACTCGCCCGCCACGACTATGCGCATGTCCTCGCCGAGGCGGTGCAGGCGCTGTTCCCCGGCACGCAGATCACCTTCGGTCCGGCGACCGACGACGGCTTCTACTACGACTTCGCGCCCAAGGATCGCCCCTTCACCGAGGAGGACCTGCCCGCGATCGAGGCCGAGATGCGCAAGATCATCGCCAAGGACGAGCCGCTGATCCGCGAGGTCTGGACCCGCGAACAGCTGATCGAGCGCTGGACGGCGCAGGGCGAGAGCTTCAAGGCCGAATGGGCCGCCGAACTGCCCGATACCGAGGAACTGACCGTCTATCGTGCGGGCAAGGGCGAGGATGCCTGGCTCGACATGTGCCGCGGGCCGCACCTCGCCTCCACCGGCAAGCTCGATCCCAATGCGTTCAAGCTGACCCGCGTGTCGGGCGCCTATTGGCGCGGCGACCAGAAGAACGCGATGCTCAGCCGCATCTATGGCACCGGCTGGCTCAACAAGAAGCAGCTGGCCGAGCATCTGACCCGCCTGGAGGAAGCCGCCAAGCGCGACCATCGCAAGCTGGGCAACGAGATGGACCTGTTCCACCTCCAGCAGGAGGCGCATGGCTCGGTCTTCTGGCATCCCAAGGGCTATCGCATCTGGCGCGAGCTGGAGGCCTATATGCGCCGCGCGATCGACGCGGGCGGCTATCGCGAGGTGAAGACCCCGCAGGTGATGGACGCGCGCCAGTGGGAGCAGTCGGGCCATTGGGGCAAGTATCGCGAGAATATGTTCGTGATCCCCGACGAGGTACCGAACGTCGAGGACGAAGGCCCGCTGGTGTCGGACGATGCGCAGTGGATGGCGCTGAAGCCGATGAACTGCCCGGCGCACGTCCTGATCTTCCGCCAGGGGATCAAGTCCTATCGCGACCTGCCGCTGCGCTTCTATGAGAATGGCTGCTGCCACCGCAACGAGCCGCATGGCGCGCTGCACGGCCTGATGCGCGTGCGCCAGTTCACCCAGGACGACGCGCATATCTTCTGCCGCGAGGACCAGATCGTCGAGGAAGTTCGCGCCTTCTGCGAACTGGCGGACCGGATCTACAAGGATTTCGGTTTCACTTACTCGATCAAGCTGGCGCTGCGCCCCGAAAAGCGCTTCGGCACCGAAGAGATGTGGGACATGGCCGAGACCGAGCTGCGCGACGCGGTCGTGCGCGCTGGCCTCGCCACCGAGCAATATGGCTGGGAAGAGCTGCCGGGCGAGGGGGCTTTCTATGCGCCCAAGCTGGAATGGCATCTGACCGACGCGATCGGCCGCACCTGGCAGGTCGGCACCATCCAGTCGGACCGGGTTCTGCCCGAGCGACTCGATGCGTCCTATATCGGTGAGGATGGCGAGCGGCATCGCCCGATCATGCTCCACCGCGCGATCTTCGGCTCGTACGAGCGGTTCATCGGCATCCTGATCGAACATTATGCGGGCCGCTTCCCCGTGTGGCTGGCACCGGTGCAGGCGGTGGTCGCGACCATCGTGTCGGACGCGGACGGCTATGCGGAAGAGGCGGCGGCCAAGCTGGCGGCGGCGGGCATCCGCGTCGAGACCGACCTGCGCAACGAGAAGATCAACTACAAGGTGCGCGAGCACTCGGTTGCCAAGGTCCCCGTGCTGCTGGTCGTCGGCAAGCGCGAGGCCGAGGAGGGCAAGGTCGCCGTCCGCCGTCTGGGCAGCCAGGCGCAGGAGATCATGACGCTGGACGAAGCCATCGCCATGCTGCGTGAGGAAGCGACGCCGCCGGATCTGCGCGGCTGAATCCTCATAAGCTAAAGGAAAGGGCGGGACGTTTGTCTCGCCCTTTCAAATTTGCCCCCGATCGCTTATATTGAAATCGTAATTGCCACAGGAGAAATACCCATACGTCCTCCCATGATGCGCCGTCCGATGCAGGCGCCGCCGATGAACGGTCCTCGGTTCAACGAGTGGATTCAAAGCCCCAAGGTTCGCGTGATCGACCATGAGGGCGAGAATCTCGGCGTGATGTACACGCGCGAGGCGATGGCCCAGGCCCAGGAGCTCGGCCTCGACCTGGTCGAGGTGTCGCCGAACGCGGACCCGCCCGTCGCCAAGTTCCTCGACGTCGGCAAGTATAAGTACGAGGCGCAGAAGAAGGCGAACCTCGCCCGCAAGTCGCAGAAGACGCAGGAGATCAAGGAGATCAAGATGCGTCCGAACATCGACGACCATGATTACGACACCAAGATGAAGAAGGTGGTCGAATTCATCGGCGAGGGCGACAAGGTGAAGGTCACCATGCGCTTCCGCGGTCGCGAACTGAGCCACGGCCAGCTGGGCATGAACGTGCTCCAGCGCGTCGCCGAGCAGGTCGCCGAGGTCGCCAAGGTCGAAGCCTATCCGCGCATGGAAGGCCGCCAGATGCTGATGGTGCTGGCCCCGAAGTGATGCGCGGCGACTCGGGGGGGGGCTTCCCCGGGTTGCGCGATGCTTTTGAGAACCCCTGGTGGCTCAATGGGCTGCCGGGGGTTTTTGTTTTGGGCGTGCGTGGAGAATGTCGAATCTGATCTCCGCTCAGCCTGAGCGACGAAGGTTCGAGCCTGACGACAATGTCTTGAATCAACGTGAGCCCCTCCTCTTCAGGGGAGGGGTTGGGGTGGGGCCTTTCCACGAACGCCGCGCTTGCGGAAGCGCCCCACCCCCGACCCCTCCCCTGAAGGGGAGGGGGGCATTTCATGTAATTTATGCCTGAAAACTTCGCGTTTCAGGCAATGGCATCAACAGTCTCGATCTAGAGCGGATCGACATTGAGCCATGCCCTTCCCCCCTCGCCCCTCATAGAGGGGAGAGGGTTGCGCAGACTTGGCCTTTGCGAAGCAAAGGCTTAGTCGGAGCTGGGTGAGGGGTGCTGCGCTCGCATCCGCGAGCGCGCGAGCCGAAGGCTCGCTCAACCCCTACCCAAGCTGCGCTAGCCAGCAGGGTTAGCGGAAGAGCCTGGACGGTTGATCGGTTCCACCGCGTGGCGTGCACTTCGACCACGCTCAGTGCGAACGGAGCGGGGGCCGTGTGACAGGCCTAAACGGCAAGGTGAGGGCCTCACCCGGCAATCGGCAGCGACGTGGTCGATTTGATCTCCGACAGTGCCACCGTCGAGTTGATTTCCTGCACCCCGGGCAGGTTCGACAGTTTTTTAAAGAACAGCCGCTCATAGGATTCGATATCCGCTGCCACGATGCGCAGCATGAAGTCGACCGAGCCCATCAGCACATGGCACTCCATCACTTCCGGCACTTCACGGATGGCGGCGGTGAATTCGTCGAGATTGGCGCGGCCATGGGCGTTGAGCTTCACCTGCGCGAAGATCTGCGCCTTCAGCCCCACCTTGGCGCGGTCGACCAGCGCGACCCGGCGCTTGATGATCCCGTCACGCTCCAACCGGTCGATCCGCCGCCAGCAAGGTGACGCCGACAGGCCGACGGCTTCGGCGATGGCGGCGGTGGAAAGACTGGCATCCTCCTGCAGCAGGGCAAGGATGCGTCTTTCCCAGATATCGAGATCGTGAGACATTTCATCCTTCAGTCAGCCACTATGAGGTCATATTAGCCGATAAATCGACATTGGCCTAATCAATCGGATCAGTTTCGCCTCTCGCGCTGGGCTATCTCCATGTCAGAGAAAGTTCAGGGATACGATCGATGCTGCACCCAGCCCAAGACCGCCAGAGCCTGCCGCCCGAAGAGGTGGTGACGTTCCACGACAAGGACAGCGGGGCGAGCGGCGTCATCGTGCTCCACTCCACCGTGCTCGGCCCGGCGGCGGGCGGGTGCCGGTTGTGGCATTATGCCGACGACCGCAGCGCGACGGTCGATGCGCTGCGGCTGGCCGAGGGCATGGCGTTGAAGAATGCGCTGGCCGATCTGCCCTTTGGCGGCGGCAAGGCGGTCATCCGCCTGCCCCAGGGACCGTTCGACCGTGCCGCGCTGTTCCGTGCCTTCGGGCGTCAGGTCGCCGAGCTGAAGGGTCGCTATGTCACCGCCGAGGATGTCGGGACCAGCGTGGCGGATATGGCAGAGGTCGCCACGCGCACGCGCCATGTCGCCGGGTTACCCGTTTCCGGGCAGAAGCCCGGCGGCGATCCCTCGCCCTGGACGGCGCTGGGGGTGGTTCAGGCCATGCGTGTCGCGGTTCGTCAGCGGCTGGGCGCGGAGCTTTCCGACGTGACGGTCGGCGTTCAGGGGCTGGGCCATGTCGGGTATGCGCTATGCGAACTGCTCCACGAACAGGGGGCCAAGCTGATCGTGGCGGAACCGCGCAGCGAGGTGGCGGCGCGCGCCGCCGACCGGTTCGGCGCGATGGTCATGAGCAGCCGGGCGCTGCTGTCGGCGCGCGTCGATGTGCTGGCGCCCTGCGCATTGGGCGGGGTGCTGGATGCCGACACGGTCGCCCAGCTGCGCGCGAGCGTGGTGTGCGGGGCGGCCAACAACCAGCTGGCGAGCGAGGACATGGCCGAACGGCTGGCCGCTCGCGACATCCTCTATGCTCCGGACTTCCTGGCGAATGCGGGCGGGATCATCAATGTGGCGGGCGAATATCTGGGCTGGCGCACGGCCGAAGTGCGGCGGCGGGTCCAGGCCGTCGGGCGGAAGATGGGCGCGGTGCTGGCACTGGCCGAGCAGAACGGCATCACGCCGGACGAGGCGGCCCGCGCGCTGGCGCTGGAACGGATCGCGCAGATGCCGCGGGTGCAGGCCGTGGCGGCTTGAGGGGGCGGCGGGGCTTTCCCGGTCGCATTCTGGCGGGCGGCAGGTCCGGCATAGGCCCGGCCGCCCGAGTCTGGCGTGCGCTTCGACGTTGCTCAGCGTGAACGGAAGTCGGGAATGGTGGCAGGACAGATAGGTCTGCCCTGACCAATGTCAGTCGATTTCCCCACCCCCGTTCGGCCTGAGCGAAGAGCCAACCCTTCGCCAAACTAGCGCTGCGGCGCGGGCGCTTCGACGACACTTACCGTGAATTGCGCTTGCGCCTCTCAACGCACCACCCCGGCGAAGGCCGGGGTCCAGTTACGGTATGCTTGCCGCAGTTATAAGCGCGCTTAGGCTACATACTCGGCCGTGTAGGGATGGAGTCGGGGTTCAAAGAATTGCCGACACCCATACATCACGGATTCCGCGGTTCCTCGTCACGCCTGCGCTGGGCGTTGATCGCGCGGTTCTCCCGCGCGCGCTGGACGAAGCAGCCGGTCGCACCGCCCGCGCCGACCGCCGAGCAACTGCCGATGCTGTTGACGCCCGCACCCTCGTTCAGCGTGCCCGTCGCCCGCGCCGCCCAGCTCTCATTCTCGGGTGTGACCTGCAGGTCGCGCAGTTCCTTGGGCACGCGGAACTGTTCCTCCGCGCCGCGCCGGACGCAGACCACGATCTCGTTGCCCTGATTGTCCGTCGGGCAGCGTTCGTTGCCGAACAGGGTCAGCACGCCGTTGACCGGCGCGTTGCGCGAGACCTCGCCGGGGGCCTCGATCTTCTTGGGCGGAAGCGCGCCGGGGGCGGCGACCTGCTGTGCCGTCGCGGGGGCCGCGCCGATGCCTGCGATCGTCATCATGGCCAACATGCCGGCGGCCCGGGACCGGTTCGTCATCCTCTCTCTCCCGCAATATCGTTCAGAGGCGCTTGGCCGCCGCGATCGCGACCTTGCAGCCCGCCCGGATCAGTCCGTACATCACCGGATAGGCGATCGCCTCCTCGGCGCCCGCGCCCAGCGCATGGTCGCGATGCTCCAGTTCCTCGGCCTGGAAATCGGCGATGGCCTCCGACAATTCGGGGTCGCTGTCGCCCAGCTGGTCGCGCTGTTCCTGGTAATGCTTGTCGATTTCGGTCTCGACCGCCGCGGTGCAGGCCATCGCCGCCTTCGGCCCGATCGCCGCCGTGATCGCGCCCAGTGCGAAACCGGCCTTGTCCCAGAAGGGCTGGAACAGGGTCGGGCGCACCCGGCGCTCGGCGATCATCCGGTCGAAAAAGGCGCGGTGGCGCTCTTCCTGCTCGGCCATGTGGTGGATCGCGCGTGCAAAGGGATGCCGGTCGCCCAACACCGCCAGCTGCCCGGCATAGATGCGGGTCGCGCCATATTCCCCGGCCTGGTCCACCCGGACCATCGCCTTCATCGGTTCGCGCCGGTCGCCCGGCATCCAGCGAAGCTGGCTCATCGCGCCTTCCTCATCAACAGCAGGATCGCCGCCGCACCGCCCAGCGAGAAGATCGCATTGAACCCGGCGAGCGAAATCCCGCCCAGGGTCCATTGCGCCACATCGCAACGGATGACCGGCGCCTTCAAAATCGCGTTCAGCCGGTCGGCGGCGCTCCCGCCCGTGAAACTCACCGTCGAGGTGCAAGCGGTAAAGCCCTGCCACCAGCCATATTCGACCCCGGCATGGGCGACACCGATCCCTCCCGACACCGCGATCAACAACGCGGCGAGCACGACAAGCGATCCCCGGATGCTGCGCTGGGGCACGAAGAAGGCGAGGAAGGCGGGCACCAGCGCGGCATAATGCGGCCAGCGTTGCCAATGGCACATCTCGCACGGGTACAGCCCGCCGATCAGCTGGCTGCCCCAGGCCCCCGCCAGCAGCGTGGCGGGCAGGGCGAAGGCGATGATGTTCGCCAGTCTCTCGTTGCGGGTGCGGGCGACGGCCATGATCACTTCACCGGCGGCTTGGTGGCGGCGGCGATCTGGGCCGGGCCGCCCAGACGCGCGACCGTCTTCAGCGCATAATAGAGCTGGAAGTCCTCGATCCCCTGCTTCTTCAGCGCCTCGGGCGTGGCGGCGAAGCGCGGATCGGCCTTGGTATCCTCTTCCAGGATCGAATTGTCCGCCTTCACCTCGTTGATCAGGTGGCGGCGCAGATCGGCCTCGCGGAAGACGGGGCGCGTCTTGTAATCGGGATCGGAAATCTGCGGCACCTTGATGTCGGGCTCGATCCCGCCCTCCTGCACCGACCGGCCCGAGGGGGTGTAGTAGCGCGCGGTCGTCAGGCGGAGCGCCGTCTCCGGTCCCAGCGGCAGCAGCGTCTGGACCGATCCCTTGCCGAAGCTGCGCTCGCCCATCACCAGCGCGCGGTGATGATCCTGAAGCGCGCCCGCGACGATCTCCGACGCCGAGGCGGTGCCGGAGTTGGTCAGCACGATCACCGGCAGACCGTGAGCATCGTCGCCGGGCTTGGCGTAATAACGCTCGATATCCGACTTCTCGCGGCCGCGCTGGGACACGATCTCGCCGTGATCCAGGAACGCATCGCTGACCGCGATCGCCTGGGTCAGCAGGCCGCCGCCATTGTCGCGCAAGTCGACGACATAGCCCAGCGGCCGATGCCCCAACGCCTTGTCGATCGCCATGATCGCCGCGCGCGTGTCGGCGCCGGTGTTTTCGGAGAAGGTGTTGATGTTGATATAGCCGACATCGCCCTTCACCTCCCACTTGACGGGGCGCTGGACGATGACCTCGCGCGTCAGGGTCAGCTCGATCGGCTTGTCGCGGCCGGGGCGCACGATGGTCAGCTTGATTTTGGTGCCGGGCTTGCCCCGCATCTGGCCGATCGCCTCGTCCAGCGACTGGCCATAGATCAGCTTGCCGTCGATATGGGTGATGTAATCGCCCGACTTGACGCCCGCGCGGCCCGCCGGGGTATCTTCCTGCGGCGCGATGACCTTGATCGCGCCGTCTTCCATCGAGACGGTCAGGCCCAGCCCGCCATAATTGCCCTCGGTCTGGATCTTGAGGTTGTCGAAGTCGAGCGCGTCGACATAGCTGCTATGCGGATCGAGCGCCGCCAGCATCCCCTGGATCGCGCCCTTGATCAGCGTGTCGTCGTCGACCTTGTCGACATAATCGGCCTTGATCCGGTTGTAGACGTCGAGGAACCGGTCGAACTGGCGGACGGTCGAACTGTCCACCGCCGCCATCGCGGAGGTCGTGATCGGCACCATGGCCAGCGCGCCGACAAGGGCAGTAGCAGTCAGAAGCGGACGGTTCGGCAGCGGAAGTCTGAAAAGCGGGCGGGGCATCGAGGGTCCTGGACCAGATAAGCAGACCGCCTGTGTAGCGGGAAGCCGGACGCAATCAAAGCGCAACCGTGCTGAACGGGGGGTGAGCGAAGGGTGGGGAATGTCGAGAACCAACAGCGCCCCACCTTGCCGCGTTCCATGCTATGGACTGCCACCAGCGTGACGGAATTGGTAGACGTATCGCCTCAGCGATCCTCGGCAATCGTCGGGGTGTGGGTTCGATCCCCGCCGCTGGTCATATCGGGCGACGGCGCATCAGACGCTATGCCTGACCGTTGCAGGAAACCGTGATGACGCGGCGTGTCGAAATTTCATACTCGACGTTGACCTGCATACATTCGCCGTCGTTGATGCGGGGGAGCGCCTTGGCACTTTGATGCCAGCGTCTCTTGCCAGCGGGCGTTTCCGCCGCTTTGCGCTCTGCCTCCGATCGCACTTGAGCCTTTATCTCGCTCTTGGTGCAAGGTCGGGAACTGAAGTCCGCCAGCATCTCCTCACACCTCTGACTGAAGTCGATCGACGGCGATGGCAACAGATAGGTGGCCACCACCTTATCGGGTCCGGACAACGCATAGTTCCGACCATAGGACGCGAGCGGCCCGGCACCTCGGGGCAGTACTATGATCCCCTCAATCTCGTTCATCAGCGCCTGCTGGCGTGCGGGCTGTGGCACCCCGGACACTTGGGCAAGGACCATGGCGATCAGCAAAAAGGGCGTGAGCATCGCGAACACTTACCGCCTTGAGATGATGCACACCATCCGGAAGGCAATCCCTCACCCCAGAAGGGCGGCAATATCCATCGGACGCCCGTCGCGGCGCAATTCGACCGTCACGCGCGGCTCGACACCGGCTCGTCCTCGTCCCGCACGGCCGAGGACCGCCCCCGCCGCGACATGGTCGCCGGGTTTGACCGCGATGCCGCCCAGACCGGTTACCAGGCTGGTCCAGCCGGTGCCGTGATTCAGGATGACGATCCCGCCATAGCCCCGGAATGCGCCCGCATAGCGGACCTCGCCGCCTGCGGGGGCGAGGACCGGCGCATAGGGAACGGTCGACAAGGTGATGCCGCGCGCCCGCACGCCCGAATCCGAAACCTCGCCGAAGCCGCCCGTGACCCGTCCCTTCACGGGCAGGCGATACGTGTCCGGCGGGATCACCGGGCCCATGACGCCTGCCCCGAGCGGACGCGAGACAGGGCCGGGGAGGGCGACCAGTTCGCCCGCCGTGGCCTGCGCCTCGCCCCGCTCGGCCATGCGGTCGACGATGTCGCGCGCCGCCTCGCCCAGCGCCAGTGCGCGGTTGGATTCGTCGATGGCGACCTGGCCCAGCGCCTCGGCGCGGCCGCGATGGCGTGCCTCCAGGCGGGCCAGCGCCTGGCGTTCGGATTCCAGCTTGGCGGTGGTCTCGGTCAGCGCCCGCGCTGCCACCGTCACCTGCGCGCGGACCCGGCGGGTGGCGGCCAGTTCGGCGCGGACGGTGGCAGAACGCGCCGCGATGACGGGGGCGACGGTGGCGAAGACCGCGCGGACATGCGCCAGATCGGCGACCGAGCCGGGCTGTGCCACCGCCGCGACCGGGGGACGCGCGGCCATGCTCTGCATCGCGGCCAGCAGATGCGCGAGCGGGGCCTGCGCGCTGGCCAGTTTCGCCTGTTGCTGCTCCAGCAGCCCGGCGACCAGATCGACGCGGGCGCGGGCCGCCGTCACCTCGGCCTCCGCCGCAGCGACGCGGGCGGCCATGGCGCGTTCCTTGGCCTGGGCGATGGCGGCGGCGTTGCGTTCGGCTCCGGCCTGTCGCTCCAGCGCCTGGGCTCGCGCCTGCGCTGCCGCCGCACCCGCACGGGCATCGGCTAGCCGTCGCTGGTCGGCGGCGATGTCGGTCGCGCCGAGCAGCGCCAGGGCCGCCAGCGCCAGCACGCCATGCCGCCGCCTCACGTGTTCAGCCTTCGCGGTGATAGGGATGGTTGGCGAGGATGCTGGTCGCGCGAAACAGTTGCTCGGCCAGCATCGCGCGCGCCATCATGTGCGGCCAGGTCGCCCGGCCATAGGAGATGAGCAGGTCGGCGCGAGCGCGGTCGGCATCCTCGAATCCATCCGCCGCGCCGATCATGAAGCGGCACTCGCGCACGCCATCGTCACGCCAGCGCTCCAGCCGACGCGCGAAATCCATCGAGGACAGGTTCTCGCCCTTCTCGTCCATCAGGACCAGACGCGCCTGTCCCTCTAACGGCGGGACCTTGCCGCCGGTGTCGGGGAGTTCGGTGACCTTGGTCGGCCAGCCGATCCGCTTGATATAGCGGTCGACCAGCTCGGCCTCGGGCGAACGGCCGATCCGCCCGCGCGCGACGATATGCAGCAGCACGGGCGGACCTTGGCGTGAATCAGGGGTTACGGTCGGCCGGGCTGGCCGGGGGAGTCGGCGCATCGCCGAACGCCCACATGCGCTCCAGATTGTAGAAGCTGCGGACCTCGGGCCGGAACAGGTGGACGATGACGTCGTTCGCGTCGATCAGCACCCAGTCGGCGGTCGGCAGACCCTCGATCCGGACCGAGCGGCCGAACTCGGCCTTGATCTTCTCGGCGAGTTTCATCGCCATCGAGGCGACCTGCCGGGTCGAGCGACCGCTGGCGATCACCATGAAATCGGCAATCGACGATTTGCCCGCGAGCGGGATCGAGATCGTCTCCACCGCCTGGTCGTCATCCAGCGACGCGAGGATCAGGCGATGCAGCGCCTCCACCTCGGCGGGATCGGACGGACGCGGCGATTGCGGGGAAGTGGCCAAGTGAGCTCCTGTTCAGGGGACGTTCCGGCCCATATGCCGAAACCAGTCCGGATCGCGGGCCCGAAGGCCCGTGGCGGAAGTCGGGTCGGGGCGGAAGCGCAACAGCACGAAGGCCGGCAAACTCCACATCGTCCAGTTCTTCGCCTGGCCCGGACGCCTCTGGAAACGCCTGAACCAGCCCAGCGCGGGTGTCGCGTGGGCGGCGGCATTGTACCCCGGACGGCCGATAACCGCAATCGGGATCGCGCGGGCAATATCGCGCCACCCGCGCCAGCGATGAAATTGCTCCAGATTGTCCTCGCCCATCAGCCAGATGAACGTGTGGCCGGGGTAGCGGCGCTGGATTTTCCGCACCGTGTCGAGCGTGTAGCGGGTGTGCAGTTCCTGCTCGATCGCGCTGGCCCGGATCGGCGCGCGGCGTGCCATTTTCCGGGCCGAGGCGAACCGCGCGGCAAAGGGCGCCATGTCGCTGGCACCGTCCTTGAGCGGATTGCCCGGCGACACCAGCCACCACACTTCGTCCAGGTTCAGCGCGCGCATCGCGTCCAGCGTGATGCGGCGATGCCCCTTATGGGCGGGATTGAACGACCCGCCGAGCAGACCGATCCTCATCCCTGATTTTCGGCCCGGATCTGCCCGGTCCCGCGCCCGATCCACTTATAGGTGGTCAGCCCTTCGAGCGCGACCGGACCGCGCGCGTGCAGCCGCCCGGTGGCGATGCCGATCTCGGCGCCCAGTCCGAACTCGCCGCCGTCCGCGAACTGGGTCGATGCGTTCCACAGCACGATGGCGCTGTCGACCTGGGCCAGGAAGCGCTCGGCGACGCCCGTGTCCTCGGCGACGATCGCGTCGGTATGGTGCGATCCATGCGCGGCGATATGGGCCATCGCTCCCTCCAGGCCGTCGACCAGCGCGACGCTGGCGATCGCATCGAGATATTCGGTATCCCAGTCCTCGGCCGTGGCGGCCTCCAGTCCGGGAACGATCTCGCGCATGTCGGCATCCCCACGCACCGTGCAACCCGCGTCGATCAGCGCGGCGACCAGTTCGGCGGGGTGGCAGTAGGCGCGGTCGATCAGCAGCGTCTCCATCGCGCCGCAAATGCCGGTGCGGCGCATCTTGGCATCGCGCACGATCCGCCGCGCCATGTCATGATCGGCCGAGCCATCGACATAGACATGGTTGATCCCGTCGAGATGCGCGAGCACCGGCACCTTGGCCTCGGCCTGCACCCGCGCGACCAGGCTCTTGCCGCCGCGCGGGATCAGCAGGTCGATCAGCCCGTCGGCGGCCAGCATCGCACCCACGGCGGCGCGGTCGGTGGTCGGCACCAGTTGCACCGCATCCGCAGGTCCGCCCGCCGCCGTCCATCCCCGGACGAAGGCGGCGTGCAGCGCACGGTTGCTGTGCACCGCCTCCGACCCGCCGCGCAGGACCGCGGCATTGCCCGCCATGGCGCAGAGGGCGGCGGCGTCGACCGTGACGTTGGGGCGGCTTTCATAAACGATGCCGATCACCCCCACCGGCACGCGAACGCGCGACAGGTTCAGGCCGTTGGGCCGGGTGCGCTCGTCGATCCGCTCGCCCACGGGATCGGGAAGAGCGGCCACCGCCTCCACGCCCGCGACGATGCCCGCGATCCGCGCCTCGTCCAGCGTCAGCCGGTCGAGCATGGCAGTGGACAGACCGTTGGCCGCGCCCGCCGCCACGTCGCGCGCATTGGCCTCCAGCACCGCCGGCGTCGCCTCGCGGATCGCGGCGGCGGCGGCGCGCAGGGCATCGGCCTTCGCCTCGGTCGGCATCTGCGCCAGCGTGACGGCGGCGCTGCGGGCCCGCTGGCCCATATCGGCGATCAGGGCGGGAATATTGTTCAGGTCGGCCATGCGGGGGCGGTATCATGTCGGGACGACGCACCCAAGCATGGGAATCTTGCTCTCCTGCAAGGTGCGGTGATCGCAAGGCCGTTTATGCCGCGATCTCCAGCGCTTCGCCCGCCGCCGCGCCCAGCAGCCTCTTCTCCAGCGTCTTCAACCGGCCGCCATTGGTAATTTGATCCCCGGTCAGGTCGGTCAGGTAGAAGACGTCGACGGCGCGTTCGCCATAGGTTGCGACATGGGCGGAGTGGATCGTCACCTTCGACTGGAACAGCGCATGGGCCAGCTGATTCAGCAGCGCGGGGCGGTCGCGGGCATGGACCTCGACAACCGTGAAGCGGTTGGACGCGCGATTGTCGATCAGGACGTTGGGCGCGATAGGGAAGGCATCGGCGCGCGGCCGGGCATTGGGCTTGGCGACCAGCCGGTCGGCCAGCTTGCTGCGATTGGCCAGCGCATCCTCGATCGCGCGGCGCAGGCGGGACAACTGGCCGGGATCGTCGAAGGGTCGACCCAGCGGATCCTGCACCAGGAAATTGTCGATCGCCATGCCGTCGCGCGTGGTGTGGATGCGCGCATCGATGATGTTGCCGCCCGCGACATGGATCGCGCCCGCGATACGATAGAACAGGCCCGGATGGTCGGCGGCATAGATGGACACCAGGGTCGCGCCGCGCTCGCCGTAAACCTGCGCGTCGATCGACAGCTGCGCATCGCCCGCCGCCGCCATCTGGCGGGCATTATGGGCCAGCACATCCTCGGGCTCGGCGATCCAGTATGCCTCGGGCAGGCGGCGGACCAGCGCAGCGAACTGCGCCTCGGGCCAGCCCAGTATCTCGGCCAGCCGCGCCTGCTTGGCGGCAATCCGCTCGGTCCGGCCACGCTGCTTGTGGCCCAGGCGCAGCACCTCCTCGGCGGCGTCGTACAGGTCGGCGAGCAGCTGGCGCTTCCAGCCGTTCCACGTCCCCGGCCCGACCGCGCGAATGTCGACGATGGTCAGCAGGAGGAGCAGGCGAAGCCGCTCGGGGCTCTGGACCGTCTCGCAAAAGTCGAGGATCGTCTTGAAGTCCGACAGGTCGCGCTTGAACGCGGTGGCGGACATCAGCAGGTGCCAGCGGACCAGCCACGCCACCGTTTCGGTTTCGGCCTCGCTCAGGCCCAGGCGTGGGCAAAGCCGCTCGGCCACCTCCGCGCCCAGGATCGAATGGTCACCGCCACGCCCCTTGGCGATGTCGTGGAGGAGGACCGCGACATAAAGGACGCGCCGCGACACGATCTGGTCGATGATCGCCGAGGCGACGGGATGCTCCTCGACCAGTTCCTGCCGTTCGATCTTCGCCAGCAGGCCCAGCGCGCGGATGGTGTGCTCGTCGACCGTATAATGGTGATACATGTCGAACTGCATCTGCGCCACGACACGGCCGAAATCGGGCATGAAGCGGCCGAAGACGCCAGCCTCGTTCATCCAGCGCAGCACCAGTTCGGGGTCGTGACGGCTGGTCAGCACGTCGAGGAACAGGGCGTTGGCGCGCGGATCGTTGCGGATATCGTCGGCGAGCTTGGCATCGCGCGACGCCGCGCGCACCGCCAGCGGATGGACCTCCAGCTCGTAACGATCGGCGAGCTGGAAGATCTCGATCAGGCGGACCGGGTCCTCTTGGAAGAAGCTGTCGCGCGGCAAAGCGAGCCGCCCGCGATCGAGCACGAAGCCGTTCAACCGGCGCGGGCGCCTGCGGATGGTGGGCAGGCCGAAACGATGGCCCCGCGCCGCGAACCGCTCGTCCAGATGCGCCAGAAACGCACCGGTCAGCGCGCCTACCGTCTTCACCTGGAGGAAATAGAGCTGCATGAACCGCTCGACCTTGGCCTTGCCGGGCCGGTCGGAGAAGCGCATCCGCTCGGCGATCTGGCGCTGCACGTCGAAGGTCAGCCGGTCCTCGGCCCGGCCGGTGATGGTGTGGAGGTGACAGCGCACCGCCCACAGGAAATTGTCGGCGCGGTGGAATTGCCGATATTCCTCGCGGGTGAACAGGCCCCGGTCGATCAACTCGGCGGCGCGGTCGACGTCATAGACGTACTTGCCGATCCAGAAGAGCGCGTGCAGGTCGCGCAGGCCGCCCTTGCCCTCCTTGACGTTCGGTTCGACGACATAGCGGGTGTCGCCCATCTTGCGGTGGCGCAGGTCCCGCTCGGCCAGCTTGTCGGCGATGAACTGGCGATGCGAATCGGTCTGGATCTCGGTCTTGAAGCGGCGCGATGCCTCGCCGTACAGCGCCTGGTCGCCGCACAGGAAACGCCCCTCCAGCAGGGCGGTGCGGACGGTCACATCGGCCTTGGCCTGGCGGATCATCTCGTCGATCGAACGGCTGGAGTGGCCGACCTTCAGCCCCAGGTCCCAGATCGAATAGAGCATCGATTCGATGACCTGCTCGGCATGCGGAGTCTGCTTGAAGGGGGTGAGGAAGCCGATATCGACGTCCGAATAGGGCGCCATCTCGCCCCGCCCATAGCCGCCGACCGCGATCAGGGTCAGCCGCTCGCCCGCCGTGGGGTTGCTCACGGGGTAGAGCGTGTCGGTGGTGAACTCGAACAACACCTTCAGCACCTGGTCGGTCAGATAGGCCTGCGCCGCCGCCGCCTCCAACCCGCGCGAGGGATGGAGCGACAGCCGTCGCGCCACTTCCTGCCGCCCGGCATCGAGTGCGGCGCGCAGGACGGGGGTGACGAGCGTGCGGCCTTCCGGCCCCGTGATCCCCAGGGCGGCGACCTGGTCGGCGAGCGCCCGGCGATCGACGATGGCGCGGCGGTTGGGCAGGGATTCGAAACGGCTGTGCATCAGGCCTTCATAGGGGCTGGTGATGAACAAAAGGAGAGGGAGGCGATTCAATCCTCGACAAGGCGCGCTTGTCCGCGACCGGCAGGGCGGGTAGCGCCGGAGCCCGTGAACCGGGGGATGATCCGATGACGCGGTGGCAGGGCTTGGGCGGCATTCGGGCGGGGCTGTTCCTGTTGGTCTGGTTCTCCTGTGTCTGGTTCGGGTCCTGGGAGTGGAATCCCAACAATGCGACCCGCCTCTTCGCCGCGATCCGCATGGTCGAGAACGGCACCGCGACCATCGACCCCTTCGCGCCGCTGACCATCGACAAGGCGCAGTTCGGCGCGCATGCCTATCTCGACAAGGCGCCGGGCATGACGCTGATGGCGCTGCCCGCCGTGGCGCTGACCGATCTGGCCACCGGCGACCGGGCCGAGCATCATATCATGTCCACGGTCGATCCCGGTTTCGTCGACTATCTGAAGCTGCGCACCCGCGTCGCCGCCGCCACGGGCTCCGCGCTGCTGACCGCGATCGCGGCCGTTTTGCTGTTCGACTTCGCACTGGGCCTGAGCGGCCGCGCAGGGGCGGGGCTCTTCGCCGCGCTCGGCTATGCGCTGGGGACGCCGATCTGGGGCTATTCCACGACCCTGCTCGGCCATGCGAGCGTGGCGGCGCTGTTCGTCATCGCGCTGATCGGGATGGCGCGGGGCGGTGGACGCTGGCTGGCGGTGGCGGGGCTGGCGCTCGGCTGGGCAGTGGTGGTCGAGTATCAGGCGGTCCTGGCCGGGACCGTCATCGGGCTCTGGGCGCTGTGGCGGCACCGGGCGACCCCGAAGGCGCTGCTACCGTTGCTGGCGGCGGGCGTGGCCGGACTGCTGCCGCTGTTCGCCTATAATCTCTTCGCCTTCGGGACGCCGTTCCGCATCGGCTATTCGGGCGTGGTCGGGTTCGAGGGGATGAACCACGGGTTGTTCGGACTGACCTTTCCCCGGATCGCGGTGCTTCGCGAAATCCTGACCGGCCCGACGCGCGGGATCGTCTGGGTCGCGCCGGTACTGGTGCTGGCCCCGATCGGGCTGTGGCGGCTGGGCGAGGATCGGGCGACGCGCGGGCTGGCGCTGACCGCCGCCGGGGTCGCGCTGGTCGCGCTGCTGGTCAATGCGGCCTATGTCTATTGGGATGGCGGCAACGCCACCGGCCCGCGTCATGCCATGCCGCTGGCGGGCGTGATGGCGCTGGGGCTGGCGCCGCTCTGGACGATGGCGCGGCGGCTCTGGATGCGCGGCTTGCTCGCGTCGGTGCTGACGGGATCGATGGCGATCAACCTGACCATCGCATCGGCCGAGATCTTCGCCCCGCCGACCTTCCGCTGGGCCTGGTGGCAGGCGGTGATGCAGCAGCGCTTCCTGTTCGGCGACCTGCGCACCATCCCCTCCGAATGGTGGGGATGGACGAGCTGGCACGGCCTGTACCTCTGGGCGGCGGTGGCGGTCCCGCTCGCTTTGGGGCTGGTTCAGTCCTGCGCGCGCTTCAGCCCGCGTACCCGGTGCCAGATGTAAAGGCCGATCAGCACGACCAGCACGATCCCGATCGCCAGGTCGGCGCGGTGGAAGAACGCCTTGACGCGCGGGTCCGAATCCCACTTCTCGCCCAGCTCGCGTCCGACGATGGCCAGCACCAGGCAGAAGGGCCAGCTGCCCAGAAAGGTGTAGAGGTGGAAGGGGACGAGCTTCATCCGCGCCACACCCGCCGGAAAGGCGATGAAGGTGCGGATCACCGGCAGCAGACGCCCGATGAGCACCGCGATCGAACCATAGCGCGCGAAGAAGCGGTCGGCGGCGTCCAGCTCGCCCGGCCCGATCAGCAGGTACTTGCCCCAGCGCTCGGCGACCGGCCGTCCGCCGCGCTTGCCGATCTCATAGGCGACGATCGAACCCAGATTGCAGCC
The DNA here is from genome assembly GCF_050408055.1 of Sphingomonas sp. Xoc002. Classification (NCBI taxonomy): domain Bacteria; kingdom Pseudomonadati; phylum Pseudomonadota; class Alphaproteobacteria; order Sphingomonadales; family Sphingomonadaceae; genus Sphingomonas; species Sphingomonas sp. Xoc002. Next base: position 3,193,488 of record NZ_CP191175.1, on the reverse strand, counting down.
CAGCGCGCCCGCCGTCGCGGCGAGGTACAGGTTGAACTGCCCGGTCGACACCAGATAGCCCGCGAACGGCATGATGATCTCGGAGGGCAGCGGAATGCACGCGCTCTCGATCGCCATCAGCAGCATGATGCCCAGATAGCCACCGGTGGAAATGACCCAGATGGCGAAGCTCGCCAGCGCGGAAAGAATATGCTCGACCATGGGGGCAGCGACTTGCGCGATCGGGGGGCGGGGGTCAATCGGAACCGCATGAGGGGGCGGCCGGTTTGGGACGGCATGAAGACACTGACCCTGAACGACGGCCGCGCCATGCCCCAGCTGGGGCTGGGCACTTATCAGATCCCGGATTCGCAGGCGGCGCTGGTGGTGCGGCGTGGCCTCGATACCGGATACGGCCTGGTCGACACCGCCGCCATATACGGCAATGAGCGCGGCGCGGGCGACGGGCTTCGCGACGCCGACGCCTTCCTGACCACCAAGCTGTGGAACGACCGCCACCGCGACGCCGAAGCCGCTCTGGACGAAAGCCTGGCGCTGCTGGGTGTCGAGGCGGTCGACCTGTATCTGATCCACTGGCCGGTGCCTGCCGAGGACGCCTATGTCGAGGCATGGCAAAGCCTGATCGCGCTTCGCGATGCGGGCAAGGCGAGGTCGATCGGCGTGTCCAACTTCCTGCCCGAGCATCTGGACCGGATCATCGAGGCCACCGGCGTGGTGCCCGCCGTCAACCAGATCGAACTCCACCCCCGCTTCCAGCAGCGCGAGGCGCGGGCCTATCATGAAGCCAACGGCATCGTGACCCAGAGCTGGAGCCCGTTGGGGCAGGGCGGGGCGCTGCTGAAGACGGCCGAGATTGCGGGCATCGCGGAGAAACATGGTCGCTCGACCGCACAGGTCGTGCTGGCCTGGCATCTGGCGCACGGCCTGTCGGTGATCCCCAAGGCGGCGGATGCGGCGCATATGACGGATAACTTCGCGGCGACCGAGCTGGTGCTGGACGATGAGGACATGGCGGCGATCGATGCGCTGGACGATGCCGATGGGCGGATCGGTCCGGATCCGAGGGTGATGTAACGGGGCGTACCGCGCCTCGGCGGCATTGAAATCCACCAATCCTGATTGACATCAAGATTGATATGAACATATTAGGATGTGTTCATATGTTGGTATATGCATGACACCGGATGAGGGCGCGTTACTGGCCGATGTGTTTCGCCTTTTGGGCGAGCCCAATCGGCTGCGGCTGGTGGTCGCGTGTCTGGATGGGCCGCGCACCGTCAGCGAGCTGACGCAGGACGTCGGCGTGAGCCAGAGCCTGGCTTCGCAACATCTGCGGCTGTTGCGCGCCGGGCGCTTGCTTAAGCAAAGTCGGCAGGGGCGCAACGTGCTTTACGAACTGCCCGACTGTCATATCCGGACCATGCTGACCAACATGATGGACCATGTGCTCGAACCCGATTCCCTAGACGAGGAGTAAGTCGAATGGCCGTCACCGTCGATCAAGTGAAGTGCGCCTGCGCCGATTGCGTCTGCATCGTCAGCGTCAACAATGCCATCGAAGCCGAAGGCCGCAGCTTCTGTAGTGACGCCTGTGCCCAGCATCATGAGGGCGGCACGGGTTGCGACCATGCCGGTTGCACCTGCCACGGCTGATCCCTTTCGAGGGCCGGGTGCCGATCGCGCCCGGCCCCTTGATTATCGACAATAAATTGCTGGCCGCCGCTTCACGATAGCGCTGCGGCGGCAAGTTTCAGGTCATCCACGAACCGCGCATATTCGACCCCCTTTGCCGCCGGATCGGGCAGGCGGAGCAGATAGCTCGGATGCACCGTGATGAAGGCCATGCCGCCATCGGGCAGCGTCAGAGCCTTGCCGCGCTCGCGCCCGATCGTCATGACCTTGCCGAACAACGATCGTGCGGCCGTCGCACCCAGTGCTACCGTCACCCGGGGTTGGATGAGCAGACGTTCCTGCTCGACCCACCAGCGACAGGCTTGGATCTCACCCGCATTGGGTGAGCTGTGGATGCGGCGCTTGCCGCGCGGCTCGAACTTGAAATGTTTGACCGCGTTGGTGACATAGGCCGTCGCCCGGTCGATCCCGGCTTCCGCCACCGCGCGGTCGAACACCTGTCCGGCCGGGCCGACAAAGGGGTGGCCCGCCAGATCCTCCTGGTCGCCGGGCTGTTCGCCGACGAACATCAGGGCGGCATCGACCGGACCCTCGCCGAACACCGTCTGGGTCGCGGGCGCATGGAGCGGGCAGCGGGTGCAGGTCATCGCCTCGTCCCTGAGCGCCGCCCAGGCCGCCTGCGCATTGCCGCCGCGCCCGGTCCGCACATCCGTCTTGGCCGTTGCGATCATACCCGTCTCCCGCGCCTGCGCGCCCGCGATCAATTCGGAGACCAACGCGGTTTCCGGCATGTTTTTCCAGTATTTGCGCGGCATCTCCTTGAGCATCGCGCCGATCTTCACGCGCGCGGGATTGAAGATGCTGGCATAATAGGTCTTCCACACCGCCTCGGTCGGATCGCCCTCGGGCGCGTCTGCCCTGCTCGCGCCGGGACCTTCGGTGAGCGTCTTGCCGTCCCAGTGGAGCGATACCTCGGGCGTCAGGATCGACCAGCGCATGGTGGTGAAGCGGTTGACGAAGAACGCCGCATTGGCGCGCACGATATGATGCTCGGGCTCGAACCAGGCGACATAGCGCGGGCCGTCGTCATCCTCGGTCTCGCGAAAGCGCAGAAAGGCACGCATCTTGTGGATGTCGCGCCGCACCGCCTTGGCCAGTCGGTCGAGGCGGCGGATCAGCGGATCGGCCTGATCCTCGATCAGCCGGGGGTGGCGGCGCAACCGGTCGAGCGCGGTGTGGAGCAGGGCGAAACGCTCTTGGTCGTTGGACAGGATGACGCTGCGCGCAAGGTCGATAAAGCCGCGCGACACGTTGAAGCGGGGGGCGGTGGTGGCCGGATTGTCCTCGGCAACCGCGCCGAACAGATCGGCTAGCTGCTCGCCGACCTGCCACACGACCTGGTCGGGCGGCACGCTGTCGGCGATCAACCCCCGCGCGGCGTCGCGCCAGGCGTCGAAGTCGTCGGGGGCGGGCAGGGTTATGATGCGCATGGGTTCGCGACGTTCCTCCCCTGCAAGGGGAGGGGGACCAGCGAAGCTGGTGGAGGGGTGTCCCCGGCTGCGAGGGCAGGCTTCGCTCGCGACCGGTTACACCCCTCCGTCAGGCCTTCGGCCTGCCACCTCCCCTGCAAGGGGAGGAATTGGCGCATAGGCAAGCTCAATCGCGCTCGTCTCCGCCGGGCGGGTTGGCCTTGGCTTCCTTCGCTTCGATGGGTTTGCGGGTTTCGTAGATTTCGGCGAGCTTCTGCTCGGTGGCGTCGTCGAGTTCCTTTTCGGCGGCGGGGAACATCTCTTCCTCTTCCTCGTCGATATGATGCTCGTAGCGATGGCGCATATGGAAGAATTTGGACTCCCACTCGTCCGATGCGAAGTCGAGGTCCATCATCTCGCCCAGCAGATCGTCGATCTCCTTATGCTCGGACACCGAGTGGCGTGCATCGTCGCGCAGCTCGGGCTCGCCCAGCATGGTGGCGTAGAGCGACTCTTCCTCGGCGGCGGCATGGCTCTGAATCTCGATGCGGAACGCTTCGAACAGCTTCTTGCGCTTGGCGCCGTCGCCCTTCAACTCGGCGAGTTCCTTCAGCATCTCGCGCTGCTTGTCGTGGTCGCGCTTCAGATCGGCATAGATTTCGGCGGTGGCCATGATCGTCTCCTTCGCATGGCCCAACGGCGCAACATGACGCGCGTTTCACCCGCGAATCACTCTCATGGAATCAGGTATACTCAGCCGAACAGCTCAAGCTGCTTGGCGCTAGGCTTGATCAGCGGTTTCAGGTCCGCCCGCTCGGCCAGCGCCACCGGGCGCCAGTCCTCCGCGATCAGGAAGGGGCGCAGCTTGGTGATCGAGACGGTCAGCCGCCCGACATCCTCCAGCCGAAGCTTGCGCCATTTGCGGGTGGCGATGATCCGGTCCACCGCCTTCACGCCCAGTCCCGGCACGCGCAGCAGCATCTCGCGCGGGGCACGGTTCACGTCGACAGGAAAGTTCTGACGGAATTTCAGCGCCCAGGCGAGCTTGGGATCGATATCGAGCGGCAGCATCCCCGTCGCTTCGTCCGCGGCCGCCGCCACTTCATTGGGGCGATAGTCGTAGAAGCGCATCAACCAGTCGGACTGGTACAGCCGATGCTCGCGCATCAGCGGCGGACGTTGCAGCGGCAGCACGGCCGAGGCGTCGGGGATCGGGCTGAACGCCGAATAATAGACGCGGCGTAAGGAAAAACGACCGTACAGGGTCGCGGCACGACCGACGATGTCGCGGTCGGTCGCGGCATCCGCGCCGACGATCATCTGGGTCGACTGGCCTGCGGGCGCGAAGCCGGGGGCGGACTTGTACTTCTTCGCCGCGTCGGTCCGGTCTTCGATCGCAGTCTTCACATCGGCCATCGCCCCTTCGATCCGGCCCGCATCCTTTTCGGGCGCGAGGCGGCGGAGACCGCCCACCGTGGGCAGCTCGACATTGATCGACACGCGGTCGGCATGAACCCCGGCCAGCCGCACCAGCTCGGGATCGGCATCCGGGATCGTCTTCAGATGGATATAGCCGCGAAAGCCATGATCCTCACGCAGGGACCGCGCGACCTCGACGATCTGCTCCATCGTATAGTTGGACGATTTGATGATGCCCGAGGAAAGGAACAGCCCCTCGATATAATTGCGCCGGTAAAAGGCCAGCGTCAGGTTCACCACCTCCTGCGCGGTGAAGCGCGCGCGGCGGACGTTCGAGGACTTGCGGTTGATGCAATAATGGCAGTCGAAGATGCAGCTGTTGGTCAGCAATATCTTTAGCAGCGAGATACAGCGGCCATCGGGCGCATAGGCGTGGCAGATGCCCATGCCCTCGGTCGATCCGATCCCCTTGCCGTCGCGGCTGTTGCGTTTCGACGTCCCCGACGACGCACAGGACGCGTCATATTTTGCGGCATCGGCCAGGATCGCCAGCTTCTCACGGGTGTCAAGTTGCGCCATGTGTTCGATATATGTTCGCCCACGCGGCGGGACAAGCGGCTCGTCGCCAGTCATCGGCCGTACAGCCCGTCCGGTCCATATTGCCGATATCGAGGGGAGACGATTGATGCATAAGGTGATGATCGCGCTGGCTTTGATCGGTGCCGCCAGCCCGGTTGTGGCGCAGGTCGTGACACGCGAGGCCAAGACCGCCGACTATGAATTCAGCTATGCCTATCCGGCGGCCGCGGCGCGGATCGGTGGGCTGAAGGCATGGCTCGACGCCGACCGCGCACGCATCCAGGCGAAGGCGGCGCGCGACGGGGCCGCCGGCCGTCGCGACGCTAAACAATCGGGCTTTCCTTATAACCGCTATTCCTTCGACAAGACGTGGAAGGTCGTGACCGACACACCGCGCTTCCTGAGCCTGTCGGGCGACAGCTATAGTTTCACCGGCGGCGCGCATGGCTCGCCTGCCTCCCATGAATTGGTCTGGGACAAGGCGGTGGGGCGGCGGCTGGACCCGAAGGCGGTGTTCACGTCGCTGCCCGCGCTCCAAACTGCGATCCGCACCGACTATTGCGCGAGGCTCAAGGCTGAGCAGGTGAAGCGTAATCAAGGCGATCTATCGTCGATGAACGCCTGCCCGCCGTTGAAGGACCTGACCATGCTGCTGGGCTCGACCAATGGCCGCGCGATCGACCGGATCGGGCTGATCGCCGACCCTTATGTGGCGGGCTCCTATGCCGAGGGAGCCTATGAGGTCACGCTGCCGGTGACGCGGGCGATCCTGGGTGCGGTGAAGCCGGAATATCGCGGGGCGTTTGCGGTGCGGGGGTGATATGACCCGGTAGCGGCAACGGCGAGGGAGGGGAAGGGTGCGGCTGAATCAAGTGACGGTCGGTGCGACCGATTTCGAGGCCAGCGTCCGCTTCTACTGCGATCTGGGTCTGCGCCTGATCGTCTCGTCGCGCGGCGAATATGCCCGGGGCGAAATGCCGGAGGGGGATGCGACCTTCTCCATCCACCTGCAAAGCGACGTGCCCGGCGATGGGCCGATCATCTATTTCGAGGTCGATGACGTGGATGCTGCCGCCGCCCGATTCACGGCACAGGGCGGCACGTTGGAGTCAGGACCGGAAGACCAGCGTTGGCTCTGGCGGGAGGCACGGCTGCGCGACCCCGCCGGTAATCGGCTTTGCCTGTTTCAGGCGGGAAGCAATCGGCGCTTCCCGCCATGGCGGATCAAGGGTCACCCCTGACGCCGCCCGCGTCCCTTGGTCATCGGATCGGGCTTTTTCGGCGGCACCCAGCCTTCGGGGCGTTCCGGGCGGGATTGGCTGGTGCCCAGGCCCATGGCGCCGGGTTGCTGGCGGGTCAGGCCGCTGGTGTCGACGGCGACGTCCTCCGCGCCGCCGCGCAACAGGTTGATCCGGTCGCGCAGGGCCCGTGCCTCCTCGAAGTCGAGGCGTTCGGCGGCCGCTTCCATCTGGCGGCGCAGTTCTTCGAGGGTCGGGGCGGTCATGCCCGGACCAACGCCTCAGGCGGCGATGCGTGCCGCCTCGGTCTCGGCGATCCAGCCGCCGCCCAGCACGCGGTCGCCGTCATAGAGCACCGCCGCCTGGCCCGGCGACACGCCATATTCGGGCGCATCGAACACCAGCCGGTCGCCGACCATGCGGGCGGGCACCGGCTTGGCCATGGAGCGGACCTTGGCGAGAAGCGGGCCGTCGAGCGGTCCCAGCACGTTCATGGACGTCAGCCGCGCCGCCTCCACCGCCAGCGCGACGCGCGGGCCGACGACGACGCGCTTGGTATCGGGCTCCAGCCGGACGACATAGAGCGGTTCCGGGCTACCGCCGATCTCCAGACCGCGCCGCTGGCCGACCGTATAATGGATCAGGCCGCGATGCTCGCCGAGCTTGGCGCCCGACAGATCGACGATATCGCCGCGCGTATCCGCTTCCGGACGCAATTTCTTGACCAGTCCGGCATAGTCGCCATCGGGTACGAAGCAGATGTCCTGGCTGTCCGGCTTGGCCGCGACGCTTAAGGACAGTTCGGCGGCGATCTCGCGCACCCGCGACTTTGGCAGCGCGCCCAGCGGAAAGCGCAGGAAGTTCAGCTGATCCTGCGTCGTGGCGAACAGGAAATAGCTCTGGTCGCGCGCGGGATCGGCGCCGCGATGCAGCTCCGCACCGTTCACCCCCTCGACCCGGCGGACATAGTGGCCGGTCGCCAGACAGTCCGCGCCCAGGTCGCGCGCCAGCTTCAGCAGGTCGGTGAATTTCGGCCCCATATTGCACTGGACGCAGGGGATGGGCGTGCGCCCGGCAAGATATTCGTCGGCGAAGCGATCGACCACCTGGGTGCGGAAACTGTCTTCATGGTCAAAGACATAATGTGCGATGCCCAGGCGATCGCACACGGCGCGCGCGTCGCGGATATCGCGGCCGGCGCAGCAGGCGCCCGCGCGGCCCACCGCCTCGCCATGGTCGTAGAGTTGCAGGGTGACGCCGATCGTCTCGGCCCCCGTGGCATGGGCGAGCGCGGCCACGACCGAACTGTCGACGCCACCCGACATCGCGACCACGATCCGCTTGGCCCGGGGATCGCCCCCAAGCTGAAAGTCCACCATCTGCTCCATGGTGGCCCCCATACGCCTTTCGCGCGCGTCATGCAAAAAAGCGGAGCGTCCTCCCGATTGAAGCAGGGGCAAGCGTCGTAAAATAGGGAGAATAGTTTTGGGCCTTTACCCGGCTTTCATATCCCGTCGATAACAAGGCCGCTCACCCACCGGGATTGGACCGCGCTTTTGGACCTGAGTTTCAACCGTTTCGATCGGGATACCGAACTGACGGTGCTGCCGCCGGACCTGGCCGTGCTGATGGTCGGTGCGACGGCGCGACAGGCGGCCAGCCCGACCGCGGCGGTGCAGGCCGGTTTCGCCCGCGTGTCCCCCGATCCGATGCTGTTCGCCCCGCTCGACGGGGCGTTCAACGGGCCGATGGCGCGGGCCATCGTCGGATGGAACAGGAATGAATGATCCGTTAACCTTTCGATTTTAGGCGATGTTCAAGGGCACATGGTAGAGCGGCCCTGCAGACGACATGGGGTAGGGAGCCCCGACGAGGTTTGATGATGTTCGAGAACCAAAAGATCCGCCCTGCCAAGGTAATCGGGCCGCTCGGCGAACCGCTGACGCTCGACAACCTGCCGCCGCCCAGCACCACGCGCTGGGTCGTCCGTCGCAAGGCGGAGGTGGTGGCGGCCGTCAATGGCGGGCTGCTTTCGGTGGACGAGGTCTGCGACCGTTATGGCCTGACGGTCGAGGAATTCGCCGGGTGGCAGCGCGCCATCGATCGCTCGGGAATGCCGGGCCTGCGTGTCACGCGCATCCAGCATTATCGCTCGCTCTACGAGCGCCAGCAGAAATACTGAGCCCCGAAATCCAGGGCGGAATAAAAACGATCGCATCGTTGACATTTTCAAAAACGCTTCGTCGAATTGCCGGTACGGCCACGGAACAATAGCCACATTCGCACGTCTTTTCCCCGTGTCCCGCTCGCGGGCCCAACGGAGGGAAAGACAATGGGTATTATCCTGTGGCTTATCGTCGGTGGTGTCATTGGCTGGCTGGCCAGCATCATCATGCGTACCGATGCTCAGCAGGGCATCTTCCTGAATATCGTCGTCGGTGTCGTCGGCGCGTTCATCGGCGGCCTGATCTTCGCAGGCGGTTCGATCAACAATGCCGGTCTGACGCTGACCTCGTTCCTCGTTTCGCTGCTGGGCGCCGTCGTCCTGCTGGCGATCGTGAACCTGGTTCGTCGTGGTCGGGTGCGTTAAACAACGCATTCGCTCGCTGAGCCAGAAAGGGCCGTCCGGGAAACCGGGCGGCCTTTTTCGTATGCCGGGTATGGTGCTGGCCGCTATCTGCCCGCCGGAATGGTCGCCCCCATGCCATGAAGGCGATGGGGGCGTGATCGGTCAGTTCAGCAGGAAACGAACCGAGACATTGACGGTCACGTCGCGCTCACCCGGCGCGATGCTGGTCTTTTCCATGGCGTCCGAACGCATCGCCGAGGCGCGGAGCATCATCGGCGGCTGAGGGCCGCCCGCATCCGCGCCATTTTCTGTGATCGACACGATCCGCGCGACGCGCAGCCCCGCCGCCTTGGCGTAAAGCTCGGCGCGGGCGCGGGCACGCTGGATCGCGTCGGCCCGCGCTTCGTCCAGCGCGGCGTCGGGTTTGTCGATCGACAGATTGGGGCCGTCGATCTGGTTCGCCCCCTGCGCCACCAGTGCGTCGAGCACGCTGCCCGACTTGGCGACGTCGCGGAACCGGACGCTCAGCGTGTTGGTCGCCTGATAGCCGGTGATGACCGGCGGCACATTGTCGCCATACCGATATTGCGGCTGAAGCTGCACGGTCGCGGTCTGGATATCGCGGTCGGCGATCCCGGCGCGCTTCACGGCGGCCAGCACCCGCGCCATGCGCTGCGCATTGTCGGACAGGGCGGCGGCGGCGGTCGCACCCTGGCTGACCACCCCGGCCCGAATCGTCGCCAGGTCCGGCACGCGCGTCGTGCGCCCCTCGGCCGAAACGTCCAGCACCGTCCCGGCGGCGGGCACCAGCGGCTCGACCGTGGTGGGGGCGGGCTGGACCTGCGCAGCGGCGGTCAGCGGCGCCAACGCGGCGGGGGCCATCGCGGCCAGAAGCAGGTATTTCCTCATCGACATCTCCCTTGTGATGATCGTCTCACGACTATGGGCCAAGGCTTTGACGCCTCATGGCAAAACAGGCGATGAACGCATGGCGTCCACCTTGGAGCCGCCGCAATTCCGGCGTACCAAAAGACGCTTGAGTGGTGTGCTATATTTCTATAACACAGCGGGGATGGGTGCATCCTGCATGGCAATGCGCGCACGATGGATGCGGTTCGGGGATCGATGACGAACATGAATTACGAGACGGGGGCGATCGGTGGCGGCCGGCATCTGGAGCTGGAGGGGCCGGTATCCACGCCGCGCAGGCGCTGGATCTGGATCGTCGCGGCGGTCATCGTGCTGGCGCTGGCGGGCTGGTTGCTGTTCGCGCCCAAGAAGCATGAGGCGGACCAAGGGGCCGGGGCGGGGACGCAGGTGCCCAACATCACCGTCGTCGTTCCCGGCCAGCAGGCGGTCAGCCGCGTGATCTCGGCCACCGGCACGCTGGCCGCGCGCCGCGAAATGCCGGTCGGCGTCGCGGGCGAGGGTGGCATGATCACCCGCGTCCTGGTCGAGCCGGGCCAGTGGGTCCGTGCGGGGCAGGTGCTGGCCACCGTCGACCGCTCGGTCCAGACCCAGACCGCCTCGGCGCTGAACGCGCAGGTGTCGGTCGCGCAGTCGGACCAGCAGATCGCGCAGGCCGAACTCGACCGTGCTCAGCAGCTGGTCGATCGCGGTTTCATCTCCAAGGCCGATCTCCAGCGCCGCACCGCGACCCGCGATGCCGCCGCTGCCCGCGTCCGCGCGGCGCAGGCGACCTTCCGCGAGGCGCAGGCGCGCAACGGCCGCCTCGATATTCGCGCGCCTGCCGAGGGGCTGATCCTGACCCGCGCCGCCGAGCCGGGCCAGATCGTCAGCTCGGGCTCGGGCGTGCTGTTCCGCATGGCGATGGGCGGGCAGATGGAGCTGCGCGCGCAGCTGGCGGAGGCGGACCTGGTCGGCCTGTCGGTCGGCGCGCCCGCCACCGTGACCCCGGTCGGCGGCGACAAGAGCTTCAAGGGCGAGGTGTGGCAGGTGTCGCCCGTCATCGACCCGCAGACGCGTCAGGGTGTCGCGCGCGTCGCTTTGTCCTATGACCCGGCGCTGCGGCCCGGTGGTTTCGCCGCGGCGACGATCCGCGGCGGTGCGGGCCATGCCCCGGTCCTGCCGGACTCGGCGATCCAGAGCGACGACAAGGGAAGTTTCGTGTATATCGTCGGAGCCGACAACAAGGTCGCGCGCCGTGACGTCAAGATCGGTCAGGTGTCGGACGATGGCGTGACCATCGCCTCGGGCCTGAAAGGTGACGAGCGGGTGGTGCGTTCGGCGGGTGGCTTCCTGGCGGCCGGGCAGCTGGTCCGCCCGATCCTTGGCGGTCAGGAGGCCAAGTAACATGAGTTTCCGCAACATCTCGGCCTGGGCGATCCGGAACCCCGTTCCGCCGATCGTCCTGTTCGTCGCACTGACCCTGGCGGGGATCGTCAGCTTCATGCGGATGGACGTGAACAACGACCCCGATATCGATTTCCCGATCGTCGTGGTCGTCGTGAACCAGCCGGGTGCGGCACCGACCGAACTGGAGACGCAGGTCACCCAGCGGGTCGAGGCGGCGTTGCGGAACCTGCAGGGCGTCGACCAAATCACCTCGACCGTGACCGAGGGCACGTCGCAGACGCTGGTTCAGCTCGACATCGGCACGCCGATTGACCGCGCGGTCAGCGATGCGCGCGATGCGATCACTCAGATCCGCTCGATGCTCCCAGACGGCATTCTCGAGCCGCAGGTCATCCGCGTCGATTCGACCGATAACGACCTCGCCAGCTATTCGGCGGTGGCGTCCAACATGACGCCCGAACAGCTCAGCTGGTATATCGACAACAATGTCACCAAGGAGCTGTTGTCGGTTCCGGGTCTCTCCAAGGTCATCCGCAACGGCGGCGTGACGCGTGAGATCCGCGTGATCCTCGATCCGCTGAAGCTCCAGGCGCAGGGCCTGACCGCCAGCGAGGTCAATGCCCAGTTACGCATGACCAATTTGAACGCCGCCGGTGGCCGCGCCGAGATCGCGGGCACCGAACAGGCGGTCCGCGTGCTGGGCAATGCGCGCAACGCCTATGACCTGGGCCAGACCCAGATCAACGTGCGCGGCGGCCGTACCGTTCGCCTTGCCGACATCGCCACCGTGCGCGACCTCTACGCCGAACAGCGTTCGCAGGCGGCGGTCGACGGACGGCAGGTCATCAGCTTCGACTTCCAGCGCGCCAAGGGCGCCTCCGACGTCAGCGTCTTCAACGGCGCGGTCGCCAAGCTGAAGGACCTCGAAAAGCGCAACCCGGAGGTGAAGTTCGTCCTCCGCTCGAACAGCGTGAAATACACCGAGGCGCAATATGAAAGCGCCATCCACGCGATGATCGAGGGTGCGGTGCTGGCCGTCATCGTCGTCTTCATCTTCCTGCGCGACTGGCGCGCGACGGTGATCTCGGCACTGGCCATTCCGCTGTCGGCGATCCCCGCCTTTTGGTTTATGGACCTGCTGGGCTTCACGCTGAACCAGATGACGCTGCTGGCGCTCAGCCTGGTGGCGGGCGTGCTGGTCGACGATGCGATCGTGGAGATCGAGAATATCGTCCGCCACATGCGCATGGGCAAATCCGCCTATCAGGCGTCGATCGACGCGGCGGACGAGATCGGCCTCGCCGTGCTGGCAACCACCATGGCGATCGTCGCGGTGTTCCTGCCGGTCGCGCTGATGCCCGGCGTTCCGGGCCAGTATTTCAAGAATTTCGGCCTGACCGTCGTCGTCTCGGTGCTGATGAGCCTCGCGGTCGCGCGCCTGATCACACCAATGATCGCGGCCTATTTCCTGAAGTCCGCCGGCCATGCCAGCCATGGCGAGGGCAGGCTGATGGACGCCTATATGGCGACGCTGCGCTGGTCGCTTCGCTATGACCGGCCGACCGATGGCGTGAAGCGCGGGCGTCTGCGTCGCCTGCTGGGGCGGTTCCGCGACCATCGCCTGTGGGTGATCGGCATCGGCGTCGGCGCCTTCATGCTGACCATCGCGATGTTCGCGATCATCCCCAAGACGTTCCAGCCGCCGCAGGACAATGATCGGGCGGTCGCCAAGATCGACATGGTCCCCGGCACCACGCTGGCCCAGACCGATGCGGTGGTAAAGCGGGTCGCGGCGTTCCTGAGCAAGCAGCCCGACGTGGAATCGGTCTATGCCCGCACCAATGTCGGCAATGGCCGGGTGGTCGCGACGCTGAAGGAGGATCGCTCGATGAAGAGCACCGACTTCGAACGGTCGCTGGCCCCCGAACTGGCCGCGATCCCCGATGCGCGCGTGTCGTTCCAGTCGCAATTCGGCTGGGGCTCGAGCGGGCGTGACCTGACCATCACGCTGGGCGGCGACGATCCCGCCGTGCTGCGCGATACGGCGAACAAGATCGTCGAGCAGATGGGCACCATTCCGGGCCTCGTCGCGCCGCGCATCGTCGGCAATGTCGATCGGCCGGAAATCGTCATCCGCCCGCGCCTCGACCTCGCGGCCAATCTGGGCGTGACGACGCAGGCGCTGTCGAGCGCGATCCGTATCGCGACCCTGGGCGATATCGACCAGAATTCGGCCCGCTTCTCGCTGTCCGATCGGCAGGTGCCGATCCGCGTCGCGCTGGACCAGAATGCGCGCGCGCGCCTGTCGACCATCCAGAACCTGCCGGTGCAGACCCAGACCGGCGGCTCGGTGCCCTTGAGCGTCGTCGCCGATATCGGCCTGGGCGCAGGGCCGACCCAGATCGACCGCGTGAACCAACGGCGTCAGGTGACGGTCGGCGCCGACCTCGCCAAGGGCCTGATCAGCGGCGATGCGATGAAGAAGGTCCATGACCTGCCCATCATGAAGAACATGCCCATGGGGGTCGGCGAGATGGTGCTGGGCCAGGCCAAGATGCAGGCGGAGATGATGGCCAACTTCTTCACCGCCATCATCTCGGCGGTGTTCCTGGTCTTCGCCGTGCTGGTGCTGCTCTATCGCCGCTTCCTGCCGCCCTTCGTCAACATGGCGTCGCTGCTGCTCGCCCCGCTGGGCGGCCTGCTGGCGCTGTATTTCAGCGGCAATCCGCTGTCGCTGCCGGTCTATATCGGCCTGCTGATGCTGCTGGGCATCGTCGCCAAGAACTCGATCCTGCTGATCGACTTCGCGCTGGAGGAAATCGCCAAGGGCGTTCCCATCTATGAGGCGGTGGTCGATGCCGGGCACAAGCGCGCCCAGCCGATCGTGATGACCACGGTCGCGATGGTCGCGGGCATGATCCCGACCGCGCTGTCGCTGGGCGGTGACGGATCGTGGCGCAGTCCGATGGGCGTGACGGTGATCGGCGGCCTTGCCCTGTCGACGATCCTGACCCTGCTGATCGTTCCCGCCGCCTTCAGCCTTTCGGTCGGTGTCGAACGCTGGATCGGGCCGCGCCTGGGCCGGCGCCTGCTGACCTACAAGCCCGGCGACGAACTGGGCGGCGGGCCGGTGATCGAAGGGCCTGCGGGCGGTCCCGCGCTGCCGCCCGCGACGGGCAAGCTGGGTTACGATCCGGCGGAGTGAAATTATCCTCCCCGGCACGGGGAGGGGGACCATGCGCAGCATGGTGGAGGGGGATCGCCACAAAGGACACCCTGCGTGGAAGCCCCCCTCCGTCAGGCCTTGGGCCTGCCACCTCCCCGTGCCGGGGAGGATTGCCTTTGCCCCGCTTTCGTTACGCTCGGGAAAGATTCCTCTTGAACAAAGCCGCCCTTCGCGAATTGTCCTGATTGATGGAACTCGCAATGCGATCGGGGGGTAGCCAGACCGTTCCAGCCGCCCTGCGGAAGATGCGGGTCTTGGCCACCGGACTGCTGGTCGGCATGGCGGCGCTGTATCTGGTGTCGCGTGGGCTGCAGCCGGTGCATCCTGCCTGGGGCTACGTCCGCGCCTTTGCCGAGGCGGCGATGGTCGGCGGGCTGGCCGACTGGTTCGCCGTGACCGCGCTGTTCCGCCATCCGCTGGGCCTGCCCATCCCGCACACCGCGATCGTACCGCGCAACAAGGATCGGATCGGCGACACGCTCGCTAATTTCCTGCGCACCAATTTCCTGGTCCCGCGCGTCGTCGCGCGGCGCATGGTGCGGCTCGACGTGGCGGGCGCGGCCGGGCGTTGGCTGGCGCAACCGCCGCAGGAGGGCGGGCGCATCCGGCGCGGGGCGTCGCGCCTGTTCGCCGAGATGCTGACCGCCTTCGACCCGCAGCGGCTGGGCGGCATGGTCAAGGCGGGGATCGGGTCGCGGCTGCGCGCGACCGAGGTCGCGCCGATCCTGGGCCAGTTGCTGAAGGCCAGCATCGCCGAGGGGCGGCATCTGCCCCTGCTCGATTCTGTGCTGCGCTGGGCCGCCTCCGCGCTGGACGCCAACGAAGCGATCGTCCGGGCGATGGTGCATGAACGGGCGGGCGCCATCCTGCGCTGGACCGGGTTGGACGAGACGCTGGCCGACAAGCTGATCGACGGGCTGCACAAGCTGCTCCACGACGTCGCCGAGGACCGCGACCACCCGCTGCGCCAGAAAATCGAGGAAGGGCTCGATCGCCTCGCCTGGGACCTGCAATATGATCCCGACATGCGCGCCAAGGTGGAGGCGATGAAGGCCGAGCTGATCGCCAATCCGGCGATGCAGCGCTGGCTGGACGGCTTGTGGGAGCAGGCACGCGAGGCCCTGTTGCGCATGGCGCGCGATCCGCAGGCGGTCACCGCCGGGAGGCTGGGCGATGCGATGCGCCAGCTAGGCCAGACGTTGCAGGACAACCCCCGGCTGGCGGCGACGATCAATCGCTTCGTGCGCCGCGCGACGGCGGGCATCGCGGCCGATTATGGCGACGGCATCGTCCGGCTGGTGTCGGAGACGGTGCGCGGCTGGGATGCCGACACCGTCACCTCGCGGCTGGAAAATGCGGTGGGCCGCGACCTGCAATATATCCGCATCAACGGGACATTGGTGGGCGGCAGTGTCGGCCTGATCCTGCATCTGCTGGATCGGCTGCTATGAAAACGTCACGCCGTCGTATAATTACTGCCGCCAGTCGATTCGTCGTAGGAACGAAGCGCCTTGTCGATACACCCGCTTTCCCGCAAAGAGGCAGTTGATGAACGCCAAGGCCGATTATCAACATGACCCGGCCAACGGGGGAGCGCTGCGCTTCACCGGCAGCCTTTCGCTGGCGACCCTGGGCGACCTGCCCGAGCGGCTGGATCGCGAGGATTCGGCGGTCCGGCGGATCGACCTGTCGCAGGTCGACCGGATCGACACGGTCGGTGCCTGGCTGATCCACCGCTTCGCCGCGCGCAATGATGCCGCCATCGACGGTCTGGACGACGACCAACGCCACCTGTTCGCCAAGGTGACCGAGGCGGATCAGCCGGTCGCGATGCGCCCCAAGCCGATCAGCCCCTTCGCGCGCGTGGCGGGCGAGGTCGGCGATGCGGTGGTCGCTGCCTTCCAGACGCTGTACGGCCTGCTCGGCTTCATGGGCGCGACGGTGCTCGCCGGGCTGGCGGTGATCCGCCATCCGCGCCGCTTCCGCTTCAATGCGGTGGTGCATGAGTTCGAGACGGTCGGCGTCTCGGCGCTGGCGATCATCGGGCTGATGAGCTTCCTGATCGGCATCGTCATCGCGCAACAGGGTGCGGTGCAGCTTCGTCAGTTCGGTGCCGAGGTGTTCACGATCAATCTGGTCGGGCGCCTCACTTTGCGCGAACTGGGCGTGCTGATGACCGCGATCATGGTGGCGGGCCGCTCCGGCTCGGCCTTTGCCGCGCAGCTGGGCACGATGAAGCTGACCGAAGAGATCGATGCGATGCGCGTCATCGGCGTATCGCCGATGGAGGCGCTCGTCGTGCCGCGTACCATCGCGGCGGTCACGCTGATGCCGCTGCTCGGTTTCTATTCGTCGTTGATCGCGATGATCGGCGGCTGTTTCCTGGCGGCGGTGTCGCTGGGTATTCCGCCCGTCACCTTCATCGCGCGCATCCGCGAAGTCGTGCCGATCACCGACCTCTATGTCGGCCTGATCAAGGCCCCGGTGTTCGGCGCGATCATCGCGATCGCGGGCTGTTTCCAGGGCATGCAGGTCAAGTCGGATGCCGAGCAGGTCGGCCTGCGCACCACCGCCGCGGTGGTGCAGGCGATCTTCCTGGTGATCGTGCTCGACGCCTTTTTCGCGGTCTTCTTCACCTGGATCGGATGGGATTGATGGCCGAGCAGGACGAACATCTGATCCAGGTCCGGGGCCTGCGCAACAGCTTCGGCGAGCAGGTCATCCATGACGGCCTCGACCTCGACGTGCGCAAGGGCGAGATTCTGGGCGTGGTCGGCGGGTCGGGCACCGGCAAGTCGGTGCTGATGCGCACGATCATCGGTCTCCAGACCCCCGATGCGGGCGAGATCACCGTGTTCGGCGAGCCGACCATCGGCCGCGAGGCGACCGAGGCGGTCGATGTGCGCAAACGCTGGGGCGTGCTGTTCCAGGGCGGCGCGCTGTTCTCGACGCTGACCGTGGCCGAAAATGTCGCGGTGCCGCTTCGCGAATTCTACCGCGACCTGCCTCCGGCGCTGATGGACGAGATCGCGTCCTACAAGGTCGTGATGACCGGCCTGCCCGCCGACGCCGGGCCGAAATATCCGGCCGAGCTGTCGGGCGGCATGAAGAAGCGGGCAGGGCTGGCGCGTGCGCTGGCGCTCGACCCCGAACTCCTGTTTCTCGACGAGCCGACGGCGGGTCTCGACCCCATCGGTGCGGCGGCGTTCGACCAGCTGATCGCGTCGCTCCAGAAGACGCTGGGGCTGACCGTCTTCCTCATCACCCATGATCTCGATACGCTTTATGCGATCTGCGACCGGGTGGCGGTGCTGGCCGACAAGAAGGTGATCGCCGTCGGTACGATCGACGAGTTGATCGCGCTCGACCATCCGTGGATCGAGGAATATTTCAAGGGACCGCGCGGCCGTGCCGCCGTCGCCGCCAAGGACGAGGTGGCGGACATCCGCCCCCGTTCGGCCGAGGCCGATGCCGCGCGCCACCCCACCGAAGTCGACGCCCATGCCACGGGACAGCGGTCCCAGGGTAATGCGGCCGATGCCCATGCGAGAGGCGAAGCAGGGACACGCTGATGGAAACCCGTTCGAACCACGTCCTTGTCGGCTCTGTCGTGCTGATCCTGCTCGCAGTGCTGGCCATCTTCACCGTCTGGATCGCCCGTCTGGGCGGCACGTCGGAGAAGGAATATGACATCTTCTTCCGCCAGTCGGTGGACGGCCTGGCCAAGGGGTCGGCGGTCACCTATTCGGGCGTGCCTTCGGGTCAGGTGAAGGAAATCGCGCTGTGGCGGCCCGATCCGCAATTCGTGCGGGTCCGCGTCGCGGTCAACGAACAGACGCCGATCCTGCAGGGGACGACCGCTTCGATCTCGGCCAGCTTCACCGGCACCAGCACCATCTCGCTGGACGGCGCCCGCAAGGGTGCGCCGCCGATCACCTGTCCGCAGCCGGAAAACAAGACGGTCTGCCCCTATGGCGTGCCGGTCATTCCGACAAAGCAGGGCGGCATCGGCGCAATCCTGAACTCCGCGCCGCAGCTGCTGGAGCGGCTGTCGACGCTGACCGAGCGGCTGACTGGCCTGTTGTCGGATCGCAACCAGGCGTCGATCGCGGGCATATTGGACAATACAAACCGCCTGACCGATGCGCTCGCCGATCGCGGGCCGGAGATCGCCGCGACGCTGGCCCAGACCCGCGTGGCGATCCAGCAGGCAGGTGACGCGGCGCAGTCGATCGGCCAGCTGGCGGCGACCACCAACGGCATACTGGCCGAGGACGTGAAGCCGACCATCGCCAATCTGAACCGCACCATCGCCTCGGCACAGAAGAGCGCCGACACGCTGAACTCGGCGATCGGCGATGCGCGGCCGGGCCTGCAGACCTTCTCGAAGCAGACCGTGCCCGAGGTGGATCGTCTGGTGAAGGATTTGCGCGTGATGACCCAGTCGCTGTCGGCGGTCGCCGAAAAGGTCGACCAGCAGGGCGCAGGGTCGCTGATCGGGCAGCAGAAGCTGCCGGACTATAAGGGCAAGTGAGGATGCCGATGAGGACCGTCATGAAGACTCCGCTGATCGTGATGCTCGCATCGCTTCCGCTCGCCGGCTGCATCAGCTTCGGCGCCAAGCCGCCGCCCTCGCTGCTGACGCTCCAGGCACAGTCGGCGCCGAGCGTGGGGCAGACGCAGGATTCGGGACCGGGCAAGTCGATCACCATCCAGGTGCCGTCCTCGCCACAGGAACTGGCGACCGCGCGCGTGCCGGTGCAGGAGAATCCGACCAGCATCGCCTATGTGAAGGACGCCCAATGGGCCGAGCCGCCGACGCGGCTGTTCGCCCGGCTGATGGCCGACACGCTGACCGCGCGGGCGGGGCGCATCGTCCTGTCGCCGCGCGATTCCATCGGCGATCCGGGCGACCGTCTGGGCGGCGAGCTGCGCCAGTTCGGCATGGACGCCACGCGACGTGACGCGGCGGTGGTGTTCGACGCCACGCTGCAACGCGACGGCCAGACGAACATCGAAAAGCGCCGTTTCGAGGCGCGGGTGCCGGTCGGCAAGATCGATAATGAGAGTGTCGGCCCGGCGCTGAACCAGGCGGCGAACCAGGTCGCGCAGCAGGTGTCCGACTGGGTAGGGCGGTAAGAGCTGATCCTCCCCGCTAGCGGGGAGGGGGACCGTGCGTAGCATGGTGGAGGGGGATCGCCGCGAGGGATGACCTTTGTGGAAGCCCCCCTCCGTCAGGGCTTGCGCCCTGCCACCTCCCCGTACCGGGGAGGATTTTTGAATTTCAGCGGAACTTTCACCCTGCCGAAACGTGTCGCACGGGATGGCGGCAATCTGCCGCATCCGTCACAATTTGCGACATAAACACACTGGACGGGGCCGTAACGGCACGGCACGTTCCGGGCCATGAAGCCTCGCGCCCGCGTCCTTCTTCTCGTCACCGCCGCCTTGTCCGGCTGTACGGTCGGCCCCGATTACCGCCCCGCCGCTCCACAAGCGCTGGGGGTGCCCGCCATCTGGTCGGTGCCCGCCGCCAATGCGCAGGCGCAGGACCTGACCCGGTGGTGGCGGTCGTTCGACGATCCGTTGCTCACCGAGCTTGTCGAACAGGCGGTGGTCGCCAATACCGATGTGGTGCAGGCGATCGCCCGGCTGCGCCAGGCGCGCGAAAGCCTGATCCAGAGCCGCGCGTCGCTGCTGCCCAATGTCTCCGGCTCGACCGGCTATCAGCGCAACGAGAATCTGCGCGGCGGCGGGCGCAGCTTCACGCTGCCCGACGGCACCGTCGTCGATACCGGCGGGGGCGGCAGCAACAGCTTCACCGTGGGACTGTCGGCCAGCTATCAGGTCGGCCTGTTCGGCGAAGTCCGCCGCACGGTGGAGGCAACCCAGGCGACCTATGAGGGCGCGGGGTTCAGCTATGCCGCCACGCTGCTGACCGTCGAGAGCGAACTGGCGCGCAACTACATGCTGGCGCGGGCCTACCAGGCGCAGCTGGCCAATGCACGGGCGAGCCTGTCGTTGCAGGATGACAATCTGGAGATTGCCGGGTTCCGGGTGCAGGCGGGCCTCGTCTCCTCGCTCGACGCCGAACAGGCGCGTGGCCAGCGGGCCCAGACCGCCGCGACCATTCCGTCGATCGAACAGCAATATAATGCCGCCGTGTCGCGGCTGGGCGTGCTGACCGGCCAGGCACCCGGCGCGGTCAAGGCGCGGCTGGCGGCGGTGAGGCCGATCCCGACCGGCCCCGCCGTCATCGGAACCGGCATTCCCGCCGATATCCTGCGCCGCCGCCCCGATGTCCGCGCGGCCGAGCGCAATCTGGCCGCCGCCACCGCGCGGATCGGCGTGGCCCAGGCCGCACTCTATCCGGCGCTCGCCATTTCCGGGAACATCAACACGGCGGCGACCAGCATCGGTTCGCTGGGCGACGCGATCACCGGCAGCCTGTTTGCGGGCCTGACCCAGGCGATCTTCAACGGCGGGCGGCTGCGCAGCCAGGTGCGCAATGCCCAGGCGCTCGCCGACCAGAGCTATGCCGCCTATCAGGGCACCGTCCTGCTCGCGCTGGAGGATGTCGAGAACGCGATCGTCGCGCTCAACACTGCGCGCGAGCGCGAGCGGCAATTCGCCATCCAGCTCGACGCCGCGCGCAACTCGGCGATCCTGGCGCGCAGCCAATATCGCTCGGGCCTGACCGATTTCACCACCCTGTCGCAACAGGAGGCGGCGTTCCTGAACGCACAGAACGGGCTGGTTCAGGCCCGGTCCGACGCCGCGACCGCGCAAGTCGCGCTGTTCGCCGCGCTGGGCGGCGGATGGGACGACACGACCACCCCCGAAGCGCCGCCGCGCCTCGCCACAACCCCGGACAACCGCTGATGGCCGACCAGACTCTCGACGATTTCCTGGGCGTGAAGCCACAGCCGCGCTGGCGCAAATGGGTACAGTGGGGCGTGGTGATCGTCGGCGTGGTGCTGCTCGCGCTGCTGCTGAAAAGCTGTTTCGGCGGATCGAAGGAAGCGGGCTTCGCGACCGCCCCGGTCACGCGCGGCGACCTGACCGTGACCGTCTCGGCCACCGGCAAGCTGGCGCCGACCAACCAGGTGACAGTCGGCTCGCAGCTGTCGGGTCTGGTGACGAAGGTCGTGGTCGATGTGAACGACCGGGTGAAGGCGGGCGAGGCGCTGGCGCTGATCGATCCCGAACAGATCGACGACCAGATCCGTGCCGCCCAGGCGACGCTGGCCGCCAATGTCGCACAGGTGGCGCAGGCGCGCGCGACCGTGTCGGAAGCGCAGGCGCAGCTGGCGCGACTGGAACAGGTCTACAAGCTGTCGAACGGCCGTGTGCCCTCGGCCACCGAACTTCAGGCGGGGCGTGCCGATGCCCAGCGCGCGGTCGCGGCGCTGCGCGTCGCGGAGGCCAATGTCACCGCCGCCCGCGCCCAGCTGGCGCAGTCGCAGACCCAGCGCCAGCGTGCGATCATCCGCTCGCCCGTGTCCGGCGTGGTGCTGGCGCGACAGGTCGATCCGGGCCAGACGGTCGCGGCGTCGTTCAACACGCCGACCCTGTTCGTCATCGCCGAAGACCTGACCAAGATGAAGCTGGAGGTCGCGATCGACGAGGCCGATGTCGGCGAGGTGAAGGTCGGACAGAAGGCCAATTTCACCGTCGACGCCTTTCCGGGCCGCACCTTCCCCGCGACGATCACCCGCGTCGATCTGGGGTCGAACCTGACGGTCAGCGCGGCGACCTCGTCCGCGTCCTCGACCACCAGCGCCGCCTCGACCACGGGGCAGGTGGTCAGCTATGCCGCCGATCTGACGGTGGGCAATCCAGACCTGCAACTGCGCCCCGGCATGACCGCCACCGCCGATATCGTGACGTCGGACAAGAAGAACGTCATGCTGATCCCCAACGCGGCGCTGCGCTTCAAGCCGTCCGACGGCGCGCAAGCGGGCGGCGGCGGCATTGCGGGCTCGCTGACCTTCCGTCCGCGCCGGGACCGCGCCGCGCGCACCGCCACGGTTCAGCGCGGCGCGACCCAGACCGTCTATGTCCGGGGCGACGACGGCAAGCCGCAGCCGATCCAGATCGTCACCGGCGACACCAATGGTTCGATGACCGAGGTGCTGTCGGGCGGCCTGAAGCCCGGCATGCAGGTCATCACCGGCCAGCTTGCGGGTGGCGAGAGCGCCGCGCCCCGTGGCGGTGGCCAGCGGCGTCAGGGTGGCGGCCAGCAGGGCGGGGGCGGCGGTGGCCGCTGACGCCCCGCTCATCCAGCTTCGCGGCGTCACCAAGACCTATGGCATGGGGGCGACCCAGTTCCAGGCGCTGAAGGGCGTCGACCTGGACATCGCGGCGGGCGATTTCGTCGCCGTAATGGGGCCTTCGGGGTCGGGCAAGTCGACGACGATGAACATATTGGGCTGTCTGGACGTGCCGAGCGGCGGAAATTTCCTGTTCCGCGGCCATCATGTCGAGACGCTGGACCGCGACCAGCGCGCCATGCTGCGGCGGCGCTATCTGGGTTTCGTGTTCCAGGGCTTCAACCTGTTGTCGCGCACCACCGCGCTGGAGAATGTCGAGCTGCCGCTGCTCTATCGCGGTGAGGACAAAAGGACCCGGCGCGATCTGGGCATGGCGGCGCTGGAAAAGGTGGGCCTCGACAAATGGTGGGATCATACCCCCGCCGAGCTGTCGGGCGGGCAGCAGCAGCGCGTGGCGATCGCGCGCGCCATCGTTACCAGCCCCGACGTGCTTCTTGCCGACGAGCCGACCGGCAATCTCGATTCCGAACGCTCGGTCGAGATCATGGAGTTGCTGACCGGGCTCAACCGGGACAGCAACATCACCGTGCTGATGGTCACGCACGAACCGGACATGGCCGCGTTCGCGCGCACGGTCATCCACTTCAAGGACGGGCTGGTCGATCGGATCGAGGCGCAGCACCGGCCGGGCGACGTGCCGGAAATGGCCCCGTTCGAAAGGGATGGGAACTGATGTTCGGCACCACGCTCATCCTCGCCATCCGCTCGATCCGGCGGCATGTGCTGCGCTCGTTCCTGACGACGTTGGGCATCATCATCGGCGTCGGCGCGGTCGTGACCATGGTGACGCTGGGCAAGGCGACGACGGCGGCCGTGCAGCAGTCGATCTCGTCGCTGGGCACCAACATCCTTCAGGTCCGCCCCGGCCAGGGCTTCGGACGCGGCGGCGGCGGCCCGCGTCCGCCCGACTTCAAGCCCGAGGATGTCGAGGCGATCGCCGACCAGATCGCGGGCGTCACTGCGGTGGCGCCTCAGGCGCAGACGACCGCGACCGGCATCTACGAGGGCGCGAACTGGTCGACGACCGTCACCGGTACGACGCTCGCCTATTTCACCGTCCAGCCCTGGCCGCTGGCCTCGGGCCGAACCTGGACCCCGGCCGAGCAGGCAGCGGGCAAGGCGGTGTGCATCATCGGCAATACCGTCCGCCAGAACCTGTTCCGCAACACCGATGCGGTCGGCAAGCGCTTCCGTATCGGGGCGATCAGCTGCGACGTGATCGGCGTGCTGACGACACGCGGGCAGGGGGGCTTCGGCGATCAGGACGACGTGGTGCTCATGCCGATCAAGGCGGTCCAGCGCCGCTTCACCGGCAGCCGCGACATCCGCCTGATGCTGGTCGGTGTCGATCAGGCCTATTCGACCTCGGCGGTGCAATCGTCGCTCACCGATCTGCTTCGCGAACGGCGCAACATCAGCGGCGGCAAGGACGACGACTTCAACATCTTCGACACCAAGCAGATCAGCGACACGCTGACCAGCACGACGACCATGCTGACCCGCATTGTCGCGGCGGTGGCGGCGATCAGCCTGGTCGTCGGCGGCATCGGCATCATGAACATCATGCTGGTGTCCGTGACCGAGCGGACGCGCGAGATCGGCATCCGCCTGGCCATCGGCGCGGTCGCGCGCGAGGTGCTGATGCAGTTCCTGGTCGAGGCGGTGGTGCTGTCCTGCCTGGGCGGGATCATCGGCCTGATCCTGGCGCAGGCCATCATCGCTCTGCTCGTGCCGGTGATGCAGGTGCCCTGGACCTTCGACCCTCAGATCAACATCATCGCCTTTGCCATTTCGGCGGTGATCGGGGTGGTGTTCGGTTACTTCCCGGCGCGGCGGGCGGCGGCGCTCAATCCGATCGACGCGCTTCGCCACGAGTGATCGTCCGCTCGGGGGCGTGGACGAGCTGGCGAAGGCGTTCCAGATCCTCGGGCGTATCGATGTCGATCAGCTCGGCAGGCGTGGTCACGACATGCCGTCCGCCCGCGACCAGCTTGCGACCGCCCTCGTCGCCTTGCAGAGTGAGCAACGCGTCGAACCGGCCCGCGCCGAAGATGCCCGGCGGAGTGGGGTGTTCGCCATTGCTCGACACCACCACCGAATCCGGTCCCTCGAACGCATCGAACAGGCGATAGATGTGCGCCGCCGTCACGCGCGGCATATCGGCCAGGGCGATCAGGATCGCCTGGGGCGACGACGTCATCGCCTCGCGCACGCCCAGATGCAGCGAGTGGGACATGCCGCGACCGACCTCGGCGTTGTGGATGACGCGATAGCCGCGTGACGCGAAGTCGAGCTGGCATCCGTCCGTCACCACGATCCGCTCGGCAAAGGGGATGCTCTCCAACGCGGTGGTGACGTGAAAGCCGACCGGCTTGCCGAGAAACTCGGCTTCCAGCTTGTTCTCCATGCCGAAGCGGCTCGACCGGCCCGCCGCCAGCAGGACCAGGGCGACATTTTCAGGGTCGATCATGAAAGGCTCCGATCATGGCGGCTGCGATCGACAGGGCGATTTCGGAAGGGCCGATCGCGCCGATATCCAGCCCGACCGGACCGTCGATCCGGTCGATCGCTTCTGCGGCGACACCCATCGCCGCCAGCCGCTCGCGTCGTGCGGCATGGCTGCGCCGACTGCCCAAGGCGCCGACATAGGCGGTGTCGCTGGCGAGCGCGGCGACCAATGCGGGGTCGTCGATCTTGGTGTCGTGGCTCAGCGTTACCACGGCGGTCGCCGGGCCGGGGGCATAGGCCGCCACCGCCTCGTCGGGCCAACGGTCGTCCAGCGTGACGCCGGGAAAGCGTTCCTCGGTCAGGAAGCGGGCACGCGGGTCGATGACGACCGTGGCGATGCCCAAAGTCTGCGCGAGTTGCGCGAGAGACTGGGCGATCTGCACCGCGCCGACGATCAGCAACCGGCGCGGCGGGTCGTAGCGGTTGGCGAAGACCTCCCCCGTCTCGATCGGGCGCAGGTCCGAATGGCCGCTGGTCAGGTCCGTGGTGACGGTCAGCGCCTGGCCCCGCTCGCGCGCCTCGGCGATCCGGTCAAAGAGTTCGGGGTCGAAGCCGTCCGCCGACACCGGCTGCACCATCACCGCGATCTCGCCGCCGCAGGGCAGGCCGACTTCCCAGGCCGAGGCGTCCGCCACGCCGTAGCGCTTCACCTGGAACGGCGCGCCCGCGATGACTTCGGCGGCGGTGTGGAGGATGTCGTTCTCGACACAGCCGCCCGACACCGATCCTTCGAACCGGCCATCGGCATGGACCAGCATATGGCTGCCGCGCGGGCGTGGTGCCGACCCCCAGGTCGACACCACCGTCGCGATCGCCATCGGCTCGCCCCGCCATTCCCTTGCGGCGGCGAGGACGCTGTCATGGTCGCTCATCAAAGCGCCGGAAGATGATCGAGCAGCTTGTCGAGCGTCACCGGCATCTCGCGCACCCGCACGCCGGTGGCGTTGTAGATGGCGTTGACCACGGCCGGGGCCGCGCCGGAAATGCCCAGCTCGCCGATCCCCTTGGCATGGATCGGGTTGGCATGGATGTCCCGCTCGTCGAGGAAATGGACTTCCAGCTGGGGCACATCGGCGTTCACCGGCACATGATATTCGGCCAGGTCGTGGTTGACCAGCTTGCCGGTGCGCGGATCGTGGATCAGATCCTCGGTCAGCGCGGTGCCGATGCCGAAGGTCATGCCGCCCAGGCATTGCGAGCGCGCCGTCTTGGCGTTGAGCACGCGCCCCGCCGCGAACACGCCCAGCATCCGCCGGACGCGCACCTCGCCGGTGACGACGTTCACCCCGACCTCGGCGAAATGCGCGCCGTAGCTGGCCTGGTTGAACTGCTTTTCCTGCTGGCCCGGCTTGATCTCGCCGATGGCGGACAGGCCGTCCTTGCCGACCAGTTCGGCCAGCGGCACCGAGCGGTTGTCGCCGATCGCCATGCCGTCCTTGAGCGTCAGGTCGTCGGGCTTCACGTCCATCGCCTTGGCCAGCCTCTCGCGCACGCGCTCGGCCGCGAGATACACCGCCGAACCAGCCGACGCCGCACCCCAGGACCCGCCCGAACCGGCGGCAGGGGGATCGTTGGTGTCGCCCAACGACATGGTCACCTTCTCGACCGGCAGGCCCAGGATCTCGGCAGCGATCTGCGCCATGATGGTATAGCTGCCCGTGCCAATATCGGTCATCGCGGAGGATACCGTCGCGCTGCCGTCCGGGTGGAGTTCGACCTTGGCGGCGGACTGTTGTAACTGGTTCGAGCGGCAGGCGGCGGCGACGCCCATGCCGATCAGCCAGTCGCCCTCGCGCCGCTGGCCCGGTGCCTGGCGCTGGTCCCAGCCGAAATGCTTCGCGCCTTCCTCCAGCGAACGCGTCAGGTTGCGCGAGGAATAGGGGACCTTCAATTCCGGGTCCTGCTGGGGGTCGTTGACCTTGCGCAGGGCGATGGGGTCCATGCCGATGGCTTCGGCCAGCTCGTCCATGGCGCATTCCATGCCGACCATGCCGACCGCTTCGCCGGGCGCGCGCATCGAGCCCGACAGCGTCCAGTTCAGCCGGACCACGTCGTGATTGATCCGCCGATTCTCACCGCCATAGAGGAAGTGCGTACCGATCCCGACGGGTTCGAAGAAATCCTCGTCGGGCAGGTTGGAGGTGATGGATTCATGGCCTAGCGCCACGATTCGGCCGCCCGCTTCGGCACCGAGGCGCATCCGCTGTTCGGTATTGGAGCGGCGGACGGTGGCGTCGAACACCTGCTGGCGCAGCATCACCGCCTTGACCGGGCGGCCCAGCTGCTTGGCGGCGATGGCGGCGGCGACGCTCTCGGGCGCGATGCCCAGCTTCGACCCGAAGCCGCCGCCGATATAGCGCGAGATGATCCGCACCTTGGACTGCGCGACGCCCAGCGCCTTGGCCAGTTGCTGCGCGTCGGAGGTCGGCATCTGGTACGCGCCGTAGAGCGTCAGCGCGCCATCCTCCCAGACCGCAATCGAGGCATGGGGCTCCATCGCCGCCGAGTTCTGGCTGGGGGTGGTATAGGTCACGTCGACCTTGACGGGCGCATTCTCGAACGCCTTGTCGAAATCGCCCTGGTCATAATGGCCCTTGATCAGGCCATCGGGCGCAGGCTCGGCTTCGCCCTTGTTCGCCTCATAGTCGAACGTGCCGTCTAGCGGTTCATAGTCGACCTTCAATTGCTTGGCCGCGTCACGCGCCACTTCGAAACTCTCGGCGACGACGATCGCGATGATCTCGCCGAAATAGTCGATGGTGCGCACGCCTTGGGTCGGTGCGCTCGTCTCGCCGCCCTGCTGCGAATTGCGGATGAAGGTGTCGTAGTCGGTGATGACGTCGATGACGCCGGGGATGGCCTTGACCGCATCGGCGTGGATTGCCTTGATCCTGGCATGGCCCTTGGTCGCGCTGACCAGCACGCCATGCGCGACGTTTTCGATGGCGTACTCGGCCGCATAGGTGGCGGTGCCCGTCACCTTTTTCGGGCCGTCCACGCGGTCGAGCGGTTTGGAAATCACCCCCTGCACGCCCGTGTCGAGCAGGCTGTCGGGATGCGGCTGATTCATGGTCAGCGCGTTCGTGTCGTCCTTGCCGAATCCGAACATGGGATCAGCCCTCCTGCGTCAGTTCACGGAGCGTCGCGACCAGGGTGCGACGCGTCAGCGGAATCTTGAAGTCGTTCGAGCCATAGCCCCTGGCGTCCGCCAGCAGCGCGTCGGCGGCGGCGTGGAAGGCGGCGTCGGTCGGCTCCTGTCCGACCAGCGCGGCCTCCACCGCCTCGTTGCGCCACGGCATCGGACCGAGCCCGCCAAAGGCGAGGCGCGCCGAGGCGATCTTGCCGCCCTCGACCGCGACGATCCCGGCGACCGAGACCAGCGCAAAGGCATAGGACGCCCGGTCGCGCACCTTGCGATAGGTCTGGCGACCTGCGGGCGCGGGGGGCAGTTCGACATGGGTAATCAGCTCGCCCGGCTCCAGCACATTCTCGATCTCCGGCGTGGCTCCGGGCAGGCGGTAAAAGTCGCCGATCGCGATCCGGCGGCGGTCGCCATCGGGCTTTTGCGTGACGATCACCGCCTCCAGCGCACGCATGGCGACGGCCATGTCGCTGGGGTGCGTCGCGATGCACTGGTCCGAGGTGCCGAGGATCGCCAGGATGCGGTTCTCGCCGCCGATCGCCGAACAGCCGCTGCCGGGCTCGCGCTTGTTGCACGGGGTGGCGGGGTCGTAGAAATAATAGCAGCGCGTGCGCTGGAGAAGATTGCCCCCGGTCGACGCCTTGTTGCGCAATTGCCCCGAAGCTCCGGCCAGCAAGGCGCGCGACAGCACCGGATAGCGCTCGATCACGCGGGCATCGGCGGCAAGGTCGCTATTGGGCACCAGCGCACCGATGGTCAGGCCGCCATCCTCGCGCTCCTCGATCTCCGTCAGGGCCAGGCGGCTGATGTCGATCAGCGTCTCGGGCGTCTCGACCTGCAATTTCATCAGGTCGAGCAGGTTGGTGCCCCCCGCGATGAAGCGTGCGCCCGGCACGGCTCCTTCACGGGTAGCGGTCGCGACCGAGTCGGCGCGGGCATAGTCGAACGGCTTCATGCCGCGACCTCCTTACCCACGTCTTCATTGGGATTGCGGTCGCCCAGGCCCGCCGCGTCGCGGATCGCATCGACGATGTTGGGATAGGCGGCGCAGCGGCACAAATTGCCGCTCATCCGCTCGGAGATTTCCTCCACCGTCAGTTCGGCCGCGCCCAAATCTTCGGTGACGTGGCTGGGCCAGCCCTTCTTCACCTCGTCCATCATGCCGACTGCCGAACAGATTTGTCCCGGCGTGCAATATCCACACTGGAAACCGTCGTGGCGGACAAAGGCGTCCTGAAGCGGGTGGAGGTTGCCCGGCTGGCCCAATCCCTCGATGGTGGTGATCTCGTCATCCTGATGCATCACGGCCAGCGTCAGGCAGCTGTTCACGCGGCGTCCGTTGACCAACATCGTGCACGCGCCGCACTGGCCATGGTCGCAGCCCTTTTTCGAGCCGGTCAGGCCCAGATGCTCGCGACACAGGTCGAGGAGGGAGGTTCGGACATCGACCTCGATGTCATGCGATTGACCATTGATTGTGAAATGCACGGGCGCATCCCCTTTGGGATTAGGAATGGATGAACAAACGCCATGAATTCCCTGCGTTTCCCGTTGCGAACCACTCTCATTGCCGCCGCGCTCGTCATGGGGCAGGGTGAGGCCATGTCCGCCGACGCCCCCAAGCCGCTTTCCTCGCCCCCCCTTTCGTCCCCGATCGTCATCGCGCATCGCGGGGCCAGCGGGCAGCGCCCCGAACACACGCTGGCCGCTTATGATCTTGCGATCCGCGAAGGCGCGGACGTGATCGAGCCCGATCTGGTGCCGACCAGGGACGGCCATCTCGTCGCGCGACACGAGAACGAGATTTCGGGCACGACCGACGTCGCCGCCCATCCGGAGTTCGCCGATCGCAAGACGACCAAGACGATCGACGGCCAGGCCGAGACCGGCTGGTTCACCGAGGACTTCACGCTCGCCGAGTTGAAGACGCTCCGCGCCCGCGAACGCCTGCCGCAACTGCGCTCGACCGCCTATGACGGGCAGTTCGAGATTCCGACGCTGGAGGAGATCATCGCGCTGGCGAAGACCCGGTCAAGGGAGACCGGGCGCACCATTGCCATCTATCCCGAGACCAAGCATCCGACCTATTTCGCCGGAATCGGCAAGGGCACCGACGCCCCGCTAATTGCCGCGCTGGACAAGGCGGGCTGGAAGACGGCCGATGCGCCGGTCTTCATCCAGTCGTTCGAGGTGAACAACCTCAAGCACCTCAAGACCATGACCGGCATCCGCCTGATCCAGCTGGTCGCGGGCGACGGCGCTCCGGCGGACAATGCCGCGCCCAGCTATGCCGCGATGATGACGCCCGAGGGCATGAAGCAGGTCGCGACCTATGCCTGGGGTATCGGGCCGGACAAGGCGATGCTGTGGAACGGCGATGCGCCTTCGTCCCTGGTCGCCGACGCCCATGCGGCGGGCCTTCGCGTCCACCCCTGGACCTATCGCGCGGAAAACCAGTTCGTGCGGGCTGGCTTTCGCAGGGGCGCCGATCCCAAGGCGCATGGCGATGTCGCGGGCGAAATTCGCGCCGCGCTGGGCCAGGGCATCGACGGTTTCTTCACCGATTTCCCGCAAATCGGGGTAGACACGCGCAACGCTTATCTGCGCGCCCGCTGAAAGACCCAAGACCATGCGTAACCTCGTCCTGAAACTCGCCGTCCTGACCCTGCCGCTGGCCGCCGGAGGCTGCGTCAAGACGGTCGCCAGCGTGGTGAAGGCTCCCTTCCAGGCGGCGGGGCAGGTGGTCGACTGGACCACGACCAGCCAGGACGAGGCCGACCGCAATTACGGCCGCAAGATGCGCAAGAAGGAAGCGCGCGAAGGCCGCGAGCGTCGCGAATATGAGAAGCAGTGCCGCAAGCATCCGGAGCAATGCCAGCAGAACCCGCAGGGCCAGCCCAGCCAACAGGGCTATGACGGCTATCGCGCCGGCTATTGATCGCTGACGGGCGGCGGCCATCCGGCGAGGATGGTCGCCACCGCTACCAGCACCTGCGGCCGGTGCTGAACCCATAAATGGCTGGAACGTACCTCGACCGCCGGGGTCGTGTCGTCGCGACAGATCGTGCCTGCGACCAGCCCGTCGTTCCGGCTCCAGATCGCGGCGGAAGGGCAGGGCAGCGGACCGGCAATCGCCGTCGAGCGCGCGATCACCGCCGGGTCGTCCACCCGCTCGCCGGTCAGCCGCTCGAACGCCCGCCAGACATTGGTCGCGCGGGGTGGCCCGGCATAGGGCGAAGCGATGGTGATGACGCCCGCGACCAGATCGGGGCGGGCCTGCGCCGCCATCCGCGCCATGATCCCGCCCAGACTGATACCGATCAGCGTCACCGGCCCCTGATCAGATAGCGACTCGAGGCGGGCGATCAGTCGTTCGGCCTCCGCCCCGACGCTGCGCACCCCACGGTTGCGGCCCAGCCCCCAGCCATGAACGCGGTAGCCCTTGGTGGCCAGATAGCGGCGCAGCACGATGTTCGACCCGTCGGTGTTGAACAGGCCGGGCAGCACCATCACCGTCCGCCCGTCTCCCTCCGGCGCGGCGGTCAGCAAGGCGCGGTGCCGCCACCAGGTCGCGCCCATCCACAGCGCGCGCGGCAATTCGGCGGCCCAGAGCGTCTTGGACGGCGGCGGGATCACAGCCACCACGTCACCGTCCAGGCAAAGGGCGTCCACCACCCCATCCGCACCCCCGCCGCCGCCAGTGCATCGCCGGTCCAGCTGTTGCAGGTATGGACCGCGCTGTACCGCCCGCTCGCCTGATAAAAGGCGTCATACACGTCATAGCCGGGATAGTGCGGGCCACCGCGCCGCCAACTCGCCTGGATGAAGGCGATCAGGTGGCGATAGGCCGCGGGCGACAGGCGGATCGCCCGTACATCGTCGCCATTCGCATGGGGCAGCGGCAGATGGTCGACATGGATCAGCGTCCGGTCGCTGCCCAGCGCGGCGTGCAGGATCGTGCTCGGCTTCACGTCACGCCAGTGCGGCGTCTCGCGAAAGAAACCCGCCTCGCCCCAGCCGATGGCGAGGAAGGGAAACCCGGCATAGCGCGGGTCGCGCAGGTCCTGCGGCAGTGCCCAGTCGCGCCAGTCCATCCCCGCCGCCTGTTTGGGTACGATGATCGCGGTGTGGATCGCGCTCGACTCGACGAAGATGGTGACGGCATCCGCGCCCGCCTCGGGCATCGGCGCGGTCGTCCGCGGGATCGCCCCGAGTGCCAGCCCCATGCCCAGATAGGCCAGCAGGATCAGGCCGATAGCGGCCAGCGCCCCCCTTGCAACGCGCCCCAGCCGTCGCCACGATATGGTTTCATTTGTCACCATCATCATGATAGGCTCTGCGAATGGCACAGGATACCCATGTTCTCGCCGCCCCGCCCGAGGGAGCCTCCGCAGACTGGACCATTCCGCAAGGATGGGAGCATTACACCGCAGAGGAACACGCGACCTGGGATACGCTGTTCGCGCGCCAGTCCAGGCTGCTGCCGGGCCGCGCGTCGGAGGCCTATCTGCGCGGCCTGGACGTGCTCAAGCTGTCGCGGCCGGGCATTCCCGATTTCGAGGAACTGTCCGAACGGCTGATGAAGCTCACCGGGTGGCAGGTCGTGGCGGTGCCCGGGC
Organism: Sphingomonas sp. Xoc002; assembly: GCF_050408055.1. Taxonomy (NCBI): domain Bacteria; kingdom Pseudomonadati; phylum Pseudomonadota; class Alphaproteobacteria; order Sphingomonadales; family Sphingomonadaceae; genus Sphingomonas; species Sphingomonas sp. Xoc002. The sequence continues at coordinate 3,160,438 of NZ_CP191175.1, read as the reverse complement.
TGGTACCCGACGACGTGTTTTTCGACCATATGGCCAATCGCCGCTTCGTCGCGGGCAATTTCATCCGGCGGCCCGAGCAGCTCGACTATCTGCAAGAGCCGGACGTCTTTCATGATGTGTTCGGCCATGTGCCGATGCTCGCCGACCCGGTCTTCGCCGATTATCTTGCCGCTTATGGGCGCGGCGGGCAGCGGGCGCTCGGCATGGACGCGCTGAAATATCTGGGGCGGCTCTACTGGTATACGGTCGAGTTCGGACTGGTGCGCGAGGATGGCGACCTGCGCATCTACGGCGCGGGGATCGTGTCGAGCTATTCGGAAAGCCGCTTCGCGCTGGAGGACCCGAGCCCGAACCGGATCGGCTTCGACCTCGCCCGCGTGATGCGGACGGAATATCGGATCGACGATTTCCAGCAGAATTATTTCGTGATCCCGAGTTACGAGGACCTGTTGCGCACGACGTTGGAGACGGACTTCGCGCCGCTCTACGAGGCAATCAAGGCGTTGCCCGATATTCCCGTGGCGGCGATCGTCGACGGGGATGAGGTGGTGACGCGGGGGACGCAGGATTATGCGAAGGGAAAGCTGGGGTAGGTTTTTCCTGGCCTTCGACTTCGCGCAGCCGGAGCGAAGTCGAAGGCCACGCTGGAACCGCCGAACCGGAACCTTATCCCGCAACCCCGGTTCGCCATGTCATGCATGACCAGCCCAACAGAGCGGTGAAATACCCGTTGCTCGCCCAGCCCCATGTCCAGCTTTACGGCACGGTGGACGAGGCGATGTATGCCGGTTTCAAGGACCAGCTTGCCGCCGCGCCGACCGAGGGCCCGCTGGTCGTGTCGATCACCACGCTGGGCGGCGATCCGGAGATGGCGCGGGCCATGGGCGATTCGATCCGGCTGCTGCGCGACTATACCGGGCGCGAGACGCTGTTCTTGGGCAAGGTCGCGGTCTATTCGGCGGGGGCGACCTTCATGTCGGCCTTTCCGGTCGAGACGCGGTTCCTGACGCGCGGCACCCGGCTGATGCTGCACGAGCGGCAGATGTCGGGTTCGATCGAGCTGACCGGCCCGCTCACCAGCCTGCCCGCGATCCTGAAGGCCAAGCTGCATGAGATCGAGCAGTCGGTCCTGATCCAGGAAGAGGGCTTCCGCGCCATCGTCAACGGTTCGCAGGTGTCGTTCGAGACGTTGCGCGAAAAGGCGACCAGCAACTGGTATATCGACGCCGAGGAAGCGCGCGACCTGGGGCTGGTCCTTGATGTGATCTGACTGCGCGCCTAAATCGCGCGAAGACATTTGCGACAACCGGCCCTGTCATGTATCGGCTCTGCTAATCCTTTGCCGGTCCCGGGACCGGCCCATCCAGCGGGTTAGAGACCATGGCCGAATTTGCCCTGCCGAAGAACAGCGTCATCAAGAAGGGCGAAACGCACCAGGCGACCACCGGCGGCCGCCTGAAAAAGTTCAAGGTCTATCGCTACGACCCCGATTCGGGTCAGAACCCGCGCTACGACACGTTCGAGGTCGATCTGGACGAGTGCGGCCCGATGGTGCTCGACGCGCTGATCAAGATGAAGGCCGAGCAGGACAGCTCGCTGACCTTCCGCCGTTCGTGCCGCGAGGGCATTTGCGGGTCATGCGCGATGAACATCGACGGCCGCAACGGCCTGGCCTGCACCACCGCGATCGAGGATGTGAAGGGCACGGTCCAGATCACGCCCTTGCCGCATATGGACGTGGTCAAGGACCTGGTCCCCGACTTCACCCATTTCTATGCGCAGTACGCCTCGATCAAACCGTGGCTGCAGACCGTGTCGCCTGCCCCCTCGGGCAAGGAGCGGCTCCAGTCGCCGGACGACCGGGCCAAGCTGGACGGTCTGTACGAGTGCATCCTGTGCGCCTGCTGCTCGACCTCGTGCCCCAGCTATTGGTGGAACAGCGACAAGTTCCTCGGCCCGGCGATCCTGCTTCAGGCCTATCGCTGGCTGGCCGACAGCCGCGACGAGATGACCGGCGAGCGTATGGACGAGCTGGAGGATCCCTTCCGCCTGTATCGCTGCCACACGATCATGAATTGCGCGAATGTCTGCCCCAAGGGTCTGAACCCGGCCAAGGCGATCGCCGAGATCAAGAAGATGGAAGCCGAGCGGGTCATCTGATCCGGTTGCTTTCGATGAAAACGGAAAAGGGGGGTCGGAAACGGCCCCCTTTTTCCATTCTATCTGGTCCGCCAAACACCCTCACCCTTTCGGCGCTGACGCGCCTCCCTCCCTCTCCCGATGGGAGAGGGAAGGGGCCCGCCCGCTGCAAGCGGGTGGGAAGGGTGAGGGTGGAGAGGGGTTGACGCCAGCCACCCCAGGGCAGACATCGCCCCCAACATGCCCGACATCCTCAACGCCTATCGCCGCCTGGTCTCCGCCGAAGAGCTTCGCCCAGATCCCGAACAGGCCGCCGCCGCCGCGCGACTCGAAACCCTCGCGACCGAGCTGGAAACCCCGCGCAAGACCGGCCTTTTTGCCCGCCTGACGGGCAAGGGGGCGCCTGCCCCCAAGGGCGTCTACCTCTGGGGCGATGTCGGGCGCGGCAAGTCGATGCTGATGGACCTGTTCTTCGACCATGTGGCGGTCGAAGCCAAGCGCCGCGTCCACTTCGCCGAATTCATGCTGGAGGTGCACGCCCGCATCGCCACCGAGCGCGCCAAACAGGCGGGCGACCCGATCGCCCCCGTTGCCGCAGCCCTTGCCGAGGAAGTTCGGCTGCTGGCGTTCGACGAGATGATGGTGACCAACAGCCCCGACGCGATGATCCTGTCACGGCTGTTCACCGCGCTGATCGAGGCCGGGGTGACGATCGTCACCACCTCCAACCGGCCGCCCAGGGACCTCTACAAGAACGGGCTTAATCGCGAGCATTTCCTGCCCTTCATCGCGCTGATCGAGGCGCGGCTGGACGTGCTGGCGCTGAACGGCCCTACCGACTATCGGCGCGACCGGCTGGGGCGGCTGGACACGTGGTTGGTGCCCAATGGGCCGAAGGCGACGATGACGCTGTCGGCGGCGTTCTTCCGCCTGACCGACTATCCGGTCGAGGATGCCGCGCACGTACCCTCCGAGGATCTGAAGGTCGGCGGGCGCGTGCTGCATGTCCCCAAGGCGCTGAAGGGCGTCGCGGTCTTCTCGTTCAAGCGGCTGTGCGGCGAGGCGCGGGGGGCGGCGGACTATCTGGCGGTCGCGCGGCGTTTCCACACCGTCATCCTGGTCGGCATCCCCAAGCTGGGGCCGGAGAACCGCAACGAGGCGGCGCGCTTCGTCCAGCTGATCGACGCGCTCTACGAACACAAGGTGAAGCTGCTCGCCGCAGCCGACGCCCAGCCCGCCGAACTCTATGAAACCGGCGATGGCCGCTTCGAGTTCGAGCGTACGATCAGCCGGTTGGAAGAGATGCGGTCCGAGGAGTATCTGGCCCAGGGCCATGGCTCGGAAGGGGCTTAATCAACCCTTAATGCAATTGCGAACCATTATCGTTTAAAATCTTAAACTCTGTGGAATAACGGTTGCCCCGACGCCGCAATAGGCGTAGGCCGCGTGACCAATCACGTACGTCCACTACGGAGTAGGATTGGAATGGCTCGCAAGAAGATCGCGCTGATCGGCGCCGGTAATATCGGCGGCACGCTGGCGCACCTCGCCGCGCTCAAGGGGCTGGGCGATATCGTCCTGTTCGACGTCGTCGAGGGTGTTCCGCAGGGCAAGGCGCTCGACCTGTCGCAGTGCGGCCCGGTCGAAGGCTTCGACGCGAATATCAAGGGTTCCAACGACTACGCCGATATCGCGGGCGCCGATGTGATCATCGTCACCGCCGGTGTCGCGCGCAAGCCCGGCATGAGCCGCGACGACCTGCTCGGCATCAACCTGAAGGTGATGAAGGCGGTCGGCGAGGGTATCGCCGCCAACGCGCCCGACGCCTTCGTGATCTGCATCACCAACCCGCTCGACGCGATGGTCTGGGCGCTGCGCGAATTCTCGGGTCTGCCCGCGAACAAGGTCGTCGGCATGGCGGGCGTGCTCGACTCGGCGCGCTTCTCGCACTTCCTCGCCGAGGAGTTCGGCGTGTCGGTGAAGGACGTGAACACCTTCGTGCTCGGCGGCCACGGCGACACGATGGTCCCGGTCCTCGAATATTCGACCGTCAGCGGCATCCCGGTCAGCGACCTGATCGAAATGGGCTTCTCGACCAAGGAAAAGGTCGACGAGATCATCAAGCGCACCCGCGGCGGCGGCGGCGAGATCGTCGCGCTGCTCAAGACCGGCTCTGCCTACTATGCGCCCGCCACCAGCGGCATCGCGATGGCCGAGGCGTATCTGTACGACCAGAAGCGCATCCTGCCTGCCGCGGCGCACCTGTCGGGTGAGTATGGCATCGACAACCTCTATGTCGGCGTCCCCGTCGTGATCGGCGCGAACGGCGTCGAGAAGGTCGTCGAGGTCAAGCTGTCGGACGAGGCGAAGGCCAACCTTCAGGTCTCGGTCGACGCGGTCAAGGAACTGCTCGTCGCCTGCAAGGGTATCGATAGCACGCTGAACTGATCGTGTGTCCTAAGGTCCATTGTGTCCCCGCGAAGGCGGGGACCCAGTACTGGGCTCCCGCCTTCGCGGGAGCACAAGGGGCCTAGGGATGACCAAGGCCGGCTACGTCTACATCATGGCGAGCCGATTGAATGGAACGATATATATCGGTGTCACGAGCGATCTTGCGAAGCGGGCCTATCAGCACCGCAACGCCCTGATTGACGGGTTCACCAAGAAATACGGTTGCAGGTTTCTGGTCTGGTACGAAGCCCATGACGAATTGGACGGTGCGCGGCTTCGCGAACGCCAACTCAAGAAATGGAACCGGGAATGGAAGCTGCGACTGATCGAAGAGAAAAATCCGAATTGGCTCGACCTGTACGAGTCATTGTTTTGAGCGATCGTGCTCCTGCACAGGCTGGAGCCCAGGACTGGGTCCCCGCCTTCGCGGGGACACAAGGGAGTTGGGAGCTAAGATGAGCATCCTCGTCAACAAGAACACCAAGGTCATCACCCAGGGCATGACGGGTGAAACCGGCACGTTCCACACCCAGCAGGCGCTGGCGTACGGCACGCAGATGGTCGGCGGCGTGACGCCGGGCAAGGGCGGCACCGAGCATATCGGCCTGCCGGTCTTCAACACCGTCGCCGAAGCCAAGTCGAAGACGGGTGCCGACGCCTCGGTCATCTATGTGCCGCCGCCCTTCGCGGCCGACTCGATCCTGGAAGCGATCGACGCGGAAATCCCGCTGATCGTCGCGATCACCGAGGGCATTCCGGTCCTCGACATGGTCAAGGTGAAGCGCGCCCTGTCGGGTTCGAAGTCGCGCCTGATCGGTCCGAACTGCCCGGGCGTGCTGACGCCGGGCGAGTGCAAGATCGGCATCATGCCGGGTTCGATCTTCAAGAAGGGCTCGGTCGGCGTCGTGTCGCGCTCGGGCACGCTGACCTATGAGGCGGTGTTCCAGACCTCGAACGCGGGCCTGGGTCAGACGACCGCGGTCGGCATCGGCGGCGATCCCGTCAACGGCACCAACTTCATCGACGTGCTCGAGCTGTTCCTGGCCGATGACGAGACCCAGTCGATCATCATGATCGGCGAGATCGGCGGCTCGGCGGAAGAAGAAGCCGCGCAGTTCCTGCGTGATGAAGCCAAGCGCGGTCGCAGCAAGCCGATGGCCGGCTTCATCGCGGGCCGCACCGCGCCTCCGGGCCGTCGCATGGGCCATGCCGGTGCGATCGTGTCGGGCGGCCAGGGCGGCGCCGAGGACAAGATCGCGGCGATGGAAGCGGCCGGGATCAAGGTCGCGGCCAGCCCGTCGGAGCTCGGCTCGACGCTGCTGTCGGTGCTGAACAAGTAAGGCGTATCGCGTCACCCCGGCACAACCGCCGGGGTCCGTGGCGGCAGGCGGGCCGCTCGCGGCTGCGGACCCCAGGCGGATGTGCCGGGGTGGCGATCATGAAGAAGACGGGCGGTCGAGGAAGCGTCTCATGGGCTACGAAGGCCAGGAATTCAGCGACATCGCGGCGGGCGTCAGCCCCGCCTTCATCGAAACGCTCTACGCCAAGTATCAGGCCGACCAGTCGTCGGTCGATGCGGGCTGGCGGGCCTTCTTCGAGGGTCTGGAGCAGGGCGTGGGCGCCCCCAGCTGGCAGAACAAGCGCTGGCCGCTGACCTCGACCGACGATCTGACGGCGGGCCTCGACCCGACCCAGATGGAACCGGCCCCCAAGCCCGCCAAGGGTGGCAAGCCCGCTCCGGCCGCCGCCGCCGCGGCCCCTTCGACCGCCGACATCGTCAAGGCGGCGGGTGACGCGATTCGCGCCCAGCTGCTGATCCGCACCTATCGCGTGCGCGGCCACCTTGCGGCGAACCTCGACCCGCTGGGCCTGTCGGGCCTGCGCGAGCTGCCGGAAGATCTGAAGACCGAATATCACGGCTTCACCGACGCCGATATCGATCGCAAGGTCTATCTCGGCGGCACGATGGGCTTCGAATGGGCGACCGTTCGCGAGCTGGTCGACACGCTGCGCAAGAATTACTGCGGCAATATCGGCCTGGAATATATGCACATCGCGGACGTGGAGGAGCGCCGCTTCCTCCAGGACCGGATGGAAGGCCAGGACAAGGCGATCGACTTCACCGTCGATGGCAAGAAGGCGATCCTGAACAAGGTCATCGAGGCCGAGCAGTGGGAAAAGTTCCTCGGCAAGAAATATGTCGGCACCAAGCGCTTCGGCCTGGACGGCGGCGAGTCGATGATCCCCGCGCTCGAGTCGGTCATCAAATATGGTGGCCAGATGGGCGTACGCGAGATCGTGTTCGGCATGGCGCATCGCGGCCGCCTGAACGTGCTGGCCAATGTCATGGCCAAGCCGCTGCGCGTGATCTTCCACGAATTCGCCGGCGGTTCGGCCAACCCCGATGATATCGGCGGTTCGGGCGACGTGAAGTATCACCTGGGCACCTCGACCGATCGTGAGTTCGACGGCCACAAGGTCCATATGTCGCTGGTCGCCAATCCCTCGCACCTCGAGGCGGTGAACCCGGTCGTGCTGGGCAAGACCCGCGCGATCCAGACGATCGCCGACGACCTGACCGATCACTCGGCTTCCGTCCCGGTGCTGATCCATGGCGACGCCGCCTTTGCGGGCCAGGGCATCGTCTGGGAGTGCCTCGGCTTCTCCGGCATTCGTGGTTACAACACGGGTGGTTGCGTCCACTTCATCATCAACAACCAGGTGGGCTTCACCACCTCGCCGCAGTTCGCGCGCTCCTCGCCCTATCCGTCGGATGTGGCCAAGGGCGTCCAGGCGCCGGTCTTCCACGTCAATGGCGACGATCCCGAGGCGGTGACCTTCGCCACCAAGATGGCGATCGAGTTCCGCCAGAAGTTCCACCGCGACATCGTGATCGACATGTGGTGCTATCGCCGCTTCGGTCATAACGAAGGCGACGAGCCGGGCTTCACCCAGCCGCTGATGTACAACAAGATCCGCTCGCACCCCGGTGTCGCCGAGACCTATGCGAAGCGCCTTGTGTCCGAGGGTGTGGTCGATCAGGCCTGGGTCGACGAGAACATCAAGCAGTACACCACCCGCTGCGAAGGCGAGTTCGAGGCGGGCCAGAGCTACAAGCCCAACAAGGCCGACTGGTTCGCTGGTCGCTGGTCGGGTCTGTCGGCGCCGAAGGAGACCGATCAGGGTCGCCGCAACGTGGAGACCGGTCTCGACAAGAAGCTGTTCGACGCGATCGGTCGCACGCTGACCACGATCCCCGAGGGGCTTCAGGTCCACAAGACGCTGAACCGCGTGCTCGACGCCAAGCGCCAGATGTTCGCCACCGGCGAGAATTTCGACTGGGCGACCGGCGAGGCCTTGGCCTTCGGTTCTCTGCTGTCGGAAGGTTACGGCGTCCGTCTGTCGGGCCAGGATTCGGGTCGCGGCACCTTCTCGCAGCGTCACGCGGTCTGGGTCGACCAGACCGACGAGCACAAATATGTGCCGCTCAAGACCGTCGAGCATGGCAGCTTCGAAGTGCTGGATAGCCCGCTGTCCGAATATGGCGTGCTCGGCTTCGAGTACGGCTATGCGCTGGCCGACCCGAAGACGCTGGTCATGTGGGAGGCGCAGTTCGGCGACTTCGTCAACGGCGCGCAGATCATGATCGACCAGTTCATCACGTCGGGCGAGTCCAAGTGGCTGCGGGCCAACGGCCTGGTGATGCTGCTGCCGCACGGCTATGAAGGGCAGGGTCCGGAGCACTCGTCGGCCCGTCCCGAGCGCTTCCTCCAGTCCTGCGCCAACGACAATATCCAGGTTGCGAACTGCACCACCCCGGCCAACTATTTCCACCTGTTGCGCCGCCAGATGCACCGCAATTTCCGCAAGCCCCTGATCGTGATGACGCCCAAGTCGCTGCTGCGTCACAAGCTGGCGGTGTCGAAGGCCGAGGACTTCCAGGGCGAGAGCCACTTCCGTCGCCTGCTGTCGGACACCAATGGTGCCGCCGACGAGGCCACGACGCGGCTGGTCCTGTGCACCGGCAAGGTCGCCTATGACCTGATCGAGGCACGCGACGCGGCGGGCGACACCACGACCCAGATCGTGCGCGTCGAGCAGCTCTATCCGTTCCCGAGCGATGCGCTCGCCAAGCGGATCGCGCGCATGCCAAACCTGCAGGACGTGGTCTGGGCGCAGGAAGAGCCGAAGAACAACGGTTACTGGTTCTTCGTCGAGCCGCTGATCGAGGAGTCGCTGGCGGCCGCCGGTGCGAGCGTGAAGCGGGCGCGTTACGCGGGTCGTGCGGCGGCGGCTTCGCCCGCCACCGGCCTGATGAAGCGCCACACCGCCGAGCAAGGCGCGCTGGTCGCCGATGCGCTGGGCCATAATGTCCGCGAGGAAATCCGCCGGACGCGCGCCGAGGGCAGCAACACCACCGCCAAGCCGACCACGGCGGCCGCGGACTGACTTACCGAGTTCCCCGGTTCGTGACCGAGCCGGGGAGGGATGAAATCTGGCGCGGGCGTTTTGCCCGCCCGCGTAAGAGCCCCGGTCGATGGACCGGGCGGAGGAAATGGAAATGGCGACTGAAGTTCTGGTCCCGGTACTGGGCGAATCGATCTCCGAGGCGACGCTGGGCGAATGGCTGAAGCAGCCGGGTGACGCGGTGGCGGTTGACGAGCCGATCGCGAGCCTGGAGACCGACAAGGTCTCGGTCGAAGTGCCCTCGCCGGTGGCGGGTGTCATGGGTGAGCATGCCGTGAAGGTCGGCGACACGGTTCAGGTCGGCGCGATGCTGGCGACCGTCGAGGCCGGTGGCTCGGCCCCGGCCAAGACCGAAGCGGCGACGCCTGCCGCAACCGCTGCTCCGGCGGCGGCGGCTCCCGCTGCGGCCCCGGCCGCCGCTGACGAATCGAGCGACTCGCCCGCAGCATTGTCGCCGTCGGTGCGTCGTGCGGTGCTCGAGCATGGCCTCGACCCCGCGACGATCAAGGGCACCGGCAAGGACGGCCGCATCACCAAGGAAGATGTCGCCGCCGCCGCCGCCAACAAGTCGAGCGCACCGGCGCCTGCCGCCGCTGCTCCGGCCGCTGCCCCCGCCGGTTCGGCGCGCAAGGAAGAGCGCGTGAAGATGACGCGCCTGCGTCAGACGATCGCCAAGCGCCTGAAGGAAGCGCAGAACACCGCCGCGATGCTGACGACGTTCAACGACGTCGACATGACCGCCGTGATCGAGGCGCGCGCCAAGTATAAGGACCTGTTCGAGAAGAAGCACGGCGTCCGCCTGGGCTTCATGGGCTTCTTCGTGAAGGCCGCGACGATGGCGCTGAAGGACATTCCTTCGGTCAACGCCTCGATCGAGGGCGATGAGATCGTCTATCACGATTATGCCGACATCTCGGTCGCCGTCTCGGCGCCGAACGGCCTGGTCGTGCCGGTCATCCGCGATGCGCAGGATCTGACGGTCGCGGGCATCGAAAAGACGATCGGCGACTTCGGCAAGCGCGCCAAGGACGGCACGCTGAAGATGGACGAGATGAAGGGCGGTACCTTCACCATCTCGAACGGCGGCGTGTTCGGCTCGCTGATGTCGACCCCGATCATCAACCCGCCCCAGTCGGCGGTGCTGGGCCTCCACCGCATCGAGGAGCGTCCCGTGGTCGTCGACGGCCAGATCGTCATCCGCCCGATGATGTACCTGGCGCTGTCCTATGACCACCGCATCATCGACGGCCGCGAGGCGGTGACCTTCCTCGTCGCGCTGAAGAACGCGATCCAGGATCCGACCCGCATCCTGATCGACCTCTGATCGCTTTGTGATCTATACGGGCCCTCGAACGGTCGAGGGTCCGTCCTTGCTGTGACAGGCGGGTGCGCCCGCAGGCTGGACCCCTGAACCGGGGAACGGGAGAGACAAATGGCTGAGTATGACTATGACGTCCTGGTGATCGGCGCTGGCCCCGGCGGCTATGTCGCGGCGATCCGCGCGGCGCAGCTGGGCCTGAAGACCGCATGCGCCGAAGCGCGCGAGACGCTGGGCGGCACCTGCCTCAATGTCGGCTGCATCCCGTCCAAGGCGCTGCTCCACGCGTCCGAGCTGTTCGAGGAAGCGAGCCACGGGGCGCTGGCCAAGTTCGGTGTCGAGATCGAGGGCGCCAAGCTCAACCTCGACCAGATGCACGCCGAAAAGGCCAAGGCGGTCGGCGAACTGACCGGCGGCATCGAATATCTGTTCAAGAAGAACAAGGTCACCTGGCTGAAGGGCAAGGCCGCGTTCCAGGATTCGAGCACGGTCAAGGTCGGCGACCAGACCGTCACCGCACGCGACATCGTGATCGCGACCGGCTCGGTCGTGACCCCGCTGCCGGGCGTCGCAATCGACCAGAAGGTCGTCGTCGACTCGACCGGCGCGCTGGCGCTGCCGAAGGTGCCGGAGCATCTGGTCGTCATCGGCGGCGGCGTGATCGGGCTGGAGCTGGGCTCGGTCTGGCGTCGTCTGGGGGCCAAGGTCACGGTCGTCGAATATCTCGACCAGATTCTGCCGGGCTTCGATGGTGAGGTCCGCAAGGAATCGGCCAAGCTGTTCAAGAAGCAGGGCATGGAGCTGAAGACCTCGACCAAGGTGACCGGCGTCACCGTCGAGGGCGACCGCGCGACCGTGTCGGTCGAACCGGCGGCGGGCGGTGCGGCGGAAACGCTGTCGGCCGACGCCGTGCTGGTCGCGATCGGCCGCAAGCCCAACACCGACGGGCTGAACCTCGAAGCCGCCGGCGTGAAGCTGAACGGCCGTGGCCAGGTCGAGATCGACCATGACTTCGCGACCAATGTCGACGGCGTCTGGGCGATCGGCGACGTGGCACCGGGCCTGATGCTCGCGCACAAGGCCGAGGACGAAGGCGTCGCGGTGGCGGAGAACATCGCGGGCCAGACCGGCATCGTGAACCACGACGTCATCCCCAGCGTGGTCTACACCATGCCCGAAATCGCCGGTGTCGGCCTGTCGGAAGAAGCGGCCAAGGAGCGTGGCGAGGTCAAGGTCGGCAAGTTCCCCTTCATGGCGAACAGCCGCGCCAAGACCAACCGCGACACCGACGGCTTCGTGAAGGTCATCGCCGACGCCAAGACCGACCGCGTGCTGGGCGTGTGGATCATCTCCTCGCTCGCGGGCACGATGATCGCGCAGGCCGCGCAGGCGATGGAGTTCGGCGCGACGTCGGAAGACATCGCCTATACCTGCCACGCCCACCCGACCCATGCCGAGGCGCTCAAGGAAGCCGCCATGGCGGTGCAGGGCAAGCCGATCCACATCTGATCGGCTATCGCCGGACGAACGAAGGGGGCGGGCATCGCGAGGTGCCCGCCCCTTTTGTCATGGGCCTCTCGAATTCCTCCCCTGCAAGGGGAGGGCGATCATGCGCGGCATGGTGGAGGGGTATCCCACTCTCGATAGCGCGACACCCCTCCGTCAGGCCTTCGGCCCGCCACCTCCCTTTGCAGGGGAGGAAAAGAGCTCCAGGCTCATCCGCACGGACGGAACTTCGCCGCCGACGGCGACGCAGGGGCGCATGACGCGGCCCGCCTCGACAAAACCGAGCTTGGTAAGCACTCGACCCGACGCAGGATTGTCCTCGAAATAGCCGGAGGTCAGGCGAGCAAGCCCAACATGCTCGAATCCAAAATCCACGACCACCCGCGCTGCTTCGGTCGCTATTCCCCGTCCCCAATGGGCCGGGGACAGCCAATAGCCCAGCTCTGCCGTCTCCTCCTCCGGGGTCAGGCCGACCGCACCGATCAGCCGGTCCTCGCCCCGCAGCGTGATCGCCCAGACCCATTCGGCGGGCACGACCCGCTCCAGAAAGAAGCGCACATCATCCGGCCCATAAGGGTGCGGCACGCGGGCCAGACGGCGTGCGACGTCCCAGTCCCCGACGATGGAGATGATCGCCTCCCCATCATGCTCGGTCGGACGCCGCAGCGACAGGCGGGTGGTGGCGAGGTCGGGGCGGCTATCGAGATAAGGGATCATGGTCTTGCCCACCGAAAGTTCATGGCATCGGCACCGGACACAAAAAAGGCGGCCAACGCTTTCGCGCCGCCGCCCTTCCTGTTCCTGACGAAAGGCTTACGCCTCGCTGCGATCCCCATAATTGGCCAGTTCGTCGCCCATGATGCGGGTGACGTGCAGCACGTTGGTCGACCCCGGCGTGCGGAAGGGGACGCCCGCCATCAGCACGACCTGGTTGCCCGCCTCGGCGATGCCGTGGCGCAGCGCCATGCGCTTGGACTTGGCGACCATTTCCTCGAAGGATTCTACATCGCGGGTGTGGACCGCGTGGGCGCCCCAGAGCAGGCCCAGGCGACGGGCCGTCTCCAGCTGCGGCGTCAGGACCAGCAGCGGCACCGAGGGACGCTCGCGCGCGATGCGGCGCGCGGTCGAGCCGCTGGTGGTGAAGCAGATGATCGCCTTGGCCGACACGGTGTCGGTGATCCGGGCCGCCGCCTCGGCCAGTGCGTCGGCGGTGGTCGGATCGGGGGTCATCGCGGTGAAGTGGACGCGGTCGCCATGGCCGGGGTCGTTTTCCACCGACACGCCGATCGCGTTCATCATCGCGACCGACTCGACCGGCCAGGACCCCGCCGCCGACTCGGCCGACAGCATGATCGCGTCGGCGCCGTCGTATATGGCGGTCGCCACGTCCGACACTTCGGCGCGGGTGGGCGAGGGGCTCTGGATCATCGATTCGAGCATCTGCGTCGCGACCACCACCGGGCGGCCCATGCGGCGCGACACCTCGACGATGCGCTTCTGGAGCGGCGGCACCGCCTGGGGCGGCAGTTCGACGCCCAGGTCGCCGCGCGCGACCATCACGCCGTCGCACTGCTCGACGATCTCCTCCAGGCGGTCGATCGCCTGCGGCTTCTCGATCTTGGCGAGAAGCGCGGCGCGTCCCTTGATCAGGCCGCGCGCCTCCATCAGGTCCTCAGGGCGCTGGACGAAGGACAGGGCGATCCAGTCCACGCCCTGTTCGACCGCAAAGGCGAGGTCCGAACGGTCCTTCTCGGTCAGCGCGGCCATGGGCAGCACGACGTCGGGGACGTTCAGCCCCTTGTTGTTCGACAGCGCACCGCCGACCTCGACCAGCGTGGTGATCTTGTCCGCGTCATGGAAGGCGACGCGCAGCACCAGCTTGCCGTCGTCGAGCAGCAGGCGCGCACCCGGTTCGATCGCGGCAAAGATTTCCTTGTGCGGCAGCTCGACACGGGTCGCGTCGCCCGGCGTCGGATCGCGATCGAGGATGAAGGTGCTGCCGGTTTCCAGCATGATCTTGCCCTCGGCGAACTTGCCGACGCGCAGCTTCGGGCCCTGAAGATCGGCAAGGATCGTGGTCGGGCGGCCGAACCGCTCCTCCAGGCCCCGGATCGCCTGGATCAGCGGAATCTTCGATTGCTGATCGCCATGGCTCATATTGATTCGGAAGGCGTCGGCGCCAGCCTGAAACAGGGTGGCGATCGTCTCGGGATCGCTGCTGGCCGGGCCGAGCGTGGCGAGGACGCGGACTTTGCGCGAACGAGGTGGGAGGGCCTTGGTCATGTTCACATCCTGCTTCTTTGCGGCCAGTGTCCTAAAGCCTAATGCGTTACGATCAACCTAGGAGCGACGAATATGAGCGATACGCTGGATGCGTTGAATGCAATCGATGACGCGGCGGCCGCAGCGGCTTTTCGTCGTTTGGTGATGCACTTGCGTCATCGGACCGATGCGCAGAATGTCGACCTGATGGGGCTGGCGGGCTTTTGCCGCAACTGCCTGTCCGACTGGGTGGGCGAGGCCGCCGGAGTGGACAAAGCCACCGCGCGGGCCGCGATCTACGGCATGCCCTATGACCAGTGGAAGGCCGATCATCAGGCCGAAGCGACGCCGGAGCAGCTGGCGCGTATGGCCGAGAGTGTGAAGAAGAACCGTTAACCCCCGCTTGAGCGACGGCGCGGAAGCGCCTAGACCGCCCCCGATCCCGACATCCGCGCCGGACCGACCTTGCCCATGGGCGGGGCCCGTGTCGTGGCGGCGGATTCCTGGGAGCGGACAGGATTTCAAGAAGGTTAGAAGACCATGGCGGACGAGAATTTCGACAGCAGCGGCAATGTCACGGCCGACGAGCTGCGCCTGCTGATCGAGCGGGCCGAGCGGCTGGAAGAAGAGAAGAAGGGCATTTCGGACGACATCAAGGATGTCTTCGCCGAAGCCAAGGCGCGCGGCTATGATCCGAAGGCGATCAAGAAGATCATGGCGATCCGCAAGAAGAAGCGCGAAGAGTATCAGGAAGAGGAAGCCATCCTCGAAGTGTATATGAAGGCGCTGGGCATGATCTGATCCCGGTTTCGGGTTTGGATATGCGAAGGGCGGCGGGGCTGGTGGCTCCGTCGCCCTTTTTTGTTTGTGGCGGGCGGTTGGGTGTGGCCTTCGATTTCGCTCAGGCTGAACGGGGCGTGGGAGAGGTTTGCCTGGCAAAATTCAGCCCAACCTCCGTTCCGCCTGAGCGAAGTCGAAGGCCAAGGGAAACCTCACCCCATCTCCGCCGCCTGGGTCGTCCAGCCCAGCCGGGGAATTGTGATCGAGCGCTTGCCCGTCAGGTCGGTGCGGCACACGAACAGGTCGCGGCTCTCGATATAGGCGATCAGCCGCTTTACCCGGCCCAGCGAGCTGGTCCCGTACGTCTCGGCAATCTTGGTATCCGGCGGGCAGGGCAACCCTTCCCGCGCCGCACGCGCGACCAGCAGGAACGCGCCCAGCATGTCGTCGGGCAGCATCGCGGCCAGTGCCAGGGCTTCCTGCCAGTCGGGATCGTTGACGTCGAAAATCCCCGCCCGCGCGCAGGACAGGCGACGGGCGAAGCCGTTCAGGTCGAGCGGCGGTCGGGCCAGCCCTGCCATCCGGCAGCGCACCTGGAAATCCTGGAACAGGACCGAGGCGGGGCGGAAGGTCGATTCGGGGTCCTCGACGATCGCGCGCAGCACCTGTTCATAGATCGCCTCGACCTCGACCTCGTCCATTTCCGGCGCGGGCGGCGCGGCGGTGGTCGGCAAGGGCGGGCGGCCGAGATCGGCCATCAGTTCCTCGGCGGGCACGCGGCGCGGGCGCGGGTCGAAGGTCATGGGCAGGGTCGGCGCTTCCTCGACCGGCGCGAAGAGCAGTTCCTGCAAGTCGGGCGGCGGGGCGTCGGGCAGGGGGGTTAGCTTGGGACTGCCCGACCGCGCCGAGGTCTCGACCGCGCCGATCTTCACCGTGATCGGCCGCCGCGAAACGGCGGGGCCGAGTGCCAGGAAGGTGCCGCGCGCCAGATCGCGGATCGAATCGGCCTGCCGCCGCTCCATGCCGAGCAGATCGGCGGCGCGCGCCATGTCGATGTCGAGGAAGGTGCGGCCCATCAGGAAGTTGGACGCCTCCGCCGCAACATTCTTGGCGAGCTTGGCGAGTCGCTGGGTCGCGATCACCCCCGCCAGCCCGCGCTTACGCCCGCGACACATCAGGTTGGTCATCGCGGACAGCGATGCGCGACGAACCTCCTCGGTCACTTCGCCCCCCGTCGTGGGGGCGAAAAGCTGTGCCTCGTCGACCACGACCAGCGCGGGATACCAATGCTCGCGCGGGGCGTCGAACAAGGCGTTGAGGAACGTTGCGGCGCAGCGCATCTGGCCTTCGATCTCCAGCCCTTCCAGGCTGAGGACCACCGAGGCGCGGTGTTCGCGAATCCGCGAGGCGAAGCGCCCGACCTCGCGCTCGGCATAGTCGCCCGCCTCGATCACGACATGGCCGTAAGCCTTGGACAGGGTGACGAAATCGCCCTCGGGATCGATGATCACCTGTTGCACCTGGCCCGCCGACTTTTCCAGCAGGCGGCGCAGCAGATGCGACTTTCCCGACCCCGAATTGCCCTGCACCAGCAGGCGGGTCGCCAGCAGTTCCTCAAGATCGATCGGCACCGACGAGCCGCGCTCATCGGTTCCCATATCCACGCGTACCGTCATGACTGGCGTTTGGCCGATCAACGCCCCAAGGAGCAAGGCATTTGATTCCTCACGAGGAGCGCCAAGCCCATGGCCCTGTCGACCGCTGCCGAAATCGCCCGCCGCACGCTGGGCAAGCCCGCGCACGAACTGGACGAGGAGGAAGCCCAGGTCATCGCCGATATCGAGTCGGGCCAGCTCAGTGCACGCGATGCCGCCGATGTCGCGGACGAGACCTCGACCTGGGGCGAGAAGCTGGCGGACCGGGTGGCGGCGGTCGGGGGAAGCTGGGGCTTCATCATCACCTTTTCGGTGATCCTGCTGGGGTGGATGCTGCTCAATTCGGACGTGCTCAGCCATTTCGGCATGGCGTTCGATCCGTACCCGTACATCTTCCTGAACCTGATGCTCTCGACGCTGGCGGCGATCCAGGCGCCGGTCATCATGATGAGCCAGAACCGGCAATCGGCGAAGGACCGGCTGGCCGCCAGCCTCGACTATCGCACCAATTTACGCGCCGAGATCGACATATTGCGGCTGCACCACAAGCTGGACAACGCCGTCACCGAACGGCTCGATACGCTGGAGGCGAAGATCGACGGGTTGGCAAAGGCCCTTGGGCAGTCGTAAAGAGCCCGATCATCTCAAGAGGCACCGATGGCAGGCCACAGCAAATTCAAGAACATCATGCACCGCAAGGGCGCGCAGGATAAGAAGCGCTCGGCAGCATTTTCCAAGCTTTCCCGCGAAATCACCGTGGCGGCGAAGATGGGCACGCCCGACCCGGACATGAACCCGCGTCTGCGCGCCGCCGTCAACGCCGCCAAGGCGGCCTCGATGCCCAAGGACAATATCGCGCGCGCGATCGACAAGGCCTCGCGCGGCGACGGGGAGAATTACGAAGAGGTCCGCTATGAGGGCTTCGGCCCCGGCGGTGTCAGCCTGATCATCGAGGCGCTGACCGACAATCGCAACCGCACCGCGACGAACGTGCGCACCGCGGTGTCGAAGAATGGCGGCAATCTGGGCGCGGGCGGCTCGGTCAGCCACGGCTTCGACCGGATGGGCCTGATCAACTATCCCGCCAGCGCCGGTGACGCCGAGAAGGTGTTCGAGGCCGCGCTGGAAGCCGGGGCGGAGGACGTGACCTCGTCGGAAGACGGCCACGAGATCTGGACCGCGCAGGGCGATCTGCACGAAGTCGCCAAGGCGCTGGAGCCGGTGCTGGGCGAGGCGGAAGGCGCCAAGCTCGCCTGGCGTCCGCAGACCATGGTCTCGGTCGACGAAGCGGCGGCGGCGACGTTGTTCAAGCTGATCGACACGCTGGACGATGACGACGACGTCCAGACCGTCTGGGGCAATTACGAAGTCTCCGACGAAGTGATGGAAAAGCTGGCCTGACCCCAAATCCTCCCCAAGCTTGGCTTGGGGAGGGGGACCGTGCGGCACGGCCGTGTGGTGGAGGGGCAGGGCGGTGCATGCGAACCCCTCCGGAAAGCCTGAAATGACCCCACCCCCCGCGATCATCCTCGGGCTCGACCCCGGCCTCGGCACCACCGGCTGGGGGGTGATCGCGGTGGAGGGCAACCGGCTGCGCCACGTCGCCAACGGCCAGATCAAGACCGAGCCGTCGATGCCGCTTCCCCGGCGCCTCGCGAACCTGCACGCCGCGCTCTACGACGTGATCCGCCAGCAACAGCCCGACGGCGCGGCGGTGGAAGAGGTGCTGGGCAACAGCAATGCCCAGTCCACGCTGAAGCTGGGCCAGGCGCGCGGCATCGTCCTGCTGTCGGCGGCGCAGGCCGGGCTGATCGTCGGCGAATATCACCCCAGCATCGTCAAGAAGGCGACCGTCGGCACCGGCGGCGCGGACAAGAAACAGGTCCAGGCCATGGTCGGGCATCTGCTGCCCGGCGTAAAGCTGACCGGCCCGGATGCTGCGGACGCCTTGGCGGTGGCGATCACCCACGCGCATCATCTGGCGAGTGCAAGGGCGATGGAGCGGCGCAACAGCGCGATCTGATCTGCGAGTGGGTCCGAAACGGACCGGATATGCCTGCGCCCCGCTTACGCTGACGATCTTCTCACGGCATCATCGATGACGCTCGCTCCTAAGGGGGCGGGCCTGTCGTGGCGTTGCGTTTGTCTGTTCGACGGGGAGCCAAGCCATGAAGCGCCGCCTATTCACCACATCCGCGATTCTTGCGTTCGTCACGATGCCCATGCCTGCCGAAGCGGTGATCATATCCGGGACCTCGGGAACCGCTGTACAGACCGAGCAAGACGATGGTGACGACGACCGGCCCTTCAATTGCAGCGGCGGCGACAAGGGAGGTCAAGGGCTTGACCAAATTCCGGACGGTCGCCGGCTGAGCGAAGTGATCGGGGTTCATGAATGCTGGCAGGCGAAGGTCGATAACAGGAGCTTCTACCACCTCAACGACCTTTACGGCCGCTGGGTTGTCGAACTGGTCGACGACGGCGGATATGTTCGCGATTATAAGCGAGAGCGGCACAGCGGGTTCAGTCGCTTCTTCATGGGACGGTCGCGCGGGGTGGTCATGTCGGTACGCATCCGGATGCGCGACCCCGATATCGAGTTCAACGTGCCGTTGGTCGCGGTTGATTATAACGGGCGCGGTCGTCAGGGCGAGGCTTTCGTCACCACGCTGACCGGGTCGGATATGGCGCTTCCCGATGTCCGCTTGTCCGCCAATTCCAGCGTCACGATCGAGGCGACGGGGCGCATCGCCGACGAGGTGGACATCCAGCCGACCGGAATCGTCCTGTCGACGCTTCGCGATTCGCTTGCGATCGCCGCGCCGGGGGGCTCCCTGTTGACCGCCATCAATCGCGAACAGGTCCAGCGCGTGTCGTCGGCCTATGACGTCGCCCTTTCCCGCCTGCTTTCCACATCGATTACCGAGACCGTTTCGGCCGGGCGATTGATGAGCGAATGGTATCCTGGCGCGTCGATCGCCGTCATCGTGTATCTCCCCGAAAAAATTCGTACTTCACGCTGGGGAATAGCGAGTTTTCCGGAGAACCAGACTGGCAGCAACCGCCGGATGGTGTTTCGGATCAGCATGACCTGCCCGCGTGTGTCGGTCTTCGACGTGATGAACGCCTGCCAAAAGGGTAGCGCGAGAAACGAAATAATACCCGCCTCTGACAATCTGAAAGCATTGATCTATCGGACGGACTTCAAGAAGTTGCATGGTCGTCCGGGTTTCCAGAGTGATCAATATAAATATGCGGTTGATCAACTGGCCGAGCGCGTCAGTCCCAGTCAGGTTCTGAATTTCCGATTGGGTGTCGGCAAGAATGTCCGCCAGTATCTAAGCGAGCAGGAGTGGTTCCTGGCGCTGTCCAAGCAACTCATCCTCATCAAGGACGAGGATGTGCAACAGGCCGAAGCTTCCTTCGAAGAAAACAAGAATTCGTCACCAGCCAAATCCCAAACGGACGAAACGGTGCGTGCCGCCGATCAGTTCTGTGCAGCGATTTTCGATCGGCTCTACGCCGCTGGCCTGTCGCGCCTGGACTCGCAGATCGGGCTATGGGCCGTAGCCACGGGTATCGGAGACCTCGCCACCTATCGCAGCCTGTTCCAACAGGCGCCGGTCTGCCGTGACAATCTGCCCGGTCGCGCTTGGACCTATCTGCCCAATGCGGGGCCTTCCGGCGTGGACGGCTCGCAAGACGGGATGACGACGACGGAGAGTTCTTTTAACGAAGGGGCATGATCGCGCATCTCAAGGGACGTTTGGACTCCACCGGCATCGACCATGCGGTGATCGATGTCGGGGGGGTCGGCTATCTGGTCGGCGCGTCGGCGCGCACCTTGTCGTCCATCGGGCCGGTGGGCGAGGCGGCGATGCTGCATACCGAAATGCTGGTGTCCGAGGATTCGATCCGGCTGGTGGGTTTCGCCAGCGCGGACGAGCGCGACTGGTTCCGGTTGCTGACCGGCGTGCAGGGGGTGGGCTCGCGCGTGGCGCTGGCGATCCTGTCCGCGCTGGAGCCCGCCGATCTGATGCGGGCGATCGCCAGCGGCGACAAGGCGATGGTCGCGCGGGCGAACGGCGTGGGGCCGAAGCTCGCCCAGCGGATCGTGATGGAATTGAAGGACAAGGTCGGCGGTATCGTGCTCGCGCCCGGTTCGGGCGGCGAGGTGGCCGCCTCGGCCGGGGCCGGCGCGGATGCGGTGTCGGCGCTGCTCAACCTGGGCTTCCGGCCCGCCGAGGCCAATGCGGCCGTGGCGGCGGCGGAAGAGGAATTGGGGGCCGGGGCGTCGCTCGATGCGCTGGTGCGGTTGGCCTTGCGCAAGGCGGCGAAGTAGCGCGGGGCGGGGGTGTCCCATGGGCTTCGACTTCGCTCAGCCTGAACGGCTGTTGTAGATCGGACCCGCCCCCAAACCCCGTTCAGCCTGAGCGAAGTCGAAGGCCAAGGGAAGCCATCACGCCAACAGCCCCGGCACCTCACGCCCGGCAAAATGCGCCTCCAGGTTCTCCACCACCATTGTCGCCATCGCCGCACGCCCCTCCCGCGTCGCGCTCCCCTGATGCGGGGCGAGGACGACATGGTTCATCCGGCGTAGCGCATAGGGCACGTCGGGTTCGTCGGCGAACACGTCCAGCCCCGCCCCCGCGATACGATGCGACTCCAACGCCGCGATCAGCGCGTCTTCATCCACCAGGCTGCCGCGCGCCACATTGACCAGCACGCCGTCCGCCCCCAGCCGATCGAGCACACCGGCATCGACCACCCGCCGCGTCTCGTCCCCGCCCGGCGCGGCGAGGAACAGCACGTCGCTTTCCGCCGCCAGCGTCGCCAGATCGGGCACGAAGCGCCAAGCCACCGGCTTCTGTGACCGCGCCGTGTAGAGGATCTCGCCACCGAACGGCTCCGCCCTTTTGGCAATCGCCTGTCCGATCCGGCCCAGCCCAAAAATGCCGATCCGCCGCCCGCTGGCACGCCGACCCAGCGGCACGGTCCAGTTGCCCATCCGCATTGCCCGGTCGTTCGCCGCGATCCGCCGGTCGACGGCCAGCCACAGGGCGATCGCCTGATCGGCGACATCCTCGGTCAATATGTCGGCGGTGATCGCGATGCGGATACCCCGCGCCGCGACCGCGTCATGATCGATCCCGTCATGGCCGACGCCGTGGATCGCGATAATCTCGAGTTCGGGCAGCCGGTCCAGCAGTGCGGTGTCGACCGTCATCTGCCCACCGCCGACGATTGCTTTGGTGGTCGGCGGCGGCACATCGCGGTGCAGCGTAAAGCGTTCGGCGAGCAGCAGCTCCAGGGCGGGCGAGACGGCGGTAGCCAGGAAGAGGTCGTGCGGCATGACCCCCGGTGTAGCGCGTTTCCGTCCGCGAGTCCGCTATCCGGGGTTAAGCCGTCGCACGGGCGATTGTCCCGGCCGCGCATAGCCTGCTATGTTCGTGCAATGTTCGCGGAGCTTCTCGACAGCCATGCCCCGCAACCGCTAGGGCTGACCTCGTGACCGACCAAGACCGCCTGTTATCCGCCAGCCGCCGTCCCGAGGATGTCGACGCCGCGCTTCGCCCCAAAAGCCTGGACGAATTCGTCGGGCAGCAGGCGGCGCGCGACAACTTACGTGTCTTCATCCAGGCGGCGCGCGGGCGCGGCGATGCGCTGGACCATGTGCTGTTCTTCGGCCCGCCGGGGCTGGGCAAGACGACGCTGGCGCAGATCATCGCGCGCGAGATGGGTGTGGGTTTCCGCGCGACCTCCGGCCCGGTGATCGCCAAGTCGGGTGACCTCGCCGCGCTGCTGACCAATCTGGAGGACGGCGACGTCCTGTTCATCGACGAAATCCACCGCCTGCAACCGGCGGTCGAGGAAGTCCTGTATCCCGCGATGGAGGACCGGGTCCTCGACCTGATGATCGGCGAGGGACCGTCGGCGCGTTCGGTGCGGATCGACCTGCCGCGCTTCACGCTGGTCGGTGCGACGACGCGCCAGGGATTGCTGACCACGCCCTTGCGCGATCGTTTCGGCATTCCGGTCCGCCTGCAATTCTACACGGTCGAGGAACTGACCCGCGTCGTCACCCGCGCCGCGCGGCTGCTCGACCTGCCCATTGCCGAGGACGGCGCGGTCGAGGTCGCGCGGCGCTCGCGGGGCACGCCGCGTATCGCCGGGCGGCTGCTGCGCCGGGTGCGCGACTTCGCCAGCGTGGCGGGGCATGAGATCGTCCATGCCGCCGCCGCCGACCAGGCGCTCAATCGGCTGGAGGTCGATGCGCTGGGGCTGGACGCGATGGACCGCCGCTATCTCACGATGATCGCCGACGTCTATCGCGGCGGGCCTGTCGGCGTGGAGACGCTCGCAGCCGGTCTGTCCGAACCGCGCGACACGATCGAGGAGGTGATCGAGCCGTTCCTGATCCAGCTCGGGCTGCTCGCCCGCACCGCACGGGGGCGTATCCTCAACCCCGGTGGCTGGAAGCATCTGGGGCTGAACCCGCCGGTCGGATCGCAGGACGGACTGTTCGACGCCTGATCGGGCGTAGGGCGAGGCCCCCGTCTTCGCTCAGGCCGAACGAGGAATGGTATCGCGCTGAAAACGGACCCCCGCCGGTCGAAAGACCGATAGGGGCCAGGTGGGTGTCTCTCTATGCTGCGTTCGGCCCGGCATCTTTGTTCGGCAAAAGATCACGGCCCATAACCGCATGATTCCCCACGCGAAAGCGCGGAAGCCATGAGTTTTGGGGATGACCGAACCGTGCGCAGACGCAAGGCCGAGCCGGGGTAACGAACCCCTTTGGCTTCGGTTGCGCACGAAGGACGATCAATTTCCAATCTATTCCTTCCCTTGTAGGGGAGGTGGCGCGCGTCAGCGCGTCGGAGGGGTGTCTTTCTTTCGATAGCGCGACACCCCTCCGTCAGGCCTTTGGCCTGCCACCTCCCCTGCAAGGGGAGGAAAGTTCGACGCTGCCCCTGCGCATAGTATTACCCCGATAATACACTTGAACCCGGCGACCATCCCCTCCACACTATGGATGCGTATTTGGAGAGTTTGAGAATGGCCACGACCGCCGATACCGTGACCCAGGAAAAGGGGCTGACGCTGACGCCGCCCGATCCCGTGCCGACGGTGGCGCCCGCCCAGGCCGCCGGGCTGGTGCCCGTCGACGACAAGACGCGCACCCAGCTGGAGCAGAAGGTCGACGGCTTCGTCGCCGAGCTGATCGCGCAGGACGTGAACAGCCCCGAATTCGGCCGCCGCGTCGATGCGATCACGGCGATGGGCCAGAAGGAAATCCGCGAGGCGGCCAGCCAGTCCAACCGCTTCCTCGATCGCCCGGTCAAGGCGATGGATGGCGAGACGGGGGTGGGCAAGAACCTAACCGAGCTGCGCCGCGTCGTCGAAAGTCTCGATCCCGGTCGCCAGGGCAATCTCTCCGCGCCGCGCAAGCTGCTCGGCATCCTGCCCTTCGGCAACAAGATGCGCGACTATTTCGACGGCTATCGTTCTTCGCAGACGCATATCGCGGCGATCCTGAAGAGCCTGTCCTCGGGCCGCGACGAACTGCTGATGGACAATGCCGCGATCGATACCGAGCGCGCGAATCTGTGGTCGGCCATGGGGCGGCTGGAACAGATGATCCATCTGTCCAAGACGATGGACGCGAAGCTGGAGGATACGGCCAACGAGCTGGATCATACCGACCCCGCCAAGGCCAAGGCGATCCGGGAGACCGCGCTGTTCTATACCCGCCAGCGGACCCAGGACCTGCTGACCCAGATGGCGGTGACGGTGCAGGGCTATCTGGCGCTCGATCTGGTCAAGAAGAACAATGTCGAGCTGGTAAAGGGCGTCGACCGCGCCTCGACCACCACCGTCTCGGCCCTGCGCACCGCCGTCACCGTGGCACAGGCGCTGGCCAACCAGAAGCTGGTGCTCGACCAGATCACCGCGCTCAATACCACGACCGCCAACATCATCGATTCGACCGGCAAGCTGCTGCGCAGCCAGACCGCGCAGATTCACGAGCAGGCGGCGGCCTCGACCATTCCGCTGGAGACGCTGCAACGCGCGTTCCAGAACATCTATGACACGATGGACGCGATCGACAGCTTCAAGCTGAAGGCGCTCGATTCGATGAAGACGACGGTCACGACGCTGGGCAACGAGGTCGAGAAGTCGAAGGGCTATATCGCCCGTGCCGAGGGCGCGCAGAATCCGCAGCTGACCAGCGGGTCGGCCGCGTCGTCGTTCAAGCTGGAGGCGCTGTAATCCCGTGACCACCCCCCGCTCGAACGAGGTCGATGCCCAGATCGAGCGTGCGCGCGAAGTGATGGCGCGCATCTCGCAGGATTATCGGGGCCAGGCGGAGGCCACGATCAAGCGCACCCGGCGCAAGACGCGCTCTGCGTTGCGGCGGCTTGCGATGATCGCCTTCGCCAACGGCGTCATTCTGATGGCGGCGATGGTGACGGGCCTGATCCTGCCCGGCGGCATAGGTATTTTCGGCGCGTTGGCGGCGATGATGCTGATGCTGGCGGCGACGCTCGCCATCGCACTCGCGCCCGCCCCGCGCGCGCCGACCCCGGCCAAGCTGGCGCAGGTCGATATCAAGGCGCTGCCCGCCCAGACCGAACGCTGGCTGGAGGCGCAGCGGCCGCTGCTGCCCGCACCCGCCGTGCAGCTGGTCGACCGGATCGGGCTGCGGCTCGATACGCTCTCGCCGCAGCTGGCGGGCGTCGACAACGAGACGCCCGAGGCGATGGAGGTCCGCCGCCTGATCGGCGAGCAGCTCCCCGCCTTTCTGCGCGATTACGAACGCGTGCCCGAGCCGCTCCGCCGGGTCGAACGCAATGGGCGGACGCCGGATGCGCAGTTGGTCGATGGTCTGAAGCTGATCGAACAGGAAATCGGCGACATGACCCAGCGGCTGGCGCAAGCCGATCTTGACAGCCTGTCGACGCGCGGGCGATTTCTGGAAATGAAATATCGCGAGGAAAGGGCGGACTGATGCGGAGCGCGGCGGTGGTGGTGACGATGATGCTCTCCACCGTTGCGATGGCGCAGGATGGGCCGAGCAAGGCGGACTGGGACGCGATCAACGTATCGCTGGATCAGCTGAAGGTCGGCCGCTATCTCGACGCGGCGGACATATTGCGGCCGCTGGCCTTTGACGCGGCAGGCAAGCCAAAGCCCGGTATCTTCTATAGCCAGTGGCGAGAGGCGCAGACGCGGATGACGGCCGAGCCCGCAGGTCCCGAGCCGCAACCGTCGGACGGACCTGAGGCCAAGGCGGCCGCCGAGCGTATGGTCGCCGCCACGCCGCGCGATGCGATCACGGAGATCGTCGCGCGGGCGGCCAAGACTCGGGTGGTTATCCTCAACGAAAATCATGGCCTGCCGCGCGATCGCGCCTTTGCGCTGGAAGTTGCGCGGGCCTTGCGTCCGCTGGGCTATTCGCTGCTCGCGGCGGAAACCTTCTGGAACACGGACGATCAGGCGCCGATGGCTCGGTTGGCGAAGGATGGCTTTCCAGTCCACAGCTCGGGGCATTATACCCAGGACCCGGTGTTCGGTGACTTCGTCCGGCAGTCGCTCGCCATGGGCTTTCGTCCCGTGGCCTATGAAGAGATGGGAAGCGGCAAAGGCCTGAGCCGCGCCGAGAGCATCGCCCGGCGCGAGGAGGCGCAGTCCAGCAGCTTGGCCAAGGTGCTGGCCGCCAATCCCAAGGCCAAGATGTTCGTCTATGTCGGCCACAGCCACGTCGCCGAGGAGCCGATCGACGGCTCCGGCAACGCCAAGCAAAGCTGGATGGCGGCTCTGCTGAAGGCCAAGACCGGCATCGACCCGCTGACCATCGACCAGGTCACGCTGGGGCAGAGCGCCAGCGGCTATAATGGCCTGGCGCGCCGGGTTTTGGCGGCCAAGGCATCCGGCCGCTCGGTCGTACTGTTCGACGGCGACCGTCCTATGACGGTCGGCCAATATGCCGGTGCGGTCGATCTGCAGGTCTATCATCCGGCCACGCGCATGGTGAAGGGTCGCCCCGACTGGCTGGCGATGGGGCGCAAACCGATGGCGATCCCGGCGGGCTTCGTGCCGCAAAAGGGCGAGCGGCTGGTGCAGGCATTCATCGCGGGCGAGAGCGACGATGCGATTCCGGTTGATCAGGTGCTGGTCC
This sequence comes from Sphingomonas sp. Xoc002, assembly GCF_050408055.1. Taxonomy (NCBI): domain Bacteria; kingdom Pseudomonadati; phylum Pseudomonadota; class Alphaproteobacteria; order Sphingomonadales; family Sphingomonadaceae; genus Sphingomonas; species Sphingomonas sp. Xoc002. The sequence continues at coordinate 3,133,680 of NZ_CP191175.1, read as the reverse complement.
AGGCGGGCAAGGATGTGCCCGTCCTGCTGGTGCCCGGCGACAAGCCCCTGCGGCTGGCGATGCAGGACCCGGCATCTACCACACCCTGACCCTGCTTTCTTCCCCGTGCAGGGGAGGGGGACCATGCGCAGCATGGTGGAGGGGGTAACCGATGGAGAGGGGGCGCGCCGTAGCGGCGGTGACACCCCTCCGTCAGGCCTATGGCCTGCCACCTCGCCTTGCAGGGGAGGAAGGAGTTCATGACCTCCGGCACTTGCGGCGAACAGCCTATCCCACAAATGAAAAGGGCTGCCGGGACGTCATCCGACGGCCCCGGCAACCCCTAAACATGGTCAGCGGCCGGAGAGCTCCAGCCCGGGAGACCATGCGGGCCTCATGACATCAGGCGCGACCGTTGATTGGGGGAAAATACCCCCCGAACCGCGCCTATCGATATCAGAGACCGGCCCCCCGAACGAACTGAACCGACCCCCTTGCTGAACCATGAGACATCGGATCACCTCCTTTCGCTAGTTAAAGCCAATGCGCCCTTTCAAAGTGCGCAACGCCAATGTGCGTAGGCGAACGCCAATAAACAAGACTTGTAATGCGACGATCTTTGGCCGAGCATCCTGCGCCCGCCAAATTGCGGGACTCAGCCCCGGCAATCCTCGATCACGCGTCCGATCTCCGCATAGGCGGGGATGACCAGCGGCACCTGGCCGCTCTGCTCGATGGTGAACCGTCCCCGGCTGAACGCCATGGCATCCAGCAGCGGATCGGCGACCGGCAGCGACAGCTCCGCTCCGCCCGCGACCGCATGGGCGGTCAGACTTCGAGTCGTGCTGGAGGTGCGGATCGTGACCGCACCCGCGACCGAGGCGGGGCGGCCGAGGCGGATCTGGCGGGTGCGCGGATCGCAGGCCAGGGTCAGGCGCGTGACGCCGCCCGTGCCGAATATCGCGACCGATCCCTGCGTGGCGCGCTGATACCGCCAGTCGCCGGGCGTCAGCGGCCAGTCGCGCCAGTCGCTCCCCAGCACCGGGCGCGGCGCGGGCGGGGCAGGGCGGGCGGCCTGGCGAACCGGCGGCGTGGCCTCGGGGCGCGGGGCGGCGGGGATACAGCCCGACAGGGCGGCGGCCCCGACAATCGGGGCGAGGGAAGCAAGGGACAGGCGACGCATCGCATCCAGCCTATGCGGGAGGGGCCCCGGATGCTCAACCCCGCGCTGCGACGGGACGTGCGGATGCGGCGGGCATCGGAACCCTGATCGGAACCGGCTCCGGCTCCGGCGGTTCATCCGGCTAAACGGAGGTTAATATGGCCGAACACGACACGCCGACCCTGATCCTGGTTCAGTCCACCGTCTCGGGCACGCTGAAGCTCGAAAGCCGCGATGGCGATGCAATCGGCAGCGTCTATTCCTTCATGGTCCACAAGCGCTCGGGCCGCGCGACCCATGCCGTGCTGGCATTGGGCGGGTTCCTGGGCATGGGCAAGAGCTTCTATCCGGTGCCGTTCAGCCTGCTCCAGTTCGATCCGGTGGGCGACCAGTATGTCATCACCGTCGACCGTCGCCTGCTGGAAGGCGGGCCGAGCTGGTCCAACAATGCGCCGGTGTTCGATCAGGCTTATGCCGATCGGGTTGCGGGCTATTATGGGGTGGGGACGGAGAATTTGGATTTGGGGTGAGATTTCAGAGGGTGGTCTTTGCGGCTGGCCCTCCCCCATCCCCTCCCGCCCGCGGGAGGGGAGCGTGACTGGGCGAGCGCTAAAGCGCTACGTCTGAGAAGTTCTTGCCGCTGCCACGGACACGCCCCTCCCGCAGGCGGGAGGGGATGGGGGAGGGCTCCCTCCAAGCAACGCAAACCCCAATGATCAATTCGCCTTCCGACCGCTGGCGAATTTCTTGCTCTTCCCGAACCGCGTCTTGCGCGTGCCCGGCTTGCCCTCGTTGGAGCGGCCCATGATCGGGGCCTTCTGCTCGTGCACCGGCAGGCCCAGTTCCTCATTTTCCAACTGGCGGATTTCATCCCGCAACCGGCCCGCTTCCTCGAATTCGAGGTCGGCGGCGGCCTTTCGCATCTTCTTCTCGAGTTCCTCGATATAGGCGCGCAAGTTATGGCCGACCATGTGCGGGCGGTCCTCGTCGATCGGCACCGTCACCTGATCGCCCGACGCCACATGCGCGATGATGTCGCCGATCTGGCGGCGGATCGTCTGCGGTGTGATGCCGTGTTCGGTGTTGTACGCCATCTGCTTCTCGCGACGCCGCGAGGTTTCCAGCATGGCGCGCTCCATCGATCCGGTGATCCGGTCGGCGTATAGGATCACGCGACCATCGACGTTGCGGGCCGCGCGCCCGATCGTCTGGATCAGCGAGGTTTCGGACCGCAAAAATCCTTCCTTGTCGGCGTCGAGGATCGCAACCAGCCCGCATTCGGGAATGTCCAATCCCTCGCGCAGCAGGTTGATGCCGATCAGCACGTCATACACGCCCAGCCGCAAGTCGCGGATCAGCTCGATACGCTCCAGCGTCTCGACGTCGGAGTGCATGTAGCGGACCTTGATCCCCGCCTCATGCATATATTCGGTCAGGTCCTCCGCCATGCGCTTGGTCAGCGTGGTGACGAGGGTACGGTAACCGAGTTCGGTCGTCTTGCGTGCCTCGATGATCAGGTCCTGCACCTGTTCCTCGACCGGCTTTATCTCGACCGGCGGGTCGATCAGGCCGGTGGGGCGAATGACCTGTTCGACGAAGACGCCGCCGGTCTGCTCCATCTCCCAGTTGCCGGGGGTGGCCGAGACGCTGACCGTCTGCGGGCGCATCGCGTCCCATTCGTTGAAGCGCAGCGGCCGGTTGTCGATCGCCGAGGGCAGGCGAAAGCCATATTCGGCCAGCGTGATCTTGCGGCGATGGTCGCCGCGCGACATGCCGTTGATCTGGCCGATGGTAACATGGCTCTCGTCGACGAACAGCACCGCGTTTTCCGGCAGATACTCGAACAGCGTGGGCGGCGGCTCGCCGGGTAGGCGGCCGGTCAGGAAGCGGCTGTAATTTTCGATACCGTTGCAGCTGCCGGTCGCCGCGATCATCTCCAGGTCGAAATTGGTGCGCTGCTCCAGCCGCTGCCGCTCCAGCAGCTTGCCCTCGATCTCCAATTCCTTCAGCCGCTCGGTCAGCTCGAACTTGATCGCCTCGACCGCCTGCTTCATCGTCGGGCCCGGCGTCACATAGTGGCTGTTGGCATAGATGCGCACCGAGTTGAGGCTGGCGACCTTCTTGCCGGTCAGCGGATCGAACTCGACGATCTCCTCGATCTCGTCACCGAAAAAGGACACGCGCCAGGCCGAGTCCTCATAGTGCGAGGGGAAGATTTCCAGATTGTCGCCGCGCACCCGGAAATTGCCGCGCATGAAGGCGGCGTCGTTGCGCTTGTACTGGAGCGCGACGAGCTTGCGGATGATCTCGCGCTGGTCGACGCTCTGGCCCTTTTTCAGGTCGAAGATCATCGCCGAATAGGTTTCGACCGAGCCGATACCATAGAGGCACGACACCGAGGCGACGATGATGACGTCGTCGCGCTCCAGCAGCGCACGGGTTGCCGAGTGGCGCATCCGGTCGATCGACTCGTTGATCGAGCTTTCCTTCTCGATGTACGTGTCGGACCGCGGCACATAGGCCTCGGGCTGATAATAGTCGTAATAGCTGACGAAATATTCGACCGCATTGTTAGGGAAGAAGTTCTTGAACTCCCCGTACAACTGCGCCGCCAGGATCTTGTTGGGCGCGAGGATCAGGGCGGGGCGCTGCAATTCCTCGATCACCTTGGCCATGGTGAAGGTCTTGCCCGATCCGGTGACGCCCAGCAGCACCTGATCCTTGTCGCCTGCGCGGGCTGCCGCCGTCAGTTCCTGGATCGCGGCGGGCTGGTCGCCGCTGGCGGTATATTCGGTGACGAGTTCGAAGCGCTTGCCGCCTTCCGCCTTTTCGGGACGCGACGGGCGGTGGGGGATGAAGCTGACCCCGGTTTCGGGCTCGTCGAGGGTGGTGCGGATCTGGATCGCCATGAAAGGGAATATGGGTCCAGTTGCGCTTTTGTTCCAGTGGTCGTGATGTTGGGTGTGGCGAAGGCCAAGGGAATCCGCTTTATCGCAAAGCCCGAACCTGCGGTGTGTCGAGACAGGTCCGCATCGCCGCATCGCTGGTCCTTTGTGTGCCCCCGGCCCGGAACGGACCGACCTCCACCGGCTGCCCCAGTCGAACCGGGGCAAACCGCCCCCGCGCGCCCGAACACCGCATGGCGGCATCCAGCAGCTTGGGCGGCGTGTCATAGCCCTCATAGGACAGGCGGAATGTGCCCCAATGGATGGGGATCGCCGTCGCCGCGCCCAGCCGCTCGAAAATCTGCACCGCTTGCGGCGGCCCGACATGGCTGCCCGACGCCATCTGCCCGGGCGCGAAGCGGAACGCCCCGATCGGCAGCAGCGCCAGCCGCACCGGGCCGAGTTCCGCCGCCTCCTCGGGCCAGCGCCCGTCGCCCATGCCGGTATCGCCTGCGAAGAAGATATTGCCGCCGGGCAGCTTCACCACGAAGCTGGACCACAGCGCCCGGTTGCGGTCGGCGAACCAGCGGCTGCCCCAGTGATGGTTGCGCGTGACGGCGACCGAGACGCCCGGTCGGACAAGCTTTTCCCGGCCCCAGTCGAGCGCGGTGGCGGGCACGCCGACCTGGCCGATCACGCTGTCATTGCCCAGGCTGGTGACGACCAGCGGCCGGTCGCGCTGCCAGAGCTTGCGCAATGTCGCCTGGTCCAGATGGTCGTAATGATTGTGGCTGATCAGGATCAGGTCGATCCGGGGCAGGTCGTCCAGCGCCACGCCGGGCCGCGCCACCCGCTTCGGGCCGAAGCCGAAGGGGCCTGCGCGCTCGGCGTAGACGGGGTCGGTCAGGATGTTCAGCCCCTGGGTCTGGACCAGCATGGTCGCATGGCCGATCCAGGTCGCGACCATGCGCTGCCCCGCGACACGCGCCTCGGGGCGGGTGGGCTGGACCGCTACCGTCTCGGGCCAGGCGGGGCGGCCGTCATCGCCTGTCAGTTGTCGCCACAGAAAGCCGCCGCGTCCGCCGCGCGTCGGCATCCGCATGGTGTCGGCATCGCCATCGGGATTGAAGAAACGCTCGCCGTCATAATGGCCGCTGTCCGGCCCCTCATAATAAAGCCGGTCGAGATAATGCGGCACGATCGTCGCGGCCAGGCCGACGAGGATCAGGATCAGCGCCAGCCCCTTGGCGATCGGCCGGACGATGGTCATGACGGAGCCCGGTTCGAAAAGTGCAACGCAAAGCTCCCGACGGTCAGCGACCGCGCGCGATGCGGGCCTGCCAGAGCATAAGAAGCGGCACGACTCCCAGTTCCATCACCAGCCCCAGCCGATGCCCGGGGGAGGGGGCGCCGATCGTCACCCAGGACAGCAGCCGTGCCAGTCCGCCCGCCACCACCAACAGGCCGAGCAGGCGGAACCGCGCGCCCTTGCGCTCGATACCCGGCACGCAGGTCGTGAAGGCGAGCCCAAGGGCGAAGAAGATGCCCGAGACATAGCGGAACTGGCTGTCCAGATCGGTGGGGATCGCGGGCGCATGCCCCAGCCAGCCGGGGCCGCGTATGATGCTGATCCCGCCGATGCTCAGCGGCACCAGACAGGCGATGGCGACGACGGCCTGCAGGGCGCGCCGCTCGGTCGGGGTGACGCTCAATCCAGGATTTCCTTGCGGACATGGATCGCGCGCAGCGAGATGCGCACCTCGACCATGAAGGCGATCAGGCACATCGTCAGCAGGCTGACCGAGAGGATGAAGGCCAGTGCGATCCAGGTGCCGATATGGAATTTGCCGATATTGGCGATGAACAGCACGGCGATGACGATGCAGGCCATCACCGCGCTCGACACCGCCAGGAAGAGCGCGGCGTTGATGATCGACATGCGCCGGTCGAGCAGGCGCAGCTCCCATTTGTGGCGCATCCGCTCGCGCTCGTCATCGACCTTGTGGACCAGCATCTCCAGCCCGCGCGCCCGGTCGATGACCCGCGCCAGCCGCCCGGCCAGCACGTTCAGCAATTGCCCGATCGCGGCGAGCATGAAGACGGGCGCCAGCGAGAGCTGGATGGTCTGGGCGATGGTGGCGACGGCGGGCAGGGTGGGCATCGCCGGAAATGGTGGCGTGTCGGGCCGGGCGGGGCAAGGGGGAAGTGGGGTCAAGACATTCCTCCCCTGCAAGGGGAGGTGGCAGGCCGAAGGCCTGACGGAGGGGTGTCACGGGGTGAGAGGAAGAACCTTCGCAGCCGGTTAAACCCCTCCACCATCCTGCGGCGGCTGGTCCCCCTCCCCTTGCAGGGGAGGAATGGGGCGCCGTCACACCGGCGCGGCGTCGGCTCCGGCGCCGTAATGGTGCCAGGTGAAGATCGCGAGCGCGCTGCGGTGCGGGCGAAAGGCCTCCGCCAATTCGCGGACCAGCTTTTCCGATGGCCGTGCGTCATGGCCCAGTATGCGGCCCATCTCGATCTGCACGGCCAGGTCGCCTGCGGGCCAGATATCAGTGCGGCCTTCGGCGAACAGCAGATAGACCTCCGCCGACCAGCGACCGATGCCCTTGACCGCAACGAGCCTGGCGATCGCTTCCTCGTCATCCTCGGGCAGCGCGGACAGGTTCAGGCGACCGCTCGTCACTTCCTCCGCCAGGCTGCGCAGATAACCTGCCTTTTGCCGCGAGATGCCTGCGCCGCGCAGTTCCTCGTCGGTGACGCCGTGAAGCCGCGTCGGATCGCTCGCATCGCCGAGCAGTTCGTTCAGTCGCCGCCAATGCGCATCCGCCGAGGCGACCGACACCTGCTGCCCCAATATGGTGCGGACCAAAGTCGCGTAACCGCGCGCCCGGATGCGCGGCGCGGGGTAGCCGATCCGGGTCAGCGCGGCGGCGATGGCGGGCTCGGCGGCGGCGAGCGCATCCATGCTTTCGCGAATCTGTTCGGCGCTCAGGCCCATGATGCTTGATCCGCGCGTTCAGGCCCGGCAGAGCCGCTTCCAACAACAGGGCCGACAAGGAGAATGGACATGCCCAAGCTTATCGTGGTGACCCGCGACGGGGAAGAACGCGAAATCGACGGCGAGGCCGGTCTGTCGGTCATGGAAGTCATCCGCGATGCGGGTGTCGACGAATTGCTGGCGCTGTGCGGCGGCTGTTGCAGCTGCGCGACCTGCCATGTGCATGTCGACCCGGCCTTTGCCGACACGCTGCCCGCGCTCGGCCCGGACGAGGACGACCTGCTTGATTCGACCAGCGACCGCGACGCGACCTCGCGCCTGTCGTGCCAGCTGCCCTTCGGCGCGGCGCAGGACGGGATGCGGGTTAGGATCGCGGCGGAAGACTGACGGCGCATCGCGTCGGAACGTCGGAGGCGGGGTTTCGGCCCCGCCTCTTTTTTTGCGCGCAGAGGTGCCGTCCTGTTGGGCGGCGTTCCGGCCATCCAATTGTGTTCGCGCGGAGACGCGGAGGCGCGGAGATGTCCTGCGCGGGGCAAGCGGAGCCCGCTATCACGACCGGCAGACTTTTGCGGCGGCTGGCGAGGATGGAGGGGCCTTGCGGCCAGATACACCATCTCCGCGCCTCCGCGCCTCCGCGCCTCCGCGCGAACCTTAATCCCGTGGCCTTCGACTTCGCTCAGGCTGAACGGAGGAAGGGAATGGTGGCCACGCGAACCGAAAGCCGTTCACGCTGAGCGAAGTCGAAGCGCACGCCCGGCGCTCGCCGCACGCAAAAGACGGCGGCAGGGCCCAACCCCGCCGCCCCGCAAATCACCGCGCTGCTACCGCATACAGCGCGATCGCTGCCGCGTTGGAGACGTTCAGGCTTTCCACCTTCGGGCTGATGGGCAGCTTGGCGAGTTCGTCGCAATGCGCCTCGGTATTCTGGCGCATGCCTTCGCCCTCGGCGCCCAGCACGATGCAGATGCGCTGCGTGCCCATCGCCTGCGCCAGCGTCTGGTTCGCATGGCCGGTCAGGCCGATGCGCCAGAAGCCCGCTTCCGCGATTTCCTCCAGCGCGCGCGCCAGGTTCACCACGCGCACCCACGGCACCGTCTCCAGCGCGCCGCTGGCCGAACGGGCGACCGTGCCCGATTCGGGCGGCGCGTGCCGGTCCTGGGTCACGATGCCCACCGCGTCGAAGGCGGCGGCCGAGCGCAGGATCGCGCCGACATTGTGCGGGTCGGTCACCTGGTCCAGCACGACGAGCGGCCGCTGATTGTCCTGCGCCTCGTGCAGCAGGTCGCCCAGCCAGATATCCTCCAGCGGATCAACCTCGGCCACCAGGCCCTGATGCGGCGCGTCGGCGGGGACCAGGCGGCCCAGATCGGCGACGTCGGCAAAGGTGACCGGCAGGACCGGCGGCAGGTCGAGCGCGGCCAGCGCCTCGCGCGTGCCCCAGATCTTGCGCACCGTCCGGTTGGGGTTGGCGAGCGCCGCCGTCACCGCATGCCGTCCCCAGAAGCGGGGGCGGTTGGATGAAGCCTGGCTGGGGCGATGTCCTCGGCGTGCCATCAGTCGTCGTTGTCCGTAAAGTCAAAGGGTCTGGTCGTCGCCGGTTGCGTCGGCACCGGCGGGCGCGGCAACGCCTTGTCCGCATTCGCCGCCGCGAGCAAGACCCCGGCGAGCACGACCGAGGCCTGGCGCATGTCGTCGGCCTTCAGATGATCGAAGGTATCGGCCGAGCTGTGGTGCGTGCGGGTGCCATAATCCAGCGGGTCCTGGATGAACTGGAAGCCTTGCACCCCGACCGCCTGCATGAAGACATGGTCGGTGCCGCCGGTCGTCCGCTGCACGACATTGCCCGCGCCCAGCGACGCATAGGGCGACAGCCATTCCTTCAGCAGCGGCACCGCCGCCGGGTTGTTCTCGGCATAAAGGCCGCGCAGCTTGCCCGAGCCGTTGTCGATGTTGAAATAGGCCGCCAGGTCGCCGTAACCCGGCTTGGGGCTAATCGGCCAGCGGTTGGTCCAACCATAATAGCGCTTCAGGCCCGATTGCGGCGCATCGTCGGGGCGACCGCGCGACGCCAGATGCTGTTCGACATAGGCCATGGAGCCGAGGATCCCCTGCTCCTCGCCCGACCACAGCGCGAAGCGGATGGTGCGCTTCGGGCGCTGGCCGGTGGCGGCCAGGATGCGCGCGGCCTCCATGATCATCGCGCTGCCCGCCGCATTGTCGGAGGCGCCGTCGCCCGCGACCCAGCTGTCGAGATGCGCGCCCGCCATCACATAGCCCGCCTTGGGATCGGTGCCGGGGATTTCAGCGATGATGTTGTAGGCGTTCACGTCGCTGTCGTCGTAGCGGACGTCGCTCAGCACCTCGATCGTCGGGGCGGGGCCGGTCTTGGTCAGACGCGCGAGGCGGCGATAATCCTCGGCGGCCAGTTCGATGCCGGGAACGGCGGGCGTCTCGCCGCGCCCGAACAGATAGCCTTCGCCGTGCACCAGCTTGCCGTCGCGGTAGCTTTGCGTGACATAGGCGACCGCGCCCTCGGCCTTCAGGAACGCATCCAGCTTCTGCGCGAAGTCGAGCCGCTTCAACCGGCGGTCGGCGGTTTCGGGGTCGTGCTCGGGCTGGACATAGACGTCGAGCTTGGCGATGTCCTCGCCGGTCAGGCGACGGAAGGGGGCGCTGGTCTGCTCGTCGCCGGTGCCGGGCATCGTCACCATGACGATCTTGCCGCGCAGCTGGCCGCGCCACTTGTCGAAATCGCGCTCGCGCTTCATCGGCGCGACGATGACGGGGGCGGTCACCGCGCCGTTGGTGCCGGGCGTCCAAGCGATGGGGATCGCGGTCAGCTGCAGCGGGCGGGGCGACACCATGCGCACGCTGGCCCGCTCGATCGACCAGCCGCGCCCGAAGGCGAAGCCCTCCTTATGAACGTTCTTCAATCCCCATTTGGCGAACTGGTCGGCGGTCCAGCCCTCGGCGGTGCGCATCGCCGGGCTGTTGGTCATGCGCGGGCCGATCACGTCGGTCAGATGCTGCACGGTCTGCATGACCTGGCTGTGGTTCATGCCCTCGTCGATCAGCCGGTTGGCGGCATTACGATCCTGCGCGTCCGCCATCGCGACAGGCAACAGCGCGGCCGCCGCGACGGCGGCGAGCAAGGATGGGCGCATCATGATATTTTCCCCGGTGTCTCTCGAATGGGTCAAAGGCTATGTCCCGATTGCGCGACATGCAAGCAACCCGATCAGGCATGGCTGACGAAAATCGTACAAATCGGCGTTGACAGGCCCGATAAGCTTCGGCATTGGGCGCGCCTCGCTCCGATGGAGTGACACCCCGGAAGGGTGGCCGAGTGGTTAAAGGCAGCAGACTGTAAATCTGCCCGCGTGAGCGTACACTGGTTCGAATCCAGTCCCTTCCACCATCCCCGCCAATCGGCTAGGGTCGATCAGCGGCGCTGGACTTGAGCGGGTATAGCACAATGGTAGTGCAGCAGCCTTCCAAGCTGAATACACGGGTTCGATTCCCGTTACCCGCTCCAGTCCCCGACATATTCGGCAAGTGCGTGTGATACATTATTTCACCGCTTGGTCTTGACCGCCATGGCAAACCACGCCACTCGATTCTCGTTTCACGAATGAAAGAGAGTTTCGCTCGATGGCATCGGTCAATTTCGACATCCCCCACTCTCTGGGTCATGCCGAAGCAAGGCGCCGGATCGAGCAGGGGCTCCCCAAGCTGGAAGCGAAGATTCCCGGTGGCGGCCAGGTGTCGTCGGAATGGCCCGCCGAGGATCGCCTGATCCTGACCATCATCGCCATGGGCCAGACGGTGAAGGCCGATATGGAAATCGCCGACACCGCGCTTCGCGGCACGGTGGCGATCCCGATGATGCTGTCCATGATGGCCGGGCCGATCGGCGAGTTCGTGAAGACCAGCGCCGAAAAGATGCTCAGCAAGGCGTAAGCCCGCTCGCTTGCGCCTATGGGCGGTCGCGAAGGGGCAAATGCCGTGTCGCGACTCCGACGAGCACCGCCGTCGACAGCAGGATCGACGAGACGAGCCCGCCGACCGCCAGCAGTCCGCCGCTGGTGAGGTTCAGCTTCAGCCGCAGGTCGACCGCGCGTCCGGCGGACAGGCGCAGCACTCCCTTCTGGCAAACGGGGCGTCGATGGGGCGGCGGGGACATGGCGTATCAACGTCCCGATCGCCGGACGGTTCAGCGAAGGTCTGCGGCGGGCCGAAGCGAAGGCAAGGACGCCGAACTCGTCACGGCGATGCGACAAACACTGGCATCCCCGACCAAGCGTCCTTAAGTCCTGACCCATGCTGACCCCCGAACAGGCCCGCGACCGGGCCGCCGACATCGTTGCCCGTGCCCGCGCCGCCGGAGCCGACGCCGCCGACGCGGTCTTTGCCGCCGACGCCGCGCTGGAAGTCTCGGTGCGCCTCGGCGCGTTGGAGGATGTCGGCCGGTCGGAGAGCGAGGAACTGGGCCTGCGCGTGTTCGTCGGGCGGCGTTCCGCCAGCGTCTCGACCTCGGACCTGTCGGGCGATGCGATGACCCTCGCGGTCGAGCGCGCCGTCGCCATGGCGCGCGAGGCGCCCGAGGATCGCTGGGCCGGCCTCGCGCCCGAAGAGCGGCTGTTGCACGGCGCGCCGCCGATGCTCGACCTGGACGATGGCGGCGAGGTTGCGCCCGAGGCCCTGCGCGCCGCCGCGCTGGAGGCCGAGGAGGCCGCGCGCGCCGTCGCGGGCGTGACCAATTCGGAAGGGGCGGGGGCGTCGGCCTCGCGGGTCGTCTCGGCGCTGGCGACCAGCCACGGCTTTGCGGCGGGCTATGCCGCCACCGGTTACGGCCTGTCGGTCAGCGTGGTGGCGGGCGAGGGCGCGAACATGCAGCGCGACTATGCCCATCATGGCGCGCGCCTGCGCCGCCTGCTCGAAGGCCCCGAGGCGATCGGTATCCGCGCGGGCGAGCGGACCGTGGCGCGGCTCAATCCCGGCAAGCTGGCCAGCGGCGCGATGCCGGTCGTCTATGACCCGCGTGTCGGATCGTCGTTGGTCGGTCATCTCGTCTCCGCGATCGCGGGGGCGGCGATCACGCGGCGGACCAGCTTCCTGCTCGATGGCCTGGGCGAGCGGGTGATGGCGGCGGGCATCCGGATCGAGGACGATCCCCACCGCCCGCACGGCCTGCGCTCGCGCCCCTTTGACGGCGAAGGGCTGGCGGTGTCGCCGACCGCCATCGTCGAGGACGGGGTGCTGGAAACCTGGCTGCTCGATTCCGCCTCGGCCCGGCAGCTGGGGCTGGAGCCGACCGGCCATGCCGCGCGCGGCACCGGTGGCGGGCCGGGCGTGTCGACCAGCAACCTGTTCATGGCGCCGGGCCGCGTGCCGGTGGATACGTTGATCGCCGATATCGCCGACGGCGTCTATGTCACCGAACTGATCGGCAGCGGCGTGAATCCCGTCACCGGCGACTATAGCCGGGGCGCGGCGGGCTTTCGCATCGTGAACGGGCGGATCGCCGAGCCGGTTGCGGAGTTCACCGTGGCAGGCAATCTGAAGGATATGTTCCTCGGCATGACCCCGGCCAATGATCTGGAATTCCGCTACGGCGTCAATGTGCCCACCCTGCGCATCGATGGAATGACGGTTGCCAGCAGCTGAGCTGGTCCCCGCTGTCGTGGCGGCGGCGCGCGAGGCGGCGGCGATGGCGCTCGCCCGCTGGCGCACCGATTTCCGCCAATGGGAAAAGACGCCGGGCAGCCCGGTGTGCGAGGTCGATCTGGACGTCGACCGGATGCTTTATGCGCGGCTCCACGCGCTGATCCCCGATGCGGGCTGGCTGTCGGAGGAGACGGCGGACAAGCCCGACCGGCTGGCGGCGCGGCGGGTCTGGGTGGTCGACCCGATCGACGGCACGCGCGACTATATCCGGGGGCGCGAGGGCTGGGCGGTCTCGGTCGCGCTGGTCGAGGACGGCGTGCCGGTGATCGGCGTGCTGGCTGCGCCCGCGCGCGGCGAGCTGTGGCTGGCCCAGGCGGGGCATGGCGCGACTCGCAACGGCAGCGCGCTCAGTGCGGGCTATTGCCACCAGATGCCCGGCGCGCGCGTGCCCGTCGATGCGCTGCCCAAGGCCGACCGCGATCTGGTCGCGGTGTTTAAGCCCAATTCGATCGCTTTGCGAATCGCCATGGTCGCCGCCGACGAGGCCGATCTGGTTGCGACGCTGCGCTGGGGCAATGAGTGGGACATCGCTGCCGCCGCGCTGATCGCCTCCGAGGCGGGGGCGGGGGTCGCCGATGCGCTGGGTCAGCCCCTGCTCTTCAACAAGCCCGACCCGCGCGCCTTCGGCGTACTGGTGACGGCGCGCGGCCTTCTGGACCCGGCGGTCGAGCGGCTGGCTCCGCGCGCCCGCGAGGTCATCGTGCCGGTCACCGGCTGAGCATCCGCTCCACCCATTCGGGTACCAGCTGACTGGCGGGGCCCAGGCGACTTTCCTCGAACCAGCCGCTGCCCTCCGAGCGTTCGAGATTGAGCTCCAGCGTCGCCGCGCCATAGGCGCTCGCCAGCCGAACGAACCCGGCGGCCGGATAGACCGCGCCTGAGGTGCCGATCGACACGAACAGATCGGCCTTTGCCAAAGCCGCCTCGATCCGGTCCATATGGTACGGTATCTCACCGAAGAACACGATGTCGGGCCGCAAGCGCGGCGCGGCACAGGCGGGACAGGACGTGCCGGGCGGCAGGTCGTCCGCCCAGTCGAACCGCTCGCCACATGCCGCGCACAGGGCCTGCTTCAGCGCACCATGCATATGCAGCATCCGCTTCGCCCCCGCCCGCTCGTGCAGGTCGTCGACATTCTGCGTGACGATCAGCAACTCGCCCGACCATTCCCGATCCAGCCGCGCCAGCGCCGCATGTGCTGCATTGGGCTCGACGCTGGCCAACCCCGCCCGCCGCAGATCATAGAAGCGGTGGACAAGCTCAGGATCGGCAGCAAGCGCCTCGGGCGTGCAGACATCCTCGACCCGGTGCCCCTCCCATAGCCCGCCGGGCCCGCGAAAGGTGGCGATACCGGACTCGGCGGACAGGCCTGCGCCGGTGAGGATGACGATGTTTTGGAGGTCGGTCATGGCATCATCAATGCGTTCATGTGAACGAACAATCATAATAGTTGCCCCATAGGTGTCGGCATCCGACCAGATCGCCACCGAACAATTTGGTCACGCGATCCGGTGCCGCGAACTTGCCGGTCTTTCCGTCAAAGCCTTTCGCCAGCATGACTTCGCCCGTTGGGTCGAAGATGATTCCGGACCAGTTGTCGAGCATACCCTCGGGGTTGAAGGCAACCCGAACCGGCGGTCCGGCATCGACGACATATTCGATGCTCCCATCGACCTCGGCAGATGAATCGGTGCTTGGCGAGCGGTGGCCGCGTTTCGCCCTTTCTATGATGGCCTCATAATGACCCCGATTGACCATCAGCCGCGTCCAGGTGCCGATGAAGTTTCCGGCACCAAGCGATGGCCACGCTACGACCAGGGTCATGCCGATCATGAAGGGTGCTGCAAGCGCCGCGATGGCACGGTCGCGCATAGATTTCGCCTGTCGGGCGATGCGTATGCCTTGAACGAGATAGCCGGCTGCGCCGATTGCGAATACGCCTATCAACACGGGCAAGCCGAAGACGAACAGGATAAAGCCGATCGCTGCCAGCCAAGCCGACGTGAAGCCCATCATAAATGGCATAGCGGAGATGATCGCAAAGAAGCGGCCGGATTGGCGGAGGTGGTCGATCATGCGGTCTCCTGACGACACGGCGGCGCAAGGCGGGTCCCGCCGGCGATTTTTCTAACATGGAGCGAATGGCGGAAGAAGTCGTCGAAAGCCCGGACGTTGTAGCCATGCTTTGAAGCTGTGTACCGGTAGTTAGAGAGCACGTCTGAGCCCCGGTTTCCTCCGGCTACAACCTGTGTAAAGGAACATGGCATGACGACCTCCTCCCTCTCATCCCTCGGAGCCCCCCGCATGACCGCTATCGGTATCTACGGCAGCGCCGGGCGCATGGGCCGGGCGATCGCGGACCTGATCGAGGGTGAGGGCGCAACGCTGGCGGGTGGCTGCGATTCGCGTGACGACCCGGACGCGCTGGCCAAGGCCGCCGATGTGCTGGTCGACTTCTCGATCGCGGGGGCGCTGGACGTGCATCTGGCGGCCGCACGGGCGGCGCGCACCCCCATCGTGATCGGCACCACCGGCCTTTCCCCTGCGCAGCATGCCGCGATCGACGCCGCGGCGACCGAGATCGCGGTGCTCCAGACCGGCAACACCTCGCTCGGCATTACGCTGCTCGCCAATCTGGTGCGCGAGGCGGCGGCGCGGCTGGGCACCGACTGGGATATCGAGATCACCGAGATGCATCATCGGCACAAGGTCGACGCGCCGTCGGGCACCGCATTGCTGCTGGGCGAGGCGGCGGCGGCGGGGCGGGGGCATCCGCTGTCCGAGCTGCGCGTCGATGGCCGCGCCGGACTGGTCGGCGCGCGCACCGAGGGGACGATCGGCCTGGCGGCTTTGCGCGGCGGCTCGGTGATCGGCGACCATGAGGTGATCTTCGCAGGCGAGGGCGAGCGGGTGACGCTGGGCCATTTCGCGCAGGACCGCACCATCTTCGCGCGCGGGGCCGTGCGCGCGGCGCTGTGGCTCGCGGGGCAGGCACCGGGGCGTTATCGCATGGGCGACGTGCTGGGGCTGTAAGCGCCATGAAGAAGGCGGACGTCGTCGAATTCTACCACCGGCTGGCGGAGGCGAACCCGCATCCCGAGACCGAGCTGGAATATCGCAACCCCTATACGCTGGTCGTCGCCGTCGCCCTGTCGGCGCAGGCGACCGATATCGGCGTCAACAAGGCGACGCGCGCCCTGTTCGCCGAGGTCGACACGCCGCAGAAGATGCTCGACCTGGGCGAGGAAGGGCTGAAGCAGCACATCAGGACGATCGGCCTGTTCAACACCAAGGCCAAGAACGTCATCGCCTTGTCCCGGATGCTGGTCGACGATCATGGCGGCGAGGTGCCCGAGGATCGCGCGGCGCTGGAGCGGCTGCCCGGTGTCGGGCGCAAGACCGCCAATGTCGTGCTCAACACCGCCTTCGGGCACGAGACCTTCGCGGTCGATACGCACATTTTCCGTGTCTGCAACCGCACCGGTCTGGCCAAGGGCAAGACGGTGCTGGCGGTCGAACTGAAGCTGGACAAGGCCACGCCCGCGCCGTTCAGGCTCCACGCGCATCACTGGCTGATCCTGCACGGCCGCTATATCTGCAAGGCCCGGCGGCCCGAATGCTGGCGCTGCCCGGTCGAGGACCTCTGCGCCTATAGCCCCAAGACCCCGGCCCCTGCCGCCACGAGCGGAAAAGCGGCCGCCGCATAAAAAGGGCTGGCGCGGGGTGCCCCGCGATGCTAGTCGGCCAGCCCACGCACCCGTAGCTCAGCTGGATAGAGCGCTGCCCTCCGAAGGCAGAGGCCACAGGTTCGAATCCTGTCGGGTGCGCCATCAACGATCACTCAAGTGCCCGGATCTGCTGGGTTTTTGCGCTTGCGGATGCAGCTCGTTCCCTCTGCTGTTCCCACATTTGATTCCGACTACGGCCGATTGATGGCGAACAGTGCGGTCAAACGGCCTTGCCTGATAGTCTCTCGCGCCACGTCAAAGGTCGAGGTCTATTTGCTCTGGGCGGATGTATGGCGGCGTCACAGCATAGCCCTCAGCCGCCAAGCGCTGCAGCGACTCCACGTGCACCAGCCGTCGTCGGCCGATCTTGACGGTGGTGATCTGACCGACCGCGACCAATTCATAGAAGCGAGTGCGTCCGATGCCGATCATAGCAAGCGCCACCTTCACCGTGACGGTGAGAGGGTGCCGCTTGATAAGGGCGTCAGATGGCTCCCGAATGTCCTTCATGTACCAGACTCCTAGCAGGGAGGCTGGTGGGCTCTTCGACGCGCGCAACATAGGCCGGTTCGACGATGAACAACAAGTCGCTTAGTGGGCCACGTCTGCATGCTGTGTGATCCCGATCGACTACGAATATTACGATACTCGTCAATGACTTGGCTCATGGGATCGGATGGGATCAAAAACTAGTCGCTTGGGATCGGCATGCCGGCGCACTCAGAGTGGCGGAAATGCGCCATTCTTTGCAAGTGAAGCTTGCGTTCGGTGTGTGTATGCATTCCGAACCATCACACGAGCTTTGCAGCATCAGCAGGCATAGGTGATCAGAATTTGATTCGCCTATCCGGTTGGCATTTGCCGCCGATAGGTGGGCAAGAACAAACCGTGATGCCCGTCTGCACGGACGGAGCGAAGAGCCGCAATTTAGCCTCATGGCGAACGAGACGGCCGGTACCGCATGCTGGTTCTAACGCCTGCTGGCGTAGAGAAAATGAGCTGGTCCCAGCAAGACTGCCTTTGCAGGCGGCATTCCTCCGCGTCTCCGCTTTGAAGGCATTGTACCCAAGCGCATGCCTTGGCACACATCAGGCATGATCTTCCGCTTCGTCCTCGTCGCATCGCTGCTCACCAGTCTGGCATCGTGTGTTGCCCCTCAAGCGCCTACCCAAGAGGCCGAGATTGAAGCGACTGCAACTCACCCACTCAAGGTGGCGTCTTGGAACCTGGAGTTCTTGGCGGAGAAGGACGGCGCAGGATGCGAGCCGCGAACCGACGCGGATTATGCAGCCATGCGTCAGATCGTGGATACGCTCGATGCTGACGTGATCGCTTTCCAAGAGGCGGAGAACGAAGCGGCGGCGGCGCGCGTGTTCAACCCGAGCCGCTACACGATCGTGATGGAGAAGCGTCCGGGTGCCGCATCTGGCAGTTGCGGCGGCAAGCAGCCTGGGCAGCAATTCATCCGGCAGGCGGTTGGTTTCGCGATCAGGAAGGGTATTGCGTTCGACCGCAACCCGGATGTCACGGCGCTCCAGCTCGGCAACCCGCAATTGCGTTCGGGGGTCGACGTTCGTGTGCGGGCGCCAGGCCACCAGCCCACACGTTTGCTGGCGGTTCATCTAAAGTCGGGCTGCTTTCAAGGCGACCGCGCTCAGGCCTGTGGCGTCCTGCAACAGCAGTTGCCGGTGTTGGAGGATTGGATTGACCGAGCGGCCGTCGGGCCCGAACGCTTTATCGTCCTGGGGGACTGGAATCGTCGTCTTGCTGAACCCGGCGATGCAGTCTGGACCGAACTGGACGATGGCAATCCCGCCAACGCCGATCTGCGGCTGGCTGATGAAGGTGTGACGCCACGGTGCGATCCCCGGTATCGCTCATTCATCGATCACATCGTCTTTGATCGTCGGGCTGCGGGACAGGCGAGTGGATTTGCCGAGACGACCTATGCGCCTGGGCAAAAGCATCTGTCCGATCACTGTCCGGTTAGCGCGCTCATCGCCGGTTGAGATTGTGCAGCCGCAACGCCTCTGGCGAAGGTCCGCGACGAGGCATAGCATCCGCCCGCCCGACTCACGGGCAGGAGAAGACCAATGCGCTCGCTTGCCGTTATCGCATCCGCTCTTTCGCTCATCGCCGTCGCCACGCCATCGATCGCTGCACCATGTCGCGATGCGAAGGGAAAATTCGTAAAGTGTCCTGAGGCTGCCGCACCGAAGGCTGCGCGCTGTAAGGCCGCGAATGGCAAGTTTGCGAAGTGCGGTACGCCTGGTGCCAAGCCGATCAAGTAATTGGTCGGTCAGCAGGTGGTGCAGCGTTCTGGACTGGGTTCAGATCTGCGCCCCTGCCGCTGGCAATGGGGCTGCTAGCGTGTCTCGCGCTCAACATGTTCGACAGACGAACTGCACCGGCCACCGTGATGGTATAATTAATCCATATTAACTCTGATCAATATCATAAAGTTAACTCGAAGGCAGGCAGTTGGCCCGCCCTGCGCTGGGGGGCGCCAATGGATCGAAGGGACTGCCTCCGTGCAAAATCTCCGCATTTCGGGAAAGCTTATTGCATGCTTTTCCATTCTGCTGATCGCGCTCATGGGACTAGCGGCACTGGCCGTCGTTCGCTTGGGCGATATGCGGGACGTTGCGGTTAATCTGGGCGGCGAGCAGCGCTCCCAGTTGGAGGCGATCGCGGTTATCAACGCCAGTACCGCGACGTATCGTGCGACGGTTGGGCAGCATCTTTTGTCTGTCACGCCAGAAGATCGTGCGGTTGCGCAACGGCGGCTGAACGAACTGCGGGATCAGATAGCGGAGCGGACGCGCTGGCTTCGTCCACGTCTGGCTAACGACGAGACACGATCCGCGCTTGATGCCTTCGTCCGCGACTGGGCTGAGTATCAGTCCCACGCCAAGGAAACATTGCAGGCGGCAGCGGTGGGCTCACCGAAGGCGATCGAGCTTTTTCGGATCGCGCGGCCCTATTTCGTAACCGTCAACAAGGCGGCTGATACGCTGCGTATCAAACAATCCCGCGCGATTGATGCACTGGTTGAAGAGGCCGAGGCCAACTACGTCACCAGTCACAGGATCATGATTGGGACGGTGCTGGCGGTTGCTCTGCTGGCCATTGCCATGCTGATTCTGCTGGTTCGCCTTGTCGCACGCCCTGTGGGCGCCATGACCGGTATGCTCGGCAAACTGGCGGCAGGAGAGCGCACCGTCTCCATTCCTGCGAACGGCGCTCGGGATGAGGTTGGGGAAATGATGCGTGCGGCCATTGCCCTACGTGATCAACTCGCTCAGGCCGATAGACAGAAAGACGAACAGGCGGCGCTCATCGTCTCGACGATCGGAACGGGGATGCAGGCCCTGGCCGCCGGGGATCTGACTGCCCGGATCGATGTCGCGCTGGATGAACCCTTTGCATCGCTGGCTAGCGACTTCAACAACGCTATGGCTCAGGTTGAGCAGGCGATGATCGCGGTAAGCGGTGTTTCCGAAGGCCTTCGTGCGGCCTCGGGAGAGATCCGTTCAGCGTCCGAGGACTTGTCTCAGCGCACTGAACAGCAGGCCGCTAGCTTGGAAGAGACAGCCGCCTCAATGCAGCAGATCACGGACATGGTCGGGCGTTCGGCATCTGACGCGAAACGTGCCGATACGGTGGCAGCAGACGCCAGCAGCGCTGCGCAAAATGGTGGGCAGGTCGTGCGCGATGCAGTCGCGGCGATGAGCGGTATCGAGCGGTCCAGCCATGAGATCTCGGAAATAATCAGCGTGATCGATGGCATCGCGTTCCAGACCAATCTGTTGGCGCTAAACGCCGGGGTCGAGGCGGCACGTGCCGGTGACGCGGGCAAGGGCTTTGCTGTCGTCGCCTCCGAAGTCCGGGCGCTGGCGCAGCGTTCGGCGGATGCGGCCAAGGACGTAAAGTCGCGAATCGTGGCCAGCAATCAGCAGATCGGGGCGGGTGTTGAGCTGGTGGCGGAGACAGGGCGCTCGCTCGATCAGATCATCGGTCGAGTCCAGGAGATCACGGCACTGATCAATAGCTTGGCTAACTCGGCGGAACAGCAGGCTAGTGGCTTGGGTCAGGTCAATGTTGCGGTCGAGGAGATGGACGGAGTAACCCAGCGCAACGCCGCTATGGTTGAGGAAACGACTGCTGCGGCTCGTGAACTGACGGACAAGGCGGACGAACTGGCGGGACATGTCGCGCGCTTCCGGATTGGCGCGTCGGAGATTCGTGCGACCCAAGCTACTGGCTCACGGACTCGGCTGGCCCCGAAACCTGCAATGCGTCTGGTCTCCGGAGGCAGCGCCGCATTTTCCGAGGAATGGTCGGAATTTTGAACAGCTTAGAGGCCCGGCGGCATCAGCGCTGCTGGGCCTCATGTTAGCCTAAACCCATCGGAAACAGACCCTTAGCAGAGCGTTGAAGCAGCTTACGGTAACCCAGGGTCAGTCGAGCACATGTGTAACCGAGCCCGATTTGATGGCGAGCCGCAGACCATATTCCAATCGGCCGCCAAGCTCTTCGAGGAGCGGCCTCGCGACAATCGCTTCCATCCACAGGAACTACGCCCAAAGGCTAGATCCTATGTGATCAGGGAACAGGATGGCGAGCGCGCTTGGGACGTCATGTCCTGGGACGTGCTGGGCGGAAAAGCCCCGTATCCCATGACCAATGTGCGAAACTTAGAGCTGCCGCAGTGGCGCCGCCTAGCCGCTGATCCCGCGAACCGCTGCATCATCCCGCTCACAGAGTTCTGCGAGTTCACCCCCGACCGCCACGACCTGGGGGATGGCAAGCCGCCATTGAAAGGCGAGATGTGGTTCAGCGTCACCGATCAGCCGATATTCGCTGTCGCGGGGTTCTGGCAGCAGACGGTAGAGGGGCGATCGTTCGCGATGGTAACCTGCGACGCGAACGAGTTGGTCGAGCCCATTCATCCAAAGGCGATGATTACTGTCCTGCACCCGGATGACGTGACGACTTGGCTACGCGCACCGGCAGAAGAGGTCGTGGCACTTCAGCGGCCGTACCCGGCCGATCGGATGAAGGTGCTGGGGCCGGTATTCCCGACGAGAAAAGCGGCGGGGGGCCATCCCGCCGCGCTCGAAACTTAATGCGGCTTCTCGTCGCCACCGCCTGGGTTGCCAGGCGGAACCGGCCAAGGGTCGCCAAAGCATTCTGCTCGACATGCCGCGCGTACGTCGCCGGTCAGATCATCGCAGTGGCTCAGGCAATGGGCGTAAGGATTGTCGTCCTCTTGGGCGATCGCCTGTGACGACGCGCCGGTCACGCCGATAACGAAAAATGCAGCGGTGAGGTGCGCTGCAAAGCGCATTCGTCTGGATGTCACTTTCATTATCGTACTCCGTCTACCGGGTTATTTTTCGGTTGGTGTGTCGCTGTCCTCGATGGCCAGTGCGCTGGTGTGATCGGAACGGTTGGTTGGCACTGCCCAGGGCGGAAGTGTACCGGGCGGATGATAACCCGTTGCCTCGCAGGGCCAGGGGCCGTTATCAGCCTCGTTCCACCAAGGCGGAATAACCTCGTTTGTGCACTGGACGTCGCCTGGGTCCTGCTGGAGTGCGGCAGCAGGTGCTCCAGCCAACAAAATAAGGGCAAAGGCAATCATTCGAGCCGTCTCCCGTTTATCTGCGCTTTGATGCGCCGTGCGGAGACTGACATGAAGTGAACTGGGGTGACAGCCAATAATTTGCCTTTAACATTACAAAATGTTGCTTACTCAAATCTGCATTTGGGATTGGAATGATCAACCGTGGAGTCGGCTAGTTCTCGAATATTTGCGAATTCATTGCTCTTGTACTATTAGGGATGAGTACAAATTCGTCTCACTGGATGGCGATCTAGAGATTTTTTGTTGAAACAGTGACCGAGCATGAAGGCGAATCGCCTTTCTCCGGCGAGAGCCAACGCCGCGTGAGAATGGGCGTGCCGACTGTCCTCATTTGAGAATTGGTCCGGACCATCTGCGTTGCACCGCCCCCCGAACTGAATGCAGTTGCCGACTTAACAGGGTTGATTCGGGGGAAATATTCATGGGCACGACGGCGACCAGCATTCCACTTGCGCTTTCATTGATGATCGGCAGTTGTACCGTTGCCATGAACGGCGCGTTCAATGCGCCGGACGGTCTCCCGATCGTCATGCCCACTCCCACCCCGACGCCAAGTCCCACGCCCACAGCTACGCCAACCCCGACGGCGGGGAATCCCGATCGTTATATGTTCGCTTTCACGCGCCTGCGTATGCCGAGCGGCGCGCTTGTAACCGCTGGCAGCGACACGCCGTTTGTCATGACGCGCATCATCGCCGGTTCGCCGCAGAATGCAGTGACATCGGTCCGCTGCCATTTCGCGGGCTTCGCATCGACTGAAGGGGGCAATGCTCCACAGGAGTCAGTCCTGCCGGGTAATGCCACAATCCTTGACGGCTTCTGGCTGTCGATCGGGTCAAGTAAGGTCCGTGCGACGTTCGACAACGCGTCAGGTACGACGATTGACAGCGGCACGTCGGGCGTCTGGACGGATCCAATCGACCTAGCGGGCGGCATTCCGGCGAACAGCGACGTGGCCATGACCACCGCCTATCATACCGCCGCAGGCGAAAAGCAGATTCCGGTTTATCGCATCCAAGCCGGGAGGGGCGAGCGCGTTTGGGGCGGGACTGATCTGGCAAGCGTCACGGCGCACCTCGACACGCCGAACGACTTCAGCACCGCGTCTCTGGACACGGGTAGCGGCCAGTCACAGCCAGCCTATTACGGCCCCGATCTGTGCGTTGCCAAAGGCTGGGACGGTCGCCCGGTGGTCTTGGGGGCCGTGGACAGCATCGGCGAAGCCCGCCAGGAATATGCGGTGGAGGCCGATACGCGCGGCAATTTGGGCTGGCTGCGCAAGTGGCTGGACACTGCGGATTCGACCTATGGACGTGTGCCGCACTTCCTGATCGGGATGCCGGGCGCGAAGTCGCAACTGGAATTGACGACCGGCGCATTGCTCCGCTGGCAGGTGATGGACCAGGCCGCTCAGTTCAATACGGGCCGAGCGTTGCCCTTCACGGTACTAATTGACCAGCTCGGCCAGAACGACCTCAACTCCAAATACACGACCATGAAGGCGAATTATGTCGGTTTCATCGACCGATTTACCGCCCGCTATCCGGGTATCCGCGTCGTGGCGACAGGTGTTTTGCCGCGTACGACGAGCACCGATTTATGGATGAGCCGGTCAGGTCAGACGCTCGTAACTGGCAATGAATGGGGCACGCCGACCAATGGCTGGGGCGTCGGCTTTAAATATCAACTCGAAGCCTACAAGGAGTCCGGGGCCGAGGGACGCATCGCCGGTTATATCGACACGCGTCCATTCTGGTATGACAGCACGGCACCGGGTACGTGGCCAGTACTGGCAAGCCAGCCGACGCCTGAAGGTGTTCACCCCTATGCCGTCGCAGTCACTGCGATTGTCAAAGCCATTCCCCAATCGGACAAAGCAAAGCTTCGTTGAAGCGGTAAGCGCTCGCTGCTCCATATTGGGGTGGCGGGCGGACGGTGTGTGTCTAGCTCGTGCACAATTCTGAGAATGACTGCCGCTATCTCAATCGAGTGCGGCAAGGCCCCATTGCTGCGGCGAGGCTATCCAGTTCACTTAGCGGACCGCGGCCTCGGCTATTGCAACGGTTGCAGCCCTGCCTCTCCGGCGTTCCATTTCCTGCGCAGGCGATGCGCCCTGTCCGAATGACGACTTGGCGGCGGTTTGAGGGTTGTATCGCTGGTCCAAGTACCCGCCAGCGATTGAGCCGCCCAACACGACGGCGCCGATAAGACCGACGCCTAGGAATCCTGTGCTGCGTCTCATGCGACCACTCCCAGATGGGTACAAGCAAATGTAGGTTGGAGACGGTTGAAACGGTGTAGTCTGGGGCAGGGTCCCCGCGACACGTTTTGTTACAGCGTCCGTGCATCATGCCCGAACCGTCGGCACCTCATCAATCCGCGTCGTCCATGCAGGCGACCGCATTTCTGATCGAAGCCGCCACTGCCGTTTGAAGCCCTGTCCGGCAGTAACGGCCGTGAATGTTCCGAAGCGCCCGTTTACCTCGTCCAGTGCAGCCATGAGACGATCGCGCTTTTCCGTATCGGCCTCGAATAGCGTCCGGGGGCGATCATCCGCCGCCATCAGATCGTCGAGCAGAATTCCTGCCTTTGTATAGGCGTATCCATCCCGCCAAGCTCGCTCTGCACACCGCCGGGCGGCGGCGATCAATTCCAGGCTATCACTCGTCATTGGATGCAGTGCGACCGCTCGGGACCCGGCATATTGCGGGCGGTCGGGCTTGTGCTTGTTGGTATGGAAGAACGCCGTCAGCCGCCCCGCGACGAGACCGTGATTGCGCAGCTTCTCCCCGGCCCGAAGCGCATATTGAGATAGCGCGCCCATCAGGGCGTCGAACTCAGTCACAGGCGTCCCGAAGGACCGCGTGACAGCCATGCCCTTGCGCTGCGGCTCGACCGCCTCAACGGCGTCAGCGGGAATGCCGCGCAACTCAGCGACCAGTCTCTCCAAGACGACCGTGCCGACGCCTCGGGCCTGCTTCATGGGCATATCTCGAAGTCCGGCGGCGGTGGTGACGCCCAGCGCTGCCAGCTTCAGCGCCGTCGCCTTGCCGACACCCCAGACGTCACTGACGGGGAAAATCTGCATGACGTCCTGGCGGAGGCATTCATCTCGAAGGTCGGCAACGCCACCGAAGCGCGGCTGCTTCTTCGCGGCGGCGTTCGCCAGCTTGGCCAGTGTCTTGGTATCCGCGATGCCGACGCAATTGGGGATTGTCGTCCAGCGCAGAACCTGAGCGCGGAGGCGATGGGCGTGATCGACCAAGTCGCGGTCATCGAACCCGGCCAGGTCGAGAAATATCTCGTCGATCGAGTATATCTCAAAGTCTCGGACGAACGCCTGACAGGCAGCCAGGACACGGCGCTGCATGTCACCATAGAGCGTATAGTTGGACGATCGGACCTGAATGCCATGCCGTCGGATGAGGTCGCGCA
This sequence comes from Sphingomonas sp. Xoc002, assembly GCF_050408055.1. Classification (NCBI taxonomy): domain Bacteria; kingdom Pseudomonadati; phylum Pseudomonadota; class Alphaproteobacteria; order Sphingomonadales; family Sphingomonadaceae; genus Sphingomonas; species Sphingomonas sp. Xoc002. Next base: position 3,108,119 of record NZ_CP191175.1, on the reverse strand, counting down.
GGTGATGGGCCGGATCGCCCATCTTAATGCCCAGCGCCTTCGCCTCGGCAGAGCGCGCGATCGCACAGCCGTCATTGTTGGACAGCACGATGACCGGCACGCCCACCAAGCTGGAGTCGAACGCTCGCTCACAGCTGACATAGTAGTTGTTGCAGTCGATCAGGGCGATTGGCGAGGTCATACGACCTTGCGAGCCACGCCCACCACGACGCCCCAGATCTCGACATATTCGTCGACGAGAATGTGGGAAAAGCCATCCGCCTCCGGGACAAGCCAATAGCGGCCGTCCATCTGCTTCAGGCGCTTCAGCGTGCGATCACCATGGACCAGCGCGACGACGATCGAACCGGTGCGTGCTCGCTTGGCACGGTTGACCACGATCAGGTCGCCATCGGTGATCCCGGCGCCTGCCATGGATCCGCCCTCGACCCGCATGATGTAACTGGCGGCCGGATGCTCGACGAGCCAGGCTCCCAGATCGATCGGTTCTTCCATGTCGTCCTGGGCAGGCGATGGGAAGCCCGCCGGCGTCCGGCACAGGAAGAATGGCACCTCGCGCGGGACAAGGTCGAACGGCACGTCATGCAGGCGCATCGCAGGCTGAAGTGTCACGTGACGGGCAGCGCGAGCTGTTCGCCAGCGGCAGCCAAACAGGCGCGAGCCGCCAGCGCACCATCCACGGCCTGACGGTAATGCACGGTCCCGTATCGCTCTGCCTCGTCGAACGCGAACTGCGCCCATTCATCCGAGGGATAGCAAGCCTCATAGATAGCGCGCGCGGCTTCGCGCAGGCGGGGGTCGTGCTGCATCATGCTCATATTCCAGCGATTCGTGACCCGGCCTAGCTGGAACGAAAAGGGAACATAGGTCAAGTGCGCTTGATGCGTCGCGTGAGGCCAAAAGGACCTAGAGGCGATCTCGCTTCGAGGTCCGCGCAGTTCATAGCAGATGGGCCTCGACTCACGGGTTGCCCTATGCACTACTGTCGAAAAGGCGGGAGGCTAATAAGTGACCAAAACAGTCAATGATGTAGATTCCAATTTGCGACAGGTGGCGCTTCGATTCAAATCATGGGCGGCGGAGCAAGGCATCTTGACTTACCAGCCTCCTGACGACCTGTACGAAAACCGAAAAGATGACCTAGATGATCTAGCTGAGGTAAGTCAGCCACAACAGGCCATCGCCATACTGAACCAAAGAAAGATAAATTTCGTCGGGATCAATCCGGAAAAAGATGAAATTGTCGTAGCAACGCATCAAAAATTAACAAAGCGAGATTTGGAAGCTCTGCCTTCCGAATCTGACGGTGGGCACAAGTTCAAGTATATTAAATCCCACCCACCTCAGGTTCGACTGCCACTATCCGGTGGCGTTCCAGCCTCTGCACATGCTCTTCACAAGGGGTTCTATACCTGCGGATCCTCAATTTCGGTTGCTAATTCGGTATCCGCAGGAACTTTGGGGGCACTGGTTAAAGACGAAAAAGGTGAGATTTTTGCTTTAACCAATAATCATGTGAGCGGGGGGTGTTCATATACTGACGTGAGTTTTCCGATCATGGCGCCAGGGCTTTTGGATGTGCGACCGAACGGCCACGACCCATTTACTGTTGGGCACCACGCCTCGGTGGCGCCGTGGACGTCAGGAATACCTGACAACGTTGACGTTACTGAAAATCTCGATGCAGCTATCTTCAAACTGAAGGGGCATGATGTGCTGTCCTCTATGCAAAGGTCAGCATACGACACTCCAACGGTCACTGTTCCACCCGTTCCCGGCATGAATGTAAGAAAGATTGGCAGGACTACAGGGGATACGAAGGGGACAATCGTCGCACAGGCCGTGGGATTTGTACCAGTGGCAATGGAGACGCCGCTATTCCGTGGCATTATTTATTTCGATAACGTTTTTGCGATCCAGGGGGCGCTGGGGCAACCCTTTAGCGATCGTGGAGATAGCGGATCGTTAATCGTTCATGAGGACGGAGCGGGCGAACGTTCTGCGGTGGGTTTGTTATTTGCTGGTTCGGGAGATCAGCAATTGACGTTCATGCTGCCTATCGATAAAGTGCTTTCGCACTTTAAAGTCACCTTGGTTGGTGGCCATAACGTATAATATGGATATGCAGCAGGCAGCCCGAGCATTACAGTCAGTGTTAGGGCTGCCTCTGTCGGCGGTTACGGTTCTGGCATGGCGTAGCCCGACATTCACAGGCCTAAAGGTCTGGGTCGACAGGACTTATGGAGGGCAACTCCCCTCGATCCCTGAACGCTTCGAAGGGTTTGACGTAACGGTCGAAGATCGTCCCTTCATCAGCGCTCGCTGAGCATATCTGAGCTATGCTGCCTGCAAAACCACCATTGCCTCGATGATCGCCTGCATCAGCACATGACGCGGCACAGGCACTCCGACCGACACATATCCGGGGTTCTGCGCTGACCGCGTCCCGTAAAGGTTGATCCACTTACGCCCATGCTGTCGCCAAGCGCGCTGTAGTGGCACGACAGGTAGCAGCAGGCACATCCCGGCGGGCGCATAGGCATAGCCGATGAAGTCGGCCGCCAACGGCTTCTGGATCCACCCAGGCACGCGACGCGCTTCGTCCGACCAGCGCTCCAGCAAGACATCTGGCCAGTCGTGCATCCGCACCTTCTCGTCGACGGTATAGGTTCGCCCACAGGACAGGGTCAGTAGCCGATCTATCCCGCCTCGCTGCGCCCATCCGTCTTCCCGGACGGCCACCGCTGACACCATCGTCGGGAATGCGCGCCGGTACATCGGAATCCACCAATCGGCGTCTACGAAGCGCTCGGACAGCGCCAGGCTATCGCGGAAGCGGTGCACGCGCGGAGAGCCCGCCGCTCGACGATCGCGAGCGACGGGCCTGTGTTCCATGTGCCGGGACGGGCCCGGCGGCGTGATCGGTTCAGGAGTGAAGGTCATCCGCCTCCGTGGGATCGTCTTCTTCCAGATCCTCGGGCTCGAGGTCCGTGTCCCCGTCCAGCTCGTCCATGCGGTCGATCAGCCGTTCGGTGATCCGCGCCAGTTCGGCACGGGGCAGGGAAGGGATGGTGGCCAGCACGGCATGCGGCGATGCGACCCGGTCCAGCCGATGCCAGGGACGGCGGCGCGATCGGCGCCAAGGCATTGCACGGTTGGCGCTGGGTGGCGGGGTGACGGCAGCGTGTCCCATCATGCCGCCTCCCCATAGTGCCGCTGTTCGATGGTCTGGCGCACCGCCTCGGCTCGGTCAGGATGTCCGACGATCTGCGCCATCAGCGGCGTCAGGTCATCGGCGGGGCAGTCCTGAATGACGAGCCACAGCTTGCGGTCGGACGTGAGCGCATAGCCGCCGCCGATCTGGACGAGGGCGTGGAGCCAAGCAGTGGGGTTAAACGGGGCGGGGTGGAGGAGGGTGGCCATGTCAGCGCACCTCCTGCTTGAGGCGTTCGACGTCGGCCCGGATGGCCGCCGCATATTCCTCGCTGAAGGGAATATCCTCGCAACGTTCCTGCGCCGCATCCATCTTGAGCAGCAGGGCGTCAAAGTCTGGCGCCGGGGTGTTGATGATCAGCGTGTCCAGCGCGTCTAGGGACGCTTCATTGGCTTCGTCCTCGCCATCGGTGCCGCGGGGCATGTCGTCGAATATGGCCTTGAGGCGCTGATATTCGGCCAGGACGGCGATCCAAGCGCTGCGGTGTTCCTCAGGCGCCGCCAGCAGCCGGCGAGCATGGAGCATCAGCCGGTTGGCGTTGTCCTCGTCAATCCCGGTCTGTCCGCCGCTCGCCATATGGCTCAACAGGCGTGCGAACTCCGGCCAGGACGTCGGCTCTGCCTTGTCCGCGAGGTCGGAGGCTTCGCACATCGCCTGGGACGCTTGTTCGTATTCAGGGGTGTCATCGGCGGCGTCCGGCAGGGAGTTGAACCGATGAACGGCATCATCGTGCGCGTCGAGCAGAGCGCAGAAGGTTTCGCTGGTGGTCGACATGTCAGCGGCCCTCCACGCTGGAGAGACGCGCGATGTCCGCGCGAAGCTGTTCGACGTGCTGCTCTTCCAGCATGCCATGATCCGCGAGGTGTTTGAGCTTCCAGTCGAGCGCCGCCAGATCCGGGGCGCTCGTGGCGAACAGCGCCCATTCCGCTTCGCCGAGCGGCTCGATGCTATCCGACCATTCCTGTTCCAGATCCTCGGTCAGCGTGCCATTCGCCTGCGCCTCACTGTGGCGGGCATCCAGCGCGCGGTCGCGTGTCTGTTCGGCTCGCAGCTTAGTGGTGGCTGCTTCCCAAGCGGATCGGTCGAGATGCTGATGCGTAACCGTCTGCTCGGCACCATCCAACACTGCGGGACGGGTCATCACGTCCGTCATGGATCAGCCCTCCTTGTTCGCGATGCGGGCGGCATCAGGCAGCAGGACGTCGAGCACTGCGACGCCGTCATCCATCTGCCGGGTCATCATGAAAGCCAGCTTGGCGTGAAGGTCAGCGGCGGTTTCGCAGGGGAACAGCGCTACATCCCATTCGGTGGTCGCCATGGTGTCAGCCAGCGCATTCGAGCGGTCGTAAGCGGCCTGCAGGCCGGTCTGACGCTTCATTCGCTGTGCCTGGCGGGTTCGGTGCAGGTCGGCTGCGACAAGGCGACGCAGTTGCGCGCTGCTGGGATGGAGACGGCCCGGATCGCCGCGCACGATGTCCCGAGCGAGGCTGACAGCGGCGGATTCGGCCGTGGTCCAAAAGGGGCTGTTCTGGATGTCGACCGTCACATGCGGGACGGCGTCGATCAGTGCGTCGGTGCGCGCCTTCAGCGGGTCATAGGTGGCCGTGTCGAAGTCGTCGCATTGACGCTTGGCTTCATCCGCAGCGGCGATCAGCTTGGCCAGGGCAGGGCTGACGCCCGAGCTGGTGGACATGGTAGATGCGACAGCCGGGACGGCGGCGGCAAGCGCGACGAGGCCAGCGCCCCCGAACAGGGCGCGACGGGTGGTTTCGGTAGCCATCGTTTAGCCCTCCCGCGCCATCAGGCAGCCGTTCGACGGATGCCGGGTGAAAAGGCGCTCGCAGGCGTCGGCGGCGATCACCGCTTCGATCGCGCGCTGCTGACGAGCATTGGTAGCGCGATGTTCACCGGCCAGCGAACGGGCATAGGCGCCAGGGTTGCCGGTACGCAGATGTTGGCGTGCCATATCGACGGCACGCGACGTGATCTTGTTCAATGCCATGATCAGGCCTCCATCGCTTCAGCAAGGGTCTCGACCCGCGTCAGGCCCAGATGGGGCTGGAACTGGTAGAAGCGGTTAGTGGAGGGCTGCCACAGCGCCCAGATGTCAGGACGGCCGTCACCAGGGGTCAGGACGCGCGCCTTAACGACGAGGTCCTTGATGAAGCCGACGTTGACGACCTGGCCGGCTTCCCAGCGCTGCTTGGCCGGACGCATGCGAGAGGATATGGAGGAATAAGCCATTTTCGATCCTTCCGTGATCGGTTCTGGTCAGGCCGGGGCGGGGAGGTAGGATTCCCTGTCTCGGCCGACTGATAGTTTTCATATCACTAGTTTTTCTAGCAATCAAGCTTAAAGTGATCTAATAAATATCACATGATGACCGTCGAGCAGTGCCGAGCCGGACGATCCCTTTTAGGTTGGTCCGCTCAAGAACTTGCTGATCAAGCTGGTATCGGCGTTGCTACAGTGCGCCGTTATGAGGGCGGCAATCCGATCGCGTACAATTCGCTCGAGGCCTTATCCAGCGCGCTGGCCTCCGCTGGCGTCACGCTAATCGGGGCAGATCAAAAATCGACATCTGGCGGCGTTGGAGTCCGCTTGGCGAAGCCCGAAACGACCTAAGTCGACTGCCGTAACCACGCTGGTCGAGCACAACCCATTCACAGCATTATCATAAAGTTGATCTAGCGAAATTGAACGCCGGGGCGCTTGAGGTATTTCGCTTCCATGCCCCGCTCCGATCAATTTGACTCTCCGCTCCCTCGTTCGTTACGCTTTCTGTCCGGCGGCGGTGAAGCCGCTCGCCTGATCCTCGAACGGGATTGGACCGGACATCCCCTCGGCATGCCCGAGACCTGGCCTGAGGGATTAAAGGTCGCTCTGAGCCTCCTGCTCAATTCCCCGGAATCGATGATCCTCGCATGGGGGCGGGACGATCTGACATTCTTCTTCAATGACACATACATCCCGCTGCTGGGGCCGCGCCGCGACTGGGCGATGGGCACCCCGTTCAAGGACGTATGGTCGGATGCCTGGGAACAGGCCAAGCCCATCATCGATGAAGCCTTTGCAGGACGGAGCCAGCGCTTCAACGATCTGCCTTGGAAGCTCGACACCGATCGCGGCGCAGCGGATACGTGGTTCACCTTCTCCTATTCCCGTGTCCTAGACGCGGAAGGTGAGATTGCGGGCCTGTTCGTTTTCACCAACGAGACGACTGCACGCGTGCTGGCAGATGCTGCCCTCAAGGAAAGCCAGGCCCAGTTGAAGGCCGCGAACCTGATTCTCGAACAACGGGTGGAGGAACGCACCGCAGAGCGAGATCGGGTGTGGCAGCTGACCAACGACCTGATGGCGACCGCCCGACTGGATGGCTATCTGGTTCAGGTGAACCCGGCGTGGACGCGACTATTGGGCTGGGTAGAAGCTGAATTGCTCTCACGACCCTTTGTCGAATTCGTCGATGCGGCGGATCACGCTGAAACTGCTCGGGTCGTCGCACAACTGGCGGCGGGGGAGATGGTCACCGGCTTCGTCGATCAGGTGCTGGCTAGCGATGGCAGTTTTCGCACGATCATGTGGACAGCCGTGCCAGATGTGGGTTCGGACCTCTTCTACATCATCGGTCGCGATCTGACGGAGCAGCACCGAACCGAAGAGGCCTTGCGCCAAGCGCAGAAGATGGAGGCGGTAGGGCAGCTTACGGGCGGCCTGGCCCATGACTTCAACAATCTGCTCACCGGCATGATGGGCAACCTCGAACTCCTTCAGCACCGCGTTGCGCGAGGGCGATTGGAGGATCTGGATCGCTTCATTCTCGCGGCCCAAGGTGCGGGCCGTCGCGCAGCCTCGCTGACTCAGCGCCTGCTGGCGTTCTCCCGCCGCCAAACCCTTGATCCGCGCCCCACCGACGTCAATCGGCTGATCAACGGTTTAGAGGACATGCTCCGCCGGACGATGGGGCCGGAAACCAGCATGGAAGTGGTTGGCGCCGGGGGGCTGTGGACGGCGTGCATCGATGCAGGGCAGCTCGAAAACGCTTTGCTGAACCTATGCATCAATGCCCGCGACGCCATGCCTGATGGAGGGCGGCTCACGATCGAGACGGCCAACAAGTGGCTGGATGATCGCAGCGCAAGGGAACGGGACCTGCCCCCAGGGCAGTACCTATCCATCTGCGTTACGGACACCGGGTCCGGCATGGATCAGCACACGATCAATCGTGCATTTGAGCCGTTCTTCACGACCAAGCCTCTAGGGCACGGGACGGGCCTAGGCCTTTCGATGATCTACGGTTTCGCCAGGCAGTCGGGTGGGCAGGTCCGCATATATTCCGAACTGGGGATGGGGACGACCATCTGCATCTACCTGCCGCGCTATGTGGGGGATGCGGAAGACGACGTAGAAGAGATGGTGGCCGCATTGCCGGATCACGGCAGCGGCACGATCCTTATCGTGGACGATGAGGCGACTATCCGGCATCTGGTAAACGAGGTGCTCGACGAGGTGGGCTACACCGTCATTGGGGCAGCTGACGGTGCCGCAGGGCTGAAAGTGCTACAGTCCGGTGCGCGTATCGATCTGCTTATCACGGATGTCGGATTGCCCAATGGCATGAACGGGCGACAGGTGGCCGACGCTGGGCGATCGTTGCGCCCAGGCCTGAAAGTGCTGTTCATCACGGGCTATGCCGAGAATGCGGCAGTGGGGAACGGGCATCTGGAGCCAGGGATGGAGCTATTGACCAAGCCGTTCACGCTCGATGCGCTGACGAACAAGGTGAACGAGATGATAGCGGCAAACGACTAAATCTCCACGGGACTCATTCGGTTTCTCGACCATTGTACTTGCAACGCTTCAACCGCTGTGCCGTAATTCGCCGAACGATATGAGGGGCTTGCATATGGTCGCTATCCGGCGCGGGGAGCCGCGCGACCTGCCGCGATTGATGGAGTTCGACTCGTTTTCGGGCGATCGCATCAATGAGATTGTCGAAAGGCGTATGCTGGTGGCGGAGGTGAACGCGACCGTCGTCGGATACCTCGCTTGGCAGCATGGCGGGTGCATCGGCAAGGACTATGTGAACAAACTGGTCGTCGATGACGATTACCGCCGCAGGGGGATCGCCCAGGCGTTGGTCCACGCCCTGAGTACGACGCTGACCGGCCGAATCTACATTTCGTCGGGGGCGGCCAACGTGCCAGCGCTGTCCCTCATAAATGGGACGGGATGGATCGCTGCCGGACAGATTGTAGGTCTGTTGCCACAAGGCGAGCCGGAGCTGTTTTTCCGTAGAGACCTTTAGCTGAGGGCCATCCGCTCAGGGGCGACGTCGGCGGTTCTGCTAAATGGGCGGCTAGGGTCCGTGCCGAGGACGCCTTGCGCTGCGAGCCCGGGCGCACCAGTTATGTTGCAATGCACAATAGGATGTGTGCGGCAGGCATAGCCTATCCAGTGCTCCCCCACTGCCGAAAAGGGGCACCGCTATGCGCTCAATATCCGACACCATCGCCCATCTCCGCAACTTGGCGGCCTCCGGAGATATGACAGACCGGCGGGCGGCATCGCTCACGTCCTTGGACGATTTTGGGCTTAACCCCGGCGCTCTGCGGGGTTATCTGCATATTCCGCAGGGTCTACCCACCCGTGCACCGCTCGTCGTTGTGCTGCACGGATGCACGCAGACCGCCGCCTCCTATGATCATGGCTCGGGCTGGTCGACGCTGGCGGACAGGTTCGGTTTCGCGCTTCTGTTTCCGGAGCAGCAGCGCGCGAATAACCCCAATCTCTGTTTCAACTGGTTCTCGCCCGAGGATGCGCGGCGGGGCGGCGGCGAGGTTGGGTCGATCCGTGACATGGTTATCGCGACGGTCGGGCGCTTTGGCCTTGATCCGGCACGGGTTTTCGTCACCGGCCTATCCGCGGGCGGCGCGATGACGTCCGCAATGCTGGCGTGTCATCCCGAGCTTTTTGCCGGTGGCGCGATTATCGCGGGGCTGCCATTCGACACTGCTCACAGCGTGCCGGAAGCACTCGAACGCATGCGCGGTCGCGGCCACGACCGCGCTACCCTGAGCGATCGTGTGCGAATGGCAGCCGCGCATGGCGGTCCTTGGCCAACGGTTTCGATCTGGCATGGCACGGCAGACCCCACGGTTGACGCGGTCAACGCCGGGCTGATCGTCGACCAGTGGCGCGGAATCCACGGCGTCGGCGAGCCAAACGTAACCGAGCGGATCGATGCCCACAGCCGCCGCACCTGGCATAACCGGGACGGACGTGTGGTGATTGAAGAATATATCGTCACGGGCATGGGACATGGGACGCCACTGGCTACCGATGGCGATGAGGCCTGTGGCATGCCGGGTCCACATATGCTCGAGGTCGGTATATCCTCTACATACCGGATTGCTGCGGCATGGGGGATCGTACCGGCGGTAGCACCGCCCCGGCATGTCGACATCGCCGCAACCGTACCGCAGGGGCAGTCGTCGGCACGTTTGTTGCGCTTCGATCCGACGGCGACGATCAATGACGCGCTGAGGGCGGCCGGGCTCATGAAGCCATGACGCCGCGCGCTCGGCATGGAACCGTCTGTCGCTATATCAGGCGGTGCCGCTCTTCATGACCATCGCCTACAGGTGACGCCACCGCTAGCCTGCGGCGCCACAAAGTCCGGCAGCCCCGCTGTCGCCCAACCAGATCGATCGCTAGGCGGCTGTGGGGGCGACTGACCATCAAGCGGCTTTCATGCCTCGGCTGAGGGTTCGAGCAAGCGCCGCTTAATAAGGATACAGGATCGGTAGACGCACGGCTGTGCAGGCACTGAACGTCGAAGAGAACTGTCAGGTGCTATACCGATCGCTATATCTACGAGGTGCAAATTTGGCCCATCATTGCCGCTGGCGCCGCCGTATATAGGTTTACGCCGTCTAAACGTTGGCGGTGGATAGGCCTATGGCTCCTGGCGTTCGTCGTTGCCGTCCTCGGCGCGTGCACGACCCACGTCAGCGGCTAAAAGTTGCTGGACTTGAGATAGCTCTCCCCGGATGGTGGGGTTCCGAGCCGCGATACTGCCAAGGCGACGGACATGCGCGGTAATCTGCGCTGGCGTGGTCTGATTGGGCGCACGACCGAGCCACTCGACGAAGCGGGGATTGGTCAGCAGGCGTGCCGTCAAATTGAGCCCGGTGAATTTCACGCCCGCTGCCGCCACCGTACCCGCAGCAGCGCCACCAACCCCACCGGCCGCATAGCCGCCGCCGGCGCCTAGAAGGCTGAATGCTCCAGTCAGAAAGCGATCATAGTTCGCCACTTGTCCAGACCGCGATCGATTCAAGCTGTTCGCTGTGTCCCGCTTGGCTGTCGCGATATGGATCAGGTCGTTGATCGCATCGGCGCCCTCCCGTCCGAACACCGCTTCACGCGCCGCCGCCGGCATCTTTTGTGCCTGGGTAACAAAACGAGCCGGGGAAAAGTCGTCGTCGGCTGTGCGCCGGCCAAGGCTCGCCGCAACCGTCGAAGCCACATCCGCGCGCTCGTCCGGGCTCAGGCCCCGCATGACGCCTGCAAGCCGCTCACGGTCGCCACGTTCCCCAGCCAAGGACATGACACGCTAGTAGGCCTGCTCGCCCGAATAAGGCCGGTCGCGCGGGCCAGTGTAGTGCTGAACAACGTCCCTAATGTACTGCTGGCGCTGCGCATAATAGCGGTCAGCACGACGATACGCGGCGGCGGCGCGCGGGTCGGTACGATTCAATGCGTCGGTGATGTCCGAGGACGCCGCATCGATGATCTGGCTTACCCGCCGCTCGGCATCGGTCATCGTCAGGTTGCGCGAGCCGATCTCACCGCGCATCGCGGTCCGCATACTACGGATGGCCGCGATGGACAGGGGACGCGGCGTGTATCGCCCATTACTGCTATTCTGCACTACCAGATCGTTGCGCATGTCCTGCAACAAGCTGAGAAGCCCACGGTTGGCGTTGGGGGTTTCGGACAGCTCAGCAATATTGCCGTCGATGGCATCAAGCGCCGATTGCGATCGCACGGTGGTCGTTGGGGCCATTCGCTCGGCATCGGCATACAGGTCGTTCTTGATCTGCCGCGTACGGTCTATCATGCGGGCACCCGCATTCTGGATTGTCAGTCCCATGCTTTCGGGCGTCTGTGCGGTACCGCCTCCAACGCGTGTTACGGCACCCTCCAGCGCTTCGTTACCTGACCGCAAAGCGTCCTGTACCGGGCCTGCGCCGCCGGGCGATGCTTCGAGGAAGGCCAACGCGTTACGGGCGCCGGGCCGCAGATCGGCGGCGGTCATGGGTACGTCCTGGCGCGCACCAGCTTCAGCCAATGCATGGGCTTCAGTGCGTGCCGAAGACGAACCAGGGCGGATACGAGCCAGCGCGTCGCCAACGTAAGGGGCGGCTTTTCCGAACGCATAGCCCCCGACGGCACCGAGTCCGGCGCCTGCCAATGCGCTAGGTGCCCGCTCAAGGATGCCGCCCTCTCCTGACCCGAAGCCATAGGCGCCGCCGCTCAGCGCACCCACACGGGCAAGGGCAGAAGGCGTGCGAGCGCCGGCACCAAACGGAATGGCGAGGCCCCCGAGCAACTGGCCGCCGATGCGAGCCGTGGAGTGGTTCTGCTCGTCACCCGCCATGATCGCGCGATTACGGTCAATGTTGCGGCCCAATCGGTCGAGAAAACTGCCGTCGCCCCCGCTGCCTGCGAGGGTGTCCGCGACCCCGCCAAGTTCATCGAGACCACCAAACGTCGCGGCGTCCCCGACACCGCGAGAGAAGGAGCCGAACGCACCGTCACCGGCATCTATCGTTTTCGGTCCGCTCGCACCTTCGACGTCGACGACGATCCCGGGTTCTTCACCGAACCGTGCCTTGTACGCCGCTCGATACCCGTCGCTATGTCGATCGCCACCGAACGCCGCCGCGAGCTGGTCTTCCGCCATGCCGTGTTCGTAGGAAGCCTGGTCCGGATAGGTGTTGAACGTTCCATCGGGCATCTGAACGGCAATCGATCCGTCGTCACGCCGCTGAGGTTTTCCAGGCTTCCGGTCGCGCAGACCCAAGGCGTAATCCGTCACGCTGTCCGCACTCAGGCCTTCGAATGTCTTGCCCTGACGATCAAGTGCGGTCGCGGCCGGGCCGGCGCTGACCTTCAGGCCCTCGATCGCGCGTTGCCGTTGCGCCCGCTTCTGTTCGATCACCTCGGGGCCATCGCCAGGCATCGGAAAGAATGTGCGATACTGGTTGCTGAATTCACTCGGGGGGACCGCCGCACCCGACTCATAGCGCAGTGTCGCCGCGATGAAGTCCCGCTGCGCCGCGTCCGCCTTCTGCCGATCCGCATCATTGAACCAGGTATTCTCAAGGTCCGGAAACGAGTCATGCAGCCACTGGCGCGCCATTCCGCGCGGAGCCACGCCCTCGCCGTTATTGGTCGCCTGATAATCGGCGTCAGCCCCGCTGGCGCGGTGGTAGAAGGTCCCCGCCTTGCCCTGCTCGACGGTCGGCTGCTTGGACGCGGGTGCAAGTCCACGGTTGCGATAGGTGTCGAGTTCGGTTTGATGCTCAGGCTTGATACGACCGGCCGCCTCAAGCTCCATCAGCTTGACGATGCGCGGATTGGTGACGGGATGCTGCTGCGGCATACTCAATAATCCAGATCGGAGGTGTCGGTGCGGACGCCGGCAAGCGCGGCACGGTCCAGGGCGCGTTCGTTGAAGCGGGTCTGTGCGCGCCGGTCAGAGCGGGCGCGGTAATATTCCTGCCGACCCTCCGACTGGGCGGCACGGGCATTGTCGACGCGATCGTCTTCGCGTTGCCAATCGAACCGCTTTTCGGCAAGCTGCTGGGAAAGCGCGTCCTTGACGCCCAGTGACTGGGTGATCGCGCCAGCCAGCCCCTCGTCTGATGGGTCGAAATTGTCGATCTCGTCCTGTGTAAAGCCTGCCTGCGTGAGCGCTGCACGGTGCTGGTCGATAATGTCCCGCCGCTTGGCATATGGAACCTGGCGAGCAGCAAACGCGGCGGCGGCAAGGGTGTCAGCCTCAAACCGGAGTTGCTTGCGCTGGGCTTCCTGCATCGATCCGATCTGTGTCGACAGGCTTCCTGCCAATTCCGGATCGAGCGCGTAGAGGTCAGCTATGGTCTTGTGTTTGACGGGTGCGGTTACCGTCACTTCGCCGCTGGGCGTAACGTTACCAGACGCGGGAAGGGCGTTCATGTGGCGTCCGCTATCGGCAAGACCTACGCCAGCGAGGACGTCCGGGATCATACCACGCGCAGCATTCTGACGGCGGACCGTGTCCTGCTTGTTTTGGAACGTCAGGCGATCCTGCCCCGCCTTCTCCATCGTAGCGGCCCTGGCCGGATCAACTTCATACAGAGCGTTTAGCGCGTCACGGTTGTATGGATCACGAGCGAGCGCGTTGGAGGCGGCGGAGGCCCGCCCCTGTTGATACCCTTGCAAGGCAGCACCGCCGATGTCTGTCGGGCGCCCCAGCAGGCTCCAGTCGATCTGCAAGCCCATCAGTGGGCCTCACCGCTGGCGATGCGATCGGCGGCGGCAATAACATCACGGAGGATGCCTTCGCCCTCCAAGACGCTCGACCATGCCGTGATCTGGCGGTCAGCCCCAGTTGAGCCTGCGGCAGCCAGCGCTCGAAGATGTACAAATGCACGTGCGTAGAAGTTTACCGCCGACCCATCGAGTCCGGAGGCAAGCGCACGCTCAGCTAGAGAATGCAACGCAACAACGGCCTCAGTCGTACGCGACAAATCCGATCGGTGCGGGCAATCGGCGGCCATTCCGGCAGACATCGCATCGACCAAGCCCGCGAGCTTTGCCCCGGCTGGACGCCATGATGTCGAATGCGTGTTTAGTGCCAGAAACTGATCGACTTCGCGCTGGCTGCTGAAGAAGACCTTGCCATCAATTTGAAGAGGAGCGGGGCGTCCAGGCGTCGCATGATCGGTCATCGGCATCATCCAATATGTGATGGAGGCCATCGGGCCCGATTGATGCTTTTGACTATGGCGCTGGGTCGCCCATGAAATAGTGGGCGTCAGCCTTTTCACCCACTATTCCGCAGCGAGGCGGCACCCGTAACGCTGGCGGATGCCGAAGCTGAGGAAACGCGCCGTCCCCCGCTATCGCGAGCTGGTGGATTACTGTCAGACGACCTTCGATGAGACTGGCGCCATGCCAAGTTATTCAACGATAGCGGCGGCGCTGCGCTTCCACGATCGGAGCACCGTTCGTCGGACTGTCATGCGGGCTGAAGCACATGGGCTGTTGCACCGCGCGGGGGAATGGCGGGGCGGGAAAGGTCAGCGAACGGGACAGCGGCTTCGACTGGGGGCAGCGCCTATTAGCGCTTAGCGACCCATCAGCTGACTGAAACGCGCCCACTGTCGCAGTTCGGCTTGCGGACGATCACCAGCAGATCCGCCGCCGCCGGTTCGACGCCATGCGCTGCCAAAAGCGCATCAACGTCCTGGGCCGCCCCACATTGCGCCACGATCAGCCGGCTTGCGCCGATCAGCGCGCCCTCCAGTCGTGCCACACGTTCCCTGATGCGTGTCATGCCCTGCCCCTTTCTTCCAATGCTGCGATGCGTTGCTCAAGATCGCCCGTCTCGACGATCGCCTTATGGGCGGTCAGCAGGGCCATCACGCGACCAGCCTCATCCGGCGTTACGTCCCCGGCGGTCACCGACGCCAAGATCGCTGAAGAGGCTGACACGGCATCCGCAGCGGTCTTCACCGGCGGAAGATCAATGCTAACCGGCGCGTCTCGACGGGGTGGCGCAAGACGATCCAGGCACAGGCGAAGGGCAACCGTGTCACCCTCCAGCGCCTTGTCGATTGCCGCCTTTGTCAGGGCTTCGTGCTGCCCCTCCAGCAGCGCCTCGATGGCGCGGGTGACACGATGACGTGCGCCCCTCGGCTTGCCGGGGTTGCCGGGCTTGAATCGCCCATCGCCCGTATTTTCGGGTAGATTACGGGGCTCAGAACTGTCCAAAATACCCTCCCTGCGACCGGCCGATTTGATCCCGCAGATCCTTGATGAAGGCCGCGCTGCCGTTATGCATTGGCATGGCGTCAGGCGCTCCCCGGCCAGTTACGACGAGGAACCAGCGCCCAGGATCGCGGCCCGCAGCGAAATAGCGGGTTCTGTCCTGCTCGCTAATCTCGTCAAAGGCAGTCGGAGCGATGACTGCGGCCGGCGTGGCGTTGGTCGGGTCATTCGCATCGACGACAATCATCGCAAACGTCGAAGGCGACCAGCCGAGATGTACCAGCATTGGCGTGACCCATTCGGATGATCCCTCCGGCGGAGCGTACCGCACGAGGCCATACCACACGCCTGTCCCTTCGGGACGCATATCCTCCAGCTTCTTGAGCCGGGTTTCCCAGCGGTTCATGCCATGCGCTCCATTAGTCAGTTCCTTCGAATGGATCATTGGGCAGAGGCTCATGCCCCGTCTCGCCAGGCGCGAGGATCGGCCGGAAGGCGGGATTGCCTGCGGGGAAGACGACCCGGGGTTCAGCACTGCCTGCCCCACTCTGCCCCACCTTCACGCAGGCCTTTGCACCGGCTGCCCCACCCACCTCCCCTAAAGGGGGGGAGGTGGGGCGGGGCGGTAGCGGTGCCCCACCTTGCCCCACTTCATGCGCCCCACCTTGAGTAAGTGGGGCGGAGGCGTCGTCTGCCCACCGACCAACCTCAACGAAGGGCTTTTCCTCCCGCTTCACAGGGTCACGACGGTTGACGACGACGAGGGCGCCGTTGGAGATCCAAGTGCGGATGAGACGGCCGATGCGCTTGCGATCGCTGTTGTCGGCCTTGCTAGCGTCGAGCCCGATGGCGTCGGCAACCGCAAACCCGACCCAGTCCTTGGCCTGCACGCTCTCCTTCCATGCCCCACCGTCGATACGGCGCTGTACCTTCAGTAGGTGGTCAGCCGTCAGCCCCTCAAAAGCGTCCGGTGGCGTCCAGCGGATCACGACACCAACGTTGTCACCTTTCTCGCCATAGGGATCGTCAGGACCGGTTGAATTGCCAACATCTTGCGATGCAATTCTGAACCATTCCGCGTCTACGGCTGGTGCACGGTTCGATTTGTCGTCCTGCACGGTGAACAGGCGCCGCCGCTCACCTTCATCGGTGATCCCAAATTGCTCCGCCTCTCGTGAATCCATACGGTTGAGGACGAGCGTGACACGCGCCGCCGCGATCAGCGAACTGCCGCCGCGTGCGGACTCCGCCGACACCTTCTCGCCGCCCAGCTTTCGGCTGTGGTGGACGAGAACGATTGCGCAGTTCGCGCGCTTGGCGATGCGGGCCCAAGTCTTGGCCACAGCGTCAATCGCGCCATTGTCGTTCTCGTTGACGCTGTGTGACGACACGAACGGGTCGATCACCAGCACGTCCACCTTCCGGGTAATAAGCTCGGCGACCAAGGCGTCGACGACGGGTACCGCCACTTGGAAGCCGGCCTCGCCTTCGAGCGCGATGCACAGCTCTGCACCTTCGGGGCCACTGTCGACGAAGATGCGGGAGTCGCATTCCACTGCTGACACGTTGTGGAACAGCGCCGCGGCGGTCAGCTGCATCTCGAGTTCGCCGAGGCTGTCCTCAAGGTTCCAGTACCAGACGGTTTTTGGGCCGCCCCAGCTCGTCTTGCCGAGAATGTCTTGCCGCCCGCTAGCGAGTGCGAGCATCATGGACGCCACGAACGATGACTTACCGACGCCACCGGGAGCGACAATCGCCGTCACGGTCTCCCGCAGAAGCCAACGGCCCCATACCCATGGCCGTCGGGGCAGCGTTCGGGCATCGGGCCAGCGAAACGGGCTGGCCTTGATGGCTACGGCCGGTTGGACTGAGCGGCCATTGTTGGTGAATGGTACGGGCGTAAAGGGGTGTGCGTCTTCGAACCGCGATTGCATGGATGCCGCGCTCATGACCGCGCCCCCATCAACTCATCGTTGAAGTCCTTGTACGGCGGGTTCGGGCGCATGATCCGCACCGCCAGGCCTGATGCGGTGAACGCCTCTGCCGCTTTGGCCGCCGCGACGGACCCAGCAGCATCGCCATCGGCACCAATGACGATCGCCCGCGTCACGTCTGCGAACGTCATCTGCGGCATCATCGAAGTGCCTGCCGCCACCCACACAGACCGCCCCAGCGCTTGGGCAAGTGTCAGACCGTCCTCAAGCCCTTCCGTCACGAGCATGCTGGCGGCGGGCGGCCCGAGTTGGATGGCGCCACCGATCACGTGACCCAAGCTGTACTTCACCTTCGGCCTCGGATCAGACTCGGTTGGCGTGGTGGCTGCCTTGCGCCCGCCCTCCGTCAGATATGTGCGCTGTACACCGACGAGTTGTCCGGCCGGGTCGGTGACGATGGCGACGAGCGCCGGAAGCGGTGCGGGGCCGTTCGCAGCCAACAGGCCGTTGCCGTCGATCTTCGGGGGAGCGATGCGAGCGAACCGCAGAGTATGCGGCAGCGGCATTGTGATGCCACGCGAGCGGAGGTACGCTTCCGCCGGAGTGCCATCGATCGAGACAGATGCATCGACGATCCGCTGAGCCACAGCCCGCATATCGGACTTCGCCTTGGCAGGAGCACGCTGCTGTTCGAGTTCACGCAAAACGCCGCCGTCGAGCATGTCGATCGCCTCGATCAGCGAAACCCTGTAGGATGCCTTTACGAAGTCCAGGACGTCGCCGGTCCAGCCACACCCGAAGCAATGGGCGCGTCGATCGTCCTGATAGATCGTGAACGAAGGTGTCCTGTCAGGATGAAACGGGCAGCATGCTTTCCATTCCCGTCCTGCACGCTGCAACTTTACGCCCGCTTTCGCAGCAACACCCGACAACGGAAAGCGGTCGCGGATGCCGCTCACAATGCGAGCCAGCTCGTTACCTTCCATACGGTGGCGATGGTTGCGATTGGGATCAAAATTCATATTGATCCTCCATCAGCTTGGCTGACGCGCGTTGATCGGCAAGCGCGTCGTCGCAGATCTCGACATCGCAGCCACCGAGGTAGACGTCGCGGTTCAGGGCATAGGCCACAGCGATCGCATCGCGACCATCTGCGAACGGTCCCGAAAAATTGCCCCAGCTATCGCCGGACGAACTTTCGTGCCCGACCTGAAAGCCAGTAACCTTGCTCCCCATCACGCAGACTGTCCCACGGTATGGGAGGCGGGGCAGGCGCATAGGAATGATACAGGCGCTCATGCGACACCCCCGGGACGTACTGCGTCCGTGACATAGTTGAAGCGACGGGGCATTTGGCCATCCGCCTGGATGACCAGAGTGAGCCCCATCTTCTTCGCGCTGTTGATAGCGACGCGGGCCGCGTCACCGTAAGGACGTGCCGTTGCCAACCGGTCGAAGAACGACAATTTTTTGCCGCTCAAGACCTGCCTGATGACGCACCAGCGCGGCCCGTCGACCTGCCGGAGCAGCACGAAAAGGGTTTTGTCCTCGGACCCGCTCATGCTTGCGGTTCCTTTCGGTCAAGGGCCGAGATCCGCCAGACGATGGCCTTCGCGCCGCTGACGTTGCGACGACGCAAGCCAGTGTCGAAGATCGCCTTGCGGTCCTTCAGGGCCGTGAAGCGTGGTTGAAGCGAATATCGAGGATACCCGGCGGCCGCGCATGTTTCGTCGACGGTCAGACCGCCGGGATTGGCATGCAGCGTCTTCATGACGATGCGCTCGAGATGACCGGCGGCGTCCGCAATGGATGCCCATGCTGCGGCCGATGTGTCGGTCTGGCGCATTACCGCATCCCCTCATTGTAAGAGGGAAGGGCGCCCCAATGGAGCGACGCGATCAGTTCGGCGCGCAGACCAGTGATGCCAAACGCCGAATTGAGCCGTTGAAGCTGCAGAGCAGAGCTGCTATTTTCAAATTCGTCGCCGCTGAGCTGACAAATTTTGGGAAGCCGCACGGTGCCAGCCGGGCGGCTTTCTCGCTTAATAGGGTGCGAGCGCCCCTTTACAGTTGCCATCGGTGATCAGGCGGCAAGCTGCGTCAGCAGCTTTTCCTTGAAGCGGCGTACGCTGCGCCCCGTGATGACCGATTTGCCGTCGAGTTTCAGAAGTTCGAGATCTCCTCGCGCAACCAGCTGATACAGCTTCGTGCGACCAATTCCGCCAAGGTCTTGGCGGGCTTGGGTTACCGAAAAGAGAGGTTCGTCCATGTCGTTGCCTCCGTATGGATGCTGGCGAACACCAGCGGGCAACAGGATTAGTAGCGGGCCTTACGGGTGAATTGCCAAGGACATTAAATGGCTTTCTTGTCCACGCTGCCAGGACCGTCTAAAAGCCAAGGACGCGCTTGTAGGCCGCTCCATCGTGCAGCAACTGCCGATTGTCTGAGCCGCGATCGGTAAACCAGAGATCGTTTTTGCCTTCCAGTTTTGCTGCAGCAATTTTCATATCTAGGAGATCGGCGCCGAAGATCGGGGGCAGGTCACGGCTTCGCCACTTCTGAATGGCTGACCAAGTGACACCAAAAGCAGATGCTACCATTTCCCGTCGAGGCTCACCTTTTATCCCTGCTCCCTCAAGATATGCATCCCATTCTAAGGCCCTAAGCTGCCACACGGCGCGCGTATAACTATTCCGCCTCTTGCCTTGGCGGGGATCTATAGGCGCAAATAAGACAGGATAGTCGCCGCCTGCTACATTTGCGGCTTCGATCGACACATCGGTAACCGACGAGCCTGAACCTATTTCTTCTAAAGATGCGAAGAAATGGAACAAGGTGGTAAGCCGATCTGACGCTGTTGATAGTGCGGCTTGCCGATCAGTCGGATCAGGCGTCGGCCCATAGGCATGCCGCAAGACCCGTTCACCGCATAGCTTCGCCGCAAGCTGCAGGGCTTCCCTAGCAATCACTGGGGCCCAATCTTCTTCGTCGTCTGGGTTTGTTCGCAAATGGCTCGTCCTGCTGACGAATAGATCCAGGGCTTGCAGCATTGCCCCGTGGTCCAATGGCGGATGACTCATGCGACGGTTCCAACGCTGGTGTCCCCCACGAACTGCCCCCAAGCCTCCAGCAGGTCGCGTCGCATGTCGAGAAACTTAGCCCGCTTGTATGCGCGGATCACCTTGTCCGGCACGACATGAGCCAGAGCGGCTTCAGCAACCGCATCAGGCACCTCGGGCATCTTCTCGGCTGCCCAGTCCCGGAACGAGCTGCGGAAACCGTGCACGGTATAGGCGTGTCCTGCATCACGCAGGGCCTTGCTCAACGTCATATCGGAAAGCTGCTCACCTTTACGGTTGGGGAAGACGAGGTCGTCAGGCTCGTGGCCGCCTTCCTCGAATATCTGCTTCAGCAACGCCACTGCGGGCTTGCTCAGCGTCACGTTGTGCGCCGTCTTGGTTTTCATCACCTCGGGCGGTCGGTTCCATTCCGCTTTATCGAGGTTGAAATGCTTGCGCCGTGCTGACCGAATCTCCCCCGATCGCGCCGCCGTCAGGATCACCAGCAACAGTGCCTGGCGCCCCTTGGTCGGTGCCCCGGCATTCAGTTGCGCGACCAGCGCAGGCACCTGCTCATAGGGCATGGCGGCATAATTCCCGCCATCCGCCTGCTTGGCCAAGCCGACGGTCACGGACCGGCGCGGCGCCTCGCTTTTCCGCCAGCCCTTCGACTTGGCGAAGTCCAGCACCTTGCTGATTCGGAACCGCACCTTGCGCGCCATGTCCGGCTTGCTGATCCAGATGGGGGCTACCGCGTCCCGGATGTGCTCGGCATCGATCTGATCGACACGCATCTTGCCCAAGGACGGATAGGCGTGGTTGGTCAGCGAGCTGAGGAAGATCGTGGCGGTCTTTTCTGCCCAGCCACTTTTGAGCGCCTCGTGAGTCGCCTTTGCTGCTTCCTCGAATGTCGGAACCTTGCGGCGCTCGCGGTCGCGTTCAGCGATGGGATCCAGCCCGGACTTGGCGGCCGTGCGCAACAGCCCGGCTTTCTCCCTCGCCTCGCTGAGCGTCAGGACCTTCTTATGCAGGATCGGGATGGCGATCGGGGGAGGGGTGTTTCGGTCCCCTCCGACGCGGCTGGACGTGTCGATAGAACCCAGGCCAATATCCCGCCGCTGCCCATCGACCTGCACGCGCAGCAACCAGGACTTCCCGCCGGTCGGCTTGACGAGCAGGTACAGGCCATCGCCGTCAGCATGGCGTCCCGGCTTGGCGTTCTTGACCGACAGGGCTGTCAGCTTGCCCATAATTCTCCCTCAACCGTTCCCTCACCATATCGCGGCTTATAGCGAACGTCTACGAACGATTACGGAACAAATGGACTTCCTCTGTTCTCACCATAAGAGGGGAAGCGGTCGGGAACGAACGGTGGCGGTCAAATAGTTAGATGCCTGTCGGGTGCGCCAGCTCTCCCATCCTTGTCACGCGTCGAACGGCTTCACCTTGCACGCCGGCGCGATTTTACTTGCCTGACAATCGCTTGGCGCGATCCGGTAGGATCCGTCTTTCGCCGCGCCGTCTTTCCTCGCCGTGCATGACGCCGTGTCGCTGGCGATCGGTATCGCACAGCAGCCCGCGATATTGTCGGACCTTTCATCTGCGGTTCATTTTCCACATGTCAAAAATGGTTCAAGAAAATATGTTCATGATCTGTGATAAAAATGGGAGAGTGACATGCGAAAGGATATGCTGCCGCCATCAACACGTCTTGCGGTCACATTGGGTATCAGTGCGCTGGCATCCGCCTTGGCATCCTGCGGGGGGGAGGGGGCTTCCAAGGCCATCTCGGTCGTCCCCGGCGCTACGGCGTCGGCCACCTCCACGACCGGTGCGAGTACGACGCCCGCTGCTGCCGCCACGTCCACCCCTGGCAGTACGACTGCCGCTGCCCCGGCCGACCTGGAATATTACAAGATCGGCCAGCTGACCTGGTCGCTCGACACCGAAGTGTCCGAGGATATTCGCGCCCGCATCACCGATGCGATGAACTGGACCATCAACCACACCAACACGCTGGCCGGTTATACCGGCAATGTCAGTGTGACCTATCATGTCGGAACCCCTACGGCGGAAGCCGATTATCGCTGGCGTATCCAGTTCGGCGGATCGATCGGTCGGCGCGTCGCCTTGCATGAATTGGCGCACTGGCTCGGCTCGGGCACCTATGGCGAGTGGGATCGCTATATGGTCGATGGCCGCTGGACGGGGGCGGTCACCGATGCGCGGATCAAGGCGTTCGATGGTCCTGCCGCCGTACAGTGGGGCGACCGTATCCATTTCTGGCCCTATGGCCTGAATTACGACGACGAGTTTTTCGAGACCCAGCGCAACGTTCAACTGGTGTCCTCGCAATTGTCCGATATGGGGCTGGGCGATGCGGCGGCCCAGTTCGCGGGCAACCGGCGTTTCGCCAATCGATCGAGCAAGTTGCTGATGGACGGGGTCGGCGCCAGCCCGATCGCCAATAGCGGTTCGGCCGCAACGCTGGTCTGGAACGTCCGCTATGTCGACGGCTATATCGAGCTGGTCAGCGCGGACGGCCGGGCGATCGACTCGCTGGGCAATACCAACAATGGCGACCCCACCGCTCTGGCACCTCGCTCACAAGGCAATGGTCAGCAATGGGAAGTGTTACCGACGGATGACGGCTGGTTCCAGCTGCGCAACCGGCAGACATCCAAGTGCCTGGATAATGCCGGCAATCTCAGCACCGGCGCGCCGATCCGCGTCTGGGATTGTGAGGGGCGTCCGAACCAGCAATGGCATCTGGTGCGCTAATATACGGCGGGGGCTGCGGCGCAGGTCGCAACCCCCATGCCACCCCATTCCCATGATTCCGCCCGCCGGGGGAGTTCGTCCCTACTCCGGCGGGTTGTTTTCATGAATGTCGTTTGCATGATCGCCAGGTCGACCGGGATTTGCGTGGCAGGACATGTCGGCCTCCCTGCCTTCCATGCCTGTCCTGCTTGATGGGCGAGCGCCGCCGGGGCGCTGGATCCGGTCGACGGAGCCGGACGATCCGTCAGCGCTTTCGAGCGGGATGACATGGCGTGGCATCTCCGCAGGCCCCCTGAGGGGCAAAGTGGGGCACTCTCGTCATGCCATCCTGCTTCGAGGGCTGATCCAGCGCAGGTGCGAGCACATACCATACCGGTCCATGCGACGTCCGGCCTTGCGGCTCGCAACCGCTCCCTTAGCTGGAAGAGCCGCCTCAGCGCGGCATCTGTTCCAGCATCTGGATATGCTGCTGGACGATGGGCACCGCGGCCTGCGCGCTGGCCTTCAGCGCCGGGCGGTCGCCATTCGCGGCGAAGCTCTGATGCAGATCGAGCGCGGCCTGATGCGCGGGCAGCTGCTGGCCGATATACAGCCGGTCGAATGCGTCGGCCGAGGCGCGGCGCAGTTCGCCGATCGAGGCTTCCGCTCCACCGAGCCGGGGCGGGGTCGGGGTCAACCCGTCCTGTCGGGCGGCACGGACCGTGGCGGCGGTCGTCTGGGTGTGATGGTCGATCATCATCTGCGCGAATCGCCGGACATCGTCGTTGCGCGACTTTTGCAGCGCCAATTTGCTAGAGGTGATTTCGTACAGGTCGCTCATGCCCGCCGCCTTCACATAGGCGGCCGCTTGCGCCTTGGCGGCGGCCGGAGGCGGGGGCGGCGGTGTCTGTGCGGCGACCGGCGCGGCGGCCATTCCCAGGACAAGGGCGATGGATAGGATCTTAGGCACGATGCTCTCCCGTGACGAACGTGGGAGCCAACCTGCCATTTGGTCCGCTGTTCCTCATAAACAATTGAGTTATAACGCAGATCAGCGTGTTGCTCCGGGCGGTTGCGCCACCAAAAGGCACGCCTGTGCAATATTAGCGCATGACACCGCCGCATTCCGTCTGTTAGCCCTATGCCCATGCCCGTTTCGGCCGCCGCATCCGCCCGCGAGATCCTCGTTCGTCTGCACGACGTGATGGCGTCGCGCACCCCCGCCCAAGCCAAGCTGAATCAGGTGGTCCAGATCATCGGCGAGGCGATCGGCAGCGAGGTCTGCTCCATCTATCTGCTGCGCGAAGGGGTGCTCGAACTGTTCGCAACGCGTGGCCTGGCCGAGGAGGCGGTCCACGTCACCAAGCTGGCGATGGGCGAGGGGCTGGTCGGCACCATCGCCGAGGATGTCGAGGTGCTGAACCTGGACGAAGCGGCGAGCCATCCGGACTTCGCCTACAAGCCCGAAACCGGCGAGGATCGTTTCCACAGCTTTGCGGGCGTGCCGATCATCCGGCGCGAGCGGGCGGTGGGCGTGCTGGCGGTCCAGCATAGTGAACCGCGCAAATATGCCGATGTCGAGATCGAGGCGCTGCAGACCGTTGCGATGGTCCTGTCCGAACTGATCGCCAATGCCGGGCTGATCGACGCGGCGGGGGCGGCGGGCACGCGGCCGCAGATGACCGCGACGATCCGGCTGTCGGGCCAGAAGCTGGTCGAAGGCATGGGCAGCGGCTTTGCCGTCTATCACCAGCCGCGCATCGTCGTCGAACATACGGTCGCCGAGGATATCGATGCCGAGCGCCGCCGCGTCTATGCCGCGTTCGACAAGATGCGCGAACAGATCGACCGCATGGCGCGCGAGGCCGAGTTCGGCGTCGCGGGCGAGCATGTCGAGGTCATCGAAACCTACAAGATGTTCGCCTATGACGAGGGCTGGGCGCGCCGCATCAACGAGGCGATCGACAGCGGCCTGACCGCCGAGGCGGCGATCGAGCGGGTGCAGCAGCGCACCCGCCAGCGGATGCGCCAGATCGACGATCCGTTGCTGGCCGACCGGATGCACGATCTGGAGGACCTGTCCAACCGGCTGCTGCGCATCGTGTCGGGCCAGATGGGCACGGCGGCGCAGCTGGGCCTGCGCCAGGACACGATCCTGATCGCGCGCAACCTGGGTCCGGCCGAGCTGCTGGAATATGACCGGCGGCGGCTGAAGGGCGTGATCCTGGAGGAAGGGTCGCTGACGGCGCATGTCATCATCGTCGCGCGGGCGATGGGCGTGCCGGTGCTGGGCCGGGTCAGCGACGTGCGCCGCCAGATCGCGGACGGCGACCAGTTGCTGCTCGACGTATCGGAGGGCAGCGTGCTCGTCCGGCCCTCGTCGGCGATGGAGGAGGCGTTCGACGCCAAGCTGGAGCTGCGGCAGAAGCGCCGCGCGGCCTTTGCGGCGCTGCGCGACGTGCCGCCGGTGACCAGGGACGGCCACCGTGTCACCCTGATGGTCAATGCCGGGCTTCGCGACGACGCCGCCGCGCTCGACACGACGGGGGCGGACGGTATCGGCCTGTTCCGCACCGAGTTCCAGTTCCTGGTCTCCGCCACCCTGCCGCAGCGCGAGCGGCAGCAGCGGCTGTACCGCGACGTGATGGAGGCGGCGGGCGACCGGCCGGTCGTGTTCCGCACCATCGACATCGGCGGCGACAAGGCGCTGCCCTATCTCAACACCGATCCGGGCGACGAGGAGAACCCGGCCATGGGCTGGCGCGCGCTGCGCCTGGCGCTGGAGCGCGACGGCCTGATGAAGGCGCAGGCCCGCGCGCTGATCGAGGCGGGGTCGGGGCGCACCCTGAACGTGATGTTCCCGATGGTGTCCGAAGCCTGGGAGTTCGACGAGGCTAAGGCGCTGTTCGAGGCGCAGCGGGCCTGGCTCGGCTCGCGCGGGCGTCGTCTGCCGCTCGACGTGCGTTACGGCGCGATGCTGGAGGTGCCCGCGCTGGCGGAACAGCTCGACCTGATCCTGCCCAATGTCGATTTCCTGTCGATCGGCACCAACGACCTGACCCAGTTCCTGTTCGCTGCCGATCGCGCGAACCCCAAGCTGGCCGAGCGCTATGACTGGCTCAGCCCGTCGATCCTGCGCTTCTTGCGGCGGGTGGTCGGACCCGCGCGTGAGGCGGGCGTGCCGGTCGGCGTCTGCGGCGAGATGGGCGGGCGTCCGCTGGAGGCGATGGCGCTGATCGGGCTGGGCATCGACCGGCTGTCGATCACCCCGGCGGCGGTCGGCCCGGTGAAGGCGATGATCCGCTCGCTCGATCGGGACGCGATCACCGCCGAGATGGCCCGGCTGCTCGCGCATCCCGTGCGTGACATGCGTGGGGCGCTTGGTGCCTGGGCTGCGACGAACGGTGTGGAATTGGCCTGATACAGGCCAGGGGTTCGCGTTGACTTGATCCCAGCCGTCTGAAAGAACGACCGCGATCATGGGGTGGGCCATGGTCGCTTCGGAGTTGAGAATGGACGAGGTCAATCCCGGCCACGATGCCGCACCGGCGGCACCTGCCCGCGCCGGTGACGTCCTGCGCACGGCGCGCGAGGCGCAGGGGCTATCGCTGGGCGATATCGGTGCGCGCACGCGCATCCCCAGCCGCCATCTCGCGGCGATCGAGGCATCCGATTATCAGAGCCTGCCGTCGGCCACCTATGCGGTCGGCTTCGCCAAGGCCTATGCCCGGGCGGTCGGTGCCGACGAGGTCGCGATCGCGCAGGCCGTGCGCGCCGATGTCGACAGGCTGGGCCGCCGCGTCACCGAATATGTACCCCAGGATATTGCCGATCCGGCGCGCGTGCCGTCGCGCGGGCTGGCGATCGTCGGTGTCGGCCTGGCGCTGGCGCTGCTCGTCATCGCGGGGCTGTGGTATGGCACCGATCTGTTCCGCCGCGACCGCACCGCACAGGAGGTGCCCGCCGCGACCCCGCTGACCAATGCGTCCGCGCCCGCACCCACGCCGGCCCCCAGCCCGACGCCGGTGACGACGGGCAAGGTCGTGCTGACCGCCAATGGCGAGGTGTGGCTGCGCGTCTACGACGCCGACAATGTCACGTTGAAGATGGGCACGCTGAAGCCCGGCGAAAGCTATGAAGTGCCCGCCACCGCCAAGGGGCCGCTGCTGAATGTCGGTCGCCCCGACAAGCTGAGCGTGACGCTGGACGGCAAGCCCATTCCGCCGCTGGGCGATGGCTCGCGCGCGATCAAGGACGTGCGGCTCGATCCGCAGGCGATCGGCGCGCGGCTGTCGGGTGCTCCGGCCGCTGCCGCCGCGCCGACGCCGACCGTGCGTACCCCGCTGCGCGAGCGGACGGAGCGCCGTTCGACGCGTGCTGCGAGCGGCGAGACCGGCGGCAACGCCCTGACGGCGCCCGCGCCCTCGCCTTCGCCCG
The DNA here is from genome assembly GCF_050408055.1 of Sphingomonas sp. Xoc002. Classification (NCBI taxonomy): domain Bacteria; kingdom Pseudomonadati; phylum Pseudomonadota; class Alphaproteobacteria; order Sphingomonadales; family Sphingomonadaceae; genus Sphingomonas; species Sphingomonas sp. Xoc002. The sequence goes on along the minus strand of NZ_CP191175.1, from coordinate 3,080,671 downwards.
CCGCCACCGTACCGGCGGACCTGTAAGAAGCGGAAATCTTCAGGCTGGAGACAGCCGGGGCAGGGCAGGGTGGCCCTGTCCCTTTCATAATCAGCCCACCGGGGGGTGAAACCGATGCGTAACCTGTTGCTGGCCGGGGTCGCGGCCGTGATGATCCTGCCGACCGCCGCCATCGCCCAATCCAATGTCGAGGGCCGGGTCGGCAAGCTGGAAAGCGAGATGCGCGCGGTCCAGCGCAAGGTCTTCCCGAACGGCGCGGGCGGCTATGTCCAGCCCGAGATCACCGCGCCGCAGACCCAGGCGCAGGCGCCGGGCGTCCCCGCCTCCAGCGCGCTGTCGGACCTGACCTCCCGCGTGACCTCGCTGGAGGAGCAGATGGCCGGACTGACCGGCCAGATCGAGCAGAACGGGTATCGCACCCGCCAGCTTCAGGACCAGTTCGACGCCTATAAGCGCGCCACCGAGGCACGGCTGAAGGCGCTGGAATCCGGCCCCGCGCCGATCGCCCCGGTCGGGCAGAGCGCCCCGCTCGACACGCCCGCGGCCGCCAGCGGATCGACGCGCCCGACCAAGACCCCGGCGGCCCCCTCGGTGGTCACCGGCGATACCGCGACCTCGACCCCGGCAGCCGCGGTCGACAAGCCCTCGACCGGCGATCCGGCGGAGGATGCCTATCTCTATGGCTATCGCCTGTGGCAGGCCAAGCGCTATCCGGAAGCGGAAGCCGCGCTGAAGAAGATGGTCGCCGACTATCCCAAGAGCCGCCGCGCCAGCTTCGCCCAGAACCTGCTGGGTCGCACCTATCTCGACTCCGGCAAGCCCAGCCTGGCGTCGATGGCCTTTTATGAGAATTACAAGAAATACCCGGACGGCGAGCGGGCGCCCGACAGCCTGCTCTATCTCGGCCAGGCGCTGACCAAGCTCAACAAGGCGGCCGATGCCTGCAAGGTCTATGACGAGTTGAGCGACGTGTACGGCGCCAAGCTGTCCGCCGCGATGAAGGCCCAGATCGCCAGCGGCCGCAGCGCGGCGAAGTGCCAGTAGTATAAATCTATTCCTCCCCTTGCAGGGGAGGTGGCAGGCCGAAGGCCTGACGGAGGGGTGTCCCGCTCTCGATAGGGTTACACCCCTCCACCAGCTTCGCTGGTCCCTCTCCGCTTCCAGGGGAGGAAGCAGGACGCAAAACCTCTTGCACTGGTGCGGCGGAAGGGCCAGAGCGCGCGCATCCCTGACCAGTTTTGAGAGCATCATGGCCACCGATGCCACGGCCGACGATCAGATTGCGCGCTTTGTCGCCGATCTGACGCTTCTTCACGATCTCCATGCCGATGCGGCGCCGCTGTTGCTGGCGGTGTCCGGCGGGCCCGACAGCATGGCGATGCTGACGCTGGCGGCGGCAGCCTTTCCGGGGCGGATCGCGGTCGCGACGGTCGATCATGGCCTGCGGCCCGAAGCGGCGGACGAGGTGCGGATGGTCGCCGATCATTGCGCCCATTTGGGCGTGCCGCACCACGCCCTGCGTCCGGAAACGCCGATCACCGGGGCGAGCATCCAGTCCCAGGCGCGCGAGGTGCGCTATGCCCTGCTCGCCGCACAGGCTCGCGCGATCGGCGCGGCGGCCTTGCTGACCGCGCATCATGCCGACGACCAGGCCGAGACCTTCCTGATGCGCGCCGCGCGCGGGGCGGGGCTGTCGGGCCTGTCGGGCGTGCGGGCGCGGACGGTGATCGCCGATATGGTCGTGCTGCGCCCGCTGCTCGATTGGCGGCGCGCCGAGTTGCGCCGGATCGTGCGCCGCGCCGAGGCTCCGTTCGTCGACGACCCCGCCAATCACGACCCGCGCCATGACCGCACGCGCTTTCGGCAATTGCTCGACGGCCATGAGTGGCTGGGCGTGGCGCAACTGGCCCGCGCGGCGGCGCAATTGGCCGAGGCGGATACCGACCTTCGCGCGACGGTCGACTGGCTGTGGCAGGACCGCGCGCAGATCGACGGCGACAATGTCCGGATCCAGGCGGCCGACCTGCCGCGCGAGCTGGGCCGCCGTCTGGCCCGCCGCGCGATCGGCACGGTCCGCGTCGCCGCCGGGATCGAAAGCCCGGCGTGGAGCGAAGGCAGCAATATCGAAAAGCTGCTGGAAGCGTTGTCGCAGGGCAGCCGCGCGACCCAGGCCGGAGTGATCGCCAGCGTCCGCTCCGGCGTCTGGCGCTTCCGCCCGGCCCCCCCGAGGAAGACGGGCTGATCCCATTCCTCCCTGCGCGAAGCGCGGGGAGGGGGACCGCCGCGAAGCGGTGGTGGAGGGGCCTGGGTCGCTCCGCCCCTCCACCATGCTGCGCATGGTCCCCCTCCCCAAGCAGAGCTTGGGGAGGATTGCCTCCGCCCCGATCACATTGATCGGTCTTGTTCCATTGCCATTAACCTCGTCATGCCTATCTTGGCACTGAAAGGTATCCGGCACCGATGAACGACAACGACAAGCAGCAGAGCCCCGATCCCAATGGGGGCGGCAACCCCTGGATGAAGAGCCTGTTGATCTGGGTGGGCATCCTGATGGCGCTCGCCCTGTTCGTCAGCCTGTCGGGCGCGGGTTCCTCGGCGCAGAGCGGCAATCAGATCGAATATTCGACCTTCCTGGACAAGGTCGACGAGGGCACGGTGAAGACTGCGACCATCTCGCGCGAGTCGATCACCGGTACGCTGTCCTCGGGCGAGAAGTTTCGCACCACCCCGGTTCCCGACTCGCAGCTGATCCCGCGTCTGCGCGAAAAGGGCGTGACCTTCACGGCGAAGACCGAGGAAGGACCGTCCATCTGGATGCTGATGCTCTATAATTCGCTGCCGTTCCTGCTGTTCATCGGTATCGCCTTCTTCGTTCTGCGCCAGATGCAGAAGGGCGGCGGTGCCAGCGGCGCGATGGGCTTCGGCAAGAGCCGCGCCCGCATGCTGACCCAGAAGGAAGGCAAGGTGACGTTCGACGATGTGGCCGGCATCGACGAAGCACGCGAAGAGCTGCAGGAAATCGTCGAATTCCTGAAGGACCCGTCGAAGTTCGCACGGCTCGGCGGCAAGATCCCGAAGGGCGCGCTGCTGGTCGGCTCGCCCGGTACCGGCAAGACGCTGCTGGCCCGCGCCATCGCGGGTGAAGCGGGCGTGCCCTTTTTCACCATTTCGGGTTCGGACTTCGTCGAGATGTTCGTCGGCGTCGGTGCCAGCCGGGTGCGTGACATGTTCGAGCAGGCCAAGAAGTCGGCGCCGTGCATCGTCTTCATCGACGAAATCGATGCGGTCGGCCGCCATCGCGGTGCGGGCTTGGGCAACGGCAATGACGAGCGCGAGCAGACGCTGAACCAGCTGCTGGTCGAGATGGATGGTTTCGAGGCCAATGAAGGCATCATCATCATCGCCGCGACCAACCGTCCCGACGTGCTCGACCCCGCGCTGCTGCGCCCCGGTCGCTTCGATCGCCAGGTCGTCGTACCGCGCCCCGATATCGACGGCCGCGTGAAGATCCTCGAAGTCCATATGAAGAAGGTGCCGCTGGCCCCCGACGTCGACGCCCGCGTCATCGCGCGCGGTACGCCGGGCTTCTCGGGCGCGGATCTGGCGAACCTTGTCAACGAGGCCGCGCTGATGGCGGCGCGCAAGGGCAAGCGCCTGGTCGCCAATGCCGAGTTCGAGGAAGCCAAGGACAAGGTCATGATGGGCGCGGAACGCCGCTCCATGGTCATGACCGAGGACGAGAAGCGGATGACCGCTTATCACGAAGCGGGCCATGCGGTCATCGCGCTGCACGAACCGGCGTCGGACCCGATCCACAAGGCGACGATCATCCCGCGCGGTCGCGCGCTGGGCATGGTGATGCGCCTGCCGGAACGCGACTCGTACAGCTATCACCGCGACAAGATGTACGCGAACCTGGCCGTGGCCATGGGCGGTCGTGTCGCCGAAGAGATCATCTTCGGCTATGACAAGGTGTCGAGCGGTGCGAGCGGCGACATCCAGTACGCCACGGGCCTGGCCCGCGACATGGTCACGAAGTGGGGCATGTCGGACAAGGTCGGCCCGGTCGAGTACGCCCAGCCGGAAGGCGAGAGCTTCCTGGGCTATTCGTCCAGCCAGCCGGTGCGTATGTCCAACCAGACCGCGCAGCTGATCGACGACGAGATCAAGTCGATCGTCGAGGGCGGCCTGCATCGCGCCAAGCATGTGCTGACCGAGCATGTCGACCAGCTCCATCTGCTGGCCGGGGCGCTGCTCGAATATGAGACGCTGTCGGGTGACGAGATCAAGAAGCTGATCGCGGGCGACGATATCGGTCGCGACGACCCCAAGGCCAAGGCGACGCCGATCGCCAAGGCGGGGACCTCGATCCCGAAGACGCGGCGCGGCAGCGGGCCGTTCGGTTCGCCGAGCCCGCTGGGGGCGTGATCTTCCCGCTAGGCTGACGAAAGGGCCGTCCCTGATAAGGGGGCGGCCTTTTTGTTTTAGGCGTTGTCCTGTGGCCTTCGACTTCGCTCAGCCCGAACGGAGGCAAAAGTAGGAGGCAACCTATTAAGTCGACGCGAGCCCCTCCCCTTCAGGGGAGGGGTTGGGGTGGGGCCTCTCTACGAACGCCAGGCTTGCGGAAGCGCCCCACCCCCTGCCCCTCCCCTGAAGGGGAGGGGTGGGGCCATCTCAGTTCATCAGAGCTTAGGCGATATCTTCACGAAACGCCGGGTGCGCATCCCCCCATTCCGTTCAGCCTGACCGAAGGTGAAGGCCACGCCCAGCCGCCCCCGCACAATCAACCCTGGCCCCGGTCCCGCCACGCCACTAAGCTCCCCCCACAATCGCGAAGATACCGGTACCGATGCCGGACCCGTGACCGGAGTGGAGGATGCCCGCATGACCGATATCCCCCCGACTGAATCGCTGCGCGACCGCGCGGTGCGTATCTATGACGCCTTCACCCATGAGCATCACGACCGCCGCACCCTCCTGCGCCAGATGACCGCGCTGGCCGGATCGGTTGCCGCCGCCGAGGCGCTGATCTTGGGTATCTCCGCCAGTCCCGCCGCTGCCGCGCAGACCGACCCCCATGATATCCGGCTGCGTATCGACCGTCGCGAGGGGATGGAGGCGGGAGCGCGCTCGGCCGCCTATCTCGCCAGTCCCAAGGGCGTGAAGAAGCGGCTCGGCACGGTGCTGGTCATCCATGAGAATCGCGGACTTACCCCGCATATCGAGGATGTCGCGCGGCGCGTGGCATTGGCCGGGTTCCACGCGATCGCGCCCGATCTCTTGGCTCCGCAGGGCGGCACACCGGCGGACGAGGATCGCGCGCGAACGCTGATCGCCACGCTCGACTATGATCTGGCGCTGGCCCAGGCGCGGGCGATGATGGGACATGCCGCCACCGACAAGACGGGCACCGGCCGCGTCGGTGCGGTCGGCTTTTGCTGGGGCGGGGCGTTCGTCAACCGGCTGGCGGTGGCGGCAGGCCCGGCGCTGTCGGCGGGCGTGGCCTATTACGGCCCCGCACCGAGTCCCGGCGAAGCGGCGAAGGTTCGGACGCCGCTGATGCTGCATTATGCGGGCAAGGATGCGCGCGTGAACGCGACCGGCGAGCCTTGGGTCGCGGCGTTGAAGGCGGCGGGGCGGCCGGTCGAGGCCTTTACCTATCCGGGCGTCGACCATGCCTTCAACAACGACAGCTCCGCCGAGCGCTATAATGCGGCGGCGGCAGCCCAGGCCTGGTCGCGGACCATCGCCTTTCTGCACCGCCATCTCGATCGCGCCTGATTTCGCCCCTCGCACCGCCATGGAGAGCCTGATGACCGCCGACCTGACGCTGTACACCAACCCCCAGTCGCGGGGCCGCATCGCCCGCTGGATGCTGGAAGAGACGGGGGCGAGCTATGACACGGTCGTGCTGGATTACGGGACGACGATGATCGCGCCCGACTATCACGCGATCAATCCGATGATGAAGGTGCCCGCCATCGTCCATCGCGGCCAGGTGGTGACGGAAACGGCGGCGATCTGCGCCTATCTCGCCGAAGCCTTTCCCGATGCCGAACTGTCGCCCTTGCCGCAGGAGCAGGCGCGTTATTATCGCTGGCTGTTCTTCGCGGCGGGGCCGCTGGAGGCCGCGATCACCAATCGCGCGATGGGCGTGGAGCCGACCGCCGAGCAACAGCGTATGGCGGGCTATGGCGATTTCGACCGGGCCGTGGGCGTCGTCGGCGCGGCGGTGGCCGAGCATCCCTATATCACCGGCGAGCGCTTCACGGCGGCGGATGTCTATCTGGGGTCGCAGTTGATGTGGTTCACCCAGTTCGGGCTGATCCCCAAGACCGATGCGATCATGGCCTATATCGGTCGCTTGCAGGATCGTCCCGCGCATCGGCGAGCCACCGCGCTGGACGATGGCAAAAGCGCGGAAGACGCCTGACGATCAGACCGAGGAGGCGGCTCCCGCCTGCTGATGGGCGTTGCGCAGCATTTCGAGCCCGGCGGCGATGTGGTTGCCCGCCAGCGGCTGGTTCAGCGCATCCGCACCGTCCATCGCGGCCTTTGCGAAGGCGATGACCTGCTCGAAAGTAACGCCATGCTCACTCATCTTCGGTTCCATTTCCACCGCAACGCCTCTGTTCCAACGTCCTAGCGACTCGACGTGAACATAATCCTAAACCGCAATAACGTTTCGCGCGATACGTAAACACGAATAGTCTTTTTACGGACTGCCCCCCGGTGGGACACCGGGGGGCAGTCGAGCCTTCAGCGCATCAGCACCAGTTCCTCCGACATGGTCGGATGCAGCGCGACGGTGGCGTCGAACTGCGCCTTGGTCAGCCCGGCTTTCACCGCGATGGCGGCGGCCTGGAGGATTTCGGGCACGTCGGGACCGATCATGTGCAGCCCGACCACGCGGCCCGTGTCGCCGTCGCACACCATCTTGTAGAGTGCGCGCTCCTCACGGCCTGCCAGCACATTCTTCATCGGGCGGAAGTCCGAGGTATAGACCCGCACCGATCCCAGCGTCTGCTTCGCCTGTGCCTCGGTCATGCCGACGCCCGCCATCGGCGGATGGCTGAACACGGCGGCCGGGATGCAATCATAGTCGACGCGGGTCGGCTTATTGCCGAACACCGTATCGGCAAAGGCCTGTCCCTCGCGGATCGCGACGGGGGTCAACTGGACCCGGTTGGTCACGTCGCCCACCGCATAGATGCTGGGGCAAGTCGAGCGATTGTCCTCGTCCACCTTGATCGCACCGTGATCGTCGAGCTCGACGCCCGCCGTCTCCAGCCCCAGGCCATGGGTGTTGGGCAGGCGGCCGGTCGCGAACATCACCAGGTCGACGATCATCGGCTCGTGGTTGGACATGGATACCGCCAGGCAGCCATCGTCCATCTTCTCGATCCCTTCGAACGTCGCGTCGAAGCGGAACTCGATGCCCTTCATCATCGAAATCTGGAGCAGCCGGTCGCGGATCGTCAGGTCATAGCCGCGCAGGATATCCTTGCTGCGGTTGATCAGCGTGACGTGGGCGCCGAACTGGTGGAACACGCCCGCAAACTCATTGGCGATATAGCCCGCACCTGCAATCAGCACGCGCTTGGGAATCGCGTCGAGATGGAACGCCTCGTTGGAGGTGATGCCATGCTCATGGCCGGGGCAGGAGGGAACGGCCGGATGCGCGCCGACCGCGATCAGGATACGCTCGGCGGTCTTCTCGGTCCCGTCGGCCAGGCGGACGCTGTTCGGGCCGGTGACGACGGCACGCTGGTCGATGATCTCGACATTGTGGCTTTCCAGCGTCTTCTTGTACGCACCGTTCAGCCGGTCGACCTCCGACAGGACATTGTCGCGCAGCGTCTCCCACGAAAATTCGCAGTCGCTCGGCACCTGCCAGCCGAAGCGGCGGGCGTCCTTCAGGTCCTCGGCGAAATGCGCGCCATAGACGAGCAGCTTCTTCGGGACACAGCCGCGAATGACGCAGGTGCCGCCGACGCGATATTCCTCGGCCACCGCCACGCGCGCACCATGCGCCGCCGCGACCCGCGAGGCGCGCGTGCCGCCCGAACCCGCCCCGATGACGAACAGGTCATAGTCATAGTCAGCCATGGGATCGGTTTCTCCGGGAATTCAGAAAGCGCGGGTGTGCAGCCCGCCTAAAAGCACAACGGGGGACGCCGAGCCAAGTTCAGCGTCCCCCTGACAGTGATCGGAAATTCAAAATTCCTCCCCTTACAGGGGAGGATTGTTATTCGCCAAAGGCCCGCTTGATCAGATCCTCGGTCGAGGGATCGAAATCCTGCCCGCCCTGGTCGGCGGCCTTGGCCATTTCCTTGCCCAGCTCGACGCCGAACTGATCGAAGCTGTTGATGCCCAGCAGCACGCCGTTCACGAACACGCGGTGCTCGTAAAAGGCGATCAGCGCGCCCAGCGTGCGCGGGTCGAGCGTGTCGAGCAGGATGGTCGAGGACGGACGATCGCCCGAATAGCTGCGCGCGGGGTCGTCGACCTTCTTGCCCTTCATCAGCGCCGCACCCTGCGCAAAGGCGTTTAGCAGCAGCTGGCGGTGATGATCGTCGCTCAGCACATCGCCCGGCTCGATGACCGCGATGAACTCGACGGGGACGAGATGCGTGCCCTGGTGGAGCAGCTGGAACACCGCATGCTGCGCATCGGTGCCGACCCCGCCCCAGGTGATCGCGGAGGTCGGCCGTCCGACGGGCTGGCCGTCGACGGTCACGCCCTTGCCGTTCGACTCCATCTCCAGCTGCTGGAGATAGGAGGGGAGCAGGCGCAGACGCTCGTCATAGGCGAAGGGCGCGCGCGTCTCGGCATGGCGGACCTGGGTGTAATAAAGGTCGGCAAAGGCGGCGAGCGCGGGGGCGTTCTGTGCCAGATCGGTCAGGCGGAAATGACGGTCCATCTCGGCCGCGCCTTCCAGCAGTTCCTCGAACGCGTCCCAACCCAGGCCCAGCGCCGCCGGGAAGCCGATCGTCGACCAGAGCGAATAACGGCCGCCGACCGATTCGGCGAACGGCAGGATGCGCGTCTCGTCCACGCCCCATTCGACCGCCTTTTCGGGATTGGCGGTCAGCGCGATGACCTTGCCATACGGGTCCTCGACGCCGCTCTCGGTCATCCACTGGAGCGCCGAGGTGGCGTTCAGCATCGTCTCGGTGGTGGTGAAGGTCTTGGATGCAACGACCAGCAGCGTGGCGGCGGGGTCGAAACGCTTGAACACTTCCTCCAAGGCGACGCCGTCGACGTTCGACACGATCGCCACGTCATACCGGTCGCTGTCGCGGCCCAGCGCGTCGACCAGCAGGTCGGGCCCCAGCGCCGAGCCGCCGATGCCGATGTGCAGGACATGGCGGATCGGCCCGAGCGCTTCCGCCTCGATCGCGTCGATCAGCGCGCGCATCCGGGCGTGCGACTGGCGCGCCACGGCGACGCTCTCGGGATTGCCCTCGCCACGCTCGGCGGTGTGCTCGACCGCGCGGCCTTCGGTGACGTTGACGACCTCGCCCCCGAACAGCGCGTCGCGCTTGGCGGCCAGCCCGCTCGCCTTGGCGAGCTCGGCAAAGGCGGTAACGGCCTCGCGGGTCAGATGGGTCTTGGACCAATCGAAATGGATACCCGCCACATCGAGGCTGAGCGAGGCCAGCCGATTGGGATCATTCGCGAAAAGATCGAGAAGCGGGGTCTGCGGGAGCGATTCGATCGTCGACCAGTCGGCAGCCATGATGCCTGTTCCTTCCTTGCGCATGCCCCGGGGGGCTTCCCTTACGGCGTTAGCCAAAGCGGATGCGCAAAGCCAAGCCTTAGATTGGTATTGTGTGTCGGGCCGCTCAACTATGGCACGGAGAGGGCGGTTCGGCGGCTACGATCCATTGCCCATAGAGGCGCAGGCCGCACGCTTTCGCCAGCGCGACGGACGCGATATTGTTGATCTGGCAGCGATATTGCGGTTCGAGGCCCTGACCTCGTACAAAGTCGAGCATCGCGAGAACGACGGCGCGGGCGGCACCTTTGCCTCGCGCATCGGGCAGAGTCAGGACACCCAGATCGGCAAACGGGCTGTTCTCCCACAGCATCGCACTGGCCGCGCTGATCAGCCGATCGCCATCGAAGCAGCCGAAGACGGCCCAATGATCCCATTCGACGAACGCATCCTCGCGGTCAGTCTCGGGCGCTTCATGATGAAAGATGTCGAAGGCGCTGCGGTCGTCCGGCGTCAGCTTGCGTGCCGACCGCGCGGGCGTGGGGATTGGCTCGTCCTCGGGCAGGTAGAACAGATGGTCGGGATCGTGGAAGGCGATGCCGGACCGGATCAGCGCTGCTCTCCGGTCTTCGATCGACGGGGACTTCGGCGTGAGTTGTCCAAGACACGCTGCAAGTTCGGGACGGACCGTCATCTGCGAGGGGGCACCATCCCTTGTCAGGATCATGGCAGGCCGCTTGTGCGACAGGGAAGGATTGACCGTACAGCTTTCCGGACCCAGCGCATCGCCTGCGAACTGCGCCTGCCAATATTCAGGGATACGTGGCGAAAAGACCGTCATTCTGTCAGCTTCCGCGCAGGCGTGGGTCGGCCCTACCGATGCTTCACCGCCACCGGATCGCGCACCACGCCAACATCGGCGAAGCGCTTCGGTTCGGCGGGGTGGGGGGCGGGTTCGGCGAGTTCGCGCTGCCAGTAGCCGACATCGATCCAGCGGCCATGCTTGTGGCCGACCTCGCGGAAGACGCCCGCGCGGCGGAAGCCGACGGCTTCGTGCAGCTTGATCGAGCCGTCATTGGGCAGCGCGATCACGCCCATCGCCTGGGTGAAGCCTTGCGCGGTCAGCGTGTCCACCAGCGCCTCGTACAACAGCCGCCCGATGCCCGAACGCTGCGACACGTCGGCGACATAGATGGTCGTCTCCACGACCCAGCGATAGGCCTCGCGCTCGCGGAAGCGCGCGGCATAGGCATAGCCGATCACAGCGTCTTCGCGGCCCTCTTCATCGGCCAGCGTCGCGACGATCCAGGGATAGAGGCCGTCCGCCCCCTCCATCCGCGCGCGCATCGTGTCCGCGTCGGGGGCCTGGGTCTCGAAGGAGACGACGCCCGCCAGCACATGCGGCGCATAGATGGCGGCGATGGCGGCGGCGTCATCGGGGCGGGCGGCGCGGATGGCGATCATGGGGGCAGCGTCTCCTGAAACGATGGGCCTGCGTAGCGCGGGGATGTGCGGTTCGGAAGGGGCCAACGTTCTGCGCCCTTGAGCGCCACATCCCCTCCCTCCGTCCAGCCGAAGGGCTCAGGCTGGACGGGGGGGGGGGGGGATCAGCTCAGAGTCCCAATCGCGCGATCAGCAGATCGAGCAGCCGCTCGTCGCTGGCTGAGCCTACGGGCCCCAGCGCACCGCATTCCAGGCACTTCGCCTGCACCGACCCGCCCCGCGCCAGCCGCGCGACATCGCCCAGCGCGCGGGCCGCGACGGCGCGGCGCTCGGCCGCCGCGATGGCGAAGACGTCGCCGCCCTGCTGGCCGTCATCGTCGCTGTCGAACCCTTCGGCCAGCACCGCGGCGAAGCCCGGCTTCTTCTCCAGATATTCCGGATAGACCTTGGCCGGGTCCAGCTTGGCGCGGCGCGCGGCCTCGGCAATGGCGTCGGACAGGGTGCCGAAGCGGTCGACCAGCCCGATCTGGCGCGCGGTGCCACCGTCCCACACACGACCCTGCGCGATGGTGTCGACCTTTTCGGGCGTCATGTGGCGCGCCTCAGCGACGCGGGTCAGGAACTGGCGATAGCCATTCTCGATCCCCGCCTGGAGGATGGTGTCGAGCATCGGCGTCGTGCCGCCCAGCACGTCGGGCTGGCCGGTCAGCGGCGTGGTCTTCACCCCGTCGGTGGTCACGCCGATCTTGGCCAGCGTATTCTCGAAGGTCGGGATGATGCCGAAAATGCCGATCGACCCGGTGATCGTGCCCGGCTCGGCGAAGATCAGGTCGGCCGGGGTCGAGACCCAGTAACCGCCCGACGCCGCCAGGCCGCCCATCGAGACGATGACGGGCAGCTTCTGCCGCTTGGCCTCCAGGATCGCCTGGCGAATCTGTTCGGAGGCCAGCACCGAGCCGCCCGGCGAATCGACACGCACGACCAGCGCCTTCAGGTTCTTCTTGGCGAGCCCGTCGAGCAGCGCCTTGGACACCGTCTCGCCCGCGGCGGTGCCGGGACCGGCCTCGCCATCGACGATATTGCCCGCGATGGTCAGCACGCCGATCGCATCGCCCTTGGTCGGCAACGGATTGGCGCGCACCCAGGAGGCGTAGGAGATGGTGCGGAACGAGCCTGCGGGCTTGTTTGCCTCGGCGCCTGCAATCTCGGCCACGCGCTTGCCGAAGGCCAGCTTGTCGCCCAGCTTGTCGACCAGCCCGGCCTTCAGATTGGCATCGGCGATGCTGCCGTTGGACGCCAGCACTGCGCGGTCGGGCTGGGTCAGGAAGGCGTCGATCTGCGCCTTGGGCCGCGCCTTGGCCACGGCTTCGCGCCACTGGGCGAACAGCGTGCCGTACAGCGCCTGCGACGCGGCGCGGGCATCGGGGCTCTGGTCGCTGCGGATATAGGGCTCGACGAAGGATTTGAACTTGCCGACGCGGTAGACATGGGTGGTGACGCCCAGCTTGTCGATCAGGCCCTTGTAATAGAGCTGGTTGCCGCCCGGCCCGGTGAACAGCGTGCCGCCCAGCGGATTGACCCAGACCTCGCTGGCGTTGGCGGCCAGGCGATAGGCGCCGTCGGTATAGGCGGTGGCATAGGCCAGCACCGGCTTGCCGTCCTTGCGGAAACGCTGGATCGCGTCGCCGACCTCCTGAAGGGTCGCGGGATAGGCCCCGCCGAACGCGTCCAGATCGAGGACCAGCACCTTGACGCGGCCATCGTCCTTGGCGGTATCGATCGCACGGACCAGATCGCGCAGGCGATATTCGTGCGGCACGCTGCGCCCCGACAGCATGGCGAGCGGCGCGACCGTTTCGGGCTGCTCGACGATCGGGCCGTCCAGCTTCAACAGCAGCGCGCCGTCGGTGATCGCCTTGGTCCCCGGCCGGGCGTTCAGCGCCGCGAATATCAGGCCGAAGAACAACAGCATCGCGGCCAGCACCAGGAAATCCTTGATGCCGACCAGCAGTCGCCAGGCGCCGCGTACCAGCCGCCAGCCGCTGCGCCGTCCGGGCTTGCGCCCCGGTCGGCTGAAATCCTGGTCGAGCGGAGAGGCGGGGGGAATTGCGTCGGCGCGGGCGTCGGTCATCCCCTATCGCTACTCCAGCGGGAGATGCTCGGCAATGGTCCGTATTACCGGGCCAATACGCAGCGAGGCCGCCGGAATTTGTTCCCGCCCCTGCCACGGCCCGTCGAAATTTTTTGGCGACGGGCGTTGACGGCCTGAATGCCCGTTCACATATCCGGTCGCGTTGGCACTCGCATGGCTCGAGTGCCAGAAAAGTGTAACACGCCAGATTAAAGGGACATGGCAATGAACTTTCGTCCGTTGCACGACCGCGTTCTCGTCCGTCGCGTCGAGGCCGAGGAAAAGACGGCTGGCGGGATCATCATCCCGGATACCGCCAAGGAAAAGCCCCAGGAGGGCGAGGTCGTCGCTGCCGGCACCGGTGCCAAGGCCGAAGACGGCAAGGTCACGCCGCTCGACGTGAAGGCGGGCGACCGCATTCTGTTCGGCAAGTGGTCGGGCACCGAGGTCAAGGTGAACGGTGAAGACCTGCTCATCATGAAGGAATCGGATATCCTCGGCATCATCGGCTGAGCGACCGGTTTTCCTCCCGTTTTTTCTGACATTCTATTGAAAGGGTAGCCACCATGGCAGCCAAGGAAGTCAAGTTTTCGCGCGACGCGCGTGAGCGCATTCTGAAGGGCGTCGACATCCTCGCCGATGCCGTTAAGGTCACGCTGGGCCCGAAGGGCCGCAACGTCGTGATCGACAAGTCGTTCGGTGCCCCGCGCATCACCAAGGACGGCGTTTCGGTCGCCAAGGAAATCGAACTGAAGGACAAGTTCGAGAACATGGGCGCCCAGATGGTGCGCGAAGTGGCGTCGAAGACCAACGACATCGCCGGTGACGGCACCACCACCGCGACCGTCCTGGCCCAGGCGATCGTCCGCGAGGGCATGAAGTCGGTCGCGGCCGGCATGAACCCGATGGACCTGAAGCGCGGCATCGACATCGCCGTCGCCAAGGTGACCGAGGACATCAAGTCGCGTTCGAAGCCCGTGTCGGGTTCGTCGGAAGTGGCGCAGGTCGGCATCATCTCGGCCAATGGCGACCGTGAAGTCGGCGAGAAGATCGCCGAAGCCATGGAGAAGGTCGGCAAGGAAGGCGTGATCACCGTCGAGGAAGCGAAGGGTCTCGATTTCGAGCTCGACGTCGTCGAGGGCATGCAGTTCGACCGCGGCTACCTCTCGCCCTACTTCATCACCAACCCGGAAAAGATGACGGTCGAACTGAACGACCCGTACATCCTGATCCACGAGAAGAAGCTGTCGAACCTGCAGGCGATGCTCCCGATCCTGGAAGCCGTCGTCCAGTCGGGCCGTCCGCTCCTGATCATCGCCGAGGACATCGAGGGCGAGGCTCTGGCCACGCTCGTCGTCAACAAGCTGCGCGGCGGCCTGAAGGTCGCAGCGGTCAAGGCACCGGGCTTCGGCGATCGTCGCAAGGCGATGCTGGAAGACATCGCCATCCTGACCGCGGGCGAGCTGATCTCGGAAGACCTGGGCATCAAGCTCGAGACCGTCACCGTCGGCATGCTGGGCACCGCCAAGCGCGTCACGATCGACAAGGACAACACCACCATCGTCGATGGTGCGGGTGAAGCCGACGCGATCAAGGGCCGCACCGAGGCGATCCGTGCGCAGATCGAGAACACCACCAGCGATTACGACCGCGAGAAGCTCCAGGAGCGTCTGGCCAAGCTCGCTGGCGGCGTGGCCGTGATCAAGGTCGGCGGTGCGACCGAGGTCGAGGTCAAGGAGCGCAAGGACCGCGTCGACGACGCGCTGCACGCGACCCGCGCGGCCGTCGAAGAGGGCATCGTCCCCGGTGGTGGTACGGCGCTGCTGTACGCGACCAAGGCGCTGGACGGCGTCAAGGGCGTCAACGACGACCAGACCCGTGGCATCGACATCGTTCGCAAGTCGCTGACCGCGCTGGTTCGCCAGATCGCTCAGAACGCCGGTCATGACGGTGCGGTCGTGTCGGGCAAGCTGCTCGACCAGGACGACACCTCGTTCGGCTTCAACGCGTCGACCGACACCTATGAGAACCTGGTCGCCGCCGGCGTGATCGACCCGACCAAGGTCGTCCGCACCGCGCTCCAGAACGCGGCGTCGGTCGCGGGCCTGCTGATCACCACGGAAGCCACCGTGGCCGAGCTGCCCGAAGACAAGCCCGCCATGCCCGCCGGTGGCGGCATGGGCGGCATGGGCGGCATGGACTTCTAAGTCGGATCGGGGACCGGCGGGGCTTGCCCGCCGGGAACCGGACCGGCCTTGTCCTTGCGGCAATGCCAAAGAAAGGCCCGGGGAGCGATCCCCGGGCCTTTTTCTATGCGTCCTGCACGTCACCCCCGTTCAGCCTGAGCGAAGTCGAAGGCCACGGGACCCGCTCGGGTTGCGGGCGGGGCATGCACTTCGACTTCGCTCAGTGCGAACGGATGAGGGGAGGGAGGTCCCATACCCCGGCGAAGGCCGGGGTCCAGTTGCGGTGTGCTTCAGCTGGTGCCGGACATGGTGGGAAAGCACATCGGACATATCCCAATGGCCTCCCCCGCATCGCCGCGCGCGCCATCGGCCACATCGCAACTGGGCCCCGGCCTTCGCCGGGGTACGAAAGGGGGCATGAAAAAAGGCGGCCGGACCTTCGCCCGACCGCCTTTCCCGTAACCCGAAAACCCGAGCCGCTTAGGCGCCCGCGTTCTTCAGCGCCGCCTGCACGTCCGACCAGCTGACCGCGCCCTTCAGCGGCTTGCCGTTCAGGATGAAGGTCGGGGTGCCCGTCACGGTCCCGTCGGCGCCGCGATCCTGGGTCTGCTTGGTCAGGCGGTCGATCTGCGTCATGTCGCTCAGGCACTGGCGCGCCTTGGCTTCGGGGATGCCGCGCTGCTTGACGAAGTTGACCAGATCCATCTGGTCGGCCAGCGCCTTGATGACGTCGACCGGCTTGGCGGTCTGCAACTGCTGCTGCATCGCCGGGCTCATCGCCTGGAGCTTGTCGTTGAAGCCCTGCTGCGACTGGTACATCTGTTCCAGCACCGGGAAGAAGGTCGCCTCGCCCGCGCAGATGCCGAGCAGCGCCGGGGGAAGATCGGGCGCGCCGTGGATCAGGAACTCGCGGAATTCCCAGCTGACCTTGCCCGACTTGACGTAGTTGTTCGTCAGCGGCTCATAGCCCTCACGCGCGAACGCGCCGCAGGCCGGGCACAGGCGCGAGCCATATTCGACCAGCTTGATGGGCGCGTTGGGGTTGCCCATCACATAACCCTCGGCGGTCTTGCTGACGACCTGGGTCCAGTCCTGGCCCGCAGGTGCAGCGACCGCGGGCAGCGGCGACGCGGCGGGGGCGCTGCCGTTGGCGTCGCCATTGCCGCCACCGCAGGCAGCCAGCGCCAGCGGAAGGGCGAGGAGGAGGAGACGAGACTTCATCGACATATGCTCCGAAGGAAAAGAAGGATTTAGCGGGCGCCGCCTGCGCGCAACAGCGGCAGCAGTTTGTCCCAGGAAAACACGCCCATGGCCTGTTTGCCGTT
This sequence comes from Sphingomonas sp. Xoc002, assembly GCF_050408055.1. Classification (NCBI taxonomy): domain Bacteria; kingdom Pseudomonadati; phylum Pseudomonadota; class Alphaproteobacteria; order Sphingomonadales; family Sphingomonadaceae; genus Sphingomonas; species Sphingomonas sp. Xoc002. The sequence continues at coordinate 3,063,865 of NZ_CP191175.1, read as the reverse complement.
GATGAAGAAGCCGGGCGTGCCCTCGATCGAGTCGGGGGCGGCGGTGGTCATCGCGACGATCCGGTCGGTGGCGGCGCGGTCCGACAGGCAGGCGGTGATCTGCGCATCGCTCAGCCCGGCGCTCTTGCCGATCACGGTCAGCCCCGATCCGTCCGCTTCCGCCCGCATCTGGGCGGCGGCGGGATAGGCGGCGATCCGCTGGCCATTAGCCTGGTCGAACTCCATGCCGCGCTTCAACCAGTCGCGCTGCTGCGCGAAGATCGTGTCGCTCAGCCCGGCGAACCTGGCCGCCCCGCCGCAGCGCGCGATGAGGGCAGCGGCCAGGTCCAGCCGGTCGCGGATGAAATGGCGGATCTCGATGCTGGTCGAGCCCGACCGGACCATCTGTCCTTTCAGCACCGGCGCTGATTCGGTGGTGAAGACGGCGCAATGCGGACAGGTATAGCTGACATATTCGACCAGCTTCACCCGCGCCGCCGGATTGCCGATCACATAGGCCCCGGCGGGCGTCTGGGTGACATGGCTCGCCCAGTTCACACCCTTGCGCTGGGCCTGGGCGGCCTGGGCCGAACCGGCGGAGACAGCGAGGCCGAGCGCGGCCAGCGACAGGAAAAGACGCATCACGACACCTTGGGAAGGCCGCGCGTCGCAGCGACGCCCGCGGCAAGCGATTCGAGCACGGCACGAAGCTCCGGATCGGCGATCTGGCGCAAGCCGTCGCCCATCTCCGGCGGCACCGGCTGCGGCTTGGGCGGCGCGGCGCGGCGGGGGGCGGCCATGGGCAATTCGCCCTGCCGGATCTGGAGCCGGGCGACCGCCGGATAGCCGAAGAAACGGTTCACCCGCTCGATGATCTCGGGCGCGATATGCTGCATCATCGGCGCGTGGGCACCGCGCACGACCAGCGTCAGCACGCCGTTCTGCTTCTCGCCCTGCGGAAAGCGAATCGATTCGGGCGCGCTGGCGGTCGACAGGCGCGGGCCGACGATATCGGGCCAGCGGCTGACGATCGCGCTTTGGACGAAACCGAAGCGGCGAAAGGCCGCGCCGCCGATGGCGGGCAGCAGTTCGGATACCGCGCGGGGGCGGTTGGAACGGGGGGGCGGCTCCTGGGGGGCGCGGACGCGCTTGCTCATATCCGTCCCCATGCCATAGCGGGCGGGTGGACGCCAAGCATTCATCATCGCCCGCCCCCTTGGACGGCGGCCCCGCCGCCCGGCTGCTCGCCTGGTATGACCGGCACGCCCGCGAACTGCCTTGGCGCAGCCGTCCGGGGGAGGTGCCCGACCCCTATCGCGTCTGGCTGTCCGAGGTGATGCTGCAACAGACGACGGTGGCGGCGGTCACGCCCCGCTTCACCGCCTGGGTGGCGCGCTGGCCCGATGTCGCCAGCCTGGCGGCGGCGTCGGACGAGGACATCATGGCCGCCTGGGCGGGGCTGGGCTATTATGCCCGTGCCCGCAATCTGGTGAAGGCCGCGCGGGCGGTGGTCGCCGAGCATGGCGGGCGCTTTCCCCAGACCGAGGCGGGCTTGCGCGCGCTGCCGGGGCTGGGGGCCTATACGGCGGCGGCGGTGGCGGCGATCGCGTTCGGCGAGCGAGCGGTGGTCGTCGACGCCAATGTCGAGCGGGTCGTCGCCCGGCTGTTCGCCATCACGACCCCGCTGCCCGCCGCGCGGCCCGCGATCCGCGAGGCCACAGACCGGATTACGCCCGACACGCGCGCGGGTGATTTCGCGCAGGCGATGATGGATCTGGGTTCTTCCGTCTGCACGGTGAAGAAGCCGCAATGCCTGCTGTGCCCGATCGCGGTGGATTGCAGGGCGAGGGCGGAGGGGATGGCCGAGACGCTGCCCGCAAAGGCGCCCAAAAAGGCGCGGCCCTATCGTCACGGCACCGTCTTCTGGATCGAGCATGAGGGCCGCGTCTGGCTGGTCCGCCGCCCGGACAAGGGGATGCTGGGCGGTATGCGCGCGCTGCCGACCGGGCCCTGGGTCGATGAGCGGCCGGGGCTGGCCGATGCGCCGGGGCAGGGGCCGTGGACGATGCTGAACGAGACGGTCGTGCATGGCTTCACCCATTTCGAACTCGAACTGGCGCTGGCCCGCACCGATGGCGAGCCGGACGATTCGAGCGTGGGCGAATGGTGGCCGATCGTCGATCTGGGAACCGCAGGGCTGCCCACCTTGTTCGCGCGGGCAGCCGATCTGTTGAAAAGGGTCTGATATCAATGATTCGTCGAGTGATGATGACAAGCGGGGCGATGCTGGCCTTGCTGGGTGCCGCCGCCCCCGCGCAGGTGGCGCAGGCCCCGAGGGCGCAAGCCACGAGCGCGCTGCCCGCCACCCAGGCGCTGTTCGACACCTATGTCCGGTCGGGCAAGATGCCCGGCATCGTGGCCGCGATCGGGCTGCCGGGACGACCGCCGATGTTCGTGGCCGCAGGCCGGACCGCGATCGGGCCGAACGCGCCCGCCGCCACTCCGGATACGCTGTGGCGGGTCTATTCGATGACCAAGCCGATCACCGCCATGGCCGCGATGATCCTGGTCGAGGAGGGCAGGCTGAAGCTCGACCAGCCGCTGTCCGATATCTATCCGGCCTATAAGAATATGCGGGTGCTCACCAATCCGCAGGCCTCGCTCGACAGCCGTCCGGCGACCAAGCCGATCACCATCCGCGAACTGATGACCCACACGGCGGGGCTGGGGTACAGCTTCACCGCCAAGGGGCCGCTGCTCCGCGAATATGAGCGGCTGGGTCTGGTGCCCTTCGCCGCCAATGCGCAGGTCGAGGCCAAGGTCCGACCGACCCGCCCAGCGACCCTCCAGCAATTCGCCGAGCGCGCCGCCACCGCGCCGCTGATCGCCGAGCCGGGCACCCGCTGGAGCTATTCGATGGGCCTCGACGTGCTGGCGGCGGTGGTCGAGAAGGTGTCGGGCATGCCGTTCGAGCGGTTCGTCCAGACCCGTCTCTTCACGCCCTTGAAGATGAACAGCAGCTATTGGCAGGTGCCCGCTTCGGCGGCGAACCGGCTGGTCACCAACTATACCTTTCTGGGCGACCGGATGGTGCCGGTGGACCCGGCGGCGACCTCGGTCTTTCGCTTGGCCCCCAGCTTTCCCTATGGCGGCGCGGGGCTGGTCATGTCGGCGCGCGATTATGACCGCTTCCTCCAGATGCTCCAGAATGAGGGCCAGGTCGACGGCGTCCGGGTGATGAAGCCGGAAACGGTTCGGCTGGCCATGTCCAACCTGCTGCCCGCAGGCGTCACCTATGGCTCGGTGACGGGGGCGAGCGGCGGCAGCGGGGGCGAGGTGCCGACGGGTTATGGCGCGGGCGGATCGGTGACGCTGGCCGATACGCCGGGCGGCCCGGGCAAGGGCACCTATGGCTGGGGCGGGGCGGCGGGCACCATCGCCTATGTCGATCCGACCCGGCATGTGCGGGGCACGGTGATGGTCAATTACTTCCCCGCCGACCGCTATCCGTTGCGCAGCGATCTGGCGACGGCGCTTTACAAGGATCTGGGGCGGATGGCGAAGTGACGACCCTGGGATTTACCGGCGGACGGCTGGATCGTGCCGACCCGCTGCGCCACGATCCGGCGGGTTTCGCGGCGGCGCTGGCCGATCCGGCGGCGCGGCTGCTGGTGCTGAACGACTATCAGCCGGTGATGGAGGACGGACGGCTGGGCTGGACCGCCATCGATGCGGATGCGGCCCCCGAGGACCATGTGCTGCTCGGCATCGAGCATGGGGTGCCGCATTTCGCGCGGTTGACCGGAGAAGCGGCGGTCGACCGGTCGTTCGAGATGATCGCGGCGCTCCATGCGCTGGAGGCGGGCGAGGCGGCGACCTATGCGGCGGCGCGCTCGGTGCTCGACTGGCATGCGCGGCACGGCTTTTGCGCCAAATGCGGGGCGGCGACCGCGCCGTTCCGGGCTGGCTGGGGGCGGCATTGCCCCGCATGCGGGACCGAGCATTTCCCGCGCGTCGACCCGGTCGTCATCATGATCGCGGAGCATGACGGCCGTGCGCTGCTGGGCCGACAGCCCGCCTTTCCGCCGGGGCGCTATTCGGCGCTGGCGGGGTTTCTGGAACCGGGCGAATCGATCGAGGAAGCGGTGGCGCGCGAGCTGTTCGAGGAAGCGGGCGTGCGGGTTCGACACGTCCGCTATATCGCCAGCCAGCCCTGGCCGTTCCCGTCGTCGCTGATGATCGCCTGTGTGGCGGAGGCGGTGGATGACCGGCTGACCATCGACACGACCGAGTTGGAGGACGCAATCTGGGTTTCGCGCGACGAGGTGCGTGCGGCGCTGGCCGGGGACGGATCGCGTTTCGGTGTGCCGCCGTCCTACGCGATTGCGCATACGCTGCTGGAGGCGTGGGCGGCCCAATGATTCCTCCCCTGTAAGGGGAGGGGAACCAGCGAAGCTGGTGGAGGGGTGTCGCCCTCTCGAGAGCGGGACACCCCTCCGTCACGCTGCGCGCGCCACCTCCCCTTGCAGGGGAGGAGTTTTCATATTCAGCCCCGCTGCCGCGCCTGAGCGTAGGTGCCCAGCATCCGCACCCATTTGCTGTGGAAGCCCAGTTCCTCGATCGCCCGGTCGAACGCGGCTTCGCCCGGGCGCCCGACCACGTCGCAATAGAATTCCGTCGCGGCAAAGCTGCCGCCGCGCTGATAGCTTTCCAGCTTGGTCATGTTGACGCCGTTGGTCGCGAAACCGCCCATCGCCTTGTACAAAGCAGCGGGAATGTTCTTCACTTCGAAGATCAGGCTGGTCATCCACGGCCCATCCCCGACCGGCGGCTGGCCGCCACGGGCCAGCACGACGAAGCGGGTCATGTTGCTGTCGGCGTCCGAAATATCCTCGGCCAGCAGGTTCAGGCCGTACAGCTCGGCGGCGCGGGGCGGGGCGAGGGCGGCGACGCGGGGATCGTTCATCTCCGCCACCCGCGCCGCCGCGCCCGCCGTATCGGCATAGGCGATCGGGCGGATGCCGTGCGCGCGCAGCCAGTGGCGGCACTGGCCCAGCGCCTGAGGATGGCTCATCGCCTCGACCAGCCCGTCGCGCCCGCCCGTCGCCATCAGCGCGTGGCGGATCGACAGGAAATGCTCACCCACGATGACCAGCCCGGATTCGGGCAGCAGGAAATGGATGTCGGCCACCCGCCCGTGCAGCGAATTCTCGATGGGAATGATCGCGCGGTCGGCCTTGCCGCTCTTCACCGCGTCCAGCGCGTCGGCGAAATCGAAACAGGGGAGCGGCAGGCCGTCCGGAAACACCTCGGTCGCGGCGACATGGCTGTTGGCGCCCGGCGCGCCCTGAAAGGCGACGGCGCGGGCCGGCTCGGCCAGGGCGGCGGCGGTCATGCCTGCGACGATGGGGCGGGCGGGGGCGGCGTAATTCTCCATGGCGCAGCGGCGTAGAGCGGGCACGCGGCACGATCAAGGCAGGCGACAAGGGAAGCAGAACTTGCCGTTCGCGAAAGCCGCACCTAAGGTCCGCGTTCAGGAGAGATATTGGCGGGGCAGCGAAACGCGATGGACCTAAAGACCAATACGATCGCGGGATGGGTGCTGGGTGCGGCAGGCACGGCATTGGGCCTTTCGATCGTCGGCGGCATGATCTTCCACGAAGAGCGCCCCGAAAAAATGGGCTATGCGATCGAGGGCGTGGAGGCCGAAGGCGCGGGCGGCGGTGCCGCCGAGGTGCCGATCGCCTCGTTGCTGCCCACCGCCGACGCGGCCAAGGGCGCCGAAGTCTTCAAGAAATGCGCCGCGTGCCACACCATCAACCAGGGTGGCGCGAACGGCATCGGCCCCAATCTCTATGCCACCATGGGCGAGGCGATCGCACAGGGTAAGGCGGGATTCGCCTTCTCCGACGCGTTGAAGGCGGTCGGCGGCAAATGGGACTGGGACAAGATGAACGCGTGGCTGACGTCGCCGCGCAAGTTCGCGCCCGGCACCAAGATGACCTTTGCCGGACTTTCCAATCCGCAGGACCGCGCGAACGTGATCCTGTACCTCAACCAGCAGGGATCGAACCTGCCGCTCCCGGCGGCCCCGGCCGCCAACGCGGAACCGGCGGCGGGCGATGCCCCCGCCAATGGCGCGGACGCGGCGGTCAACAAGGTCGAGGAGGATCCGCGCGCCGACACCGGATCGATCGCCAATACCGGCACGCCTGCCAGGGGCGCGCCCTCGGTCGATCCGCAAGCCGCGGTGGAAGGTGCCAAGGCCCCGCGCTGATACCGATGCGCGGGATCGGCTGACCCTCGACGTTCCGATCCTGCAGGCGCCGATGGCGGGGGTGTCGACCCCCGCCATGGCGGCGGCGGTGAATGCGGGCGGCGGTCTGGGCGGAATCGCCCTCGGCGCGGGTGATGCCGATGCGGCCGCCCGGATGATCGCCGAAACGCGCCAGCGGACCGAGCGGCCGTTCAACGTCAACCTCTTCGTCCATGCCCCGCCCGCGCCCGATCCGTTGCGCGAGACGGCCTGGTGCGAGGCGCTTCGTCCCGCCTTCGCCGCGTTCGACGCCGAGCCGCCAGGCGCGCTGCGCACCATCTATCAGAGCTTCGCGCAGGACGATGCGATGCTGGCGCTGCTGGTCGAGACGAGACCGGCGGTGGTAAGCTTTCACTTCGGCCTGCCCGACGGTCCGCGCATCGCCGCGCTGAAACAGGCGGGATGCCTGTTGCTGGCGAGCGTGACCTCGCTGACCGAGGCGCAGGCCGCCGAGCGTGCCGGGATCGATATGCTGGTCGCACAAGGCTATGAGGCGGGCGGGCATCGCGGGGTTTTCGATCCGGACGCGGCGGATGATCAGTCGGGGACGCTGGCGCTGACCCGATTGCTGGCGATGCGGACACGGTTGCCCGTGATCGCGGCGGGCGGGGTGATGGACGGGGCGGGGGTGTCGGCTGTCCTCGCGCTGGGGGCGGTAGCGGCGCAACTGGGGACGGCCTTCATCGCCTGTCCCGAAAGCGCGGCGGATGCGGCGTACCGCGCCGCCCTGATGGGCGAGGGGGCCGCGCATACGGTGATGACCCGCGCGATTTCGGGGCGTCCGGCACGGTGCTTGCCCAATCATTTCACCGCGCTGGGTGAGACTCTGACGGCGGCGGTGCCGGATTATCCGATCGCCTATGATGCGGGGAAGGCCTTGAACGCCGCCGCGAAGGCGCGGGGTGAGGGCGGTTACGGCGCCCAATGGGCGGGGCAGGGCACGCCTCTCGCCCGTGCCCTGCCCGCAGCGGAACTGGTTCGGGTGATCGCGGGAGAGATGCGGGTATAAGGCCAAGGGATGCGCTCACCACAACACTCCGCTAAACCCGTGACATGACCAGCAAACCTCCCATCGGTCGCAACACGCGGCTGTGCATGTCGCTGTCGGCGCGGCCCGGCAATTTCGGGTCGCGGTTCCACAACCGGCTCTATGAGCTGACTGGGCTCGACTATGTCTACAAGTCGTTCAGCACAGCCGATCTGGCGGCGGCGGTCGGCGGAATCCGGGCGCTGAACATCCGGGGGTGCGCGATCTCGATGCCGTTCAAGGAAGCGGTGATCCCGATGCTCGACGGGCTGGCCGGGTCGGCGGCGGCGATCGACAGCGTGAACACCATCGTCAACGACGACGGGCGGCTGACCGGCTACAATACCGACTATGCCGCCGTCGTCGAACTGATCGCCGATCTCGATCCCGCCACGCCGTTCGTCCTGCGCGGATCGGGCGGGATGGCGAAGGCGGTGGCGGCGGCCTTGCGCGACTCGGGTTTCGCCAAGGGCACCATCGTCGCGCGCAACGAACCGCTGGGACGCCAATTGGCGGGGCTTTACGGGTTCGGCTGGTCGGCGGAACCGGACGAGGGTGCGCCGCTGCTGATCAACGTCACGCCGATCGGCATGACCGGGGGCAATGAGGACCAGCTCGCCTTCCCGGAGGCGATGATCGAACGCGCCGACATCGCCTTCGACGTGGTGCAATATCCGCCCGAGACGTGCTTCCTGTCCACCGCGCGGGGGCTGGGCAAGCGGGTGATCACCGGCACCCAGGTGGCGACCATCCAGGCGCTCGAACAGTTCGTGCTCTATACCGGCGTCCGCCCGACGCCCGAGCAGGTGCAGGAGGCGGCGGATTACGCCTATCGCATGGGGTGATCCTCCCCGGGACGGGGAGGGGGACCATCCGCAGGATGGTGGAGGGGGCGTGCCGCAAGGGGTGGCCTTTGTGGAAGCCCCCCTCCGTCAGCGCTACGCGCTGCCACCTCCCCGTACCGGGGAGGACGTTCAGAGTCCTGCAATCCCCATCAACACGGCCCATTCCGCTTCGCCCACCGGCGACACCGACAGCCGCGACTGACGCAGCATCGGCAAGGCGGTGAGCCTCGTCTCGGCCTTCATCGCGGCCAGCGTGACGGGGCGGGGCAGCGGACGGTCAGGGGTGATCTCGACCGAGACCCAGCGTCCGTCATCGCCATCGGCCCTGGCGGCGCGGGAGATCGTCGCGATGCCCACCGCGGCCTTGTCCTTGCCGCTGTGATAGAGAAGCGCCGAGTCCCCCGGCTGCATCGCCCGCAGATGCCCGGCGGCGGCGGCGTTGCGCACGCCGTCCCATTCGGCCCGCCCGTCACGGACCAGATCGTCCCAGCCATAGCTTTCCGGCTCCGACTTCAGCAGCCAGTATGCCATCTCCGCTTTTCCTCCTGAACCGCGCCTAAACGCCACATTCCGTGTCCATTCAGCCCGATAGTGGCAGGGAAGGCAACACGGACGCCGCCTGCGCGTTTTGCGATCAGCGGACCGGGCGTATCAGTATCGGAGGTTCGGTATGAACGGAGTTTGGAAGAAACTGGGACTGGGCCTCGCCTTGGGCGCCACCGCGCTGACGGCGGCGGCTCCGGCCGAGGCGCAGCGTTGGGGCCGTGGCTGGGGTGGCGGCTATGGCGGCTATTATCACCGCGATCGCGGCGATGCGGCCGCAGGCGCGCTGATCGGCGGCATCGTCGGCCTGGGCATCGGCGCGGCCATCGCGAGCAGCAACCAGCCGCGCTATGTCGATCGCGGCTATTATTACAACCGGGGCTATGACCCCTATTACGCGCCGCCGCCCCCGCCGCCGGTGTATCAATATGAGTATCGCAGCTATGCGCCACGCTGCTGGACCGACTGGCGCTGGGACCCTTATTGGGGCCGCAATGTGCAGGTGCGGGTCTGTAACTAAGGCCCCTGGCGGCGTCGGGAGCGATCCCGGCGCCGTTTTTCTTGGAGCCCCTGCTTGGCAGCGCCCCCGAGTCGGCGTTAAGGCCAGGAGCATGACCGATACCGTTCCCGATCGCCTGTCCACCAACCCGGACAGCCCCTATTTCGACCAGGACCTCCTCTCGCGTGGGGTCGGCATCCGCTTCAAGGGCAATGAGCGCCGCGACGTCGAGGAATATTGCATTTCCGAAGGCTGGATCCGCGTCGCGCTGGGCAAGAAGGTCGACCGCCATGGCCGCCCGCTGACCCTGAAGCTGAACGGCGAGGTCGAGGCCTGGATCGAGACCCCGGCCGATGGTGAGGATGCCGCAGAGGGTTCGGAAGAGACCGAAGCCTAAATATCGTGCGTACCCCGGCGAAGGCCGGGGTCCAGGTGCGGTGTGCGGGCGATGGCCTCCCACGCGGTGGTTAGCGCACCACCTGCGTTATAGAAACTGGACCCCGGCCTTCGCCGGGGAACAAGTGGGTTTTGAGGGATAAGCTCGCCCGCGCCGAATTCGCCCAGAGGCGGCGGATCACGCCGCCTCCATCGCCTCGCCCGCTTCCATCCAGCGCGTCTCGGCCTCGGCCAGCTTGTCGACCACCTCCGCGCGGCGCTTGTTCAACTCGCCCATCGACAGCTTGGCATGGCGCGGTTCGGCCGCCGCGGGGTCGTTCATCGCCTTGTCCAGCGCGTCGCGCTCGCGGGTCAGCTTGGCCATCTCGTCCTCGATGCCGCGCAGCGTCTTCTTCATCGCGTTGAAGCGTTCGCGCTGCTCGGCCGAGGCCTTCTTGTTCGCCGCCCGGTCCGCCTTCGACGCGGCGTCGCCCTGGCCCGCATCGCCCTTCAGGACAAAGGCGATGTAATCGTCCAGCGAGCCGTCGAATTCCTTCGCGGTGCCGTTGTCGACCAGCACCAGCCGGTCCGCCGTCATCTCCAGCATGTGGCGATCATGGCTGACCAGCACGACCGTGCCCTTGTACATGTTGAGCGCCTGGACCAGCGCCTCGCGCGCATCGACGTCGAGGTGGTTGGTCGGTTCGTCGAGGATGAGCATGTGCGGCGCGTCGCGGGTGATCAGCGCCAGTGCCAGTCGCGCGCGTTCGCCGCCCGACAGCTTGCCGACCTTGGTCGTCGCCTTGTCGCCCGAAAAGCCGAACCGGCCCAGCTGCGCGCGCACCGCTGCAGGGCTCGCGCCACGCATGATGCGCGTCATATGCTCCAGGGCTGTGTCGTCGGTGTCGAGTTCCTCGACCTGATACTGGGTGAAATAGCCGACCCGCATCTTGCCCGACGAGTTCATATCGCCTTCCATCGGCGTCAGCTGCGCGGCGAGAAGGCGGGCGAGCGTCGTCTTGCCGTTGCCGTTGCGGCCCAGCAGCGCGATCCGGTCGTCCGGGTCGATGCGCAGGTTCAGCCGCTTCAGGATCGGCGTCTCGGCATAGCCCACGCTCGCCAGGTCCAGCGTGATCAGCGGCGGGCGCAGCTGGTCGGGATCGGGGAAGTCGAAGGACAGCGACGGATCGTTCGCCATCTCGGCGATCGGCTGCATCTTGGACAGCATCTTGGCGCGGCTCTGCGCCTGCTTGGCGGTCGAGGCGCGGGCCGAGTTGCGGGCGATATAGTCCTGCAGCTTGGCGCGCTGCGCCTCCTGATTCGCCTTGGCGGCGGCGAGCTGCGCCATCCGCTCGGCGCGCTGGCGCTCGAACGAATCATAGCCGCCCGGATAGAGCGTCACCTTGCCGCCCTGAAGGTGCAGGATGTGGTCGACGACATTGTTCAGGAAGTCGCGCTCATGGCTGACCAGCAGGATCGTCGCGCGATAGGATTTGAGGAAATCCTCCAGCCACATCACCGCTTCGAGGTCGAGGTGGTTCGACGGTTCGTCGAGCAGCAGCACGTCGGGGGCGGAGAACAGCAGCGCGGCGAGCGCGACGCGCATCTTCCACCCGCCCGAATAGCTGGATAGCGGACGTCCCTGCATCGCCTCGTCGAAGCCCAGGCCCTGAAGGATGCTGGAGGCGCGGGCGGGCGCGGTATAGGCGTCGATCGCGATCAACCGCTCATAGATGTCGCCCAGCTTTTCCGGATCGCTCTCGGTTTCGCTGCGCTCCATCAACTCGGCGCGCTCGATATCGGCGGCCAGCACCGTCTCGAACGGAGTGGCGGTGCCGTCGGGCGCTTCCTGCGCGATATAGCCGAGCTTGGCGCCCTTGGGCATTTCGCAGGCGCCGTCATCCGCCTCCAGCTGGCCCGCGATCACGCGGACGAGCGTGGACTTGCCAGCGCCGTTACGACCGATCAGGCCGACGCGGCTGCCGGGGGGGAGTGCGGCGGATGCACCGTCGAGGATCGTGCGGCCGCCCAGGCGCACGGTGATGCTGTTCAGATTGAGCATGGCGCGCGCCTAGCAAATTTCGGCGCGGATGGGGAGAGGGGGCTTTTATCCTCCCCGGTACGGGGAGGGGGACCATCCGAAGGATGGTGGAGGGGGCCTTCCGCAAAGAGCAGTCCTAGCGGAAATCCCCCTCCGTCAGCGCTTCCGCGCTGCCACCTCCCCGTGTCGGGGAGGATTTGGTTTTAGCGCGCCGCCAGGCTGGTCGCGCCTGCGGGTGGCCAGTTCTGGACACCGCACTTCTTGACGATCCATTCCGCCTTCTTGTTCCAGCACAGCGCATCCAGACGCGGCATGGTGGCGGCAATATGCTGCTCGCGGCCGATATAGCGCGGGAAACGCTGTTCGCCGTACGGAACCAGGCTGTTGCGCAGCTCGCGCATCCGGTCGACCGCCAGCTCGGCCAGATGGCCGCGCGGGGTGAACACCGCCTGATGCAGGATCGACGCCGCCGTGGTGCAGAAACCCAGCTGCCCCGATACCGACGAGAAGCTGGCATAGGTGCGCGTGCCATATTGGTCGAGCGCGTCCTGCCCGGCCTTCACCGTCTTGTTCTGCCGCTTGAAATAGGCGCCCAGCGTGTCGAACGCGCCCTTCAGCTCGGCTTCGTGATCCTTCAGCGTCGCGTTATAGTTGGAGACGGTCGTCAGCATCGGCTCGAACTGGCATTGCAGCGCGGCGACGTTGAGCGCGGCGCGCATGTTCCACAGCAGGCCGGCGCGCAATTCCGCCGGGGTCGCGCCGGGCAGCGGCTGGCCGATGCCGGGTTCGTCGCCCTGAACGGGCTTACCCTGAAAATTATAGGGCTGCAGGAAGAATTGCGCCGATGCGGGTGCGGCAGCACCCATCCCCCAAAACGCCACGCCAGCAACCAGCGCGGTACGCACCACTTTCATTGTGTTCCGATCCTTCCCCCGTAGGGCCTTCGAGCGTCCCGAAACATAACGCTTTCCGGCTTTTTTCCCAAACGGAATTACGCCCGTACGGCAATCGTCCACGCACGGCCGGTCGTTACGGAAACATAGCGAAATCCGGGGTTTGCGCGGCCCATTGCGTCATCGTGAAGGCTCGGGGAGAGCCCATGAAAAAGGGGCCGCCCGGTCGCCCGGACGGCCCCCTTCGTTGGGATGACCCCAACGATGATTACATCGCGTTGGTCGCGTTGGTCATCATCGTGTCGTTGGCCATCATCATGTCGTTCGACATGGTGGTGTCGTTGGCCATCATGCCACCGTTCATGGTGCCGTCGACGGCGGTCATGTTGTCGGTGGCGGTGTCCATGCCTTCCGAAGCGTTCATTTCGGTGGTCATGTTCGCGTCGGTGGTGTTCTCGGTCTTCGAGCCGCAAGCCGAAACCGCGAGCGCCGCGCCGGCGATGATCGAGCCCGTCAGGACCTTGGAGATGATTGCACGCATTGGAAGCTCCCTTGATATTATGGATTTGGAACGGCTTGCTGGCCCTATTACCCAAATCGGGGTGGACATTAATCGGATACCGTCTGGTCCTCAAGCCTCGTTTTGTCGCACCGCACCGAGATCGTTGAGGAAAGCCGGAAAGCTGAACGCAAGCGCCTCGTCAAAGGTTTCCAGCGACTTGACGCCGTTTAACGCAAAAAGACTGGTCACCGGGAATTCCGGAAGGCCGCAGGGCACGATCCCGCCGAAATGCGAAAGATCGGGTGCGACGTTGATGGCAAAGCCGTGCAGCGTCACCCAGCGACGCACGCGGACGCCGATCGCGCCGACCTTGGCCTCCGAACCGCCGTCGCGGGTCCAGATGCCGACGCGCCCCTCGGCGCGGAAGGCGTTGACCCCCAGCCGACCCAGCGCGGCGATCAGCCAATCCTCCAGCGTATGGACGAAATGCCGCACGTCGCGCCCGCGCTTGTTCAGGTCCAGGACCAGATAGCCGGTCCGCTGGCCGGGGCCGTGATAGGTATATTTGCCGCCGCGCCCGGTCTGGAACACAGGGAAACGGGGATCCACCAGCTCGACCGGATCGGCGCTGGTCCCGGCGGTATAGACGGGCGGATGTTCGAGCAGCCAGACGAGCTCGCGCGCCTCGCCCGCCACGACGGCGGCGGCACGCGCCTCCATCTCGGCGAGCGACTGGTCATAGGGGGTCAGGCCCGGGCTGATCCGCCATTCGATATCGGGCATGTCGGGGATATGGGTCACGATTCCCTGTCCTTGCGCCCGGCCCGTCGCCGATGCAAGCGTCCCGCCATGGGGCCACCCTCGTCCCGTCGCCGGGCATGATGGCTTTGCATCCGGCAATCGTTTAGGCAGACGCGAACAGGCGGGCGGGGTGGGCCGTCAAGGGAGGTAGCATGACCGTCAGGATCGGAACGGTGTGGGACAGCACGCAACAGGTGCTGGCGGGCAGGGCCGGGATGATGGCCCCATTCGCCCTGATCGGCTTCGTCCTGCCCGGCGTGTTGCAGATCCTGCTGCTGCCGTCCTCGCCCGGCCCGTCGGGCATGGGGGTGACGGGGCTGGGCTTGGTCATCCTGTCCATGTTGCTGGGCATCTGGGCGCAGCTGGCCATCATGGCGCTGGCGACCCATCCGGCGACCACCAGCGCGGAGGCATCGCGCGCGGGCCTTCGGCGGCTCGGCCCGGTTCTGGGCGTCGCGCTGGTGATCGGTCTGGTGCTGGCGCTGGCCGTGCTGGTCGTGGTCGTCGTGCTGGGGCTTTCCCATTTCAACTTCGCCGCCGCGATGGCCGCGAAGGGCGACCCATCGAAATTGCCGCCGATGAGCGGCGGCACGGCGCTGTTCCTGGTCCTTTACGTTCTGACGATGATCGTGGTGTCGCTGTGGCTCGCCGCGCGACTGATGCTGATGTACGCGGTGGTGTTGAACGAACGGCGCGGGCTGGGGGCGATCCGTCGCTCCATCGCGCTGACGCGGGGGCTGACCTGGCGGCTGATCGGCGTCCTGCTGCTGTTCGGGGTGGTCATGCTGGTCGCGATGATGGCGGTGCAGGGCGTGTCGGGCGCGGTCCTCCGCCTCCTGCTGGGCGCGGATCAGGCGCTGACCGCCGTCCGGCTGGCGGGCCTGCTCGGCTCGCTGGTCAGCGCGGGGTTCATGACGCTGGCCTATGTCTTCGTCGCGCGGCTGTATGTGGCGACCGCGGGCGAGCAGGCGCATCGTGAAGAGGTCGGTTCGCCGTCCCTGTGATGAAACGAGCCTTTTGATGAAATTGGATGTCGTCGCCACCCTGCGGGATGCCTGGGCCCTGTTCCGCCGCGATCGCGCGCTGCTGATCCGGTTGTCCGCGCCCTTTCTGTTCTGGCCCGCCTTTGCGCTGGGGCTGCTGGTGCCCGCGCCCCCGCTGCCCGAGACCGAGGGCGGAGAGGCGACCGCGCGGGCCATGGCCTGGGTCGATTCGGTCGGGACCTGGGCAGGCCATTATGGCGGCTGGTATTTCGCCAGCTATGCGGTCGGCATGATCGGGACGGCGGCGATCCTGGCGCTGACGCTCAGCGGTCCGGTCACGGTCGGCGAGGCGCTAGGCCGCGCGCTCAGGATGGCGCCGCGCTTCCTGCTGGCGATGATCCTCGTCGCGCTGCCGGTGGGGGCGGGGATGCTGCTCTACATCTTGCCGGGGCTGTATGTGGCCGGGCGGTTGCTGCTGGTCGGGCCGGTGCTGTTCGCCGAGCGGCGGATGCCTGCCATGGCGGCGCTGGCCCGTTCGGTGTCGTTGACGCGTGGTGCGGGCCTGTCGCTGGCGGCGTTGGCGTCCTGCACCTATCTGGGCGGCATGATCGCGGCCCAGCCCTTCCTCGCGCTGATCGACGTGGTGCAGGGCGACGGCGCGGGCAATCCGGTCGCGGTCGCGCTGCTCCAGGCCGGATCGGCGGCGGTGGCGATGGCGGCGGGGCTCGGCCAGGCGCTGGTGTCGGTCGCGGCCTATCGCCGACTGGTCAATCGCGGGGGCTGAGCCGGGGGATTTGCGGTGCGGCGTCCTCGGGCAGGACGCCCAGCGCCCGCGGGTCGATAAACGTCTCGATCGCGCGCGACACGGCCACAAAGCCCTGCCTGCGATAGAAATTGAGTGCGGACGGGTGGTCGAGCGTGCAGGTATGCACCCACACCCGCTCGACCTTCGCGGTCCAGGCGCGCATTAGCGCCTGTGCCATCAGCCAGCGGCCATGGCCTTGCCCCGCCAGTTCGGGGATCAGCCCGAAATAACCGATCTCGCACGCCCCCGCGACGCGATGGTCGAGTTCGAGCAGCCCGACCTCGATCCCCGCCCGGTCGACGACGGCGAAGACCGAGACGGCGGGGTCGTGAATGATCGCGGTCAGCGTCGCATCGTCCATCACCAGCCGCGAGAACCACAGCCAGGGCGCGCCGACGCGCGCGAACAGCGTGCGATACTTGGCCGGATCGGGCTTGGCCCAGGCGACCAGTTGCAATGGCGAGCCGGGCATGGGGCGCGGCCGTGGCCGTTCGCGCATCTCCAGCGTGGTGACGATGGTGGCGATCTCGGCAGGGTCGACGGGGATCAGCGCCATGGGCTTACTCCCACGTCGCCAGCGGCGGCAGGCTCATCAGGATCGCATCGATATTGCCGCCGGTCTTCAGCCCGAACAGCGTGCCCCGGTCATAGACCAGGTTGAACTCGGCATAGCGGCCGCGCCACGCCAGCATCTGCGCGCGGTCGGCCTCGGTCGAGGGCAGGCCCATGCGCCGCCGGACGATGCGGGGGAAGATATCCAGGAACGCCTCGCCGACATCGCGGGTGAAGGCGAAATGACGGCCGAAATCACCCTCCAGATGGTCATAGAAGATGCCGCCCACGCCCCGATGCACCTGGCGATGCGGGATGTAGAAATAGTCGTCGGCCCAGGCCTTGAACCGGGGGTAATGCTCCGGGTCATGCGCGTCGCACGCGGCCTTCAACCGGGCGTGGAAGTCGGCGGTGTCTTCCGCGATGGGCAGCGGCGGATTGAGGTCCGCGCCGCCGCCGAACCAGCGCTTGGTGGTGGTGAGGAACCGGGTATTCATATGGACGGCGGGCACATGCGGGTTGGCCATATGCGCGACCAGGCTGATCCCGGTCGCCACGAACCGCGGATCGTCGCCAGCGCCGTGGATGGTCTTGGCGAACGGCCCCTCGAAGGTGCCGCCGACCGTGGAGACGTTGACGCCGACCTTTTCGAACACACGGCCCTTCATCACCCCGCGCACGCCGCCGCCGCCGGGCTCGCCGCTCGGATCGGCACGATCCCAGGCGGTGTATTGGAAGGCGGCGTCCGATCCCGCCTCACGCTCGATCGCCTCGAACTCGGCGCAGATCCGGTCCCGCAGGGACTCGAACCAGAGGCGGGCGGCGTCCTGCTCGGCGTCGAGCGCGATGTCGGGGGTGCGGCTGTTCATCGCGCGGCGTTCTGGGCGGCGGCAGGGGCGGGGGTCAACCGGGCATTTGGTCCCAGCCGGTCTGGCGCCGCGCCTCGGCCAGCAGAATCCCGCCGGTGATCGCGACGTTGAGCGAGCGGACGCGGCTGCGCATCGGCACGCGCACCCGGATATCGGCGGCGTCGTGCACCGCCTCCGGCACGCCAGCCCCCTCGGAGCCGAGCAGGATCACATCGTCGGGATGGAATACCATCTCGGGCAGCGGGATCGCACCCAGCGTCGTCGCCAGCACGATCCGCCCGCGTGTCGCGGCGCGGAAGGCCTCCCAATCGGCATGGCGCATAACCTCGGCCATGGCGGCATAGTCCATCGCCGAGCGGGCGAGCGCCCGGTCGGAATAGGGAAAGCCCATCGGCTCGATCAGGTCGACCGCGACGCCGAAACAGGTCGCGGTGCGGATCAGCGTGCCGACATTGCCCGCGATATCGGGCTCATGCAGCGCCAGACGCATCAGTGGCCGGGGAAGGACAGCAGCGCATCGACCGCGATGTCCTCCCGGCGCAGGGCATCGGCCCCGCCGAGATCGGGCAGGTCGACCAGGAACTGGGCCTGCTCGACCACGCCGCCCGCCTTGCGGATCAGCCGGACGGCGGCGCGCGCGGTGCCGCCGGTGGCGATCAGGTCGTCGACCAGCAGCACGCGGGCGCCGGGGACCAGCGCATCCTCATGGATGGCGATGCGATCCTGTCCGTATTCCAGTGCATAATCCTCGGCGATGGTCGCGCCGGGCAGCTTGCCGTCCTTGCGGATCAGCAGCACGCCCGCCTTTAGCGGCACCGCGAGCGCGGCGGCGAAGATGAAGCCGCGCGCCTCGATCCCGGCGACCAGATCGACGGTCCCGCGTGTCGCGGCGGCCATCCGCTCGACCGTCTGCGCGAAACCCTTGGGGTCGAGCAGCAAGGTGGTGATGTCGCGGAACTGGATGCCGGGCTTGGGGAAATCCGGGATGGTGCGGATCAGGGATTTCAGGTCGTCATGGGCGCTCATGGGGGCGTCATGGGCCTCTGACGGGCGGGGGTAAAGAGACAAGCACTTATTCCCGCCCCGTTCAGCCTGAACGGAGGTGGGGCATACGCCCCCCAATAAAATGGGCGGCTTCCTCGTTGGAAACCGCCCCAGTTCTCTCACATCGGGCTTTCCCGATCTCAGTGTTTCACGTCGCGCCAGACATTCTGATACGCGCCCCAGGCGAGGAAGCAGAAGATCAGGATGAAGACGAACGCCCCGATCCCGGCCGCGTGACGCGATTCCAGCTTGGGCTCGGCGGTCCAGGTCAGGAAGGCGGCGACGTCCTTGGCCATCTGGTCGCGGGTGGCCAGCGTGCCGTCGGCATATTGGACCTGCCCGTCCTGGGTCAGCGGCGGCGGCATCGCGATGTTCAGGTTCGCGAAATAGGGGTTGTAGTGCAGGCCCGTCGGCGTCTTGGCGTCGGGGAACTTGCGCAGCAGCTCTGTGGGCTGCGGGCGATAGGCGTCGGGGCCGATCAGCGAGTAGATATAATTGCCGCCGTCATGTCGCGCCTTGGCCATCAGCGACAGATCGGGCGGCAGCGCGTTGTTGTTCGCCGCGCGCGCCGCCACCTCGTTGGCGAAGGGCGAGGGGAAACGGTCGGCGGGCACGTTCTTGCGCGTCGTCGCCTCGCCCGTCTCCGGGTTGATGCTCGGCTGTTCGATCACCCACTGGTTGGCGATCGCCTTCCCCTCGGGTTCGTTATAGCCCAGGTCCTTCAGGTCGCGGAACGCCACCAGCCGCAGCGAGTGGCAGGCCGCGCAGACCTCCTTATAGACCTGGAACCCGCGCTGGAGCTGGCGGCGATCGAACCGGCCGAAAATGCCGTCCGATGCCAGATGCGCCTGTTTGGGATGGAGGTGGAACTCCTCCTCGGCGGTGGGGGCTGGCGGCTCAGAGATGAGCCCCGAGACGCTGCCCCACAGCGCGATGGCGAGGACGAAGGTGAAGGCCGCCCCGACCAGGAATGCGATGCCACGAACCATGTTCAGCTATCCTCTTTCGGTTCGGGTCAGGCCAGGGCCGACTTGGTGGGTGCGGTCCCGCCATGCTTGGACAACACGGCTTCGGTGATCGAGTTGGGCAGCGGCGCGGGGCGCTCCGTCCGGGCGATCCAGGGCAGGATCACCAGGAAGTGGAGGAAATAATAGGCCGCCGTGATCTGGCTGAGGATGATGAAGAAGGGCGTCGCGGGCGAACCGCCGCACCAGCCGAGCAGCAGCACGTCGACGACCAGCACCCGGAAGGCGACCCGCGCCTTGGGCCGGAAATTGTTCGACCGCACCGGCGAGCTGTCCAGCCAGGGGAGGAAGAACAGCAGCAGGATCGACCCGAACATCGCCAGCACGCCCCACAGCTTGGCGGGCAGGATGAAGTCGGCGGTGAAGGCGCGCAGGATCGCGTAGAAGGGCCAGAAATACCATTCGGGCACGATATGCGCGGGCGTCGAGAGCGGGTTCGCCGGGATGTAATTGTCCGGGTGGCCCAGATAATTGGGGAAGAAGAACAGCAGCCCCGCGAAGACCAGCAGGAACACGCCCAGCCCGACCGCATCCTTGGCGGTGTAATAGGGGTGGAAGGGCACGGTATCCTGCTCGCCCTTCACGTCCACGCCGGTCGGGTTGTTCGAGCCGGGAATATGCAGTGCCCAGATGTGCAGGATGATGACGCCCGCAATCACGAAGGGCAGCAGATAGTGGAGCGAGAAGAAGCGGTTCAGCGCGGCATTGTCCGGCGCGAACCCGCCGAGCAGCCAGATGCGGATGGTATCGCCGACCACCGGGATCGCCGAGAAGAAGCCGGTGATGACCTGCGCACCCCAGAAGCTCATCTGCCCCCAGGGAAGCACATAGCCCATGAAGGCGGTCGCCATCATCAGGAGGAAGATGACCACGCCGAGCAGCCAGACCATCTCGCGCGGGGCCTTGTAGGACCCGTAATAAAGGCCGCGGAAGATATGAGTGTAGACGACGATGAAGAACATCGACGCGCCGTTGGCGTGGGCATAGCGCAGGAACCAGCCCGCATTGACGTCGCGCATGATGCTTTCAACCGAGTCGAAGGCGACGCCTGCGTTCGCGGCATAGTGCATCGCCAGCACGACGCCGGTGATGATCTGGATGGCAAGCGCGGCACCCGCCAGCACGCCGAAATTCCAGAAGTAATTCAGGTTGCGCGGCACCGGATAGCCCGCGCCCACGGCGTTGTAGACGAGGCGCGGCAGCGGCAGCTTCTCGTCCAGCCAGCGCATGACCGGCTGCTTCGGCTGATAATGTTTGGCCCAGGGAAAGCTCATCTCTCGGGTCTCCCTTATGCGGCCACGCCGACCGTGACGGTCGTGTCGGTGTCGAATTTGTAATCGGGCACGAACAGGTTCTTCGGCGCCGGACCCTTCCGGATGCGCGCGGCGGTGTCATAGGCCGAGCCGTGGCAGGGGCAGAAATAGCCGCCATAGGGGCCCTTGTTCTCGCCCTCGCCCGCGCCCAGCGGCACGCAGCCCAGATGGGTGCAGACGCCCAGCGTGATCAGCCAGTTCGTCTTGCCCGGCTTGGTCCGCTCCGCCAGCGTCTGCGGATCGCGCAGTTCGGACAGCGGCACGGCGTTGGCCTCGGCGATTTCCTTGGGCGTCAGGTTGCGGACGAACAGCGGCTGCTTGCGGAAGCTGGCCTTGATCGCCTGTCCGGGGGCGATCTTGGACAGGTCGATCTCGGTGGTGGACTGGGCGAGAACGTCGGCCGAGGGGTTCATCTGGTTGATGAGCGGCAGGACGATCGCCAGTGCGCCCACGCCCGCAAAGGATACGGCGGCGACGTTGATGAAGTCGCGGCGACGGGGATCATGGACCTCTTCGTGGAATGGCTCCGGCGCCTCGCCGGGGGGTACGGTGTTCTCCGTCATCGCCATTCGTCCTGTCCCTCCACCTTCGCTCGCGTTCGACACGCCACGATCCGACGGTCGTGCCGGATTGCCCCCGGTCATGCGCCGCCTGTCCCAAGCCCGTTCTTGATGAACGGTGCGTCAGGTTAGCCTTGCTTGACCGGCTTTGCCAATCCCCTTTGGCCAGATGGCGGCCGACCGTTCAGTAGCCGTGCAGACGGCAGGGCGCAGGAACCACTTTTCGCGCTGCGGGGTTGACCGCTGATCGCCACGGATGACGGACCCCTGCCGCACCCGCTCAGCCTGGATCAGGGGCATGGAGAGGATGATGACCCTGAAAAAGATGGGCTGGGCCACGGCCCTTGCGGCCGGTCTGCTGGCGCTCGGCGGATGCGCCGACGGCTATGGCTATAGCGGCGTGTCGGTCGGCGCGGGCTATGGCGGCGGTTATGCGCCGGGCTATTATGGCGGCGGCTATGGCGGTTACGGTTACGCCCCGTCCTATTTCGGCTGGTATGACGATTTCTATTATCCGGGCACCGGCGTCTACGTCTACGACCGGTATCGCCGTCCGTTCCGCTGGAACGACGGCCAGCGCGCCTATTGGGAAGGGCGCCGCGATGCGTGGCGCGGCGGGGCGATCCGGGATCAGTGGCGCGGCTGGGGCCGGGGCGGCTGGCGTGGGCCGGTGCCCGGCGCGGCTCCCGCGCCCGGCGGCTGGCGCGGCAATCCCGGCCGGTGGCGCGGCGGCGAGGGCGTTCGCCCGACTCCGTCCGCACCGCGTCCCGGCGGCTGGCGTGGCGGCCGACCGGGAGGACGCGGCGGGCGCGGTCCGCGTTAACCGGCCTGCGGGCGGAGCCCGCGTTAACCGGCTTGCGGGCGGGTGCGGATCATGACGGTGGGGCGCATCGTCATGACCGGCACATCGTCCTGATTGAGCACGGTCCAGCGGCTGATGACGAAGCCCATTTCGGGGCGGCTGGCCGACGCCCGCGTTTCCAGCACCTCCGCTTCGCAATGGAGCGTGTCGCCGGGAAAGACGGGCCTCGTCCAGCGCAGCTCGTCGACCCCGGGCGAGCCGATGCTCTGGAAGCCGGTGTCGCGGAAATGCTCGACGATCATCGCCATCGCCATCGACGCGGTGTGCCAGCCGCTGGCCGACAACCGCCCGAAATGGGTGGCGGCGGCGGCTTCGTCGGACAGGTGGAAGGGCTGGGGATCGTAACGCTGGGCAAAGGCGATGACCTCGTCCCGCTCCACCTTGTACGCGCCGAACCGCGACACGTCGCCGACCGCGACATCCTCCAGCCAGATCATCCTCTTGTCTCCTTAACGTCGGAACGCGCGGCGGAACGGCGCGTCATTGCCGTCCAGCCCCTGGCCCGGCGGCAGGCCGATCAGGTCGCGCAGCAAGGGTGCAACGTCGACATTGGCGAATGGTGCCAGCCGCACCCCCGACCGGAAGGCCGGGCCATTGGCGATGAACAGCGCGACCATGGTCGGATCTTCATGGTCATAGCCGTGCATCCCCCCGGCAAAGGGCTTGTCCGGCGCCTTCGCCTCGATCATCCACCCGGCATCGGCCAGACAGAAATAGGGCGCGATGCGGGGATTGCGGCCATAATGGAAACGCGCCGGAATCTCGCTCTTGCGCCAGCAGGTCATGTGGCCGCGCCGACCCAGCAGACGCGCCTCCAGCGCGGCTTCGCGTCCCGGCCTGGCGGTAATCGAGGCGAAGGGGCCGTCGTCGCTGAGATCGTAATCGGCCGGGTCCAGCAGCTGGTCGAGCGCGATCACCCGGTCGCTCGACGTCGCGGCCATTCCGTGGTCGGCCACGACCAGCAGGTTGGCGGGCTGGTGCAATTCGGCAAGGCCCGCCACCAGCTGTCCGATCGCCACATCGGCCTTGGCGATGGCGGCGTTCACGCCCGGCGCGTCGGGACCGACCTCGTGCCCCGCGATATCCACCTCGTCGATATAGAGGGTCAGGAAGCGGGGACGCGTGGCGGCCGGGCGGCGCAGCCAGTCGATGAGTGCATCGACCCGCTGCCGGTCGGACACGGCCGAGTTGTACGCCTGCCAGTCATGCGGGCGGATGCCGCCCGTTACGGTGTGATGGATGTCGTCGTGAAGGACGCCGCCCCAGGCGACGGTGGAGCCCGGCCAGAACATGGTGGCGGTGGGGATGCCCGCCTTTTCCGCCGTGACCCAGATCGGCTCGGCGGCGTTCCACCAATAGGGCTGCTCCGACGACATGGTGAAGCGTTCGCCCGGATGCGTCGGATCGGTGAAGCTGTTGGCGACGATGCCGTGGCGATCGGGAACCAGCCCCGTCACCAGCGTCCAGTGATTGGGAAAGGTCTTGGACGGGAAGGACGGTCGCATCGGCGCGCTCACGCCGCCCGCCGCCAGCCGCGACAGATTGGGGGTGATGCCGCGTTGCAGATAATCGGCGCGGAACCCGTCGATCGACACCAGGATCGTGACCGGTTGGCGTTCCTCCCGCATCGGGGCAACGGGTGCGGTGCCCGTCATGGCGGCGGGCGCAGCGTTCGTCACCGGGGGCAGGGCGGGCGGGTTGTAGGGATAGGCGCAACCGCCCAGCAGGGCGAGCGCAAGGGCGGCGAGGGGAAGTCGGATCACGGGAGGCAGTCCTTTCGGATCAGCCCGATAGCGCCGCATTATGACACTGGCGAGCGGAAGCTGCCGCCCTGTGCAGGGTCAGTCGACCGGGAAGAACTGGCGGATGGTCGGGTCGGCATTGCGGAGCAACAGGCGGAGCCGCTCGGCGGCTTCCGCAGGCTGGTCGCCGGGTAGTCCGGCCATCGCCCATTCGCCGAATTCGAGATCATCGGTCATCTGGTCGTCGAGGATACGGATGTCCGCATGACGGGGATCGCGCATGATGCGCGACAGCGTTTCCCGCACGCTGTCCGCAGGCCCTTCGAGCAGTTGGCGATATTCGCCGTCGCCGATCCACAACAGGCCGGAGATGCCGTCCATGCCGTTGTTCCGGCGCGAGGCGGACAGAATGGCCTGGTGGTCGGCACGTTCGTCATCGCCGACCGCGCGGCTGGAGTAGATGACACGGCGAAACGCACTAACATGGATCATGTTTGGTGCGTAGCGGGCCGAACCGCTTCTGCAAAGTGGCAATAAGCGGGACAGGACGCCGGTCGAGCGAACCCGACCGGCGTCGTTGGGATCAGACGTTGAACCGGAACAGCATCACGTCGCCGTCCTGGACGACATATTCCTTGCCCTCCGCGCGCAGCTTGCCCGCATCGCGTGCGCCCGCTTCGCCCTTGAAGGCGATATAGTCGGGATAGGCGATCGTCTCGGCGCGGATGAAGCCGCGCTCGAAATCGCTGTGGATTTCGCCTGCCGCGTTCGGGGCCTTGGCGCCGCGATGGACGGTCCAGGCGCGCGCTTCCTTCGGACCGACGGTGAAGAAGGTCAGCAGATCGAGCAGCGCATAACCCGCACGGATCACGCGGGCGAGGCCGGTTTCCGACAGGCCCAGCTCCGACAGGAACTCGCCGCGATCTTCGGCGGGCATGGTCGCGATCTCGGCCTCGATGGCGGCGGAGACGACGACCGCCTGCGCACCCTCGGCGGCGGCCTTTTCGAAGACGCGTTGCGAATGGGCATTGCCGTTCGCGGCGTTCGATTCCTCGACGTTGCAGACATAGAGGACGGGCTTGGCGGTCAGCAGCTGCGCCTGCGAGAAGACGCGGGCTTCCTCTTCGTCCTTGGGCACGGTCAGCCGCGCTGGCTTGCCGTCGCGCAGCAGTTCGAGCGTCTGGCCCAGGACCGAGGCGGCGATCTTGGCTTCCTTGTCGCCCTGCTGGCCCTTCTTGATGAAGGCGGGGACGCGCTTTTCCAGGCTTTCCAGGTCGGAGAGCATCAACTCGGTCTCGACCGTCTCGGCGTCGGCGATCGGATCGACCTTGCCCTCGACGTGCGTCACGTCACCGTCCTCGAAGCAGCGCAGGACGTGGACGATCGCATCCACCTCACGGATGTTGCCCAGGAACTGGTTGCCCAGCCCCTCGCCCTTGGACGCGCCGCGCACCAGCCCCGCGATGTCGACGAATGCCAGCTGGGTCTCGATGATCTTGGCCGAGCCCGCGACTTCGGCGAGCTGGTACAGGCGCGGATCGGGCACCGCGACGTTGCCGACATTGGGCTCGATCGTGCAGAACGGATAATTGGCGGCCTGCGCCGCCGCCGTTTCGGTCAGCGCGTTGAAAAGGGTGGACTTGCCGACATTCGGCAGGCCGACGATGCCGCAGCGGAAACCCATGCGTCGCTTATCCTACAGGAAAGGGGAAAGCGCCCCTCTAGCGAGGATGGGGGAATTTCTCAACCGATGGTGCGGGGGCGAGGAGGTGTCTGCCCCAACCTCCGTTCAGCCAGAGCGGAGGCGGGGAATGCCTGGCCCGTCAGGCCGCGCCGACCGCCAGCGCGGCGGCATAGCCGAGCAGCATGACGCCCATCGCGCCCGAAAAGCCCATCAGCACCAGGCCCATATAGCGCAGGATCGGCGGATTGGCGCGCTGCGCCTTCTTGTTCCGGCCCAGGCCCGACAGCACGAAGCTGGCCAACATACCAAAGGTGAAGACAGCGAATTCGAGCATCGAGGACAGGTCCGGAAATAAGGAGGTGCGATCGCCATCCTCCTTACCCAATACAGGTTAACGGCACGATATCGCCGCGATCAGTCGCCCCGTATCGACGACGAGTCGAGGGAACTTTTCGTCTGATCGCGGGTGCGGCGCATATCGTCGCCCCCGTTCCGGTCGGATCAGCGATAATTGAAGCTGACGCTGATCCGTTCGCCCTTGGCGCCGTTGGGCACGACCTCATGCCGCAACCAGCTTTCCCAGAGCAGCACCGTGCCCGGTTCGGGCGTGGCGGTGGCGAAGGTGGCCAGATCGTCCGGCGCATCGGGGCGGCGCGGCGGCGCGGCCATCAGCATCGGCAGGCGCGGATCCTCCAGCTTCAGCGCACCCGAGCCCTTGGGCATGGCGACATAGAGTGTGCCCGACACCACCGAATGCGGGTGGATATGCGCCGAGTGATGGCCGCCCGGCTTCAGGACATTGACCCACAGGCTGTCGAGCTTCAGCTTGCGCCCGCCCAGATCGAAGGCGCATTCCTCGGCAAAGCGCGCGACATGACGGTCGAGCTTCTTCTTGAGGTCGGCAAATACCGGATCGCGGATCGGCAGGTCGTTGAGCGAGGCATAGCTGGTATAGCCGCGATAGCCATGCTCCTTGCTCCAGCGCCGCCCGGCCCGATCATCCTCGGCCAGCGCCCAGCAGCTTTGTTCGATGTCGGCTAGCAGATCGGCATCGTCCAGCTGGCCCTCGTACAGCAACGAGGCGAAGAGGCGCCGTACGCTCATGCCGCATCCCCCAGCCGAAGGGCGACATCGTTGACGAAGCGTACGTCGTCGCCCTCCGCCAGCCAGTGCGCCTCCGCCGCCAGCGCGCCGAGCAGGTCGGACAGCGGCTCGATCTCGGACTTGGCATAATTGCCCAGCACATGGCCGGTCACGCGGTCCTTGTGCCCCGGATGGCCGATGCCGAGGCGCACGCGGCGAAAGTCCGGCCCCAGATGCTGGTCGATCGAGCGCAGGCCGTTATGCCCGGCCGTGCCGCCGCCGGTCTTCACCTTGACGCGGAAAGGCGCGATGTCGAGTTCGTCGTGGAAGACGGTCAGCGCCTCGACGCCCAGCTTGTAGAAGCGCAGCGCGTCGCCGACGCTCCGCCCGCTCTCGTTCATGAAGGTGGCGGGCTTCAGCAGCAGGATCTTCTGCCCGCCGATCCGGCCTTCCTGGGTCCAGCCCTGGAATTGCTTCTTCACCGGGCCGAAATCATGCACCTCGGCGATGGCGTCCATCGCCATGAAGCCGACATTGTGGCGGTGCATCGCATATTGCGCCCCCGGATTGCCCAGCCCGGTCCAGACCTGCATGTATATTCCTCGTTCGCGTCGTTGCGCTGGCCCCTAGCACTAGCCGTGCCGAACACGAAACCAGGCTTTGCCGCGGCCTAACCCGCTCAGCCGCGGGGCAGCAGGGCGATCGCGCGGTCGGTCGCCGCGATATAGCGGTCGTCGGAATAACGGTGCGTGCCGACGAAATGGACGAAGCGCTCGTCCACCGGCTGCGGCTCCAGCCAGTAATTGTGATAGCGGGCATAGGGCAGGATGCGCGCGCCCGGCTCGTTGGCGAGCAGGAAATTGGACGCGACCTGCTCGCTGCCCCAGCGTGTCCAGGCGGCGTCACCGACCAGCTTGGCGGCGATCTGCGAAAAGCGTGATGCATCGGCGGGGCCATTGCGGCCGCCGCGCGCAAAGCCCGCAAATCCGGCACAGCCCCTGATGTAACGATATCGGTCGGCATCGGGATGGGCGGCCAGGCGTGATTCGATCAGGCTCTGGATATGGGCGGGCTCTTCGACGGGGCCGTGCGGATAAACATGCGCGACGAAGTCGGGCAGCGTCTGGATGCCCTTCTCCTCGGCATCGGGGCCGCCCAGCAGGATGAAACTGTCATTCGCGGCGATGGCGGCACGAACCTCGGGCATGTCGCCCAGCGTCACCGTGTCCGAATCGATCTGAATGACATAATCTTCGGCGCGCAGCTCCAATACGGTCAGCAGCCGTTCCCAGGCGCCCCCACGCGGACACCCGCCGCGATCGACATCGGCGAGCCGGAGGATGGTGGGCGATCCGGCATGATGCGCCAGCAATGTCTTGTCGGCCTCGGTCAGGCTGCCATCGTCGAGCAGGACGACCCGGCCCATGCCCAGATGGTGATGAAACGACTTCACCGCGACCAGATAGGGCAGGACGGTGGCGGTGCCGATCATCGACAGGATCACCACGCCGTCATGTCTGGGGACGATCGGCGGCGTCGCCTCGATCGGTCGGGCGTGACGGAAATGCCGCTTCATCCGCCGGGTCCGCGCCAGTCGGTCGACCATGCGGAAGGCCAGGTCGAACCCCGGCAACGTGCGGATCGCATCCATCATCCCGTGGTGATGCGCGAGTGGCGCGAGCCGGGCAAGTTGTGATGGCTAACCACGGAGGGCCGATTTGGGATGGGGTCATCCTTATTTTGGGACGGAGGCGATCTCAAAATCCATGCGCCATCCCGGCAAAGGCCGGTATCCAGTCGGGAAAGCGGGAATAATTTCATCGATCGTTGCGCAACTGGACCCCGGCCTTCACCGGGGTGGCACGTTGGGTGAGGGGGGCAGCTTCGACCAAGGGGGCATCGCCCTAAGGAAAAATGCCGGACAATGCAGGGCCGAGAATCAGATCAGCCCCTGCGCCCGCAGGCTGACATGCCCCGAGGTGCCGATGATGATATGGTCATGCACCGTGATGCCCAGCCTCTTGCCCGCCTCGGCGATGGCGCGGGTCACGTCGATATCGGCGCGGCTGGGGGAGGGGTCGCCGCTGGGGTGGTTGTGGACCAGGATCAGCGCGGCCGAACCGAAGTCGATCGCGCGCCGGATCACCTCGCGGACATAGACCGGCGCCTGGTCGATCGAACCCTGTCCCATCAATTCGTCGCGGATCAGCATGTTGCGGGTGTTCAGATGCAGCACCCGCACCCGCTCGACCCCGTGATGCGCCATGTCGGCGTGCAGATAATCGAGCAGCGCCTGCCAGTTGGACAGGACCGGGCGCTTCATCGCCTCCGCCTGGACCAGTCGCAGCGCGCAGGCCTGGGCGATCTTGATCGTCGCCGCCGCCGTCTCGCCTATGCCGTCGACCCGCTGGAGCGCGATGGGGTCGGCGGTCAGGACGCCGCCGATGTCGTGGAACTCGCGCAGCAGCGCCTTGGCCATCGGCTTGGTGTCGCGGCGGGGGATGGCGGTCATCAGAAGATATTCGATCAGTTCATGATCGAGCAATCCGCCACCGCCCAGCAATCGGTCGCGCAGCCGCGCGCGGTGTCCGGCATGATCGTTCGCCTCGATTTCGCTGGTGTCGTGCATGTCCCGTCCCCCGTGGCGGGGCATCATAAAGCGGGCGGCGGGAACTGTCGCCGGGCTTCGCGCGATTGCGTGGCGCGCGGCCCGGTGTTTATGACGTGGGTCACAGTAAGGGAGTGGCATCGGGGTGGAGGGCGCGAGCGAGGAGAGCGAGACGCGCGTGACCCCGGTCGCGGGCCCCGCCCGCCGTTTCCGTCGCCTTCAGCTGACCCTGATCGCCATCGCGCTGGTCATCCTGGCCGCGTTGATCGCACTGTGGATCGAGCGCAAGCCGCTGGCGGGGCAGGTGCTGGACCGCGAACTGGCCAGGCGCGGCGTGCCGGCGCGCTACAGGATTTCCGATCTGGGTTTCGGTCGACAGCGACTGACCAACGTCGTGCTGGGCGACCCGCGGCGCCCCGACCTCGTCGCCGACTGGCTGGAGACGCGGACCCGCATGACCCTGTCGGGGCCCGTCGTGACGGGCGTGCGCGCCGGGCGGGTCCGCCTGCGCGGCCGGTTGATCGATGGACGGATCAGCCTGGGCACGCTCGACAGGCTGATGGGGCCGCCCGACACATCGGGCAAGCCGTTCCAGCTGCCCAAGCTCGACGTGGCGGTGCAGAATGGCGGCATCCGGCTCGAAACGCCGCACGGAATCGTCGGCCTGAGCCTCGCCGGGCAGGGGGTGCTGAGCGACGGCTTTACCGGACGGCTGGCGGCGGTCGCGCCCAGGCTCGTGATGGGCGATTGCGTCGCCACGGGGCTGGCTGCCCCCCTGCGAGTCCGGGTGGTGCGCGAACAGCCGACGCTGACCGGCCCGCTGCAACTCGGCCATCTGCGCTGTGGCGAGGTGGCGGCCGCCGATCTGGCGGCGCGGGTCGATGTGACTTTCGGCGCAGCGCTCGATCGCTGGCAGGGACGGGCATCACTCGGCAGCGGGGCGATCCGCCATCCGGTCCTGGCCGCTGCGGCGATCGAGGGACAGATCGACTTTTCCGGCACGCCCAAGGGTACGCAAGGGCGCATGCAGGTCGCGGCGCGCAACGTCGTTGCCCGCGTCGGTCGCGCCGAGCGGGCGATGGTCGCGGGTCGCTATCTGATCGGCTCTGCCACCCGCTTCGACGGACAGGCGCAACTGGGCGGTGCGCAGGCATCGGCCGCCGCGCTGGCCCCCGTCTTGAAGGCGGGCGAGGCGGCGGCGGGCACGCCGGTCGGGCCGGTGCTGCACGCCATGACCCAGGCGGTCGGGCGGGCAGGGCGTCGCTTCGCGGCCGATATGGCGCTGGCGATCGACAGCGACCGGGGACCAGGTGGGCCGGGCTTCGCGGTGCGTGTGCCGCGCCTGACGGTCGCGTCGGCCAGCGGCGGGCGGCTCGCTTTCGCGGGCGGCTATGGCCTCGCCTATGATGCACGCGGGCTGCGGATCGATACGCGGGCGGCAATGGGCGGCGGCGGTCTGCCGAGCCTGCGGGCGACGCTGCGGCAGGATGGACCCAAACAGCCGATGCGCGGCACCGCCGAGCTGGCGCGTTACGAGGCGGGCGGCGCGGCCTTGGCCTTCGACCGGATGGTGTTCCGCTCGGCCGCCAATGGCGAGACCCTGGTGACGACCCGTGTCGCGCTGTCCGGGCCGATCAGCGGCGGGCGGATCGACGGGCTGGTCCTGCCCATCGCCGCGCGCTGGGACGGCGGGCGGCGGTTGCTGATCAATCCGGACTGCCAGCCGCTGGCGATCGACCGGCTGGCACTGTCGGGCCTGAGGCTGGCGAAGGTGGCCACACGGCTGTGTCCGCTGGACGGCGCGCTGGTGCGTCTGGACGGTACGCGCCTCAGCGGTGGTGCGCAGCTGGGGGCGACCAGGCTGGTCGGGCAGATCGGCAGCAGCCCGCTGACCCTGGCGGCGGCGACCACCCGCTTTGCGCTGGCCGACCGCAGTTTCACCCTGACCGGCGTGCAGACCGTCATCGGCCGCCCCGAATCGCCGACCCGGATC
Organism: Sphingomonas sp. Xoc002; assembly: GCF_050408055.1. Classification (NCBI taxonomy): domain Bacteria; kingdom Pseudomonadati; phylum Pseudomonadota; class Alphaproteobacteria; order Sphingomonadales; family Sphingomonadaceae; genus Sphingomonas; species Sphingomonas sp. Xoc002. The sequence continues at coordinate 3,032,921 of NZ_CP191175.1, read as the reverse complement.
GACGCGGCCGAATTGAATGGCCGGATCACGCCGGAAGGCCTTGCGGGCCAGTTCACCGGCGGTGCCGGGCAGGTGGGGCAGGTGCCGCTGCTGCTGGGCGAGGCGGGTGGCGACTGGCGGCTGGCGGGCGGCGTGCTGACGCTGAACGGCGCGCTTCAGGTGCGCGACGCACGGGCCGATTCGCCGCGCTTCCTGCCCATGGCGGCGCGCGACGTCACGCTGACGCTGGCGGGCAGCCGGATCGACGCCCGGGGCACGTTGTTCGAGCCGACCAAGTCGGTGAAGGTCGCCGACGTCACCATCACCCATGCGCTCGACAAGGGCGCGGGTGAGGCCGATCTGAGCGTGCCGGGCATCACCTTCACCAAGGACTTCCAGCCCGAATTGCTGACCCCGGTGACGAAGGGTGTGATCGAGGATGTGCGCGGGCCGATCAACGGGCGCGGGCGTATCGTCTGGGACGCCAACGGCGTGCGGTCGACCGGGCGATTCGGCACCGAAGGGATCGACCTGGCCGCCGCGCTCGGCCCGGTCAGCGGCATCGCGGGCACGATCGACTTCACCGACCTGCTGGCGCTGGAGAGCGCGCCGGGACAGGTGGCGACCGTCAAGACGATCAACCCGGGCATTCAGGTGACGAACGGCGTCATCCGCTATCAGACCCTGTCGGGCGCGCGGGTGAGGGTGGAGAGCGGGCGCTGGCCGTTCGCGGGCGGCGTGCTGACCCTGGACCCGACGCTGCTCGATTTTTCGCAACCGGTCGAACGCCGCATGACCTTCCATGTCGAGGGGGCGGCGGCCGACCAGTTCCTGCTCCAGTTCGACTTCAAGAATCTGAACGCCACCGGCGTCTTCGACGGCACCCTGCCGATGATCTTCGACGAGCGGGGCGGGCGGATCGAGGGCGGTCGGCTGGCCGTGCGCGCCGGCGGCGGCAGCATCGCCTATCTGGGTGAATTGAGTCAGAAGGATCTGGGCGTCTGGGGCAATCTGGCGTTCGGGGCGCTGCGCTCGCTCAACTATCGGTCCTTGCGGATCGACATGAACGGGCCGCTGGCGGGCGAGATGGTGACCGATGTGCGCTTCGCCGGGATCAGCCAGGGCAAGGGCGCCAAGTCCAACTTCATCGTCCGGCGGCTCCAGCGCCTGCCCTTCATCTTCAACGTGCGGATCAAGGCGCCCTTCCGCGGGCTGCTCGATTCGGCGCAGTCCTTCTACGACCCGCGCCGCCTGATCCAGCGCAACCTGCCCGCGCTGCTGGAAGAACAGAACAAGCGCGCCGCGCCGCCTGCGAATCCCGCCGCCACCTCCATTCAGCCAGCCGCAAGCGAGACTGTGCCATGACCGTAACAGGATTGAAAATGCTGGGAAGGATGCCGATCTTGGATGCGACACGATGGATGCCGGTCGCGCTGACCCTACTGAGCGGAGGATGCGTCAACATCTCCGCGCCGGAGAAGCCGATCGAGATCAATCTGAACATCAATGTGACGCAGGAAGTGGTATATCGCCTGGATGGCGAGGCCAAATCGCTGATCCAGCAGAATCCGGGGATATTCTAATCATGAAGGCAAAGACGGTGATCCTGGCGCTCGGCGCGGTGGCGCTGCTGGGCGTATCGGGCATGGCGATGGCACAGCGCGACCCGGCCTATGCCGCCGCGCGCGCCGAGGGTCTCGTGGGCGAACAGCCCGACGGCTATCTGGGCATCGTCGGCAGCGCGACGCCCGCGCTGCGCACGCTGGTCAACAGCATCAACATCCAGCGCAAGGCGGCCTATACCCAAAAGGCGCAGGCCAGCGGCGCGACCGTCGAGCAGATGGCCTTCACCAGCGGCTGCAACCTGATCGCCCAGACCGCCAGCGGCGAGAAGTACAAGACGCCAGAGGGCGTGTGGAAGACCCGCACCGGCGCCGCACCGGAACGCGCGCCCGCCTGCGTCTAGCCGATCTTCTCACTCCCCTCCCGCAGGCGGGAGGGGCTGGGGGAGGGGACTCCGGTCGGGATCAGGCCGAAGGTAAGAAGAGTGGACCGGCCTCCGCGCAGCCAACAAGCGGCATCACTTGCCGACAGCGCCAGCCCTCCCCCGACCCCTCCCGCCTGCGGGAGGGGAGAAGAATCAGAGAGAGGGGCACCATCCTGTCACTCCCCGGCAACAATGCTTAACACATCTGTCACAAGCCCATCCCCAGGCGGTTGACTTGGGGGGAGGGGCTTTCTAAACGGGCCTCGCCTTGGCGGGGTCGCTCGCCGTTCGCGCGCATTCTCCCCTTCGGTGACGAAATCAGGTGAGGGTGGCTGCGTGGCGGAGAAGGAACCCGGACAGGACTTTGGCGATGCGGACGATCCGCGTCTGGCCGCGCTGGATCAGCGATTGGCCAAGGCGAGAGCGGACGGCGCAGCGCGGCAGGGGGTGAAGGTGGACGCCGACAGGGGTTATTCCCAGGGCAGCCGCGTGATCTCCGCGCTGATCGGAAGTCTTGTCGGCAGTGCGTTGATCGGCTGGCTATTCGACCGCTGGTTCGGCACCGCACCCTGGGCCCTGATCGTGATGCTGTTCCTGGGGATCGGCGTGGCGTTCAGGCAGATCATTCGGATTTCTGGCGAACGCCCGGAGTAACCGGGCGTTCGTCATATGTGGGAACGAAGCAGCGTGGCGGCAGAATCGGGCGGCAAGATTGATCCGATGCACCAGTTCCTGATCGAGCCGGTGCTCGGTCAGCACTGGGTGGTCGGCGGCTACGACCTTTCCTTTACCAATTCCGCTCTGTGGATGGTGGCGACGCTGGTCGCGCTGTGGGTGTTCATGATCGGCGGCATGAAGCGCGATCTGGTCCCCGGACGCTGGCAGGCGGCGGTCGAGGGTTTCACCGGCTTCGTCAATTCGATGCTGACGTCGAATATCGGGCCGGAGGGCAAGCGCTTCCTGCCCTACGTCTTCTCGCTGTTCATGTTCATCCTGTTCGCCAACGTGCTGGGCCTGCTGCCCTTCGGCGTGGTGCCGGGTGTCCATCCCTTCACCGTGACCAGCCATGTGACCGTGACCGGCGTGCTCGCGCTGATCTCGTTCGCGATCGTGCTGATCGTCGGCTTCGGCCGCCACGGCTTCCACTTCTTTGCGCTGTTCGTGCCGCACGGCACGCCCAAGCTGATGATTCCGCTGATCTTCGTGGTCGAGCTGATGAGCTTCCTGGTGCGCCCCTTCTCGCTGGGTCTGCGACTGTTCGTCGCGATGACCGCAGGGCACATCCTGCTGAAGGTTCTCGCCGCCTTCGTCATCAACGGCATCAACATGGGCCCCGGTTACGCCGCGCTCGTCACCCTGCCGAGCTTCCTGCTGATGATCGGCATCACGCTTCTCGAACTGCTGGTCGCCGCGATCCAGGCCTATGTCTTCGCGCTGCTGACCTCGGTCTATCTGAACGACGCGGTCAACCTGCACTGATCCGGGGAGCCGGATCGGGTGGGCTGCCTCGCCGCCACTTTGAATACCCAAACGACCCTTTTTGAACTGGAGTGATTGACATGGACGCAGAAGCCGCACGGATGATCGGTGCCGGTCTGGCCGCTATCGGTATGGGCATTGCCTCGCTCGGCGTGGGCAACGTGTTCGCCAAGTTCCTCGAAGGCGCGCTGCGCAATCCGGGTGCGGCGGACAGCCAGCAGGGCCGCCTCTTCATCGGTTTCGCCGGTGCCGAGCTTCTGGGCCTGCTCGCCTTCGTGACGATGATCATCCTGGTGTTCGTCGCCCAATAATTCTGATCAACCGGGCGTGTCGCTGACGATGCGCCCGGTTGATATGGCAACGAGGACTCCATGCCCCAGATAGCACAGATCAGTGCGACCTATGCGTCGCAGATCTTTTGGCTCCTGATCACCTTCGGCCTGCTCTATTTCGTGGTCGGTCGTGGGATGGTGCCCAAGATTCAGGCGACCGTCGACGCTCGCGAAGGCCGTATCGCCGGCGATCTGGCGGCGGCGGAGGCCGCGCGTGCCGAGGCCGACCGGGTCGAGGCGGCATGGCGGGCCGAAATGGACGCCGCCCGTGTCGCCGCGATGGCCGAAACCAACGCGGCCAAGGCGCGGGCCACCCATGCCTTCGAGGCGCAGGTCAAGGCGGCGGATGCCGAGCTGGCCGAGCGTCTGGGTCATCACGACCTGGCGATCGCCAATGCCAAGGTCGAGGCGATGGCCAATCTTCAGACCGTGGCGGCCGAGGCCGCGCGCGATCTCGTCGCCAAGCTGTCCGGCGTCCAGGTGGGCGAGGATGCGGCGGCCGACGCGGTGCGAAAGGTGAGCGCGCATGGCTAATCATTCCGCAAACGGCGCGTTGACCAATGCCGATGCGCTGGTCGCGCAGAATCTGGCCGATGCGGCCTCGGCCGAGGGGATGTCCCCGCGTCCGATCCGGGAAGGCGACGGTCTGACCAGCAACACGGTCGCGCCCGTCGAGACCGAGCATCACGCCGCCAGCCCGACCGCGCTGGGTTTCGATTCGACCGGCTGGGTGGCGCTTGCCGCTCTGGTCGTGCTGATCGGAATGCTGGTGAAGAAGGTGCCCGCGATGATCGGTCGTTCGCTCGACCAGAAGATCGCCGGGATCCGCGCCCAGCTCGACGAAGCCAACAAGCTGCGTCAGGAAGCCGAAACGCTGAAGGCCGAATATGAGGCCAAGGCCAAGGCCGCCCATGCCGATGCCGAGGCGATGCGCGTCCAGGCCCAGCATGAAGCGGGTCAGCTGCTCAGCAAGGCCAAGGCCGATGCCGAGGCGCTGATGGAGCGTCGCGCCAAGATGGCCGAGGACAAGATCGCCGCTGCCGAGCGCACCGCGATCGCCGAAGTCCGCGCCCGCGCCGCCGAGGCTGCCGCCAAGGCCGCCGGTCTGCTGATCGCCGAGCATCACTCGGCCGATGCGGACCGCGCGATGATCGACCGCACCATTTCGGGGCTCGGTCGCCCGAACTGATCGGCTTCACGGCCGGAGACAGGACCGCGCTTCGGGAAGCCGAGGCGCGGTTCGGTCGTTTTCGGGGCCTCCTTCATGGGTCCCGCTCGGCCTGAACGGAGAGCGGAAAAGCCCGTTCCTCCCCAGGCTCGGTTTGGGGGAGGGGGACCGCCAGGCAAAGCCCGGTGGTGGAGGGGCCAGGCTACGAAGCCCAAAACATAACCCCGTCACCACGGGGCCGCATCGCCGTCTCTTTCGGGTTTCCGGCGACGATGCCCATATCCTCGAGCCCGTGACAAAGGAGACGCTCCGATGGCATGGGTCATTCTGGGCATTGCCGTGATTACCGAGATTTGCTGGGCGCTCAGCCTGAAATGGGCGGCGACCGTCGCCACCTGGCAGGCGTCGAGCGTGCCGATCATCCTCAGCTTCGTGAATATGGGCCTGCTGGCGCTGGCGATGCGCGGGCTTCCGGCCGGAACCGCCTATGCGGTGTGGACCGGGCTGGGCGCGGTCGGTGTGGTGATCGGCGGCGCCATCGTGTTCGGCGACAAGATCGCGCCGATCCAGGCGGGCTTCATGGTGCTGACCGTCATCGGCGTGATGGGGACGAAGCTCTTCGCGCAAGGCTGAGGTTACGTTCGCGCGAAGCCGCTAAGACACGAAGAAGATGGTTCGCGCGGAGGCGCAGAGAGCGCGGAGGGAGAAGAAGGTCTCCCGATTGCCACGTTCGGAACGCCTCTGCGTCCTCCGCGCCTCTGCGCGATCAAAAAAACCATCGCGTCTTCGCGGCTTCGCGAGAACCAAACACCCTGACAGGGTAGCGATCCGCCCCCCGCGCTCCTAAATCGCACCCAATGTCCGAACCTCCCGTCGACCGCTTCAACGAAGAGAAATCCACCTTCACCCTGCGCGGTGCCGATGCGCCCGATCTGAAGGCGGGGGTGGCGGCGATCCGCAACGTGCTGGCGACGCTGCCGCTGCGGCCGGGCGTCTACCGGATGCAGGATGCGCGTGGCGACGTGCTGTACATCGGCAAGGCCCGCGCGCTGAAGAATCGCGTGGCCAACTATACCCAGGTCGACCGGCTGCCCAAGCGCCTGCAACGCATGGTCGCGCAGACCCGGTCGATGACCATCGTCACGACCAACAACGAAGCCGAGGCGCTGCTGCTCGAGGCGCAGCTGATCAAGCGCTATCGTCCGGCCTTCAACGTCCTGCTGCGCGACGACAAGAGCTTTCCCTTCATCCTGTTGCGCAACGACCATGACTTCCCGCGCATCCAGAAGCATCGCGGCGCCAGGCGTGCGGTCGGCAATTATTACGGCCCCTTCGCCAGCGCGGGCAGCGTCAACAACACGCTGAACGCGCTGCAGAAGCTGTTCCTGCTCCGGTCGTGCACCGACAGCTTCTTCAAGGGGCGCGACCGGCCGTGCCTGCTCTATCAGATCAAGCGCTGCTCGGCGCCCTGCGTCGGCCGGATCGACGAGGCGGCCTATGCCGAGCTGGTCGCCGACGCGAAGAACTTCCTGGGCGGCAAGTCGACCCAGGTCCAGGCCAAGCTGGGCACCCAGATGCAGGCGGCGGCCGAGGCGATGGATTTCGAGCTTGCCGCGATCCTGCGCGACCGGCTGAAGGCATTGACCTTCATCCAGGGCACGCAGGCGATCAATGCCGAAGGGGTGGGCAACGCCGACATCTTCGCGCTGGCATGTCGCGAGGGGGTGATGGGCATCCAGGCCTTCTTCATCCGCGGCGGCCAGAATTGGGGGCATCGCAGCTTCTTCCCTGCGCATACGACGGACGTGCCCGAGGAGGAGGTGCTGACCAGCTTCCTCACGCAATTCTATGAGGAAGTGCCGCCCGCCAAGACCATCCTGCTCGATCGCGACCTGCCCGAGGGTGATCTGCTGACCGAGGCGCTGGGCGAGCGGGCCGGGTATAAGGTACAACTCACCGTGCCGCAGCGGGGAGACCGCCGCCGCCTGCTCGATCAGGCGAAGCGCAACGCGGTCGAGGCGCTCGACCGGCGGCTGGCCGAATCGACCACCCAGGCCAAGTTGCTGCGCGAGGTGGCCGACTTCTTCGACCTGTCCGAACCGCCGCAGCGGATCGAAGTGTACGACAACAGCCATATCCAGGGCACCAATGCGCTGGGCGCCATGGTCGTGGCGGGGCCGGAGGGTTTCCAGAAGGGCCAGTATCGCAAGTTCAACATCAAGGGGAACGAGGCGGCGACCAACGACGATTTCGGCATGATGCGCGAAGTCTTCCGCCGCCGCTTCGCCCGCCAGCTGGAGGAAAACCCCGACCGCGACGATGCGACCTGGCCCGACCTGGTGCTGATCGACGGCGGGCGCGGCCAGCTCAATGCGGCCAAGGCGGTGCTGGAGGATCTGGGCATCGAGGATGTCTGCCTGGTCGGTGTCGCCAAGGGCCCGCATCACGGCCGCGAGGGGCGCGAGGTCTTTCACATGATGGACGGCAGCGAACGGATGCTCCCGGTCAACGCGCCGCTGCTCTTCTACCTCCAGCGCCTGCGCGACGAGGTCCACCGCTTCGTGATTGGCGCCCACCGCGACAAGCGTGCGAAAGCAATGGGCGCGAGCCCGCTGGACGAAGTGCCCGGCATCGGCCCGGCGCGGAAGAAGGCGTTGCTGATGCATTTCGGCACGGGACGGGCGGTGCGCAATGCGAGTCTGGAGGATTTACGGAAGGCACCGGGGGTTAGTCAGGCCGTGGCGCAGCAGGTGTACGACTTTTATCATAGTCGATGAGGGTGGTTAAAAGGTCGTCTCTCCTATTTATTGGTTAGATGGCGGAGTTCTTGCCTGCGTAAATATAAACCAGCATCTTCGTGCAATGAAGGCGAGACATCTGTCCATCATTCTGCCCCTGTCGTTGCTAAGCTGCACAGCAGGACCTGCTTGCACTGAGGAACTCCTCGATAAGGCACATGATATCGGTAGTGATCGCTGGGTCGCAAAGCTGTCGCGGAGTTGCGGGGCGACGACCCGATATGTCACCGTTATAAGGATGGGGCGAGGACGCCAGTCAGCCACTGATGCTGGCGAGGTATTCGTCGCGGATAGCGATCATGGCGCGGCCGCCGATGGTGCTGATGGTGTGATTTGGACCAATATCATCTGGTATGCTCCCAGGAAACTGTCGGTAGCCTATGCATCACAGGCGCGGGTGTTCAAAAGCCTGCCCAGCTTCGACGGCGCGTCCATAACATATAAGGCCAGCGACCGATATTCTGACCCTCCCCCGCCAGTGTTGCTGCACTAAGCACCAGATGCAGAGAACCTGTTTATACATTCATGCAGCGACGGTCGATCATAGGCGGTCGGTCATTCGGTACGAGAACATCCCATGATCGAGTATGTATCGGACGAAACAGCCGTCGATCGGCTTTATCTCAAAGGGCTGGCCATCCGATATGAACGAGGGCGCCGCCAGCCCGGCTTGTGGATGCCCATCATGTGGCATCTGGCGCTACGTGGTCACACCGGCGGCATGATCGAATTGGCGGATTGGTTCTCCTACGGCGGCAAAGCGAAGCATTTCGGTTAGCCCAGCGATGCGTTCTGCGCTGCAGGGCTTTACCGCCGGGCCTGGCGGACGGGCGATGCCCGCGCGGCATGCAATGCTGCCGTCAGTTGTTTCAACCGGAACGATATGTCCGGCTATCGTCATTGGTTGAGGCATGCGGCAAAGGCTGGTGAGGTCGGAGCGGGCAGGGAATTGAAGGGTTTCGAAACGCGCTTGCCGCACAGCGCTGCCGCAGAGATAAGACGGCTGGGACCGAGGCAGAAGAGGGATGCGTTCTACTGATCGACTCAGTCCAGTCGTAGGTTGGCTCCCGCTCATAGCATCCCACCCCATTCCCCCCTACATCCGTACCCATGCACCGGGTCGCCCCCGCCATCATCCTGTCGGTCCGGCCGCATGGCGAGCATGGGGCGATCGTGCGGGCGTTGACCCGTGCGGATGGGGTGCAGCCGGGCTATGTGCGGGGCGGGCGGTCGCGGGCGCTCAGGCCCGTCCTGCAACCGGGGAACGGCATTATCGGCGAGTGGCGGGCGCGGACGGCCGAGCAGCTTGCCGCGCTGACCATCGAGCCGGGGCATAGCCGTGCGGGGTTGCATGGCGAGCCGCTGGCCGCCGCCGGGATCGAGTGGCTGTGCGCGCTGACTGCCGCCACCCTGCCCGAGGAACAGCCTTATCCGGTCCTGTACGATGCACTCGACGCGGTGCTGACCGCGATCGAGTCGGCACCCTCCGCGCGGGGCTGGGCGGGGGCTTTGGTGCGCTACGAATTGCTGCTGCTGGGGCAGTTGGGCTTCGGGCTCGATCTGGAGCGGTGCACCGTCACCGGGGGAACCGACGATCTGGCCTATGTCAGTCCCAAGAGCGGGGCGGCCGTGTCGGTGGGGGCGGCGTTCGGCTATGAGGCGCGACTGTTCCCCTTGCCGACCTTTCTGGGCGAGGGCGGGGTGGCCGACTGGCCGGATATCTTTGCCGCCGGGCGGATCACCGCGCATTTCCTGGCGCGCGATATCCTGGTGGGCTTGCGCAACGATCCGATGCCCGCCCGCGTGCGGCTGTTCGATCGGTTCAAAAGGGCGGTTGCGTGAGGACCGTCCGCTAAGGCAAAGGGCGCTCCGAACATAGACAGGACAAGGGGCCAGCCATGGCATTGATCGCGATCCTCGCCGGTGACGGCATCGGCCCGGAAGTGACGGCGGAAGCGCGGCGCGTGCTGGAGGCGCTGGACCTGGGCCTGACCTTCGAGGAGGCCAAGGTCGGCGGAGCGGCCTATGAGGCGGCGGGCCATCCGCTGCCGCCCGAGACGCTGGAGGTGGCGGGCCGCGCCGATGCGCTGCTGTTCGGCGCGGTCGGCGATCCGCGCTTCGACAATCTGGAGCGTGCGCACCGGCCGGAGCAGGCGATCCTGGGTCTGCGCAAGGCATTCGGCTTGTTTGCGAACCTGCGGCCTGCGCGCCTGTTCGAGGGGCTGGAGGATGCCAGCTCGCTTCGCCCCGACATTGCGCGGCGCATCGACATGGTGATCGTGCGCGAGCTGACCGGCGATGTCTATTTCGGCGCGAAGGGCCGCGGCACCACCGAGGCGGGTCTGCGCGAAGGCCATGACCTGATGCGCTATGACGAAGAGGAAGTGGCGCGCATCGCCCGCGTCGGCTTCGAGACCGCGATGCGCCGCCGCCGCCGGTTGCTGTCGGTGGACAAGGCCAATGTGCTGGAGACCTCGCAGTTGTGGCGCGACGTGGTGATCGAGGTGGCGAAGGATTACCCGGACGTCGCGCTCGACCATATGTATGTCGACAATTGCGCGATGCAGTTGGTGCGCGATCCCGGCCAGTTCGACGTCATCCTGACCGGCAATCTGTTCGGCGACATCCTGTCGGATCAGGCGTCGATGTGCGCGGGGTCGATCGGGATGCTGCCCTCCGCCGCACTGGGGGCGACGGGCAAGGGGCTGTACGAGCCGATCCATGGCTCGGCGCCCGATATCGCGGGGCAGGGCAAGGCCAATCCGTGCGCGGCGATCCTGTCGTCGGCGATGATGCTGCGCCACTCGCTGGGCCTGACCGAGGCGGCCGACCGCATCGACGCTGCGGTGGCGGGCGCGATCCGCGAGGGCGCGCGGACCGGCGATCTGGGCGGCAGCCTCTCGACCCGCGCCATGGCCGACGCGATTCTCGAACGCCTCTGACGCCCATGAGCGCGCTCCTCGAACTCGCGGTCGTCATCCCGACCTTCAACGAGCGCGCCAATGTGCCCGTGCTCATCGCCAAGCTTGACCAGGCGCTGGCCGGGCGGCGGTGGGAGGCGATCTTCGTCGACGACAACAGCCCCGACGGTACGGCCGAGGCCGCGCGGGAACTGGGCCGCGTCGACAGCCGCGTCCGGGTGATCCAGCGGATCGGGCGGCGTGGGCTATCGTCCGCCTGTATCGAGGGGATGTGCGCCACCGCCGCGCCGGTGGTCGCGGTGATCGACGGCGATCTGCAGCATGACGAAACGCTGCTGCCGAAGATGCTGGACCGGTTGCAGGCGGAAGGCGATCTCGACATCGTCGTCGGCTCGCGCTTCGTCGATGGCGGCGGGACGGGCGATTGGGACCGCGACCGGGTGGCCAAGTCGGCCTTTGCGACGAAGCTGTCGCAGCGGGTGCTGAACGTGAACCTGTCCGACCCGATGAGCGGCTTCTTCATGGTCCGCACCCAGGTGGCGCGCGACACCGTGCCGCATCTGTCGGGGATCGGCTTCAAGATCCTGCTCGACATCATGAGCGCCTCGCCGCGTCCGCTTCGCGCCGCCGAAATGCCCTATGTCTTCCGGCTGCGGACCGAAGGCGAGTCGAAGCTCGATCATGTCGTGGCGATGGAATATCTGATCGCGCTGTACGACCGCCGCTTCGGCAAGGTGGTGCCGGTGCGCTTCGCCATGTTCTCGGCGATCGGGGTGCTGGGCGTGGGTGTGCACATGGCGGTGCTCAGCCTGTTCTTCGTCCTGCTGGGCGCGAGCTTCCTGGCCAGCCAGATCGTCGCGGTGGCGGCGGCGATGACGTTCAACTTCTTCCTGAACAACGCGCTGACCTATCGAGACCGGCGTCTGACCGGGTTCAAGCCGCTGCTCGACGGCTGGGTGTCCTTCTGTCTGGTCTGCGCGGTGGGCGCGATCGCCAATGTCGGGGTGGCGGCTTTCCTGCACGATGCGCGGGCGAACGAGTGGGCGGTGTCGGCACTGATCGGCGTGCTGGTCGGTGCGGTGTGGAATTATGCGCTGTCGTCGCGGTTCGTCTGGGGGCGATACTGAATTTGGGGTGAGGGTGGGGGCGTGGCCCTCACCGCCAATCCATGAACCAAGCAAAGCGCGCAAAGGACTTCGGCCCCGCCAGCGCTCCCGCTGTCAGGATCGGATAGAAATACACGAACAGACACGCCACCGCGACCAGATAGGCCTCGTCCCAGTCGCGCAACCGGGTCCGCCAGCGATCGATCGCCACCGCCAGCGCGACCGACAGCCAGATCGCGGGCAGGAAGTAATAATAGTAAAAGCCGAGCGACTTGGGGATGATCGCCCAGACCGCGAAACCGCCGATCCAGAGCGCCGCCGCGACGCCCAGCCGCACCTCGCGCGTCCGCAGCCAGCCGAGCGCACAGGCCGCCACCGCGACCAGCCCGCCCCACATCACCGCCGGATTGCCGAGCAGGAAAATGCCCCGCTGCGCGCCCTCGGCCATTTCGTAGAAATACCAGATGGGCCGCCCGATCACGGGCCAACTCCACCAGGTCGACTGGTAATGATGCGGCGGCAGGATCTGGGTCTGGCGTGCATACATCTCCAGCTGAAAGGGCAGGAGGTTGGCCAGCGTCATCGGCTCGCGCGTATAGAAGAAGGCTGGCGCGAAGGTCGCCGCATAGGCCAGCCCCGCACCCAGACCGAGAAGCCCCCAGGCCGACCACCAGCGCAGGCCCGGCCAGCGGCTGGGGTCCTGCCGCTTCAACAGGACGAAGCCGATCGCCGCATAGCCCAGATAGGGCACCGCCGCCCATTTCACTCCGACCGCGAGGCCCAGCAGCACCGCGCCCAGCATCCAGCGCCGGCGACTCTGCACGGCGTTCCCGCGCATCGCCCAAGCCATCGCCACGACGGCCAGCACGACGAACGCGGCCATGAACCCGTCGAGCATCGCGATCCGCGCCTGCACCAGCACCATGAAGTTCAACATGGTCAGCAGCGCCCCGATCGCCGCTGTGCGTGTCCGCCGGGTCATCAGCCAGACGATGCCGAACACACCGCCGACGATCGCCGTCCCCGCCACCGTGGACAGCGCGCGCCAGCCCAGCGCATTGTCGCCGAACATCAGCATGCCCGCCGCGATCAACGTCTTGCCGAGCAGTGGATGCTCGATATTCACCGGCCCTTCCAGCGCCAGCAGCGTGCGCGCGGCGGGGACGTAATGAACCTCGTCGAAGACCAGCGTCGGCGGCATGGTCAGCCGCCAGCAGGACAGCGCCTGTGCCGCGATCAACAGGGACAATAGCGCCGGAACGGGACGACGGAGCGGAGCAAGCAGGCGGCGCATGTCATGGTCATGGCCGACCCGCCCAAGGCGGACAAATGCTTTTTCGGTAGGCGATGTCCATACGAAACATCCCTAACCGATCCTTCAGACTTGCTCGTTAGGTCAGCACGTCATGGACGGGATTGATGGGCCATACGCCTTCGAGTCCGGACCGCGAGAGACAATGGGCGGATGGCTGCGATGGGTTTGTTCGGCAAGAAGGATGTGAGCCTGGGGGATCGGCTGGCGCTGGCGGTGTTCGAGCATTCGCCCGATGCGATGCTCCTCTTGTCGGACAGCAAGTTCATCGCAGGTAACGCCGCCGTCGAGCGGATCTATCATCGCCGCCTGTCCGAGGTGCTGGGCCATAACCCGCTGGATTTCTCCGCCCCCTGCCAGGCGGATGGCCGCCCGACCGAAACGCATATCGGCGAGCGGGTCGCCCAGGCGCTGCGGGACGGCTTTGCCCGGTTCGAATGGCTCAACCAAGATCCCAAGGGACAGGTGGAGCGCTTCCTCGTCACCCTGATCCCCGCGCAGGTGGTCACGCCGCAGGATGTGCTGGTCCTGATCCAGGATATGGGCGAGACGATGGAGATGGTGAACCTGCTCGGCGACGGGCTGTCGCGTATCGCCAATGGCGACCTGACGCATCGTATCGCCAAGCCGTTCCGTGACGATTACGAACCGCTGCGCCTCCATTTCAACGAGGCCGCGCAGATGCTGGGCGGATCGATCCAGTCGATCGACTCGTCCTCGCGCCGGGTGCAGAGCGCCGCGCTGGAGATCGGCAGGGCGGCGGGCGACCTGTCGCGGCGTACCGAACATCAGGCCGCCTCGCTGGAGGAAACGGCCGCCGCGATGCGCCAGGTGACGACCGCGATTCAGGAAACCGCGCAGTTCGGCAACAAGGCCGCGCAGGTCGCCGCCTCGGCGCAGGAAAATGCGGCGCAGAGCGGCGTCGTGGTGCAGCGCGCGATGGACGCGATGGGCGGGATCGAGCGCACCTCGAACGAAATCTCCGAGATCATCGGGGTGATCGACGGCATCGCCTTCCAGACCAATTTGCTGGCGCTGAACGCGGGCGTCGAGGCGGCGCGCGCGGGTGACGCGGGCAAGGGCTTTGCGGTCGTCGCGTCCGAAGTGCGTGCGCTGGCGCAGCGTTCGGCCGATGCCGCCAAGGATGTGAAGAGCCGCATCGGCGCGTCGGACGCGCAGATCCGCTCGGGCGTGCAGGAGGTCGACGCGGCCGGATCGACGCTGCAACGCATCGCCGCGCAGGTCAGCGAGATGGCCACGCTGATCGGCGACATCGCCAACGCATCCCAGCAACAGGCGAGCAGCGCGTCGCAGATCACGATCGCGATCGGCGATCTCGACTCGGTGACGCAACAGAATGCGGCGATGGTCGAGGAAGCCTCCGCCGCCGCTCGCGAAATGGTCAACGAGGCGAGCGCGATGACCGACCAGGTCGGCCGCTTCCGCCTGGGCAGCCAATCCCCCGCGATGGCGCAGCCCATGTGGAAAGCGGCGTAACCCCCTATTCCTCCCCTGCAAGGGGAGGTGGCAGGCCGAAGGCCTGACGGAGGGGAGTGGCAGGTCGAACCCGCCCCGCGGGTTCGAGGATTGCCGGGCGCAATCCGGCCTGCCACTCGCTCTCGATAAGAGGGACATCCCCTTCACCATGCTGCGCATGGACCCCCTCCCGTTGCAGGGGAGGGACAACTTGGCATCATTCGTCAGACAATTTGACGAACCCCCGTCCCGCATGGCACCCATGATGCCGAAGCGCGGACGGGTGACACGGCATGTCCCGAACCCCGTCTGTGCGAACGCGACGGAATGAACGGGAGAGTGACGTGACGCGAGCGGTTCGATCGACCTTGTGCGCAATTCTGGCGGCGACCGCGCTTTCGCCCCTGGCGGCGCAAAGCACGTCGGCGCAAGGCCCCCTGTCGAATGACGGCCCGGCCAGGACCTTCGAGGTGAAGGGCAAGGGCTTCCTGCGCAACGGCCAGCCGCATCAGGTGATCTCGGGCGAGATGCACTATACCCGCATCCCGCGTGCCTATTGGCGCGACCGGTTGCGCAAGGCCAAGGCGATGGGGCTGAACACCATCACCACCTATTCCTTCTGGAACGCGCATGAGCCGCGTCCGGGCGTCTATGATTTCAGCGGTCAGAACGACATCGTCGCCTTCATTCGCGATGCGCAGGCCGAGGGGCTGGACGTGATCCTGCGCCCCGGCCCCTATGTCTGTGCGGAATGGGAGTTGGGAGGCTATCCGTCCTGGCTGCTGAAGGACCGCAAGCTGGTGCTGCGTTCGACCGATCCGCAATATACCGCCGCCGTCGATCGCTGGCTGATGCGGCTGGGGCAGGAGGTGAAGCCGCTGCTGCTCAAGAATGGCGGGCCGATCGTCGCGGTGCAGCTTGAGAATGAATATGGCGCGTTCGGCAGCGATCAGACCTATTTGCGCGGGCTGGAAGCGATCTACAAGCGCGCGGGGTTTGCCGATGGCATCCTGTTCACCAGCAACCAGGGCGGCGATCTGGCCAAGGGTTCGCTGCCCAACCTGCCTTCGGTCGTCAATTTCGGTTCGGGCGGCGCGCAAAGCTCGGTCGCGAAGCTGGAGGCGTACCGCCCCGAAGGCCTGCGCATGGTCGGCGAATATTGGGCGGGCTGGTTCGACAAATGGGGCGAGGACCATCACGAGACGGACGGCAAGAAAGAGGCCGAGGAAATGGCCTATATGCTCAAGCGCGGCTATTCGATCTCGCTCTACATGGTGCATGGCGGCACCACCTTCGGCTGGATGAACGGCGCGGACTCGCACACCGGCAAGGATTATCATCCCGACACCACCAGCTATGACTATGACGCGCCGATCGATGAGGCGGGCAATCCGCGCTACAAATATGGCCTGATCGCTGCGGCCATCGCCGAGGTGACCGGCAAGCCCGCCGCACCCACCCCTGCGCCGACAGTCGCGACGACCTTCCCGGTATCGGCGGTGCGGCGCAGCGCATCGCTCTGGGACAATCTGCCCGCGCCGGTGCGGGCCGCTCAGCCGAAGACGTTCGAGGAGCTGGACCAGAATTTCGGCTATGTGCTCTACCGGGTCGCCGTCCCTGCGGGGCCTGCGCAGACGCTGACCCTCAAGGGCATGCACAGCTATGCGCAGGTCTATCTGGACAAGGCGCTGGTCGGCACGCTGGACCGGCGACTGGATCAGGAAACGGTCGAACTGCCCGCACGCGCCAAACCCGCGACGCTGGATATCCTGGTCGAGAATACCGGCCGGGTGAATTATTCGCACGCGATCCGCACCGAGCAGGCGGGGCTGACCGGCGCGGTGACGCTGGCGGGGCAGCCGCTCACCGACTGGCAGATGTTCCGCTTGCCGATGGAAAATCTGTCGTCGCTGAAACTGTCGGCCAAGCCGTGCAGCGGTCCCTGCTTCTACGAGGCGGAAATGACCGTTTCGCAGCCCGGCGACACCTATCTCGACATGCGGGGCGCGCATAAGGGGCAGTTGTGGCTGAACGACCATAATCTCGGTCGTTTCTGGAGCATCGGGCCGGTCCACACGCTCTACACGCCCGCGCCGTGGCTGAAGGCCGGGGCGAACCGCATCCTGTTCTTCGATCTGACCGGGGATGCGAGCGACAGGCTGACGACGGTGGCCAAGCCGATCTATGGCAAGGTCACGAACCACCGCGAGGCGCAGTAACCGGCGGCTTGCCCCTCCACCACCGGGCTATGCCCGGCGGTCCCCCTCCCCATCGAAGATGGGGAGGATTTGGGCATCCCATTCCTCCCCAAGCTGTGCTTGGGGAGGGGGACCATCGCGATAGCGATGGTGGAGGGGCCGGACTCCATCCGCCTCAGCGCACCGCCGCCGCCTGGTTGTCGATGACCGCCTCGCGCTGCTCGGGGCTCATCGCGGCGGCATTGACGTCGGCGGCCTTGATCGCGTCGGCGCGGTCCTCGGCATAGTCGCGGGTCTTTTCGGCCTGCTTGTCGAGCATCTTGGCCTGGTTGCGCAGCGCGTCGGCCTGGTCTTCCATGCCGTCGGCGCGGTTGTCGGCAGCCTTTTCGACATTCTCGGCAAGCTTATCGGTGCCCTTGCCGTTGCAGGCGGACAGCGACACCAGGCTGGCGGCCATCAGCAGGCCGATGCGGATCTTCATGACTATTCTCCCTGTTGGATCGGGGGGAATAACCGGATCGGGCGCTTTTCCGTTCCGCTGGCGTAACGCGGACATATCGGGTGCGCGACCGAATATCCTTGAACCCCGCCCCCCGGACCGGCAAATGGACGGGCATGAAGCGCAAGACTGGCCAGGACCGTTCGATCACCTCCCAATGGCGCCCCGCGACGCAGGCCGTGCGCGGCGGCACCGCGCGGTCGGAATATGGCGAAACCTCCGAGGCGCTCTTCCTGACCTCGGGCTATTGCTACGACCGGGCAGGAGACGCGGCGGCACGGTTCGCGGGCGAGCAGGAGGGGATGACCTATTCCCGCCTCCAGAACCCGACCGTCGAGATGCTGGAACAGCGCATCGCCCTGCTCGAAGGCGCCGAGGCGTGCCGGACCATGGCGTCGGGCATGGCGGCGATGACCGCGGTGCTGCTCTGCCAGTTGCAGGCGGGCGACCATCTGGTCGGCGGGCGTGCGGCGTTCGGGTCGTGCCGCTGGCTGACCGACACGCTGCTGCCCAAGTTCGGCATCGCCACCACCGTCGTCGATGCGCGCGACCCGCAGGCGTTCCTGGACGCGGTGCGGCCCGAGACCAAGGTCTTCTTCTTCGAGACGCCCGCCAATCCGACCATGGACGTGGCCGATCTTCAGGCGATCTGCGACATCGCGCGCGAGCGCGGCATCACCACGGTGGTCGACAATGCGTTCGCGACCCCGGCGCTCCAGCGGCCGATGGATTTCGGTGCGGACGTGACCGCCTATTCCGCCACCAAGATGATGGACGGGCAGGGCCGCGTGCTGGCGGGCGCGGTGTGCGGGACCGAGGACTTCATCACCAACACGCTGCTGCCCTTCACCCGCAACACCGGCCCGACCCTGTCGGCGTTCAACGCCTGGGTGGTGCTGAAGGGTCTGGAGACGCTGGACCTGCGCATCCACCGCCAGTCGGAATCGGCGCTGAAGGTCGCGACCTTCCTGGAAGGCCGCGTACCGCGCGTCCTGTGCCCCGCGCTGCCGAGCCATCCGCAGCATGAACTGGCGATGCGCCAGATGAAGGCGGGCGGCAGCATCTTTGCGCTGGAACTCGATGGCGGCCGAGAACAGGCGCATGGCCTGCTCGACGCACTGGCGTTGATCGACATCTCGAACAATATCGGCGACTCGCGCTCGCTGATGACCCATCCCGCCTCGACCACCCATGCCGGTGTCGCCGAGGACAAGCGGATCGAGATGGGCATCGGCGAGGGCATGCTGCGCCTGAATGTCGGGCTGGAGGATGCGGACGACCTGATCGACGATCTCGACCAGGCGCTGCGTGTCGTGGGTCTGTGAAGGCGCTCTTCCCCCATGCGCTGACCACCGGGTCGGTGACGGTCCGCGTGTCGGTCAGCTATTTGCCCGAACAGTCCGAGCCGCAGCGCGGGCGCTGGTTCTGGGCCTATCATGTCCGCATCGAGAATGAGGGCGACCAGCCGGTTCAGCTTCTCACCCGGCGCTGGATCATCACCGATGCGCGCGGTGCGCGGCATTCGGTCGAGGGCGAGGGTGTGGTCGGCGAACAGCCGGTGATCCAGCCGGGCGCATCCTATGACTATGTCTCGGGTTGCCCGCTGGCGACGACCAGCGGCGCGATGCAGGGCAGTTACCGCATGGTCGGCGCGGACGGCGTGACCTTCGACGTGGCCATCCCGCATTTCGCGCTCATCGCCCCGGCGGTGGAGACATGAAGCGGACACACCTGCCGCTCAACGGCCTGCGCGTGCTGGACGCCGCCGCGCGCCATCTGAGCTTCACCCGCGCCGCCGACGAGCTTGCGGTGACCCCGGCGGCGGTCGGGCAGCAGATTCGCGCGCTGGAGGATACGCTGGGCGTCGTCCTGTTCCGCCGCACGACGCGCGGGCTGGAACTGACCCCCGAAGCCGAGGCGGGCCTAGCCCCCTTGCGGGCCGGTTTCCTGCAATTCGAGGATGCCGTGCGCGCCATGCAGGCGGGCCAGTCGTCCAAGTCGCTGACCATCGCCGCCCCGCGCGACGTGACCGAGAAGTGGCTGATGCCGCGTCTCGCCGCCATCGCCGCAAGCGACCCGGACCTGCGTTTCTCGCTGATCGCGTCGGACGAGGGGCTGGACTTCACCGAGGCCAATCTCGACCTCGCCATCCGCTGGGGTGACGGACCCGGCGGACTGGAGGGCGAGGCGATCGAGTCGGACGGGATGATCGCGATCGGTCCCGAAGACGCGCCGCTGATCGCCTGGCCAGGTGCGCCGGAGGAGGGAACGCCGTTGGTGCGTGTGACGGATGCCGGCCTGGCGATCGACGCGGTTGCAGCGGGGCTGGGCCGGGCGATCGTGCCGCAACTGCTGGCCGAGCGCGATCTGGCCGAGGGGCGGGTAGTCGCCACCGGCGAGGCGGTGCCCTCGCGCATGGGCTATTGGCTGGTCGCTCCGCTGCCGCAATGGCGCCAGCAGAAGGTCAAGGCGCTGGTCGAGGCGCTGGGGGGCTAAGGACCACCCAACCCCTTGCGTCACCCCGGCGGAGGCCGGGGCCCAGTTTCCATATCAGTCGTGGTGCACGGTGGCGTCGCATGAGACGCGAGCACACCTCCCACACCACGTGGGGAATCATCTGACCATCACTGCAACTGGGCCCCGGCCTTCGCCGGGGACGTGCTTGTGGTTAGGGGTCAGTACTCTAATTCCTCCCCAAGCAAAGCTTGGGGAGGGGGACCGCCAGCCGGAGGCTGGTGGTGGAGGGGCAGGCTCCCTCGCAGGCCGCTACACCCCTCCGTCAGGGCTTCGCCCTGCCACCTCCCCTTGCAGGGGAGGACCAGACATTACGCCGCCGGTGCGGCGTCGAAGGGCACCGGGAATTTCTTCGCGCAGAAAGCGCAGTCCACCTGGATCAGGCCATCGGCATCCGCCATCTCGCGCCGTTCCTCGACCGAGAACTTCGTGATGACGCTGGCGATATACTCCGCCGAGCAGCGGCAGCCGCGCACGATGGCGGGGCTTTCCGACACGCGGACATTCTGCTCCTCGTTGAACAGCCGCCACACCAAAGTCTCCAGCGGCAGCGCGGCGTCGGCCAGTTCCTCGACCTGCATCGTCTGGCCCAGCGCCTGGACATGCTCCCATTCCGGATGGTCGAGCTTGACGTGCAGCCGCTCGCGGCCTTCCTCGCCCTCGGGCAGGTGCTGGAGGAACAGGCCGCCCGCGACCGTCCGCCCGTCCGGCCCCTTGCTGATCCCGACGCGCAGCAGGCTGGGAATCTGCTCGGACTGGATGAAATAGCTCTCGGCGGCGCTCGACAGCGTGTCGCCGTCCAGCGGCACGATGCCCTGATAGCGTTCGTCGGTCATCGCCAGGTCGAAGGTGATCGCCAGATAACCCTGACCGAACAGCGCGAACAGCGTCGGCTCGGCGGGCAGTTCGGCCAGCCGGTCCTCGTCATACTGGACATAGCCGCGGAGCTCGCCACCGCGATAATCGCACACCAGCAGGCGGATCACGCCGCTGTCGCTGCGCGTCTGGATGGTCAACTGACCGCTGGTGTCCTTCAGCGTGGCGCCCATCAGCGCGGTCAGGGTCAGCGCCTCGGCCAGCAGCCGCTCGATCGCGGGCGGATAGGCGTGCGCCGCCAGAATCTCGTCCAGCACCGGGCCCAGCCGTACCAGCCGCCCGCGCGCATGATGCTCGGGGATGATGAAACCGATCGCGCGGTCGAGGTCGGGCAGGGTGATGTCGGTCATGCTCGTGCCTTTACGCTCCGGAGGGGGCCGGGCGCTATGATGCCAGTGCGGCAGGGAAAAGAGAAAAGGCCGACGAACCCGCCGGCCTTTCCATAGATAGTATGGCCCGGCCTGCGATCAACCGATCTGGCCCCCCACTTGACCAAAGCACCAGCGCAGCACCGATTTCTGCGCATGGAGCCGGTTTTCCGCTTCCGGCCAGATCAGCGACTGCGGGCCGTCGATCACGTCCGAGGTGACTTCCTCGTCGCGATGTGCAGGCAGGCAGTGGAGGAACTTTGCGTCCGGCCTGGCCAGAGCCATGAGGTCGGCATTGACCTGGAACGGCATCATCGCGGCCAACTTTTCCTCGGCATGGGCCTGGCCCATCGAGATCCAGGTGTCGGTGACGACGATGTCCGCCCCCTCGACCGCCGCACGCGGATCGGTGGTGCAGGTCGCGCGACCCTTACCCAGTTCCAGCGTGCCGGGCTCGGGGTGATAGCCGATGGGGCAGGCGGCGACCACGTCGAAGCCGAGCAGCCCGCCCGCCTCGACGATCGAATGCAGCACGTTGTTGCCGTCGCCCAGCCAGGCGACCTTCATGCCGGACAGGGTCTTGCCCGCCTCGATCACGGTCAGCAGGTCGGCCATGATCTGGCACGGATGCGACAAGTCGGTCAGGCCGTTGATGACCGGCACTGATGCGTAATGCGCCATTTCCTCGACCTTGGCATGGTCGTCGGTGCGGATCATGATCGCGTCGGTATAGCCCGACAGGATGCGCGCGGTGTCGGCGATCGTCTCGCCGCGCCCCAACTGCATCGTGCCCGCATCGAGCACGATCGAGGTGCCGCCGAGCTGGCGGATCGCCATGTCGAAGCTGACGCGGGTGCGGGTCGAGTTCTTCTCGAACACCATGGCGAGCACATGGCCCGTCAGCGGCGCATCGGCATCGACGCGGCCCTTGGTGAAACCGGCGCGGGCGGCCTTGCGTACTCTCGCATCGGTCAGAATGGCGGTCACACCCTCGGGACCGGCGTCGGCGAGGTTCAGGAAGTGGCGGATCGTCATGGGTCTATACTCCGTCCCCCGGCGGTTTGCCGCCGCCGGGGTGCCAAAGATCAGTATTTGGGATATCAGTCGTCGGCGGCGGGGACGTAAACGCGCGCGGCGTCCGACAGCTTCGTCGCGAACTCGGCGATGTGGCTCTCGTCGATGACCAGCGGCGGCAGGATGCGGATGACGTTCTCGCCCGCCGCCACCAACAGCAGCCCGTGATGGTCGCGGCAATGCGCCACGAAACGGCGGCTGTCGCTCTTCATCTTCAGACCCTGCATCAGGCCGTGACCGCGAACCTCCTCGAACAGATGGTCGAAGTTCGGAATCATCTGCTCCAGCGTCGAGCGCAGCCGCTGGCCCATCGCCTCGACATGCGCGAGGAAGCCCGGCTCCTGGATCACGTCCAGCACCGCTTCACCGGCCGCCATGGCAAGCGGGTTGCCGCCATAGGTCGAGCCATGGGTGCCCGCGACCATGCCCTTGGCCGCTTCCTCGGTCGCCAAGCACGCGCCCAGCGGAAAGCCGCCGCCGATACCCTTGGCGACCGCCATGATGTCGGGCTTCACGCCGTACAACTCATGCGCGAAGAACTTGCCGGTGCGGCCGTAACCGCACTGCACCTCGTCGAGCACCAGCAGCAGGCCATGCTCGTCGCACGCCTCGCGCAGGCCCTGGAGGAATTCCATGCTGGCGGGACGCAGGCCGCCTTCGCCCTGGATCGGTTCGACCAGGAAACCGGCGGTGTTCTCGTCGATCAGCGCCAGCGCCGCTTCCAGATCGTCGAACGGCGCATAGCCAAAGCCCGGCAGCAGCGGCTCGAACCCGTCGCGCATCTTGGGCTGGTTGGTCGCCGAGATTGCGCCCAGCGTCCGGCCGTGGAACGCGTTGTTGAACGTGATCAGCGTGTGACGCTGCGGATTGCCGTTGGCGAAGTGATAGCGGCGCGCGGTCTTGATCGCGCACTCGACGGCTTCGGCGCCCGAATTGGTGAAGAACACCGTGTCGGCAAAGGTCGAATCGACCAGCCGCTGGGCGAAATGCTCACCCTGCGGGCTGCCGTACAGGTTCGACACATGCATTAGCGTTGCGGCTTGTTTGGCGATCGCGTCCACCAGTTTCGGATGGCCATGGCCCAGCGCGTTCACCGCGATACCGGCGGCGAAGTCCAGATATTGTTCGCCGTCCTCGCCATACAGATAGACGCCCTCGCCTCGGACCGGACGCACCCCGCACCGTGGGTAAACGGGCATCAGGGCGGTGATGGTCACGGGACGTCTCCTTCAAACAGCAAAGGGCGGCACAGGTGGCCGCCCAGTTCGATCATACGGGCTATTGCGTCCTTGCGTCAACGCATCGGGGACGTCAGCTCGCGGTGTCCGCCGTCAGATCGAAGGTGTTCAGTTCCCAGGTCGATGCCCGGCTGCGCATCCGGGAGCCCTTGTAGGCGGCCTGGGGCGCCACGATGCTGAAACGCTCGAGTCGTTGGCCCTTTTCGGGGTCGGCGTCGCTGCGCGGCGTATAACGGCGTAGTGCCAGTTTCTCGCCGACCACCTTGATCCACTGAGCGGGCAGCTTGTCGCTGACATTCTGGGGGGCGATGTCGACGACATGCCCGTCCGGCGTGACCCGATAGCTGAAATCGACGAAGCTGGCTTTCTCCTGCCCCGGGGCGGAGCCGACATGCAGTTCTTCCTGCCGGATCGATGGAGAGAAGACCAACATCTGACGGCCGCTCTGCCCCGGTTCCATTTCCGCGATCACCCGGTCGGCCACGGCCGCGCGATCCTTCTCGTCGGCCAGCTGGATCTGGATCGCCCGAGCGGCATTGCGATAGGGCAGCATTTCGGGCTCGCGGCGGTTCAGGATACGCTCCGCCATGTCCCGTGCGCGCGTCCGATATTCGGGATAGAGCGAACCCAGCGCGCTCTGAAGTACCGCCGAGCGGAGGTAGGACTGCCCCACCAGATTGAAATTGCCAATCTTCTCCGCCTCGCGTGCCACCCAGTCATAATGCTGGAACGCTCCTTCCGCGCGCCCTTCGCGGGCCAGTTCGTCACCCACCTCCAGACGTTGGGCAAGGATGGCGGGGTCGTTCGCGGGCAGCCCTGCACGTAGGGCATAGACCGCGTCGGCGGCGTTGACCCGGGGGTTGATCGGAACGCCGTTCAGCCGGGCCAGGCGGCTGGTGGCGCGGTGGAGATCGGCAACCTCCTTGGGAAGCGCCGAGTCATAACGGCCGTTGCGACCGCGCGACGACAGCAACGTTCGGTAGCTGGCCTCATAATCACCAGTCAGAAACTGCATCTCGGCATAGGCGAGCGACCGGGCGATATCCTCCTTGGGCGGGCATCGGTGTGCCAGGCAATCCGCGAGCGCCTTTCTGGTCGCCGACAGGCTGTCCGCCGTCACGACGACGGTCGGTCCACTGTCGACCGGAATGGGCAGGCTAAACTGCGATTGCAGAAGCAGCGTCAGCAGGATCATCGGACGAATTCCTTCTCCCAGCGTGCCGACGCGGGTCGGCCGCATGATAAACGCCGGATGGGAGAAGAATATTCGTACCGATATCGCCGGTCGTGCAAGTTACAAATTGTGGATCGGGGCACCAATCCTCAGGCGTCGATAACCTCTTCGTCCAGCCGTGCTGCATTTTCCTGGATGAAGGCGAAGCGGTGGGCGGGGTTGTTGCCCATCAGCCGGTCTACCAGGTCCTTGACGCCTGCGCGTTCCTCATATTCCTGGGGCAGGGTGATGCGGATCAGGCTGCGGGTGGCGGGGTCCATCGTGGTCTCGCGCAGCTGGCCGGGGTTCATCTCGCCCAGGCCCTTGAAGCGCGCGACGTCGACCTTCTTGCCCTTGAACGCGGTGCGCTCCAGCTCGGCGCGGTGGGCGTCGTCGCGGGCGTAGAGCGACTTGGCGCCGACCGTCAGGCGATAGAGCGGCGGTTGGGCGAGGTAGAGATGCCCGCGCCGCACCAGATCGGGCATTTCCTGGAAGAAGAAGGTCATCAGCAGCGTGGCGATATGCGCGCCGTCCACGTCGGCGTCGGTCATGATGACGATCTTTTCGTAGCGCAACTGGGTCGGGTCGCAATCCTTGCGCGTGCCGCAGCCCATCGCCAGAGTCAGGTCGGCGATTTCCTGATTTTGCAGGATCTTGGTCGAGGTGGCGCTGGCGACGTTCAGGATCTTGCCGCGGATCGGCAGGATCGCCTGCGTCTTGCGGTCGCGCGCCTGCTTCGCCGAGCCGCCTGCCGAGTCGCCCTCGACGATGAACAGCTCGGTCCCCTCTGGGCTGTCCGCCGAACAGTCGGTCAGCTTGCCGGGCAGGCGCAGCTTGCGGGCCGACGTCGCGGTCTTGCGCTTGACCTCGCGCTCGGCCTTGCGGCGCAGCCGCTCGTCCATGCGGTCGAGCACATAGCCGAGCAGCGCCTTGCCGCGATCCATGTTCGCCGACAGATAATGGTCGAAATGGTCGCGCACCGCCTTTTCGACCAGACCGGCGGCTTCCGGGCTCGTGAGTCGGTCCTTGGTCTGGCTCTGGAATTGCGGTTCGCGGATGAAGACCGAGAGCATCAGTTCGGAGCCGACCATCACGTCGTCGGCGGTGATGTCCTTGGCCTTTTTCTGATTCACCAACTCGCCGAACGCGCGAAGCCCCCGGACCAGTGCCTGGCGCAGGCCCTGTTCGTGCGTGCCGCCGTCGGGGGTCGGGATGGTGTTGCAATACCAGCTATAGCTGCCATCGCTCCAGAGCGGCCAGGCGACCGCCCATTCGACGCGGCCCTGTTCGGCCGGGAAGTCCTGATTGCCCGAAAAGAAATCAGCCGTCGCGCATTCGCGTCCGCCGATCTGCTCCTTCAGATGATCGGCCAGGCCGCCGGGGAACTGGAACACCGCATCGGCGGGCGTATCGTCGGTGATCAGCTCGGCCGCGCAGTGCCAGCGGATTTCGACCCCGGCGAAAAGATACGCCTTGGACCGCACCAGCTTGTGCAGCCGCGCGGGCTTGAAGTGCAGTTCGGGTCCGAAAATCTCGGTATCCGGCGTGAAGGCGACGCTGGTGCCGCGTCGGTTGGGGGCGGCGCCCACCGTCTCCAACGGACCCAGCGTCGCGCCTTTCGCGAAACGCTGGCGATAGAGGATACGCTCGCGCGCCACCTCGACCACCGTGTCGGACGATAGCGCGTTGACCACCGAGATGCCGACGCCGTGCAGGCCGCCGGAGGTCGCATAGGCCTTGCCGGTGAACTTGCCGCCGGAGTGCAGCGTCGACAGGATGACTTCGAGTGCCGACTTGTCGGGGAATTTGGGATGCGGATCGACCGGAATGCCGCGCCCATTGTCGACGATGGTCAGGCGGTTGCCCGGCTCCAGCTTCACCTCGATCCGGGTGGCGTGGCCCGCCACCGCCTCGTCCATCGCATTGTCGAGGACTTCGGCCGCCAGATGATGCAGCGCACGCTCGTCGGTGCCGCCGATATACATGCCCGGGCGGCGACGAACCGGCTCCAGCCCCTCGAGCACCTCGATCGAGGAAGCGTCATAAGCGGGCTGGGAACGGGCGCCGCCCGCGAACAGATCATTGGACATAACGGGAACTATAGGGCTTCCGGCGCGCTTGCGCCAGCTTCGTGGCGCGTTGCGCAAATGCAACAAAGCTTTGCCGATATTCTAACGTGGGATATTTCCACGGGGCCGGACCGTTAGCCCGTTACCTTTATGCCAAGGGTACGGGAGTGATAATGATGAAATTCTGGATGGCGGGGGCCATGGCCTCGGCGCTGATCGCCGCGCCGGCCATGGCGCAGGACGGCACTTATGCAGGTGAGGACGATGCGCCCTTCTCCGGCGTCTATGTCGGCGGCAGCTTCGGCTATGACGTGCAGCCCAATGATGTCGGCTCGCGCTTCCTGTTCGACCGCAACCTGGACGGGCGGTTCGGCGACGTCGTGACGACCGCGACCGGCGCCAACGCCTTCTCGCCGGGCTTCTGCAACGGCCGCGCGCGCAGCGTACTGTCGCCGCAAAATGCCGCCACCGGTTGCAACAACGACAAGGACGGCATTGCCTATTATGGCCGCGTCGGTGCCGACCATCAGGTGGGCAACATCGTGTACGGCGTGGTCGGCGAATTCGGTAAGTCGGAAATCACCGACAGCGTCTCGGCCTTTTCGACCACGCCCGCCTGGTACACGTTCACGCGCAGCATCGACTGGGAAGCCTCGGTCCGCGGTCGCGCCGGTTATGCCGCGAACAACACGCTGTTCTACGGCACGTTCGGCGGCGGCTATGCCCGGATCAACCGCGAGTTCGCGACCTCGAACGGGTCGAACGCCTTTGCCCTCAGCGGCAAGCGCAACCAGTTCGGCTTCCTCGGCGGCGGCGGTATCGAGCAGAAGATCGGGCGCAACTTCTCGATCGGCATGGAATATATGTACCACCAGTACCAGGACGACGACACGCGCGTCCGGGTGACGCAAGGGTCGGCGCCTGCGACCAATCCGTTCGTGCTGGCGCCGAACACCAGCGGCACGGATATCCGGCGGTCGGACGACAAGTTCCGCTGGCACTCGCTGCGCGCGACGGCGGCGTTCCGGTTCTGATGTGAGGGGCGCGCCCCGTCGCTTGAGGCAAGTGGCGGGGCGCGCATTTCGACTTCGCTCTCGCGCGAAGTCGAAGGCCAAGGGAAACCGCGACGAAAAAGCCCGCCGGTCACGAAACCGGCGGGCTTTTTTCTCAGACCCGAATCAGCGGACGCGCGGGCCGCCAAAGGGCAAGGGCGGCGGCGGACGGCGGTCGCGTCGGGGCAGCTGCGCCTGATAGGCATGGCCGCAATGCGCAACACAGTACGGGAAACCCGGATTCACCTTGTCGCCGCAAAAGTGGAAGTCCGGCTCACCCGGATGGCCGATCGGCCATTTGCAGATGCGGTCGTTCAGGTCGAGCAGCGAGGTCTTGCCGGCCATTTCGGGGCTCGGCTTGGCGGGCACCAGACGGCGCGGCGGGGCGGGCGAGGGCGGGGGCTGCTGCTCGCCGGGCGACTGACGGACGAAGCCGCCGGGGCCGACCGACCGCAGGATCGGCTGCGGCTCGCGCGCCTTGGCGGGTTCGGCTTCGATCTCCGTGTCCGGTTCGTCCTCGGCCACGAAAGGCGAAGGCTCGGGCTCGGGTTCCGGTGCGGGCGGGGGCGGCGGCGGAGCAGCCGCGACCACCGGCTCGGCCACAGGAGCCGCGGCGGGCTCATTGGCCTTCACCGGCGACGGGCGCGCCTGCAGGCCCAGGCGGTGCGCCTTGCCGATCACCGCGTTGCGGCTGACTCCGCCCAGTGCTTCGGCGATCTGGCTGGCGGTCTGTCCCGCCTCCCACATCGTCCTGAGCGTATCGATCCGCTCATCGGTCCACGACATTCGAAACCTTTCCTCACTTCATCATCGCAACCGCCAGTCATCGTACCGGGTTGCGGGCGGCCACGGCAACCGTTACGCGCTATGGCGATGAGCAGCCAGCCCCCCCTCGGTGAAATCCACTCGGCGGTGCGTGCCGCCCCCGGTGAGCCCGTCATCCGGAACATCAACTGGGGCGGCCTTCGAACCCTCTATATCAAGGAGGTGCGCCGTTTCTTCAAGGTGCAGCTCCAGACGATCTGGGCGCCGTCGGTCACGACGCTGCTTTACCTCATCATTTTCACCACCGCCCTAGGCGGTCGCCACGCCGTGCCGGTCGCGGGGATGCAGGTGCCGTTCGCCGATTTCATCGCGCCGGGCCTGATCGTGATGGGCATGATGAACAATGCCTTTGCCAATGCCAGCTTTTCGCTGCTGGTCGGCAAGATCCAGGGCACGATCGTCGACTATCTGATGCCGCCGCTCTCCACCGCCGAGCTGCTGGCCGCGCTGGTCGGCGGCGCGGTGACGCGCGCGGTGCTGGTCGGGGTGACGGTATGGGCCGCGATGGCGATCTGGCCGGGAGTGCATGTCACGCCGCACGCGCTGTTCGCGGTGCTGTGGTTCGGCCTGCTGGGCTCGGTCTTTCTGGCGCTGCTGGGCGTGCTGACCTCGATCTGGGCGGAGAAGTTCGACCATGCGGCGGCCGTGACCAATTTCGTCGTCGTGCCGCTGTCGCTGCTGTCCGGCACCTTTTATTCGGTCGATGGCCTCGCCCCGGCGTTCCGCGCGATCAGCCATGCAAACCCGTTCTTCTACGTCATCTCGGGCTTCCGCTATGGTTTCCTGGGCCTTGCCGACTCGCCGGTGACGCTGGGCGGGTTCGTCGTGCTCGGCATCGACATCGTGATGGCGGTCCTGTGTTACGTCCTGCTGCGCAAGGGCTGGAAATTGAAGAACTGAAACGGATCGGCTTTTCCGTTTTTTAACCATCATGCTGCTAGAAGGGGGTTCTGCTTCAGTAGCGGAATTCTCCCTCGCCCGGGTCCTCAGCATGCCCGGTCAGGTCCTTGGCGGGACTGATTTTTCGGTCCCGCCCCTTCTTGCAGCTCCTAAGCTCGGCCCCAACGCACCATTGCAACCGCGCGCTAATGGGCGTAGCGATCGGCCCCATCATGACATCTTCTGCTCCCATGGCGGTCGTGCTCGTTTCGGGCGGGCTGGACTCGATGATTTCCGCTGCTTCGGCCAAGGCCGCCGGCTATCGCGTGCTTGCGCTTTCGGTGGACTATAACCAGCGCCACAAGGTCGAACTCGCCGCCGCCGCGCGTGTCGCCGAGGCGCTGGGTGCCGAGCGCCACATCGTCCTGCCGCTCGACCTGTCGGCCTTTGGCGGCTCTGCGCTGACCGCCGATATCGATGTGCCCAAGGACGGCGTTCAGCCGGGTATCCCCGTCACCTATGTGCCCGCGCGCAACACGATCTTCCTCAGCCTCGCGCTGGGCTGGGCCGAGGCGGCGGGCGCGCGGGACCTGTTCATCGGCGTGAATGCGCTCGATTATTCGGGCTATCCCGATTGCCGTCCCGAGTTCATCGCCGCCTTCGAGGGGCTGGCCGAGATCGCGACCAAGGCAGGCGTCGAGGGCCAGCCATTCAAGATCCATGCGCCGCTTCAGCACATGACCAAGGCGGATATCGTGCGCGAAGGCACGCGGCTGGGCGTCGATATGGGGATCAGCTGGTCCTGCTACGACCCGACGCCCGAGGGGCTGCATTGCGGCGAATGCGACAGCTGTCGCCTGCGTTCGCGCGGCTTCGAGGAAGCGGGCATCCCCGATCCCACCGCCTATGCGGTCAAGCCGCAGGGCTGAACCGATGAGCTATGCCGTCAAGGAAATGTTCCTGACGCTCCAGGGCGAGGGTGTGCAGGCCGGGCGGCGCGCGGTGTTCGTGCGCTTTGCGGGCTGCAATCTGTGGTCCGGCCGCGAGCAGGATCGGGCGAGCGCGATCTGCCGCTTCTGCGACACCGATTTCGTCGGGGTTGATGGTTTGGGGGGCGGGCGCTTTGCCGATGCGGCGGCATTGGTGGCAGCGGTCGAGGGCTTCTGGGGCGAGTCGCGGGGCGAGCGCTTCGTGGTGCTGACCGGGGGCGAGCCGATGCTCCAGGTCGACGATGCGCTGGTCGACAGCCTGCATGCGGCGGGCTTCTTCATCGCGATCGAAAGCAACGGGACGATCGCAGCGCATCCGGGCATCGACTGGGTGTGCATCAGTCCCAAGGCGGGGTCTGACGTTATCCAGCGTTCGGGCCAGGAGTTGAAGCTGGTCTGGCCGCAGGCGGGAATCGACCCGGCCGAGGTCGAGGGCTGGGATTTCGCGAACCACCTGCTCCAGCCGCTCGACGATCCGCGCGCGGACGAAAACCGGGAGGCGTGCGTCGCCATGGTGATGGAGCGGCCGCGCTGGCGGCTGACGCTCCAGGCGCACAAGATGCTGGGCTTGCGGTAACTCTCATTCCTCCCCTGTAAGGGGAGGGGGACCATGCGCAGCATGGTGGAGGGGTGTCCCGCTATCGAGAGCGCGATACCCCTCCGTCAGGCCTTACGGCCTGCCACCTCCCCTTGCAGGGGAGGAATCGGTTATCAATGAACGAACCGCGCCACGACGTCGCGGTAGCTGCGCGACACCTTCACCTGCGCGCCCGACTCCAGCAGCAGGAAGCATTCGCCATTGGTATGCGGCTTCACCTGCTTGACCAGGTCCAGGTTCACGATGGTCGACCGGTGCACCCGCTGGAACCGCCGCGGATCGAGCCGCTTTTCCAGGTCCTTCATCGTCTCGCGCAGGACCAGCGAATTGTCGCCGGTGTTGATGACCATATAGTCGCCCGCCGCCTCGATCATCTCGATCGTGTCGACATCGACGCGGAAGATCTGGCCGCGATCCTTGATGTTGATGAGCTTTTCGAACCGGCTCGACGCCACTTCGCCGCCCTCGCTCAGGTCGGTCACCGCGTCGGGGGCGTGTTCGGCGAGCACTTCCTTCAGCTTCTCGACCTCACCCGCGCCGCGCTTCTCGTTCAGGCGCTGGCGTACGCGGTCGAGCGTGTCGGCGAGACGCGCTTCCTCGACCGGCTTCATCAGATAGTCGACCGCCTGCGCCTCGAACGCACGCAGCGCGTGGTCGGAATAGGCGGTGACGAAGACGAACAGCGGCGGCTCGACCTCCATCAGGCCCTGGACCACCGAAAAGCCGTCGAAACCGGGCATCTGGATGTCGAGAAAAACGAGGTCGGGTTTGTGCGTCTTGATCGCGCGGATCGCCTCGCGCCCGTTCGAGCAACGCTCGATGATCTCGACGTCGTCGTGCGCCTGGAGCCGAAGCTCCATGCCCTGGATCGCCAGGGGCTCGTCGTCGACGAGGATGGTACGGATGGTCATGCGGCCTCTCTGTTCACATTCTCAAGCTGGAAGGGGATCTCGATCTCCACCGAGAATCCGCCAGCCGGCGCGGAGCGGGATTCGAAACGGTGGTCCGGGCCATAAGCCTGGGCCAGTCGTTCGCGGATATTGGACAGTCCAACGCCGGTCGAAACGCTTGAGGAATGACGGATTTCGTGCAAGCCGGGGCCGGTGTCGGATACGGCGATCCGCACCCGTTGCCCGACCAGTCGCACATCGACGCGGATTTCCGCGCCTTCCTCCTGTGGCGTGACGGCGTATTTGATGGCGTTCTCGACCAGCGGTTGCAGCAGCAGCGAGGGCAGGCGCGCGCGCTCCGCCCGCGGGTCGATCTCGAAACTGGGACGCAGGCGGTCTTCGAAGCGCATCTTTTCGATTTCGAGATAGAGTTTCAGCGTTTCAACCTCTTGCGCCACGGTGACATGCGCGGTCGGCTCATTGGCCAGGGTGTAGCGGAGGAAGGCTGACAGCCGGCTTAACATCGCATTGGCGCGCTCGGTCTGTTTCAGCAGCACCAAAGTCGAGATCGAGTTCAGCGTGTTGAACAGGAAATGCGGGTTCAGCTGATAGCGCAGCATCGCCAGCTGCGCGGTCGAGGCCTGAAGCTCCAGCGCGCGCATCTCGTCGATCTGGCTCTCGACGATCAGATAATAGTTGATCGCGAAATACAACGCCGACCATCCCGCCAGCACAACGAAGGTGATGAACAGATTGCCGATCAGCAGGGTGACGGTGACGCCCGGCTGGGTGGTGGTGATGAACGAAAAGGAAAAGGCGTTGAGCGCGGCGTACAGGAACGTCGCCGCCGCCAGCGTCGCCAGCGTCAGGAACACCCCCATGATACGCGGAATGCGCCGGTAATAGCCGTACAGCGTCGAGAGCAGCAGGGTGATGCAATAGCCCAGGATCGCCTCGATGATCACGGGGATGATCTTCTCCAGCGAAAAGCCGTTGGAGATGCCGACCACGGATCGCAGCACCAGATAGCCCGACCACCCGGCCGCCTGCAGCGTCCAGAAGGCACGCGCCTTGTTCTCGAAAAACGGCCGCACCGACAGGGGATCGGAGGCGGGGGGCGAAGCGGGGGACGTCGCGGCGGGCGAATGACTGGCCATGGCCGGGCGACATCTACACGGCCTGTGGGGGAAGGGCAAAAAAGAAGGGCCGCCCCTCCCGAAGGAAGGACGGCCCCGCAAAGGCATCCGGCCCCAACGCCGGGTTAGGAACTTAGAACTGCGTGTTAAGCGACACGATCAGCGCGCGCGGCGAACCGATCTGCACGAAGGGCAACGACGAGACGACGTTGGCCGTCTGGCCTGCCTGACCCAGACCGCCAACATAGAAGGTGTTGAACACGTTCTGCAGGTTCACCTGGATATAGGTCTTGTCGGTGCCGATGCCGGTCCAACCAAGAGCAATACGGGCGTCGAGATCGACGGTCGTGTAACCCGGAGCATAGGCGCCATAGGTCTGGTACTGAATACCCCGCGTGCCGCTGAACGAAGCCGGGACGTTGGCGACGGTCGGGCAGACATTGTTGATCAGCGCCACGGTGCAGGCGAACTGCGGCAGGTTCTGATCGTTCAGGTAACGACGCCCGGTGCGCTTGGCCTGGACACCCAAATCAACCGGGCCCAGCGTAGCCTGGGCGCGACCGCCGAAGGTGTAGACCGGGGCACCCGACTCCCGCTTGCCGGCGGTCAGCGCATAGACCGGAGCGCCAGCGGCCGAGCAGTTGGTCGTGGTGTTCGCCGCCGTCAGCGTGGTCGGGCAACGGCCCAGCACCACGTCGTTCTTGATCTCCGACTTCAGGTACGACCCGAAGACATAGAGCATCACGTCGTCGACCGGACGATAGGCGATAGAGCCGTCGATGCCGTACTTATCGACGCGGCCCAGGTTGCGATAGATCGTCTGCTGGGTGTCGACGTCATAGGCCGAGGCCAGGCGATTGCTGAACTTGGTGTACCACAGGCCGACTTGCGCCTGAATGCGGTTAGTCGTGTAGCGCGCACCCAGATCGAAATTGTCCGAGAATTCGGGCTTCGGATTGGCCGCTTCAGCGCCTGCGGGATAATACAGCGTCTGATACAGGTTGTCGGTGCCCGGAACCTGGAAGCCGCGCGAATAATTCGCAAAGACCGACGCGCTGTTGTCGAGGCGATAGGTGAAGCCCGCGCTCGGCAGGACGCGGTTGTAGCGCAGGACACGCTGCTGGGGCACCGCATAGCCCGTGACCGTGTTGGTCGCTGCATTGTACGAATACGGGTTCTGAGCCGCATAGGCAGCATTGGCCGCATCGTTGCCGCGACCCAAGCAGTCGACATTGCCGCCACCCGAGGTAACGAAGCAGAAGTTGTTCAGGTCGCGCTTGAACCACGGCGCACGGACACCTGCCTGGATGGTCAAGGCGTCATCAAAGAACTTGCCCGTATACTCGCCCGATACCTGATCCAGGATCGCGAAGGACTGGCGATCGCGCTTCTGC
The DNA here is from genome assembly GCF_050408055.1 of Sphingomonas sp. Xoc002. Taxonomy (NCBI): domain Bacteria; kingdom Pseudomonadati; phylum Pseudomonadota; class Alphaproteobacteria; order Sphingomonadales; family Sphingomonadaceae; genus Sphingomonas; species Sphingomonas sp. Xoc002. Next base: position 2,998,551 of record NZ_CP191175.1, on the reverse strand, counting down.
ACGGCGAAGCCGTTGGTGGCGAGGATCGGATTGTTGATCGGGAAGACGTCGAAAGGCTGGCCGTTCAGCTGAAGGTAGCCCAGCTCGCCGGTCTGGCGGTGACGCGCATATTCGTGCGTATAGGCGACGCGCAGCGTCTGACCCGGCATGAAGTCGTAACGCAGCGACGAGATCACGCCATAGCGATGCGTGACGGTCTGGCTGGGCGCCAGCAGCGTGACGCCGCCATTGGTCGTGGTGTTGCCGATGGTGGTGGTGCGATCGAGCAGGTCTCCGTCGCCATTCAGATCACGGCCAAAATAATAATTGTTGCCGATAAATCCGTAGAAGGTCTGGCCGTTGCGGGCGGTAAAGGCACCTTCCTGGGCACGTACCGTGCCGCCGCCATTGGCCTTGGTGTACTGATAATACGGGTCGGCCGAGAGGACAAGGTTATCGGCCAGCGTGAAGCGCGAGTTGACGCGGATGTTCGCCGTATTCGACGGGTTGTAACGCTCGTCGAAGCTCGTGCCGCAGCTGTTGGGGACATCGGTGGTACCAGCCGAGGGCGTGTCGATCTGGCAGCGAGCGACATTGTAAGGCAGTTCGTCGCGGCTGTTGGGGAAACGGTTGCTCGAACCCGTGCCCGCGGTGCGGACCGCCCCGGTCACCAGCGTTGGGGCGGCGGCGTTCGGGCCAGTGCCGCCGGTCGAGGTGAAGACATTGGTGTCGTTGCGCAGCGGCGCCGAACCAAAGAAGTTATTACGGTTCTGGTTGTAGTGGCCCGAGATGGCAATGAAGTCGCCGTTGCTGCTGATCGGCTGATAGATCTTGGCATTATACTGCTGCTTGGCGATCTTGCCGTAATTGTTGAACACGACGTCGTTGGTCGCGCTGCTTCCTGCGATCCAAGCCTTGGTGCCCCAAGGAGTGAAGACGCCGGTGTTGACCAGGCCGAACACGCGGAAGAAGCTGTAGTCGCCGACCGAGCCGACCATGCGCGCGCCGAATTTGTCGGAAGGCATCAGGCTGCGATAGTTGACGGTCGAGCCGGTCGCGGCGGCGGTCGGAGAATCGACGTCGGTGGTACCGAGGTTGACGTTGACCTGCTCGATCAGTTCCGGGTCTAGCTGCTGGTTGGAGTAGATCGCATAGTTGCCGGTGTCGTTCAGCGGAATGCCGTCGAAGGTCTGGCTGATGCGGGTCGAGTCGAAACCGCGGATGGTCAGCGTGCCGCCAGCCGAACCGAACGGATCGTTGTTCTGAAAGCTGACGCCCGGCAGGTTGTTGATGATCTCGTTAACGCTCTGGCCCGGCGTCTGGCGGCTGATGAACTGCTGGGTCAGGACAGCCTTGTTACGAGTGGTGTCAACGGTCTTGACGCCGCCGACGCTGTCGTTGCGGCTGCCGGTGACGACAACTTCTTCGGCATCCACCGAGCCGGTCGACTGAGCCGAGGCTGCGGCCGGAATGGCAAGCGCAACGATGGCCGCGCCCAGGAAAAGCGAATTACGCATGAGTTATAGGTCCCCTTTTCGCGCGCGAAGCGGCGCGTTCCGGCCGCTTGTGCGGCTCGGTTGAGCGTGCCCTGCGCTACGAACATTGCCGTTATGTTACAAAGAACGGGGCGGGGACAGGGGGGCTTTCACTCCGTTGGCGGGCGTTGCAGTTTGGCAACGGTTATGGGAGCGATAACAGTCTTATGGCCTTCATTCGACGTCGAAATTCTCGCATCGCTTGAGCGGTTCGGTGGCTTTGGGCGGGGGCGTGAACCCCGCCGGAGCGTAACTAGCGAGACCGGAATCGTGACGGGCGAGTCACGATTCCACCATGCTCAGCTTGCGGCGACCAGATCGTTCCAGGCGGCTTCGTCGATCACCCGGATGCCCAAATCCTGCGCCTTTTTCAGCTTCGATCCGGCGCCCGGCCCGGCGATGACGAGGTCGGTCTTGGCGGAGACCGATCCCGATACGCGCGCGCCCAGCGCTTCGGCCTGCGCCTTGGCCTCGTCGCGCGACAGGGTTTCGAGCGTGCCGGTGAAGACCAGGGTCTTGCCGGTGACCTCCGACTCGCGGGTCTGGTGGACGGTGTCTGCCGGCGTGACCTCGCTCAGGAGGTCGTCGACGACGTCGCGGTTATGCGTCTCGGCAAAGAAGTCGAGCAACGCGTCGGCGACTTCGGGGCCGATCTGGGGCGTGTCGATGGCGGCCACGATGGCGCGCTGGCGGCGAAGCTCGAACTTGCGGTCGGGCTCGCCCAGTGCGGGGACGGTGTCGGCACGCACCTGAAGCGCGGCGTCGATCATCGCGCGGAAGCCCGCCATCGAGACGAAGCGGCGGGCCAGGTCGCGCGCCGTAATCTCACCGACATGGCGGATGCCCAGCGCAAAGAGGAAGCGGTCGAGCGATATGTCGCGCCGCGCGTCGATGGCGGCGAGCAGCTTGTCGACGACCAGTTCCGACATGCGCTCGCGCTGGATCAGCGCCTCGCGATGCTGGTGAAGGCGGAAAATGTCGGCGGGCGAGGCGATCAGGCCGTCGCGGAAGAATTCCTCGACGCGCACCAGCCCCAACCCGGTGATATCGAAGGCGTGACGCGAGACGAAGTGGATCAGGCGTTCCACGCGCTGCGCCGGGCAGATCAGGCCGCCGGTACAGCGGATGACGACCTCGCCCTCCTCGCGCGTCGCCAGGCTGCCGCATTCGGGGCAATGGTCGGGAAAGATGAAGGGTTGGCGCGGCGTCTCGCGGGTCAGGTTCTCGACGATCTGCGGAATCACGTCGCCGGCGCGTTGCAGGACCACGCGGTCGCCGGGGCGGACGCCCAGCCGCTCGATCTCGTCGGCATTGTGCAGCGTGGCGTTGGTCACGACGACCCCGCCAACCGTCACCGGCTCCAGCCGGGCGACGGGGGTCAGGGCACCGGTGCGGCCGACCTGGATATCGATCTTCTCCAGCGTGGTCTGGGCGCGCTCGGCCGGGAATTTGTGCGCGATCGCCCAGCGCGGGGTGCGCCCGACGATCCCCAGTCGCGCCTGCCAGTCGAGCCGGTCGACCTTGTAGACCACGCCGTCGATGTCGAAGGGCAGGTCGGCGCGCTGCGCCTCGATGGTGCGATAGATGGCCAGCGCGGCACCGGCATCGGGCACGCGGGCAAAGGCATCGGCAATGGGAAAGCCCCAGCGGCGCCACGCCTCGACCATGTCGAATTGGGTCTCGACCGGCACCGCGCTTGCCTCGCCCCAGCCATGCGCCAGGAAGCGCAACGGGCGCCCGGCGGTGATCGCGGGGTTCTTCTGGCGCAGCGATCCGGCGGCGGCGTTGCGCGGATTGGCGAACTGGCGGGCTTCCTTGCCCGTTTCGGCGGCTTCCTGCGCCAGCCGGGCATTGAGCGCGGCGAAATCGGCCTTGCTCATATAGACCTCGCCGCGCACCTCGAAGACCTGCGGTGCGTCGTCCGGCAGTGCTTGGGGAATGTCGGCGATGGTGCGGACATTCTCGGTCACGTCCTCGCCAATCGCGCCGTCACCGCGGGTCAGCGCCTGGACCAGCCGCCCGTCGACATAGCGCAGCGAGCAGGAGAGGCCGTCGATCTTGGGCTCGGCGGTCAGGGTGACGGGCTCGTCCTCGGGCAGCTTCAGATAGCGGCGGACACGGCCGACAAATTCCTCGACCTCTTCGTCGGTAAAGGCATTGTCCAAGCTGGTCATCGGCCGGGCGTGCGGCACCTTGGCCAGGTGCGCGGCGGGGGCGGCGCCGACCTGGGTATTGGGCGAGTCGCTGCGGATCAGGTGCGGGAAGGCGGCCTCGATCGCGGTGTTGCGGCGGACCAGCGCGTCATAGTCCGCATCCGAAATCTCGGGCGCATCCTCGGTGTGATAGAGGCGGTTGTGATGGGCGATCTCGCGGGCGAGGCTGTTCAGCTCGGCGGCGGCTTCGAGATCGGTCTGGGGCAGGGTCTGAGGTGCGGTCACGCCGCCCGTGCTAGTCCAGCGGTGACGGCGGGATCAAGCCACTGCGGCCGACCCGTTCACGCAAGTCAGGAAAGTGGGTCCGCCGCGCGGTGATTGTCAGGCCCGTGATCCTGATCCGTCATCAGGCTGCGCGCCTGTTCGATATGGATCGCGACCATCGGCAGGTCGAGCTTGTCCGCCAGCGCGAGACAAGAATGAAGATGGCCGACCAGCACGGTCATATCGTTTGAATCGGCAATCGGAGCGGCAGAGGCCAAATTATTCGACATCCGATAGATCCATCACAATCCGGGGACAGCCCAGCATCCCGTTGGTGATAGAGCATATCAGATATGAAATAACTTCCTAGAAAATTCTGTCAGGATTCCAGCAACCGATCGGCCTGCGCGCGCGCTTCGTCGGTGATGGTGGCGCCGGACAGCATCCGGGCGATTTCCTCGCGGCGTTCCGCGTCGCTCAGGGCGCGAACCCCGGTGCGGGTGACGGTGCCGTCATGGCTCTTGGCGATCAGCAGATGCGCGGCACCACGCGCCGCCACCTGCGGGCTGTGGGTGACGACCAGCAACTGGGTGCGTCCCGCCAGCCGGTGAAGCCGGTCGCCGATGGCAGACGCCACCGCGCCGCCGACGCCGCGATCGATCTCGTCGAAGATCATCGTCGTCGCGCCGCCTTCCTCGGCCAGCGCGACCTTCAGCGCGAGGATGAAGCGCGACAATTCGCCGCCGCTCGCGATCTTCATGAGCGGGGCGAAGGGCGCGCCGGGGTTGGTCGAAATCTCGAACTCCACCCGGTCCTTGCCCGCCGCCGACCAGCCCGAGGGTTCGAGGGCCGCGACGATGGTGCGGAACCGCGCGGCGTCCAGTTTCAGCGGGGCCAGCTCGCTCTTCACCGCCTGGTCCAGCCGTTCGGCGGCGGCCGTGCGGGCGGCGGTGACCTTGGCGGCGGCCTTGTCATAAGCGGCGCGCGCGGTCGCGACCGCCGCTTCCAGCCGGCCGATGCCTTCCTCGCCCGCGTCCAGTCGCTCCAGCCGCCCGCGCAACTGCTCGGTCAGGTCGGCAAGGTCGTCGGGCTGGACGCGGTGCTTGCGTGCCATGCCGCGCAACTCGAACAGCCGGGCTTCGTCCTCTTCCAGCGCCCGCGGATCATAGGCGAGTTCGCGCTGCGCCTCGATCAGCCGCTCCTCGGCCAGCGACGCCTCGATCACCGCGCGGTCGATCGCGGCCAGCGCTTCGGCGAGGGCGGGGTGATCCTCGCCGATCCGCTCCAATACGCGCGCGGCCTGACGAAGGCCCGCCAGCGCACCGTCGGAGCCTTGCAGATGCTCGTCGATCGCACCCAGTTCGCCCGCAATCTTTTCCGACCGCTGCATGGTTCGGCGGCGGTCGGCCAGCGCCTCTTCCTCACCGGGTTCGGGGGCAAGCTTGGTTAGTTCGGCGACCGTATGTTCCAGCCATTCGCGATCGCGCGCCGCCGTCTCGATCTCTTCGCGCGCAGCGGTCAGCGCGGCTTCGGCCTCGCGATAGCGTGCCCAGGCGGCGGCGACCGCGCTCGTGTCGATTCGCCCGAAGCTGTCGAGCATCGTCCGGTGGCCGCGCGGATTCAGCAGGCCGCGATCGTCATGCTGACCGTGGATTTCGACCAGATAGGGCGCGATGTCGCGGAGCAGGGCGGCCGAGGCGGGCTGGCTGTTGACGAAGCCCCGGCTGCCGCCATCGGCCTTCACCTGGCGGCGGACGATCAACGGCTCGCCCGGTTCGATGTCGATACCGGCCTCATCGAGGATGGTGGCGAGGCGGCTGTCGGGGGCAGGGGGCTCGAAGCTGGCGGTGACGATGGCCTGGCCCGCGCCGTGACGGACCAGTCCGCTGTCGCCACGCCCGCCCAGCGCCAGGCCCAGCGCGTCGAGCAGGATCGACTTGCCCGCCCCGGTCTCGCCGGTCAGGACGCCCAGGCCCCGGCCGAAATCCAGGTCCAGAGCCTCGATCAGGACGACATCACGAATGGACAGCGCGGTCAGCATGGCGCGCGATATAAAGCGAAACGGGGGCGGATGTTATCCCCCGCGGCAAAAATGATCCCGATTTGTTCGGGAGCGCATCTATTCCTCCCCTGCAAGGGGAGGTGGCAGGCCGGTAGGCCTGACGGAGGGGTGTCGCCCTCTCGATAGCGGGACACCCCTCCACCAGCTTCGCTGGTCCCCCTCCCCTTGCAGGGGAGGAAAGGGAGATCACCCCGTCGGCGAGCTGTTGTTGCCCGTTGGGGTCGGACGCCCCGGCGCCGCCGCGCTCGGCGTGGCGGTGCTGCCGCCGCCGCCGGGCAGGCCGATATTGACCGAACCCGGCGTGCCGGTCGGCACCACGGGCTGGCCCGGCTGGATCGGGGCGATCGGCTGCACCGGATATTCGCGCATCAGCTTATAGGCGCGGTTATACCAGTCGCTGCCGGGGTAATTGGCGCCCAGCACGGCGGCGGAGCGCTCGGCCTCGGGGCGTACACCCAGCGCCAGATAGGTCTCGACAAGGCGCATCAGCGCCTCGGGTGTGTGGCTGGTGGTCTGGTACTTGTCGACGACGGTGCGGAAACGCATCGACGCGGCCAGCCACTGGTGGCGGTCCTCGTAGAAGCGACCAATCTCCATCTCCTTGCCCGCCAGGTGATCGTTGACCAGATCGACCTTCAGCCGCGCATCGGCGGCATAGCGGCTGTTGGGATAGCGGCGCATCAACTCGCCCAGCGCGTCCAGCGCCTGGCGGGTGATCTTCTGGTCGCGGGTCACGTCCTGGATCTGCTCGTAATAGCCGAGCGCGATCAGATAATAGGCATAGGGCGCATCGCGGTTGCCCGGATGGACCGAGATGAAACGCTGCGCCGACTGGATCGACTGGGTATAGTCGCGGCCCAGATAATAGCTGAACGCGCTCATCAGCTGTGCGCGGCGGGCCCAGATCGAATAGGGGTGCTGACGCTCCACCTCGTCGAACAGCAGCGCCGCCTCCTTGTAGCGATGCTGGTCCAGCCGGTTCTTGGCGGCCGTATACAGCGTGCCGACGTCGCGCGCGACATAAGGCAGGTCGGTGCGGGCACGGTTGCGGGCGCAACCCGCGATCGGAAGGGCCATGGCGGCGATCAGCGCCAGCGACAGCGCACGGGAACGGGGGTAACGCATCGCGCATGTCCTTAGCGCAGCATTGGGGCGGGGAACAGTCCCTCCCGCACGCCGCCCGACGATAGGCCGCAACGAGAGACGACTTGCCATCCTGATAGCGCTCGCGGCATGGGACTTTGACGGGCCGGGCGGCAGGGAACGCCCCCATGGCCCCGACGGTTTTGCCGTCGCCCGATCGGAAGGAATCGAACGACCATGCCCGCCACGATGCTCCACACCCACCGCGTCGAAAAGCCCTGGGGCCGCCACACGCTGTACCCCGGCTTCGAGGACGCCCCGGCCGATGGCACCCCCATCGGCGAGGTGTGGTTCCAGGAGCCGGGCGACACCTCGCCCGACCTGCTCATCAAATATTTGTTCACCAGCGAGAAGCTGTCGGTGCAGGTCCACCCGGACGACGAACAGGCCCAGGCCCGTGGCCTGCCGCGCGGCAAGGACGAATGCTGGACTATCCTGACCGCCGAGCCCGATTCGACCATCGCGCTGGGGCCCAAGGCGCCGATGACCAAGGAACAGCTTCGCGCCGATGCGCGGGACGGCTTGGTCGAGGCGGATCTCGACTGGGTGCCGGTGAAGGAAGGCGACTTCTACTACGCCCCCTCGGGCACGATCCACGCGATCGGGGCCGGGCTGACCGTGATCGAGGTGCAGCAGAACAGCGAAACCACCTATCGCCTCTATGACTATGGCAGTGATCGTGAACTGCATCTGGAGGATGGTGTCGATGTCGCGCACCTGACCCCGTATCAGCCGATCGTCTCGCCGGGACCGGCGGGCGAGGGGCGTGATATCCTGGTCGAAGGGCCGAAATTCGTGCTCGAACGCTGGGCGGCGGGCGAGCATGCGGTGGCTTTGCCCGAGGGGCGAACCGCGTGGCTGATCCCGATCACCGGATCGGGCGAGGTGGCAGGCGTCGCGTTCCAGGCGGGCCAGTGCCTGACCGTGACCGGCGCGGAGACGGTCACGTTGTCGTCGGATGGCGACGCGCTGTTCGCCTATGCGGGCACCCAGCGGCTGTAAGAAGGCCTTCCCTCTCCGGCACGGGGAGCAGTTGAGATCAGGATGACCTCGCGTCGGATCAACGCGAGCCCCTCCCCTTCAGGGGAGGGGATGGGGGTGGGGCGCATCCGCAGGCGTGCCGTTCGTGGTGATGCCCCACCCCAACCCCTCCCCTGAAGGGGAGGGGCTTGCAGCACTGAGACGCGCTGGCATCACATTTTAAAACAACCCCGGCACGTCGCGCTGGGCGACCGAGGGCCGCTCGGGCTGGAGCAGCCTGCGCGGGCCGTCGCCCGCCGCTTGCGCACTCGCGGTCGCGCTGATCGGGGTGCAGCTCTTGCCCTGGAGGAAGTCGAGCGCGGCGCGGGTCGACGCCTCCTGCGGGTCGCCCATCTTGCGGGTCAGGTCGTCGCTGGCGCGACAGCTGGCGGGTACGACGCCGGCCAGGCCGTTATAATAATCGCCCTGCCGGTTCGCATTCTGGATCGACAGGGCGATGACGCGCAGCCGGTCGTCGCACTGCGCATTGTCGCGCGCGATCTGGCCCACCGGCTTGCCATAGGTGTTGGCACCGATCAGCCCGGTATTGCTGCCCATATAGGGCAGGGTGCGGTTCAGGACGAGTTCGCTGGCCGAGGCCGTCCCGCCGGTGCCGATAAAGGCGAGGCGGGTGGGCACGATCGATTCGGGCTGCGGCGCGAAATAGGTCGTCTCGTCGTTCGACGACTTGCTGGGGCGGAAGGCGATATAGCCCATCACGTCCGACGTCTGGCGATTGCCGCCCAGCAGGTTGTTGAACAGGTCGGCGATATCGATGCTGCCGCCGCCATTATAGCGCAGGTCGACGACGACCTGGGTGATGCCCTGTTGCTTGAACGAGGCGAAGGCGGCGCGCAGCTGCGGGTCGGCGGTGCTGATGAAGGTGCGCAGATTGACATAGCCATAGCGCCGGCCGTTGTCGGTGATGATCTGCGTTCCGTAATTGGGCGACACCGGCTGAAGCGTATAGGCCGACTTGGTCAGCGATACGGTGCGTGTCGCGCCCGACGGATCCGCCACGTTGAAGAAGCGCGTCGTACCCGCAGTGTCGGGACCCAGCGCGTTGGACAATCCGTTATTGGGATCGGCGCGGACGATATCCTGGATCGACTGGATGTTCGAGGCGGTCGTGCCGATGCCCAGGATCGTGGTGCCGCGATCGATCCCGGCGGCGAGGGCCGCGCCGCTTTCGAACGACTCGGCGATCATCAGCTTGGACTGGGTCGAGTCCGCGGTCAGACGAAAGCCGAAGCCTGCCGAAGCACCCGAGCTGTAATACGCATTCTCCTCTTTGATCGAGGTGATGTAGGTGAAGTAACGATCCTTGCGCTGCGCCCGCGCGGTCGCGGTCAGTGCGTCGATATAGTCGCTGACCGTTGTATAAGGCGTCGGATCGAGCGAGGCGGGCAGGGTATCCGGGAAGAGATACCATTCGTTCATCTGGGCCGAGACCCAGTTCTGTCGGTTGCGCAGCGAACAGCTGCTGTCCACCGTGCCGGTCGCCGTCCCGCCGCCCGAGCCCCCGCTATTCGATCCGATCGCGCTGCTGCTGCCACCGCCGCCATCGCCACAACCCGCCAAGGTCGCTGCCAGAGCCAGCAGCGTACCCAAACGTCCGAATCGGCTCATCGAAACCCCCACCCGCAAAAGCTATCAAGGGGATAGCTTATCATCACAATTGTGTCAGGATCGATCTGTCGGGTTGATGAATGGCCTGTATCTTGGCGGTCATATTTATGATCTTGTAAACCGAAGCCGTGGTTCAGGCGGATGACGTCGGCGACAAAATACCGATAGGCGGCGTCTTATTGCCTCGACAGGAGTATGAGGTCTCATGCTGAACGTGCTGACCCTGTCGAGCCTGTTTCCCGATGCGACGCGGCCGAATTTCGGAATCTTCGTCGAACGCCAGACCGCCGCGCTGGCGATGCGGCCCGGTATCGCCGTCCGGGTGGTCGCGCCGATCGGCTTGCCGGTCTGGCCGCTGGCGCGCTCGGCGCGGTTTCGGGCGCAAGCGGCGCTGCCCTTGCGCGAGGAATGGGCGGGACTGGATGTCAGCCGCCCGCGCTTCCTGACGATCCCCGGCACCGCCGGGCGCTTCCATGTGCCCGCCCTGGTGCGCGCGCTGGCCCCGGTGCTCGACCGGCTGCGGGACGAGGCGCGGTTCGACGTGATCGACGCGTCCTTCTTCTTTCCCGATGGCCCGGCAGCGGTCGCGCTGGGGCGGCGTTACGGCGTGCCCGTCTCGATCAAGGCGCGGGGGGCGGATATCCATCTTTGGGGGCATGCCCCCGCCACGCGGCACCAGATCGCGCGCGCCGCGATGCGCGCCGATGGCCTGCTGGCGGTCAGCGATGCGATGGCCGACGACGTGGCGGCGCTCGGCGTCTCGCGTCACCGGATCCGCGTCCACCATACCGGCGTCGACCAGAGCCGCTTCCAGCCGATCGACCGTGAAGCCGCCAAACAGGCGCTGGGCGTGACCGGGCCGCTGGTCGTGTCGCTGGGCGCGCTGATCCCGCGAAAAGGGCATGGTGTGGTGATCGATGCCGTGGCGCGATTGCCCGGTGTCACGCTGATGATCGTGGGGGAGGGGGCGGAGCGCGCCGCCCTGACCGCACGGGCCGAGCGGGCGGGCGTCGCCGACCGAGTGCGGTTGATCGGTGCGATACCGCATGCCGAACTGCCGCCCTTGCTGGGGGCAGCGGATGTCATGGCGCTGGCCTCTGCGTCGGAGGGGCTGGCCAATGCCTGGGTCGAGTCGCTGGCCTGCGGGACGCCGGTGGTCATCACGCCGGCGGGCGGGGCGGAGGATGTCGTGACGAGCCGGGTGGCGGGACGGATCGCCCAGGCCGATCCGGACGAGTTCGCCGCCGCGATCCGTGACGTGCTGGAGCAGGCGGCGGACCCCTGGGCGGTGCGCGCGGCGGTGCGGGACTTTACCTGGCCCGCCAATGCCGCCGGGTTGCATTCGCATCTGGCGGAGCTGGTCGCGCGGGGGCGGTAGGGACAACAATTCCTCCCCTGCAAGGGGAGGGGGACCAGCGAAGCTGGTGGAGGAGTGTCCCCGCTGGCCGTGATACCCCTCCGTCAGGGCTTCGCCCTGCCATCTCCCCTTGCAGGGGAGGAATGGACGCGGATCAGGCGTCGAGCGGGTAGAGGGCTGCGCAGATCTTGCGGCCTTCGCTGCGCAACACGCCCCAGGCACGGGCAGCGGCGCGGCTGTCCATGATCTCGACGCCGACCCCACGCGCTTCCAGCGCGGCGACGAACGCGGCGGGCGCCCGACGCAGGTTCGCGCCGGTGCCGAGCAACAGGAATTCCGGCCCCTCATCGACCAGCGCGGCGACCGCTTCCGGCGTCAGCGCTTCGAAGGGCGGCGGGCTCCAGGGCTCGTGCCAGTCCGGCGAGAGGAGCAGCGCAGGGTAAGCGATCTCGCCCACCCGAAAGCCCGTGGCGGCAAAGCCACGGACGATCGGGCCGGGCGCGGTCGGATCGCGCGTGATGCGGATCGAATCGCTCATTCCCGTTCGCTCAGCTCTCGCGCGGGGTGATGCGCTCGGCGTCGGCCACCTTGCGCTTGTCGGTGGTGCCCGGCTTCTCACGGTTCGGCTCGGCGCGCAGGCCCAGCGTGATCAGCAGCGAGGACGAGACGTAGATCGACGAATAGGTGCCGACCACGATGCCCAGGATCATCGCCGCGGTGAAGCCGCGCAGCACATGGCCGCCCAGCAGCAGCAGCGCGACCAGCGCCAGCAGGATCGTGACCGAGGTCATGACCGTGCGCGGCAGCGTCTCGTTCACCGACAGGTTGATGATCTCGCGCATGTCCATCTTGCGATAGCGGCGCATATTCTCGCGGATACGGTCGTCGATGACGATCTTGTCGTTGATCGAATAGCCGATGATGGTCAGGAACGCCGCGATGATGGTCAGGTCCAGCTCGAACTGGGTGATCGCGAAGAAGCCCAGCGTGACGAGAAGGTCGTGGACGATGGCGACGATGGTCGACACGCCGAACTGCCATTCGAAGCGGAAGATGGCGAACAGGCCGATGCCCAGGATCGCCAGGACGACCGCCAGCACGCCGTGCTTGATCAGCTCGCCCGACACCTTGCCCGACACCGTGTCGTAACGGCTGAAGGCCGCGCCGGGGAATTGCTGGCCCAGAGCGGCTTCCACCTTGCGGACGACGGCGTTGGTCGCGCCTTCGTCATTGGACTTCGGGACCGGCAGGCGGATGCTGATGGTGCGGCCGTCGCCGACCGTCTGGATATTGGCTTCGCCCACGCCCAGGCCATCGACGACCGAGCGGACCCGATCGGCCGAAGGCGGGGAGGGGAATTTTTCCTCGATCATCAGGCCGCCGACAAAGTCGACGCCCAGATTGAGGCCCTTGGCGAACGTCACGCCGACCGCCAGCAGGGTGAGCGCGAGCGTCAGCCCGAACGCCCAGCCGCGCAGGCGGACAAAGTCGATGTTCGTGTTGTCGGGGACGAGTTTCAGGAGGCGCATGATCTGTTCTCCTGCCTCAAATATTGATGGTCTTGGGCTTTTCGCGGCGCAACCAGAGCGCCACGAGCATCCGCGTGAAGGTAACGGCGGTGAACACGCTGGTCACGATGCCGATCAGCAGCACGACCGCGAAGCCCTTCACCGGGCCCGAGCCGAGCACGAGCATGATGACGCCCGAGATCGCGTGGGTCACGTTCGCCTCGAAGATCGTTCGGCTGGCTTCCTTATACCCCAACTCGACCGACTGGACGACATTGCGTCCGCGCCGTCGTTCCTCGCGAATGCGCTCGTTGATCAGCACGTTGGCGTCGACCGCGGTGCCGATGGTCAGGATGAAGCCCGCGATACCCGGCAGGGTCAGCGTCGCGTTCAGCATCGCCATGACGGCCAGGATGACCAGCACGTTGATGACGACGGCGATGTTCGCATAGATGCCGAACCGGCCATAGGTGACGGTCATGAAGATGATGACCGCAACCGCCGCGATCGCCGACGCCAGGATACCTGCGCGAATCGAATCGGCGCCCAGGTCGGGGCCGACGGTGCGTTCCTCGACCACCTTCAGGTCGATCGGCAGCTTGCCCGAGCGCAGCGAGATCGCCAGCTGGTTGGCGGTGTCGACGGTGAAGTTGCCGCTGATCGAGGCACGACCGCCCAGGATCGGCTCGTTGATGTTGGGGGCCGACAGCACCTGACCGTCGAGGATGATGGCAAAGGGCTTGCCGGTGTTCTCCTGGGTGATCCGCGCGAACTTGCGGCCGCCCTGTGCGTCGAAGGTGATCGCCACCTGCGGCGCGTTGGTCTGCTGGTCGAAGGCCTGTTGCGCGTCGATCAGCTGGTCGCCCGAGATGATGACCGGCCGCTTGACCGCGATCACCGGCGCACCCAGCGGATTGCCCGGATAGGGCAGGACCTGGCTGCCCGCGGGCGCATTGCCCTTGGCCACCTCGACCGGGTTGGCCGTGGTGTCGACCAGCTTGAATTCCAGCTTGGCGGTCTTGCCGATCAGGTCCTTGAGCTGTTGCGGATCCTGCAGGCCGGGCACCTGCACCACGATGCGGTTGCTGCCCTGTTGCAGGATCGTCGGTTCCTTGGTGCCCAGCGCGTCGATACGGCGACGCACGACCTCGGTCGCGGTCTTCATGGCGGTGTCGACCGCCTGGGTCAGGCCCGCCTGGGTCGGCTTCAGCACGAAGCGCGAGGTGTCGACGACCTGGATGTCCCATTCGCGCTGGCCGGTCATGCCCGCCCCGCCGCCGGTGATCGACAGCAGCCGCTCGCGCGCCGCGTCGACCTGGGCCGGATCGCGCAGCATGAAGCTGAGCTGTCCGCCGCGCACCGAGATGTCACCGATATCGATCCGCGGATTGCCGCGCCGCATCTCGGCCGCGACCTGGTCGCGCATCGTCTCCAGCCGGGTATTGGCCAGATCGCCGGTGTCCGCCTCCAGCAGCAGATAGCTGCCGCCCGCCAGATCGAGGCCCTTGTTCACGCGGGGATGCGGGATCGCCCCCCAGCTGTTCGTGACGCTCTCAGGCAGAAAGCTCGGGATCGCCAGCAGGCACAAAGCGGCCAGCAATGCGACGATGGAAGCGACCTTCCAGCGGGGGAAATCCAGCATCGGATCAGTCGTTCGCGGGCTTGGCGGTGGGGTCGAGCACGTCGGTCAGCGTCGCCTTGACCACGCGGACGCGGACGTTGGGCGCGATCTCGACCTCGACCAGCTGATCCTCGACGCGGGTCACCTTGCCGACGATGCCGCCCGCCGTGGTGACCTGATCGCCCTTCTTGACCGCCTCGATCGACGCCTGCAGCGTCTTCATCCGGCGCTGCTGCGGGCGGATCATCAGGAAATAGAACACGACGAAGACGAGGAGCAGCGGCGCGAGGCTGAGGAACGAGGCGGCTCCGCTCGATGCGGCGGCGCCGGATGCGGCTGCCATCGCGGCGACTGGGGCGGTGATGGGAATGAACATTCGGACCCGTCTATGCTGAATGGGCACGGGTACCGGCCGACCGTTGACGATCGACAAGCCCCCATGTCGGATAGCCTGCCCGCTACCATCGCAGGCGGACAGGCGCAATGGAGAGGCGGATGTGGTGTCGGCAGTATCGCAACATCAAGGCTTGCATCGCGAAGAAAACCCGCCTAGAGGCCGCCGCTCGGTCGGGGCGTAGCGCAGCCTGGTAGCGCATCACACTGGGGGTGTGGGGGTCGCAGGTTCGAATCCTGTCGCCCCGACCAATCTTCTACTGACATCGGTGGACGAGGACGAAGCGGGCGAAAGCCCGCTTTTTTCGTTTCTGGCGTTTTCTGCTTTCACCGTGGAGTGAAGCGCGGGAGGTTTGGCTTCACAGCGGACCAAAGCGATCCAAGCTGAATGGCGGCTATTGGTGGGGAGCGGACGTTCCCCGCTTATAATCTGGCGACCCTATGGCGGGCTCCTGCACGGAGAATTGAGCGGCCTAGCAGCGCGATTAGAAGACCCACGCCCGCGAAGAAAGCAAGCAATAGACCAATCGTCGTATCAGACGAAGGTTCACCTGTGTTCCTGTCGTAGACAGGGACGCCGAGGCCATAGTGGGCGATGCCCACAGCCAATGAGAACATGACGAATACGGAGCCGATGAGGATCATTCCCTGCGGAATGCGACGCGCGGGATAGAGGCGGCTCATCGAGGCAGCATGCTGCTATTAGCGAATGTCCGCAAGTGGGCGATAGCGGTCGTCGGCCGACCATCAGACCAACTGGTTATCCGTTCAGGGGCTGACTATGATGAGGTATGGACGTGGTCGGCTTGCTCATGCTTCCTCTCGGAGCGATAATCACCGCAACGTGGGTAATCATCGCTGCTGCACTTGGACGTGAGCCAATGTTTCGCAGCCCGTTCTTGGTCGCCTACGCCCTCGCTATTCTCCTGATGCAGCCGTGGTACATAGGCTCGTGGCAGGACGCAGGCATGGCTCTTGTGATGCTTGTCATGAGCGCCATTCCAATCGCAGCTGGATGTGTTGCTGGTGGAATACCTGCCGCCCTGGTCGTCTCTCTCTTGCGTAAGCTTGCCCAAGCCCGGCGTCGCTGAGTGTCCGCCAGTGGGCGAAAGCCGCCGCCTCTACCGAACCGCCATCCCCGCCGCCGCGATTTGCGACAGCAAATTCGCTCGTACCGCATCCGACACCGGAGGCAATGGCCGCGCCGCCTTGCCGTGGCGCAGGCGTTCGCGGTCCTTTTCGTCCGGCTCGACGACGCGCACCCGCACCGCCGCCTTGCCGACCGCGCGCAGGCCGAGTTGTTCGGCGGCGCCGCGCGACAGGTCGATGATCCGCGACGATCCCGCGAACGGCCCGCGATCATTGACCCGCACGATGATCCGCCGCCCGGTATCCAGCGCCGTCACCTCGACATAGCTGGGCAGGGGCAGGGTGGTATGCGCGGCCGTCGCCCAGCCGGGACGGAAACGTTCGCCGTTGGCGGTGCGCTTGCCCGATTCGCCGCCATACCAGCTGGCATAGCCGAGCATGTCATAAGTCGTGTCCTCGGCGGGGACATAGGTGATGCCCCGCACCGTATAGGGCTTGCCGATCCGCACCGGAAAATCGCTGACCGGCCGGTAATTGCCACCCGAACAGGCCGCGACCAGGCAGGCCGCTGCCGGTGTCCATCGGCGCATCGCTTTCCAAACCACCATGCGCTTCGATTAGGCTGACCGCGCGCCGGGATAAAGCCGTTTGCGCCTCTGTCCGGCGCAGACTATCCCTATGCCGACCGGCAAAGGCTTTCAGCCATGCCGCCGGAATATCGCATCGGTGCCCCTCGGGGCTTCAAACGGGAATATGGTGCAAATCCATAGCTGTCCCTGCAACTGTAAGCGGTGAGCGCGTGATGCCGGTTCCTGCAACAGGGAACAGCCACTGGAGCGATCCGGGAAGGCCGCATTGCCGACGCTTCGACCCGCAAGCCAGGAGACCTGCCGATGCGAGTCGCTCTTGCCGCGATCCAGGGGATGGTCATGGCCAGGATATATTGTATCATGCGAGCGACGCCATAGGGCAAACCTGAATCGGAACCCGGCCCGGCGTGCGCCCGTCGAAGGTGGGGGACGACCGCGACAGCGGAAGGTCGGCCTGAGTCGCAACGGCGCCGTTAAGGCATGATCCGCCCATGTCCGAAGTTTCCGCCCGACCATCGTTGAAGCGTCGCGTCACCCTGTTGATGAGCGCGCTGATCGTCGTGAATATCGCCGTCTGGGGTTGGGCGCTCAGCGTCTTTGCGGGCAACAGCCTGATGCTGGGCACGGCTTTGCTCGCCTACAGCCTGGGGCTGCGCCATGCGGTCGATGCCGATCACATCGCCGCCATCGACAATGTCACGCGCAAGCTGATGCAGGACGGCCAGCGGCCGATCGCGGTCGGCCTGTGGTTCGCGCTCGGCCATTCCGCCATCGTCCTGATCGCCGCGACCACCGTGGCGCTGGCCGCCAGCACCCTGTCCGACTTCGAGGCGTTCGGCCAGAGCGGCGGGACCATCGCCACCATCGTCTCGGCGAGTTTCCTGTTCGCCATCGCGATCATGAACCTGATCATCCTGCGCGATGTCTGGACCCGTTTCCGCCGGGTCGCACGCGGCGAGCCGATGGCGGCGGCCGATGCCGACATGATGTTTTCGGGGCAGGGGCCTTTGTCGCGTCTGTTCCGGCCGCTCTTCCGGCTGATCCGGCGCAGCTGGCACATGGCGCCGCTGGGGTTCCTGTTCGGGCTGGGCTTCGACACCGCGACAGAGGTGGCGATCCTGGGCCTGTCGGGTTCGCACGCGGCGGACGGCGTGTCGCTGGCGACGATCCTGGTATTCCCGGTGCTGTTCGCGGTCGGCATGGCGTTGATCGACACCGCCGACGGGCTGGTGATGCTGGGCGCCTATGAGTGGGCGTTCGTCCATCCGCTGCGTAAGCTCTACTACAACATGACGATCACTCTGGTGTCTGCACTGGTTGCGCTGGTGATCGGCGGCATCCAGGCGACCGCCTTGCTCGCCGAGCGGTTCGGCTGGACGGCGGGGCCGTTCCGCTATGCGGGCGCGCTGGCCGAGCATTTCAACGTGCTGGGTTTCGCCATCGTCGGGCTGTTCGTGGTCTGCTGGGGCGCGAGCTTCCTCCTTTATCGCTGGCGCGGGTTCGCGGCGATGGAGGCGCGAATTGCCAAGCCCGGCGCGGCGGGATAAATGCCGCTGATCGGAGGGTGATAAGCCGTCCGAAGATCGCGCCGGTGCCCGCAAGGGCTTCAAACGGGAATGGGGTGCAAATCCCCGGCTGTCCCTGCAACTGTAAGCGGTGAGCGAGCGATGCTGGTGCCCATTCGAGGCACGGCCACTGGAGCGATCCGGGAAGGCGCATCCCTTCGCTTTGACCCGCGAGCCAGGAGACCTGCCGGCGTCATGGTCGCTCTTGCCTGGACCCAGGGGGTGGTTGGGGCACGGTTCTCCGTCGGGGAGCGACGAAGCCATGCGGCCGGGGCCGCATCGGTCGCCGGTTCAGCGGGGTGGACGCATGTCGCGCGCCCGTCCGTCACCGCTCCGGCGATCGGCCCCGTGTCCGCGCTCGCTCGTCCGGCGCGTCGGAGAATTACCATGCGTGACCTTTCCAAGGTCCCCGTCACCATCGTTACCGGCTTTCTGGGCGCGGGCAAGACCACGCTTATCAGCCATCTGATCCGCAACGCCGGCGGCCGTCGCCTGGCGGTGGTGGTCAACGAATTCGGCACGTTGGGCGTCGACGGCGACATCCTCCAGTCCTGCGCGATCCCCGATTGCCCGGCGGAGAATATCGTCGAGCTGGCAAACGGCTGCATCTGCTGCACCGTCGCCGACGACTTCATTCCCACGGTCGAGAAGCTGCTGGCGATGGAGCCGCGTCCCGATCACATCCTGATCGAGACCTCGGGTCTGGCGCTGCCCAAGCCGTTGCTCAAGGCGTTCGACTGGCCCGCCATCCGCTCGCGCATCACCGTCGACGGCGTGGTGGCGCTGGCCGATGCCGAGGCGGTGGCTGCGGGGCGCTTCGCCCCCGATCTCGACGCGGTCGAGGCGCAGCGCGCCGCCGACCCCAGCCTCGACCATGAAACGCCACTGTCGGAGGTTTTCGAGGACCAGCTGGCCTGCGCCGATATCGTCCTGTTGACCAAGGCGGACCTCGCCGGGCCGGAGGGTGTCGCCAAGGCTCGCGAAATCATCGCCGCCGAGGCGCCGCGCCCGCTGCCGATGGTCGAGGCGGTCGACGGCATCGTCTCCGCCGAGATCGTGCTGGGCCTGGAAGCCGCCGCCGAGGACGACATCGCCGCACGCCCCTCGCACCATGACGGCGCGGACGATCACGAGCATGACGATTTCGACAGCATTTCGGTGATGCTGGGCGAGGTGGAGAGCCCCGAGGCGATCGCCGCGCGGATCGTGGCGCTGGCCGAACAGCAGGATATCCTGCGCGTGAAGGGCTATGCGGCGGTCGCGGGCAAGCCGATGCGGCTGCTGGTCCAGGCGGTCGGCCGCCGGGTGCGCACCAGCTATGACCGCCCCTGGGGCGCGGGCGAGCCGCGCGGCACGCAAGTGGTGGTCATCGCCGAGCATGACCGCATCGACCGGCCTTCGATCGAGGCCGTGCTGAAGGGCTGAATACGTGCATCTCGTCTTTCGCGAGAGCCATGGGCTGGAGGAACAGGCCGTTCCACAGGATCTGGGGCAGCGCCCCGGTGACGTGGTCGTGCTGTCCTTCTCCGACAGCGACCTCAGCGCCTTTGCGGCGGGCTGGCGGGCGGGGGGATTTTCCTGGTCGCTGCGGCTCGCCAATCTGGCGGCCTTGGTCCATCCGCTGTCTGTCGACACCTATGTCGAGCAGACCCTGGCGCATGCGAAGGCGATCCTGATCCGGCTGATCGGCGGCGCGGCGTACTGGGAATACGGCCTGCGCGAGGTCGAGCGGCTGGCGTGCGAGCGCGGTATCGCGCTGGCGGTGCTGGCGGCGGACGGGCGCGAGGACCGGCGGTTGATGGCGGCGTCGACCGTGGGGGAGGCGATAGTTCGGCGGTTGACGGCGCTGTGCGATGCGGGCGGAGCTCAGGCGGCTGCGATGGCTCTAAGCACATTGGCGGCGGAATCGCCTGCGGCCCTTGCCCCTCCCCAAGCCCTCCCCCCGCCGGGAGAGGGGCTTTTGCTCGGCACGACTTCCCCGCTCACGCCCCTCCCGCAAGCGAGTTGCGGGTCGGCCATGCCCCCGGCATGGCCTGAACGATGCGGGGCATCGTTCACCCGCAACTGGGATGGGGGAGGGCCGTCTCCACAAGCGACGTCGCTTGCGGCCTTGCCCCTCCCCAACCCCTCCCCCTGCCGGGAGAGGGGCTTTGAGGTGCCGCCCGTCGGAGGGTGGATGCCAGGAGGCCTATTTTGCCCGGCCGCGACCCTGCTGATCACAGCTCGCCCCCGCGTCCTCATCGCCTTCTACCGAGCCTATCTCGCCGCCACCGACCTCGAACCCATCGCCGCCCTCCACGCCGCCCTGGCCGAATGTGGCTTCGACCCCGTCGCCCTGTTCGTCCCCTCGCTGAAGGCTGAGGGCGCAGGCCCCTGGGTCGCGCGCTGGGTCAAGGCTCTCACCCCCGCCGCGATCGTCAACGCCACCGCCTTCTCGGCACGCGGCGAGGACGACGCCACCCCGCTCGACGGCGCGGGCGTGCCGGTGTTCCAGGTTGCGCTCGCCACCAGCGACCGGGCGGGCTGGGAGGGTGCCGCGCGCGGCCTGTCGCCTGCCGACCTCGCCATGCATGTCGTGCTGCCCGAGATCGACGGGCGCCTGTTCGCGGGGGTGATCAGCTTCAAGCAGCCGGGAGAGCGCGACCCCGATTTCGACGTCGCGCTGCGTCTCCACCGCGCCGAGCCCGAGCGGATCGCGGCGGTGGCGGACAAGGTGGCGGGCTGGGCGAGGCTGGCGGCGACCCCGGCGGCGGAGCGGCGCCTCGCGATCCTGCTGTCGACCTATCCGGGCAAGGACTGGCAGGCGGCGCATGCGGTGGGGCTGGACGGCTTCGCCTCGACGGCGGCGATCCTCGCCGATCTGCGCGAGGCGGGTTATGATCTGGAACCGCAGGCCGATCTGCCCGCCGCGCTGCTCGGCAACCGGATCGCCTGGCCCGTCGCCGCCTATCGCGAGGCGCTGGCCGCTCTTCCCGAAAGTCTGCGCGCCGACCTTGCCGAAAGCTGGGGCGCGGTCGAGGAGGACCCGCTGGTCGAGAGCGACCAGTTCCAATTCCCCGCCCTCATGCTCGGCAAGGCGATCGTCGCGCTCCAGCCCGAGCGCGGGCGACGCGAGGCTCGGGCGGACGAGTATCACGACCTTTCGCGCTGCCCGCGCCATTCCTATGTCGCCTTCTATCTCTGGCTCCGTGCGCGGGGGATCGATGCGCTGGTCCATGTCGGCGCGCATGGCACGCTGGAGTGGCTGCCAGGCAAGGCGGTCGCACTGTCCGGCGCCTGCTGGCCTGAGGCGCTGACCCGCGACTGGCCGGTGCTCTATCCTTTCATCGTCAACGATCCGGGCGAGGCGGCGCAGGCCAAGCGGCGGCTGGGCGCGGTGACGATCGGCCATGTCCCCCCGGCGCTGATGCAGCCGGAGACCGGCGCGGGGCTGGGGCGGCTGGAGGCGCTGCTCGACGAATATGCCAATGCCGACGGCCTCGACCCCGCCCGCCGCGATCGGCTGCGCACCAGCATTGCCGAGGAGGCGGACAGCGTCGGCCTGGGCGAGACGCTGGGGCTGGCGGGGGCGGAGGATCCGCTCGCCCGGATCGACGCATTCGTCTGCGACGTGAAGGACAGCCAGTTCGGCGAAGGCCTGCACGTCTTCGGGCGCGGTGAGCAGGGCGCGGCGGAGCGGGCGGGGTTGCTCGCCGGGCTGGATGGAAAGCGCGTTCCGGCGGGGCCTTCGGGTTCGCCCTATCGCGGGCGTGCCGATGTGCTGCCCACGGGGCGCAACCTTTACGCCATCGATCCGCGTGCGGTGCCGAGCCGGGCCGCGCATCTTCAGGGCGTCAAGCTCGCCGAGGAACTGATCCGCCGCCATATGCAGGAGGAGGGCGATCACCTGCGCACCCTGATCGTCGATCTGTGGGGATCGGCGACGATGCGCACGGCGGGCGAGGAATTCGCCATGGCGCTGCACCTGATCGGGGTCGAGCCGGTCTGGGACCACCGTTCCGAGCGGGTGACGGGGTTCGAGGTGATGCCGCTGATGCGCTTCGACCGGCCGCGCGTCGATGTGACGTTGCGCGTCTCGGGGCTGTTCCGCGACGCCTTCCCGCATCTGGTCGCGCTGTTCGGGCAGGCGGTGCGCGCGCTCGGCCAGCGGGACGAAGCGCCGGACTGGAATCCGTTTCTCGGACAGGCGACACCGCGCGTCTATGGCCCGGCGCCGGGACGCTATGGCATCGGGCTGGATTCGAATGCGGACTATGACGAGGCGGCACGGATCGAGGCGGGGCAGAGCTGGCTTGCCGCCTCGGCGACCGCGCTCGACGATGGCGACCGGCGCGATGCGGAGGGGATCGCCGCGCGGGTGGCGGCGGCGCAGGCGTTCGTCCATCTCCACGACCTGCCCGAAAGCGATCTGCTGCTCGCCGCCGATTATGCCGCGCATCAGGCGGGTTTCGCAGCGGCGCGCGTGGCTTTGGGGGAGGGCGCGGCGGCGCTCTATCATCTCGACACGCGCGATCCCGCCAACCCCAAGGCGCGGACGCTGGCCGAGGAGATCGCGCGCACCGTCCATGCCCGCGCCGCCAATCCGTGCTGGGTGGCGGGGATGATGGCGCATGGTTTCCGGGGCGCGGCGGAGATCGCCGCGACGCTCGACCATCTGGGTAGCTTCGCGCATCTGGCGGAGGCCGTGCCCGCCGCGCTGATCGACCTGTATTGGGACGCGACCTTGGCGCAGGATGCCGTGCGCGACTTCATGGCGCAGGCAAACCCGGCGGCGTTGAAGGCGATGGAGGCGCGCTTTGCGGCGCTTCATGCGGCGGGGCTGTGGCCGACGCGGCGCAATTCGGTGCTCGCGATGCTGGACGGCGCGGCATGACCGGCTTCGTGGTCAAGGGCTGGTGCCCCGATGCATTCCGGCCGATGATGGCGGGCGACGGGCTGCTGGTCCGCGTTCGCCCGCCGCTGGGACGGTTGACGGCGGAACAGGCCGAAGGGCTGTGCGCGGGCGCGATCCGCCACGGCAATGGCCAGATCGACCTGACGGTCCGTGCGAACCTGCAAATCCGGGGTGTGACCGAGGCCGGCTGGCCCATGCTGTTGGCGGAGTTGCAGGCGTTGGGGCTGGTCGATCCCGATCCGGTGTCGGAGGGGCGGGGGGCGATCCTTGTCAACCCGGATTGGCGTGAGGGCGACGATAGTCATGCCATCGCCAGCGAATTGCGGGCGCGCCTGGCCGAACTGCCCGAACTGCCGGGCAAGGTGGGCTTTATCATCGATGCGGGGCCGTCGCCGATAGTAACGGATGCGCCCGGGGATTTCCGTATCGAGAGGACCGCCACTGGCACCCTGGCGCTGCGTGGGGATGGGCGGTCGAGCGGTGTCGTCGTGACGCGGTCCAACGCGGTCGACGCCCTGATTCGGCTGGCGCACTGGTTCAGCGAAAGCGGCGGACACGCGGCCGGGCGAATGGCGCGCCACAAGGTGGCCCTGCCCGACTGGGCCCAAGGCGACGCCGTACCCGCATCCGGCAAACCGATGCAGCCGGGCGCGCATCCGATCGGGGCGGTCTATGGGCTGCCCTTCGGCCGGATCGACGCCGCGTCACTGGCGGCATTCGTTCGCACGCATGGTTGCGCCCTGCGCCTTACCCCTTGGCGGCTGTTGATCGCGGAAGGCATCGCACCGGCCCCCGCCGCCGACATGCTGCTCGCCGACAGTCCCATCCTGCATATCGATGCCTGTGTCGGCGCGCCCGCCTGTCCGCAGGCGAGTGTCGAAACCCGTGAGGTGGCCGTCCGGCTCGCACCGCTGATCGACGGACGCCTGCACGTCTCGGGTTGCGCGAAGGGCTGCGCACGGGCACGGGCGGCGGACTGGGTGCTGACCGGGCGGGAGGGGGCTTTCGATCTGGCCAGACACGCCCGCGCCGGGGCCGCGCCCCTTCACACCGGATTGACGCCCGAGCGGGCGGTCGCGCTTTTCGGAGCCTGTTGATGCCGTACACTTATGAAACCGATGGCGCGGCGATCTATCGCCAGTCCTTCGCCATCATCCGCGCCGAGGCGGAGCTGGCCCGCTTCGATACGGAGGAAGAGCCGGTCGCGGTGCGCATGATCCATGCCGCCGGGCTGGTCGAACTGGCGCCGTCGATCCATTTCTCGGCCGGTTTCGCGGTGGCGGGGCGGCAGGCGCTGGTGAACGGCGCGGCGATCCTGTGCGACGCGCATATGGTCAGCGAGGGGGTCACGCGTGCCCGGCTGCCCGCCGATAATCCGGTGATCTGTACGCTGCGCGATCCCGCCGTGCCCGCGCTCGCCAAGGAAATGGGCACGACCCGTTCCGCCGCCGCGCTGGAGCTGTGGCGGCCGCATCTGGCAGGCGCGCTGGTGGCGATCGGCAATGCGCCGACCGCGCTCTTCCATCTGCTGACCATGCTGGAAGACCCCGACTGCCCGCGCCCGGCGGCGATCATCGGCTGTCCTGTCGGTTTCGTCGGCGCGATGGAGTCGAAGGATGCGCTGTGGGAAGCGCAGCCGGTCCCGTGCGCCATCGTGAAGGGCCGTCCCGGCGGCAGCGCGATCACGGTGGCGGCGATCAACGCGCTGGCGAGCCGCGCCGAATGACGGGGACCGTTCACGGTGTGGGCCTGGGGCCGGGCGCGGCGGACCTGATGAGCGTGCGCGCCGACCGGCTGGTGCGCGGGGCGCGGCATGTCGCGTACTTCCGCAAGGCCGGACGGCGCGGCCATGCGCGCACCATCGTCGAGGGCATGCTGCGGGGCGATGTGGTCGAATATCCGATGGACTATCCGGTCACGACCGAGATCCTGTTCACCGACCCGCGCTACAATGAGTACCTGTCCGCCTTCTACGCGCAGTGCACCGCGCATATCCTGTCGCTGGTGCAGGGCGGCGAGAATGTGGTGGTCTTGTGTGAGGGCGATCCGTTCTTCTACGGCTCGTTCATGCACCTGCACAGCCGGTTGAAGGATCATGTGCCCGTCACGGTGGTGCCCGGCATCACCGGCATGTCGGGCGCCTGGACCGCCAGCGGCGCGCCGATCACCTGGGGCGACGACGTGCTGACCGTCGCGATGGCGACCTTGCCCGAGCCGGAGCTGACCCGCCGCATCGCCGAGACCGACGCGCTGGTCGTGATGAAGATCGGCCGCCACTTGCCCAAGCTGCGCCGCGCGATCGCGGCGGCGGGGCGGACCGAGCAGGCCTGGCTGGTCGAACATGCCGCCCAGGCCGGGGAACGGGTCCGCCGACTGGCAGAGGTGGAGGATGCTCCCGCCCCCTATTTCTCGATCGCGCTGATCCACGGACAGGGGCGGCGGCCATGAGCGGCTGGCTGATCGTCGTCGGGCTCGGGCCGGGCGCGGAGGCGATGGTCACGCCCCAGGTATCGGCGGCGCTGGCCGAGGCGACCGATGTCGTCGGCTATATTCCTTACGTCGCGCGCGTCCCAGAGCGGCCCGGCCTGACCCGCCATGCCAGCGACAACCGGGTCGAGCGCGACCGCGCGCTCCATGCGCTGGAGATGGCGGAGGCGGGCTGCCGCGTCGTCGTCGTATCCTCGGGCGATCCGGGGGTGTTCGCGATGGCGGCGGCGATCTTCGAGCGGGTCGAGGAAGATCCTGCGCGCTGGCACGATCTCGACATCCGCGTCTTGCCCGGCATCACCGCGATGCTGGCGGCGAGCGCGCGGGCGGGCGCGCCGCTGGGCCATGATTTCTGCGCGATCAACCTGTCGGATAACCTGAAGCCCCAGGCACTGATCGAGCGGCGGCTGGCGCTGGCGGCGGAGGCGGATTTCGCCATCGCGCTTTACAATCCCCGGTCGAAGGCGCGGCCCGATGCGCTGGATGCCGCCTTTGCGCTGTTGCGCGAGACATGCGGGGATGACCGCCCGGTGCTGTTCGCCCGCGCCGTCTCCACACCCGAGGAGCATTTGCGCATCGTGCCGCTTCCGCAAGCGCGGGGCGAGATGGCCGATATGCGCACCGTCATCATCATCGGCTCCAGCCGCACGCGGATGATCCCGCACGCGGGGCGCCCGATCCTCTACACCCCCCGGACGACGCCGTGATCCAGCCAGTCCAGCACGGCCGCGACGCTGCCGACCTGCGGGCGGGGCGGAATGAAGGGTCGGTCGATCATGACGACCGGCAACCCGATTTCGCGTGCCGCATCGAGCTTCGCCCGTGCGCCGGAGCCACCTGCATTCTTGGCCACGATCCCTTCGATCTGATGTTCGCGCAGCAGCGCCAGTTCGCCAGCCAGCGTAAAGGGACCTCGGTCCACGACCAGATGGTGGCGGGGCAGTGCGGGCGGTGCGGCGGCATCGACGAAGCGGAGCAGGTAGAAATGCTGCGGCGCGCTGGCGAAGTCGCCGATGGTCTGACGCCCGAGCGCCAGGAAGACGCGCGCCGGATCGGAGCCGAGTGCGGCCACCGCCTGTTCGATATCCGCCACGCGGGTCCAGCGGTCGCCGGGCGTCTCTACCCATTCGGGCCGGGTCAGCGCGAGAAGGGGGACGCCCGCCAACTCCGCCGCCGCAATCGCATTGGCACTGATCTGCGCCGCAAAGGGATGGGTGGCGTCGACCAGATGGGTCACGCCTTCGCGGCGCATATGGTCGGCCAGCCCCTCGACACCGCCGAAACCGCCGACCCGCATCGGGATCGCTTGGGCGCGCGGGGCTTCGGTCCGGCCCGCATAGCTCAGCACCGCGCGCTCGCCGCGCGTCGCCAGCGCGGTGGCCAGGGCGCTCGCTTCGGTGGTGCCGCCGAGCAGAAGGATGTGGCGCATGGCTGACTCCCAGGCGTGGCTGACGATCGTCGGGATCGGCGAGGATGGCTGGAACGGCCTGACCGCCCCCGCGCGCGCCGCGATCCTGGCTGCCGATAGCGTGATGGGCGCCCCCCGTCACCTGTCGCTGCTGGCCGAGCAGGGCCGGGCGGAGCGGATCGTCTGGCCCGTCCCCTTTGCCGATGGCGTTCCCATGCTGCTCGAACGGAAGGCTGAGCGGGTGGTGATGCTCGCCTCGGGCGATCCCTTCTGGTTCGGGGCGGGGTCGGTGGTGACACGGGCGATGGAGCCGGGCGAGTGGATCGCCTATCCGGCACCGTCCACCCTGTCGCTGGCGGCGGCGCGGCTGGGCTGGCCGGTCGAGACGATCCACAGCGTCGGCCTTCACGCGCGTCCCGTCGAGACGCTGCGACCGCTTCTGGCACCGGAGCAGCGTATCCTGGCTCTGATGCGCGATGGCGCTTCGGTGACGGGCTTGGCCGCATGGCTGGCGGAACAGGGCTTCGGCGATAGTATGCTGACCGTGCTGGAGGCGCTGGGCGGTCCGCGCGAGCGGGTGCGGGCCTGCACGGCGGACGCGCTCGACTGGACCGACATCGCCCACCCGGTCGCGGTGGCGATCGAGCCTGCCGGGTCGGGCCGTGTCCTGCCGCGTGCGAGTGGCCTGGACGATGACTGGTTCGCGCATGACGGACAGATCACCAAGCGCCCCGTCCGCGCGCTGGCGCTGTCGGCGCTCGCGCCGCGACCGGGCGAGTTGCTGTGGGACATCGGCACCGGATCGGGATCGGTCGCGATCGAATGGCTGCTGAGCGACCCGACCACCCGCGCCATCGGCTTCGAGCGCGATCCCGCGCGCTTGGCCCGCGCCGCCGACAATGCCGCGCGGCTGGGCCTGACCCGGCTGGACCTGATCGAGGGTGATGCGGTTTCGGAGCTGGCCGAGCGTCCGCACCCCGATGCGGTGTTCGTCGGCGGCGGTTTGTCGCGACCGTTGGTCGAGGCGCTGCGGGCACTGCCGCGCTGTCGCCTGGTCGCGCACGCCGTCACGCTGGAGACCGAGGCGCTGCTGGCCGAAAGCCATGCCCGTTATGGCGGGGAACTGCTGCGCATCGAATTGGCGCGTGCACGACCGCTCGGCACCAAGCGGGGGTGGAAGGCGAGCTATCCCATCGTGCAGTGGCGGGTCGCATGGTGATCGCCGGGTTCGGATGCCGGGCGGAGGCGACCATCGAGTCCTTCCGCAGCGCGCTGGCCGCCACCGGCATGCGCCCCGATGCGCTGGCCGTGCCCGCTGACCGGGGCGGGGTGATCGTGCCCTTTGCCGAGGCCGAGGGGCTGGTCGTCCACCGCGTCGCCGCCGATCTGCTGTCAGGCATCGACACCCCGACCCGCTCGACCGTCAGTTTGGCCGCACGCGGGGTCGGCAGCGTCGCCGAAGCCGTCGCGCTGGCCGCCGCCGGGCCGGGAGCGCGGATCGTCGGCCTGCGTGTAATTTCCTCCGACCGCATGGCGACCTGCGCCATTGCCCAGGGACATTGAGATGACCGTTCACTTCATCGGCGCCGGACCCGGTGCCCCCGACCTGCTGACCCTGCGCGGCCGCGATCTGATCGCCGCCTGCCCGGTCTGCCTCTATGCCGGATCGCTGGTGCCGGAGGCGGTGCTGGCGCATTGCCCGCCGGATGCGAAAATCGTGAACACCGCGCCGATGACGCTCGACGAGATCATGGCCGAGATTGCGGACGCCCATGCCAAGGGGCAGGATGTCGCCCGGCTTCATTCGGGCGACCTGTCGGTCTGGTCGGCGATGGGTGAGCAAGTGCGGCGTTTGCGCGAACTGGGCATCCCCGTCTCGGTGACGCCGGGCGTGCCGTCCTTCGCAGCCGCCGCAGCGGTGCTGGAGAGCGAGCTGACCCTGCCCGGCATCGCGCAATCGGTGATCCTGACGCGCACCCCCGGCCGCGCCAGCGCCATGCCGGAGGGTGAGTCGCTGACCGCCTTCGCCGCGACCGGCGCGACGCTGGCCATCCATCTGTCGATCCACAATCTGGACAAGGTCGTCGCCGACCTGACCCCGCATTATGGCGCCGACTGCCCGGTCGCGATCGTCTGGCGCGCCAGCTGGCCCGAGCAGCGTATCGTCCGCGCGACGCTATCGACCATTGCGGAGGCCGCCGCCGATGGGCCGGAGCGGACCGCGCTGATCCTGGTCGGCCGGGTGCTCGATCAGAGCGATTTTGCCGAGAGCCGCTTATATGCGGAGGGTTATGACCGCCGCTATCGTCCCGGGAACAGCGTAGAATGACGCCGGGTCTGATGATTGCCGCGCCCGCCTCGGGCACGGGCAAGACGACGGTGATGCTGGGCCTGCTCCGCGCGTTTCGCGACGCGGGGCTGGCCGTGCAGCCGTTCAAGAGCGGCCCCGACTATATCGACCCCGCCTTCCACCGTGGGGCCTGCGGGCGTGCGTCGTTCAACCTCGACGGCTGGGCGATGCCGGCGACGCTGCTCGATACGCTGGGGCAGCGCGGGGCGGACGCGAATCTGGTGCTGGCGGAAGGCTCGATGGGCCTGTTCGACGGTGTGGCCAAACCCGGCGCCACCGGCATGGGCAGCAGTGCCGAGACGGCCAGGCGCATGGGCTGGCCGGTGATCCTGGTCATCGACGTATCGGGACAGGCGCAGTCGGCGGCGGCGACCGCGCTGGGCTTTGCGCGCTACGACCCCGAATTGCGGGTCGCGGGCGTCATCCTCAACCGGGTGGCGAGCCCGCGTCACGAGCGGCTGGCGAAGCTGGGGTTCGAGGCGATCGGCCTGCCGGTCTTCGGCGCGCTGCCCCGGCGCGGCGACCTGGTGCTGCCCGAGCGGCATCTGGGGCTGGTGCAGGCGGTCGAGCATCCCGAACTCGACCGGCTGATCGGCGACTATGCGGCGTTTCTGGCGGCGCATGTCGATCTGGAGGCGATCCGCGCGGCGGCCTATGCCAAGCCCGTCACGCCTGCGTCCGGCACCCTGCCGCCACCGCCCGCGCAGCGGATCGCACTGGCGCAGGATGCGGCCTTTTCCTTTGTCTATCCGCATATGCTGGAGGGCTGGCGCGCAGGCGGGGCGGAAATATTGCCCTTCTCGCCGCTCGCGGATCAAGCCCCCGATGCCTCGGCCGATCTGGTCTGGCTGCCCGGCGGCTATCCCGAGCTTCATGCCGGACGACTGGCGGCGGCGGAGACGTTCCGGGCCGGTCTCGACGCCCATGCCGCGACCAAGCCGATCCATGGCGAGTGCGGTGGCTATATGGCGCTCGGCGAGGCGCTGATCGATGCGGAGGGTGTCAGCCACCGTATGGCCGGTCTGCTCGGCCTCGTCACCAGCTATGCCAAGCGCAAGATGCATCTCGGCTATCGCCGCGCGACCCTGCTGGGCGAGGTGGCGGGAATGCCCGAGGGGGCGGTGTTGGGCGGGCATGAGTTTCATTACTCGACCGTGCTCGAACAACCCGATGCAGCCCTTGCCCATGTCGTGGATGCGCAAGGCGAGGCGGTGCCCGAAACCGGATCGCGGCGGGGGGCCGTGACCGGCACTTTCTTCCATCTGGTGGCGCGTTGGTGGTGATTGGGTTCGTTTCCCTTGTCGGCGCGGGGCCGGGCGATCCGGAGCTGCTGACGCTGAAGGCGGTGCGCTGTCTGGGCGCGGCCGATGTCGTGCTGTTCGACGATCTCGCCGCCGGGCCGATGCTGGGCCATTGCCGCGCCGACGCCGAACTGATCGCGGTCGGCAAGCGTGCGGGCCGTGCCTCGCCCAAGCAGGGCGAGATCGACCGGCTGCTGGTCGACCACGCGCTGAGCGGCAAGCGCGTCGTCCGGCTGAAGTCCGGCGATCCGGGTATCTTCGGGCGGCTGGAGGAAGAGATCATCGCCCTGAAGGCTGCCGCCATCCCCTTCGAGATCGTCCCCGGCGTCAGCACGGCGAGCGCGGCGGCGGCGGCGGCGGGCCTGCCGCTGACCCGGCGGTCCGAGGCGCGGCGGGTGCAGTTCGTGACCGGCCATGACGTCACCGGCGCGCTGCCCGCCGACCGCAACATGGCGGCGCTGGCGGATGCGGGGGCGACGACCGTGGTGTTCATGCCCAAGCGGACATTCCCCGCGCTGGTCGAGGCGCTGGTCGCGCATGGCCTGTCGCCGGAAACCCCCGCGTTGATGGCCGAGCATGTCGGCTGCCCCGACCAGCGGCTGACCCGTGCGACGATCGGTGCGCTGGCCGCGCAACTGGCGGAAGCCGTGTCGGACAAGGCCGCACTGATCCTCTACGGCCCGCTGATGGAGGATCTGTGATCCATCTCGACCTGATCGGCATCGGCACGGGCAATCCCGATCACCTGACCCGCGCGGCGGAGACGGCGATGCGGAGCGCCGACCTGATCCTGCTGCCGCGCAAGGAAGACAAGGCCGAGCTGATCGACCTGCGCCGCGACATCTGTGCGCAGGTGCTGGCGGGTACAAGCGTGCGGGTGGTCGAGTTCGACCTGCCGGTCCGCGCCGCCGAAGGGGCGTATCTCGATACGGTCGAGCATTGGCACGACGCGATCGCCGGATGCTGGGCGGCGGAGATCGCGGCGCATCTGCCGCAGGGCGGGCGGGTGGCGCTGCTCGTCTGGGGCGATCCGTCGCTTTACGACAGTACGATCCGCATCGCGCGGCGGCTGGTCGCGGTGGAGCGGGTCACGGTGGTGCCGGGGATCACCAGCCTGCAACTGCTCTGCGCCGCGCACGCCATTCCGTTCAACGCGGTCGGCGCGCCAGTGATGGTGACGACCGGGCGGCGCCTGCGCGAGGGCGGCTGGCCCGAGGGGGCGGACAGCGTGGCGGTGATGCTCGACGGCGGATGCGCGTTCACCACGCTGGACCAGCCGGATGCGGTGATCTGGTGGGGGGCGTATCTGGGCATGGCGCAAGCGGCGGTCGAGGCGGGGCGGCTGGCGGATGTGGCGGATCGGATCGTCGCGCGCCGTGCCGAACTGCGGCGGGTCCATGGGTGGATCATGGATGTGTATCTGTTGCGGCGGGGTGGGGATTTGGTGGGGGAGGGGTCGTGATGAATCTCCTCAACTCGCCTCTAGCCGCTCCCCTCCCGCAGGCGGGAGGGGTTGGGGGAGGGCCTCGCCCAAAGCCGTGTCGCCCGTGGCTTAGCCCCCACCCCAAACCCCTCCCCCCTACCGGGAGGAGGGGCTTAACACATATCGCTCAAACACAGAGGGCTTTCCTCCCGCAGGGGGGAGGGCAGGGCCACGATCCCTTTATAGGCTTAGAACTCGATCCCCTTCTGCGCCTTCACGCCTTGTTCGCGGAAGGGGTGCTTCACCTGCGTCATGTCGGTCACCAGATCCGCCGCCTCGATCAGCGGGTCCGGCGCATTCCGCCCGGTAATGACGACATGCGTCATCGTGCCCTTGGTGCTCAGCACCTCCAGCACCTCGTCCACCGGCAGATAGTCGTAGCGAAGTACGATGTTCAGCTCGTCGGCGACGATCAGGTCGTAGGACGGGTCGGCGATCATGCGCTTGACCTCTTCCCACGCACCCCGCGCGGTGGCGATGTCGCGGCTGCGGTCCTGGGTGTTCCAGGTGAAGCCTTCGCCCATGGCGTGGAAATCCACCTCGGGAAAGCGCGCCAGCACCGCCGCCTCGCCGGTGGTCATCGCGCCCTTCACGAACTGGACCATGCCGACGCGCATGCCGTGGCCGACCGCGCGCATCACCATGCCGAGTGCAGCGGTCGTCTTGCCCTTGCCCTTGCCGGTATGGACGATGATCAGGCCCTTTTCGGCATCGCGGGCGGCGACCTTGCTGTCCTGCGCGGCCTTTTTCTTGGCCATGCGCTCGGCATGTTCGGCGTCGGTTCGCATCATTTCTCTCCTGAAAGCCGCAAGGGAAGCCCCGCCACCACCAGATCGGTCGCATCGCACACCCGCGCCAGCCGCTGGTTGAGCGTGCCTTGCGCATCGCGGAAGCGCCGGGCGAGCGCATTGTCGGGGACGATGCCGAAGCCGACCTCGTTGCTGACCAGCACCACCGGGCCGGGTGCGTTTGCCAGCGCCGTGACCAGCGCATCGCCTGCCGCCGCCAGATCGGCCTCCCCCAGCAACAGGTTGGTCAGCCACAGCGTCAGACAGTCGACCAGCAGCACCCGGTCGGACCGGCTATGCTCGGCGACCGCTTCCGGCAGGGCCATGGGCGCTTCGACGGTCATCCAGCGTTCGTCGCGATCGGCCTGGTGCCGGGCGATCCGGTCGCGCATCTCGTCGTCCCAGGCCTGCGCGGTCGCGATGAAGCAGCCGGTGGGCGTCATCGCCTCGGCCAGCGCCTGCGCATGGCGGCTCTTGCCCGACCGGGCGCCGCCGAGGACCAACAGGGTGCGGGGCTTCGTCATGCCGGTCCGCATCGCGGGAGCGGGCCGATGACGCAAGTCCAAATGGCGGCGCTGACCCATCATGGCGGCCGGATCGATGCGGCCAGGGCGCTGTTCCCGAACGCGCCCGGCCCATGGCTGGATCTGTCGACAGGGATCAACCCGGTGCCCTGGACCCCGCCCGAGGGGCTGGAGGTTGATCCCGCCCCCTTGCCGGATCGCAGCGCGCTGGCCCGTCTGGAAGCACAGGCGGCGGCCTATTTCGGCGTTGCGGCGGAGCGGGTCGCGGCGGTACCGGGCAGCGAGATGGCGCTTCGCCTGTTGCCGCTGCTGGGCGTGCCGCAGCCGATCGTCGCGGTTCGCCCGAGCTATGGCACCCACGGCGCGGTGGCTTCCGCGCGGATCGATCAGTCCGCGCTGGACGATTGGGCGGGGCAGGCGGGCAGCCTGCTGATCGCCAACCCGAACAATCCCGATGGCGTCCACCGTTTGCCCGAGCAACTGGCCCGGCTGGCGGCGGCGCAAGCGCGGGCGGGGGGCTGGCTGATCCTGGACGAAGCCTTTGCCGATGCGATGCCGGGAAGCGGCTTCGACGGCGGCGACCAGTTCGTGGTGCTGCGGTCGTTCGGCAAGTTCTTCGGGCTGGCCGGAATGCGGCTGGGCTTCGTGATGGCCGCGCCGGAGATATTGGCGCGGTTGCGCGACCTGCTGGGGGACTGGCCGGTGTCGGCGCATGCGATCGGCTGGGGCAGCGCGGCCTATGCCGATCGCGCATGGATCGCGGCGACCCGGATCGCTTTGGTCGAACGGGCGGCGGCGTTGGATGCGGCGCTGGCGCGTCATGGCCTGATCGCGCGCGGAGCCTGTCCGCTGTTCCGCATGGTTGAGACACCGGCGGCGGCCGTCATCTTCCGGCGATTGGCGGCGGCGGGCATATTGGTTCGGCCCTTCGCCGATGCGCCGGAACGACTGCGCTTCGGCGTGCCTGCGGCGGCAGCGGATCTCGAACGATTGGATGAGGCGTTGCGGCATGGCTGATCCGGTGGCGCTGGTGGCGCTGGCGCTCGACGCGACGATCGGCTGGCCGGACCGGCTTTATGCGCGTGTCGGCCATCCGGTAGGGGCGTTTGCACGGTTCCTGAATCTGGCCGAGCGGCTGGGTAATTCGCCCATGCGGTCCGAGGGCGCTCGGCGGGGCCTGGGTGTCCTGACCATGATCCTCCTGATCGCCCTGACCGGCGGGATGGCATGGGGGATCGACCACGCGGCGCATATGTGGCTCGGCCGCTGGGGCTGGATCGCCAGCGCCGTGCTGGCCTGGCCCGCCCTCGCGCAGCGTAGCCTGTATGTCCATGTCCGGCCCGTGGCCGATGCCCTGCTGCGCGGTGATCTGCCCGCCGCGCGAGCGCTGGTCGCGCGGGTGGTAGGACGCGATACCGGGCGGCTGGACCAGGCGGGCGTGTCGCGCGCCGCGATCGAGACGCTGGCGGAGAGCTTTTGCGACGGCATCGTCGCGCCGCTCTTCTGGCTGCTGCTGCTCGGGCTGCCGGGGGTGTGGATGTACAAGGCGATCAACACCGCCGACAGCATCATCGGGCACAAGGAACCGCGCTGGCGGGCGTTCGGCTGGGCGGCGGCGCGGATCGACGACGGGGCGAACTGGGTGCCGGCGCGGATCGCCGGGTTGCTGGTCTGCTTGGCGGGAGCGGGCGGCTGGGCGGTGATGAAGCGCGACGCGCGCGCCCATGCCTCGCCCAATGCGGGCTGGCCCGAGGCGGCGATGGCGGGGGCGCTGGGTGTCGCGCTGGCCGGGCCCGTCGCCTATGACGGCGTGACCCAGATCAAGCCGTGGATCGGACGCGAAGGGCGGGCCGCTTCGCCGCAGGACATCGTGACGGCCCTGCAAATCTATGCACGCGCCTGCCTGCTGCTCTGGGTGATCGCGGGGAGTGTCGCATGGCTGGCGTGATGATCCAGGGCACCGGCTCGGACGTGGGCAAGTCGGTGCTGGTGGCGGGGCTGTGCCGCGCCTTCGCCAATCGCGGGCTGCGCGTTCGCCCCTTCAAGCCGCAGAATATGAGCAACAACGCCGCCGCGACGCCCGATGGCGGCGAGATCGGGCGGGCGCAGGCGACCCAGGCGATGGCGGCGCGGGTGCCCCCCCATGTCGACATGAATCCGGTGCTGCTGAAGCCGCAGGGCGACCGCACCTCGCAACTGATCGTGCGCGGGCAGGTGCGGGGGATGTTGCCCGCGTCGAAGTGGCGCGAGGGGCGGATCGGGCTGCTTCCCGAGGTGGTCGACTGCTATCGCCGTTTGGAGGCGCAGTGCGATCTCGTGGTCGTCGAGGGCGCCGGGTCGCCCGCCGAGGTCAACCTGCGCAGCGGCGACATTGCCAATATGGGCTTTGCCCGCGCGGCGAATGTGCCGGTGGTGCTGGCGGGCGATATCGATCGGGGCGGGGTGATCGCCTCGCTGGTCGGGACCAAGGCGGTGATCGCGCCTAAGGACGCCGCGATGATCCGGGGCTTTCTCGTCAACAAGTTTCGCGGCGATCCGGCGCTGTTCGCCGATGGCATGGGCGTGATCGCCGAGCATACCGGCTGGCATTCGCTGGGCTTGATCCCCTGGCTGGCGGACGCCGCGCGACTGCCCAGCGAGGATGCGGTCGTTCTGGAGCGGAGCCGTACGGGCGCCGGGGGGCGGGTGGTCATTGCCTGTCCGATCACGCCGCGCATCGCCAATTTCGACGATCTCGATCCGCTGCGCCTGGAGCCGCAGGTCGATCTGGTCATGGTCCGCCCCGGCGAGCCGATCCCCGACGCCGCGATGATCGTACTGGCGGGGTCGAAGGCGACCATCGCCGACCTGGCCTTTATCCGCGAGCAGGGTTGGGACATCGACATCGCCGCGCATGTCCGGCGCGGGCGGCCGGTGCTGGGCTTGTGCGGCGGATATCAGATGCTGGGTCGCTCGGTCGCCGACCCGGACGGGATCGAAGGGCCTGCGGGATCTGTCGCAGGGCTGGGGCTGCTCGACGTGGAGACCGTACTCACCGGCGAGAAGACCGTGCGGCCGGTGACGGGCGAGGCGCTGGGCGCGTCCTTTTCGGGTTATGAAATCCATCTCGGGCGCACCAGCGGCCCCGATACGGCACGGCCGGTCGGCCATCTCGCCGATGGCCGGGCGGAGGGGGCGATCCGCGCCGATGGGCTGGTCGCGGGCAGCTATGTCCATGGCCTGCTTGGGCAGGCGGGGCAGCGCGCGGCGTGGCTGGCGCGGATCGGCGTGGCGGGGCAGGGGCCGGATCACCGCGCCGATGTCGATGCTGCGCTCGACGCCATCGCCGCCGTGCTGGAGGCGCATGTCGATTGCGACGCGCTGCTGCGGATCGCTCAGGGCAGGGCGTAAAGGACGGCGGCGAGGAGCAGCGCGGTTTCGGTCAGCTCGATCCCTGCGCCATGCACGTCGCCCGTCACCCCGCCCAGCTTGCGCCCGAACCAGAGCGACAGCGCCAGGATGATGAGCGGCGCGGTCGCGACCGGCGGATAGAACAGGCCCAGCGCAAGGGCTGCGAGTATCCAGCCGATCATGTCGACCGGCCGCACCGCCCGTGCGACCATCGCGCCCAGTCCTCCGGGACGAAGCGGCGCCAACAGTCGCGCCCAGACCAGCGGGCCGACCCGCGCCGCCGCCGGGATCAGCGCGACGATCGGCCATGCCTCGCGGGGCAAGGCATGGAGCAGCACCAGCTTGGCGAGCAACTGCATCGCCAGCGCGACCACACCGAAGCTGCCGATATGCGGATCGGCCATCACCGCCAGCAACCGCGAGCGATCGCCATGCGCCGCGCCCAGCCCGTCGGACAGGTCGGCCAGCCCGTCCAGATGCAGCGCCCCCGTCGTCCAGACCCAGGCGATGAGTGCCGCCAGCGCGCCCGTCCACGGGTCGATGCGCGCGCCCAGCCAGCCTGCGCCCGCGACGATGATTCCGATGACCAGCCCCGCCACCGGGTATAGCCGGATGGCGCGTGCGAAATCCGCTTCGTCTGCCTCGACGCGCGGCATGGGCAAGCGGGTCAGGAAGCCCAGCGCGACGATCAGTGCCTTCATGCGGTCGCCAGCCCCGTCACCTGCGCGCTGCGGGGCGTGCCGTCCCACACTTCCAGCGTGACCAGCGCGGCATAGGGCAGCGCGAACGACCATGTCGCGCGCAGGTCGAACCCGCACAGGACATGCAGCGCTGCGCGGATCGCGCCGCCATGGGTGACGACCAGGGTCGGCTCGGGGGACAGATCGGCGATGGCCCCTCGCACGCGGGCGACCATATCGGACCAACGCTCGCCACCCGGTGGCGGGGCGACATCGGGATCGTCCCAGAAGCGGGCCAGCCCCTCCGGGTCGATGTCCCCCGCCGCCAGCCCGTCCCAGTCCCCGAAATCCAGTTCCCGCCAGCGCGGATCGACCTCGGCCGGCCCGATCGCCTCGGCACAGACGCGCGCGCGCGACAGGTCGGAGGCGATGCGGCGGGTGACGTCCAACCCGCTCGCCCGCGCGACACAGGCCGCGATGCCCCCGGCGGTGGCCGGGCTGTCGGTGCGGCCCAGCATCCGCCCCGTCAGTTCGGGCTCGCCGTGACGGAGCAGATGCAGGCGAAAGCCGGTCACGCGCCCGCGATGCCCGCCTCGGCAAAGGTCGCCATGCCGTCATGCGCCGCGATCGCGGAACGGATGACCTGCACCGCGACCGCCGCGCCGCTCGCCTCGCCCAGCCGCATGCCCAGCGACAGGATCGGCTCCAGCCCCAGCCGGGCGAGCAGCAGGACATGGCCTGGCTCGGCCGAACAATGGCCCGACAGGCAATGCGCGCTGATCGCCGGATTGGCATGGGCCAGCGGTGCGACGGCGGCGGTGCCGATGAAACCGTCGAGCACGACTGGGATGCGCTTGTGCCGGGCGGCCAGCACCGCGCCTGCCATTGCCGCGATCTCGCGCCCGCCCAGGCGGCGCAGGATCTCGAAGGCGCTGGTCAGATGTTCGCGGTGTAGCGCAAGGCCCTCTGCCACCACCGCCGCCTTGCGCTGAACGCCCTGCGCATCGACCCCCGTGCCCGGCCCGACCCACAGGGCCGGGCCGCCCCCGAAACTGGCGGCGGCGAGCGCGGCGGCGGCGGTGCTGTTGCCGATCCCCATCTCGCCCAGCACGAGCAGGTCGGCATCGCCCACCGCCTCGGCCCCGGCGGACAGCGCGTTCAGGCACTCTTCCTCGGTCATCGCGGGGGCGGCCGTGAAGTCGGCGGTCGGTCGGTCGAGGTCGAGCGGCACCACGGCCAGTTCCAGCCCAGCCGCCGCCGCCAGCGCGTTGATCGCGGCCCCGCCGGCGGCGAAATTGGCGACCATCAGCTCCGTCACCTCGGCCGGAAAGGCACTGACCCCGCGGGCGGTGACACCGTGATTGCCCGCGAAGATGACCGCGCGGCCGCGCTCGATCCGGGGCCGCTCGACGCCCTGCCATCCGGCGAGGAAGATCGCGATATCCTCCAGGCGGCCCAGCGAGCCCGGCGGCTTGGTCAACTGGCCTTGTCGCGCGGTGGCGGCGGCGCGGGCCTGGTCGTCGGGCCGGGGCAGGGTGGCGAGTGCCGTCTCGAACGCGGCGATGTCGGGAAAAGCGGTCATTCGACGACATATCCTTCGGGGGGCGTGCGGGTCAGGAAATGGCCTTTCACCCCTTGCGGCCATTGCTTGTAGGGCACCTGTCCCCAGTCGCTGTCGGCATAGGCGCGGGCATAGTCCAATATGGCGCGCGCGGCGTCGTCATCGGGGGTGAACTTGCCCATGACGTATCCGACCTTGCCGGGGCAGCGCAGATGGACGGTGCAGAAGGACTGGCAGGCGAAGAGACAGGGCATCTCCTCGACCGCGATATGCGTATAGGCGGGGTCGGACGCCTGCACCCGGCGCAACGCCTCGACCAGCAGCGCGCCGCCGCGCTGGCCCTGGTCGTTTTCGCGCGCCTCGGCGGACAGGCGGCAGGTGTTGCAGGCGACCACGGCGGGGCCGTTCGCGGCGGGCTTCAGCATGAAAAGGGCTCGTACATCGGGCAAGTCTCCAAAGGCGCTGTCGCCGCGCGAGGGGAAAGCCCCGTTCCGTCCGGTACACCCTGACCAGCCGAAGGACGACCACGACGGGCAGGTCTCCTGGCTCGCGGGTCGGGGCCGGTCCGCCGCCTTCTCGGAGATTACCCCAATGGCGTCGTGGCGGGCGGCTCGCCGCTTACAGTTGCAGGGGCAGCCGGGGTGTCGCACCCCATTCCCTTTTCATCCTCTTTCAAGGAACCTGTCGCGAGGGCGGCGATAGGCGGGCAGGGGCCGGGTGGCAAGCACTGTGCCCTCGTCCGTCGGCGTCGCGGTGACTATATGGGTGGAACCCCTGACCCCATCGGTGAGTCCCTGCCGCATGACCCAGAACGCCACCACCCGCACCGAAACCGACTCGATCGGCCCCATCCAAGTCCCCGCCAGCGCCTATTGGGGCGCGCAGACCGAGCGCAGCCTGGAGAATTTCCCCTTCGGCGCGCGCGAGCAGATGCCGATCGGCATCGTCCATGCGCTTGCCATCGTGAAGAAGGCGGCGGCGCGGATCAATCGCGGCCATGGCCTGACGGCGGACAAGGCCGATGCGATCGAGGCGGCGGCGCAGGAGGTGATCGACGGGCGCCATGACGAGCAGTTCCCGCTCGTCATCTGGCAGACCGGCTCCGGCACCCAGTCCAACATGAACGCGAACGAGGTGATTGCGGGCCGCGCCAACGAGATGCTGACCGGTACGCGTGGCGGCAAGTCGCCGGTCCACCCCAATGACGATGTGAATCGCGGCCAGTCCTCCAACGACACGTTCCCGACCGCACTCCACGTCGCCGCCGCGATTGCCGTGACGAGGCAGCTTTTCCCCGCGCTCGACCGGCTCCATGCCGCGCTGGAGGCTAAGGCGAAGGACTGGGATTCGATCGTCAAGATCGGCCGCACCCATTTGCAGGACGCGACCCCGCTGACCCTGGGCCAGGAATTTTCGGGCTATGTGCAGCAACTCGCCAATGCCCGCGACCGGATCGAGGGGACGCTCCACCGCAATATCCTGCCGCTCGCGCAGGGAGGGACGGCGGTCGGCACCGGGCTGAACGCGCCGAACGGCTTTGCCGAGGCGATCGCGGCGGAGATCGCCGAGGCGACCGGTCTCGATTTCGTGACCGCGCCCAACAAGTTCGAGGCGCTGGCGAGCAATGACGGGCTGGTCGACCTGCATGGGACGCTGAATGTCCTGGCGGTGGCGCTGACCAAGATCGCCAACGACATCCGTTTGCTGGGCTCCGGCCCGCGCTCGGGGCTGGGCGAGCTGGAACTGCCCGCCAACGAGCCGGGCAGTTCGATCATGCCGGGCAAGGTCAATCCGACCCAGTGCGAGATGCTGACCATGGTCGCCGCGCAGGTGA
Organism: Sphingomonas sp. Xoc002; assembly: GCF_050408055.1. Lineage (NCBI taxonomy): Bacteria > Pseudomonadati > Pseudomonadota > Alphaproteobacteria > Sphingomonadales > Sphingomonadaceae > Sphingomonas > Sphingomonas sp. Xoc002. The sequence continues at coordinate 2,957,943 of NZ_CP191175.1, read as the reverse complement.
TCGGCAACAATGCCGCCGTCACGGTCGGCGGGCTTCAGGGGCATCTGGAACTGAACGTCTTCAAGCCGCTAATCGGGTCGAACGTGCTGCGCTCGATCCACTTGCTGTCGGTCGGCATGGAGAGTTTCGCCGAGCGGACGGTCGAGGGGATGACGGTCAATCGCGACCGGATCACCGAGTTGCTCGACCGCTCGCTGATGCTGGTGACGGCGCTGGCGCCCGAGATCGGTTACGACAACGCCGCCAAGATCGCCAAGCACGCGCACCAGAAGGGGCAGACGCTGAAGGAGGCCGGGCTGGAACTGGGCCTGGTCGACGAGGCGACCTTCGATCGGGTGGTGCGGCCGGAGTTGATGCTGGGACGGTGAGGTCGAGGCCCGAGGGAATCACCCCCGATCCCACCCCTTCGCCGGATAGGCAGGCAAGGCGATCCGATACCGGATCGCCGCCCCGCGCAGCACGAACCCGGCCAGCGCCGCGATCGGCCCGGCGCCCGGCACCCCCAGCTGCATCAGGATCACATAGCTGGTCGAGGATAGCGCCGCCGCCGTCACGTACAGCTCCGGCCGCATCAGGATCGACGGTTCGCCCGCGATCACGTCGCGGATGATGCCGCCGACACAGGCCGACACCACGCCCAGCATCGCCGCCGGGATGGGGGTAATGCCATAGCCGCTCGCCTTGGCCGCGCCGTACACGGCATAGGCCGCCAGCCCCACCGCGTCGAACCAGTCGAGCGCGCTGCCCCGCCACCAGCGCGCAGGCGTCGCCCAGACCGCGACGGCCGCGATCAGGCAGACCAGCGGCACGCGGGCGTCATGCACCCAGAAGACCGGCGCATCGATCAGCAGGTCGCGCAGCGTCCCCCCGCCCACCCCGGTGATCAGCGCGAAGAAGACCAGCGTGACCATCGTCTGGCGGTGCTTGGCCGCGACCAGCGCGCCCGACACGGCGAACACGGCCAGCCCCGCCAGGTCGAGCCAGGGCATCACGGCGGGCAGCATGGCGGTGGTTTGAGGCAGCATCGCGGGCGACCCTAGAACGGCCCTTCGCAGGGGGAAAGGGCGGCGCGAGGATGAACGTGACGTTATCTCCCGTTCATGCAACGGACGGTAGAAGTGGGACGTTACGGCGTCAGATCAATTCGAAAGGAAGTTTGTGATGCGGAAATTGATGCTTGCCCTGGGTTGCACCGCCATGGTCGTCCCCACGCTGGTCCTGCCGGTGACCGCCGCCGACGCGCAGCGCCGCTACAAGTATCGCGAATGGCGCGATGACCGTGGCCGCGTCCGCTGCCGCAAGCCGGACGGCACGACGGGTCTGGTCGTCGGTGGCGTCGCGGGTGCGCTGCTGGGCCGTACCATCGATACGCGCGGCGACCGCACGCTGGGTACGCTGGGCGGTGCCGCCGTCGGCGCGCTCGCCGGTCGCGAGATCGAGCGCGGCACGAGCAACCGCCGCTGCCGCTGAACCGGCTTTCCCCCTGACGGTGAAACAGGGGCGTCACCTTCGGGTGGCGCCCTTTTTTGTTATAAAAATCAAACAGATGATTCTGTCTCGATAGTGAACGCCAAGTAGTTTTCGGTTCACGCAACAAGCGGGATAAGCGCGGGTTCTTCCTCCCATCATCAACGGGAGTTCGAGTATGCGTATTGCTCTGTTGACGGCGACGATGGCCGCCACCGCCTTTTCCGCCATCCCTGCCGAGGCGCAGCGGAATGGCTGGGAAGCCCGTCAGGAATATCGCGAAGACGTGCGCGATGCCCGCCGCGACTATAACCGCGATGTCCGCCGCGCCGACTCGCCGCGCGACGTCCGCAAGGCCCGCCGCGAATATCGCGAGGATATCCGCGACGCCCGCAAGGATTACCGGCGCGACATGCGCAACGTCCGCTGGCGCAATTACGACTATAACCGCTTAGAGCCGGGCCAGCGCGGTTACTATCCCGAGCGCTATTATCGCGACGGCCGCTATTACCAGCCGCGCGCGCTCGGCCGGAACGACCGCATCTATCGCGGCATGAACGGTCGCTATTATTGCCGCCGCAATGACGGCACGACCGGTCTGGTCATCGGTGGCCTGGCGGGTGGCGCGCTGGGCAATGTGATCGCGGGCGGCGGTTCGCGCCTGCTGGGCACCGTGATCGGGGCCGGTGGCGGCGCGCTGCTCGGCCAGCAGATCGATCGCGGCCAGGTTCGCTGCCGCTAATCGGCGGACGGCGTAAAGGACGGCCCGGCGGTGAGACCTGCCGGGCCGTTCGTCGTTCAGATGAAGCCACCGCCCAGCATCAGGCGAAGTCCAAAGATCAGGATGAGGATCAGGTTCAGATTGCGCCCCGTATTGCGCGACGACAGCGCCCCCACGGCAGCGCCGACGATCGCGATGGGGATCACGAACCAGTAACCCCAGGCGAAAAAGGGCAGAAAGGGCACGATCCCGAGCAGAAGCGCGACCAGGCCGATAACGATCGAGAACAGGTTCAGCATGGCGTCCAAGATGGCGTGGCGGGGCCCGGTCTACAAGCGCGGCCGTCCATATCCTGTCATGATGGGGTATCGTGGTGAAAGTTGGCCATGCGCTTCCCAAAGCACCACCCCGGCGAAGGCCGGGGTCCAGTTGCGGACAATGGGAGAAACTCACAAGCGCTCACCCAACTGAATCCCGGCCTTTGCCGGGATGGGCAGGCGGGTTCTGTCGAGGATGGCCCCATCGGTGACGATCGTTAAGGATCAGATCGCATCCCCGTGCTAGACGGTCCCTCATGATGGCGAAGTCGCACTATATCCTGATCCCGCTGGGCTGCCTGTTGCTGGCGGCATGCGGCGGCCGGTCCGATGACGATGCGCAGCTGAACGCGCTCGACAATGAACTGGCGTCGATGAACGACGGCAGCCCGACACGCGACCCGCAACTGCGCGAGGCGCTGGCCGGGCAGATCATGGTCGACCCCGGCCTGACCCAAAGCGCGAACGCCAATGCGGTGCGCCCGCCCAACCGGCCCGCCAGCGATCAACTGCCCGCGATGCCGCCGCCCGCCGATCCGGTCGATGCCCGTACGCTGAAGTCCGCGCCTGCCGCCGCACGCGACTGTCCCGAATGCCGTGCCGCGGCTGGAGCCTTCACGTTGGCGGCCAAGGCGGGGCAGCAGGCGGGCAATGCGACCTGCCTGTCGGGCCTGCGCTATTCGGCGACATGGGCGAACCGGATGCCGCAGGCCTTCGCGCCCTATCCGGGTTCGCGCGTCGCGGAGGCGGCGGGCAATGACGCGAATGGCTGCGCCTTCCGTATCGTCAGCTTGCGCACGGCAGCCCCCGCCGCCAAGGTCATCGACTATTATTACACACGCGCCGGCGGAGCGGGCTATAGCGCCGAACACAAGCTGGACGGCGCGCAGCATATTCTGGGCGGCACGCGGGGAGCGGCGGCCTATATGGTCTATGCGACCGCCCGGCCCGAGGGCGGCACCGACATCGATCTGGTGGTCCGGGGCGGCTGAACGGCACCCTCGCGCTTGTCCTTTGCGCGGGTGACGGGGTTGCGCTAAGGGACGGCGATCATGTCACCGCTTTTTCTCGTGATGCTGGGCGGCGCATTGGGTTCGGGGGCCCGGTATTGGACCGGCCGCCAGATGCTCGATGCGTTCGGCCCGGACTTTCCCTATGGCACGCTGACCGTCAACTGGGTCGGTTGCCTGCTGATGGGATTGCTGGCGGGCGTCCTCGCCCGGACCGGCGGCGCGGAGGGGTGGCGGCTGTTCATCGGCGTCGGCGTTCTGGGAGGGTTCACCACCTTCTCCTCCTTCTCGCTCGATACCATCACCCTGATTGAACGCGGCCAAATGACGGTCGCGCTCGGTTATGTCGCCTTGTCGTTGCTGGGTTCGCTGGCCGCGCTTTGGGCCGGACTTTCGATAACAAGGATTTTCGCATGACGGACTCTGTCCGCCAATTCACGGTCGGCTACGACGATGACGGCATCCGGCTGGACCGCTGGTTCAAGCGGCATATGCCCGACACCAGCTTCACCACGGTCGCTAAATGGGCACGCACCGGCCAGTTGCGCGTCGACGGGCTGCGCGCGACGCCGGGCGACCGGATCGCGGCGGGCCAGGTGCTGCGCGTACCCCCCGCCGAGCCCGCGCTGGCCGAGAGCAGCAAGCCGACGATGCGCCCGCGCCACATCCTGTCCGAGGATGAGGAGTCGTTCGCGCGCGAGATGGTGATCCACAAGGATCGCGATGCGCTGGTCCTCAACAAGCCGCCGGGCCTGGCGACGCAGGGCGGGACCAAGACGACGACCCATGTGGACGGCCTGCTCGACGCCTTGCAGTTCGAGGCGGAGGGGCGGCCCAAGCTGGTCCACCGGTTGGACAAGGACACGTCGGGCGCGCTGCTGGTCGCGCGCAATGCCCGTGCGGCGGCGTTCTTCGCCAAGGCCTTTTCGGGGCGCACCGCCAAGAAGATCTACTGGGCACTGGTCGTCGGCGTGCCCTCGATCGACGACGGTACGATCGAGCTGCCCATCGCCAAACAGCCCGGCACCGGCGGCGAGAAGATGCACGTCGACGAGGAAAACGGCCAGTCGGCGCGCTCGCGCTACCGCGTGATCGAGCGCGCGGGCAACAGCTGCTGCTGGGTCGAGTTGCAGCCCTTTACGGGCCGCACCCACCAGCTGCGCGTGCACATGGCGGCGATCGGCCACCCCATTGTCGGCGACGGCAAATATGGCGGCGCGGCGGCGTTCCTGACCGGCGGGATCAGCCGCAAGATGCACCTGCACGCCCGGCGCATCCGCGTGGACCACCCCGATGGCGGCCGCATCGACCAGACCGCCGAACTGCCCAGCCACTTCGCCGAATCGATGAACCAGCTCGGCTTCGACGAGATTCGCGGCGACGTCCTGCCCCAGGACGAGGATCGAGGCCCCCCGCCCAAGGAAGTCCTGAAGCAGCGCGCCAAGGCGCACGCCAAACAGTATCGCAAGGAACGCCGCGGCGAACGGCGGGGTCGGGGGGCGCGCTGATCCGTCTTTTCCTCCCCTTCAAGGGGAGGAAATTATGGGTTGGTCATCCGCAACACATGCCGCCCCGTGCCGCGCAGGACCAGCGTCGCCAGTGCGTAGCAGGCGAGCGCCCCGGCGAGAGCGAGCGGCAGAATCCACAGTCCCATCATTTCCGGCGCAGCGGGGGGATCGGTGAGAATGCCGAAGGCCGATCCTTGCGGCAGTGACCAAAGCCCGACATGGCTGGGAAAGAGCGGCTTCACGATCGCGACAGCCGCGAAGCACAGTGCGAACAGATAGAGCAGCATGGCGGCCAGCACCCCGCCGAACGCCGCCACGCTGCGTCCCGACCGTATCAACAGCGCGTGGATCAGCGGGGCAGGGCGATCGTCACCCAGCGCCCCGGCCAGCCGAAACTCCTGAATATAGCGCGCGGCCATCGCATGAGGCGGTCCCATCGCCGCGATCGCGGCTTCGAGCGAACCGTGTCCCGCCGCCAGGCTGTCGGTTAGATGGCTTTCTATTTCGCGGACGAGGCCGTCGCGATCCTCGGCCGGGATCACCTGCAACGACCAGCGCAGGCGGCGGACATAATCGGCGATGAGGCGGGCAGGCTCGGTCATGGCTGATCCTCGACTAGGGTGGTGATGGTGGTTCGGAAATCGATCCAGGCCACGCGCATCGCCTCGGCCAGGGCCGCGCCCTCCGGGGTGAGGCTGTAATATTTGCGCGGGTTGCCGCCCTCGGTTGGCAATTCCCAACGGCCGGTGATGCGGCCTGCTTTCTCCAGCCGGGCGAGAAGCGGATACAGACTGCCCTCGCTGACCAAATCGCCCCCCGCCCGGATGCGGCCAAGGATTTCCAGGCCATAGGCTTCGCCGCGAGTCAGGACCGACAGCAGCACCAGTTCTGCCGCCCCTTTACGCAACTGCGATTGCCAACTTCCGATATCCATATGCAAAATATAATGCAACCTATCTTGCTATGCAAGGCACATTGTAAGCGAAATGGAAAGGCCCCGCCGACCGGGGTCGACGGGGCCTTTGATGTCAGGGGAGGGGGCTTTTGGCCCCCGTGCCGTTAGCGACGGCAATAGCCGGGGTTGTTCGACTTTTCGATCGCGTTACCGGCCAGCGCACCCGCGCCACCACCCAGGATCGTGCCCAGGGTACGGTCGCCCCGCGTGTCGATCGTGCGGCCCAGCAGGCCACCGGCGATCGCGCCGACGATGGTGCCCGTGGTGCCGTTGTTGCAGCGCTGCGGGCCACGATTGTAATAGCCGCGATTATACCCGCCACGGTCGTAATAGCCGCGATCATAGCGCGGGCCGCGATTGTAACCGTCCGAATAGGCGTCGCCATAGGCGCGGTCATAACGGTCGTAGTAACGCTGCGCCGAAGCGGCGGTCGGAACCATGGCCGTGGCGCCGACGGCAAGGGCGGCGGCAGCGAGCGAAAGCTTCTTGAACATCACGATCTCCCTTGATCTTCAAACCGGCGGCGGCGGGGTGATTCCCGTCGTCGTTGAAGCCCTTATGAGTGATTCGCCATGTTCCAATGCTGAATGCGGTTGTTAGCTGTTGTTCATCCGAAACGTCATGCTTCCCCCGCGCCGGGCTTGCCGATAGGAGGGAGCGATGACGCGCCCGCGCCTTGCCCTGTTCGATTGTGACGGTACTCTGGTCGATAGCCAGGCTAATATCTGTCTCGCCGCCGTCGAGGCGTTCACCATGGCGGACCTCACCCCGCCGCCCGCCCCTGCGATTCGTCGGATCGTCGGGTTGAGCCTGGTCGAGGCGATGCGCGTGCTCGCCCCCGAGCAAGCCGACGCGATGCACCACCAGTTGGCCAGCGACTATAAGGACGCCTTCTTCCGCCTGCGTACGGCGGGCGCGATGGAGCCCGAGCCGCTGTTCGACGGCATCCCCGCCCTGCTCGACCATCTGGCGGGGGAGGGCTGGCTGATGGGCGTGGCGACGGGCAAGTCGGATCGCGGGCTGAAGCGGGTATTGGCCGAACATGGCCTGGCCCATCATTTCGTCACGCTGCAGACCGCCGACCGGCATCCCTCCAAGCCCGACCCGTCGATGGTGCTCGCCGCCATGGCCGAGACCGGCGTGGCGGCCCAGGATGTCGCGATGATCGGCGATACGAGCTTCGACATGGCGATGGGCAAGGCGGCGGGCGCCTTCGCGGTCGGCGTCGCCTGGGGATATCATGACGTGAAAGAACTGGTGAACGCAGGCGCCGAGGTCGTGGCGCAAGAGGTCGCGGATCTGCCCGCCCTGCTGGTGCGGCCATGAGCGGCGATACGCGCGCGCGGCGGCACTGGTTCATCATCATGGGGGTGCGCCTGATCGGCGTGGCGGGGGCGCTGTTCGGCGTGGTGCTCGCCTCGCGCGGGGTGGCGTGGCCGCACAAGGCGCTGGGTGTCGCCATCATCCTTTCGGCGCTGGCGATGATTGCGATCGTGCCCGCCGGTCTGGCGCATCGCTGGCGGAGCGGGGGCGAATGAAGCGGTTCTGGAAGGACGTCTCGGTCGATGCCGAGCAGGTGGTGCGGCTCGACGACCGGCCGGTGCGCACGCCGGGGCGGGTGCCGCTGGCGCTGCCGACGCCCGCGCTGGCCGAGGCGGTCGCGGGCGAGTGGCGCAGTGTCGAGGAAACGGTCGATCCGCGCGCCATGCCGCTGACGGGTCTTGCCAATGCGGCGATTGATCGGATCGGCACGGACCCGGCGCCCTTTGTGGACGGGCTGGCACGCTATGCGGAGAGCGACCTGCTTTGTTACCGCGCCGACTCGCCGCCCGAACTGGTGGCGCGGCAGGATGCGGTGTGGAACCCGCTGCTCGACTGGGCGCGCGACCGCTATGACGTGCATTTCACGCTGGTGACAGGGATCATGCACCGGCCGCAACCTTCCGCGACGGTCGAACGACTGGCGCAGGCTGTGGCGGCGCTCGATCCGTTCCGTCTGGCCGCGCTGTCGCCGGTGGTGACGATCACGGGGTCGTTGGTGCTGGCGCTGGCTTTGCTGGAGGATGCGGCGGATGCCGACACGATCTGGACCGCCGCGCATGTCGACGAGGATTTCCAGGCGGAGCAATGGGGCGAGGATTACCTCGCCGTCGAGGCGCGCGAGGCCAAGCGGCGCGAGTTCGACGCGGCGGTGCGGTTCTTGAAGGCGCTGGGCTAAGCCTGCTTGCAGCGCGGGGCGTGGGCTTCGACCAGACTCAGCCTGAACGTGGGTGGGAGAGTTTGGGAAGCCGACCCGGTACGGTTGCCCGCACCCCGCTCGCATTGAGCGAAATCGAAGTGCACGCTCGAAAGGCCGCCCGAGCGCTTACTTCGTCGTCAGCTTCCGGATGAACCCGATCAACCCCGTCTGGCGCGAGCGCTTCAGCCGTTCGGCCTGGAGGATGGTCTTCACCCCCTGGAAACACTGCTCCACATCGTCATTGACCAGGACATAGTCATAGCCGTCCCAGTGGCTGACCTCGTTGGTCGCGCGGGCCATGCGGGCGTCGATCACCTCGACCGAATCGGTCGCGCGGCGCTCGAGTCGCTGGCGGAGTTCCTCCATCGAGGGGGGGAAGATGAACACACGGACCACGTCGCCGCCCGCGATCTGGAACAGCTGCTGCGCGCCCTGCCAGTCGATGTCGAACAGCACGTCCTTGCCGGCCGCCAACATCGCCTCGACCTGCGCGCGCGGCGTGCCGTAACGATTGTCGAAGACATGCGCCCATTCGAGGAACTCGTCATTCGCCACCATGCGGCGAAATTCCTCGAGATCGACAAAGTGATAGTCCCGGCCGTCCTCTTCGCCCGGCCGGATGCCGCGCGTCGTAGCCGACACCGACATCTGCAGGCCATCGTCGTCGGCAAGCAGCTTGCGCGCGATCGTCGACTTGCCCGCGCCCGAGGGCGAGGACAGCACGAACAACATGCCGCGGCGCTTCAGCTTGTGGGGATCGTCGAGATGGGCGGGCGAGTTGGGCATATCCGCCTTTGACGCACGCGGTTGCAGCGCGTCAAGAGATGCTTGACGCGCTGCGGTATCGCTGTGGCCTTCGAGCGTCGCTCAGTAGCGGTTGCCCACCGCCTTGCCCGCCTTGCGACGGTCATAGGCCTTCTTGGCCGCATAACCGCCGCCGAGCAGCAGGCCGAGCGGACCCAGACGGCGCATGCCGCCGACGGCCAGCGCGCCCAGGGCCGCGCCCTTGAAGCCGTCATTGCCTTCGCGGCGACCAATTTCACGCCCGACGAGCGCGCCGATAATACGTCCGATCATGCTGCTTCTCCGAAAACCCGGTCCTTGATCTCACCCACGCCGCGCAGCACCGCCCAGCCCACCGCATAGGTGATGGCGAGCGGCAGCACGACTTTCAGGACATTGGCGGTGACTGCGCCGACGATCGCGCCGTCCGCGACGCCGTCGTCACCCGACATGCCGTCGATGGCGGCGCCCACCATGGCGCCGATGGTCGTTGCACCCATTGCCTATGCCCTTCGTTGCTCGAGGCGAACAAAGCATGGGAGGGGGATGGGTTCCTTGGGGGGCAAATCCTCCCCGGCACGGGGAGGGGGACCATGCGCAGCATGGTGGAGGGGGATCGCCGCATGGTAGTCCCTCGCGGCACGCCCCCTCCGTCAGGCCTGCGGCCTGCCACCTCCCCGTGCCGGGGAGGATGAAGTTCAGCCCCTACCTGCGACCTTCGCTTCGATCGCGTCCCAGATCAGGCCCGCGACATCCGTCCCGTCGAACGCCTCGATCGCGACGATGCCCGTCGGCGAGGTGACGTTGATCTCGGTCAGCCATTCGCCGCCGATCACGTCGATGCCGACGAACAGCAGCCCGCGCCGTTTCAGTTCCGGCCCGAGCACCGCGCAGATTTCGCGCTCGCGCTCCGTCAATTCGGTCTTCTGCGCCGAACCGCCGACCGCCAGGTTGGAACGGATTTCACCCTCGCCTGGCAGGCGGTTGATCGCGCCCGCGACCTCGCCGTCGATCAGGACGATGCGCTTGTCGCCCTTGGCCACGGCCGGAAGGAAGGCCTGCACCATATGCGGTTCGCGGTACGCGGTGTTGAACACCTCGATCAGCGCGGACAGGTTCGCGCCGTCGCGCCCGACCTTGAAGATCGCCTTGCCGCCATTGCCGTGCAGCGGCTTGATCACGATCTCGCCATGCTGCGCCAGGAATGCCCGCGCCTCGTCCAGCGAACGGGTGACGAGCGTCGGCGGCATGAACTGCGGATAATCGAGAACGAAGACCTTTTCCGGCGCGTTGCGCACGCTGCGCGGATTGTTCACGACCAGCGTCTTCTCCGCGACCCGCTCCAGCAGATGCGTGGCGGTGATATAGCCCAGGTCGAAGGGCGGATCCTGCCGCATCAGCACGACATCGGCCTCGTCGCCCAGATCGAGTTTGACCGGCTCGCCGAAGCTGTAATGGTCGCCCGCGACGCGCTGCACGGTGACGGGATGCGCCTTGGTCCAAAGATGCCCATCCAACCAGTTGAGATCGCCCGCGTCATAGTGGAACAGCTGATGCCCGCGGGCCTGGGCCGACAGCATCAGCGCGAAGGTCGAGTCCCCCGCGACATTGATCTGGTCCATCGGGTCCATCTGGACGGCGACGGTCAGCGGCTGGGACATGGGGGCTTCCTTCCTTGGGGTGTTGCGGACGGGAGGTAATCGCTGCCCGCGCGCCTGTCACCCACACCATGCGTTTTCGATGTGACGTGGCCGCGTGCCGGGTGCGAGCAGGATGACGTCGACCCGGATGTCGTCACCCGGCCCGGCATAGGTCGCCATCAGCACCTCGGCGGCGGCGGCCACCCGTGCCAGCCGCCGCGCGTCGATCGCGAAATCCAGTTCGGCGGCGGTCTTGCGCGTCTTCACCTCGACAAAGGCCACCAGCGACCCGCGCCGCGCGACCAGATCGACCTCGCCCGCAGGCGTGCGGACGCGGCGGTCGAGAATCGTCCAGCCCTTCAGCCGCAGCCACCAGGCAGCCAGCCGCTCGCCGCGACGGCCCGTTTCTTCGGCGGCACGGCGATCACGGCGGGGGCGGGCGGAGGGTAGCGGCATGGACCCATGCTATCCAAGGATAGCGGCGCGGGCGAGCGGTTACTCCGGCGCGGTCAGCCAGGCCAGACTGTCCTCGGCGGGATCGAAGACGCGCAAATAGGGCTGGGTCATCAGCCGACGGATCTGTTGCCGCCCGATCGCGCTGCCGTTGATCATCGCGATCCGGCTGGCGCGGGGGAAGTCCCGCAGCGCCTCATGGACCGTCATGATCGCGTCCTTCGGCTGGACGTTGATCGCCGACATGTCGATGCGCAGGCGATAGCCGGGGCGGAAGCCGCTGCGCCGGAACGCCTCGACCAGTTCCTGGGCATAGCGGTTCGCGACCTCGGGCGTGAAATGCCCGGTCCATTGAATATCCAGCAGGTTGATGTCGCGGCGAAACTGAAAGGCGTACATGGCGGTCCCCGGCTTCCTCTCTGCGCCGCCGATCCTTGCGGAATCGCTAATGCAGCCTCCTAATCGCTTGAATCGCCGTCTTTCATTGTCAGTGCGCGGGCATAGAGTGTCTTGCGGTCGAGCCTCAGCGCCTTGGCGACCTCGCTCGCCGCACGGCCGACGGGCAGGCGGGTGAGCGCTTCGGCCAGCGCGGCGTCGGCATCCTGTTCGGTGGCGGGCGGGGCTTCGCCGGGCGGCGCGACGACGATCGCGATCTCGCCCCTCGGCCCACCCTCGGCATAGCGCGCGGCCAGGGTGGAGAGGGTGCCGGTCACCGCCTCCTCGAACTTCTTGGTGATCTCGCGCGTCACCGCCGCCTCGCGGTCGCCCAGTCCCTGGGCCAGCGCGGTCAGCGTCGCCGCCAGGCGCGGCCCCGATTCGTAGAGGACCAACGTCGCGCGAATGCCGGCGATCTCGGCAATGGCGTCGGCCCGCGCCTTTTCCTTGGGCGGCAGGAAGCCCGCGAACAGGAAGCGATCGGTCGGCAGCCCGGCCAGCGTCAGCGCGGCGATCGCGGCGCAGGGGCCGGGGATCGTCACCACCGCATGGCCCGCCGCGCGCGCGTCACGCACCAGCTTGTAGCCGGGGTCCGAGATCAGGGGTGTCCCGGCGTCGGACACCAGCGCCACCGCCTGAGTCGCCATGCGCGCGATCAGGCCGGGGCGGACATGCTCGGCATTGTGGTCGTGATAGGGCTGCATGGGCCGCTTCACCCCGATATGGCGGAGCAGCCCGGCCGTCACGCGACTGTCCTCGACCGCGATGATATCGGCGTTTGTCAGAATGTTGGCCGCACGCGGGGACAGATCGCCGAGATTGCCGATGGGGGTCGCGACGATGTACAGGCCGGGTTCGAGAGTGTTTTCGGTTTGGGTCACGGGGATCGTCATGACAGAGGCAGGGCTGTTCGTACAACCGGGGGCCGTCATTCGGGGCCGCTTCCGTTCCTATGGTGCCGGGCGGATCGGCCGCGCGGTCGCGTTGGCGACGACGCTGGCGCTGGCCGCCTGTCAGACGATCGTGCCGCGCGGCCCCGTCGACCAGCCCGAAACGCGGCCGGTGCCGACCACGCCGCGCCCCTCGACCGAGCCGGAGGCGGGGCTGCCGCGCGACACCGCGCGCCATCGCATCGCGCTGCTGGTGCCCTTGTCGGGCAGCAATGCCGGGGTCGGCCAGTCGATCGCCAATGCGACGATGATGGCGCTGCTCGACGCACAGGCCGACACGATCCGCATCACCAATTACGACACCACGACCGGTGCAGCCGCGGCGGCGCAGAAGGCGATTGCCGAGGGCGCGCAGCTGATCCTGGGGCCGCTCTTGTCCGAGGATGTCCGGGCCGTCGGCCCGGTGGCACGCGCCGCGCGGGTGCCGGTCATCAGCTTTTCCAACGACGTGGGCGTGGCCGGGAACGGCACGTATCTGATGGGCTATACGCCCGCCCAGTCGATCGACCGGGTCGTCACCTATGCGCGCGGGCGCGGCGTGACGACCTTTGCGGGGCTGGTGCCCAACGGCCTGTATGGCGAACGCGCCTCCACCGCCTTTCTGCGCGCGGTCGAAGGGGCAGGGGGGCAGGTCGTCTCGCTCCAGCCCTATGGCCGGGTCGCGGGCGGCATCGGCGCGGCGGCGCAGCGACTGAACGCCAAGGCCCCATATGACGCCGTGCTGATCGCCGATGGCGGCGCCACGGCGGCGGCGGCGGCGCCGATCCTGAAGCGCGGATCGGGCGCGAATACGCGGCTGCTGGGCACCGAATTGTGGAATTCCGAATCGGGTATCGCTTCGCGGGCTGGATTGAACGGCGCGTGGTTCGCCAGCGTTTCCAACACGCTCTACCGCCAATATGCGACCAAGTACCGCGCCCGCTTCCGCGCCGCGCCCTATCGCCTGTCGAGCCTGGGGTATGATGCGGTCCTGCTGACCGTGCGGATCGCGCGCGACTGGAAGATGAACGCGCCCTTCCCCGAGACGCGGCTGCGCGCAGCGGACGGCTTTGCCGGAATCGACGGCGCCTTCCGCTTCGGCCGCGACGGCGTGGCCGAACGCGCGCTGGAGGTGCAGGAACTGCGCGACGGCACCGCCGTGACCGTCAGCCCCGCGCCAGCCGGGTTCGGAGGGTGAGCGACGCTGCCATCGTCGTCTTGTGCGCGGTCGGCAGCCGCGACGAAGCGTCGGGGATCGCGCACGCGCTGATCGAACAAAGACAGGCCGCGTGCGTCCAGATGACGCCGGTCGAAAGCTGGTATCACTGGGATGGTCCAGCATGAGCCGGAGGCGATGCTGCACATCAAGACGATGCACAGCCGCTTCGCCCAACTGTGCGAGACGATCGAGGCGCTGCACAGCTATGACGTGCCGGAGATCGTGGCGCTGCCGATCACCGACGCGTCGCCGCGCTATCTGACATGGGTGCGCCGGTCGGTTGGCTGAGGCGAATCAGTCCTCTGTCAGCACGACTTCCCGCAGGATCGCGTCGAGCAGGAGCGCCCCCGCTTCGGTGACGATCAACCGTTCGCCGTCCAGCCGGACCAGACCCTGTTGGGTCAGGGTGCCTATGGCGGCGTGATTCACCATCTCGCGCCCTTCGGCCAGCGCGGTGACGCGGGACAGGTCGACGCCCTCGGCCAGACGCAAGCCCATGACCAGGGCCTCGGTCGCGCGGGTGGTCGGGGGGAGGGTTTCCTCCAGCTCGATGCCGTGGCCGTTGCGGTCGACGGCGCCCATCCAGTTTTCCGGCTTCTTGCGGCGGGCGGTGGCGACGCCTTCGCGGCGGCCATGCGCGCCGGGGCCGATCCCGGCATAATCGCCGTATCGCCAATAGGTCAGGTTATGGCGGCTCTCCGCGCCGATCCGGGCGTGGTTGGAGGTCTCATAGGCGGGCAGGCCTGCGGCGGTGGTGATCGCGCGCGTCGTCTCGAACAGGTCGGCGGCGGCATCGCCGTCCGGAATGACCAGCCGCCCGGCGGCCGCCTCGGTGTGGAAGCGCGTGCCCGGCTCGATGGTCAGCTGGTAGAGCGACAGATGCGCGGTGCCAAAGCCGATGGCGCGGGTCAGCTCGGCTTCCCAATCCTCCAGCGGCTGGCCGGGGCGGGCGTAGATCAGGTCGAAGCTGACCCGACCGAACTGCTCCTGCGCGGTCTGGAGCGCGCGCAGCGCCTCGTCCACGCCGTGCGCGCGGCCCAGGAAGTGCAGCGCCTCGTCATCCAGCGCCTGCACGCCCAGCGAGGCGCGATTGACCCCGGCGGCGGCGAGGTCGGCGAAGCGCGCCGCCTCGACCGAAGAGGGGTTGGCCTCCAGCGTGATCTCGATCCCGTCGGCAAAGCCCCAATGGCGCTCGGCCGCGTTCAGGATCGCAGCAACCGTGGCGGGCGGCATCAGCGAGGGCGTGCCGCCGCCGAAAAAGATCGAGGTCAGCCGCCGCTCCGGCAGCATGGCCGCTTCATGCGCCAGGTCCGCGAGCAGCGCCTTGGCCCAGGCCGCCTGGTCCACCGACTCGCGGACATGGCTGTTGAAGTCGCAATAGGGACATTTGGAGACGCAGAAGGGCCAATGGACGTAGAGCGCGAGCGGACTGGGTGCGGGCGATATTGCGAAGGACATGATGTGCGACGATATGGCGGCGATGCGCACGCTTCGCCATCTCTTATCTTTCGTCCCCGCCGTGCTGCTGCTGGCGGCTTGTGGACCGGTGATCCCTTCGCAGACCGGCGGGATGGAACGGCCGCCGCCCCGCGTCGTCGAGCAGCGGACCTCGGACGCACCAGCGTCGCGCGGGGCAGGTTTGCTGCGTCAGGCGATGCTCGACGGCCACCGGACCGCGCGGGCGGATATGGGCCTGCCGCCGCTGGCGTGGGACGAGGGACTGGCGGCGAGCGCGCTGGCCTATGCGCAGGAACTGGCGCGGACCGGCCGGTTCCAGCATGCCGAACAGCCGCAGGGACCGACGCGGCAGGGTGAAAATCTGTGGACCGGCACGCGCGGCGCCTATCGCTATGACGAGATGATGGGCCATTGGCTGGCCGAGCGGCGCAATTTCGTGAACCTGCCCGTGCCGCAGTCCAGCCGCACGGGCCAGTTCGGCGATGTCGGCCATTATAGCCAGATCGTCTGGGCCCGTTCCACGGCGGTCGGTTGCGCGATGGCGAGCAATGCGCGCGACGATTTCCTCGTTTGCCGCTATAGCCCGACCGGCAACGTCTTTGGCGAGCGAGCCTTCTGACTCGGCCGGGCATGACGGGAAGGTACTGACGCGATGGCGAACCCTTATGATCCGATGGCGTGGATCACCTTCTGGACCGCACCGGCCCGATTCGCGGTGATGGCGGGCGAGGCGATGCTGAGCGCGCAGAGCGTCATGGCCTCGCGCATGGGGGCGATGGCGACGGGCACGTCCTCGGCAGCGGAAATGACGCTGATGGTCAGCGAGAAGGTCAAGGCCTTCGACCAGTCGGCGAAGGTCTGGAACCGCGATCAGGCGGCCCTGTCGAAACTGTCCCGGCACAATCCGCAGGGCGGGATGCTGCATGCCTGGGAGTCGATGGCGCGCGCGATGCTGATCGGCGCGTCGATGCCGGTCCAGGCGATGGCACCCGTGCACCGGACGGTGACGGCCAATCAGAAGCGGCTGGCGAAGGGATAAGCGCATTCCTCCCCAAGCTGTGCTTGGGGAGGAATAAACGGTCAGAACACCGCCTTCACCAGCTGGCCGAACGCGTCGGCGCGGTGGCTGATGCGGTTCTTTTCGTCCTGGTCCATCTCGGCGAAGGTTTCGGTGCCGCCGATCGGCTGGAAGATCGGGTCATAGCCATGGCCCTTGTCCCCGCGCGGCGGCCAGACGATCGTGCCGTCGACGCGGCCCTCGAACCATTCGACATGGCCGTCGGGCCAGCCGACCGCCAGCGCGCAGACGAAATGCGCGGCGCGGCTCATGTCCGGTTCCTCGTTTAGCCGATCCTCGACCGCACGCATCGCCATGCCGAAGTCCTTTTCCGGCCCGGCCCAGCGCGCCGAGAACAGCCCGGGATCGCCGCCCAGCGCCTCGACGCACAAGCCGCTGTCGTCCGACAGCGCGGGCAGGCCCGACAGGTCGGCGGCGGCGAGCGCCTTCAGCTCGGCATTGGCGACGAAGGTCGTGCCGGTTTCCTCGGGCTCTGGCAGATCCAGGTCACCGGCCGCGATGACCTCCATGCCATAGGGCGCGAGGAGTTCGCGGAATTCCACGATCTTGCCCTTGTTGTGGCTGGCCAGGACCAGCTTGCCCGGCGTCAGCTTGCGGATCGCCTGACGGCCGTTTCCTTCGCCGCTCATGCGCGGATCGCCCGGTCCTGCGCCGCGAAAAT
The DNA here is from genome assembly GCF_050408055.1 of Sphingomonas sp. Xoc002. NCBI lineage: Bacteria > Pseudomonadati > Pseudomonadota > Alphaproteobacteria > Sphingomonadales > Sphingomonadaceae > Sphingomonas > Sphingomonas sp. Xoc002. The sequence continues at coordinate 2,941,070 of NZ_CP191175.1, read as the reverse complement.
CTCGGTGCAGCCCATGCGCGCCAGGCGGAGCAGACGCAGCAGCGCCTCTTCGTCGTAGGTGGCGTGCTCGGCGGTCGCCTGAACCTCGGCGATGTGGCCGTTCTCGATCAGCACGAAATTGGCGTCGGCATCGGCGTTCGAATCCTCGATATAGTCGAGGTCGAGGACGGGCGTGCCCTGATGGATGCCGCAGGAGACGGCGGCGACCTTGTTACGGATCGGATCGCTGGCCAGCTTGCCCTCGGCCATCAGCTTGTTGACCGCCATGCGCAGCGCGACCCAGGCGCCCGAAATGGCGGCGGTGCGGGTGCCGCCATCGGCCTGGATCACGTCGCAGTCGATGGTGATCTGCCGCTCGCCCAGCGCCTTCAGGTCGCAGACGGCGCGCAGGGAACGGCCGATCAGCCGCTGGATTTCCTGGGTGCGGCCCGATTGCTTGCCCTTGGCCGCCTCTCGGCTGCCGCGCGTATGGGTGGCGCGGGGGAGCATGCCGTACTCGGCGGTGACCCAGCCTTCGCCCTTGCCGCGCAGGAAGGGGGGCACGCGCTCTTCGACGCTGGCGGTGACGAGCACCTTGGTATCGCCGAACCCGATCAGCACCGAACCTTCGGCGTGGCGGGTGAAATTCGGCTCGATGGTGATGGGACGCATCTGGTCGGGCATCCGGCCGGACGGGCGCATAGTCTTCTCCTTGTTCCTTGAAGACAGCCCTAACCGGCCCCCGCGCCTAGCGCCAGAGAGGACGGCGGCGATCGGAAGACACTCCCCTTCTTCTCTGCGTCCTCTGCGCCTCTGCGCAACAAAATGGTTCACGCGAAGCCGCGACGCCGCGAAGAGCGAACTGGAAATCTTCGCGCCTTCGCGGCTTCGCGTGATCGATCTCCCTTTTGCGCGCAGAGGCGCAGAGGACGCGGAGAAGAAGAGAGGTCTCCCGATCGCTTGAGCCGGTGCGGGGCGATGCCTACATTCGCGTCATGGTCACCCCACCGATCACCGAGTTGACCGACCGGGCGCGCGATATTTTTCGCGTGGTGGTCGACAGCTATTTGACGAGCGGCCAGCCCGTGGGGTCGAAGACGATCGCGCTGTCCGGGATCAACCTGTCGCCCGCCTCGATCCGCAACGTCCTTCAGGAATTGGAGGAGCGCGGATTGCTGGCGGCACCGCATACCAGCGCGGGGCGGATGCCGACCGATATCGGTTTGCGGCTGTTCGTCGACGGCATGATGCACGCCATGGAGCCCAGCATCGAGGAACGCGCCGCGATCGAGGCGCGCGCCGCCCGCTCCGGCCCGGTCGAGGAGGCGCTGGCGGCGACGACGGCAGTGCTGTCGGGGCTGTCGGCCTGTGCGGGCCTGGTCATGGTGCCCAAGCGCGAGATGAAGCTGCGCTCGATCGGCTTCGTGCCGTTGTCGCCGACCCAGGCATTGGCCGTGCTGGTCGCGGAGGATGGCGCGGTCGAGAACCGCGTGCTGGAACTGCCCGCCGGCATGACGCCGTCGGCGTTGGTCGAGGCAGGGAATTACCTGTCCGCCACGCTGGCGGGCCTCACCCTGGGCCAGGCGCGCGATCGGCTGGAGCGCGAACTGGCGGCGGGGCGCGCGGCGCTGGACGGGGCGGCGCGGGCGCTCGTCGAACAGGGGCTGATCGTCTGGAGCGAGGATGGCGCGCGGCGTCCGATCCTGATCGTGCGCGGGCAGGGGCGGTTGATCGATGCCGCCGCCGCCGCCGATCTGGAGCGGGTCCGCGACCTGCTTGACGATCTGGAGGGCAAGCAGGAAATCGCCAGCCTGCTCGATTCGGCGCGCGCCGGGGATTCGACGCGTATCTTCATCGGCGCGGAGAACAAGTTGTTCGCGCTGTCGGGGTCTTCGGTGATCGCCCGGCCTTTTCGTGGACTGGACGGCCAAGTGGTCGGTGTGGTCGGCGTAATCGGGCCCACGCGGTTGAACTATGCCCGCGTCGTGCCCATGGTGGATTTCACGGCGGCAACGCTCGCCCGGATGATGGGCTGAACAGGGATTATGATGAGCGATAACACGACCAACGAGACCCAGAACGACCTGCGCGAAGAGACGGCCGAGGCCGCGCCCGAAGTGGCCGTGCAGGACCGCGTCGCCGAGCTGGAGAACCAGCTGGCCGAGGCCAAGCAGCAATATCTCTACGCCCAGGCCGAGAACCAGAATGTCCGCCGTCGTGCCGAGAAGGAAGCGGTCGACGCGCGCAACTATGCCGCGACCGCGTTCGCGCGCGACGTCCTGTCGGTCGCCGACAATCTCCAGCGCGCGCTTCAGGCGATTCCGGCCGACCTGCGCACCGACGACAAGTGGAAGGGGCTGGTGACCGGCCTGGACGCCACCGGCCGCGAACTGGACAGCGTGCTCGGCCGTCACGGCATCACCAAGATCGAGGCGATGGGCCAGCCGCTCGACCCCAACAAGCATCAGGCGATGATCGAAATGCCCTCCGACCAGGAGCCGGGCACGATCGTGCAGGAGATGCAGTCGGGCTATATGATCAAGGACCGCCTGCTGCGCCCCGCGCTGGTCGCGGTGGCGAAGAAGCCCGACTGATCGGGCTTTCCGGACGGATGAGGAAAGGGCGGTCCTTCGGGGCCGCCCTTTTTCGTTATTGGCCGAGCAGCTTCAGCACATCCTTCTGGCTCTGATTGGCCTGGGCGAGCATCGCGGTCGAAGCCTGGGCGAGGATTTGCGCGCGGGCGAGCTTCACCGACTCTTCGGAATAATCGGTATCGGCGATCCGCGAGCGGGCTTCCGACAGGTTGGTGGTGCCGCTGGTCAGGGTGTTTACCGCCGATTGCAGTCGATTGGCCGTCGCGCCGAGCTGCCCTTGCGCGTTCGCTACGGTCGTCAACAAATCGTCGACGCGCTTCAGCGTATTATCGGTGCGATAGCGGTTCGTGACGTTAAGTTCGTCGGTTAGCGAGAAGTGGGTCCGCTGTACATATTCTTCATATGTGTAGCCAGTACTATATGTCGAACCGTTTCGATCGTACCACTGATCGCCAGGCTGTTGATAAACGATACGGCCAATATCTTCACGATTGATATCTGCACCAGCAATCTTTCCCCGTGCCATATAATCGTTGAAGGTCACCAGATGCGGCGTCACCCCGTTTGTCACGACGTTGTAGGCCTGTGGTGGCGTAAGGGGCGCCTGATATCGTGAGGACCAATAGCCATCTATGGTGTCATGCCGATATTCGATAGGGATCGGCGGAATCTTGACCGGAATTGTGTCCGTAATATTCGGTCCGGCCTGTACGTTCAGCTTGACGCTGGCATCCATCAGCTGTCCGTTATTATCATAAACCGGTGCATTCGCATTGAACAACGCCACCCCGTTGAACGAGGCATTGCGAAGCGTCTGGTCGATCTGCGTCGACCGCGCGGCGACCTCCAGTTGGAGCGCCGCGCGGTCGCTCATGCTGTAGGTGCCGGATCCCGCCTGCACCGCCAGTTCACGCACGCGTTGCAGCATGTTGGACACTTCGGTCAGCGCACCGTCGGCGGTCTGGACCAGCGAGACGCCGTCCATGGCGTTGCGGATGCCCTGCGTCATGCCGCGGATCTGCGCCGTCATGGAACTGCTGATCGCCAGCCCCGCCGCATCGTCCTTGGCCGAATTGATCCGCTGGCCCGAGGATAACCGCGCCATGGACTGGGCGAGATCGGTATTGGCGCGCTGCGTGGCCGCCATCGCTCGAAGCGCGGCCCCGTTGGTGTTGATGACCGTCATGGTAACTCCCATCCCCTGACGAGCGCGGGAGGCCCCGCGCGCGAAAAAGATGGTTGACGAAATTAACCATGATCGAACAATCCGGGCTTTTCCCGGATATTAGCGGGTGGCCGTGAGATTTTCGGGGTTCGGGACTTTCCCTCCCCCATCCCCTCCCGCCTGCGGGAGGGGCGTGCCCGGGGCGATAGCATACGCCGCCGCGACGTTGGTCCCGAAGCCCACCCAGTATCGCTCCCCTCCCGCAGGCGGGAGGGGATGGGGGAGGGCATTCACCCCAAGCGAAACCCCCCTCAGTCTGCCCCCCGAAACGGCACCAAGGTCCGATACTGCGCCAGCGGCGGCGCCCCCGCGACCACCGCGCCGCGCTTCAGCAGAAAGGCATGGCGGACGATTTCCGCCTGCTGCTCCAGTCCATAGCGATCGAAGCGCTGCCCCGGCTTCAGGCAATAGCTATAGCGGCAAAAGGGGTGGCGTTTCAGCGGCAGGAATATGCCCCGCTGATGCTGCCAGATATGCACCATCTCATGGATGAACAGCCCCTGCTCGTGCAGCGGACAGGCACCGAAATCCTCGCGCCACAGATCGCCCTCGGGGTGGAAATGGATGCAGCCCGTCGGTGCCATCACCGTGTCGCGCGGCTGGAAGAACGCCCATTTGGTCGGCGACAGGCGAACCTGCGTATAGTCGATCGCATCGCCGAAGACGGATCGGGCCAGCGTTTCTTCCGCCGGGGTGAGGGGGCGCTTGGTCATGGCGCCCAGATGGGGCGCATGGCGTGGGTAGGAAAGGGGCGGGCCGGTTTCACGGCCCGCCCCCGTTCATCAGCTCCGCCGGGCGGTCAGCCACTGGGTGTTGGCCAGCGGCCTGGCGACGATACGGACCTCGCCGATATGGCCGAAATAGCCGTCCTTGCGCGCGCCGTCCCACCAGGCGGCGCCCAGCACCCAGGGCATGTCGGCGGCAAGCGTCGCAATGCCGACCTGACCTGCGCTGTTGCGCAGTACGGGCGCGCCATCGACATAGAGGATCGTCTCGTTCGCCACCGGATCGTTGACGATCGCGATGTGATACCAGGTATCGACCATCACCTCGCCCGACCAGTTGGCCTGCGGATAAGCGGTGTTCGAGGCGGGCACGACCTCCCACTGGACTTCGCGCAGCGACGAGATCGCGAACAGGATCGGCGGCGCTTCCCTGTCGCCGCCCGCAAAGCCCGGCAGCTTGCCGCGATTGCCGTTGCGGGTCAGGATGTTGCCCCAACGGTGGTTGGTCACCGTCCAGTTCGCGTCGATCTTGATGAACGCCTCGACCGTATAGCCTGCGCCGAAGGTCGCCGCGTTGATCGGCGCATTGGTGGCGGTCGCGAAGGCGCTGCTGCGCGCGGTCACCTTGTCGGTGTTGCGGAAGCGGACGCTGCCCGGTGCGGAGGACAGGCGGTGGCGGTCGGTCGACCAGACCACGTCCTCGACCATTGCCGGGCCCGACAGCGGTACGCGCGTCATCGGGTTGCGGCCCGTCACATCGGGCAGCGTCTCGCCGACCTGGACGATCCTGCCGTCGACGATGCCGCTGGCCACGCGCCAGTGCGCGGCGGTTTCGGCGATCTTGGGATAGTCGTCAGCATCGCGCGGCAGCACCTCGGCCGGGGCGGCGGGCTCGGTATAGCCCGACAGCAGCGCGGTACGAACGCGCGGCAGGATCGGCACGCCCGCCGTCATCTCGGTATAGGCGAAGTTCGGCAGGAAGCGGGCGAAGCGCTTCTTGAAGTCGATGCTGATGGTGAAGCGGTTGTTCGCATCCTCCAGCACCGCGCGGTCGAACTGGTTCAGCGTTTCCTTGGGCTTCTGCACGACCCAGGGCGAGAAACTCATGACGTCGATCTTGTTGGCCGAGAAGTCGATCTCGTAGAGCCGCATCAGCGCGTTGCCGCCCTGATAGGCCATCTGGTAATCGACGACCATCTCATGGACCGGATTGCCGAAGTCGTTGGTCTTGGTCAGCAGCGCGGCACCATGGTGATGGCCGTTCAGCGTCATGAAGATCTGGTCGTTGTCGCGGATCAGGGTGTTCCACACCATCAGGCCGTAATCGGTCTCCAACGGGCTTTTGCCGTCCTTGTCGATGTTGAGCAACTGGTGGTTGGCCAGGATCACCGGCAGGGTCGGGTTGCGACGGATCGCGTCCCGCGCCCACAAAATCCCTGCGTCCGAAATGCGCCAGGACAGCGACAGCACCATGAACTTCACGCCGTACATCTCGAAGATGTGATATTCGTGGAAGCCGGTGCGGTCGCGCTCGCGGAAGGTCGACTGGTTCTGCGCGCGTGAGGTCGGGAACCAGGTCAGATAGGGCTCGGACGACAAGGTGCGCTGGCTGTCGGTGCCTGCCTGCTGGTCGGCGGGGACGTGGTAATCGACATCGTACAGGACGTCGTGATTGCCCGCCAGGATCGAATAGGGGATGGGCGCCGTCTCCAGTCGCTTCATCGCGGCATCGGCCACCGCCCATTGCGCAGGCTTGCGCACCTGATCCACCACGTCGCCCAGATGAATGACGAAGGGGATCGCATAGGTCTGGGCGTTGTCGACGATCCATTGGGTCTGTGCCGCGAACGGCTCCGAGCCATATTTGCGCTGGAACTGCCGGTTCTCGTCGACGGTCGCGTAGCGCGAATAGAATTGGGTGTCGGGCAGCACCGCGATCGAGAAGCTGGTGGTGCCGACCGGCGTGGCGGCGGCCGTGCTGGCGGCCGTTCCCGTGGCGGTCGTCGGCTTGGCGTTCAGCATCGCATCGTCGTCGCACGCCGCCAGCGCCCCCGTCAGCGGCAGCATCGACAGACCCGCCGCCCCGCGCAGCAACTGCCGCCGGTCGGCGATCCGCCGCAAGGCAAACTGGGTTTCGGTCGTATCGGACATGGTCAAAATTACCCCACTTTTTGCTCCATCGAGCAAGCGGGAGGCGCTGTATGGCGCGACTTTGACACATGAGGGACCGAATTATTACCGATTTTGGTCTGACGTGAAAAAAAGCGCGCGTCCTGTTTTCATCTATTCGGCAGCTATGTTCCTGCTTCCAAATCGCACCTTCCCTCGCCCCTCGCAGAGGGAAGGAGGCATCGCGAATGTCGATTGGCGTTCGAAAACCGTTATTGCCCCGGGGCAGGGTCACCCGCCGCGATCACTCGCGCGCCCTGGCGCAGGCGGGTGCCGTCCGAAAAGGTCAAGAGCAGCGACAGGATGCGTCCCGGCTTGACGCCCTGGTTCATGTCGTAAAGCATCACATGCCGCCCGCCTGGTTCGAAGGCGATGGTGGCCCCGGCAGGGATAGGCACGGAATCGACCTTCTTCATCGCCATGCCGCCCTCGTGCATCTCGCTGGTGATCGCGACGTCGCTGCTGACGCCGATCAGGTTCAGTGGCTTCGGGCCGCCATGCACGATGAAATAGGCCGCTGCGGGGCGCCCCGGCACGGCGGCCAGGCGGACCCAGCCTTCCTCGGCATAAAGCTCGGCCTTGGTCGAACATCCGCCCAGCGCCCCCAGTCCCACCGCCCCTGCGATGGCCCAGAGGCCCAGAAAAATGGCGCGACGCATGACAAACCCTCCCGTTTCGGCAAATCCCGAGGCGACACTAGGTTCCATCCAATCTTGCGGCAACGGATCGCCCACCTATATCCGCCTTCGTGAACGGGGTTTTCGGTTGCCGCTTTCGGGACCGGACGGCCCCGGCATCGAACTTCCAGACTATGTTCTTGAGGGGCATTTAGAGACTTATGGCAAAAGTGATCGGCATCGACCTCGGCACCACCAACAGCTGTGTCGCTGTCATGGAGGGCGGCAAGCCCAAGGTTATCGAAAACGCGGAAGGCGCGCGCACCACGCCGTCGATCGTCGCCTTCGCCAAGGATGGCGAGCGCCTGATCGGCCAGCCTGCCAAGCGCCAGGCGGTGACCAACCCCGACAACACCATCTTCGCGGTGAAGCGCCTGATCGGCCGTCGCTATGACGATCCCGTCACCAAGAAGGACACCGAGCTGGTCCCGTACGCGATCGCGCGCGGTCCGAACGGCGATGCGTGGGTGAATGCAGGCGGCAAGGATTACAGCCCGTCGCAGATCTCGGCCTTCACGTTGCAGAAGATGAAGGAAACCGCCGAATCGTACCTCGGCGAGACGGTGACCCAGGCGGTCATCACGGTTCCGGCCTATTTCAACGACGCCCAGCGCCAGGCGACCAAGGACGCCGGCCAGATCGCCGGCCTCGAAGTGCTGCGTATCATCAACGAGCCGACGGCGGCTGCTCTGGCCTATGGCCTGGAGAAGCAGGACGGCAAGACGATCGCGGTCTATGACCTTGGCGGCGGCACCTTCGACATCTCGATCCTCGAGATCGGCGACGGCGTGTTCGAGGTGAAGGCCACCAACGGCGACACCTTCCTGGGCGGCGAGGACTTCGACAATAAGATCGTCGATTTCCTGGCGTCGGGCTTCCAGAAGGACGAGGGCATCGACCTCACCAAAGACAAGCTGGCGCTCCAGCGTCTGAAGGAAGCGGCCGAAAAGGCGAAGATCGAGCTGTCTTCGGCCCAGTCGACCGAGGTCAACCTGCCCTTCATCACCGCCGACCAGAACGGCCCGAAGCACCTGGTCAAGTCGATCACCCGCGCCGATCTGGAGCGTCTGGTCGAGGACCTCATCCAGCGCACGCTGGAGCCCTGCAAGAAGGCGCTGGCCGATGCGGGCATGAAGGCCGACGAGATCGCCGACGTGGTGCTGGTGGGCGGCATGACCCGCATGCCGCGCGTCCGTGAGGTCGTGAAGAACTTCTTCGGCAAGGACCCGCACACCGGCGTGAACCCCGACGAAGTCGTCGCCATGGGGGCGGCGATCCAGGCGGGCGTGCTGCAGGGCGACGTCAAGGACGTGCTGCTGCTCGACGTGACCCCGCTGTCGCTGGGTATCGAGACGCTGGGCGGCATCATGACAAAGATGATCGACCGCAACACGACGATCCCGACCAAGAAGAGCCAGGTCTATTCGACCGCCGACGACAACCAGAACGCGGTGACGATCCGGGTCTTCCAGGGCGAGCGCGAAATGGCGCAGGACAACAAGATGCTGGGCCAGTTCGATCTGGTCGGCATTCCCCCTGCGCCGCGCGGCGTGCCGCAGATCGAGGTCACGTTCGACATCGACGCGAACGGCATCGTCAATGTCTCGGCCAAGGACAAGGGCACCGGCAAGGAGCAGCAGATCCGCATCCAGGCGTCGGGCGGTCTGTCGGACAACGACATCGACCAGATGGTCCGTGACGCGGAAAAGTTCGCCGAGGAGGACAAGAAGCGTCGTGCCGAGGCCGAGGCGAAGAACAACGCCGAGTCGCTGATCCACACCACCGAGCGTCAGCTGGCCGACAATGGCGACAAGATCGACGCGTCGTTGAAGTCGGAAATCGAGGCGGCCATCGCCGAGACCAAGACGGCGGTCGAGGGTGGCAATCCCGACACCATGAACGAGAAGGCGCAGGCCCTCGCTCAGGTCGCGATGAAGATGGGCCAGGCCATCTACGAAAAGCAGCAGCAGGGCGAGGCTTCGCCCGCCGCTGATGCCGGTCAGGCCAAGCAGGACGATGTGGTCGACGCCGAATTCTCGGAAGTCGACGACACCAAGTAAGACGGTCGGCCCGGTCCCCCTGTCGGTGGGGCCGGGCCTTCGGTCCAGAATTTGCGAATACCGCCCCGACCGATTTGTCGGGGCATGAAGTGGCGAAGCGCTTGGGCGGTCGCTCCGTCCGGCCTGACGGCACGGTCGGCGGCCGCACCATCCACCAGCGCAGGGGCGAGACCGGGCATGAGCACGACGATCGACTATTATGAACTGCTCGAATGCGAGCGCACGGCGGACGATGCGACGATCAAGTCGCGCTACCGCAAGCTGGCCATGCAATACCATCCGGACCGCAATGCGGGCTGCAAGGACTCCGAGGCCAAGTTCAAGGCGATCAGCGAAGCCTATGACTGTCTGAAGGACCCCCAGAAGCGGGCGGCGTACGATCGCTATGGCCATGCCGCGTTCCAGCAGGGCATGGGCGGCGGTGGCGGCGGCGCGCAGGATTTCGGCGCCTTTTCCGACATTTTCGAAAGCGTCTTCGGCGAGTTCATGGGCGGCGGACGCGGCGGCGGGCGGCAACAGCCGCGTCGCGGCGCGGACCTGCGCTACGACATGGAAATCTCCCTCGAAGAGGCGTTCCACGGCAAGCAGACCGAGATCACGGTCGATGTCTCGGCGGCGTGCGACACCTGTGACGGCACGGGCGCCAAGGCCGGGACCAGCGCCAAGACCTGTCAGCAGTGTGGCGGCCACGGCAAGGTCCGCGCGCAGCAGGGCTTCTTCGTGGTCGAGCGGACCTGCCCGGTCTGTCAGGGCGCAGGCCAGATCATCGCCGATCCCTGCCCCGATTGTCGCGGCGACGGGCGCGTCGAAAAGACCAAGACGCTGGTCGTCAACATCCCGGCGGGCGTCGATGAAGGCACCCGCATCCGGCTGACCGGCGAAGGCGAGGCGGGCGCGCGCGGGGCCCCGGCGGGTGACCTCTACATCTTCCTTCACGTCAAGCGGCACGCCCTTTTCGAGCGCGAGGGCACGACCCTGTTCGCGCGTGCGCCGATCAGCTTCACCACGGCGGCGCTGGGCGGCTCGCTGTCCATTCCCGGCCTCGACGGCCGTAGCCATGAAATCAAGATCCCGGCGGGCATCCAGTCGGGCAAGCAACTCCGCCAGCGCGGGGCGGGCATGCCCGTGCTGCAAGGGCGCGGCACCGGAGATCTGGTCATCCAGATCGAAGTCGAAACGCCGACCAAGCTCTCCACCCGCCAGCGCGAATTGCTCGAACTGTTCCGTGAAACGGAAACAGGCGACGAATGTCCTGAAAGTCAGGGCTTTTTCGCCAAGCTGAAGAGTGTCTTTGCGGGCGAATAAGCCGATTTTTGTTTTCTTTTCCTGATAATGAACGTCAAAGGCCGGAGCGTGTATTTGCTCCGGCCGCATTGACTCGTGACTATCATCAGAGTCATGATTGTGTCGCGGCTTTTGGGAGAAGGTCTTGCGATGCGTCAGCTATTCGGATGTTTGATCGCCCTGGGTGTGATCCTCGCTGGTCCTGTGTCGGCGCAAGACGCGAAGTCGCGCAAGGTTGAACAAAGCGTTTTGCCTGACGGCGGTTCGTCTGACGAGATCATCGTCAAGGCGCTTAGTCTTCCGCGTGATAAACTGCCCGTCAATGTCCGTTGGGCGCCCGTCGACAATACGCAGGTCAATATCGCCTACGAACGCGCTGATATGTTCCTGACATGTGCTTTTGCCAAAGCCAGCCGCGAATGGTTGCGCAAGGCGGTGGAAGGGCCTCCGAATTTCACCGGCACGCAATATGCACAGGGCATGGTCATCTCGACGAACTGGGGTTGTTATCCGCCGCCAGGTGACAGTCCGCCTTTGAACCCGGCTTTGATTGGGACCAATTTTCTAGACCGTGGTATCCTGATCGAGCGAACATTGCGTCAATTTATGCCTGACGTTGCGCTGGACGCCTCGCAGACCTTCGACCCCGCGGTCCGCGCACGGTTCCGCAAGATCGAGACGCAGCACAATCGCTATCGACAGAATCCCGAACTGTCCGGCTTCGTTGTAGCAGCCTGTCTGGTGCAGACCCAGCCCGTCCTGACCACGCGGCTGTTTCATGCACAACAGGGCAGCGATCTCGTTCGGGGATTGGAGCAGGCGATCATCGTCAACTCGCCCGAATGCCTCGAGGGGGTGAAAAAGCTCAGCATCGAGCCGACGACCCTGCGGGTCTATCTGATAGAGGCCTTTTATCGCTGGGTTCTGGCGGCCCATGACGTCCCGACCCTGATCCCCGAACGGGGGGTATAGCCGACACGGCACCGCCCCCAAGCAAAGTCATATTGCATTGCGGCGACGGGCGCGCTCCAATGGCGCGTTGAATGAGGGAGATTGTCATGTCGCCGTGGAAAGCCGCCTTGCCCCTGCTCGCCGCATGTGCGCTGCTCCCCGCCGCCGCGCCGGTATCGGCCCCGCGCGTCGGGATCGCCAGTTTCGAGGCGCTGCCCAAGCCGCTGCCGCTGCCCTATCACGCGGGTGATGCCAAGGCGGCGATCGCGGCAGCGCGGGTGCGAGCGGCGAAGGCGCATAAGCGGGTGCTGATCGATCTGGGCGGCAACTGGTGCCTGGACTGCCGGTTGCTGGCGGGGGTGATGGAAACGCCGCAGATGCGTCCCTTCGTCGCGAAGCATTTCGAGGTGGTGACGGTCGATGTCGGCCGCTTCGACCAGAATATGGATATCCCGGCGTCCTATGGGATCAAGGGGCGGCTTCAGGGCGTGCCCGCCGTGCTGATCGTCGATCCCAAGACCAACAGGCTGGTCAATGCCGGACGCGAGACCGCGCTGGCCGATGCGCGGGCGATGACGCCGCAGGCGGTGGCGGACTGGCTGGCGGGTTGGGTGGGATAGACCCATAGGCCGGTTGATTTCCGGCTGACGGTGTTCCCTCCCCCAGCCCCTCCCGCTTGCGGGAGGGGAGAGGAAAGAGGGGCCGCATTTCCCCAAGCTACTCCCCTCCCGCAGGCGGGAGGGGATGGGGGAGGGGAGTACCTATCGGCATTTACCGCGCCAATGGGACTCCTCCGACAGTTACTCGCCGAACACCCGCGCGAAGATCGTGTCGACATTCTTGTAGTGATAATCGAGGTCGAACCGTGCCTCGATCTCCTCGACCGACAGCGCGGCGGTCACGTCGGCATCGGCCTTGAGCAGTTCCATCAGCGACAACTCGCCGTCCGACTCCCAGACCTTCATCGCGTTGCGCTGGACGAGGCGATAGCTGTCCTCGCGGCTCACGCCCGCCTGGGTCAGCGCCAGCAGCACGCGCTGCGAATGGACCAGGCCCCCCATCTTGTTCAGGTTCTTCTCCATCCGCGCCGGATAGACGACCAGCTTGTCGATCACGCCGGTCAAACGGGCCAGCGCGAAGTCCAGGGTGATGGTCGCGTCGGGGCCGATATAGCGCTCGACCGAGGAGTGGCTGATGTCGCGCTCATGCCATAGTGCGACATTCTCCAGCGCCGGGGTCACGTAACCGCGCACCATGCGGGCGAGACCGGTCAGGTTCTCGGTCAGCACCGGGTTGCGCTTGTGCGGCATCGCCGACGAGCCCTTCTGGCCGGGCGAGAAATATTCCTCGGCCTCCAGAACCTCGGTGCGCTGCAGATGGCGGACTTCGGTTGCGAGACGCTCGATCGAGCTGGCGATGACGCCCAGCGTCGCGAAGAACATCGCATGGCGATCGCGCGGGATGACCTGGGTCGAGACGGGCTCGACGGTCAGGCCCATCTTCTCGGCGACATGCGCCTCGACGCTGGGGTCGATATTGGCGAAGGTGCCGACCGCGCCCGAGATCGCGCAGGTGGCGATGTCAGCACGCGCCGCGACCAGGCGGGCGCGGTTGCGGTCGAACTCGGCATAGGCCTGGGCCAGCTTCAGGCCGAAGGTCACCGGCTCGGCATGGATGCCATGGCTGCGCCCGATGGTCGGGGTCAGCTTATGCTCATAGGCGCGACGCTTGATGACGGCGAGAAGCGCGTCCAGATCCTCGATCAGGATGTCCGAGGCGCGGGCGAGCTGCACCGCCAGGCAGGTGTCGAGCACGTCGGACGAGGTCATGCCCTGGTGCAGGAAGCGTGCTTCCGGCCCGGTGCGCTCGGCGACATGGGTCAGGAAGGCGATGACGTCGTGCTTGGTCTCGGCCTCGATCGAATCGATGCGGTCGATGTCGAAGTCGCCCGCGGCCTTGTCGGCTTCCCAGATGCGCGCGGCGGCTTCCTTGGGCACGACGCCCAGCTCGGCGAGCGCGTCGGTGGCATGGGCCTCGATCTCGAACCAGATGCGGAAACGGGTCTGGGGGTCCCAGATCCGGGTTATGGGGGCACGGGAATAGCGCGGAATCATCGGGGCACCTTCAGGTCGTGGAAACGGCACGGCTCACCGTGCACTCCCTCTCGGAATCACGGCGTACCGTGCCGTTAGCAGGGACGAGCCGAGCCTTCAAATCCCAAGGACGGATCCCCATCTGGCATAATGGAGTTTAGGACCGTATCACTAATGACGAAGATGCGTTCCTGGTCTTCACAGTCATCGATCGACCAACGTAAGGGAGAGACGAGATGATGAAATATGCTTTTCTTGGCGCCGCGATGATGGCGTCTGCCCCCGTTCTGGCCCAGGTCACGCCTGCGCCGGCCCAGACCGCTCCGGCCGCACCGCAAACTGCTCCGGCAACCACCGCCGACCCGACGCAGACTGCACAGCCCACGGCGGATGCGTCCGCATCGACCCAGGGTCAGGTGCAGGCGAACGGCAGCCAGATCGCCCAGGTCGTCGACACGCAGTTCCCGACCTATGACAAGGACGGTGACGGCAAGCTGAACAAGGCCGAATTCGCCCAGTGGATGGTCGCGCTGAAGTCGCAGACCGACCCGTCGACCAAGGCCGATGCGCCCGCGACGAAGAAGTGGGTCGGCAGCGCCTTTGCCCAGGCGGATACCGACAAGGACAAGACGGTGTCCAAGACCGAGCTGACCGGCTTCCTGAGCCAGGGTCAGGGCTAAGACCGGAACACCCCCTCCGTTCCGACGATTCCCCGAGCGGGGATGAGCGGGGCCGTCGGACCTTCGGGTTCGGCGGCCCTTTTGCTTGTGCCAATCCCCCAATCGAACTCGCGGCGATTTTGACCGGCAACGAAAAAGGGCAGGGGCGTCGCCGCCACCTGCCCTTCTTTTCGTTCGCTGACCTCGAAAGGAAAGCGAGGCCGGATCAGGCCTCTTCCGAACCTTCGGCTGCGTCGGCGGCCTGCGCCTCGGCGTCGATCGCCTCGTCCTCGGCGGTCAGGACCGTCGGGGCAACGATGGTGGCGATCGCGAAGTCGCGGTCGTCGATGGCGGGCTCGGCGCCCTTGGGCAGCTTCACGTCCGAGATGTGGATCGAGTCGCCGATCGCCAGACCCTTCAGCGAGACGCTGATTTCGGTCGGGATGTTGGCGGCGTCGACCACCAGCTCGATCTCGTGGCGGGTGACGTTCAGGACGCCGCCCTGCTTCACGCCGCTCTCGTCTTCGTCGGTGAACACGACGGGCACGGCGACCGTGACGGTCTCATGCTCGCCGATGCGCACGAAGTCGACGTGCAGCGGGCGATCGGTGACGGGATGGAACGCGACGTCCTTCGCCAGCGTGCGCTGGCCGTCCACCATGATGACCGAGGTGAAGAAATGACCGGTCATCAGCGCCTTGACGAGGGCCTTCTCTTCGAGATGGATCGACGCGGCGGCCTTGTTCTGGCCATAGATCACGGCGGGGACGCGGCCTTCACGACGCAGCGAACGGGAGGCTCCCTTGCCAACCTGATCGCGCGTCTCGGCGGCGAGCGTAAGGGTGTCGCTCATTCCAGGTACTCCGAAACAAAAATGGATATAGGCTTCCGACCACGCCTCCAGGGATGACCATGACCGGAAGCGGCGGCGCATAGCGGCAAAGACTGAAAAATACAAGGCCGATGCCGCCGCCCCGCCCCCGTTCTCGCTTAGAAGCGGATCGGCAGGCCGACCATGATGCGGCCAGCGGACCCGCCAGCCTGTCCCCGCACGCGGAGCGAGAGGTTGCGGTTCAGCCGCTGCTCGACACCCAGGCCTGCGACCAGTCCGCTGGTTTCGTCGAGCGAGCCGTCCGGCAGGACGTTCGACGAGAGCCGCGTGTCGAAGCGATAGCCGCCATAGCCCGCCTCGGCGACGATCATGGTGTCGCGGCCCAGGACATAGCCCGCGCGGGCGGTCAGGCTGTAGCCCCATGTCACCTTTTGTTCGGCATAGGCAAAGACCTGCTGGCTGCGCGCGGTCCCGCCGCCGCCGTGAACCGCGACTTCGCCGCCAAGCCGCAGCCGCTTCCCCACGGGCGCCATCCATCCGGCAAAGCCGCCGGCCGCCAGCCCGGTCGTCCGGTAGGTCATCTCATTGTCGTCATTACCATCGCTCAACGTGAAGCCATGGATCACGACCCCGGTCTCCGGCCCTGCATAGGGCCCTGCAAAAACGGGCTTTTCCTGTGCGAAGGCAGTAGCGGGCAGGCAGGTCAGCAGTGCGGCGGCGAACAGGATGCGCATCGATAACGTCCTTCGATCGGTCATAGGGCTCCCCATCGATTCCCTATGAATGTTGATGTATGATAGTTATAAATTTCTGTAAAACAGAAAGATGATGATGGCGGGCAGATATTTCATGAGCCGGGGGCGGGCTCGGGCGGTGCGGGCGTTCGCGGTGTTGTGCTTCCTGATTGCGGGGGCGGGGGTCGCGACGCTGCCCACGATGCTGGTGGGGCCGCAGTGGCAGGCCTTCATGATCGACTGCGACGACGGATGCCGCGCCAAGCCCCAGCCGCTCGATCAATTGTCGCCGGAGGTCCGGCATGTCATCGCCAATCTGCCCGAGGCCTCGGAACGCATGATCGCCGCCATGGCGGAACCCTATTGGTGGTGGCGGTTGTTGGGCATCCAGATGCTGGATGCCTTGCCCTTCACGCTGTTGTTCTTCTCGGTCGGCATGGCGCTATGGCGTTTCGGCAATCGGCAGGAGCATCGCGATTGGAGCGGAATGCGCTGGTTGCAGCGGGCGACCGCCGCGGGCATTGCCATGGCGATCGCCGAACCCCTGGCGCAAATGTTGCGGGATGCCGTCTTTCTGGGGGCGATGACGGATGTCGGGGCCTTTTCCTATTCGATCGAATTTACCCTGATTATCGAGCGACTGCTGCTCGCCTGTGCGGCCTGGGCCGCGACCTGGGCGCTGGCGGCGGGGTTGCGCGCGCGGGGCGATCTGGCCGAGATCGTCTGATGCCTGTGACCGTCCATCTCGATCTGATGTTGGTGCGCCGCAAGGTGAAGTCCAACGAACTCGCCCGCGCGATCGGGATCACCGAATCGAATCTGTCGCTGCTGAAATCGGGCAAGGTGAAGGGGGTGCGCTTTTCCACCCTGGCGGCCATCTGCCGCTATCTCGACTGCGAGCCGGGCGACATATTGGGTTACGAGCCCTCCGACGACGACCTGACCGCCGAGGATGGCGCCTGATCGGTCGCCAGCACGAGGGCGCCGGTCCGGCCGGTGATGATCGTGCAGCGGGGACCGAGCATCCAGAACTCGCTTTGGTTCCACGCAATGCCGTCACGGTTTAGCCAACAGGCTGGCAAGCTCCGCTACCCTCTCCCCTATCGCGGGGAGAGGGCGCGAATGTCCTGTAACGAGGTCAATAGGCGATGCGTTCGGCCTTGATGCCCTGCTTGGCGAGCTGTGCCTGGACACTGTCGTTGCCCGCCAGATGCCCCGCGCCGACCGCGATGAAGATGGTGCCGGGCTTGGCCATGCGCTCCTTGATCCATGTCGCCCAGCGGGCGTTGCGGTCGGTGAGCAGGGTCTTGGCGACCTCGGGCGAGTCTTTCAGGCTTTCGTTCATCGTCTTGGCCAGCGCGTCGGGATCGCCCTTGGCCCATTCGTCGACCATCTCGGCCATTTCCTCTCCCGCCTTGGGCAGGTCGTCGACCGTCGAGGTCAAAAACTCGATCTGTGCCTTTTGCGACAGGCCGTTGAAGAAGCCGATCTGCTGTTCGGCGGTTTCCAGCCCCGCGACGGGCTTGTTCGCCGCCTTGGCCGCGTCGGCCAGCACCGTCTCCGGCCCGTTCTTCGGATCGTAACCCAGCTTCTGGATCGGCGCGAGTGACAGGGTGACGCCCACCAGCCACGGCTTCATCCGGTCGAAGTTGCGCGGATCGGCCCCCAGATCGGTCACCGCCTTCAGATAGGCGCCGCGCTTGTCGGCGGGCAGCTGCTCGGTCAGGGTCGGGCCGGTGGTGACGAAACCGTTCTTCATCACGATCTGCTGCATCGTCGCCGGATCGGGCTGTACCATCTCCAGCATCAGCTGGTCGGACTTGTCGAAAGCGGTCTTCACCGCCTCGTCGAACCAGGACAGGCCGGGCTTCAGCACATGGATGGTGCCGAACAGATAGATGGTCGTGTCGGCATCCTTGACCACCCACAAGGCCGGATCGGCGTCATTGGGGTTCGGCGCGGGCTTGCTCTGGGCGCAGGCGGGCAGCGCCAGCATCAGCGCGAGCGAGGTGAGGGCGGCTTTCATGATCGTCTTCATGGGATCGGACTTTCGGAAAAGGAAGGGGCCGGATGGGAGAAGGGAGAGGTCAGGCATATTTGCGCCACATCCAGACGATGCCGCAGCTCGCCATCAGCGCGCCGTACATCCATTCGACCTGAAGGGGCGGCAGCACGCCGCCACGCCAGAGGAACCACCAGACGGGGGCGCCCAGGCCCACGACGTAAAAGGCCGCCAGCGCGCCGTCGCGATATGCGCGGCTCTCATGCTCGTCGACGACCCGGTGCCAGCGCCAGGAGATGATCGGCAGGAAGGCGCCCCACACCAGCGCCATGACGATCGCGAACCATAGCGGCAGCGGCGATGTCCACATATCGAGCGGACCGGGCTTGGCTCCGTGGGGCAGTTGGACGACGGACATGATTGCCATCGCAGCGCCGATCACGCCGCCCAGCGCCCCCGAAATGGCGACCAGTCGACGATTGGCGCGCTCGCTGGGGCCACGGGTGTCGCGCTTGGATAGATCGGTCATGGCCGCACCTCGATGGAAAGATGGACGGAAAACTTTGGGATTGCGAGCTTGTGGTCGGCAATGCTGGCAGTCCGTATGGTTGGGCGAAGCGTATCGAGCGTAATCTCGCTCACCCGTCCGACACCCCAGCCGAGCAACGATAGCGCGATACCGGTACCGATGGCCGTGCGGGTCAGAAGGCGGCTCATGACCGCACCCGGCGGATAAGGTAGAAGGTCAGGCCGATAACGAGCGCAATGCCCCAACTATGACCTTCGAAATCGGTTTTGTGCAGTTGCGTACCGATAATGGTCAGCACCGGATGCAGGACGAAGTTCGTCAACCCGATCACGGCCCAGGTCTCGATAGACAGCCGCCGGTGCATTTCGTCGGTCTCGCGCCAATTACGCCACACGACGAGGCTTCCGAAAACCAGGATTGCGAGAGCGGCAACTTGGCCAAAGAGCCCAGGTGTGACGGGAGAGGAAAGCGGTAAGTTTCTATTCGCGACGTCGATGGCCAATGGGGCGCTTATCATGCCCAGCATCGTGACGATCAAAAACTCTCTGCGCCGCCGTTTCTTCCTTAGCACGCGCCCCGCCTCGCGGCTCTCGCCCCAATGGGCGTCGCGTTCACTCGCCGTCATGTTCATCATCGAAAATCTCCTCGATGGGCATCTCGAACAGCCGTCCGATGCGGAAGGCGAGCGGCAGCGAGGGGTCGTATTTCCCCGTCTCGATGGCGTTGACGGCCTGGCGCGACACATCCAGCCGCCCGGCGAGTTCCGCCTGGCTCCAGTTGCGTTCGGCGCGCAGCACCTTGAGGCGATTTTTCATGTCCACCTCCTCTTGCATGGCCAACCTCCCTTTGTCACCCATGCGTGACGTAATGTCAGGTGACCATGACAAAGTGACAGCGAGTCGCGACATTGTCAACAAGACCTGACAAAATATCATGGGTGGCTGACTTGTCGGGGTGATTAGGGCGGCCGCTCGCCTTGACCGCACAAGGGCCATCCGCCAAAGCCTGCCCCATTATGCAGACCCGAAACGGCCCCCCGGAAGGACCACTTTCCTTCCAGCGCATGATCCTCACCCTCCATGACTATTGGAGCGAGCGGGGATGCGTGATCCTGCAACCCTATGACATGGAGATGGGGGCGGGCACCTTTCACCCCGCGACCACGCTGCGCGCGCTGGGGCCGGACAGCTGGAACGCCGCCTTCGTCCAGCCGTGCCGCCGCCCGACCGACGGCCGCTATGGCGAGAACCCCAACCGGCTCCAGCATTATTACCAGTATCAGGTGATCCTGAAGCCCTCGCCCGCCGACTTGCAGGACCTGTATCTGGGCAGCCTGGCCGCGATCGGCGTCGACATGACCAAGCACGATATCCGCTTCGTCGAGGATGATTGGGAAAGCCCGACGCTCGGTGCCTGGGGCCTGGGCTGGGAAGTCTGGTGCGACGGGATGGAGGTGACCCAGTTCACCTATTTCCAGCAGATGGGCGGATACGACATGAAGCCGGTCGCAGGCGAGCTGACCTATGGGCTCGAACGGCTGGCCATGTACATCCAGGACGTCGACAATGTGTACGACCTGCGCTTCAACGATGCGGGCGTGAGTTACGGCGACGTGTTTCTCGAAAACGAGAAGCAGATGTCGACCTGGAATTTCGAGGTCGCCGACACCGACACGCTGTTCGACGCCTTCAAGAAGGCCGCGGCCGAGTGCGAACGCTGTCTGGAGGCCAAGCTGCCCATCCCCGCCTATGAACAGGCGATCAAGGCCAGCCACACCTTCAACCTGCTGCAGGCGCGCGGCGTGATCTCGGTGGCGGAGCGCCAGGCCTATATGGGCCGCGTCCGCGATCTGGCGAAGGGCGCGTGCGGCGCCTGGATGGACAAGAACGGCTGGGCCGCGTGATGACCGATTTTCTGCTCGAACTCCGCTCCGAAGAAATCCCCGCCCGGATGCAGGCGGGGGCGCGGGAGAATCTCGCCAAGCTCTTCACTGCCGAACTGGCGAAAGCCGGTCTGTCGGCGGGTGAGATCGTCACCTATGCGGGGCCGCGTCGCCTCGCACTGATCGCGCGCGGGTTGCCTGCCGCGACCGAGGCGGTGTCCGAGGAAGTGAAGGGCCCGCGCGCCTCCGCCCCGCCGCAGGCGCTGGAGGGCTTCCTGCGCAAGACCGGGCTGACGCGCGAGCAGCTGACCGAGCGCGACGGCGTGCTCTTCGCGATCACCGAAAAGCCCGGCCGCGCGACGGCGCAAGTGCTGGCCGAGGCGATCCCCGCGATCGTCCGCGCCTTCCCCTGGCCCAAGTCGATGCGCTGGGGGGCGGAGTCCGCCTCGACCGAGTCGATGCGCTGGGTCCGTCCGCTGCACGCCATCGTCGCGCTGTTCGGGGCTGAGGTGGTGCCCTTCGAAATTGCCGGGATCACCAGCGGCAATGTCACGCGCGGCCACCGCTTCCACGCGCCCGCCGAGATCGTGCTGACCGGCGCCGACACCTATGTCGAACAGCTTCGCGCTGCCAAGGTGCTGGTCGACCAGGACGAGCGCGCCGCGATCATCCGCGAGCGCGCGTCGGCGCTGGCCGCCGAGGCCGGGTTGGAGCTGGTCGAGGACGAAGGGCTGGTCGCCGAGAATGCCGGGCTGACCGAATGGCCGGTGCCGCTGCTCGGCCGCTTCGACGAAGCCTATCTGGACGTGCCGCCCGAAGTCATCCAGCTGACCGCGCGGGTGAACCAGAAGTATTTCGTCTGCCGTTCGACCGACGGCAAGCTGGCGAACGCGTTCGTCTGCACCGCCAATATCGAGGCGACCGATGGCGGCGCGAAGATCGTCGAGGGCAATGGCAAGGTGCTCGCCGCCCGCCTGTCCGACGCGCGCTTCTTCTACGAGACGGACCTGAAGACGAAGCTCGACGATCTGCGGCCCAAGCTGGAAAAGATCGTTTTCCACGAAAAGCTCGGCACCGTCGCCGACAAGGTCGAGCGGGTGGCCAAGCTCGCCCGCTGGCTGGTCGAAGAGGGTATCGTCGGCGCAACGCCCTCTCCCCATCGGGGAGAGGGAGGGGACCCGCGGCAAGGCCGTGGGGAGGGTGAGGGGCAGCCCGGCAGCGCCTCGCCCGTGTCGGCCCCTCACCCCGGCCCTCTCCCCGATGGGGAGAGGGAGCGGCTCGCCGATCTGGCGGAGCGCGCCGCGTATCTGGCAAAGGCCGATCTCGTCACCGGCATGGTCGGCGAGTTCCCCGAATTGCAGGGCTTGATGGGCGGTTACTACGCCGCCGCGCAGGGCGAAGACCCGCGCGTCGCCGAGGCGGTTCGCGATCACTACAAGCCGGTTGGGCAGGGGGATGATGTTCCTACTGCTCTGGTTACGGTGGCTGTGGCGCTGGCGGACAAGTTGGATAGCGTCGCACAGTTCTTCATGGTCGGATTGAAGCCCAGCGGTTCGAAAGATCCGTTCGCTTTGCGCCGGGCGGCGTTGGGTATCGCCAGCACCATCCAGCAGAACGGCCTGCGCTTGCCCTTCTACGCGGCGAGCATCCGGGCCATGGGCAATGTCGACCACGGATCGACGGAAATGATGGACTTCATCATCGACCGCCTGAAGGTTCAGCAACGCGAAGCGGGCGTCCGTCACGACCTGATCGACGCGGTGTTCGCGCTCGGTGGCGAGGACGATCTCGTCCGCCTGCTCGCCCGCGTCCATGCGCTGCAAGCCTTCGTCACCACCGACGACGGCACCAACCTGCTCGCCGGGTATAAGCGCGCCGCGAACATCCTGAAGAAGGAAGGCGTCGAGGGCGACCAGGCCTGGAGCGCGCCGACCTATACGCTCGAACCCGCCGAGGCCGATCTGATCGCCGCGCTCGACGCCGCCGAGCCCAAGGCGGCTGAAGCGGTGCAGGCCGAGGATTTCGAGGTCGCGATGGCCGCGCTCGCCTCGCTTCGCGCGCCGATCGACCGGTTCTTCGACGATGTGACCGTCAACGACGCCGATCCGGCCAAGCGGACCGCGCGTCTTGCGCTGCTCGCCCGTGTCCGGGCCGCCGTGCATACGGTGGCGGATTTCTCGCGGATCGAGGGATGAGTTGAGCCGGATCGGGAGACGGGGGCGCACGTTCCTGTCTTCCCCTCCGGCAATATCGCCTTATTAACACCGACGCCTGTGTCCCCAGGGCGTCGGACGTGACGACCAGTAAAGGATCGAACCGATGACCTATGTGTACCGTTTCGGCGGCGGCGTTTCGGACGGCGGTAAGGGGGACAAGAACCTGCTTGGCGGCAAGGGCGCGAACCTGGCCGAGATGGCCTCGATCGGGCTGCCGGTGCCGCCGGGCTTCACCATCTCGACCGCGATGTGCACCCGCTATTATGAGGATGGCGAGCAGTTCCCGCAGGAGCTGCGCGACGAGGTGGCCGACGGCATCGCGCATATCGAGGCGGTGACGGAGAAGCGCTTCGGCGATCCGGAAAACCCGCTGCTGGTCTCGGTTCGCTCGGGCGCGCGCGTGTCGATGCCGGGTATGATGGACACGGTGCTGAACCTCGGCCTGAACGACGAAACCGTCGAGGGGCTGGCGAAGAAGGCGGGCGACGAGCGTTTCGCCTGGGACAGCTATCGCCGCTTCATCCAGATGTATGCCGATGTCGTCCTGGAGCTGGATCACGGTGCCTTCGAGGAAGCGCTGGAGATCGCCAAGGAAGACAACGGCTTCACCCTCGACACCGAGATGTCGGCCGAGGACTGGAAGGCGCTGGTCACCACCTACAAGGGCCTGGTCGAGGAGCAGTGGGGCAAGCCCTTCCCGCAGGACGTGCACGACCAGCTCTGGGGCGCGGTCGGCGCGGTGTTCGGCTCGTGGCAGTCGGAGCGCGCGAAGGTCTATCGCCGCCTGAACGACATTCCCGCCGACTGGGGCACCGCCGTCAATGTCCAGGCGATGGTCTTCGGCAATATGGGCGACACCTCCGCGACGGGCGTGGCCTTCACGCGCGATCCGTCCAAGGGTGACCGGGCCTATTATGGCGAGTTCCTGATCAACGCGCAGGGCGAGGACGTGGTCGCGGGCATCCGCACGCCGCAATATCTGACCAAGGCCGCGCGCGAGGAAGCGAACGCCAAGCCCGCCTCGATGGAAGAGGCGATGCCCGAGGTCTATGCCGAGCTGGCCGCCGTCTTCGACCAGCTCGAGACGCATTACCGCGACATGCAGGACATCGAGTTCACGGTCGAACAGGCCAAGCTCTGGATGCTCCAGACCCGCTCGGGCAAGCGCACCGCCAAGGCGGCGCTGAAGATCGCGGTCGACATGGCAAATGAGGGGCTGATTACCCGCGAGGAAGCGATCGCGCGGGTCGATCCGGCGGCGCTCGACCAGTTGCTCCACCCGACGCTCGATCCCGATGCTAGCCGCGACGTGCTGACCAAGGGGCTTCCCGCCTCGCCGGGTGCGGCCTCGGGCAAGGTGGTGTTCGACGCCGATGCCGCCGAGCGTGCGGCGGCGGCGGGCGAGGCGGTGATCCTCGTCCGTGTCGAAACCTCGCCGGAGGATATTCACGGCATGCACGCGGCCAAGGGCATCCTGACCGCGCGCGGCGGCATGACCAGCCATGCGGCGGTCGTGGCGCGCGGCATGGGGCGTCCCTGCGTCTCGGGCGCGGGTTCGCTGGCCATCGACAACAAGGCCAAGCTGCTGCGCGTGGGCAGCCGTGAGGTACGCGAGGGAGACATCCTGACGCTCGACGGTTCGACCGGCGAGGTGATGGTCGGCGCGGTGGCGACCGTGCAGCCCGAACTGGCGGGCGACTTCGGCACGCTGATGGAATGGGCCGACCAGGTCCGCCGCCTGAAGGTCCGCGCCAATGCGGAAACCCCGCTCGATTGTCGCACCGCGCGCGAGTTCGGCGCGGAGGGCGTCGGCCTGTGCCGCACCGAGCATATGTTCTTCGACGCCGCGCGGATCACGGCGGTGCGCCAGATGATCCTGGCCTCGGACGAAGCGGGCCGCCGCGCCGCGCTCGCCAAGCTGCTGCCCGAACAGCGCGCCGACTTCACCGCGATCTTCGAGGTGATGGCGGGCCTGCCGGTGACGGTGCGCCTGCTCGACCCGCCGCTGCACGAATTCCTGCCGCAGCAGGAGGCCGAGTTCGCCGAGGTCGCGACGGCGGCGGGCGTGGACGTCGATACGCTGAAGCGCCGGGCCAACGAACTCCACGAGTTCAACCCGATGCTCGGCCATCGCGGCTGCCGCCTGGGCGTGACCTATCCGGAAATCTACGAGATCCAGGCGCGCGCCATCTTCGAGGCGGCGCTGGACGTGGCGGAAAAGTCGGGTGAGGCCCCGATTCCCGAGGTCATGATCCCGCTGGTCGCCACGCGCCGCGAGCTGGAGCTGATGAAGGCGGTGGTCGACAAGGCAGCACAGGCCGTCTTCGCCGAACGCGGCAAGACGGTCGAATATCTCGTCGGCACCATGATCGAACTGCCGCGCGCCGCACTGAAGGCGGGCGAGATCGCCGAGGTCGGCGAATTCTTCTCCTTCGGCACCAACGACCTGACCCAGACGACGCTGGGCGTCAGCCGCGACGACGCGGCGCGCTTCCTGAGCGCCTATGTCGAAAAGGGCATCTACGCCAAGGACCCGTTCGTCAGCCTGGATGTGGACGGCGTGGGCGAACTGGTCAGCCTGGCCGCCGAGCGCGGTCGCGCGACGCGGCCGGGGATCAAGCTCGGCATCTGCGGCGAGCATGGCGGCGATCCGGCATCGATCGCCTTCTGCGAGTCGGTCGGGTTGGATTATGTATCGGCCAGCCCGTACCGCGTGCCGATCGCGCGGCTGGCGGCGGCGCAGGCGGCGTTGAAGGCGCGGTGATTGTCGGGGGAGGGGGTTTGGCGGGTATGCCGCCTGGCCCCTTTCCCTCCCCCATCCCCTCCCGCCTGCGGGAGGGGCGCGTTGCTGGGCAGCGGTTTTGCTTATCTCAGAAGCTATAGCCTAGTCGAAGCGCTGGACGTTTCCGCCAGGCACACCCCTCCCGCAAGCGGGAGGGGATGGGGGAGGGCAGGGTGTCTCACCGAGCCCTAACCCACGAAACCAATCACCCGCGCGTCGTAACCCGGTTGCCGAAGTCGAACCACCCGCGACGCTCACCCGCCGGATAGGCCGGACGCGCCGCGCTCGCCGCGACTGGGCGATAGGTCGACGCCGGGGCGGCCCGCTCCACCACCGGCGCGGCCGCGACCGGCTGGGCACTCGCCAGGCGGCGGTTTTCCTTTTCCAGTTCGGCGATCCGGGCCTGCGCCGCCGTCAGCTTGGCCTCGGTATCCTTTACCTGCGCGGCATGGGCATCCCGCTCGGTGGCGTAGCGGGTGCGCCATTTCCGCCCGCCCGGATGGCTCGCCAGCCCGAAGAGCCAACCCGCAATGAGGACCAGCCCCAGCACGGCGAACTGCGTCGTCGAAGTGAACAGCATCGCGTCGATCCCATCCTGTTGAATTTGGTCTGTTACGACGGGTCAACGACTGGCGGGGGCGCTGGTTGCGAGCGGCGGGCTTATTGCCCGGCTGTCCCTATTGTCCGGCGATCAGCGTATCCTTGATCGAACAGGCGGCGGGGCCGAGGATGACGACGAACAGCACCGGCAGGATGAACAGGATCAGCGGAACGGTCATGATCGCGGGCAGGCGCGCGGCCTTTTCCTCGGCGCGCATCATGCGTTCGTGACGGAATTCGGCCGACAGGACGCGCAGGGCGCTGGCCAGGGGCGTGCCGTATTTCTCGGTCTGGATCATCGTGGTGACCACCCCGCGCAGCGAATCGAGGTTCACCCGCATCGCCAGGTTTTCCAGCGCCTGCCGCCGATCGGTCAGGAAACCGAGTTCGACCGAGGTCAGCTGAAATTCGTCACCCAGTTCGGGATAGGCGCGACGCAACTCCCGCGACACGCGGGCAAAGGCGGCATCGACGGTCAGCCCTGCCTCGGCGCAGATGACCATCAGGTCGAGCGCATCGGGCAGGCCCTTGCGGATCGCGGCGGTCCGCTTGTCGACCTTGTTCTTCAACGCCAGGTCCGGGGCCTTATAGGCCAGCAGGAGCGTACCCGCGACGATCATATAGCAGCTGAAGCCGCTCCAATCGGCAAAGTCCCCGGTGCCATAGACCCACAGGGCCATGCCGCCGCCCAGCACGATCGGCAGGGCCAGCCGTCCGAAGATGACCGCGAAGACCATGTCCTTCGACCGGATGCCCGCCTGGAGCAGGCGCAGCTGGATCGCCTTGACCTGTTCGTCCTGCAGCATCTTGAGCGCGCCCAGGACGGTGCGCATCCGTTCCAGCAACGTGGCGCGGTCGATCAGCTGCGCACGGCGCTTCGGCGCACTGTCGATCCCGGCCTTCAGCATCTCGCGTCGTTCGTTCAAGGCGCGCACCCGCTTCGTCATCGGGTCGCGCTTGCCGATCAGGGCGTAGCCTGCGACCAGCAGCGCAAAGACGCAGACGCCCCAGAGCAGCGCGCTGAACGATGCGGGGTCGAGGCCGAGAGGGGCGGGCGCGGGACTGGTCATTCAGATCTCGAAACTGATCATGCGGGACATGATGAAGGCGCCCAGGCCCATCCAGACGAAGCCCGCCGCCCCGACAAGCATCAGGCGCGGATCGATGAAGAAGCGGGCCATATAGGGCTGGTTGATCATCCAGATCATGCCGAACACGGCAAAGGGGAGGAAGCCGATGATATAGGCCGACGCCTTGGATTCGGACGACATCGCCTTGATCTTCAGCTTCATCTGCGCACGCTTGCGCAGCACATCGGCCAGGTTGGACAGCGTCTCGGCCAAGTTGCCGCCGGTCTCGCGCTGGATGGCGATGGCGATGACGAAGAAGCGGAATTCGGGAATGTCGAGCCGGTCGGCGGTTTCCTGAAGCGCGGCGTCCATGCTGCGGCCGATGCGCATCCGGTCGGTGACGGCGCGGAATTCCTCGCCGATCGGACCCGGCAGTTCGAGCGCGACGACCGCCATCGTCTCGCTGATCGGCAGGCCCGAGCGCAGGCCGCGGACCAGCAGCTCGATGGCATCGGGGAAGCGGACGACGAACTTGTTGCGCCGCTTCGCGATCATGCGGCCGACGAGGAGATGCGGCACCCAGAGGCCGAGGCACAGGCCGAGCAGCAGCGCGCCGAAGAAGGGCAGGCCGAACAGCATCAGCAGGATCAGCATCGCGAACGACAGTCCCGCACTCGCCATGCCATATTGGCCGACGGTCCAGTCGCGTCCGGTACTGTCCAGCCGCGTGGCCAGCTTGGCGGGATTGGGAAGCAGGCGACCGAACGCCTTGTCCATCCGCGTGTCACCGGCCAGCGCGATCCCGCGCGAGGCGGCGACGGCCTCCAGCGGCTTGCCGAGGTCGAGTGCGACGCGACCGCGAAGCTCCGCCAGCCGCCGCGTCTGGCTGCGCGAGCGGGTGGGCGCGCCAAAGGCCGCCATGGCCAGTACCAGCGTCAGGAAGACGCCCATGGCCAGGAACAGGGTCGCCGTCATCGACATGGTCGTCAGTCGGCCCGGGCCCGCTTGCCGAGCAGCGACTTAAAGTCGAACCGGTCGAGCAGTCCGCGCTTGGCCGACATGTCGACGGTGCCCTCGGCCGAGGCGCAAAGCCGCTGGGTCAGCTCGATCAGCGGCGCGATGGTGCGCGAGGTGCGGCCGAGTTCGGCGATGGGCTTGCCGACCTTGGCGGCCTGGACGACCAGCTTGGGGTCATAGGGCATGACGAAATCGATCGGGCGCTCGATCGAGCCCTCGAAATCGCTCTGCGCGATCTCGCACTGGCCGGGCGGCTGCACCCGGTTGGCGATGGTCAGCACCGTCGCCTGCGGCGCATGGGTCTTGGCCCAGGACAGCAGCCGGATGGTATCGCGCGCGGCGGCCAGGGTCAGCTCGGTGACGAGCACGATGGTCTGCGCCGATCCGACCAGCATCGGCTGCTGGATCATCATCCCGCGCGGCAGGTCGACGATGGTCGTCTCGAAGTTCAGGCGCATTTCGTCCTGCAACTGGGCAAAGGCCTGGCCATCGGTCAGGATCGGCGCGCTGATCGGCGCTTCGGCCGACAGGATCGCCAGCTTTTCCGACGCCTTGACCATGGCGCGTTCCAGGAACAGCCCGTCGATGCGGCTGGGATTGTCGATCGCATCGACCAGCCCGCGTCCCGGCTCCAAGTCCAGCGCCAGCGCGGCGGTGCCGAAATGGACATCCAGGTCGAGCAGCGCCGTCGTCCGGTCGAGCCGTTCCGCCATCAGCCAGCCGAGCGAGGTGGCGATGGTCGAGGCGCCCACGCCGCCACGCACGCCGACCACCGCGACGCTGCACGTCGCCTTTTCGGGGGCCATCTCCATGGCGCGGGGCGCGTGCAGGATGGTGCGGGCCTGCGCGATCGTCTCGCGCAGCTGGTCGGCGTTGATCGGCTTCAACAGATAGTCGTGAAGACCGCTGGCGATCAGCGAGCGGTACAGCCGGACGTCGTTGACCGATCCGACCGCGATCACGATCGTGCCGGGTTCGCACACTTCGGCCAGGTTGCCGATCTCGTTGGCGGGATCGTCGGTATCGGTCAGGTCGACCAGCAGGATCTGCGGGCTGGCAGAGACCGACAGCGACTGGATCGCACCGGACAGGCCGCCTTTCATGACCTTGTCGACGGACCATCCCTGTTCGGCGACCAGCGGCCGGATCGCCTCGACCGTCCAGTCGTCGCTGACGAAGGCGAGGAACGGGTCGCGAATGGTCAGCATGGCGGGTTTCCAGGGGGCGTTCACTGTGCGCCTCCCGCAGACGCGCCACCGCCACTCTGGCTGCTATTGGGATCGCGCAGCACGGTGCCGCCACGCCCCGTCGGGGGAGCGGCGCGCAGGGCCTTGACCCCGCGGGTGCCCGTCTCGGTATCGCTGGTGGCGGCACCGGGCACGCCCTGTACCAGGTCGGTGGGGTTGGCGACCATCGCGGCAAGGTTGCGATTGACCGCGCAGCCATGGTTGGACGAGGTCTTGCCCTCCCAGTCGAGCGCGGTGTCGCTGCGCAGATCGGGACAGCCCGGCACGGTGGCACGGGCGCGGGTCACGACGACGCGGATCGTGGCGGGTGCGACCGGGCTGCGCGTGATCGGCGACGCCTGACCGAGCAGCAGGCCATAGCGGCCGACGACGCCCGCGACTTCGCGATAGGCGCCGGGGCCTTCGCCCGCCGGGTCCTCCACCGCGACGCGGTCGCCATAGCCGAGATGCAGGTTGCGTGCCCAGCCGTCGAGCCGCCGATCCTCATCCGCCGCCAGCCGTCCGCCGGACAGCGCCAGGTCGAGCGCATATTCGGTCTGCGACACCACCGGTTGATGCCGGGTCTCCAGATCCGGCTGACCGGCACCCATGCAGCCGCCGGTCATCAGCACCAGGCCGAGCGGCATCAGAAGGAGGGGCGAGCGACGCATGGGGCGCATTATCCTTGGGCAGGCGGTCATTCGGAAAAGCCCGGGGTCGGCATATTCTTCTTCCTCGCGGGCAGCGCGGTCGCGGCACCATGCGGCACGGGCGCGACCTCGGCCGCCATCGGTCGACCCTGAACCGGCGGGGTCATGGTCGGCACCGGGCGCGGCGCCGACGTATCGCCGCCGCCGCCCATCCGGCCCAGCAGGACGCGTTCGGCGTCATTGGCCGGACGCATGCCGTCGGTCGGCAGCGCGATCTCGGAGGGCGAGTTGACCGGCTTCACCAGATAGGGGGTGATGATGATGACCAGCTCGGTCTCGTTGCGCTTGAACGCGTTGGACCGGAACAGCGAGCCGATCAGCGGCAGGTCGCCCAGCCACGGCGTCTTCTCGATCGAATTGTCGCGCGAGTTGGACAGCAGGCCGCCGATCATCATGCTCTGGCCCGACCCCAGCTCCAGCGTGGTCTCGGCGCGCCTGGTGGTCAGTGCGGGGATCGAGGTTCCGCTGATCGTGACCGAGCCCACCGACGACAGCTGCGACACCTCCGGCCGGACGCGCAGCGAGATGCGCCCGTCGGACAGCACCGTCGGCGTGTAGGACAGGCTGACGCCATATTGCTTATACTCGACCGACACCGCGCCGAAGCCGCTGGCCAGCGGAATGGGAATCTCGCCACCCGCCAGGAAGGTCGCGGTCTCCCCCGACAGGGCGGTCAGATTGGGGTTGGCCAGCGTCGCTACCTGACCCAGCGATTCGCCCAGGTCGATCGCGCTGAGCAGGTCCATGCCCAATACGCGCCCGCCCAGGCCCAGCGTCGTGCGCTGCGTGCCGGGGTTGAACGTATATCGGGTGCCGGCCGGAAGACCCGCCGCATCGGTCAGCTTGTCGATGCTGCCCGCATTGCGGCCCGACGCGATGCCGAACACGAAGCCGCTGGAATTGGCGTCGCGGTTCAGCAGGTTGACGCCGATCTGCTTGACGAAGCTGCGATTCACCTCGGCGATGCGGACCTGAAGGTTGACCTGGAGCGGGGTCGCCGTCTTCAACCGGCTGATGATCCGCGTGTCCTTGCCGACATAGGCCTGGACCAGCCGCTCGGCCTCGGCGGCGTCGTCGGGCGCGGCGATGGTGCCGGTCAGCAGGATCAGGCCGTTCATCGGCGTGGCGACGATCTGCGCCTCGGGCATGGCCAGCCTGAGCATCCGGCCGATCGAGTCGAGATTGTTGCCGATACGGACGGTCGCCGCATAGACGACCGCGCCGCCGCGCCCCGTGGCGGAGACGGTGGTCTCGCCGGGCTTCTTGCCGAAGATATAGAGCTGGGTCGGCGAGCGGACCTGCACATCGGCGATGCTGTCGTCGGCGACGAACAGGTCGGTCATCGGACGGGGCAGGGTGATCAGCCGCGCCCGGCCGGTGTTGATCTCCAGCGCGCCCGAACCGTCGCTGGCCGGGGTCGAATCACCGGGCCCGGACGGCGCCGACCGCGCGGGCGACGGGGCGAGAAGCAGCGGAGCCAGCATCAGCACGAAGGCCGAGGTGCGCGGCGCGCGCAAGAGCAGCGAACGAAGCGACATGGTCAATTTCCATCCCCCATCGGCGTGGCGCCCGATGACGCGCCGGATGACGGGGCGACCGCGCTGCCCCGAGCGACGCGCACGCCGGCGTTTTCGGACCTGCCGCGTGCCTGACCGATGGCAGGCGCACCCGGGTTCATGGCGGAATTGTCATTGGTCATGGCGATCGCGCCGTGGCTGGGCGAGGAGTCGGTGTTGTGGCCGGGTATGGTGCGGCGCTGATAGCGCGACACGTCCGCTCCGGTGACATAGGACGCCCGGTCGACCGTCGGCTGGGCGACCGCACTCGGATCGCTGCCCGCCGCCAGGTCGGCAGGCCGCTCGGCCAGCGCGCGCAGCGACAGCGACAGCGTGCCGACCGTCTGTGCGACCGCCAGCTGCTCGGCCATTTTCGGCGTCGCCTCGACGGTGACGGTGGTGAAGGTGTGGACCTGGGTCTTGCCGTCCTCGGCCGCCTGATTGTCCGTGCGCTGGTCGGTCGCCAGCACGCGGATGTTGCGCAGGATCGTCTCCGACACCTTCAGCGGCGGGCCATCGCCGCCGCCTGCGACATCCTGGGTCAGGACCATGTCGATCCGGTCGCCCGGAAACACGAAGCCCGCAACCGCGGTCTGCGCCG
Source organism: Sphingomonas sp. Xoc002 (assembly GCF_050408055.1). NCBI lineage: Bacteria > Pseudomonadati > Pseudomonadota > Alphaproteobacteria > Sphingomonadales > Sphingomonadaceae > Sphingomonas > Sphingomonas sp. Xoc002. The sequence goes on along the minus strand of NZ_CP191175.1, from coordinate 2,908,897 downwards.
ACACGGGCACGGTGACGGCGCGCATGCCGGGCGTGAGCGCGGCGGCCAGGAAGCCGCGATCACCCGGGCTGACGACCGCGCCCTGGGTCAGCGGCTGACCGGCGGTGATCGCGTAGCGCAGCACGGTGCCCTGCAACTTGGCGATATCGTCCTTGCCGCGCACATAATAGGCCCCGGCCAGCATGTCCTTGGGCCAGGGCTGGAACTTCAGGGCGGTGGCGTCGATGATCGTGCCGACCGGCAGGGTGCGCGTGGCCACCAGGATCTCGGTCTGCGGCGCGACGGGAGCGGCGACCGTGACGGCCTGGGCCTGGGGAACACTGCTACCGGCGGTGACGGTTCGGGCGAATAGGGCCGTGATCCCTGCAATCAGCAGGGCCCCGACCAGCAGTAACACTTTTCGACTGTCCATCCTGCGTTCTTCGGCATTGGCCGAGCCCGATGCTCGGTTCGATTGGTGGGTTAAATGGACGAAAAGGGGTTAAATAACGGTTCCTGAAGGATGACGAGCGCGGCCACCGCGATGGCCACGCCGTAGGGAACCTCGATCGCCGGAGCGGCATCGCCCAGCCTTCGGACGCGCAGGCGGTGATCGACCAGCATCGCGATCGTGACCGCGCCGCCCGCAAGCGACATGACCAGCAACATGCGGAACAGCGACGGCAGGGGCAGCCACAGGGCTACGGCCGCGATCATCTTCACATCGCCGCCGCCCATCATGCCGATGCGAAACGCCTGGGCGAACAGCAGGAACATCGCGACGCCGACGCCGAGTTGCACCGCCATGCCGGGCCAGACGGGAACGCCGCTCGCCCACCACCACAGCGGCGCGAGCAGCGCGATGGCGATATTCTTGCGGTCGGCGATCTCGCGGGTCCGCGCATCCTCGATCCCCGCCGACACGAGCAGCAGGACGAGCGCCACGAGCAGCGCGATACGCATTATGGTCCATTCCATGGCATCAAGCCCTAGACGGCGGGGCTTTCAAAACCGTAACCGGGATGCGGATGACCGACGCCCTGTCCCTTCGCCGCAGTTTTTCGGCCGCCGCCACGCTGTCGCGCTGGCACGCGCCCGACGGGTGGGAGCATCGGCGCTTCGACTGGGCGGCGCGCGCGCCGCGCGGACGGCTGTTGTTCCAGGCCGGCCGTGCCGATGTGATCGAGAAATATCTGGAGGTCTTCGCCCATCTGGTCGGGCGGGGGTGGAGCGTCACCGCCTTCGACTGGCGCGGGCAGGGGGGATCGGGGCGGTTGCTGGCCGATCGCCATGTCGGGCATGGCGGCAATTTCTCCATACTGGTCGAGGACCTACGGGCTTTCTGGACGGCATGGCGGGCCGAGGACTCCGCGGGCGACCTGCCCCACGTCCTTTTGGGTCATTCGATGGGCGGGCATCTGGCGCTGCGGGCGGTGGTCGAGGGGGCGGTCGATCCGCACGCCCTGATCCTCGTCGCGCCGATGCTGGGCCTGCGCCTGCCGACTGGCGCGCTGCTGGGGGCGGGAATCATCGGCCTGATGAACGCGCTGGGCCGGGCCGAGCGCGGTATCTGGGAGGCCAAGCAAGGTCCCGGTCATCATACCCGCCAGCGCAACCTGACCCATGATATCGAGCGGTTCGAGGATGAGGGCTATTGGTACGCCCGACAGCCCGATCTGGCGCTGGGGCCGCCGAGTTGGGGCTGGCTGGCCTCCGCGCTGCGCTCGATCCGGGCGCTGGCGCGCGATCCCCGGCTGGACCGGGTGAGCGTCCGCTCGCTGATGCTGATCGCCGACGCCGACCGGCTGGTCGATCCCAAGGCCGCCACCGCCATCGCGGCCCGCATCGGCGCGCAGGTCGAGCGGTTCGGGCCGGAGGCGGCGCATGAATTGCTGCGCGAGGTCGATCCGGTGCGGCTGCGCGCGCTCGCGGCGATCGATGCTTTTCTGGACGGGGTGGCGGCGTGATCCACGACGTCGCGATCGTGGGCGCGGGCATGGCCGGGGCGGGGCTGGCCGCCGCGATCGGATCGCGTGCGCGCGTCCTTCTGCTGGAGGCGGAGGACATGCCCGGCCGCCATGCGACGGGGCGTTCGGCGGCCTTCTGGTCGGAAACCTATGGCGGCCCGGCGGTGCAGCCGCTGACCACCGCCTCGGGGCCTGCCCTGCGCGAAGGCGGCTATCTGACGCCGCTCGGCTCGCTGCATGTCGGCCGCACGGAGGACGAGGCACGGATCGAGCGGCTGCTCACGGATTTCGACGGGAGCGGGGTGGACCTATCGCGCGTCGATCCGGCGGCGCGTATCCCCGGCCTTCGTCCCGAATGGGTGCACGGCGTCTGGGAGCCGAGCTGCGCCTATATCGACGTCGCCGCGCTGCATGCGGATTATCTGGCGGCGGCGAAGGTGTCTGGTACGGAAATCCGGACCCACGGGGCTTTGCTGGCGGCCGAGCGGCGCGATGGCGTCTGGCATCTGGAAACCCGCGCGGGATCCTTCTCGGCGAAAGTGCTGGTCAATGCAGCCGGTGCCTGGGCGGATGACGTGGCGAAGCTTGCGGGCGCCGCGCCGATCGGCATCACGCCTTATCGCCGGACCATGGTGCAACTGCGCACCGATCCGCCCGTACCGGAAGGCCTCCCCCATGTCGTCGACATAGCGGGTCGTTTCTACTTCAAGCCCGAGGCGGGCGGGCGGCTCTGGCTGACCCCGCATGACGAGACGCCGAGCGTGCCCTGCGACATCGCGCCCGAGGAATGGGACGTCGCGGTCGCCATCGACCGGCTGGAAAAGGTCGTCGACTGGCGCGTCGAGGCGGTCGAGCGTCGCTGGGCAGGGCTGCGCAGCTTCGCCCCCGACCGCGCGCCGGTATACGGCTTCGATGCACGCATGCCGGGCTTTTTCTGGTGCGCGGGGCAGGGCGGCTTCGGCATCCAGACCGCCCCCGCCGCCTCGGCGCTGGCGGCGGCGTTGCTGCTAGGCGCGGGGCCTGTGCCCGAGGGGATCGACCCCCAACGCTATGGCGCAGGCCGGTTTTCTGCTAACGGATGATCGCTTCTTTTCCGGAGAGATCATCATGGCACACAGCTTTGCGATCGAGAAGAACAAGGCGGGCGAGTATGTCGCCAAGTTCCGCTACAACAGCGAACTGATCTGGTGGACCGAGGGCTATGCCAGCAAGGCCGGAGCCCGCAACGCCATCGAATCGATCCTGAAGAACGGTCCGAACGCGCCGATCCACGAACCGGAGTGATCTGCGCTTCGGGGCAAAGGACGCGGCAGGCGTCGGATTATTTCCGAAACGTCTCCGCCGCGTCGCTGGCCAGCTTGTCGGCGCGCTCGTTGTCGGGGTGCCCGGCATGGCCCTTCACCCATTTCCACTCGATCTGGTGGCGCTCGGCCGCCGCCAGCAGGGCCTGCCAGAGTTCGGCATTCTTGACCGGCTTCTTGTCCGCCGTGCGCCAGCCATTGCGCTTCCAGCCGTGGATCCACTTGGTCAGGCCGTCCATCACGTAACGGCTGTCGGTCGACAGCGTGACGGCGCAGGGGCGCTTGAGCGCGTTCAGCGCCTCGATCGCGGCCATCAACTCCATGCGGTTGTTGGTCGTCAGCGCCTCGCCGCCGGACAATTCCTTTTCATGCGTACCCGCGCGGATCAGTGCGCCCCAGCCGCCGGGGCCGGGATTGCCCTTGCATGCGCCATCGGTGGCGATCTCGACGGGGGTCACAGTCCGGCCTTTCCGTCGCGATAGGCGATGTAGCGCCGCCAATAGGCCAGCGGGTCCTTGCGCGTCACCAGCGCGTCGGCGGGGGTGTTGAGCCAGTCCCACGCCCGCGACAGGGCAAAGCGCAGGCATGCCCCCATCGCCAGCTTCGCGAATGCCGCGCGCTCCGCCTCGGTCAGCGGAAAGTGGCGCTGATAGCCCTCGACCAGCGCCTCGCCGATCTCCGGCGCGTACACGTCACCGCTGGCGTCGAAACTCCAGGCGGAGTGCATGACGGCCAGGTCATAGACGCGGAAATCGGTGCAGGCGAAATAGAAGTCGATCAGCCCGGTGACCTTGTCGCCCAGCACCAGGACATTGTCGGGGAACAGGTCGGCATGGATGACGCATGTATCGAGGTCCTGCGCCTCCCAGCCGCCCAGCACGGCGTCGAGCGCCTTGTCCATTGCGTCGTGCAGGCCCGGCTCGATCCGGTCGAGATCGCGCCCGCATTGCGCGAATAGCGGCCGCCAGCTGGCATGGCCCATCGAATTGGCGCGGTTCTGCGGAAAGTCCTGAACCGCCCGGTGCATCGCCCCCAGCGCATCCGCCGCCGCCAGCGCCTGGGCCGGGGTGGGGTGCGACAGCGACACGCCGGTCAGGAACTGGATAAGGCACGCCGGGCGACCCGCCAGCTCCTGTATCTCCACGCCGCCCCGGTCCTTGATCGCGGGTGGCACCGGCAGCCCCTTGGCCGCCAGATGGTCGAGCAGCGCCAGGAAGAAGGGCAGGTCGCCCGCCGCCACGCGCTTTTCGTAGAGCGTCAGGATGAACCGCGCGGTCGTGGTATCGACCAGGTAATTGCTGTTCTCGACGCCCTCGGCGATCCCCTTGGCGGAGATCAGGTCGCCCACGTCATAGCGTGCCAGAAACGCCGACAGCGCTTCGGCCGAAACCTGCGTATAGACGGCCATGGTTCAGGCGGCCGTTTCCAGCCCGCGGGGCAGCTTGAAGGCGATGGTCTCGCGCGTGGTCTCTTCCTCGCGTTCGGAAACGATGAAGCGTTCCGACAGGCGATCGACCAGTTCGCGCACCAGCAACTCCGGTGCCGAAGCCCCGGCGGTCAGGCCCAGCGTCTTCACGCCGTCCAGGAACGCCCAGTCGAGATCGGCGGCACGCTGGATCAGCATCGCGCGCTTGCCCGCCCGCTCGGCCACTTCGACCAGGCGCAGCGAGTTGGAGGAATTGGGCGCGCCGATCACCAGCACCGCGTCGCACTCGGCGGCGATCGCCTTGACGGCGGCCTGACGGTTGGAGGTGGCGTAGCAGATATCCTCGCCGCGCGGCCCCTGGATCGTCGGGAATCGGCGCTGCAACGCCTCGATCGTCGCGGCGGTGTCGTCGACCGACAAGGTGGTCTGGGTCAGGAAGGCGAGATTGTCGGGATTGGCGGGCGCGAACGCCTCGACATCCGCAACCGTCTCGACCAGCGACATCGAGCCGTGCGGCACCTGGCCGAAGGTGCCGATGACCTCGGGGTGTCCGGCATGGCCGATGAAGACGATGTGGCGGCCCATCTCGACCAGCCGCTCGGCCTGGCGATGCACCTTCGACACCAGCGGGCAGGTGGCATCGAAATAGGCGAGGCCCCGGTTCTCCGCATCGGCGGGCACCGACTTCGGCACCCCGTGCGCGGAGAAGACGACATGCGCGTTGGGCGGCACCTCGTCCAGTTCCTCGACGAAGATCGCGCCCTTGGCCTTCAGGCTGTCCACGACGAACTTGTTGTGGACGATCTCGTGCCGGACATAGACCGGCGCGCCATGCTTCTCGAGCGCCAGCTCGACGATGCGGATGGCGCGGTCGACACCGGCGCAGAAACCGCGCGGGGCGGCGATCAACAGGTCGAGCGGCGGCTTCGTGGCGTCGGTCATGGATGGGGTCATGGGGACGGCTCTACGCCATTGCTTGCGCGCGTCCAACCCGGTTCCTATGCTGGCGGCCAAACCGGCATCCTGCTTCGGCATCCAGAATAGGCGTTTCGACCTGTGAAAGCATCGTTTCTCGCTCCCGTCGCCCTTGCGCTCGTTCTCGGCGGCTGCGCCCGTACGGGTGAGATCGATGCGTCGGGCGGCATCACCGCCGTCCGCTCGGCTTGCCCGATCGTCGGCGTCGCGGCGGGGACCGGCGACATCACGCTGTTCAAGACGCCCGGCGCGACCGACCAGGGTTCGATCGACCTGATCGCCAACCTGACCAATGTTCGCGGCAACTGCGCCGATGCTGGTTCGGACATCGTGACGACGGTCAATTTCGACGTCGAGGCGCGGCGTACCGACACGGCGGCGGCGCGGGACGTGGTGCTGCCTTACTATATCGCGATCGTGCGCGGCGGGACCAACGTCGTCGCCAAGCGCGTCGGCCGGGTGAACGTGCATTTCGATGCGGGCCAGGCGCGCGGCCAGGTGGCGGGCGAGGCCTCGACCACCATCTCGCGGGCGGCGGCGACCTTGCCCGACGACGTCCGCGAAAAGCTGACCCGTCGCCGCAAGGCCGGGGACGAGGATGCGGCGGTCGATCCGCTGACCAATCCGGAGGTGCGCCAGGCGGTGGCCAGCGCCAGCTTCGAGGCGCTGGTCGGGTTCCAGCTGACCGACGCGCAGCTGCGGTACAACGCGACTCGGTAACCCCTGATTCCTCCCCTGCAAGGGGAGGGGGACCATCCGAAGGATGGTGGAGGGGTGTCGCCGCTGGAGAGTGCGGGATACCGTGGCAGCCGGTGACACCCCTCCGTCAGGCCTTCGGCCTGCCACCTCCCCTTGCAGGGGAGGAATATGGTCGCACAATCCACAAGATTGATCGCGCCCACGGCCGTTCCCGATTGACTTGGGACAACCCTATCGGCAGAGGGCGCGGCGTCGATGTCGGACATGTCCGACATAGGCGCGCGCGGGAGAGCGCCGGGTTCGCCTTTCAGGTGACGAAAACCTGGCCGCCGAAGGAGCAACCACCCCGGAATCTCTCAGGCAAATGGGACCGCGCGATCGCCATCGACACTCTGGAAAGCGCGCTTCGGCTCACGCCGTCGTGCCACCGAAGGGGTAAGCCGGAATTTCCGGCGAAAGCTCTCAGGTTCCGTGACAGAGGGGGATCGGATCGGGTAAGGACATTTGCGTCCCTAGCCGACACCCTTTTGACGGAGACCGGCCCCGTGAGCGACACCGCAGATCTGAACGTAGAAGACGCCCCCGAGGGTCAGGAGATCATCCAGACGCTGCCGCTGGACGCATGGCATCGTGCGCGCGGCGGCCGGATGGTCCCGTTCGCGGGCTATGAAATGCCGGTCCAGTATGAAGGCATCATGGCCGAGCATCTCTGGACCCGCGAATCGGCGGGCCTGTTCGACGTCAGCCATATGGGCCAGGTGGTCTTCACCGGCGAGAACGGTCTGGGCCCGGTCATCACCGCGCTGGAGAAGGTCCTGCCGGGCGACATCACCGGCCTAAGTGATCGGAAGAATCGCTATTCGTTGCTGCTCAACGAAGAGGGCGGCATCCTCGACGACCTGATGGTGACCAAGCGCACCCTCGACGGCGCGGAAGAGCTGTACATGGTCGTCAACGGCGCGACGAAGTATGACGATATCGCCTATCTGCTCGACTTCATCCCCGACGATGCGACGCTGAACCTGCTCGACGAGCAGGCGCTGCTGGCGCTCCAGGGGCCCAAGGCGGTCGATGCGCTGTCGCGGATCGTGCCGGGCGTCGAGGCGCTGGTATTCATGACCGCCGCCGACTTTACCTGGAATGACGTGCCGCTGTGGATCAGCCGCTCGGGCTATACCGGCGAGGACGGCTACGAAATCTCGATCCCGGCCGAGCATGCCGCCGCGTTCGCCGACCGCTTGTGCGAACAGGCGGAAGTGAAGCCGATCGGCCTGGGCGCACGCGACTCGCTGCGTCTGGAGGCGGGGCTGCCGCTCTACGGCCATGACCTCGACCCCGAGACGACGCCGGTGATGGCCGATCTGGGCTTCGCGCTCGCCAAGAAGCGTCGCGAGGCGGCCGATTTCCTGGGCGCCGAGCGTATTCTCGCCGAGCGTGAGAACGGTCCGGCCGTCAAGCGCGTCGGCCTGACCGTCGCGGGTCGCCAGCCGGTGCGCGAAGGCGCGTCGGTGGTCGCCGAGGACGGCTCGGTTATCGGTCGCGTGACCAGCGGCGGCTTTGCCCCCTCGATGGGCGCGCCAATCGCCATGGCCTATGTCCCGACCGCGCTGGCGACGCCCGGCACGGCCCTCAAACTGCTTCAGCGCGGCAAGACCCATGACGCCACCGTCACGGCGATGCCGTTCGTCCCCCATCGTTACGTTCGTTCAGGAGCCAAGTGACCATGAGCCGCTATTTCACCGAAGATCATGAGTGGATCGACGTCGACGGTGATGTCGGCACGGTCGGCATCTCCGATTATGCGCAAGGAGCCCTGGGCGACATCGTGTTCGTCGACGTCCCCGAGGAAGGCCGCGAACTGTCCAAGGGTGACGAGGCTGCCGTGGTCGAGTCGGTCAAGGCCGCCTCGGACGTCTATGCGCCGGTGTCGGGCACCGTCGTCGAGGGCAATGCCCAGCTGGCCGACGAGCCCGCGCTGGTGAACAGCGATCCGGAAGGCGAGGGCTGGTTCTTCAAGATCACGCTGTCGGACGCCTCGGAGCTGGACGCGTTGATGGACGAGGCCGCCTACGCCGCGTTCGTCGCAAAACTCTGATCTTCCTTACTCCCCTCCCGCAGGCGGGAGGGGCTGGGGGAGGGGACTCGTTCTCCCCCGGACCATCAGGCTTGTTGAAGCCGACTGCCCTCCCCCGACCCCTCCCGCCTGCGGGAGGGGAGAAGAAGGGGAAGGGCGATGACCCCTCGATCCGCGAGGTTTTCGGGGTGAGGGGCGGAGAAATGGAACGCATGCGCTACCTGCCCCTTACCTCTTCCGATCGGGCCGAGATGCTCTCGGTCATCGGTGCCGGATCGGTCGACGATCTGTTCGTCGACGTGCCCGAATCCGCCCGCCTGTCTGGCCCCATCGAAGGCCTGCCCAACCACGCGTCCGAACTGGCGGTCGAGCGGCACATGACCGCGCTCGCGCGCAAGAACATGGTCGCGGGCGACGTGCCCTTCTTCCTGGGCTGCGGCGCGTACCGCCATCACGTGCCCGCCAGCGTCGATCACCTGATCCAGCGCGGTGAGTTCTTGACCGCCTACACGCCCTATCAGCCGGAAATCGCGCAGGGCACGCTGCAGATGCTGTTCGAGTTCCAGACGCAGGTCGCGCGTCTGCTCGGCACCGATGTCGCCAACGCGTCGATGTATGACGGCTCGACCGCCTGCTGGGAAGCGATCGGCATGGCGCGGCGCATCACCAAGAAGTCGAAGGCGATCCTGTCGTCGGGCCTGCACCCGCATTATGTCTCGGTCGCCAAGACCATGGCGAAGTATACCGGCGACACGCTGGAGACCGGCACGCCCGTCCTGACCGCCGAGACCGATATCGACCAGATGATCGCGGCGATCGACGCCGACACGTCCTGCGTCGTCGTCCAGTATCCGGACATTCTCGGCCGCATCGCCGACCTGACTCCGCTGGCCGAGGCCTGCCACGCCAAGAAAGCGCTGCTGATCGCGGTCGTGACCGAGCCGGTCGCGCTGGGCGCTGTCCGTAGCCCGGGCGAGATGGATGCCGATATCGTCGTCGGCGAAGGCCAGTCGCTGGGCGTCGGGCTTCAGTTCGGCGGGCCCTATGTGGGCCTGATGGGCTGTAAGGATAAATATATCCGCCAGATGCCGGGCCGCTTCTGTGGCGAGACGGTGGACGCCGACGGCAAGCGCGGCTTCGTGCTGACGCTCTCGACCCGCGAGCAGCATATCCGCCGCGAAAAGGCGACGTCGAACATCTGCACCAATTCGGGTCTGTGCGCGCTCGCCTTCTCGATCCACATGACGCTGCTGGGCGAGGCGGGTCTGCGCAGGATGGCGGGGATCAACCATGCCAATGCCTGCCGTGCGGCGGATCGTCTGGCGAAGGTGCCCGGCGTCAAGCTGGTCAACGACGTGTTCTTCAACGAGTTCACGCTCGACCTGGGCCGTGAAGCGCGCCCGGTCGTGCGGACGCTCGCCGAGCGCGGCGTGCTGGCGGGCGTGTCGCTCGGGCGGCTCTATCCGGGTGAGGACGCGCTTGCGAACGGACTGGTTGTGGCGGTCACCGAGACGGTGACGGCGGAGGATATCGAGACGCTTGCCAAGGCTCTCGAGGAGGTGCTGGCATGACGATCAACCAGAGCGGCTGGAAGCCCACGAGCCCCGAAGCCAACGAAGCGGCGGTCCCGGCGACCTTCACCGGCAACCGTGCGCTGATGCTGGAAGAAAAGCTGATCTTCGAGATCGGCGACAGCGAGACGACCGGTGTCGACTTTGCCGAGGGCGATGTCGCCGGTTCGCGTCTGGGCGACCTGTCCCGCAAGGACCCGATCGGCCTGCCCGGTCTGTCGGAGCCGGAGACGGTGCGCCACTATACCCGTCTGTCGCGGCAGAACTACGCGATCGACCTGGGGCCGTTCCCGCTCGGCTCGTGCACGATGAAGCACAATCCGCGCCTGAACGAGAAGATGGCCCGTTTGCCGGGCTTCAGCGACGTTCACCCGCTGGCCCCCGTCGACACGGTGCAGGGCGCGCTGGAGGTCATTCACCAGCTGGCGCACTGGCTGGTCACGCTGACCGGCATGACCTCGGTCGCGATGAGCCCCAAGGCGGGCGCGCATGGTGAGCTGTGCGGCATCCTGGCGATCAAGGCGGCGCTGGAGAAGCGGGGCGAGGGCCATCGCAAGGTCATCCTGGTGCCGGAGTCGGCGCACGGGACCAATCCGGCGACGGCGGCGTTTGCGGGCTTCTCGGTCGAGGACATCCCCGCGACCGCGGACGGCCGTGTCGACACCGATGCGCTGAAGGCGCGGCTGGGGCCGGACGTGGCGGGCGTGATGATCACCAACCCGAACACCTGCGGCCTGTTCGAGCGCGATCTGAAGGACATTTCCGACGCGGTCCATGCGGCGGGCGGATACGTCTATTGCGACGGCGCGAACTTCAACGCCATCGTCGGGCGCGTGCGTCCAGGTGACCTTGGCGTCGATGCGATGCACATCAACCTGCACAAGACCTTCTCGACCCCGCATGGCGGCGGCGGGCCGGGTTCGGGGCCGGTGGTGTTCTCGGAAGCGCTGACGCCGTTCGCGCCTTTGCCCTTCGTCGAGAAGACGGGTGAGGGCTTCCGCCTGGTCGAAGAGGAAAATGCCGACGACCATCACGCCGACAGCTTCGGCCGCATGGTCGCCTTCCACGGCCAGATGGGCATGTTCACCCGTGCGCTGACCTATATCCTCAGCCACGGCGCCGATGGCCTGCGCCAGGTCGCCGAGGATGCGGTGCTCAACGCGAATTATGTCCTGCGCTCGCTGGAGAACACGCTGGACGCCCCGTTCGCCAAGAGCGGCCCGTGTATGCACGAAGCCATCTTCTCGGACGAAGGCCTGGCCGAGGGCTTCTCGACGATCGACGTCGCCAAGGCGCTGATCGACGAGGGTTTCCACCCGATGACCATGTATTTCCCGCTGGTCGTCCACGGCGCGATGCTGGTCGAGCCGACCGAAACCGAGTCCAAGGCCGCGCTCGATCAGTTCATCGGCGCGCTGGCATCGGTGGCGGAGCGGGCCAAGGCGGGCGACCCGTCGCTCAAGACCGCGCCGCACTTCGCGCCGCGCGCGCGCCTCGACGAGACGCTGGCCGCGCGTAAGCCCGTGCTGGTGTGGAAGGACAAGGCGGCCTGATCGGCTGAAGCGACCCTCACCCTTCCGGCGCTTCGCGCCTCCCTCCCTCTCCCATCGGGAGAGGAGTGACGGGTCGTTCATGCCCCCGGCATGGACTGAACAGCGCGGGGCGCTGTTCACCCGGCACTGGGCCCGCCCGCGAAAGCGGGTGGGAAGGGTGAGGGCGGCTTGCCGATCAAACCGCCGTGAACAGGCAAATCCCGCCCAGGATCACCCCGGGCGCATTGGCGAATACGATCGGCCAGTCCCGCTTCTCGCGCAGAAACCCGTACGCGACCCAGAGCGAGCAGTTCACCATCGTTGCCAGCGGTTGAATCACCGAACCCTTCTGTCCCGCCAGATTCAGCTGGATCTGGTCGATATAGGACAGGTACATCGCCACCGCCGTCGCCGTGGCGATCCAGCCGAGCAGCATCAATTTCCGTTCGCTCACAGGTAGTTGATCCCCTTTGGTAAATCGATTGAACTCCACCGAAGCGGACGCGCGAGCGGCATGGGATGTTCCGGGCGCGGACGGCAGGGCGATGCGCTTTGACGAAACCCAGGCCGCGACGCTGGAGTCGATCCTGCGCTGGCGGCGTGACGTCCGGCACTTCCGGCGCGATCCCGTCGACGAAGCGCTGCTGGCCCGACTGGCCGAGGCGATGGCGCTGGCCCCCTCGGTCGGCAATGCCCGACCCTGGCGGGTGATCCGGGTCGAGGACCCTGGTTTGCGCGCCGCCGTCCGCGCCGATTTCCAGCGATGCGACCAGGCGGCGGCAGCGGACTATGCCGGTGAGCAGGCTGCGGCGTACCGCGCGCTCAAGCTGGCCGGGCTGGATGCCGCGCCGGTGCAATTGGCGGTCTTCACCCATATCGATCCGGCGGCGGGCCATGGGCTGGGCCGCCGCACCATGCCCGAGACGCTGCGCCAGTCGACCGCGATGGCGATCCACACGCTGTGGCTGGCGGCGCGCGCAGCCAATCTGGGGATGGGGATGGTGTCGATCCTCGTCCCGGGCGCGATGGAGCGGCTTTTCGCGGTGCCGGAGGACTGGGCCTTTACGGCGTATCTGTGTCTCGGCCATGCCGAATGGGACGACGATACGCCGCTGCTCCACCGGGCCGGGTGGCAGGAGAATGCACCGACCCGCTGGGAGGTGCGGTAACAAACTTTCTCCCCTTCCGGGGGAGGATCAATCCTCCGCGGCGGCCGAACTGGTCTGTTGCTTGCCCAGCCTCTGCTCGCGCCAGACGATGAACAACCCGCTGGCGATGATCACCGGCGCGCCTGCCCAAGTTCCCGCCGTCGGCAGCACCCCGAAGATCAGCCAGCCATAGACGGTCGCCCAGATCAGCCCCGAATAATCCATCGGCACCACGGCCGCGACCGGTGCCAGCCGCGATGCGCCGGTCAGCGCCAGCTGCCCCAGGCCGCCCGCCAGTCCGATCGAGACCAGCACCACCCAGGTCAGCGGATCATGCATCTTCAGGTGGAAGGCGTATGGCACCGCGATGAAGGGCAGGGTCAGGACGGTGAAGTAGAAGACGGTCGTGGTCGCGGGCTCGTCGCGCAGCTGGCGCAGCACGATGGCGACGATCGCGACGAACATCGCCGCCATCAGCCCGACGCCCGCCCCGAACAGCGACATGTCGCTCGCCCCCGGCCGCACGACGAGCAGCACGCCCGCAAAACCGACCAGCACCGCGCTCCACCGCTGCAAGCCCGTCTTCTCGCCCAGCACCAGTGCGCCGAGCAATGTCGCGAAGATCGGCACGGTGAACTGGAACGTCGTCGCCTCGGCCAGCGGCAACAGCATCACCGCGCCAAAGGTGAAGACCATGCCGACCAGCCCAACCATCGCTCGCTTGGCATGCCCCTTGAGCCGCCGGGTGCGCAGCGACGCCAGGCCCGGCCCCGCCAGGACGAAGGCGAGCACGACCGGCAGCGCGCAAAGCTGGCGGAAGAACATGGTCTCGGACAAGGTCGCCCCGCGCGACTCGGCCAGCTTCACGAACGCCGACATGGTCGACAGGAAGAAGATGGCGATCAGGCGCAGGCCGATGCCTTTCAGCACGCGGTCATCGGACTTGGGGGACATGGGGCGCCTCCTAGCCGCTGTGCGACTATGGCGAAAGGCCGCAAGCGTCCGCCCTCTTGGCGAAACCGGGTCTTTGCCGCTATCGGGCGGGCATGAAGCATGCTCTGTCCGTCACCCGCGACGCGGATTTCTCCGCCTGGTATCAGTCCGTCATCGCCGAGGGCGATCTGGCCGAGGAATCGGGCGTCCGTGGCTGCATGGTCATCCGCCCCTGGGGCTATGGCATCTGGGAGCGCATCCAGCGCCTGCTCGACGATCGCATCAAGGCGACGGGGCATGAGAATTGCTATTTCCCGCTGTTCATCCCGCTCAGCTATTTCGAGAAGGAAGCCGAGCATGTCGACGGCTTCGCGAAGGAAATGGCGGTCGTCACGCATCACCGGCTGATCGCCGATGGCAAGGGTGGGCTGGTCCCCGATCCCGAGGCAAAGCTGGAGGAGCCGCTGGTCGTGCGGCCGACGTCGGAGACGGTGATCGGCACCGCCTTTGCCCGCTGGGTCCAGTCGTGGCGCGACCTGCCGGTGCTGATCAACCAATGGGCCAATGTCGTCCGCTGGGAAATGCGCACCCGCATGTTCCTGCGCACCGCCGAGTTCCTGTGGCAGGAAGGGCATACCGCCCATGCCACGGTCGACGAGGCCCGCGCAGAGACGATCCAGATGCTGGAGGTCTATCGCAGCTTCGCCGAGGACTGCCTCGCCATGCACGTCATTGCGGGCGAGAAGCCGGAGAATGAGCGCTTCCCCGGCGCGGTCGAAACCTATTCGATCGAGGCGATGATGCAGGATGGCAAGGCGCTTCAGGCCGGGACCAGCCACTTCCTGGGCGACAATTTCGCGCGAGCCCAGAATATCCGTTTCCAGAATGCCGAGGGCGGGCTGGACTTCGCACAGACGACCAGCTGGGGCGTGTCGACCCGGATGATCGGCGGCATGATCATGGTCCACGGCGACGATGACGGCATGCGTGTGCCGCCCAAGGTTGCGCCGTGGCAGGTGGTGATCGTGCCCATGCTGCGCGACCAGCCCGAGGACGAGGCGCTGCTGAGCTATTGCCGCGACCTGCAAAAGGAACTGGTCGGTCAGTCCGCGCTGGGCGAGCCGATCCGCGCGATGGTCGATGGCCGCGCGCAAAAGGCCGCCAACAAGCGCTGGGGCTGGGTCAAGAAGGGCGCGCCGGTGATCATCGAGGTCGGCGGTCGCGACATGGCGGGCGGCAACGTCTCGGTCATCCGCCGCGACCGGCTGTACCGCGAGGACGGCAAGCTCGATTCGGTCGTGCATCCGCGTGGTGATTTCGTAAGCGGAGTCGCCGATCTGCTGGCCGACATCCAGGGCGAACTCCACCGCCAGTCGGCCGAGCGGTTGAAGGCGCAGATCGTGCCCGTCGACGACTGGGCAGGCGTCGAGGCGCATTTCGCGGACGGCGTGAAAAACCCCGGCTGGGTCGATGTCCGCTGGGCCAAGCCCACGGGGGCGGAACTGGAGCAGGTGGTCGAGAAGCTGAAGGGGCTGAAGCTGACCATCCGCAACGCGCCGATGGGCCAGACCGGTTGCGACGACGGTCCCTGCATCTTCACCGGCCGCGAGGCGGTGGAGCGCGTGCTGATCGGCCGGGCTTACTAACGGAACTCCCCCTCCCGCAGGCGGGAGGGGGTTGGGGGGAGGGCCGGAGGTCTCACCGAGACCATCGCTCGTGGCGTTTCCCTCCCCCGGCCCCTCCCGCCTGCGGGAGGGGAGAAGAAGAGGGGGCTTAACTCGCTACCAACCCCGCCCATGGCAAGTCCGGCCCCGCGGGCACGATCCCGGTCGGGTTCAACTCCAAATGACTGGCATAATAATGCGTCTTGATGTGATCGAGATGCACCGTCGCCGCGATCTCCGGGATCGCCAGCATCCGCTCCAGCAAGGCTTCCAGCGCCGGATAGTCCTGCACCCGCCGGACATTGCATTTGAAATGCCCGTGATAGACCGCATCGAAGCGGACCAGCGTGGTGAACAGCCGGATATCCGCCTCGGTCATCCGATCACCGACCAGCCATTCGCGCCCCTTCAGCCGCGCTTCCAGCGAATCCAGTTCGGCGAATAGCGGGCCGACCGCTTCGTCATACGCACCTTGCGTCTTGGCGAAGCCGCATTTGTAGACACCGTTGTTCACCCGGTCATAGACGGTGGCGTTGACCGCATCGATCTGTTCGCGCAGGTCCGCAGGGTAGTAATTCCCCTCCCGCGCGCCCAGCCCGTCGAACGCGGTGTTGAACATGCGGATGATCTCGGCCGACTCGTTGCTGACGATCGTATCGCGCTGCTTGTCCCACAGGACCGGCACCGTCACCTTGCCGCTGTAACCGTCGCGAGCTCGGGCATAGAGCTGCCACAGATAGTCCGCGCCATGGAGCGGGTCGCCGGTGCCGCCGCGCTCGGTGGCGAAGGTCCAGCCATTTTCGCGCATCAGCGGATCTACCACCGACAGACCGATCATGTCCTCCAGTCCCTTCAGCGCGCGGACGATCATCGTGCGATGCGCCCAGGGGCAGGCATAGGAGACATAGAGGTGATAGCGCCCCGCCTCCGCACGGTGGCCGGTCTGGCCATCGGGGCCAGGCTGGCCGTCCGCCGTCACCCAATCGCGGAAACCGGAGTCGGGGCGTTTGAAGCTGCCCTTATCGTCCGATTTGAACAGCCCGTCGGCGTGCCAGACGCCGTCCACCATATTGCCCATGCGTGTGTCTCCTTCGGAGAAGGTACGCATGGGGCGGGGGAGCGATCCCGATCCTCCCCGGCACGGGGAGGGGGACCGCCGCGCAGCGGTGGTGGAGGGGGCGTGCCGAAAGAGGTGTCCTGTGTGGCAATCCCCCTCCACCAGCTTCGCTGGTCCCCCTCCCCGTTCCGGGGAGGATTTAGCGCCGCTTGCCGTTGTGGCGGATGTTGGCGGGCCTTCCGCGCCGTTTCAGCACCCGGCGCGGTTCGGGGGCGGCACCCTTGCCGTCGGGCAGCTCGAAGCGCAGCGCGCCCGATACCGGGTTCGCCTCGGCCAGGCGCAGCGGCAGGCGCTGGCCCAGCTTGTAGATTTCGCGGCTCTTCTCGCCGAGCAGCTGCTGCGACGACTCGTCGTAATGGAAATAATCGCCGCCCAGGTCGCGGATCGGCATCAGCCCGTCACCACCCACGCCGTCGACGGTGGCGAAGAAGCCGAAATTGGTGACGCCGGTGATCCGCGTCTCGACCACCTGGCCGACATGCTCGGACAGATAGGCCGCGACATAGCGGTCGATCGTCTCGCGTTCCGCCTCCATCGCGCGGCGCTCATATTGGCTGATCGAGGTGCCGAGCCGCTCCATCTCCTCGCCCTCCGGCAGCAACCCGCCATCGCCCAGCTTGTACGCCCCGACCAGCGCACGGTGCACGACGAGGTCGGCATAGCGCCGGATCGGCGAGGTGAAATGCGCGTACGACCCCAGCGACAGGCCGAAATGCCCCTGATTGACCGGGGCATAATAGGCCTGGGTCTGCGAGCGCAGGATCTGCTCCATCACCTGCGGCTTGAAGTCCGCGTCGCCGATCTTGTCGATGATCCGGTTGAAGGTCGCCGGGCGGATCACCTGTCCCATCGCAAATGGAATGTCGAAGGTTTCGAGATACTCCTTCAGCGCGACCAGCTTGGTGCGGCTGGGCACCTCATGGACGCGGTACATGACGGGGGCTTTCTTGGCCTCCAGCGCCTTGGCGGCGGCGACGTTGGCCGCGATCATGTAATCCTCGATCAGCCGGTGCGCATCCAGCCGGGCCCGCGGCGCGACCGACAGGATACGGCCATTCTGGTCGAGCACCACGCGCCGTTCGGGCAGGTCGAGGTCGAGCGGCTCGCGATCGTCGCGCGCCTTGGCCAGCGCCGCCCAGCAGTCCCAGAGCGGCCGCAGGGCCGTCTCGGTCAGCGGGTGCGACAGCTCGCCGTCGATGGCGGCCTGCGCATCCTCATACGCGATATTCGCCGCCAGCCGTACGACCGCGCGGGTGAAGCGGAAGCTCTTGAGCTTGCCGTCCTTCGTCACCTGCAGATGACAGGCGAGCGCGGCGCGGTCCTCGCCCTCCTTCAGCGAACAGACATCGGCCGACAGGATCTCGGGCAGCATCGGCACTACCCGGTCGGGGAAATAGACCGAGTTGCCGCGCCGCCGTGCATCCTTGTCGATCGCCGAGCCGGGGCGGACATAGAAGCTGACATCGGCAATGGCGACGATGGCGCGCCAGCCTTCCGGATTGGCGGGATCGTCGTCGGGCGCGGCCCAGACCGCATCGTCATGGTCGCGCGCATCGACGGGGTCGATCGCGACGATCGGCAGGTCGCGCAGGTCCTCACGGTCGTCGCCCAGCGGCTGGCGCGCGACACGTTCGGCTTCTTCCAGTGTCTCGGGCTGGAAGCGGTCGGGAATCTCGAATTTGTGGATCGCGATCAGCGAGAAGCTGCGCGGGGCGAAGGGATCGCCCAGCCGCTCGACCACCTTTGCGGTGATGCGCGGCGGACGGCCCGCCTTTTCGGCCAGCACCAGGTCGCCCGCTTCCGCGCCGCCGGTGTCCGACACCATCATCTCGCGCCGGTCCTTCTTGTCGACGCTGGTCAGCCAGAAACGCCCCGCCTCCTCGCGCAGCACGCCCAGCACCTGTTCGGAGGCGGGCGCGATCGTCTTCATGACATGCGCGATCCAGCCGCCGCCCGCTTCCTCGGTACGCGCCAGCACCCGCTGGCCGATGCCGAGGCTTCCGCGCTTGCGCTCGCGGATGCGGAGGCGAGGGATGGGGACGCCGTCCGCCTCCCAACGCTCGGGCTGGCCCCAGACATTGCCGCCGTCATCGACATCGACGACGCGCAACACCGTCACCTTGGGCAGCCCGCCCATCTTGTGGAACGCGCGGCCGGGGGCGCTGTCGATCAGCCCTTCATCGGCCATATCCTTGAGCAGCGCCTTCAGTCCGATCTTCTCCTGCGCGGAGAGACCGAAAGCACGTGCGATCTCGCGCTTGCCAGCGGGCTGGTCCGACTGTTCGATGAAGGCGAGGATTTGCTCACGGGTCGGCAGACCCGGCTGGGGTTTTTTCATCAGACGGAGATAGGGGGTAGGGGAGGCGGCGTCACCCCCAGCATTCCAATCCCCCCTGCAAGGGGAGGTGGCAGGCCGAAGGCCTGACGGAGGGATGTCGCCATTTGCGAGGACAGCCCGCCATCACGAGCGGTTACATCCCTCCACCATGGTTCGTGTTTAAGCGAGATTGTGCCCCCGGCACAATCTTGGTCTGCCGGGGGCAGGCCAAAGCTCGAACACCCCCTCCCCTTGCAGGGGAGGAATAGTCGGGTCATGATCCAATGTAATACCAGTATGGCGTAGCGGGACCGACGATTATGATGACATTATGGGCTTCGGCCGCGATCCTGGCGGCGGCTCCGGCGGCGCAGGCCGATCTCGACCGACTCGCGGCGACGCTCGGCTATCGCTACACCATCCTGACCAACCGTCCCGCATCCTGCCCGACCGGCACGCCGCGCTGTTTCGAGGCGGATATCGCCATCGTCGTGCCGGAGGGCGCGCCAAGTCTGCCGGTCGAAATCCGCTACAGCCTGGTCAACCCGGTTCTGAAGATCGACAGCGACACCTTCGACAACCGCACGATCAACGGCGATCTGAACGTCCTGACGCTGAAGCCCGGCCAGCAGTTGAAGCCGGGCCAGACCTATCATGTGAAGCTGACCGGCCTGGGCGCGTTCTTCTCGCGCAATCACATGATGCCCAATGCGATGCTGGCGGCCGAGGGCCTTGCCCCGCGTGTGATCGCCGCGAGCCGGACGGGGACCGATGCCGAGACGGGGCTGGAGACCCTGCCTTTCGTAGCCCCGATGACCGATGAGGCCGCGCTCGCCCGCAGCGCCCCCGACGATCAGACGGTCTGGCGGACCCCCGAGCGCGCCTTTGCTCTTTATGCCGAGCGGGGGGCGGCGACGCCGGTCGATGTCGCGATCCTGCCCCGGCCTGCGAAGGTCACGCGCCCGGCCGGTGCGCCGGTCGATCTGTCCAAGGGATTGCGCGTCACCACCCAGGGTTTCACCCGCGCCGCCATCGCGCCCGCGCTGGCCGGATTGCCGATGGGGACGGTGCCGCTGACCATCCGAAAGCAGGCGGGGCTCGCCGCCGAGGGTTATCGCCTGACCGTGGCCCAGGGCGGTGTCACCATTGCGGCGGCGGATGCGGCGGGGGCATCCTATGCGCTTCGTTCGCTGGCGCAGCAGATGGCGGCGGAGGGGACGACGCTCCGCCCGCTGATCGTCGAGGATGCGCCGCGCTACGGCTTTCGCGGGCTGCATATCGACCTGGCGCGCAACTTCCATAGCAAGGCCGAGATCCTGAAGCTGATCGAGCAGATGGCGGTGTACAAGCTGAACACGCTGCACCTGCATCTGGGCGATGACGAGGGCTGGCGCTTGCAGATCGCAGGCCTGCCCGAACTGACCGAGGTGGGGGCGTATCGCTGCACCGACCTGTCGGAGAAGAACTGCCTGTCGCCGCAACTGGGGGCCGACCCGGCCAGGGATGCGGCCACCAACGGCTATCTGACCGCCGCCGACTATACTGAAATCCTGCGCGCCGCCGCAGCACGGCAGATCGACGTCATCCCGTCCTTCGACATGCCCGGCCATTCGCGCGCGGCGATCCGGTCGATGGAGGTGCGCTACCAGCGGCTGATGGCCAAGGGCGACCGCGCCGGGGCCGAGCGTTTCCGGCTGGTCGAGCCGGGCGACACCACCCGCTATTCCAGCGTCCAGCATTATGACGACAATACGCTGAACGTCTGTATTCCGAGCACCTATCGCTTCATCGACACGGTGATCGACGACATTGCCGCCCTGCACAAGGCGGCGGGGGTGCCGCTGACCACCTATCATATCGGCGCGGACGAGACGGCGGGGGCCTGGGTTCAGTCGCCCGCCTGCAAGGTGATGATGGGCCAGACGGGCATGCAGCCCAAGCAACTGGGCGCCTATTTCATCGAGCGCATTTCCGCCGACCTCGCCCAGCGCGGCATCGCGGTCGCCGGGTGGAGCGATGGCCTGGGCCATACCGACCCCGCCAAGATGCCGCCCAAGGTCCAGACCAACATCTGGAGCAACCTGCACGCGGGCGGCGTGGCCGAGGCGCATGGCCAGGCCAATCGCGGGTGGAAGACGGTGCTGTCGATCCCCGATCTGGGCTATTTCGACATGCCCTATGCCGCCGACCCGAACGAGACCGGCTATGACTGGGCGTCGCGCGGGGTGGACAGTTTCCAGGTGTTCGGTTTCATGCCGGGCAATCTGGCCGCCAACGCCGCGCTGATCCCCAATATCCTGGCCCAGCCCAAGGCGATTGCCGACACCGTGCCGCTCCAGCCGGGCCGCAGCATCGCCGGGCTCCAGGCGCAGCTATGGAGCGAGACGGTGCGGCGCGACAGCCAGGTCGATTACATGCTCTTCCCGCGCCTGCTGGCGCTGGCCGAGCGGGCGTGGAGCAAGCCGGATTGGGAGCCCGCTTATGTTGCGGGCACCGGCTATCAGCCGAACGACGCTCGTGTCGATCGGGCCAAGCTGCTCGCCGGGTGGCGGGATTTCGCGGGCCGGATGGGTGCGCAGATGCGACTGCTCGACCGGGCGGGCGTGACCTATCGCCTCGCCCCGCCGGGCGCGCGGATCGTGGATGGCAGGCTGGAGGCGAACACCGAGTTCGCCGGAACGCCGATCGAGTATCGCACCGGCGGCTCGGCCTGGACCCGCTATAACGGGCCGGTGGCGGTGACGGGGGTGGTCGAGCTTCGCACCCGTACCCCTGATGGCCGCCGCGCCAGCCGGACGGTTACGGTTTCGCCGTAATCATGATCAGGCCGGGCGCATCGGCGATGAAGCGGTCGAGCACGCCATCGGCGATCTTGATCGGCCCGTCGAAGCGCACCGCGCCCTTGATGCTCTGCACGGCGGTGGCCTGATCCGCGATCCGCTTGGCATCGGCAAAGTAGCGCGTCGCCGCCGTATTGCCCTGCTCGGCGGCGTCCAGCCCGGCGGCGGTCTGCCCAAGCGCGCGACCCCAGAGCTGCATCGCCTCCAGCCAGGGGGCGGCTTGCTCGGCAAAGGCCGGATCGACCACGCCCGCGCGGATCGTGTCGGGCGCATCGGCCAGCGCATCGGCCTTGGCATGGAGTTCGGCCAGCGCCGCACGGCGTTCGCCCGCGTCACCGTTCGCCAGCGCCTCGCGAACATGGTCGAGCAGCGCCTTCAGCTTGGGTGCCTGTTCCTGCCAGGGCTGGCTGCCGAAGGTGGGGGCGAGATGCTGGGTGTCGAACAGTTCCAGCAGTGCCGCCGTCGCGCGGGCATCTCCTCCAGCCAGATCGCGCGCGGCGTAATGCCAGGTGCGGTCGGCGTCATAGCCCTTGTCGTTCCACCCGAACGCCAGCACCCCCGTCACCGCGACCCGGCTGGGCGCTTCCTGGTTCATCGGATTGGAGAGGATACCGGTCAGCTCGGACGACAGCCCGGCCTCACGCTTGGCATAGGGGGCAAGCAGCAGTCGTCCGGCCGAACTGGCATAGTCGTTGACCGGATAATTGTCCCACAGCAGCGTCTTGCGCCCGAACGCCTTGGTCGCGGCCTTGGCATCGGGAATGGAGATGGCGGGCGGTACGACATCGGTGCCGGTCCATTGCACGACGATGCGCGGGTTCAGATTGGCGCGGAGGGCCGCCTTGTACGGGCTTTCCTTCGCATCATAATATTCGGTCGGCACCATGATGAGCGGACGCGAGGCAGGGTCCTGTTTCAGCAGGTCGGCCTGGACCGCGTTCAGCAGCTTGGACTGGGCGATCCCGGCGGCTTGCGCGCCCGAGGGGCCGAATGCGGCCTTGTCCGCCTCGCAATTCCACTTCTGATATTCGATATCGTCCAGCGCGACATAGAAGCTGTGTACGCCGATCCCGCGCAACTCCGCGAACTTGCGCAGCAGCGCCTGCTCGTCCGCCGGATCGGAGAAGCAGATGCTCGGCCCCGGCGAGATGGCATAGACGAAATCGACATGGTTCGCCCTGGCGCGCGCCGCGAGCGTACCCAGCGCGCTCAGCGTCGCGGCGGGATAGGGATCGCGCCACTTGTCGCGGGCGAAGGGATCGTCCTTCGGGCTGTAGACATAGGTGTTGGCCTTCATCTGGCCGAGGAAGTCGAGATGCTTGGTCCGGTCGGTCATCGACCAGGGCTTGCCGTAGAAACCTTCGATCGTGCCGCGGATCGGCATGGCGGGATGATCGCGGATGGTCAGCGCCGGGATGGTCTGGCGGGCCAGCAACTGGCGCAGCGTCTGGGCGGCGTGGAACAGTCCGTCCGCGTCATGCCCGGCCAGCGTGATGAGCCCGCTGCGACCGGAGGGGAGGATGGTCAGCGTATAGCCTTCGCGGGCATCGTCGGGGCTGGCGTTGCTGCGTGACAGGGCCTCACGGACCGGGGCGGCGCTGTCCGGGCCGATCACGATGGTCGGACGGTCGGGCGAGGCGGGCAGCCGGTTGGCCGTCGCGATCTCCGTGACACCGGCCTTTGTCAGCATGTCGCGCACCAGCGCGGCGGTCTCCGGCTCGGTGCCGGGTGCGACGATCAGCGTGACCGCACGGCCCAGCGTCACCGTGCCATCGCCCAGAGTCATCACGGCGGGGGCGGGGAAGATCGCGGGCAGGGTGGCGGGGCTCGCTTGAGCCGCCGGGGTCAGCGTCGCCAGTGCGATCGCCGCCAGGGCCGCCCCCATTGCTCTGTTTGCCGCCCGCGTCATCCTCAATCTCCGGTATTGAACTGGTATTGTCGGAGCCTAGGGGAGTGGGGGGCGGGCTGCAAGCGCGATTGCGGGTTGGATTTCAATGGGTTGGGGCGTGGCCTTCGACTTCGCTCAGGATGAACGGAGCGGGGAAGTAGGGTCCTGCCAAACCCCCGTTCAGCCTGAGCGAAGTCGAAGGCCAAGGGAATCCCCTCGCCAAGTGGTATTAGACCGGCCCCATCAATCGTGAAATTGCAGGCTCGCCAACCGGGCATAGAGACCGCCGCCCGCGATCAACTCCGCATGCCGCCCCTGTTCGACGATCCGTCCGCCATCCATCACCACGATCCGCTCGGCCGCACGGACCGTCGCCAGCCGGTGCGCGATGACCAGCGTCGTCCGGTTCGCCATCAACCGCTCCAGCGCCTGTTGGACCAGCTGCTCGCTCTCGGCATCCAAAGCGCTCGTCGCCTCGTCCAACAACAGGATCGGCGCATCGCGGAGCAGCGCGCGGGCGATGGTGATCCGCTGGCGCTGGCCACCCGACAGCCGCGCACCGCCTTCGCCCAGGAAGGTATCCAGCCCCTGCGGCAGCGCGCGCAGGAAGTCGGCGGCATTGGCGGCCTCGGCGGCGGCCCAAAGCTCGTCGTCGCTCGCTTCCCACCGGCCATAGCGCAGATTGTCGCGTGCCGAAGCGCCGAAGATCACCGTCTCCTGCGGCACCATTGCGATGCGCGCGCGGATCGCCGCCGGATCGGCATCGCGCAACGACACGCCGTCGAGCGAGATATTGCCGCCCTGCGGATCGTAGAAACGCTCGGCCAGCTGGAACAGGGTCGATTTGCCCGCGCCCGAGGGGCCGACCACCGCCACCGTCTCGCCCGGCCGGATGTCGAGCGAGAAGTCGTTCAGCGCCGCGACCTCGGACCGGGTCGGATAGTGGAACACGACATTCTCGAAACGCAGCGCACCCATCGGGATGACCGGCATGACGGCGGGGGCGGGGGGCGGCGCGATTTCGGGTTCCTCGGCCAGCAACTCGGCCAGACGCTGCGCCGCGCCCGATGCGCGCAATATGTCGCCCCATACTTCGGTCAGCGCCTGGAACGAGCCCGCAACCAGCATGCCCGTCACGACAAACGCGGTCAGCGACCCGCCCGACAGCCGCCCGCTGGCGACATCGGCGACCGCTTCCCACAGCAGCAGCGTCAGACCGCCGAAGAACAACCCGATGACCATTGCCGTCATGATGGCACGCAGCAGGAAGCGCTTGCGCGAGGTGGCGAAGCCGTTGCTGACCGCCAGCTCGAATCGCTCGGCCTCGCGGCGCTCCTGGCCGAACGCCTGGACGACCTTCATAGCGCCCAGCGTCTCCACGGCGGTCGCGCCGATATCGGCCAGCCGGTCCTGGCTGTCGCGCGAATAGCTACGCACCTTCTTGCCCAGCACGACGATGGGCAGGACGATCAGCGGAATGCATACCAGCAGCGACAGGGTCAGCTTGGGCGACAGCGCGAACAGATAGATGGTGCCGCCGATCCCGATCACCGTGTTGCGCAGCGCGATCGACACGGTCGAGCCGACGACCTGCTCGATGATCGCGGTGTCGGCGGTCAACCGGCTGGCGATCTCGGACGGGCGGTTTTCCTCGAAGTAGCGGGGTGCCAGGCGCAGGAGGTTGGCCTGCACCGCGATGCGGATATCGGCGACCGTCCGCTCGCCCAGCCACGACACGAAATAGAAACGGAACGCGGTGGCGATCGCCAGCACCACGACGACCGCCAGCAGCCCCTGGAAATAGGGCGCGATATCGCCGGTGTCGGCGATGTTGCCGAAGCCGTGGTCGATCACCTTCTGGAAGGTGCGCGGGATGAACAGCGTGGCGAGTGCCGCGACCGCCAGCGACACGGTGGCGGCGGCCAGATGCCCCGGATAGCGCAGCGTATAGCGCCAGACCATCTTCAGGTTGCTCAGGCGGCGGCTGGCCGGGACGGGGGGCTCTGCGGATTTGCGGGACGCGGCGGATCTGGCCATGCCGGGGGCCTAGCAGCGTGGGCGCATCGGCTCAACGCCGGGCTATGGGGCCGACGCATCGTTTGGGCGCTTTGGTGCGTTCAGGGGATGTGATGGAGATCATGAACCTGTCATCGGTTCGGCACTATGACCGATCGGCCATATTCTGGTCATCATGCGCAAACGGTTTCGTGATAGGTAAATGCCAGTCACGGCTCCGTCCGGCGGAGCGCAGGGGAATCGACGATGTTGTACGACGCCTATGAAATGCAGCGCTCGATGCTGGCGGGCGCAAGCGCGCTGGCCAATTTCGGGGCGGGGCTGCTCCAGAATCCGGCCAATCCCTTCGCCTATCTGGGCGGCGGTGCGATCATGGGGTCGGCGCTGGAGGTCTTTGCCCATGCCGCCGCCCCGCGCGGCAAGCCCGCTTTCGGACTGACCAAGACCGAGATCGACGGGCGCGAGGTGGTCGTCCATGAAGAGATCGTGCTGCGCAAGCCCTTCGGCCAGTTGAAGCGCTTCCGCCGCGAAGGCGTGGAGGACAGCCCCAAGCTGCTGATCGTCGCGCCGATGTCGGGCCATTATGCGACGCTGCTGCGCGGCACGGTGCAGCGGATGCTGCCGACCTGCGAGGTGTACATCACCGACTGGCGCGACGCGAAGCTGGTGCCGCTGTCGGACGGGCGATTCGATTTTGACGATTATGTCGATTACATCATCGACTTCCTGACGGCGATCGGGCCGGGGGCGCATGCGCTGGCGGTGTGCCAGCCCTCCGTGCCGTCCTATGTCGCCGCAGCGGTGATGAGCGCGGACAAGCATCCCTGTACGCCACGCACCCTGACGCTGATGGGCGGGCCGGTCGACACGCGCGAGGCGCCGACGGCGGTCAACCTGCTGGCGACCGATCGCCCGCACGCCTGGTTCGAGCAGAATGCGATCGCCACCGTGCCCATGACCTATCCGGGTGCCGGGCGGCGGGTCTATCCGGGCTTTCTGCAGCTTGCCGGGTTCATGTCGATGAACCTGGGCAACCACATGATTTCGCATTGGGAGATGTTCAAGCATCTGGTCCAGGGCGACGGCGAAAGCGCCGACTCCACCAAGCGATTCTATGACGAATATCGCGCGGTCTGCGACATGACGGCGGAATTCTATCTCCAGACCGTCGAGCTGGTGTTCCAGCGTCACGCGCTGCCCAAAGGCGAGATGCTGCACCATGGCAAGCGCGTCGATCCGGGCGCGATCACCGATATCGGCATCCTGGCGATCGAGGGCGAGCGCGACGATATCTCCGGCCTGGGCCAGACGCGCGCCGCGCTGACGCTGGCGACCAATCTGCCGGAGGAGAAGAAGCGCTATTACATGGCCGAGAAGGTCGGCCATTACGGCATCTTCAACGGCTCGAAATGGCGCAACCGCATCGCGCCGGTGGTCGAGGAGTGGATCAAGGCCAACGCCTGATCCTCGCCACATCCTCTGTTCGGCCTGCGCGACGTTTGGGACATAGGAAAAACGCCCGGAAGCCTTGGCCTCCGGCGTTTCGCCTTTCAGCAATCGCGAATTACGCGACCGAGCCGACCACCGCATGGCTGGACGATTCGTCCGAGCGGATCGTGCCGCCGAACAGCATCTTTACCCGGCCCGACAGCGAGATGTCGGTTTCCCACAGCTCGGCCGAACTGATGTCGAAGCGCAGCAGCGTCAGGTTGGGGTCCGACTTTCCTTCCGGGAACCAGGCCTCGACCTGATTGCTCCACAGCTTGTCGATCTGCGCCGGATCATTGTCCTTCGACACATGGCCCGCC
Organism: Sphingomonas sp. Xoc002; assembly: GCF_050408055.1. Classification (NCBI taxonomy): domain Bacteria; kingdom Pseudomonadati; phylum Pseudomonadota; class Alphaproteobacteria; order Sphingomonadales; family Sphingomonadaceae; genus Sphingomonas; species Sphingomonas sp. Xoc002. The sequence continues at coordinate 2,881,642 of NZ_CP191175.1, read as the reverse complement.
AGGCAGGCGAAGAAGTCGTGACCCTTGCCGACGAACTGCGCCATCGCCTCGCCACCGCCTGCGATCCGGTTGTCGCGACCGGCGAAGAAGAACAGCGTGTTCGGCTGATCGTCATCGATCTGTGCGGTCATCGGTTCGGAATGCTGACCATCGTTCAGGCCGATCATGACGAACGGGCTGCTCTTCAGCTTGTCGAGGAACTTGGCGGCGATTTCCTGGGGGCTGTCGTCGGCCATCGTGGCTCTCCTTTCAGGGGTTTGGCGGGAGAACGACGCGGGGGCGGGGATGGTTGCGGATGTACGAAATGCATCTGCGGGATTTGAGCGTGCAAAAGTTCGCTGACAAACTGAGTGAGAGTTGAAACAAGGACAGCGACGGCAATTCCGCCGTCACCCACAGAAAGGACCACGGATGTCCGTAGCCGATCTGTGCCTGATCCTGGGCGTCATCATCGCCTTCGCGACCTTGGTCGTGAAGATCGTTGAGGCTCGCAACAGGTAAGGTGCCCGGCGGGGCTCGGGCTGCAACCCGGGCCCCAAAGGCATTTGAGCCCCGGCCGCTGCAACAGCCGGGGCTCTACAGAAAGGCGGATGTCCTCGCCTGCGAGATATATACGCCAACGACGTCAAAATTTCAATTCTGATGGCAGTCGCGAAGCGCGCCTCGTCTCGTATCAAACGATACCCAATCCCCATATTTCCCGCTAAGCGCTGGTCCATCACAGCATAGCCATGCGACCCGCCAAGCGCTTAGCCGCACGCCGGGCCGCCCGACCGGACGAAGACCTATGACCTCTGCCGTTACCGCCGATGCGCGCAAGACCATGAAATTGCTGTATCGTGCGCCCGAACCCGATGTCCTGAAGCCGCTGCTCGACCGCGCCGCCGCGACGCCGGAGATGCGCGAGCGGATCATGGGCCATGCCTCGGGCCTGCTCGCCGACCTGCGTGCCGCGCAGAATCGCGGCTGGGTGAACCAGTTCCTCCAGGAATATCGCCTCAACTCGTCCGAGGGCGTCGCGCTGCTCAGCCTCGCCGAGGCGTTCCTGCGCGTGCCCGATCCCGAGACCGCCGACCTGTTGATCGCCGACAAGCTGGGCGAGGCGGACTGGCGTGCGCATACCGGGCGTTCGGCGTCGAAGCTGGTCAACTCCGCCACCTGGGGCCTGGTCGTCGGCCGCGCGCTGGTCGGTGAGGGCGAGGCGGGACCGCTGAAGCGTTTGCTGTCGCGCGCGGGCGAGCCGTTCGTGCGTCAGGCGGTCGGCGCCGCGATGCGGATGATGGGCGAGATCTTCGTGATGGGCCGCACCATCGAGGAAGCGATGCGCCGCATGAAGAAGCCCGAGAACAAGGGCTTCACTGCCAGCTTCGACATGCTGGGCGAGGCGGCGCGGACGCATGAGGATGCCGAGCGCTATTTCCAGGCCTATGTGAAGGCGATCGACGCGGTGGGGTCGGACCCGGCGGCGGGCCATTCGATCTCGGTCAAGCTGTCGGCGCTCCACCCGCGCTACGAACTGCCGCGCGCCTACGAGTGCGTGCCCGCGCTCACCGACATGCTGGCGCAGCTGGCGCGGCAGGCGGCGGACAAGGGCATTGCCCTCACCGTCGATGCCGAGGAGTCCGAGCGGCTGGAGATGAGCCTCGACATCATCGGCGGCGTCGCGGCGCTCCCGGCGCTGAAGGGCTGGGACGGCTTCGGCATGGCGGTGCAGGCCTATGGCAAGCGTGCGCGCGCGGTCATCGGCTGGGCCAACGGCCTCGATCGGGTCATGAACGTCCGGCTGGTCAAGGGCGCCTATTGGGACAGCGAGATCAAGCGCACCCAGGTCGAGGGGCTGGCCGACTATCCGCTCTTCACCCGCAAGGCGGCGACCGACGTGTCCTATCTGGCGGTCGCCAAGGACATGCTGGCGGCGGAGAATATCCGCCCCGCCTTTGCCAGCCACAATGCGCTGACCGTCGCGACCATCCTGGAATGGGCGGGCAATAGCCATGACTTCGAGTTCCAGCGGCTGCACGGCATGGGCGACGGCCTGTATGAGCGGCTGGTGCGCGAGCATGGTCACAAGTGCCGCATCTATGCGCCGGTCGGCGGGCATCGCGACCTGCTGGCCTATCTCGTCCGCCGCTTGCTGGAGAATGGCGCGAATTCCAGCTTCGTGCACCAGCTCGCCGATGCGCGACTGACCGAGGCGGAGATCCTCGCCGATCCGGTCGCCAAGATCGCGGCCGTCGGCGGCGCGCGTCACCCGAGCATCCCGCTGCCCATCGACCTGTTCGCGCCGGGCCATCGCAACTCGACCGGCATCGATCTGAGCGACATCGCAACGCTGGACGCCACGGTGAAGGCGGTCAACGCCCCCGCCGTGCAGCCGGTCGCCGCCACTGCCGATGTCGCATCGCTGGTGTCGCGCGCCCATGCGGCCTTCCCGGCCTGGAACGCGACGCCGCTCGATACCCGCGCGAGCGTGCTGGAGAAGCTGGCCGATCTGCTGGAGCAGGATCGCGAGCGGCTGATGGCGATCCTGGTGCAGGAGGCGTTCAAGACCATTCCCGACGCGATCGGCGAGGTTCGCGAGGCCGCCGATTTCTGCCGTTACTATGCACAGCAGGCTCGCGCACGGCTCGGCTCGGTCGAGCTGCCCGGGCCGACGGGCGAGCGCAACACGCTGCACCTGGAAGGACGCGGCGTCTGGGCGACGGTCGCGCCATGGAACTTCCCGCTGGCGATCTTCCTGGGCCAGACGGTTGCGGCGCTCGTCACCGGCAACACCGTCGTCGCCAAGCCCGCGCCCCAGACGCCCGCCATCGCACAGGCCGCCGTAGAGCTGGCCTACCGTGCGGGCGTGCCGCGCGATGCGCTGCTGCTCGCGGTCGGTGGGCCGGAGGTCGGCCAGAAGCTGACCGAGGATCACCGGATCGCGGGTGTGGCCTTCACCGGTTCGACCGCCACTGCCAAGCGGATCGCGCGCACCCTCGTGGCGGACGATGATCGCCCGATCGTGCCGCTGATCGCGGAGACCGGGGGCATCAACGCGATGATCGTCGACTCGACCGCGCTGCCCGAACAGGTGGTGGCGGACGTCATCACCTCGTCCTTCCGCTCGGCGGGGCAGCGTTGCTCGGCGCTGCGGCTGTTGCTGGTGCAGGCGGATGTCGCCGACAATGTCATCGCAATGCTCAAGGGCGCGATGGAGACGCTGGTGCTCGGTGCGACCGGCAATCCGGCGACCGATGTCGGCCCGGTGATCGACCAGGCCGCCTATGACAAGCTGATGGCGTACCGCGCGTCGATGGTGACGCAGACGATCAAGACGCTCGACGCACCTGCCGATGGCCTGTTCGTCCCGCCGACGCTGATCCGGCTCGACCGCGTGGAGGACCTGACCCAGGAATGGTTCGGCCCGATCCTGCACGTCGCCACCTGGGAAGCGGGCACGCTGTCCGAGACGATCGCGAAGGTGAACGCCAAGGGTTACGGCCTGACCATGGGCCTGCACAGCCGCATCGCGCGGGCGGGCGAGGTGATCGAGGCGGAAGCGGCGGTCGGCAACCTGTACATCAACCGCTCGATGATCGGCGCGGTCGTTGGCAGCCAGCCTTTCGGCGGCGAGGGCCTGTCGGGCACCGGGCCCAAGGCGGGCGGACCGCATTATCTGTACCGATTCTGCGCGGAGCGGGCGGTGTCGGTCGACACGACCTCGGCGGGCGGCAACGCCACGCTGTTGTCGCTGGACGAAGGCGGAATCTGACGGCTATCCTCCCCTCGTCTGTCGCGGGAGGGCGGGCGAGGGGGGAAGATGAATCCACGGATAAGCCGCGCCATTGCGGTGGCGATGATGCTGGCGGTCGGATGCTGGTCGGGTGGGGCATGGGCCGCCGATCCGGCGCCGGCGGCGAATATTGCCGAGGCGCCGTTGCGCGCCTTCGAACAGGGGCTGCACAAGCAGACGGGTGATGTCGTGATCGGCCCGGCCAAGGCGACGCTGCATCTGGGCGACCGTTATTATTTCCTGCCCGCCGAGGATGCCAAAAAGGTGCTGACCCAGATCTGGGGCAACCCGACAGACGCGGTCAGCGACGTGCTGGGCCTGGTCCTGCCGACCGGCACCACGGTATCGGACAATGTCTGGGGCGCGGTGGTGACCTATGACGACACCGGCTATGTCAGCGACAAGGACGCGCATGAGCAGGATTACGACGAGGTCCTGTCCAACATGCGCGACGCCGCGAACGAGGGGAACGAAGAGCGCAAGAAGCAAGGCTTCTCGGCAGTGGAGATCGTCGGCTGGGCGCAGCCGCCCTCTTACGATGCGGGCAGCCACTCGCTGGTCTGGGCACGGCAGCTGAAGTTTGAAGGCAGCAAGGGGCCGGACTCGCTCAATTACGACGTTCGCCTGCTGGGGCGTCGCGGGGTGCTGAGCCTCAATATGGTGTCCGACATGGGGCATCTGGACGAGGTCCGCGCGGCGGCCGCCGATTTTGGGCGTGCCGCCAGCTTCGATCGTGGCGAAACCTATGCCGATTATGATGCCGCGACCGACAAGACCGCCGAATATGGCTTGGCGGGCCTGGTCGCGGCGGGCGTCGGCGTGGCGGCGGCCAAGAAGCTGGGCCTGCTCGCCATTATCCTGGGTTTCGGCAAGAAGTTCCTGGTGCTGATCGTGGCTGGCGGCATGGCGGTGATGCGCTGGGGTAGAAAGCTGTTCGGGCGCAAGGAAGCGGAAGCCGATACCGAAGCCGCGCCCGCTGACGATGCGGTCGAACCCGATCATCTTGCCGAACCTGCACCGGACGTGTCCGCCGAGCTCAAGCCCGCCGGGGATCATCCCCCGGCGGTGTGATGCACCTCCACCGGCTGGACCTGCGGATAGGGCATGACCAGGGTGCCGTCGGGCGCGGCGGTGTAGGTCGTCTGGGTCGGGTAGGGGATCACGATCCCCTCTGTCGCGAACCGCTTCATCAGCGTCACCAGCACCCGGTTGCGCAGGTCGTGCGCGGTGGCCCAGTCGTCGCCAGGAACGTCGAATTGTAGCGCGAAGTCCAGGCTGGACGCGCCGAAGCTCTCGAACCCGGCCCGTGCCACCTTGCCGCCTTCGCCCTCGACGATCTCGGTCAACAGGGCGGGAATGCGCGCCAGGGTTTCGGGCGGGGTTTCGTACGCGACGCCGATCATGAACGACAGGCGGACATGCTGGCGCACCGTCTGGTTCTGGATTTCCTTGTCCAGCAGGTTGCGGTTCGAGATGATGCGCAACTCACCGGTAAAGGCGCGGATACGCGTGGATTTCAGGCCGATCGCCTCGATCACGCCGCTGGTATTGTCATAGGCGATCTTGTCGCCGCGCCGGAACGGCCGGTCGAAGATGATGGCGAGCGCGGCGAAGAGGTCGCCGAAAATCCCCTGCGCGGCCAGACCGATGGCGATGCCGCCGACGCCCAGACCCGCCACCAGGCCGGTGACGTTGACGCCCAGATTGTCGAGCACCACGACCAGCGCGATGGCGAACAGCACCGCCGTCACCAGCAACCGGATCAGCCCCATGGCCGACAGCAGCGCCTCGCCCGAATAATGTTCGGACTGGGTGCGATGCTCGATCGTGCCGAGGATCAATTCTCGCGCCCAGATCGCGGCCTGGAACACGCTGGCGATGGTGAACAGGAAGCTAATCGTCCGGGCGACTTCGCCCGGCGCACCCGCATAGCCCGCGACGAGTTGCGCGGCGAGCGTGACGATGAAGAACATGTTGGTCCGTGCGATGGCATGGCCCAGGATCACGCCCCATCCGCCCGCGAAACCCGGACGGCTGCACAAGCGGTCGCCGAGCTTGCGGACCCAGAGCAGCGCCAGCACGATGACCGCGCCGAAACCGATCGCGATCAGGACCTTCAGCCAGTAATGCTGTACCCACCAGGAGGTGGCGTCGATGATGCTGCCGACCTGATCGGGGATGCGGGAGCCGTCGAAGATCGGCGCCTTGGGCGAGGATTTCGCCATGGGGACTCCTTGAAAAATCGGGGGCGGTCAGGCCGCCTTGCTGGCCGGGGTTCCGGCCTCCAGAAATGCGATCAGGCCGCACTCGATGCGGGACAGTCCGGCGCGCGCGCGCGGCAGGCGCAGGGTCTTGCGAAACGCCGCCTGGCCCTCTTTGACGAGCGCGATCAGCGAGGGGTGGACATAGGATTTGCGTGCGATGGCGGGCGTGTTGCCCAGCTTTTCGACGACCGGCTCCAGCATCGCCTTCAGGCTGAGATCCGCCTCGGCCAGCGCCAGTGCCTCGAACGCGGCGACGCTGGCCGCCCAGGTGCGGAAATGCTTGGCGGTGAAGTCGCAGCCCGTGGCTTCGCGGATATAGGTGTTGACGTCGGAGGAGGTGACCGGATTGGCCTCGCCCTCGTCGTCGACCCAGGCGAAGAGATGCTGCTCGTCCAGATCCTGGCATCGCTTCACGAAGCTGGCGAGCGAACGGTCGGTCAGCGTCATGTCGCGCATCTTGCCCGACTTGCCCCGATAGCGCAGCCGCAGGGTCGTGCCCTTCACCTGGCCGTGCCGCTTGCGCAGGGTCGTCGCGCCGAAACTCTTGTTGGTCGCGGCATAGGCTTCGTTGCCGACGCGGATATGGCCGTTGTCGAGCAGCCGCACGACGGCGGCAACCGCGCGCTCCTTGCACAGGCCGCGTTTCTTCAGGTCCGCCTCGACCCGCTTGCGCAAGGTGGGGAGCGCATGGCCGAACGCGGCGCAGCGTTCATATTTGGCCGCTTCCTGCGCTTCGCGAAAATCGGCGTGATAGCGATATTGCTTGCGCCCTTTCTCGTCCCAGCCGACCGCCTGGATATGGCCGTTGGCGCGCGGGCAGAACCAGGCGTCCCTATATGCGGGGGGCAGGCCGATACGGTTCAGCCGGTCGATCTCGTCCGCGTCGGTGATCCGCTCGCCCCTGGCGGTCCAATAGGCCCATTTGCCGCGAACCTTGGTCCGGGTGATGCCGGGTTTGCTGTCATCGCAATAGACTAGACGGGTGGCCATCGCTCTCTCTCGGGTCATCTCTGCAAATGCGCCGCCGGTCGCTTCGTTCCGGAACGGCCGATGCGGTCGCGGGTTCTGGTGCTGGCTCCCCCAAGCCATTTCCCCGACAGGAGTTTTTCATCATGGCCGATCTTTCCCAGGCACGCGTCCTGATGCTCGCCGCCGACGGTTTCGAGACCGTCGAGCTGTTCAAGCCCCGCCAGGCGCTGGAGGAAGCGGGCGCGAAGGTGACGCTCGCCTCGCTCAAGTCCGACCCGATCCAGGGCATGGAAGGCGACATCAACAAGGCGGAGACCGCGACGCCGGACCTGACCGTCGATGAGGTCGACACCGACGATTACGATGCGCTGGTCATCCCGGGCGGCACGTGCAACCCAGACAAGCTGCGTCTCAACGAGCGTGCGGTCGAGATCGTCACCGAGTTCATGGAAGACGACAAGATCGTCGCCGCCATCTGCCATGGCCCCTGGCTGCTCGCCGAGGCAGACGTGATCGACGGTCGCCGCCTGACCAGCTACCCCTCGATCCGCACCGACCTTTCCAATGCGGGCGCGGACGTGGTGGACGAGGAAGTCGTGGTCGACGGCAACCTGATCACCAGCCGCAAGCCCGACGACATCCCCGCCTTCAACCAGGCGATCCTAACCGCGCTGGAGGAAGAACTGGCCGACGAGGACGAGACCGAAGAGGCGTAATCCCAATCCTCCCAAGCGATGCTTGGGGAGGGGGACCATCGCGTCAGCGATGGTGGAGGGGCAAGACGGACCGGCCATGCCCCTCCACCACGCCCTGCGAGCGCGGTCCCCCTCCCCGAGCAAGCTCAGGGAGGACTTGGTTTCGTATCCCTTCCCGGGACGATCACGGGCGTCGCATCCTGTTCCCATGCGTGGCAGGATGCGGCGCCCGTTCGCTTTTTCAGGATGATCCCATGCGTCTGGTTCCGCTCCTAATCCTCGGTATGACGTCGGCGGTCGCGCTCGCACAAGGAAGCGCGCAGCCCTTCATGGTCGGCGGGCGCGGCTTCGCCACGTTGCAGGCGGCGGTCACCGCGATCGGCGATGGCGAGGGCACGATCCGCATCGCGCCGGGCACCTACCGCGAATGCGCGATCCAGGGGGCGGGGCGGATCAGCTATGTCGCGACCGAGCCGGGCAAGGTCATCTTCACCCGCATCGCCTGCGAGGGGAAGGCGGCGCTGGTCCTGCGCGGGCGGGGCGCTTCGGTCCAGGGTATCGTCTTCAGCCATATCGAGGTCGGCGACGGCAATGGCGCGGGCATCCGCATCGAAAAGGGGCCGCTGTCCGTCAGCAACGCGATGTTCCTCGACAGCCAGTCGGGGATCCTGTCGGCCGAGGACCCCAATGGCACCGTCACCGTCGACCATTCGACGTTTTCCGGACTGGGCAACGACCCGACCGGCAACGGCGCGCACGGCATCTATATGGGCCGCTACAAGTCCTTACGCGTCACCGCCTGCCGCTTCGAGAATGGGCAGGGGGGCCATTACGTCAAGACCCGCGCGCCTTATGTCGAGGTGCTCGACAGCAGCTTCGACGACAGCAAGGGCCACTCGACCAACTATATGATCGACCTGTCCAACGGCGCGAAGGGACGGATCGCGGGGAACGAGTTCGTCTTCGGCCGCGACAAGGACAATCACTCGACGCTGATCACCGTCGCACCGGAGGGGGCCAAGAACGACTCGTCGGGTCTGGTGATCGAGAACAACCGCGCCCGTCTGGCCCCCGGCGTCGATTTCAAGCCGGTCTTCGTCGGCAACTGGTCGGGCGAGCCGCTGGTGATCCGGGGCAATATCCTGGGCGCCGGGATCACGCCGACCGCTCGGCGGTACTAGGGTGGATCGACATCACATAGCGCCAACGTGAGCCCCTCCCCTTCAGGGGAGGGGTTGGGGTGGGGCCTCTCCACGAACGCCGCGCTTGCGGAAGCGCCCCACCCCCGGCCCCTCCCCTGAAGGGGAGGGGGGCATTTCAGGTCATCGCAGTCCAGGGCGGATCGACATTCGAATACGCCCCTTTCCGCGCCCCCGCCCCGGGGAGGGGATAGGCGATGATGACCATCGACCCGCCCGGTCTCCATGCGGGCCTGTCGCAGACACGTCGCCACAGGCCCGACAGGGTCAAATCAGCAAGTGGATATCGTCGAACAACAGGGTCGGAAGGCCGTCAAATTCGCCCCCCACGACATTCGGAATATAATAGGAGACGCGGTCGATCTTGCCCATTTCCGCAAGCGAGACATGCTGTTGGTCCGAGATGGTGGTCGCATCGAGATTGACCGTCTTGGTGCCCACCAGTCTGCCGTCGCGATATCCCTGGAATACGACAACTGCCGTGACGGGCGAGGAATTTCCGGTTGCGACCGTCATGTCGGTCAGCACGAAGTCGGCGCCCGTGCTCGAGAAGAATCCGAGGCCCCATGGGTCGGCTTGCCAGTGCCCGTTGCCGTTTTCGCTGCCGAACATCATCTGGTCGCCGTCATATGTGGTGCCGAACGACAGGATGTCGAGAGTCGGATTCTTGTCGAAGGTGTAGACGGTTTCGCGGACCTGACTGGTCTTGCCGACATTGATGTCCATGGTGAGATAGGCGAAGTCGGTCTTCCCCATCTTGTCGCTGATCTTGTACGGAATATTCTCGGTCAGGACCGTGCCGCCGGCCGTGGCGGTCTTGACGCCTTCATTCAGCGCATAAGTAAAGCTGCCATCGGCCTTGATTCGGAATGTGCCATATTTTCCCGCTACTTCAGTTGTCCCGGAGTTGGTCAGGCTGACGCGGCTGCCGCCGAAGAAGCGGAGCGCTTTTTCACCATTATCACCTTCGCGATCATTATTCAGGATGTTGCCCGCCATGACCTCGGTCGACGAAAACCTGTAATAATCATCCTTTGCGAACAAGCCGTAGCCGTACAGATTGTCGTGAACCAAGTTTGCCTCCCCTGTTAACCATCATGACGATACGGTCATTTCCGGGCCGGTCAATCGGCAAGGGGAATAGAGTTCGGCTTGAACGCCATGGATTGATCCGGAAAATGGAAATTCGCCCCAAGGGCAAGGCGGACATGAAGGCATGTCCACATCAATCATATCGGATATGGATGCATCCCCGGTCCGGTACTCGGCGAAACTGGGGGGCGATCTGGCTTCGTCTGTTTCTCTTCTCGGGAAAGACCGGATTATGCTGCCGATGAAAGTCGGCCAGGCATGGCGCGACCGGGCACCTGTTTCAGGCGCGCCTCGCGGGACTTGCGGGTCAGATAGGTATCCAGCCCGATCTGCGCTGCGATCAACTGATAGAGGAAGGGATTATATGCGATCCCGACAAAGGCCGCGCCGAGCAGATAGATCATATGCCCGTGCTGGAGCGCGCCCGCCAGCTGGCCGCCCCAGTGCAGCGGGTCGTCGGCGCTGCGATGACGCCGACGCAGCGCCTCCATCCGCAACAGCCCCGCGATGTTGATCCCCAGCCACAGGAACAACCCCGGCCAGCCCTGTTCGCCCAGCATCTCGAAATAGCTGGAGTGATAGGCGCGGGCGCGGTCGGTCGTGACCTTTTGCTGGACCTTGCTGTCATGCGCCGATCCCTCGACCACGGTCAGGTCGTAGCGGAAGCTGTTCTGGAGATAGGCGTCGAACCCGCCGCCGAACGGATTGGACGCGGCATAGTCGAGGGTCCATTTCCACACCGCCAGCCGGGTCGAGGCGGACTCGTCCCCCTGATAGCTGCGGATCGTGTTCATCCGCTCGGTATAGGAAGAGGGGAGCAGCGGCACGACCGCCATGCCCGCCACTGCCAGCATGCCGATATAGAGCAGCCGCCGCTTCACATCGCGCAGCATCAGGATGGCGAGCAGCCCGATACAGAGCAGCCCCGTCCGCGCCGAGGTGCCGACCGGGATCAGCAGGCAGGCGAAGATCAGCCCGATCCCGAACGCCCGCACCCGCAGGTCGGGCGGATAGACGGTTCCGTATCGCATGAACCACAGGATGATCGGGATGACCGCGATCGCGGCGGTCGAGATGATGCTGCCCTCGTACAGCCCGGCATTGTTGCTGACCATCAGGTTCAGCTCGCCATAGCCGCCGCCGGAAAACAGCGTCTTGATGCCCCCGACGATCACGATCGACGCGACCGACAACATCATGAACAGCAGCAGCGCCTCGATCCGGAGCCGGGTGCGCAGGGTCAGCGGCAGGAAGACGGCAAAGGCCAGCGCCTTCCACACCCAGTCCCATTTCTCCTTCGCCTCGGTGGGGAAGTCGGCGCCGAAAAAGGTGGTGAGGGCGCAATAGGCCAGCAGCAGCAGGATCGCGCCCTGCCGCACGGTGAACCGGCTGTCGCGCTTGTCGTCGAAAATAGCCCAGCCGCCCACCGCCGCGATCACCGCCATCAACGAGATGGGCACGGTGTTGAGCAGATAATAGGTCAGCCGCTGCGGCGAGACGATGTCGATATAGATATAGGCCAGCACCATCAGGAATGGTCGCCGCAGCCCCAGCGCAAAGAGGCTGAACAGAAATCCGATCAGGAACAGATCACGCATCGTCGAAACGCCGCTTTGCGTCGGGGTCGAGACGCCGCTTCGTGCCAGGCTTCGAGACGGCCGGGCGGGCATCGCCTTCCTGGTCCAGGTCGCGCCGTCCGACCAGCCGCCATGCCGCGATCAGCATCAGGCCATGGGTCAGGAGAAGGGCAAAGCTGTCGATCATCGCCCGTTTCCTCAAACCCTTAACGCCGCTTCCGGGACCTGCTTATAAACCGGCGGTTGACGCGGCGTTAAGGGCTGGCATGACAGGTCGTAAGCTGATGCGTATCCTGCATATCCTAGACCATGGGCTGCCGCTGCAAAGCGGTTATACCTTTCGCACCCGCGCCATCCTGAAGGCGCAGGAGGGGGCCGGGCATGACGTCGCGGCGGTGACGGGCGTTCGGCAGGGAGGGCGACAGGGGGCAGGGGATGCCGACGTCGAGACGCTCGACGGCCTGACCTTCTATCGCACGCCGGTCGCGATGCGTGCTGGACTGGTCGGCGAGGCCGCCGGACTGGCCGCGCATGTCCGGGCGATCGACCGGGCGGTGACGGCCTTCCGGCCCGACATTCTTCACGCCCATTCGCCCGTGCTCGACGCGCTGGCCGGACTCGCTGTCGCGCGGCGGCGGCGACTGCCGCTGGTCTATGAGATTCGCGCCTTTTGGGAGGATGCCGCGGTCGGCAACGGCACCGGCACGGCGGGGAGCGCCCGCTACCGCGTGACGCGCGCGCTGGAAAGCTGGGCCTGTCGGCGCGCCGATGCGATTGCGGTGATCTGCGAAGGCTTGCGCGGCGACCTGATCGCGCGGGGGCTGCCGCGGGACAAGATCATCGTTTCGCCCAATGGCGTCGATCTGGGGCTGTTCGGCCAGCCGCTCGCCCGCGACGAAGCGCTGGCCGAGGAACTGGGACTGGCCGATGCCGAGGTGATCGGCTTCATCGGCAGCTTCTATGATTATGAAGGGCTGGACGACCTGATCGCCGGGATGCCGCGACTCGTGGCCGCACGACCCAAGGCGCGGCTGCTCCTGGTCGGCGGCGGCCCGATGGAGGCGGCGCTGCGGGCGCAGGCGGACCATTCGCCCGTGGCGGCGGCGATCCGCTTCGTCGGACGGGTGCCGCACGAGCAGGTCGAGCGTTATTACAGCATGGTCGATATCCTGGCCTATCCGCGCAAGAAGATGCGGCTGACCGATCTCGTCACGCCGCTGAAACCGTTGGAGGCCATGGCGCAGGGCAAGCTGGTCGCCGCCTCGGATGTCGGCGGGCATCGCGAGCTGATCGAGGACGGGCGGACGGGCACGTTGTTCGCGCCCGACGATCCGACGGCGATCGCCGATGCGCTGGCCGCCCTGCTGGCGGATCGCGGCGGCTGGGACGCGCGGCGCGCGGCGGGCCGGGTGTTCGTCGAAAAGGAACGCAATTGGGCGTCGAATATCCAGCGTTACGAACCTGTTTACCAACGATTGTTAGACGGGGCGAAGACGTAAGATCATGACCTTCACCGCCATGCCCCCTCAACGACGCTTCGGACCTGCCTGGATCGGCGGGGCCGTCGGACTGTTCGCGATCCTGCTCGTCATGATCGTGCCCGACTGGCGGCTCGAATCGCTGGTCTCGAGCCTGAGCCTCGGCGATATCCTGGCCGCCGCCCGGCCCCCGCTGGGCATGAAGGCGCGGATGCTGCTCGCGCTGGTCGCGGGGCTGGGGGCGGGGGCCGTGACCTGGGCGGTCGTCTATCTGCTCTGGGGACCGGGCGGTCTGCTCGCGCGCCGCGCCAAGCCGGCGCGCGACGACGATGACGAGGATTATGTGCCCGCCGTGCGCCGCTCCGACCGCCACCCGGACGCGCCGCCGCGCCGTCCGCTGAACGCCGCCGAACTGGGCGCCCCGCCGCCGCCGCTCGAGGAGGACATTGTCGAGCGGACTCTGCCCGCCGATCTGGACCAGCCGCTTTCGGCCTATGACCCGGAGGCGATCCTGTCGGCGCCGCGCGAGCCCATGCGCCCGGCTCCGGCCGAACCCATGCCGATCCCGCCGATGCGCGAGCCTGCGCCCGAGGAACGGGGTGCCGCCCTGCCGCTTCCCGATCGACAGGACGAATCGATCGAGACGATGCTCGACCGGCTGGAGCGCGAGACGGCCCTGCGTAAGGCGCAGCAGCGCAAGATTTGACGGGAAGGGGGCTTGCCCCTCCACCACCGCTTCGCGGCGGTCCCCCTCCCCGTGCTCCGCACAGGGAGGAATAAGGGCACGCCAAATCCTCCCCAAGCTCTGCTTGGGGAGAGGGACCGCTCGCGATAGCGAGTGGTGGAAGGGCATGATCCACCGCCACCCAAACAAAAAGGCCCGCCCGGATCGCTCCGGACGGGCCTTTTTTTGTAACCCTGAAGGCGGGCCTTGCGGCCCGCCCCCATGGGCGACTTACGCCGCCAAGTTGCGCAGCACGTACTGCAGGATGCCGCCGTTCAGGAAATATTCCAGCTCGTTGACGGTATCGATGCGGCACTTGGTCAGGAAGGTCTCGGTCGTGCCGTCCTTGCGGGCCAGGATCACTTCGACATCCTGACGCGGACGCAGGCCTGCAACGTTCTGGATGGTGAAGCTCTCGGAGCCGTCCAGCTTCAGCGTCTCGCGGGTCACGCCCTCGGCGAACTGAAGCGGCAGGACGCCCATGCCGACCAGGTTCGAACGGTGGATACGCTCGAAGCTCTCGGTGATGACCGCCCGCACGCCGAGCAGGTTGGTGCCCTTCGCCGCCCAGTCGCGCGACGAACCGGTGCCATATTCCTTGCCCGCGACGATGACGAGCGGCGTGCCGTCGGCCTTGTGACGCATTGCGGCGTCATAGATCGGCATCACTTCGCCGTCATACTGGGTCATGCCGCCTTCGACGCCGGGCACCATTTCGTTCTTGATGCGGATGTTGGCGAAGGTGCCGCGCATCATCACGTCATGGTTGCCGCGACGCGCCCCGTACGAGTTGAAGTCCTTCTTGGCGACCTGATGCTCCTGCAGGAAGGTGCCTGCCGGGCTGTCGGCCTTGATCGAACCGGCCGGGCTGATGTGGTCGGTGGTGATCGAGTCGCCCAGAATGGCGAGCGGCTTGGCCTCGATGATGTCGGTGACGGGCTTCGGCGTCATCTCCATGCCCTCGAAATAGGGCGGGTTGGCGACATAGGTCGAGCCGGTCGGCCAGGCATAGGTGTCCGAGCCGGTCACTTCGATCGCCGACCACTTGGCGTCGCCCGCATAGACGTTGCCGTAGCGCGAGCGGAACATCTCGTCGTCGATGTTCGCATCCATCAGGCTGCGGACTTCGTCGTTCGAGGGCCAGATGTCCTTGAGGTAGACGTCCTGGCCGTCCTTGCCCTGGCCGATCGGCGTCTCACGCATGTCCTGCGTGACCGTGCCCTTCAGCGCGTACGCGACGACCAGCGGCGGCGAGGCGAGGAAGTTGGCGCGCACGTCGGGCGACACGCGGCCTTCAAAGTTGCGGTTGCCCGACAGGACCGAGGCCGCGACGATGTCGTTGCCGTTGATCGCCTTCGAGATCGGCTCGGCGAGCGGACCCGAATTGCCGATGCAGGTGGTGCAGCCATAGCCGACCAGGTTGAAGCCGATCGCGTCGAGATCGGCGGTCAGGCCCGCCTTGTCGAGATAATCGGTGACGACCTGCGAACCGGGGGCGAGTGAGGTCTTGACCCAGGGCTTGGGCTTGAGGCCCAGCGCGTTCGCCTTGCGGGCGACCAGGCCGGCGGCGACCAGCACCGACGGGTTCGAGGTGTTGGTGCAGCTGGTGATCGCGGCGATCACGACGTCGCCGTCGCCGATGTCATGGCCACGGTCGTCGACCGAGACGCGGGCGGGGGCGTCCTTCTTGTACACCTTGGCGAGGTCGGCGTTGAACACGTCGTCGACTTCGGTGAGCACCACCTTGTCCTGCGGACGCTTCGGACCCGCCAGCGACGGCACGACCGTCGACATGTCGAGTTCCAGCGTGTCGGTGAAGACGGGGTCGGCGGCATCGTCATGACGCCAGAAGCCGTTCGCCTTGGCATAGGCCTCGACCAGGGCGACATTGTCGTCCGAACGCGCGGTCAGGCGCATATAGTCGAGCGTCTTGTCGTCGATCGGGAAGAAGCCGCAGGTCGCGCCGTACTCGGGCGCCATGTTGGCGATCGTCGCACGGTCGGCGAGCGTCATCGACGACAGGCCGGGGCCGTAGAACTCGACGAAGCGGCCGACCACGCCCTTGGCGCGCAGCATCTGGGTGATGGTCAGCACCAGGTCGGTGGCGGTGATGCCTTCCTGGAGCTTGCCGGTCAGCTTGAAGCCGACGACTTCGGGGATCAGCATCGATACGGGCTGGCCGAGCATCGCGGCTTCCGCCTCGATCCCGCCGACGCCCCAGCCGAGCACGCCCAGGCCGTTGATCATCGTGGTGTGGCTGTCGGTGCCGACCAGCGTGTCCGGATAGGCGATCGTCGCGCCGCCCTTGGCGTGCTCGCCGCTCTCGGTCGAGGACCAGATGGCCTGACCGATATATTCCAGGTTCACCTGGTGGCAGATGCCGGTGCCCGGCGGAACCACCGAGAAATTGTCGAGCGCCTTCGATCCCCACTTCAGGAACTCATAGCGCTCCATGTTGCGCTGATATTCGAGGTCGACGTTATCCTCGAAAGCCTGCGGCGTACCGAATTCGTCGACCATGACCGAGTGGTCGATGACGAGGTGGACGGGAACCTGCGGATTGATCTTGGCCGCATCGCCGCCCAGCTTGGTGATCGCGTCGCGCATCGCGGCGAGGTCGACCACGCAAGGAACGCCGGTGAAGTCCTGCATCAGCACGCGGGCCGGGCGATACTGGATCTCGCGGTCCGAACGCTGGGTCTTCTGCCAGTCGACGATCGCCTGGATATCCTCGCGCGTGACGGTCTTGCCGTCCTCGAAGCGCAGCAGGTTCTCCAGCAGCACCTTCATCGAGAAGGGCAGGCGGCTGATGTCGCCGAGCTGCTCGGAAGCCTTGGCGAGGCTGTAATAATCATAGCTCTTGCCGTCGACGTCGAGGGTCGAGCGGGTGTTCAGGCTGTCCTGGCCTATCGCAGTCATGGGCGTCCCTTCATGGTCGAGCCGGGCACGCCCAGTGGGACACGGCAGCATGCAGCCGCGAGCAGGCGCGCCGGGGAAATCTCCGGTTGACGCCAGCGGCCTTAGCAAGGGGTTGCTCGACAGGGAAGGGTGCAGCGCATTGAAAGCCATTCGCAACTTCGGCCCGTATCGAACTGCATCCTGGCCCGGCACGGTTCGCGGCGGACGGCTGGTCGCATGCGTGAAAATGCGTGGAACAGCCAAGGTCGATAGCGGGTTCAGATGGTCATGGATGGAGTTCGGACAATGCGTGCCCTGAAGAATGATCGGTCGATCACCTTATATGGTCCTGCGGGACGCACGGGATCGGCCGACGGGCGTGTGTTCGCCGTGCAATACCGGCGGTGGCGGAAATGACCGGGAACCCGCCGCGCAAGGATGTCCGCCGTCCCGATCCGATCGTCGCGGTCGGCCTGTTGACCCAGCGCGATCTCGACGTGCTGGGTTCGGGATTTCGCCGGTCTTTTCCGGTCGAGGAGGACACGGCCTTTGACGACCTGCTCCAGGCGCTCGATTCGATCGAGGCGATTCACGTGCCACATCGGAAGGACTGACCGGCCTGGAATAACCGGCGAGAGCGATTAACCTTGATTATTAATGGCTCATCTCCCCCGCATCGGAGACGGAACCGCTTGGCGAGCCCCCGTCCGTCCGGCTAGGGCAGCGTCATGGCTGGACCGATTATCCGGCGCGACCGGAAAATGAGATGACGCCCGAACGCTTCGCCCTGCTCACCCGCCGCCATCGCGAATGTCTTCGCGGGGTCAAGGCGCTCAAGGGCTCGAAGGAAATCGCCACCGAACTCGGCTTGGGAAAGTCGACCGTCGACAGCTATCTGGCCGAGGCGGTGCGGCTGCTCGGCGCCCGCAACCGGCGCGAGGCGGCGATGGCGCTGGACGAATACGAGGCCCGGACAGACGCCCAGTCGAATGACCAAGTTGTTGAAGAACAAGAAGAAGCTACCCCGCATAAAATCATACCTGATTTTACGGGGCTAGCTCCCGAACCATCGCCCATGCCACTTCCGATGGCACCGGATGGGAGTACGGTCGGTGGGGCGGTGCAGGACGGCCATGTCCACGCATCGCCCCGCTTGTCCCTTCCCGTCCGGCGGCAAGGGCAGACACGCAACGACATGAGCATGGCCGAAAGGCTGCTCTGGGTTCCCACGATCGCCGTCGCACTCGCCATCGGCTTCGGCATGCTGGCGACGGGACTCGACGTGATGACCCGGGTGATCGGACGTTTGACGCATCTTGCCGGATGACCATCCTCCATGTCGCCGGGGGCGCATGGACCAGATCAGGGGGCACAGGCGATGACGACGGAACATGAAGCGGCTCTTCAGGTGACCCAGCTCCTGTGGAAGCTGGAGAACGAACTCGACACGGCGTTCGCCACGGCGGGCGAACTGGCGATGGCGCTGCCCCGTGCGCGCGCCGAGGCGCGGCTGTCGGCGGTGGTCGGCCAGCACGCCTTCGAAATGCTCGGCCAGGCGATGATGGCGATCGGGCAGGCCCGCGGTCATGCGGTACAGAGCCACCGGATCCTGGAAAAGGTCGGCCAGACCATCGGCTTCGATGCGGACGAATATGGCGACAACCGTCCCAAGCCGCCCCAGACGACCGGCATCGTCGAGGCCCTGCCGCTGCGCGCGGCCGCCTGATCCCGGCGCGACGCGGCGTGTCCTTCTCCCATCCTGGCCAGCGGGGCACGCCGTGACGCACATCTATGTCTTCAACATCCTTCAGGCGCTGGTCTGTCTCTATGCGCTGACGCTGGGCGGCTGGCCGGAGCGGGCGACGGCGGTCATCCTGCTCTGCGCCTCGGTGGCGACCATCGTGCTGCCCTTCGATCCCTCCACCAGTTTCCGCAGCGTCGAGACACTGGAACTCGTCATCGACGTGGCGTTGATGGGCGGGTTGATGGCGGTCGCGCTGCTCGCCAATCGATTCTGGCCGCTCTGGCTGGCCGCGCTGCATCTGCTGGCGGTCGGGATTCATGGGGTCAAGGGGTTCGACACCGCGCTGATGCCGTGGATGTATGCCCAGGCGGGCGGCAAGCTGGCCTATCCCATGCTCGTGCTGCTGGCGGCCGGGGTGCTGCGGCACCGGATCAGACTGGCGCGATATGGCACGGACCCCGACTGGTCGCTGCCATGGCGGGGTATCCGATGAATTGCGATTTGCGACTGCTGCACTGGCCCGCCGAGGACCGGGCGAGCTTCGGGCGCTTCACCGCCGTGATGGCGGATGTGCAGGCGCGCATCCAGGCCATTTCCGGCGAGGCTAGCGGCGTTCCGGTGCCGCGCCCGCCGCGCGTGCCGACGCCGCGCGAATGCGCCGCGATGATCCTGAAGCACCGTCACGATGTCCGCGCGATCGCCGGGGGCGATGCCGATATGTTCGGCGATCCGGCCTGGGAGATCGCGCTCGCCGTCTTTCATGCCGAAGGGCAGAAGAGTGACGCCGCGCTGCTGGAAATGGCGGGGCTGTCGCCGAGCGGTCAGGTCGGCGAACGCTGGATCCAGCTGTTGCTGGCGCGCGGGTGGGTCGAGCGGCACGACGACGGCCATCTGCACGCGACCGATAAGATGGCCACCATCCTGAACGGCTATTTCACGCGCCTTTGAGCCGCGATCCGGCCGGATCGTGAACTTTGATGTCACGGCGGAAACGCCGTGCAACTCCTGAACCCTCCGCGGGTTCAACCGACACGGGCATAACCACAGGAGAAGACGGACATGGCCGAGGATATCGGAACGGGCGGCGGCGCGGGTGCGATCGGTGGCGATATGGGCGCGGGCGCCTTCACCGACCGGATGAAGGGCGCGGGCGAGGCGATGCAGGCGACGGGTCAGAAGATGGCCGAGGGCGGTTCGCAGGTCACGCTCAAGATGCTCGAACAGGCCGAGACGAACACGCGCGAGGCCTTCGCCGCGATGCGTTCGGCGGCGTCGGCCAAGGACCTGGGCGATGTCATGCGTATCCAGACCGAGTTCCTCCGCGAGCAGGGCAACCGCTCCATGTCGCAGGCGCGTGAGATCGGCGAGATGATCGTCCAGTTCGGTCGCGACGCGGTCGGCGCGGCGCGCGGGCCGAAGCAGGACTGAACGCGCAAGACCCTCACCCTTCCGATTCACCCCGAGGTGAACGGGAAGGGTGAGGGCACCCCCGTCGCTTAATTGCCGGGGCTGAGCGCCACCGGTCCATTGGCGGTCGCCTCCAGCAGCGAGTCGCCCCCGAGCACCCGGTACAGCGTCACCCGGTTGCTTGCCGCGGTCAGCTGCGTCGCGATCACCGTCCGCTGCGCCGAATAGAGCGAGCGCTGCGCATCCAGCGTATTCAGGAACGGCGTCACCCCGCCGCGATAGCTCGCCTCGGTCAGGCGATAGGTATCGCTCGCGGCGTTCAGGAAGCGGCGATTGGCGCCCAGCTGGTCGTCGATCGTCCCCTGCCGCGCCAGCGCATCGGCGGTTTCCTGGAAAGCGGTCTGGATCGCCTTTTCATAGGTCGCGAGCGCGGCGTCGCGCTGGGCCTGCGAATATTGGACGTTCGCCACGCCCGCGCCCGCCTGGAAGATCGGGTAGCTGACCGAGGGCGCGACCGAATAGTTGAAGCTGCCCCCCGAAAAGAGCGAGGTCAGCGCGGTGCTGGCAAAGCCGACCAGCCCGGTCAGAGAGATACGCGGGAACAGGGCCGCCCGGGCCGCGCCGATCTGGCCATTGGTGGCGCGCAGCAGATATTCGGCCTGCACCACGTCTGGACGGCGCAGCAGGATGCCTGAGTCCAGTCCGGCGGGCAGAGTCGCGACGGTCGGCGCGGCCTCTTCGATCGAGCGGGGCAGGAGCGCGGTATCGATCGGCGCGCCGACCAGCAGTTGCAGCGCGTTGACGTCCTGCGCCACGGCGGTCTTCTGGAGCGCAAGGTCCGCCTGCGCGGTCGCCAGCACCTGTTCGGCCTGGCGCAGGTCGGTGCGCGGTGAGATGCCGCCCTGGAGCCGGGCACGGGTCAGGGTGACGCTGCGCTCGGCGCTGGCGGCGGTCTGCTGTGCGATGGCGAGCAGGCTCTGGTCCGCGCCGTAATTCAGCCAGGCATCGGCAATGTCTCCGACCAGCGTCAGCCGGGTCGCGCGCGCCGCCGCCTCGGTCGCGAAATAACGGTCGAGTGCCGCGCCGGTCAGCGAGCGGATACGGCCGAAAAGATCGAGTTCGAAGGCGTTCACGCCCAAATTCACCGACCAGGCGCTGCCGCTGCCATTCGCGCCGGTGACGATGCCGCCGGTCCCGCCCGTATCGACGCCGCCATTGCCGACGCCGGTTCCCGTGCCGCCATCGACGGTGCCGTTGCCGGTCCCGGTGCCCGTTCCTCCGTTGTTGCCGGTACCGACACCCGTGCCGCCGCCGCCAACCGCGCTCGATCCTGCGCCACCCGACCCGCGATCCGTATAGCTGTATCGGCCCGTCGCGCTGACGGCAGGGAACAGGCTGCCGCGCTGGATGCGGTATTGCGCACGGGTCGAGGCTATGTTCGCCGCCGCCACGCGCAGGTCGCGATTATTGACCAGCGCCTGGACGATCAACTGCTGCAACCGCGCGTCACGGAAGATGTCGCTGTAGCGCACCGTCGGCAGGGCCGCCTCCGACTGGCGGAGATAGGCATCGCCGACCGGCCAGGAAGGCGGCACCGGCGTCGCGGGCCGCTCATATTTCGGGGCCAGCGAGCAGCCCGACAGCGCGGTGGCGGCGAGCAGCAGGGCAGAGAGGGGGGACAGGATACGCATCAGGCCTTCTCCGCTCCGCCTTCGGGGGCGGGACGATGCCCCGCGCCATGCTCGCTCATCGGCTTGCCCCGCAACCGGGCCAGACCGTTGCGGACCGACCGGCGGACCAGCACGAAGAACAACGGGATGTAGAAGATCGCCAGCACCGTCGCAGTCAGCATGCCCCCGATCACGGCGGTGCCGATGGCGATCCGGCTGTTCGCGCCTGCGCCGGTCGAGATGGCGAGCGGCAGCACGCCGAAGATGAAGGCGAAGCTGGTCATCAGGATCGGCCGCAGACGGATCTTGGCGGCTTCCAGTGCGGCGTCGATGACGCGCTTGCCCTGTTTCTCCGCCTGCTCGGCAAACTCGATCATCAGGATCGCGTTCTTCGCCGCCAGCCCCATGGTCGTCAGCAGACCGATCTGGAGGTAGACGTCGTTGGTCAGCCCGCGCAGGGTCACGAAGGCGACCGCCCCGATCAGGCCCAGCGGAATGACCAGCAGCACCGCGAACGGGATCGACCAGCTTTCATACAGCGCGGCCAGGCACAGGAAGACGACCAGGATCGACAGCCCGTACAGGATCGGCGCCTGTCCGCCCGACAGCCGTTCCTGATAGGACAGGCCGGCCCAGGCGATCGAGGTGCCGGGGATTTCCGCCGCCAGCTCGGTCATCCGCTTCATCGCGTCGCCCGAGCTATAGCCGGACGCGGCCGAGCCCTGGAATTCATAGGACGGAATGCCGTTGAACCGCGACAGGGTGGTCGGCGCCACGCCCCAGTTGATCGTCGAGAAGGACGAGAAGGGCGCCATCTGGCCGCTCGATCCGCGCACGAACCACTGCTTCAGGTCCTCCGGCTCGGACCGATAGGGCGCGTCGCCCTGGACGAAGACGCGCTTCACGCGGCCGCGATCGATGAAGTCGTTTACATATTGCCCGCCCCAGGCGGTCGAGAGGGTCGAATTCACCTGCTGCTGCGTCAGGCCCAGCGTGGACAGCTTCTGCTGGTCCAGATCGACGCGCAGCGTGGCGATGTCGGGAAGCTCGGTCAGGCGGACCGAAGCCAGCATCGGGTCGGCATTGGCCTTGGCGAGCAGTTGGTCGCGAACCGCCTCGAATTTCTCCAGCGGCATGCCGGAGATATTCTGCAACTCCATGGTGAAGCCGTCCGACTGGCCGAGGCCGCGAATGGCGGGGGGCACGAGGGCGAACACCTGCGCATCGCGAAGCCCGCGGAACGCGGCGGAGGCGCGGCCGGTAATGGCGTCGGCGCTGTTCTCCTTGCCCTTGCGGTCGGCCCAGTCGACGAAGTTGATGAAGCCCTGGCCGGTATTTTGGCCGCTGGTGCCGCCCCCGCCGCCGCCCGCGACCGAGAACAGGACCTTGACGTTCTTGCCCTCATGCTGGGCGAAATACTGCTCGACCTGGCGCTGCACCTCCATGGTGCGGCCCTGGGACGCACCGGCGGGCAGGCGGAACTGGACGATGGCCGATCCCTGGTCCTCGGTCGGCAGGAAGCCGGTCGGCAGGCGCAGGAACAGCACCGCCAGCAGCGCGACGACGCCCGCATAGATCAGCAGGAACAGCCATTTGCGGTCGACGACGGTACGCACGCCCGAGACATATTTGCCGACCATCCAGTCGAAGCGGGTGTTGAACCCGTCCTTCGCCCGCTGGAGGCCATGCGCCACGCGGGGCGCCTTGCGCTCCAGCCACGCGCCTTCCTCATGCTCCTTGGCCTTTTGCTTGAGCAGGCTGGCGGTGAGGGCGGGGGACAGGATGATCGCGACCGCGACCGACAGGATCATCGCCGAGACGATGGTGATCGAGAACTGGCGATAGATGACGCCGGTCGACCCGCCGAAGAACGCCATCGGCAGGAACACCGCCGACAGGACGAGCGCGATGGCGACGAGCGCGACCGTGATCTCGTTCATCGACTCGATCGTCGCCTCGCGCGGGGTCATGTCAGGATTTTCCTCGAGCAGACGCTCGACATTCTCCACGACCACGATCGCATCGTCGACCAGCAGGCCGATCGCCAGCACCAGCCCGAACAGGGTCAGCGTGTTGATCGAGAACCCGGCCAGATAGAAGATGGCGAAGGTGCCGAGCAGCACGACCGGCACCGCGATCGTCGGGATCAGCGTCGCGCGCCAGCTTTGCAGGAAGACGAACATGACGATCACGACCAGGATGATCGCCTCGATCAGCGTCTTGACCACCTCGTCGATCGACAGCTTGATGAAGGCGGTCGTGTCGTTGGCGTAGGCGATCTTCAACCCTTGCGGAAAGCCCTTGGCGACGCGGGTGATCTCGGCCTTGACCAGCTCGGCGGTCTTCAGCGCGTCGGCGCCCGGTGCCATCAGGACGGCGATACCCGCACCCGGATGCTGGTTGATCCGGCTGACCGCGGCATAGCTTTCGGCACCCAGCTCGATACGCGCCACGTCGGACAGCTTGACGGTCGCGCCGTTGTTCAACGTCTTGACGATGATCTCGCGGAACTGCTCGGGCGTCTGGAGCCGCGACTGCGAGGTCACGGTGGCGTTCAACATCTGGGTCGTTGCCGAGGGCGTACCGCCGACTTCGCCCGCCGCGACCTCGGTATTCTGGTTCTGGATCGCGGTCGTCACGTCCGAGGGCATCAGCTGATAGGAGGCCAGCTTTTGCGGGTTCAGCCAGATGCGCATCGCATATTGTGAACCGAAGACGTTCGTATCGCCGACGCCCTGGATGCGGCCCAGCGGGTCCTGAAGATTGGAGACGAGGTAATCGGCGACGTCCTGGTTCGTCATCCGGTTCGTCTCGTCATAGACGCCTGCGATCAACAGGAAGTCGGGGTTCGACTTGCGGACGACCAGACCCTGTTGCTGCACCTGTTGCGGCAGTCGCGCGACCGATTGCTGGACCTGGTTCTGGACCTGCACCTGCGCGATGTCGGGGTCGGTGCCCTTGGCGAAGGTGGCGGTGATCGTCACCGAGCCACGGCTGGACGAGGACGACTGGAAATAGAGCAGCCCGTCGATGCCGGTCAGCTGCTGTTCGATGACCTGGGTGACCGAGTTCTGCAGCGTCTGGGCGGACGCGCCGGGGAAGGTGGCGCGGATCGACACCTGGGGCGGCGCGACATCCGGATATTGCGCGATGGGCAGGCCCATGATCGCGCCGACGCCCGCCAGCATGACGATGATGGCAAGGACCCAGGCGAAGATGGGACGATCGATGAAGACGCGGCTGAGCATGATCCGGTCAGCCCGCCTTGCCCTTGGCGGCCTGCATCTTCTTCAGCTGTTCGGGCGAGGGGGGCTGGACCTTTTGCGGGCTGTTGGCGGGCACCGCACGTACGCTCTGGTTGGGGCGCAGATTGTTCAGGCCCTGGGTCACAATCTTGTCGCCGGGCTTCAGCCCGTCGGTGACGACCCAGAAGGCCCCTTGCGTCCGCTCGGCCTTGACCGTTTTCTGCTGCACCTTGTCATTCGGGCCGACGACGAACAGCGTCGCATTGCCCTTCGGATCACGCGCGATCGCCTGTTGCGGGACCAGGAAGGCGCTGGTGTCGATCGCCTGGGCAAAGCGGGCACGGACGAACATACCGGGCAGCAGCAAGCCTTGCGGATTGGGGAAGCGCGCGCGCAGCGTCACGGTGCCGGTCTGCTGGTCGACGACGGCTTCGGCGAACTCGACCCGGCCCGTCTGGCCGTAATCGGTGCCGTCCTCCAGCCGCAGCGTCACAGTGGCACTGGCGGGGATCAGGCCGTCGCGCGCCGACAGGCTGCGGCGCAGCGACAACAGGTCGGTCGCCGACTGCTGGATATCGACGAAGATCGGGTCGAGCCGCTGGATCTGTGCCAGCGGATCGGTCTGGCCCGCGCTGACCAGCGCGCCGACGGTGAACAGCGATCGGCCGATGCGCCCCGTAATGGGGGCGGGGACGGTGGTGAATTGCAGGTTCACGCGCGCCGTCTCCAGCGCGGCGCGGGTCTGTGCCACCTGCGCGGCGGCCTGGCGGGCGCTGGCCTGGGCGTTGGTATAGTCCTGCTTCGAGATCGCCTCGATCTGGGCCAGCGGGCGATAGCGCTCGGCGAGCGTCCGCGTCGCCTCGGCATTGGCCTGCGCGCTTTGCACATTCGCGGCGGCTTGGTTGACCGAGGCGCGATACAGCCGGGGATCGATTTCGTAGAGCGGCTGGCCGCGCTTCACCAGCGTGCCTTCGGTGAAGAAGCGGCGGCGGATGACGCCGGTCACCTGGGGCCGCACGTCCGAGCTTTCAAAGGCGGTGGTGCGCGCGGCGAGTTCGGTCACGATCGGCGCGTCGGTCGGCTGGACGGTCACGTAACCGACGGTCGGGGTCTGCTGCTGTCCGCCGGCTCCGCCCTTTGCCTTGCCCTTGTCTCCGCCGCCACAGGCCGACAAACTGACCAGCGCGAGAGCCATGGCCGTCCCGGCAAGCGCCGGGCGACCGCGAAAACCTGCAAAGTTCAATTCGTTCACCTGCCTGAAATGTGCCGCGGAGCCGGCCCGCGCCTTAATGCGCGAGACGGCGGAACGTTGCTGACCTGTGTCAAATTGCACGAACGGGGTTCGAAAAGGCAAGCGATCATGGCCTAAACCGTCCGTCTTAATTGTCGCAATTTGTCGCGGTGCGGCAAAAGCGCGGGTGGCGGGAGCCTTTGGGTTTCCGAAGCATTTTCAAAGTACATGACCGATCGTGATGCCGACAAGCGCCTGGCCGCCGCCGCCGCGGTGGATGAGGTATGCGACAATATGCTCGTCGGGCTGGGCACCGGGTCGACGGCCGCCCATGTCATCGTGCTGCTCGCCGAGCGGCGTCTGGCCATCGAGACGGTGGCCACCTCGCGGGCCAGCGCGGAGCTGGCCGAGCGATTGGGTTTGGAGGTCCGGCCGTTCGACGCGGTGGCGCGGGTCGACCTGGCGATCGACGGCGCGGACGCCATCGACGCCGACTTGTCGGCCGTGAAGGGTGCTGGCGGGGCCATGCTGCGGGAAAAGGTCGTCGCGGCCGCCGCCGACCGGATGATCGTCATTGCCGATGGCTCCAAGCGGGTCGAGCGGCTGCACGACACCAAGCTGCCGATCGAAATCCTGCCCTTCGCCCGCGCCTTTGCGATGGAACGGCTTTCCGGGCTTTTCGAGCGACTTGACGAACGGACCGGTTATCTGACCGACAATGGCAACATCGTGGTCGATGGCCATGGCTGGGACGATGCCGACCTGCCGGGGCTGGCGGCGGCGCTGGCGGCGATTCCGGGCGTCGTCGGGCATGGCCTGTTCCTATCCGAGATCGACGCCGCCTATATCGCCGACAATGGGGTCGTTACCCGGCTGGAACGGGGACGGAACCCGCGCTAAGGCGACCCTGCATGGCAACCAGAGCGAGCGCGGAGGCGTTCGATCGTACATAAGAGGATGAGGCCAGTTTCATGACCGATGCCACCACCACCGCCGTGGCCGACAGCCATCTCCACGAGGACGGGTCGATCGAGCGCCTGACCATCGACACCATCCGCACCCTGTCGATGGATGCGGTGCAGCAGGCCAATTCGGGCCACCCCGGCACGCCAATGGCGCTCGCCCCGGTCGGTCACACCATCTGGTCCAAGTTCCTCCGCTACGATCCCGCCCACGCCGACTGGCCCAATCGCGACCGCTTCGTACTGTCGGTCGGCCACGCCTCGATGCTGCTCTACTCGCTGATCCACCTGGCGGGCATCGAGGAGATCGACGCGGACGGCAACAAGTCGGGCAACCCAGCGCTGAGCCTGGAGGACCTGAAGGGCTTCCGCCAGCTGAACTCCAAGACGCCGGGCCACCCCGAATATCGCCACACCACCGGCGTCGAGACGACGACCGGTCCGCTGGGCGCGGGTTGCGGCAATTCGGTCGGCATGGCGATCGCCGAGCGCTGGCTGGCCGCGCATTTCAACCGCGAGGGTTTCCCGATCTTCGACCATGACGTCTATGTCGTATGCGGTGACGGCGACATGATGGAGGGCGTCGCGTCCGAGGCCGCCTCGACCGCCGGACACCTCAAGCTGTCGAACCTGTGCTGGATCTACGACTCGAACCAGATTTCGATCGAGGGCGGCACCGACATCGCGTTCGACGAAGACGTCGCCAAGCGGTTCGAGGCCTATGGCTGGAACGTCCTGCACGTCGACGACGCCAATGACGTCGGCGCGCTGACCGCCGCGCTCGACACTTTCAAGGCGACGACCGACAAGCCGACCTTCATCGTCGTGAAGTCGGTCATCGGCTATGGCAGCCCCAAGGCGGGCAGCGAAAAGGCGCATGGCGAACCGCTGGGCGACGACGCGATCCGTGCCACCAAGAAGGCCTATGGCTGGCCCGAGGATGCCAAGTTCTTGGTGCCCGACGGCGTGCGCGAAGCCTTCCAGGGTGCCATCGAAGCGCGCGGCAAGCCGCTGCGCGACGAATGGGTCGCGATGGTCGACAAGTATCGCGCCGAATATCCCGAACTCGCCGCCGAACTGGACGCGATGCTGGCGGACAAGCTGCCCGAGGGCTGGGATGCCGATATCCCGGTGTTCGAGGCGGATGCCAAGGGCGTCGCCAGCCGCGACTCGGGCGGCAAGGTACAGAACGCCATCGCGGCCAAGGTGCCGTGGCTGATCGGCGGCTCGGCCGACCTCGCGCCCTCGACCAAAACGCTGATCAAGGACGGCGGCTCGTTCCAGGCGGGCAGCTATGAAGGCCGCAACATGCACTTCGGCGTGCGTGAGCATTCGATGGGCGCGATCGTCGACGGCATGGCGCTGTCACACCTGCGTTCCTACGGCGCGACCTTCCTGGTCTTCTCCGACTATATGCGCGCGCCGATCCGCCTTGCCGCGATCATGGAGCTGGGCGCGACCTTCGTCTTCACGCACGACTCGATCGGCGTCGGCGAGGACGGCCCGACCCATCAGCCGATCGAGCATCTGGCGACGCTCCGTGCGATCCCCGGTCTCGATACCATTCGCCCCGGCGATGCGAACGAAGTGGCCGAGGCTTGGCGCTGCGCCGTCGAGTCGGCCAGCCACCCGACCGCGCTCATCTTCTCGCGTCAGGCGCTGCCGACGCTGGATCGCAGCAAGTACGCACCGGCCTCGGGCGTGAAGAAGGGCGGCTACGTCCTTGCGGATTGCGACGGCACACCCGACATCATCCTCATTGCAACGGGGTCGGAACTGTCGCTCGTGGCGGACGCCTATGAAACGTTGAAGGCCGAAGGCATCAAGGCGCGCGTCGTATCGCTGCCCAGCTGGTATCGCTTCGAGCTGCAGGATGCGGCGTACAAGGACAGCGTGCTGCCGAAGACCGTGACCAAGCGTCTGGCGGTCGAGCAGGCCGGTTCGATCGGCTGGGACCGCTATGTCGGCTTCGACGGTCGCACGATCACCATGTCGACCTTCGGGGCTTCGGCGCCGCTCGCCAAGTTGCAGGACAAGTATGGCTTCACCCACGACAATGTCGTGAAGGTGGCCCGCGAAATGCTGGAGACCAAGTGATGAGCAAGCTGTCGGAACTGGGCGCCAAGGGCTGCGCCCCCTGGCTCGATTTCGTCGATCGCAAGTTCCTTGAGGCGAAGGGCCTGGAAAAGCTCGTCGCCGAGGACGGGCTGACCGGCGTCACCTCCAATCCGTCGATCTTCGAAAAGGCGATGGGGCATGGCGACGCCTATGACGCCACGCTCGCCGCCTTCGACAAGGAAAACCCCGGCGCGGCGACCATCGACCGTTACGAGCATCTGGCGATCCAGGACATCAAGGCGGCGGCGGAAACGCTGAAGCCGGTCTATGATCGGCTCGACGCCAAGGACGGCTATGTCAGCCTGGAAGTGTCGCCCTACATCGCCGACGACACCGACGCGACCATCGCCGAGGCCGAAAAGCTGTGGCACGCGGTCGACCGCCCGAACCTGATGATCAAGATCCCGGGCACCGACGCGGGCGCCCCGGCGATCTCGGCGACCATCGCCAAGGGGATCAACGTCAATGTGACGCTGCTCTTCTCGGTCGACGCCTATATCAAGGTGGCCGAGGCTTATGCGGCGGGTCTGGAAGAGCGGGTGAAGGCCGGGCAGCCGATTGACCGGATCGCCAGCGTCGCCAGCTTCTTCATCAGCCGCATCGACTCGGCGATCGACAAGAAGATCGACGAGCGTATCGCGGCCGGTGACACGGAGTCGGACGCCCTGAAGGCCGTGCGCGGCAAGGTCGCCATTGCCAACGCCAAGATGGCGTATCAATGGTATCTGGACTTCCTGAAGTCCGACCGCTGGCAGGCGCTGGCCGCCAAGGGTGCGCAGCCGCAGCGTCTGCTCTGGGCCTCGACGGGGACCAAGGATCCGTCCTTCCCCGACACGCTCTATATCGACACGCTGATCGGGCCGGACACGGTCAACACCATGCCGCCCAAGACCATGGACGCATTCCGTGACCATGGCACGGTGGCCGAGACGCTGACCGCCGATATCGACGAAGCCAAGCACGTCCTGGCCGAGGCCGAGCGGCTGGGCCTGGACCTGAACGGCGTGACCGACACGCTGGTGGCCGAGGGGGTCGCCTCCTTCGTCAAGGCGTTCGACGATCTGCTCGGCGCGATCGGGCAAAAGCAGCCGGCGGCCTGAGGCCCCGGCGGCCCCCTCCCCCAGCGGGGAGGGGGCCTTTTCATTTCTCATGTCAGTTAATGGAGTTCCCGCATGAAGATCGGTCTGGTCGGCCTTGGCCGCATGGGTGGCAATATCGCACGCCGCCTGATGCAGGCTGGGCATCAGGTGGTGGCCTGGGATCGCAGCGACGAGGCGGTGCAGACGCTCGCCAAGGACGGCGCGGAGGCGGCCACCGGGCTGGAGGACATGGCGGCCAAGCTCGCCGATAAGGCGATCTGGTGGGTCATGCTGCCCGCCGGTGGCCCGACCGAGGACACGATCGCGGAAATCGCCAAGCTCGCGAAGGACGGCGACGTCATCATCGACGGCGGTAACAGCTTTTACAAGGACGACATTCGCCGCGCGAAGATGCTGGCCGAACAGGGCATCCATTATGTCGATGTCGGCACCTCGGGCGGCGTCTGGGGCCTGGAGCGCGGCTATTGCATGATGATCGGCGGCGATACGGAAACCGTCGACCATCTCGATCCGATCTTCGACGCGCTGGCACCGGGGCTGGGTGACATCGTCCGCACGCCGGGCCGCATCGCCGACAAGGTCGATCAGCGCGCCGAGAAGGGCTATATCCATGCCGGGCCTGCGGGCGCGGGTCACTTCGTGAAGATGATCCACAACGGCATCGAGTATGGCCTGATGCAGGCCTATGCCGAAGGCTTCGATATCCTGAAGTCGAAGAACAGCGACAAGCTGCCCGAGGATGAGCGCTTCGACCTGAACCTGACCGACATCGCCGAAGTCTGGCGTCGCGGCAGCGTGATCTCGTCCTGGCTGCTCGACCTGACCGCCATCGCGCTGGCCAAGGACGAGATGCTCGAGCAGTTCTCGGGCCATGTCGCCGATTCCGGCGAGGGCCAGTGGACGATCGACGCGGCGATGGAGGAGAAGGTTCCCGCCAACGTCCTGACCGCCTCGCTCTTCGCGCGCTATCGCAGCCGGGTCGAGCATACCTATGGCGACAAGGTGCTGTCGGCGATGCGCTTCGGCTTTGGCGGCCACACCGAAATCCCGCAATGAGCGATCCGGTTTCGGGGCCGATCCGGCTTGTCGTGTCGGACGTCGACGGCACGCTCGTCGACCCCGACAAGACGCTGCGCGCCGCCACCATCGCCGCCGTCAAGCGGCTGGAGGCGGCGGGCGTCGGCTTCACCATCATCAGCGCCCGGCCGCGTTCGGGGCTGGGCTGGCTGGCGGCCGAGCTGTCCATCGACGCGCCGATCGGGGCGTTCAACGGCGGGACGGTGTTCCGCCGCGACGGCTCGGTCGACGCGCAGTTCCGCGTGCCGGTCGATGTCGTCAACGCCGTGCTGGCGATGGCGGCGGACAATCCCGTCGCCATCTGGGTCTTCGCCGACGATCGCTGGTACGCCAGCAGCGGTGAGGGCACCCATGTCGATCACGAGCGCAAGGCCTCCGCACAGGAGCCGGTGGTAACGCAGGACTTCGCCGGGCTGGTGGAAAAGGTCGACAAGATCACCTTGGTCAGCGACGATGCCGATCTGCTGCGCGGCCTGCATGACAAGGCGAATGCGGCGCATGGCGAAGCGGCGACCATCGCCCAGTCGCAGACCTATTATCTCGATGTGACCGCTTCGAAGGCCAACAAGGGCGACGGTGTGGCGACCCTGGCCAAGGCGTTCGGCGTCTCGCTGGAGGAAGTGGCGGTGCTGGGCGACCAGGCCAACGACCTTCCCATGCTGACACGCGCCGGGCTGCCGATCGTGATGGCGAATGCGCCGGACGCGGTTAGGGAACAGATCTCGGTACACACCCGTTCCAATGCCGAGGATGGCGTAGCCTATGCCATCGACACCATCATCCTGCCCAGAATCGGAGTGCCTTCATGAAGCAACTGGTTGCGTTCGACCTCGACGGTACGCTGGCCGAAAGCAAGCAGCCCCTGGGCGAGCCGATGGGGGAGGCGCTGGCCGACCTGCTCGACGTCGCGCATGTCGCAGTGATCTCGGGCGGTGACTGGCCGCAATTCGACAAGCAGGTCGCCAGCCGCCTGCCCGAGCGCGCCGATCGCACCAAGCTGTGGCTGATGCCGACCACCGGCACCAAGCTCTACACCTATCAGGACGGCAGCTGGACCCCGGTCTATGCCGAGCTGTTCGACGACGAAACCAAGGCGAAGATCCTGGAGGCGTTCGACGCCTCGCTGGAAGCGACCGGTTTCGTGCCCGAGCAGACCTGGGGCGAGCGGATCGAGGATCGCGGCAGCCAGATCACCTTCTCCGCGCTCGGCCAGCAGGCGCCGATCGACGCCAAGGAACATTGGGACCCCAAGTTCGAGAAGCGCAAGGTCATCCAGGCTGACTTGAAGCAGCGCCTGCCGGGCCTGTCGATCAACATGGGCGGCGCGACCTCGATCGACATCACCCGTGAGGGCGTCGACAAGGCGTACGGCCTGAAGAAGCTGCGCGACGCCAGCGGCATCCCGCTCGACGCGATGATGTTCATCGGCGACGCGATCTTCCCGGGCGGCAACGACTATCCCGCCAAGGAGCTGGGCCTCGACACGGTGCGCGTGCGCGATCCGGAAGAGACGCTGGCGGTCATCGCCGGGATCGTCGCCTGCCTGAAGTAAGCGACAGCGCGTCCGCCGCCCTACGGGCCCGCACAGCTCCCGCGCATGAGGCGGTGGACGCGGCTTATGGAGCCTATCGGCTGGACGATCGGGAAAGCTATACGGCGTTCCTAATCGCCCATGCCCGCGCACTGCCCGCGGTCGAGGCGTGGCTTGCGGAGCGGAGCATCGCTTTTCCGTGGCGGTCGCGACGCGCGGCGCTGGCGGCGGATCTGGCCGCTCTCGGGCGGGAGATGCCCGAGCCCTTGCCGTTCGATCCGGCTGATGACGAGGCGGCGCGCTGGGGCGCGCTCTACGTGACCGAGGGCTCGCGACTGGGCGGCGTGATGCTGGCCCGGCAGGTGGGGGAGGGGCTTCCCCGCGCCTATCTGGAATCCGGTTTCGGGGCGGGGGAGTGGCGGGATTTTCGCCATGCGCTTGATGCTGCAGCTGGCGATGAAGCATGGGTCGACTGCGCCGTCGTGGCGGCTGAGCAGGTCTTTGGACTATATCGGAGGGCTACTTAGGGCAGGGTGACATGTAAGCCCCCCCCTCCAGGGGAGGGGGAGCATTTCGGGTCATCAGGGTCCAGCCCTCAATCCGCGATCGGCGCGACCACGATGGCGCGCAGGCCGGGCTGGTTGTCGTCATATTCGATCGAGCCAGACAGCCGCTGCATCATCGCCGCCATCATCCGGCTGCCGAATCCGCGACCCTGACCGGGCTCTTCGTCGCCCTTGCCGCGGCCCTGATCCGCAACGATCAGGCGCAGGCGGTTGCCATATTGCTCCAGGGTGATCGTCACGGCCCCGACCGCGCCGGCATAGGCATATTTGGTGGCGTTGATGATCAACTCCGTCGTCACCAGCCCCAGATTGATCGCCCGGTCGGTCGGCATCAGCACCGGCGCCAGGTCCAGCCGCATCATCGCCGCCCAGTCGCGGCCGAGCGACTGTTTCATGTCGCCGACCAGATCCTCCAGATAGCGCGCCAGATCGACCGTCTGAATCTGATCGTCGCGGTACAGGCGGCGATGGACCAGCGCCACGGCCGACAGCCGGGCCTGCGCCTCGGCCAGCTGCTCGCGCACGCGGGGGTCGTCCGCCGCCTTGGCCTGGAGCGACAGGAAGGACGAGACGAGCTGAAGACTGTTCTGGACCCGGTGGTCCACCTCCTTCATCAGGACGTCCTTCTGCAGGAGCAGCGCTTCCTTGTCGTCGAGCGTGCGCTGCAATGCGGTGTTCAGCCCGCGCAGCCGGTAATTCTGCGCGGCATCGTGCAGTGCGCGGCGCAGGCGGTGCCCCGCCTCGACCTCTTCCATCGTCCAGCGGCGCGAGCGGCCGCGCACCGTCTCCCGCCAGCTTTCGAACGAGGTGCGCGGGTTGAGCGTCGCATCGGGCGTCAGCGCGACCGACTTGTGCGGATTGCCCGCCCATTCGACCTCTTCGACATGCTCGGCCCGGAACCAGAGCAGGGTGACGCCGCCATCGACCAGCGGCAGCGCCAGCACACCCGCCGCCGTCGCGGCCAGCGGTGCGGCATCGGGCATCTGGGCGGGTAGCTCATGGGTGAAGAACACGTCGCCCGCGCCCCGGATCACGGCCCAGCTGGCGATATCGGGGATCGCCAGGTCATGCGGACAGGTGCCGTGGCGATATGCCTTGCCCTGGTCGACGACGGCGAAGCCGGTCGCGCCCATCATCGCCATCATCTCGGGCATCAGGCGGCGTATGGCGGGGACCAGATCGCCCATGCCGATGATGCGCGGCAACAGGCTGTCCTCCGCGGCGCGCAGGCGCAGCCGCTCGCGATACAGCTCGGCCTCTTCCTTCGACCGAATCTGCCGCGCCAGCGCGCTGGCCAGCCCGGCGGCGGCGGCGCGCAGGTCGGGCGACAGGCGGCGGGGCGTATAATGGTGGCAGGCGATCATGCCCCACAGCACGCCGTCCTTGACGATCGAGATCGACGCCGAAGCTGCCACGCCCATATTCTTCAGATAGCGGACATGGATCGGCGACACGCTGCGCAGGCCGACATCGCTGAGGTCCAGCGTCTCGAAACCCTCGGGCCGAATCGGGGCGGGGACATAATCGACGTCCGGTATGCTGCGCGTCCGGTTGCGGACATAGAGCGCGCGCGCCTGTTTCGGGATGTCGGAAGCCGGGAAATGATGATGGAGGAAGGATTGCAGGCCGGCCGACCGCGCCTCGGCGACGACGCGGCCCGCATCCTCGTCGAGGAAGCGATAGAGCATGACCCGGTCGAATCCGGTCAGCATCTGGAAGGTGGTGGCGGCCCGTTCGAACAACATGGGCAGGTCGGCGGTCCGCTCGAAACTGGTGACGGCGGCGTCGATCCAGTTGAGCGGGCTGCCCTTGCCCCAGGGAGCGTCGGTGCTTCCGGCTTCCAGCTCGATCAGCACGCGCTCGCCCGCGATGCGGTGCGCGGTGACTGAAAAGCGTTCCGAAATACCCTCGACCGGCACGGCGGCGACCGTCGTGCCGGGGCCGATCGGCATGTCGGACACCATCTGCGCAACCTCGTCGCCCAGCAAGGCGGCCAGGGGTCGACTCAGCCAGGCGGGGGCCAATCGCTCCTCGATCGGCCCGGCGCCCGCGATCACCTCCAGCGTCGCTGCGTCGACCACCAGCAACAGCCCATGGGGCTGAACCGCGCCGGGAATATGAATGGGCTCCCGATCGCAGGCGGTAATGTCCAGATTGGGATCAGTGGCGACGGGGCGAGTGGCCATCGGGCAAAAAATTCCTCTCGATCCGTCACATGGCGCGTTTCATACGGGGTTGCAAATCCCTGAAGCCTGCAATCGATCCGATATGGGATCGAGCGTGGAGGGGGCACTGTGGGGGACGGAACGAAGATTGCGCGTTTGGGTAATATACGTTTAAAGCGAGCTAACGGACTCAAAGAGCCGCTTGGAGAGGACATGATCGACGATTTCGACTTCGCGCTCGGCGAAAGCGCGGACATGATCCGTGAGGCGACGCGCCGTTTCGCGACCGACCGGATCGCACCGCTCGCCGTACGAATGGATGCGGAAGACTGGTTTCCCCGTGACATATGGCCCGAAATGGGCGCGCTGGGCCTGCACGGCATCACCGTCGCCGAGGCCGATGGTGGCCTGGGGCTCGGTTATCTGGAGCATGTCGTCGCGATCGAGGAAGTGTCGCGGGCTTCGGCCTCGCTGGGACTGTCCTACGGCGCGCATTCCAACCTCTGCGTCAACCAGATCAGCCGCTGGGGCAACGCGGAGCAGAAGGCGAAATATCTGCCCGGCCTGATCTCCGGCGAGCATGTCGGCAGCCTGGCCATGTCCGAAGTGTCGGCGGGCTCGGACGTCGTGTCGATGAAGCTGCGCGCGGTGAAGGCGGACGGCGGCTGGGTGCTGAACGGTACCAAATTCTGGATCACCAACGCGCCCTATGCCGAGACGCTCGTCGTCTATGCCAAGACGGGCGAGGGGAGCCGGGGCATCACCGCCTTCCTGATCGAAAAGGACATGGCGGGCTTCGCGATCGGCCAGAAGATCGACAAGATGGGCATGCGCGGCAGCCCGACCGCCGAGCTGGTGTTCAACGACTGTTTCGTCGGCGACGCGCAGGTGATGGGGCCGGTGAACGGCGGTGTCGGCGTGCTGATGAGCGGGCTCGACTATGAGCGTGCGGTGCTGGCGGGTATCCAGCTGGGGATCATGCAGGCGTGCCTCGACGTGGTCGTGCCCTACGTCCGCGAGCGGCGGCAGTTCGGCCGCGCGATCGGCGAGTTCCAGCTGATCCAGGCGAAGATCGCCGATATGTATGTCGCGCTCAATTCGGCGCGGGCGTACGTCTATGCCGTTGCGCGGAGCTGCGACGCCGGGCGCACGACCCGGTTCGACGCGGCGGGCGCGATCCTGCTGGCGAGCGAGAATGCGGTGAAGGTCTCGCTGGAGGCGATCCAGGCGCTGGGCGGGGCGGGCTATACCAAGGAGTGGCCGGTCGAACGTTTTGCGCGCGATGCTAAGCTGCTCGACATCGGGGCAGGGACCAACGAGATTCGCCGGATGCTGATCGGCCGCGAATTGATCGGCAAGCTCGAAAAGGTGGCGCAATGAGCCGTAACCAAATCCTCCCTGCGCATAGCGCGGGGAGGGGGACCGCTCGCGAAGCGAGGGGTGGAGGGGCCGGAGGGGCTTGCCCCTCCACCATGCTGCGCATGGTCCCCCTCCCCAAGCATAGCTTGGGGAGGATTTGATGGGGGCGGTTCTTTCCTCGCGCCTTTCGCGTGACGATGCGGCGTTCCGCGCCAATGCCGACCACAACCGTGTGCTGGCCGAGCGGTTGCGTGCGGATGTCGCTC
The DNA here is from genome assembly GCF_050408055.1 of Sphingomonas sp. Xoc002. Classification (NCBI taxonomy): domain Bacteria; kingdom Pseudomonadati; phylum Pseudomonadota; class Alphaproteobacteria; order Sphingomonadales; family Sphingomonadaceae; genus Sphingomonas; species Sphingomonas sp. Xoc002. The sequence continues at coordinate 2,844,530 of NZ_CP191175.1, read as the reverse complement.
AGGCAGCGCTCGGCGGTAACGAGGCCTCGCGCGAGCGTCATGTTGCGCGCGGCAAGCTGCTCCCCCGCGACCGGGTGGAACAGTTGCTCGATGCGGGCGCGCCCTTCCTGGAGATTGGCCAACTCGCCGCCAACGGCCTGTATGACGATGCCGTGCCGGGCGCCGGGGTGATCGCGGGGATCGGACGTGTGCATGGTCGTCAGGTAATGATCGTCGCCAATGACGCGACGGTGAAGGGCGGCACCTATTACCCGCTGACCGTCAAGAAGCACCTCCGCGCGCAGGAGATCGCGCTCGAGAACCGGCTGCCCTGCATCTATCTGGTCGATAGCGGCGGCGCGAACCTGCCGCATCAGGCGGAGGTCTTTCCCGACCGCGATCATTTCGGCCGCATCTTCTTCAACCAGGCGCAGATGTCGGCGGCGGGCATTCCGCAGATCGCCTGCGTCATGGGCAGCTGCACGGCGGGCGGTGCGTACGTCCCCGCCATGTCGGACGAGACGGTGATCGTGCGCGGGCAGGGCACGATCTTCCTCGCCGGACCGCCGCTGGTGAAGGCCGCGACGGGCGAGGTCATCTCGGCCGAGGAACTGGGCGGTGCGGACACCCATGGCCGCAAGTCCGGTGTGGTCGATCATGTCGCGCAGGATGACGATCATGCGCTGTCGATCGTCCGCGACATCGTGGAAACCCTGCCGCCGCAGGTGATGCCGGACGTCAATCTCGCCGAGGCGGACGAACCGCTCTATCCGGCGGAGGAACTCTATGGCCTGATCCCGCAGGACGTGCGCGCGCCCTATGACGTGCATGAGGTGATCGCCCGGCTGGTCGACGGATCGCGCTTCCATGAATTCAAGGCGCTGTACGGCGCGTCGCTGGTCTGCGGTTTCGCGCATATCCATGGCAAGCCGGTCGCGATCCTGGCGAACAACGGCGTGTTGTTCTCGGAGAGCGCGCAGAAGGGCGCGCACTTCATCGAGCTGGCGTGTCAGCGGCGTATCCCGCTGCTGTTCCTCCAGAATATTTCCGGCTTCATGGTCGGCGGCCGCTATGAGGCCGAAGGGATCGCCAAGCACGGCGCCAAGCTGGTAACCGCGGTGGCGACGGCGCAGGTGCCCAAGATCACCGTGCTGATCGGCGGCAGCTTCGGCGCGGGCAATTACGGCATGTGCGGGCGCGCCTATAGTCCTCGCTTCCTGTTCACCTGGCCCAATGCGCGGATCAGCGTGATGGGCGGCGAACAGGCCGCTAGCGTGCTGGCGACCGTCCACCGCGACGCCGATAGCTGGACGCCGGACGAGGCGGAGGCGTTCAAGGCCCCTATCCGCCAGCGTTACGAGGATGAAGGCAACCCCTGGTACGCGACCGCGCGGCTGTGGGACGACGGCATCGTCGATCCGGCGCAGACGCGGGATGTTCTGGGGCTGGCGCTGGATGCTTGTCTGAATGCGCCGATCGCGGAGGCACCCCGGTTCGGGGTGTTCCGCATGTAATGGCCATGGACCTGACCATTGATGGCGCGACCGTCACGGACGAGGCCGATTTTCATACCCGTATCCGCGAAGCCTCTGGCGTCGAATGGTATGGCGGCAGTCTGGATGCGCTGTTCGACCTGCTGATTGCGGTTGTCGAGCCGCCCATCATGCTGACCCTCACCAATGCCGCCGCTGCGCGCAAGGTGATCGGCGAGCGGTTTGATCGCATCCTGACCGTGATCTTCGATGCCATCGCCGAACGACCGGGTGCCATCACGTTGAAGCTGGAATCCTGATGATGAAGAGCCTCCTCATCGCCAATCGCGGCGAGATCGCCTGTCGCATCATCCGCACCGCGCGGGAGATGGGCCTGCGCACCATCGCGGTCTATTCCGAAGCCGATGCGCAGGCGCTGCATGTGCGGCTTGCGGACGAGGCCGTGCTGATCGGCCCGGCCCCGGCGCGGGAAAGCTATCTGGATGCCGCCCGCATCCTCGCGGCCGCGCGCGAAAGCGGGGCGGAGGCGATCCATCCCGGCTATGGTTTCCTCTCGGAAAATGCCGAGTTCGCGGAAAGCGTGATCGCCGCCGGGCTGGTCTGGGTCGGCCCCGACCCCGACAGTATCCGCGCCATGGGCCTGAAGGACGCCGCCAAGGCGCGGATGATCGCCGCCGGTGTACCCGTCACGCCCGGCTATCTGGGCGAGGACCAGAGCCCCGACCGCCTCGCCGCCGAGGCGGATGCGGTCGGCTATCCCGTGCTGATCAAGGCGGTGGCGGGCGGCGGCGGCAAGGGGATGCGCCGCGTCGACGAGCCCGCCGCCTTCGCCGAGGCGCTGGCATCCTGCCGTCGCGAGGCGGCGGCGTCGTTCGGCGACGACCGGGTGCTGATCGAGAAATACATCCTCTCGCCGCGCCATATCGAAGTGCAGGTCTTCGGCGACCGCCATGGCCAGGTGGTCCATCTCTTCGAGCGCGATTGCTCGCTGCAACGCCGCCATCAAAAGGTGATCGAGGAAGCCCCCGCGCCGGGCATGGACGAAGCAACCCGAGAGGCGGTGTGCGGTGCCGCGGTCCGTGCGGCGCAGGCGGTGGACTATGTCGGCGCAGGAACCATTGAGTTCATCGCCGACGCCTCCGAAGGGCTGCGTGCCGACCGCGTCTGGTTTATGGAGATGAACACCCGTCTCCAGGTCGAGCATCCCGTGACCGAGTCGATCACCGGCGTCGATCTGGTCGAGTGGCAGCTGCGCGTCGCGGCGGGCGAGCCCTTGCCGATGGCGCAAGCCGATCTGTCCATCCACGGCCATGCGATCGAGGCGCGCCTCTATGCCGAGGACCCGGCCAAGGGTTTCCTGCCCGCGATCGGCACGCTGGAGGTGTTCGACCTCGGCGACGATCCCGCGATCCGCATCGATACCGGAGTCGAGGAAGGGGCGGAGATCACCCCCTGGTACGATCCGATGATCGCCAAGGTCATCGCGCATGGCGACACCCGCGACGAAGCGCGCGAGGCGTTGGCGGATGCGCTGGACGAGGCGGTGATCTGGCCGGTGCGTACCAATGCGGGCTTTCTAGTGCAGGCGCTCGACCATCCCGATTTCGCGAGCGGGCAGGTCGATACCGGCCTGATCGCGCGCGAGGGCGAGGCGCTGATGCCGCCGACCGAGCCGTCCGAAGAGGCCCTGGCCGAGGCCGCCGCCGCGTTGATCGGACAGGACGCGCTGTCGGGCTTCCGCCTGAACGCAGCGCCCCGGCGCACCGCGCGCTTCCTGCTCGATGGGCGGCCGATCACCGTCGATTTCAGCGAGGCGGGCGACGTTCCCCCGGCGCCGACTGACGAGGTGCTGATTTCGGAGGGCGGGCAAAGCTGGTCCTTCACCCGCTGGCGCGCCGATGGGCTGGCGGCGGGCGGGGCGGGGGACGGCGCGATCCTGTCGCCCATGCCCGGCCGCATCATCGCCGTCGCCGTGACAGAGGGACAAGCGGTAAGCGCAGGCCAGCCGCTCGTCACGCTGGAGGCGATGAAGATGGAGCATGTCCTGACCGCACCGTTCGACGGGGTGGTCACCGACTTGAAGGCCGAGACGGGCGGTCAGGTGGCCGAAGGCGTCGCGCTGGTCCGTATCGTTGCGGAGGACGCGGCATGAGCGGGCGCTTCTTTGACGACTGGGTGATCGGCGACCGGATCGAACACCCCATCCGCCGCACCGTGACCGAGACGGACAACCTCCTGTTCTCGACCATGACCCACAACCCGCAGCCGCTCCACATCGATGCAGAGGCGGCGAAGGCGAGCGAATTCGGCCAGATCCTCGTCAACGGCACCTTCACCTTCTCGCTGATGGTCGGGCTGTCGGTCGGGGAGACGACGCTGGGGACGCTGGTGGCCAATCTCGGTTACGATGAACTGGTCATGCCCGCGCCGGTCTTTCTGGGCGACACGCTGCGCGCGACCAGCGAGGTGACGGGCCTGCGCGAGAGCAAGTCGCGGCCGGGGGCGGGGCTGGTGACGTTCCGGCACGAGGCACTGAACCAGCGTGACGAGGTGGTGTGCCGGTGCTTGAGGACGGCGTTGGTCAAGAAGCGGGGGTAGCGCGCCCTTCGACTTCGCTCAGTGCGAACGGGGTCCAGTACCCAGTTTCGTTCAGCCCGAGCGAAGTCGAAGACCAAGGGATTACAACCGCGTCCGAACCCCGATCCAAAGTGTCCGGGGTGTCGCCCGCTCGATCAGCCCTGCGCCGCTATACGCCGCCTCGACCCGCGCATCGGCGAGGTTCTCGGCCCGCGCTTCGATCAGCCAGCCGCGCACCACCGGCAGCGCCGCATAGGCATCGACCGTCGTCGCGGGGGCCAGCGAGCGGATATTCTGGTCGTCCTCATACTGCCGTCCGACATGGCGCAGCGTCCCGCTCAACACCGCCCCATGCCGCTCGACCGCCAAGGTCCCCGAGAACTGGTCGCGCGGTGTCTGGGCCGGACGCAGGCCGTCGAGCGGGGCGGCATTGCCCGATGCTTCCACTCGCGCATCGACATGCGACCAGGACCCGCGCGCGCTGAGCGGGCCATAGGTCCAGTTCGCCTCCAGCTCGAACCCCTGGGATCGGATCGCGTCGAGATTCCGCCGCATCCGGTACACGCCGTTCGCCGCGACGAAGCCGACGCCCGGAAATGTCCCCGGTCCACGCCCCAGGGTCACATTGGCGATCGCATCGGTCAGCCGGTTGAGGAAATAGGTGCCCGACAGCCGCAAGCCCGCCGCCGGGGTCAGGTCGAACCCGCCCTCGATACCTTCGACATGTTCGGGATTCAGCGCGGCATTGGCGGCGGTGGCGTCTGTCCCGGCGCGGAACGGCCGGTAGAGTTCGTTGAGCGTCGGCAGTCGCCAGCCACGATAGGCCGCCGCGCGCAGGTTCAACGGCTGCACGATCCGCACCGCCGCCCCCAGTCGCCCGGTAAACTCCTGCCCCGAGCGATTGGGGAAATCGGTATCGGTCAGTACCGCGCCGGTCGCCAGCACGCCCTCATCCAGCCGTCCGTTGCGGATGCGCCAGTCATCCACCCGCGCGGCGGCGGTGACGGTCAGCGCGCCCGCCTCGACGCTACCATCGGCGAACAGCCCCATGGTCCGCGTCGCACCCCCCGCCTCGCGCCGTCGTGTGGGTAGTCCCGCGACATAGGTGTAGCGTTCCTGCGTCCGTCCGCTGGTATCGCGAATGTCGCCGCCCAGCCGCAGCTTCACCGTATCGCCCAGCGGCGGCGACACCTCGACCCGTCCGCCCAGTCCGGTGGCGGGGACATTATATTGGTCGAGCGTCAGCGTGGCCGCCGTTCGCGCCGCATTCACGCTGGCATAGCGCGACGCGAATTGCCGCGTCTGGACATAGGCCAGCGCCGACCAGCCCCAGGCTCCTCGCCCGACCAGCCGGACGCTGGCATCCGCGCCGTCCGAGCGATTGTCAGTAAAGTCGGTCCCCCGGTCCCGCGCGTCGTGAAAGGCGGCGAGGGTCATCTGCAACTCGGTCGCGGGCGCGATCCCGACGACACCGCGCGCCGCGCCCGAATATTGTTCGTAAGGCGCAGGCCGATCGGCGGGTCCTCGCTGGCCCTCGACGACCGGAATGAAGCCGTCGCCGCGCGCATAGGCGCCGGACACGGTCAGAAAGCCGCCATCCCGCACCAGCGAGGCCGACCCCTGCGCATCCACCGAATCGCGGCTGCCATAGGACAAAGCGAGGTCGAGCGGGGACAGCTGGTCGGGCGTCGCACTGTCCATCTCGATCGTGCCCGCCAGCGCGCCCGGCCCCCAGAAACCCGATCCGCCACCGCGCGTCACCCGGATGCGCCCCAGCCGTCCGGTCGCATAGGCGGGAAACACCACCCAGCCGCCGAACGGATCGGCCTGCGGCACGCCGTCCAGCACCAGCAGCGCGCGGCTCGACGCATTGCCGCCCAGCCCGCGCAGGGTGATCCCTTGCGACGTCGGATGCGCCGAGCGGCTGTCCGAGCGACGGAACTGCTGGAGCCCCGCGACATCGGCAAGGACATTCTCCAGCCGCTGCGAGGCGCTCTGCGTGATCCGGTCGCGCTCGATGGTCACCACGTCCAGCGCGCTGTCGCCCGGCTGGTCGGCCAGGCCCCGGCCGGTAACCACGACGGTTTCGGGTTCGGTGGTTTGTGCGGAAAGCGTGGCAGGCGCGAACGCGAGGGCAAGCAAAGGCAGGCGGTGAAATGCAGGCATGATGATGTGATGGTCCCCTTTGCTCCCCTGATAGGGATGTCAGGAGGGGAAGACGAATCAAGAAACGAACGGGTCCCGCTACCGATGAGTCTCACGCCCGTCCCGAAGGCGAGTTTCAGGTCGGTCATGCCCCCCGGCATGACCGACCTGAAACTGGGATGGGGGAGGGGTGGCCACAAGCGATGGTCTCTGTGAGACACCATACCCTCCCCAAACCCCTCCCGCCTGCGGGAGGGGCTTAAGAAGAGGGGCTGCTTGCCGCAAACACGGATGACGCGCCTGAAAAACCGCCTTACAGTCCTGTCATCGTGGCCAGTCTACATATCCTTGCGAACCCCGCGCGTTTCCTGAAGATCGCTCGTCCGCTGACCGGGATTTTCCTGGGGCTCGGCATCGTGCTGATCGCGGTCGCGGTCTGGGCGGGGCTGGTGATGACGCCGCCCGATTATCTTCAGGGCGAGACGGTGCGCATTCTCTACATCCATGTCCCCGCCGCCTGGCTGGGCATGGGGGGATGGAGCGGCATCGCCATCGCCAGCCTGTCGCTGATCGTGTGGCGGCATCCGCTGGCGCAGGTCGCGGGCCGCGCCATTGCCTGGCCGGGGGCGGTGTTTACCGCACTTTGCCTCGCCACCGGATCGATCTGGGGACGGCCGACCTGGGGGACATGGTGGCAGTGGGACGGGCGGCTGACCTCGATGCTGCTGCTGCTGTTCGTCTATCTGGGCTATATCGCGCTCGCCCGTGCCGATGCGGATCGCGGCGGCGACGGGCGGATCCCGGCGCTGTACGGGCTGGCGGGCACGGCGTTGCTGCCGGTCATCCGCTATTCGGTGGTATGGTGGAACACGCTGCACCAGGGCCAGTCGATCGGACTGACCGGCTCCAGCATCGACCCATCGCTGCTCTGGCCTTTGCCCATCGCGCTGGGCGGCTTCACCTTTCTGTTCGCGGCCATCGTGCTGATGCGGATGCGCACCCTGTTGGCGCAGGCCAAGGCCGAGGCGCGGATGCGGCGGATGGCGCGCGCATGAACCAGATGAGTTTCGTGGCGGCGGCCTATGCGGTCATGCTGGGGGGCGCGGGCGCGCTGACCCTCATCAGCTATCTGGCGATGAAGCGCGCCGAGAAATGACGCCCAAATCCCAACGTCTGACGCTGGCGCTGCTGGCGCTGGCCGCGATCGTCGCGGCGGTCCTGCTCGCCATGTCGGCGATGAAGGACCAGGCGGCGTTCTTCTACACGCCCTCCGACGCGAAAGCACAGGGCCTGCCGCTGGGCAAGGCGGTGCGGCTGGGCGGGATGGTCGAGGCCGGATCGGTCCACCGCGCGCCCGACGGGGTGACGGTGCGCTTCGTCGTCACCGACGGCAAGGCGACGACACCCGTGACCTTTGCCGGGATCACCCCCGACCTGTTCCGCGAGAAATCGGGCGTGGTGGCCGAGGGGCAGTTCCAGCCCGATGGCCGCTTCGTCGCGACCAACCTGCTCGCCAAGCATGACGAGAAATATATGCCTCCCGAAATGGCGGGCAATATGCACGAGAGCCGGAGCCTAAAGCCGTGATCGCCGAAGCGGGCTTGGCCGCTCTTTGGTTCGCCGCGATGCTGGCGGGGTTGCAACTGCTGCTCGGCGTGCTCGCGCTCCGGCGCAAGGATGTGGCGGGCGAGCAGGCGATGGCGGCGATCGGGCCGGTCGCGATTCTACAGGGCGCGCTGGTCGCCATCGCCATGGGTGCGTTGATCGCGGTGTTCCTGAACACCGATCTGTCGGTCAAGCTGGTCGCCGAGAACAGCCATTCGGCCAAGCCCTGGATCTACAAATTCGCCGGAGCCTGGGGCAATCACGAAGGGTCGATGCTGCTCTGGGTCACGATCCTGGGCGCGGGCGGCGCGCTGGTCGCCTGGAAGGAACGGACGCTCGACCGGGCGACCCATGTCGCGACGCTGGCCGCGCAGGGCGCGATCGCGCTGGGTTTCTATGCCTTCCTGCTGTTCGCATCCAACCCGTTCGCGCGGCTGAACCCCGCGCCGATCGAAGGGCAGGGGCTCAATCCGTTGTTGCAGGACCCCGGTTTGGCCTTCCACCCGCCGACGCTTTACGCGGGCTATGTCGGGCTGTCGGTCGCCTTTTCCTTCGCGGTCGGTGCGCTGGTGACGGGGCAGGTCGGTCCGGCCTTTGCGCGGGCGATGCGGCCCTGGGTGCTGGGCGCCTGGGTGCTGCTGACCATCGGCATCACGGCGGGCTCCTATTGGGCCTATTACGAGCTGGGCTGGGGCGGCTGGTGGTTCTGGGATCCGGTCGAGAATGCCTCGTTGATGCCGTGGCTGGCGGCGACGGCGTTGCTCCATTCGGTCAACGTGCTGGCGGCCCGGGACGGCTTGCGGGCGTGGACCGTCATGCTGGCGGTGGTCGCATTCTCCATGTCGATGATCGGCACCTTCCTGGTGCGGTCAGGCATTTTGACCAGCGTCCATGCTTTTGCCGTCGATCCCCGGCGCGGGGCGTTCATCCTGGCGTTGCTGGGTATCTATATCGGTGGCGCGCTCGCGCTGTTCGGCGTGCGGATTGGGCAGGTGCGGGCTGGGCGCAGCTTCGCCTTCGTCAGTCGCGAGGGCGGTCTGGTCGTCAACAACCTGCTGCTGTCGGTGATTCTCGGCATCGTGCTGATCGGCACGCTCTATCCGCTGGTCGCCGCCGGGTTCGGCGTGCGGCTGTCGGTCGGGCCGCCTTTCTTCCACGCCGCCGCCGGACCGATCGCGCTGGCGCTGGTCGCCGTCATGGCGGTCGGGCCAGCCCTGCGCTGGCGCAGCGATGACGCGGAGGCGGTGCTGATCCGGATGCTGTGGCCGATGGTCGCGGCGGCGGGGACCTTTGCACTGATGCTGACCCTGACCGGGGGCATGGGCGTGTTGTCGCTGCTCGGCCTGTCCTTTGGCGTGGGGCTGATCGTCGCCAGCGTGCTGCCGGTCACCCGCCGCAACTGGCGGCGCACGCCCTTGCCCATCTGGGGCATGGTCGTCGCGCATGTCGGGCTGGGCGTCAGCATGATCGGCATGGCCTGCGACAGCGCCTTCACCGCCGAGCGGCTGGTCGCGCTCTATCCGGGGCAGGCGACCATCGTCGGCCCGTGGCGGGTGGAGCTGAACCGCATCTATCCCATTATCGGCGCGAACTGGTCGGCGCTGGAGGCGCGGCTGACCGCGACCCGCGAGGGCGACGGAGCCACCTTGCGTCCGCAGCAGCGCTTCTTCACCGATCCGCCGACCACGACCAGCGAGAGCGCCATCGCGACCCGCTGGGACGGGCAGCTTTATACCGTTCTGGGGCAGCAGGATGCCGCGACCGGCCGCTGGCAGTTGCGACTGTGGTGGAAGCCGTTCGTGACCTTGATCTGGCTGGGCGGTGCGCTGATCGCCTTGGGCGGCGTGCTGGCGCTGGTCGGGCGGTGGTTCAAGGCATGGCAGCAACGACGGCGGGAGGCTCTGTGGGGATGAAGCGCGCGCTGATCTGGTTGCCGCTGGGGCTGTTCGGAGTGTTCTTCGCGGTGGTCGCGGCCGGGTTGATGCGCCCCGCCGACACGACGGTCCATTCGACCCTGGTCGACAAGCCGCTCCCGGTCTTCCAGCTGGAGCCGATGGTGCCGGGCAAGCCGGGCCTGGCGAGCGGCGACTTCAAGGGCGGCAAGCCGCGCCTGCTCAACGTCTTTGCCAGCTGGTGCATCCCCTGCATCGCCGAGGCGCCGCAGCTGATGGCGCTGAAGGCGCGCGGCGTGCCGATCGACGCCATTGCGATCCATGACAAGGGCCCCGCCATCGCCGCCTTCCTGCGCCGCAACGGCGACCCTTATGCCGCGATCGGCGACGACAGCCGTAGCCGGGTGCAGATGGCGCTCGGTTCGTCGGGTGTGCCGGAGACCTTCCTGATCGACGGGCGCGGGCGGATCGTGCGGCAATATATCGGCGACATCCGCGCCGATCAGGTCGACCAGATCGTCCGCGACGTAGCCGCTGCGGGGGCCGCCGCGCGATGAGCCTGTCGCTCGCCCTGTTGCTGGCGGTCGCCACGACCACGCCCGATTACGGCAACACCCAACTGCCCGACCGTCAGGCCGAGGCGCAGGCGCGCGCCCTGATGGGCGAGCTGCGCTGCGTCGTGTGCCAGGGCCAGTCGATCGCGGACAGCGACGCCGACATGGCCGCTGATATGCGCGCCCTGGTCCGCCAGCGGATCGCGCGCGGCGAAAGCCCGGAGGCGATCCGCGCCTGGCTGATCGAGCGGTACGGCGATTATGTCAGCTATGACCCGCCCTTGTCCGGTGCCACGGCGTTGCTCTGGGCGACGCCGATCCTGTTGCTGGCGGTCGGCGCATGGATCGCGCGATCCAGCTTTCGAAAGCGCCGCTGATGGGCTGGCTGATCCTGCTGCTGATCGCCGCCGGAGCCTTGGGCGCGGCGCTGTGGCTGCGGTTTCCGCGACCGCTCTTGACGATGCTCGGGGCCGCACTCGCACTGGGGGGCGTGGGCTATGCTTGGCAGGGGCGGCCGACCCTGGCGGCCAGCGCGCCCGCGCCGCGCCCCGATGCGCTGCTCGACAATGACGCGATTTCCGAGCTGCGCGGGCAGCTGATCGGGCGTTATGGTGGCGAGGCGGCGATGTTCACCGCCGCCGATGCCCTGTCGCGTTCGGGCAACAGGCGCACGGCGGTGCAGATCATGCTGGGCGCGGTCGGCGGCGACCGGACCAGCGTTCCCTACTGGACCGAGCTGGGCAACGTCCTGTTCGCACATGACGGTTATCAGATGTCGCCCGCCGCTCGCTTTGCCTTTCGTCGCGCGCGGACGCTGGGGCCTCGCGACCCGGCGCCGTTCTTCTTCGAGGGGCTGGCCTGGATGCGGGCGGGCGATTTTCGCAAGGCACGCGTCTTCTGGAACCGTGCCCTGGCGCTGTCGCCCGCCGATGCGCCCTATCGTCCGGCCATCGAGCAGCGGGTGATGCTGCTCGATCAGGCCATTCGGATGATGGGGGAATAGGGGCTTACTGGCCCCGGCCGGTCTTTTCCTGAAGCGCGTCGATCCGCTTGGAGGCGTCGGCCTTTGTCAGCGTATCGTCGAACGGCTCACCTGCTTCTTCGGACAGGGTCTTGAGATAGCTGGCCTGCGCGCCGGTCATCTTTTCGTCGCCGGTGGTCCAGTCATCGGGGTCCTTCTCGGCGTTCGAGAAGGGTTCGGTCTTGGGGTTATCGGTCATCGGATGATCCTTTCGGGGGGATCAACGGCGATGTTCCAGTTTTGTTTCTTTGTTTGGTTCGCGCGGAGACGCGGAGCCGCAGAGAGGTTCGGGATGGGATCGGCGGTGGGAGTCCGTTCCGCCGGAGGCTTCGCCGCACCCTCGATATGGGAGGACAGCCTGGCGGCTGGATTCGCCATCTCCGCGCCTCCGCGTCTCCGCGCGAACCTACTCGGGCCCTCGTGGCGTGGGGCAGGGCGTGCGCTTTTCGCTCAGCGTGAACGAAGCGGCCGCAAGCTCTCGAGTCCGTCCAACCTGAGCGAAGTCGAAGGCCATGGCCCGGATCGACTTCGCTCAGTGCGAACGGCAGGAGCGGTTTAGCCCGCCCAGGCCTCGAACGGCAGGTCGAGCGCTTCGGCGACCGCCGCGTGGCGGATCTTGCCGCCCGAGACGTTCAGGCCGTTCGCCAGATGCGCGTCGGCCTTCATCGCGGCCTCGGCGCCCATGTTCGCCAGCTTCACCGCGAAGGGCAGCGTCGCGTTGTTCAGCGCGAAGGTCGAGGTGCGGGCGACCGCGCCGGGCATGTTGGCGACGCAGTAATGGATCACGCCGTCGACCTCGAACACCGGGTCCTGGTGGGTGGTGGCATGGCTGGTCTCGAAGCAGCCGCCCTGGTCGATCGCGATGTCGACCATCACCGAGCCGCGCTTCATCGTCTTCAGCATGTCGCGGGTGACCAGCTTCGGCGCCGCCGCGCCCGGGACCAGCACCGCGCCGATGACGAGGTGCGCGTTCTTCACCGCGGCCGCGATCGCTGCCTTCGACGCATAGGCGGTCTTGATCTGGCTGGAGAAGAACATGTCCAGCTCGGCCAGACGATCGTTGTTGATGTCATAGATGGTGACGTCGGCGCGCAGGCCCACCGCCATCTGCGCCGCGTTCACGCCCGAGACGCCGCCGCCCAGGATCGCGACCTTGGCCGGTGCCACGCCCGGCACGCCGCCGAGCAGGATGCCACGGCCGCCCTGCTGCTTTTCGAGATAGTGCGCGCCGACCTGCACCGCCATGCGGCCCGCGACTTCCGACATCGGCTTCAGGAGCGGCACGCCGCCGCGGGGGCTGGTGACGGTTTCATAGGCGATGCAGGTCGCGCCCGACTTCATCAGGCCTTCGGCCTGCGGCTTGTCGGCGGCGAGGTGGAGATAGGTGAACAGGACATGGTGCGGGCGCAGCATCGCGACCTCGACCGCCTGCGGCTCCTTGACCTTCACGATCATCTCGGCCTGCTCGAACACCTCGGCGGCGGTGGCGACGATGCGCGCGCCCGCGTCGACATAGTCCTGGTCCTCGAAATCAATGCCGGTACCGGCCTTGGTCTCGACGATCACCTCGTGACCGGCAGCGACCAGCTCGGCGACCGATGGCGGGGTCAGGCCGACGCGATATTCGTGGTTCTTGATTTCCTTGGGAACACCGACGCGCATGATGAACTCTCCTGAAAAAGCGTTGCCCCAATAATAGCGCCGATGGGGTGGGAGAGGTGTGCAAAGCGGTCCCGCCGCATCGTATAATTTGGGATATTCGTGCGTCTTCGGCGGGTGTATCGGGATGAAATGTCCGACGCGATCGACCGCCGCATCTTGGCCCAGCTGGCCCGCGATTCCGACCTGACCAGCGCCGCGCTGGGCGAGAAGGTCGGCCTGTCCGCCAGTGCCGCGCATCGCCGCGTGGCGCAGCTTCGCGAAAGCGGGATCATCGCCGGATATCGCGCGATCCTGAGCCATGAGGCGCGCGGGCGGCCGTCGACCGTCATGGTCAACGTCACGCTGAAGGACCAGAGGCAGGATACCATGGCGGCGTTCGAGCGCGAGATCCTGCGCTGTCCCGAAATCGTCGAATGTTTCCTGATGAGCGGCGAGGCAGATTACATGATCCAGGTCGAGGTGCGCCGCGACGACAGTTACGAGCGTATCCACCGCGAGACCCTGGCCCGCCTGCCGGGGGTGACGCGGCTGGCGTCGCATTTCGTGATTCGCGAGGTGGTGCGGCGGTCGTAAAGGGGCATGTTCCTCCCCTGCAAGGGGAGGTGGCGCGCGCAGCGCGTCGGAGGGATGTCCCCCTCTCGATAGCGCGACACCCCTCCGTCAGGCCTGACGGCCTGCCACCTCCCCTTGCAGGGGAGGAATGATGACGGCGCCCGCTTCCCACCTTCGCCTTCAGCCGATAGGGATCGGCCCATGGTAAAGCAGGCTTCCCCCTCCCGCATCCTCCGCGCCGCACTGACCGCGCTGGCAATCGCGCTGACCCCGGCTGCGGCCTTCGCCGATGCGCTGGTCGACAATGTCACGGGCCTGACGCTCGACAAGGACGGCAAAGTCGTGCGCTTCACCGGCCTGCTGCTGACCCCGGACGGCAAGGTCGTGAAGCTGCTGGGCGCCAAGGACAAGCGCCCCGAAAAGCTCGACTGGCGGGCGGACATGAAGGGGCGGGTGATGCTGCCCGGCTTCGTCGATTCGCATGGGCATGTCATGGCGCTGGGCTTCCGCCAGATCGAGCTGGACTTGGGCAGCACCAAGTCGCTGGACGAGGCGAAGGCGCGGATCGCCGCCTATGTTGCAGCCAACCCCGAGCGGAAATGGATATTGGGCGGCGGCTGGAACCAGGAAAGCTGGGCGCTGGGTCGCTTCCCCACAGCCGCCGATATGGACACCGCCGTCGCCGACCGTCCCGTCGTCATGGAACGCGCCGATGGCCATGCGCTCTGGGCCAACAGCGCGGCGATGAAGGCGGCGGGGATCACCGCCAAGACCGTCTCGCCCGCTGGCGGCCGGATCGAGAAGGTCGGCGGCCAGCCCTCCGGCGTGTTCGTCGATGCGGCCATGGCGTTGATCCAGAAGGCCATTCCGCAGCCGCTGGCCAAGGACCGCAACGCCGCCTTCCTGAAGGCGCAGAACGACTTGCTGAGCCACGGCATCACCGCGACCGCCGATATGGGCACGACGCTGGACGAGTGGATGACCTATCGCCGGATGGGCGATGCCGGAAACCTGCGCGTGCGGATCATGAGCTATGGCGGCGGCGTCGACGATACGGTGCGCATCGGCGGCACCGGGCCGACGCCCTGGCTGTACAACAACAGGCTGCGGCTGGTCGGCGTGAAGCTGTACGGCGACGGCGCGCTGGGTTCGCGCGGCGCCTGGCTGAAACAGCCCTATGCCGATGCGCCGGGCCAGACCGGGCTGGGCTTCATGTCGGACGACGTCATCCGCAACCTGATGAGCCGCGCGGCGATGGACAAGTACCAGATCGCCGTCCACGCGATCGGCGACCGCACCAATGCGCAGGTGCTCGACGCGATCGACGAACTGGCCGAGACCTATAAGGGCGATCGGCGCTGGCGGATCGAACATGCGCAGATTGTCGATCCGGCGGACCTGCCGCGCTTCGGCAAGCATGGCATCATCGCCTCGATGCAGCCGGTGCACGAAACCAGCGACCGCCAGATGGCCGAGGCGCGGCTGGGCCCGGCGCGGCTGACGGGCGCCTATGCCTGGAACACCATGCTGAAGAACGGCGCGACCCTGGTGTTCGGTTCGGATTATCCGGTCGAGCGGCCCGATCCCTTTGCGGGCTGGGCGGCGGCGATCACCCGCCAGGGCCCGGACGGCCAGCCCTATGGCGGGTGGCAGCCGCAGGAGATCGTCGGGCGCGAGGCGGCATGGCGTGCCTTCACCATGGACGGCGCCTATGCCGGGTTTGCCGAAGACCTGTTCGGGCGACTGGGGCAGGGGCAGCAGGCGGACTTCATCATCGTCGACCGCAATCCGCTGGACATCAACCCCAGCGAATTGCGCGCCACCCAAGTCGAGGAAACCTGGATCGGCGGGCAGAAGGTGTGGGAGCGCCGCTGAGATGCCTTCGGGGCGGCGGCTGTTCCTGATCGCGCCGACCCTGGTACTTGTCGGGGCGAGCGATCCGCCGCCCATGGTCCGTGAGGTGCCGCCCGATGGGCGCGTCACCGTCACCATCGACGGGCAGGCGATCCCGGCGCGGATCGGCCCAGGCCTACCCGCCTTCCTTTATCTGCCGCGCGCGCGGGCCGATGCCCTGTTCGGACAGGACGCGACGATCGGCCGATCCGGCTTTTCGCTATTCTCGGCCACGCCAGCATCGTCGGCGCGGATCGGGCCCATCCGCATCGCGGGTCGGGTGCGCCGCGTGATGTTGGGCGTGGGCGATGCGCTGCCCGAGACCGCATGGGTCAAATGGTTCGAAACCGACGTCTATCCCGGTGACGAGGCACTGGGCGGCCCGCATGTCGTGCCCGAGCCCATCGTGCGCTTCACGCTTCGCGCCAGCCAGCCCGATGACGTGGAGGCGGCGCTGCCGCTCGCCAGCCGCGATAACTGGTGGCTCTCCAGCGTCGAGCTTCCCATTGGCGGCCACGACGTCACCTTCGCCTTCGCTCCGCAATTTCCCCGCACCGTGGCAAGTGCGGCGGCGGGGGCGGCGATCGGGCGGGCGCAGGGCGCACAGTTCGACGGGGCGGTGCAGCCCGTGCTGATCTCGCACGGGGTCAGCCGTCCGGCACGCCCCGTCCGGCTGGCGAGGCCGCTGGTGCTGGGGCCGTTGCGCATCGCCGAGTTGCTCGTCCGCACGCATGATTACGGATCCGCGACCGACATCGACCCGAGCGAAGCCGACGGGCTGGAGGCGGACCGACGCGATGTCGTCGTCAAGGGCAAGCGGACGAAGAGCAGGCCGTCCTATGTCGTCTATATCGGCGCGGATATGCTGAACGGATGTTCGTCGATCACCTATGACAAGCCGGGGCATGTCGTGACGCTTCGGTGCCGGGCAACAGGCTAGAGGTGGGATCGATCCAATGCCGTCATGGCTTCGCCACACCAGGGCAGATCGACATTCCCGCTGAAGGGGTTGCATTCCTCCCCTCTAAGGGCATGGGGTTCTCGATGCCGACTGGTTCGGCCAGGGCGAAGTCGAAGGCCACCTCCCGCCGCCCTCGGGCAATTCAAATGTCGCGCAACGAAAAAGGCCGGTCCTTTCGAACCGGCCCTTTGCGCAACCCAAAGCGAAATCAGGCGACCTCGGCCTGCTCCACATCGTCGGGCTCGCGCAGCACATAGCCGCGGCCCCACACCGTCTCGATATAATTCTCGCCGTCGCAGGCCAGGCTGAGCTTCTTGCGCAGCTTGCAGATGAAGACGTCGATGATCTTCAGCTCCGGCTCGTCCATCCCGCCATAAAGGTGGTTGAGGAACATTTCCTTGGTCAGCGTGGTGCCCTTGCGGAGCGAGAGCAACTCCAGCATCGCATATTCCTTGCCGGTCAGGTGGACGCGGGCATTGTCGACCTCGACCGTCTTGGCGTCGAGATTGACGGCCAGCTTGCCGGTGCGGATGATCGACTGCGAATGGCCCTTGGACCGGCGGACCACGGCATGGATGCGCGCGATCAGCTCTTCGCGGTGGAAGGGCTTGGTGACGTAATCATCGGCGCCGAAGCCGAAGCTGCGTACCTTCGAATCCATCTCGTTGATGCCCGACAGGATCAGCACCGGCGTCGAGACGCGCGCAACGCGCAGACGCTTCAGCACGTCATAGCCGTGCATGTCGGGCAGGTTCAGGTCGAGCAGGATGATGTCGTAATCATACAGCTTGCCGAGATCGAGGCCTTCCTCGCCCAGGTCGGTCGTATAGACGTTGAAACCTTCGCTGCCGAGCATCAGCTCGATCGCCTTGGCGGTCGTCGGTTCGTCTTCGATCAGCAATACGCGCATCGACAGTCCCCATTTGCGAGTGATCGCCCCCCTTGCCCCGGCGACCTGACGCTCCAATCATTAACCAACGTCGATGTGAACGTAAAAGGTTAATTCGTCCCTAACCTGCATTATCATTATCTTGTCTCACCCGGGCGCCCGGACCGAGCAGGCTTTGATGCTCGACGGCCGGAATATTCTCGCCCAGAACTTCGCGCAGATACAGGCTGCGGATCAGCGTGAAGGCGACGATCAGCAGCGCGGCGGAAAAGAACAGCCCGAACAGCCCGAAGATAGTGCCGATGCCGATGATCGCGAACAGGGTGACGGCGGGCGGGATCGCGACGACTCGGCTGGTGACGAAGGGGGTGATCGCATTGGTCTGAACCAGCCGGACGACCGCGAAGGTGATGAGCGTGCCGATGATCGCGCCATTGCCGCCCTGCGCCGCCAGCCCCAGGGCGGGCAGCATCGCGGCGATCGGTCCGACATAGGGCACGAACTCGCTGAGCCCCGTCAACAGCCCCAGCGCGGCGGCCGATGGCACGCCCGCAATCGCCAGGCCGACGCCGACCAGCACGCCCATCGTCGTCATCTGGATCAGCTGCGCGCGCAACCACAGCCGCAGGGTCGATCCGGTATCGAACAGCGCATCCTCCACGGCGGGGCGCATTGAACGGGGGATCAGCAGCAGGAAACCGCGCTCATAGATTTTCGGATCGGCGGCGAAGAACAGCGCACCGACCAGCAGCAACAGGCAGTTGAGCACGAACTCGCCCGCCCCGGAAACGAGACCCCCGATATCGCGCGCCACGCGGCTACCCGCAAAGGCGGCGCGCACCGCGTCGACCACCTTGGCACCGACCGGCGACTGCGACGCCCAGGCGGCAAGCTGGTCGATCAGCAGCGGCAATTGCGTGACCAGCGTGTTCAACTGCTGGCGAAAGGCGACGCCGAACAGCCAGGCGAGGAAGCCCAGCACCGCCAGCACCGTCGCGATCGACAGGGTCAGGGACCGCTTCGGCCCGATCGGTAGGTGATCGGCATAGAGATCGGCAATGGCATGGATGACGATCGCGCCTAGGATCGACCCGAAGGCCAGGATCAACAGGTCGCCCGCGCGGAACAGCGCGGCGGTCAGTGCCAGGATCAGCAGGGTCAGGACGATGCGGCGGATGAAGCGCGCATCATCTTCGTCGGGGCGCAGCCGATTCATCGCAGGGTCTCCGTGCCTTGCGCGGCGATGCACGGATCGCGCACCCTGTCGGCCAGCCAGGCGATCAGCGCCTCGACCCGCGCGGGGCGCAAGGGGCTGGGCGGGGTGAGCAGGTGGAGCCCGATCGGCGGCGGCGTCCAGTCCTCCAGGATCGCGACCGCACGGCCCGAGGCCAGATGCGGCCCGATGATGAAGCCCGGCAGCCGCGCGATGCCCAGCCCCGCCAGGACGGCGGGCACCAGCGCATCGCCGCTATTGGCGGTCAGCGGCCCCTGTGGCCGTACCGACACTTCGGCACCGCCGGGATGGCGGAAACGCCAGGGGCCGGTGATGTTGGCATAGCCCAGCAGCCGGTGCTCGCCCAGTTCATTGGGATGGCTGGGCGTGCCATGCTCGGCCAGATAGGCGGGCGACGCGATGACATGGGTGGAAATCCCGCAGAGCCGCCGCGCGCGCAGCGAGCTGTCGGGCAGGTCGGCGATGCGCAGCGCGATGTCATAGCCTTCGGCGACGATATCGACTCGCGCGTCGGACAGGCTGAGTTCGATCTCAATGCCGGGATGCGCGACCAGGAAGTCGGCGATGACGGGCGCGATATTGGTGACCCCGAACGACATGGGCGCGGCCAGGCGGATGCGGCCTGCGGGCGCGCTGGCGGCGTCGCGCGCGGCTTCCTCGGCGGCGCGGGCCTCGGCCAGGATTCGAGCGGCATGCTCGGCGAGCGGCTTTCCCGCCTCGGTCAGCGCCAAGCGGCGCGACGTGCGGTGGAACAGCGACTGGTTGAGCTGCGCCTCCAGCCGGGTGATCGCCTTGGACACGGTGGCCTTGGACAGGCCGATCGCATCGGCGGCGGCGCTGAACGAGCGATGCTCGACCACGGCGGCGAAGATCGCCCAGGCTTCCAGATCCGGCAGACGCATCGACACCCCTCATGCCTCTCGCGCGACCCGGCAATGGCTCGGCTTCGCGCTACAATGAACGTGGAAACGATCGGTTTCCAGCGTTTCCGTTTACGCGATCATAATCGGCCCTATCTTGTGGGCAACCAAGGGAGAAATTCCATGACTGCCATCACTGCCGGCGCCGACATCGATCGGGGCATCGACCGTCGCAGCTTCGAAAGCCTGGGCCATGCGAACCATGGTTGGCTGGACGCGCGGCACCATTTCTCGTTCGCCAATTACTATGATCCTGCCCGCATGGGCTGGGGCGCGATCCGGGTGTGGAACGACGACGTCATCGCCCCCAATGCGGGCTTTCCGCCGCATCCCCATGCCGACATGGAGATCATCACCTATGTCCGCACCGGCGCGATCACGCATCAGGATTCGATGGGCAATGTCGGCCGCACCGCGGCGGGCGACGTGCAGGTGATGAGCGCGGGCTCGGGCGTGCGCCATGCCGAATACAACCTCGAGTCCGAGCCGACGACGCTGTTCCAGATCTGGATCGAGCCGCGCAGCCGGGGCGGCCAGCCGAGCTGGGGTGCCAAGCC
The DNA here is from genome assembly GCF_050408055.1 of Sphingomonas sp. Xoc002. Taxonomy (NCBI): domain Bacteria; kingdom Pseudomonadati; phylum Pseudomonadota; class Alphaproteobacteria; order Sphingomonadales; family Sphingomonadaceae; genus Sphingomonas; species Sphingomonas sp. Xoc002. Next base: position 2,824,596 of record NZ_CP191175.1, on the reverse strand, counting down.
GTTCCCCAAGGGCGAACGTTCGGGCAAGTTCGTGACGCTGGCCAGCGGGTTCGACGAGGATGGCGATACGCTGCGCATCCGGGCCGATGCCCGCGTGTTGGGCGCGACGCTGCGCGCCGGGGAAAGCCTGGAGCATAGCGTGGGCGAGGGGCGTCACGCCTATCTCGTTCCCGCCACCGGGCGGATCGAAATCGACGGTGTGCCGTTCGCGGCTCGGGACGGTGCGGCCCTTTCGGGTGGCCGGACCGTGACGATCACCGCGATCGAGGATGCCGAGATCGTTCTGGTCGATTCGGAATAAGTTCGTTTTTCTCGAAGGGAGTTACTGACATGGCCAAGGTTCTGGTCCTTTACTATTCGTCTTACGGCCATATCGAGCAGATGGCCGACGCCATCGCCGAGGGCGCGCGTGCCGGTGGCGCCGAGGTGGACATCCGCCGCGTCGCCGAAACCGCGCCCGCCGAGGTGGTCGCCGCCGCGCACTTCAAGACCGACACCGCGCATCCCGAGATCGAAGGTCCCGATGCGCTGACCCAGTATGACGCGATCATCGTCGGCACCCCGACGCGTTATGGCCGGATGGCGAGCCAGATGGCGGCCTTCTGGGACACCACCGGCGGCGTGTGGATGCGCGGGGGTCTGGTCGGCAAGGTCGGCGGCGCCTTCACCTCGACCGCCAGCCAGCATGGCGGGCAGGAAACCACCCTGTTCTCGGTCCTGACCAACCTGATCCATCACGGCATGACCATCGTCGGGCTGGACTATGGCTTCCAAGGCCAGATGGGCGTCAAGGAAGTCCATGGCGGTACGCCCTATGGCGCATCGACGCTGGCCGACGGCGACGGCAGCCGCCAGCCGAGCCAAGTCGACCTGGACGGTGCCCGCTATCAGGGCAAGCGCATCGCCGAGACGGCCGCCAAGCTGTTCGGGTGATCGGAGGACGGGGGTGCCGATGGGCGCCCCCGTTTTTCGCGAGCGCCGGGAAAGGGCGCCCCTATCGCCGCTTGCCCTTCTTCTTCGTTGGAACAGGCGGAGCCGCCACGGGGACAACCGGCACCGGCGGCTGGCTCGACATCGCGACCCTCAACGGATCGCGTATCCCCGGATCGGCGGGAAACCGGGCCCGAGCCTTCGCAAACACCAAGCGCGCCTGCGCCGCCCCCGGTTCGCCGGGACTGGTCCCGACCCAGCGCCAATGCCACGGCTCCCACTTCACCCGCTGCGTGTTGCCCGCCGGAAAACTCATCTCGAAGCCGAAACGCCGCGCATTGGCGATCAGCCAGCGCGCCGCCGGAGACGCGGCCATGCACGCCTCCGCATCCGGACAGCCACGGGCGGGCCGCACCGCGAAGTCGATCGCATAGCCGGTCGCATGTTCGCTATAACCCGCCGGTGCGACCGAGATAGCGCGCTCGGCGGCGGACACGCTGCGGTCGCGGCAGAAGACGTTGCGCTGGCGGGCGACCTCGCGGTGGCAGGACAGGCCGCGCAATTCGCCGCCGACCGCCGGATCGGCCCTGGCCGCATCGAGCAGCCGTTGCAGGTCCGCCAGCATCGCACGGTGGACCTTGCAATAGGGCTTCAGCCCGAACCCGGCGGGGGCGGGCACGACGTCCTGCGCCGATGCGTCGCCATAAGGGAAATGCCCCGCAACCCGCCCGTCAGGCCCCGGCGGCGGCAGCGTGCCGTCACAGGATTGCGCCTGCACCGCAACGGGCAGCGCGGCGAAGATCAGCAGCGCCAGAAAACGCAGGAAAGCGGCAGGAGCGGTCGGCATGACGCGCGCGGCTCTGGCATGTCGGCGCGCACGGTGGCAAGGGAGTGCGATGCACGGAGATCGCGTTCTTTTCATCGACGGCGAAGCGCTGGTAATCGACAAACCGGCGGGCTTGCCCGTGGATCGGCCCCGCAACGGGTCGATCAGCCTCGAAAACCATCTGGAATCGCTGAAGTTCGGCTTCAAGCGCTGGCCCCATGCGGTCCACCGCCTGGACCGCGACACGAGCGGCTGCCTGCTCCTGTCGCGCAATCCCAAGGCGCATGCCCGTTTCCAGCAGGCGTTCGAGGGCGGTCTGGTCGAAAAGCGCTACCTCGCGGTGCTGAACGGCCTGGTCGAGGGGGAAGGGATGATCGACCTTCCGCTCGCCAAGGTGTCGACCATGGAAGAAGGCTGGCGGATGGTCGGCGATCCGTCGGGCAAGTCCGCGCGGACCGGCTGGCGCGCGCTGCGTCATGAGGATGGCCGCACGCTGGTCGAGTTCCGGCCCGAGACCGGAAGGACGCACCAGATCCGCGTCCATGCGGCCACCGGCCTGGGTGCGCCGGTCGTCGGCGATCCGGTCTATGGCGCGGGCGAGCCGGGGGGCATGCTGCTCCACGCCGCCAGCCTGACCGTGCCGCGCGGCGAGAAGGATCCGATCATCGCCGAGGCGCCGATCCCGGAACGCTTCGGCATCTTCCAGAACTAGGCGGACATGCGATGGCGCTGATCCCCGTCACCCGCGCCATCGCGATCGACGAGCGCGAGATCGCCGAGAGCTTCACCCGCGCCTCCGGGCCGGGCGGGCAGCATGTCAACACGACCGACAGCGCGGTGCTGCTGCGTTTCGACGTAGGCGGCTCGCCGAGCCTGCCCGAAGCGGTGAAGACGCGCCTTGCGATGCTGGCGGGGCAGCGGCTGAGCAAGGACGGCGTCCTGACCCTGCGCGCCGACGCCAGCCGCTCGCAGGAGATGAACCGGCGCGAGGTGCGCGAACGGCTGATCGAACTGATCCGCGAGGCGACGATCGTGCCGAAGAAGCGGCGACCGACCAAGCCGACCCGGGCGTCGCAGACCCGGCGGGTGGATGCCAAGAAGGGGCGGGCTCAGGTGAAGGCGGGGCGGGGGAAGGTCCGGTTCGACTGACCTTTGGGGGCGTGGCCTTCGCCTTCGCCCAGGCTGAACGGAGGTCGTGATATGGGGCCACAAGCTCCTCAATCCGTTCAGCCCGAACGAAGTCGAAGGCCACGCGAACCGCTCGCCAACAAAAACGGGCCGACGATCCCTCGTCGACCCGCTTCCATATCCCGAAGGATAAAGCCCTTAGCGGCGGACGTCCTCGCCCGCGCGGACCAGCGCGTTGCCGGTCGCCTGGCGGGCATTGGCCGCACCGTTCTCGATCTTGTCGCCGGCGCGGTCCAGGCCACGGTCGATATTATCACCCGCACGGTCCGCCTGCGCGGCGGCGCGGTCTCCGGCACGGTCCAGCTTGTCGCCGGCCTTGTCCATGGCGTTCTCGGCGGAGTTCAGCGCCTTGCCGGTCGCGGCCTCGACATCGTCGGACGCGTTCTGGGTCGTCGCCTTGACGTCCGAACCGATCGCGTCGGCGGCCTGCTTGGTCTGCTGCTGGGCGTTTTCGCTGCACGCGGCCAGCGAGATCGCGGCGGCACCGGTCAGGGCGAGGATAAGGGCCTTCTTCATGGCAAACACTCCCGTTTCGAACATATGATCGGCGTGCCAACGCAGATCAACCGTTTCGGGTCCGGGCTGTTCTTCATGAATTCGCTCCGTTGACCGCATATAAAGATATCTTTATATCGTGATCCATGGCCAACGCGCTCGAAATCTTTCGCGCCCTCAGCGATCCGACGCGGCTGCGCATCCTGGCGCTGCTCCGCTCGATGGAGCTGTCGGTGGGCGAACTGGCGCAGGTGCTGGGGCAGAGCCAGCCGCGCGTCAGCCGCCATGTGAAGATCCTGGTCGATGCCGAACTGGCCGAACGGCGCAAGGAAGGCAGCTGGGTCTTCGTGGCGCTGGGCGACCGGGAGGCGGTGGAGCCGATGACCGTGGCGCTGGACCGCTGGACGGCCAATGAGCCCGACCCCTGGATGGTGGCAGACATTGCGCGCCTCGCGGCGGTGCGCGCCGACCGGGCGGCGAGCGCGGCGGCCTGGTTCGAGGATCATGCGGGCGAGTGGGACGCGATCCGTTCGCTCCATGTCGCGGACAGCGAGATCGAGGAGGCGATGGCGGGCCTGATCGGCCAGGGCGATCTGGGCGCGCTGATCGACATCGGCACCGGCACCGGGCGGATGCTCGAGCTGTTCGGCGACCGGGCCGAAAGCGCGCTGGGCATCGACCGCTCGTCAGAGATGCTGCGGCTGGCCCGCGCCAAGCTGCACGGCCGCGCCAATACCGAGCTGCGGCAGGCGGACCTTTATGCGCTCCCCATGGGCGACGGCGCGGCGGACATCGCGATCCTGCACCATGTCCTGCACTTCGCCCAGCAGCCGGGCGCGGCGATCGCCGAGGCGGCGCGGGTGCTGGGGCCGGGCGGGCGGTTGCTGATCGCCGACTTCGCGCCGCACGACCGCGAGGAATTGCGGCAAAAGGCGGCGCATAGCCGCCTGGGCTTTGCCGACGAACAGATGGCCAGCTGGTTCGGCCCCGCTGGGCTGACACTGGCCGAGACGAGGACGCTGGAGGGCGGCGAACTGACCGTCAAGCTCTGGCTGGGTGTGAAGAAGGGGCTTCGGCCCGTCGAGACGAATAGGGTGAAGGCGGCATGACGAACACGATCCTGACCCAGGCCGAAGCGGCGCTGGCGCATGACGAACCGCTGTTCGCCGATGTCGGCGGCGATATTGCGGTCAGCTTCGAATTCTTCCCGCCCAAGACGGAGAAGATGGATGCGCAGCTCTGGGACGCGATCCGCACGCTGGAGCCGCTGGACCCGCGTTTCGTCTCGGTGACCTATGGTGCGGGCGGCTCGACCCGCGAGCGTACCCATGCGACCGTCGCGCGCATCCAGCGTGAGACGACGATGGACGCCGCCGCGCACCTCACTTGTGTCGAGGCGACCCGCGAGGAGATCGATCAGGTCGCGCAGGAATATTGGGCGGCGGGCGTGCGGCATATCGTGGCGCTGCGCGGCGATCCGCCCGCCGAGGGGGCGCGTTTCGTCAGCCATCCGGGCGGCTATGAGAATGCGGCCGATCTGGTCGCGGGCCTCAAGAAGCTGCACCCGTTCGAGATTTCGGTCGCGGCTTATCCCGAATGCCATCCGGACTCGATCGACAAGCAGGCCGATATCGACAATCTGAAGCGCAAGATCGATGCGGGCGCGACCCGCGCGATCACGCAATTCTTCTTCTCGCCCGAAGCCTATTTCCGCTTCCGCGATGCGGCGGCGGCGGCGGGGATCACGGCCGAGATCGTGCCGGGCATCCTGCCGGTGTCGAACGTGGCCCAGACCCGCAAGTTCGCCGCCATGTGCGGGGCGTGCATTCCCGACTGGATGGACCGGCTGTTCGAAGGGCTGGACGACCATCCCGCCGCGCGCCAGCTGGTCGCCGCGACCATTTCGGCCGAGATGTGCCGTCGGCTCTATGCCGGTGGGGTGAAGGGTTTCCACTTCTACACCTTGAACCGCGCCGAGCTGGCCTATGCGATCAGCCATTTGCTGGGCGTGCGGGGGAAGAAGGCCGAGGCGGTCGCGGCGGCGTGATGTTAATGCTTCGGGCGTAAGGGGGCTGGAATAACAGGGGGTGTCGCTTGCGGCTTTCCCTCCCCCGGCCCCTCCCGCCTGCGGGAGGGGAGAAGAGAATCGAGGGTCGGGGTTGGCGATGGCGCATGACCGACGACCCAGGCACATCCCTCCCGCAAGCGGGAGGGGATGGGGGAGGGCAGGGCCGCAGGCAAAGACGCCTAAGGCTCGCAACCCTACAAGAACAACCGCTCGCCAGAGCAGGAGCAAGACGATGACGACCCGCGACACCTTCCTGGCCGAAGCCGCCAAGCGCATCCTGATCACCGACGGCGCGTTCGGCACGGAAATCCAGAACTGGAAGCTGGACGAGGCGGCCTATGCGGGCACGCTGGGCCTGACCCATGACCAGAAGGGCAATAACGACATCCTGGCGCTGACCAAGCCCGAGGTGCCCGAGGCGATCCATCGCGCCTATTTCGAGGCGGGGGCGGATATCGCCGAGACCAACACTTTCTCCGCCAACCGGATCAGCCAGGCCGATTACGGCGCCGAACATCTGGTGCGCGAGATCAATGTCGAGAGCGCGAAGCTCGCTCGCCGCCTTGCCGACGAATATCAGGCCAGGGATGGCCGCCCCCGCTTTGTCGCGGGCGCCATCGGGCCGACCAACAAGACGTTGTCGCTGTCGCCGGACGTCAACGATCCGGGTTACCGCGAGATCGATTTCGATTACCTCAAGGACGTCTACCGCGAACAGATCGATGCGCTGGTCGAGGGCGGGGCGGACTTCATCCTGATCGAGACGGTGTTCGACACGCTGAACGCCAAGGCCGGGATCATGGCGGTGATCGAGGCGGGCGAGGCGCTGGGCCGCGAAATCCCCATCATGCTGTCGATGACGCTGACCGATCTGTCGGGCCGCAACCTGTCGGGCCATACGGTCGAGGCTTTCTGGCACGCGGTGCGCCATGCCCGGCCGGTGACGATCGGGCTGAACTGCTCGTTCGGGGCGGAGCAGCTGCGCCCGCACGTGAAGACGCTGAGCGAAATCTGCGACACGCTGATCATGATCTACCCCAATGCCGGGCTGCCCAACGAACTGGGCGCCTATGACGAAGCGCCCGTCACCACCGCCGGACTGGTCGGCGAATGGGCGGTCGAGGGGCAGGTCAATGTGCTGGGCGGCTGCTGCGGCTCGACGCCTGCGCATATCAAGGCGATCGCGGACAAGGTGAAGGGCATGAAGCCCCGCACCATCCCGACCCCGCCGGTCGTCACCCGCCTGGCGGGGCTGGAGCCGTTCACCATGGCGGCGTGACCTGCAAAGCCCCTCCCCTTCAGGGGAGGGGTTGGGGGTGGGGCGTCGCCTGCATCCCGGACCTTTGACTGCCTGGACAGGCCCCACCCCAACCCCTCCCCTGAAGGGGAGGGGCTAGGAACAAGACGATGACCAACACCTCCACCAATTTCGTCAATGTCGGCGAGCGGACCAACGTCACCGGCTCGGCGGCGTTCAAGAAGATGATCCTGGCGGGCGACTATACCCGCGCGGTGGAGGTGGCGCGCAGTCAGGTCGAGAATGGCGCGCAGGTGGTCGACGTCAACATGGACGAAGGGCTGCTCGACGCCGAATTCGCCATGACCACCTTCCTCAAGCTGATCGCCGCCGAGCCCGACATCGCGCGCGTGCCGATCATGATCGACAGCTCGAAATGGAGCGTGATCGAGGCGGGGCTGAAGTGCGTGTCCGGCAAGCCGATCGTCAACTCGATCAGCATGAAGGAAGGCGAGGAGGCGTTCCTTCATTATGCCCGCCGCTGCATGGCGTACGGCGCGGCGGTGGTCGTCATGGCGTTCGACGAAGTCGGTCAGGCCGACACCAAGGACCGCAAGGTCGAAATTTGCGCGCGTGCATACGACCTGCTGATGGGGATCGGCTTTCCCCCTGAGGACATCATCTTCGACCCCAATGTCTTCGCGGTCGCGACCGGCATCGAAGAGCATAACAATTACGGCGTCGACTTCATCGAGGCGTGCCGCGAGATCAAGGCGCGCTGCCCGCACGTCCATATCTCGGGCGGCCTGTCGAACCTGTCGTTCAGCTTCCGCGGCAACGAGCCGGTGCGCCGCGCGATGCACTCGGTGTTCCTCTACCATGCCATCCCGGCGGGCATGGACATGGCGATCGTCAATGCGGGCCAGCTCGACGTGTACGACACGATCGACCCCGAGCTGCGCACGGCCTGCGAGGATGTCGTGCTCAACCGCGATCCCGAAGCGGGAGAGCGGCTGGTCGCGCTGGCCGAGCGCTATCGCGGCACCGATGCGGTGGCGGAAAAGCAGGCCGCCGAATGGCGCAGCCTGCCCGTCACCAAGCGGCTGGAATATGCGCTGGTCAAGGGCATCGACGCGCATGTCGTCGACGATACCGAGGAATGCCGGCAAGCGTTCGCACGCCCCATCGAGGTGATCGAAGGGCCGCTGATGGACGGCATGAACGTCGTCGGCGACTTGTTCGGCTCAGGCAAGATGTTCCTGCCGCAGGTGGTGAAGTCGGCGCGTGTCATGAAGAAGGCGGTGGCGCACCTGCTGCCCTTCATCGAGGCGGCGAAGGAACCCGGCGCCAAGGGCAAGGGCAAGATCGTGCTCGCGACCGTGAAGGGCGACGTCCACGATATCGGCAAGAACATCGTCGGCGTCGTGCTTCAGTGCAACGGCTTCGAGGTGGTCGATCTGGGCGTCATGGTGCCGTGGTCGAAGATCATCGCCTCGGCGGTCGAACATGATGCCGACATGATCGGCCTGTCGGGCCTGATCACCCCCAGCCTCGACGAGATGGTGACGGTGGGCGAGGAGATGCAGCGCGCGGGCATGACCATGCCGCTGCTGATCGGCGGCGCGACGACCTCCAAGGTTCACACCGCGCTGCGCATCGCGCCCGCCTATGAGGGGCCGGTGGTCCATGTCCTCGACGCCAGCCGCGCGGTCGGCGTGGCGACGACGCTGGTGTCCGATACCCAGCGCGATCCCTATGTCGCGCAGGTCGCGGCCGATTACGAAGCCGTCCGCAAGGCGCGCGAAGGCAAGGGGGCCAATGCCCTCCTGCCGCTGGAGGAGGCGCGCGCGCGCGGCTTCGTCGCCGACATGGCGCTGAAGGCGGGGGAGCCCAGGCAGCCGGGCGTGCATGTCTATCAGGACTGGGACCTGTCCGACCTGCGCGACTATATCGACTGGACGCCCTTCTTCCGCGCCTGGGAACTGGCGGGCAATTTCCCCGCCATCCTGACCGATGAAGTGGTCGGCGAGAGCGCCAGCGGGCTGTATGCCGATGCGCAGGCCATGCTCGACACGATCATTGCCGAGAAGTGGCTGACCGCGCGCGGCGTCGCTGCGCTGTGGCCGTGCCGCCGCGATGGCGACGACGTGATCCTCACGGGCGGGGGCGAGGAAACCCGCATCCCGTTCCTCCGCCAGCAGATCGCCAAGCGCGAGGGGCGCGCCAATATGTGCCTGGCCGACTTCATCGATCCGGCGGGCGACTGGATCGGCGGCTTTGCGGTAGGCATCCACGGCATTGACGCGCATATCGAACGCTTCCGCAGTGGGCATGACGATTATAACGACATCCTGCTCAAGGCACTGGCCGACCGTCTGGCCGAAGCCTTTGCCGAGCGCCTCCATGCGCATGTCCGCACCGACCTGTGGGGCTATGCGGCGGGCGAGCAGCTGACCAACGAAGCGCTGATTCGTGAGCAGTATCGCGGCATCCGCCCCGCGCCGGGCTATCCCGCCTGCCCCGAGCACAGCATCAAGCGGACGCTGTTCGACCTGCTGGGCGCCGAACAGGCGGTCGGGTTGGAGCTGACCGACAGCTTCGCGATGCTGCCGACGGCGGCGGTCAGCGGCTTCTATTTCGGGCACGCCCAGGCGGAATATTTCGGCGTGGCGCGGATCGGTGAGGATCAGGTGGCGGACTATGCCGCGCGGCGCGGCGTCGATGTGGCGCAGGCCACCCGCTGGCTGCGTCCTAACCTGGATTGATAATCTCGGATTTGATCGCGGCTAAGTTGCTAAAAAATCAGAATTTCATGGTTGATCGGACCGTTCTGTGCCCTTGCAAGTGTAGGTGTGGTTGCTACCCTTGACGCTTGACCGGGGGTGTCGCCGAGGCCGTTGCGGCAAGGCGGCGTCCCCGTTGGCGGGGAACGGGGGTTAGGTGCCGAGCAGGGCGTTTGAGATCGAGATCAGCAATCTCGAATTGATTGCGGCATGTTGGGGGCCGGGCGTGGCGGACCATGTCGCACACCGCATCGCAACCCGGCTGTGCGAATTCGGGCTGCGGATCGAGCAGGATGCGGCGCACCGGCGCTTTCGAATCTTGGGCGACGCCGCGCATGACGGGCCCGTGTCCTGGGACCGCCTGGCCGATCTGTCCTATCGCCTGACCGCCGAACCGATCGGTATCGAGGCGATGACCGGCGAACCCGGTGCGGGTGTCCATGCGGTAATGACCTGGCAGAATGACGAGCCGCCCCGGTATCGCGGGCCGCGCGACGTGCGCCGCGATCATGGCGATGACGGATTGTCGCTCTACAGGAACGATATGCACCTGATCGCCCGGGCCTTTCGCTGCGCGGCCGAGGGGCGGATGGCGGCGCATTGGCAGCCGGTCCGTCATCATGCCGACCCGTCGCGCATCCTCTATCACGAAGGGCTGGTCCGCTTCGACGACCCCGGCGCGGGACTGTCCCCATCGACGCTCTTTCCGGCGCTGGAGCGGACGGGGATCGCCTCGACCTTCGACCGGGTGATGGTGCGCCATGTGCTGGATGAACTGCGGGCGCATCCCGATGCGGTGCTGGCGGTCAATATTTCGGCCAACTCGGCGCATCTGAACGGATGGTGGCGCGGCGTCCTGACCATGCTGGCCGCGCAGCCCGACCTTGCCGCACGGCTGGTCGTCGAGATCACCGAAACCGAGCCGATCACGCATATCCATGACGCGATCGCCTTTGCCCGCGCGCTGCGCGCGACGGGGGCGACGCTGGCACTGGACGATTTCGGGGCGGGCTTCACCTCGATCCGCCAGTTGATGGATCTGGTGCCCGCGCTGGTGAAGGTCGACGGCCTGTTCCTGCAACGGGCGGTGCGCGATCGCGAACCCTGTCACAGCCTGCCGCATCTGGTCGGCCTGATCCGCGAATTGGGGGGCACGGTGATCGTCGAGGGTGTCGAAACCCAGACCATGGCCGACCTCGCTTATGTCAGCGGTGCGGTGTGGCAACAGGGTTATCATCACGGCCGCCCCTCCGCCGCCCGACGCGGTACCGAACAGGTCGAACCGGTGGCGCGCATCGTGGCCGGTAAGGGCTGAACAACCTCGATCAACTATGCGATTGATCCTTATCAATATCACTGAGAAATGATCTGCAATTTATTGGGATTGCGTCATCTTTCGGAACGTCCGGTTTCGGCGCGGCGTTGGGTCATGCCATGTCAGATACGATCAGCAGCCTCTTTCCCGCTCAGGACCCCAGCGAGCCGGAATCCTCCGCGATGCTTCGCGCCCATATTGCGCAGGCCGATTTCCCGTGCGTCGGCGCAAAGGCGGCGATGGCGCGCGGGACGCTCGAAATCCTGGGTGCGCGCGACATCGCCAGCGCCTGGGACGATCTGCGCATTCACGATTGCCTGCGCCGTTTTGCCGAGCGCTACCGGGCCGAGCCGCAGCTCTTCCGCAGCCTCGCCGTGGTCTTTGCCGGGCCGGATACGCTTGACGAAGCCGCGTTCGAGCGCGCGGTCTGGTCGCGTATCCAGTCGCTGTCGGACAAGGATGTCTGGCTGGGCCAGGATTGGGACAGGCGGGTCAGCGCCGATCCCGACGATCCGCATTTCTCGCTGTCCTTCGGCGGCGAGGCGTTTTTCGTCGTGGGACTTCACCCGAATGCCAGCCGCCCCGCGCGCCGCTTCCCGCGCCCGGCCATGATCTTCAACTTGCACGACCAGTTCGAAATCCTGCGCGCGCAGGGGAAGTATGAGACGATGCGCAAGAAAATCCTGATGCGCGACGAGGCACTAGCCGGTTCGCGCAATCCGATGCTCGCCCGCCATGGCGAGTTGAGCGAAGCCCGCCAGTATAGCGGCCGCGTGGTCGAGGAGGGCTGGCGCTGTCCCTTCCATTATGCGGGCGGTGCGAGCGAGGCCAAGCCATGAGCAGCCGGACCGTGGAAATCCCCCCGCGCAGCGGCGACGCGTTCCGCATGGCGAAGGGCGACAGCCTGACCGTGATCGATCCGCGCGGGCGGCAGGTGGCCGATCTGCTCGCCTTCAATGCCGATGATCTGGACGAGGTGATTTCGTCGGGTCGTACGCTCGACTATGCCGAGACGATCCGGCTGACGACCGGGCACAAGCTCTACTCCAACCGCTCGCGGGTGATGCTGGAGATCGTCGAGGATCAGGTCGGGATGCACGACTTCCTGCTGACGCCCTGCTCGGTCGATACGTTCGACCATTTCTATCCCGACCTGCCGCGCCATCGCGGGTGCTTCGGCAATCTGGCGGCGGCGCTGGAGCCTTATGGCGTCACGACGGACCGGATCCCGGTGGCGTTCAACTGCTTCATGAACGTGCCGATCGATGGGACGACCGGCAAGCTGGAGGTGCTGCCCCCGCTGAGCAAGGCGGGGGACCATATCCGCTTCGTGGCGCATATGGACCTGGTGATCGGGCTGACCGCGTGCTCGGCGCCCGCGTCGAACGGCGGGAGCTTCAAGCCGATCGAGTATAGGGTCGAGCGGGCTTAACACATTCCTCCCCTGCAAGGGGAGGGGGACCATGCGAAGCATGGTATAGGGGTGTCGCCCTATCGGGAGCGCGACACCCCTCCGTCAGCGCTGCGCGCTGCCACCTCCCCTGCAAGGGGAGCAATAGATACTTACCGCTTACACGTATCCGCCGCGCCCGGATCGAGGTCCAGGCAGCGCCCGTCCACGCCCGGCATCGGCAGCCCGATCGTCGCCGCCAGCGTCGGGGCGATATCGACCGTCTCCACCGACAGGGGCTGTTCGAACCCGGCCATGCCCTTGCGCCAGAAGAGGATCGGCACGCGGCGGTCATAGTCCCAGGGAGAGCCGTGCGTCTCGACATAGCCGAGTGCCGGTTCTTCGATCGTGGTAACACGGGGGCGCAGCAGAATCAGCAGGTCGCCCGAGCGGGTCGGGTCATAGGAGGAGCGCGCCTTTTCCTTCACCGTCCAGGTCTCCGGCGGCGTGGTCGGCCAGGGCGTCGCCGCGATCTCGTCACGGGTCAGCGCGGCGGCGACCTGCGGCAGCGCCTCATAGCGGCGCTTGGCCTCCGCCAGCACCTTCGCACGGGTCGCGGGCGGCAGGGCGGCGTTGATGTAGATGTCGCCCTCGGCGCTCATCATGAGCGGCGGATCATTGGGCAGGCCCATCGCCTTGGCGATCGCGGCCGACATCGCCTTGGTCTTGGCCTCGGGCGCGATATGGCTTTCCATCGGCATGGCGCGGATCTGCTGGCGCTCGGTCATGTCGTGCGCGCCGTGATCGGCGGTCAGCATCACCTCATAATCCACGCCGGTCGCGTCGAGCACGTCGAAGAAGCCCGCCAGCGAACGGTCCAGCTCGGCCATCTGGATGCACATCTCGGCACCCTGGGTGCCTAGCGCATGGCCGATATAGTCGGTCGCCGACAGGCCGACCGACAGGATGTCGGTCTGCGGACCCTGGCCCAGCTTCATGTCCTGGACGAAGCCCGCCGCCATTGCCAGCACCGCCGCATCGGCGGCGGGCGAGACGCGGAACGCCTTCAGGTCGCCCGCCGCGCGCTGGAACCGGCCGGTGCCCAGCGTCTGGCTGCCGACGGTGATCGGCCGGTCGAGCGGCTTGCAGAAACCGGGCAGCGGCATGGCGTCCTGCGGCCGGGCGATCACGTCGGCCACCGCCTTGCGGGTGCGTTCGACCACCGGCGGTACGGCGCGTCCGGCATAGGAGACATAGGTCTTGCCGTCCCACCACCATATCTCGTCCATCTTGTGGCCGCCCATCATCACGGCGGCGCGGTCCTTCCCCGCGACCGAGACGGTGCGCACGCGGGGATCGGCGGTCTTCATCCGTTCACCCAGCGTGGGGACCTTCAGATGCTTGTCCGAGACGATATAGTTGTTGTGGTCCATGCCCGCGACGCTTTCGTCCTCCGAGCAATAGACGATCTTGTCCGGACGGTTCACCGACTGGTCGACCCAGTTGTTGGCGACGATCCCGGTGTGCGCGGGACGATAGCCGGTCAGGATGGTCGAGTGGCCGGGGCAGGTCTCGGTCGCGGCATGGCTCTGATAGCCCGAGGGGAAGACCGCGCCGGTCAGCAGGCGCGCCATGCCGCCGGTGAAGTGGTTGCGATATTGCTGGAACAGGTCGGCCGAGAACTGGTCGACCGAGATCGCCACGATCAGCTTGGGCGGCGTCGCGGGAAAGGGTGGCTGCGGCGTGCCCGGCAGCGTGACGACCGGCGCAGGCGCGGCACCGGGGGCGGGGCTGGCGGTCTGGGCATGGGCGGCGGGCGCGGCGAACGCTGAGCTGGAAATCAGGGCGACGGAGGCCAGGAGCGCGGCAGTCAGGGAGTTCATGGGCAACCTTGGTGCAAAGCAGGGACAGGGGCGCTATGGAACGCGAAAGCGGGTTAGGGCAAGGTCGATGCGCGGTTGGTTTTACATCCTGATGACGGCTCTGTTCATGCTGGTGGCGACAGGCCCCGGCATGGCGGAAAGCGCGCCTGCGCCCGGTGCCATCCACTTGGCGATGCGGCTGATCGCCGAAAGCGAAACCCCGGCGGCGGGCGGTCGCACCACGCTGGCCATCGTCGCGACGCCGGACAAGGGCTGGCACGGATATTGGAAGAATGGCGGCGATGCGGGCCTGCCGACCGAGGCGCACTGGACGCTGCCCGGCGGCGCGAGCGCGGGGGAGTTGCGCTATCCGGTGCCGGGACGACTGAAGATCGCCGGGCTGATGAACTATGTCTATGAGCGGCCCTTCACGCTGCTCGTCGATCTGTCCGTCCCCGCCGGAATGGCCAAGGGTACGCCGCTGCCGATCACGGTGAAGCTCGACTATCTGGTCTGCACCGACACCATCTGCGTGCCGGAGAGCCAGACTCTGTCGACGAAGCTGACGGTCGGTGACGGCGCGATCGACCCCGCCACGCGGACCGAGTTCGACCGGTGGCGCGCCGCCTTGCCCAAGCCGCTTGGCGGCGACGGGGTGATCGAGACGCAAGGCAAGCAGGTGCGGATCGCGGTGCCCTTGCCCGCGTCGGTTGTGGTCAAGGACGCCTATTTCTACCCTGAGCGCAGCGGCATCATCGACCATGCCGCGCCGCAGGTCATGACGCGCAGCGGCGACCAGCTGATCCTGACCATGCCCGTCGCCGCCGTGCCGACGCCGGGCCCGGCGTCGGGCGTGCTGTCCATTGGCGAAGGGCAGGGGCTGTCCTTTGCCGCCAAGCCGGGCACTATCGCGGGGGCAAGCAGCGGGACGGATCGCGGTTTCGGTGCGATCGCGCTGGCGTTTCTGGGCGCGGTGCTGGGCGGGCTGCTGCTCAACATCATGCCCTGCGTTTTCCCGATCCTGAGCCTGAAGGCGCTGAGTCTCGCCAAGGGCGGCGGGGACGAGCGGCACGCCCGGACCGAGGCGCTGGCCTATACGGCGGGCGTCGTGCTGGTGTGCGTCGGCTTGGGCGTCGTGCTGCTGGCGTTGCGCGCGGGCGGGCAGAGCGCGGGCTGGGCGTTCCAGCTTCAGGACCCGCGGGTGATCGGCATCCTGCTGCTGCTGGTCGCGGGCATCGCGTTCAATCTGGCCGGGCTGTTCGAGCTGCCGACGCCCGCTTTCGCCGGACGCTCGGGGGCGATGGGATCGTTCGCGACCGGTGCGCTGGCGGCGTTCGTGGCGACACCCTGTTCGGGGCCGTTCATGGCCGGGGCGCTGGGCGCGGCGCTGGTCCTGCCCGCCGCCGCCGCCTTGGCGGTGTTCGCGGGACTGGGCATCGGCATCGCGCTTCCCTTCCTCGCGATCGGTTTCGTGCCCGCCCTGCGGCGACGTCTGCCCAAGCCGGGCATGTGGATGGTGCGGCTTCGTCATATCCTGTCGGTGCCGATGTTCCTGACCGCGCTCGCGCTGGCGTGGATCCTGGGGCAGGAGGCGGGGGTGACCGGCATGACGCTGGGCCTGGCCGCCGCGCTGATCGCCTCGCTGGGCTTCTGGTGGACGGGCCTTCGCCAGCATGGCGGCAAGGGGCGGGCGGGCTGGCCCGCTGTCGTGGCGCTGGTGCTGGCGGTGGCGATCGTCGTGACGGTCAAGCCTGCCGCTGCGGTGGCCAAGACAAGCGCCGACACCGCCTTCACCGAGGCGAAGCTGGACGAACTGCGCAAGCAGAACCGCCCGGTCTTCGCCTATTTCACCGCCGACTGGTGCCTGAGTTGCAAGGTCAATGAGGCCGCCGCGATCGAGCGGTCCTCGGTGCGCGACGCGTTCGCACGCAACAAGGTGGCGGTGCTGGTCGGCGACTGGACCGATGGCGATCCGGTTTTGGGACGCTTTATCGAGCGGCATAATCGCGCCGGGGTGCCGCTGTACCTCTATTACGCGCCCGGCGCGAAGGAACCGCAAGTCCTGCCGCAGGTGCTGACCCCGTCGATGCTGGAGAAGCTGGGGGCGTAAAATCCTCCCCGGCACAGGGAGGGGGACCAGCGAAGCTGGTGGAGGGGGCTATCCACACAGTGAGTCATGCGTGGCAATCCCCCTCCACCCCCGCTTCGCGGCGGTCCCCCTCCCCGTGCCGGGGAGGATCGTGTTTCCCCCTTGCGCACCCCCTTCCTGCGGTGCAGCATGGAACCGGAACACTGGGGGGAGCGTAACGACCGGATGGGGACTATCGCCGCGTTCGACGAAATCATGGGGGCCGCTGGCAAGGATATGCCGCGCCCCGAACTATCCGCGCTTCAACGTTGGCTCGATCACACCCCCGATAGCGAACTCCGCCGCCGCCAGCAGTCGGCCGAGGCGACCTTTCGCCAGCTGGGCATCACCTTTGCCGTTTATGGCGAAAGCGACGCGGCCGAGCGGATCATTCCGTTCGATATCGTGCCGCGCGTCTTCCTGCCCGACGAATGGGCGCGCCTGTCCGAAGGGCTGGTGCAGCGGGTCGAGGCGATCAACGCTTTCCTCGACGATATTTATGGCGAGCGGAAGATCCTGCGCGACGGCATCCTGCCGCCCGACCTGATCTTCGGCAATCCGCAGTTCCGGCCCGAGATCGCCGGGATGCGGCCGCCGCACGGCGTCTGGGCGCATATCTGCGGCATCGACTTGGTCCGCACCGGGCCGGACGATTTCTTCGTGCTGGAGGACAATGCCCGCACCCCCTCGGGCGTCAGCTATATGCTGGAGAACAGGGAGGCGATGCTGCGCCTCTGCCCCGAGCTGTTCCGCCAGTTCCGGGTGGCGGCGGTCGACAGCTATCCAGACCGGCTGCTCGCCACGATGAAGTCGGTCGCGCCGCATGGCGTGGCCGAGCCGACCTGCGTCGTGTTGACGCCGGGCCATTTCAACTCGGCCTATTACGAACACAGCTTCCTCGCCGATTCGATGGGGATCGAGTTGGTCGAGGCGGCCGATCTGGTGGTCGACGACGACATCGTCTGGATGCGGACCATCGCGGGCCGGGTGAAGGTCGACGTCATCTATCGCCGGGTCGATGACGATTTCCTCGATCCGCTCGTCTTCCGCCCCGATTCGATGCTGGGCGTGCCCGGTCTGATCGCGGCCTATGCGGCGGGCAATGTCGCCATCCTCAACGCGCCGGGCAACGGTATCGCCGACGACAAGGCGATCTATAGCTATATGCCCGATATCGTCCGTTATTATTCGGGTGCTGAGCCCAAGCTGAAGAATGTCGAAACCTGGCGCTGTCGCGAGCCCGAGGCGCTGGCCTATGTGCTCGACCATCTGGACGAACTGGTGGTCAAGCTGGTCGACGGGTCCGGAGGCTATGGCATGCTGGTCGGCCCCACCGCGACCAAGGCGCAGATCGAGCATTTCCGCGCCGCGCTGATCGCCGAGCCGCATCGCTACATCGCCCAGCCGACGCTGGCTTTGTCCACCGTGCCGACCCTGGTCGAAAGCGGCGTCGCGCCGCGCCATGTCGATTTCCGCCCCTTCGTCCTGACGGGCCGCAACGGCGTGGAAGTGACGCCGGGCGGCCTGACCCGTGTCGCGCTGCGCGAGGGCTCGCTGGTCGTCAATTCCAGCCAGGGCGGCGGCACCAAGGACAGTTTCGTCCTCCTTCATCCCGAACCCGAAAGCTGGGTGCAGGTACAGGGCCAGCAGTCGCAGATCCAGACGCAGGGAGTACGCTGATGCTCTCGCGGACCGCATCCTCGCTCTATTGGCTGGGCCGCTATTTCGAGCGGGCCGATTTCATCGCCCGGCTGGTCGAGGCGACCGTTCGGCTCGACGTGCTGTCGCCGCGCTCGGCGGGGCTGGCCGCCTGGGGTTCGGCCTTGGCCGTCACCGATACCGCCAGCGCCTTTGCCGAGGGCGGGCGCGAGTTGCGCCGTCGCGAGGTCGCCCGCTTCCTGACGGTCGAGACCTGTCATCCCGGCTCGATCGTGCGCTGCGTCGACATGGCGCGGACGAATGCACGGGCGGTGCGCACCGCGCTGACCCGCGAGGCGTGGAGCGCGATCAACCGCGCCTGGCTGCATTTCGAGGCCAAGCCCGCCGCCGACGATCCGACTGCGGTCCTGGGCCTTGTCGAGGCGGTGAAGAACGAGACACGCGGTTTCGAGGGCGCGGTCCACCGGATGCTGCGCAACCAAACGACCTGGTTCATCCGGCTGGGCCAGGCGGTCGAGCGCGCGGACAATACCGCGCGGCTGCTCGACGTGAAATATCACATCCTGCTGCCCGCGGGCGAGCGGATCGGCGGCGTCGTCGATCGCGACCAGTGGACGACGATCCTCCAGACCGTGTCCGCCGTCACCGCCTATCGCTGGCTCTATTCCGACGGGCTGAAGCCCGCCAACGTCATCGACCTGCTGATCGCGCGCACCGAATTGCCGCGCAGTCTGGCGGCGTCGGTCGAGGAAACGGTGGAGGTGCTGGGGCAGCTTGCCCGGCGAACGGGGCAGCATGGGGAGGCGGATCGCATGGCGAGATTGCGGGCAAACCGGATGACGAAGACGCGGTCGGGGGATGTGATCGCAGGCGGGCTTCACCAGTTCCTCGAAGCCTTTATCCAGGAGAATGCCCAGCTGCACGGCGCCATCGGCCGTCAGTTCAAGTTCGCCTGATGCGCATCGCGATCGAGCACCAGATCGTCCACCGCCCGAAGCCGGGTCGGCCGACGATGGTCCAGATGCTGCGCCTGACGCCGGAAAATTACGACGATCAGACGGTGGCCAACTGGCATATCGATGTGGACTGCGACGCGCGGCTGCGGCGCGGGCAGGACGGGTTCGGCAATGCCGTCACCATGCTCTACATCCAGGACGCGCCCGAGACGGTGACGATCACCGCGACCGGCGAAGTGCTGACCAGCGACGCGCATGGCCTGGTGCGCGGGACCACCGAAACGTTGCCGCCCGCGCTCTTCCTGCGCGCGACCCCGGCGACGCCCGCCGATGCGGGGATCGCGGCCTTTGCCGAAGAGGCGATAACTGGCGCGGACAGCAGCCTGGCGGCGCTTCATGCGGTCAACGCCGCGCTCCATCGCCGCTTCGCCCGTGACGCGCGAGGCTCGGCGACGGATGCGGCGGCGGCTTTCGCCTCGGAGGCGGTGGGCGCGTGCGATCTCGCGCATATCTTCTGCGTGGCGGCGCGGTCGCTGGGCGTCCCCGCGCGGTTCGTTTCGGGCTTTGCGGTGCTGCATGATGCGGCGAACGCCACGGCGCATTGCTGGGCGGAGGCCTATGTCGAGGGGCTGGGCTGGATCGGCTTCGACCCCAGCATCGGCCTCAGCCCGCAGGAGCGCCACGTCCGGATCGCGGTCGCATTGGATGCTGCCGGGGCGACGGCGGTGTCGGGCGAGGCGTGGCGGGATATGGCGTTGGCGGACGCGGCGGCGCAGTAGACCCAGTATGTGTGACGTCCTTCCTTCCTCCCCTGCAAGGGGAGGTGGCGCGCGAAGCGCGTCGGAGGGGTGTCCCGCTATCGATAGGGCGACACCCCTCCGTCAGGCCTTCGGCCTGCCACCTCCCCTTACAGGGGAGGAATGGGAAAGCAGCAATCCTCGGTCAGGCTTCCCCGGCCTCGATCGCGGTTTCGACCGGCGGCGGCGCGATGGGGGTGGGGCTGTCGCCGGTGAAGGGGGCCCAGCCACGCACGGTCAGCGCCTCCAGCGGCTGATAGCGGGTCTTGTACGCCATGCGCGGCGACCCCTTCACCCAATAGCCGAGATAGACGAAGGGCAGCTCGGCCGCGCGGGCGCGCAGGATATGGTCCATGATGATGAAATTGCCCAGGCCGGGTCGGCTTTCATCCTGGGTTTCGAAAAAGCTGTAGATCATCGACAGGCCGTCGCCCTGCCGGTCGGTCAGGCAGCAGCCGACCAGTCGCCCGCGCGTTCCGTCCGCCGCCATCGGCTCGCGATATTCGACCAGCACCGACTGGACGGGTGACAGCTCGACCATGTCGGCATAGTCGCTCTCGTCCATCGCCGCCATGCCGCCGCCCGGATGCCGTTCGCCCAGGTAGCGGCGGAGCAGCGCGAATTGCTCGGCGGTCGCCCAAGGCTGGCAGGCGGTGACTTCCAGATCGGCGTGACGGCGCAGCAGCTTGCGCTGTGACCCGTTGGGGCGAAAGCCGCCCGCGACGACGCGCACCGACACGCAGGCGCTGCACCCCGCGCAGGAGGGGCGATAGGCGACCCCCTGGCTGCGGCGAAAGCCGATGCGGCTCAGCGCTTCGTTCAGTTCGTCGGCATGGTCGCCGCTCAGCTCGGTGAACACCTTGCGCTCGTCGCGCCCCGGCAAATAGGGGCAGGGGGCGGGGCTGGTGACGAAGAAGCGCGGGAAACGAAAAGGCGCGGTCACCGCCGGGCTGTTCCTTCGAGTGGGAGACGATAACCCTCTTTAACGATCTTCCCGTCCGAAGCGATGGGGCAGCATCGTTCGGAAACGGGACGAATCGCAAAAAAACGGCGCCGTGGTCAGGTCGGTCAGGCGAGTTCGACCTGGGTCGTCTCATACCCCGCCGCACGCAGGGCCTCGATCAGCCGGTGCAGGTGGAGCGCGTCGCGCGTCTCGCACTCGATATCGGTGATCAGGCCCTTGGCGGGCAGGGTGGTGAAGACGCGCTGGTGATAGACCTCGATGATGTTCACCCGCTCGCGGTCGAAGATGCGCGCGACGTTGAACAGCGCGCCCGGCTGGTCCTGCAACCGGATGCGCAGGCGCGCCAGGCGACCCGAGCGGGCGAGGTCGCGCAGCAGGACGTTGGCGAGCAGGCGCGTGTCGATATTGCCGCCGCACAGCACGATGCCCACTGTCTTCCCCCGGAAGCGTTCCGGGTGCGACATCAGCGCCGCGAGGCCCGCCGCGCCTGCGCCCTCGACCACGGTCTTCTCGATCTGGAGCAGCGCGCTGACCGATTCTTCCAGATGGCGTTCGTCGACCAGCACGATCTCGCGCACCAGCTGCGCCACCATCTGCGAGGTCAGGCCGCCCGGCACCTTGACCGCAATACCCTCGGCCAGCGTATCGCCGGCGCAGGGGAGGTCGGTGCCGTTCAGCTTGTTGTACATGCTGGGGAACAGCTCGGCCTGGACGCCGACCACCTCGACCGGCCTGTCCGCCGCCGCCGCGACCGTGGCGATGCCCGAGATCAGGCCGCCGCCGCCGATCGGCACGATCAGCGTGTCGATGTCGGGCGCGTCCTCCAGCATTTCCAGCGCCACAGTGCCCTGGCCTGCGATCACCCGCGCATCGTCGAACGGATGGACGAAGGTATAGCCGCGCTCGGCCTCCAGCTCGCGGGCATGGGCATAGGCGGCGTCGAAATTGTCGCCCTCCAGCACCACGGTCGCGCCGTGACCCTCGGTCTGCACGACCTTCACGATCGGCGTGGTGCGCGGCATCACGATGGTCGCGGGGATGCCGAGCCGGTTGGCGTGATAGGCGAGACCCTGCGCATGATTGCCCGCCGATGCGGCGATGACGCCCTTGGCCCGGGCTTCGTCGGAGAGTTGCAGCAGGGTGTTGAGCGCGCCGCGTTCCTTATAGGCGGCGGTGAATTGCAGGTTCTCGAACTTCAGATACACGGTCGCCCCGGTCAGCTGCGACAGAGTCCGGCTGATCAGCGTCGGCGTACGGATGATCCGGTCCGAAATGCGCGCATGGGCGGCACGAACATCGTCGATGGTGACGATCGGGGACGGGATTTCCGAAGCGGCCTGAACGGCGGTGCGACTAACCATGATTGTGCCGTAGCCGATCGGAGGCGGGAGGTGAACCGTTTCGGATGGCACTGCTTATCTCCCCTCCCGCCTGCGGGAGGGGGCGGGGGAGGGCATGGGGTCTCACCGAGCCAGTCCTATGTGGCTTTCCCTCCCCCATCCCCTCCCGCTTGCGGGAGGGGCGTGCTCCGGAATGGCCGACGTGCGCCGCCGCGAGATTCTCCACTGTTGCATTGCGGCATCGCCGACCGCGCGAAATCGTGCGCGAATGCAACAAGCGCCCAGGCCCTGCGTTGCTGGCCTTTTGGGGCCATGCTAGGGCGGCGCGATGATCACAGGGTTGCCACGGATGTCGCCGATGATCCTCTCCATCACCGGCACGATCCCCCAGTCATGAGCGTCTCGCCCACCGGGATCGCCACCACCGCGAACAAGGACACCTATCCTCATCCGCCGCAGGGCATGGGCCGCCTCGCGCTGGGGGCGATCGGTGTCGTGTTCGGGGATATTGGCACGAGTCCGCTCTACGCGTTCCGCGAAACCTTCGCCAATCCGCACCATCCCCTGCCGCTCGACAATGCGCATATCCTGGGCGTCATCAGCCTGATCTTCTGGTCGATGATGATCGTCGTTTCGATCAAATATGTCGCGATCATCATGCGCGCCGACAACAAGGGCGAGGGAGGCAGCTTGGCGCTGCTGGCGCTCGTGTCGGGGCAGACCAAGACGCGGCGCTGGTCGCGCGGCATCGTATTGCTCGGCGTGTTCGCCACCGCGCTGTTCTATGGCGACAGCATGATCACCCCCGCCGTCACCGTCCTGAGCGCGGTCGAGGGTCTGGCGGTGGCCGCACCCGCCTTCGGTGGCTTCGTGCTGCCGATCGCGATCACCATCCTGATCGTGCTGTTCAAGATCCAGCGTTCGGGCACCGAGCGGGTCGGCCTGTTCTTCGGCCCCGTGATGCTCGTCTATTTCACCGTGATCGCGGTGCTGGGCGTCATGAGCTTCGTCCAGACGCCCGAGGTGTTGCAGGCGCTGTCGCCGCACCACGCCGTCCGCTTCTTCTTCATCGATCCCCTGCGCGGGTTCCTGGCGCTGGGCTCGGTCGTGCTGGCGGTGACGGGGGCAGAGGCGCTTTATGCGGATATGGGCCATTTCGGGCGGCGGCCGATCGGCCTGTCCTGGCTGGTCTTCGTGCTGCCCGCGCTGATGCTGAACTATATGGGGCAGGGCGCACTGTTGTTCCGCGAAGGCGCAGCCGCGCTGGAAAGCCCGTTCTACATGCTGGCGCCGGAGGGGTTGCAGCTGCCGCTGGTGATCCTGGCGACCGCCGCTGCCGTCATCGCCAGCCAGGCGGTCATCACCGGCGCCTTCTCGGTCACGCAACAGGCCATCCAGCTGGGCTTCATGCCGCGCCTGCGCATCGAGCATACGTCGGCGGCAACCGCCGGACAGATCTACATCCCGCTCATCAACTGGATGTTGATGGTGATGGTGATCCTGCTGGTCCTGTTCTTCCGCTCGTCGTCCAACCTGACCTCGGCATACGGGATCGCGGTGACGGGGGCGATGCTGATCGACACCTGCCTGCTGGGCGTGGCGCTGACCCGGCTCTGGAAGTGGCCGCTCTACGCCGCTCTGCCCCTGCTGGGATTGTTCTTCCTGGTCGACGGCGCCTATTTCCTCGCCAACCTGACCAAGGTGCCCTCGGGCGGCTGGGTGCCGTTGCTGATCGGCTTCATCATCTTCACCTTCCTGACCACCTGGTCGACGGGCCGCAAGCTGATGATCCAGCGGCTGCGCGAAGGCACGATGCCGATCCACATCTTCATCGATTCGGCGGCGGGGGCGGCCAGCCGGGTGTCGGGTACCGCGATCTTCATGACCTCCTCGCCCGAGGGGGTGCCGCATGCGCTGCTCCATAATCTGAAGCACAACAAGGTGCTGCACGAGCGTATCATCCTGCTGACCGTCAAGATCATGAGCCAGCCCTATTGGCCCGAAGGCGACCGCGCGAAGCTGGACGATCTGGGGCACGGCTTCCATCGCCTCGTCCTGCGTTTCGGCTTCATGGAGGAAGCCGACGTGCCCGCCGCGCTGAAACGGGTCGAGATGGAGGGCGGCGCGTTCAAGATGATGGACACCAGCTTCTTCCTGTCGCGCCAGACCCTGCTCGCCGCCGAGCGTCCGGGCATGTCGATGTGGCGTGAAAAGCTGTTCTCCTGGATGCTGCGCAACGCCGAGAGCGCGATGGAGTTTTTCCGCCTGCCGACCAACCGCGTGGTCGAGCTGGGCAGTCAGGTGGAAATCTGAACCAGCCGCCAGCCCCGATCATCGTCACCGCCCTGTTCGGCCGCGCCGATCAGGGCGCGTTCGATGCCTTGCGCCGCCAGCATTTCCCGCCCGAGCGCAACGTCCTCGATGCGCATTGCACGCTGTTCCACCATCTGCCGCCCTCGGCCGAGGCGGAGCTGAAGCATCGCCTGAACGGCATGACGCGCGGGGTACGAGCCCCCGATGCGCGGGCGAGCGGACTGATGTCGCTGGGCCGGGGCGTGGCGCTTCGGATCGATTCGCCCGGCCTCGTCGCGATACGCCATGAACTGGTCGACGCCTTTGCAGGATTGCTGACCCCGCAGGACGCGGGCGGATGGCGCGCACATGTGACCATCCAGAACAAGGTGACGCCCGCCACCGCCAAGCTGCTTCTCCAGCAGATGGAGCGCGATTTCCGGCCACGTGCGGTGGAACTGATCGGTCTGGGCACCTGGTGGTATCGCGGCGGCCCATGGGAAATGCTTTCACGTCATTTGTTCGCTTGACGCCCGAAAACAGCCTGTCTATAGGCGCGCCTCCACCGGGTGGAACGCCTAGCATGGCGAAGTAGCTCAGCTGGTTAGAGCAGCGGAATCATAATCCGCGTGTCGGGGGTTCAAGTCCCTCCTTCGCTACCACCCGGTGTATTTTCCCCCAGCATTCACGACGATGACCGCGCTCCATGGTCATATCGGCACCTAATTGTAGTGGCCTCGCCGACACTTTCCGTTCGATCTGGTCGGTGTTGCGTCCGCGCCCGCAATAACGTTCTTTGTCCGGAATAATTGACTTGGATCGGGGGATTCCCCGGATTTACCGCCTGTCCGGCATGGCATATCGATCCCGATTGTTATATCGTGCTTGTCATGTGGAGAGGACGAGGCCAGGGGGCCAGGCGCTTTTGTGCGCCTTAACCTCTCCTTTTCCTCTGCCGAATAGGTCTGCGTCACGATGTCCTTCAGGAGCTTCGGATCTTAGGTCGTGAATGCCGCTGTCTATGCCTTGATAGCCAATAGCTGCATGGCGGCACTTTTCGTCGTGACCTACGGCGTGATCGCGCTGTCCTATTCGCGGCAGCGGGCGGCGGCCTGGTTCATGGTCAGCTATCTGCTCGGCTTCTTCACGCCGATCTGCCATCTGCTGGTTCTCTATACCGATCAGGTCGCGCTGTTTTCGATCCTGGGTTACGGCCTGTTCCTCGGCGGCATCCTGACGATGGCGACGGGAATACAGGCCTTTGTCGGGCATCGTCCGCAATGGCGGCTGGCCCTGTTGCTATGGGGTGCCGGACTGGCGCTGCGGCTGGCGATAGCGGACGGGCCGCGCAACACCTTGCCCTATGAGCTGATGTTCCAGCTTCCCTTTGCCATCGCGTCGTTCGTCGTCATGCTGACGGCGCGTCAGATCGGGCAGGGTGGACCGATCCGCGCCATGCTGATCGGTATTTTCGGCGTGATCGGCGCGCATTTCCTGGTGAAGCCCTGGCTGGTGCTCACGCTCGGCTCGGGGGCCACGCCAAAATCCTATGTGAGCACCGTCTATGCGGTGATCTCGCAAATCTCGACCGGCGTGCTCTTGGTGGCGGCGGGGCTGTGCCTGATGCTGCTGGTGATCCAGAAGGCGTTGGAAGAGACGATCCTGGATGCCGAGACCGATCCGCTGACCGGGCTGACCAACCGGCGCGGCCTGTACCGGGCCGGTCCCCGTATGCTGGTGGAAGCGGCGATGCGTGGGGAGGGGCTGCAAGCCCTGGTTCTCGACCTCGATCATTTCAAGGCGATCAACGACCGCCATGGCCATGCGACCGGCGACACGGTGCTGGTCGCCTTTGCGCAGGTATTGCAGGCGCTGACCATGCCGGACATGCTGACGGTGCGCATGGGCGGGGAGGAATTTGCCGTCCTGATCCCCGATGCCGAGGGCGAAGCGCAGGGTGACCGGGCAATGCGGATGGGTGAGGCGATTCGCGACGCCTTGAAGCCCTTTGTCGCGCAGGGGCTACCCGAACTGACGGTCAGCGGGGGGATCGTCCGGTATCAGGCGGGCGAGACGCTCGACGGCATGATTGCTCGCGCCGACCAGCTGGCCTACCGCGCCAAGCGGGCCGGGCGCGACCGGATCTTGCAGGACCCTTCCGGCCTGGCCTTCGAGCCTGACAAATCCGATTGGGCGAAGAT
The DNA here is from genome assembly GCF_050408055.1 of Sphingomonas sp. Xoc002. Classification (NCBI taxonomy): domain Bacteria; kingdom Pseudomonadati; phylum Pseudomonadota; class Alphaproteobacteria; order Sphingomonadales; family Sphingomonadaceae; genus Sphingomonas; species Sphingomonas sp. Xoc002. Next base: position 2,798,165 of record NZ_CP191175.1, on the reverse strand, counting down.
GCGGAAGCTCGCGGCGGGCTGACCGGTCAGGCGAAGCGGCCGTGCGGATCGTGCGCGACCAGCATCGCATCGGGCCGGGCCAGCGCGATCAGGGTCAGGCCATGCTCGCGGGCATGGTCGATCGCCAGACTGGTCGGCGCGGATATCCCAACCAGCAGGCCCACCCCGGCCACCAGCGCCTTGTCGACCATCTCATAGCTGATCCGCGACGTCACGAGGATGAAATCGGGGCGCAGTACCGTATCGCGCGCCAATGTCCCGACCAGCTTGTCGAGCGCATTGTGCCGCCCGACATCTTCCGCCGCCGCGACGACCTTGCCCGCCGCGTCACAGGCTATGGCGGCATGAACCGCCCCCGTCCGCGCATTGAGCGGCTGGTGCGTGCGCAGGGCGCCGAGTGTGGCGAACAGCGTTTCCACCTCCACCTCGGGCGCGGGGGGACGTCCGGTGACCGGGCGGGCGATCTGTTCGAGGCCCGACAGGCCGCACAGCCCGCAACTGGTATCGCTGGTCCGATGGCGCACCCGGTCCTGCATCCGTCCGCGAAGGTGCGCGGCCAGCGTCACCCGAACGATCCAGCCGCTTTCGGCCGCAAAGGGCTCGATACCGAGAATATCGCCGGGCGCATCGACCAGCCTTTCGGTCAGCAGGAAACCGGTGGCGAACTCCTCCAGCCGCTCGGGCGTCATCATCATCACCGCATAGCCGAAGCCGTCCACCTCGATCGCGACCGGGCATTCGACGGCGACCTCGCGTTCGATCGAAGCCGTCGCGCCGTCCTGAGACAGGCGGATCAATGTCAACGGACGAGCGGGATCATGGGTAACGCTCAACGAAGAAGGCCCGATCCTGTCGCGGCCGAGACCATTCCTCCCCTTGCAGGGGAGGGGGACCATGCGAAGCATGGTGGAGGGGTATCCCCGCTCGCGAGGGCGGTCTGCGCTCTCTGACCGCGACACCCCTCCGTCAGGGTTTTGCCCTGCCGCCTCCCCTGCAAGGGGAGGAAAGCGGTCAAGAACCTTGGCTTCCGCCTCACAGCGCGGCAAGATCGGCGGGGGTGTTCACATTGGCGATCGGCTCGGGCGAGGCGATGGGGATCGCGCCGATCGCGCGCACCCAGCCGCGCACCGAGCGATCCCGCCCGAGCGAGAGATGCGCCATCAGATGCGCGCCCAGCGCGGCGGGCCACAGCCCCAGCACCGGCGCATCCTGACAATAGCTCGGCTCGCGTCGCAGGATCGCCTCGATCAGCCCCTCGGGCAGGCGCGGCATGTCGCATCCGATGGTCAGCACGCAGCGAAAGCCATGGCTCGCGGCGTAATCCAGCGCACCCGCGATCCCGCCCAGCGGACCCAGGCCGGGGGCGGGCATGTCGGGCACCCCGTCCACGCCGCCCACCTGCACCACCCGCGCGCAATGCGGGGCGATGGTCGCGCGGGCATGTGCCACCAGCGTCCGGTCGCCCAGCATCGCGATCGCCTTGTTCGATCCGAAGCGTGACGAGCGCCCGCCGGTCAGGACCGCACCCAATATACTCATGACGTCATGCTCATGCCTGGGCGCGCACCTTCACCGGCACCGACTTGCCTGCGGGCACATGGCTTTCCAGCGCATGATGCTCCAGCGGGATCAGATAGTTGAGCTCGGGATAATAGCCGCCGATGCATCCTTCGGGGATGTTGTACTCGACCACGCGCAGCCCCTCGACCACGCGCTCCTCGCCGTCATCGGCATCGCCCTCCAGCGCGATGGTCTGGCCATCGGTCAGACCGAGGCGTGCGATATCGGCCTTGTTCATCATAGCCACCATGCGCGTGCCGCTGATCCCCCGGAAACGATCGTCATAACCATAGATGGTCGTGTTGAACTGATCGTTCGAGCGCAGCGTGATCAGCCGCATCCGGCCCTCGGCGGGGGTGATGCCCGAGGCATCCATGGCGCGGGGCACGTTGAATTCGGCCTTACCGCTCTCCGTCTCCCATTGGCGATGCGAGGCGGGATTGCCCTTCCAGAAGCCGCCCGGCTCGAACAGGCGCTCGTTGAAGTTGGCGAACTTGTCCGGATAGACATTCTCGATCGCGGAGCGGACCAGGCCATAGTCGCCGACCCACTCGTCCCACGGCACGTTTGGATTGGGTTCCAGCACCGCCTTGGCGATCCCGGCGACGATGGCGGGTTCGGACAACAGCGTATCGGCGGCGGGCGTCGCCTTCCCGACCGAGCCATAGATATGGCTGAACGAGTCCTCCATCGATACGGCCTGGCGACCGCCCTTCTGCATGTCCGTCTCCAACCGGCCGAGGCAGGGGAGGATATAGCTCTCCTCGCCCGGCACCAGATGGCTCTTGTTGAGCTTGGTCGCGATATGGACGGTGATGGGGAGCTTCGCCCACGCCGCCTTCATCTTGGCGTGCTCGGGCGTGGCGCGGAGGAAATTGCCGCCGAGCTGGACGAAGCCTTGCGCGGTCCCCGCGATGATCTGGCGGCACGCCTCGACCGTGTCCCAGCCGTTTTCGGTCGGCGGCTCGAACTCGAACAGCTCCTTCAGCCGCTCGACGGGGGCGAGTTCGGTCTTCTCGGTGATGCCGACCGTGCGCTGGCCCTGCACGTTGCTGTGCCCGCGCACCGGGCCCGGCCCGGCCCCCTCGCGCCCGATATTACCGCGCAGCAGGAGCAGGTTCACGATCATGTGCAGCGCATCGATGCCATAGCGATGCTGGGTGATGCCCATGCCGTACACCGCGATCACCCGCTCGGCCCGCATATAGACGCGCGCCGACTGTTCCAGCGCATCGCGGGTCAGGCCCGAATCGCGGACGATGTCGCTCCACGCGGCCTTGCGGCAGTAATTGGCGAAATCCTCGTATCGCGTGGTGTGCTGCTCGATGAAGTGATGGTCGAGGATGCGCTTGGTGCCCTTGGCGATGGCGCGGTCATCCTCCTCGATCACCAGCTTGCAGATGCCGGTTAGCGCGGCGATGTCGCCGCCCGCCTTCACCTGATGATATTGGGTCGAGATGTCGGTCGAACTGCCGGTCAGCATCTGCACCGGGTTCTGCGGCGAGGCGAAACGCTCCCAACCGCGCTCGCGCAGCGGATTGAAGGTCACGATCTCCACCCCGCGCTTGGCGCAGGCTTGCAGGTTGTGGAGCATGCGCGGTGCGTTGGTCGCGACATTCTGCCCGAAGGAGAAGATCGCGTCGCACTTGTCGTAATCCTCCATCTGGATCGTCGCGACGGGTGATCCGATGGCGGACTTCAGGCCGACCGAGGTCGTCTCGTGGCACATGTTCGAGCTGTCGGGCAGGTTCTGCTGCCCCCACATCCGCGCGAACAGCGAATACATGAACGAGGTTTCGAGGCTGGCGCGGCCCGAGGCATAGAGCACCACCTTGGTCGGGTCGCAGGCCTTCAGCTTGGCGCCGATCGCGGCGAATGCCTCGTCCCAGCTGACCGCGACATATTTGTCCGACTTGCGGTCGTACCGCATCGGATGGGTCAGGCGCCCCGCCTGCTCCAGGTCATGGTCGGGCCAGGCCTCCAGTTCCTTGACGCTATGTTTGGCGAAGAAATCCGGTGTGACGCGCAAGCTGCTGAGTTCCCACGCGGTCGCCTTGGCGCCGTTCTCGCAGAATTCGGCAATGTGCGGCTTCGCCGGTTTGCCCCAGGCGCAGCTGACGCACATCACCCCGCCGGGCTTGTTCTGGCGACGCAGCGTGTCGAGCGTCTCCGGGCCCAGACCTTCCTTGGGGAGGATCTTGGCCATGCCCTTCATCGAACCCCAACCGCCGGCGGGGGCGGTATATTCGGTGATCTTCACATCGTCGTCGTCGCGCATCGGGCAAATCTCCACTCACAATGCGCAACGAAGCAGGCGCGGATTGGCCGCATGAGAAGCGGTTCATTTTTGGACGAGCAGCGCCTATCTGAAGGCAAATCGTTTCACAGGATTCGGACATGACCACCCACACCACGCGTATGCTCATCCTCGGCTCGGGCCCCGCCGGGCTTTCCGCCGCCATCTACGGCGCGCGTGCGGGGATGCAGCCGATCGTGGTGCAGGGCATCCAGCCGGGCGGCCAACTGACCACCACCACTGACGTCGAGAATTATCCCGGTTTCGCCGACGTCATCCAGGGCCCCTGGCTGATGGAGCAGATGCAGAAGCAGGCCGAGCATGTCGGCGCGCGGATGATGTGGGACACGATCACGGAGGTCGACCTGACCAACCGTCCCTTCCGCCTGATCGGCGATGGCGGCGATATCTATGAGGGCGAGGTGCTGGTCATCGCCACCGGCGCGCAGGCCAAGTGGCTGGGCCTGGACAGCGAGGACGCGATGAAGGGCAAGGGCGTGTCCGCCTGCGCGACCTGCGACGGCTTCTTCTATCGCGGCAAGAAGGTCGCGGTGATCGGCGGCGGCAATACCGCGGTCGAGGAGGCGCTGTACCTGACCAACCATTCGGATGACGTGACGCTGATCCACCGCCGGGATTCCCTGCGCGCCGAACGCATCCTGCAGGAGCGGCTGTTCGCGCACCCGAACGTCAAGGTGCTGTGGAACAAGGAAGTTCGCGAGTTCGTCGACGGCGGCGGCAATGCGGGCCTGGTCGCGCTCGACCTGGTCGATACGGTGACGGGCGAGCATAGCCGTCTGGACGTCGAGGGCGGCTTCGTCGCGATCGGCCATCACCCGGCGACCGAGCTGTTCCGGGGGCATCTGGAGCTGGATTCGGACGGCTATATCGCGGTCGAGACGGGCTCGACCCGGACCAGCGTGCCCGGCGTCTTCGCGTGCGGCGACGTGGCGGACAAGGTCTATCGTCAGGCGGTGACGGCGGCGGGCACCGGCTGCATGGCCGCGCTGGACGCCGAGCGTTTCCTGGCGGCGGCCGAGTTCGAGGACATGGCCAAGGCGGCTGAGTAAAGTCCCAAATTCCTACCCTGTAAGGGGAGGTGGCAGTCCGCAGGACTGACGGAGGGGTGTCACCATCAGCGGGGACACCCCTCCACCAGCTTCGCTGGTCCCCCTCCCCTTGCAGGGGAGGAATTTTCTTAGCTCAACCGGTCGATCGCCTCGGGCGTCAGCGACCCCGGGATCATCATTACCGGCACGGGCAGCGCGCCCGCGTCGGTACCGGAAAAGTGGCTGACCAGCTTGCCCGGCGCGCCGCTGGCCGCCGCGCCCAGCACCAGCGCGGCGATGTCCGGATTGGCCGCGATAATCTCACGGATCACCTTCGGCCCGTCGCCTTCGCGCACCGTGATCGAGGGGCGCAGGCCCGATTCGTCCAGGATCGTTCCCGCCGCGCTGGCGAGCAGCGCCTCGGCCTGCTGGCGCGCCTCGTCCTCGATCGTCGCCTGTACGCCGCCGAACGCGATGAACTCCTGCGGCGGCAACACGGTCAGGATTTCGATGCCTCCGCCGGTCTTCACCGCACGCCGGGCGGCGAAGCGCAATGCGATTTTCGATTCCGGACTGTCGTCGATCACGACCAGATAGATACGCATGGCGGCCCCCAAATTGTGTACCACGGATGCCGTTACTTAGTATTTCGTGCAAGGCCATGACTTGACCGAGCGCAATTCGGGCGCAAGAGACGGGCCGCTACGGAATTCGTTTTCCCCGAGAGGACCTCCATGTCGATCGAGATTAAGATGCCCGCGCTGTCGCCGACCATGGAGGAAGGCACGCTGGCCAAATGGCTGGTGAAGGAAGGGGACACGGTGAAGTCCGGCGATATCATGGCCGAGATTGAAACCGACAAGGCTACCATGGAATTCGAGGCGGTGGACGAAGGCGTCATCGCCAAGATCCTCGTCTCCGAGGGCTCCGACAATGTGAAGGTCGGCACCGTCATCGCGATCCTGGCCGAAGAGGGCGAGGATGCCTCGTCGGTCCAGGCACCGTCGAAGTCGGAAACCCCGGCTCCGGCCAACCCCATGCCGACCGATCCGACCGATCCCAACAAGACCGGCAGCGAAGCCAAGCCCGCCGAGCGCACGCTCGAGCAGGCCGAGGATCACGGCAAGCCCGCCGATTCGGGCAAGCCGGCCAGCAACGGTGGTCGCGCGATCGCCAGCCCGCTGGCCCGCCGCATCGCCTCGCAAAAGGGCCTCGACCTGTCGGCGCTGACCGGCTCGGGTCCGAACGGCCGCATCGTGAAGGCCGACGTCGAGAACGCACAGCCGGGTCAGGCCAAGGCCGCCGCTCCCGCCGCGTCGACCTCGGCCCCGGCGGAAACCGCCTCGGCCCCGGCCGCGGCGCCCAAGCCCGCCCAGGTGCCGGACATCCCGCACGAAGCGTCGAAGCTGTCGAACATGCGCAAGACGATCGCGCGTCGCCTGACCGAATCGAAGCAGCAGGTTCCGCACATCTATCTGACGGTGGATATCCGTCTCGATGCGCTGCTGAAGCTGCGTGGCGAGCTGAACGCCGGGCTCGAATCGCGCGGCGTCAAGCTGTCGGTCAACGACATGCTGATCAAGGCGCTGGGTGTCTCGCTGATGGCGGTGCCGAAGTGCAACGTCATGTTCACGCCGGACCAGCTGATCAGCTTCAAGCGCGCCGACATCTCGGTGGCGGTGTCGACCCCGGCGGGCCTGATCACCCCGATCGTGTCGGAGGCCGATACGCGCTCGCTGTCGTCCATCTCGACCACGATGAAGGACCTGGCGGCCCGCGCCCGCGACAACAAGCTGCAGCCGCATGAATTCCAGGGCGGCACGGCGTCGATCTCGAACATGGGCATGTTCGGCATCAAGCAGTTCGAGGCGGTCATCAACCCGCCGCAGGGCATGATCCTGGCGATCGGCGCGGGCGAGAAGCGTCCGTACATCGTCGACGATCAGCTGGGCGTGGCGACCGTCATGTCGGCGACCGGCAGCTTCGACCACCGCGCCATCGACGGGGCCGACGGCGCCGAGCTGATGAAGGTGTTCAAGGAACTGGTCGAGCGTCCGCTCGCCATGCTGGCCTGATAGAGCAGGGCGGGGGCCATGCGGGTCGGGATCGAGCTGTTCTATATCGGCCTGGGGCTGGTGGCGGCGCTCGTCATGACCTGGGCCGCCGCCTGGGCCTATCCGCTCGCCCGCACCGAAATCTGGTGGTGCGGGGCGGGGGCGGCGCTGGCGACGGTGGCGATGGGCATCGGCCCGCTCCACCGCGCCCGCATCGCCGACCGCATGGCCCGGAGGCATAGCGAACAATGAGCACGCTGCCCGATCTGAACCCGACGATCCGCGTCACCGCCATGCCGTCGGATGCCAATCCTTACGGCGATATCTTCGGCGGCTGGCTGATGGGCCAGATGGATCTGGCGGCGGGTTCGGTGGCCTCGCGTCACTCGGGCGGCCGGGCCTCCACCATCGCGGTCGAGGGGATGAAGTTCCACGCCCCCGTGCTCGTCGGCGACGAGGTGTCGGTCTATGCCAAGCTGGTCCGCGTCGGCAACACGTCGATGACCATTGAGGTCGAGGCCTGGCGTCGCGCCCGCCACATGGAGGACGCGACCAAGGTCACCCAGGCGCGCTTCGTGTTCGTCGCAACCGACCAGGACCGCAAGCCGCGCACCGTTCCGCCGATGGCCCCGGCGCAAGACTGAAATCTACTCGGGGATAGTCCCCCGCGCATCCTGATGGTGCGTGTTCAGAAGGAAGAGCAAAGTGGCTGACACTTACGATCTTATCGTCCTCGGCTCGGGTCCCGGCGGTTATGTCGCGGCGATCCGCGCGAGCCAGCTTGGCCTGAAGGTCGCGATCGTCGAGCGCGAGCGGCTGGGCGGCATCTGCCTCAACTGGGGCTGCATCCCGACCAAGGCGCTGCTGCGTTCGGCCGAGGTCTATCACTACATGACCCATGCCGCGCAATACGGCCTGTCGGTCGAAAAGCCCTCGTTCAGCCTCGACAAGGTGGTGGATCGCAGCCGCAAGGTGGCGGGCCAGCTCAACGCAGGCGTCAAGGGCCTGATGAAGAAGAACAAGGTGACGGTCGTCGAGGGCGTCGGCACGATCACTGGTAAGGGCAAGCTGTCGGTCGTCCAGGGCGACAAGACCACCGAACTGACCGCCAAGCACATCATCGTCGCCACCGGCGCGCGCGCCCGCGACCTGCCCTTCGCCAAGGCGGACGGCGAGCGCATCTGGACCTATCGCCACGCGATGGTGCCGCCCGCCATGCCGACCAAGCTGCTGGTCATCGGCTCGGGCGCGATCGGCGTCGAGTTCGCCAGCTTCTACAACGACATGGGCGCGGAAGTGACCATCGTCGAGATGCTCGACCGGATCATGCCGGTCGAGGACGCCGAAGTCAGCGAGTTCATGACCAAGCAGCTGACCAAGTTCGGCATGACCATCAAGACCAAGACCGGCCTCGAAAAGCTCGAAGCGACGGCCTCGGGCGTGAAGGCTGCGATGAAGGGTCCGGACGGCAAGGTCGAGACGGCCGAATTCAGCCACGCGATCGTCGCCATCGGCATCGTCCCCAACACCGAGAATATCGGTCTGGAAAAGCTGGGCATCGCCACCGACCGCGGTCACATCAAGACCGACGGCTATGGCCGCACCAATGTCGAGGGGCTGTGGGCGATCGGCGACGTGACCGGCGCACCGTGGCTGGCGCACAAGGCGAGCCATGAGGGCGTGATCGCGGCAGAGGCCATCGCGCAGGCGCTGGGCAACAAGGACGTCCACCCGCATGCGATGGACAAGGGCAACATCCCGGGCTGCACCTATTCGCGTCCGCAGGTCGCGTCGGTCGGCTTCACCGAGGCGAAGGCCAAGGAAGCCGGTTATCAGGTGAAGGTCGGCAAGTTCCCCTTCATCGGCAACGGCAAGGCGATCGCGCTGGGCGAGGCCGAGGGTTTCGTGAAGACCGTGTTCGACGCCAAGACCGGCGAACTGCTGGGTGCGCATATGGTCGGCGCGGAAGTGACCGAGATGATCCAGGGCTATGTCGTCGCCCGCCAGCTGGAGACGACCGAGGCCGAGCTGATGGAAACGGTGTTTGCGCATCCGACCATCTCAGAATCGATGCACGAGTCGGTGCTCGCCGCCTATGGTCGCGCGATCCACATCTGATTTTTTGCGGATTCGATCATGGAAAGGGGCTCGCTGCGGCGGGCCCCTTTTGCGTTGGGGGTAGCGTGGCCTTCGACTTCGCTAAGGCCGAACGGGGTGAGGGGATCAGCCAAACAGCCGTTCAGGCGGAGCGAAGTGAACCCTCACAACCGAGCCAATACCGCCTCACTCCCCACCACCTCGGCGAAATCCGCCGCCAGCAAACCCATGGTGACGTCGAAGATCACCCCCGCCGCCAACCCGGCGGAGGGCAGGTCGAACCCGATCACCCCGTCGCGCACGACCGTCACGCCAAATCCCAGGTCCGCCGCCGCGCGCACCGTCGAATTGACGCAGAACCCCGCCACGGCCCCCACGACATGGATATGGGTGATCCCCTGCCTGCGCAGATGGGCCTCCAGTTCGGTCGTCGCAAAGGCCGACGAGCTGCGCTTCACGAACACCGCCTCGTCGGGCCGTTCCACCGCACAGGCCATGGGCGGATAGCCGGGGGCATCGGGATGCAAAGGTGAAGCGGGATCGGCGGCTGCATGGCGGATATGGATCACCGGGCGCTGGTTACGTCGAAAAGCGTCTGCGAGCGTCGCTATCGTCGCAGTCGCATCCGGATGGATATGGGGGCGCCCCGCCTCGATCCGGTGCTGCATCTCCATCTGCATGTCGATGATGACCAGTGCCGTCTTGCTGTCCATCCGCGTGCCCCCGATTGATGCCCAAGTCCCACTTACGCGTGCGAAGGGGATGCGCCTATCCCCGCGCCACTGCGACGACATGGCGCATTCCGCTTGCGAAACATCCGGCTTTGGCCGCATCGGTCATATCCGTCATGACCCGAACCCATAGCCACCGCCTGCGCATCGTCGTCGCGGCCCTGATCCTGTTCGGGCTCAGCGTCATCGTCTTTGCGCCGGGCTTCGTTCAATATGACAGCGTCGGCCAATATGCGCAGGCGCTGACCGGGGACTATGACGACTGGCACCCGCCGATCATGGCGCGGCTCTGGTCGCTGTTCGTGGCCCGTGGTGCTGAGCCGATGCTGGTGCTGCAACTGGCGGGATGGTGGCTGGGGCTGGGAGCATTGGCGGCGGCGATCGTCGACCGGCGACCGCGCGGCGCGCTGCTGGTGCTGGCGGTCGGGCTGGTGCCGCCATGGCTCGGCTGGCAGGTCGCGATCCTGAAGGATGCACAGATGACCGGCGCCACGCTGGGCGCGGTCGGGATCATCGGATGGTGGCGGCTGCGGGGGCGGGCGGTGCCGCGCGGAGCCTGGGCTGCGGCGGGGCTGTTGCTGGCCTATGCCGCGCTGGTCCGCGCCAATGCGATCTTCGCGATCGCGCCGCTCGTCGCGTTGCTGGTCACGGAGCGCTGGCCGCGCCGGATCGCGATCACCGTGGCGCTGACGCTCGCGACGCTGGCGGCCGCGCCCTTCATCAACCACCGGCTGCTCGGCGCGGCGGACAGCGGCGTGGCGCGGACCCAGGCGCTGTACGATCTGGCGGGGATTGCCGTGCGCGTGCCCTATGATCCCCGGCTGGGCCTGTCCCCTGCCGAGGTGGCGGACATCCGCGCCAAGCACTGCGTGAAGCCCTTCTTCTGGGACCCGCTGGGCGAGCCGGCCCGCTGCGGCACCCGGCTCCAGCGGTTCGAGACGACCCCGCCGGGGCAGATCTACGCCAAGCTCGCACCTGCGATCCTGCATCATCCGCTCGCCTATGCCGCGCAACGACTGGCGCATGTCAATTCGACCTGGCGCTTCTGGGTGCCCGCGCGCTGGATCAATGCTGCCCCGCCGCAGGGGAGCGAGCCGAACGACTATCATCTCGGGCAACCGGGCCGAACCGCGCTGGCGTGGCAAAAGATGGCGGGGCTCTGGGTCGATGTGCCGATCATGTGGCCGATCGTCTGGCTGGTGCTTGCCGCCGGGGGACTGGCGGTGACGCGCGGCCACGGCTTTGCGGGGGCGCTGTTCGGCTCGGCGCTGGGGCTGGAGGCCAGCTTCCTGGTCATCAGCGTGGCGTCGGACTTCCGCTATCATCTGTGGCCGATCGTGGCGTGCGCGCTGGGAATGATATTGGCCAAGCCGTGGCGGGGCGACCGACGGATCGTGTGGGCGACGGGGGCCGTGCTGGCGGTGGTCCTGATCGTCGGCGGGATCGCGCGCGTGACCCTGCCGCTGCCGCCGCAAAGCTATGACGCGATGCTGATCTGAACCCCAAAGCCCGTGCGCGGCGTTGACCGCCCCGAAAGGAGCCGCGCATGGCCGATGATCACGAACAGGTTTACGCCGATTTCAAGGAGGCCGTGAACATGGCCCCGGCCGAGCTGGAGAAGTTTCTGGACAGCGACGAGTCGCAGGACGTCGGCCAGAAGAAGGGTGGATCGGGCGAAAGCGTCGGCCATGAGTCGGGCCGCCGGATCGTCGAGATCAAGCGCAAAAAGAAGGCCGATCTGACCGACGAGGACTATGCGCATATGAAGAAGGTGGTCGGCTATGTGCACCGACACCTGAAGCAGAGCGGGCCGGACAAGGATGTCGAGCATTCGCCATGGCGCTATTCGCTGATGAACTGGGGGCATGATCCGTTGAAGGATTGAGGGGCCCACTCTTCCCGCGTTCTGCGCCCCCGACCGCCGTTCAGCCTGAACGAAGTCGAAGGTCAAGATCACCCGACTGCCCCAGCAGACGTACCACCCCGGCGAAGGCCGGGGTCCAGTTGGGATGGACCAGCAAGGGTGCCACGGGCTTGGTGGATACGGGACCCCGGTCTCCGCCGGGGTGGAGCGTGAGGCGTGGGCGGTACGTGGCCTTCGACTTCGCTTAGGCTGAACGGAGGCGGGGAATAGGGCATGAAAAAGGGGCCCGGTCTTTCGACCGAGCCCCTTTCTCAAATCCCAAGAAATCAGGCCGCGACGTCGTACGGCTTGATCTCGCCCGCCAGATACAGGTTGCGGGCCTTGGCGCGGCTCAGCTTGCCCGAGCTGGTGCGCGGCAGGGTGCGCGGCGGGATCAGTTCGATCACGCAGTTCATGCCCGTCACCGCGCGCACGCGCTCGCGGATTTCGTCGCGCAGGCGCAGGCGCTCCTCATCGTCCGAGCTGCGGCACTGGACCAGCACGGCGGGGGTTTCCTCGCCGCCCGGCGTGGTGATGGCGAAGGCGGCGATGTCGCCTGCCTTGAAGCCCGGCAGCTGCTCGACCGCCCATTCGATGTCCTGCGGCCAATGGTTGCGGCCGTTGACGATGATCATGTCCTTGGCGCGGCCGACGATGTAGATATAGCCCTTCGACATATACCCCATGTCGCCGGTGTCGAGCCAGCCATCGACCAGGCAGGCGTCGGTCGCGGCCTGGTCGCGGAAATAGCCGACCATGACCGACGGGCCCTTGCACCAGACCTTGCCGATCGCGCCGTCGGGCAGGGGGGTGCCGTCCTCCTCGCGGATTTCGATCACCATGTCGCGCGCGGGCTTGCCGCAATTGACGATGGCGCGGAAACGCTGCGGCCGGTCGGTGCCTTGCGCGCCGCCCGACAGCTGGGTCTCCTCGACCAGTTCGACGCGAATGCCTTCGCCCGGCGGCATGATCGACACGGCCAGCGTCGCTTCCGCCAGGCCATAGGACGGCAGGAAGGCGGTGGCGGGGAAGCCCGCATCGGCAAAGGCGTCGACGAAGGACTGCATGACGTCGGGACGGATCATGTCCGCGCCATTGCCCGCGATCCGCCAGCGCGACAGGTCGAACCGGTCCGACGCCTTGGTCTGCGACGAGATGCGGCGCGCGCAAATGTCATAGCCGAAGGTCGGCGAATAGCTGACCGACGTACCCGGATTGCGGCTGATCATGTCCAGCCACGCCAGCGGACGCCGCGCGAAATCCTCGGTCTTCAGATAATCGGTCGAGACCTGGTTGGCGATGGGCGACAGGAAGCAGCCGACCAGACCCATGTCGTGATACCAGGGCAGCCAGGAAATGCAGCGATCGCTCTCCTGGATCTTCATGCCATGGCTGTGTGCCGCCAGATTGTTCAGGAGCGCATGATGGGTGATCGCCACGCCATGCGGGAAACGGGTCGAGCCGCTGGAATATTGGAGATAGGCGATCGCTTCCGGATCGGCCTTGGGCAATTCGGTCTCGGGGGCGGCGCGCGTGGCGAAGCTGTCCCAGTCGATCCCCTCGCAGCCCGCGGCCTCGGCGGCGGCACCCGCCATCTGGGCCAGTTCGGGCGGGAAGATCAGCATCTTGGGGTCGCAGCTTGCGAGCTGGACGCGCAACTGCTCGATATAGCTGTCCCGGCCGCCGAACGAGGTCGGCAGCGGCAGCGGCACCGGCCAGGCACCCGCATAGACCACGCCGAAGAACAAAGCGGCGAATTCCGGCCCCGTCTCGGCGACCAGCGCGATGCGATCCTCGGGCTTCACGCCGCTGGCGATCAGGCGGCGGGCGCAGGTCAGCGCATCCTCGCGCAGTTCGGCGAAGGGATAGGGCCGCGACAGGGTGCCGCGCGCGTCGTGGAAGTTCAGGCCGCGCGTACCCGAGGCAGCATAGTCCAGCGCTTCGCCCAGCGTGTCGAAGTCGGCGAAGCGGCGCGGCAGCGCATCCTCGGTCGGCGTCGCGATGATGGCGCGCGCGTCGTCCTGATGGTGCTCGATCGTCATGGCCTTGCCTTCGTTCCTTATGCTTTTGCGTCCCCGCAAAGTGATCGCGCGGGTACGAGTGATTCTTTTCCACCATCAAATGGCGGCTTCCCGCGTTCTAAATCCGGTGTCAGTGTGGCACAAACAAGGCGTGTCCGCCGATCGTCGCCCCCCCAAACCCCTTGATCCCAAAACGCTGGAAACTCTCGCGCTACGGTATGTCGAGCGATTTGCCACGACCGAAGGCAAGCTGGTCGATTACCTGACTCGCAAGCTGCGCGAAAGGGGGTGGGTGGGAGAGGCGCAACCGGACCCGCGCGGGCTGGCGGGGCGGATGGTCGAACTCGGCTATATCGACGATCGCGCCTATGCGGAGGCCAAGGCCGCCTCGCTCGCCCGGCGGGGCATGGGCGCGCGCCGCGTGGCGCAGGCCTTGCACGCCGCACGCGTCGGGGCGAAGGATCACGAGGCGATCGCACCGCAAGTGGCGGAGGCGGCGCGGGAGGCGGCCCTGGCCTTTGCCCGGCGGCGGCGAATCGGGCCTTTCGGCAACGGCGAGGCGGACCGCGCGGTGCGGGAGAAGCAGTTTGCAGCGATGATGCGCGCCGGACACCCCACAAATCTGTCGCGGCGTATCGTTTCTGCCGCGCCCGGCGAGACGATCGACGACGAGGATTTTTGATCCAGCGCAAGAATATACGCCGCCAGCCCCTATTTTTGCGCCGTCGTCCCACTCCGGACCAGCAAAAAAGCGAACGTCATTGCATTGCGAGTGCGAACAATGATGCTAGCCTCGGGGCACAAGGGTGCGATGATGCTGGAAGAAACGCCAAATCAAGGGGGCGGCATCGACAGCGAAACGGCGGAAACGGCCGTAAGGCTGGCGGGGGTCGTGAAATGGTTCGACGTGACGCGGGGTTTCGGCTTCGTCGTGGCGGACGATCCGATCTATGGGGATGTGCTGGTGCACTTCTCCGTATTGCAGGCGCATGGGCGGCGCAGCCTGCCCGAGGGTGCGCGCGTCGAGTTGCTGGGTGCGCGCGGCGGGCGTGGCTATCAGGCGCGTGAAGTGCTGACCATCGACCTGACCCATGCGGTGCCGGAGGCTCCCAAGCGGCCCCGCTCGCCCGACCGGATCGACCCGGTGGCGCTGGTCGACGAGGCGGGCGATCCGGAGCAGGTCGCGGTCAAATGGTTCAACCGGCTGAAAGGCTATGGTTTCCTGCTGCGGGACCGTGACGGGGCGGACATATTTGTCCATATGGAGACGCTGCGTCGCGGTGGAATCCTGGATGTCGAACCCGGTCAGCCGCTGGCGGCGCGCGTGGTCGAGGGGCCGAAAGGCCCCCTGGCGGTCGTCGTGACGCCGAGAGGAGCCGGATGATACGGATGAATGTGATGGCGCTGGCCTTGGCCGGTGCCGGGTTGGCGGGATGTTCGGCGGAGAAATCGTCTTCCGAAGCGGCGGCGCAGGCGGGGCGCCAGGTCGCGACCGTGCCCGTCACCATCAGGACGGCGCAGGGCCAGCACCGGTTCCAGGTCGAGGCCGCGCGCACCTCTGCCGAGCAGGCGCAGGGGCTGATGTACCGCACCGACCTGAAGCCCGACGGCGGCATGTTGTTCGCCCCCTATCCGCCCGAGGGTGGGCCCCCGCGCGAGGCGAGCTTCTGGATGAAGAACACGCCGACGCCGCTCGACATCCTGTTCATCCGCGCCGACGGCACCATCGCCCGGATCGCGGAAAATACCGTGCCGTTCAGCGAGGCACAGATCCCCTCGGGCGAGCCGATTGCCGCCGTATTGGAGTTGGTCGGCGGGCGCACGGCGGAATTGGGGATTTCGGAGGGCGATTCGGTTTCCTGGCCGAAGTGATCGCCTGAGGTAGACCGTTTAAACCAAGCCGCTGCCTTCTCGCAGGTGGGGGGCTTCATGCGACGGTGCCTTGCCCCGCACTTCTCCCCTCCCGCAGGCGAGTTTCAGGTCGGTCATGCCCCCGGCATGACCTAAACGATGCGGGGCATCGTTTGCCTGAAACTGGGTCGGGGGAGGGTCGATGTCTCACCGAGACTTTCGCTTGCGGCCGTCCCCCACCCCAAACCCCTCCCCCCTGCCGGGAGGAGGGGCTTAATGGGACGTCGTAGTGCCAAGCGCTTCTCCCCTCCCGCAGGCGGGAGGGGCTGGGGGAGGGCCGGTGTCTCACTGAGACTGTCGCTTGTGGCCATGCCCCCACCCCAAACCCCTCCCCCCTGTCGGGAGGAGGGGCTTCAAGCGAAGTCATGAACTGTTCCCAATCACGTGAACGCGGTTGAAGGGCGGCGACAGCCGGGCTACACGGCGCGTCATGGGCATCAACCTCAACCCCTTCACCTGGTGGAACGGCGCCACCATCGGCACCTGGTTCGGTCTGCGCGGCAAGGCGCAGGTTGGCGAGGACGCGCATGGCAACGTCTATTACGAAGGCGGCACCGACACCGCCGGCCGCGCGCGCCGCTGGGTGATCTATAACGGCTCGAACGATGCCAGCCGGGTTCCGGCGGAATGGTTCAGCTGGCTGCATCATCAGGTCGACGATGTGCCCGACCGCTCGCTGCCGCCGCGTCGCGCGTGGCAGAAGCCCGCAATCCCGAACATGACCGGCACTGCCATGGCCTATCGCCCCTCGGGCGCGCTCGAAAAGGGTGGTCAACGCCAGGCCGCGACCGGCGACTACGAAGCCTGGACCCCCGAGGGGTGAAGACGTCGCGCTGGCTGGCCAGCGGTGCGCTGGTCGCCTTGCTGGGGGTCGGTGGCTGGTTCGGCTATCAGGCGCTGACCGATCGCGGCGGCGATTCCGCCGAATCGGCGGTCAGCCAGATCCTGCCCGACAGCCCGGGCGCCGCATCCGGGATCGAGTCGGTCGACGGTGCGCAGGCGACGCTGCCGAGTGGTGGCACCCCGATGGCCGAGCGAGTCGCGGTGATCGGCCTGCTCAACAAGCGCAACGGCGTCTCGCGCGACCTGACGTTGAAACCCGGCCAGGCGGTGCGCGTCGGCGATGTCGTGGTGCGCCTGCGGGCCTGCGAGCAGACGGCATCGTGGGAGGCGGAGCAGCTGACCGGCGCATTCGTGCAGCTGGACGTGCGTGGTGCCAATCAGCGGTGGCAGCGGGTCTTTTCGGGCTGGCTCTACAAGGAGCGGCCTGCGCTCAACGTCGTGCTCCACCCGGTCTATGACGTCTGGGCCAAGAGTTGCACGATGTCCTGGCCCGAAACGGGGCCGGAGACGGTTCCGGCCTCGCTGCCCGGCGCGGCCCCCAAGCGGTCGAGCGCCGCGAAGTCGCCCGATGCCGATACCCCGGCGGCGGAAGCACCCGGTGCCACGACCCCCGCCAATGCGTCGGACAGCAGCGCGACATAATCCTCGCGCCCGATCTCGACCGCGCCCATGGTCGACAAATGGCTGGTCTGGAACTGGCAGTCGAGCAGGCTGTATCCCCCGGCCCGCAACCGCGCGACCAGCCAGACCATCGCCACCTTGGACGCATCGGTCCGGCGGCTGACCATCGACTCGCCGAAAAAAGCCCGGCCCAGCGCCAGCCCGTAAAGGCCGCCGACCAGCTCGTCGCCGTCCCAGCATTCGATCGAATGGGCAAAGCCCATGTCGAACAGGTCGATGAACACCCGCTCGATCGCATAGTTGATCCAGGTCTCGGGTCGGTCCGGGACGCTTTCGGCGCACAGGCGGATGATCGATTCGAAGGCGGTGTCGGCGGTCACGCGGAACCGGTCCTTCGCCACCGTCTTGCGCAGCGAGCGCGACAGATGAAAGCCATCGAGCGGCAGGACGGCACGCTTGCGCGGCTCGACCCAATAGACATGATCGGTGTCGCGCGTGTCCGCCATCGGGAACACCCCGACCGCATAGGCCCCCAGCACCAGATGCGGCGTCAGCCGTTCGGGCGGGCCGGGATCGTCGCGGCGGCTCATCCCCCCGCCAGTCGCCGCTCGACGCTGCGCCACAGATCGGCATAGGCCTGGGCGGCGCTGCTGCGCAGGGCAAAGGCCCCCAGGGGCGCGCGATGCTCGCCCATCGCCTCGACCAGGCTGGCCATCGGGATGATCGGCCAGTCGGGATGCGCGGCCAGCGCCTCGGCATGAAGGCGGCGGCGGCGGTCGACCATGACATGCACGGGCAGCAGGGGTACGCGGCCCCGGACATGGCCGTCCACCACGTCCAGCGCGCGGGTAGAGAGCGCGGACGGCACGACCGGCACGACGATCAGGTCGACGGCGCGCAACACCTGCTCGGTCGTCTCGGTCAGGCCGGGCGGGCAGTCCAGGATCACGCTGTCATAATCGTCCAGCCCGTCGATCAGCTTGCCGAGCCGCTTCTTCTTCTCGATCGTGTGGAACAGATGGTCCAGACCGCGCAGCGACTCGTCGGCGCCGATCAGCGACAGCCGGGGAATGTCGGTCTGGCGGACCAGTCGCTCGGCGGAGATGTCGCGGGAGAATACGGCCTGCGCCCGGTCGCCGCGCGCCGGGCCACCCAGCAGCCAGGTGGAGGCGGCCTGTGGGTCGAGATCCCATAGCAAGGTCCGACGCGCGCACAGGCTGGCGGCGCACCAGGCCAGATTGACCGCCATGCTGGTCTTTCCGACGCCCCCCTTCAGGCTGTAGATCGCGATCGCGGCCACGGCTTTTCTCTCCGACCTCCCGACACGGCCCAAAGAAAAGGCCGACGGAGATATCCCCGCCGGCCGGTTTTCGATCAAGTCCTTATCGTCGATCAAGCGACGCCAAGGACGGATTGAACGCGAATCAGATGTGGCAGACCTGCGCGGCCTTCTTCGGCGTGGTCAGGGTGACGGCCTTCTCGTCGCCGGTCATCTTCCAGCCGCCCTCGGCGGTCAGCGGCTCACCGGCGGCGGGCGCCTTCAGCACGACGGGGGTCTCGCCTTCCTTCAGACGGACATTGGCCTGCTTGTCGCCCTGGAAGAAGGTGACGTAGACGAGGCTGTTGTCCTTGCAGCGGAAGGTCTTGTCCGCCTTGATCGCGGGCGGCAGCTCGACCGGGGCGCGGTTGGCGAGCACGTTGGCCATCGGGTCGGGGTTGGTGTCGACGACCTCGGGCTGGCTGGGCTTGGAATTGCACGCGGCCAAAGCGAGCAGCGGTGCGGCGACGATGAGGGGGAGGAGGCTCTTCATAGCGGGGCGGTGCTTCGCAAATGCAGCAACCCGGCGTCAAGCATGACCTGTGCGTCAACCTGACCCAATGTCCAACATTTTGCCGATCGGCCCGTGAGCGCTCCCTCCTTCAGCTTGGCGGGGGCCAAGCAAGGCTTGGCTTGCCCGATGGCGGGGCAGGGGCCATCTAGGCGGCATGGAAGTGATCTCCGACACGCTGGCCCTGATCGGCAACACCCCGCTCGTCCGCCTGAAGGGGCCGAGCGAGGCCACGGGCTGCGACATTTACGGCAAGTGCGAATTCGCCAATCCGGGCGCCAGCGTGAAGGACCGCGCGGCGCTGTTCATCGTCGAGGATGCCGAGGCGCGGGGCCTGCTGCGCCCCGGCGGCACCATCGTCGAGGGAACGGCGGGCAATACCGGCATCGGTCTGGCGCTGGTCGCCAATGCGAAGGGCTATCGCACGATCATCGTGATGCCCGAGACCCAGAGCCGCGAGAAGATGGACACGCTGCGCGCGCTGGGGGCCGAACTCGTCCTCGTGCCCGCCGCGCCCTATTCCAGCCCCTGTCATTTCGTCCACACCTCGCGCCGCATCGCGGAAGAGACGGACAATGCCGTCTGGGCCAACCAGTTCGACAATATCGCCAATCGCCGCGCGCATATCGTGGGCACCGCCGAGGAGATCTGGAACCAGATGGGCGGCCGGATCGATGGCTTCACCTGTGCGGCGGGAACCGGGGGCACGCTGGCGGGTGTCGGCCTGGGGCTGAAGGCGCATGACGAATCGGTGACGATCGCGCTCAGCGATCCGCACGGCGCGGCCTTGTACGACTATTACGCGCATGGCGAGCTGAAGTCGGAAGGCTCCTCGGTCGCCGAGGGGATCGGGCAGGGACGGATCACCGCCAATCTTGAAGGCGCGCCGATCGATACCCAGTTTCGTCTTTCCGATACGGAAGGCTGGTATTGGGTACAGCGGCTGTTGAGCGAGGAGGGGCTGTGCCTGGGCCTGTCGTCGGGGATCAATGTCGCCGGCGCGGTGGCGCTGGCCAGGGCCTTGGGCCCCGATAAGCGGATCGCAACCATTTTGTGCGATACCGGGTTTCGCTACCTCTCCACGCTGCACAATCCGGCGTGGCGGGCCGAGAAGGGGCTATAGTCGCCGCCCCTTTGTGACCCGACGGCGTGCGCCAGAGGTCGACATGAGGCGGCGCGCGAGATAGTGTCACCGAGTTCCATGAAGTCACCCGACCATCATCATATCATGCAGCGCGTGAAAGTCGGCATGATCGGCCTGGCCGCCGTCATCCTGCTGATCGCGATCGCCAGCACGATCCTGGGCTCGCTGAACCGTGACGAGCCGCCTGCGGCCATCGCCGGTGCGGCGCAGTCGAACATGGTCGCCGACATGGCGATGGCGAACACCGCCACCCCGTCGTCCAGCGAGCCGCTGGCCGAACTGGGCGTCGCGCCTGCGCCCGCGAATACCCAGGCTTCCGCCGACCCCGCGCGCTGATCGCCGGTTGCGCCCCGCCTTGACGGGCGTGATTTTGTCCGACTGACGATCATCGAGGCCGTGCAGGGTTCACGACCGTATCGGGCTTTTTGCTTAATAAAAGTTAAGTCTACCGTGATCGGTTTCGTGCGTCACCGGGATCGGGGAAAACCGGGGAAAACGCACCCGATCGGCGGAAATCCGGCATTTTTGCGAACAGGGGTCATGGAGGCCTTCCCGCCAAATGACCAGCCGTTGGTCGCATAACCCCGGTTTCAGACCCGATTTCCCCGTTTCTCCCCAAAAATCCCGTTGCCTCCCGGTTCCGCTATAGGTAAACCGAAAAGCAACAGAGGGGCAGGCTCACTGTGATCCAGAAATGGTCGGAATGCGGAGATGGTCGCGTTTCGAAGCAGCGAGGCCGTGCGCGCCATGTGCGAGGTTGGCGTGTCCGAAAGGGGTTTGTATCAGGGTAGTGGCATTGGCCTTGTCGATGACAAGGGCCGCGTCGCCATCCCCAATGCCCTCCGGTCCACCCTGGCTCAGAATGCGCCGCGCCCCGACGGAAAAGATGGCGGGACCATCATCATCGCTGTCCATGAAACAGAGCGCTGCCTGATCGCGTATGACCCGGGTTATGTTGCCGTGCTGAAGAGGGAGCTGGACGCGCGGACAGAGATGTCGCGCGGGCCCGACGGCCGTATCGACTATAACATCAAGCGCGACCTGGCGAATGGCGAGGCCGTGCCCTTTGACGGGTCGGGCCGTTTCATCATGCCGGGCTTCCCGCGCTTTCATGCCGGGATCACCGGCCATGCCTTTTTCTGGGGCACGTTCGACTATATCGAAATCTGGGATCCCAAGACCCTGGTCGAGACGCCGGGCCTGCCGCCCAAGATGATCTCGGCCGCCCGTTTCCACTGCCAGGAAAAGGGGATCGCGCTGTGAGCGCGGCCGACGCCCCGCACATCCCCGTCCTGCTCGACGAGGTCCTCGACGCGCTCGCCATCGCCCCCGGCGAGACGCATGTCGACGGCACGTTCGGCGCGGGCGGCTATACCCGCGCGATGCTGGGCCGGGGGGCGAAGGTCGTCGCCTTCGACCGCGATCCCGATGCCATCGCCAATGGCCAGGCGCTGGTCGCCGCCGAGCCGGGGCTGACCCTGATCCACCGGGAATTTTCCAATCTGGATCAAGAGCTGTCTGCCCGCGTTGATGGCGTGGTGCTGGATATCGGGGTATCCTCGATGCAACTCGACCAGGCAGAGCGCGGATTTTCGTTCCAGGGTGACGGCCCGCTCGACATGCGCATGGCGCAGGCGGGCGAATCGGCGGCCAATTTCCTCAACACCGCCGACGAAGCGGCCATCGCCGATGTCCTCTATCATTATGGCGAGGAGCCGCGTTCGCGCCGCGTCGCCCAGGCGATCGTCGCCGCGCGTCCGCTGACCCGCACCGGCGAGCTCGCCGCCGTGGTCCGCCGGGCGCTGGGCTATCGCCCGCATGACAAGAAGGACCCGGCGACGCGGACCTTCCAGGCGATCCGCATCCATGTGAACCGCGAACTGGACGAGCTGGCCGAGGGGCTGGCGGCGGCCGAACGCGCGTTGAAGCCGGGTGGCCGCCTGGTGGTGGTCACCTTCCACAGTCTGGAAGATCGCATGGTCAAGCGCTTCTTCCGCGAGCGCGCCGGGCAGATGCCGGGCGGGTCGCGCCATCTGCCCGAACAGGCGGCGGCGCGGGCACCCAGCTTTGCCCAGGTCGGCAAGGCGGTGCGCGCGGGCGAGGCGGAACTGGCTCGCAATCCACGCGCGCGCTCGGCGACGCTGCGTTTTGCGACGCGTACGGCATCCCCGGCATGGTCGGCGGATAAGGGCAGGGCGCCGGGGGGCGAGTTGAGTCAGGAGTTTGGCGTATGACGGCGGCGTATCGGTTGAAGGGGATAGGGTGGTTCGGGAGCTGCGTCGCAGTCGTCCTGGGATTCTACCTCGTCTCCTTGCAGGTGGCGGCGGAGCGCAAGAAGCTCGACGACGTCAACGGCCGCATCGCCGCTGCGCAGCGCGACATCCGCGCGCTGGAGACCGAGTTCGACACCCGCGCCAATCTGGTCCAGCTGGAAAAGTGGAATGGCGATACGCTGGCACTGACCGCGCCGGTCGCGGGCCAGTTCGTCGGTGACGAGGCGCAGCTGGCCTCGCTCGACGTGACCCGTGGTCCGGCCGAGGGCGCGATTCAGACCGCCGCGCTGCTCGTCCCCTCGCAGCCCGCGCCTGTCGTCGTCCAGCCGGAAGCCGTGGCCGCCGCCGCCGCGCCTGCCGCCCCGGCCAAGCCCAACGCGCCCGCCCCCGTCGTCCGCCTCGCCAAGGTCGATCTGCCCAAGCCCCAGATCGTCCAGGCCGTGTCCGAGCATGTCGTGACGACGAAAAAGGCCAAGCCCGCCCCGATCGCGACCGTTCGCACCGCCGCCGCCGTCGCGAAGGTCCGGCCGGAAGCCGTGGCGATGCTCGACCGCCAGCTGCTGTCCGACACGACGCTGGGTGACATTCTGAAGGGCGCCAAGACCGAAGCGCGGCGGCGGCGTTGAGCGTTCTGGTCGCGCGTCCCGCCGGAACGCAGCGTACCGCCGGCCAGCGCCACGCGCTGGTCGCGACGACGCATATGCGTCTGATGATGCTGATGATGCTGTTCGGCGCGGCGGTGGTCGTCGTGATCGGGCGGCTGATGTTGCTGGCGGTGTTCGCCGGACCCGCCGATGCGGCGGCACGGACCGCGACGCTGGCGGCGCGCGGCGATATCGTCGACCGCAACGGCGCGCCGCTGGCCCGCACGATCGACAGCTGGACGATCGCGGTCCACCCGAAGAAGCTGATCGGCGATCCGATGGAGATCGCCGCGCGGCTCGCCGCGCTGATGCCCGATCGCGGCGATCAGGCCTGGTTCTATGGCCAGCTGACCCGCAAGGCGAATTTCGTCTATCTGCAACGTCGCGCCAGCCCCACGCTGGTCGAGCAGGTCAATGCCATCGGCGAACCCGGCCTGGTTTTCGACCGCGAGACGCAGCGTCTGTATCCGCAATCCTCGCTCGCTGCCCATGCACTGGGCTTCCTGTCGACCGACGGGCACGGGATGAGCGGCATGGAGCGCGTGCTCGACGAGCGGTTGCTCAACCCGGCGCAGACGGGCAAGCCCGTCGCCCTGTCGATCGACACCCGCGCCCAGGCCGCGCTGGAAAGCGAACTCGGCCGCGCGATGAACACCTTCTCCGCGCGGGGCGGCGGCGGCATCATCCTGGACGTGCATACCGGCGAAGTGATCGCCATGGTCTCGCTGCCCACCTTCAACCCCAACCGGGTCGGCATGGCGGGCACCGAGGAGCTGCGCAACATCACGACGCAGAGCGTGTTCGAGCTGGGTTCGACCTTCAAGCCGATCACCATGGCGACCGCGATGGAGAATGGCGTCGTCACCTCGATGCAGCGGCGCTTCGACGCGACCCATCCGCTCAAGGTCGGCGGCTATACCATCCATGACGAAGCGGGCGATCCGAAGCGCTGGCTGAACATGGCCGAGACGCTGATCTATTCGTCCAACATCGCCACCGCGCGCATCGCCGACGAGATCGGGCCGCAGCGGATGCAGACCATGTTCAAGAAGCTGGGCTTCGATACCAAGCCCGATATCGAGCTTCGCGAAAAGGGACGTCCGCTGCTGCCCACCTATTGGGCACGCACGACGACGATGACGACCGCTTATGGTCACGGCATCGCGGTGACGCCGCTGCATCTGGCCTCGGCCTATGCGGCGTTGGTCAATGGCGGCATCTGGCGGCCCGCCACGCTGATGAAGGTCGCGCCGGGCCATGCCGCAGCGGGTCGGCGGGTCATCAGCGAGACGACCAGCTACAAGATGCGCCAGATGCTGCGCCTGATCGTGATGCGCGGCACGGGGCGCAAGGGCGATGCACCCGGCTACCGCGTCGGCGGCAAGACCGGCACCGCCGAGGCGGCGGTCGCGGGCGGCTATGATCGGTCGCGCAACGTCGCTACCTTCGCGGCGGCCTTCCCGATGGATGCGCCGCGCTATGTGGTGCTGGCGATGCTCGACTCGCCAAAGGGGACGAAGGAGACCGGAGGGTGGAAGACCGCAGCCTGGAACGCCGCGCCGGTCGTCGGGCGGACGATCACGCGGGTCGGCGCGATGCTGGGCGTGGTGCCCGATGCCACCAAGGATATCGACGAGTCGGACATCCTGCCGACCCTGTGGCAGGACCCGAAATCGCCGCCGGTGGATGGACGATGAGGGGCGCGGCATGAAGCTGAACCAACTGACCACAGACATTCAGGGCGATATTCAGGGCGAGGGCGGCGACGTCCTCGTCTCCGGTTTCGCGATCGATCACCGCAAGGTTGCGCCCGGCACCATCTTCGGCGCGTTCCAGGGCGCGCGGGTGAATGGCGAGGACTTCATCGCCGACGCGGTGCGCAGCGGTGCAGTGGCGGTCGTCGCGCGGCCTGGCGTGACGGTCGAGGGGGCGGTCCATATCGCCTCCGACGAGCCGCGCGCGGCCTTTGCGCGGCTGGCGGCGGCGTTCTTCGCGCCGTTTCCCGCGACGGCGGTGGCGGTGACCGGCACCAACGGCAAGACCTCGACGGTCGAGATGACGCGTCAGCTCTGGCGCATGGCGGGGCATCACGCCGCCTCGATCGGGACGCTGGGCGTCACCACCGCCGACGAGCGGACCTATACCGGGCTGACCACGCCGGACGTCGTGACCTTCCTGTCCAACGTCGCCGGGCTCGCACGCGAGGGCGTGACCCATTTGGCGTTCGAGGCGTCGAGCCATGGCCTGACCCAGTATCGGACCGAGGGGCTGAAGGTATCGGCGGCGGCCTTCACCAACCTGTCGCGCGATCACCTCGACTATCATGGCGACATGGGCGCCTATCTCGCGGCGAAGATGCGGCTTTTTTCCGAAGTCCTGTCGCTCGACGGTACGGCGGCCGTGTGGGCCGACGATGTCGAGAGCGGGCGGGTGATCGATCTGGCCCGCGCCCGCGGCAACAAGCTGGTCACGGTCGGTACGCGTGGATCGACGCTGAAACTGGTCGAGCGGCATCCGACCCTGCTGGGCCAGGGGCTGGTGATCGAGGACGAGCATGGGCAGGCGCACAAGGTGCAACTGCCGCTGATCGGCGCCTATCAGGCCGCCAACGCGCTGGTCGCGGCGGGGCTGGTGCTGGCGACCGGCGGCGATCTGACGACGACCATCGCGAACCTCGCCCGGTTGCAGCCGGTACGCGGGCGGCTGGAGCGTGCCGCCATCGCGCGGAGCGGGGCGCCGGTCTATGTCGACTATGCCCATACCCCTGACGCGATCGAGGCGGCGATCGCCGCGCTGAAGCCCCATGCGGGCGGGCGGCTGATCGTCGTGATCGGCGCGGGCGGCGACCGCGATCCGGGCAAGCGCGAGGTGATGGGGCAGGTCGCCTCGATTCATGCCGACCGTGTGATCGTGACCGACGACAATCCCCGCACTGAAGACCCCGCCGCGATCCGCGCTCAGGTGATGCGCGGCGCAACCGGTGCGATCGAGATCGGCGACCGCCGCGAAGCCATTGGCGCCGCCATCGCCGAGGCGGGCGAGCAGGATATCGTGCTGATCGCGGGCAAGGGGCATGAGCAGGGCCAGATCGTCGGCGATCTCGTCCTGCCCTTCGACGATGTCACCGTCGCGCGGGAGTGTGCGGCATGACGGCGCAGGCTCCGACCAAGACGCCCCCGTCGGACAAGGCCGATGCCGCACAGCCGGACGCGCCCGCACGGGTGCGGCCCAAGCTGTCGCTGCATTATGGGGCGAAGACGGCCGAGGAACGCAAATGACCTTGTGGACCGCGCAGGAGATCGCGGCGGCGACCGGCGGCACGGCCTCCGCCGACTTCGCCGTTTCGGGCGTTGCCTTCGACAGCCGTGAGGTCGGCCCCGGCGACCTGTTCGTCGCCATGTCGGGCGAGGCGACCGATGGTCATCGCTTCCTCGATCAGGCGTTCGCGCAAGGTGCGGCGGGGGCTCTGGTCAGCAACCCGACCGACCATCCGCATGTCCGGGTCGCCGACAGCTTCCGCGCACTGGAGGATCTGGGCCGGGCGTCCCGTGCCCGCACGCAGGCGACGATCATTGGCGTCACCGGTTCGGTCGGCAAGACCAGCGCCAAGGAGGCGCTCTACGCCGCGCTCGAACGGGGCTGGCGCGGCGCGGTGCACCGCTCGGTCAAGAGCTACAACAACCATACCGGCGTGCCGCTGAGCCTTGCGCGGATGCCGCGCGGCGTTCGCGCGGGCGTGTTCGAGATGGGGATGAACCATGCGGGCGAACTGTCCGCGCTGACCGCGATGGTGCGCCCGCATATCGCGATCGTCACCGCCATCGCGCCCGCCCATACCGAATTCTTCCCCGACGAATCCGCCATCGCCGACGCCAAGGGCGAGATTTTCCAAGGCCTCCGACCCGGCGGCACGGCGATCATCCCCTATGACAGCCCGCACCGCGACCGGCTGATCGCCGCCGCCAAGCCCCATGCCGACCGGATCGTGACCTTCGGCTTCGACCCCGCCGCCGATGTCCGCGCGGTCGAGGCGATGCGCGGCGCAACCGGGGGCAGCTTCGTGACCGCCAAGCTGGGCGACAAGGAGCTGAACTTCACTTTGTCCCAGCCGGGGCGGCATTGGGTGTCCAATGCACTGGCAGTCCTTGCCGCCGTCGATGCGGCAGGCGGCGATCTGGGGTTGGCGGGCCTCGCGTTGGCGGAACTGGGCGGGTTGGCTGGGCGTGGTGCGCGGTTCCGCGCGGCCAATGGCGCGCTGGTCATCGACGAGAGCTATAACGCCAATCCCGCCTCGATGCGCGCGACGCTGGCCGTGCTGGCCGAGGAGCCGGGGCGGCATGTCGCGGTGCTGGGCGAGATGCGCGAACTGGGCGAGGACTCGGCCGATTATCACGCCGGGCTGGCCGAGCCGATCGTCGCGGCGCGCGTCGAACGGGCGCTGCTGGTCGGCGAATCGATGGCGCCGCTGGCCGCCGCGCTTGAGGGGCGGGTCGATTTCGTCCATGTGCCGGATGCGAAGGCCGCGCGCGAGGCGCTGGCCGCTATCATCGCACCGGATGACGTGGTGCTGATCAAGGGGTCGAACGGGGTTGGGCTGTCACGTGTCGTGGTGGCCCTGCGCGGCGATACCCCAACGGGCGGGGCGTGAGTTAGATGCTGTACTGGATCGCGGAGCATCTCGGTTTTCCGGGGCTTCTCAACCTCATCCGTTACCAGTCGTTCCGAACCGGCGCGACGGTGGCGACCGCGCTGTTCATCGGCCTGATCATCGGGCCGCGCTTCATCGGCTGGCTGCGCGTCCGCCAGGGCAAGGGGCAGCCGATCCGCGCCGACGGGCCGCAGACCCACCTCGCCAAGCGCGGCACGCCGACCATGGGCGGGCTGATGATCCTGACCAGCATGACGCTGTCCATCCTGATCTGGATGAACGTGTTCAACCCGTTCGTCTGGGCGTGCCTGTTCGTGACGCTGGGTTTCGGCGCGATCGGGTTCCTCGACGATTACGACAAGGTGCGGAAGGCCTCGACGGCGGGCGTATCGGGCAGGACCCGGCTGCTGCTGGAGTTCGCGATCGCGGGCGTCGCGGCGTGGATCATCATGGGGCAGAACGGGCCGCATCTGTACCTGCCCTTCACCTCGCGCATGTATATCGACCTGGGCTATTTCTATCCGCTGTTCGCTGCCTTCACGATCGTCGCGTTCGGCAATGCGGTGAACCTGACCGACGGGCTGGACGGCCTGGCGACCATGCCGGTCATCATCGCCAGCGTCGCCTTCATGGTCATCGTGTATCTGGCGGGCAACGTGAAGTTCGCCGATTATCTGGGCATTCCGCATGTGCCCGGCGCGGGCGAGCTGGCCATCTTCTGCGGCGCGGTGGTCGGCGCAGGGCTGGCGTTCCTGTGGTTCAACGCGCCTCCGGCGGCGGTGTTCATGGGCGACACCGGCAGCCTGGCGCTGGGCGGCGCGCTCGGCACCATCGCGGTCGTCGCGCATCACGAGATCGTGCTGGGCATCATCGGCGGCCTGTTCGTGGTCGAGGCGATGTCGGTCATCATCCAGGTCTTTTTCTACAAGCGGACCGGCAAGCGGGTGTTCCGCATGGCGCCGATCCACCATCATTTCGAACAGCTCGGCTGGTCGGAGCCGACGGTCGTGATCCGCTTCTGGATCATTGCCTTCGTGCTGGCGCTGGCGGGCCTGTCGACGTTGAAGCTGCGATGATCGTTTCGCGCGACTGGGCGGGAAAACGTTACGCGGTGCTGGGGCTCGCACGCTCCGGCGCCGCGACCGTTTCGGCGTTGCTGGCGGGCGGGGCGAGCGTGGTGGCATGGGACAGCGATCCCGCCAAGCGTGAGGCCTTTGCCGCGCATGACCGGCTGAGCATCGCGCCGCTCGACGATCTGTCGGGCTTCGACGCGCTGGTCGTATCGCCTGGTGTGCCGCTCAACACGCACCCGCTGGCGGCCGCCGCGCGAGCGGCGGGGGTGCCGGTCATCGGCGACATCGAGCTATTCGCGCAGGCGCGGCGCAATCTGCCGCCGCATAAGGTCGTCGGCATCACCGGCACCAACGGCAAGTCGACCACCACCGCGCTGGTCCACCACATCCTGAAGACGGCGGGGGTGCCGACCCTGATGGGCGGCAATATCGGCCTGCCGATTCTGGGGCAGGCGCCTCTCCCCGAGGGCGGGGTCTATGTGCTGGAGCTGTCCAGCTATCAGATCGACCTGACGCAGAGCCTGGATTGCGACGTCGCGGTGCTGCTGAACATCACGCCCGATCATCTCGACCGTTATGACGGCTTTGCGGGCTATGCTGCGTCCAAGGCACGGCTGTTTGCGATGCAGTCCGCAGGGCATGTCGCGGTCGTCGGCACGGGCGATGAGGCCTCGGCCCATATCGCGCAAGGGCTCGCCGGGCGGACCGACGATCTCGTCACCATCGCCGCCAGCGGGATCGACCAGAGCCGCTGGCCCGCGCTGCAAGGCCCTCACAATGCGCAGAACGCCCAGGCCGCCATCGCCGTGGTGCGAGCGCTGGGTATAGCTGAGGACGCTATCGAGGCGGGCCTCGCCAGCTATGCCAGCCTGCCGCACCGGATGCAGCATGTCGCGACCCGGAACGGCGTGGCCTTCGTCAACGACTCCAAGGCGACCAACCCGGAGTCGACCGCCCCCGCACTGGCGGCCTTCCCCCGCGTCCACTGGATCGTCGGGGGCAAGCGCAAGGGCGACGATCTCGACGCCTGTGCCGCGCATCTTACCCATGTCGTCGCGGCCTACACGATCGGTGAGGCGGCGCCGCTCTTCTTCGACCTGCTGAAGGACAAGGTCCCCGTGGTCGACCAGTCCGGAACGCTGGAGGCGGCGGTCGCCCGTGCCGCCGCCGCAGCACAGCCCGGCGACACGGTGCTGTTGTCCCCGGCCTGTGCCAGCTTCGACCAGTTCCGCGATTACGAAGCACGCGGCGACGCATTCCGCGCCGCGGTGGAGGCGCTGGCATGAGTGATCGCGCATCCAAGACCCCGCGCCCCGGCCTGATCGGATCGATGAAGGGCCGGGGCGGGCGTGGCGACCGTTCGCCGCTCGGCACCTGGTTCTGGGATATCGACCGGGTGCTGCTGCTGCTCACTTTGTTCCTGATCGCGATCGGCCTGATCGCCGTCGCCGCCGCAAGTCCGGCGACCGCGATGCGCTATTCGGGCGAGCATCGGAAATTCACGCCGCTCTATTATTTCTGGCGGCAAGTGATGTGGGTCGGCGTCTCACTGCCCGTGTTGTTCGTCGTCTCGATGCTGCCCGTCGTCACCGCGCGGCGCATGGCGGTGTTGGGGACGGGGGTGCTGATCGCGATCCTGGCGGTCACGCCCTTTATCGGGGTGGAGATCAACGGTGCGCGGCGCTGGATCGGCTTCGGCTTTGCGCAGTTCCAGCCGTCCGAATTCCTGAAGCCCATGTTCGTGGTGACGACCGCCTGGCTCCTGTCGCTCAAGGCCAGGGAGCGCGATCTGCCCGCCACGCTGATCACCATGGGGCTGACCGGGCTGGTCGCGGGGCTGTTGATGATGCAGCCGGACTTCGGCCAGACCATCGTCTTCTGCGTGATCTGGGCGGCGTTGCTGATGATCTCCGGCACCCCGATGCGGATCATGCTGGGGCTTGCCGCCATGGTGCCGGTCGGGCTGACGGCGGCCTATATGTTCTACAGCGTGGCGCGGAACCGCATCAACGCATTCCTCTTCCCCGATGTCGACGGCGAGGGCGCGGCCGACCACTTCCAGGTCAATGCCGCCCATAACACCCTGACCGCGGGGGGCTGGACCGGGACCGGGCCGGGCGGGGGCACCGCCAAGTTCGGGCTGCCAGAGGCGCATACCGATTATATCTTCTCGGTGATCGGCGAGGAGTTCGGGCTGATCGCCTGCTCGATCATCGCGCTGGTCTTCCTGGCGATCGTGGTGCGCGTGTTCGTGAAGCTGCTTGACGAACAGGACGAGTTCAAGCTCTACGCCGCCTCCGGGCTGGCGGTGCAGTTCGGCGCGCAGGCGCTGATCTCGATGGCGGTGAATACGGGGCTGGCCCCGTCCAAGGGGATGACCCTGCCGTTCATCAGCTATGGCGGCTCGTCGATGATCGCGCTGTCGATCGGGATGGGGTTGTTGCTGGCATTCACCCGGCGCAATCCGTTCCTGACGCGCAGCCCCTATGTAGTCAGGTGGAGCGGGCAATGAGCCGTCACTTCGTCCTCGCCGCCGGGGGTACCGGCGGCCATATGGTTCCCGCCGCCGCGCTGGCGGCCGAGCTGACCCGGCGCGGCCACCGCGTCGCCCTGGTGTCCGACGCGCGCGGCGTGCGCTTCCCGGGGCTGTTCGAGGATATCCAGACGCACGTGCTGCCCGCCGGGCGCTTTTCGGGCGGGCCGGTCGGCTGGGCCAAGGCGCTGCGCGAGATGTGGCGCGGGCGGGCCATGGCGCGCGAACTCTACAAGACCTTCCGCCCGGCGGCGGTGATCGGTTTCGGCGGCTATCCGGCGATGCCCGCCTTGCTGGCGGCGTTTGCGGAAGGCATCCCGACCGCCATCCACGAGCAGAACGCCGTGCTGGGCCGGGTCAACCGGCTGGTCGCGGGCAAGGTCGATGCGATCGCCTTGTCCTATGAGGATACGCAGCGGTTGAGCGCCAAGCATGGGGACAAGACCCGGCTGGTCGGCAATCCGGTGCGCGACCAGGTGCTGGCGCTTCGCGCGCGGCCCTATCCGCTGCTGGAGGAGGACGGCATCTTCCGCGTCCTCGTCACCGGCGGCAGCCAGGGGGCGAGCATCCTCAGCCAGGTCGTGCCCGATGGCCTCGCCATGCTGCCCGTCACCTTCCGGCGGCGCTTGCAGGTGACGCATCAGGCGCGGATCGAGGATATCGACGCGGTGCGCGCCAAATATGCCGAGCATGAGATTCCGGCCGAACTCGCCACCTATCTGCCCGACCTGCCCGAACAGCTCGCTTGGGCGCATCTGGTGATCGCGCGGGCGGGCGCCTCGACGCTGGCCGAGTTGACGGTCGCGGGCCGCCCGGCGATCCTGGTGCCGCTGCCCTCGGCGACCGACGACCACCAGACGGTGAACGCGCGCGAGATGACGAAGGCGGGCGGGGCGCGGACCATCGCGCAGGGTGACTTCACGCCCGTGGAACTCGCCAAGCAGATGCAGAAGCTGGGCCTCGACCCGGCGGCGCTGGAGAATGCGGCGGGCCGTGCCCGCGCCTGTGGACGGCCCGAGGCGGCGAGCGACCTCGCCGATCTGGTCGAGAGCCTCGACGCGCCGCGCATGGTCTTGCCGGTGGGCAAATCGCAAAGGACACGGAATTTGGCGGGAGCAGGCGCATGAAGGGCGTCGCCACGGATATCGGCACGATCCATTTCGTCGGCATCGGCGGTATCGGCATGTCGGGCATTGCCGAGGTGATGAAGAATCTCGGCTACCGGGTGCAGGGCTCCGACGTGGCCGAGGGCTATGTGGTGCAGGGCCTGCGCGACAAGGGCATTCCGGTCGCGATCGGCCATGCCGCCGACAATCTGGGCGATGCGGCGGTGGTCGTCACCTCGACCGCGATCACCCGATCGAACCCCGAAGTCGAAGCCGCGCTGGAGCGCCGCATCCCCGTGGTGCGCCGTGCCGAGATGCTGGCCGAGCTGATGCGGCTGAAGTCGACCGTCGCGGTGGCGGGCACGCATGGCAAGACCACGACCACCTCGATGGTCGCGGCGCTGCTGGATGCGGGCGGGGTGGACCCGACCGTCATCAATGGCGGCATCATCAACAGCTATGGTTCGAACGCGCGCTTGGGCGCCAGCGACTGGATGGTCGTCGAGGCGGACGAGAGCGACGGCAGCTTCTTGCGCCTCGACGGCACCATCGCGGTCGTGACCAATATCGATCCC
This sequence comes from Sphingomonas sp. Xoc002, assembly GCF_050408055.1. Taxonomy (NCBI): domain Bacteria; kingdom Pseudomonadati; phylum Pseudomonadota; class Alphaproteobacteria; order Sphingomonadales; family Sphingomonadaceae; genus Sphingomonas; species Sphingomonas sp. Xoc002. The sequence continues at coordinate 2,765,254 of NZ_CP191175.1, read as the reverse complement.
GAGCATCTCGACCATTATGGCTCGTTCGACCGGGTAAAGGACGCATTCGTCGAGTTCGTCGAGAATGTGCCCTTCTATGGTGCGGCGTTGCTTTGCCTCGACCACCCGGAGGTGCAGAACATCCTGCCGCGCGTGCGCGACCGGCGCGTCGTGACCTATGGTTTTTCGGCGCAGGCGGACGTGCGCGGCGTCAACGTCACGCCGATCCCCGGCGGCAACCGGTTCGAGGCGATCATCCGCAACCGCGACGGCTCCAGCCGTTCGATCGAGGGCATCGAGTTGCCCATGCCCGGCCGTCACAATGTCCAGAACGCGCTGGCTGCGATCGGCGTGGCGCTGGAACTGGGCATCGAGGATGCGACCATCCAACAGGGCTTCAGCCAGTTCGGCGGGGTCAAGCGCCGCTTCACCAAGGTCGGCGAGATCGCGGTCGATGGCGGCACGGCGACCGTGATCGACGATTACGGCCATCACCCGGTCGAGATTCGCGCCGTACTGGCCGCCGCCCGCGAAGGCGCGCGCGGTCGTGTGATCGCGGTGGTGCAGCCGCACCGCTTCACCCGGCTCGGCAATCTGATGGAAGAGTTCCAGACCGCCTTCAACGACGCCGACCGCGTGCTGGTGACGCCGGTCTTCGCGGCGGGAGAGCCGCCGATCGAGGGCGTCGACGCGCAGGCGCTGGTCGAGGGGTTGAAGCGGCGCGGGCATCGCTCGACTGCGACGGTCGCCGACGCCGATGCGCTGGCCGAGGAACTGGCGGGCTCGATCCGTGCGGACGACATGATCGTTTGCCTGGGCGCGGGCGACATCACCAAATGGGCGGCGGGTCTGGCAAGCGCCGTCGAGGCGCGCCGATGAACCTGCCCGACACCGCCGGCCGATTGACGCACGCCGCGCCGCTGGCGCCGCTCGTGTGGTTCAAGGCGGGCGGAGCGGCTGAATATCTACTGGAGCCCAAGGACACCGATGACCTGTCGGCGTTCCTGCGGGCGCTGGGGGGCGAGACGCCCGTCATGGCCCTGGGCCTCGGCTCCAATCTGATCGTGCGCGACGGCGGCGTGCCGGGCGTCGTGGTCCGGCTCGGCAAGCCGTTCAGCTATGCGCGGGCAGGGGAGGGGCATCTCATCACCTGTGGTGGCGGTACGTCGGGCATTCTCGTCTCGTCCAACGCGCGCGATGCCGGGATCGGCGGACTGGAGTTTCTGCGTTCGATCCCCGGCACGGTCGGCGGCTTCGTGCGGATGAACGGCGGCGCCTATGGCCGCGAGGTGGCGGACGTTCTGGTCTCCGCCACGGTTGTGCGTCGTGACGGCACGGTCGAGACGCTGGATGTCGCCAATCTGGAATATACCTATCGCCACTCCAACCTGACCGACGGCACGGTGGTGGTCGAGGCGACCTTTCGGGGCCATGCCGCCGAACCTGCCGACATCCAGGCGGAGATGGACCGCATCGCCGCCGCGCGTGAGGCGTCGCAACCGCTGCGGTCCAAGACCGGCGGCTCGACCTTCAAGAATCCGGACGGGCACAAGGCCTGGGCGCTGGTCGATGCGGCGGGTTGTCGCGGGCTGACGCTGGGCGATGCGCAGGTGTCGGAAAAACATTGCAATTTCCTGCTCAACCTCGGCAACGCCACGGCGGCGGAGATCGAGGCGCTGGGCGAGGATGTGCGCGCCCGGGTCAAGGCGCAGTCGGGCGTTTGCCTCGAATGGGAAATACAAAGAGTGGGAATCGCGAAGTGACCGACAATCTGCATATCGCGGTTCTGATGGGCGGCTGGTCGGCGGAGCGGCCTGTGTCGCTGATGTCCGGCGCGGGCGTCGCCGATGCGCTGGAGCGGAACGGCCACCGCGTCACCCGGATCGACATGGACCGCGACCTCGCGGCCAGGCTGGTCGAGGCCAAGCCCGATATCGTCTTCAACGCGCTGCACGGTTCGCCCGGCGAGGACGGCACGGTGCAGGGTATGCTCGACCTGATGGGTATTCCGTACACCCATTCGGGCCTCGCCACCTCGGTCATCGCGATCGACAAGGTGCTGACCAAGCAGGCACTGGTTCCCCATGGCATCCCCATGCCCGGCGGCCGCATCGTGAAGTCGGAGGATCTGTTCGCCGCCGATCCGCTGCCGCGCCCCTATGTGCTCAAGCCCGTGAACGAGGGTTCCTCGGTCGGCGTCGCGATCGTCACCGACACCAGCAACCATGGCCAGCCCATCGCACGCGATGCCGCCGGTCCCTGGGCCGAGTTCGAGGAATTGCTGGCCGAGCCCTATATCCGGGGCCGCGAGCTGACGACCGCCGTGCTGGGCAACCGCGCGCTGGGCGTGACCGAACTGAAGCCCAAGAATGGCTGGTACGACTTCGACGCGAAATACACCGATGGCTTGACCGAGCATGTCTGCCCCGCGCAGATTCCCGACGAGATCGCCGAGGCGTGCAAGTCGCTGGCGCTGGAGGCGCATCGCATCCTGGGCTGTCGCGGTGCCTCGCGCTCCGACTTCCGCTGGGATGACGAGCGCGGCGTCGACGGGCTGTTCCTGCTGGAGGTCAACACCCAGCCGGGCATGACCCCGCTCAGCCTGGTGCCCGAACAGGGCCGCCATGTCGGCATGGATTACGGCACGCTGGTCCAGGCGATCGTCGACGAGGCGCTGGCCTGGTACCGGGCCAATCCGACCGAGCGGGACCGCGCGGGATGAGTCGCACGATCAAGCGCGGCCCCCCGCCGCGCCGTCCGGCGCCGCGTCGCCGCCAGCCGGTCAAGCGCGTCACGCTGGCGCAGCGCCTGCTGGCCAAGGTGCCGGTCAGCGAGGAGACGATCAAGAAGGCCGTCACCTGGACGATCCTAGGCGGTGCGGGCGCAGCGGTGCTGGCGGTCGCGACCTATGTCGGCGTGCCCGGCATGATCGGCACCGCGATCGCCGAACAGGCGGGCCATGCCGGATTTCGTGTCCAGCAGATCGAGGTGACGGGCCTGAAGCGCATGGACCGGATGACCGTCTATGCCGTCGCGCTCGACCAGCAGAGCCGGGCGATGCCGCTGGTCAATCTGGAAGACGTGCGTGCCAAGCTGCTCCGCTATGGCTGGATCAAGGACGCGCATGTCTCGCGGCGTCTGCCCGACACGCTACTCGTCGATATCGAGGAACGCACCCCGGCGGCAGTGTGGCAGGATAACGGCCAGCTGACCCTGATCGACGCGGGCGGCGTGCTGCTGGAGCCGGTACGGGCCGAGGCGATGCCCGACCTGCCGCTGATCATCGGGCCGGGCGCCAATCTGCAGGAGCCCGCCTATCAGGCGTTGCTGTCGGCTGCGCCCGCGCTGAAACCGCGCGTGAAGGCCGCGACCTGGATCGGCAATCGCCGCTGGGACATCACTTTCGACAGCGGCGAGACGCTGGCGCTGCCTGAGGACGGGGCGGGGGCCGCGCTGATGAAGTTCGCCGCGATGGACGGCTCACGGCCGCTGCTCGGGCGCGGCTGGCTGCGCTTCGACATGCGCGACCCCGCAAAGCTGGTTGCGCGAAAGCCCGGTTTGAATCAGAATCACGCGCTTGCCGATCCGGCCAAGGCCGGGGATGTGGGCAGCGATCCCGCGTCCGGGAATGACGCGGGTAGTAATGACGCGGACGGGGCGGCGTCCGAAGGGGCGGCGGCTCCGGGGGCAGTACAGGGGTAGCAAGGTCATGGCAAAGATTGCGCCCGAAGGGTTGATTACCGCGCTGGACATCGGGTCGTCCAAGGTCTCCGCGCTGATCGCGCGCAAGGGCGATGGCGGCGAGCTGATCGTCTTGGGAACGGGCCAGCGCGAAAGCCGGGGCGTCAAGCGCGGCTATATCGCCGATATGGGCGCGACCGAGGCGGCGGTGCGCGAGGCGGTCGAGCAGGCCGAGCGGATCGCGGGGCTGAACATCGAGAATGTCTGGGTCGGCTTTTCGGCCGGCGGCCTGGTGTCCGACGTGGCCGAGGTCGAGTTCGAGCTGGGCGGTCATCAGGTCGAGCAGGGCGATATCGACGCGCTGCTGGCAGCCGGGCGCAACTCGATCGATCCGCAGGGGCGCATGGTCCTGCATGCGCAGCCCGCGCTCTACACGCTCGATGGGCTGACGGGGGTGAAGAAGCCGCTGGGGCTGCATGCCGACCGGCTGGGCGTGCACATCCATGTCGTCGCCGCCGATGGCTCGCCGGTGCGCAACCTCGATTTGTGCGTCCGCTCGGCGCATCTGGAGGTGAAGTCGATCATCGCCGCCCCCGTTGCCACGGGGCTGGCCTGCCTGTCCGACGAGGAGCGCGAACTGGGCGTCGCGCTGGTCGAGATGGGGGCGGGGATCACCAATGTCTCGCTGTTCGCGGGCGGAATGCTGGTCGGGCTCTGCTCGCTGCCGATGGGCGCGGCGGACATTACCGACGATGTGGCCTCGGCCTTCGGCACGCGCCGCCAGATGGCGGAACGGATGAAGTGCTTCCACGGCTCGGCCAATGCGTCGCCGCGCGACAATCACGACATGATCCAGGTGACGCCCATCTCGGCCGAGGATGGCGGCGATACGATGCAGATCACCAAGGCGCAGCTGATCGGCGTGATCCGCCAGCGTCTGGAGCATCAGATGGGCGAGATTCGCAAGGCGCTCCAGCATCTGAAGTTCGAGGGGCCGGTCGGGCGTCAGGTCGTGCTGACCGGCGGCGGCGCGGAGCTGAAGGGCATTGCCGATTACGCGCAGCAGGCGCTGGGCCGCTCGGTCCGGATCGGCCGACCGCGCGGGCTGACCGGCCTGCCCGATGCGCATGGCGGCCCCGCTTTCGCGACGCTGGCGGGCCTGGCTTTCTATGCCGCGACCGACCCGATCGACCTGCGCAGCATCCCGGCGGTGAACCAGACGGTGCACCGGCCGAGCGGCATGGGGCTGTTCCGGCGGCTGATTCAGGCAGCCAAGGCAAATTATTAGAGAAAAGCGTCTTATGCCTGACGCTTTTGGGTTGGCACTTGGCCCAGGTCTGGTGCACTAACGGTTAATTCATGGGCCCGGTCTTTGCGTACCGACCGGGAACGGCGGAGTAGAATTGGGATGAGCATCGAATTCATCGCACCCGAGGTCGACGAACTGACGCCGCGTATCGCGGTGATCGGCGTCGGCGGTGCCGGCGGCAACGCGATCGCGAACATGATGCGCGCCGAGGTACAGGGCGTGGATTTCCTCGTCGCCAACACCGACGCGCAGGCACTGAAGCAGTCGATCGCGCCGCAGCGTATCCAGCTGGGTGCGAAGATCACGCAGGGGTTGGGCGCGGGCAGCCGTCCCGAGATCGGTCGCGCGGCCGCCGAAGAGACGATCGACGACCTGTCGCGTCTGCTCGAGGGCAGCCACATGTGCTTCATCGCCGCGGGCATGGGCGGCGGCACCGGCACCGGTGCGGCCCCGGTCATCGCCAAGGCGGCGCGCGACATGGGCATCCTGACCGTCGGTGTCGTGACCAAGCCCTTCGCCTTTGAGGGCAATCGTCGCGCCAAGTCGGCCGATGGCGGCATCGAAGAGCTTCAGAAATACGTCGATACGCTCATCGTCATCCCCAACCAGAACCTGTTCCTGATCGCCAACGCCAACACGACCTTCAAGGAAGCGTTCGCGATGGCGGACGAGGTGCTGCAGCAGGGCGTGCGCGGCATCACCGACCTGATGGTCATGCCGGGCCTCATCAACCTCGACTTCGCCGACGTCCGCTCGGTGATGCAGGAGATGGGCAAGGCGATGATGGGCACCGGTGAGGCCACCGGCGACAATCGCGCCATCGAGGCGGCGCAGAAGGCGATCGCCAACCCGCTGCTCGACGGTGTGTCGATGCAGGGCGCCAAGGGCGTCATCATTTCGATCACCGGCGGCGACGATATGCGCCTGCTGGAGGTCGACGAGGCCGCGAACCACATCCGCGAGCTGGTCGATCCGGACGCCAACATCATCTGGGGCTCGGCCTTTAATCCCGAGCTGGAAGGCCGCATCCGCGTGTCGGTCGTCGCGACCGGCATCGATGCCGACCTGAAGGTCGCGCCGTCGCCTTCGGAAGCGAACCGCAGCGGCTTCAGCATGGGCGGCATGGCCCGCAAGTCGGACGATACGCCCAGCTATCGCCCGAGCGAGCCCGCCGCCGCCCCTGCGCCGCAGGCCAGCGTAGCCCAGGCCGCCCCGGTCGAGCAGCCGATGGCTGCTCCCGCACCGGCCCCGGTGGCTGCTCCCGTCGCGTCGAGCGTCGCCGCACCGGTCGCCAAGCCCGCGCCCGCACCGGCCCCAGCGCCGGTGGCGGATGACGAGTTGGTGCTGGGTGCCGACACCATCGTTCCGGCTCCCGCTCCCGCAACGCCATCGCATCCCGCCGCCGTCGAGCCCGCGCCGGGCAGCGACGAGGCCCGCCGCCGCTGGCTGGCCCCCGGCAGCGAAGCCGGTGAGGCCCCGGCACAGCCCGCGCCGCGCGTGAAGCTGGGTGGCACGCTGTTCGAGCGTATGTCGAACGCGGCGCGTGGTGCACAGCGTGACGAGAATGCGCAGGGCGGGTCGGACTCGTCGCTGGACATTCCGCGCTTCCTGCACCGCCAGAACAACCAGTAATCTCCGACCCGCGCAGCGGGTTATTCCGGACGAACGACAGGCCCGTGCGACAGGATCGCGCGGGCCTTTTTCGTGCGCTCGGCGGTGGGGGGAGGGCCGCCCCGTCGATGCGGCTTGCCTCGCCCCATCTTACAGGAATTTCACTCGCCTGTGGCGGCTCCCGATGCGATCCGTCCCGCCGGAAAGGCCGCCCGCGCGGCGGCACCGAGACGAGGAGAACGCAATGCGCTTCCAGCCCCTGAAACCCTGCGCCATCGCTGCCAGCTCGGCGCTGGCTCTTGCACTGATGACGTGTGTGGCCACGGCCGATCCCGCTCCCGGCCATGACCGCATCCATGCCTTCCGCCTGTTCACCGGCGCGGACGGCAACTCGCATGTCGAGGAGGGCAGCGTGACGCCCGGCGTGCCCAGCGCAGTCGAAAAGATCCATTTCAAGACGACCGCACCCCATTCGCATTTCGACTGGCACAATGATCCCGAGCCGCAATATGTGCTGACCCTGGCAGGCACGTTGAAATTCGTGACCCGCACGGGCGAAAGCTTCACCCTGCATCCCGGCGACGTGCTGGTCGCGGAGGACCATACCGGAACCGGCCATGCCTGGACCATGCTGGGCGACCAGCCATGGAACCGTGCCTATGTCGTGCTGGCCAAGGGCGCGAAGACCTCGTTCGTGGCCGATCCGCGCCGCCGACCGTAGGGGGCGTGAGGGCTAGGGGCGTGTGACAATCGCCTGTTGGTCGACGCTCCGGAGCACTCGGGCGCGCCAGCGATGGGTTAGCCATTGCCGCCGCCCGCGAAACACGCTTTATGGGCGATGGTCCCATGACGTTCGCAATTTTTCCCCGCGCCTCGCTCGCGCTCGCGTTGGCCCTCGCCGCCGCGCCCGTGCCCCTTCTCGCACAGGAAGTGGTTCAGCCGCTTCCCGGCACCACCGATGCCGACAAGCTGGGGGACGTGATGCGCCGCGTCGCGCAGAACCCCCGCAACGTCGATGCGCTGGTCGAGGCGGCGGAGCTGTCCATCCATCTCGACGACCTGTCGGGTGCCGCGTCGCTGCTGGCGCGCGCGGAGAAGGTCGATGCCCGCGATCCCCGGGTCAAGGCGGGCATGGCGTCGATCCTGGTGCGCTCGGAACGCCCCGGCGAGGCGCTGCGCTATTTTACCCAGGCCGAGGCGGCGGGGATGCCCGCCGCTAAGTTCGCGGGCGATCGCGGCCTGGCCTATGACCTGATCGGCGACCAGGCGCGGGCCCAGCGCGATTACCGGCTGGCGCTGGCCAATGGCGCGGGTGACGAGATCATCCGCCGCTATGCGCTGTCGCTCGGTATCTCGGGCCAGCGGGAGCAGGCGCTCGAACAGCTCGATCCGCTGCTGCGCAAGACCGACCGCGCGGCATGGCGGGCACGGGCCTTCATCCTGGCGATGGGGGGTGAACTGCCCGAGGCGACGCGGATCGCCTCGACCATGATGCCGCCGCAACTGGCGCAGGGGCTGCAACCCTTTTTTCAGCGTCTGCCCAGCCTGCCCGCCGTCGACCGCGCCTTTGCCGTGCATTTCGGTGAGACCCGCCCGACGCCCGAGCGGCTGGCCGATGCGAAGCTGGCCCCGAACCTGCCGCCGCTGACTCCGGAAGCGCCGGTGGCGCTGGCCTCTGCGCCGGTGACGACGCCCGCTCCGGTGCCGACGCGCGAGGAACGACGGCGCGGCGGGCGCAACCCGCGCGGTGTGGCGATGGCGGCCAATACGACGCCGGTCACGCCCGCACCGGTGCAGATGGCGTCGACGACCACGCCCCGCGTCGTGGCGGCCGCCGCGCCGATGCGGATGGTCCAGCCCTTGCCCCAGCCGCAGACACAGCCGACGCCGCAGACGGCTCCGCAAACGCAGGCCCAGCCGCAACCGCAGCCGGGCTTCTCCAGCGCCTTGCCGACGGCCCCCGAAACCCGTTCACCGGTGGCCATGGCATCGAACACCACGCGGCCGATGATCCAGCCGTTGCCCGCCGCACCGGCCACGGCGCCCGCGACGCCCGCCGCAACGACGCCCGCCCCGGTGACGTCGAGCCCGACCACGGCCACCGCCATGGTGCAGCCGCTGCCCACTGCCATCCCGTCGACACCGCCGCTCCAGATGGTGCAGGCCGTCCCCGCACCGGACCCCGTGCCCGCCAAGCCCGCGCCGGTCGCCACCGCCATGGTCCAGCCCATCCCCAGCCAGGCCGAAGAGCCCGCGCCCGCGCCGCGCCCGGCGCGAGTCGCGGCCCGCCGCACGCCGCCGACCCCGGCGCGCGGGGTACGCGAAGACTCGGTTCTGGCGCGGATCGTCGCCAATCTCTCGATCCCCGCCTCCGAACTCGGCGTGGAAGGCCCTGAGCGTCCGGCCGTCATCGCGGCCAATACGCCGGTGAGCAGCGGCGCGCAGCGTGTCGTCGCCGAGGCGCGCAGCAAGGCCGAGCGCGATCGCGAAGCGCGCGAAAAGGCCGCCGAGGTGGCGGACGCCGCCCCGCGCGCGCCGACCGCTGCCGAACGCAAGGCGGCCGCCGCCAAGGTCGCCGCCGAGAAGAAGGCTCTCGCCGCCAAAAAGGCCGAGGCCGAGAAAAAGGCACTCGCCGCCAAGGAAGAGGCCGAGGAAAAGAAGCGCGCGCGGGCGAACCCCGAGCGTATCTGGGTCCAGGTCGCAGGCGGCGCGAATGAGGACGACCTGCCCAAGGCCTGGGCGGCGACCAGGGCGAAGGCGCCCGAGCTGTTCGCCGCGCGCAAGGGCTACAAGACCCCGATTCGCGCGACCCACCGCGTCCTGACCGGCCCGTTCAAGACCGATGCGGAGGCGCGCGCCTTCGTCAACCAGCTCGCCAAGAAGGGGGTTTCGGCCTTCCCCGTGACCAGCGACGCAGGGCAGGCGGTGACGCGGCTCGACGCCAAGTGAGCCGCTTCGCCCCCTGGGCTTCCTATCCAGAACATAGCCGGGGGCGTCGTCATGACGAGGCCTCGGGCCTGGCGCGCGGGCCGCGCGATGCGTTCCAGCGCGACCGCGACCGGATCATCCATTCGATCAGCTTCCGGCGGCTGCGTCACAAGACCCAAGTCTTCATGGCGCCCGACGGCGACCATTTCCGCGTCCGCCTGACCCACAGCCTGGAGGTCGCGCAGATCGGCCGCACGATCGCGCGCACGCTGGGGCTGAACGAGGATCTGACCGAGGCGCTGTGCCTGGCGCATGATATCGGCCATCCGCCCTTCGGCCATGCGGGCGAGGATGCGCTGAAGGCGGCGCTGACCGAGCAGGGTGGATTCGACCATAACGGCCATACGTTGCGCACCCTGACCGAGATCGAGCGGCCCTATCCGCGCTGGGACGGCCTGAACCTCAGTTGGGAGACGCTGGAGGGGCTGGCCAAGCATAACGGTCCGGTGCGCCATCCCGGTTGGGCCTTGCGGGAGGCGGATGCGGGCTTTCCGCTCGATCTGGACAGCCATGCCTCGCTGGAGGCGCAGGTCGCAGCGCTCGCGGACGACATCGCCTATGACAATCACGATATCGATGACGGCCTGCGCGCCGGGCTGCTGACGCTCGATCAGCTGCTGGCCGTGCCGCTGGTCGCGCGCGGCTGGGACGCGGCGCGGGCGCAATTCCCCGATGTCGCGCCCAAAAGGCTGGCGAGCGAACTGATCCGCTCGCAGATCGGTGTGATGGTCAACGATCTGGTCGCCGAAACCCGGACCCGTATCGCCGAGAGCGGGGTGGGGGACGTGGCGGACGTTCGCGCGGCGGGCCGGGCGCTGGTCGGCTTTTCGGACGCGATGCGGATCGAGGAGCGTGACCTGAAGCGCTTCATGTACGCCAATCTCTACCACCACCCGCGCCAGCTGGCGGCGGCGGACGCGGCGCATGGTATCGTCAAGGGCCTGTTCGCGGCCTATCGCGCCGACCCGGCGCAACTGCCCCAGGAGTGGCGCGAGCGGTTGCCGGAACAAGAGCCTGCGCGCAGTCGGCATATTGCCGACTTCATTGCGGGGATGACGGACCGTTATGCGGTTCGGTGTTACCGTGAGGTTGTAGGGGACATCGATCTGCCCGAGGGGTTCTAATATTACGATGGCTGGCCAGGCCGGATCGGCGTTCAGAATGCCATATTCTCATTCCTCCCCTGGGAGGGGAGGGGGACCATCCGAAGGATGGTGGAGGGGTGTCGCCGGTTGAGGTCGGAGTCCCGTCTCGCACGCCGGGACACCCCTCCGTCAGGCCTTCGGCCTGCCACCTCCCCTTCCAGGGGAGGAACGGGACGAACGTTGATGGGACCCGAGGATAGACAGAATGGCTGGCTTGGGACGCTTCGTTATTTTCGCGTCAATCGCGGCGGCGCTGGCACTGATCGTCGCCTATGGCGGTGGGGCCAGACCGGCGAAACAGGGTTTGCAGAGGCCTGTGGCTGTCGGGGCAGGTCCGCTCGGCCGCGATGATTTCTGGGCACTGGTCGATCATTCCGCGACTTGGGGCCAGGATGCCGACGCGCAACTGGCCGATCTTCGCACGTCGCTGCGCCGATTGACGCCATCCCAGATCGCCGCGTTTCAAGGTTATTTCGACGAGGCGATGATCCGGTCCTATCGATGGGATTTATGGGGTGCCGCCTATGTCGCCAAGGGCGGCGCGTCGGATGACGGGTTCGAATATTTCCAGCGCTGGCTGATCTCGCGCGGACGAACGGATTTCGAACGGGTCCTGGCTGATCCCGACGCATTGGCCGATCTTGCCATTCCGGACGCGCAGAGTGATTTGGAGTTTGAGGCCTTTGGCTATGTCGCGCCGGACATTTGGTCGGCAAAGACCGGGCAAGCTCTTTCGCAAATGCCCGAGGCCGATGTCCGGCCTCGCCCGTCCGCACCCAGCGGTACTCCCTTCAAAAAAGAGACGTCGCATCTTGCCGCGCGTTACCCGAAGCTCTGGAAGCGCTTCGGGACATGGCTCTAAGAGATTGGGTACATGAAAAAAAGCCCCGTGCATCCCATCGGACACGCGGGGCTTTTTCGTTCAGCCGTCAGGCTGGGATCAGCGAGCGCTGGTCTCCACGCCGGCGCCCAGCGCGCCGCGGGCTTCGTCGGTGGTGAAGGCGACCTGGGTGTTGCCGGTCGTGCCGGTCACGCGGTGGCCCTTCACGACGAAGCGGAACGGCTCGCCGCCCGGATAGCGATGACCCTGGATCACCGCATGGCCGTTCTCGTTCGAACGGGTGTAGACATAGGTGCTGCCCTCGTGAACGAAGCGCTGCTCGCCCTCGGCGGCGATCGCACCGATGGTGGGGACGGCGGCGGCAACGGTGGCGGCCAGGATCAGAATGGTCTTGCGCATGATCGAAACTCCCGCATTTGCGTTGAGCCGGATCAGGTCCTCTCGCGCCTTGTTAGCGCTTCTACTTTCATCAGCCGAAATATTGCGATGCAGCATAACCGGCAACTGCAAAGGGATTCCGCCTGATTGCACTCGGTGCAATCGTCCCGCTGCCGCATACGCCATGATTTGAAGCGGGCGCCCGATTTCGCTAGAGCGCAACGCTTTGCTACCCCGATCGGACGATGTGATGACCCTCTACACCCGCTTTGCCGCGCATATCGATGCGGCGCTGGACACGCTGGTCGCCGCCGGCACGCTGCCCGGCGGGCTGGATCGCCGCAACGTGACGGTCGAGCCGCCGCGCGATGCGAGCCATGGCGACCTCGCCACCAACGCCGCGATGGTGCTGGCCAAGCCCGCAGGCACCAATCCGCGCGCGCTGGCCGAGGCGATCGCGGCCGAGCTGGGCAAGCTGGACGAGGTGGACAGCGTCTCGGTCGCCGGGCCGGGTTTCCTGAACATGCGGCTGACCGAGGCGGCCTGGCGCGACGAGCTGGCCGCGATCCCGGCGGCGGGCGGCGATTATGGCCGGTCGGCGCGGGGGAATGGCGTCACCGTCAATATCGAGTATGTCTCGGCCAATCCGACGGGGCCGATGCATATGGGCCATTGCCGCGGTGCGGTGGTGGGCGATGCGCTCGCCACGCTGCTCGAATTTGCGGGCCACAAGGTCATCCGCGAATATTATGTCAACGATGCGGGCGGCCAGGTCGATGTCCTCGCCCGCTCGGCGCATCTGCGCTACCGCGAGGCGCTGGGTGCGACGATCGAGATCCCCGAGGGGCTTTATCCAGGCGAATATCTGAAGCCGATCGGCGCGGAACTCGCGGCCGAATATGGCGATAAATATGTCGACGCGCCCGAGAGCGAATGGCTGGTCCTGTTCCGCACGCGCGCGGTGGCGGCGATGATGGCGATGATCCGTGAGGATCTGGCGCTGCTGGGCATCCATCACGACATCTTCTCGTCGGAGGCCGAATTGCAGGCGGCGGGCAAGCCCGAGGCCGCCGAGGCCGAGCTGCGCTCGCGCGGCCTCGTCTATGACGGCGTGCTGGAAGCGCCCAAGGGCGAAACCCCCGAGGATTGGGAGCCGGTCGAGCTGCCGCTGTTCCGCTCCAGCCAGTTCGGCGACGATCAGGATCGCCCGATCAAGAAGTCGAACGGCGCCTGGACCTATTTCGGTGCGGATCTGGCCTATCATTATCAGAAGGCACAATCCGCCGATCAGCTGATCGACATCTGGGGCGCCGACCATGCGGGCACCGTCAAGCGCATCGTCGCGGCGGTCGAGGCGCTGACCGGCGGCAAGACCAAGTTCGACGTGAAGCTGGTCCAGATGGTCCGCCTGTTGCGCGGCGGCGAGCCGGTAAAGATGTCGAAGCGCGCGGGCAATTTCGTCACCCTCGCCGATGTCGTGCGCGAGGTTGGCAAGGACGTGGTGCGCTTCACCATGCTGACCCGCCGGGCGGATGCGCAGATGGACTTCGACTTCGCCAAGGTGGTCGAGGCGTCGAAGGACAATCCGGTCTTCTACGTCCAATATGCCCATGCGCGCATCGCCTCGCTGAAGCGGCGCGCGGCCGAGGCGGGCATTGCGGGCGGCACCGCCGACCTGGCGTTGCTCGACGCCGAGGATCTGGCACTGGTGAAGCTCGCCGCGCAGTTTCCGCGCATCGTCGAGACGGCGGCGACCGCGCGTGAGCCGCATCGCGTGGCCTTCTACCTCTATGACCTGGCCGCCGCCTTCCACGCGGCCTGGAATGTCGGGAACGACCGGGTCGATCGTCGCTTCCTGATCGCGGAAGATGCCGAACTGACCCGCGCGCGTCTTTTCCTGAGCGAGGGGATCGGGCAGATCATACGCAATGGTCTGGCGCTGATGGGCGTCGAAGCCGTGTCGGAGATGAAGTGATGGCGAACGAAACGGACGGCCGTGCCCTGGATCTGGACGAGGCGGATCGCCTGCCCTGGCTGGAAACCGTCGAGGCGGACGAGCCCGAGGGCGTCGGTATCGGCAAGGTGATCGCGCTGGTCATTCTGGGCCTCGCCATCCTGGCCGCGATCGGCTTCGGCTTCTACAAGTGGCAGGCGCATCGTGCGGCGACGGACGGCGACGGCGCGGTGATCGCCGCGCCCGAGGGCGACTATAAGGTCCGCCCGGCCGATCCGGGCGGCCTGAAGATCAAGGGCGAGGGCAACACCGCCATCGCCACCAGCGCGGGCAAGCCCGGCGGCACCGGTGCGATCGACCTGCGCGCCGTGCCCGAGGCGCCGATGAACGGGACGCGGGTCGTACAGAAGCCTGCCGAAACCAATGGTGGCCGCAACGCGGTGGCGCAGGTGCCGGAATCGGGCGGCAAGCTCGTCGCCCCCGCACCCGTGGCGGCGGCGCGTGCCCCCGCGGCGGCCCCGACCGGCGGGGCGATGGTCCAGCTGGGCGCCTATCCCAGCGAGTCCTCGGCCAATGCCGCCTGGGACCGCTTCTCGAAGCGCTTTTCCTATGTCGCCGCGCTGGGCAAGGTGGTCCAGCCGGTCGCGTCGAACGGCAAGACCCTGTATCGCCTGCGCGTGAATGCCGGGTCGGCCAACCAGGCCGCCGATATCTGCGGCCGCCTGCGCGTGGCGGGCGAGAGCTGCTTCGTCGCCAGCTGATCGACCATGCCCCTTTCCCGCCGGTGCGGGGAGGGGCCGGAGTTTTCGTCCATGATCCCCGTCATTTTCGGCCTGTCCGGCCCGGTGCTGACCCCCGACGAGCGGGCATTCTTCGCCTCGGTCGAACCGGCGGGCTATATCCTGTTCAAGCGCAACATCGTCGACCGGGCGCAGGTCCGCGCGCTGACCGGCGATCTGCGCGCGCTGGCGGGGCGGGACGATCTGGCGATCCTGATCGATCAGGAAGGGGGCCGTGTCGCGCGCATGGGGCCGCCCGAATGGCCCGCTTTCCCCGCCGGGCCGGTCTTTGCGAAGCTGTACGAAACAGCGCCGATGTCGGCGATCCAGGCGATGCGCGCCAATGGCCAGGCACTGGGCGTGATGCTGCGCGAGGTCGGGATCACCGTCGACTGCGCGCCGCTTCTGGACGTGGCGCAAGCCGACACCACCGAGGCGATCGCCTGCCGCGCCTATGGCACCGAACCGATGCAGGTGGCCGCATTGGGCCGCGCCATGCTGGAAGGGTTGGCGGCGGCGGGCGTGGTCGGCGTGGTCAAGCATATGCCCGGCCATGGCCGCGCGCTGGTCGACTCGCACCATTTGCTGCCGACCGTCACCGCCGACGAGGCGGCGCTGGAGGTCGATCTCGAACCCTTCATCACGCTGTCGGGCGCGCCGATGGGCATGACCAGCCATATCGTGTTCGAGGCCTGGGACGCCGAGCGCCCCGCTACCCTGTCCCCGACCGTGATCGAGCGGATCATCCGGGGGCGGATCGGTTTCGAGGGCCTGTTGATGACCGACGACATCGACATGAAGGCGCTGTCGGGCACGGCGGGCGAGAAGGCGGCGGGGGCCTTGGCGGCGGGATGCGACCTCGTCCTCGATTGCTGGGCGCGGATGGACGAGATGGTCGAGATCGCCGGGCGCGTGCCGCCGATCACCGAAGCGGCGCGGGCGCGGCTGGACCGTGCGATGGCGAGTGTCGGCGTAGGGGAGGGCGACTTTGCGGAGCTGATCGCGCGCCGCGATGCGCTGCTCGCGCTCGCGGCGTTGGAATAGGTAACGCCCTAATCCTCCCCATCGAAGATGGGGAGGAATTGGAAAGAGCCGATCTCCTCTCTCCATCGGTCTGGCGCCCGCCACGCGCCGTCTCGCCATCCCGCATCATCGCCGCTAAGCAATGGGGGATGACGGGGGAACAGCTGACGCTTGATCTGGACGGGTGGGAAGGGCCGCTCGATCTGTTGCTGTCGCTGGCCCGTTCGCAAAAGGTCGATCTGCGACAGATCTCGATCCTGGCCTTGGTCGAGCAATATCTGCGCTTCGTCGACAAGGCGGGGCGGATGCAGCTGGAATTGGCGGCCGATTATCTGGTGATGGCGGCCTGGCTCGCTTATCTCAAATCCTCCCTGCTGCTGCCTCGCCAGCCCGAGGAAGAGCCCGACCCGGAGGAAATGGCGCTGCGCCTGCAACTCCGGCTGGAGCGGCTGGCGGCGATGCGCGAATGCGGCGCGCGGCTGATGGCGCGTGATCGGCTGGGCCGCGACGTCTTCCCGCGCGGCGCGCCCGAAGGGCTGGCGGTGCAGCGCAAGGCGATGTGGCAGGCCGAGCTGTACGACCTGATTTCCGCCTATGGCCGGATCAATGCGCGCACCCGCCCGGTCATGCATGTCGTCGCCGACCGGCAGGTCATGACGCTGGAAGCGGCGCTGGAGCGGGTGTCGATGCTGGTCGGCAGTCGGATCGACTGGTCGGCGATCGAGACCTTCCTGCCCGACGGCAGCGAGCGGTTGCGGCGGTCGGCGCTGGCGTCCAGCTTCCTTGCGGTGCTGGAACTGGCGCGGCAGGGCAAGGTCGAACTCCGCCAGGCCGCGCCGTTCGCGCCGCTGCTGATCCGCCAGCCCGCGCCATGACCGAGATCGACCCGATCGTTCGTGCCGTCGAGGCGGTGCTGTTCGCCTCGCCCGAGCCCATGAGCGTGGATTCGATCCGCGCGCATGTCGGCGTCGGCAGTCGTGGGGGCAAGGGCGGCGGCGATATCCGCGCGGCGCTGGAACAGCTGGAGGCGCAGTATCGCGGGCGCGGCATCATGCTCGTCCGGCGCGGCGACCGTTGGCATTTCCAGACCGCGCCCGATCTCGCCCATCTGCTCCGCCGCGATCGCGAGGAGGCGCGCCGCCTGTCGCGCGCCGCCATCGAGACGTTGGCGATCATCGCCTATCAGGAACCCGTCAGCCGGGCGGAGATCGAGGCGATACGCGGCGTCGCCATCTCCAAGGGGACGCTCGACGTGCTGATGGAAGCGGGTTGGGTGCGTCCCGCCGGACGACGCGAGGTCCCGGGGCGGCCGCTCATCTATGCGACGACCCCCGCCTTTCTCCAGCATTTCGGGCTGACCAGCAGGCGGGACCTGCCGGGGCTGGAGGATCTGCGTGCCGCCGGGCTGCTCGATCCGGTCGATCTGGCGCTGGAGCGGATGGGTGAGGAGGATATGCCCGATGCGTCCCCGGATTCGAGTGAGGAAGAACGCGATTGAGCGCTTTCCTTTGCGTCATGGCCGCGTCACAATGCTCCGCCACGGCCCTTGCATCCCCGATCGGGGGCCATGTCATCGCTCGACCATTGCCGCTGGTGATGCCAAAGCCTAGATAGATAGAAATTCCAGGAGACGTGCCATGGGCAGCTTTAGCCCGATCCACCTTCTCGTCCTCGCGGTCGTCGCGATCCTTCTGCTCGGCGGCGGGCGTTTCTCCAACCTGATGGGCGACGTCGCCAAGGGTGTGAAGAACTTCAAGAAGGGCATGGCCGAGGAAGACGAGACGCCCGCCAAGCCGTCGGCGCGTATCGAGGCGCAGAAGTCGGCCGAGCCCGCCTTCGATCGCGACGGCGAGCGCGTGCGCGACGATCGCTGATCCCGGTCCGTTAAAGCCAGCAGCGGACTTTCATGTTCAACATCGATTCCAGCGAGTTCCTGCTGGTCGCCATCGTCGCGCTCGTCGTGATCGGTCCCAAGGACCTGCCCAAGGCGATGCGCGTCGTCGGCTATTGGGTGGGCAAGGCGCGCGGCGTCACGCGCCAGTTCCGCCAGGGCTTCGACAATATGGTCCGGGAGGCCGAACTGGAGGAAATGGAGAAGCGCTGGGCCGCCGAGAATGAGCGGATCATGCGCGAACATGCCGCCGACACGCCTCCGCATGTCGATGCCGATGCAATCCCTTCGGCGGCGACCCCGGCGGCGGCCTTGCCTGATCACACGACGCCTGACCACAAGACGCCCGATGCGACGCATGGCGATGGCCATGCGGATCACAGCGATCAACCGGTGATGGTCGAAAAGCCCGTCGTCGCGCCCGCACCCGACAGCGAGCATCCGTCGCGCGGCACCGAGGGGGCGGCATCGTGAGCGACCAGGAAGATATCGATGCCAGCCGCGCACCCCTGCTGGAGCATCTGATCGAGCTGCGTCGGCGACTGCTCTACTGCATCATCGCGGTGGGCTTGGCCTTTGGCGTGTCGATGTATTTTTCGGAATCGATCTTCGGCTTCCTGGCCAAGCCGCTGCTGCGCGCCGGGCAGGGAACGCTGGTCTATACCCAGATTTTCGAGGCATTCTTCGTCCAGGTGAAGGTCTCGTTCTTCGCCGCGATGATGATCTCCTTCCCGGTGATCGCCAACCAACTGTGGCAGTTCGTCGCGCCGGGTCTGTACCGCAAGGAAAAGAAGGCGCTGCTGCCCTTCCTGCTGGCGACGCCCGTGCTGTTCCTGATGGGGGCGGCGATGGCCTATTACATCGCCATCCCGATGGCGCTGCACTTCCTGCTGGGTTTCGACGGCATGGTGGGCGGCGTGAAGCGCGAGGCGCTGCCTGCGATCGGCAATTACCTGTCCTTCGTCATGCAGTTCCTGTTCGCCTTCGGCTTGGCCTTCCTGTTGCCGGTGCTGCTGATGCTGCTGGAACGGGCGGGAATCGTCACGCGCAAGCAACTGATCGGCGCGCGGCGCTATGCGATCGTCGCGGCAACGGCCGTGGCGGCAGTGCTGACCCCGCCCGACCTGATGTCGCAGGTGCTGCTCGCGGTGCCGCTCATCATTCTCTACGAGCTGGCGATCATCGGCATCTGGTTCACCGAGCGGGCTCGGTCGAAACAGGCGGCCGTAGAAGAGGATGCCGACGCGGTGGCGTGATCGGCTGGAGTTTGGAAGTGTGAGGGTCTCGGTGAAAGCCGAGGCCCTTTTTTGTTGGGCTGATGGGGCGTGGCCTTCGACTGGGCTCAGGCCGAACGGCGGTTGGGGGTTAGCCCTTTCCCCACTGCGTTCAGCTTAAGCGCGGTCGAGGGCGACGGGTGGAGTCGCCAGCGTCCGTGGCCGTCATGTCTGCCATTGGTGGATAGCGGAAGGGCCGCTTTCCGGCTCGGATCGCCTTAGCAGTCACTCAGCAACTAACGCGCGGAAGCATGCGCTCCATACCTTTGTCATCTGGGATGATGATTGCCGTAGGCTTCGTATTGCTATTAAACTTGTAAAAGAAACCCGTGTCCGCGTTACCCACAGATAGCCTCTTGTCACTAGCATCGATCTGCAAGTTATTGACCATGTTTACCACCGGGTCGCGCTTTAGCATCAGGTATCTCTTGACCTTGGTGCGCCGACCTTGAGCTGAGACAGCCACATCAGTGCTCCCCACGACAACCTTTTCGACCTGAGAGCCATAGCAGCCAAAAAACACTTTGGGGTTGGCGAGATCAGGACCAAGCTCAACCGGATTCCAAAGGCGTGAAACCAAAAAGATTGCCGCGATGGTCAGGGCTATTGCTGTTATAATGAATGGTCTCATCGTTTTTTTCGGTCTACCTCAGCGTCGTTCTAGGTGTCCGCCGTCAGGATCGCGGCAGCAAGTCGGAATGTCTGCTAGTGGGCGATAACGGACACTTTATGCGAGTGCCATCCGCGTCTATCGAGATCGGCTACGATGGAGGCTCACTTGGCGACGGTGAACATAGCTGGCGGTCTCGCGTGGGGGGCGCTGATGGCCACAATCGGCGACCAGCTACTCGTGGGGTTCGGCAGCTTTCAAAATTTGGGACAGCTTGAGGAGGCGCTCTACATAGCGCTCGATAGGGACGGCCCGTCGGAGATCATTCACACCGGGGCACTTGCCGTCACGAGTGACCAACTGGCCTTATATCTGGGCGTGCTCGCATCCGTAGCCGAAGGGGAGCCGTTAAAAGTTAGCTTCATGGCCGAAGCGGTGGGAGCATTGCTGCCCCGGCATCATCAGCAGGATTAAGCTAAGAACCGGCACGTGGCGTCCGCAAGTGGGCGAAAATAACGGAACCGCCCCCGCCCCAAGAAGAAAAGGGCCCCGGCGGATAACCGCCGGAGCCCTTCCGCAATGTCAGCCGGGCGAAGGCTTACTTGGCGTCGTTCGCCGTCTTGGCGACGGTGTTGCCCGCCGAGCTCACGTCGCGACCGACGCCCTCGACCGTGTTGCACGCGCTGACTAGCAGCGCACCGGCAACGATGGCCAGACCCATGAGCTTACGCATTCTCAGTCTCCTCGATGAATTCCGTCGCCGATCAATGCGTCAGGCGTGCAATCGTTCCGCCTCTGTTACGGACGCTGCATTCAGATATCGATGAAGGGGGGGGGGCAGAGGCCCTGAAAAGATTAAGGCCTGGAAGCGTCACCGGGGGGGGGGAGGGTGGACGCTTCCAGGCCTATGGCTTGGACAGCGAGAGCGGGGGGGCATAAGTTCGCTATCCGAAGAGCAGAACACGTTGCGAAGGCAGGGGTTCCCGGCTTTTCACCCTCCCCCAATCTTTTTTCGAAAAAATTCAGTCGCGCCCGACGATGGGGATGGCGATTTCATAGGCGCCGACCAGCGGATCGTGATGCAAGGGCGCGCGCAGCTGCCGTGCCAGCCCCTCCATGACCCGGCCATAGCGCTTGCCGATCAGGTGGCGCAGTGTGTCCGTCTCGACCAGCGCGCGGGTCACGACGCGGACGACCGCGCGACCCTCCTGCTCGGCGGGCTTGATCGCCACGCGGATCTGTGCGGCCGGATCGCAGTTCATCGCCAGCTCGATCGTCTCGGTGACGAGGAAGGCGACGGCGACGGCCACGTCCTGGTTGACCAACAGCGGCGCGACGTCGAGCGAGATGCCGATCCCGGCGGCATTCTCCGGTGCGGTGGCGCGGATGTTGGCGGCGAGTTCGCCGATCATCGTGCGCAGGTTGAGACCGCGATTTTCCTCCAGTTCGGCGAAATGGTGGCGATGGACCACCGCCAGCGCATCGACCCGCCGCTGGATCGAGGAATAGGCCGCCATCGCCTCCGGTCCCGTCGCGCCGCGCGCATGGAAGTTGATGAGGCTGGAGATGACCTGCAGGTTGTTCTTGACCCGGTGATGGACCTCGCGGGTCAGCTTGGTCTGGCGCACCAGCCCTTCGGCCAGACCCGCCTCGTGCGTGGCGACGGTGCGGGTGATCGCCTCGAACGTGTCCGCCAGATCGCGGATTTCCTGCGCGGGCGCGGCCTCGACCCCGGAAATGTCGAGAACCTCACCCGGTTGATAGGTCGCGACGATGGCGCGCAACCGACGCAGCGGACGGATCAGCAGCCGGTCGACGATGAACCAGCCCAGCACGACGGCGGCCAGCCACATCAGCAGCGGCAGCGCGAGCGCCACGATCAGCGAGGACGTGATCGGCGCACTCGGTGTGGAGGTGCGCAGGACCAGCCCGGCAATGCCCAGCTCGGTCCGCATCGACTTCATCCGCTCCAGTGCACCCTGGCGGGAAAGCTGCTTGATGGGCAGCAACTCGCCGTCCAGTTCCAGCACCGACTCGATAGGGCTGGTCGGGTTGCTCTGGTCGACCAGCGACTGGAGGAAGGGCAGGGGGAAGAAGGCGCGGGCCTGGGCGCGGCCATCCTGGCTGGCGACCGACAGGACCAATCCCTTGCCCGGCAGGATGTCGGCCCCGATCGGCGACCCGTCGACGGGCGTGGGCAAGGCCGCGGGCAGCGGATCGCCGCACAGCACCTTGCTCGCGCGGTCGGTGATGAGGAAACGCGCGCCGGTCATCGACTGCTGCGCAAACACGCCCTGGGCGCGCGCGCAGCTCGGCATGTCGAGCGGATCCTGGCCCATGGCGCGGACGGCGACACGCAGCGCCGTCATGTCGCCCATCAGCTCCGTGGCGATGGCGCGCGCGTCTTCGTTGGCGGCGATGCGCAACCGGCCGCTCGCCTCGCTGTCGGCAAGCCTGGTCGTCTGGAGCGTCGCGAAGATCGCGATGGCGGCCAGGATGAACAGGGTGCTGCCCAGCACGAGCACGAGCTTCGCGCCCGTCGCGAGACGGGGCGGGGCAGGGCGGAGGCGTTCGGGGGCCTCAATGTCTTGGGGAGGTGTGCTGGCCATTCAGCCGGACGTTCAGTCCAGCTTGCTGAGAAGGTCAAGCATCTCGGCAGGAACCTGCTCGTCCACCGTCTTCTGATACGCCTGGCGAAGGGCCGAGCCCGCATCTTTCTGACCGCCCTTCGGGGGCGTGTCGGACGGCGTGTTCTTCGTCTTGTTGCCCAAACTCAAAATATCCCCCTGCACGACCCACTAGCGGGGCAACCGACGCAATGGCGGCCATGGGCACTGCCGGTTGGCGTCATGCCTGGGCCATAGTTGATGTGGCGATGAAACCAAATTCGATCTTGTTGGTTCCCGATGCGATACGAAAAAACCAAAGGGCGCGTCCATAGGGTGTGCCGTATGGGGATTTCGGGAAACGGCATTGAAAACATGCGCGGGGGTCAGCACATCAGGCGTCCGCGAATACCTCAGGGAGTGATTATTACCCATGTCGCTTGGACAGCAGCTTGCGCCCCATCTTCCCTTCCTGCGGCGCTATGGCCGGGCCCTGACCGGCAGCCAGATGCACGGCGACAAATATGTCCGCGCCACGCTGGAGGCGATCGTCGCGGCCCCGGACCAGTTTCCGCGCGACGTCGATCCGCGCCTTGGCCTGTACCGCATGTTCCAGGGCATCTGGTCGTCGGCCAATTACGATGAGCTGGACAATGACGGCATCGACGCCGACGGCAACGAAGGGTTGGCCCGCGCCCGCCTTGCCCGAATGACCCCGCTGTCGCGCCAGGCGCTGCTGCTGACCGCGATGGAGGGTTTCACGCCCGAGGACGCCGCCTATCTGATCGACGTGGAGCCGAGCGAGGTCGAGAACCTCGTCTCCGAGGCGCTGGCCGAGATCGAGAAGCAGACTCGCGCCCGCGTGCTGATCATCGAGGACGAGCCGATCATCGCGATGGATATCGAGACGATCGTGCGCGACCTGGGCCATGAAGTCACCGGCGTCGCCGTCACCCGCGACGAGGCCGTGGCGCTGGCCATGGAGGATCGCCCCGGCCTGGTGCTCGCCGACATCCAGCTGGCCGATGACAGCTCGGGCATCGATGCGGTCAAGGACATCCTGGCCGAGTTCGAGGTTCCGGTGATCTTCATCACCGCCTTCCCCGAGCGCCTGCTGACCGGCGAGCGTCCGGAGCCGACCTTCCTGATCACCAAGCCGTTCCAGCGGTCGACCGTGAAGGCCGCGATCAGCCAGGCGCTGTTCTTTGACCAGAGCACCGTCCCGGCCGAATAAGAAAGACCTACAGTTACGGACCCAAAACGGTTGAGAGGCGTTGAGGTGGACATGGCTGATTCCAATGAACCCATTCATGTCGCCAAAGAGGATGCCAGGGCAGGGTCGACGCCGCATGTGACGCGGTACATCCTGCCCATCTCGCTGGTGCTCGTGATCGCGATCTTCGCCTTTCTGGTGCTGCGCTGACACGAGCCTCCTCGATTAGCCCTTTGGGACGGCTGGCTATTTCAGGGTTGGCCCCTTATGTTTCGAAACGGTCGCAGGATCGGCCGTTTCCGATGATCGGATTTTCATGACGCAGCCACTGACGCGGGACGAATTCGAGGACGACGCACCCGATGCGCCCGTCGAGCACGTCGCGCTCCCCGACTCCGAATTCAAGGCGGAACTGGCGCGCGTCATCCCCCATCTTCGCGCCTTCGGCCGCTCGCTTTCGGGCAGCCGCGATCTGGCCGACGATCTGGTGCAGGAAACGCTGTTAAAGGCATGGGCCGCGCGCAAGCGGTTCCAGGCGGGCACGAACATGCGCGCCTGGACCTTCATCATCCTGCGCAACCTGTATCTGTCGCAGATGCGTCGCGCGCGCTTCAAGGGCGAATGGGACGATCTGGTCGCCGACCGCATTCTGGCGGCCCCGGCCAGCCAGGACCGCCATGTCGAACTGGGTGACATGCAGCGTGCCCTGATGCACCTGCCGCAGCCGCAACGCGAGGCGTTGATCCTGGTCGGTGCCGGTGGTTTCGCCTATGAGGAAGCGGCCGAAATCTGCAATGTCGCGGTGGGCACGATCAAGAGCCGCGTGGCGCGTGGGCGCGTCGCGCTGGAAGCGATTCTGACCGAAGGTTCGCTGCCCTCGCGTCGTCTGCATGAAACGGACAGCAGCAAGACCGCGCTGGACAGTATCATGGGTGATGTCGACCAGTTGAGCGGCGGCCGGTAAGCGCCTTTACTTGCGAGTTTTAATAGACGGCCGTCCCGGTTCTGATCGGGGCGGCTTTTTTGTGTCGGAATGGGTCGGCTTGACAGTGATCGCGAGACCTTGTCCGATCCGGTCATGCGCATGCTGTCCCTGATCTTCTCCGCCTTTCTGCTGACAGCGGCCACGCCGCCGATTCCGGACGTCCTCAAGCCGTATATTAAGGGCGATCGCTTCGATCCGGGCGATTACAAATGGATGAAGGGGCGCTTTCCGGACGCGGCGCCTGAGGAAAAGGCGCAGGACAAGCAGGTCAGCGAATGGCTGATCGCCTGCTATGAAGACGACTTGGCGGCGTTCCGAGTTGAGCTTCGTGCTCTGGGTATCGCCGATCCGAAAATGATCAACACCACCAGTCGCAACCCCCTCTGTTCGCAAGTGGCATCGGCGCCGGACGTGCACCACTGGACGAGCTTTGACGCATTTCAGCGCTCGGTCGACAAGGCCGCGCCGATCGCCGACGCCTATTTGATGGCGGTGAAAGTGGCCAAGGCCATGGGCGCAGCCAAGACGCCCAAATTGCATGACATTCTGATCGCCCGTCCCCTCGGCGAGCAGATGCTGCGGGTAGGCGCGGGTTGGGGCGAGGGCGATATGGCGGGCGCGCCTGCTGTTTCCGACGATGTCCAGGCGGTGATCGTATCGCGGCTATTGTTGGCTGCTGCCGTCGAGGATCATGATAACACTCAGTGGCTCAAGGCCTTGGTTGCGAGGCAGGGTTGGCCGAAGCGCTCCGAGATCGGCGAGGATGCCGCCGAACAGGCTTGGTTGCTTGTGCAACATGCGGATGCCGATCCGGCTTTCCAACTCTCATCATTGCGTTTGATGGAGCCGCTCATGGCGAAAGGAGAGGTTTCGAAAGACGATTATGCCTATCTGTATGACCGCGTGATGCTGAAGATCGCGGGCAAGCAGCGTTATGCGACGCAGGCGATGTGTGACAATGGTAGGCGCGTGCCGCAGCCTCTCGAGGATGAAAAGGCCGTCGACCGGCTGCGTGCGGACGTCGACCTGGCGCCTGTAGCAGTCTATCTGGCCGGAATGGATCAAACCTATGGTCGCTGCCCACCCGGCCAGCCGCGATAGTCCCTCAGGAGCTTGGTGAACGCCGGTCCAGTCGCGCCAGCAGCCGCACCCAATGATCCGGCAACCGCACCGGCCGGGAATAGGCCGAGCGGAGCGCACAGCCGATATCGTCCGTGCGCTGCGGCGCGCGGACGATGCGGATGTCGCTGGTCCCGGATTCGGTGCTCATCATGGCAACATAACCGATCGCGGCTTGACAAGTTGCAAATCATCTGATGCGCATTTGTTAACGGGATCGAAAGTGTTTCTTTCGCCACACCCCGCGGGGTAGAAGCAGGGCCATGAGCAGCCCGTCCTCGTCCACCTTGCCCGTTGCCGTCGCCCGTGCCCGTCGGCATTCGTCCTTTCTGGCGATGCTGCTCGACCGGGAGCCGGAAATCGAGGCGGCGGCGCTGGCGGGGGAGTTGCTCGCGCCGCCCGTCGTGGCGGAGGATTTGCCGGTCGGCACCCGGCTGCGTCGCGAGCGGCGCGCGCTGGCGCTCACCGTCGCGCTCGGTGATCTGTCCGGGCTGTACGACCTGACCGAGGTGACGCACCGGTTGACCGATTTCGCCGACCGGTCCCTCGACCGTGCGATCCGCGCCGCGATCGAGGAGCGCACGCCGGGCGCGGAGCCGGTCGGGTTCGCCGCCATCGCGCTGGGCAAGCAGGGCAGCCGCGAACTCAACTATTCCTCCGATATCGACCCGATCCTTATCTTCGATCCCCAGACGCTGCCCCGCCGTCCGCGCGAGGAACCGGAGGATGCGGCGGTGCGCATCGGCAAGCGGGTCGTCGAATTGCTCCAGGCGCGCGACGGCGAGGGCTATGTGCTGCGCGTCGACCTGCGGCTGCGGCCCTCGCCCGAAGCGACGCCGATCGCGATTCCCGTGGAGGGGGCGATCGCCTATTATGAGAGCCAGGCGCTGACCTGGGAACGGGCAGCGTTCATCCGCGCGCGAGCGGCGGCGGGCGATCTGGCGCTGGGCCAGCGTTTCCTCGACGCGATCCGGCCGTTCGTGTGGCGGCGTGCGCTCGATTTCGGCGCGGTCGGCGAGATCCGCGACCTGACCCGGCGCATCCGCGACCATCATGCGCAGGGGCAGGCGATGGGGCCGGGCTATGACCTGAAGCGCGGGCGCGGCGGTATCCGTGAGATCGAATTCTTCGCGCAGATTCACCAGCTGATCCATGGCGGCCGGGACCCCGTGCTACGGGCGCCCGCCACCCGAGACGCGCTGGCGATGCTGGCCGAGGCGGGGCGGATCGATGCCGGGCAGGCGGCGGCGCTGACCGACGCCTATGTCCTGCTGCGCACGATCGAGCACCGGGTCCAGATGATCGACGATCGCCAGACCCATCAGCTGCCATTGGGGGAGGGGCTGGGCCGGGTCGCGCAACTCCACGGACTGGCGGATGGCGATGCGCTGATCGCCATGCTGTCACCCGTCACCGAACGGGTCGGGTGCTTCTACGACGCGCTCGACGCCGATGAGCGACCCAGACTGCCGCATGACCCGGTCCTGCTGAACGCGCGGCTGGCGGCGGCGGGGCTGCACGATATCGAGGCGGCGGCGCGGCGGATCGCGGCATGGCGTGGCGGCGACTATGCCGCGCTGCGCAGCCCGGCGGCGCGCGAGGCGCTGGACGCGGTGCTGCCCACGCTGGTCGAGGCGCTGGCCGAGGCCCCCGATCCCGATGCCGCGATCCTGAAGCTCGATTCGCTGTTCGAGCGGATGACGAGCGCGATCAACATCTTCCGCCTGCTCGAGGCGCGGCCGGGGCTGGCCAGCCTGACCGTCGCGATCCTCAGCCATGCCGCACCGCTCGCAGCCGAGCTGGCGCGGCGGCCTGCGCTCCTCGATGGGCTGATCGATGCCTCCGCCTTCGAGCCGTTGCCCGCCGTGAAGTTCCTCGAACGCGCGATGCGCGGCGGCGAGAGCGGGCAGGATTATCAGGATCGCCTCGACCATGTCCGCCGCGTCGTCGGCGAGCTGCGGTTCGCTTTGGGTGCGCAGATCGTCGCGGGGCGGGCCGATCCGCTGCAGGTGGCGGGCGGCTATGCCCGCGTCGCCGAGGCGGCGGTGGGCGTGCTGGCCCAGGCGACGGTCGATGAATTCGTCGCGGCGCATGGCCGGGTGCCGGACAGTGAATTGGTGATCCTGGCGCTCGGGCGGATGGGGGGCGCGGCGCTGACCCACGCCTCCGACCTCGATCTCGTCTATCTGTTTACCGGCGATTTTGCGGGCGAGTCCGATGGGCCGAAGCCGCTGGGGGCGACGCTCTATTACAACCGGCTGGCGCAGCGGGTGACGGCGGCGCTGTCGGTGCCGACCCAGGCGGGGCCGCTCTATCCGGTCGACACGCGGTTGCGGCCATCGGGCACACAGGGGCCGCTGGTGGTTTCGGTCGAGAGTTTCGCACGGTATCAACGCGAAGACGCCTGGACCTGGGAGCATATGGCCTTGACGCGTGCCCGGCCGATCTTCGGTTCGGCGGAAGCGCGGGCGGAGGTGGCCGCGATCGTCGCCGATGTGCTCAACGGCAACCGACCCGCCCGCAACGTGGCGATCGAGGCGGGCGAGATGCGCGCCGAGATGGCGCGGCACAAGCCGCCGCAAGGGCCGCTCGACATCAAGCTGTTGCCCGGCGGACTGGTCGACCTGGAGTTCGCGGTGCACCGCGTGCAGCTGGTCCATCAAACCGGGTTCGATCCCGATCTGGGCCGGGCCATCGGCGCGCTGGTGGCGCAGGGACTGATGCCGCCGTCCATGGTGCAGGCGCATGACGTGCTGACCCGCGCGCTGGTGTCCTTCCGCCTGTTGGTGCCCGATGGGCAGGAGCCGCCCGAGCCGACCCGCCCGCTGATCGCGCGCGCGATGGGCCTGCCCGACTGGGCGACGGTGGTTGCCACGCTGGAGGCGACACGGCAGGAGGTCGCCCGAGTCTGGCATGGAGATGGTGATGCAGCAGGGTGACGCGATTCCGGCGGTGACGGTCACCACCGCGAATGACGAAAAGCTGGCGCTGGGCGATCTGACCGGGCCGCTCGTCGTCTATTTCTACCCCAAGGACGACACCAGCGGCTGCACGCGCGAGGCGCAGGATTTCACCGCGCTGGCGGCGGACTTCGCGGGCGCGGGCGTGCGGGTGATCGGCATTTCCAAGGACAGTCCGGCCAAGCACCGCAAGTTCACCGAAAAATATACGCTGGCGGTCGAACTGGTCAGCGACGAGGACGGCACGGCCTGCGAGGCGTTCGGCGTCTGGGGCGAGAAGAAGCTCTACGGCAAGACCTATATGGGCATCGAGCGGGCGACCTTCCTGTTCGATCGTGACGGCAAGCTCGCCCAGAGCTGGCGCAAGGTGAAGGTGCCCGGCCATGCCGAGGCCGTGCTGGAGGCGGCGCGCGCACTTTGACGACGATTGCCCAAGCCTGCGCAGCCGTCCTGCGCGAAAGCGATCCGCTGGCCAAGGTGCGGTTGGCGCGGGCGGTGGCGCGCGGCTGGCGTCGCGGCGCTCTGGCGCATGACTTCGACGTGGCGATGCCCGATGCGCCGGGGCGGCCCGACCGGCCCGAATTGCTGCCGCCCAACCGCATGCCCAAGCGCGGGCGGGGTGGTTCGGAAAAGGGGCGGATCGCGCTGCTCCACGCGCTGGCGCATATCGAGTTCGCGGCGATCGACCTGGCCTTCGACGCGGCGGGCCGGTTCGGCGGGCAGTTCCCGCGCACCTTCGTCGACGACTGGATTTCGGTCGGCGCGGATGAGGCGATGCACTTTGCCGTCCTGCATCGTCGGTTGAAGACCTTGGGGTCGGGTTACGGCGAATTGCCTGCCCATGCGGGCCTCTGGGAAGCGGCGGAGGAGACCGCGCATGACGCCATGGCGCGGCTGGCCGTCGTGCCGATGGTGCTGGAGGCGAGGGGCCTGGACGTCACGCCGGAGACGGTCGCGCGCTTCCGGGCGGGGGGCGACGAGGCGTCGGCGCGCATCCTCAACCGCATCTATACCGACGAGATTCGCCATGTCGGATTCGGCGCGAAATGGTTCGGTTATCTGGCCGCTGGGCATGACATCGAGCCCGCCGAGCATTGGCGAATGCTGGTCCGCCGCCATTTTCGGGGGGCGGTTAAGCCACCGTTCAACGTTTCGGCGCGCGATACAGCCGGTTTGACGCGCGATTTCTATGCGCCTCTTGCGGACGAGGAACCCATAAAGGCACAAGCTGACCGTCTGTAACGCGGTGGGGCTGCGACACAGCATAGGATGAACGAAGCCGGACTTTTCCGACTGCGGGATCGTTCGGCGACAAGGGTTCGGGGTTCGATGAATCAACTGGCACTCTCGGGTAAATCGATTGCATCGCGCGTCCGCTCTGTCTTCCTCGCTACCCTGATCGTCAGTTTTTCGGGCGGTCTGTCCGGTCAGACGGCGATGGCCCATTCGGCACCCGCCGCTCCGGCCGCCAAGGCCAATGCCGCCGTCGGGGGTGAGTTCATCCCCGCCAACAGCGCCGAAGCCTCGGCCGACCTTCGCACCGACCAGCAGTTCCGCACCCTGTTCCAGACCTGGAAGAAGATGGATGCCCGTCCGAACGGCGTCATCGCGATCCCCTCGGTCCATCCGGTCGAAAAGCTTCAGTTCACCAGCAATTTCGGCATCCGCTCCGACCCGTTCCGCGGCACCGCCGCGATGCATGCCGGGGTCGACATCCCCGGTCCGGTCGGCACCCCGATCTATGCCACCGCCGACGGCATCGTCGATCATGCAGGCTGGCAGGGCGGTTATGGCAATCTGGTCGAGGTCAATCACGGCAAGGGCATCGCGACCCGCTATGGTCACCTGTCGAAGATTCTGGTCGCCGACGGCGCGCGCGTGACGCGCGGCCAGCTGATCGCGCTGATGGGCTCGACCGGCCGTTCGACCGGCCCGCACCTCCATTATGAGGTCCGCATGGACGGCCATGCCGTCAACCCGATCCCCTTCCTGACCACCGGCGATTATCTGACCGCGTCGCAGGATCATTCGATCCACCAGATCCCCGTCTCGACCGACGGCCCCGCCGCGCAGGACTAAAGTTTATTCCTTCACTGTAAGGGGAGGGGTGTCCCGCTATCGAGAGGGTGACACCCCTCCGTCAGTCCTGCGGACTGCCACCTCCCCTTGCAGGGGAGGAAAGATGGTATCGGGATTGCCCCGCTCGCCCCTCGCGCCTATCTCAGCCCCATGGCCACCAGCATTTCCGAAATCGCGCTGACCCCGGCCGCCGCGGCGCGTGTCGCGACGATCGCCGAGCGGCAGAACAAGCCCGCCGTCCTGCGTCTGTCGGTCGAAGGCGGCGGCTGTTCGGGCTTCCAGTACAAGTTCGGCCTGGCCGATGCGCCTGCCGAGGATGATTCGGTGGCGCAGACCGATGGCGTGACGTTGGTCGTCGACAGCATCAGCCTGGACCTCGTCCGGGGTGCGCAGGTCGATTATGTCGAGTCCCTCGGCGGCGCGGCGTTTCAGGTGAAGAACCCCAACGCGGCCTCGGGCTGCGGCTGCGGCACCAGCTTCTCGGTCTGACGTGAAGATCACCACCTATAACGTCAACGGGATCAAGGCCCGTCTGCCCCGCCTGCTCGAATATCTCGCCGAGGCGGATGCGGATATCGTCTGTCTTCAGGAACTGAAGGCCAGCGACGAGACCTTTCCGATCAAGGACATAGAGGCCGCCGGATATGGGGCGGTCTGGCACGGGCAGAAGAGCTGGAACGGCGTCGCGGTCCTCGCGCGCGGTGCCCAGCCGGTCGAGCGGCAGCGCGGGCTGGCGGGCGAGGATGAGGACGAACACAGCCGCTACCTCGAATGCGAGGTGAACGGTCTGGTCGTCGCCTCGCTCTATCTGCCCAACGGCAATCCCCAGCCGGGGCCGAAATTCGATTACAAGCTGCGCTGGATGGAACGGCTGGCGAGCCGCGCGCGGGCGTTGCTCGCGGAGGAAGTGCCCGCCGTGCTGGCCGGGGACTATAACGTCATCCCCCATGACGACGACACCTTCTCCGTCCCCGCCATGGCGAGCGATGCGCTGATGCAGCCGGAAAGCCGTCAGGCCTATCGCCGGTTGCTGGCGCAGGGGTGGACGGACTCGCTCCGGACGCGCGCGCCCAAGGGCGGGGTATGGACCTTCTGGGACTATCAGGCCGGGTCGTGGCAGCGCGATGCGGGGTTCCGGATCGACCATCTGCTGCTCAGCCCGCAGGCCGCCGACCGGCTGGTCGATGCGGGCGTCGACAAGAGCTATCGCGGGCGGGAAAAGGCGAGCGACCATGCCCCGACCTGGGTAAAGTTGCGGGACTGAAATCCTCCCCGGCACGGGGAGGGGGACCATCCGAAGGATGGTGGAGGGGGATCGCCGCATAGGCTATCCTAATGGAAGCCCCCCTCCGTCAGGCCTGCGGCCTGCCACCTCCCCGTGCCGGGGAGGATTTCTTCCAATCCGAGACTGCCAATGCGTCGTGCCGCCACTCTATTGATCGTGACATTAGCCCTGACCGCCTGCGACCAGCGCAGCAACATGGACGCGCGCCTTGCCGATGCCGACGCGCAGGAGCGCTCCCGCCAGGAGAAGGTCGCGAAGGACATGGTCGCGCAGACCGAGGATCAGGTGCGGGTCAAGATGCTGGAACAGCGCGTGGCCACGCTGGAGGCGCAGGTGGCGGCGATGCAGGGGGATCGCAAGCTGCTGGATGCGCGACTGGTCGAGCAGAGGCTGAACCAGATCGAGGCGGGGCGTGTGGGGGCGAGTGATCCGGCCCCGGTGGCGACGCCGACGCCCGCAGCGACGCGTACCCAGGGGCGCGCACCGGCGGCGGCCCAAAATCCGTCCCAGCCACCGCCCGCGCGCAAGCCGCTGGTCCTGGACCTGCGATAGCGGCGCGGGCGGTGAGGGGTTACGCCCCGGCGCGGTGGCCGGAGCGTTGCCGAAGGCTTACTTCTTCAGGTGCGCCGAGATGAACTTGTTCATCTCGAACATGGTGCACTTGTCCTTGCCGAACACCTTCTTCAGCTTGTCGTCGGCCAGGATTTCCCGCTTGTTCTCGGGGTTCTGCAGGTTGTTGGCCTTGATATAGTCCCACACCTTGCTGATGACCTGGCTGCGCGGCAGCTTCTCGTTGCCGACGATCGCGCCCAGTTCCTCGGACGGCTGGACCGGGGCGTGGATGCCGGTGCCCGTGGTTGCGGTGGCCATGATGTTCCTTCCTATAATCCTTCAGCGTCCCAGCCCTTTGGCGGGACGCGCGTGAATCACGCTTTCTTCAGCGCGTCCGCCTTGTGCGCTGCCTTTCCGCCATTGTCACTCTCTACTATGTATTGCGGTTCGTCCTTCGACGCACGGACGGTATGGCCCTTGATGGTCGTGTCGCTGGTCTGCTTCTTGACGACCTTGCCCTCGGCCGTGCCGCCATGGCTGTTCCATTCGACATGATCGCCTTTTTTGAACTCGGTCATCGTCGCTCTCCTGGGGTTGTGATCGGCATCAATCCCTCGGGGCTTTCGTTGGTTGCACCGGCGCGCGCCACGGGGCATCAGGGCGGCCAGCCAAGGAGACAGGAACCCCATGAAGACCCGCGCAGCCGTCGCCTTCGAAGCCAAGAAGCCGCTCGAAATCGTCGAACTCGATCTGGAAGGCCCCAAGGCCGGCGAGGTCCTGGTCGAGATCATGGCGACCGGCATCTGCCACACCGACGCCTATACGCTCGACGGGTTCGACAGCGAGGGCATCTTCCCCAGCGTGCTGGGCCATGAAGGCTGCGGCATCGTGCGCGAGGTGGGCGCGGGCGTCACGTCCGTAGCGCCGGGCGATCACGTCATCCCGCTCTACACCCCCGAATGCCGCCAGTGTAAGTCGTGCCTGTCGGGCAAGACCAACCTGTGCACCGCGATCCGCGCCACGCAAGGCAAGGGGCTGATGCCCGACGGCACGACGCGGTTCAGCTACAAGGGGCAGCCGATCTTCCATTATATGGGCTGCTCGACCTTCTCGAACTTCACCGTCCTGCCGGAGATCGCGGTGGCGAAGATCCGCGAGGACGCGCCGTTCGACACCAGCTGCTATATCGGCTGCGGCGTGACGACGGGCGTGGGCGCGGTGGTCAACACCGCCAAGGTGCAGCCCGGTGAGAATATCGTGGTCTTCGGCCTGGGCGGTATCGGCCTGAACGTGATCCAGGGCGCCAAGCTGGCGGGCGCCGGGCGGATCATCGGCGTCGACATCAACCCGGCGCGTGAGGAATGGGGCCGCCGCTTCGGCATGACCCACTTCCTCAACTCCAAGGGGCTGAGCCGCGAGGAGACGATCGCCAAGGTGCTGGAACTGACCGATGGCGGCGCCGACTACAGCTTCGACGCGACCGGCAATACCGAGGTGATGCGCACGGCGCTGGAATCCTGCCATCGCGGCTGGGGAACCTCGATCATCATCGGTGTGGCCGAGGCGGGCAAGGAGATTAGCACGCGGCCGTTCCAGCTGGTCACGGGCCGCAACTGGCGCGGCACGGCATTCGGCGGCGCGCGCGGGCGGACCGACACGCCCAAGATCGTAGACTGGTATATGAACGGCATGATCGAGATTGACCCGATGATCACCCACCGCCTGACGCTGGAGGAGATCAACAAGGGCTTCGACCTGATGCACGCGGGCGAAAGCATCCGCAGCGTGGTGATCTTCTGATGTTCAGCCATGTCATGCTGGGGGCCGACGACATTGCGGCGGCCAAGCGCTTTTACGATGCGACGTTGGGCGTGCTGGGCGCGGCCGAGGGTGTGGTCGATGCGGCGGGACGGCTGGTCTACAGCCATAATGGCGGCCGCTTCCTGATCTCGAAGCCGATCAATGGCGAGCCGGCGACCTATGCCAATGGCGCGACGCTGGGTTTCGCAATGGACTCGCCGGAGCAGGCCGATGCCTGGTTCGCGGCAGGGCTCGCGAACGGCGGCACGGCGATCGAAGACCCGCCCGGCATTCGCAACGTGCCTGTCGGCAAGGTCTATCTGGCTTATTTGCGCGATCCGACCGGCAACAAGCTGTGCGCCCGGCATCTGGTGGAGGCGGCCTGATGTATACGCATGTCATGGTCGGATCGAACGACATCGCGCGTTCCAAGGTCTTTTACGACGCACTGTTCGCCGCGCTGGGTGGTCAGCCTGGGATGCAGATGGGCGAACGCCTGCTCTATCGGCATAACGGCGCGGCCTTCATGGTGACGCGCCCCATCGACGGAGAGGCCGCGACCTTTGCCAATGGCGGGACCATCGGGCTGGGCGCGGCCGATCCGGCACAGCTCGACGCCGCCCATGCGGCGGCCGTGGCGAATGGCGGCATCGCGATCGAGGCGCCGGTGGGCGAGCGGCAGACGCCGATGGGTCCGGCCTATCTCGGCTATCTGCGCGATCCGGACGGCAACAAGCTCTGCCTGGGCTGCCGCCTGCCAGCCCCCGCACCTGCCGCATGACTGACTATATCCTGACGCTGGCGTGCCAGGACCGGGTCGGCATCGTCGCCGCCGTGTCGGGTGCGCTGGCGGGGATCGACGGCTTCATCCTCGACAGCCAGCAATATGCCGATCTGGAGACGGGGCGCTTCTTCCTGCGCATCGTCTTCACCGGCCAGGGAGAGCGTTTCCCGACCTCGGTCGACGGCATGCGGGCGGCGCTGGCAGACCCGGCGGTACGGTTCGGCTTCGACTGGCACGTCGCGCCCGCCGCCGAGCGGCCCCGGATGCTGATCGCGGTATCGAAGGGCTCGCACTGCCTGAACGATCTGCTCCATCGCTGGCGGACCAATACGTTGCCGGTCGAGATCGTCGGCGTCGTCTCCAATCACGATAGCTTGCGCCCGCTGGTCGAATGGCATGGCCTGCCCTGGCACCATCTGCCGGTCGACAACGGCAATCGCGTGGAGCAGGAAGCGGCGATGCTGGCGTTGATGGAGGAAAGCAGCGCCGATTATCTCGTCCTCGCCCGCTATATGCAGGTGCTGGGGGAGCGGCTGGTCGCCGCCCTTCCGGGGCGATGCATCAACATCCATCACAGCTTCCTGCCCGGCTTCAAGGGCGCGCAGCCCTATCACCGGGCCCATGCGCGCGGTGTGAAGCTGATCGGCGCGACCGCGCATTTCGTGACCGCCGACCTGGACGAAGGGCCGATCATCGAACAGGCGGTCGAGCGTGTCGATCACCGCGCCAGCGTCGACGACCTGATCCGCATCGGCCGCGATATCGAGGCGCAGGTGCTGGCCCGCGCGGTCGCCTGGGTGGGCGAGCGGCGGGTGTTCCTCAATGACAACCGGACGGTGGTGTTCCGATGACGATCGAGACGATGTCGACCTCGAAGGCGCATGGCGGGGTGCAGGGCGTGTACGCGCATGACAGCGAAGCGACGGGCACGCGCATGACCTTCTCGGTCTTCGTGCCCGAGCATGAGGAGGGGGAGAAGCTCCCCGTCCTCTGGTATCTGTCGGGTCTGACCTGCACCCATGCCAATGTCACCGACAAGGGCGAGTATCGGGCCGCCTGCGCCGAGCACCGCGTGATCTTCATCGCACCCGACACGTCGCCACGCGGGGAAGGCGTCGCGAATGACGACGCGTACGACATGGGGCAGGGCGCCGGTTTCTACGTCGATGCGACGCAGGAGCCCTGGGCACCGCATTTTCGGATGCGAACCTATATCGAGCAGGAACTGCCCGCGCTGATCGCCGAGCATTTCCCGGTCGCCGATATGGGCGCGCAAGCGATCACCGGCCACTCGATGGGCGGCCACGGCGCGCTGACCATCGGCCTTCGCCATCCGGATCGCTTTCGCAGCGTCTCCGCCTTCGCTCCGATCGTCGCGCCGTCCCAGGTGCCCTGGGGCGAAAAGGCTCTGGGCGGCTATCTGGGGCAGGACCGC
Organism: Sphingomonas sp. Xoc002; assembly: GCF_050408055.1. NCBI lineage: Bacteria > Pseudomonadati > Pseudomonadota > Alphaproteobacteria > Sphingomonadales > Sphingomonadaceae > Sphingomonas > Sphingomonas sp. Xoc002. The sequence goes on along the minus strand of NZ_CP191175.1, from coordinate 2,728,973 downwards.
GTCGCATGGCGACAGGCGGATGCCGTCGCACTGATCGAGGACGGCGCGCGACTGCCCAACCTGCTGGTCGATCAAGGCGATGCCGATCAGTTCCTGGCCGAGCAGCTTCGTCCCGAATTGCTGGCCGATGCTTGCGACAAGGCGGGGATCGCCCTGACGTTGCGGATGCAGCCGGGGTACGACCACAGCTATAACTTCATCTCCACCTTCATGGCCGACCATGTCGCCTGGGCGGCGGAGCGGCTGCGCGGGTAACGCCCACCCGCTGGGCAGCGTATCCCTCCCTCCGTTCAGGCTGAACGGATTGGTGTGACATGGGTTAAGGGAGGGTGAGTTTTGCACCCTGTCAATCGATACGCTATCGCACCGGCTTTGAAGTGAAGGATAGAATATGAGCTGCGCGCATGGCGATCCGGAGGATGGCGACCTGATGGGCGCGGACGGCAAGATCGTCGTGCCCGACCATGTCGCCGATGCCATCCGGACGCTGATCGCCTGGGCGGGCGACGATCCCACGCGCGAGGGACTGATCGATACGCCCAAGCGTGTGGCGCGGGCGTGGCGCGAATATTGCGGTGGTTATGGTGACGACCCCGCCGTGCACCTGTCGCGGGTGTTCGAGGAGGTCGGCGGCTATGACGAGATCGTGCTGCTGAAGGACATTCCCTTCCAGTCCCATTGCGAGCATCACATGGCGCCGATCATCGGCCGCGCGCATATCGCCTATCTGCCGCGCAACCATGTCGTCGGCATCTCCAAGCTGGCGCGCGTGCTGCATGGCTTCGCCCGCCGGTTGCAGGTGCAGGAGCGGCTGACCGCGGAGGTCGCCGACTGCATCTGGGAGAATCTGAAGCCGCTGGGCGTCGCGGTGGTGATCGAGGCGACGCATGGCTGCATGACCTCGCGCGGAGTGCGCACGCCGGGCGTGTCGATGGTCACGAGCCGGATGATGGGCGTGTTCCGCGACGACGATCGCAGCCGCAAGGAAGTGCTTTCGCTCATGGGCATGGCCGGATGATCAGGCGCACCGTGCTGGTGACCGGCGCGGCCAAGCGTCTGGGCGCGAGCATCGCCCGGCGGCTGGCGGCGGACGGGCATCGGCCGGTGATCCATTACAACAGCTCGGGCGAGGATGCGGCGGCGTTGGCGGCGGAACTGGATGCGCCGATGGTGCAGGGTGACCTGTCACGGATCGACGCGATCGACGCGCTGTTCGCCCATGCGCGGGAAGCGGCGGGTGGGCCCATCGACGGGCTGGTCAACAGCGCCTCGGCCTTCGAGTTCGACCGGCCGCCGGAGACGGATGCGCGCCTGATGGCGAAACTCTATGCGATCAACGCCGCCGCGCCCGCGCTGCTCGCCTCGGCGCTGGCGCGACAGGATGACGTGGCGGACGGCGCAGTGGTCGACATCCTCGACCAGAAGCTCGCCAACCCCAATCCCGACTTCTTCGCCTATAGCTGCGCCAAATTCGCCTTGGCGGGGGCGAACACGATGCTGGCCCAGGCGCTCGGGGCCCGCATCGCGGTGAACGCGGTGGCCCCCGGCCTGACCCTGCAAAGCGGCGACCAGAGCGATGCCGAGTTCGCCGAGGCTGCGACAAAGAATCTGCTCGGCCGCCCGATCGGCGCGGGGGCGGTGGCGGAGGCGGTGTCCTTCTTCCTCGGCGCGCGGGGGCTTCGCGGACAGACGCTGTATGTCGATTGCGGCCAGCGTTTCTGCCGCCGCGACGGCGATGTGATGTTCGAGGGACGGGCGTGACGGCGACCTATCGGATCCTGCTCGACGAGATGACGGTCGCGATGCATCTGGGCATCTACCCGCATGAGGTCGCGCCCCAACCGGTCCGCCTGTCGGTCGCGATGACCGTCACCTATCCCGCCGCGCCCAGTGCCGACCGGATCGAGGAGGTGCTGGACTATGACTTCCTGCGCGAAGGCATATTGGCGATGGCGCGCGGCCCCGGTTTCGCATTGCAGGAAAGCCTGTGCGAGGCGGTGGCGGCACTATGTCTTGCCGATCCGCGCGTGACGGCGGTGACGGTGCGGTCGACCAAGACCGACATCTATCCCGATGCCCGCATCGGCTGCGAGATCGAGCGGAGCCGCTGACGCCGAACGGCTTGTCACGATAATATCACGCAGCTGTCATCAATCTGTTGCGAAAGGGGCCGGAGCCGTCCTAAGTCGCCGCCGCAAAAAGGGCGGAATAGCATGGCGATCAAGTCGATACCCCAGCGGGCCGGTACCGGGATCGCCGCCGCGATGATGCTGGCCCTCTGTCCGGCACCCGCCGCAGCGCAGACCGTGCAGGAGTTGCAGCGCCAGATCGACGAGCTGAAGGCGCAGATCAAGGTGCTGACCGATGCACAGAAGGGGGCGGTAGCGCCCGTTCCGGCTGCCCCCGCCGCCCCGCCGGTCGTGGCAGCGGCTGTTGTCCCTCCCGCGCCCGTTCCGGCGCCTGTGCCGCAGCGGGTGGCGAGCGCACCCAAGCCGGTATCGTCACGGACGCCCTGGTACGAGCGTATGCGTCTGCGCGGCTATACCCAGCTTCGCTACAACGCCCTGTTGGAGAGCGAAGACGCGCCGGGGACCAACGGCTCGCGCCTGCGCTCGGTGCACGACGCCTCGATCAACGATGACGGCGGCTTCCTGCTTCGCCGTGTCCGGCTGGTGCTGCAGGGTGATATCACCGACCGGCTGCAACTCTATTTCCAGCATGACTTCGGCGCGGCGGTGAACAACCAGTCGAGCACCGAGCGGCGCGAGAATTTCGGCCAGTTGCGCGACGTCTATGCCGACTGGTTCCTCGACCCCGAGCGCCGCCTGCGCCTGCGCTTCGGCCAGTCCAAGGTGCCGTTCGGCTGGGAGAATCTGCAATCCTCGTCCAACCGCCTGCCGCTCGATCGATCGGATGCGATCAACAGCGGCGTGCCCGGCGAGCGCGATGTGGGGATCAATATCTATTACACGCCTGCGCCGGTTCAGGCGATCTGGGACCGGCTGACCAAGAACAAGCAGAAGCTGTTCGGCAATTACGGCGCCTTCGGTCTGGCCGTCTATAACGGGCAGGGGACCAACCGGACCGAGCGGACCGACAATCTGATGAAGGTCGCGATGGCGACCTGGCCCTTCGCGCTCGACGGGCTGGGGCCGCTATTCCGCGACCAGGTGCTGGAGGTCGGCGGCTCGGCCATGTTCAACCGTTTCCGGCCGGAGCTGCGCAGCGGCGGGGTCAGTTCGGTCGACTATCGCGACGATCGCGTCGCCGTCCACGCCATCCTCTATCCGCAGCCCTTCGGTATCCAGACCGAATGGACGACCGGCTGGGGGCCGCAATATGACAACGCATCGGGGTCGATCCGCTCCAGCCGTCTGGGCGGCGGCTATGTCCAGCTGATGGCGAATGTCGGCAAGACGCCGGTCGGCCGCGCCATTCCCTATGTCCGGTGGCAGCATTATCGCGGCGGCTGGAAGGCCAATGTCGATGCCCCCCGGCTGGAAACCGACGAGTGGGAGTTGGGCACCGAGATCCAACTGGTCGAGGCGCTGGAACTGACCATCGCCTATGCCCGGATGGAACGGCGCGAGGCGGATTCGCGACGGACAGGCCGCGCGACGGGCGACCTGATCCGGACCCAGCTGCAATTCACGTATTGATTCCTCCCCTTACACGGGAGGAAAGGAAGAAGCCTGTCTTGCGGGGCATTCCGCCCGACGCGTCAACCGCCGCCCTTGGTGGTGAAATCGATCCGGATGCGGACCCATTCGCCGATCATTTCCTTGCCATTGACGCGCGGCGCACGGACGCGGAACTGCCAGGCGGCCTCGCGCATCGAGCGGGCCAGCCCGGAGCCGACCGGCGACTCGCCCAGGATCTGGCAATTCTCGACGCGATAGCCGGGGATGGTGCGACACGCGATCAGCGCCCAGCCGCCGGGCGGCGGCGGGCTGCGCAGATAGCCGTTCAATTCCGCATCGCTCGGGCGGCGCGGGAACCACTCGGCATTGTAGAGCCGCCGACCGCCCGGTCCTTCGCCGGGGCCATAGGCCGAGGCGCTGTCCTCGCCCCGGTCGTCGCCATTGCTCGAACCGACGCCCTTGCCCTCGCCCTTGGGCAGCGCGCCGATGTCACCGGCCGTGAACAGCGACTTGTCGCCCCACTGCCATGGCGTCGGGGTGGAGGTGTCGACGGGCTTTTCGGTCGGGGGCTTGGGGGTGTCGGGCTGCTTTTCCGTAACAGGCGCCTTGGAGCCGCCCGCCGCGGCAGGCTTGCGGGTTGCCGTGCGGGTCCTGGGCACCGGCGCCCCCGATTGCTGATCGTCGGGCGAGACGGAGAAGGTGTTGAGGACCGAGGATTTCTCCGGGTCGATCAGCTTGGGCGCCAGGTGGAACAGCAGCCAGGCGAGCAGCAGATGCGCGAGCACGGTGAGCGTGATCGACGCACCCCGTTCGCGCAGCTTCTCGCGGTAGCGTTCGGGAATGAACGACCACCGCGAGGGAGGGGCGCCGACGCTCATGATGGAGACACCAGGAGCCAGGACACCCCTCCGTCAGACTCTCGGCCTGCCAAAGAAGGAAGGAACGACGCTTTCATGGCGCGTCGTCTTAGCCGAGAAGGGCAGGGCGCATCAGGCCCGGTTGGCGGCGGAGAGCACCGCCCGGACGCTGGCGGTGGCGATGTCGGTGTCGAGGCCGACGCCGAACACGACCCGCCCATCGGGGGTGCGCGCCTCGACATAGGCGGCGGCCTGCGCATCCGCGCCGTGCCCGATGGCGTGCTCGTTATAGTCGATGACTTCCAGGTTCGGGCCGGTCGTGTCGGCGAGGGCGGCGATCACGCTGGAGATCAGGCCGTTGCCGCGTCCCGAGATCGAACGCTCCTCGCCATCGACCAGCACGCGGCCGATAAAGGTCCGCTGCCCCGTCGAGCCGCTTTCCTCATAGTCGCGCAGCACGAAACGATCACCCTCGCGCGGCAGATAGGTCGCCTCGAACCCGCCCCAGATGTCGGCGGCGTTGAGCTCGCGGCTGGTGGCGTCGGCCATCGCCTGGACATGGCGGCTGAAATCGGCCTGGAGCCGCTTGGGCAGCTTCAGCCCCTTGTCCTGCTCGATTACCCAGGCGACACCGCCCTTGCCCGACTGCGAATTGACGCGGATCACGGCTTCGTAGCTGCGACCCAGATCGGCGGGATCAATGGGCAGATAGGGGACTTCCCACAGATCGTCGTTGCGCGCCGATTGCGCCGCGAAGCCCTTCTTGATCGCGTCCTGATGGCTGCCCGAAAAGGCGGTGAAGACCAGATCGCCCGCATAGGGGGTGCGCGGATGGACGGGCAGGTTGGTGCAGTAATTGACCGTGTTGACCACCTCATCGATGTCCGACAGGTCGAGTTTGGGGTCGACGCCTTGGGTGTACATGTTGAGCGCGACGGTCACGAGATCGCAATTGCCCGTCCGTTCGCCATTGCCGAGCAGGCAGCCCTCGACCCGGTCCGCGCCCGCCATCACGCCCAGCTCGGCGGCGGCGACGCCGGTGCCCCGGTCGTTATGCGTGTGCAGCGAGATGACCACCGAATCGCGGTTCGGGATGTTGCGTCCGAACCACTCGATCTGGTCGGCATAGACGTTGGGCGTTGCGCATTCGACCGTGGCGGGCAGGTTCAGGATCAGCGGATGGTCGGGCGTCGGCTTCAGCACGTCCATGACGGCGGCGCACACCTCGACCGAGAAATCCAGCTCGGCGGTCGAGAAGGTCTCGGGGCTGTATTCGAAGAACCAGTCGGTGTTGGGACGCTTGGCCGCCTCGTCGCGCAGGATCTTGGCGCCCTCGACCGCGATCTTGCGGACCTCGTCGCGGGTCATGCCGAAGACGATCTTGCGCCATGCCGGGCTGACCGCGTTGTAGAGATGGACGATCGCGGTGCGCGCGCCCTCCAGGCTTTCGAAGCTGCGTTCGATCAGGTCGCGGCGCGACTGGGTGAGGACCTGGATCGTCACGTCCTCGGGGATGCGATCGTCCCGGATCAGGCCGGAGATGAAGTCGAACTCGGTCGCGCCCGCGCTCGGGAAGCCGACCTCGATCTCCTTCAGCCCGACCTTGACCAGCAGGTCGAACATCCGAGTCTTCTTCTCGGCGTCCATCGGATCGATCAGCGCCTGGTTGCCGTCGCGCAGGTCGGTCGACAGCCAGCGCGGTGCTTGGGTGATCGTGCGGTTCGGCCATTGCCGGTCGGGCAGGGCGATGGTCGGGAAGGGGCGGTATTTGGTCGAGGGATCGCGCAACATGATCGGGTCTTCCAGCATTCTCGGCCGCGTCAGGCCAGGGCGCGGCGGGGACAGGCTTATCGTTTCATTCCGCCCTTAGGGAAGTCGCGCATGGCCACGCCGATCCTCCCCTAAGGGCGGATAAGTCGAAGCGAACGGAGCAGCAGCGCGGCGATCATGATGGAGCGGTTCATGCCGCGTCGGGGCGGGCTTGTCCATATCGAGAATGATGACGTCCATCTGACGCCACCAACGAAAAAGGCGGGGCCGAAGGTCGACCCCGCCTTTCGCGGATGGGAGATGAGAGGGAAAATTACTGCGCGGTGAAGGCGGCGTTGATCGTCAGGTCGACGTCATCGCCGACGACCGGGGCATAGGCGCCGACGCCGAAGTCCGAACGCTTGATCTTGCCCGTCGCGCGAAAACCGATGTTCAGCTTCTTCGACATCGGGTTGGTACCCGCACCGAAGAAGGTCGCGTTCAGCGTGACCGGCTTGGTCTGGTCCTTGATGGTCAGGTTGCCGGTGATGACGGCCTTGTTGCCCATGACCTTCACGCCCGTGGAGACGAAGCGCGCGGTCGGATAGGTCGCGGCGTCGAAGAAGTCCTTCGACTTCAGGTGATTGGCGAAGGGCGCGGCGGTGACCGACAGCGCGTCGATCTTGAAGGTCACGTCGACCTTGGCGGCCTGCGGCTTGGCGGGATCGAGGGTCAGCGTGCCTTCCGACGCGCCGAACTGCCCCTCGAGCATCGAGAAGCCCATATGGTTCAGCGACCAGGTGACCTGGGTATGCGCGGGGTCGACGGCATAGGTGCCCGCGACGACGCGCGAGGCGACGGCGGCACCGGGCGTGCCGGTCTGCGCGATGGCGGGCGCGGCGATGGTGGCGAGCGCCAGAGCGGCGGGAAGGACGAAACGCATGGGTAGACTCCCTGTTGAACGGCGGCCTTTTTGAGCCGTGCGGTTAACGCGCGTCAAAGGCCAAGGTCGCAACGATGCGTTTCTAGGTTGGTCTCTGCGAGGCCCCTTTCCCTCCCCCAGCCCCTCCCGCCTGCGGGAGGGGCGTGCTCGCGGCTGCGGTAAGCGCGTTGATTGACTTGGCAACGCGTTGATAGGTCGCGGTTATGCTCAACGGCAGCCCAGCAACGCACCCCTCCCGCAAGCGGGAGGGGATGGGGGAGGGCAAGGTGTCTCACCGAGCCCACCCCCAGAACAAATCAGTTCTTCGCCTTGTCCACCAGCTTGTTCGCGCCGATCCACGGCATCATCGCGCGGAGTTCGCTGCCGACCTGTTCGATCGGGTGGCGCTTGGCGGCGATGCGGCTGGCCTTCAGTTCGGGCTGGCCGGCGCGGTTGTCGAGCACGAAGTCCTTCACGAAGCGGCCCGACTGGATGTCGGCGAGGACGCGCTTCATTTCCTTCTTGGTCTCTTCGGTGATGATGCGCGGGCCGGTCTTGATGTCGCCGTACTCGGCGGTGTTCGAGATCGAGTAGCGCATGTTGGCGATGCCGCCCTCATACATCAGGTCGACGATCAGCTTCAGTTCGTGAAGGCACTCGAAATAGGCCATTTCGGGGGCATAGCCCGCCTCGACCAGCGTCTCGAAGCCCGCTTGAACCAGCGCGGTCGCGCCACCGCAGAGCACGGCCTGCTCGCCGAACAGATCGGTTTCGCACTCTTCGCGGAAGTTCGTCTCGATGATGCCCGAACGGCCGCCGCCGACGCCGCTGGCATAGGCCAGCGCCACGTCATGCGCATTGCCGCTGGCGTCCTGGTGGATCGCGATCAGGCAGGGCACGCCGCCGCCGCGCACATATTCGCTGCGCACGGTGTGGCCGGGGCCCTTGGGCGCGATCATGATGACGTCGATGTCCGCGGGCGGCTCGATCAGGCCGAAATGCACGTTCAGGCCGTGCGCGAAGGCGAGCGCGGCGCCGGGCTTCATGTTGCCCTTCAGGTCGGCGTCGTAGATCGCGGCCTGATGCTCGTCGGGGGCCAGGATCATCAGAATGTCGGCCCAGCCGGCCGCTTCCTTGTTCGACAGGACCTTGAAGCCCGCCGCTTCCGCCTTGGCGGCCGAGGCCGAACCGGGGCGCAGCGCGATCGCGACATTCTTGACGCCCGAATCGCGCAGGTTCTGCGCATGGGCATGGCCCTGCGAGCCGTAACCCAGGATGGCGATGTTCTTCTCGGAGATCAGGTTCAGATCGGCGTCGCGATCGTAATACACACGCATTGGACTTCCCTTTCGAAATGGCTGGGCCGCTTGCGGCCTCATGATAGTTTGAAGATTAGGAGGCGGCTCAGGCCGCTTCGGCGCCGCGCGAGATAGCGGCAATGCCGGTGCGGGCGACCTCGACCAGGCCGACTTCGCCCATCAGTTCGACGAACTTGTCGATCTTGGCGATGCCGCCGGTGACTTCGAACACGAAGCTGGAGATCGTCGCGTCGACCACACGGGCGCGATAGACTTCGGCGAGGCGCAGTGCCTCGATCCGGCGGTCGCCGGTGCCCGACACCTTTACCAGCGCCAGCTCGCGCTCGACATGGTCGCCCAGCACGGTCAGGTCGGCGACCTTGTGGACGGGGACCAGCCGGTCGAGCTGGGCGATGATCTGCTCCATCACCGGCGGCGAGGCGCTGGTGACGATGGTGATGCGGCTGACGGCCTTGTCGGCGGTGATCTCCGACACGGTCAGGCTCTCGATGTTATAGCCGCGCGCGGTGAACAGCCCGGCGATCCGCGCGAGAATGCCCGGTTCGTTGTCGACGATCACCGCCAGCGTGTGGCGTTCCACCTGTTCGGTCTTGATGTGCATCGGTCTTCTTTCTGCGCACCCGCGATGACGGGCCGTATATCCTCTCCCCTCCCGCAGGCGGGAGGGGCCGGGGGAGGGAAGGCGAGGGAGGGAAAAGCCCTCCCCTAGCCCCTCCCGCCTGCGGGAGGGGAATGGTCGTCAAACCAGCGCCTTGGCCTCGTCGTCCATGGTGCCCGATACCTCATTGGCCTGCAGGATCATGTCGGTATGCGCCGCGCCGCTCGGGATCATCGGGAAGCAGTTGGCGAGCTTGGCCACGCGGCAGTCGACGATCACCGGCCCGTCATGGTCCAGCATCGCGGCGATGCCGTCCTCCAGCTCGTGCCGATGCTCGATCAATATGCCCTTCCAGCCATAGGCTTCACCCAGCTTCACGAAATCGGGCAAGCTGTCCGAATAGCTCTCGGCATAGCGGCTCTCATAGGTCAGTTCCTGCCACTGGCGGACCATGCCCATATATTCGTTGTTCAGGATGAAGATCTTGACCGGCAGGCGATATTGCGTCGCCGTCGCCAGTTCCTGGATGTTCATCTGGATCGAGGCTTCACCGGCGATGTCGATGACCAGCGCACCCGGATTGCCCAGCTGCGCACCGATCGCGGCGGGCAGGCCGTAACCCATGGTGCCCAGACCACCCGACGTCAGCCACTTGTTGGGCTTTTCGAAGCCGAAATGCTGGGCGGCCCACATCTGGTGCTGGCCGACCTCGGTGGTGATGATCGGCTGGCGCGCCTTGGTCGCGTCGTAGAGCGCGCGGATCGCGCGCTGCGGCATGATCGCGTCGCCCGCCTCGGGGAAGGACAGGCAGCCGACCGCGCGCCAGCCCGCGATGCGGCGCTGCCATTCGGTCGTGTCGGGCTTGGGATGCTGACGCGACTTCCAGATGCGCACCGCATCCTCCAGCGCGTGGCCGACATCGGCGATGATGGCCAGGTCGACGCGGACATTCTTGTTCACGCTCGACCGGTCGATATCGACATGGACCTTCCGGCTGTTCGGGCTGAACGCGTCCAGACGGCCGGTCACACGGTCGTCGAACCGGCTGCCCAGCGCCACCACGAGGTCGGCCTGGTTCATCGCCATATTGGCTTCGTAGGTGCCGTGCATCCCCAGCATGCCCAGCCATTGGGGATCGCTGGCCGGGAAGGCGCCCAGGCCCATCAGGGTCGAGGTCACGGGCGCGCCGGTGATGCGGGCCAGTTCGCGCAGCAGCTGCGACGCGGCGGGACCCGAATTGATGATGCCGCCGCCGGTATAGAGGATCGGGCGTTCGGCGGCCGCCAGCATGTCGACCAGCTGTTCGATCTGGCTCTGGTCGGCCTTCACCTGCGGGCGATAGGTCTTGTGACGGATCGGACCCGGCTTCTGATAGCGGGCGGTGGCGACCTGCACGTCCTTGGGAATGTCGATCACGACCGGGCCGGGGCGGCCCGAGGTCGCGATGTGGAACGCCTCATGCACCACCTCGCCCAGGCGCGCGGGGTCCTTCACCAGGTAATTGTGCTTGGAGCAGTGGCGCGTGATGCCGACGGTATCGGCTTCCTGGAACGCGTCGGTGCCGATCAGCGCGGTCGGCACCTGGCCGGTGATGACCACCATCGGGATCGAATCGAGCAGCGCATCGGTGATGCCGGTGACGGCATTGGTCGCACCGGGGCCGGAGGTGACGAGCACCACGCCGGGCTTGCCGGTCGAGCGGGCATAGCCCTCCGCCGCGTGGGTCGCCGCCTGTTCGTGGCGGACGAGAATGTGGCGGATGCGCTTCGATCGGAACATGGCGTCATAGATCGGCAGCACCGCACCACCCGGATAGCCGAAGACGACCTCCACGCCGAGATCGCACAGCGCCTCGACCAGGATATCGGCTCCGCTTTTCTCGGTCATCATCTTCGTCCTTCTGCGTCCGTGCCCGCTGACGGGGCGTGTCGGGAATGGCGCGGCTACAAGTTTAAAAAGTGCGCGTCAACCGTCAATTGCGCAATAAAGTTTCTATTATGCTGCGACGCACATCGGCAGCGGTCTCGGGAATCACGGTCCAGCCGGGGCCGGGCTGGTGACGGAACCAGGTAAATTGCCTTTTGGCATAACGCCTTGTCGCGAGCGCACCCGCAGCCTCCGCCTCGGCGCGGGTCATGGTACCCGCCAGCAGCGCGGCGGCCTCCGGCACGCCGATCGCGCGGCGGATGGGGGCGTCGGCGGGCAGGTCGGGACGGGCGAGGAGTGCGGCGGCTTCGTCCAGCCCTTCGTCCAGCATCTCGCCGAAACGCCGGTCGATCCGTGCGTTCAGCCAGTCGCGGTCGGGCAGCAGGATGACGGCGGACAGGGCGATGCGGTCGCCGATGCCGCCTTCCTTATGCGCCTGCCAGTCATGCAGCGGACGGCCGGTCGAACGCACCACCTCCAGTGCGCGGGCAACACGGGTGGTGTCGGCGGGGTTGAGCCGGGCGGCGGCGATGGGGTCCTCGTACGATAGGGCGTCATGCGCGTCCGAGACGGGCAGGGCACGAACCTCCGCGCGAATATCGGGGGCGATCTCCGGCACCGGTGCGATCCCGTCGAGCAGGGTGCGCATATACAGGCCGGTGCCGCCGACCAGGATGGGCAGCGATCCCGCCGCCACGCTGTCGTCTATCGCTGCACGGGCCTCGGCGGCCCAGCGCGCAGCCGAATAGCCGGTGTCGGCACCGTCGACATGGCCGAACAGCCGGTGCGGCGCCTGCGCCACGTCGTCGGGCGAGGGGCGGGCGGTCAGGATCGACAGGTCCCGGTACACCTGCGCCGAATCGGCATTGATGATCGTGCCGCCGGTCGCCTTCGCCAGATCGAGCGCCAATGCGGACTTGCCGCTGGCGGTCGGCCCTGCGATGAGCGCGACATTCGGGAGAGCCATTGTGTTCATTGCGACCTACATAGCCGATCAGACCTTCGACGCCGCGATGCTTTCTGACGTCGCCTATGAATTCGATGGCGAATCGACGGCGGGACGGCTGGTTTCGGGGGAGTGGCTCGACGAAGGCCGCGCGTTCGATCTGACGTTCCAACCCGCTGACGGCTTTTCGGCGAGCGACTGCGCGGAACTCGCAAACGGCTTGAAGCAACGCGCCTGTGCGATCGCCAAGGGCGGATACGGACAGGACCTGACGCTCGATGTCATCGTCCAGCCTGCCGCCAATCGGGAAAAGCGCCTTCTGGTCGCCGACATGGATTCGACCATGATCACCGTCGAGTGCATCGACGAGCTGGCCGACTATGCCGGAATCAAGGCGCAGGTCGCCGAGGTGACGGAGCGTGCCATGCGCGGCGAACTCGACTTCGCGGCCGCACTCGATGCCCGCGTTGCCCTGCTCGAAGGGTTGGACGAAAGCGTCATCGAACAATGCCTGGCCGAGCGGGTCAAACTGATGGCGGGGGCTCGCGCGCTGGTCCGCACGATGAAGGCGCGCGGCGGCCATGCGATCCTGGTGTCGGGCGGCTTCACCCGCTTCGCCGAGCCGGTCGCGGCCGAGATCGGCTTCGACCGCGCCATCGCCAACTACCTCGAGATCGCGCACGGCAAGCTGACCGGTACGGTGCGCAAGCCCATCGTCGGCTCGGACACCAAGGAAAAGACGCTGCTCGCCGCGCTGGACGAACTGCGCATCGATGCGGCGGACAGCATGGCGGTGGGCGACGGGGCCAACGACTTGGCGATGATCCGCCGGGCAGGCCTGGGCGTCGCATACCGTGCCAAGCCGATCGTCGCGGGCGCGGCGGCGGCGCGGATCGACCATGGCGACCTGACCGCACTGCTTTATGCGCAGGGCATTCCGAGCGCGGAGTGGGTGTTCGGTTAACGGTCGCCCGAGGCTTCCCTCATCCCGTTGGAAGGGGCGGGCTTCGAGACATTCCGGGCACCGTCCCGGCGGAGGCCGGGATCCCGTTGCCCCGCGTCAGCCCTGCCATCCGATCGGGCCGAAACTCGACCCCGGCCTTTGCCGGGGTGGTTCGCTGGAGGGTGTGGTCGGTCATGGCAACCAGGCCCCCCGTAATTGGCGGAGGCCTTTGCGCCTTACGGCGCGACCACCACGCAAGGCTGGCCCGAGCGGCTGCACGCGGCTTGCGCGGCGGCGCGATTGGCATAGCCGCCTGCCTGAAGCCGGGTGACGCCGCCTGCCGTCACGAAGTTGGGCTGAGCACCGCCGAGGCGCCCCCGCACCCGTTGCCAGAGCGCGTCGGCATTGCCGCGATCGCGGAAGGCGCCGAGTTGGATACGCCATGGCCCGCTGGTCGCGCGAGCCGGTGTCGGCTTGGCGGGACGCGGCGCGGTGGCCCGTGCGGGCGGCGGTGCAACGGGCTTGCGCCGGTCGATCAGGTCGGCCGCCTCCTCGCGAACCGGCGGCGTCTGGCTCGCGGGCGTGCCGGGTGCCGGATAGCTCGCGCCATAGCCCGACGTCGCCGGGCGTGACGGCGTGATCGGCACCGACTGCACCGCCGGGCGGGGCTGCGCAGCGGTACGGGTCGGGGTATCGGCCGCCTTGACCGGAGTCGGTTCGGTGCCCACCGTCACCCGCTTCGGCGCGCTGGCGGCGGGAGCGGGCAGGGCGGCCAGGCGGGCGCGATATTGCTGGGCCAGCTCGACGCCGTGCTGGCGGTCGGGCGGAGTGATATACTGGTCCATCTGCGCCAGCGTCTGCGATGCGGCTTGCAGTCCCGCCTGCGACGCCAGCGTCATCAGGGCATAGGCGCGCGGATAGTCGCGGGGCACGCCGTCGCCGTTGAACAGCATCGTGCCCAGCACCAGCTGCGCGCGCGGTTCGCCATGTGCGACGGACTTTTCCAGCCAGGGCGCGGCTTCGGCCTTCTTGCCCGATTGGAACAGCGCGAGACCGTAATTGTCGGTAGCCTGGATATGGCCTTGGACGGCGGCCTTGCGGAACCAGCTTTCGGCGAGCGCGGGATCGAGCGGCACGGCGCGACCCAGCTTATAGGCCTGGGCCAGGTTGAACTGTGCGTCGGCATCCCCCGCCACGGCGGGACCGCGCCATTCCTCGACCGCCTTGCGATAATCGCCCTGTGCCCACGCATCGACCCCGGCCTTCACATCCGGCACCGCCAGCACAGGCGTTGCCACCAGAAAGGCAGCCAGAAGAGCGGCGGGCGCGACCATGCCGCCGATCGGGAATCTGCGCATTATCCTTCGTCCTTCCGCCCTTGTTGCACGCCATCCATGCCGCGCTGCCGGGCAAGGGTAAAGTGCTCAATGAAGGGGTTAACCGTTCCTTATAGGCTGGGGGGCTAGCGTGGCGGCCGATCGGGGAAACGGGTCATGCGCCGGGCGTATCGACCGCCTTTCCCCTGGGCTGAACCGGATGACCAAGATGACCACGTTCCGCACTCTCCTGTCCTGCAGCGTCGGCGTGTTGATTCTGGGAGGCTGCACCGCAACCGGCCCGCGCACGGCGCGGCTGAACGCGCAGGCGAGCCCGGCGCGGGCGAGCGCCGGGCTCGCCGATCAGACCCGCCGGGTGCTGGCGCAGCGCGACGGCGACGCCGCCGTGGCGCTGGCCGAGCGGCTGGTTGCGGCCGAACCCAAGGTTGCAGGCTATCGTTCGCTCTTGGGGCAAAGCTATCTTCAGGCCGGGCGTTTCGCCTCGGCGCGGCAGGCCTTTACCGACGCGTTGCAGATCGATCCGGCGGATGGCCGCGCCGCACTGAACCTGGCCCTGGCGATGATCGCGGGCGGCAATGGGGCGGGCGCAAAGGCATTGCTCGACCAGCATGCCGCCGCCATTCCGACCGCCGATCTGGGGCTGGCGCTGGCGCTGGCCGGAGCACCGGGCGAGGGCGTCCGCCTGCTGACCGCCGCCACGCGGGAGCCGGGGGCGAGCGTCAAGGCGCGGCAGAACCTCGCGCTGGCGCTGGCGCTGTCGGGACAGTGGGATATGGCGCGCATGGCGGCGTCGGCCGACATGGCTCCGGCGGATGTCGAGGTGCGCATGCGTGAATGGGCGGACTTCGCCAATGCCAGCCCGGCCGACATGGTTTCGTCCCTGCTGGGCGTGAAGCCGACAGTCGACACCGGCCAGCCGATCATGCTGGCGCTGAACGCCGCTCCCTCGGCGGCGGTGATGCAGGACATGGTCCAGGCGTTGCCCCAGCCGGTCGTCGCAGAGCCCGCGCCCGCCGCCGTCGAACCGGCGGCGGCGCGGACCGCCTTCGCCGCGCAGCAGGAGATCGTCCAGCCGCTGCCCATGGCCCCCAAGCGCACCGCGCGGACTGCACCGTCGAGCCTGTTGCTGGCCCGGCGGGGTGACGAACCGCAAGCCAGCATTCAACGTATAGCCGCAGGCCCCGTCACCGCGCCCGCCCTGCTTCGCCGGGCCGAGGAACGGCGCGTCGTCACGCGGCGTCGTGGCGACTGGAATGTCCAGATCGGCGCCTTCGGCAAGGCGGACGGCGCACAGAAAGCGTGGGATCGACTGACCCGCCGTTTCGATGGCCTGTCGGGCTATGCCCCGCAAAGCGGCACGGTGCGCCTGTCGGGCGAGCAGCTTTACCGCCTGTCGGTCGGCGGTCTCAGCCGCGCCGATGCCGACTCACTCTGCCATCGCTACCGCGCGGCGGGTGGGGCCTGCTTCGTCCGGCGTCAGGCCGACGACCATATGGCGCAATGGGCGCGGCCGGGGATCGGCATCGCCTCGCTCTGAGCGTTTTTCCAAATCAAACCGCCTCGCCCGCCGCGCGGCCGCTCGCCCAGGCCCATTGGAAATTATACCCGCCCAGCCAGCCGGTGACGTCCACCGCCTCGCCGACGAAGTGCAGCCCGGGCACCGCCTTGGCCTCCATCGTCCGTGACGACAGCCCGGCGGTGGAGACACCGCCGACCGTCACCTCGGCCTTGGCATAACCCTCGCTGCCATTGGGATGGAAGGTCCAGTCGGCGAGCCGTCCCTGCGCCGCCGCCAGCAGCTTGTCGGTGGCCGCGCCCAGTTCGGCGGGGAGGGCAAGCCGCTCCGCCAGCGTCTCGGCCAGCCGGTCGGGCAGATGCTGGCCGAGCGCCCGGCGTACGCTGGTGCGCGGGGCGCTGCGCTTCAAGGCGACGAGCCAGTCGGGGGCGCAGTCGGGCAGGAAGTCGATGCCTATGGCCTCGCCATGCCGCCAATAGGACGACACCTGCAGGATCGCCGGGCCGGACAGGCCGCGATGGGTGAACAGCGCCGCCTCACGGAAGCGGGTCTTGCCTGCGCGGGCGACGACCTCTGACGCGACGCCCGAAAGCGAGCGGAACAGCGTCTCCTCGCCGCCCAGTGTCAGGGGGACGAGGGCAGGGCGCGGCTCGACGACCTTCAGCCCGAACTGGCGGGCGAGATCATAGGCATAGCCGGTCGCTCCCATCTTCGGGATGCTGGGACCGCCGGTCGCGACGATCAGGCGGGGGGCGATGAAGGTCTGGCCGCCGCGCGTCACGCGGAACTGCGTGCCGTCATGCGCGACCGCCTCGACCGGCTGGCCGAGCGCGATATCGACCACGCCGCCGGACCGCGCCGCCCGGTCGCATTCGTCGAGCAGCATCTCCACGATCTGCCGCGCCGATCCGTCGCAGAACAGCTGGCCCAGCGTCTTTTCATGCCAGGCGATGCCATGCGCCTCGACCAGTTCCAGAAAGTCGGTGGGGGTGTAGCGGCCCAGCGCGGACTTGGCGAAATGCGGGTTCGCCGACAGGAAGCGGTCGGGCACGGTCCCGATATTGGTGAAGTTGCACCGCCCGCCGCCCGAGATCAGGATCTTCTTGCCGGGCGCATCGGCATGGTCGACGACCAGCACCCGGCGCCCCCGCTGCCCGGCGGTCGCGGCAGCCATAAGCCCCGCCGCGCCCGCGCCGAGGATGATCGCGTCATAGTGTTGCATGGCGGGGGTTTAGGCTGGAACGAGCGTCAGAGAAAGCTCTGATCAGAGCGGCTTGGCACGCCCCTCCCGCAGGCGGGAGGGGATGGGGGAGGGCTTTGCCGCAAGCGCCAGTCTCGGTGAGACCCCTTTCCCTCCCCTCGGTCCCCTCCCGCCTGCGGGAGGGGATGCAGAAACAGAAGGTCGGGGAGACTAGCCTACCTCCACCACCTCCACCGCATCGGCCTTACCGCCGAACGCCACCATTTCCCCCGCCATCGCCCCCATCAGTGCGCGCGCGAGCGGCGCGGCATAGGCGATGCGGTCGTGCGCGGGATCGGCCTCGTCATGGCCGACGATGGTCAGCGTCTTCGTCTGGCCGTTGAGCCGGATCGTCACCATGCTGCCGATTCCCACTTCATCCTCGGCGGGAGCGGGCGCCAGCTCCGCCGTGGCGGCGCGGGTGTTCCAATAGCGTCGTTCGCGCTGGAGGCGGGTGCGTTCCTCGTCGTCGGTCGCGGCGGCGACGGCGGCCTCGACCTCCGCCACCTTGGCGCGGGTCAGCTCCAGCCCGCGCGGCGTGACCAGATTGGGGCCGGGCGGGATGGGCAGCTCGAATTTGGGTTCGAGATGTTCCTCATCGGATTCGCGGCGAAAGGCGACACTCATCGGGGATCAACGCGCAAGGTCATGGCACGGCTCCATGGCGGGCCGTTCGGTTCACCGCAAGCACGGCTTGAGTTTCTCGCCAATTGGTGTAAAGGGCCACGCTTTCACGGAACGCAAACAATCACCCGTGCCGCATGGGTGTATCCGCCAACCGAGAGGGATGGGTCCCTTGGTTCGGCGGTACGCGCTCCTTTTTCTGTTGGAGTCCCCATGCCTTTTTCTGCCTTGCCGCCGGTATTGTCGGCTGCCCTTTCCGCGCGTGGCTATACCGCGCCGACCCCGGTCCAGGCCGCCGTCATCGAGGATGACGCCCAGGGCCGCGACCTGATCGTGTCCGCCCAGACCGGTTCGGGCAAGACCGTCGCCTTCGGTCTCGCCATGGCGAGCGAGCTGCTAAACGGCGGCGATCACCTGCCCCAGCCGGGCGCGCCGATGGCGCTGGTCATCGCGCCGACGCGCGAGCTGGCGCTGCAGGTCAGCCGCGAGCTGGAATGGCTTTATGCCGGTGCCCGTGCGCGCATCGCGACCTGCGTCGGCGGCATGGACGCTTCGCGCGAACGTCGCGCGCTCAGCCATGGCACCCATATCGTCGTCGGCACGCCGGGCCGTCTGCGCGACCATCTGGAGCGCGGCGCGCTCGACCTGTCGTCGCTGAAGTTCGTCGTGCTCGACGAGGCCGACGAGATGCTCGACATGGGCTTCCGCGAAGATCTGGAGCAGATCCTCGACGGCACGCCGTCCGAGCGCCGCACGCTCCTCTTCTCGGCGACCATGCCGCGCCCGATCGTGCAGCTCGCCAAGCGCTATCAGACCAATGCCAAGCGGATCGAGACGATCAGCGAGGACAAGGGCCATGCCGACATCGCCTATCAGGCGGTGACCGTGGCCCCTGCCGATATCGAGGCGGCGGTGGTCAACCTGCTGCGTCTGCACGAGGCCGAAGTCGCGATCCTGTTCTGCGCCACGCGCGACAATGTCCGCCATCTCCATTCCAGCCTGGTCGAGCGTGGTTTCTCCGCGGTCGCGCTGTCGGGCGAGCATTCGCAGAACGAGCGCAACCATGCGCTCCAGGCGCTGCGTGACGGCCGCGCGCGCGTCTGCGTCGCGACCGACGTGGCGGCACGCGGCATCGACCTTCCGGGCCTGACGCTCGTCATCCACGTCGAAATCCCGCGCGATGCCGAGGCGTTGCAGCACCGTTCGGGCCGCACTGGCCGCGCCGGTCGCAAGGGCACCGCGATCCTGATCGTCCCCTATCCGCGCCGTCGCCGGGTCGAGGGTATGCTGCGCGGTGCGCGGATCGACGCCGAATGGCGCCGGGCGCCGACGCTCGAGGAAATCCGCGCACAGGATCGCGAGCGTCTGCTGGCGGCCCTTCTGGCGCCGGTCGAGGTGGACGAGGGCGATCGTGAGCTGGCCACTCGCCTGCTCGCTGAAAAGTCGCCCGAGGACATCGCCGCCGCGCTGGTCCGCGCGCACCGTGCCGCGCTGCCCCAGGCCGAGGAACTGGTCGAGGGTGACGCTCCGGCACCGCGCGAGCGTCGCGAAGGGTTCGACGACACCGCCTGGTTCCGCATGAGCGTCGGCCGCAGCCAGAATGCCGATCCGCGCTGGCTGCTGCCGCTGATCTGCCGTCGCGGGCACATCACCCGCAACGAGATCGGCGCGATCCGCATCCAGCCGAACGAGACGCTGTTCGAAATCCCGTCGGCGCTGGCGTCGCGCTTCATCGCCGCGCTGAAGCGGACCGAGGCGGACCATGCCGAGGACGATATCGCGATCGAGCAGGCCGATGGTCCCCCCGCCGGTGGTTCGGGCCATGGCGGTGCGCGTCGTGGGGGTCCGGGCGGCAACCGTCCGATGGGCGGCCGCCCCGCCGGTGGTCCCGGCGGCCCTCGCCGCTACTCGCCGCGCCCCACCCAGGGCGGCCCGCGCGGTCCGCGTCGCGGCTGACCGAATAACGGGTAAGCAAAAAGCCCTCCCCGAGACGTCTCGGGGAGGGCTTTTTTATTCCTCCCCAAGCTCGCTTGGGGCGTGAGCCCGGTGGTGGAGGGGCAGGGGCCTCTCGCTGGCGTTGCTGGGCCCCACCACCACTCGCGGACGCGAGCGGTCCCCCTCCCCATCGGAGATGGGGAGGATTTTTCAGGCGATCTCCCGCCCGGCCTTCCACAGCCGCAACGCGCGGCCTTGGACCGGGAAGCCGTCGAACGGCGTATTTCCCGCCGAGGCGAAGGCATCGCCCGACACCATCCAAGGCTTGTCGGCATCGAACAGCATCAGGTCGGCGGGCTTGCCCGGCTCCAGCGTGCCGGTGTCGAGGCCCAGCACCTTCGATGGATTGAGGGCCAGCAGCGCGAACAGCCGGGGCAGAGTGACCCGCTCGTCGCGGACCAGCATCAGCGCCAGCGGTAGCAGCGTCTCCGCTCCCGCCATGCCCGCCTCGGCATCGACGAAGGGCAGGCGCTTGGATTCCGGTCCATGCGGGTCATGGCCCGATCCGATGACGTCGACCGTCCCGTCCGCGACCGCCGCGAGCGCTGCCTGCCGGTCGCTCTCGTCGCGCAAGGGCGGCGAGAGGCGGGCATAGGTGCGGAAATCGGTGACGGCGATGTCGGACAGGTGGAGATGCGCGGGCGTGATGCCGCACGTCACCTTGACCCCGCGACGCTTGGCCGCGCGGATCAGGTCGAAGCCCGAAGCGGTCGTCACCTGGCGGATATGCAGCTTCGCGCCCGTCTCTTCCGCCAGCATCAGGTCGCGCGCGATGGCGAGCGACTCGACGATGGCGGGGGCGGAGGGCAGGCCCAGGCGGCTGGCCGTCTCGCCCTCGGTCGCGACCGCATCGGCGGCGAGGCCGCCGTCTTCGGCATGGGAAATCACGGTCAGTCCCAGGTCGCCCGCATAAGCGAGCACCCGGTGCATCACGCCCGTATCGGCGATCCAGCCCCGCCCGGTGCCGACCGCCTTCGCGCCAGCCGAGACGCACACGGCCATCTCGGCCAGATCGGTTCCCGCCAGCGAACGGGTCGCCGCCGCGATGGGGTGAATCCACAAATCGGGGCGCCCGATCAGCGCGGCACGCTGCACCACACCGGGATCGTCGAGGACGGGCGACTGATCGGGCATCAGGCCGATACGCACGATGCCGCCCGCACGACAGGCGGCGCGGTCGACCTTGAACACGCCCAGATCGACGATGCCGGGCGCGAGCATCTTGCCGCCGCAGTCGACGACCGTCGCACCTTCCGGCACGTCGCCGGTGCCCGTAATGACGCCGTCCTCGACCAGCAGGGTCTGGCCCTTGATCTCACCGCCCACCGGGCAGATCAGCGTGGCGTTGGTGAAGGCGGTGACGCTCATGCCCAGCCCTCCAGCTTGCGGGCGCGGCGGGTCAGCACGTCCAAACAGGCCATGCGTACCGCGACACCCATCGCCACCTGCTCGGTGATCGCCGATTGCGGGCCGTCCGCCACCTCCGAGTCGATCTCGACGCCCCGGTTCATCGGGCCGGGATGCATGACCAGCGCGCCGGGCTTGGCGCGCTTCAGGCGCTCGGCGGTCAGGCCGTAGCGCATCCGATATTCGCGGGTGGAGGGGATGTACCCGCCCGCCATCCGCTCGTTCTGGACGCGCAGCATCATGACGACATCGGCATCCTCGATCGCTTCGTCGAAATCGGTGAAGGGGGTGACGAACATGCGCTCGATCCCCTTGGGCATCAGCGTCGAGGGCGCGCAGACCCGCACCTCGGCGGCCAGCGCGGTCAGCGCGAGAATGTCCGAGCGTGCGACGCGGCTGTGCAGGATATCGCCGCAGATCACGACCTTCTGCCCCGCGACGCTGCCCCGGCGGCGGCGGATGGTCAGCATGTCGAGCAAGGCTTGCGTCGGATGCTCGTGCCGTCCGTCGCCCGCATTCAGGACGGGGCAGTCGACCTTGTCGGCGATCAGGCGGACCGCGCCCGATGCCATGTGGCGGATCACGATCACATCGGCGCGCATCGCGTTCAGCGTCATTGCCGTGTCGATCAGCGTCTCGCCCTTCTTCACGCTCGACTGCGCGGCGTGCATGTTGACCACATCGGCGCCCAGCCGCTTGCCCGCGATCTCGAAGGATAGGAGCGTCCGGGTCGAATTCTCGAAGAATGCGTTGATCTGGGTCAGACCCGCCAGCCGCGTGTCGGGCGTGTCGGTCGCGCCGCGATCGAGCCAGTGTTCCGCCTCGTCGAGCAGGAACATGATCTCATGCGGTTGAAGGCCGTCGATTCCGGTCAGATGCCGGTGCGGGAAAACGGCGCCACCCTGAATGAGCGTGCCGGGGCGATGATCCGAGGTCTGCATTAAAGCCGCCGGGTAGCGAGCGGCGGCACGATGGGCAAGTGAATCCTCCCCGTTTCGGATGATCGGGGAAGCGTTGCTGGGTTGCCCGCCCCTCCACCACGCTCTTCGAGCGCGGTCCCCCTCCCCATCGGTGATGGGGAGGATTGGGTTTCTCAAATCCTCCCCAAGCTTGGCTTGGGGAGGGGGACCGCCGGGCGTTAGCCCGGTGGTGGAGGGGCAGGTGATCAGAACGCGCCCGACAGGGTGATGAAGCCCATGCGCGGCGGCTGGGCATAGCTGTTCCAGGTCTTGGACGCCGCACCGACGACCAGTTCGTAAATGCCCTTGCGGTTGGTCACGTTGGTGACGTTGACCGACAGCTTCAGGTCCTTGACGCCGAACCCGTCGATCTGCGGCAGGCTGTACCCCGCCTGGAGGTTCAGCAGGTAACGCCCGCCGATCCCCTGGTCGTTGGTATAGGTCGCAAAGCGCGGGCCGACATAGTCGCCGATCGCCTGAATCTCGAACGGGCCGTCATTGATCGACACGACCGTCTTGTTCAGCCAGCGGGCGGTGTTGGGCACATATTTGCCCGCGGTCGCGATGGTGGTGGTGCCGCTGACATAATTGTCGCGGTATTTCGAGCTGTTATAGGACAGGGCATTATAGACCGACAGGTGCGGGCCGAAGCGCAAGGTCGCCGCCGCATCGACGCCGTTGGTACGCACGCGGCCGACATTCTGCAGGATCGACACGCCGCCGATGACCGAGGCGATGACCGGCGTCGCGCTGATCTGGAGCAGGCGGTTGTCGAAATCGACATGATAGGCGCTGACCTGCGCCTCGATCGCGGTCAGCGGGCCGAGGTCGAGCGCGTGATGCGAGCGCAGGCCCGCTTCATAGGTCCAGGAGGTCTCGGGCGAGGTGTTCGCCTTGATCTGGTCGAACGCCTGCTGGCTGCCGACCGCGAAGGGCGACAGGCCCGCCGCGACCGAGGCCTGGAACTGGCGGACATTCTTCTGGATATGGCCGAACAGCTGGTCGTTGGTCGTGATGTCCCAGATCGCGCCCACGGCAGGCAGGAACCACTTCTTGGTATTCAGGCGCCCCTCCGGATAGCCGGTCGAGGTGCCGGGCAGCGCGCCGGGCAGCGGCTGGGTCGGCACGCGGCCATCGGCGAATTGCAGGCTGGACTTGAAGCCCGCCTCGACCGTCACCGCCGGGGTGACGTGCCAGCGATCCTGGATATGCGTCTGGATCAGGTCGTATTTGGTGATCGCGGCATATTGGGTCAGGCGGCGAAGCGACGGATCGGCCCATTCATAGGGCGAAGGCGGATTGTCGATGGGCGCGGCATACCAGCGGCGGAAGATCGTGTTGCGATTATGCTCGTACCAGCCGCCCAGCTCGATCTCGTGGTCGCCCGCGCGGATCGCCAGAGTCGAGATCGCGCCTTTCCGGTCGATGCCATATTCGGTGGTGCGCAGCGCATAGCCCGAGCCGCCGAAGACGGTCTTCAGATTCTGCCCCGGATAATAGATGCGGAACAGGCCCGGCAGGCCCGCCGCCGCGATCGGTCCGGTGATCTGCCCCTGGCCCTCGTCATGATGGTAATAGACCTGGTTGGTCCAGGTCACCGCATCGCCGAAGCGGTGCTCATACTTGATATAGCCCAGATAGTCCGTGCGCTGCGCATCGCCGAAATAGTTCATGTAGTTGTTCGGGTTGTTCGACGGCGGCGCGCCGTTCGCGTCGACATAGGCGAGCGCGGCCTGCCAGTTCGGATAGAGCAGCGAGCGGTAATAGGGCTCCAGGCCGCCCGCATTGTGCGCGACCGAATCCTGATTGGGCTCGGCCTTGTCGGAAATATTGAAATAGCCGGTCAGCGTGCCGTTCTCGCCCTTGTGGACGAACTTGGCATTGCCCTGCCACCCGCCCTGTCTGGCGTTGAATTCCCAGGCGCGCGCCTTTTGCCGGACGACCGAGAGATAGCCGCTATTAGTGCCGCCCAGCCCCTCGACCTCGCCGCTGTCGATGCGCAGGAAGGTACGGCTGGCGTCATAGCTGCCCAGCGTCTGGGCGAAGCGCACGCCCATGGTCGCGGTCGGATCGCTCGAATAGGTTTCGATCCCGCCGCCCAGATTGCTGGCCGAGGCGGTGCCCAGGTCGGCGGCCCCGGCGGTCAGGCGGACGCGCGCGACGTTCTCGGAGATGACCGCGCGCTGCGGGCTCAGGCCGTTGTAATTGCCATAGGACTGGTCGCCCAGCGGCACGCCGTCGAGCGTGAAGCCCAGCTGGTTCTGATTGAAGCCGTGGACGAACAGCGCGATATTCTGTTCGTTATTGCCCCAGGGGTCTGCGGTTTCGAACTGTACGCCGGGCAGCGTCTGGATCGCCTTTACCGGGTTCGCGCCGGGCAGCACCTTTTGGATTTCCGCCGCGCCCAACTCCACAGACGAGCGGGTGGTGCGGGTCGCGGTGACGACGATCTGGTCGCCGTTTGTCGCGGCTTCGGGCGAGGACGGTTCGGGTTGCTGTTGCGCCCAGGCGGGCACGGCGATGACGGCCGCGCCGATCATCAGCATCGAGCGGGAAAGAACGGAAAAACGCTTCACGGCTGGGCCCCCCAAAGGCTTCGTAGGAAGCGGCGCAGCTAGGGGGCTTCGGTGACGGGTTAACGACTGGTTAAAGACCAATATATGACATTTCCGCCGAAACCGGTCGTTTTGCGGTCAGTCGATCGACGTTCTTCTATTCCTCCCCTGCAAGGGGAGGGGGACCATCCGAAGGATGGTGGAGGGGTGTAACCGGTTGAGAGTGCGGCCCACTCCTTCCAGCCGGGACACCCCTCCGTCAGTCCTGCGGACTGCCACCTCCCCTTCCAGGGGAGGAATAGAAGAACGTCGATCGGCGTTACGCTTTCAGGCCATCACCAGCGCGTCGATCGCCGCCTGAAGGATATGCGCGGCGGCAAGATTGTCGATCCGCTCGGCGCGCTTGGCGCGGCTCATATCCTGTTCGATCATCGTCCGTTCGACCGCCACGGTCGACCAGCGTTCGTCCCACAGCAATATCGGGCCCAGATCGGCGCAGTTGCGGGCGAAGCTGCGCGTCGATTGCGATCGCGGGCTCTCGCTGCCGTCCAGGTTCAGCGGCAGGCCGATGACCAGGCCCTGCACGCCCTGCTGGGCGATCATCGCGATCAGCTGTTCCTTGTCCTTGGTGAACTTGGTCCGGCGGATCAGGGTGGCGGGGCTGGCGAAGCTCCATCCGGCGTCGCACAAGGCGGTGCCCACGGTCTTGGTGCCGACGTCCAGCCCGATCAGCCGCCCGCCCGAGGGGAGGGCGGCGCGGAATTCGCTACGGTCGGTGGTGATCAGGCTCATCGAAAGGCTTTCAAACGGCGCTCCGCATCGGCGCGGACATTCGCCCAAAACAGGCTATAGTCGTATACGTGGTAGTTGTTGCCCGGCAGCACATAGGGGCCGACGCTCGGCCCCTCGCCGATGGTCAGGATGCCGCGCCCATCGCACTTGGCGGGGACCTTGCCCGCGGCGATGGCGGCGGTCTTCAGGTCGGCGGACGGGTAGAGGGTGCCCAGATTGGCGGTGGCGGGCGCGGCGACACCGGGCGTGCCGGTCAGCGGGTTGGTGCACAGCATCTGGGTGCCCTTGCGCGGCGCGCCGGTATAGCCGTTGGTCTGGTCGAACACGTCGAGGATCAACGACGGGTCGGCAGGCTCGCCGAAGCTCTGCCAGCTCAGGATACAGCCGGTCTGTTCGGGCGTCGCACAAGCGGGCAGTCCCATGGCGGGCAGGTCGGCGGTCATCGAGATCGGCCAGCCGACGACATAGGCCGCGACGATCCGTCGCTTGAGGGCAGGAGTCTTCGCCACCCGGTCGGTCAGCAGCCGCGACAGGTGTAGCGCGCCCTGGCTATGCCCCGCCAGAATCAACGGGCGCTTGGGATCGACGTCCGCCAGGAAGGCGGTGAAGGCGGCGTCCACGTCCTTATAGGCGAGGTCGAGCGCGCGCTCGGCATCCGCCATGCTGGTCAGGAACGCGCCGAAGGTCGCCTGGCGATAGCGCGGCGCCCAGATGTCGCCCGCTGCGTTGAAGGCACTGGCCTGTCCGCGCAGGAACAGCTCGGCCCGGCCATTGGTCTCGGGATCGTCGAGCGGCGCGTTCCAGTGCGCCTTGCTGATGTACGAGGTCGGGTGGATGAAGAAGACCGCCGCGCCCTGGCCCGGTTGGCCCGGGGTATAGCCGGTCGGCACCCAGAGCGCCGGATTGCCCGGCAGGTCGGGGCGAGCCAGCCACATCTTGCGGTCGCGATATTCCTCGGTGCGCGTCACCGCCTGGGTCTGGAACGACTCGGACGGCACCGTCGACCAGCGGAGCAGCTGGTTGCCGAACAGGCGGTAAGCAAAGGCGGCGGCGATCGTCAGCACGATGAGTGCCGCCACGACATAGAGGAATTTGCGCGCCAAATCATCACTCCGTTGTGCGGTGCAACAAAATCGGACGGCCCGCAATTGCTATCCATGATGCCCCACTTGCCCCCATTGCAATCGCCGAGGCGGCAAAAGCGTTGCGCGAAGCCGCGCGGCGATGCTAGCCGCAAATCCATGTCCGTAGATACCGCAACCGTGAAGAAGATCGCGAGCCTCGCCCGCATCGCGATCACCGAGGAGGACGCGACGCGCCTCGCCCCCGAGCTTGGGAATATCCTGGGCTGGATCGAGCAACTGGGCGAGGTCGATACCCAAGGGGTCGAGCCGATGACCGCGGTGATCCCGAACCAGCTTCGCCTGCGCGACGACGTCGTCAATGACGGCGGCATCCGCGACCTCCTCATGCAGAATGCGCCGCAGGCCGAACATGGCTTCTTCACGGTGCCCAAGGTGATCGAATAATGACTGATCTCACCACACTCGGCATCGCCGCCATCCGCGACGGCGTGCGCGACGGCCAGTTCAAGGCGCGCGAAGTTGCCGAGGCGTTCAACGCCAAGGTCGCGGGTGCCGATGCGCTCAACGCCTTCCTGGTCAAGACCCCGGAGCATGCGCTCGCCGCCGCCGATGCGGCCGACGCGGCGCGTGCCGCTGGCGAGACGCTCAAGCCGCTCGCGGGCGTGCCGATCGGCATGAAGGACCTGTTCGCGACCAAGGGCGTCGCGACCACCGCCGCCAGCAAGATCCTCGAAGGCTTCGTGCCGCCCTATGAGTCAACGGTTTCGCAGAATCTGTGGAATGCGGGCGCAGGCATGCTGGGCAAGCTGAACCTCGACCAGTTCGCCATGGGCTCATCCAACGAGACCAGCGCGTTCGGCAACGTCATCTCGCCCTGGCGTCGCCCGAACGACACCGCACCGCTCGCCCCCGGCGGGTCGTCGGGTGGGTCGTCGACGGCGGTGTCGGCGGGGCTGGCGCCGGGCGCGACCGGCACCGACACCGGCGGATCGATCCGCCAGCCCGCCGCCTTTACCGGCATTTCGGGCATCAAGCCGACCTATGGCCGCTGTTCGCGCTGGGGCACGATCGCCTTCGCCTCCTCGCTCGACCAGGCGGGGCCGATGGCGCGCGACGTGCGCGACTGCGCGATCATGCTGGAGGCGATGGCGGGCTTCGACGCCAAGGACGCAACGTCGCTGAAGCTCGACGTCCCCAACTGGGAAGCCGCGTTGTCGACCGACCTGAAGGGCAAGAAGGTCGGCGTGCCCAAGGAATATCGCGTCGACGGCATGCCCGGCGAGATCGAAGCGCTGTGGCAGCAGGGCATCGACTGGCTACGCGATGCAGGCGCGGAGATCGTCGAGGTCTCGCTGCCGCACACCAAATACGCGCTGCCCGCCTATTACATCATCGCACCCGCCGAGGCGTCGTCCAACCTCGCGCGCTATGACGGCGTGCGCTACGGCCTGCGCGACCTGCCCGAAGGGGCGGGGTTGCAGGACATGTACGCCGCCACCCGCGCCGCCGGGTTCGGCGACGAGGTGAAGCGCCGTATCCTGATCGGCACCTATGTGCTGTCGGCGGGCTTCTATGACGCCTATTATACGCAGGCGCAGAAGGTCCGTACGCTGATCGCCCGCGATTTCGAGCGCGCCTTCGGGGAGTGCGACGTGCTCCTCACCCCGACCGCGCCCTCGGCGGCGTTCGCGCTGGGCGAGAAGCAGGCCGATCCGCTGGCCATGTATCTCAACGACGTGTTCACGGTGCCCGCCTCGCTGGCCGGGCTGCCCGCCATGTCGGTGCCGGGCGGTCTGGACAAGGACGGGCTGCCGCTCGGCCTCCAGATCATCGGCAAGCCGCTGGACGAGCAGGGCGTGCTGAACGCCGGGCTCGCCATCGAGCAGCGCGCGGGCTTCACCGCCCGTCCGCAGGCCTGGTGGTAAGATATGCCGATTGCCGAGTTCTTTGGGGTGATCCTCGAAGGGCTCGGCATAGTGTCCGGCTCGGCCGAAAGTCTTGCGCAGCGCGCTGATGACGCGCCAGCAAGACGCCGCAGGGGCGGTGTGATGAACGACACGGGGCCTTCGATCCGGCCCCGACGAAATTTATGGGGCAGGGGTTGCAGACCCGAGGATCGGGCAGGTGCCGATCGCTCCGATGAAATTGGATAGGCAGGAAGCGCAATGACCGAATCAACCTACCGCATCCAGGGCGCGACCGGCGAATGGGAGGTCGTGATCGGCCTGGAAGTCCATGCCCAGGTCACCACCAACGCCAAGCTGTTCTCCGGCGCGGCGACCGCGTTCGGCGCGGAGCCGAACACCCAGGTCTCGCTGGTCGACGCCGCGATGCCCGGGATGCTGCCCGTGCCCAATATGGAGTGCATCCGCCAGGCGGTGCGCACCGGCATGGCGATCGATGCGCAGATCAACAAATGGTCGCGCTTCGACCGGAAGAATTACTTCTATGCCGATCTGCCGCAGGGCTATCAGATCAGCCAGCTCTACCACCCGCTGGTGGGTGAGGGCGCGATCGAGATCAGCCTGGACGAGAAGAACCCCGACGGCCCGACCAAGTCGATCGGCGTCGAGCGTATCCATGTCGAGCAGGATGCGGGCAAGCTGATGCACGACCAGCATCCGACGCGCTCCTATGTCGACCTCAACCGTTCGGGCGTAGCGCTGATGGAGATCGTCAGCCGCCCCGACATGCGTTCGCCCGCCGAAGCAGGGGCTTACCTCCGCAAGCTGCGCGCGATCCTGCGCTATGTCGGGTCGTGCGACGGCAATATGGAAGAAGGCTCGATGCGCGCCGACGTGAACGTGTCGGTGCGTAAAGTCGGCGACGAGTTCGGCACGCGTACCGAGACGAAGAACGTCAACTCGGTCCGCTTCGTCATGGCCGCGATCGAATATGAGGCCAAGCGCCAGGTCGCGGTGCTGGAGGACGGCGGCAAGATCGTCCAGGAAACCCGCCTGTTCAATGTCGAGAGCGGCACCACCCGCTCGATGCGGTCGAAGGAAGATGCGCATGATTATCGCTACTTCCCCGATCCCGATCTGCTGCCGCTGGAACTGACCGACGCGTTCCTGGAGGAATGCCGTGCCAGCCTGCCCGAACTGCCCGACGCCAAGCGTCGCCGCTACGAGGCACTGGGCCTGACCGCATATAATGCGGGCGTGCTGACCGCCGAGGTCGAGACGGCGCGCTGGTTCGACGGGCTGCTGGATGCGCTGGACGGTACGAGCGCCAAGCCTGCCCAAGCGGCCAACTGGGTCGCGGCCGAGCTGTTCGGCGCGCTCAACCGGCTGGGCAAGGACATCACCGAGAGCCCGGTTTCGCCTGCCCAGGCGGCGGAATTGCTGGCGCTGGTGGCGGACGGCACGCTGTCGGGGAGCCTGTCCAAGCAGGTGTTCGAGATCATGCTGGAGACCGGCGATGGTCCATCCAAGATCGTCGAGGAGCGCGGCCTCAAGCAGACCAGCGACACCGGTGCGATCGAGGCGGTGATCGCCGAGGTTCTGGAGAAGAATCCGAACCAGCTGGGCCAGTATCGCGCGGGCAAGGAAGCGCTGTTCGGCTTCTTCGTCGGGCAGACGATGAAGGCCATGGGCGGCAAGGCGAACCCGGCGGTGGTGAACGACCTGCTGAAGAGGGCGCTGGCGGGGTAAGGGCTCCCGCAAGAACTCCCCCTCCCGCAGGCGGGAGGGGGTTGGGGGGAGGGTAGGGAGCCTCGCAGAGCCCATCGCCCGTGGCTTTCCCTCCCCCATCCCCTCCCGCCTGCGGGAGGGGCGTGCTCTGGGCGTGCGGTACGCGCCGTCAGGGACTTCGGGGTTTGCGAGCGGCCTGCGATAACCTTCGCGCCTCACCACAAGCTACTCCCCTCCCGCAGGCGGGAGGGGCTGGGGGAGGGCAACGGTGTCTCACCGAGCCCACCCCCTCAATCACTGCGCATCCAGATCCTGGTTGCGCACCACGCCGCCGGTTCCGCCGACGCCGTCATGCTCGCCGGTATCGGTAAACGTCACCGGCTCTTCACCGCCCTCGCCACGCGCAACCGCGTCCGAACGCGCCTCGACCGCCTGTTCGATGTCGCTGCGCGGGTCCTCGCGCGGCGGGCTGTCGGGGTTGTTGTCGGGCGCCTCGCTGGGCGGGCTGTCGGGATGGTTTTCGGGGTTGGTCGCCATGATCGGCTCCTTTCAAATCTGGGGCGGCTGGGCGGTACCGGGATCGCCGGGACCGACGCCGGGGGCGGGCTGGTCGATGTCCGGGCCGGGCGGCACGATTTCGGGTGGCGGCGTATCGGGCTGGGCCGGTTGGGTCGGCGTCGGGCTTTCGGGCGGGGGCTGGGTTGCCATTCTCGCTCTCCGTAAATGTGGCCGTTTTTCCGGCTGGGGAGGGTATAAACGCATCGGACACGCCGATGTTGCCTGTTGTCCCTTGCCGAAGCCGCCCAGGGTGATATAGACGCGCGCCCATCGGCGGTGTCCTCGTGCGGGCGTGGCGGAACTGGTAGACGCGCTGGATTTAGGTTCCAGTATCGTAAGATGTGGGGGTTCGAGTCCCTTCGCCCGCACCAGTCCCCGGTCACAACGGGGCGACAGCCACACGGAATTTCTCCAGATTGAAGGCCTTTAGATGCAGACTGTCGAGACGCTGAACGAGGGGCTGAAGCGCGCCTACACGCTCACCATCACTGCCAAGGACATCGAGGGTAAGGTCGATGCCGAGCTGAAGCGGATCGCTCCGCAGATGAAGATGCCCGGCTTCCGCCCCGGCAAGGTGCCGACGAACCTGGTTCGCAAGATGCACGGCCCGGCGCTGCTTCAGGATGCGCTGAACACCGCGCTGCAGGAAGGCGTGCAGTCGCTGATCGCCGAGAAGAACCTGCGTCCCGCGATGCAGCCCCAGGTCGAACTGGTCGGCGAGTATGAGCAGGGCCAGGACGCCACGCTGAGCGTCACGCTCGAAGTCCTGCCGCAGGTCCCGACCCCGGCGATCGACGCGCTGAAGCTCGAGCGCCTGACCGTGCCGGTCGCCGACGAGGCGATCGACGAGCAGCTCCAGAAGTTCGCCGACCAGCAGAAGCGCTGGGACGATGCGGGCGACAAGGCCGCCGAGCAGGGCGACCAGGTCACCGTCGACTTCGTCGGCAAGACCATGGACGGCGTCGCCTTCGAGGGCGGTTCGGGCGAGGACATGGCCGTCGAGATCGGCGGCGGTCGCCTGATCCCCGGTTTCGAGGACCAGCTGGTCGGCGTGAAGGCCGGTGAAGAGAAGCAGATCTCGGTCACCTTCCCCGAGGACTATCCCGCCAAGGACCTGGCCGGTCAGCCCGCGACCTTCGACCTGACGATCAAGTCGGTGAAGACCGCCGGCGAAGCCAAGGTCGATGACGAGATGGCCAAGAATCTGGGCCTCGAGAGCCTGGAGCAGCTGCGCGGTCTGCTGAAGGGGCAGATCGAGCAGGAGCATAACGGCCTGACCCGCACGTACATGAAGCGCAAGCTGCTCGACCAGCTGGCCGATGGTCACGACTTCGAAGTCCCGCCGTCGATGGTCGAGGCCGAATTCTCGCAGATCTGGGCGCAGCTCGAGCATGAAGCGACCCATGAGGAAGACCCCGAGGCCGCCAAGGCCGAGATGGAGAAGGAGCGCGACGATTATAAGAAGATCGCCGAGCGCCGCGTCCGTCTGGGCCTGCTCCTCTCGGAGATCGGTCAGGCGAACGGCGTCGAAGTGACCGCGCAGGAAATGAACCGCCTGATCGCGCAGGCCGCGCAGCAGTACGGCCCGGAAGATCGCCAGCGCTTCATCCAGTATGTCCAGCAGGAGCCGATGGCCGCCGCCCAGCTGCGCGCCCCGCTCTACGAGGACAAGGTCGTCGACTTCCTGTTCGGCAAGGCCGAGATCACCGACCGCGAAACCACCCGTGAGGAGCTGGAAGCCGCGATCGAGAGCGAGGACGGTTTCGCGACCGGTACGCACGTCCACAATCATGATCACGACCATGATCATGACCACGGCGCCAAGAAGGCGAAGGCCAAGAAGGCCGACGTGACCGAGGACGCGGCTGAAGAGGGCGCTGCGGACGCGCCTAAGAAGGCGACCCGCGCCAAGAAGGCCGCTCCGGCCGAGGGCGAGGCGGAAGCCGCCGAGGCGACCGAGGAAGCCCCCGCGAAGAAGCCGCGCGCCAAGAAGGCCGCTGCTCCGGCGGAAGGCGAAGCGGAAGCCGCCGAGGCCCCTGCCAAGAAGCCGCGCGCCAAGAAGGCGGCGCCGACCGAGTAAGGACGGCCCGAGCGGGCTTCGGCCCGCCGGTCGATAAAAAGGGCGGCCGCGCGAGCGGTCGCCTTTTTTGCGTTCAGGCCCGCCGCGCTTTTAAACAAGATGATATGATATGGACTCACCCCTCCCCTTCAGGGGAGGGGCCGGGGGTGGGGCGCTTCCACGAATTCCGCGCTTGTGGCTAGGCCCCACCCCAACCCCTCCCCTGAAGGGGAGGGGCTCGCGTTAATTCAAGGCAATATCAGCACGGTCAAGAACCGGGCGCCGCCGGGCGCCGACGACGAAACAGGCGGCGAGCAGCGGCAGCAGCCAGAGCACCCGGCTCTGATAACGATCGTCGGGGCCGGACAGATCGCCGGTGATGGCCGCGTTGAGCAGCAGCGTCGCAACGACCAGCCCCGTCAACCCCAGCAACGGCCACCGCCGCTGGCGTACCGCCCAGACCAGCATCAGGGGCAGCAGCAGGACGACCGCCACCGCGACCGCGACATCGGGTGCGAATTTCAGCGGATCGAGCGCCCCGCGCTGCTGCCGCGATACCGCAAACGCCTGGTAGGCGTCCGGCAGCCGGGTCTTCAGGATGCGCACAATCTGCATATCGGCGGCATAAGGCGGCAGCACGCCCTTGCGGACGGTCGACAGTTGCTCGGCAAAGCCCTGCCACGCCAATGCCGCCACGCCGCCGGGATTTTCGTGCAGGACCGTACGGATGATCATCCGCTGCTCGGCGATCACGCCTGGCCGGTCGCGGTGGAGCATCGCACCCAGCGGCGAACGCCGATCCCAGAGATAGGCCTGGCCCGGCTTGGCGACCAGAGGATCGTCGACCAGGGCGCGCACCGCACAATGGGCAAGCGCGCGTTCGCGACACAGCCGCGCCAGCGTCGGTTGCGCCACATGCCCGTCGAACAGCCGTGCAAGCAGGAAGGTGTCGGACGACAGGGCGGGCCTGAACTCATAACCCGCAACCCGGTTCAGGCCGCTCAGACCCAGCAGCGTCAATGCGATGGCCAGTGCGGCGGGCAGGGATCGCCGGATCGTCTCCCGCCACCCCGTGCCGCTCACCAGCATCGCGACCGCCGCCAGCCCGAGCAGCCCGGCTGTCAGCAGCACATGGCTGAGATGCACCGCAATCAGCAGGACCAGCAGCACCGCCAGTCCGGCGCGCTGCCATAGGGGCGTATGGGAGGGGCGGGCGAGCAGGGCGAACAGGACCAGCGGCACGAAGCCGGTGGCGATGTCGGGCATGATCTGTCCGACGAACCAGGGCAGGCTGCTCCCCAGGCCCAGAAGGGCACAGGTCGCGACCACATCCCGCGCATGAAGGCGGCCGCCACTAATGGCGAGCGTCATCGCGATGATCAGTACGCTGCCGATCGCCTGGACCGCGACGATTCCCCAGACCCCCGTGGTCCAGAGCGGCAATCCGATGGCAAGGCCATAAACGGGCGGCCGATCGGTCGGATAGAAGAGTTCGAGCGGTATCCGCAGGTAGGTGCCCGAGTCGGCGAAGACCAGCGGAAAGCCGTTGGCGACTGCGACCCAGGACAGAATCGCCGCCCCCGCCAGGATCGCCACGGCCATCGGCCATGATATTCCGAAATGCCGTCGATCCGGCTTTGACTCGTTCATGGCGCAGCTTAGGGATAAGCCCGATCCGGGGGCAAGCCTGACCGGCGCCGTCTCGCTTTAGCTTGCGATCCGCCATAAGGGGCATCGCTTCGGCTGACCGTACAGCCGCACGAGGGAAGAATGATGGACTATCAGGGGGCCGCGCCAAGCATTGCGGTGCTGTTGCCATGCTATAACGAGGAAGCGGCGATCGCCCAGACGATTGCGGGCTTTCGCGAGGCGCTGCCGACCGCGACCATCTATGTCTATGACAATAACAGCAAGGACCGCACGGTCGAGGTCGCGCGCGCGGCGGGCGCCGTGGTCCGGTCGGAGCGGATCCAGGGCAAGGGCGCGGTCGTGCGGCGCATGTTCGCCGATATCGACGCCGATATCTATGTCATGGCGGACGGCGACGCGACCTATGACGCGGCCTCGGCACCCGACCTGGTCGCGCGCATGGTCGAGGAACAGCTCGACATGGTGGTCGGCCAGCGGGTGAGCGAGGCGGAACTCGCCTATCGTCGCGGGCACCGCTTCGGCAACGCCATGCTGACGGGCATGCTCGCCAAGCTGTTCGGGCGCAGCTTCACCGACATCCTGTCGGGGTATCGCGTCTTCTCGCGCCGCTTCGTCAAGAGCTTCCCGGTCCTGTCGGTCGGCTTCGAGATCGAGACCGAGATCAGCGTTCACGCCCTGGAGCTGAAAATGCCCTGTGCCGAGATCGCCACGCCCTATTATGCGCGGCCCGAAGGCTCGGCGTCGAAGCTGTCCACCTATTCGGACGGCTGGCGCATCCTGCGCACCATCCTGAAGCTGTACCGGATCGAGCGGCCGCTGTGGTTCTTCGGCGCGGTCGCGGCGCTGTTCGCGGCGCTTTCGATCCTGCTCGCCGTGCCGCTCATCCTGACCTATCTCCAGACGCATCAAGTGCCGCGCTTCCCGACCGCGATCCTGTCGACCGGGTTGATGTTGCTCGCCGCGCTGAACGTCTTCACGGGGCTGATCCTCGACACCGTGGTGCGTGGACGGCAGGAGGTTCGGCGGCTGGCCTATCTGGCGCTGCCCGCGCCCGGAAACCCGCGCTAATCGGATTTTCACTCCTGAAAGCCATAAACGCTGCACGGCAGCATCCTGGGATGCCGCCGGGGCTTGAATATGCGCGGCCACCACGCGACATAGGGGCTCTTCTGGGCATAAGAGAGATTTCCATGCACAATCCGTTCGAGACCGGCGATTTCGCGAGCCCGCTGGCACATGCTGGCGTCGGGCTGCGGCAGACGCAGGCCGGGCTGGTTCCGATCGTCATCGAACAGTCGAACCGCGGCGAACGGTCGTTCGATATCTTCAGCCGCCTGCTGCGCGAGCGCATCATCTTCGTCACCGGCGGTGTCGAGGACGGCATGGCCTCGCTGATCTGCGCGCAGCTGCTGTTCCTTGAGTCGGAAAATCCGAAGAAGGACATCTACATGTACATCAACTCGCCGGGCGGTGTCGTCACGGCGGGCATGGCGATCCATGACACGATGCAGTATATCCGTCCGCGCGTCGGCACGCTGTGCATCGGCCAGGCCGCCTCGATGGGCAGCTTCCTGCTGTCGGCCGGTGAGCCGGGCATGCGCGTGGCGACCACGAACAGCCGCATCATGATCCACCAGCCATCGGGCGGGGCGCAGGGCATGGCGGCCGATATCGAGATCCAGGCGCGCGAGATCCTGCGCATGCGGCACTTCCTGAACACGCTGTACGCCAAGTACACCGGCAAGCCGCTTGAGGAGATCGAGCGCGCAATGGACCGCGACAAGTTCATGAGCGCCGAGGAGGCCAAGGAATTCGGCCTGATCGACCAGGTGTTCGACAAGCGTCCGACCCCGGCCGACGACGCGTCGACCGCGGCATAAGACGGGTCGTTCAGCGTGAACGGTTTATTTCGATTGTGACTTTATCGGGGTGCGGTACGATGCGCACCCCGGCAACGGTAGCGCACCGCTTCATGGGTGCGAGAGGTGATTGATGGACAAGGTGAGCGGTGGCAACTCGAAAAGCACCCTCTATTGCTCGTTCTGCGGCAAGTCGCAGCACGAGGTGCGCAAGCTGATCGCGGGGCCGACCGTCTTCATTTGCGACGAGTGCGTGGAGCTGTGCAACGACATCATCCGTGAGGAGACCAAGTCCGCACTGGTCTCCAAGAAGGATGGTGGCGTCCCGACGCCGCAGGAAATCTGCAACGTGCTCGACGACTATGTCATCGGGCAGAAGCAGGCCAAGCGTGTCCTGTCGGTCGCGGTGCACAACCACTATAAGCGCCTGAACCACGGTGCGAAGGGCGCCGATGTCGAACTGGCCAAGTCGAACATCCTGCTCGTCGGCCCGACCGGATGCGGCAAGACGCTGCTGGCGCAGACGCTGGCGCGTATCCTCGACGTGCCGTTCACCATGGCGGACGCGACGACGCTGACCGAGGCCGGTTATGTCGGCGAGGATGTCGAGAACATCATCCTGAAGCTGCTCCAGGCATCGGATTACAATGTCGAGCGGGCGCAGCGCGGCATCGTCTATATCGACGAGATCGACAAGATCAGCCGTAAGGCCGAGAACCCGTCGATCACCCGCGACGTGTCGGGCGAGGGCGTTCAGCAGGCGCTGCTCAAGCTGATGGAAGGCACGACCGCCAGCGTTCCCCCTCAGGGTGGCCGCAAGCATCCGCAGCAGGAATTCCTGCAGGTCGACACGACGAACATCCTGTTCATCTGCGGCGGTGCGTTCGCAGGGCTCGAGAAGATCATCGGCGATCGTCTGCAGGGCAAGTCGATCGGCTTCGGCGCCTATGTCGCGGCGCCCGAGGAAAAGCGGACCGGCGAATATCTGCGCCAGACCGAGCCGGAGGATCTACTCAAGTTCGGCCTGATCCCCGAATTCGTCGGCCGTCTGCCGGTCATCGCGACGCTCGAAGACTTGGACATCGCGGCGCTGGTCAAGATCCTGTCCGAGCCGAAGAACGCGCTGGTCAAGCAGTATCAGAAGCTGTTCGAGATGGAGAATGTCGAACTCGACTTTACCGACGACGCGCTGACCACGGTCGCCAAGAAGGCGATTGAGCGCAAGACCGGTGCACGCGGGCTTCGTTCGATTCTGGAGGGCATTTTGCTCGACACCATGTTCGACCTGCCCGGCATGGACGGCGTCGACGAGGTGATGGTCGACAAGGACGTGGTCGAGGGCCGCAAGGAACCGATCCGCGTCTATGCCGAAAAGGCGAAGAAGACGGACGGCGCGGCGGCCTGAACGGCGCCGTGACGTAATGGAATGGACGACGGGCGTTTCCCTTGGGGGAGGCGCCCGTTTTTCTATGGGGAATACGATGGTGACGATCCGTGACGCGGGGACGGGCGACCGGGCGGCGGTGGCGACGATGCTGGGCCGCGCCTTCGCCGACGATCCGGCCATGTCCTATATCTTTCCCGATGCCGCCGACCGGGCCAAACGCCTGCCGCGCCTGTTCGCGCTGTTGTTCGACGGCGACGCGGTGGGGATGCGGTTGGTCAGCGAAGCGGCGGACGCGGGGACCTTTTGGCGACCACCGGGGCAGGCGCATGTGTCTATGGCGACCTATATCCGGCGGCTGATCCCGGTGCTGCACGCGTTGGGCGCATCGCTGCCGCGCGCGATGCGGCTGGGCGATGCGATCGAGGCACAGTTTCCGCGCGAGCCCTTCTGGTATCTGCATATCGCGGGCGTCGATCCGGCGCGGCAGGGGCGGGGGTTGGGCGGTGCATCGATCCGGGCGGGGCTGGCCCGGTGCGATGCCGATGGCGTGCCCGCCTATCTGGAGACGGCGACCGAGAGCAATGTCGGGCTTTATGCGCGGCTGGGGTTCCAACTGACCGGGGAATGGTCGGTGCCCAAGGGCGGTCCACGCTTCTGGTCGATGATCCGGCCGGTCGGCGGGCTGTGAACATTCCTCCCCTTACAGGGGAGGATATTGGGCTCTGTCTACGCGTTGCCGCTCCGAACAGGAGATGCCGCGATGAAACCCCATATGATCTGCCACATGATTTGCAGCCTCGACGGGCGCATCCTGCAAAGCCGTTGGCGGCCCGAGAGCTACAAGCCCGGCGAACTTTTCGAGGATCTGCACGACCGGATCGGCGGCGACGCGTGGGTCGTCGGGCGGGTGACGGGGCAGGAATTCGCCAAGGGCGACCGTTATCCCGATACGAATGAGAGCTTCCCGCGCGAAAACTGGTTCGCGACCCGTGAGGCCGACGCTTTCGGCGTGGTGCTGGACGAACAGGGCAAGATCGTCTGGGGCCGGAGCGACATTGGTGGCGATGCGATCGTCGTCGTCCTGACCGAGGCGGTGCCGGACTCGCATCTGGCCGGGCTGCGGAGCGACGGGGTCTCCTATATCTTTGCCGGTACGGATATGATCGACCTGCGCGCCGTGCCCCACATCCTGAACCGGGAACTGGGCGTCGAGACGCTGCTGGTCGAGGGTGGCGGCACGGCCAATGGCGAATTCCTGCGCGCCGGGTTGATCGACGAGATCAGCATGGCGCTCTGCCCCGCGATCGATGGCGCGGCGGGGGCGCCCAGCCTGTTTCATTCGGGTGAGGAGGACGCGGATACGCCCGCACCGCTGACCGGGCTGACGCTGACGCATCACGAGGTATTGCCGGGCGGTGAAATCTGGTTGCGTTACAAGGTGGAGAATGAAGCGGGTTGAGGCATCACTGTCCCCAGACTTGCAACGCTTGGTGAGCCGCCGCTCCAGACCGGAGTTCGACACGCATCTAGCCCCAAAAGGGGCTACATATGGTTTCGTCATCGCAATGAATCTTGCGCGCGTCGGGACCCAACAGGGCGGTTGGCGCATTGGCATGACAGGGATGTCATCATCCCCGTCACGTTGAGGAGAAGAGACCAGCCATGAGCGAACCCGACGCCATCGTAACCGCCGGACAGAAGCGCGCGCTGCTCCAGCGTCTGCTGATGCCCTGGTGGACCCTGGTGTTCCCGATCCTGGGCCTGCTCGCCATCGCGGTGTCGCTCTACAAGATGGGGACGGTCGGGGTTGTCGTCGCGGCGATCATCCTGTTCGGCTGCGTGCTGTCGGCGGTCCATCAGGCGGAGGTCGTCGCGCACAGGGTCGGCGAGCCCTTCGGCACCTTGGTCCTGGCGGTTGCGGTCACGGTGATCGAGGTGTCGCTGATCGTCAGCCTGATGCTGTCCGACGCGGGCGACGCATCCAGCCTGGCGCGCGACACGGTGTTCGCGGCGATCATGATCATCCTGAACGGTATCGTCGGCCTGTGCCTGCTCGCCGGGGGATTCCAGCATGGCGAACAGCGCTTTTCGCTGCGGGGCGCGAGTTCGTCGCTCAACGTGCTGACTGCGATGGTCGTGCTGTCGCTGGTCCTGCCCAATTATGTCTCGTCCGCGCCGGGGCCGACCTATGCGACCTCGCAACTGGTCTTCGTCGCGATCGTCAGCGTCATTCTCTACGGGACCTTCGTCATGGTGCAGACGGTGCGGCACCGCGACTATTTCCTGCCCGCCGACGAGGACATGCCCGCCGATGCCCATGCCGAGCCGCCGACCAATGCGGCGGCCTGGGCGGCATTGGGCATGTTGCTGGTCGCGCTGGTCGGGGTGGTCCTGCTGGCCAAAGGGCTGTCGGGCATCGTCGAGGCGGCGATCCTGGGGGCGGGCCTGCCGCTTGCCATCGTCGGTGTGGTGATCGCGGCGCTGGTGCTGGCGCCCGAGAGCCTGGCGGCGTACCGGGCGGCCAAGCGTAACCGGCTTCAGACCAGCCTCAACCTCGCGCTCGGCTCGGCACTGGCGACCATCGGGCTGACCATTCCGGCGGTGGCGATCGTCTCGCTGATGCTGGGCCTGCCGCTGGCACTGGGGATCGGGGCCAAGCAGATGATCCTGCTGGTCCTGTCGCTGTTCACCATCACGCTGACGCTGGGCAATGGGCGAACGACCGTGCTGGGCGGCGCGGTGCATCTGGTGATCTTCGCGGCGTATTTGTTCGTGACGGTCGTGCCCTAAACCCTACGCCTGTTCTTCCTGAGCGAAGTCGAAGGCCAAGGGTGGTCCACTTGGTGTTCCCCCGGCGAAGGCCGGGGTCCAGTTTCCATAGTCGAGAGAGAATAGGGGCATTGCGTTGGGGGGGGCACGGCGATCAGTGGCCACGGCCTCCCACGCCCATTCATCGCGCCATCACAATGGCGTCGCAACTGGACCCCGGCCTTCGCCGGGGAACAGGCTGGGTTCAAACTTTGCCCTTGGCCTTCTTCGCTCGGGCTGAACGGAGGGAGGGGCGCTATCCCGTTTCCGTTCGCGTCGAGCGCAGGGGGATGACCGGCCCTACTTTTTCTTTGCCGCCTGTTCCGCCTTCCACGCCCGGAACTGCTCGATCGCGACCGAGCGCTTCAGCACCTTCGCCCAAGGATCGACCACGACATGCGCGTCGGCAGGCACGGTCAGCGTGCCGGTGCCGTCCGTCATCGGCAGCGTCTCGACGCGGTCGCCGACCTGAACCTCGACCGGCATCGGGAAGGGCCCACCACCCGGCACCTTCCATGTCAGGGTCAGCTGATCGCCGCTGCGCGTCTCGACGATTTCGGGCAATGCCGCCTGGCGCAGATAGACGTTGAAGAACCAGCCATAATCCTTGCCCGTGACCTGCCGGACAAAGCCCTCATATTCCGTGGTCGAGCCGTAGCGGGGCGTGAAATTCCCCGGCCTGGGATCGGTCCGGCCATAGACGGCCAGCCGCGTCACGTCCCAGAACGCCTTGTCCCCGATCAGATTGTGGAGCGTGTGCAGCATCCACGACCCCTTCATATAGATGTCGAGGCCGGGACCGCCCTTGGCCTCTTCATAGACATCCTGCTCGGTCATGCTTCGGTCGTGGACGATGGGGGCCTTGTTGGCGATCTGCCCGCGCTGCGCGTCCATCATCACCGCATAGCGCGCCTCGCCCTCACGCCAGCGGCCATAGCTGGGCTGCATATAGCTGCCATAACCCTCGTGCAGCCAGAAATCGTCCCAGTCGACATTGGTCAGCTGGTTGCCGAACCACTCATGGCTGAACTCATGCTGGAACAGCCAGTCGAACCCTTCCGGCGCCTTGGCATATTCATTGCCGTACGCGTTGATCGTCTGGTGCTCCATGCCCTTGTGCGGGGTCTCGACCACCCCCAGCTTCTCGTCGCCGAAGGGGAAGGGGCCGACGGTCGACTCGAAAAAGTCCAGCGTTGGCGCGAACTCCGCAAACAGGCCTTCCGCCTTCTCCTTCTCGCCGGGCAGATACCAGTAGAACATCGGGATCGTGTTGCCGAAGCGGCTCTTATATTTGCCCTCGACCACCTCGAACGGGCCGACGTTCAGCGCGATGGCATAGGTGTTGGGACGCTTGGTCCGCCAGTTCCACCGGGTTCGCCCATCGGGCAGCGTATCGACGCCCAGCAGCACGCCGTTCGACGGGGCCTTCAGCCCCTTCGGCACCGTGATGTGCAGCGTGACCAGGCCCGGCTCGCCCATCGGATAGTCGAGGCACGGCCAGAGCAGGTCGCATCCATAGCCCTGATCGGTCGTGGCGAACCAGGGCCGCCCGTCCGGCGTCTTGGCCCAGACGACGCCGGTATCCCAGGGCGCCCGCACCGCGACATGCGGCGTGCCGCCATAGGTGATCTTCGCACTGACCTTCTGCCCGGCACGCAGCGCGCGGGGCAGGGTGACGACCAGCTGCCCTTCCGGGTTGGACCACGCGGCGGGCTTGAGGGGCTTTCCATCGATGGCGATCGCCTTGACCGGCAAATTCCGGTCGAGATCGATCACCAGCCGCGCCAGCGGCGCCTTTGCGGTAAAGTCCAGCACCGCAATGCCGTTCAACTCCTGTGTATCGGGCAGTATCTCGAACGACAGGTCGGCACGGTCGAAGCGGACGGCGAGCTGTTCGGGTGGACGGACGCCGCCGGAGATCATGGTCTGTGCGGTCAGCGGCGGCTCGCCCTTGGCGGGAAGCGCCTTGGGTGCCTGGGCACCGGACGGGGCGGCGCAGAAAAACGAGGAGGCGAGCAGCGCGAGAGCGGCATTCCGTATACGATCCATGGTGTCTGGTTTCGCCCAAGCGATGCGGCTTGGCAAGCCGTCCCGCAGCGTCTTGTCGCAGCGGGAATTGATGGATCGGCAACCCTCCCCATATATAGTGATGAAGAGGCCCCGATCGGGGCCGACCGGAGTTTGCATGAACCAGACCTATCCCGTCCTCCCGCTGCGTGACATCGTCGTCTTCCCGCACATGATCGTACCGCTGTTCGTCGGCCGCGACAAATCGGTCGCGGCACTGGAAGCGGCGATGGCGGCGGACAAGGAAATTTTCCTGGTCGCCCAGTTGGATCCCGCCGAGGACGATCCCTCGCGCGAGGATCTGTACGAGATCGGCGTGACCGCCAGCGTCCTGCAACTGCTGAAGCTGCCCGACGGCACGGTACGCGTGCTGGTCGAGGGCAAGACGCGCGGCCGCCTGGTCGAGCTGGACGAGTCGGGCACCCACCTGACCTCCACCATCGACACGACCGTGGTCGAGAGCGACGAAACCGCGCTCGAAGAGCAGGAGCATGACGTCAAGGCGCAGGTCGCCGCGCTGATGCGCTCGGTGGTCGACCAGTTCGAGAATTACGCCAAGCTCAACCGCAAGCTGCCCGCCGAAACGGCTGTGCAGCTGGCCGAGATCGAGGATGCCTCGCAGCTGGCCGATGCGGTCGCCGCGAACATTTCGGTCAAGGTCGCCGACAAGCAGGCGCTGCTGGTGGAAACCGATCCGGCCAAGCGGCTGGAAATGGCCTATGCCCTGATGGAAGGCGAACTGGGCGTCCTTCAGGTCGAGAAGAAGATCAAGAGCCGCGTCAAGCGCCAGATGGAGAAGACGCAGCGCGAATATTATCTCAACGAACAGCTCAAGGCGATCCAGCGCGAGTTGGGCAATGAGAGCGAGGACGGCGACGGCGACGAGATCGCCGAACTGACCCAGAAGATCGCGACGCTGAAGCTGTCGAAGGAAGCGCGCACCAAGGCGACCGCCGAGCTGAAGAAGCTGAAGACCATGGCGCCGATGAGTGCCGAGGCGACGGTCGTGCGCAATTACCTCGACGTGCTGCTGGGCCTGCCCTGGGGCAAGAAGTCCAAGGTCAAGAAGGACATCGCGGCGGCGCAGGCGATCCTCGACCAAGATCACTATGCGCTGGAAAAGGTGAAGGACCGGATCGTCGAATATCTCGGCGTGCAGGCGCGCACCAACAAGCTGAAGGGGCCGATCCTGTGCCTCGTCGGCCCGCCGGGCGTTGGCAAGACCTCGCTGGGCCAGTCGATCGCCAAGGCGTGCGGGCGCGAGTTCATCCGCCAGAGCTTGGGCGGCGTGCGCGACGAGGCCGAGATTCGTGGCCACCGCCGGACGTACATCGGCTCGCTGCCGGGCAAGATCGTGACCAACCTGAAAAAGGCGGGCACCGGCAACCCGCTGTTCCTGCTCGACGAGATCGACAAGCTGGGCCAGGATTTTCGCGGCGATCCCGCCTCGGCACTGCTGGAAGTGCTCGATCCGGAGCAGAACGCCAAGTTCAACGACCATTATCTGGAGATCGATATCGATCTGTCGGATGTGATGTTCGTGTGCACCGCGAACACGCTGAACCTGCCGCAGCCCTTGCTCGATCGCATGGAGATCATCCGTCTGG
The DNA here is from genome assembly GCF_050408055.1 of Sphingomonas sp. Xoc002. Lineage (NCBI taxonomy): Bacteria > Pseudomonadati > Pseudomonadota > Alphaproteobacteria > Sphingomonadales > Sphingomonadaceae > Sphingomonas > Sphingomonas sp. Xoc002. Next base: position 2,684,935 of record NZ_CP191175.1, on the reverse strand, counting down.
AGGGTTATACCGAGGATGAGAAGGTCGAGATCGCCGAGCGCCATCTGGTCGCCAAGCAGGTCGAGACGCACGGTCTGAAGGACGGTGAGTTCACCCTGACCCAGGAGGGCCTGCGCGCCCTGATCCAGCGCTATACCCGCGAGGCGGGCGTGCGCACGCTGGAGCGCGAGATTGCGCGCCTCGCCCGCAAGGCGCTGCGCCAGATCCTGGAGGGCAAGGCGACGTCGGTGACGATCACGCCGGAAAACCTCCATGAGTTCGCAGGCGTCCAGAAGTATCGCCATGGCCTGTCCGAGCAGGAAGACCAGATCGGTGCGGTCACGGGCCTCGCCTGGACCGAGGTGGGCGGCGAGTTGCTGACCATCGAATCGGTGACGGTGCCGGGCAAGGGACAGGTGAAGACCACCGGCAAGCTGGGCGATGTGATGAAGGAATCGGTCCAGGCCGCCTTCAGCTTCGTCCAGGCGCGCAGCCCCAGCTTCGGGATCAAGCCGTCGCTGTTCCACCGCAAGGACATCCATATCCACCTGCCCGAGGGCGCGGTGCCCAAGGATGGTCCCTCGGCGGGCATCGGCCTCGTCACCTCGATCGTGTCGACGCTGACCGGCATCGCGGTGCGCAAGGATGTGGCGATGACCGGCGAGGTCACGCTGCGCGGCCGCGTGCTGCCGATCGGTGGCCTGAAGGAAAAGCTGCTCGCGGCGCTGCGTGGCGGGATCACCACCGTGCTCATCCCGCAGGAGAATGAGAAGGATCTGGCGGATATCCCCGCCAACATCCTGAACGGGCTGAAGATCGTGCCGGTGGCGCATGTCGACGAAGTGCTTCGCCTGGCGCTGGTCGAGCCGCTGGAGGCGATCGACTGGACCGATGCGGATGAATTGGCGGCGCTGCCGCCCGCCGCGATCCCGGCGGTCGGGGGCGAACGCCACCACTGATCGTCACCCGTTGATCGTCGTAAGGACGGGGCCGCCGGTCGAAGGATCGGCGGCCTTTTTCAAACGATGTCATAAGGATGACATGCGCTTCTGTTTGCGCCATCCTTCGCTTTGGGTAAGGATGGGGGACAAGGGCGGGGTTTGACAGCACCGCCTGCCGCGTCATTATCGGTCCTTTAATATTTGGGCGGCACCGAGTCCGTCTGGTCATTCGTCGAAATCATAGGGGGTTATGGAATGAACAAGCAGGAGCTGATCGCCACCGTCGCCGACTCCTCGGGCCTGGCCCGCGGCGATGCGGTCAAGGCGGTCGATGCCGTGTTTGAATCGATCACCGCTGCCCTGAAAAAGGGTGATGAAGTCCGCCTGGTCGGCTTCGGCACCTTCTCGGTTTCCAAGCGCAAGGCCTCGACCGGCCGTAATCCGCGCACCGGCGAGCCGATGACCATCAAGGCCTCGTCGCAGCCCAAGTTCAAACCGGGCAAGCTGCTGAAGGACTCGGTCAACTAAATCCGAAATTTGGGCTGGACAGGCGGCGACTCGCCGCCTAAAGGCCCGTCTCCCGGTTACGGGCGCGTAGCTCAGCGGTAGAGCACACCCTTCACACGGGTGGGGTCACAGGTTCAATCCCTGTCGCGCCCACCATTCTTTCCAATGCCTTAGTGGTTTGGAAAGAATGGTGATCAGCCTGATCGGCCAGCCTTTCCCTCCTTTACGGCGGCCGTTCGGCAAGATTCGGCAATATGATGCCGATTGCCCGACAATTTAACGTGCCTTTAGCGGCCTCTCCTTATGCTCATGGCCAAAGGAGACTGTCATGCAGCAGGGGTATCGCAGCTTTTGTCCCGATCATCCGGCCTTCGCCATCGCGATGGCGTTCCAGCCGATCATGGATGTCGAGACGGGACGACCCATCGCCTATGAAGCGCTGGTCCGGGGCAGCAAGGGCGAGGGCGCCGGCGATATCCTGACGCGGATCAGGCCCGAGGAACGCTACGACTTCGACCAGCAATGCCGGGGCGCCGCGATCGAGGGCGCAGTGGCGGCGGGGCTGCTCGACGGCGGGGCGCGGTTGTCTATCAACTTCTTTCCCGACACCGTCTATTCGCCGCTCGCCTGCCTGGAGCCGACGCTGGACACCATGCGTCGGCTGAATGTCCCTCATGAGCGGCTGATCTTCGAATTTTCCGAACAGGCGGACATCGGCGACGGCGCGCATCTGAAGACCATCCTCGACACCTATCATTGCATGGGCTTCGGAACCGCGATCGACGATTTCGGTGCGGGCCATGCCGGGCTGACCTTGCTGGGGCAGGTCAGGACCGATTATATCAAGCTCGACATGGCGCTGATCCGGGGCATCGACCAGACCATGCCCCGGCGCATGATCGTCGAGGGCGTGATCCGGATCGCCGAAAAGATGGGTATCGCGATCATCGCCGAGGGCGTGGAGACGGTCGGGGAGTATGACGCGCTCCGGACGCTGGGCGTGCGGTACATGCAAGGCTATCTGATCGCACGACCCGGGTTCCGCTGCCTGCCGCCGGGACATTTGCCAGAGGACTTGGCCTGGGTGGCGAGCGCCTGAAGGCACGGACATCAGCGTTTTGGCATTCCTCCCCTTATCGGGAGGAATGTCTTTTCATGCCGTGCCTCAAAGGCGTCAGCCGTCAGCGCACCGACCCCGCATCCCCCGCCAGATAATGCGCGATCGGATCGATCATGTCCTTCGGGATACGCCGCGCGATGACGGGCATGGTCGCGTGGCTTTTGCGCGCGTCGACGATGTTCTTGTCGCCCTGCCAATGGCGCAGGCGCGCGGCGATATAGCTGGCCCGCTGTCCGGCGAGGACGGGATAGGGCTTGCCGGGCGTGTGGCAGCTGACACAGGCGGGAAGCTGCTTGTCGGGCAGCCCGCGCTCGACGATCTGCGCCGCGGCCGGATCGCCCGCAGGCTTCGCGCCCAGCCCCGGCATCGCGGCGAAGCGGCGCGCGGCGGCCTCCATGTCGGCGGGCTCCATGCGCATCGCGACCTGCTGCATCACCGCGCTCGACCGGGTGCCGTTGGCATAACCCTTGAGTGCCGCGAGCAGATATTCGGGGCTCTGGCCGCCCAGGACCGGAATGTCGGGCGCGCCGCGACCGCGTCCGTCGGTGCCATGGCATCCGGTGCAATTGTCGGGATCGATAGCGGGCGAAGCCTCGGCGACCAGCGCACGATACCGGGCGGGCGTCATGTCGGGCAGGCGGCGGACGAATGCGACCATTCGGCGCACCTCGTCCTGGCGGTCCTGCACGGCCCAGGCGGGCATGCCGGTATATTTGACGCCGTGCTGGAGGATCCAGAACAGCTGCTTGTCGGTCCATTCGCGCGCATTGACCGACAGGTCGGGCGCGGGCGGGGTGGCGGCCTGCATCACGGGGGCGGGCTTCTGGCCCGGGGCTCCGTGGCAGACGGCACAGCTATTGGCGAAATGCCCGGCCGCGCTCACCAGCCCGCTTGCGTCGGCGGGGTCCTTGGGGGCGGTGAAGGCGGCATGGGTGCGCACCGAATTGCGCATCGCCCAGTGGAGGAACCAGTCGGTGATCGCCCAATGCCCGCTGGAGGCGGCCAGGTTGATGACGCCGGACCAGGCCAGGCCCATGCCGAGCAACGCCAGACCGAGCAGCGTCGCCAGCGCCCGCTTCCAGGTGATGCGGATCGTCATGCGTGCGCCTCTTCTTTGGTCTGGAGCAGGCGCGCGAGCATCGCCAGCCCGCCGCACAGATAGGCGACGCCGCCGACCAGCAGCATCACGACGCCCGCCATCTGCTGATCCGCCAGCGCCCCCATGTCATGATGGCTGTAGAGCAGCCGCGGGGCGAGGCCGATCAGCGCGCCCAACAGGGTCATGTGCATCGAGGTGACGAGCAGGGCGGCAACGCCGGCGGCCCGGTGCCGCGGCGCGAGCACGGCGGCCCAGAGCAGCAGGCCGACCGCCAGGAAGCTGACCTGTTCGGCGATCAGCCAGGACAAGCCATGGTCCGCCAGCCGCCGCAGCGCCGGGACGTGCCAGCCCCATACCACGACCGCCTCGATCATGGCGGCGGCCAGCGGGGTGGCGAGCCGGGGCAGGCGGACCGCCGGATCGAAACGCGTCCCCTGAAGCCCCAGCGCGATCGGCGGCGCGGCGACCGCCACGGCGATCATGTGCGCGACCATATGCCCGGTCATACCCCAGGTGCTGAAGGCCCAGCCGACCGACAACAGCGCCAGCCCCAGCATCAACCAGCTACGCCTCATCGGCAATCGCCCAGCATCAGGACGGGCATGGCGGTGAAGATCACCGCGACGAAGCTCAATCCCGCCAGCAACATCGTCGAATAGGCCAGGAAGCGCAGCCGATCGATATCGGTGCCCTCGTTATGCGGCGGCGGGTCGCCCGGCGTGCGCGACTGCTGCCACGCGATCACACCCGAGGCGAGGATGACGATCAGCGCGACGACCGTCCCGATCGCGAAGGCGGTGGGGAACAGCGCCCATCGGCCGATCCGCTCGCACGAGATCGCGACCCAGAGATAGGAGAAGAGGAAATGCACCGCCCAGGTCGTCGGCGGCACGATCAGCGTCCAGAGGGTGACGCGCAGCCGGTGCGCGCCTTTCAGCCAGCGCTTCATAGCCCCGTCTCCGGAAACAGGCCGATGGTCAGATAGGTGACGATCGCGGTCAGCGCGAAGAAATGCATATAGACGGTGATGTTGCGGATATCCGCGTCATGGGTCGGCGTCATCCTGCCCGCGATGCTGCGCGCCAGCGTATAGAGCTGCATGATCACCGCGACGGCGGCATGGACGACGGTCCAGACGACCAGCACCCAGACGATGGCCGGATAGACATTGGCCTCCGGGTCCAGCCCGTCCAGGCACCCGATTCCGGCGAACAGGCTGGCGATGGCGGTGACGGCGCCCGCGACGAGCAGCCCGCGCGCGGCGTTGACCGGACCCATGTGATGAACCTCGCGCGCGATCAGCGTCGCGGCCCAGCTGGCCAGCGACAGCGCCAGTGCCGTCAGCGGCCCGCCGCTGCCCGGTCCGTCAAAGCCAGCGCCGAAATCGGGATGGATCGTCCAGTAGAAATAATAGCCGAAGACCAGCCCCGAAAAGGCGGTCGCATCCGCCATCATCGTGATGAACATCGCCCACCAACCGGGCGCGGCTGGGCCGGATATATAGAGCGGCAGGCGCATACCGTGACCGATCGGCTTTTCCGGCTTTTCGGGAATCTCGGCGGTGTCCCACAGCCACCACAATATGCAGCCCAGCGTGACCACACCCCCCAGCGCGGCGATGAGGTACAGGTGATAGGTGGTCAGGATGAACACGCTGCCCAGTGCCACGGCGGTCATCATCGGCTTGACGCTGGGCGTGCCCAGCCGGATCACCGAAACGGGCTTGGCGTCGAGGACCGAGGTGATGATCGTCTCGCGGCGACCTTCCTCGGCATCGGGCAGGAAGAAGCGGCCCTCATCGACCTTGGCGACGAAGTTCTTCTGGTCCCAGATCGGATAGCGGCTTTCGACCAACGGCACCGAGCGGATGCCCCAATCCTCGTCATCCGGATGCGCCAGCCATTCCAGCGTCCCCGCATTCCACGGGTTGCGCGGCGACTTGGCGCGCGTCGGCGAAAGCATGAGGTCGACGACCAGCACCGCGACACCGGTCGCGAACATGTAGGAACCGGCGGTCGAGGCGAGGTTGAGCCAGCCGATGCCCAGTTCTTCCGGATAGGTGAAGACACGACGCGGCATGCCCTCCAGCCCCGACAGGTGCATCGGGAAGAAGGTCAGGTTGATGCCGACGAACATGATCCAGAAGGCGATGCGCCCCAGCCGGTCGGACAGTTTCTTGCCGGTGATCAGCGGCCAGTAATAATAAAGCCCGCCGAACAGCGGCAGCAGCGTCCCGCCGATCAGCACGTAATGGAGGTGCGCGACGATGAAATAGGTGTCGTGCGCCTGCCAGTCGAACGGCGCCACCGCGACCATCACGCCGGTCAGGCCGCCGATGACGAACACCGCCAGGCTGCCCGAGGCATAGAGCAGCGGAGTCGACCACTTCACCTTGCCCGCCCAGAGCGTGGCGATGAAGGCGAAGATCTGAACGCCGGTCGGGATGGCGACGGCTTCGGAGGCGGCGGAGAAGAAGGCCAGGCTGATCTTGGGCAGGCCGGTCGCGAACATGTGGTGGACCCACAAGCCGAACGACAGGAAGGCGGTGCCGACGGCGGCCAGCACGATCCACGGATAGCCGAGCAGATGGCGCTGCGCGAAGGTCGGGATCATCATCGCGAACAGCGCGATGGAGGGCAGGAAGACGATATAGACTTCCGGATGGCCGAAAATCCAGAACAGGTGCTGCCACAGCAGCGGATCGCCGCCGCGCGCCGCGTCGAAGAAGGGCCAGTTGAGCAGGCGCTCCATCTCGAACAACAGGTCGCCCGCGATCAGCGGCGGGAAGGCGAACAGGATCATCACCGCCACGACCAGGATGTACCAGGCATAGAGCGGCATCAGGTTCAGCCGCATGCCGGGCGGGCGGCATTTCAGCACGCCGACGATCAGCTCGACCGCGGCGGCCACCGACGACACCTCGATGAAGGACAGGCCCAGCATCCAGATATCGGCGCCCAGCCCGGACAGGTCGGTGCGGGTGGTCAGCGGCGGATACATGAACCAGCCGCCATCCGGCGCGGCGTTGAAGAAGATCGAGCCGCCGACGAACACGCCGCCGATCAGGAAACTCCAGTAACCAAAGGCCGACAGACGCGGGAAGGGCAGGTCGCGGGCGCCCAGCAGCTGGGGCAGCAGGATGATCGACACCGCCTCGAACATCGGGACGGCGAACAGGAACATCATCATCGAGCCGTGCAGCGTGAACAACTGGTTGAAGGTGTTCGCCGAGACGAGGTCGTTGTCGGGCACCGCCAGCTGGGTGCGCATGATCAGCGCCAGCACGCCCGCGAACAGCATGAAGCCGAACGCGGTCAGCGTGTACCAGACGCCGACCCGGTTGTTGTTGGTGTCGGTCCAGCGCAGGAACAGGCCGCTGGGTGGTTTCCACACCGCGCGCAGCCGCTCTTCCTGGGCGGCGCGAAGCTGGGGATCGTCCTGCGCGTGGAGGCTCATTTCAGGCCCTGAAGATAGCGGGCGAGGGCTACGCCCTCATCATCCGACAATTGGGGGAAGGACGGCATTCGGACGCCGGGCTTGGTCTTTTCGGGATGGCGGATGAAGGCGGCGACGTTCGCCTCCGTCATCGGCAGGATGCCCGCCGCCAGCGTCCGGCGCGATCCGAAATGGGTGAGGTCGGGGCCGATCCGGCTGGGCGCGTTGACGCCCGCGATGCCGTGGCAGCCGCCACAGCCATTCTTGGCGAACAGGCGCGATCCGGCGGCATCGCCCGACCGGGCCGGACGCGCCTGCTCGGCCAGCCACGCGTCAAAGGCGGCGGGCGGCATGGCGATGACGTCGAACGCCATCAGCGCATGGGACAGCCCGCAGAATTCGGCGCATTGCCCGCGATAGCGGCCGGGCTTGTCGGCGCGCACGACCAGGCTGTTGATGCGGCCGGGGATCATGTCCATCTTGCCCGCCAGCCCCGGTATCCAGAAGCTGTGCACCACATCGCCGCCGCTCAGGCGGAAGGCGACGGTACGGCCGATCGGGATGCGGATTTCATTAGCGCCGAGGATCGGCGGGCGGCCCGGCGGCGCATAGGCGACACGCCACCAGAATTGTTCGCCATCCACCGCGATGGTCAGGTCGGCGGGCGAAGCCGGGCGCGGCTTCATGTACGGGAGCGAATAGGTGAGCAGCCCGAGCAGCACGACGGTCGGGATGATCCCGCCCAGCCATAGGACGATCCGCATCCCCTTGCGGTGGTCGATCGATCCCTCAGGCGCCCGGACGGCATGGCGCATCAGCAGCGCGACACCGCCCGCGATCAGCACCGCGCCGACCAGCATGATGATGAAAAGATGGCGGATATCGGCCGCATCCGCCCCGAACGGCGCCAACGTGGATTGATGCGTGTTGCATCCCGCCAGGAAACCGGCTGTCAGAATCGAGATGGCGCTGCTTTTCCCCCGCATTGCCCCCGAACGTTTCCCTGGCGGAATAGTTCATGTCGGCTTCATTGAAAGTTCATGTTCGGTGTATTTCTGCTATCGATTGTCGTTGCGGCGCCACACTTCCCCCGCCAGCAGGGTCGCAAAGCCCAGCCACGCCGCCAGCGGCATCACGCTGACCGAGGCGGGACGATCGACTTTCCAAGCGGTGGCAGCGAGCGCGGTGGTGCCGATCGCCATGGCGCCTGCGGCGGCGGTGCTGGCGCCGGTGCGCCGTTCGCGGAAGAACAGCTCGGTCCAGCCGCCGATCATCGCGCTGTTGCCCAGCCACAACGCGACCGAGGCGTTGCGGGCGGGGGAGGCAGGCTGGCGAAGCAGGCGATAGCCGCCGACCGCCGCCAGCGTCTCCAGCACCGGCCAGACCGCGCCGAACACCGCATCCGGCGGAGTGAAGCCGGGCTTGTCGAGCCGCGCATACCAGCGGCGGATGCGCGGGTGCGACGGATCGGGGGCATTGCGCCGCCCGATCAGCGCGCTCAGCCCGAGCACACCCGCCGCGATACCGCCCGCCACCAATGGCGATAATCCCTTGTTCTTCATGGCCGTCATCCCTTTGCGAAGGTCGGTGGGATAACGGCTTTCGTTCAAGCCTGTTCAATGGCGAGACGGCGGCGGCTCCAAAGCAAGGCCCGGTCGAGCACGCCGATGACGACCAGCGACGCACCGAACAGCGGCAAGGCGATCCCCGCCACCACCAGCGATAGAAGCAGTCCGCCGACCCGCGCGCCCGACAGCGCAGGCGGCGCGCCGACCCGCTCGGCCGGGCGCCGTTTCCACCACATCGCCACGCCGCTGATCGTCAGGACCCAGATGGCGATGCAGGGGATCAGCATCAGCAACTGGTTCGCGCGGCCGAAATAATTGCCCATGTGAAGCTGGACGCCCGACTCCACCGCGCGGCCGACGATGCCGTATTCGGCGTAATGGACCTCCGACCCGATCTGCCGGAAGCTGTAGCGGTCGATATAGAGCGTCTTCTGCCCCACCGGCCGGTCGGGATAGGTGAAGACGGTATAGACCCCGTCCGCGCCCTTGGGCAGGAACAGGCGGTAGCTGCCCGACCAGCCATGCGCGCGCAGGATGCCCGTCACCCGGTCGGTGCCGCGAATGACGGCGGGGTCGTGGGTGGCGCCGGGCATCTCTGGGCCGTGATCGGCATGTTCGCCGCTCATGGCGGGCATCGCCGAGTGCTGCATCCTGGATCGGGGAAGGGGAGCATCCTCCAGCGTCCAGGGCGCATCGCCCAATGCGGCCTTCATCGGCACGCTATGGGGTATGTTGTACTGGCGGAAGGAAGGGGGATAACCGACGCCCAGCGCCGCGCTGGCCCGGTGGATCAACGGCCCGCTGACCCCGGCCCAGGGCAGGCCGGTGACGATCAGGAAGCCGATCAACGCGACCGTCCAGACCCCTACCGGTCCATGCAGGTCCCGCCAGAAGCGCCGTCCCCGCCCGCTCGTTCGTGGCCAGAGCGTCCCCGCCGCGGTGAACCGCCCGCGCGGCCACCACAGGATGACGCCGGTGACGAGCAGGACCAGCGCCCAGCTGACGGCCAGCTCGACCAGCCGCTCGCCGAACACGCCCATCAATATGGACCGGTGCATGGCATCCGCCCAGCCGACCAGCGTCCGGTCATAGACGAGGCTGCCCAGCACGTGGCCGGTGCCGGGATCGACCGCGACGCGACGTGGCGGCCCCTCGGTCGGCTGGACGAAGACCACCGCCGAACGGTCGCCGGTATCGGGCATGTCGACTCGCGATGCGCTGCCCGGATAGGCGGTGAGCGCGGCCGCGATCATGCGCGACATCGGCACATTCGTGTCGTGCGGCGCGACGAAGCGAAGCTCGGGGTAGAAGGCATCGTTCAACTCGTCGTTGAACAGATAGATGGCGCCGGTCAGGCTCAGCATCAGCAGGATGGGCGCGACGAGCAGCCCGGCCCAGAAATGCCAGCGCCAGATGGTCCGGTGAAAGGCGGCGGAGGCGTTCGGCCGGGCAAGCGCACGTCCGGCTCCGAAAGGATTATGAGGCATGAAAAAGCTTTCGACCAACCCCGCCGGGGACGGGGGCAGCATCATGGAAACGTCGCGGGCGGTGAGCGCCGACGTCGGATGAGACGGGTCAGGAAAGCGCGGGCGGTCCCCGCAAGGGGGGCCGCAAATAGGGCGCGGCGACGGGTCGGGGCAGGACCGGCATGGCCAAGCCGATCGCCATGACGAAGGCGATGAGCAGGGCCAGCTGGATCGGATCGGTCGCCGCCAGACCGGGGGCGGTCAGCCCGGCAAAGGCGCAGGGCATGTCGCGGCCGTGATCCTGGCCCGAATGGCCCGAACCATGCTCGCTCCGGGCGTGGCTCATGGCGGCATGGGCCATCGCCATGGCCCCGTCATGTGCCATCGGAACCGGGGCGGGCGCACGGCCCGGGCACAGGATGATCGCTGCCCGACCGTCGACCTGCCCGATCATATAGCCCGCCGGGATCAACAGCTTGAGCAGCAGCGCGGCCGTGCAGATCAGCACGGCGAGATGGCGTTGCGCGAACAGGCTGCGGATCGCCGTCACGGCGCATGGGGTAGTCGAGCGGGTCGCCACTGTCACTCGGACAGATCAACCCAGGGACAAAATCGCCGACCCGGCGTCCGGGGCCATCCGAAATCCGAACCGGGACAACATGCTGATCGGTTCGCCCCTAATTTCTATCCTGCCAGGGGAGGAATAGGGCGAACGTCGATCCGCTGTAGCGCCTTGGCCCATCCGCTCTCAACGCTGGCGCTGGACCACAGTCTGTTGCAGGGTCGCTTCATGGTGCACTCCCCCGCCTTTGCTTTTCTGGACGGCGTATCGGGCCGTATCGTCGACGAGATGATGGCGTTCGACTGGACGACGACCAGCCTCGGGGCCCCCGACACATGGCCCGCCGCGCTGAAGGCCCAGATCGCGACGATGATCGCGTGCCCGGCGCCCATGTACCTGGTCTGGGGGCCGGATCTGGTGTCCTTCTACAACGACGCCTATCGCCCGATGCTGGGCTATCGCGCCGCGACCGCCATGGGGATGCCCTTTCGTATCCTGTGGGGCAGCATCTGGGACGATATCGCGCCACTCGTCGACGTCGCGCTGTCGGGCAAGGTCGCGCAGGTCACCGACATGCGGCTGGACTTGGCACGCGAGGGCAAGCCCGAAGAGGCCTATTGGTCCTTTTCCTACTCGCCGGTCTTTGACGACCGGGGGCAGATTTCGGGCATGATCTGCGTCACCGGCGAGACGACCGCGCGGGTGTTGGCCGAGCGGCACCAGCGCGAGGCGGACGAGCGGCTGGAACTGGCCCTCAGTTCGGGCGCGCATGTCGGCATGTGGGACTGGGACGTGGTGAATGATTCGATCCGTACGGACCCGCGCTTCGCGACCATGTACGGCGTCGATCCGGCGGCGGCCGAGGCGGGCTTGCCGATCGCCAAGTTCTTCAAGGGCATTCACCCCGATGACCGAGAGCGCGTCGAGCGCGAAGTCGCGGAGGCGATGGCGGGGCTGGGGGCGGGGCTGATGGCGGGCACCGACGATGCCGCAGGCCGCTTCGCCTCCGAATATCGGCTGGTCCAGGCCGATGGCGCCATTCACTGGGTGTCGGCGCGGGGCCGCTGCATCGCCGACGAGAATGGGCGTTGCGTGCGATTTCCGGGCGTCAGCTTCGACATCACCGACCGCGTCTGCGTCGAACAGCAACTTCGCGAGAGCGAAGCGCGGGCCCGGCTGAACGCCGAGCGGGTGCAACTGGCCCAGGAGGCCGGGGCGATCATCGGCACCTGGTTCTGGGATCTGGTGACCAACCGCTTCACCTGCGACGAGCCGTTCGCGCGGCATTTCGGGCTGGATCCCGCCCATGGTCATGAAGGGGTGGAACTGGAGCAGGTGGTCGAACTGGTCCATCCCGACGACCGTGCCGGTCTGTCGGAGGCGGTGCAGGAGGCGATTGTGCGGGGTGGTGCCTATGCGCACCAATATCGCGTTCGTCGCCATGACGGCCATTATCATTGGCTGGAAGCCATCGGTCGGGTCGATCACTCGGCCGAGGGTATGCCGATCCAATTTCCCGGCGTCCTGATCGATGTCGGCGTTCGCCGCGCGCTGGAAGTAGAGCGCGACACCGCCATCGCCGAACTCCGTGCGCTGACCGACCAGCTGGAACAGCGTGTCGCCGACCGCACCGCTGAATTGATGCGCGCCGAGGAGGCGCTGCGCCAGAGCCAGAAGATGGAGGCGGTGGGCCAGCTGACCGGCGGTCTGGCGCACGACTTCAACAATCTGCTCGCCGGGATTTCGGGGTCGCTGGAGTTGATGGCGCTCCGGCTGGCGCAGGGGCGGGTGAACGACGTCGACCGCTATATGGATGCCGCGCAGGGGGCGACGCGGCGCGCGGCGGCGCTGACCCATCGGCTGCTCGCCTTTTCCCGGCGGCAGACCTTGGCGCCCAAGCCGACCGATATCGCCGCGCTGGTTGCGGGAATGGCCGACCTGATCCGCCGGACGGTGGGGCCGGGCATCGCGCTGGAAACGCATGGATCGGACGATCTGTGGACCGTGCTGGTCGATGCGCCGCAGCTGGAGAATGCACTGCTGAACCTGTGCATCAACGCGCGCGACGCGATGCCGGGCGGCGGGCGGATCACGATCGAGATGGTCAATCGCCACCTGGACCAGGACAATGCCCGCTTCGCCGACATACCGGACGGCGAATATCTGGCGCTGTGCGTCACCGATACCGGCACGGGCATGACGCCGGAGGTGATGGAAAAGGCGTTCGACCCCTTCTTCACCACCAAGCCGCTGGGCCAGGGGACCGGGCTGGGGCTGAGCATGATCTATGGCTTTGCCCAGCAATCGGGCGGTCAGGTCCGCATCCGTTCGGCACCGGGCAAGGGCACGACGGTGTTCCTCTATCTGCCGCGCCATCACGGCCCCGCCGAACGAGATGGCGAGAATGCCGCCGGTGCTCCGGCCAACGCATCGGGGGCGGGGGAGACCGTGCTGGTCGTCGATGACGAGGCGACGGTGCGGATGATGATCGCCGACGTGCTGCGCGATATGGGATACCGGGTGATCGAGGCGGCGGACAGCGTCGAGGGGATGGCCGTGCTGCGCTCGGCCGAGCGCATCGACCTGCTCGTCACCGATGTCGGTCTGCCCGGTGGCATGAACGGGCGGCAGCTGGCCGAGGCGGCACGGGAATTACGACATGAATTGAATGTCATGTTCGTCACGGGCTATGCGGAGAATGCGGTGCTGAACAGCGGGCATCTGTCGCCGGGCATGCAGTTGCTGACCAAGCCCTTCACGGTGGATGCGCTGGTCACGGGAATACAGGCGGCGATGGGCGCGGGCGCGCGGCGGTACGAACCCCACGCGCCCTGACACGCCGGCGGCGATGGCCCCCGGCACCGCGCTACTGCGTGTAATGCCTGGGAGTTTCACGATGTTCATGACCGGCCGCCTGGCTTTTTCGACGATGGCCCTTCTGCTCTTCGGCATTCCCGCCGCCGCCCAGAGCGGCCCCGATATCCCGGAGCCGATGGTGTTCGACATGATCCGCCCGCTGACCGCCAAGGCGGGCGAGATCGAGGTCAACGCGCTGGCGCAGCGCGACTTGACCGGGCCGCGCGGCGAACTGGAATGGGCACCCGAGGTCGAATTGGCGGTGGCGGACGGCTTTGCGGTCGAACTCGAACTGCCGCTCATCGATAGCCGCGTGGTCCAATACAAGATGGGGCTTCAGAAGCGGTTGGGTACCTTCCGGGGCGGGCGGAGCGTGCACGGCGTCCAGTATCTGGGGCTGCACGACCGAGAGGACGGTGGCTGGACCTCGACCCTGTTATGGCTGCTCGGCAATCGCTTCGGCGAGCGGTGGAGCACGATGACGATGCTGGGCGTCGGCGACGTGACCTTACGCGAGGGCAACGAGACGGGGACGATCATCAACCACTCGACCTTCTACGACGTGAATCCCGACACGGTGCTGGGCCTGGAGATGAACCGGCAGAATGGGCAGGGCGCCTATTGGCTGCTGATGCCGCAGGTGCACCGCGCGATCGGCAAGCTGGGGGTGCAGGGTGGCGTCGGCGCGGAAAAGGCACGTGGCGAGCGGTTCCGGCCGCGTTTGGGCTTGCGCCTGATCCGCGAGCTGTGATGGAAAAAACCTGCCAAGAACGTGGGGCAAAATGGGAGACACGGCATGACCATCGCGCTGATCTGCCTCGATGCGGACGATACGCTCTGGCACAATATGCGCCACTTTGCGGCGACCGAGGAGGCTCTGGTCGGCCTGCTTGCCCCCTTTGCCGAGGCGCGCGTCGCCCGCGCCACGCTGGAGGCGTGCGAGGCGCGCAACCTGCGGCTCTATGGCTATGGGGCCAAGGGCTTCACCCTGTCGATGATCGAGACGGCGGTGGAATTGGCGGGGCCGACCCTGCCCACCGACCTGATCGCACGCGTGCTGGAGGCCGGGCGGCAATTGCTGGCGCATCCGGTCGAGCTGCTCGACGGTATCGCCGACACGATCGAGGCGTTGCGCGAGCGGGGGAAGCTGGTGCTGGTGACGAAGGGCGACCTGCTGCATCAGGAAGCGAAGCTGGCGGCGTCCGGACTAGGTTTGCATTTCGACGACGTGGCGATCGTCAGCGACAAGACGCCGGATACCTTTCGCGGCATCTTCGCCCGCCATGGTGTCACGCCTGAACAGGCGGTGATGGCCGGGGACTCGATGCGTTCCGACATACTGCCCGCGTTGGCGGCAGGCGCCTGGGCCGCGTTCATCCCGCAACCGCTGGCATGGAGCCATGAAGCGGGCGACGCGCCGGTCGACCATCCCCGCTTCCGCCAGCTGGAGCGACTGGGCGACCTGCCCGAGTGGATCGACACGATCGGTTGATCCTTCCTCCCCTGTAAGGGGAGGTGGCAGGCCGAAGCCCTGACGGAGGGGTGTCGCCATCAGATAGGGAAACCGCCCTTGCGACCGGGTACACCCCTCCACCCCGGCGGTCCCCCTCCTCCTATAGGGGAGGAATAGGTACCCGATCAGCCCGGGTCGCTTTCCTCACCGACGATCACGCCGGACGTGGCTTCCCCGCCGCCATGGGCAAAGCCGTTGCGGTGGATACGCACGCCCGCCGTCGACACCGGCGTGGGCTTCGCATCGGGAGCCCCGGCCATGGCCTCGGCCCGCTGCTCGCCGCGGTGGATGGTCACGCCGTACATCGCCTCGGCCATCGGCGCGGCGGCGGGGTTCTGGACGGCGGCGGGGACGGGAATGTTCGGCTCCACCCCCGCATAATCCTGGCGGAAGGACAGGTCGCGCTCCAGCGCCCCGCGCCAGCGATAGAAGATGTGCGTGCCGACCGAGCCGATCCGACTGAGGCTGGAGGCCCACCAGGGCAGAACGTAGTTGGCGTGATAGAAGGTCGCCGCCCCCACCGGCGCATAGACCAATCCGGCGAGAGCGGCCTGCGCCACGGCGGCGGCGCGGTTCCAGGCGGCGGGGTCGCGGGGTTGCAGCATCGATCCGTCGCAGGTGAAGCTGAACTGACAACCGGTCGACCGTTCGGATCCCTGATAGACGACGCCGCAGATGCTTTTGGGGAAAGCCCGGTCGCGGACCCGGTTGAGCACGACCTGCGCCACCGCGCGCTGGCCGTCGACCGGCTCGGAGCGGGCCTCGTAATAGATGGCGGCGGTCAGGCACTCGGCGGCGCGGGCCGCGTCGGTCGCGGTGCGGGCGATGCCGCTGAAGGCGGGGGCGGCGGCCATTTCGATGGGGGTATTGCCGCTGATCGCCTCGGGCAGGTCGGTGTCGGGCACGTCGAGCGCGAGCTGGCGCAGCAGCGTCCGTGCGGTCGGCGGCGGCACGTCCAGCGTCAGATGCGCCGACCGCTCGCGGACGGGGGTGCAGGAGGTGGCAACCGCCAGGCTCGCCACCAACATCAACCAGCGCAGCACGATATCCGCTTCCCAACCCATGGCCCGAGGACACCGCCTCTAGCGGTCCGGGGTTAGGAAGCGGTTAAATGTCCATAGGATAGCCCCTCCCCTGAAGGGGAGGGGCGTTACCTGCTAGAAACGCGCGCCCAGTTCCACGCCGTAGAAGCGCGGTTCGCCCGCGATATAGGTCGGCGTGCTGAACGTGCCGCCGGTATTGCCTGCATCGATCAGATAGCGCTTGTTCGTCAGGTTGCGCGCGAAGCCACCGACATGGAAGCGGCCCTGGTCGCCGAACTCGACGCCCGCACGCAGATTGACCAGCGTATAGCCGCCCTGCGAGATCGCCTCGCTGTTGGGCAGCTCGAAAAACACCTTGGAGCGATAGGTGGCGCTGGGCGTCGCATAGAAGGTCGCCGACGTGCCCAGCGGGATGCGCAGGTTCGCGCCGCCCGAGGCGGTGGTGTCGGGCTGCAGGCGGAAACGGTTGCCCGCGAAGACGCCGTTCGACGGATCATTGCCGATGCCGCCATCGATATAGGCGAAGGTGCCGAACAGGTTCAGCCAGCGATGGACCGCGACATTGGCCTCCAGCTCGACGCCAAGGTTGTCGGCCGACCCGGCGCTGCGCGTCACGGTCAGGCCGTTCTCGAACACCGAGACCTGGAAACCCTTGTACCGCTGGTAGAAGACCGAGGCCGCGCCCGAGAACGCGCCGACCCGCCCCTTGATGCCGCCCTCGTAATTCCAGACATTTTCGGCCGGGATGATCTGAAGCCGGGGGACCGCGCCCGAATTGGCGACGCTCAGGGGCACGATGCGCTGCGCGTCGAGCTGCACCACCGGCGAGCGGCGGCCCTTGCTGACCGTGGCATAGACGTTCACATCGTCGCTCAGGCGATAGAGCGCGTTGAAGCGCGGCAGGATCGCAGCATAGCTGCGCTCGGCGGTGAATTTCTGCCCCTTGGTATTGGCGGCGGCGAGCAGGCTGGTGAAGATCCCGGCCCCCGCCAGCAACCGGCTGTCGGGCATGACCGAGCTGTAACCCGACTGGCGATCCTCGATCAGCACACGGGCCCCCGCCGTCACTTCCAGCGCGTCCGTCGGGATCCAGGTGGCGTCGGCAAAGACCGAATAGGTGTCGGTATTGCCGTAATTGGCGAAGCTGGCGCTGTAGGGGACGACGGTCGCCGTCCCGCGCGACAGGATCGCGGTGGCGCGTGTCGCCGGGATGGTGCCATTGGCGGCGACGCAGGCGGTGCCGGTCGGCAGTCCGGCACCGTTCAGAATCTGGCGGATCGGCGCGAAGTCGCGGGCCACCGAACAGGCCAGATAGGTGCCTTCCTCGGTCGAGAAGGGCACACGCTGCTGCCCATTTTCGAAAAATGCGTTCCAGCCGAAGGAGGCGCGGTAATGCGCGCCGTCGAAGGCGAAGCGGCTTTCGTGGCTCCACTGGTCGCCCTTGGCGTCCTCGCCGAACTCCAGATACCAGGCAGGGCCGCCGTCCGCGTCGAAGATTTCGAGCGCGTCGAACCGGCGATAGCCGTTGACCGTGGTGAAGGTGATGCCCGGCGCGACATCGACCGCGACCGTCAGGTTCGCGTCATAGACGTTGCGCGTCAGCCCCAGCTTGCGCCGTCCCAGCACCTCGGCGGAGAAGGGCGAGCCGGACAGTTCGGCATAGCCATAGTCGCCGGTCTGGCCGCCGGTGGGGGCGAAGACGCGGCTCTTGAACGCGGTGCCGGGATTGCGCTGTCCGTCATAGGTCAGCACCAGATCGGCGGTGAGCGACGAATTGGGCGTCCAGCGCAACGACCCGCGAACGCCGCGTTGATCCTGCCCGTTCAGGTCGTCCTGATCGACCCGGCCCTGATTCTGATTGGCGACCTTTGGATCGCCCGCGATGTTGCGGACATAGCCGTCGCGATATTTGTAGGCGAAGGCGATCCGCCCGGCGAGCGTGTCGTTGCCCGCGTTCAGATAGCCCGACACCTGACTCCGGTCGAAATTGCCATAGGAGGCCAGGATGCCGCCCTCGGTTCCGGCGCGCGGTTTGGCGGAGATGATGTTGATCGCGCCGATGGCGGCGGCGGTACCGAACAGCGTCGCCTGCGGCCCCTTCACCACCTCGATCCGCTCGATATCATATAGGTCCTGATAGGCGCCGCGCGTTCGGCTGATGTCCACGCCGTTATAATAGAGCGTGACCCGCGCACCCTGCTGCGCCGAGCCCGAGTCCGAGGTGATGCCCCGGATCACGAAGCCGGGATTGTTCGCGCTCTGCTCCTGGATCTGGAGGCCGGGGATATATTGCGCGACTTCGGACAGCGAGTTGACGCCCAGGTCCGCCATGCGCGCCCCCGTGACGGCGGTGACGGTGACGGGCACGTCCTCGATCCGCTGTTCCCGCTTCTGCGCGGTGACGATGACGTCGGGATTGTCATCCGCGTCGCGCGCATCTTCCTGCGGCTGGATCGTCGCCTGTGCCGCCGCCGCCTGGATGAAGGCGGCCTGCGACAAGCCAGCCAGCAGCACAGCCGCGCTGACGCGGCCGATCGTCGAATTCATGATGTCCCCCGGTATTGCCCCTGTTTTGCGGTTCCTTAGGCAAGAGGAATTACCAGTCGGTGTCCACCATATGGCAAATTGATGACAGTTGTTGTCTGTCGCCAAACCGTCATGGCTCCGCCATCGGACTGTCGCGCACGGCGCCTAGCCGTCCGGCCCGAAAGGACCGATACGATGACGATGATGAACCGACGCCGCGCGATGGCGCTGATGGGGAGCGGGGCCAGCCTCGCCCTGCCGACGACCTTGGTGGAGGCGGCGGCTCCGGCGGTGCGGTTCGATCACGGCGTGGCCAGCGGCGATCCCTCGGCGGTCGGTGCCATCCTGTGGACCCGCGCGACGCCCGGCGAAGGGCAGGGGGGCGATATCGCCCTGACCTGGCATGTCGCACCGATGGGCGGCACCGATGCAGTGGGCCTGCATACCGGCCGGGTCACGGCGCGCGCGGCCCGCGACTTCACCGCCAAGGTCGAGGTGGCGGGGCTGCAACCGGGGCGCGACTATCGCTACTGGTTCGAGACGGCGGGCGGCCGGCGCTCGCCCGAGGGGCGTTTCCGTACCCTGCCGCGCGGGCGGGTCGAGGAACTGGCGCTGGCGGTGGTGTCGTGCCAGCTTTATCCCGGCGGTCTGTTCAACGCCTATGACGCGATTGCGAAGACCGAACGGCTCGATGCGGTGGTCCATCTGGGCGACTATATCTATGAATATGGCGCGGACGGTTATGG
This sequence comes from Sphingomonas sp. Xoc002, assembly GCF_050408055.1. Classification (NCBI taxonomy): domain Bacteria; kingdom Pseudomonadati; phylum Pseudomonadota; class Alphaproteobacteria; order Sphingomonadales; family Sphingomonadaceae; genus Sphingomonas; species Sphingomonas sp. Xoc002. Next base: position 2,665,574 of record NZ_CP191175.1, on the reverse strand, counting down.
CACGAAGACCGGGCATGAACTGAACCGCCTGCCCGAGCCTGCGCACGAAATCGTGACGCTCGCCGATTATCGCCAGCGCCATGCCCAAGTGAAGCGCGACCCCGACATGCAGGCGGCACATGCCCGCGCGGCGTTCATCTGCGTCTGGGACGATCACGAGGTCGCCAATGACGATTGGATCGGCGGCGCGGAGAACCACCAGCCCGCCACCGAAGGCGATTGGGGCAAGCGCAAGGCGGCGGCGATGCAGGCCTATTTCGAATGGATGCCGATCCGCGATCCCAAGCCCGGCCAGCCTTGGGAAGCGATCAACCGCAGCTTCGATTTCGGCGACCTCGCGACGCTGGTGATGGTGGAGACGCGGTTGCTTGCCCGGTCGAAGCAGGTGGCGGCGGCCAAGGGCGAAGCGCCCCAGCCCGAGGAATATGCCGCGATGATGGCCGAACGCGCGCGGCCCGAGCGTGAACTGCTCGGCGCAGGGCAGCTCGGCTGGATCGAGCGGACGCTGACCGCCTCGGTCCAGGCGGGGACGCCGTGGCAGGTGATCGGCAACCAGGTGGTGATGGCGCGGATCGACGGTCCCGATCTGGAAAAGCAGATGGGGCCGCAGGGTTATGCGAAGCTGACCGAACGCCTGTCGGAGGGCGAGCGCCAGCGGCTGGGCGAGGCGCAGGCCTCGTATCGCGCGGGCCTGCCGCTGAATTTCGACAGCTGGGACGGGTATCCGGCGGCGCGCGAGCGGCTTTACGCCGCGTTCCGGCGCGCGGGGTCGCGGCCGGTCGTCGTGTCGGGCGACAGCCATGCCGCCTGGGCCAACGACCTGTATGACGCCAGCGGCAAGCTGGTCGCGGCCGAGTTCGCGGGTACGTCCGTCACCAGCCCTTCCTGGGGCGACATGATGCCCGGTATCGGGCGCGAGATCGCGGCGGCCAATCCGAAGGTCGTCCGCTTCTGCGACCAGGACGACAAGGGATATCTGTACCTGACGCTGACCCGCGACACCGCCACGGCGCGCTACATGACGGTGTCGACGGTGCTGGCCAAGCCCTATGCGCTGGGCTGCGCCGCCGTGTGGCGGACGCGCAAGGGGGCGGATACGCCGATCGAGGCGATCACCGCCTGACTCCTGCCTATCCCTCCTCGGCCAGGCCCAATCGACATTCCTACCATTCCTCCCCTTGCAGGGGAGGAATGTAGAGGGTGCGGCCTGAATGTCAGCCCGATCTAGTTGGCGGGGGAGGGCGCCCGACGCACCGCCGCCTCGACATGGGCGACCAGATTGGCGTCGTCATGGTTGAGGTAATGGTCGCCGGGCAGCGCCACGACGTGGACATTGGGCTGTTTCAGCATCGGACACAGGCTGTCGGGCTCGCGCACGCCATAGATGCAGGTCATCGGCACCCAGTCGATCTGCCGCGCGGTCGTGATCCCCAGGCTGTCGGGCTTGCCCATATAGGCGAGGCCGGAAGGGTCGGAGCGGAAAAAGGCCGTCTCGCCCGGCACCACCAGCACGACCGCCGAGATCGGCCTGCGCAGATCGGCGGGTAGATGCGCCAGCCCCGTCTGGAGCATGTCCGAGCCATAGGATTGGCCGAGCAGCACCAGCTTCCGCTTCCCCCTCTCGGCCTCGGCCCGGCGGACGAGGTCGGCGATCACTTCATCCACCTGCGCGGCGGTGCGGCGCTTGCGGAACAGCACCGGCGAGTTGACGCCCATCACCTCGATCCCGTCGGCGCTCAGCGCGCGCGCGATCACCCCGCCCATACCGTAGCGCAGGCCCATGTCGCCCGACAGCGACAGCACCAGGATCGGCTGGACCCTGCCCTGCGCCGGAAAGCGAGTGAACGGATCCTTGTCGAAATAACTACCAGAATAGAGAAGGATAGCGGCGATTACAGCAAGCAGCACCAGCGCACCACCAAGCATAAGGCGCCATCTGGAGCGCAGGCGGGCGAGAAGTTCGACCATGACGTGTCCTAATGTCCGTCGGCAATCCTTGTCACGGATGGGATGAAGGAGAAGCGGGGGCCTCATGAAAAATCTGTAATGTTGCGATCACGCGCTCTATGTCAGTGATCTGCCATCGGCTGGCTGATGGAAACGCGAGCTTAAGCGGTCGGAGGTAAGGGGCCGCCACAGCATTCGCGTATTGGACCAAGGATCGACACCGTTGAGCAACCCGATCTTCTTTGACCCGACGGGCCGTCGGGGCACCTGGGCACGGCGCGCCGTCGCGGTGACGATCCTGGCGGTGATCGTCGCCGCCATCGCCTTTGCCACGACACTGGTCGCGGTACCCAATTCGGGCGTGCTGCCTCTGCCCTTCGCGCGGCGGCAGGCGATGACGCTGGAGCCGACCGCGCAGCTGAAGGGGCGGCGCGGCGAGTGGCTGCCCCGCAAGTCGGTGGCGCAGAACCACACGCCGCTGACCATCGCCTTCTATACCCCGGGCAACGACTCCGCGCTGGCGTCGCTTCATGCGCATATGGGGCAGATCGACTGGCTTGTCCCCGGCCTGATGAACGTGTCGGGTCCCAAGGGGCAGTTGACGATCGACAACGACGCCAAGCTCGCCAGCCTGCTTTCGCGCGCCGCCAAGCCGCCGCGCCTGTTGCCGATGGTGCAGAACCTGTCCGACGACGAGTGGGACGGCCAGACCATCGCGCGGATCATCGCCAGCCCGGCGGCGTCCGAAAAGCTGGCGACCCAGCTCGGCCAGTCGATCGCGACCAACCGCCAGTCAGGCCTGGTCGTCGATTTCGAGAATCTTCCCGCCAACGCCATGGCGGGCTATCCCCGGCTGCTCCAGCGGATCAAGGCGCACCTGCCCAAGGGTACCGTGCTGGCCGTCACCGTCCCCGCCGAGGACGAGGCGTGGCAGTTGCAGCGTCTGGCCAAGGTCGTCGATCGCATCATCCTGATGGCCTATGACCAGCATTGGCAGACCGGCACCCCCGGCCCGATCGCGGCGCAGCCCTGGTTCCTCCAGGCCTCGGAAAAGGCGCTGCGCGAGGTCGGTCGCGACAAGCTGATCGTGGCGCTGGGCAGCTATGGCTATGACTGGCCCGCCAAGGGTCCCGCCGAGGCGCGGTCGATCGAAGAGGCCTGGCTGATTGCGCATGACAGCCAGGCGAAGGTGACGTTCGACCAGGCGAGCGGTAATGCCGGTTTCGCCTATGACGAGAATGGCGAGCATCACACCGTCTGGATGCTCGACGCCGCGACCAGCTGGAACCAGCTCCAGGCGCTGAAGCGGCTGGGCATCGATGACGTCGCCTTCTGGCAGCTGGGCAGCGAGGACCCCGGTCTGTGGGCGGACTTCGCCGCATTCCGCAGCACCGCGCGGGGGATCATTCCCCGGCTGGGCGCCGTCGCCTCGCCGCTGAACGTCGACGTCGAGGGGGCGGGCGAAATCCTGCGCATCACCGCCCAGCCGACCCAGGGCGAGCGCGGACTGAAATATGACAAGGACGGGGTGATCCGGAACGAGGTCTATCGCACCTATCCGACGCCCTATGTCGTGCAGAGGGCGGGCGCGGTCCCGAAGACGATCGCGCTGACCTTCGACGACGGGCCCGATCCGGAATGGACGCCCAAGATCCTGGACGTGCTGGAGCGCGAGCATGTGCCCGCCACCTTCTTCGTGATCGGCGAGAATGCGCTGCAACACCCGCAGCTCCTCCGCCGGATCGTTGCGGGCGGCAGCGAACTGGGCAATCACAGCTATACCCATCCCAACATGGCGACGACAGGTGCGCGGACGATCAAGCTGGAGCTGAACGCCACCAAGCGGCTGATTCAGGCCTATACCGGCCGTTCGACGACGTTGTTCCGCGCACCCTATTTCGGCGATGCCGAGCCGACGACGGCGGACGAGATCGATCCCGCCCTGATCGCGCAGAATCTGGGCTATACGGTCGTCGGCCTGCACGTCGATCCGAACGACTGGCAGCGGCCCGGCACCGACGCGATCGTCCAGCAGACGATCGATCAGGTGCATGGGGCGACGCCCGACAATTCGGCCAATGTCGTCCTGCTGCACGATGGCGGCGGCGACCGCGAACAGACGGTCGAGGCGCTGCCCCGCATCATCGATACGCTGCGCGCCGAAGGCTATCGCTTCGTTCCCGCTTCGCAGCTGGTCGGGGTCAGCCGCGACCAGGCGATGCCGGTGGTCGAGGGGCATGACCTGCTGGCGGTGCGCACCGACGTCGCGATCTTCGTGGTGCTGGCCTTCCTGTCGGCCTCGCTCGCCTGGCTGTTCTATCTCGCCATTGCGCTCGGCATCGCGCGCGCGGTCGTGATGGCGGGGCTGGCCTGGTTCCAGGGGCGCAAGTCCAAGCCGGTGCCGCCCGTCTTCACGCCCAGCGTCTCGGTCATCATCCCCGCCTATAACGAGGAGCGGGTGATCGTCCGGTCGGTCGAGCGGGTGCTGGCCAGCGACTATCCGGGCCTTCAGGTCATCGTCGCGGATGACGGGTCGAAGGACGGGACGAGCGCCGTGGTGCGCGAGGCGTTCGCGAACGAACCGCGCGTCCGCCTGCTGACCCTGGTCAATGGCGGCAAGGCGGCGGCGCTGAATCGGGCGCTGCTGGATGCGACCGGCGAGGTGCTGATCGCGCTCGACGCCGATACCCAGTTCGAGCCGGAGACGATCGCCAAGCTGGCGCGCTGGTTTGCCGACCCCAAGCTGGGCGCGGTCGCGGGCGATGCGCGGGTGGGCAACCGGGTCAATCTGGTCACCCGCTGGCAGGCGGTCGAATATATCACCGCGCAGAATCTGGAGCGCCGCGCGCTGGCCGGGTTCGATGCGATGACGGTGGTGCCGGGCGCGGTCGGGGCGTGGCGTCGCGCCGCACTGGATGCGGTGGGCGGCTATCCGGAGGATACGTTGGCCGAGGATCAGGACCTGACGATCGCGATCCAGCGGGCCGGGTGGCGCGTGACCTATGATCCGCGCGCCGTCGCCTGGACCGAAGCGCCCGAGAGCTTCCGTGCGCTCGCCAAGCAGCGTTACCGCTGGGCGTTCGGCACGCTGCAATGCCTGTGGAAGCACCGCAGTGTGTTGCGCACCGGCAAGCCCGCCGGTCTGGCGCGGATCGGCCTGCCGCAGGCGTGGCTGTTCCAGATCCTGTTTGCCGCCATCTCGCCGCTGATCGACCTGGCGCTGGTCCTGTCGGTCATCGGAACAGCGGTGCGCGTCGGCCAGCATGGCTGGGCGCAGACGCAGACCGACGTGTTCCAGATGGCGGCCTATTGGACGGCGTTCACCGCGATCGACGTGCTGTGCGGCTGGCTGGCCTATCGCCTGGACGGCAACCGGGTGCGCTACCCCGCGCATCTGCTGGTCGCGCAGCGGCTGGTCTATCGCCAGATCATGTACTGGGTCGTGATCCGCGCCATCGCCTCGGCGATCGGCGGATGGATCGTCGGCTGGGGCAAGCTGGAGCGGACGGGGAATGTGGGGGCGTAACCCCTCGATTTTCCCCAAGCGAGCTTGGGGAGGATGGAGTCAGCCCAGCGTCAACCGCACCCGCAATCCCGGCGCGTTATCCTCCAGCGTGACCGTGCCGCCATGCAGATGCGCCACCGCACTGGCCAGCGACAGACCGAGGCCCGCGCCGCTTTCGGTCCGCGCCGCGTCCAGCCGCCCGAACCGCTTCAACGCCTCGTCCCGGCGGTCTTCGGGAATACCGGGACCGTCATCGGCGACGATCAGCACCGGCCCCGGCTCGACCCGGACGACGACTTCGCCCGCGCCATATTTCAGCGCATTGTCAATCAGATTGGCGATCGCCTGACCCAGCAGTTCGCGGTGCACGCGCGCCACCAGCGTTTCCGGCCCCTCGGCGCGGATGGTCATGCCGCGATCCTCGGCCAGCGGCTCGAACATGTCGGCCACGTCGCGGATCATGGCGCCCAGATCGGCCTCGACAAAGGCGTCGCGGCCCAGCCCGGCCTCGGCCCGGCTGATGCGCAGTGCGGTATCAAGCATGGCGAGCAGCCGGTCGCCTTCCTCCAGCGCACGGCCGACCGCCACGCGTGCATTCTCGTCCCGGCTCTCGGCCAGCGCGCGGTCCAGCGTCGCGCGCAACCGGGTCAGCGGCGAGCGCAGGTCATGCGCCAGCCCGTCGGTCGCGACCTTCAGTTCGGTCATCAGCAGCGCGATCCGGTCGAGCATGGCATTCACCGCCAGCGCCAGCGCGTCGAAGGCATCGTCGCCGCCATTGGGCGCGACACGACGCGACAGGTCCCCGGCGGCGACCGCATGGGCGGTGGCGACCGTATCCTCCAGCCGCCGCTCGATCATCCGCGCGGCGATCCAGGCGGCGAGCGCGGCCAGCACGATCGCCGCCGCCATGCCGACCGCCATCGCCTCTTCCATCGCCAGCGCGACGCGCAACTCGCTCTCGACGACATGGCCGGCCAGCATCCGCGAGCCATCGGGCAGGCGGGTCGCCATCACCCGCATCCGTTCGGGCAGCGAATGGCCGATGCGGAAGATTTCGATCGTCGCGGCGCCCGGCGCGGGGACGTTGGGCGGCCATTCGGCGATGTTGCCCGCCACGAAGCGCCCCTGCGCATCGGTCAGCAGGATGACCGACAAGGGCAGCCGGTCGGTGGTCAGCCGCCGGTCGACCGCCGCGCGCACGGCCTTTTGCCCGCCCGACAGCCACATGCCCGCCAGTTCGTCGCGCAGGTCGCTGGCGGCATCCTCGGCCTGCGCCGTGATCTCGCTGCGGGTCAGGTGGCGAACCATGACCACCATCGCGCCCGCGCCGATCAGCTGCAGCGCGAAGACCAGCAGCGCGAACCGCAGCGTGGTCGAGCGGAGGACCGCCGGTGCTATTTCTCGACCCCCAGCTTATAGCCCGAACCGCGCACCGTGTGGAGGAGCGGGCGGGCGAAACCTTCGTCGATCTTCTTGCGCAAGCGGCTGATATGCACGTCGGTGACGTTGGTGTTGGGGTCGAAATGGAAATCCCAAACCCCCTCCAACAGCATGGTGCGGGTCACGACCTGGTCGACATGCTGGAGCAGATATTCGAGCAGCCGGTACTCGCGCGGTTGCAGGTCGATCGGCTTGCCCGCGCGACGGACACGATGGGCAAGCAGGTCCATCTCCAGGTCGTCGCACACCAGTTTGGTCTGGGGCGCATTGCCGGTGGTCCCGCCGCGCCGGATCAGCAGGCGGACGCGCGCCAGCAATTCGGCGAATACGAAGGGCTTGGTGAGGTAGTCGTCCGAGCCGGAGGTCAGGCCCGCCACCCGGTCCTCGGGCGAGGACAGGGCCGACAGGATCAGGACCGGCGATTCGATCCCCGCCGCGCGGATCGCGGCCAGCACCGACATGCCGTCCATGCCGGGCAGCATCCGGTCGAGAATGATGCAGTCATAGGTGCCATCGGTCGCATGGAACAGGCCGTCGCGGCCATTGGCCGCATGGTCGATCAGAAAACCTTCTTCCCGCAAGCCGTTGGCGATGTAATCCGCCGTCGAGCGGTCATCTTCGATCAGCAAAATCCTGTTGGCCACGCTGTCCTCCCGAGCCGCTCCTTAGCAGCGTGATCGTGAGGAGGCCATGGTCGCGCGCGACCTGAAGGCGCATGGGCGTGTCGCTGGCCAGCGCGGCCTCGTCGCGCAACATGGCGAAGGACGTGGCTGGATGGCCGTCGACCGACAGGACCATGTCGCCGACATGCAGCGGCGGCTTGACCAAAGCGGCGGCATCATCGTCGACATCGCTGCGCAGGCTGGTGACGACCAGGCCGGGTCGCCCCTCCGCGACGGGTGCGAAGGTCGCGCCGTACAGCGTCGAGGGACGGTGCGGCCCGGCATGAAGCGGCATATGCCCGACCAGCAGCGCAAAGGCCGCTCCGCCGATCAGCGCCGCCATCCCGGCGCTCCAGCCGACGATCCGCAGGCTTTTCATCGCGGCCCCCGATCGCGCACGTGCCGCCCCGGCACGGGGAGGGCCAGCCCTGTTTTCGCGACGGAGAAAGGCGATGCGTTCACGTCACCGTCCTACCCCACACCACCTGAGGGAAGGGTGGGCGAAGCATGACGCTTCTGTAATGAAGGGCGGGATGAGTGGATGACGAACTTGTCATGGCCCCGTAAGGCGGCGGGGGCGGCAACGCTTCTATGCCGCTGTCCGGCCGGGGTATCTGAGGGCCGAAAAGCAAGTGAGATGGACGCGAGTGGGGCGGATATGACAGGCGGTCGGATCATGACGATCGCGAGATGGGCGGCCCGGTGACGACGCATTCCAAGCTGGCGTCGATGGTCGACCGGGTCCTCGCCTATGCCAAGGCGCGGCGGGGTTATCTGGCGGCGGGTGCGGTCCTGCTGCTCGTCGCGCTTGGCCTATCGGCGCTGCATCACCTGACCCGGACGGTTCGCCTCAGTGACGTCCGCGCCGCTTTCTACGCGATCGACCCGCGCCAGATCATGGTGTCGGTCGGCTTCACCGTCGCCAGCTATATCGCACTGACCTTCTACGACGTGATCGCGCTGCGCGTCATCGGGCGGCCTTTGCGCTGGCGGACGGCGGCGGTGGCGTCCTTCACCAGCTATACGCTCAGCCACAATCTGGGGCTGGGACTGCTGACCGGCGGATCGGCGCGCTACCGCGTCTATGCCGCGGCCGGGCTGGACGGGCCGGACATTGCGCGGGTGATCGCCATCGCCAGCGCGACCTTCTGGTTCGGGGTGTTCACCGTCACCGGCCTGGGGCTGTTGTTCCATGAGGGGCCGATCACCGTCGAGACTTTGGTTCTGGGCCAGGGCATCGTCCGCTGGCTGGGCGGTGCGGTGGTGGCGGGGGCGCTGGGGCTGATCCTGCTGTGCGCGTTACGGCCCGGGCAGCGGATCGGCTGGCGCGCGTGGAGCGTGCCGCTGCCCACGCCTGCGCAAGCCGTGGCGCAGATCGGGATCGCCTCGCTGGACCTCGCCTGTGCCAGCTCGGCGCTGTTCGTGCTGCTGCCGGGCGCGTCGATCGACCTGCTGCCCGCCTTCCTGCTCGCCTATGCGCTGGCGATCATCGTCGCGCTGGTCAGCCATGTGCCGGGCGGCATCGGCGTGTTCGAGGCGGTGGTGCTGGCGACGGTGCCGGTCGACCGGACCGCGCTGTTCGCCGCGCTGATCGCTTATCGCGTCCTTTACTACCTCGCCCCGCTGGCGCTGGGTATCGCGCTGCTGGCCTGGGACGAGGTGCGGCGGCGGCCGATCCGGGCGCTGCGCGATCTTCGCCGGGTGCTGCTGGGCATCGCGCCGACCGTGCTGAGCGCGGCCTGTTTCGGCGGCGGGGCGATCCTGCTGCTGTCGGGATCGCTGCCCGCCATTCCGCAGCGCGTGCACCAGCTCGTCCATATCATGCCGCTGCCCTTTATCGAGGCGTCGCACTTCGCCGCCAGCCTGGTCGGCACCGGCCTGTTGCTGCTGGCGCCTGGGCTCTACCGGCGGCTCGACGGGGCGAGCCTGGCGGCGCGCGCGCTGCTGGTCGCGGGGGCGGTCTTCTCGCTGGCCAAGGGTATCGATTATGAGGAAGCGGCGGTCTGCCTGAGCATCGCGCTGCTCCTCCAGATGAGCCGCAAGGCCTTTTACCGGCGCACCTCTCTGGTCGCACGGCCGCTGTCGCCCGCCTGGCTTTTGAGCGTCGCGGTGGTGATCGTCGGAACCGGGTGGATCGGCTTTTTCGCCTATAAGCATGTCGATTATCAGGAAGCGCTCTGGTGGCGGTTCGCGCTGTCGGACGATGCGTCGCGTTTCCTGCGTGCGGGGCTGGGCGTGGCGGTGATGCTGGCGGGGGCGGGGCTGTGGCGGCTGTTCCTGGCGGCCCCGCCGGGCGAGACGGACCATCCGGCGATGGAGCAGGTGCTCGGCGTGGTCGAACAGGCCGAGCGGACCGACGCCGCGCTGGCGCTGCTGGGCGACAAGCGGTTCCTGTTCTCGCCCGAGGGCGATGCCTTTGTGATGTATCAGGTGCGCGGCACCAGCTGGATCGCGATGGGCGATCCCGTCGGCCCGCGTGCCGCCTGGGCCGATCTGTTGTGGCAGCTGCGGACGATGGCGGATGCGGCGCAAGGCAGGCTGCTTCTCTATCAGATCACCCCCGAAGGCCTCGAGATCGCGATCGAGATGGGGTTGCAGATCATCAAATATGGCGAAGAGGCGCTGATCGATCTTTCGACCTTCGCGCTGGAGGGCGGCCGGATGCGTGGTCTTCGCCAGACGCTCAACAGGTTCCGCACGCGCGAAAACGCCAGCTTCGCGATCCTGCCTGCCGCCGACGTGGCAACGATCCTTCCCGAACTGAAGGCCGTGTCCGACGACTGGCTGCTGGAAAAGGGGCATGGCGAAAAGGGGTTCAGCTTGGGGCGGTTCGATCCGGCCTATCTGGCGCTGACCGATTGTGCGGTGGTGCGGGTCGAGGGGCGGATCGTCGCCTTTGCCAATATCTGGAAGTCCGGGGATCGGCGCGAGCTGTCGGTCGACCTGATGCGCCATGTCGAGGACGCGCCCGGCGGGGTGATGGACTATCTGTTCGTCGAGCTGATGCTGTGGGGGCAGCGGCAAGGCTATGGCCGCTTCGCGCTGGGTCTGGCGCCGCTATCGGGTGTGGACGGACGGCGGCTGGGGCCGACCTGGGCGAAGATCGCGGCCTTGGTGTTCCGGCATGGCGAGCGTTTCTACGGCTTCCGGGGCCTGCGGGCCTATAAGGAGAAGTTCCAGCCGGAATGGGCGCCGCGCTATATCGCGGGGCCGCGCGGGCTGGGACTGGTCAAGGCGCTGCGCGATCTGAACGCGCTGATCGCCGATGGGGGTGAGGGGTAACTGATCCTCCCCGGCACGGGGAGGGGGTGTGGGGACTTTGCCTTGCCCCCGGCAAGGCAAGATTGTGCCGGGGGCACAATATCGTCCCTACACCGCGAAGCGGTGGTGGAGGGGGCGTGCGGCAAAAACTATCCCTTGCGGAAGCCCCCCTCCGTCAGCGCTCTGCGCTGCCACCTCCCCGTGCCGGGGAGGATTGTTCAGGCCTTGAATAGCGACGGGGCCTTTTCGACCCGCGTCTTTCCGGCCGCATCCGTCACCGCATAGGTGAAGCCCGGCAACAGGCAGAAGGCCCCGATCCGCCCGCGCGTATCCATCGCCAGGAAGCCGACCTGCACGCCCTTGATCGCGTCGCCGCGCAGCGAGGCGATATGCCTGGCGGCTTCCTCGCATGCCGCCTGCGGGCTCATGCCGTGGCGCATCGAGGCGACGACGCGCGCGGTGCCGACGGTGCGGGTGACTTCCTCGCCCAGCCCGGTGGAGGTCGCACCGCCCACGCCGCGCTCGACATAGAGGCCCGAGCCGACCTGCGGCGAGTCCCCGACGCGCCCGCGCATCTTGAACGCCATTCCGGACGTGGTGCAGGCGCCCGCCATCCGCCCGCTGGCATCGCGCGCCAGCATCCCGATCGTGTCATGGTCCAGCGCGCCGCCCGGCGTGCCGGGCCGCCCCGCGCCGTATGTGCCGGTCTCGCTATTGGCGACGGGCTTGTAATTCTGCGTCTTCAGCCAGTCGCGCCACGCCTTTTCCGCTTCCGGGGTCAGCAGGTTGACGCGCGGAAAACCCCGGTCGCGGGCGAAGCGCGTCGCGCCTTCGCCGACCAGGAAGGTGTGGGGGGTATGCTCCATCACCGCGCGCGCAACCGAGATGGCGTGAACCGTATCCTCCAGCGCGGCGACCGCGCCGACGCCGCCTGCATCGTCCATGATGACCGCGTCGAGCGTCACATGCCCGTCGCGATCGGGATAGCCGCTATAACCAACCGAATGATTGTTCGGATCGGCCTCCGGCACCATCACGCCGGCCTCGACCATATCGATCAGCGATCCGCCGCTGCGCCCCTTGGCGAAGGCGGCGTCATTGGCGGGGGCGCCGAAGTCCCAGGTCGACACGATGACGGCATCGGACCCGGCGCCTGCCGTCGCCGCCGTCTTGGCCAGCGCGCGTACCGGCGCGACGAGGCCCGCCCCGATCCCGGCCCCAATTCCAGCCAACGAGGCGATGCCGCCCAGAAAAGCGCGCCGTTCGTCCTGCATGATATGCTCCATCCCCGACGGGTCGTCTCGACCCCGTTCTCGGGGGCGGATACTGCGGGGGGAAAGCGAAAGCCGCAAGGGGCAGGGCAACCGATATGGAACCACTTGGTCGAATCAATGATAGAGAACGTTGGTTCGGCCCAGCAAACGTGTCTCGACACTGTGTCGAAACATTTCCTGAGCTTAACCCAAGACATTGAAATCGTTTTAATTTGTGTCTTTCGGGTGACACCGGCCCATGAATGTAGCGATGGGTGATGCATAGGTATGCATTAGGTATTGACCCTATGGGCCAAACACATTGTCCTTTCCCTCTACCCGGCATCCTATCGGCCGGGATGAAGGGGAGACCTCATGAGAATCCAGCAGTCCGCATCGTGGTTGGCGCTTTCCGCCGCCTCCCTGATGCTCGTCGCACCCGCCGCCGCGCAGCAGGTCGGATCGACCGCCACGCAGGACGGCGCCACCCAGGACGACAACACCGACGCCTCGATCAGCGCCGACGCCGCGCAGACCCGCTCCGCCGCGATCAGCGGTACGCCGCAGGCGTCGGGCGGCGGCGAGGTCATCGTCACCGGCACGCGCATCGTCCGCCCCAATCTCGCCTCCGCCGCGCCGATCACCTCGGTCACGCGCCAGGATATCCAGGCCCAGGCCCCGCTGAACGTCGAGGAGGTGCTGAACCGCCTGCCGCAGGTCGCCCCCGACGCCCAGTCCAACTACGCGGACTCGGACGGTCGTCAGCGGATCAAGCTGCGCAGCCTGGGCTTCGAGCGGACGCTGGTATTGGTCGACGGCAAGCGTCTGGGTACCCAGAACGGCCAGGACACCGGCATCATCCCGGCCAGCCTGCTCGAGCGTGTCGACGTCCTGTCGGGCGGCGCCTCGTCGGTCTATGGCTCGGACGCGATCTCGGGCGTCGTCAACTTCGTCCTGCGCAAGGATTTCGAGGGGCTTCGCCTCGACGGCAACTATAATTTCTACAATCACAACAACACCAGCAACATCGTCACCCCGATCGCCAGCGCGGCCGGGTTCGGCAGCCCGCGCGGGCTGACCAATGACGGCGGGCGTTCCGACATCACGGTGACGGCGGGCAAGAAGCTGCTCGACGACCGGCTGAACGTGTCGGGCTTCTTTAACTATCGCCAGGCCGACCTGGTCCAGAACGGCGCGCGCTCCTATGCCGCGTGCCCGGTCGCGCAGCTGACCAAGGACTCGACGCTGTCCTGCTCGCCGCTGTCCACCTATTCGCGCAGCGGCTTCGTCTCGCCCACCTCGGGCCCCAACGCCAATGCGCAATATGTGAACAACCCGGACGGCACGCGCAGCTTCGTCCCCTGGGGCCCGGGGGCGGGCAATGCCGCCAACCCTTATGACGACGTGTCCTTCCAGCGTGCGAATGAGCGCTATACGGCGGGCGGCTTCGTCAACCTGAAGATCGCGCCCGAGGTGGAGATCTATGGCGACGGCATCTGGTTCCGCGACACCTCCGAGAACCCGACGCTGCGCCGGGTCTATTCCTACACCGTCGCGGGCACCACGCCCTATCAGGTGAATTGCGACAACCCCTTCCTGTCGGCAGGACAGGCGGGTGCGTTGGGCTGCACCGGCACGACCGGCTATGTGCCGCTCGACGTGCGCTATCGCTTCGACGGACAGCCCGCCCAGGCGGACCGCTTCGTCAATATGGGCTTCCGTGCGACCGGCGGCGTCCGGGGGAAGATCGGCGAGGCCTGGTCCTATGATGTGGGCGGCGTCTATGCCCGCAACCAGCAGGACTGGTATCTCGGCCCGACGTCGCAGAACGACCGGGTCAACCGTGCGCTCGATGTCGTCAACGTCAACGGCACCCCGACCTGTCGCTCGGTGGTCAACGGCACCGACCCGTCCTGCGTCCCCTTCGACGCGTTCCGGGCGGGGTCGGGCAGCAATGCGCTGACCAACTATCTGTTCTCCAGCGGCGCCACCGGCCAGCGGCGGACGATCACCCAGCTGTTCGACGCGATCGCGGTCGTGAACGGCGACCTGACCACCTATGGCATCAAGAGCCCCTGGGCCGAGGACGGCCTGGCCGTGTCGCTGGGCACCGAATATCGCAAGGACCGGCTGATCTCGACCGCCGATGCGGGCTTTGTCGACCAGTTCGGCGATCAGGATGCCCGGCTGTCGCAGGACGTCTGGGAGTCGAATATCGAGCTTCAGGCGCCGCTGATCCAGAACAAGCCGTTCGCCCATCTGTTGCAGACCAATGGCGGCTTCCGCGTATCGAAGTACAGCTCCAACCCCAAGAGCTTCTCGACCTGGAAGATCGAGGGTCTGTACGCGCCGGTCGCCGACATCACCTTCCGCGCCTCGTACAACAAGGCGCAGCGCGCGCCGACGGTGATCGAGATCCGCCAGGCGACCCAGGTCAATTTCGGCCGCAACACGACCCTCGCCGATTTCTGCGCCCCCGTATCGCGCACGCTGCCCGATGGCACCGTGACGACCACGCCGCTCGGCTCGCGCGAGCTGTGCAGCAAGACCGGTCTGGCCGACAATCTGTATGGCAGTGCCTCGCTGCTCTGCCCGACCGAGGGGTGCACGACGCGTTCGGGCGGCTTCACCGCCGATCCCGAAACCGCCTATACCCTGACCTATGGCCTCGTCGTGAAGCCCAGCTTCATTCCGGGTCTGGTCTTCTCGGTCGACCGCTATCAGGTGCGGATCGTCAACTCGCTGGGCTATAACGGCGCGGATTATTATCTGCAGGGCTGTCTGGCGTCGAACGGCGATCCGTTCTTCTGCAACGGCATCGTGCGCGATCCGGTGACCGGTTCGATCGGCAATGCACCGGCGGGCAATCCCTCGACCGGCTTCGTGCGGCAGGGTACGACCAACTATTACCGCACGCTCGCCAATGGCTGGGACTTCCAAGGCCAGTATTCGCTGGACCTGAACGGCGCGGGCCGCCTGGACTGGGGCTTCAACGGCTCGCTGTCGACGCTGGCCGGTGGTCAGGACTCGCCGCTGCGCAGCCAGTATAACTGTGCCGGTTACTTCTCGAACGGCATCTCGTGCGGGCAGCTGGTTCCGAAATGGGCGCACACGCTGCGCACCACCTGGACGACGCCGGACCGGACGTTCAACGCCTCGTTCAACTGGCGCTATACCGGCTCGCTGACCACCGCGAACAATTCGGGCAATGCCGATATCGGCGGCACACCGGAGCGGTTCCAGAACACGTTCGCCCGCATCGCGCCGCAGAGCTTCTTCGACCTCGCGCTGACCTGGAACATCGCGCGCAAGTTCGCTTTCCGGATCATCGCGAACAACCTGTTCGACAAGACGCCGCCGATCATCCCGAACTCGTACCAGGTCGCCCTGTCGCGCTCGAACACCGCGCCGCAGCGTTACGACGCGCTGGGTCGCCAGCTCGCGATCGGCACGACGATCACCTTCTGACCTTCCCCCGGCGGGGTGTTTCGGCACCTCGCCAACCCCTGAACTGAAAAGGCCGGTCGTCCATGCGGACAACCGGCCTTATTTTTTGCAAAGCGTTCACGTGGCCTTCGACTTCGCTCAGGCTGAACGGAGGTTGGGATCAATCCACCACCGCCGTTCGCACTGAGCGAAGTCGAAGTGCAAGGGACTGACCTAAACCCGGGTCACTCCACGAAGTCTTCCACCTCACGCCGCTTGCCGCGCATGAAGGCGTCGGCGACGTGGCGCAGCGGTGCGATGTCCACATCCGATCGGCCGCCCTGCACCAGTTCGGTGAAGCGCGCGTACAGCCCCGGATATTCGCCGTGCAGCCCCTCTTCCTGATGCGGGGTCGAGCCGTCGGGCAGGGTCAGCACCGCGCCGCCCTCGGCCAGCTTCAGCGTGCCGTCGGTCGTCTCGACCACGATGTCCCAGCTCTGATGGCCTTCCTGCCGCCAGTCGAGGTCGAGCGTAACCGGCGTGCCGTCCGTGGTTCGGAAGGCGACGTCGGCGGCGATCGGCGCGTCGCGATTGGCGGGGAAGTCCAGCGTCGCGCGCTCGATGAAGAAAGGCTGCGGCATGATATGCGTCGCGATCGACAGCGCGTTGATGCCCGGGTCGAACACGCCGAAGCCGCCCGCTTCCCAGATCCAGGCCTGACCCGGATGCCATTGGCGGACATCCTCGCGCCAGGTGATCGCGGCCGACGTCACCTTGCGGCTCGACAGCCATTCGCGGGCAGGCTCGACGCCCAGCGCGTAGCGCGAGTGCCAGCTCGCGAAGAGGGTGACGTTGGCCTTGGCCGCCAGTTCCTCCAGCACCGCCACTTCGGCCAGCGTCGCGCCCGGCGGCTTTTCGAGGAAGACGTGCCAGTTGTTCGCCAGCGCGGCGGCGGCGATGGCGTGGCGGACCTGCGGCGGGGTGCACAGCGCCACCGCATCGACCGTGATGTCGCTCTTGGCGAGTTCGTCGATGTCGTGGAAATGCGGCACGCCCTCGACCCCGTTGGGCGAGCGGCTGACGGTCGCGACCAGTTCGAAGGCCGGGTTGCCGGCGATGGCGGGGACATGCTGGTCATGGGCGATCTTGCCCATGCCGACCAGGGCGAGACGGATCGTGTCGGTCATCGGTATCAGCGTGCCTTTTCGATATAAGCGCGCGCCGACACGGCGACATCCGCCGCCGGCTTGTCCGCGCGATAAAGGTTGGAGCCCAGGCCGAACCCGTCCGCGCCGTGCGCGCGCCATTCGGCCATGTTGTCGGGGGTGATGCCGCCGACCGCCAGCACCGCGACATCGCGCGGCAGGACGGCACGCTGCGCCTTAAGGAAGGTGGGCGAGGCGCCTTCGGCCGGGAACAGCTTCAGGCCATGCGCACCGGCTTTGAGGGCCGCAAAGGCCTCGGACGGCGTGAAATAGCCGGGCAGCGAGATCAGCCCTTGCGCGACGCTATGCGCGATCACCTCGACATCGGTGTTGGGCGAGACGATCAGGGTTCCGCCCGCCGCCTTGACCTGGTCGACCTGGTCGGTGGTCAGCACGGTCCCTGCGCCGACGATCGCCTTGTCACCGACATGCGCCGTGATCGCCGCGATGCTGTCATAGGGTTGGGGCGAGTTGAGCGGCACTTCGATCAGGGTCAAGCCCGCCTCGACCAGCGCGTCGGCGACCGGGATCGCCTCGTCGGGCGTCAGGCCGCGCAGGATGGCGACCAGCGGGCAGGCGGCGAACGCCTTGGCGAAACTCTGGGCGGGGTCGGTCATGACAAATGCTCCCGAATGGCGTGAAGTCCGGCAAGGAAACCGGCATGGCTGTCGAGCGCGACGACGGTGCCGCCCCGCGCTTCGATCCCGATGGTGTAGAGGTCGGCGAGCAGGCCGCTCGATAACAGATGGACGGTGCCGCCCTCGATATCGGGCACCGCGCCGGTGTCGCTGCCGATGAGGAGCCCGCTGGCATAGGCCGCCGCGTCTTCCGCCGCGATCCGGCCGAGCAGCACCGAGGCCCGCACGCCGAACAGCGCCGCGGTCAGGTCGCAGGCGCCGCTGCCGCGCGCCAGGCCGTCGCGAAAGGCGGGGCCGTCCGCGACCGGACCGTCGAGCATGCCGGCGAGGATGCCATGCCCCTTGACCAGTGCGAACAACTCGCCGGTCATGGTGGTGGCGAAGTCGGTGATCCGGCTCCCCGCGACATGCACCCATTTGTTGTGCGTGCCGGGCTGCGCGAACAGCGCGTCGGCAGGAGCGAGGCCCGCCGCGACGGCGCCCAGAACCTGCACCTCTTCGCCGCGCATGACGTCGGCCCGCGTTTCGGTCAGCAGCGAGACGCCGGGGACGATGGTGACGTCCGCTTCCTCGATCCGGGTCGCGGCCTGCGCCAAGCTGGCGAGATCGGCGGGGGCGGGGACGTAAGCCGCCTCGCGCCAGCCACGTGTCGAGCCGACCATGCCCGCCGCGATGACCGGCAGTTCGCCGAAACGCGCGCGGATCGCGGCGATTTCAGCCGGATAGTCCTCCGCCTTCATCGCCAGCACGCCGCGGTCGTCGCGCACGGTGTCCAGCATCGTGCCGTCGGCGGCGATGACATAGCAGCGCCGGTTGGTCGTACCCCAATCGATCGCGATATAGGCGGGCGTCACGTCTGATGGCACGGCAGGCACGGCCCCTCCTGAAATTTTTCTGGGCAGATTTGTAGGACAATATGACGGGCCGTGCAAGCGGGCCGCTTATGGCTTTTTGAGCGGTTTGCCGAACAATCGTCCGAAGGGGTGAGCGGAAAACAGCACGATGCATAACGCGCTTTATATATTGAGATGCATTATCTACAATAAGGTGCAAATGGGCAATGATCGTCTTGACGATTGCGCCGACAAAGCCGCTAAAAGGCGGAATGGCCCGACATGGACAGCCGATGATACTCGGCTATGCGGGATGACAGGTACATGGAAATCGAACGTTAGGGTGAGGATCGGAAGGCCGGTTGCGGCCGCTTTTCCGCTCGCGCGATCGCGGCTTGCGGAAGGGCGGCGCCCGGATTTGGACATCGCGGCCATGCCGTTCGTCGCGACCATCGGTCGCCGACAGCACGGATGACCCCAATCGAGAAGGCGTCGAACATGCAGAGTGACGATCGAAACCAGCGCAGCCGGGCGCGCGCTCCCGAAGCGGTTGGCCAGGGCGGGATCACCCGGCGGGCGATGATGGGCTCCGCGCTGGCGGCCAGCACGGCGGCGGTCGCGCCCTTTGCGGCGGAAGCGGCGGGATCGGAGCAGAAGGTCGACGTCCTTCTGATCGGCGGCGGCATCATGAGCGCGACGCTGGGCGTCCTCCTGCGCGAACTGGAGCCGAGCTGGACGATCGAGCTGGTCGAGCGGCTGGACAAGGTGGCGGAGGAAAGCTCCAACGGCTGGAACAATGCGGGCACCGGCCACTCGGCGCTGTGCGAGCTGAACTATACGCCGGTCAACGAAGCGGACGGCAAGGTCGAGATCAAGAAGGCGATCGAGATCAACGAGCAGTTCCAGGTCACGCGCCAGTTCCTCAGCCACCAGCTGCGTACCGGCGTCCTGAAGAATCCGCGCAGCTTCATCAACTCGACCCCGCACATGAACCTGGTGTGGGGAGACGAGAATGTCGCCTTCCTCCAGAAGCGTCATGCCGCGCTGCTCGCCAGCCCGCTCTTCTCGGGCATGGAGTTCACCACCGATCCACGCCAGATCGCCCGGTGGGTGCCGCTGATGATCGAGGGGCGCAAGGCGGGGCAGAAGATCGCCGCGACCCGATCGGTGCTGGGCACCGATTGCGAATGGGGCGAGGTGACGCGTCAATATATCCGCGCGCTTCAGGGGCAGCCGGGCGTGACGCTGACCACCGGCCATGAGGTCCGCTCGCTCGAGCGCAATGCCGATGGCAGCTGGCGCGTGACCGCGCGCGATCGCAAGACCGACGAAAAGCGCATCATCACCGCACGCTTCGTCTTTGCGGGCGCGGGCGGCGGTGCGCTCCCCATCCTCCAGAAGTCGGGCATTCCGGAGGGTGACGATTATGCCGGTTTCCCGGTCGGCGGATCGTTCCTGGTTACCGAGAATCCCGCCATCGCCAAGCGCCACATGGCCAAGGTCTATGGCAAGGCCTCGACCGGATCGCCGCCCATGTCGGTGCCGCATCTCGACACCCGCTATCTGAACGGCAAGCAGGTGCTGTTGTTCGGCCCCTTTGCCACCTTCTCGACCAAGTTCCTGAAGGAAGGGTCCTATTTCGACCTGCCCAAGTCGGTGACGCTCGACAATTTCCGCCCGATGCTGTCGGTCGGCTGGGACGAGTTCTCGCTGGTCGAATATCTGGCGGGTCAGCTGATGATGAGCCAGGAAGACCGGATGAACGCGCTGCGGGAATATTTCCCGAACGCCAAGGACGGCGACTGGCGGCTGTGGCAGGCCGGGCAACGGGTGCAGATCATCAAGCGCGACCCCGAAAAGGGCGGCGTGCTGAAGCTGGGCACCGAAATCGTCGCGTCGAAGGACGGCTCGATCGCGGCGCTGCTGGGCGCGTCGCCGGGCGCCTCGACCGCGCCGTCGATCATGCTCAACCTGATCAAGAAGGTGTTCCCCGATCGCCTCGCGACCCCGGCCTGGCAGGCCAAGATCCGCGAGATCGTACCTAGCTATGGCACCGCGCTGAACGAGGATCGCGACCTGCTGGCGCATGAATGGGCGGCGACCGCCGAGACGCTGCAACTCGCACTCGCCCCGCCGCCGGTCAGCGCACCCTCGACCACGGAAGCGCCGCGCCCCGAAGCGACGCGGGTCAGCCCGAACCGCCATCCCGATCTGGCGCTCTGATCGGTCGAGCCATAGCGCCACGTTTTTCCCTCGCCCCTCTTTGAGGGGAGAGGGAAAGAGTGTCGATAGGCTCGGGAAACCACTACCAAAACCAATCGCCCGGGGATGACGGACGGCGCACATCGTCCTACATCCCCCACCATGTACCAGTTCGACATCGCCGCCGGATCGAAGGCGGAGCTTTACCGGGACCTCCACGCCGCGCTCGACGCGTTGACCGCCGGGGAGGGGGATGCGGTCGCCAACATGGCCAATGCCGCTTCGCTCATCTGGCAATATCTGCCCGATCTCAACTGGGCCGGGTTCTACCGTATGGTCGGTGGCGAGCTGGTGCTCGGGCCGTTTCAGGGCAAGGCGGCGTGCATCCGCATTCCGGTCGGCAAGGGTGTGTGCGGTACGGCCGTCGCCGAGGCGCGGACGCAGCGCGTGGCCGATGTCCATGCTTTCCCCGGCCATATCGCCTGTGATGCCGCCAGCCGGTCCGAACTGGTCGTGCCGGTCCTGCTCGACGGCACGGTGATCGGCGTGCTCGACCTCGACAGCCCCGAGCCCGGCCGGTTCGACGAAGAGGATCAGACGGGGTGCGAGGCGCTGATGGCGCTGCTCGCCCCGCGCCTCGCGGCGATGGCGGGCTGACCCGTTTCGGGACTTTCGGCGCCGCTATCGATGGGGGCAGGGCGCTGATATCAAACCTTGTTCCGGTTTCGGCGTTGAGGGGGGTGTCGCCGTATTGAACAGGGGAATATATTTGCCATGCGAAGCTCGTCGCGCCTGATCCTCCTGACCCTTTCCATGGTCGCCAGCGTGCCCGCCATGGCGCAGGCCGGGGCAAGCTACCCCCGTCCCGGTTTCGCCCCCGAGCGGCCGCCCGTGCCGATGCGTGCGCCAACGCCGGTCGTTCGGACCGACTCGGTCGGCGTACCGGACGCGCGGGGGAACCGCTGGGGCAGCCGGGTCGGCGGACGCTGGTGGGGCGGGGCGAACGCGCCCGGCGGCTGGCCCGCCTATCGCCGCCCGGTGCGTGGCATGACCGTGCCCTCCTATTGGACCGATCGACGCTTCGGGGTGGAGGACTGGGCGGTCTATACCCTGCCGCAGCCGCCGGTCGGTTATCGCTGGTCGCGTTATTATGACGATGCGGTCCTGATCGACCAGCGCGGGTCGGTCTATGACAGCGTGTACGGCGTGAACTGGGACGGGACGCCCGACTATGCAGGCGGACCCTATGCGCCCCCGCCGCCCCCCGTTCGGCGCGATAACGGGCTGGGTGGCGCCGCGATCGGTGCGGCCGCGGGCGGCGTGGCGGGCAATCTGATCGCCGGGCGCGGAAACCGCCTGGGCGGTACGCTGATCGGTGCGGGCGTCGGGGCGGCGGCGGGCTATGCCATCGACCGGGCCGAGGATCATGGGCGGCGCGTGGAGCCGGGCTATGACGATTACAGCTATCAGGATTCGTATGCGCCGCCTCCGCCGCCGCCCGCCATGGGACGGCGCGTGGTGACGCGGGACGGCACGACCGTCACCACCACGACCACGGTGGGCACGACCGGTATGCTGCCCCCTCCGCAAGCCGGTTATTATGCGGACGGTTATTATTATCCGGCTCCCACGGCTACCACGATTGTGGTACAGAGCGCTCCTGTCATTACCACGACGACGACCACCACGACCGAAGTGGTGCGTTCTGCCCCACGACGTGCGCGGGTCCGCAGCACGCTGGTCCGTCGCTGACGCCTTCCCCCAGGGGGGATTTCAGCCCGAGAGACGCCGGGCTGGAAAACGGGATGCCGCTCCGACTCTCCCGCGGGGCGGCATCCTTTTCATATCCGACCGATCGCCGTTCAGCGGCCGCCGAAGGTGACGAGGCTCTCCGCACCGTCCGCCGCCACTGCCGAAACGCCGACGAAATGGTCGTCGACCGGGACCTGGGTCAGCACCGTCTTCGTCTCGGTCACGTCGCGCGACTCGCTCCACTGGGCGGTGTCGTTGCGCCGCCAGTGGACGCGGTAACGCACCGCGCCGGGCACCGCCGCCCATTCGACCTGGGTGTCGCGGGATAGCGCGCCGCTGATCGTCACCTTGTCCGGCGCGGCCGGGGCGGCGGCCAGACGACCCAGCGTGGCGATGTTGATCGCCGTCACCTTCGCCAGATAGGGGAAGTCCATCTTGTCGATGGTGTCGCCGAACGCGACCGTCCCTTCCTTTCGCAGGTCCTGGTGCTGCGCGTCCCAATCCTCGTTGGCGACCGAGAAGCGGACGGCGGGATAGCCGAGCTTCAGGAACGGTTCGTGATCGCCGCCGCGCCCGAAGCGGTCGGGCCGCCGGTCGAGGAACACGTCGAGGCCACCGAGCTTGTCGGCCACCCCGTCGATCGCCTTGGCCAGCGCGCGGCTGGGGCCGTCATCCTCGCCGCCATTGCCGCGGCGCTGGATCTGCTGCGGCAGGTCTTCCGAGGCGCGGATGCCCTCGGAGAAGACGCGGACCCAGCGCGCCTCGCGCACGCCGCCTTGGCCGAGCGTATTGCCGACGATATCGTTGTTGAGCATCGCCGAGACGCGCCAATTGCGCAGCCGGGCTGTGTCGGCGAGCAGCGTCGCGCCCCACAATCCCTGTTCCTCGCCCGAGAAGACGGCATAGACGATGGTCGCGTCGAACTGCTGCTTCGACAGATGGCGCGCGGCTTCCAGCACCAGCGCCACGCCCGAGGCGTCGTCATTGGCACCCGGCGCGTCCGAGGTCGCGTCCATCACATCGGTGACGCGGCTGTCGATATGCGCGCCGACGATGACCACACGGTTCGGGTCGCGCCCGCGCTGGATGCCCAGCACATCCTCGACCATCACGCCGTTCGGCGCGCGCGGGCCGGTAAAGCGGCGATTGATCCGCTCCACGGTGATGCAGCCGTTACAGCCCTGGCCGATCGTCTCGAATTGCTTGGCCGCCCAGTCGCGCGCCGCGCCGATGCCGCGCTTGGGATCGGTGGTGGTGGAGGCGGTGTGACGCGTGCCGAAGCCGACCAGGGCTTCGACATCGGCCTTCAGCCGGGCGGGGGAGGGAGCGGCGGCGGGCGTCGCGGCGGCGGCGAGCAAGAGCGGGAGGATCATCGCGCCAGACTGGCCGAGTGGCAATGCGCAGGCAAGAGCCGGATTTGGCGGGCAAAGCGCTTCCGCCTGCTGTGTCAGTGCCGGCAACTGATTGATCTGGGTGGATTTGTGGACCGTCACTGGCGTGTTCACGTTGGCTTTTGACGCATGACAGCCATGGAGGAACCATCATGAACGCCAAATCCGTCAGTCTGGGCCTTGGCCTGTTCTCGCTCGCCTTGGGAGCCGCCGAACTGCTTGCCTCCCGCCGCATCGCCGAGCGCCTGTCGGTGCCGGGCGGGGCAGGGACCGTCAAAGCCTATGGCGTGCGCGAGGTCGCCGCCGGGGTCGGGCTGGTCCAGGCGCCTGCCCATTCGGCGCGGGTGTGGAACCGGGTGATGGGCGATCTGCTCGATCTGGGGACTCTGGCCGTCTCCGCGCGTCGTTCGCCGCGCGAGAAGGCGGTCTGGGGTGCGATCGGGTTCGTGGCCTTCGCCACCGCGCTCGACGTGCTGACCGCGCGGGCGCTGGATCGCACGACGGGCAAGACGATGCCGGTCGGGGCCTGACGCGAAGACCGCCCCGGACCATGCGGCCCGGGGCGGTCCTTTATTCCTCCCCTGCAAGGGGAGGAATGTACTGGCCTACGCGACCGGCCGCTCGCCGATCTGTTCGGCCTGGGCGCCACTGTCGGGGCGTGCCGGGCCGAGGACCGGTTCCTCGCCCATGGGTTCGTTGCGGAACACGGTGAACTCGCCCCTGCCGTCGACGCTCGGTCCCTGGGTCCAGCGGCCTTCGGGATAGGTGCCGTCGACCGAGGTGACGAAGAAGTCGTAATTGTGATCCTGGCTCTCCTTCGCTTGCGGGAAGGAGTTGGGGATGGGTAGCGACGCCTGTTCGCCCAGTTCCTCGATCACGGCCAGCCATTGCTCCTGGTGCATGGTGTCGCGCGCGATCATGAAGTGGAGCATGTCCTTCATGCCCTGATCATGCGCGGCATTGTAGAGGCGGGTCGCCAGCACGCGGCCGGTGCTTTCGGCGGCGACGTTGCAGTACATGTCGGCGGCGATGTTCCCGCTGGCATAGATATGGCTCATGTCGAACGGCACGCCGTCCGAGTCCGATGGATGCGCCGCCAGCCCGGTCGACAGGATATGCTTGTGCAGCGTTCCCTCGATCGCATGCCGTGCATTGCCGCCGCCCATGACCGCACCGACGATGCCGTCCGCCGCGCCCTCTTCCTGAAGCGAGGCGGGGGCCTTGTCGAGATTGAGCGCGACGGCGGTCGCCAGCATCTCGATATGCCCGATCTCCTCGGTGGCGGTGTGGAGCAGCATGTCGCGGTATTTGGGCGTCGGGGCACGGTTGCCCCAGGCCTGGAAGAAATACTGCATGCAGACGCGGATCTCGCCCTCCACGCCGCCGATCGCCTGTTGCAGCATACGCGCGAACAAGGGGTCGGGGCTTTCACAGCGGACGGGATATTGCAGGCGTTTGTCGTGATAATACATGATCGGCCTCGCTTGGTCGGAGATGGGGCTGGGTCGGTGATGGGGGGAAATCAGTGGCTGGCGGTTTCACCCGCCGCGCGCCGTTCGAGATAGCGGCGGGTCAGCGCGGCGTTGTTCTCGTCGACCCAGGCCGCCATCGACAGTTCCTCGTTCAGCGACTGGGTGAGCAGCGGCGTGGCGCTGCCGAAGCCGCCGACATCGGCGATGGTGATGAGCGACTTGTAACTGGCCGCCTCGAAATTCTCGAAGGCGAAGTTCGCAAAGCTGTTCTTCAGGATTTCGTCGGGCGCGAAGGTGTGGCCCAGCGCCGCCATATTGCCCGAGAAGCTGAGCGCCGCGTCCTTCAGCATCGAGCGGCTCTCGTTGAAGCCGTCCAATATGTCCTCCAGCCGGACGATCTGCTGTTCGGTTTCGCCCCGATGCATCCGCAGGTGATCGGCGACATCCGGATAGTTGGACAGGTGATCGAGTTGCCGGTCGATCAGCGCCAGCGCCTGATGCTCGACGGCATGGGCGTTCTTCAGCCCGGCGACGAACACCGCCGCGACGACGTCATTGGGTAGGGTAGCCATGGATCATCGCTCCTTCGCGTTGAGGATCAGAGGAAGGGGGTGCCGCCGGTGACGGGGATGGTCGCGCCGCTGATGTAGCTGGCCTCCCCGCTCGCCAGCAGGACGTAAGGGGGGGCGAGTTCGGCGGGTTGCGCGGCGCGCCCCATCGGCGTCTGTTCGCCGAAGCTCTTCACCGCCTCGGGCGGCATGGTGGAGGGGATCAGCGGGGTCCAGACCGGGCCCGGTGCCACCGCATTGACCCGGATGTTGCGCTCGGCGAGCATCTGGGCCAGCCCGGCGGTGAAATTGTGGATCGCGCCCTTGGTCGTCGCATAGGCGAGCAACTGCTGGTTGGGCTTGTCGGCGTTGATCGAGGTCGTGTTGATGATCGACGCGCCTTCGCCCATGTGCGGCAGCGCGGCCTTCACCAGATAGAACATCGCATGGATGTTGGTGGCGAAGGTGATTTCCCACTCCTCGTCGCTGATGTCCTCGACCGCCTGGAAGCTCGCCTGGTGCGCAGCGTTGTTCACCAGGATGTCGACCCGGCCGAACGTCTGGACGGCGCGCTCGACGATGGTGCGGCAATGCGCCGGATCGCTGACATCGCCGGGGATCAGCAGCGCCTTGCGGCCCGCCTGTTCGACCAGCCGCTGGGTCTCGGCGGCGTCTTCGTCTTCGGACAGGTACGAGATCACGACGTCCGCGCCCTCGCGGGCAAAGGCGATGGCGACCGCGCGGCCGATGCCGCTGTCCGCGCCGGTGATGATCGCCTTCTTGTCGGTCAGCTTGCCATGGCCGACATAGCTATGCTCGCCATGGTCGGGGCGCGGGTCCATCGCCTCGGTCTGGCCGGGCATGTCCTGCTGTTGTTCGGGCTGGGGTGGGGTAGGGCGTTCGTTCATGGACCGTCTCTCCTTGCCCCATCCAATGGGCGGGGCAGGGAGGCGTTCCGGAAAAAATCCTGATCTTAAAACGCGTTAATCTGTATTTTCGAGTTCCGTGTCCCCGTCGTGCAAAGGCGTCGCTCCGTCCGATCCGGCCCGTGCCAGATGATCGAGGATCACCTTTTCCAGCGCGTCCATCGCATCGGCATAGCTGTGCGAGTCCGTTGCTAGCGTCTCGATGGCAAAGCCGTGCCCGCGTGCAGCGGCGCGGAAGGCGACGCCGGTCGCATCGCCCTGCGCCACGATGATCGCCGCATCCTCGGCCCAGCCATGGATCGCGCGGATCAGCGGTGCGGCGGTCGCGTCGAGGGGCGAGGGGGCGGCGGCGATCTTGGTCAGCCCCTGGCGTAGCTTGCCCAGATCGACCGCGCCCCGCGCCAGCCGCAGCCATTCGGCCGGGTTGAGCAGCTTCTTTGCATAATGGCGGCGGATCGCGGCGGCGGGGGGCAGCGCGTCGGGCTCCTCCGACAACCACGGGTTGGAGAGCAGGACCTTGCCGAACCCGGCCTCCGCGCCGAACATCGCCAGCGCGGCGGCGGCATCGCAATTGCCGAAGCCGACGATCCGGCTCAGGTTCGCGGCATCGGCAAAGGCGTCGACGGCGGCGGCGATATCGGGGCCGCTCGCCTCCCAGCCGCCATTGGCACCCTCGCTGTCGCCGACACCGCGCCGGTCGAAGCGGAATACCGGATAGCCATGGGCCGCGATCCGTGCCGCCAGCATCGCCTGGCCCCGGTGCGCGCCCATGCGTGGCTCGTTGCCGCCGGAGACGATCATCAGGCCGGTGTCGCGGTCCGCTTCGTCCAGCGTGCCGATCAGCGTCGCGCCCTCGCAGGGAAAGGAGATCAGCCTTCGCATGACGCGATCCACTGCGCGATATCCTCGGCCAGCAGGGCGGCGAGTGCGGGATCTTCCTGCGGCTCGGCCCGGCGCCAGAGCGGGACCGCATCGATCACGCGGTCGGCGGGGGCACGGTCATGGCCCAGCCGCACGACGCGGCGCGGCACCCCCGGCTGGTCGTGGAGTTCGGCCCCCGCCAGCCCGGCAAGGAAATGCGGGGAGACCCGGTTGCCCGCGACCCGGACCGGCGACTCCGCGCCGAACACGCCATGCTCGTCGCCGCGCAGCCCGGCCGCCGCGCGCACGCGTATCACGTCGCGCAGCACCGCTTCGCCCGTCATCGGCGTCAGGTGCCAGCGCCCGGCCAGCAGCGCGAAGCCGTCGACCAGCGCGCCGCCCCGGATCGATACGGCGTAACAGGGCCGGTCGCCCAGCGCCTCGGCCGCCGCCTGATGCGCGTCGCGCCATTGCAGGATGCTGGCATTCTCGGTGGGGATCAGGCTCTCGCCCGTGCCCGGCCAGTCGGGCAGCGCACCGCCGATGCCGTGATCGGCCAGCCGCCGCAGCATCGCGACGGCTACGCTGCGCGTTCGGTTCGCTTCCTCCCAGAAGGGCAATGCAACCAGCACGACCGGTCCCTGCGCCGGGCCGAAGCGCAATATCGCCTCACGCCCGCCGGGCCAGTCATAATAGTCGATCAAGCGCCCGCCTTGGATTGCGCGAAGGCGACCAGCTGGCCGAACGTCTCCAGCATCTCGCCGTCGACCTCGTCATCCTCGATCAGGATGCCCAGGCGATCCTCCAACTCGGTCAGCACGCCCGCGACCGCCATCGAGTCCAGCTCGGGCAACGCACCGAACAGCGGCGTGTCCGCGTCGAAACCGTCTACGCGCTCGGCCGACAGACCCAGCACATCGGCCAGCACGCCGCGCACTGCCGCTTCCACTTGCCCGTTTGTCTGGAGTTCCAAACCCTGTCGCCCTGCTCTTTGTAATGTTTGCGACAGCGTTAGTGCGGTGGGGGGCGTTGGGCAACGGGTGTTGGCGTGACGTTTGGTGTCTAGGCAAGCGTCGGACACCCAAGCCCTCCCGCCTGCGGGAGGGGAGAGGTGGGGGGCAAGCGCACGGCCAGGCAAAGCCCCCTCCCGCAGGCGGGAGGGGGTTGGGGGGAGGGGAGGCGCTCGGTTTCCCTGTCCTGACGCTGGTTGGTTGCGGCCGGTTCGGGTGTCGGCTTTGGGGAAAGAGCATGAGACCCATGCCCTCCCCCGGCCCCTCCCGCCTGCGGGAGGGGAGAGGTGGGGGGCAAGCGCACGGCCAGGCAAAGCCCCCTCCCGCAGGCGGGAGGGGGTTGGGGGAGGGGAGGCGCCCGGTTCCCTGTCCTGACGCGGGTTGGTCGCGGCCGGTTCGGGTGTGGGCTTTGGGGAAAGTGCAGGAGACCCATGCCCTCCCCCGACCCCTCCCGCCTGCGGGAGGGGAGAGGTTTGGGGCGAGCGCACGGCCATGCAAAGCCCCCTCCCGCAGGCGGGAGGGGGTTGGGGGAGGGGAGGCGCTCGGTTTCCCGTCCTGACGCTGGTTGGTTGCGGCCGGTTCGGGTGTGGGATTTGGGGAAAGAGCATGAGACCCACGCCCTCCCCCCGGCCCCTCCCGCCTGCGGCAGGGGAGAGGTTTGGGGCAAGCGCACGGCGAGGCAGAACCCCCTCCCGCAGGCGGGAGGGGGTTGGGGGAGGGCTGGCGCCCGGTTTCCACTCTCGGCGCTGGTTGCTTCCGCGACTGCGGGGCGCCCGCTCGACTTTGCCGTGTCCGCACTGATAGATGGCGCGATGACCATCGATCCGTCCGCGTATCCGATCGACCATGCCTTGCGCGGGGCGGGCGATGCCCCGGCGTTGCTCGACCGCGAGGGCGGGCTGAGCTTTGCCGAGGCGGAGGAGGCGGTTGCGCGGCTGGCCGGATGGCTGGCGGCACAGGGCTTCGCCCCCGGCGCTCGGGTGGCGACGTGGCTGCCCAAGACGTGGCAATCCGCGCTGATGCCGCTGGCCGCACCGCGCGCCGGGCTGGTGCATGTGCCGATCAATCCGCTGCTGAAACGCGCACAGGTCGCGCATATCCTGTCCGATAGCGGGGCGGCGATGCTGCTGACCCATGGCCCCCGCGCCGCGACGCTGGAGGATGGTGACGTGCCCGGCGGCGTGGCGGTGATGACCGAGACCGGACAGGGCGATGCGCTGCCCCGTTCGACCGCAGAGACGGATTCGCTGGCGGCGATCCTCTATACCTCCGGCTCGACCGGTCGCCCCAAGGGGGTGATGCTGAGCCATGCCAATCTCTGGTATGGCGCGATATCGGTCGCGCAGTATCTGAAGCTGACACCCGACGACCGGGTGCTCGGTGTCCTGCCCTTCAGCTTCGACTATGGCCAGAACCAGCTTTTCTCGACCTGGGTCGCGGGGGGCGCGGTCGCGCCGCTCGACTATCTGACCCCGCGTGACGTGGTGAAGGCGGTCGTGCGTTACGGCGCGACGACGCTGGCGGGGGTGCCGCCGCTCTGGACGCAGTTGCTGGGTATCGACTGGCCCGAAGAGGCGGTCGCCTCGATCCGGCGACTGACCAATTCGGGCGGGGCACTGACGCCGCGACTGGTGCGGGGGCTGCGGGCCGTGTTCCCGGCGGCGGATCTTTATGCGATGTACGGCCTGACCGAGGCGTTTCGCTCGACCTATCTCGACCCTGCGCTGATCGACGCGCATCCCGATGCGATCGGCCGCGCCATTCCCTTTGCCGAGGTGATGGTTCTGCGCCCCGATGGCAGCCGGGCCGAACCGGGCGAGCCGGGCGAGCTGGTCCATGCCGGGCCGCTCGTCGCGCAGGGCTATTGGTGCGATGCCGAGCGGACGGCACAGCGTTTCCGCCCGACGCCGGATCATGCGCGCGCGGTCTGGTCGGGCGATACGGCGGTCGAGGGGGCGGACGGCCTGCTCCGCTTCGTCGGCCGCGATGACGAGATGATTAAGGTCTCCGGCAATCGGATCAGCCCGCAGGAGGTCGAGGAAGCCGTGCTGGCCGGTGGCGAGGCGCATGAGGCGGTCGCTTTCGGCATCGCCGACGAAGCGCAGGGGCAGGCGATCGTCCTGATCCTCGCCGGTGATCCCGTTCGCGAGCCAAGCTTGCGCGCGCGGCTGAAGCGCGACCTTCCCAATTTCATGCAGCCGTCGCACATCGCCTGGGCCGACGCGCTGCCCCGCAACGCCAATGGCAAGCTCGACCGCGCCGCGCTGCGCCGGGATTGGGCCGAGAAGGATAGAACGTCATGAAGCCGATGGGGCCGATCCCCCCCGAATTCGCCGCCCAGACCGGCGCGCTGACCATCGCCGGGCGGAGCGCCGAGACGTGGATGGAGGGCAGGGAAGGGCCGGTCTTCGTCTATGACCCGGCTATCGTCGCCAGCCGCGTCGCGCGGTTTCGCGCGGCATTCCCGTCGATCGACCTTCACTATGCGATCAAGGCCAATCCCTTCGTGCCGTTGCTGGCGGCGATGGCGGCGATGGTCGACGGGTTCGACGTCGCTTCGGCGGGCGAACTGGCCAAGGTCGCGCCGCTGGGCAAGCCGGTCAGTTTCGCAGGCCCCGGCAAGCGCGATGCCGAACTGACCGCCGCGATCCGCGCGGGCGTGACGATCAACCTGGAGTCGGAGGGCGAGGCGCGGCGTGCGCTCGCCATCTCGGACGGGCTGGGCATGCGTCCTCGTCTGGCGGTCCGGGTCAACCCGGATGTCGAACTGCGTGGCTCGGGCATGAAGATGGGCGGGCGACCTTCGCCCTTCGGCATCGATGCCGAGCGGGTGCCCGCACTGGTCCGCGAGCTGATCGCGGCGGGGGCCGACTGGCGCGGTTTCCACATCTATGCGGGCAGCCAGGCGCTCGATCCGCAGGCGATCATCGACACGCAAGGGGCGACCATCGCGCTTGCCGCGCGGCTGGCGGACGGAGCGGGGGCGACGCCGCCACTGGTCAATCTGGGCGGCGGGTTCGGCGTGCCCTATTTCGCAGGCGACAAGCCGCTGCCTGTCGAGACGGTCGGGGCGGCGCTGGAGCAGGCGCTGGCGGAACGGCCCGCCATTCTGGGCGACAGCCGTTTCGCGATCGAACTCGGCCGCTGGTTGGTCGCCGAGGCGGGCGTCTATCTGGCGCGCGTGATCGATCGCAAGGAAAGCGGGGGAGAGACCTTCCTGATCCTCGACGGCGGGCTGCACCACCAGCTGGCGGCCAGCGGCAATTTCGGCACCGTCGTCCGGCGCAACTATCCGCTGGCGGTCGCCCATGCGATGGGGGCCGAGCCGGTGGAGACGGTGTCGGTCGTGGGGCCGCTCTGCACCCCGCTCGACCGGTTGGGAGACCGGGTCGCGCTGCCGGTGGCGCAGGTCGGCGATATCGTCGCGGTGTTTCTGGCCGGGGCCTATGGAGCCACCGCCAGCCCTTCGGCGTTTCTGGGCCATCCCCCCGCTGCTGAGACGCTCGGCGCACCGGCATAACGCTCTGTTCACCTCTTGGGTGGCATAGCGACATTGCGCAATTTGCCTTT
Source organism: Sphingomonas sp. Xoc002 (assembly GCF_050408055.1). NCBI lineage: Bacteria > Pseudomonadati > Pseudomonadota > Alphaproteobacteria > Sphingomonadales > Sphingomonadaceae > Sphingomonas > Sphingomonas sp. Xoc002. Next base: position 2,633,672 of record NZ_CP191175.1, on the reverse strand, counting down.
CGTCTCCGTATCCTGGGAGAGGAGGGGTTCAGGAGTACCATTCGCATGGCATCGTTCGCCCGCCCCCTCTTGATCGCAGGCCTTTGCGCCTCGACGCTGACCGCCTGTTCGACGGCGGGGACCAAGACCGAGCTGCCCTCGGCCGGTTATGTCGCGCGCAAGGAACAGCCGGGCGAGGAATATGTCATCGGCCCGCTGGATACCCTGAACATCTTCGTGTGGCGCAACCCGGACCTGTCGACCAAGGTGCAGGTGCGCCCCGACGGCCGCATCACCACGCCGCTGGTCAACGACATGCCCGCCGTCGGCAAGACGCCCGCCATGTTGCAGGACGACCTGAAAAAGGCGCTGTCCGAATATGTCTCCAACCCGATCGTGTCGGTGATCGTTGAGAATTTCTCGGGCACCTACAGCCAGCAGGTGCGGATCGTCGGCGCGACCGAGCGGCCCGCCTCCATCCCCTACCGCGCCAATATGACGCTGCTCGACGCGATGATCGCGGTGGGCGGGCTGAACCAGTTCGCGGCGGGCAACAAGGCCAAGCTGGTGCGCACCGACCGCGAGACCGGCAAGCAGCGCGAATATGCGCTTCAGATCAACGATCTGCTCCGCAAGGGGGATTCGACGGCGAATGTCCGGCTGGAGCCGGGCGACGTCATCATCATCCCCGAATCGATGTTCTGAGGCAGCGGGCGCGTGTCGAGTATTCAGGACGAGATCCGGATCGCCCTCCATGCGATATGGATACGCCGCTGGCTGGCGCTGGCGGTGGCATGGGCGGTATGCATATTGGGGTGGCTGTTCGTCGCCCAGATTCCCAGCAAATATGAATCCCGCGCGCGCATCGCGGTCCAGAATTCGCAAATCCTGCCCGACGGCATGTCGACCGGGCCGAACAGCCAGATGGATTCGGTCGACCGGGTCCGTCAGACGCTGATTTCGGCGATTAACCTGCAAAAGGTCGTGCGCGGCACCGATCTGGCCAGCACGGTGTCGAGCGACGCCGATGTCGCCGCGCGGGTCGCCCAGCTGGCGCAGTCGATCAAGATCGAGAACCAGCAGGACACCATCTTCCAGCTGACTGTCACCCAGTCCAGCCCCAAGCTGGCGCAGCAGGTCGCGCAGAAGCTGATCGACATCTTCGTCGAGTCGAACCTGCTCGGCGATCGCAACACCACCAATCAGAGCCTGACCTTCCTCGACAAGCAGTTGAGCGAACGCCAGAAACAGCTCCAGATCGCCGAGGCCAAGCGCGCCCAGTATCTGAACCAGTTCGCGGGCGGCCTGCCGGGCAGCGGATCGGTCGCCGACCGGATCGGCCTGGCCCGTTCGCAGATGGCGCAGGTCGACAGCGATCTGGCGGCGGCGCAGTCCAGTTTTGCGGCGGTTCAGGGCCAGTTGGCCGGCACCCCGCGCACGGTCAGCGAAGGCGGCGGCGCGGCGGTCGGCCCGGCGCGGGCGCGGCTGGCGACGCTTCAGGGCCAGCTCGCCGATGCCCGCGCGCGCGGCTATACCGAAAACCATCCGGACGTGATCGCGCTACGCAACCAGCTGGCCGCCGCACAGGCCGCGGCCAAGGCCGAGCCCGCCGGGGGCGTGGCGGGGGGGCAGCCCAATCCGCTCTACATGTCGCTCCAGTCGATGGCGGCGGAGAAACAGTCGCAGCTCGCCAGCCTGAAAATCCGCAAGAGCCAGTTGCAGAACGACCTCGACCGGCTGAACGCCAGCCTGGCGACCGATCCCGAGGCGGCCGCTGCGCAAGGTGCGATCGACCGCGATTATCAAGTTCTGAAAGACAGTTACGACCAGTTGTTGCGGCAGCGTGAGCAGGTGGCCCTGCGCGGTCAGGCGCAGAACCAGACCGACTCGATGCGGTTCAGCGTGATCGATCCGCCGACCTATCCGCGCGCACCGAGCGCACCCAATCGCCTGCTGCTCCTGACCGGAGTCTTCGCCGCCGGGCTGGGTCTGGGCGTGGGTTCGGCCTTTGCCCTGTCGAAGCTGCGTCAGACCTTCACCACCCCGCAATCGCTTCAGCGGACGATGGGCATGCCGGTGATCGGCGCGATCGGCGAGGTCGTGACGCGCGGCCAGGCGACGGCGCGGGCGCAGCGGCTGAAACTGTTCCTCGGCGGGACGGCGGCGCTGGGCGCGGCCTATGGGCTGGTCCTGGTTATCGAGCTATTGCAGCGGGGAATGGCCGCGTGAACGAAAACGTGAAACCCACTAGACCCCGCCGGGAACCGTCGCTGCTCGAACGCGCGGCGAACGTCTATGATTTCCAGTCCTATGTGCGTGTGCCCGGGGTGCGTGACGTGCCCGACGCGCCCGCGCCCGCGCCCACACCGCTGGCCGAGGAACCGGAACGGACGCCGCCCGCCCCGCCGGTCGAGGCCCCGCCGATCGACGCCCTGCCAGTCGACGCCTCTCCAATCGACGCTGCGCCGCCGGGCCCGGTGGCTTATGACGACCCCGAGCCGCCCTTCGTCGATCATCCCCCGTTCGATCCCTCGCTGAGCGGCATTCCAGCGGAATTCCTTGCACAGCCGGGCGACGACGAGTTTCTGGCGACCGAATATAGTCCGGGCTTTTCCGACGTCGCGATGGTCGACCGCGCGATGCTGGCGGAAAACGGCATGATCGTGCCCGGCGCGCCGATCGGCCCGCTGGCCGAGGAGTTCCGGCTGGTCAAGCGCCAGCTGATCATCACCAGCCAGCGGCTGGTCGAGGGCGGCGACGAGGACAAGGCGCGGGTCGTGCTGGTCTGCTCGGCCCGGCCGCAGGACGGCAAGACCTTCTGCTCGGTGAACCTCGCCCTGTCGCTGGCGGCGGAGCGCGATACCGAGGTGTTGCTGATCGACGCCGATGTCGCCAAGCCCGATGTGCTGGGGCGGCTGGGCCTGAACGAAGGGCCGGGGCTGCTCGATGCGGTGGTCGATGGCAGCATCGATGTCGAATCGCTGGTGATGCGCACCGACGTGCCGCATCTGGCGGTGCTGCCCTGCGGCACCCGGACCGCCAACGATACCGAGTTGCTCGCCTCGGCCCGTACCCGCGCGGTCGTGCAGCGGCTGTTGTCGGCCAATCCCCGCCGTCTGGTGATCTTCGACTCGCCGCCCGTGCTGGCGGCGTCCCCCGCCTCGGTGCTGGCGATGCTGGCCGGGCAGGTGATGATGGTCGTCCGCGCGGACCGTACGCCCGAAAGCGAAGTCACCGCCGCGGTCGCGCTGCTCGATGCGTGCGACCATATCCAGCTGGTGCTGAACAGCGTCGCCTTCGTGCCGGGCAGCCGCCGGTTCGGCTATTACGGCAAATATGGCAAGGACGGCGCGCCGTGACGGTGACGCGGCCCGTCCTTGTCGGTCTGGTCTGGGTGCTGGCCGCCTGGCCGAGTGCGCTTTTTGCACAGGCTCAGGGCGTGCCGGTCGCGGGTGGTGCCGCATCCACGGCGCAAGGCGATGGCTCTACCGAGCCGTCCGCCGCCGATCGGGGCGACAATGGGCGCGGGGCGCGTGCCAATGTGCCGCAGCGTCGCCGCGCGCATCTGGCCCCTTATGTCGAGGTCGGGCAGGGCCTGGTTGCCGATCTGACACGCGGCGATGCCGTTACCTATACGACGCTGGCGGCGGGCGTGAATGCCGAGGTGCAGACCGCGCGGGCGCAGGGGCAGGTCAGCTATCGCTACGAACACCGTATCGGCTGGGGCGACCGGGCCATCGGCGGGGATATCCATAGCGGGCTGGCGAGGGGCTCCTATGCCGTCACGCCCGATTTGCGGCTGGAGGCCGGGGCGCTGGCGACACGGACGCGCGCCGACATTCGCGGCGAGGCGCCCGGCGTGCTGGTCGGCAATATCGCCAACATCTCGCAAATCTATTCGGTCTTCGCCGGGCCTTCGCTGACCACGCGGGCGGGGCCGGTGCAGATCGGCGCGAATTACCGGCTGGGCTATACCCGTGCCGAGACGCCGGGTCTGGGCAGCGTGGCGGCAGATCAGCCCCGGCTCGACTATTTCCGCGACAGTTTGAACCACGTCGCCACCGTCAGCGCCACGGCACGGCCCGGATCGATCGCGCCGGTCGGCCTGTCTGCCAACGCCGCCTATGAGCGCGACGATGCCGGGCAACTTTCGCAGCGTTACGAGGGCTGGTTCGTGCGCGGCGACGTGCTGAAGCCGATTTCGCCCTATGTCGCGCTGACCGCCGGTGTCGGTTACGAGCGGATCGAATCGAGCCAGCGCGATCCCGAGGTGGATGCCGCCGGACGCCCGCTGGTCGACAGCCAGGGCCGCTTCATCACCAATCCCACGGGGCCGCGCCGGATCGCCTATCGCACGGACGGCGTCTATTACGACGCGGGCGTGATCTGGCGGCCCGATCGCCGTACCTCGGTCGAAGCGCATGTCGGCGAGCGTTACGGCTCGCTCAGCGTCACCGGCATGGCGCGCTATCAGGCGGCACGCGACATCGTGTTCCAGGCGGCGGTGTATGACGGCATCCAGACCTTTGGCCGCCAGCTGCGCAACGGGCTGTCCAACCTGCCGACCAATTTCGTCGAGACGCGCGACGTATTTGCGCAGCAGTTCAACGGCTGCACCTTTTCGGCGGGGGGGGCGTCGCCGGGCGGGTGCCTGAACGACGCGCTGCAATCGGTGCAGACCGCCGTCTATCGCGCGCGCGGTCTGGACATGGCGGTGTCCTATCAGCGGGGACGCTCCACGCTGGGGGCGGGGCTGGGCTATACCAGCCGACGCCTGTTCGCGCCGGACGGGGCTCCGGGCCTGATCGTCTCGGGCGTGGAGGACGACAGCTATTACGGCCAGATTTTCCTCGGCCGCGCCTTCGGTCCCAATTCGGGGCTTAACGTGAATGGCTTCGTTAACTATTACGTCTCTAGGTTGGCGGGGGCCGAGGACGTGGTATCGCTGGGGTCGACCGCCAGCTATTACCGCAACTTCGGTCGGCTCGGAACAACCGCGTCGGTTGGATTGTACCACTTCCAGGTCGGCGACCTGTCCAGTGCCCTGTCGGCACAGGCCCTGATCGCCGCACGGTATCAATTCTGACCGGCCGAAAGGCACGATGATGTACGAGACCCATTTCGGTCTGGGCGAACGCCCGTTTCAACTGACGCCGGACCCGCGTTTCTGGTTCCAGACGGCGACCCATGGCAAGGCGATGGCCTATCTGGGCTATGGGCTGGCGCAGGGTGAGGGCTTTATCGTCATCACCGGCGATGTCGGTGCGGGCAAGACCACGCTGGTCGGCCATCTGGTCGAAACGCTGGATACCAAGCGCCTGCGCGTCCTGCACATCGTGTCCACCGCCGTCGAGCCGCAGGACCTGTTGCGCGTCGTGGCCGGGCAACTGGGCGTCGATGCGCAGGGGCTGACCAAGGCCGCGTTGCTTGCCGCGATCGAACGCGCGCTGAACGGCGTGGCGCGCGAGGGCCGCCGCATCCTGCTGATCGTCGACGAGGCGCAGGCACTGCCGCTCGCCTCGCTCGAAGAACTCCGCATGCTGTCGAACTTCCAGGCGGGCGGCCATGCGCTGCTCCAGATCCTGCTGGTCGGGCAGCCCGAATTTCGCGAGCGCCTGCTGGGCTCGGCCGCCGTCGAGCAGCTGCGCCAGCGCGTCATCGCCATCCATCACCTCGACCCGATGGAGCCCGAGGAAGTTCCCGATTACATCGCGCACCGCCTGGCGGTCGCGGGCTGGACAGGCCGTCCCGATTTCGCCGCCGACGCCTTCGACGCGCTGTACGATGCCTCGGGCGGGGTTCCGCGCCGGTTGAACGTGCTGGCGGGCCGTGTCCTGCTGCAGGCCGCGATCGAGGGTGTCGAGCTGATCGGCCGACAGACGGTCGAGAGCGTCGCCGCCGATATGGCCGCCGATATGGGCGCAGGGCGCGAGGCCCCGATGCCGATCGCGCCGGAGCCTGAGCCCGTGACCCCGATCTTAGACAGCACGGCGCGCTTGGGCGATCCGCTATTCTCGGCGGGCACGCTGCGCACCGGGCTGGGCCTGAACGGTCATGCGACGGTCGCCCCGACGCGGCCCGATCCGATCACCCGCGTGATGCCCGAAAGCCAGCCGGCCCCGCGCAGCACGCACCGCGTCGTCGCCCCGCCGCCTGCACCCGAGCCGGTTTCGCTGCGGCCGATGCCCGCCCCCGCCGCGCCGCCGCCCGCTGCGGCGGAGGAGCCGGTGCCCGCGGCCAAGCCCTCGACCGATGCCGCGCTGGAAAGCCGCATCGCGCAACTCGAAGCGCGGCTGGAGCAGCAGGAGGCGGCGCTGCGCCGCGTCCTGACCTTGCTGGTCGACTGGTCCGAGATCGACAATCGCGGCGAGGACCGTCGCGAAGCCGGAGCAACGATCCGACCGGGAGCCTGGGGCCATGCCGCCTGAGGTCGGTGCAAAATCCTTGCCGCTCAACGGCATGTCGGTCGATGTCGAGGAATGGTTTCAGGTCGGCGCGTTCGAGCGCACGATCGACAAGGCCGACTGGGACCGGCTGGACAGCCGGGTCGAGGCCAATACCGACGCCGTCCTGTCGCTGTTCGCCGAGACGGGCACGCGCGCGACCTTCTTCACGCTCGGCTGGGTGGCGCACCGCCATCCCGGGCTGATCCGCCGCATCGTGGCGGCGGGGCATGAAATGGCCAGCCATGGCTGGGACCATCAGCGCGTCTTCACCATGACCGCCGACCAGTTCCGCGCCGATCTGGCCCGCGCCAAGGCGGCGATCGAGGATGCGGGCGGGCAGGCCGTCACCGGATACCGCGCCCCGAGCTTCTCGATCGATACGCGTACCCCCTGGGCGCATCCCGTGCTGGCCGAGGCGGGGTATCTGTATTCCTCCAGCGTCGCGCCGCTGCGCCATGACCATTATGGCTGGGCGGAGTCGCCGCGCTATGCTTGGTGGCCGCTGGCGGACTCCGGGCTGATCGAGCTGCCGGTGACGGTGGCGCAGTGGGGCAGCAGGCGGCTGGCGACCGGCGGCGGCTTTTTCCGGATGCTGCCCGCCAAGCTGACTGATATCGCGGTCGGGCAGGTCAATCGCGACCGCCACGGCGCGATCTTCTATTTCCACCCCTGGGAGGTCGATCCGGACCAGCCCCGCGTCGCCCATGCGCCGCTGCGCTCGCGTGTGCGTCACTACAGCCGTCTGAGCGCGATGGCGGGCAAGTTGCGCGGGCTGCTCGGCCGTCACGACTGGGGGCGCGTCGATCAGGTCGCGGCCGAGGAAGCGGCGCGGCTGGCATGACCGCGCTTCCGCCGACGATCCGCGTCGCCGATCTGGCGAGCGAGGCGGCGTGCGCGCGGATCGATGCCTTTGTGGGCGCACAGGCGGAGGGGACGCCCTTTCACCTGACCGGCTGGGTAAAGGCGGGGGCGAAGGGCTGCGGCCAGACGGCGCATTATCTGGTGGCCGAAGGGGCTGACGGTGCGATCGTCGGTGTGCTGCCGCTGAGCGAAATTCGCTCGCCCCTGTTCGGCGCCGCGATGGTGTCGACCGGCTTCGGCGTCGATGGCGGCGTGCTTGGCGAGGGTGTCGAGGCGCTGGCCGAGGCCGCCTGGGTCCTCGCGGGGGATAAGGGCATCGAGTCGGTCGAACTGCGCGGCGGTCCGGTGCCGGACGGCTGGACGGCGGATGCGGACAGCTATCTGGGCTTCGTCCGTCCCATTGCGTCGGATGACGAGGCCGAGATGAAGGCCATCCCCCGCAAGCAGCGGGCCGAGCTTCGCAAGGCGCTGGCGCAGGATCTGGAGGTCGTTACCGGCCGTGATCCCCGGATGCTCGCCGAACATTACCGCGTCTATGCCGAATCGGTCCGCAATCTCGGCACCCCCGTCTTCCCGGCGAAGCTGTTCCGCGAGGCGGTGGCGCGGCTCGACGCCGATGTGCTGACCGTGCGCCATGAAGGCCGGGCGGTGGCGAGCGTGCTCAACCTCTATCATGGCGGCACCGTCTATCCCTATTGGGGCGGCGGAACGCAGGCGGCGCGGGGGCTGCGCGCCAACGACCTGATGTATTTCGCGCTGATGCGCCACGCCCGGCAGCGCGGCTGCCACAGCTTCGACTTCGGCCGGTCGAAGGTCGGGACGGGGGCGGCGGCGTTCAAGAAGAACTGGGGGTTCGAGGGGCAACCGCTGATCTATGCCAGCCGCAGCGTCCATGGCCCGCGCGCGATCAACCCGCTCAACCCCAAATATGCGCTGATGATCGCGGTGTGGAAGCGCTTGCCGGTCCGTGTCGCGCAGATCGTCGGGCCGCCGATCGCGCGGGGTCTGGGTTGAAGGACCTGCTGTTCCTCGCGCACCGCGCGCCCTTTCCGCCCGATCGCGGCGACAAGATCCGCAGCTATCATGTGCTGCGCCATCTGGCGCGCGACTGGCGCGTCCATCTCTGTGCCTTTGCCGAGCAGGCGGGGGAAGAGGAACTGCCGCCCGAACTCCGCGCCGAACTCGCCAGCCATCATATCCTGCGCCGGACCAAGCCGATGCCGGTGGCGGCGGTGCAGGCGCTGGGGACCGGCAAACCCATCTCGCTGACCGCCTTCGCCCATCCCGGCATGATGCGCGCGGTGGCGGACGTACGGGCGCGGCACCCTATTGTCGCGACCTATATCTTCTCCGGTCAGATGGCCCAGTATCGCGGGGACGAGCCGACGATCATGGACATGGTCGATGTCGACTCCGCCAAATTTGCCAGCCTCGCCAAGTCGGCCAAGCCGGGGATGCGGTCCGTTCTGAAGCGCGAGGGCCGTCTGCTCGGCCGCTACGAACGCCAAGTTGCGCAATCCGTCGCCGCGACCCTGTTCGTCAGCGAGGCGGAGGCCGCGCTGTTCCGTTCCGGCGGGGGGCAGGGGAATGTCCTTGCGGTCGAGAACGGCATCGACGCCAACCATTATGGCCCCGCCACTATCGACGCCAGGGCGTCTGACGGCCCGCTGATCGTCTTCACCGGGCAGATGGATTACCGCCCTAATATCGACGCGGTGACACGCTTTGCCGAGCATATCCTGCCGTTGGTCCGTGCGGCCTGCCCGGCGGCGCGTTTCGCCATTGTCGGCCGCGCGCCGACCCCGGCAGTGCGGCGGCTGGCGAGCGAGGCGGTGATCGTGACCGGCGAAGTGCCCGACACCCGTATCTGGCTGGCCCGCGCCGCCGTCTGCGTCGCCCCGCTCGATCTGGCGCGCGGGATTCAGAACAAGCTTCTGGAGGCGATGGCCATGGCTCGGCCGATCGTCGCGTCCGTGGCGGCGGCGGAGGGGATCGACCATGGCGGCACGATCGCGGTGGCGGGCGACGACCGCGACTTTGCCGAACGGGTCATCGCCGCGCTGAACGGCCCCACCGACAATCCGGCGGCGCGCGCGCAGGTGCTGGCACGCTATGACTGGACGGCGCGGCTGGCGCCGCTCGACCGATTGCTGGGGGCCATGGCCGCGTGACCTCCGGGGACATGGCCAAAGCGGGGGAAGGGGCGAGGCCGGGGCGCTGGACCTATCCCCTGGCGCTGCTGGCCGGGACGGCGCTGGCCCTGTTGCTGCTGTTCCGCGCCGATGTCGCGCATCTGGTCGACATCTGGTGGACCAGCACGACCTATGGCCATTGCCTGTTCATCGGACCGGTCGTCGGCTGGCTGATCTGGCAGCGGCGCGCCGAACTGGCGCAACTGACCCCGGCCGCCTGGTGGCCGGGGCTGTTCGTGGTCGCGGGCGGCGGGCTGTTATGGCTGCTGGGCGAGTCGGCCACGGTCGCGCTGGTCCGCCAATTGGGGCTGGTCGCGATGCTGGAGGGCGCGGTCCTGACCCTGCTCGGCCCGATGGTGGCGCGGGGCATGTTGTTCCCGCTCGCCTATGCCTGGTTCCTGGTGCCGTTCGGCGCCGAGCTGGAAAAGCCGCTCCAGCAGATCACCGTGTCGATCGTGATGCCGCTGCTCGACTGGAGCGGCATTCCCGCCTCGGCCGACGGGGTGCTGATCCATGCTGGGCGCTATTGGTTCGAGGTGGCGGAGGCCTGTTCGGGATCGAAGTTCGTCCTGGCCATGGTCGCCTTTGCCGCTTTGGTCGCCAATCTGTGTTTCCGCTCGCCCTGGCGGCGGGCGGTCTTCATGATCGTGTCGCTGATCGTGCCGGTCCTTGCCAATGGCGTGCGCGCCTGGGGGACGATCTTCGCCGCCGACAGGACCTCGATCGAGGTGGCGGGCGGGGTCGATCATATCATTTTTGGCTGGGTGTTCTTTGCGATCGTCATGGCGGGGGTGCTGGCGATCGGGTGGCAATTCTTCGACCGTTCGCCCGACGATGCGGCCTTCGACCCGGCACGGCTGTCGGCCATGCCCCGCCACCGTATCGACCCGCTGCTCGCCGCGCTGCTGGCGGTGGCGATCGCGGCGGTCTTTCCCAGCTGGAGCGGTTTTGCCGGATCGCGCGCGGCGGTGCTGCCCGCCGGCATGACCTTGCCCGATATGCCCGGCTGGACCCCGGCGCAGCAGGGGACACCGTGGAGCCCCTATTATCCGGGCGCCGATGCGGTGCTGTTGCGCAGCTATCGCGACGGGCAGGGGCATCAGGTCGATCTGGCGGTCGGCGTCTTCTCCCGCCAGCGCGAGGGCGGCAAGCTGGGCGCGTTCGGGACGGGCGTGCTGCACGAGGATGATCGCTGGATCCGCGTTGCCGATCTGGGCCGGATCGCGGGCGGCGACGCCATGCGCCTGACCACGACGGGGCCGACCGGCCAGTCGGTCGAGCGCGACGTTGCGACATGGTACCGGATCGGCGATAGGCTGACCCCGGATATGCGGCGCGTGAAACTGGAAACGATGAAGGCCCGGCTGCTGGGTCAACGCCAGACGGCGGTGGCGGTGCATGTGTCGAGCGAGGGCGACGATCCGCGCGCGATTGAGGCGTTCGTCCGCGCGCTGGGCCCGGTCGACGGCTTTGCCGACCGCCTGACGGGACGGCGCTGAACCCCCATGTGCGGTATCGCCGGTCTTTTCCATCCCGCCACGCCCAAGCCGGTCGATCCCGCCCGGCTGCGGGCGATGATCGGCGCACAGGCGCATCGCGGGCCGGATGGGCAGGGGATCTGGACCGCGCCCGGCGTCGGCTTTGCCCATGCCCGGTTGTCGATCATTGACGTGGCGGGATCGCCCCAACCGATGGTGGATGGCGAGGTCGCGGTCTGCTTCAACGGCGAAATCTATAATTACCGCGAGTTGCGCGAGGAATTGCGCGCGAAGGGCGCCGTGTTCCACACCGATGGCGATACCGAGGTGCTGCTGCACGGCTGGCGACACTGGGGTCCGTCGATGCTCGACCGGCTGGTCGGCATGTTCGCCTTCGCCGTGCACGACGCAAAGGCGGGGGCGCTGTTCCTGGCGCGCGACCGGCTGGGGGTGAAGCCGCTCCACTGGGCCGAACTGCCCGATGGCGCGGTCGCCTTCGCCTCGGAGATGAAGGGGGTGCTGGCGCATCCGCTGTTCCGCCGTCGTCCCGATATCCGCGCGGTCGAGGATTATCTGGCCTTTGGCTATGTGCCCGACGATGCCAGCATCGTGGCAGGCGTCCACAAGCTGCCAGCCGGGCATTTCCTGCTGATCGAGCGTGGTCGCGCCATCCCCCGGCCGCGCCAATGGTGGGACGTCGATTTCTCCAACCGCGAAAGCGGATCGGCGGCGCAACTGGGCGAGGGGCTGCTGGCCCGGATGCGCGAGGGGGTGGTCAGCCGCATGGTCGCCGATGTGCCGCTGGGCGCGTTCCTGTCGGGCGGCGTCGACAGCTCGGGCGTGGTTGCGCTGATGGCGGAGGCGTCCCCGCGCGCCGTGCGCACCTGCACCATCGGTTTCGACGAGGCGGGCCTGGACGAGCGCAGCCATGCCCGCATCATCGCCCAGCGCTTCGCCACCGACCATGCCGAGCGGGTCGTCCAGCCGGACGATTTCGCGCTGATCGACACGCTGGTCGCGCAGTTCGACGAGCCCTTTGCCGATGCCTCGGCACTGGCCACCTATCGGCTGTGCGAGATGGCGCGGCAGCATGTCACGGTGGCGCTGGCGGGGGACGGCGCTGACGAGATGCTGATGGGCTATCGCCGCCACATCTTCCACGCGGGCGAGGAGCGGGTGCGCGGCCTGTTCCCGGCGGAGTTTCGCCGCAACGTGTTCGGGACGCTGGGCCGCCTCTACCCCAAGGCCGATTGGGCCCCGCGTCCCCTGCGGGCCAAGACGACGTTGCAGGCCCTGGGGATGGACGGTGCGGAGGCCTATGCCCGCGCGGTCGGCGTAACGGGGCCGGAGGCGCGCGCGCGGCTGTTCTCCGCCGAGGCGAAGGCGGCGCTCGGCGGACACCGGGCAGAGGATCGCTATATCGCCGCGATGCGCGACGCGCCCGCACGCGACGCGATGGACCGGGTGCAATATGCCGATATGAAGATCTGGCTGCCCGGCGATATCCTGACCAAGACGGATCGCATGTCGATGGCGGTCGGGCTGGAAGCGCGTGAGCCGCTGCTCGATCACCGGCTGGTCGAATATGCCGCGCGCCTGCCCGTCTCGATGCGGTTGCGGGGCGGGCAGGGCAAATGGCTGATGAAGAAGGTGCTGGAACCTTATCTGCCGCGTGACATCCTCTACCGGCCCAAGATGGGCTTCGTAACGCCGATCAGCGCCTGGTTCCGCGGCGCGCTGGCGGACGAGGCGGCGCGGTTGGAGAAATCGGGGTTGCTGCGCGAGACCGGCTGGTTCGACCTGAACGAACTGGGGCTGCTGGCGGCGGATCACCGCGCGGGGCGTGCGGAACATGGCCGGACGCTGTGGCAGATGCTGATGCTGGAGCGCAGCCTAGCACGGCTGTTCGCTTAATTCCTCTTTGGCACGGGGAGGGCGCGGCGTTTTGACCTGCGGCGTTTTTCAACTCGATGGACTTTTACTCCATTCCTCCCCTTGTAGGGGAGGTGGCAGGGCGAAGCCCTGACGGAGGGGTATCCCGCTCTCGATAGGGTTACACCCCTCCACCAGCTTCGCTGGTCCCCCTCCCCATGCAGGGGAGGAACAGGTCACATCTCCGTCCGATGGTGTTCGATCTCACATCGTCCAGATCAGCACATTCCCGACCAGCACCACCGCCATCACCAGCATCAGCACACCCTTGCGCCGATCCCCGCGCCGGATGGTCACGACACCGCCTGCCACACAGGCGAAGGCGGCGATCATCGCCAGCCCCGGCGCGGCATTCGCGATACCCTCCATCAGCCCGCCAGAATGCGCGCATAGGCCGCACGGTCGACATTGCCGCCCGACAGCAGGACCAGCATCCCGTCGGCCGCCGTCACCTTGCCCGCCAGCAGCGCGGCCAGCGCCACCGCGCCGCCCGGCTCGACCACCAGCCGCAGCCGCTCGGCCGCGAAACGTTGTGCCGCCGCGACCTCGGCTTCGCTGACCACGACGCCCTCCGCGCCCCGCCGGGCCAGCACTTCGAAGGTCAGCGGCGACACGCGTGTCGTCTGGAGCGAGTCGCACGCGGTCGGCGGCGGGTTGTCACCGACAGGCTCGATCCACCCGGCCTCTAGCGAGCGCCGCATATCGTCCCAGCCTTCGGGCTCGACCACCGTGATCCGCGCCTCGGGCAGGGCCAGCGTCAGTCCCGCCGCCAGCCCGCCGCCGCCACAGGGCGACACGACATGGACGGGCGAGGGCAGGCCCAGCGCGGCCATCTGCGCCGCCGCCTCGATGCCCGCCGAGCCCTGTCCCTCGATCACCCAGGGATCGTCGAAGCTGGGCACCAGCGTCGCGCCCCGCGCCTCTGCCAGGCGACGGGCGATCTTCTCGCGGCTTTCGGTCGCCCGGTCGTAATCGACGATCTCCGCGCCCAGCGCCAACGTGCCTTCGCGCTTCGACGCGGGCGCGTCGGCGGGCATCACGATCGTCGCCGCGATCCCCAGCCGCCGCGCGGCCCAGGCGATTCCCTGCGCGTGGTTGCCGGAGGAGAAAGCGACGACGCCCCGCGCCCGCGAATCCCCGTCCAAGGCGGTTAACCGGTGCCACGCGCCGCGCAGCTTGAACGCGCCGACAGGTTGCAGGTTTTCCGCCTTGAAAACCACCGTCTTCCCTTTGATCATAAAGGGAAATATTGGTGATGGGGGCAGGATGCGGGCGATCTTTTCTGCGGCGTCGCGGACCCCTGCTTTTGTCGGTTGTCTTAAGATTGTCACTTTTTATCTCCGACGGGCTTTCTACCGCTTTACATTCGAAAACGCCGACCCTATTTCGCGCCTCCGCTGCCCCATGGGACTTCCAACCGCAAGGCAGCTTTTTGTCACCGTATGCCGTCCGGCAATTGGAGGTCCCTTGAGTTGCACCAGAATCATCGCGCGCTGGGGCTAGCTGCCCACTCGACCGCCGTCCCCTCCAATCTGGAGCGCGGCATCGACATCGCCAAGCGTCGTCCGGCTGATCCGGTCACGCTGCTTCGCCCGCACGCTGCTGCGCGCGCCGCCCGATTCTTCGTCGAGAAGTTTCCGGGCCGCTCGATGTACGCGGTGAAGGCGAATCCGTCTGCGGATCTGATCCAGATCCTGTGGGACAATGGCATCACCCATTTCGACACCGCCTCGATCGCGGAAGTTCGTCTGGTGAAGTCGGTCGTCCCGCAGGCCGTCTGCTGCTTCATGCATCCGGTGAAGTCGGAAGAGGCGATTGCCGAGGCCTATTTCACCCACGGCGTCCGCACCTATTCGCTCGACAGCATGGAAGAGCTGGAGAAGATCGTCCGCGCCACGAACGGCGCGACCGACCTGACCCTGTGCGTCCGGATGCGCGTGTCGTCCGAATACGCCAAGCTCAGCCTGGGATCGAAGTTCGGCGTCAGCCTGGAAGAGTCGAAGGACCTGCTGATCGCGACCCGTCAGGTCGCCGACGCGCTGGGCATCTGCTTCCATGTCGGCAGCCAGACCATGACCCCCGACGCCTATTCGGCGGCGATGGAGCGGGTGCGCGCGGCGATCGTCGCGGCGGCCGTCACGGTCGACGTGATCGATGTCGGCGGCGGCTTCCCCTCGGCCTATCCGGGCATGACCCCGCCGCCGCTGGAGCGTTTCTTCGAGACGATCCACCGCGCGTTCGAGAGCCTGCCGGTGTCCTACTCGGCCGAACTCTGGGCCGAGCCGGGCCGGGCGCTGTGTGCGGAATATTCGTCCGTCGTGGTGCGCGTCGAGCGTCGTCGCGGCAACGAGCTGTACATCAACGACGGCGCCTATGGTGCGCTGTTCGATGCGGCGCATATCGGCTGGAAATATCCGGTCCAGTTGCTGCGCGAGCCGGATTCCGACGCGCGCGACATGGACTTCAGCTTCTGGGGCCCGACCTGCGACGATCTGGACTTCATGCAGGGTCCGTTCCCGCTGCCCGCGGACACGAACACCGGCGATTATTTCGAGATCGGGATGCTGGGCGCTTACGGCCAGGCCATGCGCACCCAGTTCAACGGCTTCACCTGTCACGAGTTCGTCGTGACCGATGACGAGCCGATGTTCTCGGTCTATCGCGACGAGGTCGAGCAGGCCCGTCCGGCCAACGTCGTCAAGCTGTAACCCGGCGACTTTAGCACCTCCTTTATCCCCTTCCGCTTCGGCGGGAGGGGAATGGGGTGGCATTGCGGTTTCGACCGCGATAAGGCCCCTTCGCATACCGGCACTGCCCCCGCGCAGAGCCGGGCCAGCCGGGTTACCGCGTCCCCAATAACGACGACGGCTTCTCGATGATGATGGAACCATCATGACCGACACGATCAACGACAACCGTAAGGCCGAGCTGCTCTCCAGCGTGGTCGAGCATATCGACATCACCTCGTTCGACGCCCGCCCGATCATCGATTCGATGGGCAAGATGAGCTTCACCAGCCGCGACCTGGCGCGCGCGACCGGCATCTACAACCAGATGCTGGCCGACAAGGACTGCTCGATCTTTCTGGTGATCGCCGGTTCGACCTCGGCGGGCGGCTGCATGGACCTCTATGCCGAGCTGCTGCGCTCGAACATGATCGACGGCATCGTCGCCACCGGCGCGTCGATTGTCGACATGGATTTCTTCGAGGGCCTGGGTCACAAGCATTATCAGGCGTTGGAAATCCCCGACGATAACACGCTGCGTTCGCTGTACATTGACCGCATCTACGACACCTATATCGACGAAGAGCAGCTGCAGGACTGCGACCACACGATCGGCAAGATCGCGGACTCGCTGGAGCCCAAGCCCTATTCGAGCCGCGCCTTCATCCGCGAGATGGGCAAGTATCTGGTCGAGCATGGCAAGAAGGAAAACAGCCTCGTCAAGCTCGCCTATGAGCATGACGTGCCGATCTTCTGCCCGGCGTTCGTTGATTCGTCGGCCGGTTTCGGTCTGGTGAAGCACCAGGTCGAGCGCGCCAAGGAAGGCAAGCCCTACATGGTGCTCGACGCCATTGCCGACTTCCGCGAACTGACCGACATCAAGATCAAGGCGGGCACCACCGGCCTGCTGATGATCGGCGGCGGCGTTCCGAAGAATTTCATTCAGGACACGGTTGTTTGCGCCGAGATCCTGGGCCATGAAGACGTGGAAATGCACAAGTACGCCGTGCAGATCACGGTGGCCGATGTTCGTGACGGTGCCTGCTCGTCCTCGACGCTCAAGGAAGCGGCGAGCTGGGGCAAGGTCGATACCGCGCTCGAGCAGATGGTGTTCGCGGAAGCGGGTTCGGTGATGCCGCTGCTCGCGTCGGACGCCTATCATCGCGGTCACTGGCGGGAGCGTGTTAAGCGTCGTTGGGGGGCGATTTTCGACTAATGCTGGAATTTCTTGAACGCGAACAGCTGGCCTATGTGATCATCGGCATCGTTCTGGTGGTCGGGTTGGCGTTCGCGATCCCGTACAGCCGTCGGCGCAAGCGCGAAAAGCTGCGCAGGCGGGGGATCAAGAAATACGGTCATTGAGACGAGATTGAGACAGGGGGGGGCGGAGGCGAAAGCTTTCCGCCCCTTTTCTTTGCGCCCTTTTCACTTGATCGGTGCGCGCGGCCCCGGCACCCTGACGCCCATATAGCGCTATCAGGCGCGGAGGATGAGGGGATGCCAATGATCGACCGACGCTCTCTGATCGGGGCCATGGCCACCGTGCCGCTGGCCAGCCGCGCGGCGGCCCAGGCGGCGCCCGCCGCACCGGGTATGACGCCCTGGCCCCCCGCCGAGCATTTCCCGCTCTGGCCTGGTCGCCCGCCCGGCGCGCGCGCGACCTTGCCCAAGCCCAATCCGTCGATGAACGGTCCGGCCGGGCGGCAGGAATTGTGGCTGCGCGGCACCGCCAATCCGATCGTCGCCGTCTTCCGCCCCGAACGCCCCGACGGCCGTGCGGTGTTGACCATCCCGGGCGGCGGCTATGGTTTCGTGTCGATCCAGAATGAGGGGATCGATGTCGCAAAGACGTTGAACCCGCACGGCATCACCGTCTTCGCGCTTTCCTATCGCCTGCCGTCGGAAGGGTGGGGCGATCAGGCGAATGTGCCGCTTCAGGATGCGCAGCGCGCGATGCGGCTGATCCGCGCCAATGCCGCACGCTATGGCATCGATGCGGCCAAGCTGGGCATTGTCGGCTTTTCGGCGGGCGGGCATCTCGCCGCGTCGCTGACCGTCGGATATGACGACAAGGTCTATAACCCGGTCGACGCCGCCGACCGGCAATCGGCCCGCCCACGCTTCTCGGGCCTCGTCTATCCGGTGGCGAGCCTGTCGACGCCCAACACCCATCCGGGTTCGCGCGACAATCTGCTCGGTCCCAATCCCGATCCCGCGACCAAGGCGCGCTACGACACGCCGCGCCGGATCAATGCGAGCACGCCGCCGCTGTTCCTGGTCCACGCCGTCGATGACGGCCTGGTCCCGCTCGACCAGTCGATCGACGTGCTGACCCAGGCGCGGGCGGCAAAGGTGCCGGTCGAGGCGCATTTCTTCGAGAAGGGCGGCCATGGTTTCGGCGCGATGAGCGCTCCGGAAGGCGCGCCCGCCCGGCTCTGGCCCGACCTGTTCGACCGCTGGATCGCGCAGACCCTAAAATCCTGAACCGGCGCGGGGTGCGGAGCGAGTGACGCGTGCGCCAAACCCCGCTAAGGACCCCGCCCATGTTGCGCATCGCTCGCTGGGCCCTGAAGGCCGTGCTCGCCTTTGTGATCGTCAGTGTCGTCTGGGTCGGAATCTACCGCTTCGTGCCGCCGCCGATCACCTTCACCATGTTGGGGGACGTGATCGGCGGGCATGGCGTGACCAAGGACTGGATGCCGCTGTCCGAGATGGACCCGGACATGGCGCGCGCCGCGATCGCGGGCGAGGATGCGCGCTTCTGTTCGCATAACGGCTTCGACTTCAAGGCGATGGCGAGTGCGGCCTATCGCAACGCCAAGGGCGGTCGCATCCGCGGCGGCTCGACGATCAGCCAGCAGACCGCGAAGAACGCCTTTCTGTTCCAAAATGGCGGGTACGTCCGCAAGGCGTTCGAGGCTTGGTTCACCTTCCTGATCGAGACGCTGTGGGGCAAGCGGCGGATCATGGAAGTGTATCTCAACATCGCAGAGACTGGCATCGGGACGTACGGCGCCAATGCCGGGGCGATGCGCTATTTCGGGCATGACGCCTCGCATCTCTCACCGACCGAGGCTGCGCGGATCGCCGCCGTCCTGCCGCTGCCGAAGAAGCGCGCGGCGGTGGCGCCGACCGGGTTCGTGCGCAAGCACGGCAATGTGATCGCGCGTTATGTGGGGGTGGTGCGGCGGCAGGGGCTGGATACCTGTATTTCGTAAGGGTGGGAGTCTCGGTGAGACATCTTTCCCTCCCCCATCCCCTCCCGCTTGCGGGAGGGGCGTGCTTTAGTCGGATCAACGACCCAAAAAGCATGCGGTCGTGCGTATCAGATTCCCGGAACACGCCCCTCCCGCAGGCGGGAGGGGATGGGGGAGGGCTGGTCGCCCCACGCCATGACCGACGGCAAACCGCCCTGCAAAAGCCACGATCCCAAAGCACCCTCAGCCCCCTCTAGGGGAATTTATGAATGAGCGCAGTGATCGGCCTCCTGATGCTCTTGCAAGCTGCGCCATCGGCCATGTCCCTGCCGCGTATCACTCCGCAGACGGACTGCATGCCCGATCAGGCTGAGGTCGTTGTCTGCGGGCGTCGCAACGCCAGCGAACATTATCGCATACCCGCTTCCGTCCGGGAAAAGGGATGGGAGGCGGACGGTGCCGGAGCGGGCCTCAGCGGTACGCAGATCCTGGGAGGCGCGGGCCCTTGCGGGATGTTCGCGGGCCAGAGGCGCTGTTCGCATTCCGAGGCGCGTGAGGCCGGTTATGGCGGCGGACGCGATCCCCTGACCTTTGGGACAAGGGTCTTGAAGCGGCTAACCGATCCGGATGCGGAGATCGATCCACCAGCAATGCCACCGGCCGAACGAGACCCGCCCGGCCGGTAGCGGATCGCCTTACTTGGCGTCGCCGGAAATCGCGTCGCCCGCCTTCTTGGCAGTGTCGCCGACGCTCTTGGCGGCGGAGGTCACGGCGGCGTCGCGGCGATTTTCCGCGCCGCCCCGGCTGAAGAGATAGAAGCCGCCGACCAGCACGGCGATCAACAGGATGATGGCGATCGCCATGCCGCCGCCACCGCTGCGGCGCTCGATCACCGTGGTGTGCGGCTGCTGATTGCCATAAGTCTCGGTAACGCGTTCATCGGCCATGACATTCCCTCCTATTTTTGATGGAGGAAGCAACGCCAAAGCCGACATACCGTTCCCGAAACGAACGAGGCCGGATCAGAAGGGCAACTTGAAGCCCGGCGGCAGCGGCAGGCCGCTGGTCATCTTGGACATTTCGCTGCCCGAGGCGGCATCCGCCTTGGTCCGCGCGTCGTTGATCGCGGCGGCCAGCAGGTCTTCCAGCATGCCCTTTTCCGACGGCTGCATCAGCGAGTCGTCGATGGTGATGCCGATGATCCGGCCCTTGGCCGAGGCCTTTACCTTGACCAGGCCACCGCCCGAGACGCCTTCGACCTCGATATTGTCGAGATTGGCCTGCGCCTTTTCCAGTTCGTTCTGGACGTTCTGGGCCATGGCCAGGATTTCGTCGAGATTCTTCACATCATGCTCCGTTCACACTGCGTTTGCCGGGCCATTCCATCAATTCGGCCTCGGGGAAAGCCTCTCGCGCGGCGCGGACCATGTCCGATTCCCACGCGGCGGTCTTGATCGCTTCCTCGGCGGCGACCTGCTGCTCGTGCAGGGTCGGCTGGCCGGGGACGTCTTCCAGCGTGACGCGCCAGTTCTGGCCCGTCGCCGTCTTCAGCGCCGCCACCAGTTCGCTCAACGTATCGGCCGCGATCGGCCGCGATCCGCTGAACACCATCTCCGGCGGAGTATAACGCACGAGACGCGCGCCGTGGCGCATCCGCGCCGCCAAGGCGAGTTGCCCCATATCGTCCAGCCGGTCGATCATCGCGACGAAGCTGTCGGGCAGCTTGGGTGGTTCGGGCTCGGCGGGCGGAGGGGGCGGGGCGATGGCGACCGGGGCCGCTGCGGGGGCCGCCTGATGCATCACCGCCGGGGCGCCGGGTGCCGACACGCCGCCGTCGCGGATCTGCCGCGCCAACTCGCCCGGATCGGGCAGGCTAGAGGCATGGATCGCGCGGAGCAGCGCCATTTCGGCCGCCTCGATCGGCAAGGCGGCGCGTGCGACTTCGTCATGGCCCTTCAGGAACAGCTGCCACAGCCGGTGCAGCGCCGGGAAACTGAGCGAGCCCGCCCATTCCTCGCGCGCGGCGCGCTCCTCCAGCGGTTGGGCCGCGTCGGGCGGCGTGCCGACCTTGGTCAGGGTGATGCCGTGCACCGTCTCCAGCAGCGAGCGGAGCACCGATTGCGGATCGACGCCATAATCATATTGCCGCCGCAGCGAGGCCAGCGCCCCCGCGCCGTCGCCGTTCAAAATCAGGCCGAGCAGGTCGCGCACCGCGCCGCGATCCGACAGGCCCAGCATCTCGCGCACCGCGCCTGCGGTGACGCCACCGCCCTCCAGATCGGCATGGGCGATCGCCTGATCCAGGATCGACAGGCCGTCGCGTGCCGAACCTTCCGCCGCGCGGGCGACCAGCATCAGCGCCTCGTCCTCGGCGGTGACGCCTTCCTTGACGCAGATGTCGGCGAAATGGGCGGCCAGCTTGTCCGCGGTGATCCGCCGCAGGTCGAAACGCTGGCAGCGCGACAGGACGGTGATCGGGACCTTGTTCACTTCCGTGGTCGCGAACAGGAATTTCACATGGGCGGGTGGCTCCTCCAGCGTCTTCAACAGCGCGTTGAAGGCGTTCTTGGAGAGCATGTGCACTTCGTCGACGATGTAGATCTTGAAACGCGCCGAGACGGCGGCATAGCGCGACGCCTCGATGATCTCGCGTACGTCGTCGACGCCGGTATGGCTGGCGGCGTCCATCTCGATTACGTCGATATGGCGGCCCTCGGCGATGGCGCGGCAGGGTTCGCATTGCCCGCACGGGCTGATGGTCGGGCCGCCGGTGCCGTCGGGACCGACACAGTTCAGCGCCTTGGCGATCAGCCGCGCGGTCGACGTCTTGCCGACCCCGCGCACGCCGGTCATCAGGAACGCATGGGCCAACCGGTCGCGCTTGATCGCATTGC
Source organism: Sphingomonas sp. Xoc002 (assembly GCF_050408055.1). Lineage (NCBI taxonomy): Bacteria > Pseudomonadati > Pseudomonadota > Alphaproteobacteria > Sphingomonadales > Sphingomonadaceae > Sphingomonas > Sphingomonas sp. Xoc002. The sequence continues at coordinate 2,611,967 of NZ_CP191175.1, read as the reverse complement.
CCAGCGTCTGGACCATCGCATCCTGCCCGATCAGCGCCTCGAAGGTCTGTGGCCGGTACTTGCGTGCGAGGACGCGGTAGGCCTCGGCTTTTGCAGGCGTCTGGGAAGGCTGGGGCGGTTCGCCCAAGTCGAACGAATCAGCCATGACGGGTCTGGATGGTCGGGGTGAGGGAAATCATCGCGGAGCAACATAGGGGCTCGGGCGCGCGTCGTCAGGTATAATCGTGTGATAGCCGACACACATGCGGGCAATGCCAGCTGTGCCTTGGATAGCCAAGATGTGCGGAGGGTGGGAGCCGGAACGACCCGCAGCGAAATCGTTACGGCTGCTTCCGTCAGGACCTGACCGGGTTGGCGACGACTACGTCCGCCCGACTCCCGCCGCGCATATGGCGAAACGGGGCCGGGGGATCAAGTCCTTATCCCACCGGCCCCATCCGTGACGAACTTTTCGTTCAGCGATAGGTGTTGAAGCACTGGCGCTGCGGCCCGTTCCAGGTGCGCACCCAGCGGCAGGTCACGCGCGGACGGTCATAGCCATAGGCGTAACGGGGGCCGCGCGGACCGCGCCAGCCGGGACCACGATCCCAGCGGGGACCACCGCGATGCCAGCCGGGACCACGGTCCCAACCCGGACCGCGATGATGCCAGCCCGGCCCGCGATCCCAACCCGGACCCCGGCCCCAGCGGTCGTGCGGAGCGGCTTCGGCGGGGGCGGCAGCGGCGACACCCGATACAGCGATCAGACCGGCGCCCAAGACAGCAAGAAGTTTCATAACGCTTTACTCCCGGTAATCCCGCCTGTCGGCGAGCATGGGAGAAGAATGGCGAATCGCCGATGATCGATCCCTGAACCCCTTTGTTATCAACGGTTCAGGGAAGCCGGACTGCCATATCGGCCAGCTGCTCGGTCACAACGATCTGGCAGGCAAGGCGGCTGGAGCGGGTGGCGTCGGGGACCAGATCGAGCATGTCTTCCTCTTCCGCCGATGGCGCGGGGAGGTGAGCGAGATATTCCGGGGGGATCAGGACATGGCAGGTCGCACAGGCCATCTGCCCACCGCACGTGCCTTCCAGTGGTTGCCCGGCACGCTGCCCAACGCGGAGCAGCGTCTCGCCCGGCTGGGCGTCGGCCAAGGTCGTGCTGCCATCGGGGGCTTGAAAGGTCAGCGTCATCATAGGCCCTGCGCCTTGGTGGCGGCGTTGATCCGGTCGATCGCCTGCATCAGTTCCGCCTCGGTGGTGTAGCGGCCGAAACCGATGCGGATCGAGGATTTGGCTTCACGGTCACTCAGCCCGAGCGCGGTCAGGACATGGCTGGGCCGCCCCGATCCGCTGGCGCAGGCGCTCCCGGCGGAAAAGGCGATGTCGCGGCAGTCGGACATCAGCCGCGCGACGTCCAGCCGGTCGCGGCGGACATTGAGGTTGCCGTGATAGCGCTGCTCCACCGATCCGTTGATCGACCATCCGCTACCCAGTCTTTCGACGGCGAGCGACCAGAGCCGTTCGACATGCGCGGCATCCTCTTCGGCCCGCACCGCCATCAGTCGCGCCGCCGCGCCGAACCCGGCGCACAGGGCGGGGCTGAGCGTACCCGAACGCCCGCCCTCCTGATCGCCGCCATGCAGCAGCGGGGGCAGGGTGATGCCGTCGCGTATCCACAGCGCGCCGACGCCCTTGGGGCCGTGGATCTTGTGGGCCGAGATGGCGACCAGATCGACCGTATCGGGAATGCCGACCCGGCCATAACCCTGGACTGCATCGCACAGCATCACGGCGCCCGCCCGGTGCGCGGCATCGGCCAGCGCGGCGATGGGCTGGATCGTGCCCACCTCATTGTTGACCAGCATCGCGGCAACCAGGCCCGTGCGTTCTGCAAGAGGATACGTAGCGGGATGACATGAGCTGGACTCGCCGCTCCCCTTCAAAGGAGAGGCCGGGGGTGGGGGGCCCCCACAAGCGTGCGCCCCGTGGCAAGGCCCCACCCCAACCCCTCCCCTGAAGGGGAGGGGCTTGTCGATGTCGTCAGGGTCTGCCGCGACCAGACCCTCGCCATCGACCGGCAATAGCGTCAGCGGCCGCCCCGTTGCGGCGGCGGTGTCGAGCACGGCGGCGTGTTCGATCGCGGTCGTGGCAATGCCGCCGCCGGTGCTCTTGATCGCCCAGTTCAGCGCTTCGGTCGCGCCGCTGGTGAACACCACCCGCCCGCCGGAGGGGAGCAGCGCCGCAACCTGATCGCGGGCCACTTCGACGGCCGCGCGCGCCTGTCGCCCGGCGCGGTGGGGGGAATGGGGGTTGGCATGGCCCTGCTCCAGCCAGGGGAGCATCGCTTTCAACGCCTCGGGCGCGAGCGGGGTCGTCGCCTGATAGTCGAGATAGATCATGCGACCTGCCGCCCCCGCGCGATCGCCCGCCAGGCGGTGACGAAGCGGTCGACATCCTCGCGCGTCGTCGTCCGGCCGAAGCTGACCCGCACCACCTCGCGACCCGCCTCTACGTCCCAGCCGAGCGCGGCCAGCACATGGCTGGGCTTCAGGCTGCCGCTCGCACAGGCGCTGCCCGCCGACACCGAAATCTGTGCGAGGTCGAACTGGATCAGCTGCGCGGCGGAGGGCTTGCCGGGCATGTGATAGCTGGCGATGGCCGGGTGGCGGCGGCTTTCGTCCGCCACCACCGTCCCGCCCGAGCGGCGGATCGCATCGTCCAGATGCGCACGAAGCTCGTCATGGTCCGGTTCCGGTTCCGCCAGCGCGGCGGCATAGGCGAGCACGCCCGGCATATTCTCGGTGCCGGGGCGATAGCCGCGCTCCTGGCCGCCGGTCGGCTCCAGCAGTGCGAGATCGCGGACCAGCAGCGCACCGATCCCCGGCGGCCCGCCGCGCTTATGCGCCGACAGGGCGACCAGATCGGCATGCTCGATCACGTCCGGATCGGCGCCAGCGGGCATCTGCGCCGCGTCGACCAGCATGATATGTCCGGCGGCATGAATGGCCTCGGCCAGTTGCGCGATGGGCTGGCGCACGCCCGTTTCGCTGTTCGCCCATTGCACCGTCACGATCGCGCGGGTGCCGCTCAGGTCGGGCAGGCGCAGTACGCCGTCCGGCCCGACCGGCATCACGATGGCGTCGGGTGCCGCGCGCAGCACCGCGTCATGGTCGATGGCCCCGACCAAGCGTCGCTCGGCCATGGCGCGGGTCAGTGCGATCGCCAGCGATTCGCTGGCCCCACTGGTGAACAGGATCTCATGGCTCCAGCCGAGCGACCGGGCGACGGCGGCGCGGGCATCCTCCAGCGCGCGCTTGGCGGCGCGTCCCTCGGCATGCGGGGAGGAGGGGTTGGCCCAGATCGCGCAACCCCGGGTCAGTGCCGCGCGTGCCGCCTCGGTCATCGGGGTCGTGGCGGCGTGGTCCAGATAGAGGCGTTGCATAAGCGGGGGCAGGGCTTGTTCCGTCGCTGGAAATGATCGAACAATTGCGAAAATGGCGTGTCGGCCTATATAGCGCAACGTTCCCGGCGCTCCACCAGCGCGCATCCAGATCGGCGAGTTTTGATGCCTGAAGTCATTTTTCCTGGCCCCGAAGGCCGCCTCGAAGGCCGTTTCGCTCCCGCTCCGCGTCCGCGCGCGCCCGTCGCCATGATCCTGCACCCGCACCCGAACGCAGGCGGCACGATGAACAACCGCATCGTGCAGGAACTCTACAAGACCTTCCAGCGGCGCGGCTTCGCCACGCTGCGCTTCAACTTCCGCGGCGTGGGCAAGAGCCAGGGCGTGTTCGACAACGGCATCGGCGAGCTGTCCGACGCCGCCTCGGCGCTGGACTGGGTGCAGAGCTTCCACCCCGAAGCCTCGACCACCTGGATCGCGGGCGTCAGCTTCGGCGCATGGATCGGGATGCAGTTGTTGATGCGCCGCCCGGAAATCCGCGGCTTCATTTCGGTCGCACCGCCCGCCAATATGTACGACTTCACCTTCCTGGCACCGTGCCCCTCGTCGGGCATCATCATCCAGGGCGAGGCCGACGAGGTCGCGACCCCGGCGGCGACCCAGAAGCTGGTCGACAAGCTGCGCACCCAGAAGCACATCACTATCCATCACGACACCATCCCCAAGGCCAACCACTTCTTCGAGCATGAAATGCCCGAGCTGATGGGGTCGGTGGACCGGTATCTGGATATGCGCCTGGACCCGAATTCGCCGATCCGGTAATTTGGCCGGAATACGGAATGGAAAAGGGCCTCGGCGAAAGCCGGGGCCTTTTTCATATCCCCGTCACCGAGCCAATGGCATGATGGCTGTGAGGGTATTCGGGGAAGTGATATGGAGCCGACGCGGCGATTGTTGATCGGTGGGCTGGCCGCCGTCGGGCTGGCCGGAAATGCCTGGAAGGGGGAGCCTTTGCCGCAGGACGTTCCGACACCGCCAGATCCCGATCCGCGGGCGGCGGCGCAAGCGATGCGCGCCCAGGCGATGGCGTCGCTTCTTCGCTATGAGAAAGTCACGGTTCCGGGGGCCAAGGCGCTGGCCGAGTGGGAAAAGCTTCGGGCCGCGAAGCGGGGATGGCCCGTCGTGATCGGTGGGGACGCCGATCTGGAGCGTATCGCCGACCAGTTCAGCTTCGACGATCCCATAGTGTCGGGCGCACCCGTCGGCACGGTCGAGCAGCTTTTGGCGGCGGCGGCGAAGGTCCGGTTCCCTGCCGACTTGTACAAGGTGGCCGAGACATCACCACCCACGGAGGGTGAACCGCTTCCGAGCAATTGGCCGGTGCCCTCGGACGAGGCCCCACCAGGGCTGACGGCAGCGGAAGAGCTGCAGACGGGGCGACCGCTGGAAAAGGCGCACATCCTGATCCTGCCGACCGACAAGAGTTGGGAAGTGCCCGCCTATCTACACTGGGGTGGCTGGAATGCCTGCCCGGCGCCCGAGCTTCACGTGGCGGCACTCCAATCCTGGAATGAGCGGTTCGGTGCGGAACTGGCGGGGCTCAACGGCGACACCATGAATGTCCGCATTCGGAACCGTCCCAAGGACCGAAAACAGGCTTGGCAGCTTGCCCACGAACTCCACGCCTATTGCCCCGATATCGTCGATCAGGGGCTGGGATCGATGGCCGCATTCGCCAGCGAGTTGATGCGGACCGACTGGTGGTTTTTCTGGTGGGATTAGTGGTGGCAGCGATCGGCCATTAGCAATCGGGCCGCACTCACGCCGGTCTTATAAGCGCCATGCGCGGTCGAAAAATCGTTATGAGAGCACGCCTCGCCCGCGAAAAACAAGCGGCCGTCAATCGGCTCGGCCAGCGTCTGGCGCGCCCCGGCATGACCGACCCTCGCGTGGCTGTAGCTGCCGCCGATCAGCGGCACATGGCGCCAGCGCGTCGCGTCCATTGGGGTCAAACGCCGCCGCCAGTCGCTGCCCAACAACGCCACCAGCTCGTCGATGGCGAAGGCCGCTGCCGCGCCGTCTTCCTCCAGCGCCTCGGCGCAGGGGCCGCCGAAGAAACTCTCGACGATCGGCCAGCCGAAGGGCGAGAGGCGGTGGCTGGCGGTGCAGCGCTCGTGCGGGTTGCCCGTCAGATGCGCATGGGCGGGCCAGGGCAGGGGGCCTTCGACCGACAGAAAGACCTTGTCGGCGATCCCGAGCGGAAGGGCGGCGGCGGCGTCCCGCTTGGCGGGGAGTGGCGGGTCGAAGGTGAGTTTGCCCTCGGCCAGGACCGGGGTCGGAACCGCGACGATGACGTGATCCGCCTCGATCGTACCGGCCGAGGTCCGGATGCGGATCGTCTTGTTGCGATGATCGATGCGCGTCGCGGTGACGCCGGTACGGACGGGCAGTCCGGCGGCGTGATGTGCGACGACGGTGCCATAGCCCTCGACCACCGCCCAATTGTCGTCGGTCGCGGCATTCTCATAGGCCGCCCAGTCATGCAGCGACACCTCGGCCAACGAAGCGCCATTGGCATAGCCCGAGATCGCGTCGATCATCGGCCGCCAGGGATCATGAGCGTCGACAAAGTCGGATAACGGTCGATCAGGCCCGTCGAGCGCGGCCATCGCCGCGTCCTCGAACCGGGCATAGGCCTCACCAGAGGCGCGTTTTTCGTCGAGGGGAAAGCCGAGATCGTTCCATTGGACCTGCCAATTGGGCGAGCGGCGGTCGATGGTAAAGCCTGCCTGTTCGGCAATGGCGGTCCAGGGATTGCGCCCCGCCGAATGGAGCCACCCGCAGCCATGATCGACGACATGGCCGGTCGGCAAACGGACGCTGTGCGCCCGCCCACCCAGCCGGTCCGCCGCCTCGATCAGCAGGATTTCGCACCCCGCGTCATGCAGCGTGCGTGCCGCCGCGATCCCGGCCGCGCCGCCGCCGATGACGACGGTGCGGCCGGTCATGTTCAGGCGGCCGCCAGAAGCCGCTTTTCACCGGCGATGCGCATCATCGCCTTTTGCAGCTTCTCGAACGCGCGCACCTCGATCTGGCGGACGCGCTCGCGGCTGACGCCGTAAACCTGGCTCAACTCTTCCAGCGTCTTGGGATCGTCGGTCAGGCGACGCTCGGTCAGGATATGCTTCTCGCGATCGTTCAGATCGTCCATCGCACTGACCAGCATGTCGTGGCGGACATCCGCCTCCTGCTGCTCGGCGACGACACTGTCCTGAAGCGGCGCATCATCGGCCAGCCAGTCCTGCCATTGGCCCTCGCCATCCTCGCGCATCGAGACGTTGAGCGACGTGTCGCCCCCCATCGCCATGCGGCGGTTCATGCTGATGACCTCGTCCTCGTTGACGCCCAGATCGGTGGCGATCTTGGTGACGTCCTCGGGCCGTAGGTCGCCGTCCTCGAACGCGTCGAGCTTCGACTTCATCCGGCGCAGGTTGAAGAACAGCTTCTTCTGGGCCGCGGTGGTGCCCATCTTCACCAGGCTCCACGAACGCAGGATATATTCCTGGATCGAGGCGCGGATCCACCACATCGCATAGGTCGCCAGGCGGAAGCCGCGATCCGGCTCGAACTTCTTCACGCCCTGCATCAGGCCGATATTGCCCTCCGAGATCAGTTCGGAGGTGGGCAGGCCATAGCCGCGATAACCCATCGCGATCTTCGCCACGAGACGCAGGTGCGAGGTGACGAGCTGGGCCGCCGCCTCGGGGTCGCCATGCTCCTGAAAGCGCTTGGCGAGCATATATTCCTGCTCCGGGGCAAGGATCGGGAATTTCTTGATCTCGGCGAGATAGCGGTTGAGCGACTGCTCCCCGCCCAGTGCAGGAATCGTCGCCGGGACGTTGCTGCCTTTTGCCATGATCCTTATCTCCCTTTCTGGAGCGTCATTCCGTCCGGCCCATCGCGGGCGCGAGGCGGTCTTCTGCTATACGTGAAGCCGACTGAACAGTTCCTGCATGTCGGGCGGCATCGGGCTCTCAAACGCCAAAGCGTTGCCGCTTATGGGATGAATAAAGCCCAGATGCGCCGCGTGCAGGGCTTGGCGCCGGAATTCAAGTTCATCGAGCAGGGCTTTTTGAGCACCCTTTGTTCTACCATAAACCGGGTCGCCCAGCAAGGCGTGACCCAGCGATTGCATATGCACGCGCACCTGATGGGTCCGCCCCGTCTCCAGACGGCATTCGACCAGCGCGGCGTTGTTCAGCTTTTCGATGGTGCGATAGTGCGTCACGGCCCGCTTGCCGCCCTGCACGATCGCCACCTTCTTGCGGTTCTGCGGGCTGCGCGCGAGGGGCGCGTCGACCGTGCCGTCGGCGGGGCGGGGGATGCCGCCGGTGATCGCGCGGTAGCGGCGGTCGATCGAATGCGCCGCGAACTGCTTGGCCAGCCCCTCATGCGTGCGGTCGGTCTTCGCCGCGACCATCAGGCCCGACGTGTCCTTGTCGATCCGGTGGACGATGCCCGGCCGCGCGACGCCGCCGATGCCCGACAGCGATCCGCCGCAATGATGGAGCAGCGCGTTGACCAAAGTCCCGTCGAAATTCCCGGCCGCCGGATGCACGACCAGCCCGGCGGGCTTGTCGAGCACGATCAGATGCTCGTCCTCATAGGCAATGACGAGCGGGATATCCTGCGGCTCGTTATGCGCGGGAAGGGGGGCGGGCACGGCGACCTGGAACAGATCGCCGCCAGCCGCCCGCTTGGCGGGGTCGCGGGCCATCACGCCGTCGCGCGTCACCGCGCCGCTGGCGATCAACACCTTCAGCCGTTCGCGCGACAGAGTCGGCACCGCATCGGCCAGCGCGCGGTCCAACCGCCAGCCGTCCGCTGTGGGCGCGATCCGCGCATCGATGATGGAAACCCCCCGGTCCATAGCCTAGGTAATTGGGCATGACCGTAACGATTTCAAGCGATGCGCTGGACCTGATTTGCAAAAGCGCGGCCGCTTCACCCGATTATGAGGTGTGCGGATTGTTGCTGGGGGAGGGCGATCACGTTGCGAAAGCGGTCCCCTGCGACAATGTCGCGACCGAACCGAGCCATCGTTTCGAGATCGACCCGGCCGCGCTGATCGCCGCGCACCGCGCCGCGCGGAATGGTGGTCCGGCGGTGATCGGTCATTATCATTCGCATCCCACGGGGCGTGCCGAACCCTCGCCGCGCGACGCCGCCGACGTCGCGCCCGACGGCAATATCTGGCTGATCGCCGGGGGAGGAGCGGTCACCGCCTGGCGCGCGGTGGCGGCGGGTGAGCGTCATGGGCGCTTCGATCCGCTTCGCCTTGCTTGCACAGAAGGCACGCCCGCGTCAGAAAGGGCTAGTTTGTCGAGGGATTTTTCATGACCATCAGCCCGGTGGATTTCGCGAGCCTGTTGTGTTCGCGATTGTGCCACGATCTCCTGTCGCCGGTGGGGGCGCTCAATAACGGGCTGGAGCTGCTGGCCGATGAAACCGACCCGGCGATGCGTGAGCGGTGCATGGAATTGCTGGCGGACAGCGCGCGCGCCTCGGCCAACAAGCTGAAATTCTTTCGCCTGGCGTTCGGCGCGGGCGGCGGTTTTGCCGATCGGGTGGACATGAGCGAGGCGAAGGCCGCGATCGAGGGGCTGCTGGTCGACAATCGCCGCACCACGCTGGGCTGGCTGGTCGAATCGCCCGCGCTGCCCAAGCCTGCGGTGCGCATCCTGATGAACCTGGCGCTGATCGCGACCGAGGCGTTGGCGCGCGGCGGCACGATCGACATCGGTGCCGAGGCGGGCCGGGAGGCGATCGAGATCGCGATCCGGATCGAGGGGCCGCGCATCCTGCTCGATCCCGAAATCCGCCGTACCCTGATGGAGGGGCAGGGCACCGAGCCGCTGGCGTCGCGGACCGCCCCTGCTTTCCTGATCCACACCCTGACCACCGAACTGGGCGGCATGACGCTGGTGACGGAACCCGCGCCCAACACCATGATCCTGGGCGCGGCGATCCGCGCGGGTTAAACACCCTTTTAATCTTGTGGCGGCAAGAGGGAGCGGACTTCAGCGGGGAAGCTGGGGCTCCCTCGGGGATTTATGGACGACCTGCTACAGGAATTCATTGCCGAGACACGCGAGACGCTGGAGGCCTTGTCCAGCGAGATCGTCGCGTGGGAAGCTGCGCCCGGCGACCGTGCGCGACTGGATGCGATTTTTCGCTTCGTGCACACCGTCAAGGGCAGTTGCGGCTTTCTGGATCTGCCGCGCCTGGCGAAGCTGAGCCACGCCGCCGAGGATGTGCTGGCCGCCGCGCGCGACGGCAAGCGGATGCCCGACACGGCGCTCGTCGATGCGGTGCTGGCCATCGTCGACCGGATCGGCGCGGTGGTCGAGGGGATTGCGGCCGACGTCGCGCTTGATGATTCGGATGACGACGCGCTGATCGCCGCGTTGACCCGGGTCGAAGAGGTGGTTGCGCCCGCCCCGGCGGCCCGCATCGCGGTCGCCCCTCGCGCCGCGCCGCGCAGTATCCGGCTGAACGTCGATCTGCTCGACCGGATGATGAGCGGCATGTCCGACATGGTGCTGGCCCGCAACGAGCTGGCCCGGCGGCTGCGCGACGATGTGCTCGACCCGCGTGTCGAGGCCGCGCTCGACCAGCTGTCGCTGACGGTTGCCGATATGCGCGACACGGTGACGCGGACGCGGATGCAGAAGATCGACGGGCTGTTCTCCGCGCTGCCCCGCATGGTTCGCGACACGGCAGCCGAGCTGGGCAAGGCGGTCAGCCTTCGCATTGAGGGATCGGATGTCGACCTCGACCGCGAGATGATCGAGATGATGCGCGACCCGTTGGTCCACATCATCCGCAACGCGATCGACCATGGCATCGAAGCACCCGCCCGGCGCCGCAGCCTGGGCAAGCCGCCGACCGGGCAGATCTGCGTCACCGCGCGCCAGTCGGGCAACCAGATCCTGATCGAGATCGAGGATGACGGCGCGGGCATTGATGTCGCACGCATCGCCGCCAAGGCGATCGAGAACGACGTCCGCTCCGTCGCCGAAGTCGCGGGCATGAGCCCCGCCGAAAAGCTGAAGCTGGTGTTCGAGCCCGGCTTGTCGAGCCGTGACACGGTTTCGGCGGTGTCGGGACGCGGCGTCGGCATGGATGTGGTGCGCGCCAATATCGAGCATGTCGGCGGCCGTATCGCACTGGACAACCGGCCGGGCCGGGGCCTTGTCATCACCATCCGGGTTCCGCTGACCCTGTCGATCATGTCGACCCTGATCGTCGCGGTCGCCGACCAGCGTTTCGCCATCGCCCGCCAGGCGATTGAGGAGATCGTCAAGGTGCGCGGCGAACAGGCGCGCATCGATCCGGTCGGTGACATCCGGGTCGCGACCGTGCGCGGCCGCCGCCTGCCGATGCTGCCGCTCGGGTCCTTCCTGGAGATCGGGCAGGGCGATCCGTCGACGCTGGTGATCGTGTCCACGCGCGACGGGGATTACGCGCTGGGCGTCGACGATGTGCTCGACACCGAGGAAGTGGTGGTCAAGCCCGCCGCACCGGCGGTGATGGGCTCCGGCCTTTATGCCGGGCAGACGCTGCCCGACAGCGGCCTGCCGATGCTGCTGCTCGACAGCGGCGGCCTGGCGCAGGCGGCAGGGCTTCGTTTCCAGCGGGATATTATCGCCGCCGACGAAACCGCCGCACAGGAAACCGCCAATCCCGCACTGTTGTTCGACGATCTGGACGGGGCGCGCCGCGCCATCCCGCTGGGCGCGATCGACCGCGTCGAGAAGGCGACCGCCGAGTCCGTCCACCGCTCGGGCGGTCGCATGCGCCTGATCGTCGATGGGGCAACCATGCCGCTTCATCACGTCGATTCGGCCGCGCTCGACGACGCGCTGGCGCATGGCGAGGTCGAGGTTCTGCGCCTGACCGATGGCGAGACCGAATGCGCCTATGCGATCGGCGGCGCGCTGGAGATCATCCACCTGCCTGCCGAGATCGCGCCCGCCACCAGCGGCCCGGTGCTGGGCATCGCCGTATGGGAGGGCCGCGCGCTGGAAATCCTCGACCCGCTGGTCTTCTTCCTCGACTCCGACGTCGTAGACACCAGCCTGGGCGCGCCGCTCTGTCTGCTCGACGGTGCGGGCGCGCCATGGATGGACCGGTTCCTGCGTCCCGTGCTGGAGGCGCATGGCTATCGCTGCACCCTCAGCCCCGATGGCGAGGAGGTGCCGTCCGTCCGCCTGATGATGGAGGAGGATGCCGTCGCCGCCGCGCCGTCGGGGGCCCCGGTGGTGCGCCTGCGCCGCGACCGGGAGGGGCTGGCCGATCGCGACAGCATCTATCGTTATGACCGCTCCGCCCTGATCGCGGCGCTGGCGGGTCATGCACGTCGGGGAGGCCGCTGATGCCGTTGTTCCTGATCGCCTGTATCGCCGGGCAGGGCGTGGTCTTCGACGCCGACCAGGTCGATTCGGTCGTCGATATCGGCGAGGTCGTGGCCGTGCCGCGCGCCGAACCGTCGGTGCGCGGGCTGACCGCGCTGCGCAGCCGGGTTATCACCGTCGTCGATACCCGCCGGGCGCTGGGGCTGGAGCCGACCGCTTCGCATGTCCGCCGCGCCGTCATCACCCGGCAGGACGGCCATTATTACGCCATGCTGGTCGATGCGCTGGACGATATCGAGACGTTCGACATGCGCCCGATGCCGCATGTCGCCCCCAAGGACGGGCGCTGGTCGCGCGCCGCCAACGGGATGGTGTTTCGCAACGGCGAGCCTCTGCTGGTGCTCGACCTGGCGAAGCTCGTGCCGCAGCCGGTCGCCCTGGTTGCCTGACCGATTAACCCGGCCGTTACCTATCAGGGTTATTTTGGAGCTCGGGTCCCGTTGAGACCTCCGGTAGGAATAGGGCGTACCGAATGAAAACCTGTCTCGTCGTCGATGATTCCAAGGTGATCCGAAAGGTCGCGCGCCATATATTGGAGACGCTCGACCTGCAGGTTCGCGAGGCGGGCGACGGTCGCGAGGCTCTGGAGGCGTGTCTGGAGGAGGTTCCCGACGTCATCCTGCTCGACTGGAACATGCCGGTGATGAGCGGCATGGATTTCCTGCGCGCGCTGCGCGACGCCAATCTGGCGCAGCGGCCGCGAATCGTCTTCTGCACCACCGAAAACGGCATGGCGCATATTCGCGCGGCGATCGATGCCGGGGCGGACGAATATATCATGAAGCCGTTCGACCGCGACACGCTGGAAAGCAAGCTCCAGCTCGTCGGCATGATCTGATCCGGCAGGACCTGCGCCCAGGACCGCGCCATGAGTTCCCATCCCTTGCCCCCCCTCCAGGCTTCGCCGTCCACCCATGGACAGGATGGGCCGACACGGGTCCTGATCGTCGACGATTCGGCGGTCGCCCGGGCGTTGATCGCGCGCCAGATCGAACCGCATGAGCGGTTTCGCGTGGTCGGCGCCGTCACCCATGTCGAGGCGGCGCTCGCGTTTCTGAACGATCAGGCGGCCGATATCATCCTGCTCGATGTCGAGATGCCGGGCGTCGACGGTATCACCGCGCTGCCACGGCTGATCACGGCGGGGCGCGGTGCCCGCGTCATCATCGTCTCGGCGTCGACCCCGGCTGGGGGCGCAGCGGCAGTGCAGGCGCTGGCGCACGGCGCGGCCGACACGCTCGACAAGCCCCGGCCGCAGGGACTGGCCGAGTTCGGCGACATCCTGTTGCAGAAGCTCGACGGGCTTGCCCAATCGATGGACCGCCCCGCGCAAGCAGCCCCCGCGCCGGTCGCGCCGGTGAGCAGCCGGACACGCACGGCCGTCCAGCGGTCTTTGCCCGACATTATCGGTATCGGGGCCTCGACCGGCGGTATCCATGCGCTCGCCAAGCTGCTGGCGCCCATTCCGGCAACGATGACGGTCCCGATCGTGGTGACGCAGCATCTGCCCGCCACCTTCATCCCCTTTTTCGCGGCGCAGCTGACCGCCGTCGCGCGTCGCCCCTGCGTCATGGCGCAGGACCGGATGCGCATCCGGCCCGGCGAGATCCTCGTCGCCCCCGGCGATGCCCACGTCACCTTCGTCCGGCTGACCGATGGCAGCGCGGCGATCCGGCTGAAGCATGAGCGAGCACGCAGCGGCTGCCTGCCTTCGGTCGATCCGATGTTCGCGTCGATGGCCGAGTTATGGGGTGAGCGGGCCTGGGGTATCGTATTGACGGGCATGGGGCGTGACGGACTGGAGGGAGCCAGGATGTTGAAGGCCGCGGGAGGGACTATCGTTGCACAGGATCGGGACAGCGCCGTCGTCTGGGGCATGCCCGGTGCGATCGTGACCGACGGTCTGGCCGATCTGGTGATGACCCCGGATGCGGTCGGCGCGATGATCGCGGCGGGAGGGGCCTGCTGATGGTCCTGGCCTCAAGCTGGACGCCGGCCAGCCCCGTCCGCCCCGGTAACATGGCGATGGCGCATTCTCCCTCGCCGGGCCAGTCGCTCGCCGTGCTCAGTGCGCTTCTGGAGGCGCGGACCGGTCAGCAAATCGCCAGCCATCGCTCGACCCGTGTCGACACGGTACTCCTGCCCCTGATGCGCGAGCGCCGGATGGAGACGCTGGACCAGCTGGTCTGCGCCGTCCTCGACGGGCGCGATCCGCAGCTGGCGGGCCGCGTGATCGACGCGCTGGTCAACTGCGAAACCTCGTTCTTTCGCGATCCGCACGTCTTCGAGCATATTCTCGAAACGGTCGCCGACGTCGAGCGCGACGGGCGCCGCGCGCGCATCTGGAGCGCGGGCTGCTCGACGGGGCAGGAGCCCCTGTCGCTGGCAATGATGTTCGCCGAGCGCCAGCAGGCCCACGGCACGCCGATGCCCGAGATCATCGCGACCGACGTATCCGAAGCCGCCATCGCCCGCGCGCGCAGCGGCTCCTACACCCAGTTCGAGGTGCAGCGCGGCCTGCCCGTCCGCCAGATGGTCCGCTGGTTCGAAGGACGGCCCAACAACGAATGGGTGGCCCGGCCCGAATTGCTGCGCCACATCTGCTTCCGTCAGATGAACCTGACGATCGATCCGGCACCCGGCGGATCGTTCGACCTTGTGCTGTGCCGCAACGTCATGCTCTATTTCGCGGCGGAGCCCAAGAAGCGTGCCTTTCGCACCATCGCGTCGGCGATGCGGCCGACCGGCATGTTGATCCTGGGCGCCGGGGAAACGGTGATCGGCCAGACCGACCTGTTCCAGCTCGCCTCGGTCGGGCGCGGTGTCTACCGGAAAAGCGACGTCGCCGATCCGCCGATCGGTGCATGAAGCCATATCCTTGAGCCGGGCTTCCCGCTAACAGGGGCGGACGAACCGGGGTCGTTCAGGAGGTTGCATGACGATCGTCGACACGCCGTCACCGAATTTCGACGCGCGTAGCCTGCCGATCAGCATGATCGTATTGCACTATACGGGGATGCAGGATGCGGAGTCGGCCATCGCCCGACTGCGCGATCCGGAGGCCAAGGTGTCATGCCATTATCTCGTCGCCGAGGACGGCACCGTGCTGCGCATGGTCGACGAGGCGGAGCGGGCCTGGCATGCGGGTCGCTCGCACTGGCGGTCGATCGAGGATGTGAACTCGGCGAGCATCGGGATCGAGATCGTCAATCCCGGCCATGACTGGGGCTATCGCCCGTTTCCCGACGAACAGATCGCGGCGGTGATGGAGCTGGTCGCAGACATCCAGAAGCGGCACGGCATCACGCGTGGCAACATCGTCGGTCATTCCGACATCGCGCCCGCCCGCAAGCGCGATCCGGGCGAGTTGTTCCCCTGGGGCGCGCTGGCCCGGCGGCGCCTGGCGCTGCCGCGCCCGACCAAGAATCTGATGGACCCGATGTGGACCGAGGCAGGCTTCTGTCTGGCGCTGGAGCGGTTCGGCTATGACGTGACCGACCGGATGGCGGCGATCATGGCGTTCCAGCGGCGGTTCCGGCCCGAGTTGATCGATGGCGAGATCGATGCGGAGTGCCGGATGATCCTGCTCGCGCTGTTGCTGCCCCGTCCGCAGGGGGATGACTGAGGGGGCGTAAGGCGGCCCCGTCACAAACTCCTTGCCCTAATCCCCAATCCGTCTACAGCCGCCCGCAGTCAGAGGGCCGGGCGGCCGCGGCCTCGGGTAACCGGGGGCGAGGAAAGTCCGGGCTCCACGGAACAACGGTGCCGGGTAACGCCCGGCGGGGGCGACCCCAGGGACAGTGCCACAGAGAGCAGACGGCCGCGGCTTCGGCCAGGTCAGGGTGAAAGGGTGCGGTAAAAGCGCACCGCGGGTCCGGTAACGGAAACGGCATGGCAAACCCCACCGGGAGCAAGACCGAATAGGGATGGCATGGCGCCGCAAGGCGTCGGGGCGCGTTCCCGCCCGCTATCCGGGTTGGTTGCTTGAGGCGATGTGCAAGCATCGTCCTAGAAGAATGGTCGCCCATCCGGCCTTGGCCGGTGGACAGAACCCGGCTTACAGGCCCTCTGGCTTTCGCCCGCGAATTCGGGCAGCGTCCCGCGAAACTCGGCTTGGGAGGGCGCGGGGACATGAAGACCAGCACGAATTTCGTAACGACCACATTGGCGGGACTGATCGTCGCGACGGGCGCTGCGGCCATGGCGCAGCAGGCGGCTCCGGCTCAGACCATGCAACAGCAATATGACGCCGCGACCGCGCTCGACGCGGGCCAGGACCCGGCGGCGGCGCTGGCCGCATGGAACCGCATCCTCGCGCAGGTCAAGCCAGGCAGCCGGACCTGGGCGATCGCGATGGTCCGCAAGGGCGGCGCGCAATTCCGGCTGGGGCAGATCGACGACGCGGCGGCGGCGATCCGCGCCGGTCTGGCCGTGCTGCCCGCCAAGGACCCCTCGCTGGCCGAGGACCGGTTCGCCGCACATATGAAGCTGGGTGGCATCGCGACCGCATCGCTCGACTATGCCGATGCCACGGCCGAGTATCGCAAGGCAGCGGCGGAGTCCCCCGACGATATCGGGCGGATGGCCGCGCTGCTAGCGACCGTACGCACCCAGACCTTCACCGATCCGGGCGAGGCGCAGGCCACGCTCGCCCAGGCCGATGCGCTGGCGCAGAAGCTGACGCTGAGCAAGGGCGACCAAGCGGCGCTGGAGCAGGCACGTCTGCGTCTGGCGATGAACACCGGGCGGCTGGACGACGCCAACAGGATGGCGCCCAAGATCGTGACGCTGCTGGGTGGCATGACGCTGAACAAGGTCGACCTCCGCGACGTCGCTGCCCGCTCGGATGCGGCCATCGCCGCGCTGCTGACCCATCATGAGGACAGCGCCCGCGAATATATGGCCTATACGGGCGCGGGCCGTTCGACGAAGGGCAGCTTCAGGGCCGCCAGCATGATGGCCCCGCCCGAATGCGGTGGCGAGACCGATCTGAAGCCCGAAGACGTTGCCGTGGTCCAGTTCAGCGTCGGCGACGACGGGACGGTCTTCGGTGTCGAGCCCATCTATTCCTCCGGAGGCGGGGCCAAGGGACTGGCTTTTGCCCGCGCGGTCCGGGAATGGGTGTGGTTGCCCGAGGAGTTGAAGGAATTGCCGCCCTTCTTCCGGTACAATGTCCGGTTGGAGATGCGCTGTTCGACCGCCTATAGCCGTCCCGCGATCGGCGATGCGGTCAATGCCAGCTTTGCCGAATGGCTGGAGAAGAAGGGCGTGGCGGCCCCGGCAAAGTCCGGTTCGGTTGGCGCGGAGGCCCTGACCCGGCAGCGCGCCGCGCTCGCCGCCGCCGAGGCCAAGGGGCAGGCGCCCGCCATCCTAGCCGCCGCCGCGCAGATGCTCGAAAATCCGACGCTGGGCAGTGATGATCGCGCCGCCCTGATCGCGAAGGCCCAGCCGCTGGCGGCCGCATCGGACATGCCCGCCCTGGCGCAACTGGTCTTTGCCATTCCGGCGCAGGAGGGGCGCAACCGCGACTGGCGCGGGGCAGGGCGTTATGCCGCCGTCATGAGCCCGCTTCTGGCGCAAAAGCCCTTTGCCGACGACCCGCAGGCACGCGCCGCGCTGCGTCTGTGGATCGCGGATCGCACCGGCGAGAAATATGCTGGGCCCTATCTGCAACAGGTCGTCGACGACAAGGGCCTGGATCCGCGCGATCCGCTGCGCGTCGGCGCGCTGATCCGGCTGGCCTCGGCGGCCAAGCGGCAGGGCGACCTGGCCCTGGCGCGCCAGACCTTCGAGAAGAGCGGACTGGCGGCATCGCAATGCGCGACGCTGGATGCGACGCCCAAGATCGTGACCTACCCCGGCAGCAGCGCCTTTCCGCAAGAGGCGCAGCGTTGGGGGTTCGAGGGCTGGGTGCGCAACCAGTTCGATATCAGCGCCGATGGCCGGGTCGCCAATGCCCGGACGCTGGTCAGCTATCCACCCTTCATCTTTTCGCAGGCGGCCGAAAAGGCCTTCACCACGATGCGCTACGAAAAGACCTATCGCCCCGATGGCGGGCTGGGCTGCGGTGCCAGCGTGAGCGGTATCCGGTTCCAGTTGCCGAAGTGATCGGCTCGGCTTGGCCGTTATCGATCGTAATTTCTTCATCCCTCTCCCCTGGACAGGGGAGAGGGTTAGTGGAGCTTGCCAGCCCTGCTGGCTAGCGCAGCTTGGGTGAGGGGTCGAGCGAGCCTTCGGCTCGCGCGCTCTTCGAGCGCTCACCCCTCACCCAGCTCCGACTAAGCCTTTGCTCTCGCAAAGACCAAGTCTGCGCAACCCTCTCCCCTCTGTGAAGGGCGAGGGGGCATTGAGATGAACATTGATTGGAACCTACACCAATACCTTGTCGGGCCGGGCCAGGCTGTCGAGATCGGTGTTCGCGTCGATCTCGAGCAGGGTTTTGATATGCCCATCCCGAATGTCGTAGACCCAGCCGTGCAGCCATAGCTCGCGCTTCTCGGCAAAAGCCTTCTGGATCGTGTCGAGCCGGGCGAGGTGGCGCAACTGCTCCATCACGTTCACCTCGACCAGCCGGTTGACCCTGGACGCCTGGTCCGGCTGGGCGTCGATCTCGTCCCGGTGGCGGTGCAGCACGTCGCGGGCATTGCCCAGCCACTGGTCGACCGGCCCCTGCGTGCCGCCCTCCAGCGTCGCCAGCACCCCGCCGCAGCCATGATGGCCGCACAGGATGACATGGCGGACCTTCAGCACGTCGACCGCATATTGCACGACCGACAACAGGTTCAGATCGTCGTCATGGACGAGATTGGCGATGTTGCGGTGCAGGAACATGCCGCCCGGCGGGGTCATGGTCATCTGCTCGGGCGTCACCCGGCTGTCGGAACAGCCGATCCACAGAAAGTCGGGCTTCTGCCCCACCGTCTGCCGCTGGAAGAAGTCGGTCTTCTCCTCGAGGAGTTCGGTGGCCCATGCCTTATTGGCGAGCAGGAGCTGCTTGTATTCCCTCATGCGTAGCGCACTCCCGTCGATGGGGCATTGATGAGCGGGGCGGTCCGCTCGGCGATGTCGCCGCGCACGATCACGCTGATGCCCCGGAAGTCGGCGCCCTTGATGAAGGCGTTGATGATGTCGACATTGTCCAGGTCGACATAGGAGGTCGAGGACAGGTCGATCAGCAGATTGGCACCGTCCGGCACCTTGGCGAGCGACTTCTGCAATTCGTACTTGTGGATGAAGTACAGGTTGCGCCGCGCCCGGATCAGGCAGTCGCCATCGTCATAGGCATAGGTCAGCGCCGGACGGAAGTTGCGCGCCACGACGAAGACGAAGCCGACGACCAGCCCGACCAGGATGCCGATCAGCAGGTCGGTGCGCAGGATCGCCAGGATGGTGACGATGAAGGGGATGAACTGGCTCCACCCCTGCTTGTACCGCTCGGTGAACAGCTTGGGCTTGCACAGCTTGTAGCCGGTGGCGATCAGCACGGCCGCCAGCGCGGCCAGCGGGATCTGGTTCAGCACGACCGGGATCAGCGCGACCGAGATCAGCAGCCATGTGGCGTGCAGCATGGTCGACAGCTTGCTCTCCGCGCCCGCATCGACATTGGCCGACGACCGCACGATCACCGAGGTGACTGGCAGGCCGCCGAGCAGGCCGGAGACGATATTGCCGCCGCCCTGCGCCATCAGCTCCCAATTCTTGTCGGTGGTGCGGCGGCGCGGATCAAGCTCGTCGACCGCCTTGACGCTCAGCAGCGATTCCAGGCTGGCGACGATGGCGAGCGTGATCGCGGTGGTCCACACCGCGCCCATGCCGATCGCCGAGAAGTCGGGAAGCTGGAACTGGCCGAGGAACTGCGACGCGCTGCCCGCGACCGGCACGCGGACCAGATGCGCGCCCGCCAGCTGCCAGTCGGGACGCATCGCACCCAGGATCATGTTGCCGACCACGCCGATGACGACGACGACCAGCGGCCCGGGCAGCAGCCGCAGCGGCCCCTGCTTGGGCTTGGCATGATCCCACCAGAACAGGAAGGCCAGCGAAACCGCGCCGATCAGCACCGCGCCCGGCGCGATATCGTTGCTGACGCTGGTCCACAGGTCGGTGAAGGTGTTGCCGCCCGCCCGGCTGGCATATTCGAAGCTCCCCTCGAAATCGCCGTCATAGCCGATGGCATGGGGAATCTGCTTCAGGATCAGGATCAGGCCGATCGCCGCCAGCATGCCGGTGATGACCGAGGAGGGGACGAACTCGGCCAGCACGCCCGCGCGGGTGAAGGAGAAAGCCAGCTGGAGGATGCCCGCCAGCATCACCGCCAACAGGAAGACCTGGAAACTGGGCAGCCGCTCGATCGCCTCGAACACGATGACGGTCAGACCGGCGGCGGGGCCCGCGACCGACAAGGGCGACTTGGAGAGGAAGCCGACGACCAGACCGCCCGCGATTCCGGCGATCATGCCCGCAAAGGGCGGGGCGCCCGACGCGACCGCGACACCGAGGCAGAGGGGCAGGGCGACCAGCGCCACCACGATGGAGGCCGGTATGTCCGCTCTTGCGGTGGCCAGGAAGGAACGACTTTGGGCCACGCTGGCTCCTGTCAAAACTGGGCGTCCGCATATGCCCGGTACGGACATGAATATATGATGACGGATAATTCATGACCGAGGGAACCATTGTCGGTCAAGCGATTCAGCGGGCATTTGAAGGCTCTGTCCCGCAAAGCGCGGCGTCGACGCTTGCACCGGCGCGCAAGTCGCCTAAATCGGCCGACGTGGCGCGTTCTTCTACCCGATCCAACGACTGGGGCTTCCCCCGCTGGCGCAGCTATGGCGCGTCGCGGGAGGCCAAGCCGGTGCGTATCTGTGACCGGCATGGTTGCGACCAACCAGGCAATTGCCCCGCCCCCAAGTCCCCCAACAGCCCCGACCGCTGGTATTTCTGCGAGGCGCATGCCGCCGAGTATAATCGCGGCTGGGACTATTTTCAGGGCCTCAGTGCCGAGGAAGCCGCCGCGCGCGAAGCCTCGGAACGGCAGACGAGCGCAGGCTATGCCCAGTCCAAGCACCAGGCCTGGGCCGGGCCGGGCGACGGCAGCCGATCGCGCGACGAGATGCGTGCGCTGGATGCGCTGGGGCTGGAGCCGGATGCCGAGTTCGACCTGATCCGCGCGACCTGGCGTGGTCTCGCCAAGGCGAACCACCCCGATATCCGCCCCAATGATCCGGAAGCTGCGACCAAGTTCCAGCAGGTGCAGGCAGCTTATGAGGTCCTGCGCGCCGCCGAGGAGCGGCGCAGTTGGAAGCCCGAATGATCCGTCGCGCCAAGGCGGACTGGGAAGCGACGGTTCTGGTTTGTGGCAAATGCTCGAAAAAGGTCGGTGGCGGGTTCGGGCCGAAGGGCAAGACGTCGCTGGCCAAGGCGCTCAAGCGGATTTTCGGCAAGGGGCGCAAGGCATCGGTCGGGGTGGTCGAGACCAAGTGCCTAGGCCTGTGCCCGAAGAATGCGGTGACGCTGGTGGATGGGCGTCGGCCGGGGGAATGGCTGGTGGTGACGCCGGACGAGGATGTCGAGGCGATCGCGGCGCGGTTAGGGCGGGGGTGATTTTCGGAGGCGGTCTCGGTGAGACCCCTTGGCCCTCCCCCATCCCAGTTTCAGGTAAACGATGCCCCGCATCGTTTACCTGAAACTCGCCTGCGGGAGGGGAGCGGCTAGAGGCGCGGGCAATTCTCTTTGTTGACCGTCAGGGATGGGGCAGACGTTTTTGAAGTAGGTTCGGGCCAGCCAAGAAGCACGCCCCTCCCGCAAGCGGGAGGGGATGGGGGAGGGCAACGGGGTCTCACCGAGCCTGCACCCAGAACCTCAATACCGCCCCGCCGTCTCCCGGATCAGCGCGATCATGTTCGGGATCCCCTGCGTCCGGTTCGAGCTCAACTGGTTCCGCAAATCGAATGGCGCCAACTCGCCCTCGATATCGGTCGCCAGGATTTCCGCAGGGGTCTTGTCCTGCACCGTCTTCAGCACCAGTGCGATGATCCCCTTGGTGATCGCCGCGTTCGAGTCCGCGAGAAAGTGCAGCCCTTCCGCATCACCCTTGGTCGGATAGACCCAGACCGAAGCCGAACATCCCCGCACCAGCGTCGCATCGGTCTTCAGCGCCTCGGGCATCGGCTCCAGCGCGCGGCCGAGATCGATCAGCAGGCGATAGCGATCGTCGGCGTCGAGAAACTCATATTCGTCACGGATTTCGGCAAGATCGGACATGGCGCTCGCGCTACCGCGAACGGCGCTTCGCGACAACTGTTCAGTCCCCGAGTACTCAGTCCCGGAGCAGGGCGTCCACCGATCCGCCGTTGCGCGCCAGTTCGGCCGTCACGCGGCGACGCCCCTCATAATAGGTCAGCACCCGCGCATGCGGATCGCGCGCTCGGATCAGCGCCTCGTCCTGCGGCCGGATGCTGGTTTCCCGCGCGACATAATCCGGATAGCCCTCGCGCTTCCAGGCGGGAAGGCGAAGGGCTGCCCATTCGCCGATATGGTCGGCGACCAGCCGGTGGGTCATTTCGTGCGCGATGGTGCCCGACAGGGTGCGCACGCCGCCCAGCGGCGCGCCGTTCGTCACCCGGTCCGCCGCCACCGAATGGCGGTTGAAGATCAGCGCCTGGGCGAAGGGCCGCCGGAACGCGATCGATCCCCGTGCTCCGATCGACAAAATGTCCCAGCGCCAGCCCCCATCGGTCAGCACCACCTGCCGCGACAGCCCCGGTCGATAGAGCGGGCTTGCCGCCAGCAATCCGTCGGCACGGGCGAGGACCTGTCCCATCGCGGCCGTGTCGATCGGCTGTTCGGACAGGACCGTCGTCCGCCCGAAATCGGCGCGATAGGGAAAGGCGAGCGCGGCGGGGACATGGAGCACCCCGGCGACGACGACCGCGCCGCCACAGGCGATCCGGGTCGTCCATCGACCGAGGGCCGCGAACCGCGCCATGGTCAGAGATCGACCCCGGCGGCAATGGCTTCGAGCTTGCGGATACGCTCCTTCAGGTCCGCCATCTCGATCCGCGACGCGGCCGAAGCGGCGGGCGGGTAGGGATTGTCGTGGCTACGCTCGAATTCGCGGTTCTTGAGCTGCAACCAGCCGCGCCAGCCCGCAAGGCCTGCGGTGACGATCATCGCCAGGCCGGCCAGGCCGGCGGTCGCGATCACGATGTAGAGATTGGTGTCGGTCATGATCCGGGCTCCCTGTCCGTATCAATGGTGGCTTAACGGTCGCGCAGCCGCTCGATCTCGCGGTCGAGATCGATGCTCTTGCGTTCGTCGGTGATGACGCGCTCCAGGACCTGGATACGCTCCTTGAGCTGCTGCACCTCGGCACGCAGCGCCTGGGTGTCGCGGTTCCCTTCGCCGCGCAGATGCTCGACCA
Organism: Sphingomonas sp. Xoc002; assembly: GCF_050408055.1. Lineage (NCBI taxonomy): Bacteria > Pseudomonadati > Pseudomonadota > Alphaproteobacteria > Sphingomonadales > Sphingomonadaceae > Sphingomonas > Sphingomonas sp. Xoc002. Next base: position 2,588,686 of record NZ_CP191175.1, on the reverse strand, counting down.
TATCGAGGCCGGGCGAACGGCGATGCTTGGCCTTGAAGATGCTGGCGACCATGACGATCGCGACGATCAAAACGGTCATGAACTGTCCGCCGGACATAGCGGTAACTCCCCTCTGGATACTTATGTCAGTGTTCGATGCGGACGGGCGTTTCGCCGGGTACGCGCAGGCCGTCGATCTCGTCGCTCAGGGCCAGGCCGCGATCGGTGATGATCCGCTCCAGCACCCGGACCCGCTGCTCGAGCCGTTCGGTCTGGGCGGCATATTGCGCCGCCTTTTCCGCGACCATCGAGGCTTCGGTGGCCAGCTGCTTTTCGCGATACTTGAACCAGGGCCGGACAAAGACGCCGCCGATGATGGCGACCAGGCCGCAGCTGATGCCCATGACGGGGATCAGAAGAGCGATGTTGTTCATCATTCCCCTCCCTCAGCGATCGCGCAGCGCGTCGATTTCGCGCGCGGTCCGCTCGGCGGGGTCGGTGGCGATGCGCTCCAGCACCGCGATCCGCTCTTCCAGTCGAGAGACCTGGCCGACCAGCTTGTGGTTCTCGGCGGTCAGCAGTTCGACCTTGCGGCCATCGGCGATGTCGCTCTTGTGCGTCATCCCGCCCCAGTCATTTTCCAGGCTGTAGCCGTGCTTCGCACGGATCCAGGTGGTGACGACCCAACCGATCGTCGACATTGCGATGATCGCTAGGACGAAACCCGGTCCTCCCCAAGCCATAATCCATACTCCCATAGGATAGTTGATGTGTCAGCGCGGTCTCAGCGCAGGCTGTCGATCTCGTCGGCGAGCTGGCGATTGCGGCTGGTGTAGTGCAGTTCGATATCGGCCAGGCGCCGGTCGAGATCGCGGAACTTCGAGCGGACCTCGGCGGTCGAGCGGCGCGGATTGCTGCGCACGCCCTGCCAGAACTTGGCATCCTCGTCCGACTGGTAGAGGCCGATCGGCTTGGCCGTCGCCATCCAGGCGATCAGCATATAGGCGAGCGGGACCCAGGGCATGCCGACCCCGGTCAGGGTGAGCAGGACCGCGGCGACGCGGACCCACATCACATCGACGCCGGTATAGTCGGCGATCCCGGAGCAGACGCCCTTGAACTTGGCATTCTGCTTGTCGAGGTAGAAATTGGTGCGGCTGGCGGTCATCTCAATTCCTTCGATCGAGGTTGTATTCGGTCTGGCCCAGGCGCGGTTCGGGGCGCCATTCGGACTGAAGACCGGGTTTGAAGTTGGGATTGTCGGCGGCGACGATCCGTTCGACGGTGTTCACCCGGTCCTCCAGGCGCCGCGCGAGCAGGTGAAGCTCGTCGAGCAGCTGCTCGTCCTCATGGGTGATCTTGGGCGCCTGCTTCCACTTCGTCATATAGTGCAGGATCAGCCAGGGCAGCGCGATAAAGATCGTGGTGATCGCGATGCCGGGGGTGACGATATCCTCCATCTCACTCCCCCTTGTTCAGGCGCGCCTTGAGCGCGGCGAGTTCGGCGTCGACCCGGTCCGAGGCGCGCAATTCGGCGATCTCGTCCTCGAGCGTCTTCGGGTTCGCCCCCAGGCCCAGCGCTTCCGCGCGGCCCTCGGCCTCGTCCACCTTGCGCTCCAGAATGTCGAAGCGGCTGAACGCGTCGTGCGTCTTCGGGCCGTTCCACATCTCGCGCAGGCGATAGCGGTTGTTGGCGCTTTCCAGACGGGTCTGGACCGCATTCTGCTTGGTCCGCGCCTCGCGCAGCTTGTTCTGCAGCTTGGCGATGTCCTCTTCCGACGCGCGCAGCGCATCGTCGAGCACCTGGACTTCGGCCTTCAGCTGGTCGGCCATGTCGGCCGCCTTCTGACGCTCGATCAGCGCGGCCTTGGCCAGGTCCTCGCGATCCTTCGACAGCGCCAGCTCGGCCTTTTCGGTCCAGCTGTCCTGAAGCTGGTCCAGCTTCATGATGTGGCGGCGGATTTCCTTCTGGTCGGCGATCGTGCGGGCGGCCGAGGCGCGCACCTCGACAAGCGTCTCCTCCATTTCGAGGATGATCATGCGGATCATCTTCGCGGGGTCTTCCGCCTTGTCCAGCAGGTCGGCGAAATTGGCGGCGACGATGTCGCGGGTGCGGGAGAAAATGCCCATCGGATACTCCTTGATGGCGGCTATTCGGGGATTATGCGGTCGGTGCCTCGATCGCCGCAACCGGGGTCGTGCCGGTGGCGACATGCGCGGGGGCGAGGGCGCCCATCAGGCAGGTGGCGCTCATCACGACGGTGCAGGCGATGGCGGCGATCTGGCGGCTGAAGGTGGTGGCGAACATGGTGGAAACTCCCTGAATTCTTTTGTTTCGGTCCGCTCGTCGGCGGGATGCCAGTTGCATTGCAGGAGGCGTGCCAGTTTCAAAAATGGCGGAAATCCAAGGGTTTTTGTAATAGTTGCGGAGAAACAACGATTGCACTCTTGCCAAGCGTTGGGAAAATCCGCCACCTGTTGGGAATGGAGCGAACGAGTCAGGTCATCGGCCAATCGGGGGCCTTTCTGGACGCGCTGGAACGGGCCAGCCGCGCCGCCGCGCTCGATCGTCCCGTGCTGGTCATCGGTGAGCGCGGGACCGGCAAGGAACTGGTCGCCGAGCGCCTCCATCGCCTGAGCGGACGCTGGGACCAGCCTTTGGTCATCATGAACTGCGCCGCGTTGCCGGAGACGCTAATCGAGGCCGAGCTGTTCGGCCATGAGGCGGGCGCCTTCACCGGCGCGACCAAGGCGCGGGCGGGCCGGTTCGAGGAGGCGAGCGGGGGCACCCTGTTCCTCGACGAACTGGGCACGTTGTCGATGGCGGCGCAGGACCGGCTGCTGCGCGCGGTGGAATATGGCGAGGTCACGCGGATCGGATCGTCACGGCCGCTGCGGGTCGATGTGCGTATCGTGGCGGCGACCAACGAGCATTTGCCCGACAAGGTCGCCGCGCATCAGTTTCGCGCCGATCTGCTCGACCGGCTGTGCTTCGAGGTGGTCACGCTGCCGCCGCTTCGCGCGCGCAAGAGCGATATCATGGTGCTGGCCAATCATTTCGGGCGGCGCATGGCGGCCGAGATCGGCTGGAACGAGTGGCCCGGTTTCGGGGCGGCGGCGACGGATGCGCTGATGGAGCATCGCTGGCCCGGTAATGTCCGCGAACTGCGCAACGTGGTGGAGCGTGCCGTCTATCGCTGGGACCGCGAGGGGCCGGTCGATGCGATCGAGATCGATCCGTTTCGGTCGCCCTATCGCCCGCAGGGTCAGTCGCCCGCCGCCGCGCGGAGCGAGCAGGGGAGTGCGCACGCCTCCGCCGAGCCGGTGAGCGACGGCGACGAGGTGGCGGCCTGCGACGTCGGCCCATCCGACTTCAAGTCGCGCGTCGCCCGGTTCGAGCGGGAATTGCTGACCAAGGCGCTGGCGGACAATCGCTTTAACCAGCGGACCACGGCCGAGGCGCTGGGCCTGTCCTATGACCAGCTTCGCCATGCGCTTCGTCGTCACGATCTGATCGGAACGGTTGCGTAACCGCGTTCGGGGAGCCATTTGAGGCGCCCGGCGTTGCCACAGGCAAACCCCAAAGGAGCAATCACGATGGCTTTCGAACTGCCGCCCCTTCCGTACGACTATGACACGCTGGAGCCGGTCATCTCCAAGGAGACGATGACCTTCCACCATGACAAGCATCATGCCGCCTACACCAACAAGCTGAACGAGGCGGTCGAGGCCGACACGTCGCTTCAGGGCAAGTCGATCGAGGACATCCTGGCGAACATCTCGTCGGCCCCTGCCGCCGTCCGCAACAATGGCGGAGGTTTCTGGAACCATGATTTCTTCTGGAAGATCATGACCAAGCCCGGCACGACCCAGCCCTCGGGCAAGCTGGCCGAGGCGATCGAGGCGTTCGGCGGTCTCGACAAGCTGAAGGACGAGTTCAACACCAAGGGCGCGGGCCAGTTCGGTTCGGGCTGGGCCTGGGTGATCGCGGATGCCGAGGGCAAGCTGAAGGTCACCTCGACCCCGAACCAGGACAACCCCCTGATGGACGTCGTCGCCGACAAGGGCACGCCGATCCTGGGTAACGACGTGTGGGAGCACGCCTATTACCTGACCTACATGAACGACCGTCCGGGCTATCTGAAAGCCTGGTGGGACGTCGTGAACTGGGACGAGGCCGGTCGCCGGTACGAGGCGGCGGTCGCGTAAATTGGCGATCCGTTTCGGATGAGGGAAGGGCGGCTCCGCTGGGGCCGCCCTTTTTCATGATCCTCCCCGGCACGGGGAGGTGGCAGCGCGAAGCGCTGACGGAGGGGGGCTTCCCCATAGGTCGTCCTTCGACGCACGCCCCCTCCACCATGCTTCGCATGGTCCCCCTCCCCGTGCCGGGGAGGATCGTCACTCCACCGGTGGTTCGTCGACCTTCGCGCCTTCGGCATTCAACCCATGCCGCAACAGCATCGGAATATTCGCGATCGCAAAGGCGATGGTCAGCGGCATCGCGCCCCACAGCTTGAAGCCGACCCAGAAATCCCAGGTCGAATTGCGCCATACCGCTTCGTTCAGCACCGCCATGAAGGCGAAGAAACAGGCCCAGTTGCGGGTCAGCTTGCGCCAGCCCAGCTCGGTCAGTCCCGGATAGACATTGCCCAGCACCATCTGGATCAGTGGTCGCCCGGTCGCCAGCCCGAAGAACAGCAGCGCGGAGAACATCGCATAGACGATGGTCGGCTTCATCTTGATGAAGCGCTCGTCGTGGAAATACAGGGTCAGGCCACCGAACACGACGACCAGCACGCCCGACAGCCACAGCATCGGCGAGATGCGGCCGAGCTTCATCTTGCTGACGATCATCGCCACGACGGTCGCCGCCATGAAAACACCGGTCGCGACCAGCACGCGGGTCAGCGGGCCGATCGGCGCCAGGAAATTGACCGCGAAGAACAAGATCAGCGGGCCGTACTCGATGCCCGCCTTCAACCCTGCGCTGGCCTCCTTCTGAGGCGCGCTCACTTGCGGCCGCCTTCGATGCCCGCGATGATCCGGCTGACTTCGTTGGCGTCGAAGGGGCGCAGGTCGGTCATGCCCTCGCCGACGCCGATGGCGTGGATGGGCAGGCCGTATTTCTCCGCCGCCGCGACCAGCACGCCGCCGCGCGCGGTGCCGTCCAGCTTGGTCATGACGAGGCCGGTGACACCCGCCACGTCCTTGAACACCTCGATCTGGTTGAGCGCGTTCTGGCCGGTGGTGGCATCCAGCACCAGCAATATGTCATGCGGCGCCTCGGGATTCAGACGGCCGAGCACGCGGCGGATTTTGGACAGTTCGTCCATCAGCTCGCGCTTGTTCTGGAGGCGCCCGGCGGTGTCGACGATCAGCACGTCGATGCCGGTCGCGGTCGCCTGCTTCACCGCCTCATAGACGATGCCCGCGGCGTCGCCGCCTTCCTTGCCCGAGACGATCGGCACGCCGACCCGCTCGGCCCAGGTGGCGAGCTGGCCGATGGCGGCGGCGCGGAAGGTGTCGCCCGCCGCCAGCATCACGCCGTAATCCTGCTCCATGAACAGATGCGCCAGCTTGGCGATGGTCGTCGTCTTGCCCGACCCGTTGACGCCGATGACCAGGATCACCTGCGGCCGGGGAAAAGCGTCGATCTCCAGTGGAGTGGCGACCTTGGCCAACGCCTTCTCGACTTCCTCGGCGACGACCAGGCGGATGCCCAGATCCTCCATGTTCCGCTCGAAGCTGCCCTCGGCCAGTCGGGTGCGGATATGGCCTGCCGTCTCGGGGCCGAGGTCGGAGGCGATCAGCGCTTCCTCGATCTCGTCCAGCGTGCCCTCGTCGAGCCGCGCGGTGCCCAGGCCCGCCAGATTGCCGACCAGCCGGTCCGAGGTGCGACGGAAACCGCCGAGCAGCTTGTCGTGCCAGGAGGAGGAAGAACTCATGCCAATTGTCCGATCAGATGGGTTTCGGTCGCCGCCGTGACCCGAACGCGGGCGATGCTGCCCGGTTCGGCGGCGGGGGAAAAATGAATGTCGGCGAAGTCCGGCGCGTGGCCGCGCGTGCCGGGGCGCTCGACCAGCACGTCGCGGGTCGCACCGATCTGCGTGGCCAGCCAGCCGCGGCGGCGACGCGCGGCAGCCTCGCGCAGGCGGGCGGCGCGTTCGCGACGGAGGGGGTGCGGCACCTGCGGCATGCGGGCGGCCGGCGTGCCGTCGCGCGCCGAATAGGGAAAGATATGCGCGTGGACGATATGGGCGTCGTCGATCAGCGCCAGCGTGTCCGCCGCCATTGCCTCGTCCTCGGTCGGGAAGCCCGCGATCAGATCCGCACCGATCGCGATCTCGGGCCGCGCGGTCAGCAGCCGCTCGACGATGGCGACCGACTGGGCGCGGCTGTGGCGGCGCTTCATCCGCTTGAGGATCAGATCGTTGCCCGCCTGGAGCGACAGATGCAGATGCGGCATCACCCGCGCCTCGCCCGTCACCAGTTCGAACAAACGATCGTCGATCTCGATCGAGTCGAGCGACGACAGCCGCAGCCGGGGGAGGGTGGGGACATGGGTCAGGATCCGCTCGACCAGCAGGCCCAAACTCGGCTGGCCCGGCAGGTCATGCCCGTAGCTGGTCAGGTCGACGCCGGTGAGTACGACCTCCCGATGCCCCAGTTCGACCGCGCGCGCGATGCGATCGATCACCAGCCCGGCGGGCACCGAACGGCTGGGGCCGCGCCCGGTCGGGATGATGCAGAAGGTGCAAGCGTGGTCGCAGCCATTCTGGACCTCGACGAACGCTCGTGCATGGCCCGCAAAGGCCGACATCAGATGCGGCGCGGTCTCGACCACGCGCGACATATCGGTGACCAGCATCGGCTCGGCCGAGGCCCAGCTTTCGGGACGCAGCTTGTCGACATTGCCCAGCACGCGCGCGACCTCGGGCATGGCGGCGAAGCTGGCCGGATCGATCTGCGCGGCGCATCCCGTCACGACGATCTGCGCATCGGGCCGCGCCTTGGCCGCGCGGCGGATGGCGACGCGGGTCTGCTTGACTGCCTCGTTGGTCACGGCACAGCTGTTGACGACGACCAAGTCCTCCCGCCCGGCGGCCAGCGCGCGGATCGTTTCGCTCTCGGCGATGTTGAGGCGGCAGCCCAGACTGATGATCTCGGGCCCGGATGGGGACGACATGGCTGCTGATCTAGGGATGGATGAACGACGTGTCCACGCGGAGGCGCGGGACATAATCGACTTCTGGTTCGCCCTGCCACCCGAAAAGCATTTTGCCAGGGACGAGGCGCTCGACCGCGAGATCGCCGAGCGGTTCGGTGTGCTGCGCGATCAGGTGCTGGCGACCGAGGCGATCGGCTGGCGGGACGATCCCGACACGCTGCTGGCGGCGATCCTGCTGCTCGACCAGTTTTCGCGCAACCTGCATCGGGGATCGGCGCAGGCCTATGCCGCCGATCCGCTGGCGCTGGAATTATGCCTGGGCGCGATCGATGCGGGATGGGAGGATCGCTATCCGCCCGAACGGCTGGCCTTTGTCTATATGCCGCTGATGCATGCCGAGTCGCGCGCGATGCAGGATTTGAGCGTTGCGAAATTCACCGAACTGGGACGTGCGGATAACCTCTCCTTCGCCCGCGACCATCGCGACGTCATCCGGCTTTACGGGCATTATCCCAGCCGCAATGCGGCGCTGGGCCGGGCCTCGACCGAGGCGGAACGCGACTATCTCAGCCAGCCAGACGCGGGATGGTGAATGAGGAGGGCGAAATGCCCGCGAGCAGCCGCTTTTCCGCCAGCATCTGACGCACCTGCGCCAGATCGAGCGGCGGACCATAGAGCGAGCCCTGTCCATGCGAGCAGCCGATGTCGCGCAGCCGCATCTCGATATCCAGGTCGCGTACGCCCTTGGCGGCGATCGGCAGGTGCAGGCTGTCGCCCAGATGGACGATCGCGGTGACGATGGCGCAGCAATCCGGGTCGGCCGCCATGTTGCGGATGAAGTTCGGATCGATCCGAACCCGGTCGAAGGGCAGGGCGCGCAAATGCGCCAGGCTGGAATAACCGCGCCCGAACGCATCGAGCGCCAGGGCGATGCCCTGGTTCTTCAGGCTGATGACGATCGACTGCGCCAGCGCCAGATTGGCGAACAACGCATTCTCGGTAATCTCGATCTCCAGCCGGTGCGCGGGAAAACCACACTCGGTCAGCGTCTTGATGACCTTCTGCGCCAGCCAGGCATCCTGGAACTGCGAAGCGGCAAGCGGGATCGACAGGGTGATCGACGGGTCCCAGTCGCGCGCGGCGGCCATCGCCTGCCGCATCAGCGACAAGGAGACCTCGCCCGACAGGCCGCAGGCTTCGGCGACGGGCATGAAGCGTTCGGCGGTCATCGGGCCCAGGCTGGGGTGATCCCAATAGCCCGACACCTCGAACCCGGTCAGGCGCGCGGTGCCCAGATCGACCTGCGCCTCGAACCGGGGCTGGATATCGCCATTCGCCAGGGCGGCGCGCAGGTCGGTGATGATGGCGTTACGCTCGGCCATCGCCTCTTCCATCGCGGGGGCGAACCAGAGCGGCTTGCCGTCGCTGCGCGCCTTGGCGGCGATCAGCGCCAGATCGGCCTGGCGGACCAGCCGGTCGACCGTCGCGGCGCCGTCGTCGATCCGGGTCAGCGCGATGGCGGCGCGCGGCGTCAGTTCCTGGTCGACCAGCTTCACGGGCTGGCCGAGTCGCACCGCCAGCCGTTCGGCGAGCCGCTCGATCCGGTCACGGCCGCGCGGGTCGAAGGGGATGAGGCAGCCGAAGCAATCGCTCTCAAACCGCGCGACGATCGCCTCGGACGGCGCTTCGTCGCGGATCGTCTTGGCGACATGGCGGAGCAGCAGGTCCCCCGCTTCATGGCCCAGCGATCCGGCAATGGCGCGGAACCGATCGATATCGACGAGCATCAGCGCAACGCCGCGCTGGCGGCGCTGCACATTCTCGATCATCGCCTGCCCGACATCGTGGAAATAGCGGCGATTGGTCAGCCCGGTCAGCGGATCGATCTGCTCGACATCGGGCGAGCGGGCCGAAGACGCCGGAAGACACCAATGGACCAGAACGGCGGCGACGGCCGTCGCAGACAGCAAAAGTTTCGCGGGAAGGGTCAGGCCCAGCTGGATCAGGATAATCGCCACGGCGATCAACATGATGCCCATCGCCACCGCCGCGCCGGTAAGGCCCGCAGAAGCAGGGATATTGGCAACAGGCTGGCGCGACCCGGACATGGCATAGCGGTCGCATGTCAGGAGTGTACAATAGGTTAACGCGTGCGCCGGATCGGGGCTGGTTGCGTGCGACTTGCACCCGTCGTCGTTTTCTCATAAGAGCGCACCCAAGTTCCGTTTCGGAATGTGAAAGTGAAGCGCCCAAGGGTGCACGCTGGCCGGCGAGGTTTCGCCCGCCGGCGCTTTTGCGTTTGGCGGTGCGACACAGGTTTTTGGGCCGGACTCTCCGGCTCGGGTTTGACGAGGTGAGGCGATGTTCGACAGCTTGAGCGATCGGCTTGGCGGCGTATTCGACCGCCTTCGCGGCCGTGGCGCGCTGACCGAGGCGGATGTCCGCACCGCGATGCGCGAAGTGCGAGTGGCCCTGCTGGAAGCCGACGTCGCGCTGCCCGTCGCGCGCGACTTCGTCGACAAGGTGACCGAACAGGCGATCGGCCAGAACGTCCTGCGTTCGATCACGCCGGGTCAGCAGGTGGTCAAGATCGTCCATGACGCGCTGGTCGCGATGCTGGGTGCCGATGCCAGCGAGCTGCTGCTCGACGTCACGCCACCCGCCGTCGTGATGATGGTCGGCCTCCAGGGCTCGGGCAAGACCACGACCACCGCCAAGATCGCCCGCCGCCTGTCGAGCGGGGCGATGGGCCGTGATCGCAAGAAGGTGCTGATGGCGTCGCTCGACGTCAATCGCCCCGCCGCGCAGGAGCAGCTGGCGACGCTCGGCACGCAGGTCGAGGTGTCGACCCTGCCGATCATCGCCGGTCAGCAGCCGGTCGAGATCGCGCGCCGCGCGCTCCAGGCCGCCAAGCTGCAGGGCTATGACGTGCTGATGCTCGACACCGCCGGTCGTCTGCACGTCGACCAGGCGCTGATGGACGAGATGAAGGCGGTGGCGGAAATCGCCCAGCCGCAGGAAATCCTGCTCGTCGTCGACTCGCTGACCGGCCAGGACGCGGTGAACGTCGCGACCAGCTTCTCGGAGCAGGTGCCGCTGACCGGCGTGGTGCTGACCCGTATGGACGGCGATGCACGCGGTGGTGCGGCGCTGTCGATGCGCGCCGTCACCGGCAAGCCCATCAAGTTCGCCGGTGTCGGCGAAAAGATGGACGCGCTGGAGGCCTTCCATCCGGAGCGTGTCGCGGGCCGCATCCTCGGCATGGGCGACGTCGTGTCGCTGGTCGAGCGTGCCGCCGAGACGATCCAGCAGGAAGATGCCGAGCGCATGGCCATGAAGATGGCCAAGGGTCAGTTCGATCTGAACGACCTGCGCGGCCAGCTGGCCCAGATGCGCCGCATGGGCGGGCTGGGTGCGCTGGCGGGCATGATGCCGGGCATGAAGAAGGCGCAGAACGCGCTGAACGATGCCGGTGGCGACAAGATCCTGCTCCGCATGGACGCAATCATCACCTCGATGACGGTCAAGGAGCGGGCCAAGCCCGAGCTGGTCAACGCCAAGCGCAAGATCCGCATCGCCAAGGGTTCCGGCACCACGGTGCAGGACGTGAACAAGCTCCTGAAGATGCATCAGGAAATGGCCACGGCGATGAAGAAGATCAAGAAGATGGGCGGCATCAAGGGCATGATGTCGATGCTCGGCAAGGGCGGCCTCGGCGGCCTGGGCAATGCGCTGGGCGGTCCGCAGATGGGCGAGATGCTCAACAAGGCGGGCGGCGGTGGCGGCCTGCCGGGCATCGGCGGCATGGGTGCGGGCGGCGGCAAGCTGCCCGAGGGCATGCCGAAACTGCCCCCCGGCTTCGAAAATCTTCTGAAGAAGAAATAACCCCCGCGCCGGACGGAATGGCCGGTAATTTTGAACGTTTAACTCCAAGGACTATACAATGGCTCTCAGCATTCGTCTGTCGCGTGGTGGCTCCAAGAAGCGCCCTTACTACCGCATCGTGGTGGCCGACGCCCGTGCGCCGCGCGACGGCAAGTTCATCGAGAAGATCGGCAACTACAACCCGCTCCTCGCCAAGGACAATGACCAGCGCGTGCAGCTCGACGCCGAGCGCGCGAAGCACTGGCTCGCCAATGGCGCGCAGCCGACCGATCGCGTCGCCCGCTTCCTCGACGCCGCCGGCGTTCGTGAGCGCGCCGCTCGCAACAACCCGAACAAGGCGAAGCCGGGCGAAAAGGCCACCGAGCGCGCCGAAGAGCGTGCCGAGAAGCTGAAGGCCGCTCAGGAAGCCGCCAACGCTCCGGCCGAAGAGACCGCCGAGGCCTAATGGCTTTGGGCTTTGCACTGCCTCGGTCGATCGCGATCGGGGCAGGGCAAGGCACCGGATACGGGGTCATGCGTTTCTTGAGGCCTCATGGCTTCAGGAGATATGCGCATGACCCCGCCGACCGAACCCGATCCCCGGACCGCACCCGACGATCATGACGACGCGACCAACCAAGGCGTCTCCGCGCCAGACCCCGCCGAAGGCGGAGACGACGCCCCCAACGGGGACGGCAACTCGCCCAACGGGTGAGCCGCGCGTCACGCTGGCCGTCATCATCGGCGCGCATGGCATTACGGGCGAGGTTCGGCTCAAGGTCTTTGCCGACGACCTGTCGGACTATCGCTCGTTCAATGACGGCGCGCTGACGCTCAAGTCGGCGCGTGACGGTTCGAACGGCGTCATTGCACGCTTCGCCGAGGTCACCGACCGCAACGCCGCCGAGGCGCTTCGCGGCACGGAACTGACGGTGCCGCGCTCCGCCCTGCCTCCGCTGGAGGAGGGCGAATATTATCATGCCGACATTATCGGCCTGTCTGCGATCGCCAGCGATGGCGAGGAACTGGGCCAAGTCGCGCTGATCGAGAATTTCGGCGCGGGCGACGTGCTCGAGATCGAACGTCCCGATGGCCGCCGCTTCATGGTGCCGATGAACGCGCAGGCCGTGCCCGAATGGGATCGGGACCGCCTGATCGTGGAACGCGCCTTTATCGCCTGATCGGCGATTGCTCGTTCAGCAGGTTACGGATCGTCGTGGCCGCAACCCCGGCCTCGCCCATGGCGTGGCTGATCTGATCCAGCCCCTTCACCACATCCCCTGCCGCGAACAGGCCGGGCACCGACGTCCGTTGATGGTCGTCGACCTCCAGGCAGCCGCTCGGGTCCGCCTTCGCACCCGCCGATACCGCCAGTTCCGACCGGATACGCGAGCCCATCGCCGGATAGACGCTGTCGAAGCGCATCCGCCCGTTCGCCGTGTCGAGCGCGATTTGCTCGCTTTCGATCGCCCAGCCGCCGCAGGGGCCGTCCACGCGTGCCACGCCAGCTTCGTCCAGCGCTTTGGCACATGCCGGGTCGAGGTCATGCGCGGCATCGGGCGCGATCAGCGTCACGTCGCGGGTAAAGCCGCGCAGGAACAGTGCCTCGCGCATGCCATGGTCGCTGGTGCCGATGACGCCGACACGCTTGTCGGTGACCTCATAGCCGTCACAGACCGGGCAATAGCGGATCAGCCCACGCTCCAGCGCCGGGTCGTGCACCTCGGGCAGGAGCTTGCGGGGGCGGTGATTGACCACGCCCGTGGCGAGCAGGACGGTTCGGGTGCGATACTCGGCCTCATCGGTAACGACGCGGAAGTGATCATTTTCGGGGTGGATCGCCGAGACGCGGTGCGGCGTGCAATGCGTGCCGTAACGACGCGCCTGATCGTGCATACGTGACAACAGGGCCTTGCCGCTGATCCCGTCCGGGAAACCGGCATGATTGTGCGTGCAGGGAATCATCGCGGCCCGGCTCGATCCGCTGTCGAACATATGGATGCGCAGGTGATAGCGCGCCAGATAGATCGCGGCCGTCAGCCCGGCGGGGCCCGCCCCGATGATGATGCAATCGTCCATGGCGGGGGCAAAGCCTCAATCGGCGCAACGTTCCTTGGCGTCGCGTATCGCATGGTGTATATACGCGATGTATATACGGAGGCTTTATGGGCAAGGATTATCAGGCGAAGGTCTTCCGCTCGGGCAATTCGTTGGCGCTACGCCTGCCCGCCGCGCTGGGGTTGACGGAGGGGACGGAGATGGCGCTGCGCGAAGAGCAGGGGCGTTATGTGTTCGAGCCGGTTCAGACGCCGCCGAAGACGATCGATCTGACCGGCATCGCAGGCTCTATGCCGTGGCTGAAGCCGATCGAACGGGAAGAACGCGAGTTCGACGATCCCGAGCGGCCCTGGCACCTGCTGAACGATAAGGACGCCTAAAACAGTGCGCTACCTGATCGACACCAATTGCTGCATTTTCCTGTTTGCCGGGGAATATCCGGCACTGCTGGAACGTGTTGCGGCGACACCCGTGGGAGAGATCGGATTGTCCAGCATCGTTTTCGCCGAATTGGCGCTGGGTGTTCGTCACGGCAAGCCGCCGAGGGAACGGCAACTGGAGCAATTGACGACGCAGATGCCGATCCTGCCGTTCGACGAAGCGGCGGCGCGCTGCTATGCGACCCTTCCGTTTCGACGGGGACGGTTCGACCGGCTGCTCGGTGCCCATGCCCTCAGCCTGGGCAGTACCGTCATCACCGACAACGAAGCCGACTTCGCCGACATCCCCGGCCTGACTATCGAGAACTGGACGCTGTGACCTTTCGCGCGACGATATTGACGCTCTATCCCGAGATGTTTCCCGGTCCGCTGGGCCATTCGCTGGCGGGGCGGGCGCTGCGCGAGGATCGCTGGGCGCTGGAGACGGTCCAGATCCGCGACTTCGCGACCGACAAGCATCGTTCGGTCGACGATACCCCGGCGGGGGGCGGCGCCGGTATGGTGTTGCGCGCCGATGTGCTGGCGGCGGCGGTGGATTCGGTGGCGGACGACCGGCCCGTGCTGGCGATGACGCCGCGCGGGCGTCCGCTCACCCAGCCGCGTGTCCGCGAAATCGCGGCGGGGCCGGGCGTCACCGTGCTGTGCGGCCGGTTCGAGGGATTCGACGAACGTCTGTTCGAGGCGCGGGGCATCGAAGAGGTGTCGATCGGCGACTATATCCTGTCGGGCGGCGAGATGGGCGCGTTGGTGCTGCTCGACGCTTGCGTTCGGCTGCTTCCCGGCGTAATGGGCGCGGCTTCCAGTGGAGTCGAGGAAAGCTTCGAAAGCGGCCTTCTCGAATATCCGCAATATACCCGACCTGCTGAGTGGGAAGGGCGCACGATCCCTGAAGTGCTGCGATCGGGGGATCATGCGAAAATCGCAAAATGGCGTCATGCCAGGGCTTGCGAGGATACACGGTCAAGGCGGCCGGACCTTTGGGAACGTCATGAGGGCGTTCGGGTCGGTCGCCCTCTGGCGCGCGGCGACGATTGAGGAATAGTGTCATGAACGTGATCCAGCAGATCGAAGCTGAGCAGATCGCCAAGTTCAACGAGACGAAGAAGATCCCGGAATTCCGCCCCGGCGACACGCTGAAGGTCGGTGTGAAGGTCGTCGAAGGCGAGCGCACCCGCGTCCAGTTCTATGAGGGCGTCTGCATCGCCCGCTCGAACAAGGGCATGGGCTCGTCGTTCACCGTCCGCAAGATCTCCTTCGGTGAGGGCGTGGAACGCGTCTTCCCGCTCTACTCGCCGAACGTCGACTCGATCGAAGTGGTTCGTCGCGGCGCCGTGCGTCGTGCGAAGCTCTATTACCTGCGTGGTCGCACCGGCAAGTCGGCGCGTATCGCCGAGCGTCGCGATCCGCGTCCGGCCAAGGGCACCGCAGCCGCCGAGTAATCGGCGCGGCGGACCGTCCAGCGGTTCGACAGGGAAGGGGCGGTGGCACCACGCGGTGCCGCCGCCCTTTTTCTTTGCGCGGGCCCAACCCCGCTCAGGCGGAACGGGGTGCGTGAGGACGCGCTCACCCCCCGAAATTGTACAGCCACATCTTGGGCTCCTTGGTCGGCTGCGGCTTACCGTCCAGTCGCTTGGCGTTGATCAGGGTGACGGGTTTGAAGATCATCTGCCCCTTCATCGCGTCCTGCCCACCGCCCGAGGGCTTGGCGAGGATCTTCTTCACCGTGTCCATCCCCGCGACCACGCGCCCGAACGCGGCATAGCCGTCATAGCCCGGTCGCGCGTCCATGCCGGGCGTCGGCCCGACGGTGATGAAGAAATTGCCGCCCGCCGAGGACGGCGTCGTCCCCCGCGCCATCGAGATCGTGGCGTCGAGATGCTTGATCCCGGTCTGGCTCGTCTTCTCCAGCGGGAAGGGGGGCAGGATGCGCCGCGCATCGGTGCGGATGCCGCCCTGTACGAAGCCCTTTTTCGGGTCGCGCTTGTCCCGTGCCGCGCGGTAGAAGCTGGTGCCGTCGAACCGGCCGTCATCGACATAGGCGAGGAAGTTCTTCGACGTCGCAGGCGCATGGCGCGTGTCGAGCGCGACGACGATCGGTCCCTCCGACGTGTTGAGCTGCACCCGGATGGTGCCGGGGCGGGGGACATTCTGGTTGGCGGGGGCGGCTGCGATCAGCAGGGCGAGAAACGGCAACGCATACTTCATGGCGCCCATCCTAGCGACTGCCACGGCCGATGTCATTTGCCCGAAGCCCTGCATCACGGCGCTGGCGACATGGCACCCCAGCCGTTCAGCGCAGGCACCAGGTCGCCCGGTAAGGCCCTCAGCCGTGCGGCGAGGATCGGGGCAAGGAGCGGATGGCCGCGAACCTCGTCCAGGAAGCGTGCATCATACCCCCGGCGCCGGAATGCGGGTTGCAGCTCCACCAGTGCCTCTCCGCCATAAGGATCGTCGCGCAGCACGGCATAGCTTTGTGCGGTGAGGGCGACGTCGCGCGTGCAAAGCCCCAGTTGCTTGCGCAACTTAACGGTCGGGCCGATCCGGACACGCCGGTCCTGCGGCTCGGTGATCGGGTATAGCGGGGCAGCGGCAGCCTTGGCCTCTGCCGTCCGGCCGAGTTGCTGAAGCGCACAGGCGCGTATCCAGGCGAACTGGCGGTCGCTGCCCCTGATCCGAACGTCGCCTGAGAAGATGCCGCCGGGGGCCTGGAAGCGCGCCTCGACCGCATCGATCGCGGCCAGCGCCGCGGCGGGGCGGTGCAGGTCGAGCAGTACCGATGCCCGGCTGGCCTCAAGGTTGAGCTTCGCACGGTCGTTCCCCAGTGGCGGGATAGCGGCTTCCAGAACGTCCAGCGTGCCCTGGCTGTCGCCGCGAACGTCCCGGGCCTTGGCCAGCCATTGCGACATCGCCGCCCAATGGATCGACCAGAACGAGTTGCCCTGTTGTGGTTCGGCGATGCGGGCGTCCTCCATCAACCGGGTCGCCTCCGCGACCTGTCCCGCCGCCAGCAGGGCATCGGCCAATTGGAAGGTCGGGCGAAGACGCGGGCGGACGACCGAGGCGATCGCGCTGTCCGCCTGCTTGGTACGCCCCTTTGCGAAGACGGCCCTCGCATCCGCGACCAAGGCCTCGCGCAAGCCGGTAAGCGAGGGGCCAGCCCATGTCAGCAGCTGTGGCCAGATGGCGGCGAGGCGACGGTCGGCCAGCACGGCAAGGGCGTGGTCGATAGAATCGATATCGACCACGCTTTCGCCATCGGCCGCGCGGATCGTCACCGTCGCATGGGTCGGCGATAGCGGGCGGAATGTCGCCTCGCCGACAAAGGCCTGCCTGATTGGCGCTATCGGCGCAGGGCTCTGCACGACCGCGGCCGCCGACAGAAAAAATGCGATCATCATGGCCCATATCCCCCTGGGTCGCAGGATGGCCCGATCGCCGTCGGCCGCGCAACCCCGGCTGACGTGCGATCCCTGAAAAGCAAAAAGGCCGCCGATCCTGCGACCGGCGACCCCTTTGGTGATCCTCGCGACCCGACCTTACTGGTCGAGGAAGCTGCGCATCTTGCGGCTGCGGCTGGGATGCTTCAGCTTGCGGAGCGCCTTGGCTTCGATCTGGCGGATGCGTTCGCGGGTGACCGAGAATTGCTGGCCGACCTCTTCCAGCGTGTGGTCGGTGTTCATGCCGATGCCGAAGCGCATGCGCAGCACGCGCTCTTCGCGCGGGGTCAGCGAGGCGAGGACGCGGGTGACCGTTTCCTTGAGGTTCGCCTGGATCGCCGCGTCGACCGGGATGACCGCGTTCTTGTCCTCGATGAAGTCGCCGAGGTGCGAATCCTCTTCGTCGCCGATCGGCGTTTCGAGGCTGATCGGCTCCTTGGCGATCTTCATCACCTTGCGGACCTTCTCCAGCGGCATGGAGAGGCGTTCGGCCATCTCTTCCGGGGTCGGCTCGCGGCCCTGCTCGTGCAGGAACTGGCGGCTGGTACGGACCAGCTTGTTGATCGTCTCGATCATATGGACCGGGATGCGGATGGTCCGCGCCTGATCGGCGATCGAGCGGGTGATCGCCTGACGGATCCACCAGGTGGCGTAGGTCGAGAACTTGTAACCACGGCGATATTCGAACTTATCGACGGCCTTCATCAGGCCAATATTGCCCTCCTGGATCAGGTCCAGGAATTGCAGGCCGCGATTGGTGTATTTCTTGGCGATGGAGATGACGAGACGCAGATTGGCCTCGACCATTTCCTTCTTGGCGATACGCGCCTCGCGCTCGCCCTTCTGCACCATGTTCACGATGCGGCGGAATTCGGTCAGCGCCATGCCGGTCTGCTGCGAGATGTCGGCGATCTCGCTGCGGATGCGGTCGACGGTGGCGGCTTCGTTGGTGGCGAAGTTGCCCCACTTCTTGTCGACGCCGCGCACGGTATCGAGCCAGTTCTCGTCCAGCTCGTGACCCAGATAGCGGTCGAGGAAGTCCTTGCGGTTGACCTTGTGCCGCTCGGCCAGGCGCAGCATCTGGCCGCCCAGCGCGGTCAGGCGGCGGTTATAGGCGTAAAGCTGATCGACCAGGAATTCGATCTTGGCGTTGTGGAACTGGACGCTCTCGACCTCGGCGGTCAGCTCTTCGCGCAGCTTGTGGTATTTGCGCTCCTCCGCCGACGACAGCTCGCCGCCCAGCGCCATGGACTCCAGGCGCTGCTGCTGGATCTTCGAGAATTTCTTGTAGATCGCGGTGATGTTGGCGAATTTCTCCAGCGCCTGCGGCTTGAGCGTCTCCTCCATCTGGGCGAGGGACAGGGTGTTGTCCTCTTCCTCGTCCTCGGCGCGCGGCCCGCGGCGTTCGCCGCCCTCGCCATCCTCGTCATCGACCGAGGGTTCCTCGGGCTCTTCTTCTTCCTTGAACTGGGGACCGGCATTCTTGGCGCTGATCTCGCCATTGTCGTCCTCGTCCTCCTCGCCCAGATTTTCCGGGCCGGCATCCTTGGACAGCATGGCGTCGAGATCGAGGATCTCGCGCAGCTGCATCGTGCCTTCGTTCAGAGCGGTCGACCAGTCGATGATCGCGTTGAAGGTGATCGGGCTTTCGCACAGCCCCAGGATCATCGTATCGCGACCCGCCTCGATCCGCTTGGCGATGGCGATCTCGCCCTCGCGGCTGAGCAGCTCGACCGCGCCCATTTCGCGCAGGTACATGCGGACCGGATCGTCGGTGCGATCGACGGTTTCCTTCTTCTTCGCCTCGGGCTGCGGGCCGCCATCGGCGTCGCCGTCCGTGGTCTCGGCGTCGTCGGCCTCTTCCTCGGACTCGCCGTCCTCGCCCTGTTCCTCATTCTCGACGATATTGACGCCCATCTCGTTGAGGGCGGCCATGATATCCTCGAGCTGGTCGGAGGACATCTGGTCCTGCGGCAGCGCTTCGTTCAGCTGGTCGTACGTGATGTAGCCGCGCTTCTTGGCGCGCGCGATCAGCTTCTTGATCGACGCCTCGTTCAGGTCGATCAGCGGCGCATCGCCCGTTTCCGTGGTATCGGTCGTATCCGCCGCCATATTCGCCTTCGCCATCAAATGCCCTCAGGGTTCCGTGCCCGGCCTCTGTCACACCGCTCGCAGGTGATGCAAGCGGGTGAGGGGGCCATGCGTAATTTTCCAGTGCGGGCGTAGGTCGCCCAATATGTCCCGGATATGGGGCGGGAGAGGTGCTGTATCAAGCGGCCTCCCCGGCTTGCTTCTCGGCCAGATCGCGCGCCGCCTCCAGCCAGCGATAGAGTTCGTCGCGCGATTGCGCATGCGCCGCATGGCACCGCGTCTGCTCGGCGAAGCGATCCTCGGTCATGTCGGTCTGGAACGCCTGCACCGCGCGTTCGCGGTTCGCGCGTGTCTCGCTTTCCTCCAGCATGACCTCGATGATCTTTTCCAGATCGCGGACCGCAATGGCCGGATCACTGGTCTTGCTGAAGAAGCTGAACGCCAGGTCGCGGGTATAGTCGCGCGCGTCGATCGGATGGACGTCGGTCGTCGCCATGATCTGTTCGATCAGGCTTTCCGCCTCTGCCGCATCCTTGCGCGACAGATGCGGATCGTTGACCGCCGCGTCGAGCAGGTGATGCCGCCAGTCGTTGAGATAGCGGTCGCCCATGTCCAACCGGCTGATCTCGTCCATGTACCGGCACAGGACATGCGGATAGCGCATCAGACCCAACAGGACCGCGCGCTTCAGGCTGTATTCGACGCCCCGCCCGACATGACGATTGGCCTCGGCCACCGCCTGATGCACCGCCGCCGCATTGACCCGCCGGATGCCGAAGATGTCGAAATAGCGCGACATCATCGCGCGCTTATACTCGTAGGCCAGATCCTTGTGCGGGATCTGCTGCGCCAGTTCCTCCAGCCGCTGTTTCAGTGCGGCGCGGCCTTCGGGCGTGTCGGTCTGGGCCTGGCCGATCTCCGACTGCCAGAGCAGGTCGCTGAGCGGCGTGGCGCGGGTGAGCACCGCCTCGAACCCCGCCGCACCCTTTTCCTGGACCAGATCGTCGGGGTCCTGGCCCTGGGGCAAGGTGACGAAGGACAGGCTCTTGCCCGGCTGGAGCAGCGGCAGCGCGCGGTGCGCGGCGCGGATGGCGGCCTTCTGGCCCGCCGCATCGCCGTCGAAGCAGAGCGTCGGCACATCGACCATCCGCCACAGCCGTTCCAGCTGATGCTCGGTCAGCGCGGTGCCGAGCGGCGCGACGGCTTCCTCGATCCCGGCCTGGGCGAGGGCGATCACGTCCATATAACCCTCGACCACCAGCACCCGGCCGGACTTGCGCACGGCGGGGGCGGCACGGTCGAGATTGTAGAGGGTGCGGCCCTTGTCGAAGAGCGGGGTGTCGGGCGAGTTCAGATATTTCGGCTCGCCGTCGCCGATGATCCGGCCGCCGAACGCGATCACCCGGCCGCGCGCGTCGCGGATCGGGATCATCAAGCGGCCACGGAACCGGTCATACGGGTCCTTGCCGTCGACCTTGATCAGCAGCCCGCACTCGATCAGCGCCGGGTCGCCATAATCCTTGAGCGCCGCCTTCAGCTTGCCCCTACTGTCGGGCGCGAAGCCCAAGCCGAAGGCGCGCGCCGTCTCCGGCGTAACCCGGCGGCGGGTCAGCAATTCGCGCGCTTCACCGCCCGACAGACCGCCCAACTGTTCGGAGAACCACGCGGCGGCATCGGCCATCGCGTCGTGCAGGCCCTTGGCGCGCTCGGCCTTTTGGGCGGCGCGACGGTCCTGCTCGGGCATGTCGAGCCCGGCGACCTGTGCCAGCTCCTTGACCGCATCGATGAAGGGCAGCCCGCGCTGGTCGGTCATCCAGCGAATGGCATCGCCATGCGCCGAACAGCCGAAACAGTGGTAAAAGCCCTTGTCGTCGTTGACGTAGAAGCTGGGCGTCTTTTCGTTATGGAAAGGGCAGCAGCCCTTATATTCCCGGCCCGCCTTTTGCAGCTTCACCGTCTTGCCGATCAACGCCGACAGACTGGTCCGAGCGCGTAGCTCGTCAAGGAATTGCGGGGTCAGGCTCATGGCGTCCGCGTGATTATAATTGGTAGCGGGATGGGGGTGTTTTGGCAAGGGGTGGGGTGGGGAGGATGGTCCGGGTTTGCCCTCCCCTCGATCCCCTCCCGCTTGCGGGAGGGGAGGCGCATTTGGCGAAGGACAGTTCTCTCTGCTGAGCGTTACAGGCTCCCCTTCCGCAGGCGGGAGGGGTTGGGGGAGGGCTTTTCCGCAAGCGTGCGCTCGATGGTTGCAACGACGCCCTCCAGATTGTGCAGAACGTCGTGTTCCAGAAGCGGATGACACGCCAGCCCTGGGCTTCGAGATAACGGGTGCGGGCTTCGTCGTAGGCGGCTTGAGTGCCATGCTGGCCGCCATCGACCTCGACGATCAGCTTTTCCGACCGGGCGGCGAAGTCGGCGATGTAGGGAACGACTGGCACTTGGCGGTTGAAGCGGATGCCTGCGACTTGGCGTCTCGATAAGGCCCGCCACAATCGCCGTTCCGCGTCGGTCGGATTGAGGCGCAGTTCGCGCGCCTGTTTCGTGGGCCGGTTTTCGCGGAAAGGTCGGGGGCCCTCCCCTCGGTCCCCTCCCGCCTGCGGGAGGGGATGCGCTCGGGGCAGAGGACTGTCCTCTCCGCGAAGCGAAACAGGCTCCCCTCCCGCAGGCGGGAGGGGCTGGGGGAGGGGACTCCGCTCGCGATCAAAACGATCCATGCCCCCAAACTCCCCACCTCACATCACGCCAAAGCCGCCTTCACCAACCCGCTGGCCTTGCTCATATCCAGCACCGCCGCATGCCGCGCCTTCAGCTCGGCCATCACCCGGCCCATGTCCTTCATGCCGCTCGCCCCGATCTCCGCCTTGATCGCCTCGATCGCGGCCTTCGTTTCGTCCTCGGTCAGCGTCTGCGGCAGGAAGCGTTCGATCACCGCGACCTCGGCCTTTTCGGCGTCGGCCAGTTCCTGACGGCCGCCCTGTTCGTACATGGCGATCGATTCGCGGCGCTGCTTCACCATCTTCTGGAGCACTTCGATCACGACCATGTCGTCGTCGGCAGGCGCGTCGCCGGTACGGAGTTCGATGTCGCGGTTCTTGATGGCGGCCTGGATCAGGCTGATCGCCGCGCGGCTTTCCTTGTCGCCCGCTTTCATGGCGGCCACCTGCGCGGCCTTGATGTCGTCGCGAATCATGTTTTTTCCGTCTTGTCTGAAAGGCGGGGACGTTAGCCGATGGAACCAATTCCGTGAACCGGTTGACGCGAACGCCCGATGGCCCTAGCGGACGCCACTTAGCGACATTGCAGACATTTTAGCAGGAGTGCCCGCCGATCATGGCCGACGCCAAGCCATTCGCCATGCCCGAAAAGCCTGAAGGCGCCACGGGCGTTCTCGTTCTGGCGAACGGAGACGTGTTATGGGGGCGCGGTTTCGGCGTCGAGGGTGATGCCGTCGGAGAGGTGTGTTTCCACACCGCGATGACCGGCTATCAGGAGATCATGACCGACCCGTCCTTCGCGGGCCAGATCATCACCTTCACCTTCCCGCATATCGGCAATGTGGGCGCGAACCCCGACGATATCGAGGCGGACGCGCCGCACGCGCTGGGCATGATCGTCCGCGAGGACCCGACCGCCCCGTCCAACTTCCGCGCGATGGAAAACCTCGCCGGATGGATGGCGCGGCACAACCGCATCGGCCTGGCGGGCATCGACACTCGCGCGCTGACCCGCCGCATCCGGGCCGCCGGCGCGCCCAACGGCGTGATCGCGCATTCGGCTTCGGGTGAGTTCGACATTGCCGCACTGCTCGAAAAGGCGAAGGCCTGGCCGGGGCTGGAAGGCATGGACCTGGCGAAGGACGTGTCGACCGAGCTGCACTACGGCTGGGGCGAGACGCGCGAGGGCGGGTTGTGGCGGCTGGGCTTCGGCTATGCCGGTGCCGAGGGCGAGGATCGCCCGCACGTCGTCGCGATCGATTATGGCAGCAAGCACAACATCTTCCGCAACCTGGTTCAGGCCGGTGCGAAGGTGTCGGTGGTCCCAGCCACCGCTTCGTTCGAAGACGTGATGGCGCTGAACCCGGACGGCATCTTCCTGTCCAACGGCCCGGGCGATCCGGCGGCGACGGGCGAATACACCGTGCCGGTGATCCGCCAGCTGCTCGACACCGGCAAGCCGCTGTTCGGCATCTGCCTAGGCCACCAGCTTCTGGGTCTGGCGGTCGGCGCCAAGACCACCAAGATGCACCAGGGGCACCGCGGCGCGAACCACCCGGTCAAGCGCCTGTCCGACGGCCTGGTCGAGATCACCAGCATGAACCACGGCTTCGCGGTCGAGCGCGAGACGCTGCCCGCGAACGCGCGCGAGACTCATGTGTCTCTGTTCGACGGGTCGAATGCGGGTCTGGAACTAACCGACCGCCCGGCCTTCTCGGTCCAGTACCACCCCGAAGCCTCGCCGGGGCCGCAGGACAGCTTCTATCTGTTCGAGCGGTTCGTGGGGTCGCTGAGAAAAGAAGCGTGAGCGCAATGTTCGCCATTGCGGTTTACCTCCAAGCGGTAGCGGTTTCCGACACCGCTTTGGCGAAGGTTTCGCAAGGCGAACTAAACGCGATTAGCGCTCAATGCGGTACTCCTGAACGATGGCTTCGTGCGCGACGCAAAGGTGGAGTCATATTCCGCCCGTCGCAAACGGCCAAGTTTGAGCAAGTAGAATGCTTGATCCGAAAGTTGCGTCCGACCGGCGCAACGAAGATCGGCTACATCGGTAACGACGCCTACAGGGCTGGAAAATAATATGCCAAAACGCACCGACATCTCCTCCATCCTCGTTATCGGCGCTGGTCCGATCGTCATCGGTCAGGCGTGCGAGTTCGACTATTCGGGCACGCAGGCGATCAAGGCCCTGAAGGAAGAGGGCTATCGCATCGTCCTGGTCAATTCGAACCCGGCGACGATCATGACGGACCCCGAACTGGCCGACGCGACCTATGTCGAGCCGATCACGCCTGCGGTCGTCGCCAAGATCATCGAGAAGGAACGCCCCGATGCGGTCCTGCCGACCATGGGCGGCCAGACTGCGCTGAACACCGCGCTGGCGCTGTTCCATGACGGCACGCTGGAGAAGTTCGGCGTCCAGATGATCGGCGCCGATGCCGAGGCGATCGATAAGGCCGAGGACCGTCAGAAGTTCAAGGTCGCGATGGAGAAGATCGGGCTGGAATCGGCTCGCTCGGCCATCGCGCATACCGAGGCGGAGGCGCTGGCGGGGCTGGAGAAGGTCGGCCTGCCCGCCATTATCCGCCCCAGCTTCACGTTGGGCGGCACCGGCGGCGGCGTCGCATACAACCGCGAGGAGTTCATCGCGATCGTCCGCGCCGGGCTCGACGCCTCGCCGACGACCGAGGTGCTGATCGAGGAATCGCTCCTCGGTTGGAAGGAATATGAGATGGAGGTCGTGCGCGATCGCAACGACAATTCCATCATCATCTGCTCGATCGAGAATATCGATCCGATGGGCGTCCATACCGGCGACTCGATCACCGTCGCGCCCGCGCTGACCCTGACCGACAAGGAATATCAGATCATGCGCAACGCCAGCCTGGCGGTGCTGCGTGAGATCGGCGTGGAGACCGGCGGCTCAAACGTGCAGTTCGCGGTCAATCCGAAGGACGGTCGCCTGATCGTCATCGAGATGAACCCGCGCGTGTCGCGCTCATCCGCGCTGGCGTCGAAGGCGACCGGCTTCCCGATCGCCAAGGTCGCGGCCAAGCTGGCGGTCGGCTATACGCTGGACGAGATCGAGAACGACATCACCGGCGCGACCCCGGCCTCGTTCGAACCGACGATCGACTATGTCGTCACCAAGATCCCGCGCTTCGCCTTCGAGAAGTTCAAGGGTTCGGAGCCGGTGCTGTCGACCGCGATGAAGTCGGTCGGCGAGGTCATGGCGATCGGCCGCAACATCCACGAGTCCATGCAGAAGGCGCTGCGCGGTCTGGAGACGGGTCTCAGCGGCTTCAACGATGTCGAGCATCTGGTCGGCGCGCCGCGCGCCGAGATCGAGGCCGCGCTGGCCAAGGCGACTCCCGACCGGCTGCTGGTCGCGGCGCAGGCGCTGCGCGAAGGCTTCACCGTCGCCGAAGTCCATGCGATCGCGAAGTACGATCCCTGGTTCCTGGAGCGGATCGCCGAGATCGTCGCGGCCGAAGCGGAAGTCATGGCAAACGGCCTGCCGCAGGATGCGGCGGGGATGCGCCGCCTGAAGGCGATGGGCTTCTCCGACAAGCGCCTCGCTTATCTGGCGCTGCAATCGGCGAACCTGCGCGGCATGGATCGGGGCATCGCGCGTGGGTCCGGCCTGATCCACGAGGTCGTCAAGATGATGACCGGCGGCGTCACCGAGCAGGAGGTGCGCGAGCATCGCCAGAAGCTGGGCGTGCGTCCGGTCTTCAAGCGGATCGACACCTGCGCGGCCGAGTTCGACGCCAAGACGCCGTATATGTACTCGACCTACGAAGCCCCGACCTTCGGCGAGCCCGAGGACGAGGCGGTGCCCAGCGATCGGAAGAAGATCGTCATCCTGGGCGGCGGTCCGAACCGGATCGGGCAAGGCATCGAGTTCGACTATTGCTGCTGCCACGCCTGCTTCGCGCTGGCGGATGCGGGCTATGAGACGATCATGATCAACTGCAACCCGGAAACGGTCAGCACCGACTATGACACCTCGGACCGGCTCTATTTCGAGCCGCTGACCGCCGAGGACGTGCTGGCCATTCTCGATGTCGAGAAGTCGAAGGGCGAGCTGATCGGCGTGATCGTGCAGTTCGGCGGCCAGACTCCGCTGAACCTCGCCCGCGCGCTGGAATCGGCGGGTATCCCGATCCTGGGCACCAGCCCCGACGCGATCGACCTGGCCGAGGACCGCGAGCAGTTCGCCGCACTCGTCGACAAGCTGAAGCTGCACCAGCCCAAGAACGGCATCGCGCGCAGCCGCGAGGAAGCGCTGATCGTCGCCGAGCGCGTCGGCTATCCGGTGCTGATGCGCCCCAGCTTCGTGCTGGGCGGCCGCGCCATGGAGATCGTCGACGGACCCCAGCAGCTGGAGGATTATATCCAGACGGCGGTGCAGGTGTCGGGCGACGCCCCGGTGCTGATCGACCAGTATCTGCGCGACGCGATCGAAGTGGACGTGGACGCGATCTGCGACGGTGACCAGGTCGTCGTGGCGGGCGTGCTCCAGCATATCGAGGAAGCGGGCGTCCATTCGGGCGACTCGGCCTGCTCGCTGCCGCCCTACAGCCTGTCGGCCGAGATCATCGCCGAGATCGAGCGTCAGGCGGAAGCATTGGCGCGCGGCCTGAACGTGCGTGGTCTGATGAACATCCAGTTCGCGGTGAAGGACGGCACGGTCTATCTGATCGAGGTCAACCCGCGCGCCAGCCGCACCGTGCCCTTCGTCGCCAAGGCGATCGGCACCCCCATCGCCAAAATCGCCGCGCGCGTCATGGCGGGCGAGAAGCTGGCCGACCTGCCGCCGATCGATCGCCACATCGACTATTATGCGGTCAAGGAAGCGGTCTTCCCCTTCGCGCGCTTCCCCGGTGTCGATCCGGTGCTGTCGCCCGAAATGAAGTCCACGGGCGAAGTCATGGGTATCGACCCCGACTTCACCACCGCCTTCGCCAAGTCGCAGCTGGGGGCGGGCACCGTCCTGCCGACCGAAGGCGCGGTCTTCATCAGCGTCAAGGACGGCGACAAGGAACAGATCGTTCCCGCCGCCCGGATGCTGTCGGAAGCGGGCTTCGCGATCGTCGCCACGGGGGGCACCGCCGATTATCTCGACCGTGCAGGCGTCACGGTCGAGAAGATCAACAAGGTGGCGCAAGGGCGGCCGCATATCGTCGACCGGATCAAGGACGGCGGCATCACCCTGATCTTCAACACGACCGAGGGATGGCAGAGCCTGAAGGACTCCAAGCCGATCCGCGAAGCCGCGCTCGGCCAGAAGATTCCCTACTTCACCACGGCGCCCGCCAGCGTCGAGGCGGCGAAGGCGATTGCGGCGTCGGCGACCCGTGGTCTTGAAGTACGTCCCCTGCAATCCTACTATTCCCGTTCGCACAACTGATCCCGACATGAGAACATGATGTGCTGGCGGGCCGCTCTCCCGGTTTGGGAGGGCGGTCCGTACCGGGAATGCGTAAGAATTGGGGACTAGGAATATGGCGACCGTCGAAAAGATGCCGATGCTCCAGGAGGGCTATGACAAGCTCACCCAGGACCTGCGGCGTCTGAAAGAAGAGCGGCCGCTGATCGTCGACGCGATCGAGGAAGCGCGTGCACACGGCGACCTGTCCGAAAACGCCGAATATCATGCGGCCAAGGAACGGCAGGGTCAGGTCGAGGCGACGATCGCCGACATCGAGGACAAGCTGAGCCGTGCGCAGATCATCGACCCGAAGGATCTGTCGGGCGACAAGATCGTGTTCGGTGCGACCGTCACGCTGCTCGACGAGGACGACAAGCCGGTCAAGTATCAGATTGTCGGCCAGACCGAGGCGGACGCCAAGACCGGCCGCATCAGCTACAACTCGCCGCTCGGCCGTGCGCTGATCGGGCGCAAGCTGGACGAAGAGGTCGAGGTGACGGTGCCGTCGGGCGACCGTTATTACGTCGTCAGCAAGATCGAGTTCATCTGACCCGATGAACTGGGCAGCGGCACGGGCCACGACGGCCATCGCGGTCGTCACGGCGGCCGTGTCGCTGATCCTCATCGTTACCGGCATGGTGCCGGATGCGGCGGTGGCGGGTGGCTTCATACCCCTGCGCTTCGAGGGTGCGGTCCTTCCGCCCGATTTCGGCTTTGCGGTGCCGACGCTGCTGACCCCGCTCAGTGCGACGCTGATCCATGGCGGGTTCGCGCATATCGCCTTCAATCTGGTGATGCTGGTCTATTGCGGCGCGCAGACCGAGCGTGCGCTGGGGCCGCGAGGCATCGCGGTGCTGTACGTCGTGGGTGCCTATGCCGCCGCGATGGCGCAATATTTCCCCGATCCCGCCTCGCCCATGCCGATGATCGGTGCGAGCGGTGCGATCTCCGCCATCGTCGGGGCCTATGCGCTGCTGTTCGGACGGCGCCGCGCGACCCGGGGTATCGCCGGACTGTCGGCGGAATTCACGCATGTCCTTTGGCTGGCGGCCGGTTGGATCGGTATTCAGCTGCTGCTCGGCTATGCGGGCATGGGATTGGGCGCGATCGCGGTCGCCGCGCATATCGGCGGGTTCATCGCCGGGCTGGTCTTTGCCAAGCCGTTGCTGCTGTGGCGCTATCGCAACGCCTGAGGTCGCGCCGGGCTCGATCCCACCCGCCGTTCCCCGCAAGCGAAGTCGAAGGTCACGCCCCCGACCTCGCTCGGAGTCACGATCAGTCGAGCGTCGGCTCGAGCAGGCGGTGCAGGTGCACCACCACGAACTTCATCTCGGCATCGTCGACGGTGCGCTGCGCGGCGGCACGCCAGGCCTTTTCGGCGCTGGCATAGTCGGGGAATACGCCGACCACTTCCAGCCCGGCGGGATCAACGAAATCGAGGGTCTGCGGGTCGCTGACGCGGCCGCCGAACACGAGGTGCAGCTTGCTCATGGTGTCTCCTGAGGATTTGCCCTTTCCCCTAGCGGCAAGCGTCGCGCGATTGAAGACGGTCTTTCGCACTTGCAACGCTTTGTCATGGTCATTGGGTCATGGTCATCGGGTCATGGTCATCGGGTCATGGTCATTGGGCCATGATCATGGGGTCATGGTCATTGGCAGCCGCCGGCGATCCATCCTAGGGGATAGGTCATGACCGATATGCACAATCCCTCTTACGACATCGTTATCGTCGGCACCGGCCATGCGGGGACGCAGGCTGCCATCGCGCTGCGTCAGGAAGGGTTCGAGGGCACGATCGCGATGATCGGCGAAGAGGACTGGCCGCCCTATGAACGCCCGCCGCTGTCCAAGGAGTATCTGGCCGGGGACAAGCCGTTTGAGCGTATCCTGATCCGCCCCGAGCGTTTCTGGGAAGAGCGCGCAATCACGCTGCAGCTGGGCGAGCGGGTCGTCGCGGTCGATGCCGAGGCGCGGTGCCTGACCACGGCGGCGGGCATCGTGATCGACTATGGCACGCTGATCTGGGCGGCGGGTGGCCATGCCCGGCGGCTGAGCTGTGACGGCCACCAGTTGACCGGCGTGCACGGTGTTCGTACCCGCGCCGATGTCGACCGGCTGATCGCCGAACTGCCCGAGGTGGCGCAGGTGGTGGTGATCGGCGGCGGCTATATCGGTCTGGAGGCCGCCGCCGTGCTGACCAAGTTCGGCAAGGCCGTCACCATCGTCGAGGCACAGGACCGGGTGCTCGCGCGCGTCGCGGGCGAGGCCCTGTCGCGCTTCTACGAAGCCGAACACCGCGCGCACGGCGTGACGGTGCGGCTCAACGAGAGCGTGGCGTGTATCGAGGGAGAGGGGCGGATCAGCGGCGTCCGGCTGGCCGACGGTACGGTGCTGGCCGCCCAGATGGCGATCGTCGGCATCGGCATCGTGCCCGCGGTCCAGCCGCTGATCGCGGCCGGAGCGGCGGGCGACAATGGCGTCGCGGTCGATGCGCAAGGGCGCACCAGCCTGCCCCATATCTATGCGGTGGGCGATTGTGCGTCCCATGCCAACGACTTTGCCGATGGCGCCGTCATCCGGCTGGAGTCGGTGCAGAACGCCCATGATCAGGCGACGGTGGCGGCGCGCACGATCATGGCGCGCGAGGTCGCCTATCATGCGGTGCCCTGGTTCTGGTCGAACCAATATGACCTGAAATTGCAGACGGTCGGCTTGTCGACCGGGCACGACCAGGCGATTCTGCGTGGCGATCCGGCCACGCGGAGCTTCTCGGTCGTCTATCTGCGCCATGGCCGGGTGATCGCGCTCGATTGCGTCAATGCGATGCGCGACTTCGTGCAGGGCAAGGCGCTGGTCGCCGATGGCGCCACCGTGCCGGTCGAGGCGCTGGCCGATGCCGGTCGTCCGCTCAAGACGCTGTGGCCGCTGGCCGGGCAATGATCTTCTGAAACAAGCGCTTGCATCACGCCCCCGCGCTATGTCAGACTTAATGCAAAGGTTTGCAGGAGAGGTGTGATGCGCTGGCGGAATGCGATTCTGGCAGGGGTGGGTCTGGCTGCGCTGGCGGCGCCGGTTTCGGCGAAGGTGACGGCACCGACGGGGGCGAAGGTGTTCCGCCTCGATGGCGGCGGCGTCACCTATGCGATGGGGGTGGACGAGAAGGGCTATCTCCAGCCGCTTTACTGGGGATCGGCACTGGCGGAGGGCGATCCGCTGATCTCGGGCGATCCGGTCAAGACTGGCGACCCGATCGTCTTGAAGGCGCCGGGCGAACTGTCCGGCTTCGACCCCGCCGGATCGGTCACGCTTCAGGAATATCCGGGGCAGGGCGAGGGGCTGGTCAGCGAGCCGGGCGTCAAGGCGCAGTTCGCCGACGGCAATCGCGATCTCGTCCTGAAATATCGCAGCCACAAGGCGAGCGGAGAGACGCTGACCGTCGAGCTGGCCGATATCCGGCGGCCGCTATTCGTCACCCTGAACTATACGATCGACCCCGCGACCGGCATCGTCGCGCGCTCGGCCAGGGTGCGCAACGGCGATGCCAGGCCGGTGCGTGTCGACCAGCTGGCGGCGGCGGTCCTCTCGCTGCCGGTCGGCGACGATTACCGGCTTCATTACCTGACCGGCCGCCACGCCGCCGAATGGACCCGGAAGACGGTGCCGGTCGAGGCCGCCGCGACCATATTGGAGAGCCGTCGCGGATCGACCGGCCATGGCAACAATCCCTGGTTCGCGATCGGCCGCGATGGGCTGACCAGCGAAGAGCATGGGCCGGTCTGGTATGGTGCGCTCGCCTGGTCGGGCTCGTTCCGGATCAGCGTGACGTCTGATAATCTGGGCCGCGTGCGGATCGCGGGCGGATACAATCCTTACGACTTTTCCTGGACGCTGAAGCCGGGCGAGACGCTCGACACGCCGGTCTTCTATGCGGGATATTCCGGCGACGGGCTGGGCGGGGCCTCGCGCACCTTCCACAAGTTCGAGGTCGCCAACATCCTGCCGCACGGGACCAAAGCGCGGCTGCGTCCGGTCCTCTATAACAGCTGGGAGGCGACGGCCTTCGACGTGACCGAGGCGGGGCAGATGGCGCTGGCCGAAAAGGCGGCGAAGATCGGCGTCGAGCGGTTCGTGGTCGATGACGGCTGGTTCGGCGCACGCAACAACGACAAGGCGGGACTGGGCGACTGGACCGTCAACCCGACCAAATTTCCCAATGGCCTGAAGCCCCTGATCGACCGGGTGACGGGGCTGGGCATGGACTTCGGCCTGTGGGTCGAACCCGAGATGGTCAATGTCGACAGCGACCTGTACCGCGCGCACCCCGACTGGGTGCTGAACTTCCCCGACCGCCCGCGTACCGAGGGGCGCAACCAGCTGGTCCTGAACCTCGCACGTACCGATGTCCGCGATCACCTGCTGACCGTGCTCGACAAGCTGGTCGGCGACAACGACATCGCCTTCCTGAAATGGGACTATAACCGCAACTGGACCGAGGCGGGCTGGCCCGAACAGCCGGTCGCCGACCAGCAGCGCGTCTATGTCGATTATGTCCGCAACCTCTATTTCATCCTGTCCGAGCTGCGGCGGCGGCATCCGAAGCTGGAGATCGAGGCGTGTTCCGGCGGCGGTGGTCGCGTGGACCTGGGCATCATCGGGCTGACCGATGAGGTCTGGCCCTCGGACAATACCGATCCGGCCGACCGGCTGACCATCCAGGACGGCTTTACTCGCGCCTATCCGGTGGCGGTGATGATGGCCTGGGTCACGGACAGCCCCAATTGGGCGAACACGCGCGTGACCAGCCTGGATTATCGTTTCCTGTCGTCGATGCAGGGCGGGCTGGGGATCGGTGCGAACCTGGACAAATGGGCGGATGCGGACTTCGCCACTGCACGCAAATGGGTCGCGGCGTACAAGACCATCCGCGAGACGGTGCAGCGCGGCGCGCTCTATCGATTGGAGTCCCCGACCGGCGACAATGCGACGGCGGCGACCATGTATGTCGGGCAGGACAAAAGGCAGGCGGTGATGTTCCAGATGCTGCATTCGTCGATGTGGCGCGACAATCCCGCCGCCATCCACGCGCAGGGGCTGGACCCGGTACGGGTCTATACGGTGCGGATGCTGGATGGATCGGCCCGACCTGCGGGTGTGCCGGAGCGGGCCTCGGGCGCCTATTGGATGAACCGGGGACTGCGTGCGCCGCTCAAGGGCGACTATGTCGGCACGGCGTTCGTGTTCGAGGCCGTGAACTAATCGACGAAGCCCGCGATTGACGAGATCGGCCATCACTGGACCGTCATTCCTCCACCCATAATATAGATCAGGATCGCGAAGTCGCTATGCTGGGCGGTGTTGGATGGTGGAGACTTGCGTGGCGAAGCGCGGCTTTGTCGAGGGGCCTCGGGGCGATCGATACGGGGTGACACGGGCGATCCGGAGGCTGGGTCGCCGATTGGAGTTGCGCTCGTTCAGCCTCGTCCCCGAACATCTGAACCATGCGGAGGGCTACCGCGCGGCGGTGGCGGTCGCCTTGCCATTGCTTTTGGCGATCCTGACGGGGCGGAGCGAATGGGGGTGGGCGGTCTATGCCGCCTTCTGGACATGCCTGTGCGACGTGCCGGGGCCGGATCAATTGCGCCGTCGGCTGCTGGCCGTCTTCGTGGCCGGAGGAACGGCGGTTGTGCTGATTGGCTCCTGGACGGCGTCGATTGCGCCCCATGCGGTGATGATCGTCGGCCCGCTCCTGGTCTTTCTCGTGACGCTGGGCGCCGGGCGGCTGAAGTTCGGGGGGCTCGTCGGCACGCTGTCGGGTGTGGTTGCGGTGGTCGCAGTCGGCTTTCCGAACCGGCTGGATGCCGCGTTCTTGCTGGCGATGGCGTTCTTTGCCGGAGCGGCGTGGAGCTATGCGCTGATCAACCTCCTGTGGCGCATCGATGCGTTCGACCCGCTGCGCCGCGCCGGTCAATCGGTGAGCGCGCGGCTGCTCGACATGGCGGATTATCTTGCCGGACTTCGCGACCGTCCGCACCGTGACGAGCAGTGGCATAGCGACCATGCCGAGCATCGCCGTGCGGTGCGTCTGGCGATCGAGCGGTTCCGCGAGGTGCTGGTCCGCTTCGAGAACGAGCCGGGCCGGGCGGCGACGGCCCGGCGCGAACTGGCGGCGGCGGAAACGATGTTCGGGGCACTGCTGGCGCTCGATCAGGCCTGTATCGATCGCTATGGGCGGCGCGAGGAGCGGACGGCTCTGGCTAAGGCGTGCCGCGACGCGGTGTCCGCCTGGTGGCTATCTCTCCGTCAGCGTCCCCGCACGGAGTCCCCGCTGGCGGAGACGGGCGTGAGGATACGGGCGGTGCGGCGCGCCTTGACCGACGATCCGTTCAAGGGATGCGCGGCGGCGTTCGAATCGGCGCTGGCGCTGCTGACGGGACGAAACGACGCCGTCGAGGTCGTCCCGGCGACGGTCGGCACGGGCATGCCGGTTTCGATGGTTCGCCAGGGGCTGCGTCAGGCCGGGGGGCTCGTCATGGTCTATTATGCGGCGATCATGTTCGGTCTGGGTTATCCCTATTGGGCGGCGATGGCGGTGATCGTGGTGCTTCAGGGCGGCGTCCGGGTGACATGGGCGCGCTGTCTGGAGCGTATCCTGGGCAGCCTGATCGGCGGAATGATGGCGCACGCGCTGCCCCTGCTCGGGGGTGGTCCGATCGTACCCGCGCTGGTCGCGGTGGCCCTGACCGCGATCACCATGGCGTTGCGGTCGGTCAACTACACCATTTTCGTCATGTTCCTGACGGTGCTGTTCGTGCTGGTCACCGACATGCTGCATCCGGGCGTCGGTATCGCGTCGGCCCGGATGATCGACAATGTCGTCGGCAGCCTCGCCGCTCTGGTCGCCGTCCTCGCCTTTCAAAGCGACTTCGGCCCCCCCTTGCCCAAGCGGATCGAGGACGGCATCCGAGCCAATCGACGCTATGGTGAGGCGGTGGAGAGTGATCGGCCGTTCGCGGTCATCGAGGCCGCACGCGCCGCCGCCGGGCGGGCCAGCGTGGAGGCGGAGATCGCAGCCCATGATCTCGGTGGTTGGCTGCACCGGCGCAACCGTCGCGAGGCCGATCTGGCGTCGTTGCAGGACATGCGCAACCTGGCCGGGCGCGCCGCCCTGGCATGGCATGCGCAATTGGGAGAACGGGCAGGGGCCTGAGCGCACGATCCCATCGCTGCGCCCCTTCCCGCGCCATCACTGCGCCAGCGCGCGCTCGGTATCTTCTCTCGCCTGGTCGACCAGTATGATCGTCGCGGCCCGAGCGGCGGGGGCATCGGCGTCGGCGATGGCGGCGAAAAGCTGGCGGTGTTCGGGCATGGAGTCGCGGGGCAGCTTGGCGCTGCGGTGCTTGTAGAGCGTCGTCCAGCGGACTGCGGCCCCGATGCTGCCCGACAGGCTGATCAGCAGTTCGTTCCCCGTCGCCTCCAGGATGATGTTGTGGAACAGCTGGTCGGCGGCGCGCCCCTGTTCGGTATGGAGGCCATGTTCGCCCATCGCCTCCAGCGCGGCCCCCATGCGCGACAGCTGGCGCGTGTCGCGCTTGAGGGCGGCGAGCTCGGCGGCGGCGGGTTCGACGATCAGGCGGAGCTGGAACAGGCTGGTGACGAAACCGGCGGGCGGCTCGCCCTCGAACATCCAGGCGAGTAGTTCGGGATCGAGCAGATTCCATTCCAACCGCTCGCGCACCCGCGTGCCCGCCTTGGGCTTGCTGACCACCAGCCCCTTGGCGGACAGCATCCGCAGCGCCTCGCGCACCACGGAGCGTGATATGCCGCGTTGTTCGGCGATCTCGACTTCGCCGGGCAGGGTCGATCCGGTGGGGATGCGGCCGGTCACGATGGCGACACCGATGTCCCGCGCCAAGGCACTATGGGCGGGGCCGCGCCGCTTCAGGATCGTCACTCGGTAGGGTCCTCCCCGGATCGCAGGGGCGCACCCCGCTGTTGTCTGACCATATTATGAGGCGATGCGCCGAAAGGGAAGCGCAAGGCAAGACATGCGCGCCGGTTGCACTCCCAATGATACCCTGTATCATGAATGCCGCCAGTTGCCCCCGACCCCATGTCGCGGCACGATGCGGCATTCACCGATCCATGAGGGGGTCCGTTTTCCATGCGTTTTCGCCCGTTTCTGCTCGCCGCCAGCGCGCTCGCCGTCCTGACGCCCGCCACCGCGCAACAGGTGCCCGTAAAGGTCGTTACCGATTCCACGGTCGGCGACATTCCCGCCCGCTTCACGCCGCCGACCAATGTCGGGGAGCGTGATTACGACAAGCGCGAGATCATGATCCCGATGCGCGACGGGACCAAGCTGTACACCGTCATCGTCGTGCCCAAGGGTGCGGTGAACGCTCCGATCGTCCTGACCCGCACGCCCTATAATGCGGCGGGCCGGGCCAAGCGGTCGGACAGCACGAAGATGATCGAGGCGCTGCCGCTGGCCGACGAGGCGTTCGTCAAGGCGGGCTATATCCGCGTCTATCAGGATATTCGCGGCAAGTATGGCTCGGAGGGCGACTATGTCGTGACGCGCCCCGTCATCGGCCCGCTGAACGCGACCAAGGTCGATCATGTCACCGACGCCTATGACACGATCGACTGGCTGGTGAACAAGGCGAACCTGCCCGAATCCAATGGCCGCGTCGGCATGATCGGATCGTCCTATGAGGGCTTTACCGTCGTCATGGCGCTGCTGAACCCGCACCCTGCACTGAAGGTCGCCGCGCCCGAAAGCCCGATGATCGACGGCTGGATGGGCGACGACTGGTTCCATTACGGCGCCTTCCGCCTCGCCAATATCGGCTGGATCGGGTCGCAGACCGGCTACAAGGGCGAGGGCAAGGCACCGTCCAGCGGCGGTTACGATGATTACGAGAATTTCCGCTACGGCTCGGCGAACGACTGGGCGAAAAAGTCGGGCTATGACCAGCTGCCCATGTGGCAGCGCGTGGTGCAGCATCCGGCCTATGACTTCTACTGGCAGGGTCAGGCGCTGGACAAGCTGCTGGCGGCCAACCCCTCCAACGTGCCGACCATCTGGGAACAGGGGCTGTGGGACCAGGAGGATATGTACGGCGCCATCACCGCCTGGGAAGCGCTGAAGGCCAAGGGCAAGCTGGGCAACAACTTCCTGGTGATGGGCCCGTGGCGGCACAGCCAGATCAACCGCACCGGGACCAGCCTGGGGCCGTTCCAATGGAATGGCGACACCGCCAAGCAGTTCCGCGAGGACATGGTCCTGCCGCTGTTCAACCAGTATCTGAAGGACGGCGCGCCCGCCAACTTGCCCAGCGCCGCCATCTACAACACCGGCGAGAATCACTGGGACAAGCTGACCCAGTGGCCGCTCGCCTGCCAGAGCGGGTGCGCCGCGCCGCTGACCCCGCTCTATCTGGCGGATGACAAGGGGCTCAGCTTCGACAAGCCGGGGACGGGGGCGGATGCTTATGTCTCCGACCCCACCAATCCGGTGCCGCATCTGTCGCGCCCGGTGAACTTCAACGACGGCCGCTGGGGCGACTGGCTGGTCAGCGACCAGCGGCATGTCGATGGCCGCACCGACGTCGTGACTTACACCACCCCGGTCCTGACCAAGGCGGTGCGGGTGTCCGGCGCACCGATCGCCGACCTGTTCGCGCGAACGACCGGGACGGACGGCGATTTCGTCGTGAAGATCATCGACGTCTACCCGTCCGAAAACGCGATCGACGAAAAGATGGGCGGCTATGAACTGCCGATCAGCCTCGACATCTTCCGCGGCCGCTATCGCAACAGCTTCTCCAATCCCACGGCCATTCCGGCGGGCAAGGTGCAGGAATATAAGTTCCGCCTGCCGACCGTGAACCATGTGTTCCAGCCGGGACACCGGATCATGGTCCAAGTCCAGTCCAGTCTTTTCCCGCTCTATGATCGCAATCCGCAGACCTTCGTGCCCAATATCTTCACGGCCAAGGCGGACGATTACCGGAAGGCGACGATCACGCTGGAACGCGGCGGCGCCAATGCCAGCCGCGTCTGGCTGCCGGTCGTGCCGCTCGACCAGTCGGCGGTGGCGGCGCGCTGATCCGTCCGGGGCGGGATGATCGCCCGCCCTCCATGGATTTATCCGAAACACCCCTTGGAGCCGCGGGCCGGTAGCATTAGTCTGGTCCCGTGGCTCTCCCACCACCTTCATCCCCGCCTTTGCCGCTGCCCGGCGAAGCGATCGGAACGGCTGCGGCCAGCCCTGCCGATGCGCAGCGCTACCTGTCGCTCGTGGCGGCGGCGACCGACCGGCTGATGGCGGCGGATGACCCGGCCGCGATGATCGACTCGCTGTTCGCGCTGATCCGTGACGAGCTGCATCTCGACGTCTTTTTCCATTTTCGCCGCGACGGCGATGCCGTCCGGCTGGAGACCGCGGGCGGCCTGACCCGAGCGGAGTGGCAGGCGGCGGCCGGTCTGGACATCGGGCCGTCCGCCTGCGGTCAGGCGATGCGCGAGCGGCGTACGCTGCACCTGACCGATATCCAGACCAGCGGTGAGGAGCGGACGGGGTTCGTCCGGTCGCTGGGCGTCCAGGTTTATCTCTGTATGCCGCTGCTGCACGGGGACGAGTTGTTGGGCACGCTCGGCTTCGGGCGGCGCGCGGCAAGGCCCTTCGACGAGGAGGAGCGGCGGCTGTTGCTGCTGCTGTGCCATTATGCCGCGCTGGCGCAGCACCGGTTGCGGATCGAGGAGGCGCTGCGGCGCGGGCTCGATACCCAGGCGCAGTTGCTGGCCGAGCTGAACCACCGGGTCCGCAACGCGCTGCAAGTGGCGATCGGTCTCGTCTCGCATGAAGGGCGGGAGGCCCCCGATACCGGCACGCGCCGCGCGCTGATGCGGGCGGCCGAACGGTTGCAGGTGCTGGCGAGCGCGCACCGGCCGCTCTACGCCACTGCCGATCCGGGGCTGGTCGACCTGCCCGCGCTGTTCGGCGACGTGATCGCGCAGCTGCGCGGCGAGACGGGAGAGTCGCCGATCACGGTCGGCAGCCCGGTCGCGGTGCCGATCGAACGCGCGGTGGCGGCCGCGCTGCTGCTCGATGCGCTGATGGCGCAAGGGGCAGGGGTGCCACGCATCGTCTTCACGGTGAATGGCGTGCCGGGGAACGAAATGCTCCGTATCTCGTTTGAGGCGATCGGATGGGGACGTATCGCCGATGTGGTCGACCGGGATCGATTGGTGGCGAGGCTTTGCCATCAGTTGCGCGCGACGTTGACGAACGAGGATGATGGGTGCCTGATCTTGGTCATGCCGCATGACGGCGGCGCGTACGGGGCTTGCCCCGCGTCCTGAAGAACTTGCCGGTGACGATCGCGGCGACGAAACTCCTTTGAACCTCCTCATTATCGAGGATGAGGCGCTGGTCGCCATGCTGGTCGAGGATGCGCTGACCCTGCACGGCCACCGCGTGATCGGCATTGCCGACACCGTCTCCGCCGCCATGGCGCTGGTCGATGAGGAGCGCCCCGACCTTGCACTATGCGACGTGAAGCTGGCCGATGGCGATAGTGGCCTGACCGCCGCCCAACTGCTCGCCGATCGCGGCATCCCCTGCATCTTCCTGAGCGGCAATTGTCCCGAGCGTGGCGGCCATCCGCTGGTCATCGGCTGCATCGCCAAGCCGTTTCGCGCGGGCAGCCTGGGCGCTGCCGTCCGTGCCGCGCATGTGGTGGCGCAGGGCGGGCGGCCCAGCGATCCGCCGGCTGCGCTGCGTTTCTATGGCGAGCGGATCTGATCGCGGTTCTAGTTTCCGGGCGAACCCTCGATCGCCTGTTCCATCTTGTCGAGGATTCGCGCGAACTGCCCGACTTCCTCATCGCTCAGCAAGCCGAAGGCCTGAGCGATCAGCGTTCGACGCAGCGGCTCGGTCTGGCGCAGGACCTGCCGTCCATGATCGGTGATGTCGAGCCGCTTCGCCCGCCGGTCGTCGGGGTCGGGTACGCGCACCACCAGCGCGTCGCGCTCCATCGTGTCGATCGCCTGCGTCACCGTGCGGGGGGCCAGGTCGAACCAGTCGGCGACATCGGCGGCACGGACCGGCGCGTTGTTGGCGATGAAGTGGAGCATCTTGGTGCGCGCCAGCGACGCGCCTTGCGCGGCCATCTGCCGGTCCAGAAGTCGATGGAAACGCAGATAGATGCGGCTGTAGCGGAGCGCCAGGGTTTCATAATCGCACATAATATGAGGTAGCTCAATAAATGGTCTTGCCTTATTGTGCAAGTGCGAGCAAATGCACCATCCAGTTCTTTTGATTCCATCGACAGGGAGGCCGCTGTGGCCGACGCAGACCAAGTGAATGAGGGGCAGGACGCCGAGCGCCAGGACGCGGAGACGGCGGAGGACAAGACCCCTGTATCGCCCGCCAAGAAGCGGCGCATCCGCGTCATCCTGCTGGTCGTCGCGGCGGTCGCGGTGATCGGCGGCGTCTTCTGGTATGCGAACTACAAGAGCGTCGGCCAGTATATGCAGACGACCAACGACGCCTTCATCCAGGCGGATGCGGTCACGGTCGCGCCCAAGGTCTCGGGCTATGTCGACAAGGTGTTCGTCGGCGAAAACCAGAATGTCCAGGCGGGCCAGCCGCTGCTCCAGATCGATACCCGCGACTATCAGGCGCAGACCGCGCAGATCCAGGCGCAGATCGGTGTCGCCCGCGCCAATGCCGAGGGCGTCCAGGCGCAGATCAAGGAACAGCAGGCCGCGATCGACCGCGCCGAGGCCGATCTCCGCGCCGCGCAGAGCGATGCCGCGTTCGCCCAGGCCGAGGTGACGCGCTACACGCCGCTCGCCGCATCGGGTGCCGAGAGCCGCGAGCGTCTGTCGCAGCTTCAGAACCAGGCGCGTCAGGCCAATGCGAAGGTCGCCGCTGCTTCCGCCGCGCTGGCCGCGTCGCGTCGCCGTATCGGCACGCTCGACGCGCAGGTGCAGCAGGCGCGTTCGCAGGGGCAGGCCGCCAAGGCGCAGCTGGACGCCGCCGAGGTCAATCTGGGTTCGACCACGATCCGCGCCTCGATCGGCGGTCGCGTCGGCAACAAGACGGTGCGCGTCGGCCAGTTCCTGCAGGCGGGCACGCGGACCATGTCGATCGTGCCGGTCAACCAGCTGTATATCAACGCGAACTTCAAGGAGACGCAGCTGGGCCTGATGCGCCCCGGCCAGCCGGTGAAGATCGACGTCGATGCGCTGCCGGGCGTCGAGATCAAGGGGCATGTCGAGAGCGTGGCGCCGGGCACCGGCGCGCAATTCTCGCTCCTGCCGCCGCAGAACGCGACCGGCAACTTCACCAAGATCGTGCAGCGCGTGCCCGTCCGCATCGCGGTCGACGCCGATGCGCAGACCCGTGCGCTGATGGTGCCGGGCATGTCGGTCGAGGTGACGGTCGACACCCGCTCGGCCAAGGGCGCGCTGAAGCACATCGCCGAGCAGCAGGACCAGCATAACGAAGCGCGGGAGGGGGCGCAGCGCCAGTGAGCGCCGCCGCCGCCCAGCGGGGCGCCCCTCCGGCGAAGGCCGACCTGACCGCCTGGCTCGCCGTCGCGGCGGGCAGCATCGGCGCACTGATGGCGACGCTCGACATCTCGATCGTCAACTCCGCGCTGCCGACCATCCAGGGCGAGATCGGCGCGAGCGGGACCGAGGGGACGTGGATCGCGACCTCCTATCTGGTCGCCGAGATCATCATCATTCCGCTGTCGGCGTGGCTGGAGCGGTTGCTGGGCCTGCGCACCTTCTTGCTGATCGCCTCGATCCTGTTCACCGGCTTTTCGGTGGTCTGCGGCCTGTCGACCAATTTGACGATGATGATCATCGGCCGCGCGGGGCAGGGCATCACCGGCGGCGCGCTGATCCCCACCGCGCTGACCATCATCGCCACCCGTCTGCCGCGCGAGCAGCAGCCGATCGGGACGGCGTTCTTCGGCGTCACCGCCATTCTGGGCCCCGTCATGGGGCCGCTGATCGGCGGCTG
This sequence comes from Sphingomonas sp. Xoc002, assembly GCF_050408055.1. NCBI lineage: Bacteria > Pseudomonadati > Pseudomonadota > Alphaproteobacteria > Sphingomonadales > Sphingomonadaceae > Sphingomonas > Sphingomonas sp. Xoc002. The sequence goes on along the minus strand of NZ_CP191175.1, from coordinate 2,547,460 downwards.
GCTGACCGAGAATGTCAGCTGGCACTATGCCTTTTTCCTCAACATCCCCGTCGGCGCGGTGCTCGTCACGCTGCTGCTCGTCGGCCTGCCGCACCAGAAGCCGCATCTGTCCGAGCTGGCTAAGGCCGATTGGCTGGGTATTGCGGGCCTTGCGCTGGGGCTGGGCGGCCTGACCGTCGTGCTCGAGGAAGGGCAGCGCGAGCAGTGGTTCGAGTCGCGCGAGATCATCGAGTTGACCGCACTGTCGATCTTCGGCTTCGGCCTGTTGTTCGCCGGGCAGTTCGTCGCGTCGCGCCCGGTCATCCGGTTGAAGTTGCTGCTCGACCGCCAGTTCGGCAGCGTCGTCATCATGGGCATCGTGCTGGGCATGGTGCTCTACGGCACCTCTTATGTGATCCCGCAGTTCCTCGCCTCGATCGCTGGCTATAACGCGTTTCAGGCGGGCAAGGTCGTGCTGTTGAGCGGCATCCCCAGCCTGCTCATGATGCCGTTCACCCCGATCCTCATCAAGAAGGTCGACATCCGTATCGCGGTCGGCCTGGGGCTGGGCATCATGGCGCTGAGCGCGGGGATCGACACGGTGCTGACCGCCGATTCCACCGGCAGTTCGTTCACCGACAGCCAGTTGTTGCGCGGCGTCGGCACGATCCTGGGCATGTTGTTCCTGAACCAGGCGGCGATCTCGTCGGTGCCGCCGTCGCAGGCGGGCGATGCGGCGGGACTGTTCAGCGCGGCGCGCAACCTGGGCGGCTCCTTCGCGCTGGCGGGCATCGCCACCGTGCAGGACCAGCGCAGCTTCCTGCACGAGCGTCGGCTGGAGGAATCGCTGACGGCCAATTCGGGATCGACCCAGGGATGGATCGACGCGCTGACCCAGCAATTCGGCAGCCCCGACGCCGCGCTGCGCATGATCGGCAACACGATCCGGCAACAGGCGCTGGTCATGACCTATAACGACCTGTTCTTCATCCTGTGCGTCGGCATCATCATGGTGATGCCGCTTGTCCTGTTCCTCCGCCCGCTGCCCAAGGGCGGCCCCGTGGCGATGCATTGAGACCCATGATGCGCAAGCAGCTTTCCCTCATCCCGCTCCTCCTGCTGGGGGCCTGCACCGTCGGGCCGAACTATGCCGGGCCGCCCAAGGCCATCGGCTCGGCCGCGACCCCGCCCGCCGGGTTCGCACGCGCCGACAATACGCTGGCGACGACCGCGCCTGCGGTGGCCGACTGGTGGGCGACGCTGAACGATCCGATGCTCAACTGGCTGGAGGAGCGGGCGCTGGCGTCCAATCCGAACGTCGCGGTGGCACAGGCCCGACTGAAGCAGGCGCGGTCCTCGCTGCGACTGGAGCGGGCCAATCAGGCGCCCAATGCGAATGCCAGCGCGACCTATCTCCACGCCAATCTGCCCGAACTCAACCTTGGCGGCGGTGGCGAAGAGCAGGGCGGCGCCAATGGAGGCGCGTCCGGCGGTTCGGCGAGCGGCTCGGGCGGCGGCACCAATGTCGACTTCTTCAACCTGGGCTTCGATGCCAGCTGGGAGATCGACCTGTTCGGCGGCCGTCGTCGCACCGTCGAGGCCGCGCGCGCCAGCGCCGAGGCGGCGGAGGCCAATGTCGCCGACGCACAGGTCTCGCTCAGCGCCGATGTCGCCCAGGCCTATGTCGGGCTTCGCGATGCGCAGCAGCGGCTGATCCTGGCGCGCGAGGCGTCGAAGATGCAGCGCGATACGCTGAACCTGACGCTCCAGCGGTTCAACAACGGCACCGCCTCGCAACTGGAGGTCGAGCGGTTGCGCAATCAGGTGGAAAGCACCGATGCGCAGATCCTGCCGCTGTCGTCCTCGGTCGAAACCTATCTCAATGCGCTCGCTATCCTGATCGGCGAGGCACCTGGCACGCTCGACCAGCGCCTGACCCAGGCGGGGCCGGTGCCGTTGCCGCCGGCGCAGGTGGCGGTCGGCGATCCGACTGCGCTGCTCCAGCGTCGCCCGGACATCCGAGCGGCCGAGCGCAATCTGGCGGCGCAGACCGCGAGGATCGGCGTGGCGGAGGCGGCGAAGTTCCCGCGCCTCAACCTGATGGGCATCATCGGCATCGGCGGCACCTCGCTCGACGCACTGACCGATCTCGACAATCTGGTGACGCTGGGTGCGCCGATGCTTCAGTGGAACGTCCTGAACTTCGGCCGCGCCAATGCGCGGGTCGGCCAGGCCGAGGGCGCGCGCGACGAGGCGGAAGCGCGTTATCGCGGTGCGGTCCTGTCGGCACTGCGCGATGCCGAGGATTCGCTGTCGCGCTTCCGGGCGCGGCGGAACACGGTGGCGACGCTGGCACGGGCCAAGGCGTCGGCGGATCGCTCTGCAGCGCTGATGCAGCAGCGCTATCGGGCGGGCGCGGCCACGCTGATCGACACGCTGGACGCGGAACGGCAGCGCGTGGCGGCGCAGCAGTCGCTGTCGCAGGCGGTCGCCGGGCTGACGAATGATTACGTCGCGCTGCAAAAGGCGCTCGGCCTGGGTTGGCGCCCCTCCTCCTAATTCCTCCCCATCGTCAGATGGGGAGGGGGACCGCGCCCGAAGGGCGTGGTGGAGGGGCATGGCCGGTCCGTCTCGCCCCTCCACCATCGCTGGCGCGATGGTCCCCCTCCCCAAGCAAAGCTTGGGGAGGATTGGGTCAGGCCCCCGCTTTCGCGATCCGTTCGCGCGCTTCGCGTTCGATCGTTTCCAGTTCGTCGACCGTCTGGACCAGCGCCGTCATTTGCTGGCGCAGTTCGTCGACCCGTTCGCGGCAGCGTTCGGCCAGCACGCGCATCTGTTCGACATGCTGCGGGTCGGCATCGTACAGCCGCAGGAATTCCTCGATCTCACGCAGGGAAAAGCCCAGCCGCTTGCCGCGCAGGATCAACTGCATCCGCCCCGTCTCGCGCTTGGAATAGACGCGCGCGGTGCCGACACGGCGCGGCTCGATCAGTCCGCGATCTTCATAGAAACGCAGCGTGCGCGTCGTCACGCCCAAGCTGTTCGCGACATCCTGGATGCCGCGAAGCTCCTCGTTTTCCCCCACCGTCTATTCCCCCACGGGCCGCGCCGCCGCAGCGGCGGCTTTGGCCAATTCTTCCTCAACCAGTTCCTTTTTCGACAATTTGCCGATCAAGGTCTTGGGCAGGCTTTCGCGGATTTCGACCTCGCGGGGAAGTTCGATCTTGCTGACCTTGTCCTGTAAAAAGGCACGCAGCTCTTCGGGCGTGGCGTGGTGATCGGCGGCCAGCTTGACGAAGGCCTTGGGCGACTGGCCGCGATAGGGGTCGGGAATACCGATGACGACGGCTTCTGCGACGGCGGGATGCTCGTACAGCGCTTCCTCGATCATGCGCGGATAGACGTTATAGCCCCCGCACAGGATCACGTCCTTGATCCGGTCGACGATGAACAGATAGCCGTCCTCGTCCAGATAGCCGACATCGCCGGTACGCAGCGCGCCGTGGATGAAGACCTGTTCGCTCTCGCTCGGCTTGTTCCAGTAACCGGACATGACCTGCGGGCCGCGCGCACAGATTTCACCGACCTCGCCCGGCGGCATCAGCCGGTCGGGATTGTCGCGGTCGCGGATCTCGATGATCGTACCGGGGAAGGGGATGCCCGCCGACCCGCCCTTGTTCTCGCCGATCAGCGGGTTGCAGGTGATGATCGGCGACGCTTCCGACAGACCGTAACCTTCGACCAGCTTGCCGCCGGTCGTGTTCTCGAACGCCACGCGCACCTCGGCGGGCAGGGGGGCACCGCCCGAGATGCAGGCCTTGATCGCCGACAGGTCGACCTTGCGCGCCTCCGCCACGCCCGCGATCGCATTGTAGATGGTGGGGACGGCGGGGAAATAGGTCGGCTTGCTGCGCGCGATCGTCTTGAGCACCTGGTCCAGTTCGAACCGGGGAAGCAGGATCATCTCCGCCCCCACCCGGATCGCGAAGCTGAGCACGGTGGTCAGCGCGAAGACGTGGAAGAGGGGGAGGACGCCCAATATGCGTTCCTCGCCGATCATCTCCTCGCCGCCGGTATGGATGACCATCGCATCGGCATTGGCGACGAGATTGGCATGCGACAGCATCGCCGCCTTGGGCCTGCCGGTGGTGCCGCCGGTATATTGCAGCACCGCCACATCGTCGGGCCTGGCCGAGATCGGCGTCAAGGCGCCGCCGCGCTTCATCATCTGTGCAAAGGTCAGGTGGCGCGGCGAGGGGCCGGGGGCGGCGATCATCGAACGCTTGAGCAGGCGATAGGCCAGCCCCTTGATCGTCGGCAGCGCACCTGCGACCGGGCAGGAGATGACATGGCGCAGGCCGAGTTTCTCGGCGACATGGGAGACGCGGCCGTAAATGTCGGGAATGTCGCAGGTCGCGATGATCTCCGCGCCCGAATCCTCCAGCAGGTGGCACAGCTCGCGCTCGACATAGAGCGGGTTGACGTTGACGACGATGCCCCCGGCTTTCAGCGTCGCGAAGTAGAGGACGGGGTAATAGATGATGTTGGGCAGGCAGAGCGCGACGCGGGTGCCCTTCTTCACCCCCAGCGCCTGGAGCCCGGCGGCGGCCTTGTCGACCATCGCGCCAAGTTCGTCGTATCGGGTGATTCGGCCCATGAAATCGATGGCGGGCCGAGACCCATGCCGCCGTACCGTGGTCTCGAACATGTCGGTCAGCAGCCGCGGCTCGAAGACCAGAGGGCGTCCCGTCGCTTGACCCGGTACACCGCCTGTCGTGGTTTCCCCGATGGCTCCTGCCGTCATCGCGTCGCTCTCCTATATCTTTTTTCGACCATACCCGGTTGTCGATTGCGGTCGAGTTGCTTATTGTGTTGACGTATAGGGTAGGTAACGCACCTTAACGTTAGGCCGCAAGCCCATAAAGAGAGGATTGGATGACCAACATCGTGATCGCAGGCTATGCCCGCTCTCCCTTCACCCAGGCTGGCAAGGGCGCGCTCGCACGGGTTCGTCCCGATGACCTGACCGCGCAGGTGATTCGCGGCCTGATCCAACGGACCGGCGTCGACGCCTCGCAGATCGAGGACGTCATCCTGGGCTGCGCCTTCCCCGAGGGCGAGCAGGGCATGAACGTCGCGCGGTTGATCGGCCTGCTGGCGGACCTGCCGCTGTCGGTCGGCGGCATGACGGTGAACCGCTTCTGCGGATCGTCCATGTCGGCCATCCATATCGCGATGGGCCAGATCCAGATCGGCGCGGGCGAGGCGTTCATCTGCGCCGGTATCGAGTCGATGAGCCGGGTGCCGATGGGCGGCTACAACCCGCTGCCCAACCCTGAACTCGCCGCAGCGCGGCCGGGGGCCTATATGGGCATGGGTCAGACCGCCGAGAATGTCGCGACCAAGTACCAGATCACTCGCGCCGAGCAGGAAAAATTCGCGGTCGCCAGCCAGAAAAAGGCCGCCGAGGCGCGCACCGCCGGTCGTCTGGTCGATGAGATCGTGCCGATCCACACCAAGGCGGGCGACGTGACCGAGGACGGCCTGATCCGTCCCGACACGACCGAAGAGGTGCTGTCCGGCCTGAAGCCCGCCTTCGACAAGGAAGGCACCGTGACCGCAGGCACCGCTTCGCCGCTGACCGATGGTGCCGCCGCCGTGCTGGTCACGTCGGAGGAATTCGCCCATCGCCACGGCCTGAAGATCCTCGCCCGCATCAAGTCGGTCGGCATTTCGGGTTGCGAGCCCGAGACGATGGGCCTCGGCCCGATCGGCTCGTCCAAGAAGGCGCTGGAGCGGGCGGGCATCTCGGCAGGCGATCTCGACGTGGTCGAGATCAACGAAGCCTTTGCCAGCCAGGCGATCGCCTGCATCCGCGACCTTGGCCTGAAGGACGAGACGATCAACAAGGACGGCGGCGCGATCGCGATCGGCCATCCGCTGGGCGCGACCGGCGCGCGTATCGTCGGTAAGGCGGCGGCTCTGCTGGCGCGTGACGGCGGCCAGTACGCGCTCGCCACCCAGTGCATCGGCGGCGGACAGGGCATCGCCACGGTTCTGGAGCGTGCATGATGGCTGACACGATCAACAAGGTTTGCGTGATCGGTGCGGGGGTGATGGGCGCAGGCATCGCGGCGCAGGTCGCCAATGCCGGTGTGCCCGTCCTGCTGCTCGACATCGTGCCCAAGGGCGGTGCCGACCGCGACGCCATCGCTAGGCAAGCGGTCGCCAAGATGCTCAAGACCGAGCCCGCGCCCTTCATGTCGCCCGCCGCCGCCAAGCTCGTGGAAACGGGAAATATCGAGGATCACCTGGCACGCGTCGCCGAATGCGACTGGATCGTCGAGGCGGTGGTCGAGCGGCTGGACATCAAGCAGGCGCTTTATGCCCGGCTGGAGGAATTGAAGCGGCCCGGTACGGCGGTGTCGTCCAACACCTCGACCATCCCGCTCGGCCATCTGGTCGAGGGGCGGTCGGAGCAGTTCAGGCAAGACTTCCTGATCACCCATTTCTTCAACCCGCCGCGCTATATGCGGCTGATCGAGATCGTGACCTCGCAGCACACCGATGCCGGTGTTGCGGCCAAGGTCGAGCAGTTCGTCGATCACCGCATGGGCAAGCGGATCGTCCGCGCCAAGGACACGCCCGGCTTCATCGCCAACCGCATCGGCACCTATTGGCTGGCGGTCGCGATCAACGCGGCGATGGACCAGGGCCTGACCGTCGAGGAGGCCGACCAGATCGGCGGCCGTCCGATGGGCGTGCCCAAGACCGGCATTTTCGGGCTTATCGACCTGGTCGGCATCGACCTGATGCCGCTGCTCGCCAAGTCGCTGTCCTCGACCCTGCCGGAGGGTGACGCCTATTTCGACACGATCCGTCCGCTGCCGCTGATCGACAAGATGATCGCGGAGGGCTTTACGGGCCGCAAGGGCAAGGGTGGCTTCTACCGCCTCGACCGCAAGCCCGACGGCAGCAAGGCCAAGCAGGCGATCGACCTGAAGACCGGCGAGTATCGGTCCGAGAAGAAGCCCGAGCGTCTGCCGGGGCGTGCCGAAAAGGACTTGGCCGCGCTGGTCGCGACGCCGGGCAAGGTCGGTGACTATGCCTGGGCGGTGCTGGGCCCGGTGCTGTCCTATGCCGCCGGGCTGGTCGGCGAGGCGGCGGACGATGTGGTCGCGATCGATGACGCGATGAAGCTGGGCTATAACTGGAAGTTCGGCCCGTTCGAGCTGATCGACCGCATGGGTCCGGGCAAGCTGGCCGAGCGGCTGCGCGCCGAGGGCAAGAAGGTGCCTGCGCTGTTGGAGACGGCGGGCGACCGACCCTTCTACCGCGTGGTCGATGGCAAGCGTCAGTATCTGACTGCAGGCGGCGACTATGCCGATGTCGTCCGCGCCGATGGCGTGCTGCTGCTCGAGGACATCAAGCTGCGCTCCGAACCTTTGCTCAAGAACGGTTCGGCAGCGGCATGGGATGTCGGTGACGGCGTCGTGGCGTTCGAGTTCACCGGCAAGATGAACGCGCTTGACGAGCAGGTTCTGTCGCTCCTTCAAAAGACCATCGCGCTGGTGAAGAGCCAGTATAAGGCGCTGGTCATCTATAACGAGGGCAGCAACTTCTCGGCGGGGGCAAACCTGGGCCTCGCCATGTTCGCGGTGAACATCGCGGCCTGGGGTGAGGTCGACAAGCTGGTCGTCGCGGGGCAGCAGGCGTACAAGGCGCTGAAATACGCGCCCTTCCCGGTGGTCGCCGCGCCCGCGGGCATGGCGCTTGGCGGCGGGTGCGAGATCCTGCTCCACGCCGATGCGATTCAGGCCCATGCGGAGAGCTATATCGGGCTGGTCGAGACCGGCGTCGGTCTGGTCCCCGGCTGGGGCGGAAACGGCGAACTGATCGACCGTCTCGCCAAGTCGCCCAAGATGCCCAAGGGGCCGATGCCCGCCGCCATGAAGGCGTTCGAGACGATCTCGACCGCGCAGGTGTCGCGTTCGGCGGCTTTGGCCAGGGATCTCGGTTATCTTCGCAAGGACGATGGCATCACCATGAACCGCGACCGGCTGCTGGCCGATGCCAAGCAGAAGGCGCTGTCGCTGGTCGAAGGCTATCAGCCGCCCGAAAAGCCGGTCTTCCGCCTGCCGGGTGCGGCCGGACGCGTCGCGTTCAACGGCGCGGTTGCCGACTTCGCCAAGAAGGGCGTCGCCACGCCCTACGACGTGGTGGTCGCGGGCCGTCTGGCGAACATCGTCACCGGCGGCGAGGCCGACATCATCGACGAGGTGAGCGAGGATCAGCTGCTCAAGCTGGAACGCGCCGCCTTCATGGAAAGCGTCAAGGATGCGCGGACCCAGGCGCGGGTCGAGCATATGCTCGAAACCGGCAAGCCGCTGCGCAACTGATCGGGAGAGGATAATCCCATGCAAGTCTATAACGCACCGCTGCGCGACATGCGTTTCGTCCTCCACGAGCTGTTCAAGGAGGACGAGTTCGGCCCCGTCGCGGGCCAGGACGAATTCGGTCCCGAGCTGTACGACGCCATCCTGGAAGAGGCGGCGCGCGTCACGCAGGAGGTCCTGCTGCCGCTCAACGCCACCGGTGACATCGAAGGGTGCAAGCTGGAAAACGGCGTCGTCCGCACGCCGACCGGTTTCAAGGAAGCCTATAGCCAGTTCTGCGAAGGCGGCTGGGCCGCGCTTGCCTCACCGGTCGAATATGGCGGACAGGGGCTGCCCGAGGCGGTGAACAAGCTGGTCGAGGAGATGATCTGCGCGACGAACCTGTCGTTCAGCCTCTATCCCGGCCTGACCCATGGCGCGACCACCGCGCTGATGGGCCATGGCTCGGAAGACCTGAAGAGCTTCTACCTGCCCAAGATGATCTCGGGCGAATGGTCCGGCACCATGTGCCTGACCGAGGCGCATTGCGGCACCGATCTGGGGCTGCTGCGCACCCGTGCCGAACCGCAGGAGGACGGCTCCTATCTGTTGACCGGCGGCAAGATCTTCATCTCGGCGGGCGACCATGACCTGACCGACAACGTCATCCACCTCGTCCTCGCGCGCACACCCGATGCGCCCAAGGGGGTGAAGGGGATCAGCCTGTTCCTGGTGCCGAAATACCTGCCCAAGGATGACGGCTCGGTGGGTCCCGCCAATGGCGTCAACGTCGCGGCGATCGAGCACAAGATGGGCCTGAAGGCGTCCGCCACCTGCCAGCTCGAGTTCAACGACTCCAAGGGCTGGGTCGTGGGCGAGCTGAACAAGGGCCTGGCGGCGATGTTCACCATGATGAACACCGAGCGTGTCTCGGTCGGCATCCAGGGCCTGGGCATCAACGAGGTCGCCTACCAGTCGGCGGTCGCCTACGCCAAGGACCGCTTGCAGGGCCGTGCGCTGGGCGGGGCGGCGCGTCCCGATCTGCCCGCCGATCCGATCATCGTCCACCCGGACGTGCGGCGGATGCTGATGACCATGCGTGCCTATGCCGAAGGGTGTCGTGCGCTCGGCCAATGGGCGGCACGCGGACTGGATGCCGAAGCCCATGCGATCGACCCGGCCGACCAGTCGCGCGCGGCGGACTTCGTCGCGCTGCTGACCCCGGTCGTGAAGGCGCTGTTCACCGACCTCGCCTTCGACGCGGCGAACATGGCGGTGCAGGTCCATGGCGGCCATGGCTATATCCGCGATCACGGCATCGAGCAGTTCGTCCGCGACGCCCGCATCGCCCAGATCTACGAGGGCACCAACGGCGTCCAGGCGCTCGACCTTGTGGGCCGCAAGATGCCCGCGCATATGGGCCGGTACATGCGCCCCTTCTTTCATGCCGTGTCGGAGCAGGTCGAGGCGCTGACCCGCCACGACGACAAGGCGATCACTGCTTGGGCGGCGGGTATGCAGCAGGCGTTCGGTGCCTTGCAGCTCAGCACCGGCATGATCGCGCAAAAGGGCATGAAGGACCCCGAGGAGGCGGGGGCGGCGGCCACCGACTATCTGCGCCTTCTGGGCCTGGTCGGCATGGGGCACTGCTTCCTGAAGTCGGCGCGGATCGCGACGGAGCGGTTGGCCGAAGGTACCGACGAGGCGGGCTTCTACAAGGCCAAGCTCGCCACCGCCGGGTTCTTCTTCGACCGCATCCTGCCGCAGGCGACGGCGGCGTTCCTGGCGATCAAGTCGGGCAAGCGTTCGACGATGGCGCTGGAGCTGGAGGCGTTTTGAGGTGACGCGATGCCGGTTACACTTGATTGCGGTTAACCGGCATCGTAGGCATGACGTGTTGTTCTCCTATGCGTCACATAGTGGACGTATAGGGTAATGAAGACATTCGGGAGCGACCGGCGAAAAAGCCGGCGCTTCGGCCCCGACAAGCGGGTGTGGAGAGGAGAAGAGGCATGTTGTTGACCCTGACGGCGATGGCCCTTGCAGCGGCCGGTGTGAATGCGGACTCGGTGGTCGGCCGCTGGCAGACCCAGACGCGCGGCGGCGTCGTCGAAATCCAGAAATGTGGCTCTTCGGTCTGCGGTCGTGTCCTGACCTCGGAAAAGCTGCGCACCAACCCCGCGCTGACCGACCAGAACAACCGCGATCCCAAGCTGCGCAACCGTCCGCTGAAGAACCTGCTGATCCTGCAGGGCTTTTCGCAGGATGGCGCGGCCTGGAACGGCGGCACGATCTACAATGCCGAGGATGGCAAGACCTATAGCGCCAAGCTGACGCCCGAGGGGCCGGACACGCTGAAGGTGCGCGGCTGCGTCTTCGTACCGCTCTGCAAGACGCAGACCTGGACCCGCATCCGCTGATCTTTGCCCAACCAGATAGAAATTCCCGGGGAGTATGCTCATGAACAAGTCCCTCAAGGCGCCGCTTCTGGCCACCGCCATCCTGTCCTCGTCCTTCGCCTTTGCGGGCGCGGCGCACGGCCAGGCCTTCTACCTTCAGGAACAGTCGACCCGTGGCCAGGGTCGCGCCTTTTCGGGTGAGGGTGCCGACACCGGCGCGTCCTCGCTCTGGTGGAACCCGGCCGCGATCGCCGGGATGGAGCGCGGCGAGGCGGTGCTGGGTGCATCGGCGATCATCCCCAAGGGCGATGTCGTCGACAATGGCACGCTGATCCGTCGTCCGGGCCAGCCGACCTTCCAGCCGGTCGGTGGCGACCGGGTGTCGAGCGACCCCATCAATCGCGGCATCGTGCCGTCGGGCGCGGTCGCCGTTCCGCTGAACGACCGGGTCGCGGTCGGCCTGGCCGTCACGTCGCCCTACAGCTTCACGACCGAATATGACGCGACCAGCTGGGCGCGGTACAGCGCGCTGAAGACCGAACTGCGCACCATAGATATCCAGCCCTCGGTCGGCGTGGCGCTGCTCGACTGGCTGCGCGTCGGCGGCGCGCTGAACGTCCAATATACCAAGGCTGAACTGGGCAACGCGCTGCCCAACCTGTCCTCGGCGTTGCCCGATGGCTTCCAGCGGCTGAAGGGCGATGGCTGGGATCTGGGATGGACGGCGGGTGTCCAGCTGCACAATGACTGGGCGACGGTCGGCATCAGCTACAAATCGCGGATCAAGCACAATCTGAAGGGCAGCCTGGAAGTGGGCGGCCTGCTCGGCCCGCTCGCCGGCCAGAACCGGACGATCGATGGTGCGACCGCGACCTTCTACACGCCGGCCCAGATCATCGTCGCCGGTCGCTTCCGCGCGACCGACAAGCTGACGCTGAACGCGCAGGCGGTGCGCTTCACCTGGGCCGATTTCGATGCGATCCGCCTGGGCGCGCCGATCAACACCGCGATCCCGGAGAATTACAAGAACAGCTTCTCGCTGGCGGGCGGCTTCGATTACGCGGCCACAGATCGTCTGACCCTGCGCGCGGGCGCGCAGCGTGGCATCACGCCGACCCAGAACGGCAATCGCGACGCGCGCGTGCCCGATGCGAACCGGTGGAACTATTCGATCGGTGGTTCCTATCAGGTGACCCCGCGCTTCACCCTGGATGCGGCGGGCAGCTATATCGACTTCGCCAATGCCACCATCGATCGCCGCACCGCCGCCTATGCGGGAACGGCAGTACAGACGCCGATCCTGACCAATGGTCAGGTGCAGAATGCCCGTGCGTTCGTGGCGTCGATCGGCGGCCGCTTCAGCTTCTGATTGAGAGAGTGGACATGAAGATCGTCGTGCCCGTGAAGCGGGTGTTGGATTATAACGTGAAGCCGCGCGTGAAGGCGGACGGGACGGGCGTCGATCTGGCGAACGTGAAGATGAGTATGAACCCGTTCGACGAGATCGCGGTGGAAGAGGCGATCCGGCTGAAGGAGAAGGGGGCGGCGACCGAGGTCGTCGTCGTCTCGATCGGCGAGCCCAAGGCGGCGGACACGCTGCGCACCGCGCTCGCCATGGGCGCGGACCGGGCGGTGCTGATCACCGCCGACCAGCCGGTGGAGCCGCTGGGCGTCGCCAAGCTGCTCGCCAAGCTGGTCGAGGAGGAACAGCCCGGCCTCGTGATCCTGGGCAAGCAGGCGATCGACGGCGACAACAACCAGACCGGCCAGATGCTGGCGGGGCTGCTCGGCTGGGCGCAGGGCACGTTCGCCTCGAAGGTCGAGATCGCGGGTGAGACGGCCAACGTCACCCGCGAGGTCGATGGCGGGCTGGAGACGGTGGCGCTGACGTTGCCCGCCATCGTCACCACCGACCTTCGCCTCAACGAGCCGCGCTATGCGTCGCTCCCCAACATCATGAAGGCCAAGTCCAAGCCGATGGCGACCAAGACCGCCGCCGATTACGGCGTCGACGTGTCGCCCCGCCTGACGATCACGCACGTCGCCGAGCCCGGCAAGCGCCAGGCGGGCGTCAAGGTCGGCTCGGTCGACGAACTGGTCGAGAAACTGAAAGCACTGGGAGTGGCCAAGTGAAGACGCTGGTATGGGTCGAGCATGACGGCGGGGCCGTCAAGGATGCCACGCTGGCGACCGTCACGGCGGCGGCCAAGCTGGGCGAGGTGCATCTGATCGTCGCCGGGCAGGGTGTCGACGGCGTGGCGCAGGCCGCCGCCAGGATCGCCGGCGTGGGCAAGGTCCATGTCGCCGACGATGCGGCCTATGCCAATGTGCTGGCCGAGAATGTCGCGCCGCTGATCGCCCAGCTGATGGAAAGCCACGACGCCTTCCTCGCCCCGTCGACGACGACGGGCAAGAATATCGCGCCGCGTGTAGCTGCGCTGATCGACGTGATGCAGATCAGCGACATCCTGTCGGTCGAGGGGCCGGACAGCTTCACCCGTCCGATCTATGCGGGCAACGCGATTGCCACGGTCAAGACCAGCGACACCAAGCTGGTCCTGACCGTCCGCACCACCGCGTTCGAAAAGGCAGCGGCCGAGGGCGGCTCGGGCGAGGTCGAGGCGGTCGCCGCAACGGGCGACGCGGCCAAGTCCCGCTTCGTCGGTGCGGAAAAGGCCGAGAATGCCCGGCCCGAGCTGACCAGCGCCAAGATCATCGTCTCGGGCGGTCGCGCGCTGGGCTCGGAGGAGCAATTCCATGCGCTGATCGACCCGCTCGCCGACAAGCTGGGCGCCGCCGTCGGCGCGAGCCGTGCGGCGGTCGATGCGGGTTATGCCCCCAACGACTATCAGGTCGGCCAGACCGGCAAGATCGTCGCACCGGAAGTCTATGTCGCGGTCGGCATCTCGGGCGCGATCCAGCATCTGGCGGGGATGAAGGACTCCAAGATCATCGTCGCGATCAACAAGGACGAGGATGCGCCGATCTTCCAGGTCGCCGATATCGGTCTGGTCGGCGACCTGTTCACCGTCGTGCCCGAACTGACCGGGAAGGTCTAAAACCTTTTCCTCTGCGCGAACCGACGATCCTCCCCTGCAAGGGGAGGGGGACCATGCGCAGCATGGTGGAGGGGTGTCCCGCTATCGAGAGGGTGACACTCCTCCGTCAGACCTGACGGTCTGCACTTCCCTTGCAAGAGTAGGAATGGTGGGGGATTTAAATCGGGGTTAGGATTCTCGACATAGCATCTCCGCGCTTTCGTGGAGTGCCTTATGAAACCAGCCGAGCCCCTCGCGCTGAACCATAGCTGGCCCTTGTTCGAACGCGGACTGCGTTTCGACCTGGGATGTTTGGATCCACCCGACCTTACACCGGCGGGGACCGATGATGCGTGGCTGACCGCGCATGGCATCGGGCGCTGGTCCTGCGATTTGGCATCCCAAAGCCTGAACTGGTCGACGAATGTCTTTCGCCTCTTCGACTGGCAACCGGATCGCCCCCTGGAGCGGCTTGGCGTCCTGCCGCTTTACCGATCCGAATCCCTGTCGGCGGTCGAGCGGCTACGCGCCTATGCCATCCGCCATCGGCGTGGCTTTACCATCGATGCGGAAATCCGGGCGCCGAGCGGCTCACGCTGGATGCGGATCGTCGGCGCACCGCAATGTCAGGGCAAGCATGTGGTAGCGCTACATGGCCTGAAATTCGACGTGAGTGGCGAATATCGTTGATCTATGTGAGGAAAAGCCTGCAAATTCCGTTGCCTGCTTGTTAGCGCCACGAAGCTTTGGCTACCATTCGCATATGACAGACAATATCACGGGAGGGGGCGGTCGCCGGGTGCGGACGATCGCGGATCTGGCGGAAATGGCGGGTGTGTCGCCCGGCACCGTCTCGCGCGCGCTGGCGGGCAAGTCGCTGGTCAATGCCGAGACGCGGACGCGGATCCAGGCGCTCGCCGATCTGCACGGCTTTCGCCCCAATCAGATGGCCAGCCGCCTGCGGACCCGCCGCACCGGCGTGATCGGCATCGTCGTCCCGCTGGGCCATGACCGGCGCCAGCATCTGTCCGACCCGTTCTTCATGACCATGCTCGGCCATCTGGCCGATGCGCTGACGGAGAACGGCTATGACGTGATGCTGTCGCGCGTCATCCCGGACGCACCCGACTGGCTGGACCGCGTGGTCGATAGCGGCATGGTCGACGGCGTGCTGCTGATCGGCCAGTCGAACCAGTATGACGCGATCGAGCGCGTCGCCAGCCGCTATCGTCCGCTCGTCGCCTGGGGCGTCAACCTGCCGGATCAGGTCCATGCGGCGGTCGGCACCGACAATGCCAAGGGCGGCTATCTGGCAGGCCAGCGACTGATCCAACGGGGCGCGCGTCGTATCGCCTTTCTGGGCGATATCAGCGCCCCCGAAATCCGCCAGCGCCATGACGGCCTGGCACGCGCCATGGCCGAGGCCGGGC
This sequence comes from Sphingomonas sp. Xoc002, assembly GCF_050408055.1. Classification (NCBI taxonomy): domain Bacteria; kingdom Pseudomonadati; phylum Pseudomonadota; class Alphaproteobacteria; order Sphingomonadales; family Sphingomonadaceae; genus Sphingomonas; species Sphingomonas sp. Xoc002. The sequence continues at coordinate 2,532,239 of NZ_CP191175.1, read as the reverse complement.
TGGACGGCGGTCCGGTCCAGCTTGCCACCCATCTCGCCTCCGATGTGATGGAACAGGAGATCGGCGCCCATATCGACGCGCTGCTGGAGCAGGGCGGGGGGACCGTCGCGATCGACGGCATCGTCGCGGCGTCGGACATGATCGCGATGACCGCGGTGCGGGTGCTCGCCGACCGCGCGATCGCGGTGCCCGAGACGCTGCCCGTCATCGGCTATGACGACCTGCCGCTCGCCGCCCAGGCGGTGCCGCGCATCACCACCATTCGCCAGGACATTGCGGCAGGCGCCAAGGCGATGGTCGACGCGCTGTTCGCCCGGATCGGCGGGGGCGAGGCGGGATCGGTGGTTCTGGACCCCGAACTGGTGTTGCGCGAAACAGCCTGAGGAGTTTCCCGGCCTGAAAGGGAGGGGCGGTTGCGAGGGCAAGAACCCTCGCAACCGCCCCTCCATCAGGCCTGCGGCCTGCCGAATAGCTCAGGCGATCGTCACCCGGTCGCCATCGAATGCCAGTCGGAACCAGGGGGCGGCCGTCCCGCCGAACCGCTCCCGTCGAAGCGCGACGTCTTCGCTCGCGTCGCGGCCCTCCATGCCCCAATAATCGACGAAACTGGTGACATCGCCTTCGCCCGTGACCCACCAGCAATAGGCCTGGGTCGGCTCTTCCACCGGATTGCCCGCGACCAGCCCGGTGCCGTTGACCGGCCGCCAAGGCCCCGCAACGCTGTCCGCGACCATCGCATAGAGCCCGGTCGGCGCGCCGAGGCCGGAGGCGAAGCGCTTCCCCTGGGTCGACCAGAAGCAGTAATACAGGCCATTGCGGACGACGATGTGCGGCCGCTCCAACTCGGCATTGACGCCGAGCGATTCGATCAGCGGCGGCTGGATCGTCCAGCGCTCGCCCTCACGCCTGGCGACGCCGACCACGCCGTCGATATCCTGCTTCACCCAGCCCGCAGAGCCGACGAACAGCAGATACTCCGCGCCGTCCGCCGGATCGCGGAAATAGCCGGGATCGCGAAAGCCCTTGATGCCGCCATTTTCCGGCTCGGCCTGGTTGGCGACGATGTAATGATGGCCATCCGCCGCGACGCTCTCGACCGGCTCGCTCCAGCCTTCGGTGCGGGCATCGTCGCCCTCGACGATGAAGCGGCCTTCCGTCTCGAACAGCCGCTGCTCGAAGGTGCGGGGTTGGCCGCGCCGTCCCGAGGCGGTGAAATACATGGTCAGCGTCGTGTCGTCCTCGCCCAGCACCGCAGAGCCCGACCATTCGCGGCTGCCCGGCGTGAAGCCGTCGGCAAAGGTCACGCCATGATCGCGCCAGCCGTCCGCGCCATAGCTGGTCAGGCGGATGCGTGCTTCGTCATGGCGCATCTCGGGGTCCGACAAACGCGGCGTCGCCAGGAAGAACCACCAGCTGCGCCCCCCGAAAAAGGCGGTGCGGCCATCGGCATAGGCGATCTGCCACATGTCCCAGAAATCATGGTCGGGCAGGATCGGCACGACATCGGCGGCGGTGAAGACCGGCAGGCGCGCATCGGCCTGTGCCGGGATGCCGGCCAGTGCGTCAGCCGACCAGTGGGTAGGAGCGGGGGTGTCGGTCATGATACCTCAGGGAAGATCGTAACGGGGATCAGGCTTGCGGGGCGGCGCCGAGCGGCAGCCCCTGCGCATTGCGGGCGCGCACCGTGTAGACGGAGACGGCGGCCAGCAGCATCAGCACGCCGCACAGCGTCAGCACGTTACGCGGATCGCCGCCCAGCCAGCTTTGATAGAAGAGCGGCAGCGTCACGCCGAAGATCAGCATCGGGATGACGATCATCATATTGAAGATGCCCATATAGACGCCGGTCCGCTCGGGCGGGATCGAGCCTGCCAGGATGACATAGGGATTGCCCATCATGCTGGCCCAGCCCAGGCCGATGCCGATGGCGGGCAGGAACAGCATCGCCTTGCTGGTCATGTGCGGCATTACCATCATGCCGATGCCGGTGATGACGAGACAGGCGGCATGGAGCGGCGCGGCGCCGATCCGCCTGGCGAGCGGCACCATCGCAAAGGCCGCGACGAAGGCGACGCCGTTATAGAAGGCGGCCACCTCCCCATTGGTCAGCACCGCGGCATGGAAGCCCGACGAGGTCGCGTCCGCCGTGCCATAGACCGAACGGCCGATCGCGTAGATGACGTAATTCCAATAGGCCATCATGGCATACCATTGGAACAGGCTCATCAGCGCCAGCTTGCGCATCGGCAGCGGCATGTCGCGGATCGCCTCGGCGATTTCCTTCAGCGTGGCCCCGATGCCCTTGGGCGCAGCGGCGATGCGCGCGCGCTCCTCGGGCGCCAGCGGCAGCTCGGGCACCCGCTTGATCGACCAGACGATGGTGACGAAGGACAGGACCGCGCCGATCATGAAGACGATGCGCGCCGTATAGGGAATGTTGTGCCCGTCCACCCAATCCGGGTTCATGCCCGCCCAGACCAGGATCGAGGGCGTGAGGAAGGCGAGCATCTGCGCCAGCCCGGTAAAGGCGCTCTGCGTCAGGAAGCCGATATTATGCTGCGACCCGTCCAGCCGGTCGGAGACATAGGCACGGTACGGCTCCATGGTGATGTTGTTGCCCGCATCCAGGATCCAGAGCAGCGACACCGCCATCAGCAGCGACGAGCTGAGCGGCATGAAGAACAGGCCGAAGGCGCACAGCACCGCGCCGATCAGGAAATAGGGCGTCCGCCGCCCCCAGCGGCTGTCGGTCCGATCGCTCATCGCGCCGATCAGCGGCTGGATCAGCAGGCCCGTCATCGGCCCAGCCATCTGCAACAGCGGAATCTGCGTCTCGGATGCGCCCAGATAGCTGTAGATCGGCGCCATGTTGCCCTGCTGCAATCCAAAGCTGAATTGCAGCCCCAGGAAACCCAGATTCATCTCCAGAATCCGGGTCAGCGAGAGGTGGGGCTTCAGCGGCACTCCGGTTCCGGCAGTGGGGGTGGACGGGGTCATGCGGGTCCTCTCGCACGCGGGGGTGGGCCTGTAGTCTATCGCTGGCTTGCCGCGTCGGGGCCATCATGCCGTGGTGGATCATAGATTGCAACAAACGATTGCATAGTGAGTTCGCGATGATCGCTTGCCCTGCTTGATGCTTTGCCGGATCATGCTTCCAAGAGGGAGCAAGCGTTTGATGGCTTTAGGGATATTGGCGCTGATGATCGCATCGACGGGCCATGGCGCCGCCCCGTTGCGGGTGATTTGCGAACTCGGTCGGGTGGTCGTTGCGGATATGCCGCCTCCCTCCGATCCCGGCATCTATTTCATCGAGACCAATCCGGCACAGGATGGGCTGATGAAGATGTGTCCACATTTGGCGCATAAGCTGCCAGCGGGATATGCGGCGGCCGATGACGATGCGCGATCACGGGCGGCCGAACATGTGCCGACGCCGGGGCCACAGCGCCCGCCGGCCGTCATCGCCACGATCGGCGTGCCAGTGATCGCCGCCGATGGTCGGTCCGCGACAGTTAGGGTCACGACCGAATGCTCCGGCATGTGTGGCAGTGGCATGCTCTATCGCTATGTGCGGACCGCCAAAGGATGGCGCCGCAACGACAAGCCGTCGCCGATGTGGGTTTCCTGACCCCCGCTCACCGCCCGCCGGGCGGCAGGTTCGTCTCAAGGTAACGGGTCATCAGCGAATAGAGGTGGATGCTGGTATTCTCGCCCTCATAGATGCCGTGGCTGCGGTCGGGATAGGCCATCATCGTGAAAGGCTTGTTGAAGTGGATCAGGCGATCCACCAGCTGATCCTGGTTCTGGTAATGGACATTGTCGTCCAGCGTGCCGTGGATCAGCAGCAGATTGCCCTTCAGCCGGTCGGCGAAATTGATCGGTGAGCCGTTCCTGTATCCTTCCGCATTGTCCTGCGGCAGGCCCATGTAGCGCTCCTGATAGATGGTGTCGTAGAGCTTCATGTCGGTCGGCCCCGCCACCGCGATGCCGGTCTTGTAGAGGTCCGGGTAGCGGAACAGCGCGTTCTGGGTCATCGCGCCGCCGCCGCTCCAGCCCCAGATGCCGATCCGGGCGGGATCGATATAGGGCCGCGTGCTCAGCATCTTGCGCACGCCCGCCGCATAGTCGGCGGAGGCCAGGATGCCGACCTGGCGATAGATGCTCTTGCGCCAGTCATGCCCTCGCGGAGTGGCGGTGCCGCGCGGGTCGAGGCTGGCGACCAGATAGCCCTTTTGTGCCAGCATCCGGTGCCACAGTCCCTGCGCCCCGGCCCAGCGATCCGCGACCGTCTGGCCCCAGGGTTCGCCATAGACGAAATAGAGGATCGGATAGCGCTTGGCCGGATCGAAGCCCGGCGGCTTGATCAGCCAGCCGTCGAGCTGCGTGCCGCCGCCGATATCGACGCGGAAGAACTCGGTGGCGGGCAGGCCGGTGTTCCCGATGACCTGGGCCAGCGGCGCATTGGCGGCCAGGGTGCGAAGAGGCTGCCGGCGGGTCATGTCAAGCATGTCGGTCACCGGCGGCGCGTCGAAGCGCGAGACCGTGTGCAGCGCCCAATGCTCGCCCGGCGCGATGTCGTAGCTGTGCGTGCCGGGCTGGTTCGCAGGCGTCAGCCGCTCGACCTTGGGCGCGCCCGACAGGGTGGTACGATAGAGGTAACGCTGGGTCGGGTTGTCGGGCGAGGCGATGAACCAGGCATAGCCCGCCTTCTCATCGACGTTCAGCAACTCGACCACGTCGAACTTGCCCGGCGTGCGCAAGCTCGCGCGGCCGCTCGCGCGGTCGACGGTGTAGAGGTGGCGCCAGCCGTCGCGCTCCGACAGCCAGGTGAAGCTGCGCCCGCCGTTCAGCCATTCGGGGGCGACATTGGCCTCGACCCAGGCGGCGTCCTTTTCGACCATGATCGGCTTGACCGCGCCGGTCGCGGGATCGCCGAGCAGGACGTTGTAGCTATTCTGGAGGCGGTTGGACTGCTGGATGAACAGCGCGTCCGATCCGCCCGCCCAGCTGATCTGCGGCACGTAATTCTGGCGCGGATCGCCCGTCAGCTTGAACCAGCGGGTGGCGCCATCGGCCACATCGATCACGCCGGTCGTGACCGCCGAATTGGTCGTCCCCGCCTTGGGATATTGCAGCGGGATCACCTGCGAATATTGGCCGCCGGTGTTCTTCACCATATCGAAGGTGCCGACGCCCTTCGTATCGAAGCGCAGAAAGGCGATGCGGCGAGAATCCGGGCTCCACTCGAACGCGCGGTGGACCGAGAATTCCTCCTCATACACCCAGTCGGCCAGGCCGTTGACGACATAATCGTCGCCGTCCCTGGTCAACGCGGTGGCCGCGCCGCCCTCGATCGGTTCGACATAAATATTGTTGCCCCGGACATAGGCGATGCGGCGGCTGTCCGGCGAGACGGTCGCATAGAGCAGGGTCGAGGGCGCGGCATCGCCGCCGATCTTGTGCAGCCGCTTGGCGGTCGTATCGTACAGCCAATAGTCCGACAGCGCATTGGTCCGGCGGAAGCGCTTGCCGTTGGTCTGGATCAGCAGCCAGCGCTGGTCGGGCGACCATTCATAGCCGTCGATGCCCAGCGGCGCGCTGGCCCCCTGCGGGACCAGATCGGCGGCGGCGACGACGACCTGCCGCTGACCGTCGGCGATCGCATAGCGGACGATATCCTGTCCGCCCTTGGGCGCGTCCTCGAGCGCGAGATAGCTCTCGCCGTCCTTGCCCCAGCGGCTGGCGCGAACGGACTGGGTGCGCACCGCCCCCGGGCCGAAAATCCCCTCGACCGACAAGGCACCGGAGGGCGCGGCGGCAGGCGTCGTGGACGAGGCGTCGGACGGCGGCACGGGCACGGGCGTCTGGGCCAAAAGCGGGGCCGCCAAAGCGACCGACGACAGCGAAACCAAAAGTCCGGACATCCGCCAGCACGACCGCATCGACCCACCCACTCCTCGATCAGAAGTATCGGAGCCTAACGGCTGCTTCTAAAATCGTATACTGAAATCTGCGTGAAGATCGGCCGCGATGGGATTAGGGCATCAGCGGTGGCGATCACGAAGGGACGGCTCGGTTGATGGATGCAGGAATCGAGCATGTCGCGATCATCGGCGGCGGCTTTGCGGGCACGTTGCTGGCCATCAATCTGGTGCGCCATGGCGGCCCGCGCGCGACGCTGATCGAGCGGCGTGCCAATCAGCTGGCGCGCGGCGTCGCCTATAGCGCGGCGCATGCCGAACATCTGCTGAACGTGCGCGCGGGCAATATGAGCGCGCTGCGTGACGATCCCGATCATTTCGTCCGCTGGCTGGTCGCGCGCGGGACGGGGGATGCCAAGACCTTCGTGCCCCGCCGCGTCTATGGCGATTATCTGCGTGACCTGTTGATGGAGACGATCGCGGCGGACCCGGCGCGGCTGACCCTGGCGAGCGGCGAAGTGGTGGCGTTGGAGCAGGCCGGGCAGGGCTATCGCCTCGAAATGGCGGAGGGCGCCGGGCTGACGGCGGATGCGGTGGTGCTGGCGCTGGGCAACCTGCCGCCGCACACGCCGCCGGGGATCGATCCGACGGTACTGGCGGACGGATGCTATCGCGAAGACCCTTGGGCGGGCGATATCGCCGAGGGGCTGGGCGAGGATGACCGGGTGCTGCTCGTCGGCAGCGGACTGACCGCGATCGATGCGGCGTTGCTGCTGGACGCCAGCGGGTTCGGCGGGCGGACCATCGCCATGTCGCGTCGGGGACTGGCCCCGCGCCGCCATGCCGAGACGCCGCCGGTCGCTCCTCTGCGCGAACGCCCCGCCGCCAGCCTGTCCGCGCTGGTGCGGCATGTGCGTTGCGCGGCGGAGGAGCAGGGCTGGCGCGGGGCGGTCGACGCATTGCGGCCCGTCACCCAGATGATGTGGGGCGGGGCGGATGGTGCGACCCGGGGTCGCTTCCTGCGGCATTTGCGACCCTATTGGGACGTGCATCGCCATCGCCTGGCGCCATCGGTCGCCGATCGGGTGGAGGCGCTGATCGAAGCGGGTCGCTTGTCGGTCGCGGGCGGCAAGCTGGTGCGGGTCGAGCCCGATGGCGAAGGCGCGATCGTGCACTGGCGTCCGCGCGGGACGGAGGGTGTGGAGGCGCTGCGGGTGGCGCGGATCGTCAACTGCACTGGGCCGCAGGGCGATCTGCTGCGGTCACGCGAGCCGCTGATCCGGCAGTTGCTGGGGGCCGGGATGATCCGCCCGGACGCGCTTCGCATCGGGCTGGAGGTCGATGCGCAGAGCCATGTCGTGGCGGCGGACGGCGATGCGGCCGAGCGGCTCTACTGCATCGGTCCGATGACGCGCGGCGGGCTGTGGGAGGTCGTGGCGGTGCCGGACCTGCGCCAGCAGAACTGGGAACTCGCGCGGCGGCTGGCGCATGCGCAATGGGTCGGCGGCGAGGGGCTGTAACCGACCCTCACCCTTCCGGTGCTTCGCGCCTCCCTCCCTCTCCCGATGGGAGAGGGAAGGGGCCCGCCCGCGTTGGCGGGTGGGAAGGGTGAGGGTGGATGCGGCTTAGATAGTCGCCCCGATCTTCGTCAGCCATTGCGCATGGGTCGGCATGGAGTCCGCCATCTGCCCTATCGCGCCTGCCAGTTTCGCCACGAACCCGCGGCTCTGCGCGGGGTCGCCATAAGCCAGTAGCGGGTCGAGCCCCTCGGGCATGTTGAACTGCCCGATATGCACCGCTGCCCAACTCGCGGGGCCGAACAGGTCCATGTCGCGCGCGACCAGCCTTCCGCTCTCGCGGAAATGCGCGATCTTCATTGCCAGCGTGTCGGGGATCGGCATGGCCGCGCATTCGCGCCACAGCGGGGCATCGGTCCGCTCGGTCAGCTTATAGTGCAGGTTCAGGAAGTCGCGGATGCGCTCATATTCGGTGATCGCGACGCGGTTATACTCCTCGATCGCTGCGGGGGCGAAGGCTTGCGTGGGGAAGTATGCGAGCAGTTTGGCGATGCCCGCCTGAATCAGGTGGATGCTGGTCGACTCCAGCGGCTCCATGAAGCCGCTCGACAGGCCGATGGCGACGACGTTGCGGTTCCACATGAGCTTACGCCGCCCGGTGGTGAAGCGCAGGAAACGCGGGTCGCCCAGCGCCGCACCGTCGAGGTTCGCCATCAGCGTCGCAGCGGCCTGGTCGTCCGAAATATGGCGGCTGCAATAGACATAGCCGTTGCCCGTCCGATGCTGGAGCGGGATGCGCCATTGCCATCCGGCCTCACGCGCGGTCGAGCGGGTATAGGGCGTCAGCCCGTCGCCGCCGGTTTCGCACGGCACCGCCACCGCGCGGTCACAGGGCAGCCAGTGCGTCCAGTCCTCATAGCCGGTGCCCAGCGCCTCTTCGATCAGCAGCCCCCGAAAGCCCGAGCAATCGACGAACAGATCGCCCGTCAGCACCCGTCCGTCGCCGAGCGTGACCGAGGCGACATGGCCGCGCGTCGCCTCCAGCGCATGGCCCGCGATCTTCCCTTCGACCCGCACCACGCCGCGCGCCTCGGCATAGCGGCGCAGGAACTGCGCATAGAGCCCGGCATCGAAATGATAGGCATAGTCGAAGGTCGAGGCGACGCTGCGCGGATCGGCCATCGGCGCGGCGAAGCGTCCGCGCTGGCCCGCCCCCCAGGCCATGGACAGGTCGTCGAAGGCGATGCCGCTGCCCGGTCCGCCCGCCGCCAGCCAATGCTGATGCACCGCCACCAGATCGAAGGATTTGCCGTGCGTGCCGAAGGGGTGGAAATAGCGATGGCCCGCGCGTCCCCAACCGACGAATTCGATGCCCAGCTTGAAGCTGCCCCTGGTCTCGCGCAGGAATTGGGCTTCGTCGATGCCCAGCGTCTGGTTGAACAGGCGGATCGGCGGGATGGTCGCCTCGCCGACGCCGACCGTGCCGATGGCGTCCGACTCGACCAGCGTGATCGACAGGCCGCGTGGGCTAGCATGCGCCAGTGCCGCCGCCGTCATCCAGCCCGCCGTGCCGCCGCCGACGATCACCACCGATCGGATCGCATCGGGGGAAGGGGTCGTCATCGCCATCTCTCCTTCGGGCACTCGCGGCCCTTCGCACTCTTAGCCGGTCGATGGGACGCGCGCCGCTGTGCTTTCTCGATCACAGATAGGTAAATTTCTTTGCAATGGTTTGCAATGATCCGTTGCAAACGATTGCGCGTGTGTTATCCAAAATGCACGACATCCCGGACAGCGGGGCGAATCAGGAGAGGGTTATGACGACGAGCGTTCTGCGGTCCTGCGGATCGATGGCAGCCTTGGCGATGGCGCTGGTGAGTGCACCGGCCCTTGCGCAGACGGCCCAGGCCCCGACCCCGGCGACCCAGGAGGGGGCCACCCCCGATGCCGGCGCGTCCAGCGAAGACATCGTCGTCACCGCGACCAGCGGCGAGCGGTCGCGTTTCCGCAGCTCGATCTCGGTGTCGCAGGTCAGTCAGGAGGCGATCCAGAACTTCACTCCGCGTTCGACCGCCGAAATCCTGCGCAACATCCCCGGCCTTCAGCCCAGCGACACGGCGGGCCCGGGCGGCAACGCCAATATCGGCGTGCGCGGCATTCCGGTGTCGACCGGCGGTTCGGAATATGTCTCGCTACAGGAAGACGGTCTGCCCGACGTCCTGTTCGGCGACATCAACTTCGGCAACAACGACTATTGGCTGCGCTTCGACCAGAACATCAAGACGGTCGAGGCGGTGCGCGGCGGTTCGGCCTCGACCTTCGCCAGCCAGGCGCCGGGCGCCGTCATCAACTTCATCAGCAAGACCGGTGACGTGCAAGGCGGCCAGATCGCCTATTCCAACGGCCTGGGCTTCCGCGAGCACCGTGTCGATTTCGACTATGGCGGCCCGATCGACGAGACGACGCGTTTCCATGTCGGCGGTTATGCGCGCAACGGCGGCGGCTACACCAACGAGAATTTCAACATCCTGCGCGGCTATCAGATCAAGGCGAACATCACCAAAGATCTGCCCGACAATCGCGGCTTCATCCGCCTGTACTTCAAGCGGCTGGACGAGCAGGCCCCGACCAACACCACCACGCCGACGCTGGCAACGCTGGACGGCGACCGGGTGACGGGCTTCACGCCGCTGCCCAATTTCGACGGGCGGTCCGGGTCGGCCTATACGATCTACAACCGCAACTTCCAGTATCTGGACTATGACAATGGCGGCGTGAAATCGGCCGAGGTGCAGGGCATCCATCCGCGCGTCACCGGCATCAGCGGTCAGGTGCATTACGACATCACCGACAATATCTCGCTGGACGACACGATCCGTTACCAGTGGATCAGCGGCAACTTCACGACCCAGTTCATCAACGTCCAGACGCGGACGGGCACCGGCGGCCTGATCGGGTCGACGGTGAACGGCCAGACGGTGGGCTCGATCCGCTATGCCGCGGGGCCGAATACAGGGCAGTTGTTCACGGGCGCCTATGTGAACAACAATCCCAACATCAACGTGTTCATGAAGAACATGGACAATTTCGCCAACAACCTGACGCTGAACGGCAAGTTCGACGTCGGGCCGGGCAAGGCGCGGCTGACCGCCGGTCTGTTCGTGATGCGGCAGAACATCGTCCAGGATTGGCACGTCAACCGCCAGTATAGCGAGCTGAACGGCGAGAATGCCGCGCCGCTCGACCTGTTCTCGACCACCGGCACGCAGCTGACGGCGGCGGGCCAGGCCGGGTTCAACGACAATTGGGGCAGCTGCTGCGCCCGCCGGGTCGACCTGACCTATACCGACGTCGCGCCCTTCCTGCAGGCCGGTTACGAGGTCGGCGGGCTGAATCTCGACGCCTCGATCCGCTATGACAGCGTGCATGGCGAGGGCACCGCGCAAGGTGGCGTCGCGGGCCCGACGACCCGCGTAACCGACGCGCTGGGTTCGGCGCTGATCCCGTCGCTGGTGCTCAGCCCGAACGTGGAGAAGATCAACTATACCGATGGCTATGTCAGCTGGTCGGTCGGCGCGCTCTATGCCTTCGACAGCAAGACCAGCGTCTTTGCCCGCGCCAGCCGTGGCGGCCGCTTCAACGCCGACCGTCGTGTCCTGTCGGGCAACTTCAACGCGGACGGTTCGCTGAATGCGCAGGGGCAGGCGACCTCGGTCAACTTCCTCAACCAGCAGGAAATCGGCGTGAAGCAGCGCGGCGGCCTGTTCGGCGCCTCCTACTCGGTCGAAGTCACCGGCTTCCACTCGACCCTGACCGAAAACAACTACGACTTCACCCGGATCAACAATCCGGCGCCGAACAACAACCCGAACATCTCGAACGGCTATCGTTCCTACGGTATCGAGTTCACCAGCCGCGTCACCTATGGCGACTTCCATCTGGCGGTCGACGCGACCTATGCGAATTCGAAGATCACCAGCAGTGCGACGCCCGGCCTGGTCGGCAAGAAGCCCGGCGGTCTGCCCGACTTCCTGTTCGTGGTGTCGCCGTCCTATGACGCCGGTCCGGTCGCGTTCGGCGTCAGCATGAACGGCCAGACCAGCACCAAGTCGGACGACTTCAACCTCTATACGATCAAGGGGTCGACCTTCTTCAACGGCTTCATCACCATCCGGCCGATGGACAAGCTGGAACTGGGCCTGAACGCCAACAACATCTTCGACAAGCTCGGCTTCCGTGGCGGCGGCGGCATCTTCCCGGTCCTGTCCTCGACGCAAGGGGTGTTCAACAACACCGCGCTCTATGGGCGCACGGTGACGGCCTCGGTCCGCTACCGCTTCTGATCCACTCCCCTTGGGGCGGGTGCCACTTGGCATCCGCCTCATTTTTGTTTCAGGAGGCTGGCCATGACCGATGCGTCCCCACCCGCCCGCACCCTGAAGGACATTGCCCGGCTGGCGGGCGTGTCGCCCGGCACCGTCAGCCGCGCGCTGGCAGGCAAGAGCGTGGTCAATGCCGAGACGCGGGCAAGGATCGAGGCGCTGGCCGCCGAACATAATTTCCAGATCAACCAGATGGCCCGCCGCCTGCGCGCGCAGCGGACCGGCGTGATCGGCGTCGCCATTCCGCTGGGCCATGAGCGGCGGCAGCGATTGTCCGATCCCTTCTTCATGACGCTGCTCGGTCATCTCGCCGACGAACTGGCGTCGCGCGATCACGACGTGATGCTGTCGCGGATCATACCCGATGACGATGACTGGCTGTCGCGGATCACCCGTTCGGGGATGGTCGACGGCGTGCTGCTGATCGGTCAGTCCGACCAGCTTTCGGTGATCGAGGCGGTGGCCGAAACCTATCGGCCGCTCGTCGTCTGGGGCAGCACCATGCCGGGACAGCGTCACTGCGCGGTCGGCGTCGACAATCGGCTGGGCGGGCGGCTGGCGGGCGAGCATCTGATCGCGACGGGGCGCCGCCACATCGCCTTCATGGGCGAGGTTCGCACGCTGGAACTGGCGCAGCGCCATGCGGGGCTGTGCGACGCGATGGCCGATGCCGGACTGAAGCCACCGCAGCAATTGGACGTGGCGCTCGCGCCCGAACTGATGCCCGACCAGATCGAGGACAATCTGGCACGGATGACGCGGGAAGGGCAGGGGATCGACGGCATCGTCGCCGCGTCCGACATGATCGCGCTGGCGACGATGGCGGCCCTGGTCGCCGGGGGGCGATCGGTGCCGGGCGATGTCGCGGTCACGGGCTTTGACGACCTGCCGCTGGCGGAACGCGCCATCCCCCGGCTGACCACGATCCGACAGGATCTGGAGGCGGGGGCCAAGGCGATGGTCGCGGCGCTGTTCACGCGGCTGGACGGAACCGCTGCGCCGGGCCTGGAGATGCCGCCACGCCTGATCGTGCGCGACTCCGCCTGACAAAAAAGCGGCGCGGTCTTCAGGGAGATCAGACCGCGCCGGGAAGGTTCAGGGAGTATGGAAGATGTCAGGCCAGCGTCAGGCCGACATCCACATTGCCGCGCGTGGCGTTCGAATAGGGGCAGATCTGATGCGCGGCTTCGACCAGCTTCTCGGCCTCGGCGCGATCGATACCCGGCAGTTCGACGGTCAGGTCGGCGGTGATACCGAACCCGCCCGCCGCGCGCGGACCGATGCCGACCTTGGCCGACACGGCGACGTCATCGGGAATCTTCACCTTCAGCTGCTGGCCCGCCACCTTGAGCGCGCCGATGAAGCAGGCCGAATAGCCCGCCGCGAACAGCTGCTCCGGGTTGGTGCCGTCGCCGCCGGCGCCGCCCAGTTCCTTGGGCGTCGACAGCTTGACGTCGAGCGTGCCGTCCGGCGTGCTCGCCTGGCCGTCACGGCCACCCGTGGCACGCGCCTGAGTCTGGTACTTCACATCGATCGTCATGATAGTGTCTCCGATAATTCTTATCGCGATACATATATGGGAGGATGGAACGGACTTGTCCAGCGCTTCTTTTATCGTGATATACATTTCACTCTAAAGGGAGATGGCAAATGTCGGCCCCATGGCCGCTCGACGAACAGCTGTGTTTTGCGGTCTATGCCGCCAACATGGCGATCCAGCGCAGCTACAAGCCGATGCTCGACCAGCTCGGCCTGACCTATCCGCAATATCTGGCGCTGCACGTCCTGTGGGAGGAGGACGGGCGCACGATCGGTGCGATCGCGCATCGCCTGTCGCTGGAGTCCAGCACGGTCACGCCGCTGGTCAAGCGGCTGGAGGCCGCCGGGCTGCTGGTGCGCGAACGCGATCCGCAGGACGAGCGGCAGGTGCGGGTCAGCCTGACCTCCGCCGGGCGCGAGATGCGCGATCGATGCGGCTGCCTGGGCGAGGAACTGATCGCCCGGTCGGGGATGGAGGTCGATGACCTCAAGGCCCTGAAGGCCGAGGTGCACGCCCTGCGCCTGGCGCTCGAACGGCGGGACGGCGTGGCGGCGTGATCCTCTACGATCATCCGCTGTCCTCCTATGGGCAGAAGGTGAAGATCGCGCTGCGCGAAAAGGGCATCGCCTTTACCCGCATGCTGCCGGATGATTTCGGAACGGGGCGGCAGGATACCGCCTTCGCCGCCGCCAATCCCCGGACCGAAGTGCCGGTGCTGATCGTCGAGGGCGGCCAGTCGATCTTCGAATCGACGATCATCCTCGACTATCTCGACGAACGCTGGCCCGAAACGCCGCTGATGCCGCGCGACCCTCTCGTCCGCGCCCGCCAGCGCGAGATCGAAGAGATTGCGGACAGCCAATATGAGGCGGTGAACTGGGGCTATGGCGAGATCCTGTGGTTCCGCCGGGCCGAGGGGGCGCTGGCGGACGATATGCGCCATGTCGCAGCGACCGACACGCGGGTGCTTCAGGCGTGGCTGACGAAGCGATTGGGCGACGCGCCGTGGTTCGGCGGCGAGACGTTCGGGCGAGCCGATGCGGCGGTGGCGCCGATGGTCAACCGGTCGGTCCATTACGGGCTCGGACCGGTGGCGGGATCACCGCTGGCGCAGTGGCATGAACGGGTTTCGGCACGGCCCGCGGTTGCCCAGACCTTTGCCGAGTTCGATGCGGCGGCGGCGCATATGGCACAGGCGGCCGACCATTATCGCAGCGGCGGACGACGGCGCGAATATCGCGACCATCGTCTCGAATGGATGATCCGCTCCGGCGGGATGCCGGTGGTCTTGGATGGTTTGCGGGAGGATAATATCCGGTTTTCGTGGCCGGGGTGAGGTCGGGGCATGGCCTTCGACTTCGCCCAGGCTGAGCGCAGTCGAAGGCCAAAGGAATCCTAAGGTTTCTGCACCAGCGTGAACACCACCCCCGGCGCATCCCGCAGCGTCACGTACAGCAACCCGTTCTGCGCCTGAGGCACCGCCAACCGCGACGCCGTAAACCCCGGCGGAACATTCACCGCCCCGGCCATGTCGGCACTCGCCGCCACCCGGTCGATCAGGAACAGGTCGCGCCCGGCCATTTGGCACCCATCGGCGGCACAGGTGGTCGCGTCGATCCCCGGTAGCCGGACCAGCGTGGCCAGCGGGCTCCAGTCGCCCTTGATGCCCCCGCGTACGATCCGATAGCGCAAGACCCCCGCCGCCGCGGGACCCAGCCGTGCCGGATCGAGCGTCGCCACCGCGATGTCGGGCGAGGACAACCGGACGTCGCGGCCGCCTTCCAGTAGCACCGACGCGCTGCCATCGGCCGTGCCGACCTCGATCGCGTCGGTCGGGGCCAGTCGCAGGCCCTCGGCCGCGCGGACCGAAAAGGTCAGGCGGCTATTGTCGGGCAGGATCGCCTCGTCCCTGGTCGCCAGCGTGACCGCGCCCGCCGCCGCCTTGGGCGTCAGGCTGCGCGCGATCAGCGTCGCGGCGGGGCGCGGCGGCGCGGCGGTGATCGGCACCGACAGGGTACGCCCATCGGTCAGCCTGATCTTCGCGCTGGTGCCCGACGGCAGGCGGCCATCGGCGGCGGTGACGACCAGCCGGTCTGTATCGCCTTCGCGGGTCACGCTATCGGGCGAGAGGCGGACATCGCCGATCTCGACCCCGGCAATCTCGTCCAGCCGCTGTCCGGTCAGCGTCGCGAAGCGGTCTCCCTTGGCCAGCGTCACCGTGTCGATCCGGCTGGCGGGCGAAAAGGCGCGCAAGGCGACGGTGCGCGGGGCGGCGTCGCCGATCTGCTGCACCTCCAGCGTCACGTCACCCGCCCGCGCCGATTTCAGCGGCAAAGTGACGTTGATCCCGTCCGCCCCGCGCAAGGTGAAGGGCACCGGCTGCGGCGCGCCCGAGCCGTTGCGCATCGTCACGCCGGTCACGCAGGCGGCAGCGGGACCGGTCAGCGCGACGCTGTTGTCGCGGCCGACGACCAGACTTTGGCCGCTATCGTCGGCGCGCCAGTCCCCGCTGCCCGGGAATTGCAGCGTGAAGCTGGGCCCCTCGAAGCTGTCGAAACCCCAAGCGCCGTGCAGCTTGGCGGACGCCTTGCCTGACAAGGGCCCCGCAGGCAGCGGATCGCTCAGGACATAACCCCCGCGATCGGCCCGCGCGCGGACGGGCAGGTCGATCCGCTTGCCGTCGGCGGTGGTGATCGACACCATCATGTTGCGCGCAAACGCGGTCGAATAGATCAGCGGCGCGCCCTCGACCGGCAGGACCAGGCCCGGCCGCGCCCCGCACAGCGGCACATCGCCGGTGACGCGCAGGCGCGGCGGGCTGACCGCGTCGATGGCGGGCATGGCGGCGACCAGCACCGATTTGGGCTTGGCGAAAGAGGGGGCTGCGTTGAGCAGCAGCGCCATCCGGTCCCCGTCCCGCGTGGCCAGCGTCGGCAGATAGCCGAATTGCGGATTGCCGAACGCGCCGAACACCCGTGCGATGTCGCGGACCACGGCGATATAGGGGCTGTAATAGCCCAGTCCGGCCTCGCGCGTATAGCTGACCTGCAAGGCCAGATCGGTCGGCGCGCCAATCAGCGTGTCGGTCATCGAGCTGCTATGGATGTCGGCCAGAACCAGATTTTCCTGGTTTTCGAGCAGACAGGCCGCCTGCAACTCGATCACCTTGGCCAGGCAGTCGGGGTTCAGCTTGATCGCCAGGCTGTTCGACAGGGCGGGCGCGAGGGTGCGCAGGAACTCGGGGTGGCTGTTCTCCTGCGCGCGGATCGCCGCGACAAAGGCGTTCAGCCGCGAACGGTCGAGCGAGGCCTGGTTGAGGTCCTGCACCGCGCGGACGAACTCGCCCGGCCGGTCGCGCACCGCATCGACGATGGTACCCGATGCGCCGCCCGTTTCCGGCACAAGGAACAGCGCCATCTGCCGGGCGCCCTTGGGCACGGTCAGGGTCAGGCGGCGATCCTTGTCCTTGGGCTTCCAGGTCTCGGCCGACTTCACCCAGTCCTTGGGCGGCGGGTTGGTCGCGCCGCTCAGGAAGGCGGAGAAGAGGATGTAATGCGCCCGCTGGTCGCGGGGCAGGTCCGCCTCGATCGTCAGCCGGTCGCCGGTGGCGAGATTGGGCACCTCGGCGATGGGCAAAGTGCGGTCGCCGCGCGTGACGGAAATGCGCAACGCCGGCCCGGGCAGGTCGAACGGGGCCGGATCGGCGGCGCAGAGCGGGCTTTCGACCAAAGCGGCCGCCGCGAGCGCCAGCGCCATCAGCGGGCGTGGGAGGGGAAGGCGAGGGAGCATGGCGGGGACTTAAGGCGTAGACGGCGGCGGGGATCAAGCCATTCGCGGCAGATGACATGCGGGCGTCACGTTCAAATCCTCCCCATCTCCGATGGGGAGGGGGACCATCCGCAGGATGGTGGAGGGGCAGGGGCTTGGCGATGACCTTCGCTGCCTGGCGCGAGCCGCAGGACATTGCCCCTCCACCACCGCTTCGCGGTGGTCCCCCTCCCCAAGCGAGCTTGGGGAGGATTTGAGCTCAGCCCAGCTTGTCGGCCGTCTTCGTCTCGAAATCGCTGGCATCGTGCCGTTCGCGCAGCTGCTCGGAGGGCTCGCCGAAGGTACGGTTGACCATGCGCCCGCGCTTTACGGCAGGACGGGCATCGATCTCGCGCGCCCAACGCAGGACATGGGTATAGTCCTGCACCTGGAGGAATTCGGCAGCGTCATAGAGGCGGCCCAGCACCAGCTGCCCGTACCAGGGCCAGATCGCCATGTCGGCGATGCTGTATTCGTCGCCTGCGACAAAGGCGTTATGCTCCAGCTGGCGGTTCAGCACGTCGAGCTGGCGCTTGGCCTCCATCGCATAGCGGTTGATCGCATATTCGATCTTCACCGGCGCATAGGCATAGAAATGGCCGAAGCCGCCGCCCAGGAACGGCGCGCTGCCCATCTGCCAGAACAGCCAGGACAGGACGCGCGCCTTGGCGGCCGGATCGCTCGGCAGGAACGCGCCGAAGCTTTCGGCCAGATGGACCATGATCGCGCCGGATTCGAAGATGGCGAGCGGCTCGGACCCACGCCGGTCGACCAGTGCGGGGATTTTGGAATTGGGATTGACCGCGACGAAACCGCTGCCGAACTGGTCGCCGTCCGAAATGCTGATCAGCCAGGCGTCATACTCCGCCCCCGCATGACCGGCGGCGAGCAATTCTTCCAGCAGGATGGTGACCTTGACGCCGTTGGGGGTGCCCATCGAATAGAGCTGGAGCGGATGGGCGCCGACCGGCAGGTCCTTGTCATGCGTCGCCCCTGCGACGGGCCGGTTGATGGCGGCGAAGCGTCCCCCGCTTTCCTTGTCCCAGGTCCAGATGGCGGGCGGGGTATAGGCGTCGTCGCTCATGGCTCGTAGCTCCAGCTTTGTCCGGTGCGGGAGATGGGCGGGAGCGATGGCGAAAACAACCGCGACCGTGCCTTTTATTTCGCTGGCGGAATGGGCAGGTCGCGGCGGACGTACAGCAGCTCATGCCGCTCCTCGCGCGGGATCGCCATGACCAGCCGATAGTCGCGTGCCAGAGCGCCGGAGACCTGAGCCTGCGTCGCGGCATTCCAGGGCGAGAAGGGATCGTCGAGCGTCACGATGGCGGGCGGACGCCGGGCGAGGATGCGGGCGACCTCGGCGCTTTCGTCGATTCCGATCGCGCCGCGTTCCGCCTCATAGGCCAGCGAGGAGGGGAAGGCGTAGGCGGTCGGAATGCAGCCGCCCGACAAATGGTAAAGGCTGGAGTCCCCTGCAAACACGTAAGGGCATTCGCGCCCGTCCACCGCCGCCATAACCCGCGCCATGCGGCGGATGCCGTCGCCCTCGCCGGGGTCGTTGGTGGCGGAGTGGAAGACGAACAACCCGGCCCCGATCACGAACACCGCAACCACCGCCTTTCGGCTGAGCGCAAAGGCCGGGGCGGCGGCGAGCGCCAGCGGTGCGACCAACGGCAGGGCATAATGATCGAAAAACGCCCCGATCATCGCAAAGGCAATGAGCGCGAAGCCCAGCCAGATGCGGGTCAGCGTAAGCGCCGGATGCTTCGGCCCCTTGCGCCAGCCATAGACCGCACAGGCGATCAGCGGCAGCAGCTGCCCGCCGATTCCCGCGAGCCGCCCGATGATCTTCGCCGCCGGATAGCCGCGCCGCAGCGTGATCGAGGTGAAATTGGCGAACCAGAAGGCGTCGAATGCCGCCGTATCGCCCAGCCAGAAAGATAGCACGACCAGCCCCGTCGGCAGCAGCCCGAGCACCATCCAGGCCAGCGCCGCAAGCATCACGACCACGACATTCGTCCGCGCCCGCCAGAGATACCAGAGATGCGCCAGGCCGAAAAACGCGCCCTCCACCAGCGGGGTATATTTGATCTGGATCGCGATCCCCGCCAGCAGACAGGCGACGGCGCCGCTGACGACGATTGCGCCGACCGCCCGCCGCTCGGCCAGACGCGGCAGGTCCAGCGTCAGCACGGCGGCGGCGGTCATCGCCAGATTGTAGAAGACCGGCGACTGGCCACTTCCGCCGCTGAGCAGCGGCAACCACAGGACATAGGCCGCGCCCGCGACAAGCCCCGCCGGAAAGCCGAGCCCCATGCGCCTTGCGGCCAGCCCGATCAGCCATCCGGTCGCGGCGGTGCAGAGCGTTCCGATCAGCTGATAGGCCAGGAAACCGTCACCGGGCAGCAGGCGAAAGCCGGAGAACAGCAGGAACAAGCCAGGCGGCTTGCGGTCCCACAGATCGATATAGAGCCGCGCGCCGTGCAGGATGCGGTCGCCGACCAGCAGATAATATTGCTCGTCGACATGGGCGACCGGATTGCCGAAGTCGCGCATCCGGGTCAGCACCGCAAAGGCCAGCAGGACCAGCGCGGCACCGATCGGCCGGTTCAGGAACACCCTGAATCCCTGCGGCATCGAAAAAGCGGGGCGGGCGGGCGTCATTTCCGTCATCACGAACCCTGTTGGAGGATGGGCGACGGGCGGAGCGACGTCCTGCGGACCCGGCCCGGTGCGCCGCCGCCCATGTCATCGACACCGGGGCTTCCGCAAAGAAAATCGACATGGTTCCGGCCCATGGAAAAATTTTTAACGACCATGTGCGGTTGGGCGCGGGTCGTGGCGTCCTAGCCCATGAAACACCCCGGTCGTGGTGCTTGGCGCCGCCGGGCGGGGGGCTTCGGCAACGGGGTGGTTTGATCGTTTTTAGGGCGGGGTAGGGTAATGCTGCTCGATGCGGAAGGCGCGGCCTGGCGGAATGCCAGGGCCTGGGCCCAGGCGGGGAAGACGGAACGGACGGGCGCCTATGTCGCGCCGTGCTGGACCGTCGTCGTGCCCTTTTTCAACGAGGAGCGCGATCTGGCGGCCACGCTGGAAAGCCTGGCGGCGCAGACGGTGCGGTTCCGCCTCGTGCTGGTCGACAATGGCTCGCTCGACGCCAGCGCGCGGGTGGCGACCGACACCTGCGAGCGGCTGGGGCTGGACCATATCCTGCTCCACCAGGGTTTGCCGGGCAAGATCAATGCGCTGCATCTGGGCCTCGATCATGTCCACACGCGCTTCGTCGCGACCTGCGATGCGGACACCTATTACCCGGCCGATTATCTGGCCCAGGCGCAAGCCCTGCTGGAAAAGCCCGGCTGCGTGGTCGCCGGGGCCTATTTCATCGCGCCGAAGGACGGCGAGGCGGAGCGTCGTCGCGAGTCCGCCGCGATCCGGCTGGCCGCGCGGTTCCTGCCGCGTCAGTGCCATGCGGGCGGCGCGGGCCAGGCCTTTCGGACCGAGGCACTGAAGGCCGCCGGCGGGTTCGATGCGCGCCGCTGGAATTTCGTGCTGGAGGATCATGAGGTCATCCACCGCGTCATGCGTCACGGCACCATGGCCTATGCCGATGGTTTCTGGTGCGTGCCCTCCGACCGCGAGCGCGACCGGGAGTCGATCCGCTGGACGCTGACCGAGCGGCTGGTCTACAGCGTGGCCGCGCCGTTCGCCGGGGACTGGTTCTTCTACGACTTCCTCGCGAAGCGACTGCGCGCGCGGCGGCTCACCACCGAGCGGATGCGCGAGCGGGCCTATCAGCAACTGGCGGGGGTCGTGGGTGAACCGGCTTATTCTCTGCGCTGACGATTTCGCCTTTTCCACCGAAGACAGTCTGGTCATCGCCGAGCTGCTGCGCTCGGGCAAATTGAACGCGACAAGCTGCATGACCCTTCGTCCGAACTGGATGGAGGACAGCGTGATGCTGCGATCCGTGCCGCAGACGGCGCAGATCGGCCTGCATCTGACCCTGACCGAGGAAGCGCCGATCCACCCCAATGGCTTTACCCAGGACGGAGTGATGCCGGGGATCGATCCGTTGACGCGGTTGGCGTCGCGCGGACAACTCGACCCGGCCGAGATCACCCGTGAGGTCCAGGCCCAGTTCGACCGGTTCGAGGCGGCGATGGGCCGTCCGCCCGCCTTTGTCGACGGGCACCAGCATTCGCACGCGCTGCCCGGCGTCCGCCCGATCGTGCTGGCGATCACGCGGCGTCGCGCGCCCGGAGCCTGGGTGCGCACCTGCGAGGACCGGCTGGTCGGCCTGCTTGGGCGGCCATGGCGGGGCAAGGCGATCGGCAGTGCCTATCACTCGCGCGGCCTGACCCGTGCGGTCGAGGCGGCGGGCCTGTACTGCAACCGGGGTTTTGCCGGGCATTACGGTTTTGACGGCCGCTTTGCCGAGGCGTTGCCGCGTTTCCTGGATCATGGCGGGACGGAGCATCTGGTGATGTGCCATCCCGGTGCGGGCAAGCGGGCGGGTGACGTGATCGCGGCGGCGCGGCGCGACGAAGCCGATGTCTTGCGCGCCGTTTCGGTGTCTGACATGGCGGCGCAACGCGGGCTGGCCTTCGCCGCCTGATACGAGGGCGGTCTTTGGGTAATCAGGGTCTGGAAGGCCGGTTCATGGAGGCGCGCCCGCTGCTGCGCCGCCTGCTGGCCGCCCGGCTCGGCTCGCCCGACGAAGCGGAGGATGCGCTTCAGGACCTCTGGCTGCGCGTTTCCGGGCTGGACGCCGAACAGATCGAGCAGCCCATTCCCTTTCTCTGCCGCATGGCGACCAATCTGGCGACCGACCGCCGTATCGCCGCCGCTCGGCGCGGCGTGCGGGACGGCGCATGGGAAGAGGTGCAGCAGCAATCCGCCGAATATGCCGATCCCGAACGGATCGCGTCGGGCCGCAGCGAGCTGGCCCAGGCGCATGCGATGATCGCGCGGATGCCCGACCGGATGCGCGAGGCCTTCACCCTGTTCCGCTTCGAGGAACGGCCGCAACGCGACATTGCGGAGCAGATGGGTATCACGGTGAGTGCCGTCGAGAAGCTGCTGCGCCGCGCCTATCAATTTTTGCAAGAAAATCGTGATGCCGAGGGTGCGGATGGGGCGTGTCGGCGTCGTCCTGACAGTGGAAGGAGCGGGGACGAGTGACGCGGGAGGAACAGGCGATCGACTGGCACGTCCGGCAGCGCGATATGAGCGCGGCCGAATGGGATGCCTTTGCGACCTGGCTGGAGGACAGCCCGGCCAATGCGCGCGCCTATGACGCGGTGGCGATGGCCGATGCCCTGCTGGCCGAGCCGGTGAGCGAGCCCGAGCCCGTCATCGCCGAAACGCCGGTGGCCGCCAACGACAACAGGGGGTGGGGTCGTTGGTGGCTGATGGGCGGCGTCGCGGCGGCCGTCGCGCTGATCGCGGGGCCGGTGCTGATGCAGGCGCGGCCCGACATCCGGGTCGAACAGACCCGGCCGGGCGAGACGCGGGCCATCGCGCTGAACGACGGCACGCAGGTCGAGCTGGCGGGGGGATCGCGGCTTCGGCTCGACCGCAACGACACGCGGGTCGCGACGTTGGAGGCCGGACAGGCGCTGTTCCGCGTTCGCCACGACGCCTCCGCTCCTTTCGAACTCCGCTCGGGCGACGTCGCCATCCGCGATGTTGGGACCGTGTTCAACGTCCGGCGTGAGGGGGCTCGGCTGGACGTGACGGTTGCGGAAGGGGCGGTCGCGCTCGCCCCCCGGGGCCAGACGATACAGCTGACCGCCGGGCAGGGGGCACGGCTGGACGAGGCACGGGGCAGCCTTCGCCGCGTGCAGGTCGATCCGGCGATGGTCGGCGGCTGGCGTCGCGGCCTGCTGGATCTGGACGGCGATACGGTCGACACGATTGCTGCACGATTGCAATCCGCCTATGGCATGCGGATCGCGGTGGAGGGGCCGTTGGCGAAACGCAGCGTCACTGGGCTGGTCCGGGTGACGGGGGACGCCAGCCGGGACGTTCCACGTCTTGCGAAGCTGATCGGAGCGGAGTGGCGCCAGAGCGGTGGGGACTGGATTTTGCGGGCGTCGGACGGGGTTCAATAAGCGCGACCTGTTGGTCGCGGTCGCCCTTGCCTTGCCTGCCGCCGGTTGGGCGCAGACCGCCAATGTCGCAGCACGCAGCAGGATCGTGCTGGCCCCCGCGAGGCTGGATTTCGCACTGCGCGAACTGGCGAGGCAGGGCGGCATCACCGTCGTCGCCACCGATCCACGCCTGGGGGAGGTTCGCACCCGGGCCCTGACCACCGGCGCCCCCCCCGCCAGAGCCCTGGCGCAGTTGCTGCGCGGAACCGGCTACCATGCCATCGCGATCGACGCCGTCAGCTTCCGTATCGTCGGATCGCCGCGTCGCCCATCCATCAGCCGCCCTCCGCCCGCCATGCCGCCGCCCGCCGGCCGGACCGGCGATATCATCGTGACCGCCAGCAAGCAGGGCACCGAATTGGCCCGCTATCCCGGCAGCGTGTCGGTGATCGGACGCGGCGTGGCGCTGCCCACCGGATCGATCGACCTCAGCGATGTCGCGGGGCAGACCCCGATCCTTCAGACCACCGCGCTGGGGCCGGGGCGCAACAAGCTGTTCATCCGCGGCATTGCCGACAGCAGCTTCAACGGTGCGACCGAGTCGACCGCCAGCCTCTATCTCGACGAGGTGCAGATCGCCTTTGCCGGGCCCGATCCGGGGTTGAAGCTCTATGATATCGGCGAGGTTGAGATTGCCGAGGGGCCGCAGGGGGCGCTGCACGGCTCGGGCGCGATCGGCGGGATCGTCCGGCTGACGTCCAACCCCGTGTCGCTGATCCGCGACGGCGGGCGGATCGAATGGGGCGGCGCACTGACCGGCGGCGGGGCGCCGAGCAACGATATGGCGGCGGTCGCCAACAAGGTGCTGCTGGCGGATAGGCTGGGCATCCGGTTGGTCGGCTATCATGCGGTCGATGGCGGCTATATCGACAATCAGCGGACCGGCGCGCACAACATCAATCGGGTGTTGACCAGCGGGCTGCGCGGCACGCTGGCCTGGAATGTCGGGGACGGCTGGCGCGCCGAACTGGGTGGCGGTACCCAGTCGATCGTGTCGCGCGACGCGCAATATGTGCTGAGCGAGGATGTGCTGGCGAGCCGCTCGGCGATCGCCCAGCCATCCTGGAGCGACATGCGGTTCGGGCGGCTGCTCCTGTCCAAGACTTGGGCGAGCGGCCTGCAATTCGTCTCCGCCACCGGCATCGTCAGCGGCGCATCCTTCGAACGGTTCGACGCCAGCCCGGTGGTACCGCACGAAACCTATCAGCTGAACGGCGACAAGACGCTATTTTCGCACGAAAGCCGTGTGTCACGACGCCTGGCGGGTGGTGGATCCTGGGTGGTCGGCGTCAATCTGGTGTCGGACCAGTCGGTGATGGGGCGCTCGCTGACCATCCGCCAGGGGCTCAGGCCGGTGATCGGCGTGACCAACGTCACGCGCAGCGGAGCCGTGTTCGGCGAGGCGACGCATCCCGTCACCGGCCGCCTGTCGCTGACGCTGGGCGGGCGCGTCACCGCCGCGCGGGTCGATGGCGAACCGTCGATCACGCCGCGATCGAAGAATTTCGTGCGTGGCCGGTCGACCACGCGGGTCGATCCGACCTTCGGTTTTGCCTGGGCGCTGGGCGGCGACTGGACCGCGTTCGGCCGGTATCAGTCGGGCTTCCGCACCGGTGGTCTGGCGGTCGCGGCGGGCGTCGGACGAGTCGCGAACTTCGAGTCCGACTCGATCCAGATGGTCGAGGCGGGTCTGCGCCATATCCGCCGCGGGCCGACGGGGCTGTCGGCGTCGGTCAGCCTGTCCCATGCGCGGTGGAAGGCGATCCAGGCCGACCTGCTGAACCGCGCGGGCCAGCCGGTGACGAGCAATATCGGCGATGCGCGCGTCGATGCGCTGGAGGGCTGGGTCGAATGGGTGCCGCAGCACGACTGGCACCTGACCGGGGCGGTGTTCGTGACCGACAATGAAGTGACGGGCTCGACCGCCTTGCTCAGCCGCGCCAGTAATCGCCGCCTGCCCGAGACGCCCAGTGTCTCGGCGCGGCTGGGACTGATCCGCGATGTCGCCCTGGGGCGCGACACGATCCTGTCGACGCGGGGGGAAGTGGCCTTTGTCGGCCCGTCGGTGCTCGGGGTCGGCGACATGTTCGACGTCCGGCAGGGGGGCTATGGCGTCGCCAATCTGGGGCTGACCGCCCGGCGGGGCGGCTATGCGCTGGCGCTGACTCTCGACAACTTGCTCGACGAGCGGGGCAATCGCTTCGCCTATGGCAATCCGTTTCTGCTTGGGCGGCGCAATGTCTCGACACCGTTGCGGCCGCGCACCGTGGGGGTCAGGCTGAGCGCGGATTTCTGACCGCGACGCGGGCATAGGCGGCCAGGCCCGCCAGCACATGGCGCAGGCGAAAGGCGTGGAAATGCCCGATCGTGGGCACCGGCCCGGCAAAGCGCTCGCGCAGGTTGCGGATGTCTTGCACCATCCAGCGGCGGACCCGGCGGTCGGTCAGCATGTGCTTGGCGTAGAGCGCTCCGTCGCCAAAGCCGTATCCCGCCAGCAGCGCGACGGCCTCGTCCTCCCGGCGGCGGCCGTGATAATGGTCGACCACGAAGCCGGGGTCGTAGCGGATCGCTATGCCCAGCGCCTGGGCGCGCAGCAGGAAATCCGTATCCTCGGCGGCGCGGAACGGCGCGCCCGCCCCGAACCGCTCGTCGAACGGCCCGACCATGCGGCCGACATCGGCGGTAAAGGCCAGATTGGCGCCCATGACGAAGCCGCCGGGAAAGCTGTCCGGCTCGGCGATCATCGGATGATCCTCCAGCTTGACGGTCAGCATCAGGTCGGCGGGATCGCCACGCAGGATACGCCCGCCGATGATGACGGGGGCGGGCTGCCCGGCAAAGGCCCGTGCCATATGTGCGAAGTAATCGGGATGCAGCACGCAGTCATCGTCGGTCATCGCGACGATCCGCCCCCGCGCTGCCCGGAGCGCGCGATTGCGGGCGCGGGCCAGGCCCGGCACCGGCTCCGACAACAGCCGCACCGTAAAGGGCCGGTCGATCGCCCAGTGCCGGATCACCGCCGCCGTGGCATCGGTCGAGCCGTTGTCGACCAGGATCAATTCGATCGCGCCGCTGCCCGGATGCCGGGCGGCTGCATCGATCGAGGCCAGCGTGGCGGCCAGGCTGCGGCTGCGGTTGCGGGTGCAGATCAGCAGGCTGAAATCGATCATCCCGCGACCAGCTCCGCCGCCTCCTGCGCGGATCGCGCTTTCCGGACAAGCGGACTTTCCGCCGTCCAGACGGCGATATAGGCGCCGACCTTGCCATAGTCATTGTCCAGCACGACGTGGCTGATACCGAGCAGCAGGGCCAGGATATGGCCGTGCAGCCGGTCGGTGACGATCCGCTCGCCGCGGGCGAGCAGCGTCAGCCCGCGTTCGACACGCTCCCGTGCCCGGCCGGTCGGAGTGGACGCGGCGACCGGCGGTTCGTCTAGCCAGTCCAGCGCTACCGTATCCGCAAGGGCCAGCAATGGCGCGTCATCGCGGGCGGCACGTTCGGCGTCGGAGCGCAACAGCATGAGCACTTGGCAATCCGCCAAGGCCGGTCGCTCGAGGCTGCCCAAACCGAAAGCGGAGTCGGGGGCTAGCGTGCTGGGGCAGGTGAAATGCCGGCGGGCCAGGTCGAGGCTCGCCGTGTCGCGGACATAGAGGTGGAAATCCGGGTGGCTGTCGACCAGTGCGGCGAAGCGGTCGCGATGGGCTTCGTCGCGGAAGTGGATCGACTGGGGCAGCTGGACGATCCGGCGGTCGGGAAAGCGTTCGATCAGATGTTCGCGGAAATGCTGATGATGCGGCCAGATGTCGCCCAGATTGCCGCCGCCATGGATCAGGATCGGCCCGGTTGAACAGGCGGCGCGGAAAGCCGCTTCGTCAAAATCGTCCCAGCGGGAGATATAGGCCGGATCGCCCGCGCCGACCGCGTGGAGCAGGGCGATCTCACCCAGCCAGATCGCGCTGTCGCCCACATTGGGATGGTCGGGGAAATCGACCAGCGCATAGGGCTCTCCCGGTATGACGTGACGGCGATAGAGGTCGAGCAGCGCCTTTCGCTGGCCTGCGATCACATCCTTGCTCACGCCGCGATGGCGCTCGGCAAGGCGGTACGGACGCTGGTATAAAGCGCCTCGCAACGGTCCAGCCACAGGTCGCGGGCGAAATGCGTCTCCACCCGGCGGCGGGCGGTGCTGCGCGGAATGGCCATGGCGCGGATGAGCGCGTCGGCCAGCGCGGTGACATCCCCCGCAGGGGCGACGTACCCGGCCTCGCCGACGACTTCGCGCGCCGCGCCTGCATCGAACGCGGCGACCGGCAGGCCGCACGCCATCGCCTCGATGGCCACCAGCCCGAACGGTTCGTCCCAGCAGGGGGTGAACAGGAATACCGAGGCCCGGCCCAGTTCCTGTGCCAGCGCTGCGCCGTCCAGATGCCCGCCATAACGGATGCCATGGCCCAGCAACGGTTCGACCTCGGCGGCGAAATAGTCCGGGTCCTCGACCGCGCCGAACAGGGTCAGCGCGACGCCCGCTTCCCGCGCGGCACGGATGGCGAGATGCGTGCCCTTGTTGGGGGTGATCCGCCCGCACCACACCGCCTCGCCATTGCCCTGCTCGGCAAAGGGCCAGGAGGCGGGGTCGATGGCATTGTGCAGCACCGAGGCTTCGGGCGGCGCGCCGTTCGGCCACCAGGCCTGCAACTGGCGGGCGGAGGTGACGGTCAGCCTATGGGTCGGGCTGGGGCTGATCGTCACGAAATGATGGAGCGCGTCATAAGGCGGCACATGCAGCGAGGTGACGGTCGGCACTTGCGCGGTCCGGCGTTGCTCCAGCGGGAAACGGTGCAGGCTGTTATTGTGCACCACATCGAACCCGCCGCGCGCGATCCGGTCGCAGGCGGCGGCATAGCCTGCATCGACATGCGCGATCAACTCGGGCTTGCCGCGATGCTCGGCCCAGGGGAAGACGGCTTCGTAATGGACCGGCAGGACCGGATCGAGGGTGAAGCGCGGGTCGCTGTCGCCGCTGGCGAACAGCACCACCTCATGCCCGCGCGCCGCCAGCCCCTCGGCCAGATACCAGCCATGCGCCTCCATGCCGCCCAGGAAAGGCTGGCGGATGGGCTGGCGGACATGGGCGAGCAGTGCGATCCTCATGCCGCGACGCGGGGCTTGCCGGCGCGCTCCTCCAGCAGGCGGATGACGCTGGCGGTGTTGGCATAGGGCTGGTGGCTCTGCTGCCCCGTCAGCGCGAGATCGTCCTTGTCGGGGCGGCGCAGGATCTGGATCGGGCGGCCGGGCGTATCGTCGATCAGGCCCATCAGGCGAAAGGCGTGCAGCCAGTGGCCCATGGTGCGATAGCCCCATTTCGCCTCGAACAGTTCGGCGTTGCGCACCACGCTGTCGATATGATGGACCGGCGGCATGTGATGCGGGTGGTATTGATGATAGGCGAGCCCGCCCTTGATCCAGGCGATCGGCACGCCCGCCTTGTCCACCACCTTGCCGAAATCGGTGTCCTCGCCGCCATAGCCCGCATAGCGCTCGTCGAACCCGCCGGTGCCGAGGAAGGTGTCACGACGCATCGCGAAGTTCAGCGACCAGAAGCAGCGATAATCCGCGCACCGCTCGATCCCCTCCGGCGGCGGTCCGCGCCGGTCGGAGTGGCGCACCGCGACCTCGGCGAAGTCCCGATATCGCCAGTCGCCCGCCGTCGCGCCGCCGGGCAGGTACATGACCTCGCCCATCAGCAGCCCGTCTTCCTGATCCAGATAGCGATCATAATCGGCCAGCAATTCGGGGGTCGGGATGCAGTCCATGTCGAGGAAGACCAGCTTGTCGCCGACCGCCGCCTCGGCCGCCGCATTGCGTGCGGTCGCCAGCGGCAGGCGCGGGCCGGACACCATCATCTGGCGGATCGGGAAGGGGGCCTCGGGCAGGTCATAGGGCGTGTCCTGGATGACCGCGACGATCAGCTCGGCGGGGAGCATCGTCTGGCGGGTCAGGCCGATCACGACGTTGCGCAGATGTTCGGGGCGGCCCCCGGCGAGCGTGACGACCGAGATCATGAAGAGGCTCCGGTGGATTGGGGAAGGGAATGGGTGAGGTCGATCGGCCAGAGCCGGGCGGACAGCGCCTCCAGCCAGTCGGCGGCGGTCTGGGCGGGCGCGTCGGCGATCATCGCGCGCTGTATGGCGGGACGGTGCTGGCTGCGGGTCTCGGCCAGCGCGGCGGTCCAGGCCTGGGCCGAGGAAGGCAGATGCGGACGGACGCACGCGACCCCGGCGGCGGCCAGCGCCTCCGCCTTGCGATGCTGCTCGTCGAAATAGCGCCATTCGGGGATGGCGAGCCAGGGGCGGGCGGCGGCCAGTATCTGCTGGCAGGTGGTGTTGCCGGTCGAGGCGATGACGAGGTCGGCGGCGGCGACATGGTCGGCCGGATTGTCGACCCAGCCGCGATGCTCGATATTGGCGGGCTCGGTGGCGTGCCAGTCGCGCGCGACCGGGCCGATGGTGATCCAGCGGGCACCGGGGCGGCTGCGCGCGCCGACACCGAGCGGGGCCTGGGCGAAACCGCCGCCGCCGCCGCCCGACAGGACCAGGATCATTTCCTCGTCCGCGCCGACGCCGATCCGCTGGCGTGCCAGCTCGCGCTCGGGGATGCGGGTGTCGACACCCAGCCCGCCGACGAAGCAGGTCTTGGCGCGCATGGCGGCGTCCCATTCGGGCTGGGCCAGCGCCTCGTCGAACGCGGCGAGCAATCCGGCGGCGCCGTCATAGGCGGCGCGGTGCCCGGCATCGCCGCGGTCGCCATGCTGGAGGACCTTCACATGCGGGACCGAACAGATGCGGGCCAGTTGCGCGATCTCGGCGGAGACGTCGCAGATCATCAGTGCGGGGTCGGCACGGTCGAACCAGCCCGCGATCACCGCCATGGCATGGCGGATGCCGGGCCAGCCGAGCGGCGCGCAGTGCAGCGTCTCGGGCGTCGGCACCGTGTCCATCGTTCCCGCCTCCAGCCCGGTCGGCTCGAAGAGGGAGGGGATGGTGACGATCTCGACCTGCGGCGGCAGGGCTGGAAAAATATCGTCGCGCGCGCAGAAGATGGTGACGGGGCGCTCGGGCGGAAGGGCGTTCAGGATCGCAGCGCAGCGTTCGGCATGGCCGCGCCCCTGATGGTGGACGAAATAACTGAAGGGGCGCGTCACGCCGCCGTCGCCTGGGTCGGCATCGGCGTGGTCAGGCCCAGCCGCTCCAGCCCCTCCATCACGCCATTGGCATGATGGGCGGTGACGCGCAGCAGCCCGTCACGCTCGGGTAGATCGGCCAGCTCATGCCCGGCATTGCCGACCACGATCGCATGGCCGCAGGCGTCGAGCATGTCGACATCGTTGCCGCTGTCCCCGGCCGCGATGCACGCACCCATCGGCAGGTCGAGCCGCTTGGCATAGGCCGCGACCGCCGCCGCCTTGCCGCCCAGCGGCGCCAGCACGTCGATCAATCGCCCGTGCGAGAAGACCGTCTTGGCGGAGAGTCCCTGTTCGGCCAGCGTCTCGCGGACGCGCGCGGCATCCTCGGCAGTGCCGAAATAGCTGACCTTGTGCGGCCCGGCCGTGTCGCGCGGCTGGGGGCGCAGGCGCAACGGCTTGAGCGCGGCGACCACCGCCTTGCGGTCCCATCCTTCGTCCAGACGCGCGGCGAAGACGGGGCATTCCTGCCATCCGCGCTGGCCCTTCAGCATGATGCGCGTCCCGACATCGGTGATGAAGGCGTCCGGCTCGGGAATGCCCCATTGCGACAGGATGATGCGCGCCATCGCAAAGGAACGGCCGGTCGCCACGACGAAGGGCAGGTCGCTCGCCTGACGCCATGCCGCGAAGTCATGTGCGCCTACGCGACACCCGGTCAGCGTATGGTCGATATCACTGGCGAGCAGGCCGGGGGTGCGCGGCAGATGGGCATAGAGCGCGGTGGATTCCATGGCGTAGCGGTCCCAGGCATAGAGGGTGGACCCCGACCGGCCATTCGCGCTCATCTGCGCATGGGTGTCGGGATCGGACAGGATGGTAAGGCAGGCGGCGGCAATGGCGTCTTCGTCGCGCGGCTCGACCAGCAGGCCGTGGCCCAGCGCGGCGACGATCTCGCTGGGGCCGCCATGCCGGGTGGCGACCACGGGCACGCCCGCCGCCGCCGCTTCGATCAGGGTCAGGCCGAAGGGTTCATGAAGGGCGGCATTGACGAACACGCCGCCCGCCGCTGCGCGCTCATAGAGGGCGGCGACGTCATGCCCGTCATGCCGTGGCGGCAGCGCGAAACAACCGCGAAGGTCGGGCCTGTCGGCGAGCGCCAGCAACTCGGCCAACACGGCACGCTCCTCGGTCGATCCGGGGCCGTCATGCTGGCCCGCCAGAATGACCAGATTGGCGGCCTCGCGTAAGGCAGGCGAGGCGGCATAGGCCCGGGCGAGCGCGCCCAGATTCTTCTTGGCGACAGGGCGCGCGATGGCGAGCAGGATGGGCTTGGCGGGCTTGTCGAGCCACTCGCCCAGCCGGTCGGCGAGCGTCGGGCGACCGGGGCGGCCGCCCTCATGGTTCGGCACGCCGGGTGCGATGCGGTGGATCCGTCCGCCGGCGGGAATGCCATAGGCATGGACCTGCCGCTCGGCCTCGTCCTCGGTCGAGACGATCAGGGCGTCGGCACTGGCGATGGCGGTACGCTCTGCGGCGATGCGGCCATCCAGCGCGGGCGACGGGCCGTGATGGCGGCGCTTGTCGATGCCCAGCGCATGCGGCGTGTAGACGAAGGGAATGGCAAAGCGCCGCCGCGCCTCGGCCGCGACGGCGGCGGCGTCAGAGAAGTGCGCGTGGATGACATCGGGCAGGCGCGGCAGTCGGGCGAGATGCGCGCAGAACGCTTCGGTGAAGGCGGCGAGATCGTCGGCCAGCGCGTCCTTCTCCAGATAGCGGCGATTGGCCGTGGCGATCCGGTCGATCGTCAGCTTGGGCGAAAGCCATTCGGTGGCACGGGCATGGTCCAGCGGCAGTCCCGGCTCCTCAAAGAGCCGGGTTACGATGGAGACTTGATGCGTATCAATATTCTTCGCCTGCGCGGCAGCGGCATCCAGGATATAGGCAATATGACCGCCCGTATCGGCGGTGATGCCATAATGGACAGGTGGCGATTTCAGACACCCACCAAGTGCCAGATGCAGGATAAACAATCTCGCCCCTTTCGTTATGGAGCGACAACGTTATAAATATTGATTGGCTCCCAATCGGATAGCGGAAAGATTGCATTCGATTGACACGGGTGTCATTTTCCTCGCCGTATTCTTGATCAATATCAATAATGGGGAAATCAGCTGAGCGGCGGCTGCCCGTTGGATGCGCTCAGGCCGCCATCCACGGGCAGGTTCACGCCGGTGATAAAACGTGCATCCTCGCTCGCCAGGAAGGCGATGGCACCCGCAATATCCTCGGGCTGCGCGCCACGGCCCATTGGAATGCGCTCCTCGAACTTGGCGATCAGCTCGGGCTGTTCCTTCATGCCTGCCGTCAGGGCGGTGTAGGTCAGTGACGGATTGACCGCATTGACGCGCACGCCGTTCGCCGCCTCGTCCATCGCCAGCGCGCGGGTGAAGTTGGTCACGGCGCCCTTGGCCGCGCAATAGAAGCTGTGATTCCAGTCGCCGCCGAGCCCGGAGACCGAGGACATGTTGACGATGCAGCCCTTCGACCGACGCAAAGGCTCAATTGCGGCGCGGGCCATCTGGACCACACCGTAAAGATCGGTCTCGATGACCTTGGTAAAGGCCGAAAAGTCGCCTTCATCGAGTTTTCCGAGATGATCGACCCCGGCATTGCTGACCAGAATGTCGATCCGTCCGAACCGCTCGATCGCCAGCGCGACCAACGCCTCGCAATCGGCCATCCGCGACACATCGGTTTCCCGCGTCGCAACCGTCGCAGGGGCGAGATCGTCCGCCAGTTTCTGCAGGCCCGCGCCGTCGGTGTCGCCGAGAACCAGTGTCGCGCCCTCCTGCGCGAAGCGGCGGGCGGCCCCTTCGCCGATGCCCGAAGCCGCGCCGGTGACGATCACGATCTTGTCTTGGAACCTCGCCATGTCGGGCGCTCCTGTACGACTGTTGCTGGTCCGCCCATTCCGGCATGAGAGAACAGGCGCCTCGGGCCGGTGTTCCGCCCGGCATCGCCATAAAAAGCGAAAATGACGGGAAAAAACGGTTCAGGGCCGCATCATGTCCTCGGGCAGCCCCTTGAAGGACGATGCACGGCCGAGCGTTTCGCGATGGGTGGCCAGCCACTCTTCGGCCTGCACACGACCCATTTCACGCAAATCCTGGAGCACCGACCAGCGGGTGTCGACCTTGCTCGTCCCCGACGGCCCCGCCAGTTCGGGCGGCGGCGACAGCAGGTGCAGGTTGACCCGCGCGATCGCCCGCATCCGGGGATCGCGCGAAGTTTCGGCGCGGGCGACGTCCTGAATCTCCGACAGGGCACGCAGGTCGCGGCGCAGGCACGCGTTGAAGCTGATGTCGCTGACCCGCCGCATCACCTCGCCGACCGAGCCGCCGACATCCTCGACGGTGAAGGGCGTGATCTGGACGATCATCATGTCGGTCGCGCCGATCGCCTCGGTCAGCAGCGGCTCCAGCGCGGGGTTGGCGGTGAAGCCGCCGTCCCAATATTGCTCGCCCTCGATCTCCACTGCCGCGAACAGCTCGGGCAGACAGGCCGAGGCCATCAGCGCGTCGAGTGTCACATCCTGGCCGGTGAACAGCCGCGCCGATCCGCTCGCGATATGCGTTGCCGCGACATAGAAAGGCAGGCGCGTCTGGCGGGCGAGCAGGTCGAGGTCGATGCTTTCCGCGACCGCCTGTCGCAGCGCACGCATATCGCGCACGCCGGGCAGGAAGGGCGCGACATAGCGGCTGGAAAGCTTGGCGATGTCCAGCGATTTGCGCAGCAGCGGCTCGAAGAACGGACCGCCCAGTGCGCCGACATCGAGCGGAGCGAGCGGCGAGGCATCGGCAACATGGCCCCATAAGCGCTCCAGTGCCGCCTTCGCCTCAACCGCGCCCCCGGTCGCATAACCCGATACGATCGCCGCACCATTGATCGCCCCGGCGCTGGCGCCGCTGACCCCGACGATCTCGATATCCTCGTCGAGCAGGCGCTCGACCACGCCCCAGCCATAGGCACCGTGCGCGCCGCCGCCTTGCAGGGCGAGGGCGATGCGGGGGCGGGGCGGGAGATGGGGTTCGAGACGGTCGGTCATGGCATACCTCCTTCTGCGTCGCATCATGTTGCAACGCACAAAAGGCAAATGCCACCCGTTTCGGCGGGTTTTTGTGGGGGTGTGGGGTCGATAAACCCATTCCTCCCCTGCAAGGGGAGGCGGCAGGCCGAAGGCCTGACGGAGGGGTGTCGTGCTATCGAGAGGGCGACACCCCTCCACCAGCTTCGCTGGTCCCCCTCCCCTTGCAGGGGAGGAAACGGGTCCTACCGCTTGGTGAAGCCGCCGATTCCCGCGATCGCCAGCTTGGCGGCGGGCTTGGACATTTCGGCGAAGGTCAGCCGCAGATAGCGGACCGGCCGGACGCTGCTGAACGGCAGGCGCTGGGTGGAGAGCGCATAGGCGATGTTCGAGAACTCGCCCGAGCCGGCCGGGGTCCAGCTCTTGCCGTCGACGCTCGTCTCCGCGACATAGCCGCGCGGCGGGGCGGCGTCGATCATGACCTGGCGCGAGGGGGTCAGGCTGAAGCCTGCGATATCGCGCACCTGGCCCATATCGACCGTGACGCTGGCGGGCTTGCCCGCCACCGGCGCGGGCTGCACCCAGATGGTCTTGGCGTCGTTGTCGAGCAGCTTTTCGGCGCCCGGCGCGGTCGCGGAGACGATATTCCAGTCGGTCGTCGCCAGCACGGTCGGGTCACTCGACACGATGGCGGGGACGGAGACCGGCGCGACGCTCTGGAACAGCGAAACCTCGCTGATCGCCGGGCAGACGGGGGCGTCGACGATGCGCAGGCGGACCCGGCGTGCGGTAACGGGCTGGGGCAGGCGGATGATCCGTTGCGCGCTGATGCACTCATGCTCGGCCAGTTGCTGCCACCGGCCGTTCACCTCCGCATCGACCGCGAAGCGCGTGACGCGAAGCCCAAGCGGCAGATATTCGCGGATGCGGATCAAATCGAAACGACGACCCGGCGGCAGGTCCAGCGTCAGGCTGGGCGTGGTCACGCCGTCCGGCGCGGACCAATAGGTGTCGCGCTGGCCGTCGAGCACCTTGGCGGCCTCATACCCCTTGCCGCGCACATGGCTGGCGCTGGCCACCGCGCCTTGCGCCAGATCGGTCGCGAAGCTGGCGCGGATCGCGTCGCCGAAACTCTTCAGGATCTTCACGTCCTGATCGGGAATGCGCCCGCGCCGATCGGGCGGCAGGTTGAGGTTCATGTTGGTGCCTCGCGCCACCGAAGTGTCGAAATAGCCAACCAGGTTTTCCGGCGAGCGGACCTTCGAGTCCTCGTCGGCATGATAGAACCAGCCGGGCCGGATCGAGGTGTTTGTCTCGGCAGGCCACCACAGCGGAGCCCCGCGAACGCCCGAATTGCCCTCCGACTGGACGTACGGGTGGTTGGGCATGGTCGGCCAGCAGGGATCGCCCGCAATGCCGTCCTCATTGCCGACCCAGCGGATATCGGCACCCAGCGGATCGAAGGTGCAGGCCATGGGCTGGTGCTGATGGACCAATGCGATGATCGAGGGCCAGTTGTAATATTTGGGCGCGTCGATTTGCCGCGTCTCGCGTGCGCCGCCATAATAGCCGTCGCCGCCATTGGCCCCGTCGAACCAGAATTCGAACAACTCGCCGTAACCGGTGCAGAGTTCGACCACCTGCTTGCGGAAATAGTCGACATAGGCTGGCCGCCCATATTCGGGATGGTTGCGATCCCAGGGCGAGAGATAGATGCCGAAGGCGAGCCCGGCCCGCTTGCAGGCGTCCGACATCTCGCGGACGATATCGCCCTGGCCGTTCTTGTAGGGCGCGTTGCGGATGCAATGCTCGGTCAGCTTGGTCGGCCAGAGGCAGAAGCCGTCATGATGCTTCGCCG
Source organism: Sphingomonas sp. Xoc002 (assembly GCF_050408055.1). NCBI lineage: Bacteria > Pseudomonadati > Pseudomonadota > Alphaproteobacteria > Sphingomonadales > Sphingomonadaceae > Sphingomonas > Sphingomonas sp. Xoc002. Next base: position 2,495,792 of record NZ_CP191175.1, on the reverse strand, counting down.
TCAGGATGATGCCCTTCAGGTTCCCCGCCTTGGCCGCCCCGACGATCTGGTCCGCGCTGAAGTCGCTCGGATTGAACATCTTGGGGTCTTCGTCGCCATAACCCCATTCCTTGTCGGTGAAGGTGTTCATTGCGAAGTGGATGAAGGCATATTGCTCGCGCTGGTGCCAGCGCCACTGCCGCGCCGAGGGGACCGCACCGTAAGGAGCGGGCGCGCCCGCCCCCTTTTGCGCGAAGGCGGGCGCGGCGGAGGCGACCAGCCCGGAGGCGAGGACGGCGCGGCGGGAGAAATCGGTCATCGTCAAATCGGCTCCGGGAGGGATCAGGCGGGCAGGTGGTCGAAGGACGGCGGACGGTCCTTGGGATCGCGGCCAAAGGCGGGGTTCGGCTTGTCGCCCATGGTGAAGGACAGGGTGCCGCCCTTGGCCAGGGTGGCATGGTCGATCCAGCTCTTGGTCCAGGGGCGGCCGTTCCAGGTCACCGACTGGATATAGGGCTTGTCCGCGCCATTGCCCTTCGCCTCGACGACCAGCGTCTTGTCGCCGCCGACCGTCAGTTGCGCGCGGTCGAACAGCGGTCCGCCGAAGACGTACGCGCCGCTGACCGGATCGACCGGATAGAAGCCGAGCGCAGAGAAGAGGAACCATGCGCTCATCTGGCCGCAATCGTCATTGCCGATGATGCCGTCGGGCGCGTTCTTGTACATCTCGGTCAGCAGGCGGCGGACCATGGCTTGGGTTTTCCATGGCGCACCGACATAGGCATAGAGATAGGCCGCATGCTGGTCCGGCTCGTTGCCGTGCGCATATTGGCCGACCAGGCCCGAAATGTCAGGCGGCGCGTTCTTGGGCAGGGTCGAGGGCGCACTGAACAGCTCGTCCAGCTTCGCCTCGAACTTCGCGTCGCCGCCCATGTGGCGGATCAGGCCATAGACGTCATGCTGGTTGAGGAAGGTCGCCTGCCAGCCATTCGCCTCGGTATAGTCGCGCCACCACGGCTTGGGCATATGGCCGAGCTGGACGGGATCGTAATCCTTCCACCAGCTGCCGTCGCTGAAGCGGGGGCGGGCGAAATTGATCGAGGGGTCGATGACGTTGCGCCAGTTGCCCGAGCGCTTGCGCAGCCGGTCGGCCTCCGCCGTCTTGCCGACGCGGCGCGCGATGTGCGACGCGGCCCAATCGTCATAGGCATATTCCTGCGTCCGGCTGACGCTCTCGAACCACTTGTCCGCGGGCACATAGCCCTTGGCGTCATACAGGTCGCGGCCCTTGCTATTGTCCATGTCGGGCGCGGTGAAGTCGAAGCTGCGCTTGGCGATGCCGGGCCAGGCGGCGGCATAGTCGGCGGGAATGCCCTTCACCATCGCCTCGGCCATGATCGGCGTGCCGTGCCAGCCGATCATGATCCCCGTCTCCTTGCCCTGGAGCGTCCAGACCGGCGGGCCATAGGCGCTTTGCTGCGTCTGGCGGATGATGTCGTCGACCAGCTTCTTGGCCTGGGCGGGCTGGGTCAGGATCAGCCAGGGGTGCAGCGCCCGGTACGTGTCCCAGGTGGAGAAGGTGCTGTAGGCGAACTGCCCGGCGGGGGCCTTGTGCACCTGTCCGTCCAGCCCGACGTAACGCCCGTCGACGTCCGAGAAGAGCGTCGGCGCGACCAGCGTGTGGTAATTGGCGGAGGCCATGATCGTCTGCTGGTCGGGGCTGCCGCCCTCGACGCGGACGCCGCCCATCGTTTCGGCCCAGCGGGTCATGGCGGCGCGGCGGACGCGGTCGAAGTCCCAGTGCTTCGCTTCGGCGGCCAGGTTCGCCTTGGCGCCCGCGACATCCACGGCCGAGATGCCGCAGCGGACCAGCAGCGGCGCATCGCCCAGTTCGTCGAAGAACAAGGCGGCCTTCAGGCGGTTGCCCTTGACGGCGGTGCCGTTCGCAGGCGTGTCGCCGTCGCCGTAAAGCTGGATGCGTGAAGGCTTCTTCGACAGCTGCATCGCGAAGAAGATGCGGCGCCCCTTGGCCCAGCGGAACACGCGGCGGGTGCCGGTGATCGTGCCGTCGGGCTCGATGGTCAGTTCGGCGTCGGTGATCAGCGGCTTGGCGTCGCTCTTGTCGAGGACGAGATGCGACAGGTCGACCAGCACATGACCCGGCCCCTTGGGATAGGTATATCGGTGCCAGCCGGTGCGCTCGGTGACGGTGAGTTCGGCCAGCACGCCGGACTCGAGCTTCACCCGGTAATAACCCGGCTCGGCCCGTTCGTCCGAATAGCGCTGGCGATAGCCTTCATCGGGGTTGGAGAGCGGCCCCGCGACCAGCTTCAGCTCGCCGCGCGTCGGCACGACCAGCACGTCCAGCATGTCGCCGATGCCGGTGCCCGACAGATGCGTGTGGCTGAACCCCATGATCGAGCCGTCGCCGTGATGATAGCCCGAACAGGTGTCCCAGCGCTCGACATCGGTATCGGGGCTCAGCTGCACCATGCCGAAGGGCATCACCGCGCCCGGATAGGTATGGCCGTCACCGCCGGTGCCTACGAACAGATTGGGACGGGCGACCGGCATCGGCACGGCGGCGCTGACGCCTCCGATCGGCAGGCTGGCGATCGCGGTGCCGGCGAGGAGCGAGCGGCGGGTCAAAATCATGCGAACGTCTCCCGCAATACGTCCGGCCGGGTGGCCGCGACATGGACGACCAGCTCGCCGAACAGGCCATTGGCCCAGGCGAACCAGTCGCGTGTGAACTTGGCGGGATCGTCGATATCGACCCCTTCGTGAATGAAGCCCGTACCGCCATGCGACCCACGGATCATCGCGAGGCTCGACCGCAGCAGCGCAGGGTCGGTCGAAGTCAGCGCGCGGGTGATGATCGACATCGGCCAGACCTGGCCCGGCCCGGTGTGCGGACCGCCGATACCGGTCAGCGCCTTGCCCTCGAAATACCAGGGATTGGACTTGCTCCAGCACGCCGCGACGGTGCGCTGCCACAGCGGGTCGGCTGCATCGACGCAGCGGAGATAGGCCAGGCCCGACAGCGAGGGTACATTGGCGTCGTCCATGAAGACGGCATTGCCATAGCTATCGACCTCATAGGCCCAGACGCGCTCGCCGCTGGGCAGGGTCATCGTGCCGAACTGCCTGAGCGCAGCCTCGACCTCGGTGGCCAGCGTGGTGGCGTCCTGTGCCAGCGCGGACTCGCCGATCGCGTTCGAGAGCGCCGCCAGTTCGCGCAGCGTCGTCATCGCGAACAGGTTGGCGGGGATGAACTGGCCGTAGAGACAGGCATCGTCCGAGGGGCGGAAGCCCGAATGGATCATGCCGTTGGGACGCGTCGGCAACCCATAGCCGCGATAGAGCGTCTCGGTCGGCTCGGGTGCGGAGCGGCGGAAGCGATAGGGGCCGGAGCCTTCCTTCCGCTGCTGTTCGCGGAAGGTCTTCACGATCAGGCGGGCCGAGGCTTTCCACTCGGCGTCGAACGGCGTCGTGTCGCCCGTCTCGCGCCAATAATCATGCGCCAGCCGGATCGCGTAGCAGAGCGAGTCGATCTCCCATTTCCGCTCGGCGACGCCGGGCTTCATATCGGTATCGTCCTTCAACGCCCAGCTGAGGTTCGTCTTGGCGGTCGGGTCCTGCATGAAGGCATTGGCGTAAGGGTCGATCAGGATCGACCGCGCCTGCCGCCCGATCAGCCCGCGGAACAGCCGCCCCAGCGCCGGATCGCGCTTCACCAGATGCAGATAGGGTCGCAGCTGCGCCGCCGAATCCCGCAGCCACAGGCAGGGGATGTCGCCGGTGATGACGAAGGCATCGGGCTTGCCTCCCACCTCGCCCAGCGACAGCACCGTGGTGTCGAGCGTGTTGGGATAGCAGTTGCCGAACATCCAGCGGAGTTCGGGATCGGCGATCAGCTTCGAGATGCGGGTGATCTCCGCCTCGACCGCCTTCGACACGAAGCGGCGGTCGGCGACGGCCGGGCGCTTGCTGGGGAAGGCGGGCGCGGCGGCGAAGGCCGGGGCGGCGGCGAGCGCCGCGCCCCCGGCGATCAGTTCACGACGGTTCGGGGTCATTTGGGCAGGTCCTGCGCGGTGCCGGTCACGGTGAACTGCGTCCATTGCCCCGCGCCGTCACCCGGCTGACCACCGCCGATATAGAGCTTGTAGGTGCCCGGCAGGATGCGGCGGGTGCCGTCGCGCCAGACCTGGCTCATCAGGCGCGGATCGATGGTGAAGCGCGCGGTGCCCGCCTGACCGGGCTTGAGTGCGACGCGGGTGAAGCCGACGAGCTGGCGTTGCAGCACGGGGTCGGTCAGCACCAGCTTCTCGTCGGTCGCGGGCGGGACCAGATAGGCCTGGGTCACTTCCTCACCGGCGCGCTGGCCGATATTGCGCAACTGCACCGCGACATCGACCGGCTGGCCCACCGCGACGCTGGCGGTGACGGTCGGCTGGCCATAGTCGAACTTAGTATAGCTCAGGCCATGGCCGAAGCCCCAGGCGGGCTTGCCGGTGAAGTAGCGATAGGTGCGCTCCTTCATGCCGTAATCGGCAAAGGCGGGCAGGTCTGCGGTCGACTGATAGATGGTGACGGGCAGGCGACCCGACGGGTTCACGTCACCGCTGAGGATCTCGGCCAGCGCGGTGCCGCCCTCGGTGCCCGGATAGAAGGCCGCCAGCGTCGCGGCGGGCTTGAAGTCGCCCAGCGACACCGCCGAGCCCGACATGACGACCGCGACCACCGGCTTGCCGGTCGCCTGGAGCGCTGCGAGCAGCTTGCGCTGCGGCTCGGGCAGCACGACCTCGGTCCGGTCGCCGCCTGCGAAACCGGGCACCGAGACGCCCAGCGCCTCGCCCTCCAGATCGGGCGACAAGCCGACGACCGCGATCAGCACGTCGGCGGTCCCGGCGACCTTCAGTGCCTCGGCGGTCAGCGCTTCGGCGGGCGGCAGCCATTGCAGGCGCAGACCCTCGTCGCCGCCCTTGTGATCGATCTCGACCCGGATACGGCGCGGGGCCGAACCGTCGATCGTGGTTTCCAGTGCCTTGCCGCCGATCACATCGTCCACGACCAGCCGGTCGTCGACATAAAGCTTCACGGCGTCATGCGCGGGGCAGGCGTGCCAGCAGGCGGGGCCGTCGAGCCGCAAGCGGTACTGGCCCGGCCCCGGCGGGATCAGCGTGCCGGTCCAGCGGCGCTGGAAGGGCGCGGTCTTGGTATAGTTGAAATCGATGCGACGATCCTGGCCCGCGACCGACCATTGGCCGTTCGCGCCCATGGTCTCGACCGTCAGGCCGGGCTTGCCGTTCGCCGACAGCGCGGTTTCGGGCACGCCGACGAACGCGCCTTCGGCCAGCACCGACCCTTGCGCATAGCGGACGTTGCGGCCGAACCTGGCGCGGATGCCGTCGAGCGGGGTGACGGGGTTGATGGCGGTGCCGTGATAATTGCCCTCCAGCACGCCCAGATCATCGGCATCCGCGCCGAATACCGCAAGCGTCTTGCCCTTGAGCGGCAGCAGGTCGTTCGGGTTGTCGAGCAGGATGATGCCCTTACGCGCCGTCTCCAGCGCCAGCGCGCGGTGGGCGGGGGTGCCGACTTCGCTCGCCTTGATCCGGTTCCAGGGCGAATCCACCGTCAGCATCCGCCGCACCGCCAGCGCACGGGCCAATGCGGTGTCGATCTCACCTTCGGTAATCAGGCCGCGCTCCACCGCTTGCGGAAGCGAGAGATAGGCCTTGCCGCAATTCAGGTCGGTACCCGCACGCAGCGCCGCCGCCGCCGCTGCCGGTGCATCGGGCTGCGCATGGTGGAACATCCAGATATTGCCGACCGCATCGCAGTCCGACACGACGAGGCCGTTGAAGCCCCAGTCGGTGCGCAGCCGCTGGGTCAGCAGCATCGGGTTGGCGCAGACCGGCGTGCCGTGGATCGCGTTATAGGCGCACATCAGCGACAGCGCCTTGCCCTCCGTCACGGTGGCGCGGAAGGCGGGGAGGTAGGTCGCCTCCAGATCGCGCGGGGACACCATCACGTCGAAGCTGTCGCGCCCGCCCTCGGGCCCCGAATGGACCGCCATATGCTTGACGGTCGCGATGACCTTGGGATGTTTCAGGTCCGGGCCTTGCAGGCCGCGCACGAAGGCGATGCCGATGCGGCTGGTGAGGAACGGGTCCTCGCCATAGGTCTCCTGGCCCCGGCCCCAGCGCGGATCGCGGAAGATGTTGATGTTGGGCGACCAGATGGTCAGCCCCTGGTATAGGCCGCGATCGGCGTTCAGCGGCTGCGCATTGAACTTGGCGCGTGCCTCGACCGCGACGACATCGCCGACCTTCTGGATCAGCGCGGGGTCCCAGGTCGCGGCCATGCCCATCGCCTGCGGGAACACGGTCGACGGTCCGTTGCGCGCGATGCCGTGCAGCCCCTCGCTCCACCAGTCATAGGCGGGCAGGTTCAGCGCGGGCTCGGCGGGGGCTTCGTTGACCAGCTGCGCCGCCTTTTGCGCGACGGTCAGCTTCTGCGCCTCCGGGGGAAGGGTGGGGGTGGCGGCCTGACCGGCGGCGGCGAGGAGGAGGAACGGGATCACTGGGCGTCCTTCGGACCGAGGGTGTAGATTTTGAGCTCGCGCGCCAGGGTGGCGGCGTCCGCGTCGCTTTGAATGGTGAGCGTGATGCTCTCGCCAGGCAACAGGTCGAAACCGTCGTCGGACGGTTCGGCGGCGGTGGTGCCGAAATTGACCTGCACCTGCCGCGCGAGGTTGCGCGCGGTCAGCGTCAGCTGCTTGCCCGCCCAGCGCGCGGCGATGCCCGGCGCGGGGTAGAGCATGTCGCGCGGCACCTTCCGCTCGATGATCTGGCGGGCGACGACCTTGTCGCCGTCGAACAGTTCGGCGACGCCGTAGCTGCTCTCCGGCGCGGCACCCGCGAACAGCGTCGCGTCGGGGATCGTCGCGACATCGCTGGCCGAGGCGGCGGCCATGGTCACGCTGCCGCTTTGCGAGCCCAGCTTGCGGCCGTCCATGCCATAGCCGGTGACGCGCCAGCCGAGCGGCTTGGGCGTCGTGGCGTCGGACACCAGGGCGATCCGCGTCGCGCCGGGCTTGGTCTCCGCGACGATGGTCTGGGGTGCGAAGAAGCGGCGGACCTCATGCTGGAGCATCTTGTCATGCCCGGTCCAATCGATGCTCGACCAGCTGATCGCGGGCCAGCTGTCGTTGAGCTGCCAATAGAGCGAACCCAGCGTCACCGGGCGGCAGGCGCGGTGGTGCCGTGCGGCCAGGCCGATGGCGCGCGCCTGCATCGCCTGGGACAGATAGACCAGATCGGCGAAGTCGCGCGGATCGCGCAGATTCTGCTTCAGATAGAAGGTGACGCGCTCATTGCCTTCGCCCGCCAGGAACTTCTGGTGCGCCTTCATCACCGGGCTGTCGATGCGGAAGTCCGCCGGATTGGCGAAGGTCGCGATGGTCGACATGTCGGGAAAGGCCTGGAAACCATATTCCGACATGAAGCGCGGGCAGCTGTCGGTATAGCGCTCGACCGGCTTGGAACCCGACCACACGTCCCAGAAATGGCGGTCGCCGTCCTTGTCGGTGTCGGTCGGCCCCTCATAATCGGTCGAGGGCGAGCCCGGCCAATAGGGGATGCCGGGCGCGTTCTTGACCACCGCCTCGCGCAGCACGCGATCGAACATCACCGCCATGCCGGTGCCGATCCGCTCCTGCTCGTCCGGGCCGACCGCCTTTTTGAACGCCTTGCGATCCGACCAGTTTTCCCAGCCCGACAGCACCTCATTATTGCCCGCCCAGATGACCAGCGAGGGGTGCGATTGCAGGCGTGCGACCTGCTCCTCGGCCTCGATACGGACATTCTCGCGGAACTTGGCGTCCGGGGGCGTGACCGCGCCGCCGAACATGAAGTCCTGCCAGACCATCAGGCCCAGTTCGTCGGCGGCGTCGTAGAAGCTGTGTTCAGGATAATAGCCGCCGCCCCAGATGCGGACGATGTTCATGTTCGCCGCAACCGCCTTTTCCAGCATCTGGCGCTCGGTGGCGGCGGCGACGCGCGACGGGAAGGCGTCGAAGGGAATGACGTTGGTGCCCTTGGCGAAGATCACATTGCCGTTGATCTTCAGCCCGAAGCTGCCGTCCTTCCGGACCAGCTCGACGGTGCGCAGGCCGGTGCGCTTCTCGACCGCATCCGCCCCGGCCAGTGCGGCATTGACGGTGTAGAGCGGATGCGCGCCGAAGCCGACCGGCTGCCAGCGCTGCGGCCTGGTGATCGCGACGGGGACGACCACGTCATTTTCACCCGGCTGGAGCGCGACATCGCGGCGGACCTTGATGCGGCGGCCGTCGCGGCCGGTGACGGTCACGTCCATCCGCGCCGTCTGCGCGCGGTCGGCGACGACCGAGGCTCGGGCGAGGATGCGCGCCTCGGCATCGGTCAGCGCCTCCTGCTCGATGCGCAGATTGTCGATGCGCGCGGCATCCCATGCTTCCAGGCGGGCGGGGCGCCAGATGCCCACATTGACGATGCGCGGTGCCCAGTCCCAGCCATATTGGTATTTCGGCTTGCGGATATAGGGGGAGGTCTGAACGCCCTTCGGCTCGTCGCCATAGGGCGAGTCATATTCGCCGGGCAGCGGATGCTTCTCGGCCAGCACCATCGGCTGGAGCGTCTTGATCGGCGAGGCGAAGGTGACGACGATCTCGTTCGCACCCGCCTTCAGCAGCGGCTTGGCATCGGCCCGCCAGCGGCGATGCGCATTGTCCGCCGACAGCAGGCGCTGGCCGTTGACCGTGACGGTCGCGAAGGTGTCGAGCCCGTCGAACACCAGGTCCAGGTGATCGCGGGCCAGCATGGCGGGCGTCACGTCCAGATTGGTGCGATACTGCCACCCGGTCAGACCCGCCCACTGGATCGGGGCCTCGTTCGCGCCCTTATAGGGATCGGGCACGATGTTCGCGGCGATCAGGTCCTGCTGCACGCTGCCGGGCACGGTCGCGGCCAGCCAGTTCGCCGCCTGTGGGTGCGCGCCGGCCGCGGCGGCGTCCTTTGGGTCGATCCGCACCTGCCACCGGTCGAGCGTCGCCACCGTCTTGGGCGCGGCCAGCGCAGGAGCCGCCATCGGCAGGGGCAGGGCGAGCGCGGCCAGGATCAGACCGAGACGATGTTTCACAACGATTTCCCCGAAAGCGGCATCGCTGCGCCGGGTCGGGCCGACCGCGTACAGGATGCTGGACTATGGCTTGGACCCGAAAGGGGCGCACGGCGCGGACGCGCGACGACAGCGGGGCAGGTCCCCGATCGCGCCAGGCTCTTTCTCGCCATCCGTCACCCCCGTCATCACCGGCTTGTCGTGCGCCGGTATTCTCATGGTATGTTTTGGTATCATGGCGAGGTGAACGGGGGGCGTCCACCCATTTTCTGGTACGATCTTCCATCCCATTGCACTTGCAATGGATTGGCGGCTCAATGCGCCATGCCCAGCGCCAGCAGCCCGATGATCCAGATCAGCAAAACGGCCGCCGCCATGACCGAGACGACCAGCGTCATCAGCAGGCCCGACACCAGGCCCAGGCGATAGGCCCCGCGAATCTGAAGGAACAGATGCACGGGAAAGGCGAGCATCAGCAGCGCCAGCCCGGGCAGATGCGCCAGCTTCGTCCACAGGATCATCACGACCATCAGCAGGCTGACGAAGCTGAGCGAATAGGTGACGAACACCGCATGGTCGAACATCGCCAGCCCGCGCTTCCACAGGAAGAACAGCCGCATGAACGGCATCGACAACAGGATGAGCGCCCAGGAAAATTTGTAACCATTGGCCTCCATCTTGAACAGGAGGAACTCGGGGTTGCGAATGGCATGGACGATCTTGGCGTCGAGCGATTTCCAGCCGGTGATGACCTGCTCCTGATGTTCACCGGAACTGGAATGGGCTTCGTCTCCAGCACCCAGCGTCATGGCACTGGCGGTGAAGTCCATGCCTTGCTTTTGGTCGACCAGCTCCGCCCGTTCCTTGTCGAGCAGGGCGGTATCACGTTTGGCGGCGACGGCCGCGGCGCGATCGCGGTCGATCACCGCAATCCGCTGGTCGACCTTGGCGACTTCGGCGCGCAGCTCAGTCGCGGCCTCCTGCGTGCCGGGTGCATGGAACGTCGCAAAGCCCCCGAGGGCCGAATAGGCGATGTACAGCAGGAAAACGCTGAACAGATACAGCGCCAGCGGGGACAGGAAACGCCGTCGCTCGCCCGCGATATAGCGGCGGGTCAGTTCGCCGGGTCTGGTGACGAGCATCGCCATCGTCCGCCACACCTGTCCCTCGATATGCAGGACGCCATGGCTGAAATCATGCCACCATGCGCCCAGCGTGCGGTGGATGTGCGACGACTGGCCGCAGGCGTGACAATAATGGCCGACCAGCGCCGTGCCGCAATTCAGACAGGCCTTCGCCTCGTCCCCCACCATCGTGTCCCCCTGCATCTTATCCCCCTATCGATGCAAACCCCATTGACGAGACACGATAATTCGCCGCCCGACGCAAGGCCAAAGATCGTCGCGGCGGTCAGCTTTGCGCCGACAGGCGGGTGTCGACCAGGTCGAGCTCACGCCCCAGCCGCTGCGCGGTCTCCGACCCGATGGCGCGCGCGTTGAGCAAGTCGAACACGACCCGTCGCTCGGCCCGGATCGCGGCCAGCCGCATCCGCCTCTCGACATCCTCCAATCGCTTGGCATCGGGGTCGACATCGCCCTCCAGCGTGTCGATCCGGCTGCGATAGCCGTCCATCAGGCGCGAGGCGATCTCGACATATTGGTCGGCATCGTCGCGGCCCTCCGCCATTTCATGCTGGAGCCGCTCCAGCTCGGCGATGGCGGCCTTGGCGGCGGCGACGCGGGTATGGTCCAGTTCGCTCATGCCGTCCTGAACCGGCAGGGCAAGGCCACGCAGCAGCAGCGGCAGGGTCAGGCTGGCGATGACCAGCGAGGACAGGATGACGCCGCATGCCAGGAAGATCACCAGATCGCGCGCGGGGAAGGGCGTCCCGTCGCCCAGCGTCAGCGGCAGGGTCAGGGCACCCGCCAGCGTGATCGCACCGCGTGCGCCCGCGACCGACATGGCGGTGATGACTCGGCGCGGCGGGCTGGTGCGGCCCGGCGTGCCGCGTTGCCGGAACAGGGTCAGCCGCAGCGCGACCCAGGTCCAGGCGAAACGAAGCGCCGCCAGCCCCGCGACGATCGCCAGCACGTACAGGCCCAGCCACCACAGACTGTCATGCCCGGTCAGCATTACCGTGTCGCGCGCACCCGCGAACACCTGCGGCAATTGCTCGCCCAGCAGCACGAAGATGATGCCGTTCAGCGTGAATTGCAGCATGTCCCACACCGCCTGCCGCCGGATGCGGGTGGCGGCCTTCACACCCGATGAGACGTTGGTGAAGGACATGGCGATGCCCGCCGCCGCCGCCGCCAGCACGCCCGAGCTCTCGACATGTTCAGCGACCAGATAGGCGGCGAAGGGGATCAGCAGGCTGACCAGGATGTTCGATCCGCTGTCATCGCCGAAACGCCGGGCGAACAGGCTCTTGGCGGTGATCGTGCCCCAGGCGATGGCGACGCCCAGCCCGACGCCCGACACCGCCATCCAGGCGAAGGTCAGCCCGGCATGGGTCAGCGAAAACGCCCCCGTCAGCGCGGCGGCGACCGCGAAGCGCAGGCAGACCAGGCCCGAGGCGTCGTTGAGCAGCGACTCCCCCTCCAAGATATGCATCATGCGCTTGGGGATCGGCACCTTCTGCGCGATGGCCGACACCGCGATCGGGTCGGTCGGCGACACCACGGCGGCCAGCGCGAAGGCGACAGCATAGGGCATGGCGGGGATCATCCAGTGAATGAACAGCCCCATGCCCAGCACCGTCAGGAACACCAGCCCCAGCGCCAGCCCCAAGATCGCGCCCGCGTCGCGGAACAGCTCGTCCTTCGGAATGCGCCAGCCATCGAGGAAGAGGAGTGGCGGCACGAAGAGCAGGAAGAAGATTTCGGGATCGAGTTCGACGCGGATTTGCGCGATCCCGCCGATCACCGCGCCGAGTGCGATCTGAACGAGCGGACGGGGAAGTGCCGAGGGCAGCAGGCGGGAAACGACCCCGCTCAACACCACGGCGAGGAGCAGGAACAGGCTGAGCGTGACGATGTCCAATCGGGGACCTTTCGGGTGCAGCGGTTGGAGTGGCCATGGCGACAAGGCGGCACGACCGGCATATCAGCGAAAGGCGAGGGGCAAGGCCGACACGAATCGCGCGAGGCCTGACCATGACATGCAGGACAAGCGGCGTTCAACCCGTTAAACGGATTTTATCGGTTGATCCATGCTGTCTTAATTCCTCCCCTGCAAGGGGAAGTGGCGCGCGAAGCGCGTCGGAGGGGTGTCCCCCTCTCGATAGCGTGACACCCCTCCGTCAGGGCTGCGCCCTGCCGCCTCCCCTTCCAGGGGAGGAATAGTTCAGGCGGCCGCTTTCAACTCGCGGTCTATCGGAGCGAGGGCCCCCAGGAACTGTTCCGCGCTGGCCCGCCACGAAAAGCCCTGCCCATAAGCCGCGCAGGTCGCGCGATCGAGCGTCAGGGCGCCCTCGATGGCCCGGTCCAGCGCTTCGTCCATCACCCCGGTCTCGGGGCTGAGCACGTCGAGCGGCCCCTGCACCGGCAGGGCGGCGACGGGCGTTCCGCAGGCCAGCGCCTCGATCATCACCAGCCCGAACGTATCGGTCCGGCTGGGGAAGACGAACACGTCCGCCGCACGGTAGATGGCGGCCAGATCCTCGCCGAACTTGGCGCCCAGGAACCGGACATCGGGATATTGCTCGGACAGTGCCGCGCGGGCCGGGCCGTCGCCGACCACGATCTTGGTGCCCGGCGTTTGTGTATTGAGAAACGCCGCGATGTTCTTCTCGACGGCGACCCGGCCCGCATAGAGCTGCACCGGGCCGGGCAGCCCCGCGACCATTTTGTCACGCGGCCCTTCGGCCTGAAAGAGCGCGGTGTCGACGCCGCGTCCCCAATGCCGGTTCTGCGGCAGGCCATGTGCGGCCAGCGTCGCGGCCACGCTGGGCGTCGAGGCCAGGATCGCGGTCGACGGCGCGTGGAACCAGCGGACATAGCGCCAGACGAGTTCCGGGCTGACCGCCTTGACCCGTGCCGCCACATATTCCGGGAATTGCGTATGATAGGCGGTGGTGAAGGGCAGGCCGCGCGACAGGCACCAGCGCCGCGCGAGCAGCCCCAGCGGTCCTTCCGTCGCGATGTGCACGGCGTCGGGGTCAAACCCGCTCAGCGCCCGCCCGACCGCACCGGGGGCGGGCAGCGCCAGACGGATTTCGGGGTAAGTGGGGCAGGGGACCGAGGCGAAGAGGTCCGGCGACACCAGGCCGACCTCATGGCCCATCGCGCGCAGCTCGGCCGTGACCGATTGCAGGGTGCGGACGACGCCATTGACCTGGGGCGCCCAGGCGTCGGTGACGATCGCGATCCGCATCCGGCCTTGTCCTTCCCGATCAGGCGGCGATGGCGGCAACGTTCGGCTTGCTCCGCCGGGCCTCCATCTCGTCGCCCCAGTGCAGGATTTCCATCGTGCCGTCGAAATGTTCGACCAGCGCGGTGCAGCCCTCCACCCAGTCGCCGTCATTATAATAGGTGACGCCGTTGATGTCGCGGATTTCGGCGGTGTGGATATGACCGCAGACCACCCCGTCGACGCCGCGTGCGCCCGCCGCATGGGCGACGACTTCCTCGAAATGCGAGATGAAGGCGACGGCGTTCTTCACCTTGGCCTTGGCGTGCTTGGACAGCGACCAATAGGGGCGCTTCATCCACCGCCGGACGACGTTGACCCAGCGGTTCACCTCCATCAGCGCTGTATAGGCGAAGTCGCCGACATGGGCGAGCCAGCGATGCGCCAGCGTGATCGCGTCGAACTCGTCGCCATGCAGAACCAGCAGGCGGCGGCCGTCCGCCGTCTCGTGGATCGCCTTGCGACAGATGGCGATGCCGCCGAAATCCATGCCGGTGAACTGACGGAAGATCTCGTCGTGATTGCCGGGGATATAGACGACGCGGGTGCCGCGCTTGGCCCGCTTGAGCAGGCGCCAGACCACGTCGTTGTGCGCGGCGGGCCAGTAGAACTTCTTCTTCAGCCGCCAGCCGTCGATCATGTCGCCGACCAGATACAGGGTCTCGCTGTCGACATGGTCCAGAAAGTCGATCAACATCTCGGCATTGCAGCCGCGCGTGCCGAGATGCACGTCCGAAATCCAGATGGTGCGGTAACGGCGGCGCTCATGGCCCTCGGGCTCCGGCGTCACCGGCGCGCGGGGGATGAAGTCGAGGATGGCGGCGTCTTCGTGCAGCGAGCCATCGATCGGAATGCTGGTCATCGGCATCGTCGGAACCCCACGCTTGGCGTTCCGGATGTCCTAGGCGTCATCTGTTACGCCCGCGTCGCAGATCGGTGACAGGCGCGCAGCAGTTTCGTGACTCGGGGAAGTCAGGACAAGAAAACCCGCCGGTCCCGAGGAACGGCGGGCTGTTTCTTTCACGCCCCTCCCGCAAGCGGGAGGGGATGGGGGAGGGCAAGGCCGCAGGCGACAGGCTCTGTGAGACTCCCTGCCCTCCCCTCGGTCCCCTCCCGCCGCGGGAGGGGATGCAGAAGTGGCTTAGAACCGCACCGCGACCGAGGCGGCATAGGTCCGGCCGTTCTTATAGAAGGCGGTCGGACGGTCGGGGGTCGCGTTATACTGGTAATAGGTCTCGTCGAGCAGGTTCTGCGCGTTGACCGTCAGCGTGATCTCCTTGGTCAGGTTCACACCCGCCGAGAAGTCGAGCTGGCTGTACGGCGCGACCATTTCGCGCGAGTTCAGGCGGCCGATCGTGCGGAAATAGCTCGAGCGGTAGTTGTAGCTCAGGCGCGCCTGGAAAATCCCGCTTTCGAAATAGGGGATCACGTTGACCGTGTGGCGCGACAGATACGGCAGGTTCAGCGCCGCACCCGACGAGTCGACCGACGAGGTCGAGCTGTCCTGGTACGAATAGTTCGCCTGGATGCCGAAGCCGCCCCAGATTTCGGTCTGGCCCGACACCAGCGCGCCGTTCACCTTCGCCGCGCCGCCATTGATCGGCTGGTTGACGTTGTACGTCGTCAGGCGATTCTGCAGCGAGTTGAAGAACACGGCGTTGGTACGCGTGTTGATGATGTAGTTCGAGATGTCGCGACGGAAGAGTTCGACCGCGATCAGCGAGCCGGCGCGCGGATACCATTCCGCCGTCAGTTCGTAGTTGGTCGACTCGTACGGCTTCAGGTTCGGATTGCCGCCGCCGCCATCGAGCGTGATGTCGTTGAGCGAGGTCGCCGCCGCCAGATCCTGATAGCGCGGACGCGAGATCACCCGCGCGACCGAGCCACGGACCAGGAATTCCGGCGTGATCGAATAGGCGATGTTCACGCTGGGCAGGAACTTCAGATAATCGGTCGTGGTGGTGGTCGGCACCGGCACCGGGGTGACCGTGTTGGCCAGCGTCACGGCATAGTTGGACTTGTCGCGGGTATAGACCAGACGACCGCCGATGTTGCCGCGCAAGCCGCCTTCATCGAAATTGGCCTGGACGTAGGACGCGATGACCGTCTCGCGCACCTTGGTCGACGCGCCGACCTTGGTGACCAGCGGGCTGTTGATCGAGTTGGCGAGGATGTCGATCACCGCCTGCTCGGGCAGGTTCAGATACTGGGTCGCATTGCCCATGCCGCCGCTGCCGTCGAAGACGCCGCCCGGCGTGACGAGCGTGGTGACGCCCAGCTGGTTGGCGGTCTGCGAGCTGGTCTTGTAGGTGTTGATGCCACGACCGTCGATGCGGTTGACGTGGTCGGTCACGCGGCTGCCGATCAGGATCTGCTTGAACGGACCGAACTCGACCGGGATGGTCGCGTCATAGCCGCCGAAGATGTCGCGGTCGGTGGTGACGCTATAGTCCAGGCCGCCGATCTGCGCGCCGTTCAGCTGCTGGCCGCCCACGATGACCGGACGGCCCTCGATCTGCGCCGGGTTGTTGTTCGGGTTGGTGAAGTAGTTCGCCGGGTTGGTCAGGTCGCCCGTGAAGTTCACCGTCGCCGAGGTCGGCGTGAACGCATAGTTGAACGGCAGCTTGGTCTGCACGTTGAACAGATATTCGGGGTTGCGCCCGCCGGTCGCCTTCGACCAGCCGCCCGCGAAGTTGATCTTCGCGCCGTCATCGCCTTCCCAATCGGCGAAGAAGTTCAGGTTGTCGGTCTTCAGCTTGGTCTTGCGGACCAGCGTGTCGAGCTGCGCCGACTGGTTCGGCGCGGCGGCGAAGCTGGCCGAGTTGACGACGCCGTTGGCGACATTGGCGGTCTGCAGCACGCTGCCGGTCCAAGCGACCGGGATCGTGTACATCGACTGGCTGTAATTGTTGTAGTTGCCGTCGATGTGCAGGCCGTTCAGGGTCAGCGTCAGGTTGGGGGCCGGGCGATACTGCACGGTGCCCGACACGCTGGCGCGCTCGCGGGTCTGCTGGAAATAGGCATAGTTGATGCCGAACGGCGCGACCGCGTTGATCAGGTCGTTCTTGGTGCCGCCGGTGACTGTGGCGTTCGGGTTGAGCAGCACGCCCTGGCCCGACGCGTCGCGCACGACATTGCCGTTAGCGTCCTTCTGGAAGAAGTCCGCGCCGCTCTGATAGCCGAAGAACTCGACACCCGCGCGGGTCAGCGCCTGCTTGTCATAGGTCGCGGCGACCAGGAAGCCGAAATTGTCGGCTTCGTTGTGCCAGCTGTACAGACCCGATCCGCGGACATTCCCCTTCTCGGAACGGTCGTTGTACGTATAGCCGCCCGAGGCGAAGATCGAATTGGGTGCCAGGTCCAGGGGACGGCGGGTGCGCACGATGACCGTGCCGCCCAGGCTGCCTTCCTCGATGCGCGGTTCCGGCGACTTGTAGACCTCGAGGCGGTCGACCAGCTCGGGGGCCAGCAGCGAATAGTTGAAGGTACGGCTGGACGGGTCGTTGTCGTTGCCGCCCCAGTCGGCCGAGGCCAGTGCATGGCCGTCGAGCAGCATGCGGTTCAGCGCCGGGTCGGTGCCGAGAATGGCGACCTTTTCACCCTCGCCGAAGCGGCGGTCGATGCTGACGCCCGGAATGTGCGACAGCGATTCCGCCACGTTGCGGTCGGGGAACTTGCCCACGTCCTCGGCGGTGATGACGTCGACGACGGCGTTGGCCTCGCGCTTGACGTTGATCGCGTTGCGCAGGCTGGAGCGGATGCCGGTGACCACGATGTCACTGGAGTCGCTGCCCGGTGCGGTCTGAGTCGGTGCATCGGCAGACGGCGTCGCGGTCTGCGCAAAAGCGGTGCCCTGGATGCCGGCGAGTGCGGTCGCCGTCAGGATCATGCCGCGGAAGCTCAACATGTTGAAATCCCCCAAAAAATAATCGCCGCTCCACCGCGCGCGCTCTTATTGTTGTCTGGGGATGGCTGGTGGAGTCCTCCCCGGCCGGCTTTTTATACGATATGCCGGAACTACCAACGTGTAACCAAACTGACATTGGTCCGTAAACGGAAAAAATGTGACGTTCTCGTCATGAGACCATTGGGCTGGCGCATTGTCCGGCGTGCTGCTTAAATGACGCATCTGTGAAAGGTCCGCGCGGCGGTGGTCCGGGTGCGCGGGGCAAATGGGCCGGGGGAAGTTCAAGATGGTCATGTCACCAGTCCGGGCTGGAGCGCCGCTGCTGGAAATCTGCGTCGATGACGCGGACGGCGTGGCGGCAGTCGTGGCCGCGGGGGCGGACCGGATCGAGCTTTGCGGTGCGCTGGGTCTGGGCGGTCTGACGCCCTCGGCGGCGCTGGTTGCTTGTGCGGTAGAGTCCGGTGTGCCGGTGCACGCGATGGTGCGGCCGCGTGACGGCGACTTCCGTTATGACCGTGCCGATATGGGACTCGCCACAAAAGAAATCCGTCACATGGTGGCGATGGGCGTCGCGGGGGTCGTGGTCGGGGCGATGGCGGACGACCAGCGGCTCGACCTGGACGTGCTGGCGCGCTGGCGCGAGGCGGCGGCGGGGGTGGCCATCGTGCTGCACCGGGCGATCGACCTGGTGGCGGACCCCGTCGAGGCGGTCGGACAGGCGGCGGAGCTGGGCTATGACCATATCCTGACTTCGGGCGGGGCGGCGACGGCCGAACAGGGCGCCGACGTCATCGCGAAGATGGTCGAGGCAGCGGACGGGCGCCTGTCGATCATTGCGGGATCGGGTGTCTCGGCGGACAATGTCAGGGCGTTGATCACCCGGACCGGGGTCGATGCGGTTCATGCCTCGGCCAGCGTGCGCGAGGATTGGGGGGATTCGCGGGTGCTCGGCATGGGCTTCGCGGTAGGGCCCCGGCGCCGGACGAGCGCCGATCGCATCGCGGCGATCCGACAGAAAATAGGGGAAGGATAAAAGCCAATGTATGCCAAATATAATACCTATTGCCCGCTTGGTTCGGCTGCGATAAGCCTGTTGACGAAGCGGGGCGTGGCATGAGCGACGCCCGGGCAAAGGGGGATGGCGCGGCCATGACATTCTCGGCGCAGGTCGGCTCCTTCCGAAAGGGGAACCCCGCGCCGTTATACCTCCAGCTCCAGCAGCTGCTGCGCGATGCGATCACCAACAATGTCCTGGCCGAGGACGACGCGATCCCCGCCGAGCGCGATCTGGCGATCGAATATGACGTGTCGCGGATCACGGTGCGCAAGGCGATCGGCGGGCTGGTCGAGGAAGGGCTGCTGACGCGCAGGCGCGGGGCGGGGACCTTCGTCGCGGGGCGCGTGGAGAAGAGCTTCTCCAAGCTGTCCTCCTTCTCCGAAGACATGATCGCGCGCGGCCGCACGCCGAGCAGCCAGTGGGTCAGCCGTGCGCCGGGCACCGTCACGCCGGAAGAGGCGCTGTCGCTGGGCCTGTCGCCGGGGGCGCCGGTCTATCGTTTCCAGCGTGTGCGCTTCGCCGACGAGGTGCCGATGGCGATCGAGGTATCGACCATCGCGGGCTTTGCGTTGCCCTCGATCGAGGCGGTCGACCGCTCGCTCTATGCGGCGCTGGAGCGGACCGGCAACCGGCCGGTGCGCGCGCTGCAGCGGCTGCGTGCGGTGCCGTTCGGGCCCGATCATGCCAAGATGCTGGATGTCGATCCGGGCCATGCGGGCCTGTTGATCGAACGGCGCGGATTTCTACGCGATGGACGGGCGGTGGAATATACCCAGTCCTTCTATCGCGGCGATGCCTATGATTTCGTCGCGGAGTTAACCGATGTCTGATGTGATGACCGCCGGTAGTGCGGGGACCAGCACCCTGATGGGAGCGGAAGCGGGGGAGGCGCCGGAAGCGATCGCCCGGCTGCTCGCGCGCAATGCGCCGACCGTCCGGGCGCTGGCCGAGCGGCTGCGTGCCGCCCCGCCGCCGGTGATCATCACCATCGCGCGTGGTTCGTCGGACCACGCCGCGACCTATGGCAAGTATATCCTGGAGACCAAGACCGGCGTGCCGGTCTCGTCGGCCGCGCCTTCGGTCGCATCGATCTTCGAAACGCCGATGAAGGTGCAGGGGGCGCTGGTCATCGCCATCTCGCAGTCGGGGCGCAGCCCGGACCTGCTGGCGACGGTCGAGGCGTATCGCGCGGGCGGGGCACATATCGTCGCGCTTGTGAACGATGAGGAGTCGCCGCTGGCGACCGGCGCGGACACCTTCCTGCCGCTGTCGGCCGGTCCCGAAAAGGCCGTCGCCGCCACCAAGTCCTGCCTGACCGCGCTGGCGGGTCTGGTGCAGCTCGCCGCCGCCTGGGCTGGCGACGAGAGGCTGGAGGCCGCCCTCGATGATCTGCCCGGTCAGGTTGAACAGGCGCTGGGCCTCGACTGGTCCCCGGCGGTCGAGGGATTGCGCGAGGTCAGCCAGATGTTCGTGCTGGGTCGCGGTTACGGCTACGGCGTGGCGCAGGAAGCCGCGCTGAAGCTCAAGGAAACCTGCTCGATCCAGGCCGAGCCGTTCAGCGCCGCCGAAGTGCGCCACGGCCCGATGCGTATCGTCGAACCCGGCTATTCGGTGCTGGGCTTCGCCACCTCCGACGTGGCGGGCGAGGATGTGAAGGCGGTCGCCGACCAGTTCGCGGGCCGCGGCGCCAAGCCGTTCGTCGCGGGGCAGGGCGGTGCGCTGCCGATGGTCGCAGGCCATCCCGCGCTGGAGCCGATTGCGATGCTCGCCAGCTTCTACCGCATGGTCGAGGCGCTGGCGCTCGCCCGTGGCATGGACCCCGACTCGCCGCCGCATCTGCAGAAAGTGACCCGCACGCTATGACCCGTTTCCGTTTCGTCAACGGCCATGTCGCGACCCAGGGCGGCGTCCTGCCGGGTGCAGAGATCGTCGTGGACGGCGACCGTATCGCATCGATCGGCACGGTCGAGGGTTCGGCCGACACGATCGACCTGAACGGCGGCTGGGTCGTGCCCGGCTATATCGACACGCAGGTCAATGGCGGCGGCGGCGTGCTGTTCAACGACCGTCTGGACGTGGACGGCATCGCGACCATGGCGGCGGCGCATGCCGTCTATGGCACCACCGCGATGCTGCCGACCCTGGTCAGCGAGACGCCGGACAAGATCGCCCGCGCGCTCGACGCGATCGACGAGGCGATCGAGGCGAAGGTGCCCGGCATCGTCGGCATCCATGTCGAGGGCCCGGTGCTGAATCCGGCGCGCAAGGGCATCCACGATCCGACGCGCTTCCGCGATCTGGACGAAGAGATGATCGCCGTCCTGACCCGCCCCCGCAAGGGCAAGGTCATGCTGACCATCGCGCCCGAGCGGGTGCCGGTCGCCACCATCCGTCGTCTGGCGGAAGCAGGCGTGCTGGTCAGCGCGGGCCATAGCGAGGCGAGCTATGAGCAGGCGGTCGAGGCGTTCGGTGCGGGCGTCGTCGGCGTCACGCATCTGTACAACGCGATGCCCGCCATGCAGCAGCGTGTGCCGGGTCTGGCGGGCGCGACGCTCGACGATCCGCGGCCCTATGCGGGGCTGATCATCGATGGCTTCCACGTCTCCGCGCCGATGCTCCGGCTGGCGATGAAGGCGCGGCCGTTCGACAAGCTGATGCTGGTCACGGACGCTATGTCGTCGGTCGGTGCGGTCGAGAAGGACTTCGTCCTGCACGGCCGTCATATCGATGTGTCGGGCGGCAAGTGCACCTATACCGACGGCACGCTGGCGGGCTCGGACCTCGATATGGGGTCGGCGGTCGCCAATGCGGTCGAGCAGCTGCGCATCAGGGTCGATCAGGCGGCGGCGATGGCCGCGACGCATCCGGCGGCGTTCCTGGGTCTGTCGCATGAGCGCGGGGCGCTGGCCCAGGGGCTGCGCGCGGATTGGGTGGTGCTCGACGCCGCGCTCAAGCCGGTCGAGACACGTATCGCCTCGGCGGAGCCGGTCGCGGCATGACGGTCGCGCGCCGCGACCTTCTGCTGGGCAGCGCGGTGGTGGGGCTGGCGGGCGGCATGGCGCCGGTCCCGGCCTTCGCCGCCAGTCGCCGCCCGGCGGATGGCGCGGGCGCGCTGCCCATGCCCGAGCCCGTGGATCAGCTTCCGCCCGCGCTGCCGGTGCAGGATGCGGCCCGCGTCCTGATGGATCGCGGCTGGTTGTTCCACGAAGGCGATGTCGAGCCTGCGCCGCTCGACACGCACAACGCGACCTATCTGTCGGTCAAGGCGGGCAATGCGCGCGGCGCGGCGGCGGTCGATTATGACGACAGCGACTGGCAGGCGGTCGACCTGCCGCATGACTGGGCCTCGTTCCAGCCCTTCGTAAAGACCGCCAATGTCGCGCAAGGCTATCGCCCGCGCGGCATCGGCTGGTATCGGCGCAGCTTCCGTCTCGACCCCGCTTTGCGCGGACGGCGGATCGAGCTGGAATTCGGCGGCATCGCGACGAACGCCACGATCTGGATCAATGGCAGCGTCGTTTCGCACAATTTCTCGGGCTATAACGCGGTCCGCATCGACCTGACCCCGTTCGCGCGGTTCGGGGACGAGGCCAATGTCGTTGCCGTCCGCGTCGATGCGGAGGCGATGGAGGGCTGGTGGTATGAAGGCGCCGGGCTCTATCGCCATGTCTGGCTGGGCGACTATGCGCCGGTGTCGATCGCGACCGACGGCGTGCATGGCGATCCGCGCAAGCGGGCGGACGGCTGGCATGTCCCCGTCACGGCGACACTGACCAGCATCGTCGACGCCGACAGCCCGGTCACGGTCGAAGCGCGCCTGCTCGATCCGCAGGGCAAGCTGGTTGCGCAAGGACAGGCTCAGACGACGGTGCCCGCGCTGGACGAGGGCAAGGCCGCGCTCGACCTACTGGTTGCCGACCCCATGCTCTGGTCGGTCGAGCGGCCTACCCTCTACATGCTCGACGTACGTCTGGTGCGCGATGGACAGCTGGCGGACGAGCGGCGGGTGCCGATCGGATTCCGTACGCTGCGCTTCGACGCGGCCAACGGCTTTTTCCTCAACGACCGTCCCGTTAAGCTGAAGGGCGTGTGCCTGCATCAGGATCATGCGGGCGTCGGTACCGCGATCCCCGACGCGCTGCTCGGCTGGCGGCTGGAGCGGCTGAAGGCGATGGGCTGCAACGCCATCCGGTCCAGCCACAATGCGCCGACGCCGGAACTGCTCGACTGGTGCGACCGGCTGGGCTTCCTCGTGATGAACGAGAACCGGCAGTTCAATCCCGCGCCCGAATATCGCGCCCAGCTGGAATGGCTGGTCCGGCGCGACCGCAACCACCCCAGCGTCATCCTGTGGTCGGTCTTCAACGAGGAACCGATGCAGGGCACGCCTGCGGGCGTCGCGATGGTCAAGCGCATGGCGCACTGGGTCCGCGCGCTGGACGACAGCCGCCCGGTGACGGCGGCGATGAACGGGGCGTTCTTCAATCCGGTCAATGTCGCCCAGGTCGTCGATGTGACCGGTTTCAACTATTATCAGGGCGATTACGACCGCTATCACCAGCTGAACCCGGCCAAGCCGATGACCAGCTCGGAGGATACCAGCGCCTTCATGACGCGCGGCGCGTTCGAGAGCGATCCGGCCCGCCACATCGCGTCGAGCTATGACGTCGAGGCGGCGAGCTGGGGCGACACGCACCGGGGCGCGTGGAAGAAGATCGCCGAGCGCGCTTTCGTGGCGGGTGGCTTCGTGTGGACCGGCTTCGACTATCATGGCGAGCCGACGCCCTATGAATGGCCGAGCATCGCCAGCTTCTTCGGCATCATGGATCTGTGCGGCTTTCCCAAGACCGCCTTCGACATCCACCGCGCCGCCTGGATCGACGACCAGCCGGTGGTCGCGATCGCACCGCACTGGAGCTGGCCGGGGCGCGAAGGCAAGCCGACCAAGGTCATGGTTCTGTCCAATGCCGAGCGCGTCGTCCTTCGCCTGAACGGGAAGACGCTGGGGGAGGCGGCGGTCGACCGGCTCATGGGCAATGAGTGGACTATCCCTTATGCGCCGGGCCGGATCGAGGCGATCGCCTATCGCGGCGGCCGCGAGGTCGCGCGCGCCGCGCACGAGACGGTCGGTGTGCCGGTCGCCCTTCGGCTGACCCCGGCGCGCACCGTGATGGCGGGCGATACCGAGGACGCGCAGGCGATCACCATCGATGCCGTGGATGCCAAGGGCCGCCACGTCCCAACCGCCAATCTGATGACCCGTTTCACCATCGAAGGCGGTGCGATCATCGGGGTCGGCAATGGCGATCCCAACAGCCATGAGCCTGAAAAGGGCAACCAGCGCTCGCTGTTCAACGGCCTCGCCCAGATGATCGTGCGGCCCGATACCGGGCGCGGGCGGATCACCATTCGTGCGACGGCGGACGGGTTGAAGCCTGCCACGCTGAAGCTCGACCGGCTGGGCGTGACGCCGCGTGCGCAGGTCGCGGTGATGAACGGCGACATGGACGTGCGCGAATGGCGGCGCTCGCCGCTGCTGGCGACCAAGCCCTCGCCCGACCTCGCACCCGCCGCCAGCGACAATAATGGCTGGGCCTTTGTCCAGGCGGGTACGCCGACCCCGGCGGAGGGGGCGGGCTGGCGTGTCTATCGCGCGGTCGTCACGCCCCGGCGGGCGGTCGCGGCGCGGGGCGGCGAACTGCGGCTGGCCTCGGTCGGCGGCATGGCGAGCCTGTGGGTCGATGGGCAGCTGGTCGCGGAGAAGCGCGATCCCAAGCCCGGCCCCATGACGGCGACCCTGCCGTCCGGCGCGGGCAAGCGGACCGTCGCGCTGATCGTCGCGGGGATGGGCAATATCGATAGCGGCCTGCTGGGCCGGGTGACGATCCGCCCGCGCTGACGGCGTGCGGGGACGCTCACGGGGAAGGAAAGCAGTTTGGCGAAAGTGACGTGCGATGAGTGACCTGACCGTTTTTGCGCCGCTGGCAGGCTGGGTGACGCCGCTCGCCCAAGTGCCGGACCCGGTCTTTGCCGAAAAGATGCTGGGCGACGGTGTCGCGATCGATCCGGTCAACGATGCGCTTTGCGCGCCCTGCGACGCGACCGTGCTGACTGTGCATGAGGCGGGCCATGCGGTCACGCTGCGCAGCATCGACGGCTATGAGCTGATCTGCCATATCGGCATCGACACCGTGTCGCTGGGCGGCAAAGGGCTGACGCCGCAGGTACAGGCGGGCGCGAAGGTGCTGGCGGGCCAGCCGCTGATCCGCTTCGACCTCGACTATCTGGTCCAGAACGCGCCCGCCGTCGTCACGCCGATCATCGTGGCCGATGCCACCCGCTATGCCGTCGAGCCTATCGCCAAGGGGCTGGTGGCGGTCGGTGATCCGCTGCTGCGCGTCGTGCCGCTGGGCGTCGAGACGGTCGATGCCGACATGGGCGGCGACATGCTGGTCGAGGAAACAGTCGTTGCGCTGTCGCACGGCCTGCACGCGCGTCCCGCCGCCCGGCTGGTCGAGGCGGTCCGCAAGCACGACGCGCGCGTCACCCTGTATCACGGCGACCGCCATGCCTCGGCACTGAGCGCCGTCGGTCTGCTGGGGCTGGGTCTGGGCCATGGCACGACCGTGCGGATCGAGGCGAGCGGGGCGCAGGCCGCCGCAGCCCTGGCCGAGGTCATCGCCTTCCTGAACGACGCCACGCCCGAGGAAACGCCGGTCGATGTGCCCGAGCCGGTACGCGGCGAGGGGCCGGGGCTGGGCGGTGTGCCCGCCGCGCCGGGTCTTGCGGTCGGGCCGATCCACCGGCTGACCCGTGCCGCCATTCCGGTCGAGACGCTGGCGGGTACCGAGGAGGAGGAACGCACCCGCCTGAACGCGGCGCTCGATACGGTGCGCGAGAGCCTGGCCCGGGCAGCGGCTGCCGGTGGCGCACGCGGCGGGGTGATGGCTGCGCATGGCGCGATGCTGGCCGATCCGACGTTGACCGACGCCGCTTTGGCCGTGATCGGCCGGGGGATGAGCGCGGGCGTGGCGTGGCAGGAAGCGATCACCGAACAGGTCGCCGTCCTGCTGTCGAGCGGCGACCGCCGTATCGCCGAGCGCGCCGACGATCTGCGCGATCTGGAACGCCATGTGCTCGCAGCTCTGGCGGGCCTTCCCATCGAAGGGCCGAGCGTCCCGCAGGGCGCGATCCTGGTCGCCGAGGATCTGCTGCCCAGCCAGGTCGCAGCGCTCGACGCCGCCGTCGTGGCGGGCATCGCGCTGGTCAAGGGCGGGCCGACCTCGCACGCCGCGATCCTGGCGGCGGGCATGGGCCTGCCCATGGCGGTCGCCTTCGGTGAGCCGCTGGCCGCGCTGGAGGATGGCCGGGTCATCGTGCTCGACGCCGATCGCGGCCTGATCGATCCCGAACCCGACGCCGAGGCGCAAGGTCAGGTGCGCGACACCATCGCCCGCCGCAAGGCCGAGATGGAAGCCGCGCGTGCCGCACAAGGGCCATGCCGCATGGCGGACGGCACCCGGATCGAGATGTTCGCCAATCTGGGCTCAGTCGCCGATGCCGAGGCGGCGGTGGCGGAGGGCGCGGAGGGCTGCGGCCTGTTGCGCACCGAATTCCTGTTCCTGGAACGCGCCACCGCGCCGACCCGCGACGAACAGGCCCGCGATTACCAGGCGATCGCCGATGCGCTGGGCGACCGGCCGATGATCGTCCGGCTGCTCGATGTCGGCGGCGACAAGCCCGCGCCCTATATGGACCTGCCCGTCGAGGAAAATCCGGCGTTGGGCCTGCGCGGCATCCGCGTGTCGCTCGCCGATCCGCAGCTGCTGGAGGATCAGGTGGCTGCGATCCTGGCGGTGCGCCAGCCGTGCCGGATCATGGCGCCGATGATCGCCAGCCTGTCCGAACTGGAGGCGGTTCGCGCGGTCGTCGAGCGGCAAGGCGGAAAGGCCGAGGTCGGCGTCATGATCGAGACCCCGGCTGCCGCAATTTCCGCCGATATTCTCGCGCGTAAGGCGGACTTCTTCTCGATCGGGACGAACGACCTGACCCAATATACGCTGGCCATGGATCGCGGCAATGCGGCGGTGGCGGCGGGGGTCGACGGGCTTCATCCGGCCGTGCTGCGCCTGATCGGCACGACCTGCGACGGCGCGGCACGCCACGACACGCCGGTCGGCGTCTGCGGTTCGCTGGCCGCCGATCGTCTGGCGGTGCCGATCCTGCTGGGTCTGGGCGTCTGCGAATTGTCGGTGCCCCCGGCGCGGGTGGCGGCGATCAAGGCGCTGGTCGGCAAGCTCGACATGGTGAAATGCCGCGCCGCCGCGATCGCCGCGCTGGCGCTCCCCTCGGCGGCGGCGGTCCGCGCGCACATCACGACTATGCTTCAGGAGATCGGCGCATGAGCTCGCCCATGGCCACCATCCAATCGCTCGGGCGGGCGCTCATGCTGCCCATCGCGGTGCTGCCGGTCGCGGGCCTGTTGCTGCGCTTGGGCCAGCCCGACATGCTGAACATCGCCTTCATGGCGAATGCGGGCAATGCGATCTTCGACAATCTGGGCCTGTTGTTCGCGGTCGGTGTCGCCACCGCCTTTGCCCGTGACGGCAATGGCGCGGCGGCACTGGCGGGCATCACCTGCTACCTCGTCACCATCAAGGGCGCCGAGACGCTGATCGTGCCGCCCGCCGGGACGGGAGCCGGCCTGGCCAAGGACATCGCCGCGACCGTCGAGGCGGCGTGGCGGACCAAGTCGGTCCATCGGTTCGACGTGCCGGTCGGCATCGTCGCCGGTCTGATCGGCGGCAATTTCTACAACCGCTTCGCCACCATCAAGATGCCGGAATATCTGGCCTTTTTCGGTGGCCGTCGCTTTGTACCGATCATTTCGGGCATTGCGGGCCTGGGTCTCGCCGCCCTGCTGGGCGTGGCGTTCGGGCCGGTCAATGCGGGCATCGATGCAATGAGCCAGGGCATCGTCCAGGCGGGCGGGCTGGGGCTGTTCGCCTTTGGCGTGCTCAATCGCCTGCTGGTCGTCACCGGCCTGCACCACATCCTGAACACCGTCGCCTATTTCGTGGTCGGCGATTATCAGGGCAAGACCGGCGACCTGACCCGCTTCTTCGCGGGCGATCCGACCGCGGGCGCGTTCATGAGCGGCTTCTTCCCGGTCATGATGTTCGGCCTGCCCGCCGCATGTCTCGCCATGTATCACGAAGCGCTGCCGGAGCGGAAAAAGGCGGTCGGGGGCATGCTGTTCAGCCTGGCGCTGATGTCGTTCCTGACCGGCGTGACCGAGCCGATCGAGTTCAGCTTCATGTTCCTGGCGCCCGTCCTCTATGCCTTCCACGCGGTCCTGACCGGCCTGTCGGAAGCGTTGATGAACGCGCTGGGCGTAAGGCTGGGCTATACCTTCTCGGCCGGTCTGTTCGACTATGTCATCAATTTCGGCAAGGCGACCAAGCCGCTGATGCTGTTGCCGATCGGCGCGGCCTATGCCCTGATCTATTATGCGGTGTTCCGCTTCGCGATCCGCCGCTGGAACCTGCAGACGCCGGGTCGCGAGGTCGAGGCGGCGGCAGAAGGCGAGGCGACCGAGATCGCCGGCGGGCGCGGGGCATCCTTCGTCGCGGCGATGGGCGGCAGCACGAACCTCAGCGAGATCGCGGCCTGCACCACCCGCCTGCGCCTGATCGTGGTCGATCCCGGCCAGGTCGATGAACCTGCGCTGAAGCGGCTCGGCGCACGGGGTATCCTGCGTCCCTCGGCCAGCGGCGTTCAGGTCGTGCTGGGTCCGATTGCCGACGCCGTGGCGATGGAGATGCGTGCCGCCGTCGAGTCCGGGCCGATCGCCGCCACCACCCGCGCGGCGGCTCCGGTCACGGCCGCGCCGGTCCAGGAGGTAGCCGCCAAGGCGCAGACCAGTCTGCCGGATACGCTCGTGCGGGCGATGGGCGGCGCGGACAATATCGTCTCGGCCAGCCACCATGCCGGACGCTGGCGCATCGTCCTGGCCGATCCAGCCCGTCGGGCCGGAACCACACCGGACCAGGCCAGGACGATCGCGATGGTAGCGCCCGACATCGTTCACATTCTAATCGATTAAATTACTGTCATCCGGACGTTAATCATATTGCCGCCTCAAGCGCAGCCTATATAGCCGCGCATATCGGCTAATGAGAATAGATGACGGTCGCGCCCAGGCGACGACCGGGACGGAGGGAATTTTTGGCCAGCGAACCGCCAGAAGTCTTGGACGATAAGCGGCTCTACCGCGCCCCGGCGCTGGAAAAAGGGCTCGACATATTGGAGCTGCTGGCCGCCGAGGACCTTCCCTTGACGATGAGCGCGATCGTCACCCGTCTCGGCCGGTCGACAGGCGAGCTGTTCCGGATGATCCAGGTGCTGGAACATCGGGGCTATGTCTCGCAGGGGCCGGACGGTTATGTCATGACCTCGCGCCTGTTCCACCTGGGGCTGAAGCGTCCGCCGGTGCGTAGTCTGATGGAACAGGCGCTGCCTGAAATGCGGATGCTGTCCGATCGGATCGGCCAGTCCTGCTATCTCGCCATTCCCTCCGGTGCGGCATCCTCGGTCATCGCGCGGATGGAGGCCAACACCTCGGTCGGCTTTTCGGTGCGTGTCGGCTATCGTCGCCCGATCCATGAAACCCCGTCGGGGCAGGTGCTGTATGCCTTTCAGCCGGATCAGGCGCGGGCCGAATGGGACGGCCTGTTCGATCCGCCCCTGTCGGATGAGCGTCGTGCGGCCCTGATCGCGACGGCGGACGGCATTCGCGGTCAGGGCTTTGCGCAGACGGACAGCGCCGAACTGCCCGGCATGGTCGAACTCGCCGTGCCGATCATGCGCGGCGGACGTGCCGTCGCTGTCCTGACCGTGCCCTTCATCCGCATCACCGACGCGACGGTGGATGTCGACCAGGCGCTGGCGGTGCTGCGCGCGACGGCGACGCGCATTTCCGAACAGCTGATCGGCAACGACGCCCGTATCTGATCCCCGCGCCTGACGGCGGCCTGATCCCGACTTGTCCCGCCGCCTCTTCGCGGCGATAGGGCCGGTGCCCGATTGAACAAATCCGACCAGCCGGACTTTAGACCGGATCGTCGGAGCGCCACGCCATGCGGTCGATCGGACAGGTACAGGGGACCGTCAGTTGCTGTTGAAATATTATAAGGGATCGTTCCTGTTCACGCTGCTCTGCCTGGCCATCGCCGCCTGGCTGGGCTTTCAGAGCACGGGAACCGTCCCCGGCACGCTCGGCATTCTGTGGATCGTGCTGGTCCTCGGCGTGCTGGAGGTGTCGCTGTCCTTCGACAATGCCGTCGTCAACGCGACGGTGCTGCGCGACATGGACGACAAGTGGCGCCACCGCTTCCTGACCTGGGGCATCATCATCGCGGTGTTCGGGATGCGGATCGTCTTCCCGCTCGCCATCGTCGCCATCGCCGCGCATCTGGGACCGATCGAGGCGGTGAAACTCGCGGCGGGCGATCCGGTGCGTTATGAGCAGATCATCACCTCGGCCCATGTCGGCATTTCCGGTTTCGGCGGCAGCTTCCTGGCGATGGTCGGCCTGAACTTCTTTCTCGACGACGAGAAGGAGGAGCATTGGCTGCCCGTGATCGAACGGCCGTTGGCCGCGCTGCGGGACATTTCGGGATTGGCGACCGGCATCGTCCTGCTGGCGCTCTACGCCATTTCGCGGTTCATTCCGGCCGACGACGCGATGACCTTCATCACCTCGGGCATTTTCGGCCTGCTGACCTATATCGCGGTCCATGCCATCGGCGTGCTGCTGGGCAGCGACGGCGATGCGGCGACGGGCGCGGCGGCGCGGTCGGGCCTTGCCGCGTTCCTCTATCTCGAGGTGCTCGACGCCAGCTTCTCGTTCGACGGGGTGATCGGTGCGTTCGCGCTGTCGAACAATCTGTTCATCATCGCGCTGGGTCTGGGCATCGGGGCGATGTTCGTCCGTTCGATGACGATCATGCTGGTCGATCATGGCACGCTCGCGCAATATCGCTATCTGGAGCACGGTGCCTTCTATGCCATCGTCGCGCTGGCGACGATCATGCTGCTGTCGGTGCGCTTCCATATTCCGGAGACGATCACGGGCCTGATCGGCGCGACTCTGATCGGTCTGGCCTTCTGGGCCTCGGTCCGCAGCAATCGCAAGGCACCGCAGGACCTGCGGCATGGCGGCGATCCGGTGCAGGGGGCGGGGAAGCCGATCGGCGACTGAAGCGGCGATCGTGTCGCTTGCGGAACACTTTGCCCATGCGGGGGATTTCCCTTCCGAACGCTGGGTGAGGGACAGGTCATGTCGGTTTCTGCAATCGATACGCGACGGGAGCAAAGGCGCGCCGATGACGGGCCGTTGCTGACGGAATTGTTCCTGAAGGGGCGGGGGCGCGACACCATGACGGCGGAGGACGTCGCGATGCTGGAGGACAGCGTCGAAGAGGTTCGCGCCATCCCCGCCCGCACCATCGTCATCCGCCAGGATGAACGGGTTCGCTACAGCAGCCTGCTGCTGGAAGGCGTGATGTGCCGGTACATGGACGACCGACAGGGCAACCGCCAGATCGTCGCCTTTCATGTTCCCGGCGATTTCGTCGATCTGCACGGCTTTGCGATGCGCCATCTGGACCATGATGTCGCGACGCTGACCCCGGTGCGGGTCGCGCTGGCGGGGCATGATCGGCTGGAGCGGATCGTCGCGGGCTATCCCCGGTTAACCCGATTGCTGTGGTTCTCGACGCTGCTCGACGCGGCGATGCACCGGGAATGGGTGTTCCGGCTGGGGCGGCTGGAGGCCGATGGTCGCGTCGCGCATCTGTTCTGCGAGCTTCACGCGCGGCTGGCCATGGTCGATCTGGTTCGCGACGGCGTGTTCCGTTTCCCGGTGACCCAGATCGATCTGGCCGAGGCGGCGGGGATCACCCCGGTGCATCTCAACCGCGTCCTTCGCTCGCTGCGCGAGCGGGGCCTGATGACCTTTCGCAGTGGGGAGGCGCATATCCTCGACCTCGACATGCTGGCCGCGCTCGCGGATTTCGATCCCGGCTATCTCTATGGCGGCGGCCCGACCCTGGATAAACCGGGCGCATGACCCCGCTCGGCGAGACCGGCAGCCCCTATCACGGCGTTCATGACGATGCGGGCGTGGCGACGGCCGAGTGCGGGATCGTCATGCTCGACGGGCCCAATGGCGTGGCGGTGGCGATGACGCCCGCCGCGGCGCGTGCCACCGGCGAAGGGCTGGTGGCGGCGGCCCGACTGGCGGAGACGCAGGGCGGCGAGGGGTAGGTCACAAGACTTTACCCGCCGGAACACGGGCTTATGGTGATGACACGCGTTTCATGACCGGGAGTTCACATTGCGTCATCTGTCCCTCGCCGCCGCTCTGGCGGTCTTGTTGAGCACGTCCGCCATGGCGTCTCCGCCCCAGGCCGTACAGGCACCCGCCGCCAACCCCCTGATCGCGCCATGGACCGGCCCCTATGGCGGAGTGCCGCCCTGGGACAAGGTGAAGCCGGAGCTGTTCCCGGCGGCGTTCGAGGCCGCGCTGGCCGAGCGCAAGCGCGACTATGACCGGATCGCCAACAACCCGGCCAAGCCGACCTTCGCCAATACCTTCGTGCCGATGCAGAATGCCGGGCAGACGCTGAACCGCGTGATGACGCTGTTCGGGGTGATGACGGGCAATATGAACACGCCCGCCTATCAGGCGCTGGACCGCGAATGGTCGCCCAAGCTGTCCAAGGCGTCGGACGAGATCACCTTCAACCCCAAGCTGTTCGCGCGGATCGAGGCGATCTACAAGGCACGGGACACCAGCGGCCTTGATGCGCAGCAGAAGCGGCTGGTCACGCGCACCTATGACAGCTTCGTTCGGCAGGGTGCCAAGCTGACCCCGGCCCAGAAGGAAGAACTCTCTGCCTTCAACCAAAATCTGGCGATCAACTTCAGCGAGTTTTCGCAGCGGTTGCTGGCCGACGAAGGCACCGCGATCATCGTCACCGACGAGGCGCGGCTGGCCGGGCTGCCCGACAGCGTGAAGGCGGTGGCCAAGGCGGCTGCGGCCGAGCGCGGGCAGCAGGGTTGGGCGATCGTCAACACCCGGTCGGCGGTCGATCCGGTGCTGACCTTCGCCACCGATCGTACGCTTCGCGAGCAGGTGTGGCGCGCCTTCACCAAGCGCGGCGACAATGGCGATATCAACGATACCAAGGCGACCATCGCCCGTATCGTGAAGCTCCGCGCCAACCGCGCGCATCTGCTGGGCTTCAAGACCCATGCCGACTGGCGGATGCAGGACACCATGGCCAAGACCCCGGCCGCCGCGATGGACCTGATGATGCGCGTCTGGCCGGCCGCCAAGGCGCGCGTCGCCGAGGAAGTCCGCGACATGCAGGCGATTGCGGATAAGGACGGGGCCAAGATCACCATCGAGCCCTGGGACTATCGCTTCTATCAGGAGAAGGTCCGCAAAAGCCGCTACGACCTCGATCAGGCCGAGCTGAAGCCCTATTTCGAGCTGAACAACATCATCCAGGGTTCGCTCTATGCCGCGAACCGGCTCTACGGGCTGGAGTTCAAGGAGATCACCGGCACCGTGCCGGTGTTCGAGCCGAACATGCGCGTCTGGCATGTGACCCGCAACGGCAAGGAAGTGGGCCTGTTCTACCGCGACGATTTCGCGCGGACCGGCAAGCGTTCGGGTGCCTGGGCGAACACCTATCGCGGCCAGCGCAACCTGCCGCCGGTGCAGAATGTCCTGTCGTCGAACAACAACAACTTCGCCAAGGGTGCGAAGGGCGAGCCGGTCCTCATCAGCCTGGACGATGCCGAGACGCTGTTCCACGAATTCGGCCACGCGATCCACGCGATGCTCCAGAACGTCACCTATCCGGGACTGGCGGGCACACCACGCGACTTCGTGGAATATCCCAGCCAGGTGAATGAGCATTGGCTGCTGACCCGCGACGTGCTGGACAAATACGCCCGCCACTACAAGACCGGCCAGCCCATGCCGCAGGCGCTGCTCGACAAGATCAAGGCGTCGGAGACCTTCAACCAGGGCTTCGCGACGACCGAATATCTGTCCTCGGCGATCGTCGACATGAAGCTGCACACCATCCCGGACGGGATCGTCGATCCGGCGGCGTTCGAGGCGGCGACGCTGAAGGAGATCGGCATGCCGAAGGAACTGGTGATGCGGCACCGCCTGCCGCAGTTCAATCACCTGTTCTCCTCGGACAGCTATTCGGCGGGCTATTACAGCTATCTCTGGTCCGAGACGATGGACGCCGACACCTTCGCGGCGTTCGAGGAAGCGGGCAGCCCATGGGACAAGGCGACGGCGGACCGTTTCGCGCGGATCCTGTTGTCGACGGGGAACGAGACCGACCGGGCCGAGGCATATCGCGCGTTCCGGGGGCGCGACCCGGACGTAAACGCGCTGCTGAAGCAACGCGGCTTCCCGACGAAGTAACTTCCAATCCTCCCCATCGTCAGATGGGGAGGGGGACCGCGGCCGAAGGCCGTGGTGGAGGGGCATGGCCGGTCCGTCCGCCCCTCCACCATCGCTGACGCGATGGTCCCCCTCCCCAAGCATAGCTTGGGGAGGATTTGGGGGGTTACAGCGCCTTCAACCGGATCGCCTGGCCGCCGCCGGGAGCGAGGGAGAGGGTCAGCGTATCGCCCTTCTTCACCCGCCTAGTCTCGAACGCGATCGAATGGCGCGCATCGGTGGCATAGGTCGCACCGGGGCCATCCTTGTAAACCTGCGCCTCGTAACGCTTGCCCGGATCGAGGAAGTCGAGCGTGACGGTCAGCTCCCGCGCATTCTCGTCGGTGATCGACCCGACATACCAGTCGCGGCTCTTGCGATCCCGCCGCGCGAAGGTGACGTAATCGCCGACCTCGCCGTTCAGCACGCGG
Organism: Sphingomonas sp. Xoc002; assembly: GCF_050408055.1. Lineage (NCBI taxonomy): Bacteria > Pseudomonadati > Pseudomonadota > Alphaproteobacteria > Sphingomonadales > Sphingomonadaceae > Sphingomonas > Sphingomonas sp. Xoc002. The sequence goes on along the minus strand of NZ_CP191175.1, from coordinate 2,461,311 downwards.
CTGTCCTCCCAGTCCACCGGCACATCCGCGATGAAGCGGAACGCCTGCGGGTATTTCGCATAATTCTCCGGCGTGTCGGCCGCCATCTGCACCGGCGAGTAGAGCACCACATAGAGCGCCAGCTGCTTGGCGATGGTCGACTGGATCGGGCTGTTGTCGCTGCCGGTCAGGCTGAGCACGCCCGGCGTGAAGTCCATCGGCCCTTCCAGCATCCGGGTGAAGGCCAGGTTGACCTCATGCTCGGGCGGGTTCTTGCCGGGCCAGGCATTATACTCCATCCCGCGCGAGCCTTCCCGCGCCAGCCAGTTGGGATAGGTGCGGCGCAAGCCCGTGTCCTTGACCGGCTCGTGGGAGTCGATCGACACTTTGTACTTGGCGGCGGCCTGCAACACGCGGAGATGGTGGTTCACCATCCACTGGCCTTCATGCCATTCGCGGCTCACCGAGCCATCGGCGTTCACCCGCTCGATCTGCCCGGCATCGGCGACATAGCCGGTCTTGACCACCCGCTCGCCATGATCGGCGGCGAACTTGAACGCCGGGTCGAACTGGCTCTCATAATGGCTGACCGCGCCGCCGGTCTCGTGATGGCCGATCAGCGAGACGCCCTTGGTCTTGGCGTATTGCGCCAGCGCATCGGCGTCGAAATCCTCCGCCGGGGTCGCGAACTGCATCGCCGAGCCATTGCCCGCCCAGTCGCCGTCCCAGCCGATATTCCACCCTTCTACCAGCACGCCAGGAATGCCGTATTTGGCGGCGAAATCTATATAGGTCTTCACATTCGCGGTGGTCGCACCGTGGCGAGGCCCGCGCGCCCAACTCCATTCGCCCTTGATCATCTTCCACCAGACGCCGACGAACTTGCCGGGCTTGACCCAGGACACGTCGCCCAGCCTGTTGGGCTCGTTCAGGTTGAGCATCAGATGGCTCATGTAGAGCCCGCCCGCATCCGGCGCGATCAGGAAGGTGCGCCACGGCGTCGTCCAGGCACCCGCCTTCACCACCTTGGGCGCGCCCGAGCCGGGGGTGAGGACCGCCTTGAAGCTGTTCCCCTCGGTCTTCATCAGCCCCATACCGGCATAGTCGACCAACGCCGCCTCATGGATGGCGATATGGGTGCCGTCGTCCAGCTTCATCGTGATCGGCGTTGCCGCCGTGCCGACCGCCGTGATGGGCGTGCGGTTGTAGAGATATTCCTCGCGGTTCCACAGGAAGGCGGGCTTCCACCAGGCGGTGCCGTTCTGCGCGATGTTGAACTCGGTCAGCTCCTCGGCGATGTTCGCGTGTGGAAGCGCCTGCTGCTCGGGAAATTCGTAGCGGAAGCCGACACCATCGTCCTGCACCCGGAACACCACGTCATAGCGGCGATGGAGCGCGCTCGATTCCATCAGGCGAACGCGCATCTCGCGGTGATTGTCGCGGATGGTGCGCCATTCGCCCCAGGGCTGGGTCCAGCTGGTGTCGGACTTGGCATGGGTGACCGCCTCGATCTTCATGCCGCGTTCGATCTTGGGCGCGTCGGTGAACATCATGCCCAGCCGCGACGGCGCGACGATCGCCTTGCCGCCCCTAGCGATCATATAGACCGCACGACCGTCATTGTCGGTGGAGACCTGCACGGTGATCTTGCCGTCGGGCGAGGTTTCGATCGCATCGGGCTGGCCCGCGGGTTTGGCGAATTTGAACGTCTCGTTGACCGCCGGGTCGGCGGGGCCATTCTGGGCCAACGCTCCGCTCGCAATGAGGCCGAGGCCGATGGCAATGGTCGTCTTCATGCAGTCATCTCCCGGATCGCCGCCCCGAACGCGCCCAGGCGTTCGTCGGCGGCGCTATTGATCTGGACCAGCACCCGCTGCCCACGCGGCAGGGCAGGGGGCAGGGTCACGGGCGTATCGCCCAGATTGAACAGGCAGAGCAGGCGCTGGTCGCCCTCGCGCCGCTCGAACGCGAGCAATTGTTCGTCGGCGTGGAGCAGCGTCAGGCCGCCGACCGCCAGTGCGGGCGTCTCGGCCCGAAGGCGGACGAGGCGACGGGTGAGGTTCAGCAGCGAGTCCGGGTCGCCGTCCTGCCGGTTGACCGCCAGCGCGGCATGGTCCGGCCCGACCGGCAGCCAGGGCTCGGCGTCCGAAAAGCCGCCATGACGCGCGTTACTGCTCCACGGCATCGGCGTGCGTACGCCGTCGCGCGACAAGGTCAGCGGCCAGTTGGCGATCGCTTCCGGATCGACCAGCCGCTCGAAGGGCACATCGACCTGGGTCAGCCCCAGCTCCTCACCCTGATAGACAAAGGCATTGCCGCGAAGCGACAGCAGCAACAGCATCTTCATCCGCGCAAAGGCATCGCGGTGTTCGGGCGTCGCCCAGCGCGACACGGCGCGCGGCGCGTCATGATTCTCGAACGCCCAACTCGGCCAGCCCATGCCCGGCTCGGCGGGCCATTTCGCGACCGCCTCGGCGACGATGCGCGGGGTCAACCGATCGGCATAGAGGAAGTCGAAGCCGTAAGCCGTATTCAGCCGATGGTCCCCGGCGGTGAACAGCTTCATCTCGCGATCCGCCTCGTCGCCGCCGACCTCGGCCACGGTGAAGCGGTCGCCATACTCGTCCAGCGTGGCGCGGATACGCTCCAGGAACGGCACGATGTCGGCGTGGCTCTGATTGTAGAGCTTCAGCTGGAAGTCGAACGGCCGGGTGCGAGTCTTGCCCGTGTCCGGCGCTGGCGGGTTATCGCGCATCGTCGGCTCGTGCATCATGAAGTTGATCGCATCGAGCCGGAAGCCGTCCACCCCCCGGTCCAACCAGAAGCGCGCCGTCGCCAGCAATTCGGCCTGCACCTCGGGGTGGTGGACGTGAAGCTGCGGCTGCTCCTTCAGGAAATTGTGCAGATAATATTGCCCGCGTCGTGCGTCCCAGGTCCAGGCGGGGCCGCCGAACACCGACTGCCAGTTGGACGGCGGCGAGCCGTCGGGCTTGGCATCGGCCCAGACATACCAGTCGGCGCGGGCATTGGTGCGGCTGGACCGGCTTTCGGTGAACCAGGGATGCTCGTCGGAGGTGTGGCTGTACACCTGGTCGATGACGACCTTCAGCCCCAGTTCGTGCGCCCGCGCCACCAGCGCGTCGAAGTCCTTCAGCGTCCCAAAGATCGGATCGACATCGCGGTAATCCGCCACGTCATAACCGAAATCCTTCATCGGCGAGGTGAAGAAGGGCGACAGCCAGATCGCATCCACCCCCAGGCTGGCCACATGGTCCAGCCGCGCGGTAATGCCCGGCAGGTCGCCGATGCCATCGCCATTGCTGTCGGCAAAGCTGCGCGGATAAATCTGATAGATCACCGCGCCCTTCCACCAGGGGCGCGCGGGCTTATAGGCAGTCTCGGTCATCAACGGCTCTCCGCCGCGCAGACGGCATAGCCGAAAGCGGGCAATTCCAACATCAGGCTCCCCGGCGCGGCGGCGGTCGGGGCACAGGTGCCGGCCATGGTGGCGAAACGTTGCGATGCCGTTTCAATCTGCACGGCCTGAGCAAAAGGTTTGGCCGAGGTGTTGAAGGCGATCACATATTCGCGCCCCGTGGCGGGATCGAAGCGCGACACCGCGAACAGGCCAGGTGCATCGCCGCGCGCGCGGATCACCTGCCGCCCCCGTGTCAGCGCCGGATTGGCGGTGCGCAGCCGGGCGAGGGTCGCGATCTCGCGATAGAGTGGGTGGCTGGGCACGAAGCTGTCGGTCGCGGTCGTCTTGGCCGTGCCGACCAGCCTGTTGTCGTTATAGCTGGCGACCTTGCTGGCAAACATGTCCTCACGCGCGTCCTGGTCGTTGCCGTCGCCCGCGAAACCCTGTTCGTCGCCCGAATAGATGGTCGGCACCCCGCGCAGCGTCAGCAGCATGGCGTGGCCGAGTTCGACCCGCTTCAGGATTTCCTCGTCCGAAGCATCGGGGTTCGCGGCCCGCACGTCGCGCGCGAAGCGGCCATGGTCGTGATTGCCGAGAAAGGTCGGCAATATCTCCGCCGTCGCCTCGCCCTTGGCGTACAGCACATCGCCCTCGAACAGGTTGGACAGCACGCGGGTCGGCTTGTTCTCGGCGACCGTCTGGATCACCGCGTTCATGAAGGCGAAGTCGAGCACCGCGGGATAATCGGCGATCTTGGTCCAGCGGGCCAGTGCACCCGGCTCCATCCCCGCCGTCACCTCGCCGAAGATGTGGAAATTCGGAATGCCCTTCGCCTTGGCGCGGTCCAGCATGGCGGGGACGAAACTGCGCCAGAACGCCGGGTTCACATGCTTGGCGGTGTCGATGCGGAAGCCGTCAATGCCGAACCGGTCGATCCAGCTGCCGTAAATGTCGATCATGCCCGCAATGACGCGCGGATTTTCGGTGTAGAGATCGTCCAGTCCCGAAAAGTCGCCGGTGGTCGAGCTTTCATCCTCGAAGCTCGTATTGCCGCGATTGTGATAATAGACGGGATCGTTGAGCCAGGCGGGGGTCTTGGCGTTCTTCTCGGCTGCGGGCACGTAAGGGGTGTAGGCGTAGTTCGGGTCGGTCAGCTTCGCGAAGTTGGCCGTCGTCTGCACGTCGTCACCCAGAAAGCCCGGATTGATCGCCGCGCCCTTCACGCCGCCGCGCCGCTGATAGGGGTAGGTCGCACGGTCGCGATACGGGCAAGGCGAGCCTTCGGCGCATTCGCGATACTGGATCACGTCCGCCGTATGGTTTACGATGATGTCCATATAGACCTTCATCCCCCGGCCATGCGCCGCCGCGATGAAGGCGCGCAGGTCCGCCTCGCTGCCCAGATGCGGGTCGACCGTGGTGAAGTCGGTGATCCAATAGCCGTGATAGCCCGCGCTCTCCTGGCCCTTGGCGCCCTGCACGGCCTTGTTCTTGAAGATCGGCCCCAGCCAGATCGCGGTCGCGCCCAGGCCCTGGATATAGTCGAGCCGCTTGGTCAGCCCCTTCAGGTCGCCGCCATGGTAGAAGCCCTTGTGCGTCGGATCGAAACCGGTGGTCAGCGGCCCGCCCTTCAACCCGCCGCGATCATTGGCGGCGTCGCCATTCTCGAACCGGTCGGGCAGGACGAAGTAGATCACCTCGTCCTGCGGCAGGCGCTGGCGATAATCCTGTGCGGCGAGCGGCGTGGCGGTCGCGAGGAGCGCGAGCAGCAGCGTCTTCATGCAAAAACCTTCGGGGCAGGGGCGGCGCAATGCGCGGCGAGGAAGGCGTCGTGCGTCGGTAGCCGGGCGGCCACCTGCGCGGCGTGACGCCGGGTGAGGCTGAGGAAATCGTCGAGCTCGTCCGCCGACAGCGCATCGGCGAGCGCATGATGTCCGGCAGGGACGATGCCCTGGCCGATCATCACCTGGGCCCAGGCGGGTTCGGCGAAGAGTTCCTCGCCCTCCCGACGGAACCGACCGTTCGCACGGAACAGCGCGATCCGGGCGGCCAGGCTATCGGGCAGGGGCACCGCCCGCCGCTCGGTCCAGAAGGGCTCGGGGCGCGCATTGGCATGGTAATGCAGGATCAGGAAATCGCGGATCGCCAGCCACTCGGCCGCCGTCTCGCGATTATAGGCATCGATCTCGACGGCTGGCGGGATCGTCCCCGGCCAATAGTCGAGCAGCCGAGCAATGCCCGACTGGATGAGGTGGATGCTCGTCGACTCCAGCGGCTCCAGAAACCCTGCCGCCAGACCCAGGGCGACGCAGTTCCCGACCCAGGCACGCCGCCGCCGTCCGGTGGTGAAGCGCAAGCGGCGCGGCTCGCCCATCGCCTCGCCGTTCAGCGCGGTCAGCAGGCGATGGGCGGCTTCGTCGTCCGAGAGATGGCGGCTGTCATAGACCAGGCCATTGCCGGTGCGGTGCTGAAGCGGAATGCGCCACCGCCAGCCTGCGCCATGTGCGATCGCGCGGGTATAGGGGGGCAGGGGGCTGGTCCGCTCGCCCGCCACCGCCAGCGCGCGGTCGCAGGGGAGAAACTCGGACCAGTCGTCGAACGGCTCGGCCAGCGTCTCGCCGATCAGCAGCGCGCGGAAACCCGTGCAGTCGACGAACAGGTCGCCCGCATGGGCCTGACCGCCGTCGAGCACGACATGGTCGATCCGCCCGCCCGCATCACGCGCGACCGAGGCGATGCGCCCCTCCACCCGTACCACGCCAGCGCCTTCCGCATGGCGGCGGAGTAGCGCGGCGTAGTGGCTGGCATCGAAATGATAGGCCCAGGCCAGGCCGCTCGGCAGGTCGGGACGGCCGGGATCGGGGGCGAAGCGACCCGCCATAGCGGCTTGTGCGCTCGGCATATGGCCCCAGAGCGAGGCCGGGTTCGCCGCCCCGCCGCCGCGCAGCCAGTAATGATGGAAGGGGACGAGGCCCAGACCGCGCCCGATGCTGCCAAAGGCATGGAGATAGCCGCTGCCTTCGCCCGACCAGCCCTCGAACCGGATACCCAGCTTGAAGCTGCCGTTCGTCGCGCGGAGGAACTCGGCCTCGTCCAGTCCGAGCATTTGGTTGAACAGGCGGATGCCGGGAATGGTCGCCTCACCCACGCCGACCGTTCCGATCGCGTCGGATTCGATCAGGGTGATGCGGGTGGAAGCGGGTGCGAACCGGGCGAGGGCCGCTGCCGCCATCCAACCGGCCGTGCCGCCGCCGACGATCACGACCCGTTGAGCGATATGGTCTGCGGAAGGGGCGGCGTCCATGCGGCGTCTCACGAAACCCGCGCCGACCGTTGGATCGGCGCGGGAAATAGGGTCATCAGAAGCGATAGGTAAACCCGGCCAGGAACCGGCGGCCATAGCTCTGATAGTCGATCACCTCGTCACGGCGACCGGCATTGGTCGTGACGAACGGGGTGTCGGTCAGGTTCTGGCCCTGCACGAAGATCGACAGGCCCTTGAACGTGCCTTCCTGGAAGTCATAGCCGATCTGGCCGTCGACGATCGTCTCGTCGATCGCGCGGCGGCGAACGCGATTGGCGCCGAAGCCTGACAGCTCACCCACGAAGGTCGAGCGGTAGCGGACCGAGCCACGGATATTCAGGCCCCACTTCTCGAAGAAGGCGGTGCCGTTCGCCACCCAGCGGGAATAGCCGGGAATGTCCTCGGGCTCGCCGCCCGGCGTCGGGGTGATCTCGGTCTTGGTGTAGGACCCGCCGCCGGTCAGGCCGAAGCCGTCGAGGAAGCCGACTAGTTGACCCAGCGGCAGCGTGCCCGCCAGCTCGACGCCGTAGATCTTGCCGCCGGTACCGTTAATCGGGCGGGTGATGCGCCCTTGCGTCGGGATGCCCGCGGGCAGCGAGGCGGGCAGCGGCAGACCCGTATAGTCGTAAGGCTGCTCAAGATTGTAAACGAAGCTCTTGAGATCCTTGTAGAAACCCTGGGCCGCCAGATAGCCGCGCGTGCCGAAATATTTCTCCACGGTCACGTCGAACGAGTTCGAGCGGATCGGGCGCAGATACGGATTGCCGCCATTGCCCGAGATCAGGCCCTGCTGCGCATCGAAGCCATAGGACAGGGCGACGCGCATATCGTCGAAGCGTGGCCGCATCATCTGGCGCGCGGCGGCGACGCGGAATACCCAGTCGGTCGGCAGGCGCAGCGACAGGTTGGCGCTGGGCAGGATGTCCCAATAATCGTCGCCTTGCGCGATGTTGGTATAGCCGGTGCCGTTATAGATCAGCCCGCGCGACTTCTGCTCGGTGCCGACCGCCTGCACGCCGATATTGCCGGTCAGCTCGGCCGCGCCCAGCTGCGCCTTCAGGTCCGCCTGGAGATAGGCGGTCATCAGATGCTCGGTGGTGGTGTACGCCTTGGCGGGCACGTCGGGGCTGGTGTTCGGGGTCAGCACGATCACGCCACCCGCCAGCAGCGCGCGCGGATCATAGCTGAGCATCGGCCCCAGACCCAGATAGGTCAGGTCGGTCGGCGTCTGGCGATATTGCTGCGGCAACGGTGCGATGAATGCGCCGTTCGGCAGGGTGACGAACGACTCGTTGGGCGCCAGCGACTTGGCGTGATCGGTATAGTTCAGGCCGAAGCGCAGCGCGCTGACGATCGGCGTCTCGACCTGGCGTTCGATCTCGACCCGGTATTGCTTGATCTCGTCGCGAATCTGGCGATCGTTGAAATAGCCCGTCTGCCGCGTCGAGCCGCCCCAGCCCAGCGGATCGGTCAGCTGGATCAGGTTGGGGTCGGAATAGTTGAGCGTCGGCTGGAAGACGGTGCCGTTGCGCCCCGTGGTGAAGCCGATCGTGTCGGTCGCGCCATTGCCCTGGCCATAGCCGGTGCCGCTATACGTCTCGAGCGTGATCTCGTCGCGATCGGTCTTGGAATAGCTGAGGTCGATGAACGCGCTCCAGCCGTCATCGCCCTTGTACTTGCCGTTGTAACCGAACGAATAGAGCTTGGCCTTGCGCTGGAACGAGTCGTTGCGGACGACGCCCTCGACGCGGTTGAACGTGCCCGAGGTGACGAGGCCGTTATTTACCACCGCATTGGTCAGTGCGGTGCCCGAACCCCATTGCAGCGGCAGTTCGATACCGCGCTTGATCTGGTCGTCGTCGAAGTCGGAATAGAAGCCGTCCAGCGTGCTGGTGAAACTGTCGCTCATCCGCCACTGCACCGTGCCCGACAGGCCCAGCCGCTTCAGCGTGGTCGAGGTGACATAGGATTTCGAGCCGCCGATGACGTCGACCGTCTGGCCGCCCACCGTCGTCTGCGCATAGCCCCAGGCATTGCCTTCCTGAATCTGGTATGGTTCGTTGAGATAGCTGGCCGACAGAGCGACGCCGATCGTGTCGTCGGCGAACTGGTCGACATAGGTCGCGCTGGCGCGGTAGCCGAAGTCCTTCGAACCCGCATTCAGCTTGCCGATATCGGCATAGGTGCCGCGCGCGCCGACCGAGATCACGCGCTTGCCGTAATCGAGCGGACGGATGGTCTTCAGGTCGACGGTGCCCGACAGGCCCTGGCCGATCAGCCCGGCATTGGCGGTCTTGTAGATCAGGACCTGGTTGACGACTTCCGCCGGATACTGGTCATATTCGACGGCGCGGTTGTCGCCGGTCGAGGTCTGCTCGCGGCCGTTGAGCAGCGTGGTCGAGAAGTCCGGCGCGAAGCCGCGGATCGAGATGGCGTTGGAGCGCCCGTTGACCCGCTGCGACGTGACGCCGGGCAGGCGGGCGATGGACTCGGCGATCGAGGCGTCGGGCAGCTTGCCGATATCCTCGGCCGAGACGGACTCGACGACCAGATCGCGGTTCTTCTTTTCGGCGACGGCATTTTCCAGCGCGGCGCGAAAGCCGGTGACGACGATGTCGCCCGGTTCGGAATCCGCCTGCGCCTGCTCGGCGGCGGTGTCGGTCTGGGCATTGGTGGCGGGCGCGGGCACGACCGTGACGCTTTGCGCAAAGACCGGTGCGGCCACGATCATGGCCAGCGTGCTGACCCCGAGCTTCAGGAACGAGCGCGCGGCATCGGCCGGCGCCACAGGGCGAACCGTCATGAAATCCCCTCCAGGAAACCCCGTCATCGTTCAAAGGACGGGTATGGTTGTTGCCCCTCCTGTGAAATGCTGCGCGATGAAAAGGAATAAAGCCGCATACGTATTCAATGCGGCCGGTTCGGCCTGTTGCATTATTACGACAGCACTTCGGCTTAACCCGCGTCATGAAAGCCGGTAAGCGAAGGGGAGAGGAGGAAGTACTGATTTGACCGGTCCGCGTAAGCCCACGTCGTTCGACATCGCGCAGATGGCGGGCGTATCGCAGCCGACGGTCAGTCGTGCGCTCCGGGGAAGCCCTTCGGTCAGCGCGGCCACGCGTGCCCGGATCGAGGCGATCGCCAAGACCCTGAACTATACGGTCGATCGCGCCGCGTCGAACCTGCGCAGCGGGCAGACACGGACGCTGGCGCTCCTCCTGTTCCGCGATCCCTCGCCGGGGCGCACGCTGATCAATCCCTTCTTTCTCGGCATGTTGGGCTCGATCATGGAGAGCTGTGCCGAGGTCGGGTACGATCTGCTGGTCTCGTTCCAGAACCCGACCAGCAACTGGCAGGCCGATTATGAGGACAGCCACCGCGCCGATGGGCTGATCCTGTTGGGTTATGGCGACTATGCCGCCTATCGCGAACAGCTGGAGACTTTGGTCGCGCGCGGCACGCATTTCGTGCGCTGGGGCTCGGTCGCACCGGGGCAGCCGGGGCTGACCATCGGCTGCGACAATCATGCGGGCGCGCTGGCGGCGACACGGCACCTGATCGCGCAGGGGCGCAAGCGCATCGCCTTCCTGGGCGATGCGACCGACCATTATCCCGAATTCCACGATCGTTATCGGGGCTATTGCGACGCCCTGTCCGAGGCAGGGCTGGCTTGCGACGCCGCGTTCCAGGTCGGTGCCATTTCCAGCGAGGAGGAAGGCGAACGCGCCGCGCGCGAGCTGCTGGCGCGGGGCAAGCCATTCGACGGCATCATGGCGGCGAGCGACCTGATCGCGCTGGCCGCCATGCGTGTGCTGGCCGAGGCGGGATTGCGCGTGCCCGCCGATGTCTCGCTGGTCGGGTTCGACGATATTCCGGCGGCGAGCTTCGCGCACCCGCCGCTGACGACCGTGGTGCAGGACGCGGCGGCGGCAGGGCGGTTGCTGGTCCGCGCGCTGCTCGCCGAGATCGGGGGGACGTCGCCGCCGCCCAATCTGTTGCCCGCCACGCTGGTCGTGCGCGGGTCCAGCATCAGGCCATAATCATAACGATAACAAGATTTTGGGAGAGGTTATGGAGAAGCCGCGTCAGGGCTTTTGGGGGTTATGGAACACCTCGTTCGGCTTTTTCGGCATCCAGATCGGCTTTGCCCTGCAAAACGCCAATGTCAGCCGCATCTTCCAGTCGCTGGGCACCGCCGAGAAGGACCTCGCGTTCCTGTGGATCGCAGCGCCCCTGACCGGGCTGCTCGTCCAGCCGGTGATCGGTCATTATAGCGACCGGACCTGGGGTCGGTTCGGGCGGCGGCGGCCCTATTTCCTGGCCGGCGCCGTGCTGGCGACGCTGGCGCTGGTGGGCATGCCCAATGCGGGCGGGCTGCTGGCGGCGGCGATGCTGTTGTGGCTGCTCGACGCTTCGCTCAACATCTCGATGGAGCCGTTCCGTGCCTTTGTCGGCGATATGTTACCCAGCCGCCAGCGGACGGCGGGCTATGCGTTCCAGACGGGGTTCATCGGCGCCGGGGCGGTGCTGGGTTCGTTGGCGCCGATGCTGCTGACCGATGTGTTCCATGTCGCGAATGTGGCAGGGCCGGGCGAGGTGCCGCCGTCGGTGCGCTACGGCTTTTACATCGGCGCGGCGGCGCTGTTCGTCGCGGTGCTGTGGACGGTCCTGACCACGCGCGAATATTCGCCGCAGCAACTCGCCGCCTTTGCCGAGAACGACGACGGACAGGCCGTGCGAAGCGATGCGGCCCCGAGCGACCGGATCGGCGCCGCGCCGCTCTGGATCGTTGCTGGTGCGCTGGTCGTGGCGGGCGTGGGCTGGCTGGGCCTGGACAAGCCGGTCTATCTGCTGGGCGGCGGGTTGATCGCTTTTGGACTGGCCAAGATCGCCAGCGCTGCACTGGTCCGGGGCGGGCGCAGCGGCAATGCGCTCAGCCAGATCCTCGCCGATCTGGCGGCGATGCCGGAGACCATGAAGCGGCTGGCGCTCGTCCAGTTCTTCACCTGGTCGGCGCTGTTCATCATGTGGATCTACACGACGCCGATCGTCGCCGAGCGGGTTTTCCATAGCAGCAATGCGAACAGTGCCGCGTTCAACGAGGGGGCGAACTGGGTCGGTGTGCTGTTTGCGGTCTATAGCGGGGTGGCGACGCTCTGGGCCTTTGCGCTGCCGTCGCTCGCCAAGGCGATCGGACGGCGAAACACGCATATCCTGGGGCTGCTCTGTGGTTCCGCCGGGTTCGCCTCGTTCCTCGTGATCCGCGATGCGTGGTGGCTGATGGCATCGATGGTGCTGGTCGGCATCGCCTGGGCGTCGATCCTGACCATGCCCTATGCCATCCTGTCGGCCGCGCTTCCTGCCGAAAAGCTTGGTATTTACATGGGTTTGTTCAACATCTTTATCGTGTTGCCGCAGCTGATCGTGTCATCGATCATGGGTGCGGTGGTCGGGCACTTCTTCCCCGGCAACCTCGTCTGGGCGATGGCGGTCGCCGCCGGGGTGATGACGCTGGCCGCGATGGCGATGCTGCGGGTGGCGCGGGACGCTTGATCCTCCCCGGTACGGGGAGGGGGACCGCCGCGCAGCGGTGGTGGAGGGGGCGTGCCACCAAGGACATCCGTTGCGGAAGCCCCCCTCCGTCAGGCCTTCGGCCTGCCACCTCCCCGTGCCGGGGAGGATTAGCGGGGCAGGGTGATCGTCGCCGCCAATCCGCCTTCGGGCCGGTTGGCGAGCCGGATATCGCCGCCCGCCTCACGCACGATTGAGCGGGCGAGCGCTAGGCCCAGGCCGACGCCGCCGGTCTCGCGATTGCGCGAGGTTTCCAACCGGGTGAAGGGATCGAAGACCGTCTCAAGTTGATCCTCGGCAATGCCGGGTCCCTGGTCGGCGACGGTGATCGCGACATGTTGGGGCTTCGCGTCGATGCGGACATCGGCGGCATGGCCATATTTGATCGCATTCTCGATCAGGTTGCGCACCGCGCGCCGCATCAGCGACGGCCGCAGCTTCAGCCGCAGTCGCCCGCCTTCCTCGAAACTGACATCCTGCCCCAGATCGTGGAAGTCGGCGACCACCGCATCGACCAGCGCGTTCAGGTCGACGTCGGTTTCCGCCTCGCTGGGCCGCCCCATGCGGGCGAGCGAGAGTATGTCCTCCAGCGTCTTGTTCATCTCGGCGACGGTGTCGGCCATGCGCAGCCGGTCTTGCTCGTCCTCGACCGACTCGATGCGTACGCGCAGCGCCGCGAGCGGCGTGCGCAAGTCATGCCCGATCGCGCCAAGCATCCGGTCCTTTTCCTCCAGCATCGCCGCGATCCGCAGGCGCAGCGCATTGAAGGCGGCGATCAGGCCGGACACGTCGAGCGGCCCCTGTTCGGGAATGGTCTCCCCCGGCGCACGGGGATCGAACCGCTCGGCCGCACGGGTCAGGTCGCGCAAGGGGCGCGAAATCCGTCGCCCGATCCACAGCACCGGCAACAGGATGATGCCGTACAGGATCAGCGTCTGCGCGATCAGGCGCCAGACCAAGGTCATCTCGTCGCTCGGCCAGAAGGACCGTGTAACCAGCCAGCCGCCACCCGTCCGCTCGACCGCGATCAGCAACTCCATCGCCGGATGGCGACGCCGGTCGAAACGACGGCGCGGCCAGTCGAAATCCTCGGGTTGGAACGGGCGGACGCCGGTCACGACCCGCGCAACCGGATGCCCGAGCTCGGCCAACCCCTCGCGAATGAGTGCTTCCACTTCGGGCACGCGGGGCAGGTTGGGCCGGATCGGATTGGCCGCCGAGGCCCGGACCCGCCCGCGATCGGGGGGAAGCGGCTTGCCGCTTGCGGCCCGCTCGATCGCGTCGTTCAGCCGGGCGATGGCGGGGCCCGATGTCTGTTCCAGGATCAGGCTGCGGCGTTCGTGCAGGAGCAGGGTGAAGTTGATCGCCTGCGCGACGAACAGCGCGATGGCGAGCAGGACGGCCATCTGCGCCGCCAGCCGACGCGGCCAGAAACGCAGCGTCACCGCTCCAGGCTTCACAGGCGGGTGACTTCGGCGGCAAGCGTGTAGCCGCCACCCCAGACGGTCTTGATGATCTCGGGCGACTTGGGATCCGCCTCGATCTTGCGGCGCAGACGGCTGACCTGGTTATCGATCGCCCGGTCGAAGGCCGCGGCCTCGCGCCCTTGGGTCAGGTCGAGCAGCTGGTCGCGGGTCAGCACCTGGCGCGGGCGGCTGACGAGCGCCAGCAGCAGGTTGTACTCGCCGGTCGAGAGCATCACCGACACCCCCTCGCGGTCGACCAGCGAGCGCTCGCCCGATTTCAGCACCCAGCCCGCAAAGGCATAGGAGCCGCTGTCAGGCGCATGATGGCGTGCGCCGCCCGCCTGGGTCCGGCGCAGCACGACCTTGGCGCGGGTCGCCAGTTCGCGCGGCGAAAAGGGCTTCACGACATAATCGTCCGCGCCCATCTCCAGCCCGACGATCCGGTCGGTTTCCTCGGCGCGGGCGGTCAGCAGGATGACGGGCACCTCGCTGGTCGCCGCGATATGGCGGCACAGGCTCAGGCCGTCCTCGCCGGGCATCATGATGTCCAGGATGACGAGGTCGATCGCATAGGCGGCCAGCCGCGTGCGCGCCGAGGCGGCATCGCCCGCCTGGGTGACGCGAAAACCCTGTTTGGTCAGATAGACGGCCAGCGGCTCGCGGATCGAACGCTCGTCATCGACGAGCAGCAAATGCGGCGTTTCGGACATGGGTTCGGGGTCTAGCATGGCGGGCGCGGGCCGCAAAAGGGACGGGGCATGAAGGAAACTCGGGGAAGAATGGCCCGTCCCTTCCGCTTGGCGGTTCAGTCCGCGTCGGTCGGGGACGGCTGCGGGCCGGAGGGGTTCATCCCGCCGCCCCGGCGACCGCCCCAGCGCGGTGCGGCGGCGCGTTCGGCGGCGTCGACCTTGCCGTCATGATTGGTATCGAGCCGGTCGAAGATCGCGGCGGCGCGGGCGCGGAAGGCGTCGGCGGTGATCGGCTGGGGCGCGGGGCGGCCGAGGCGCTCGCCGCCGGGGCGGCGCGCGGCGTGTTCGGCGCGGCGCTGCTCGCGATAGGCGCGCATCTCGTCGGGGGTGACGGTGCCGTCGTGATTGGCATCCATCGCGGCGAAGCGCTGGTCTGCGGCGGCCAACGCAGCGGTGCGGGTGATGTTGCCGCCGGCGTCGGGCTGCACGCCCATCAGGCCGCCGCGCATGCCTCCACCGGGCGGCGGCGGGGCATCGCTCTGCGCCTGGACGGCGGTCGCGGTGAGCAGCGTCGCGCCCAGCAGCAGGGCGGGGGAAAGGCCAAACAGGGGCTTTCGCATGGATTGGGCATCCTCTTGGTGGCGAGGGGCAAGTCCCTGCCGAACGATGACCCTTTTGCATCCCGGCTGTCCCCCGATCATGTCGGGTTCGCTCCGCTTTTGTCGCAAATTGTGCGCGTCAGCCCAGGAAACGATCGTCGAACATGCCGTAGAGGATGGTCGAGGCGTAGAGCGCGATGGCGTGGGGACGCTCCATCGTTCCGGCCCATTTGCGCATGTCGAAGGCGGCGTTCTGGATCGCCATCAGCGCCTGCGCGGCGATCAGAGCGTCCACCGCGCGGATCGATCCTTCGCCGACCCCGTCCATGATCGTGCCCGCATAGCGCCGCGCGATCCGGTTGGAGCGGTCGACCATCTGCGCGCGCACCTCGCCCGACAGGCTGGACAGCGCGCTGGTGCGGAGCAGCGGTCCGCACTCGGCGAACTGGATGTCGAGCAGGGTCGCGATCGCGCTCGACAGCCGGTGCCAGTGGCTGCCCCCGGCGGCGTCCGCCAGCTGCTGCGCGGCGGTGATCGTGTCGAAGCTGCGGCGATAACAGGCGGCGACCAGATCGTCCTTGGCATCGAGATGATGGTAGAAGCTGCCCTTGGTGACGTTCAGTTCGGAGGCGATGCGCTGCACGCTGGCGCCGCGATAGCCAAGCTGGTTGATGAGTCGCGTCGCCGCCAGCAGGAACGCCTCGTGTCCGGGCTCGCCGTCCCGCGCACTTGGCGCATCCATGTCGAGCATGGTGGGGTTCCAGGTCGATCCGGGGGCGGCGATGCCGTGGCTCAGCACGTCGAGCAGCCGTTCCTCGACCCGGCCATATTGATCGGGTTCGTAACGGTCGAGCCACATGGGAAGCCAGAAGGTGTTCTCCAGCAAAACATGCGCGCGCGCACCGTACAGGTCGGTATGTGCACGGCTGGGCGCGGGGCCCCACAGGCTGCGGGTGGCGCGGAAGACCTTCTGCCATCCGGCCATCAACTGGCCGCGCAGCGGCTCCTCCATGGCGCGCAGATCGGAGAGCACGGCGAAGGGCGTTTCCTCACCGCGTTCGATCCGCGCCAGCCGCGCCATGTTGATCGACAGATAACGGGCGACGCGGGTTTGCGGCGTCGGCGCCTCGGCGGCCTCGGCCAGCATCTCCAGCAGCCGTTCCAACGTATGCTCGAACGCCGCCGCCGCCAGGTCTTCCTTGCGGCGGAAATAATAGGTGACGCTGGTGGTGTTCAGCCCGACCCGCCGTGCGACATCGGCAAAGGTCATGCCCTTGGCCGATTGCTCGTTGATGACCTGTGCCGCAGCCGCCAGAATGGCGTCCCGCTTTTGCAGATAGCGGTCGGTATTGCGCGCTTCACCGACGGACGTCGCCGCCATGCCTTCCATCCCCTCCGTGCACATCGGTCGCAGCGCGAGCGATCACCGGTGTTTAGAAGCGAAAGTCTCGCCCGTCACCGTCATTTCACCGCTTTCCCGGTGGAAATCGTCGGAATTTCCGGGGCTCTCCAAAAAGCGGTATGCCCGATCAGGTCTTTAGATGGGGCGCGCTGCGCAGCCGGATCAGTCCCTCCTGCGCGACGCTGGCGACCAGACGGCCATCGGCGGCGAAGATACGGCCTCGGTTGAACCCGCGGGCGTGGCCCGCCCAGGGGCTGTCGGTCGTATAAAGCAGCCATTCGTCGGCCCGGAACGGCTCGTGCAGCCATAGCGCATGGTCGAGGCTGGCGGTCTGCATGTCGTGGATCAGCCAGTTGATCCCATGCGGCAGCGTCGAGGTGCCGAGCAGCGCGAAGTCGCTGGCATAGGCCAGGATCGCCCGGTGCAGCGCGGGATCGTCGCCGATCGGCGCGACCAGCCGGAACCAGATCGCCTGTGCGGGGTCGCGCGGTTCGGGGGCGAGCAACTGGCGGGGATCGACCGTGCGCAATTCGATGGGACGCGGCCGTTCCAGAAAGGCGCGGATGGGGGCGGGCACCTGTTCGCCCAGACTATCCAGCAATTCGCGTTCGGAGGGCAGGGTATCGGGCGCGGGGACGTCGGGCATCGCATCCTGATGGTGCATCCCGTCCTCGGGCGTCTGGAACGAGCAGGCGAGGTTCAGGATCGGCTTGCCCTTCTGCACCGCGATTACCCGGCGCGTCGCGAAGCTGCGCCCCTCAAAATCACGCTCCACCCGGTAGGTGATCGGGAAGCGCTCATCGCCCGGCCGCATGAAATAGGCGTGGAGCGAGTGCGCCACCTTGGGGGCCTCGGTCGATCGCTGCGCCGCCTGCAACGCCTGGGCGATCACCTGTCCGCCGAAGACGCGGCCCTCGCCGCCGGGTCGACGTGCGCCGCGATACAGATCGGTGTCGATCTCCTCGACATCCAGCAGCGCGACCAAGCCTTGGGCCAGTTGTTCGGGGGAGAAACGGGGGCGGGGGTTGCGATCCATGCCGGGAGTGATGCTGTACGTTGACGTAAACGTCAATAATGGCCTGTCCGGCGGCCTCACCCGAAAAGGCTTTTACGCCATAGGGGTGCTCGCTACACATGGCCTCGACGAACTGGCTGGGAGAAGGCGATGGACGGTTTGAACGAAGACGGCACCTCGGAGCGTGCCGAGCTGCACTTTCTGGCGGCGCTGACCGAGGAACTGATGCGTCACCTGATGGAGGCCGGGGTGCTCAGCCGTACCCAGCTTCAGTCGATCGAAAATGCGGTGGCCGAGCGGACCGGCGGTATCCCCCGCGCCTGGTAGGGCGGCGTCTTCCCCGACATGACATAAACGTCATGCAAACGCGGCGTTAGCGGCTTTCCTGTGCTCGGAAAGCCGCTAACGTGACTGTCATGAGTGACGCGCAAGACGAGCTGGTCGACAAGGCCTTTCCCGCCGGTGATTCGATCCTGGGAACGCCATTGGGCATGGGGCCGCGCGATGCGGTGCGGATCGCGATGCGCCGCGACCGGCTGCTGGCCGGGCTGACCCTGACGGCGGGGGCGGGGTTCATCCTCGCCTTGCCCTTCGCGCTGCGCGAGGGGGCCGAATTCTTCCTGCCGCTGACGACGGCGCTGGTCATCGCGATCGCGCTGGTCCCGATCCTGGAATGGCTGGAGCGGCGACGCGTGCCCTCGGCGCTGGCTGCGCTGATGTGCGTCCTCCTGTTCCTGATCGTCGCCAATATCGCCTTGGCGGCAATCATCGTGCCCGCGACCGACTTCTTCCGTCTGTTGCCCAGCCGGATCGGGCGCATCCAGGACAATCTGGCGCCGCTGCTCGATCTCTATTCCAGCCTCGAGCGCTATGTGAACAAGGCGCTGCGGCAGGTCGCCTCCACCCCGATCCGCCAGCCGCAGACCGCGGCCGTCTCGCCCCCCAGCTCGATCCTGGAGCTGGCGGCGACCTCGGCACCGGGGCTGATCGTCCAGTTCCTGTTCGGCGTCCTCGTCGTCTTCTTCGTGCTGTCGGGCTGGACCCGGATGCGGCGCGAGACGATTCGCGGGCGGACCAGTTTCGATGGTGCGATGGCGACCGCGCGCGTCATTCAGGAGGTCGTGGACGACGTCTCGGCCTATCTGGGCACGATCACGATCATCAACCTCGCGCTGGGCGGTGCGGTGGCGGGCGCGCTGTCGCTGTTCGGTATGCCCTATCCGCTCATGTGGGGCGGTATCGTCGCGCTGCTCAACTATATCCCCTATTTCGGGCCGGTGATCGGCGCGATGCTGCTGGCGGTCGGCGGCCTGATGACGTTCAGCGACATCTGGGTCGCGCTGGCGCCGCCCGCGATCATGTACGGGATGCACCTGATCGAGGCGAACCTGATCACCCCGCTGATCGTCGGGCATCGTCTGACCATCAGCCCGGTGCTCATCCTGGTCTCGCTGAGCTTCTGGGGATGGGTCTGGGGCACCACGGGGGCCTTGCTGGCCGTGCCGCTGCTCATCATCCTGCAAACCGTCCTGAAGGCGGCCGGAAAGCCCGACATCGCAGGCTTCCTGTTCGAGCATGGAACCCTCACCCATCTCGACCGCGAGACCGACCCGGAAGACGTTCCGCAAGAAAAATGAAATGATGCGTTGACAGGTTCGGAACGCTCGCCTAGTTGGCGCGCCTCGACGCTTTCAGCGGGTGTAGCTCAGTTGGTTAGAGCGCCGGCCTGTCACGCCGGAGGTCGCGGGTTCGAGCCCCGTCACTCGCGCCATCCTCTCCGGAGAATGGCTGAAAATATCGAAATCCCCACATGGGGCCGATGCCGGTTTCGGTTGGCATCACATGGCTTTCAAGCGGGTGTAGCTCAGTTGGTTAGAGCGCCGGCCTGTCACGCCGGAGGTCGCGGGTTCGAGCCCCGTCACTCGCGCCATCCTTCGGGATGGCGCTTTTGTTTTCAGCACAGACATTGTCGGTTTGGGGGCGTCTCAGCATTGGTCTGGGCAGATTGCTCCCCGAAATTACCCATTCCCAATACTGCCTACCTTCGTTCGGCCTGAGCGCAGTCGAAGACCAGGGGAAGTCCTATCGCCGCCCGCCCTCCATCCAGCGCAGCAGGGGCTTCATCGGCGTGATCCACACGATCCCCGCTACGACATAGAAAACCAGCTGCAGCACCCAATGCCATTGCCCGACCACGCCGGACAGGCTGGCGACCAGCATCGCCCAGACGATGATGATCGCGACGATCAGCAGCATACCGGCAGGTTTGCGCCAACTGGGGGTCATGGGACGATCCATTCCGATTCGGTAGCGATGGCGTGGAGCGGCACGTCCCAGCTGTCGGGCACCAGTTCCTCGACCTCCTGGACGCTCCAGGCGATGCCCACGCGCCAGGCATCGGGGTTGGCCGCAAAAGCGCGGTCATAATGCCCTGCGCCCTGTCCCAGCCGATTTCCGCGCCGGTCGAAGCCGACAAGGGGCGTCAGGATGATGTCCGGGCGGCATTCGGGGGCGTTAGGGGCAGGCTGATGCAGTCCGAAGGCGCCGACATTCAGATCCTCGCCGTCCGCCCATGTCAGGAAGCGGATCGGGCTGGCGCGGTCGGTGACATGGGGCAGGGCGATTGTCGCCCCGGCATGCAGCGCCGCCTCGACCCACAGCGCCGGGTCCGCTTCCGCTCCCAAGGGGCGATAGGCTGCGATGATTTGATGGGGGAGCAGGCGGTCCAGAAAGGACCGCGCCACCGGCAGAAGGCCGGGGCCATGCGCGTCGCGCACCGCCCGCATCCGGGCGCGTAGGGCGCGCTTGTCGATCATGATGCGCGATGACGATCGGGGTAAGGGCGGGTGGCGGGACCGCCATGGCCGTTTGCCGTAATATCCACTGACGCCCAATACGTCAGGTGGGGACCATGTACGTCGGACCAGGGTCCGGGCAGGGACAGCCCCCTTGGATGAAGAATAGCCTCAGGGATTATCGTGGCTCGTACCGGGCAGAGCCCGCCGCCGACCCATGTAGGCGAGGGCTCCGCGTTACTCAAGGGCGGCTTTCCTCATCAAGTGCATCGGCCAGTCCTTCCAGCCGCTCGGCGATGCGGGCGAGCGCGGCCTCGCTGACCGCCGCGCCGGCGGGCGGACGCCGTTCGGCCTCTTCCAGCGCATCGGCCAGCATCAGCGAGACGAACAGCAGCGCCCGTTCGCCATTATGGCCGCCCGAAGCGCGCAGCGCCGCCGACCAGCGCTGGTCGAGCATCTGGCCCAGCATGCGGACGCGCGCCTCGCCGCCGTCCTGGCAATAGACGGTGTGGGGGCGGTCGCCGACCTGGATCGTCACTTCGGCCATCAGGCGACGCTCCCCCGGGTGATGACATCGTCGAGCGCGGTCACCGCCTCGGCCATGCGCGCCTTCAGCGCGGCGTGACGGCGGGCAAGCGCGTCTTCCTTGGCGGCGCGATTTCGGATCGCCCCTTCGATGCGGGCGATGGCGCGGTCGATCCGCTCGACGGAGGAAAGGACGTCGTCGGCAATGGGTTCGGGCATGAAAGGGGCTTAGCAGGCTGGTCTCATGCGGCAACCCGGAATTGGACGATAGGGGGCGCTCGGGCGGTTGACAGACACTCGCGCGGCTCCGAAAGGCGTGGCGCGAACGGTGGAATCGTCGAAACGATCTCCATCCAACCGGGGGCGGTGCCGTCCATGGCACGGCCCGTAAAAGACAGGAGCTTGCTGGCATGACGGTCAAGGTTGCAATCAACGGTTTCGGCCGCATCGGTCGCCTGGTGGCGCGCGCGATCCTCGAGCGTGGCGGCGACGCGCTGGAACTCGTCGCGATCAACGATCTCGCCGACGCCAAGTCGAACGCCTGGCTGTTCAGCCGCGACAGCATCCATGGCCGTTATCCGGGCGAAGTCGCCGCCGAGGGCAACGACATCGTGATCGACGGCAAGCGCATCCGCGTCACCGCCGAGCGCGATCCGGCGAACCTGCCGCACAAGGAACTGGGCGTCGACCTGGTCCTGGAGTGCACCGGCTTCTTCACCGACAAGGCGTCATGCGAGAAGCACATCGCGGCGGGCGCCAAGAAAGTGCTGATCTCGGCGCCGGGCAAGAATGTCGACCTGACCGTCGTCTACGGCGTCAACCATGACAAGCTGACCGCGGACCACACCATCGTGTCGAATGCGTCCTGCACCACCAACTGCCTGGCGCCGGTCGCCAAGGTGCTGAACGACGCGATCGGCATCGAGCGCGGCCTGATGACCACGGTCCACGCCTATACCAACGACCAGAAGATCCTCGACCAGATCCACCCCGACCTGCGTCGCGCCCGCGCCGCCGCCATGTCGATGATCCCGACCACCACGGGTGCCGCCCGCGCGGTGGGCGAGGTTCTGCCCGAGCTGAAGGGCAAGCTGGACGGCTCGGCCATCCGCGTGCCGACCCCCGACGTCAGCCTGGTCGACCTGACCTTCACGCCCGCGCGCGACACGACCAAGGAAGAGGTCAACGCGATCCTGAAGGCCGCGTCGGAGAGCGAGGCGCTGAAGGGCGTGCTGGTCTATACCGACGAGCCGCTCGTCTCGATCGACCTGATGCACTCGCCGCAGTCCTCGACCGTCGACAGCCTGGAGACGGCGGTGATCGACGGCAAGCTGGTGCGCGTCGTGTCCTGGTACGACAATGAATGGGGCTTCTCGAACCGCATGGTCGACACCGCGACCGCGATGGCGAAGTTCCTCTGATGAGCGACGGGCGGGCGATGACCGGGCGTCTGGCCGGCATCGCCCGCCATGCCGTGCCGAAGGGGCCGATGGAGGTGATCGACACCGCCATCGTCACCCTGGAAGGCGGCGTGGAAGGCGATGTGCGCGGGCGGATCAAGCCCGGCGGTCGCGGGCGTCGGCAGGTCACGCTGATCGAGCGCGCCGACTGGGACGCCGCGCTGGCCGAGATCGGCCGTGACATCCCCTGGCAGGAGCGCCGTGCGAACCTGCTGGTCGAGGATTTCGACCTTCCCCAAATTCCGGGCACCCGGCTGCGTGTCGGGACTGTCCTTCTCCAAATCACCATGGAATGCGATCCATGCCACCGCATGGACGCGATCGCCGACGGATTGCAGGCGGCCCTGACCCCCGACTGGCGCGGCGGTGTATGTACCCGCGTGATCGAGGGCGGCACGATCCGTATCGGCGATAACATCAGGATCGAGGAATCATGACCAAGGCCTTCAAGACGCTCGACGATATGGGCGATGTCCAGGGCAAGCGCGTGCTGGTCCGCGAGGATCTGAACGTGCCGATGGCCGATGGCCGCGTCACCGACGACACCCGCCTGCGCGCCACGATCGCGACCGTGACCGAACTGGCCGACAAGGGCGCGATCGTCCTGATCCTCGCCCATTTCGGCCGCCCCAAGGGGCAGCGTAACCCCGAATTCTCGCTGGCGATGCTGACCCAGCCGTACAGCGACGTGCTGGGCCGTCCGGTCCGCTTCATCGACGATGTGGCAGGCGAGGCGGCGGAGGCCGCCGTCGCGACGCTGAACCCCGGCGATATCGCGATCCTGGAAAACACCCGCTTCCATGCGGGCGAGGAAAAGAACGATCCGGAACTGGCGGCACGGATCGCCAAGCTGGGCGACCTGTACGTCAACGACGCCTTCTCGGCCGCGCACCGCGCCCATGTCTCGACCGAGGGTCTGGCACGCGCCCTCCCGGCGTTCGCTGGCCGGGCGATGGAAGCCGAACTCGACGCGCTGGAAAAGGCGCTCGGCAATCCCGAGCATCCGGTCGCAGCCGTGGTCGGCGGCGCCAAGGTCTCGACCAAGCTCGCCGTGCTCAAGCATCTGGTCGGCAAGGTCGATCACCTCATCATCGGCGGCGGCATGGCCAACACCTTCCTCGCCGCGCGCGGGGTTGATGTGGGCAAGTCGCTGTGCGAGCATGACCTGACCGGCACCGCCGAGGAGATTCTCGACGCCGCCGACAAGGCGGGCTGCACGGTCCACCTGCCGTACGACGTCGTAGTCGCCAAGGAGTTCAAGCCGAACCCCGAGACGCGCACCGTCAACGTCCACGAAGTCGCCGGTGACGAGATGATCCTCGACCTCGGCCCCAATGCCGTCGAGGCGCTGGGCGATGTACTGAAGAACTGTCGTACGCTGGTCTGGAACGGCCCGCTGGGCGCGTTCGAGACGCCGCCCTTCGACATGGCGACCGTCGCGCTCGCCAAGACGGCGGCGGCGCTGACCCAGGACGGCAGCCTCGTCTCGGTCGCGGGCGGCGGCGATACCGTTGCCGCGCTCAACCAGGCGGGCGTGGGCACGCAGTTCACCTTCGTCTCGACGGCGGGCGGCGCGTTCCTGGAATGGATGGAAGGGCAGGACCTGCCCGGCGTCGCCGCGCTGACCGCCTGACGCTCGGTCCATTCGGCGTGACAATCACCCCGTCGCCTTCCGGGCGGCGGGGTTTTTTCATGGGCGTCGAAATTGGTCAGGCAGCCGCTTGATCCGCCGCGCCGGACTTGCTAGGTTAAACGCGTTAAACGAAGGAAGTGGCAATGCTCGGCGTCCGCCTCGATACCGAATTGGAAGAGCGGCTGGCGGCTGTCGCGCGCACCCAGGGGCGTAGCAAGAGCGACATTGCCCGTGAGGCCGTGCGTCGCTATGTCGACCTGCATGACGAGGCCTATCGCCGCGAGGCGCGCCGCCAGTCGACCCGCGCGTCGAAGCGCGACACGCCCGAGGATTTCGCCTTCTGGAACAGGCTGGCCAAGGAGGATGCGGCGTGACGATTTCGCACGCCGCCATCGTGCTGGCGACGACGGGCGAGGGTGAAGACCACCGCCCGTTCCTGGTCGTCCAGTCGGACCTTTATAACGAGACGCACAACACCATCACCGTCTGCCCGATGACCTCGGTCGTCGGTGGCGAGGCGCTGTTCCGCGTCGCTTTTTCCCCGCGCGAGCATACCGGCCTGACCGTCGAGTGCGAGGTGCAGGTGGACAAGATCCTGTCCATCCCCCGCAATCATATCGTCAAAGTCATCGGCCATGCTTCCCCCACCCGGATGGAGCAGGTCGATCAGGCGCTGCGCCGCTGGCTGATGCTCTGACCCCTTTATAGCCCGACACCAATCTGGAGAGACATGATGACCCCGACCGTGAAGGCCATTCTCGACAAATATGAAGGCACGCCCGCCGCGGTGAAGGCGAACCTGGCCCGCATCCTGATGCAGGGCAAGCTGGGCGGCACCGGCAAGCTGATCATCCTGCCCGTCGACCAGGGGTTCGAGCACGGCCCGGCACGCAGCTTCGCGGTCAACCCGCCCGCCTATGACCCGCATTACCATTTCCAGCTGGCGATCGACGCCGGGCTGTCGGCCTATGCCGCGCCGCTGGGCATGCTGGAGGCCGGGGCCGACACCTTTGCGGGCCAAATCCCGACCATCCTGAAGATCAACAGCTCGAACAGCTGGGGCACCTCGATCACGCAGGCCGTGACGGGCAGCGTGCAGGATGCGGTGCGGCTGGGCTGCGCGGCGATCGGCTTTACCATTTATCCGGGCTCGGACGGCATTTTCGACGCGATGGACCAGATTGCGATCCTGTCGGCCGAAGCGCGCGAGGCGGGGCTCGCCACCGTCATCTGGAGCTATCCGCGCGGCGGCAAGCTGACCAAGGACGGCGAGCTGGCGCTCGACGTCGGCGCCTATGCCGCGCACATGGCTGCGCTGCTCGGCGCGCACATCATCAAGGTGAAGCTGCCCAGCGACCATATCGAACAGGCCGAGGCCAAGAAGGTCTATGAGGGCACCGACTGGTCGAACCAGGCCGACCGGGTGCGCCATGTGGTGCAGTCCAGCTTCGCGGGCCGCCGTATCGTCGTGTTCTCGGGCGGCGCGGCCAAGGGGGCCGATGCCGTCTATCAGGACGCGCGCGACATTCGTGACGGTGGCGGCAACGGCTCGATCATCGGCCGCAATACCTTCCAGCGTCCGCGTGACGAGGCGCTGGCGATGCTCGACAAGCTGATCGCGATCTACAAGAACGAAGAATAAGTTCTTGCTAGGGTTGGGCGTTCTGGTTGGGGAACCGGGACGCCCATTCCTTATCCGCTCGCCATAGGTGACGGAGGCCGCGTCAGGCGCTAGGGGAGGGGCCATGACGCTTGATGACGATCCCCTCGGCCCGCTCGACCCCAATTTCGCGGCAGCCTTTACCCGCGACGTGCGGCGCCCGCCCTGCCAGCTTTACCTGATCTCGCCGCTCGATGTGACCGGCGGTTTCGCCGACCGTCTGGCGCGCGCGCTCGATGCCGGACCGGTCGCGGCCTTCCAGTTCCGCGTCAAGGACATGGACCAGCACGCCGCCGCCAAGCTGGCCGAGCCGCTCCAGCGTATCTGCGCCGACCGCGAAGTCGCCTTCATCGTCAATGATAGCATCAGCCTGGCCAAGCGGCTGGGCGCGGACGGTGTGCATCTGGGGCAGGAGGACGGCGACGCCCGCGAGGCGCGCGACGTGCTCGGCCCGACGGTGCAGATCGGCGTGACCTGCCACGACAGCCGCCACCTCGCGATGGAAGCGGGCGAGGCGGGCGCGGACTATGTCGCGTTCGGTGCCTTCTACCCGACCACCACCAAGGAAACCAAGCATCGGCCCGAGCCTGTCGTTCTGTCCTGGTGGTCGGCCCTGTTCGAGCTGCCCTGCGTCGCGATCGGTGGGATCACGCCGGCCAACGCCGCGCCGCTGGTCAAGGCGGGGGCGGACTTTCTGGCGGTGTCGGGTGCGGTGTGGAACGGCGACGAGGCGGCGGCGATCAAGGCCTTTGCCGAGCTGCTCGGCTGAGCCTTTCCCCGGCCTATCCGTTCCGCTTAGGAAACAAGCGCCGGGCGGCCGCGTTTAATCTGTGATCGATCCACGGGTTAAGGAGCGGGCGTGAAGAGACTGGCAATCGCCCTTGTCGGCGGCGTGGCCATGGCGCTGGTGGCGGTCGGCACCCATCCGGCATCGGACGGGCTGCACGGCAATCTGTCACGACAGGCGGCGGTCAGCGCGCCATCGGTGCCGACGCGATGAGGCGTGGCGGGGGCAGGGGGCCGCTGTCGCGTTTCGGTTGGGTGATGCTGGGCCTGATCGTGGTTGCGGTCGGCGGTTTCCTGTCGATGCTGTCCTTCGGGCCCGGCGAAGTCGTCGTGCCCGATGTCGCGGCACCGGCCAGACAGGCGGCGGCAGGCAGTTCGGCATCGCTGGCCATGCCGATCGCCAATTATCCGGTCTCCTCGCTGCGTCACGACTGGGGCGATCCGCGCGAGGGTGGCCAGCGCAAGCATCAGGGGCTCGACCTGATGGCGCCGGGCGGAACACCGGTCGTCGCCGCGCTGTCCGGTACGGTCGAAAAGCTCTTCGACAGCGATCGCGGCGGTCATACCGTTTATATCCGCTCGCCCGATCGCCGCTGGATGCTCTATTATGCGCATCTGAAGGGCTATGCGCCGGGCCTGGCCGAAGGGCAGCAGATCCGTCAGGGCCAGCTCGTCGGTTATGTCGGCGACAGCGGCAATGCGGGCACGGGCAATACGCATCTGCATTTCGCGGTCAGCTGGATGCGCGCCGGGGATCGCTGGTATCAGGGCGAGCCGGTCGACCCCTATCCGCTGCTTGCCGGAAAGACCGCTTCGCGTTAAAGCGGCCGACACAGGACGCCGGGTCGCGTTGGTCGCACCGGTATCCTTCGCTCTTTCCAGCAGGTTGAAGACCCATGAAGATCAGCGGCGTGGACATTCGTCCCGGCAACATCATCGAGTATGAAGGCGGCATCTGGCGCGCCGTGAAGATTCAGCACACCCAGCCCGGCAAGGGCGGTGCGTATATGCAGGTCGAGATGAAGAACCTCATCGACGGCCGCAAGACGAACGTCCGCTTCCGCTCCGCCGAGACGGTCGAGCGCGTCCGCCTGGATACCAAGGACTTCCAGTTCCTGTTTGCCGAAGGCGACGACCTGACCTTCATGGACAAGGAAAGCTATGAGCAGATCACGCTGCCGCGCGACCTGCTGGGCGATGCTGCCGCGTTCCTGCAGGACGGCATGGACGTCGTGATGGAACTGCACGAGGAAAAGCCGATCTCGGTCCAGCTTCCCGACCAGATCGAAGCCACCATCGTCGAGGCCGACGCCGTGGTGAAGGGGCAGACCGCCTCGTCCTCGTACAAGCCCGCCATTCTCGACAATGGCGTCCGCGTGATGGTGCCGCCGCACATCGCGTCGGGCACGCGCATCGTCGTCGACGTGTACGAACAGACCTACGTCCGCCGCGCGGACTAATCACGATCGGCGGATGACCGGCGCGACCTGAGCGCGACCCCGTCATCCGCCGTACCGGCCCGTCGTTCGCGGCGGGCCTTTTCAATTGGAGCGCCCTGGGCAAGCAGCGGCGCGATCGAAAGGACGATCATGGCCTCGCACTCCGGGCTTCTCACCATCATGGAACGCGCCGCGCGCAAGGCCGCCCCGCGTCTGCGCCGCGACTTCAACGAGGTCCAGCACCTCCAGGTCAGCCGCAAGGGGCCCGCCGACTTCGTGTCGATGGCCGACAAGCGTGCCGAGGAAACCGTCTTCGAGGAACTGAAGAAGGCGCGTCCCGACTGGAACTTCCTCATGGAGGAGGGCGGCGAGATCAAGGGCGATCCGTCCAAGCCGCGCTTCATCATCGACCCGCTCGACGGCACGTCGAACTTTCTGCACGGCATCCCGCACTTCGCCATCTCGATCGCGGTCGAGGAGCCGCTGGCGAACGGCAAGCGCGAAGTGACGACCGGCCTGATCTATCAGCCGCTGACCGATGAGAGCTTCTGGGCCGAAAAGGGCCGGGGCGCGTGGTTGCAGGACGGGCGCCTGCGCGTCTCGTCGCGCCGCGATCTGTCGGAGGCGCTGATCGCCACCGGCATCCCGTTCCTGGGTCATGGCGATTTCGTCCAGTGGAGCCGCATTTTTGGTGCGATCGCCCCGCAGGTCGCCGGGATCCGCCGCTTCGGCTCGGCCGCGCTCGACCTCGCCTGGGTCGCGGCGGGCCGTTATGACGGTTTCTGGGAGTCGGGCCTGAAGCCGTGGGACGCGGCGGCGGGCATGCTGCTGGTGCGAGAAGCGGGCGGTTTCGTCAGCGATTTCCGCGGCAGCGACAAGTCGCTCGACCGTGGCGAGTATCTGGCGGCGAACGAGGGCCTGCATTCCAAGCTGCACAAGCTGCTGGCCAACGCGCTGCGTTAAGAATTTGGTGGGATTTGAACGCAAGGGGGCTCGCCTCTTGCGTTCAAGCCACTGGATTACCATGTAAAAATCCGAGGATGACGGCGGGTGGCGACGTTCACTTGCGATTCATTCTCATGCCTTCGCTGGCTTGCTCCGGCCGACCCATCGGCCTAAAGCCATCGCATCCAGTTCCGCATCTGCGAGAGAAAAACTTGGTCGATCTGTCGCAATATCTGCCGATCCTCCTGTTCCTGGGCGTTGCCCTGGTTCTGTCGACGGCCTTCGTGTTTCTGCCGATGCTTGTGGCGCGCCTGACCGGTGCCCATAAGCCCAACGAGCAGAAGCTGTCCGAATATGAATGCGGCTTCCCCGCGTTCGAAGACCCGCGCAGCCAGTTCGACGTGCGTTTCTACCTCGTCGCCATCCTGTTCATCATCTTCGATCTGGAAGCGGCGTTTCTGTACCCCTGGGCGGTCAGTGTCTTCAGCCTCGGCTGGACCGCCTGGTTTTCGATGATGATCTTCATCGGCGAGCTCGCGCTGGGTCTCGTCTATGCGTGGAAGAAGGGAGCGTTGGATTGGGAGTAAATCTTCACTCCGGTCCGGTTGAGTTCAAGCCGCAGGCCCATGGCGGACTCGCCCATGATGGCCAGGCCGTCATTCAGCCCGATCAGGGCTTTTTCGACGGGCTCAACGGTGAGCTGACCGACAAGGGCTTCCTCGTCACCTCGACCGAGGAACTGTTCCAATGGGCGCGCACCGGCTCGCTCTGGTGGATGACCTTCGGTCTGGCATGCTGCGCGGTGGAGATGATCCACGTGAACATGCCGCGTTACGATCTGGAGCGCTTCGGTGCGGCGCCGCGCGCGTCGCCGCGCCAGTCGGACGTGATGATCGTCGCGGGTACGCTGTGCAACAAGATGGCCCCGGCGCTGCGTCGTGTGTACGACCAGATGTCGAACCCGAAATACGTCATCTCGATGGGCAGCTGCGCCAATGGCGGCGGCTACTATCACTACAGCTATTCGGTGGTGCGCGGCTGTGACCGGATCGTGCCCGTGGACATCTATGTCCCCGGCTGTCCGCCGACCGCCGAAGCGCTGCTGTACGGCGTGATGCAGCTGCAGCGGAAGATCCGCCGCGCCGGGAGCATCGAACGGTGAGGGCGCCTGCTCCCCGTTATGCCGCCAATGACGGCGTGATCGATGCGGCCCGCGCCGCGCTCGGCCCCTGGCTGCTCGACGCGCGCGAGCATGTCGGCGAAGTCGCTCTGGTCGTCGACCGTGCGAACCTGGTCCCGGCGATGATCGCGCTGCGCGACACCAAGGGGCTGGAATATCAGCAGTTGATGGAGATCGCCGGCGTCGATTACCCCGAGCGCGACGAGCGTTTCGAGGTGGTCTATTGCCTGTTGTCGCTGACCCGCAACCACCGCCTGCACGTCCATGTCTCGACCGACGAGGACAAGCCGGTTCCGTCGGTGACCGGGCTGTGGCCGGTCGCGGGCTGGCTGGAGCGTGAGGTCTATGACCTGTACGGCGTGCTGTTCTCGGGCAATAGCGACCTGCGTCGCATCCTGACCGACTATGGCTTCCGCGGCCACCCGCTGCGCAAGGACTTCCCGCTGACCGGCTATACCGAGCTGCGGTATTCGGAAGAGGAAAAGCGCGTCATCTATGAGCCGGTGAAGCTGGCGCAGGACTTCC
Organism: Sphingomonas sp. Xoc002; assembly: GCF_050408055.1. NCBI lineage: Bacteria > Pseudomonadati > Pseudomonadota > Alphaproteobacteria > Sphingomonadales > Sphingomonadaceae > Sphingomonas > Sphingomonas sp. Xoc002. The sequence goes on along the minus strand of NZ_CP191175.1, from coordinate 2,430,920 downwards.
GCAACTTCGACTTCCAGAGCCCGTGGGAAGGTGCCGAATATGTCCTTCCGGGCGACGAGAAGGGCTCGCAGCCGCAGGGCAAGGGCGCGCAGACCCCGGCCAGCGCGGACGCGGTGAAGAAGGCCGATGCCGCGCCGGACAAGACCGTCGCCGCCAACGCGCCCGAGACCAAGACCACCGAAAGCCCCAAGCAGACGGGCGCGGGTGAACCGCATCCGGGCAACAAGGCTGAAGGTAAGCCCCAGGACCCGGACGTCGTGCCGGGCAAGGGCGGAGGACAAAATCAGTGAGCGACTACGTCGACGAACTGCTCCACAAGACGGACGCCGTTGACCCGACCACGGGCGACGTGTCGATCCAGAACTATACGATCAACTTCGGCCCGCAGCATCCGGCGGCGCACGGGGTGCTTCGCCTCGTCATGGAGCTGGACGGCGAGATCGTCGAGCGCGTCGATCCGCATGTCGGCCTGCTGCATCGCGGCACCGAGAAGCTGATCGAGTACAAGACCTATTCGCAGGCGCTGCCCTATTTCGACCGGCTCGACTATTGCTCGCCGATGTGCATGGAGCATAGCTTCGTGCTGGCGGTCGAGAAGCTGCTCGACCTCGAAGTGCCGCTGCGCGCGCAATATCTGCGGACGTTCTTCGCCGAGCTGACGCGTATCTCGAACCACATGCTCAACATCGGCAGCCACGTCATGGACGTCGGCGCGATGACGCCGAACCTGTGGCTGTTCGAAATTCGCGAAGACTGCATGAACTTCTACGAGCGGGCCTCGGGCGCGCGCATGCACGCGAATTACTTCCGCGTCGGCGGCGTCCACCAGGACGTGCCGCTCAAGCTGCTGACCGATATCGCCGATTGGCTCGACACCCGTCTGCCGCGCCTGTTCGAGGACGCGATCAGCCTGGTGGCGAACAACCGCATCTTCAAGCAGCGCAATGTCGACATCGCGGTGGTGAACCGCGAAGACGCGATCAAGTGGGGCTTCTCCGGCCCGATGATCCGTGGCTCGGGCATTCCGTGGGACCTGCGCAAGTCGCAGCCCTATGACGCCTATGACAAGGTGGACTTCGACGTGCCGGTGGGTACGAGCGGCGACTGCTATGACCGGTTCATGGTGCGCGTCGAGGAAGTGCGCCAGTCGGCCCGGATCATGAAGCAGTGCCTGGCGCAGATGCCCGAAGGTCCGGTGATGGCGACCGACCGCAAGGTCACGCCGCCCAAGCGCGGTGAGATGAAGCGCTCGATGGAAGCGCTGATCCACCACTTTAAGCTCTATACCGAAGGGTATCACGTCCCCGCCGGTGAGGTGTATGTCGCGACCGAAAGCCCTAAGGGCGAATTCGGCGTGTACCTCGTCTCCGACGGATCGAACAAACCCTATCGCTGCAAGATCCGCCCGACCGCGTTCAGCCATCTCCAGGCCATGGAATTCATGTCCAAGGGCCATATGCTGGCGGACACGACCGCGATCCTGGGCGCGATGGACATCGTTTTTGGTGAATGTGACCGCTAATGGCTGACGCTCCCAACATCCCCGACGAGGCCGAAGTCCGCGCCCGCTGGGGCAATTTTGCCTGGACCGACGAGAACCAGAAGAAGGCGAACGAGATCCTCGCGCGCTATCCCAAGGGCCGCGAACAGTCCTGCTCGATCCCGTTCCTCGATCTGGCCCAGCGTCAGGTCGGCGCGGAGACGCAGACGCAAGGGTGGCTGCCCGTGCCGGTGATCGAGTTCGTCGCGCGCCAGCTGGGTGTCGCCTATATGCGCATCTACGAGGTCGCGACCTTCTACACGATGTTCAACCTCGCACCGGTCGGCCGCTATCACGTGCAGGTGTGCGGTACGACGCCGTGCATGCTGCGTGGGTCGGACGACGTGCTGGCGGCGTGCAAGAACAAGGGGCTGATCAAGGGCAAGACCACGCCCGACGGCATGTTCACGCTGACCGAGGTCGAGTGCATGGGCAATTGCGCCTCGGCGCCGATGGTCCAGATCAACGACGACAATTACGAAGATCTGGATTACGATCGTACGGTCACGATCCTGGAAGCGCTGGCGCGGGGCGAGAGCCCCAAGACCGGCACGCAGGAGCCGGGTCGCCACACGGTCGAGCCGATCGGCGGTCCGACCACGCTGACCGCCATGGTCGGCGACAATCACGACTATCGCGGGGAGTGGGGCGCATAATGCTCGCTGACAAGGACCGCATTTTCACCAATCTCTACGGCTATCAGCCGTGGAACGTCGACGCGGCGATGAAGCGCGGCGATTGGGACAATACCAAGGCGCTGCTCGAGCTGGGCCAGGACAAGATCATCGACGTCATCAAGGCGTCGGGTCTGCGCGGGCGCGGCGGTGCGGGTTTCCCGACCGGCATGAAGTGGAGCTTCATGCCCAAGGAACCGCGCCCCGATCGGCCGAGCTTCCTGGTCATCAACGCCGACGAGTCCGAGCCGGGTTCGTGCAAGGACCGCGAGATCATCCGCCACGATCCGCACAAGCTGATCGAAGGCGCGCTGGTCGCGGGCTTCGCGATGCGCGCGCGGGCGGCCTATATCTATATTCGCGGCGAATATATCCGTGAGGCCGAGACGCTGTTCGCGGCGGTCGCCGAGGCGTATAACCGGGGTTTCCTGGGCAAGAATGCCTGTGGCTCGGGCTACGACTTCGACGTGTTCGTGCATCGTGGGGCCGGCGCCTACATCTGCGGTGAAGAAACCGCGATGATCGAAAGCCTGGAGGGCAAGAAGGGTCAGCCGCGCCTGAAGCCGCCTTTCCCGGCGGGTGCGGGGCTCTATGGCTGCCCGACGACGGTCAACAACGTGGAATCGATCGCGGTCGCACCGACGATCCTGCGTCGCGGGGCCGAGTGGTTCTCCTCCTTCGGGCGCGAGAACAACAAGGGCACCAAGCTCTTCCAGATTTCCGGCCATGTCGATCGCCCCTGCGTGGTCGAGGAAAGCATGTCGATCAGCTTCCGCGAGCTGATCGAGAAGCATTGCGGCGGCATCCGTGGCGGCTGGGACAATCTGCTCGCGGTGATCCCGGGCGGTTCGTCGGTGCCGTTGGTGCCCGCCGCCGAGATCATGGACGCGCCGATGGATTTCGACGGTCTGAAGGCGGTCGGGTCGGGGCTCGGCACGGCGGCCGTCATCGTCATGGACAAGTCGACCGACATCGTCCGCGCGATCAGCCGTCTGTCCTATTTCTATAAGCATGAGAGCTGCGGCCAGTGCACGCCGTGCCGTGAAGGCACCGGCTGGATGTGGCGCGTGATGGAGCGGATGCGCACCGGCGATGCCGATGTGGCCGAGATCGACACGCTGTTCCAGGTGACGAAGCAGGTCGAAGGCCACACCATCTGCGCGCTCGGCGACGCGGCGGCCTGGCCGATCCAGGGCCTGATCCGCCACTTCCGCCCGGAGATGGAACGCCGCATTCGCGAACGCAAAGGCGAGACGGGCGGCAACGCCCCGATGATGGAAGCTGCCGAATAATGCCTAAGGTCAAAGTCGACGGCGTCGAGATCGAGGTGCCGCAGGGCGCCACCGTGCTGCAGGCCTGCGAGCTTGCGGGCAAGGAAATCCCGCGCTTCTGCTATCATGAGCGGCTGTCCATCGCGGGCAATTGCCGCATGTGCCTGGTCGAGGTGAAGCCTGGACCCCCCAAGCCGCAGGCGTCTTGCGCGCTTCCGGCGGCGGACAATCAGGAAATCTTCACCACGACCCCGATGGTGAAGGCCGCGCGCGAAGGCGTGATGGAATTCCTGCTGATCAACCATCCGCTGGACTGCCCGATCTGCGATCAGGGCGGCGAATGCGATCTGCAGGACCAGTCCATGGCTTATGGCAAGGGCCATAGCCGCTATGACGAGAACAAGCGGGCCGTCACCGAGAAGTACATGGGTCCGATCGTCAAGACGGTCATGACCCGCTGCATCCAGTGCACTCGCTGCGTCCGCTTCGCCGAAGAGGTCGCGGGCGTGGAGGAAATCGGCGCGATCTATCGCGGCGAGAACATGCAGATCACCTCGTACCTCGAACAGGCCGTATCAAGCGAGCTGTCGGGCAATGTCGTCGATCTGTGCCCGGTGGGCGCGCTGACGTCCAAGCCCTATGCGTTCGAGGCGCGTCCCTGGGAGCTGAAGAAGACGCTCGCCATCGACGTGATGGACGCGGTCGGCACCAATATCCGCCTCGACAGCCGTGGTCGTCAGGTGCTGCGCTGCGTGCCGCGCATCAACGACGAGGTGAACGAGGAGTGGGCGAGCGACAAGACGCGTCACGCGATCGACGGCCTGGTCCGTCGTCGTCTCGACCGTCCGTTCATCCGCCGCGACGGCAAGCTGGTTCCCGCCACCTGGGACGAGGCCTTCGCCGCGATCCGCGACGTGAACGCCGGTTCGAGCGTCGCCGCCATCGCCGGTGATCTGGTCGATTGCGAGACGATGTTCGCCGCCAAGGCTCTGCTGGCCAAGATGGGTTCGAGCCTGCTCGAAGGCCGTCAGACCGGCATGGATTACGACACGTCCAGCCTGGCCGCAGTCAACTTCAACACGACCATCGCGGGCGTCGAGAAGGCCGATGCGATCCTGCTGATCGGCACCAACCTGCGCTGGGAAGCGCCGCTGGTGAACACCCGTATCCGCAAGGCGATCAAGAAGGGCGCCAAGGTCTTCGCGATCGGCCCCGAAACCGATCTGACCTACAAGGTCGAGTGGCTGGGGGCCGATCTGTCGGCACTGGGCAACCTGCCCGAGGCCGTCACCGAGCTGTTCGGCAAGGCCGCGCGTCCGATGGTGATCGTCGGCGGCGGGGCGCTGAAGGGTGCGCATGGCGCGAGCCTGAAGCTGGTCGACCAGTTCAATCTGGTGCGGACGCTGGAGGACGGTTCGGCCTGGAACGGCTATAACGTCGTTCATATGGCGGCTGCGCGCATGGGCGGCCTGATGCTCGGTTACGCGCAGAAGGGCGGCATCGCGGACGTGGTTTCGGCCGCGCCGAAGCTCGCCTTCTTTCTGGGCGCCGATGAGGTGGACTTCTCCAAGTTCGGCAGCAGCTTCAAGGTGTTCGTCGGCCATCATGGCGACAAGGGTGCGCATCACGCCGATGTCATCCTGCCGGGCGCGACCTTTGCCGAGAAGTCGGGCACCTGGGTCAATTTGGAAGGCCGAGTGCAGCGCGGCGACCGTGCGGTGTTCGCACCGGGTGACGCGCGCGACGACTGGACGATCTTCCGTGCGCTGTCCGAAGTGCTGGGCCAGACCCTGCCGTTCGACACGCTGGACGAACTGCGCGCCGCCATGGCCGCAGAGGTTCCGGCGCTGGGCCAGGTCGGCCTCGTGACCTTCGACTGGGCCGCGCCATCGCTGAACGCGACCGCGTCCGGCACGCTGGAGGGTTATCCGATCAAGGACTTCTACCTCACCAACGCGATCTGCCGCGCCAGCCCGACGATGCAGCGCTGCTCGGCCGAACTGGTCCATGGTGAGACCTATGCGGAGGCAGCGGAGTGACCGCGTTTTTCAACACGACGCTCGGCCTTCCTTATGGCTGGGCCTGGACGATCGCGACTTTGGTCGGGATCCTGGCGATCGCGCTGCCGCTGATGCTGGCCGTCGCGATGGTCATCTATGTCGACCGCAAGATCTGGGCGGCGATGGCGCTGCGCCGTGGTCCGAACGTGGTCGGCCCCTTCGGTCTGCTCCAGTCCTTCGCCGACGGTCTGAAGGTCTTCCTTCAAGAAACCATCGTTCCCTCAGCCGCCAATCGCGGGCTGTTCCTGCTGGCGCCCATCATCACCTTCACGGTCGCGCTGATCGTGTGGGCGGTGGTGCCGTTCCAGCCGGGCGTGGTCGTCGCCAACATCAATGTCGGCCTGCTGTACGTTCTCGCGGCCTCGTCGCTCGGCGTGTACGGCGTGATCCTGTCGGGCTGGGCGTCGAACTCGAAATATCCCTTCTACTCGGCGCTTCGTGCCGCCGCGCAGATGGTGTCCTATGAAGTCGCGATCGGCTTCATCCTGATTTCGGTCGTGATGTGGTCGGGCAGCTTCAACCTGACCGACATCGTCGAGGCGCAGAAGAGCGTTTTGGGGATTCCGGTCAACGGCTTCTTCCTCAATCCGCTGCTCTTCCCGATGGCGGTGATGTTCTTCATCTCGGCGCTGGCCGAGACGCAGCGCGCGCCGTTCGATCTGACCGAAGCGGAGTCGGAGCTCGTTGCGGGTTACCAGACCGAATACAGCTCGATGTCGTTCGCGCTGTTCTGGCTGGGCGAATACGCCAACGTCATCCTGATGTGCGCGCTGAACGCGATCCTGTTCTGGGGTGGCTATCTGCCGCCGTTCGACTGGGCGCCGCTCTATGTCGTGCCGGGCATCGTCTGGCTGCTGCTGAAGATGTGCTTCTTCTTCTTCGTGTTTTCCTGGGTGAAGGCGACCGTACCGCGTTACCGGTACGACCAGCTGATGCGGCTGGGCTGGAAGGTGTTCCTGCCGGTGTCGCTGTTCTGGGTATTCTTGGTGTCTGGCGTGCTGATGTATGCGCGCGTGGGAGTTCCGGCATGAGCGTCGCTCAGTACGTCAAGGCTTTTACGCTGTGGGAGTTCGTGAAGGGCCATGCGCTGACCCTTCGCTACTTCTTCAAGCCGAAGGCGACGATCAACTATCCGTTCGAGAAGAACCCCATCTCTCCGCGCTTCCGGGGCGAGCACGCGCTGCGTCGCTATCCAAATGGCGAGGAGCGGTGCATCGCGTGCAAGCTGTGCGAGGCGATCTGCCCCGCCCAGGCGATCACGATCGAGGCGGAACCCCGCGACGACGGCAGCCGCCGCACGACGCGCTACGACATCGACATGACCAAGTGCATCTATTGCGGGCTGTGCCAGGAGGCTTGCCCGGTCGATGCCATCGTCGAGGGTCCGAACTTCGAATTTTCGACCGAGACCCGCGAAGAGCTGATCTACGACAAGTCGAAGTTGCTCGATAACGGTGACCGCTGGGAAAGCGCGATCGCGGCGAACCTTGCCGCCGATGCGCCGTACCGTTAAAGCCCGCGACCAACGGTTCGGGGCGGACAGAAAAGGGGCCTGACAGGCAGTGATACAGGCTATCGCCTTCTATATTTTCGCGACCGTGGTGATCGTGTCCGCAGGGCTCACGATCGCGTCGCGCAATCCGGTGCACTCGGTCATGTGGCTGATCCTGGCGTTCTTCAACGCCGCGGGCCTCATGGTGCTGTGCGGGGCCGAGTTCATCGCGATGCTGCTCGTCATCGTCTATGTGGGCGCGGTCGCGGTCTTGTTCCTCTTCGTCGTCATGATGCTTGATATCGAGGTCGCGGCGATGCGGGCGGGCTTTGCGCGCTATCTGCCGCTGGGCCTGGCACTCGCCGTCGCCCTGCTGGCCGAGGTCATCATCGCCTTCCAGGCGTGGAGCGTCGGCGGCGTGCAGCTGGCGGCCCGTGCGGCCCCGATCGCGCCGGAAGTGTCCAACATCCAGGCGATCGGCAACCTGCTGTACACGCGCTATCTGTTCATCTTCGAGGGTGCGGGCCTGGTCCTGCTCGTCGCGATGATAGGCGCGATCGTGCTCACGCATCGCAAGCGCGGCGGTGTCCGTCCGCAGAACATCGCCAAGCAGAATGCGCGTCAGCCGCATGAGGCGATCCGCAACATCAATCAGCCCATCGGGCAGGGGGTGGAACTGTGACGATCGGTCTCGTCCATTATCTGGTCGTTGCAGCGATCCTGTTCACCATGGGGGTGCTGGGTATCTTCCTCAATCGGAAGAACCTGATCGTCATCCTCATGGCGATCGAGCTCATCCTGCTCGCCGTGAACCTGAACCTCGTCGCCTTCTCGGCCGCGCTTCAGGATCTGGTGGGTCAGGTCTTCGCCATGTTCGTGCTGACCGTGGCCGCCGGTGAATCGGCGATCGGTCTGGCGATCCTGGTCATCTATTTCCGTGGCCGCGGCACCATCGCGGTCGACGATGTCAACCGGATGAAGGGGTAATCGGGTTGATCCTCGCTATCGTCTTCCTGCCGTTGCTGGCCGCCGCCATTGCGGGGTTCGGCAACAAGGCCATCGGGAACGTGCCCGCCAAGGTCGTCACGACCGGCGCGCTGTTCATTTCCTGTGCCCTCTCATGGCCGATCTTCATCGGCTATCTGTCGGGCGCCAATGTCGCGACCGTCACGCCGGTGCTCCACTGGATCACCAGCGGCACCATGTCGGTCGACTGGGCGCTGCGCGTCGATTCGCTGACCGCGATCATGCTGGTGGTCATCACCAGCGTCTCGGCGCTCGTCCACCTCTATAGCTGGGGCTATATGAGCGAGGAGCCGGATCAGCCGCGCTTCTTCGCCTATCTCTGCCTCTTCACCTTCGCGATGCTGATGCTCGTGACGGCGGACAATCTGGTCCAGATGTTCTTCGGCTGGGAAGGCGTGGGTCTCGCGTCCTACCTGCTGATCGGCTTCTGGTTCCGTAAGCCCTCGGCCAATGCGGCCGCGATCAAGGCGTTCGTCGTCAACCGCGTCGGCGACCTCGGCTTCATGCTCGGCATCTTCGGCACCTTCCTGGTGTTCGGGACCGTTTCGATCCCGGCGATCCTGGCGGCGGCCCCCGGCATGGCGGGCTCGACCATCGGCTTCCTGGGCTATCGTTTCGATACGATGACCGTGCTTTGCCTGCTGCTGTTCGTCGGCGCGATGGGCAAGTCGGCGCAGCTCGGCCTCCACACCTGGCTGCCGGACGCGATGGAAGGCCCGACCCCGGTGTCGGCGCTGATCCACGCGGCGACGATGGTGACCGCTGGCGTGTTCATGGTATGCCGCCTGTCGCCGATGTTCGAAACGTCGCCGACCGCTCTGGGTGTCATCACGGTGATCGGGGCCTGCACCTGCTTCTTCGCCGCAACCGTCGGCACGGTGCAGACCGACATCAAGCGCGTCATCGCCTATTCGACCTGCTCGCAGCTCGGTTACATGTTCTTTGCCGCGGGTGTCGGCGCGTATGGCGCGGCGATGTTCCACCTCTTCACGCACGCTTTCTTCAAGGCGCTGCTGTTCCTGGGTGCGGGCTCGGTCATCCATGCGATGCACCATGAGCAGGACATGCGTTATTATGGCGGTCTGCGTCGCCACATCCCGCTCACCTTCTGGGCGATGATGATGGGCACGCTGGCGATCACCGGCGTCGGTATCCCGGCTCTGTTCGGCAATCCGATGGCGTTCGGTTTCGCGGGCTTCCACTCGAAGGACGCGATCATCGAAGTCGCCTATGCCGGTGGTTCGGGCTTCGCCTTCTGGGCGGGCGTGATCGCCGCGCTGCTGACCAGCTTCTATTCGTGGCGCCTGATGTTCCTGACCTTCTGGGGCAAGCCGCGCTGGACCGGGTCGGAGCATATCCAGCATGCGATCCATGACGCGCATGGCCATGGCCATGACGACCATGCCCATGGGCACGCTCACGATGCGCATCATAACGACGCGCATTCGGAAGATGCCGGTCACGAGCCGCATACGCATGACGCGGGCCACACCGATGTGCCGGAAGGCACGGGGGGCTATGATCCGCATGAGAGCCCGCTGGTCATGCTGATCCCGCTGATCGTGCTGTCGATCGGCGCGATCGCGGCGGGCTTCGTCTTCCATGGCTGGTTCATCGAGCCGGAAGCGGGCGAGAGCTATTGGAAGGGTGCGATCGCCTTCAACGAGCATCTGATGCACTCGATGCACGGCGTGCCGGTGTGGGTGAAGCTGTCGGCGACGGTGGTGATGTTGCTCGGTCTGCTGACCGCGTATCTGACCTATATCCGTGCACCGGAGTTCCCGGCCAAGTTCGCGGACCAGTTCCGCATCCTGTACCGCTTCCTCCTCAACAAATGGTATTTCGACGAGATCTACCATTTCCTCTTCGTGCGCCCCGCCTTCGCGATCGGCCGGCTGCTGTGGCACCGTGGCGACGAGAAGACGATCGACCGCTTCGGCCCCAATGGTGTCGCCTGGCTCGTCCAGCTCGGCAGCAAGGGTGCGGCGCGCTTCCAGACGGGATACCTCTACAGCTATGCCTTCGTCATGTTGATCGGCCTGACCGCGGCCGTCACCTGGGCCATTTTGGGTTGATCGCGTGATGCAGGGCTTCCCGATCCTCTCCGTCATGCTGGCGGTCCCGGCCATTGCCGCGATTGCCTGCCTTTTCCTCTCCGCAAACGGCGCGCGCATGTTAGCGCTTGCCGCCACGCTGATCGACTTCGCTCTGGGCATCGTGCTCTGGACGCAGTTCGATGTGGGCGGCGCGCAGTGGCAGTTCGTCGAACATGCCCCCGGCATCTTCGGTCCGTTCGGCTGGTCGCTCGGCATCGACGGCTTCGCGCTGTTGCTGATCATGCTCAGCGTGTTCCTGATGCCGATCTGCATCGGCGCCAGCTGGCGCGCGATCGACAAGCGGGTCCCGGAATATATGGGCCTGTTCCTGTTCACCGAAGTGCTGATGATCGGTACCTTCGCGGCGCAGGACCTGTTCCTCTTCTACGTCTTCTTCGAAGCCGGTCTGATCCCGATGTATCTGATCATCGGCATCTGGGGCGGGGCGAACCGCATCTACGCGTCGTACAAGTTCTTCCTGTACACGCTGCTCGGCTCGCTCCTCATGTTCGTCGCGATGCTCTACATGGCACGCACGGCGGGCACGACCTCGATCCCGGCGCTTCTCGCCTATGACTTCCCGGCCTCGGTCCAGACCTGGCTGTGGATCGCCTTCTTCGCCTCGTTCGCGGTCAAGATGCCGATGTGGCCGGTCCACACCTGGCTTCCCGACGCGCACGTGCAGGCGCCGACGGCGGGTTCGGTCATTCTGGCGGGCGTGCTGCTGAAGCTGGGCGGCTATGGCTTCCTGCGCTTCCTGCTGCCGATGTTCCCGGAGGCGAGCGGGCAGCTGACCTGGCTGATCTTCGCGCTGTCGGCGGTGGCGGTGATCTATGCCTCGCTGGTCGCGCTGGTGCAGTCCGACATGAAGAAGCTGATCGCCTATTCGTCGGTCGCGCACATGGCGATCGTGACCATCGGCCTTTATGCCTTCAACCAGCAGGGCATCGAAGGCGCGATGATCATGATGCTCAGCCACGGTCTGGTGTCGGGTGCGCTCTTCCTGTGCGTCGGCGTCATCTATGACCGGCTGCACACCCGTGAGATCGCGCGCTACGGCGGGCTGTCGATCAACATGCCCAAATATGCCGTGCTGTTCCTGTTCTTCACCATGGCGTCGATCGGTCTGCCGGGCACCAGTGGCTTCGTCGCCGAGTTCCTGTCGCTGATGGGCACCTATCAGGTGTCGACCTGGACCGCGCTGCTCTGCACCACCGGCATCATCCTGGGTGCGGCCTATATGCTCTATCTTTACCGGCGGGTCGCCTATGGCGAGATCAAGTCGGACGAGGTGGCGGCGATGCCCGACCTGACGAGCCGTGAATTGTGGCTGCTGGCCCCGATCGCAGCGGTGACGCTGTGGATGGGCGTGTATCCGGAGAGCTTCCTGGCGCCGATGCGCAAGGACGTCACGGTCCTGTTGCAGCGGATCGACCGGGCCAATCCGGGTTCGGACAGCCGTCCGACCGCCGGTAACCCCGCGCTTGCCACCACCCATGCCCCAGAGCGCCAAGCTGCGCACCAAGCTGCGCACGGGGAGGCGCACTGATGAGCTATTCGTTGAACCTTTTGATGGTCCTGCCCGAGCTGGTGCTGACCCTCGGTGCGATCGCGCTGATGCTCGTCGCCGCCTGGGGCGGGACGAACGCCACGCGCGGCATTTCGATCGCGGCGGTGTTCGTGCTGGCCGGCGCGATGGTCGCGCTGGCCGGTCCGTCGACCACGGGCGGTCTTGCCTTTGGCGGTCTCTACCGCGCCGACGCCTTTGCCGGTTTCGCCAAGGTCCTGATCTATCTGGCGACCGCGGTGGCGATCATCATGGCGCCGCGCTTCTTCGCCCGCTCGCCGGGTGAGGATCTGCGTCCCGAATATCCCATCCTCATGCTGCTTTCTTCGGTCGGCATGGGCATGATGGTGTCGGCGGGCGATCTGCTGACGCTCTATGTCGGTCTCGAACTGCAGAGCCTGTCGGCTTATGTGCTGGCGAGCTTCATGCGTCGCGACGGGCGTTCGGCCGAAGCGGGTCTGAAGTATTTCGTCCTCGGCGCATTGGCCTCGGGCATCCTGCTTTACGGCATCTCGCTGGTCTACGGCTTCTCGGGGTCCACCGACTTCGCGCAGATCGCCTTGGCCTATGGTCGCGATGCCGCCGCTGGTACGCGTTCGCTGGGCCTGATGTTCGGCCTCGTGTTCGTGTTCGCCGGGCTGGCGTTCAAGATGTCGGCGGTGCCGTTCCACATGTGGACGCCGGACGTCTATGAAGGCGCGCCGACCCCGGTGACGGCCTTCTTCGCCTCGGCCCCCAAGGTTGCGGCGATGGCGCTGGCGGTGCGGGTCGCTGTCGAGGCGATGGGCTCGGCCGCGCAGCAGTGGCAGCAGATCGTGACCTTCGCGGCGCTCGCATCGATCATCCTGGGCGCAGTCGCGGCCATTGGGCAGACCAACATCAAGCGGCTGCTCGCCTATTCGTCGATCAACAATGTCGGCTTTGCCCTCATCGGTCTGGCGGCGGGTACGGCGCAGGGCGTCGCGGCGGTGCTGACCTATCTCACCATCTACGTCATCATGACGCTGGGTGCGTTCCTGATCGTCATCCGCATGCGCGACGAGGACGGCAATCCGCTCGAGTCGATCGCCAGCCTGTCGGGCCTGTCGCGCACGCGTCCGGCGCTGGCCTGGGCGATGGCCTTCTTCATGTTCTCGGTCGCGGGCATTCCGCCGCTGCTCGGCTTCTATGCCAAGTTTGCGGTGTTTAATGCGGCGGTCGCGGCGGGGCTGTTCCCGCTGGCGGTGATCGGTGTCGTCGCCTCGGTGATTGGTGCCTATTATTACCTGCGCATCATCAAGACGATGTTCTTCGACGAGCCCGCCGGTGCCTGGGCCAATAGCGACGTTCAGCCCGTCGAGAACGGCCTGATCGCGCTGTCGGCGCTGTTCGTCTCGCCGGTCGGCTATCTGGCCATCCCGCTGCTGGGCGCCTGGTCGTTGGCAGCCGCTCGGGCGCTGTTCTGAGCCGATTGCTGCACGTCCCGGAAACGGGATCGACCAATGCCGATCTTCGCCGGCTTGCCGAGGCAGGCGGCGAAGATGGCAATTGGGACGGCCTTTGGCTCCGCGCCGACCGCCAGACGGCGGGGCGCGGACGCCAGGGGCGGGAATGGTCCTCGCCCTCCGGAAATTATTATGGATCGACGCTGGTCCGCCTGCGCCCCGGTGATCCGATGGCGGCGACGCTGGCGCTGGTCGCCGCCGTGGCGATCGAGGATGCGGTGCGATCCTGTCTTCCCGATATCGGCGCACGCCTTGCGTTGAAATGGCCGAACGATCTGTTGATCGACGGCGCCAAATTGTCGGGCATCTTGTTGGAGCGTACGGGTGATGCGGTCGTCATCGGCATGGGGATCAACCTGGCGTCGGCCCCGGACCTATCCGACCGCGCCACGACCGCGCTTGGCGATCATGGCGTCACTGTCTCGCCCCAGACGATGCAGGCGTTGCTCGCCGATGCGATGACCCGCTGGGTCGCGATCTGGCGTGAACAGGGGCTGCCACCCATTATCGCGCGCTGGGAAGCCAGGGCGCATCCGCGCGGCACCGCTCTGACCGCCAAACTGCCGGACGGGCAGGCGCTGACCGGAAGCTTTGACGGCTTGGCGAGCGACGGCGCGCTCAGGCTCGGCTTGGCGGACGGCTCCGGCCATGTCATCCATGCCGGCGATATCTTCCTGATCTGAAGGACCCCCATGCTGCTTGCGATCGATGCCGGGAACACGAACGTGGTCTTTGCGCTGCTCGAAGGGCGGACGATCAAGGGGCGCTGGCGCATCGCGACCGATCCGCGCCGCACCGGCGACGAATATGCGGTATGGCTCAGCCAGTTGCTGGCGCTGGAAGGCTATGCGCGCGACGATGTGACCGGCGTCATCATCGCTACCGTCGTGCCGCGCGCGCTCCACAATCTTCAGGTGCTGGCGCAGAAATATTTCAAGGTCGAGCCGCTGATCGCAGGCCGCGCGCCGGTGGAATGGGGGATCGCGATCGACGTCGACGAACCCGCCTCGCTGGGCGCGGACCGCGCGGTCAACACGATCGCGGCGCACGAGCTTCATCCCGGCGATCTGATCACCATCGATTTCGGCACGGCGACGACCCTCGACATCAGCGACTATCACGGGGCGTATAAGGGCGGGATCATCGCACCCGGCATCAACCTGTCGCTCGACGCGCTGGTGACCGCTGCGGCCAAGCTGCCGCGTATCGCCATCGAGGCACCGGAAAGCCGGAGCGTGATCGGCCGCAACACGGTCGACCAGATGCATATCGGCATCTTCTGGGGCTATGTCGCGATGATCGAGGGGCTGGTGGCGCGGCTGAAGGCCGAGGTCGGCCGGCCGGTCAAGGTGCTGGCAACCGGCGGATTGGCGGCGCTTTTGTCGCCGCATACCGATGTTTTCGATCATATCGAGCCCGACCTGACCATTCAGGGGCTGGCGATCCTGTGGGAACGCGCCCATATCACATGACGAGTTTCGGACCAGGCAGCCCGCGAGATAGCGCTGGGCGCCGGGGTCCGCGAAGAAATGACCGCGCCCTGACCGGCGCACCCCCATCGCCCCGAACCCGCTTTCAGCGGGGTGGGCGTCCATTGTCAGGAAGTGAATGACTCCCAAGAAAGAATTGCTGTTCTGCGCGCTCGGTGGATCGGGCGAAATCGGCATGAACGTGAACCTGTACGGCACCGAAGGTAAGTGGGTGATGGTCGATTGCGGCATCACCTTCGCCGATCCGGCCTATCCCGGCATCGATGTGATCCTGCCTGATCTGAGCTTCATCGAGGACCGGCTGGACGACCTGGTCGGCATCGTGCTGACCCATGGTCACGAGGACCATATCGGCGCGCTGCCCTATCTGGCCGAAGATCTGGGCGTGCCGATCTATGCGACCGCCTTCACCGCCGGGCTCGTCCGCGGCAAGCTGGAGGAAGAGGGCAGCGCGAACCGCGTCAAGCTGCGCGTGATGGAGACGGGCAAGACGTTCGAGGTCGGCCCGTTCGACTTCACCTTCGTGCCGCTGTCGCACTCGATCCCCGAAGCCAATGCGCTGCTGATCGAAACGGCGGTCGGCCGCGTGTTCCACACCGGTGACTGGAAGCTCGACCAGACCCCCGTCATCGGCAAGCCCGCCAGCCCGGCGCAGCTGTCGTCGATCGGCGACATGGGCGTCGACGTGCTGGTGTGCGACTCCACCAACGCCTTCAACACCGAAGCCTCGGGCTCGGAAGCCAGCGTCCGCCCCGGCATCGCCGAGACGGTGGCCAAGGCGAAGGGGCGCGTGGTCGTCACCACCTTCGCCTCCAACGCCGCGCGTCTGGTGACGCTGGGTGAGGTCGCCAAGGAGACGGGGCGCAAGCTGTGCGTCACCGGCCGCTCGCTCGACCGGATCCTGAAGGTCGGCCGGGCCTGTGGCTACTTCAAGGGCTTCCCCGAGGTCGTCGACCCCGAGACGGCGATGCGCCTGCCCAAGGACCGCGTGCTGATCGTCGCGACCGGCGGGCAGGGCGAGCCGCGTGCCGCGCTGTCCCGTATCGCCGAGGGCAGCCATACGATCCGCCTCGACACTGGCGACACCGTCATCTTTTCGGCGCGCCAGATTCCGGGCAACGAGACGGCGGTCGGCCGTATCCAGAACATCCTGGCGGGCAAGGGCGTCCGCATGGTCACCGAGCGTCAGGCGCATGTCCATGTGTCGGGCCATCCGGGCCAGCCCGAATTGGCACAGATGTACAAGTGGCTGCGCCCCCGCACGCTGATGCCCGTTCACGGCGAGATGCGGCACATGATGGAGCATGCCCGCTTCGCGACGACGCAGGGCGTGCCGCAGACCATCGTCCAGTCGGACGGCGACATGGTCCGCCTGCTGCCCGGCAACGCCACCAAGATCGGCAATGTGCCGGTCGGTCGACTGGTGCTGGACGGTGACGTCATCCTGCCGTCGGACGGCTCGACGATGAACGAGCGGCGCAAGTTGGCGATCAACGGTCAGATCTCGGTCGGCGTCGCGGTCGCCAAGGGGCGGCTGGTCGGCAGCCCGCAGATCCGCGTACAGGGTGTGCCCGTCGAGGACGAGCGTGACGCCTTCATCGCCGAGGCGGTGGCGGCGGCGGCCAAGGCGGTCGACGGCCCACGCCGCGCGACCGACAAGCTGCGCGAGGATATTCGCCTGTCGGTGCGCAAGGTCGCGACGCGGTGGACCGGCAAGAAGCCGATCGTCGATGTCCTGCTGATCGAGGGCTAAGACCATGCACTGGACGTCGGCCCTCGCGATCTACGTCCTGTTCTGGTTCCTCGCCGTGTTCCTGGTCCTGCCCTTCGGGGTCAGGACCACGCACGAGGCGGGGGGCGAGCATATTCCCGGCACCGCCGAGAGCGCGCCGCATGTCTTCCTGATCGGGCGCTTCTTCCTGCGCACGACGATCGTGGCGACGGTGATGTTCGGCCTGTTCTATCTGAACTATGTCTATGGCTGGATCACCGCCGACATGCTCGACTGGAGCGGGGTAAGCCGGGGCGTCTGACGTGGCGCGTGCATCCCGCCTGTTCGACCTGCTCCATCTGCTCCACCGCCAGAGCGGCGTCGTGTCCGGGCGGCATCTGGCCGAGCAGCTCGGCATTTCGCTGCGCACGCTGTACCGCGATATCGCGACGCTCCAGGCGATGGGTGCGGATGTCGAGGGCGGGGCAGGATTGGGCTATCGCCTGAAGCCCGGCTTCATGCTGCCGCCGATGAGTTTCCCCGTCGAGGAAGTCGAGGCGCTGGTCCTGGGGGCTCGCTGGGTCGCCGAGCGGGCGGACCCGGCAATGGGGCAGGCCGCACGCAGTGCTGCGGCGCGGATCATGCGCGCGATGACCCCCGAACAGGCCGAGGCGATGCGCGATACGGCGCTGTTCATCGGCCCGAGGTCGGAAGCCTATGAGGGGGCGGTCGATCCGGCACCTCTGCGGGCAGCGATCCGGAACGAGCGGCGTTTGTCGCTCGTCTACCGCGACGCACAGGGTGAAGCATCGGAGCGGACCATCTGGCCGTTCGCGATCGCGCTGTTCGACCGGGCCGATGTGCTGCTCGGCTGGTGCGAGTTGCGCGGCGATTATCGTACCTTCCGTATCGACCGCATCGTTACCGTGCGCCCCCTGCCGAAGCGTTATCCGCGTCGCCGCGCCGTCCTGCTGCGCGAATGGCGCGAAGCGGCGGGCATTCCGCAGGAGCGTTTCCTGCTGACGGAAACTGACGCAGCCGTCGGATAGGCGGACCTCCTCTCGAACGAAGGAGCTTTGCCATGACCTGCCCGACGACCACCATCCTGCTGCACATCGCCGATATGCACGTCAGCACCGACTTTTATCGCAGCGTGTTGCAGCGCGACCCGGTCGATGCAGGTGAGGCCTTCACCCTGTTCGCCCTCGATTCGGGTACGACGCTGGGCCTGTGGCGTCGCGACGTGATCGATCCCCCGGCGGAGGGGGCATCGGGTGTCATCGAGCTGGGGTTCCGGCGGGACCATGACGGCGTGGATGCGTGTCATGCGGATTGGCTGGCCAAGGGGGTGACGATGTTGATGCCGCCCAATGATCGTCCGTTCGGGCGGAGCTTCGTGGCGCTGGATCCCGATGGGCACCGGTTGCGGGTCTATGCGCTGAACGGTTGAGGGGCGTAGCCTGCGACGTCGATCAGGCGGAAGGGCGGTTGGAGCAACGCTCGACCGCCACGTCTCGACCTCCGTTAACGCAGCCGCTCGATGGCCTGCGCAAGCGCGACATAGAGCTTGCCCATATCCGACGACAGCAACGTGACGCCCAGCGGCGATCCGTCACGCTGGGCCAGCACGCCGCGCAGCATCGCTTCGAAGTCATGGATATAGCGGTTCACATGGTCGCGGAACTTGGGATCCTCGTCATACAGATCGGCGATGCCCCGCGCCTGGTGCGAGTCGAGGATACGCACCGCACGCCGGGTGAAGACGCCGCGATCCCCCTTCAGATAGGCGGCCCAGGCGCTGTCGGTGACTTCGGGGGCATAGATTTTGGCGATGTCGATCGACGCCGAATTGAGCGATTCGACCAGCAGCGAGGCGCGGCGGGCGAAATTGTCGCGATCGGCTTCCTCGCGCTCGGTCCGGGCCTCTTCGATCCGCGATTCGACGATCGTCGTCTTCTCGACGATCATGTCGGCCTGCCGTGCCAGTCGCTCGGTCGCGCGCGTGGCGGCCTCGACCGCGTTCTGGGTGGCATCGACGATGGCATGAACCTGTCGCTCGACGGTATCGCCGGTCGCGCGCCGCATCGCCTCGGCACTGGCGATTTCCAGCGCGCTGGCGGCCTGGGGAATGACGTCGGCCAGCGTCTCGCGCGCCTTTTCGGCGGCAGTCGCAGCGGTCTCGCGGACGCGCAGCAACGCATCGACCAGCTTGGGTGCGGCCTCGTCGGCGAACTGGTGCGAGCGTTCGATCGTCTCCTCGACCATCATACCCAGCGCATCGGCCTTGGCCCGCCCGGTCGACAGGGTCTCGAGCAGGGAGCCCGACAGCGTCTCCAGCGTCTGGCGCTGCTCGGCGATGACGTCGGCGATCGCCTCGATCGCCTCATGCGTGCTCTCGGCCGCGGCGACCAGGGCGAGCAGTTCGGGCTTGGTCTCGACCACCACCTCATGGCTGGCATGCATCCGTTGGTCGAGCCGCCCCAGCGCCTCGGGCAGCGTTTCGTCGATCTCGCGCGCGGCGGCATCGAGTGCGATCAGCAGCGTCTCGGTCGTGCCGATGACGCGGTTGGCCATGGTCTCGCCCGCCTCCAGCGCGCCGGTCATCGCATCCGCCGACCCGCCCAAGGCGCTGATCGAGGCGGCGAGCATCTGCGACTTTTCGGTGCCCTGAGTGTGAAGCACCGCGATGCGCGTCTCGACCCGCTCCAATTCTGTGTCGAGCGTGTCGATCATCGTCTCGCCCGCGATCCGCTGCGCCTCCAGTTCGGCGGTCAGCCGGGCGACGGCGCCGTCCACCGTCGTCAGCCTTTCGGCCAGCGCATCGGCACTGTCGCGCGCCGCCCCGTCGAGCGCCGCCTGGTTCGCCGCGATCATCGCCAGCATCTCCTCGCCCTGGGTCGCGAAGCCCAGGCGCGACTGGTCGATGGCCTGGGCCGTTCGGTCGAGCAGCGCGTCGATCGTGGTGGCGAGGTTGCCGGTGACCGTTTCCAGATGCACCCCGGCGACGCGACTGGTTTCCTCCATCTGTTCGATGTGGGTGGCCAGGCGAAGCGCCGCACCGCTGGCAATGGTGTCCGCATCCTGCCCGCGCCGACCGAGCGCGACGAACTGGGCGTCCAGCTCCATCGCATGGATTTGCGCCGAGCGCGCCGCCTCCGCCATCCGGTCGGATGCCTCGCCGATCTCCTCCGCAGCGCGGGGCAGGGCTTCGAGCAGCTGGGTCATGCTCGACTGGCTGGTCACGGCGATATCGGCAAGCGTGCGGCCATGCGCCTCGACCATCTGGATATCGTCGGTCAGGTCACGCGCGATCGTCCGGAAGCGCGTCTCGGCGGCCTGCGCCATTTCGGACAGGGCGATCGCCTGGGCCGACAGCTCAAAGCGGTTGGCGGATAGCGCTTGTCCGATCGCGCCGACCGCGCGCTCCAGCGCCGCCGCTTCCTCGCGCATGTCGCGCGCGGTGAGTGCGAAGCGGCGTTGCTCGGCGCGGCTGCTGCGCTGGCCGACCAGCCACAGGACGGCGATCAGCATCGGCCCGGCTAGTGCGAGTGTACCCAGCGGGGCCAGCGTCGTGGGTGAGAGCATCGGGCTGGCCGAGATGCCCCAGAACAGAATGGCCGCCGCCCACAGGACCGAGGCCAGGATCGCGACGATCAGAGGCCAGCGTGCAGGCGAGGGCTCCTCCTGCTCGACCAGGGCGGTGCCTTCGTCCAGCCAGACGCCGAAGGATGGGGGATCGGCGGCAGGCGGGGCGGACGGGGCTTCTTGGGTCGGGGGCTGGACGGTATAATCTTGCATATCCGCCTCTGCGTTCGGCATGTCCGACCTGTCCTGACGCTCTGCGCGCATATCGACGATCATCTGGGCCCCCGTGTCACAATGGGCCGGTTTATCACGTTTGCCGATGGCAGAAAGCGAATTGCGCTATTCCGTGCAACCCCGGTTCGGGTTTAAGTGAGGGCAATGACCTACGAGCACGGAACGATCGATTCTGCCCTGGCGGCGGTGGCGGGTGACGAACCGGCCGTGATCCAGGAATTGCGCCGCGCCTTTGTGGAGGGCGTGACCCGTGCGATGGAGGCCATGCATATGGCCGAGGACGCTGGCGAATGGCGCGAGGCGGCCTTGCGGCTGAAGGGGTTGGCGGCGAGCGTCAACGCTTTGCCGCTGATGACCCTGGCGGCGCAGGCGGCGGAACTGGAAAGCCCGGACTCGCAGTTGCTCGACCGGATCGGGGATCAGGTCGCGCGCCTTTGACCCTTCACGGGGTCGGGGCTGGCAAGGTGCGTCTCTAGCGCCTAACAGCACGCGATGCTTTCCGGTCTTCTCTTTGCGATTGACGACGCCGACGACCGCCCCGGTCGGCTGACGGCCACCCTGCCGTTCGCGGGCGTTACCCTGATCGAATATCAGGCGCGCCTGCTGATCGCGGCGGGGGCCGCACAGATCATCATCGTCGTTGCGCGCCTGACCCCGGAACTGCTCGGCGCGATCGCCCGAATCGCCCAGCGCGGGGTGGTGGTCGACACGGTGCGCAGCGCGGTGGAGGCGTCGGAGAAACTCCATCCCCTGTCGCGGCTGCTCGTACTGGCCGATGGCCTGATCACCACTGAGGATACGATCGCGCTGGTCCTGCGCGATGCCGGACAGGACGCGCTGATCGTGCTGCCCGAGGCGGAGGCCGAAGCCGGACTGGAGCGCGTCGGCGGCCAGATGGCCTGGGCGGGGGTCGCGCGGCTCGATCCGCGCCGGGTCGCCGAGGTGGCGGCGCTGCCCCGCGATTACGACCTGCAATCGACGCTGTTGCGGCTCGCGGCCCAGGCGCGGGCGACTCATATCCTGCTGCCCGCCGATGCAGAAAAGGCGGGTCATGGCATCGTCCACCGTGCCGAGGCGCTGGATGCGCGGGGGCGGGCGGTCGTCGCACGGCTGGTCTCCGGACGACGGAGCTGGTTCGATCGTTACATCCTGGCGCCCATCGCACGCCTCGCACTGCCGCGCCTGGTCGAGCGTTCGGTTCCCGCCCATGTCGCGGGCGGGGTAGGGGCCGGGCTGGGCCTGCTCGGGCTGGTTCTGATCCTGTCCGGCCTGCCGGCTTTCGGCTTGCTGATCGCCATTGCGGGAACGCTGGGGCTGGGCCTCGGCGAGACGCTGGCGGGGTTGCGCGACGAACAGGGCATGGCGCGCGCCGGGTCGTCGGCCATCGCGGCGCTGTCCGGGCTCGCCGTGGCGGCGCTCGGGTGGCAGGATTTCCGTTTGTCGGGTGAGGATATTGCCCCGGTCCTGGCCTTGATGCTGATCATTCTCGGTGTTTTGGCGGAGCGGGCCGGGCTCTATCGCTTCCGGCGACGCTGGTGGGCCAGCCCGCCCGCCTATCTGCTGGTCCTTTTCCCCGCCGCGCTGGTCGGCATCGTGCCCTGGGGCCTGGCGCTCGCGAGTATTTATGCGATCGTCACTTTAACGTCCGCAATCGAGACATTGCGCGCCCAAGTTTAGTGTCGCTTTAACATCAAAGGGGTTAGCGGTGCCCCATGGCGGTCGAACCGGACCCACATCACGCCTCCCCATGGCACGCCACGCGGCTGTCCGACCGCGTCGCGGCGGCGCGCGCGCGCGCGGCGGGACGGCGGCGGGGTGCGGTGCTGGACCTGCGGCTGGATGCCGAATCGCGCCTGACCGATCAGGTCCGGTTCGAGGTGACGGCGCGGCTGCACCACCTGGTCGAGACGATCGCGCACGACCTCCTGCAACAGGCCGATCGGGTCATGCCGGAGGGTGTGGGGCAGCCCCAGCAGCAAGAGGTGTTGCGGCTGCTCTATCGGGCGGATGCGCTGGCCGACCCGGCACTGGTCGACGAACTGGTCGCGCAGGTCCGGCAGGGCCTGATCGCCCGCGCACTGCCCATCGAGAGCATGGCGGGTGATGCGCCGAGCTTGCTGGTCCGCCTGACCGAGGCCCCCGACCGGATCGTCGCCGCCGCCGCGCGCGCCGTGCTGCTGGCCGAGGGGCGTTCGCGCGAAGGCGATGAAGCGGTGGGCCTGCCGACACGACTGCACGACCGTCTCGTCTGGACCGTGGCGGCGGCCCTGCGCAAGGGCGACGATCCGGCCTGGGACGGGGCGCTGGCGCAGGCCGTCGAGCGGGTCCTGGCGGCGCGCGATGACGGTGACCGGCCGGGCCTGCCTGCGATGCGGCTGGCCGCGGCGATCGACGCGCGACCGGGCGAATTGCCCGACCTGCTGCTCGAAAGCCTGTCCGACCGGCAATTGGGTTTGTTCGTTGCCCTGCTGACCCATGCGCTCGGCATCGAGCATGACATGGTGCGCGAGATCGTGCTGGAGCCCGAAGGCGACCGGCTGTGGCTCGCCCTGCGGTCGCTGGACCAGGATCGGCCGGTGATCGCGCGGATCGGACTGTCGCTGTGCGAGGCGGACGGACGCCGCGATGTCGACGGCTTTGCCGAAGCGCTGGACGCGATCATGGCCATTCCCGCCGAGGAGGCGCACCGGGCCATCGCATCGCTCAGCCTGCCCGCGCCGTTTCGAGAGGCGATCGAGCGGCTGGAAGGCTCCGAACGCCGATGAGCTCGATGGACAGCCCCGGCGAATCGATGGTCGCACGTGCCATTCTGGACGCGGGCGATCACATCCTGTCGGCCGATCCTCCCATCGAACTGCTTCATATGCGTGCGGGAGGCAGTGCCAGCGACTGTCTGGCGGTGGCACCCATCGCCCGGATCGCTCGGCTGGCGCGGCGGCTTGGCATCACGGTATCGCGCCAGGTGATGGTCGCCGATGACGAAGGCGATCTCGACCTGTGGGTACAGGCCCGCCCCGAAACCGGGCAGATCCGCCTGAGCGTCAGCGGCTGGCGCGACCGGGACGCGTGGAAGCCGGGCGCGACCCCGCCCGAACATGCCGCGATGGGTGCGGACTTTCGCTGGGAAACCGACGCGGCGCTGCGTCTGACCTTCGTGTCGCCGGGGGCGGGAATGCGCCATGGCTTCGATGCACAGGCGATGCTGGGGCGGCCGTTGGCGGCGCTCTTCGCTTTCGACTCCGGCACGGCGCTGCTGGAAGAGGGGGCACCGCTCGACGGGCGAGGCGCCCGGTTGCGGCCGACCGATGCACCGGTCCGGTTGTCGGCGGCGATCCGCCATGACGCGATGGGGGGCATCGCCGGTCTGGTCGGCGCGACCTATCTGATCGACGAGCCGGGGGAGGGGGCGGACGACGCCTTGCTGCATCCCGGCGCGTCGCCGCTGACCGAGACATTCACGGCCGGGCTCGACCGCGCCCTGCGCACGCCGCTCGCACGGATCGTCGCCAATGCCGACAGCATCGCGGCGCGCAGCGACGGACCGATCGCCGCCGAATATGCCGAATATGCCAATGACATCGCGCATGCCGGGCGGCATCTGATCGGGCTGGTCGACAATCTGGTCGAGCTACAGGCGATCGAACAGCCCGATTTCCGACTGGCGGCCATGCCGATCGATCTGGCGGATGTCGCCCGCCGCGCCTCGGGCCTGCTGGGCGTGCGCGCGGATGCCGCGAGCGTGACGATCGGTCGTCCCGGCGCGGGTGAGGCGATGCCTGCGATCGGGGACTTCGGCCGGTGTCTCCAGATTTTGATCAACCTGATCGGCAACGCGATCCGGTACACCCCGCGCGGCGGCGAGGTGGTCGTCACGGCCGAGCGTGACGGGGAATGGGCGGTGGTCAGCGTTACCGATCATGGCAAGGGCATCGCACCCGAAGACCAGACCCGCATTTTCCAGAAGTTCGAGCGTGTCGACCCAAGCGAGCCCGGCGGCAACGGCCTGGGTCTCTATATCGCCCGCCGTCTGGCGCGCGCGATGGGCGGCGACCTGTGGGTCGAAAGCGTGCCGGGCGAGGGCGCGACCTTTCACCTTCGCCTTAGGGCGCGCTGAGTCTTCGGGCGGATCGGCATTCAGCCATACCTATTTCTCCCTCGCCCCTATCAGAGGGGAGAGGGTTGCGCAGACTTGGTCTTTGCATAGCAAAGGCCTAGTCGGAGCTGGGTGAGGGGTGAACGCGCATAGCGCGCGCGAGCCGGAGGCTCGCTCAACCCCTCACCCAAGCTGCGCCAGCCAGTAAACTGGCAAGCTCCGCTAACCCTCTCCCCTGTCCAGGGGCGAGGGGAAGAAGAGACGCGGCGGGATATCGATCAGACCTTGTCCTTCTCCCCTTCCCTTCAGGCAGGGGGCTGAAGTTGCTTTCGACAGGTACCGCCCGATCAACAAAAAGGGCTCCCGAAGGAGCCCTGTCTCTTGCCGTCCTGGCGAACCGCTCAGCGCCGCCGGGGCAGCCGCCGCGCGACCAGGATCAACGCCAGTCCGGCGATCGCGACAAAGGCGCCGCGATCGGCCCATTCGCCCTGGCCGAGCATGAAGCTCTGCTCGGGCCAATGGATGTAACCCAGGCCCTGACCGATCCATAATCCCCCCGTCAGCGCCAGCATGACGCCGATGGCGATCAGGATCGGCCGGACCCGGTTCATGGCTTAGCGCTGCTCGACCGGAACGTAGGAACGCTGCGTCGGGCCGGTGTACAGCTGACGCGGGCGGCCGATCTTCTGGTCGGGATCGGTGATCATCTCGTTCCACTGCGCGACCCAGCCGACGGTGCGGGCGAGGGCGAACAGCACGGTGAACATCTCGGTCGGGAAGCCGATCGCCGACAGGATGACGCCCGAATAGAAGTCGACGTTCGGGAACAGCTTCTTCTCGACGAAATAGTCGTCGTTCAGCGCGATCTCTTCAAGGCGGAGCGCCGTCTCGAACAGCGGATCGTTGACCTTCAGCGCGTCGAACACTTCGCGCACGGTCTTCTGCATCACGGTCGCGCGCGGGTCGTAGTTCTTGTAGACGCGGTGACCGAAGCCCATCAGGCGGAACGGGTCGTTCTTGTCCTTGGCGCGCGCGATGAACTCGGGGATACGCTCGGGCGTGCCGATCTCGCGCAGCATGTTGAGCGCGGCTTCGTTCGCGCCGCCATGCGCCGGACCCCAGAGGCAGGCGATGCCCGCCGCGATGCACGCGAACGGGTTCGCACCCGACGAGCCCGCCAGACGCACGGTCGAGGTCGACGCGTTCTGCTCGTGATCGGCGTGCAGGATGAAGATGCGGTCCATCGCCTTTTCGACGGCCGGGTTCACCTCATACGGCTCGGCCGGAACGCCGAAGGTCATGCGCAGGAAGTTGCCGGTGTAGGACAGCGAGTTGTCCGGATACAGGAAGGGCTGGCCCACGCTGTACTTGTACGCCATCGCCGCGATCGTCGGGATCTTGGCGATCAGGCGGTGCGACGCGATGGTGCGCTGCACCGGATCATGGATGTCGGTCGAATCGTGGTAGAAGGCTGACAGCGCGCCGACGACGCCGCACATGATCGCCATCGGGTGCGCATCGCGGCGGAAGCCACGGAAGAACGCCGCCAGCTGCTCATGCACCATGGTGTGGCGCGTGATGGTGGTGGTGAATTCCGACAGCTCGCCCTGGTTGGGCAGTTCGCCGTTCAGCAGGAGGTAGGCGACCTCCATGAAGCTGCTATTCTCGGCCAGTTCGCCGATCGGATAGCCGCGGTGCAGCAGAACGCCTTCGTCGCCGTCGATATAGGTCAGCTCCGACCGGCACGACGCGGTCGAGGTGAAGCCGGGATCATAGGTGAAGGCACCCGTCTGGGCATAGAGCTTGCGGATGTCGACCACGTCCGGGCCGATCGAGCCCGACATGACCGGATAGTCAAAGCCCTTGCCGCCGATTTCGAATTTCGCGGTGTCGCTCATACTCAGTGATCCTTCCTATCTGCGGTCATCTGGTCCGCGATCCGCCCCAGGCTTTCCTCGCGGCCCAGCAAAACGAGCACGTCGAAGATTCC
The DNA here is from genome assembly GCF_050408055.1 of Sphingomonas sp. Xoc002. Lineage (NCBI taxonomy): Bacteria > Pseudomonadati > Pseudomonadota > Alphaproteobacteria > Sphingomonadales > Sphingomonadaceae > Sphingomonas > Sphingomonas sp. Xoc002. The sequence goes on along the minus strand of NZ_CP191175.1, from coordinate 2,404,607 downwards.
CGGGGACGTCTTGCGTCCGGTCAAGGCAGCGCGGAGCGGCTGGGCGACCTGACCGAGCTTCACGCTCTCGGCTTCGGCCACCTTGCGTACCGCGTCTTCCAAAAGCTCCGTATCCCAGTTGTGCACCGCGTCAAGCGCGGTGTGAACGGAAAAGAGAATGCCCCGTGCCTTATCGTCGAGCAGGCCGGTGGCGGCGTCGTCCAGGCTCAACGGACGGGTCGCGAAAAGGAAGCGCGCGCCATCGGCCAATTCGTTCAAATTCGCCGCGCGCGGCTTCAGCGACGGCATGGCGGCGGTCAGCAGCGCGACATCCTCGACACCCATCCGCTTGGCGGTCAGCTCTGCCAGACGCGCGTCGTCGGCTTCGCGGATATAATGGCCGTTAAGGTTTTCCAGTTTCTTCAGGTCGAAGCGCGACGGTGCCTTGCCGACGGCGGCGAGGTCGAACCACTTCACCGCCTCGTCCCGCGCGATGATCTCGGCATCACCATGGCCCCAGCCCAGGCGGAGCAGGTAATTGTCGAGTGCTTCGGGCAGGATGCCCATCTCGTCGCGATAGGCCTCGATGCCCACCGCGCCGTGCCGCTTGGAGAGCTTGGCGCCGTCCGATCCGTGGATCAACGGGATATGCGCATAGATCGGCTCGGCCCAGCCCATCGCCTTGTAGATCGGCAGCTGGCGGAAGGCGTTGTTCAGGTGATCGTCGCCACGGATGACATGGGTCACGCCCATGTCATGGTCGTCGACCACGACCGCCAGCATATAGGTCGGCGTGCCGTCCGACCGCAGGAGGACCAGATCGTCCAGCTCGGCATTCTGCACGGTAACGCTGCCCTGTACGCGGTCCTCGATCGTCACCGCCCCCTCGCGCGGCGCACGCAGGCGGACGACGAAGGGCTGGCCCTCCGGCGCGGTGGCGGGATCGGCGTCGCGCCAGGGCGAGCGGATGCGCAGCGGCTGCTTGGCGGCCTGTGCGGCTTCACGCTGCGCGGCGATTTCTTCCTGCGTCATGTAGCAGCGATAGGCATGGCCCCGCTCCATCATCTCGCGGGCGACCTCGGCATGGCGGTCGGCACGGGCGAACTGGAACACGGCCTCGCCGTCCCAGTCCAGGCCCAGCCAGCGCATGCCGTCCAGGATCGCGTCGATCGCGGGCTGGGTCGAGCGGGCGCGATCGGTATCCTCGATGCGCAGCAGGAACTTGCCGCCATTCGCCCGCGCGAACAACCAGTTGAACAGCGCGGTGCGCGCGCCGCCGATGTGAAGGAATCCGGTCGGCGACGGCGCGAAACGGGTCACGACTCCGCTCATGGTCGATCCGGTGGCGATATCATGTGTTGCGCTCAACCGCGCATACTCCCAGCATAAGATTCGATGGCCCAGTCAGCCGCCGCAGCCCCTAGCACCATGCGTCCGCGCCGCCAAATGCCGCGCCTTTGCAGGGCCGAGCAATGGGCCGAGGCCGAACGGAACCAGATCCCGTTATGGACGCCGGTGATGCTGGGGGCCGGGATTGCGGCGTGGTTCGTGCTGCCCGATCCGCGCGCCTGGGCGGCGGTGATGCTCGCCGCCGGGGGCGCCGGGCTGGGGGCGGCGACCCTGTCCGATGGCGGACGGGTGATGCGGGCGATCGGTCTGGGCGCGATGCTGGTGGTGGCGGGTGTGCTGCTGGCCTGGGCGCGTGCCGAGTCGGTCCGGGCGCCGGTTCTGGCGCGGCCGGTGATGGCGGACATGATCGCCGAGGTGGAGACGGCGGAGCCCTTGGCGGCGCGGCAGATCGTCCGGCTGATGCTGCGACCGGTTCGGGCGCGGGACGGACGCGATCGGGTTTTGCGTCTGCCGCCGCGCATCCGGATATCATTGCCGCAGGAGGATGCGCCGGTGAGATTGGGGCCGGGTGCACGGGTCCGCTTGCGGGCGCGGCTGATGCCGCCGGCGGGACCGGTCGCGCCCGGAGGCTATGACTTCGCGCGCGCGGCGTGGTTTCAGGGGATCGGTGCCACGGGGCGCGGCTTCGCGCCGGTACAGCTACTGCACCGGACCGATCAAGGTCCCGGGTTGCGCCAGCGGCTGTCGCAGCGGATCACGGGCCAGCTTCCGGGCAGCGCGGGCGGCATTGCGGCGGCGCTGGCCACGGGCGATGTCGGCGCGATCGCGCAGGACGATGCGGAGGCGATGCGGCGGGCGGGTCTGGCGCATTTGCTGTCGGTCAGCGGCCTTCACATCACGGCGGTCGTCGGGATCGTCATGGTGCTGACGATCAGGCTGCTGGCACTTTGGCCCTGGCTGGCGCTGTGGGTTCGACTGCCGTTGGTCGGTGCAGCGGCCGGAGCCGTTGCCGCCGTTGGATATACGTGGCTGACCGGAGCGGAGGTTCCGACGATACGCTCCTGTGTTGCGGCGATGCTGGTGCTGGCGGCACTGGCCATGGGCCGGGAAGCGATGACCCTGCGCCTCGTCGCGGCTGGGGCGCTGATCGTGCTCATCTTCCGGCCCGAGGCATTGGTGGGGGCCAGTTTCCAGCTCTCCTTCGCGGCAATCACCGCCATTGTCGCGCTTCATGAGCATCCGGCGGTTCGCCACTGGCTGGGGCCGCATCCCGACTGGCCCTGGGCGGCGTTGCGGCATCTGGGCGCGTTGCTGCTGACCGGCCTGGTGGTCGAGGCGGCATTGATGCCGATCGCCGTCTATCATTTCCATAAGGCGGGGCTTTACGGCGCACTGGCCAATATCGTCGCGATCCCCTGGACGACCTTCATCGCCATGCCGCTGGAGATGATGGCATTGCTGCTGGAGCCCATGGGGCTGGGCGGCCCATTCTGGTGGTTGTTGGGACAGGCCCTGGGCCTGTTGCTGAAGCTGGCGCATGCGGTGTCCGCCATGCCGGGATCGGTGGTCGCCTTGCCCGTGGCGTCGGGATGGGCGTTCGGGCTGGCCGTCGCGGGGGGATTGTGGATCGCGCTTTGGCGGACCCGGTGGCGATGGCTCGGGACGCCCATGTTGATCGCCGGTATATGGGTCATGCTTGCGGCGCCTGCACCGGACCTTATCGTCACCGGCGACGGTCGACATGCCGGGATCGGTACGGGGCATGGCATGGCGCTGCTCCGTGACCGGGCGGGGGATTATATGCGGACCACCCTGTCCGAGCTCAGCGGCACCGATGCCGAGCCGCTGGCGCTGGCCGATCAACCGGCGGCGCGTTGCGGGCGGGACATGTGCGTGACCGTTTTGGAGAAGGGCGGGCGGCGGTGGCGGATCGCGGCGACGCGCAGCGGTTATCCGGTGCCATGGACGCCGTTGGTGGCGCTCTGCGGTCGGGTGGACATCATGATCGCCGACCGTCGGCTGCCCGATGCTTGTCATCCCCGCTGGTTAAAACTGGACAGCGCTGTTTTGAAGCGGACCGGCGGCGTCTCCATCCGGCTCGATCCACCCATGGTGCAGACGGTGCGCCAACCCGGCGATCGCCATCCGTGGTCGGTGACGGGGCAGAGGGGAGGGCGATAGGCCCCCTATCGACCAAGGGCGGTGTATTCGACAGCCCCAAATCGAGACTGCGAGCAAAGCCATCCAAAGCCGGATCAGGACCTTCTAAGATGGCTTTGCTCCGCCCTCACTCGTAGCGGCGCAGGATGCCCGACAGCTTGCCCTGTACCCGCACCTGCGCGGGCGCATAACGCTGTGGATCATAGGCGCGGTTGGCGGGGTCGAGGCGGACCATCGAACCCTCACGCCGGAAATATTTCAGCGTCGCCTCGCTATCGTCGATCAGCGCGACCACAATCTGTCCGTCGCGCGCCACATCGGTACGGCGGATCAGCGCATAGTCGCCGTCGAGGATACCTGCCTCGACCATCGAATCGCCCGATACTTCCAACGCATAATGTTCGCCCGAGCCGAGCAATGCGGCTGGCACGGCCAGCGTCGAACTGCCCTCGAACGCCTCGATCGGCAAACCGGCGGCGATCCGGCCATGGAGCGGGATTTCGACCACGTCATTGGCAGGCTCGACCGCCGGACGTCGGGCGGGCGCACGGACGTTGCCGGATGCGGGTTCGGCCACCACGGCCTTTTCCGGCCGGTCGGGCATCCGCAACACTTCCAGCGCGCGGGCGCGATTGGGCAGGCGACGGATGAAGTGGCGTTCCTCCAGCGCGGAGATCAGGCGGTGGACGCCCGACTTGGACTTGAGGTCCAACGCCTCCTTCATCTCCTCGAAGGACGGCGAGACGCCGGTTTCCTTCAAACGGTCGTTGATGAAGCAGACAAGCTCATGCTGCTTTGCGGTGAGCATCGCGATCCTCCGTCCAGAACAGACGTGGAACTTATATGGAACGTTTTGGCTTGCGTCAAGCGAGCATCAGGATTTCCGCCGAGTCGCCCATGGCGGCGGCGGGGGCATGCGGCGGGCGGACGATCAGGCACGTCGATCGCGCCAGGGTCAGCAGCATCGAACTATCTTGGATGGCCGCCGCATGGACCCGCCCGTCGATCATCGCGGCACGCAGATAGTCGATGCGCGGGCCGTTGGCGGGCAGATCCTCGCCCAGCACGGCGGGGATGGGCTTGGGCAGAGGATCGGCAGCGCCCGCCAGATGTGCGATCAGCGGCCGCACGAACAGCGTTGCGGTGACGAAGGCCGAAACGGGATTGCCGGGCAGGCTGAGCACCACCGTCTCGCCGAGCCGTCCCGCCATCATCGGCTTGCCGGGGCGAAGCGCGATACGCCAGAAATCGACGCTCCCCCCCGCCGCCTTGAGCGCGGGCTGGACCAGATCATGATCGCCGACCGAGGCGCCGCCGGTCGTGACCAGCAGATCGGCCTCGACCGACGCAAAGGCGTCGCGGAGCTTGCCGAGATCATCGGGCAGGATGCCAAGATCGATGATCTCGACCGGCAGATCGGCCAGCATCGCCGCCAGCATGACGCCGTTCGATTCGGGCAGGGCGACGGGATCGGTGCTACCGGGCGGGACCAGTTCGTCGCCGGTCGCGGCGATCGCGATACGAACGGCCGGTCGGACGGGCAGGACGGCGTGACCGCCGGTCGCCGCCACCGCGATGCGCGCGGGGGTCAGCCTTTGCCCGGCAGCGATCAGCGTTGCACCTTCGGAAAAGTCCAGCCCGCGCCGCCGGACATTGCGGCCCCGATGGGCGGGGCCTTCGCCTGCCAGCGTCAGGACCGCGCCGTCGCGCGCCGCTTCCTCCTGGATCAGGACGGTGTCGGTCCCTTCCGGAAGCACCGCACCGGTAAAGATGCGCGTCGCCTGTCCTCGCTCGACCGAACCGGTAAAGGGTCGCCCCGCCGCGCTTTCGCCGATGACGGTCCATGGCCCCGGCATATCCTGAAAGCGGATCGCATAGCCGTCCATTGCCGACAGGTCGTACGCGGGCTGGGTCCGCCGTGCGGTGACGTCACGCGCGACCCAGCGTCCGGCAGCTTGGCGCAACGGCAGTTCGACGATGGAGCGTTCGCTGGCCAGGGCGAGCAATCGGGCCTGGGCTTCGGGGACGGGGAGAAGAATGACGGTCGCTCCTTTTGGCCCAAGGACGCTTTTCCGCAGCGTCCGTTCCCCGCGATCGGAGGCGTCAGGCGTGCCAGTCGCCCGACTTGCCGCCGGTCTTGGCGATCAGGCGAATATCGCCGATCGTCATGCGCTTATCGAGGGCCTTTGCCATATCGTACACGGTCAACAGCGTCACCGACACGGCGGTCAGGGCCTCCATCTCGACACCGGTCTGGCCCGCCATGGCGGCAGTGGCGGTGGCGGTCACGCCGTCCTCGTCCAGCGTCAGATCGATCTCCACCTTGCTCAGTGGCAGGGAATGACAGAGCGGAATGAGGTCGCTGGTCTTCTTGGCGGCCATGATGCCCGCAACCCGCGCGACCGCCAGCACATCGCCCTTCTGGACGCTGCCCGCGTGGATCGCGGCGGCGGCGTCTCGCGTCATGGTGATGCGACCTTGCGCCACCGCCTGTCGTGCCGTGACGGCCTTGGCCCCGACATCGACCATGCGCGCCGAGCCTTCTTCGTCGAGATGGGTGAGGCCGGTCATCCGATCAGCGCGCGGGTCGCCGCCTCGACGTCATGCTGGCGCATCAGCGCTTCGCCGACCAGGAAGCAATGAATGCCGTGCGCAGCCATCGCGTCCAGATCCTCGCGGCTGGTCAGCCCGCTTTCGGCGACGAAAGTGCTGCCCGCAGGGGCATGCGCGACCAGTTCATAGGTCCGCTGAAAATCGACGGTGAAGTCCCGGAGATCACGGTTGTTCACCCCGATCAGCCGCGACTTCAACCGCGCGGCGCGCTCCATCTCGGCGGCGTCGTGCACCTCGACCAGCGCGTCCATGCCGCACTCGATCGCAGCGGCCTCGATCTCCTGCATCTGGGTGTCGTCCAGGGCTGCGACGATGATCAGGATCGCGTCGGCCCCCAGTGCGCGCGATTCGTGCACCTGCCAAGGGTCGACCATGAAGTCCTTGCGCAGCACCGGGAGCGATACTGCCGCGCGCGCCTGTTCCAAGAACACGTCCGCCCCCTGGAACCACCGCTCGTCGGTCAGCACCGACAGGCAGGCCGCGCCGCCCGCTTCATAGGCGCGGGCATGGGCGGGAGGATCGAAATCGGCGCGGATCAGGCCCTTGGAGGGGCTGGCCTTCTTGACTTCGGCGATCAGCGCATGGCCGGTCTTGGCATCGAGCGCGGCACGGAACCCGCGCGGTGCGGAGACGGTGGCGATTTTGGCGTCCAGATCGGCATGCGACATGGTCGCCTTGCGCGCGGCGACATCGGCGCGCTTGGTTTCCAGGATGCGGTCGAGCATCGTCATCGGTAAGCAATCCATCGATCGAGAAGCGCCGCGGCCGCGCCGGTGTCGATGGCGCGGGCGGCGGCGACCGCGCCTTGCGCCAGGTCGGTGCTATGCCCGGCGACCAGCAGCGCGGCGGCGGCATTGAGGAGAACCGCGTCGCGATACGCGCCCGGCTCCCCGGCGAGAAGACGGCGAAGCGCCTCGGCATTGTGCCGCGCGTCGCCGCCACGAATGGCGGTAATGGGATGGCGGGGGAGGCCCGCATCCTCCGGAGTAATGGTTGCGGGGGCGGTGATGTCGCCGACCGAGACCGCGATGCTGGGACCCGCACCGGACAGTTCGTCCAGCCCTTCCTCGCCCGACACGACCAGCGCCGCCTCGGCGCCCAGCTGCTCCAGCGCCTCGGCATAGACGGTCGCATAGTCGGGACGCGCGATGCCGATCAGCTGCCGCCCGACATGCGCGGGATTGGCGAGCGGACCCATCAGGTTGAAGATCGTCCGCCGCCCGATCCTGCGCCGGATCGGGGTAATCCGCGCCATCGCGGGATGGTGGTTGGCGGCGAACAGGAAGGCGATACCGATATCGTTGAGGCTCGACTGCGCCACCGCCCCCGCGCGCTCCATGTCGAGGCCCAGCACTTCCAGCGTGTCCGCCGCGCCCGCCTTGGACGAAGCGGCGCGGTTGCCGTGCTTAGCGACCGGCACGCCCAGTGCGGCGACGACCAGCGAGACGGCGGTCGAGACGTTCAGGGTATGATGCCCGTCGCCTCCGGTGCCGCACACGTCGATCGTGCCCTTGGGTGCTTCGATAGGGATGACGCGCTGACGCATGGCGCGCGCGGCCTCGGCGATCTCGATCGAGGTTTCGCCCCGCTCCGTCAGGCCGACCAGGAAGGCCGCAATCGCCTCATCCTCGGCCCGGCCGTCCAATATGTCGGCAAAGGCGGCGGCCGCCGTCTCTCGCGACAAAGGACTGACGGTATCGGGGAGCAGCGCGACGGTCGTCACGCGGCACTCTCCACCGGCGGGCGCAGCCGCTCGGGCAGTTCGTGCGCCACGCCCGCTTCGCGCAGGAAGTTGGCGAGCATCGCATGACCATATTCGGTGGCGATGCTTTCGGGGTGGAACTGGACGCCGTGAATGGGCAGCGTGGCGTGGCGAAAGCCCATCACGGTGCCATCCTCGGCGCGCGCATTGACGACCAGGCTGTCGGGCACGTCGTTGACGATCAGCGAATGATAGCGCGTCGCGGTGAAGGGCGAGGGCAGCCCCCGGAACAGTCCGGTGCCGTCATGCAGCACCGGCGAGGTCTTGCCATGCATCAGGCCGCCACGCTCGACCAAGCCACCGAAATGCTGGCCGATCGCCTGATGGCCCAGGCACACGCCCAGCAGCGGCCGACCCGCATCGGCGGCGGCGGCGACCAGCTCCAGGCTGACGCCCGCCTCGGTCGGCGTGCACGGGCCGGGGGAGATGAGAAAGGCTTGCGCCCCCGACGAGAGCGCTTGGCCCGCCGAGATCGCGTCGTTGCGGACCACCTCTACCTCGCTGCCCAATTCCTGAAGATAATGGACGAGGTTCCAGGTGAAGCTGTCGTAATTGTCGACGACCAGGATCATGGCACCGCCATAGCCGATCGCGCGGGCGGTGCAACGCCCCGTTCACATCGGTCTCGCGGGGCAGGGTATCGTCGTGACGGTGGCGCGATGACGGATCATGCGACATAGCGCCGCAATTCCGCCGGAAATCGGCCCCTACCGGGCTTCGTTCAGCATGGAGCCATGAAGGGCGTCCGACGTTGTCAGACCATAAGGAGTTTTCGTCACCATGGTTCGAGCTGCCCTGATTGCCGCCCTGTTGCTGACCCCGGCCACGGCTTTCGCCCAGCAAGCGGCGACTTCGGACCAGGCGCAGGCCAGCACCGGCCAGCCGCCCAAGCGGGTGCGCAACGTCACGCTGACCGGCGACCAGAAGTGCCCCGAGAGCACGGCGGAGGAGGTCGTGGTCTGCGGCCGTGACGACGAACCCTATCGTATTCCCAAGGCCCTGCGCGACGACAAGCCGATCCCGGCGCAGAACCAGAGCTGGGTCAACCGCGCCGCTACCATGGACCAGGTCGGTCGCGTGGCGGGCGGTATTCCGGACACCTGCTCGCCGGTGGGCACGGGTGGGCAGAGCGGATGCAGCATCCTGTGGAACCAGCAATATCAGGCCGATCGCCGTGCGCGTCGGGCCGAGGCGACGCCGCCTGCGGCTGATGGCGAATGATGTCTGGGGCAGGATGACGTCAGATTGATCCACCCCTCCTCTTCAAGGGGAGGGGCACGATCGAGGGCGACCCAATGTCATCCCGATCCAGCGTAGGGATCGCCTGACCCAATTCTGTTCCCCGGCGAAGGCCGGGGCCCAGTAGCAATGATGTTCGTGTCAGGCTTTATCGGTTGGGGAACGGCCTCCCACGCAACGTCATGCATACTCTCAACCAAGTGGAAACTCGGCCCCGGCCTTCGCCGGGGAACAGCGCCCTCACCGATCCGACTATACTTACTGCCCGAAGCCGCCTTCACCGGCCCGCGCCACCGCATCGCGGGCGGCGGCGAGCATCGCGCCCGCCTTGGCCTCGCATTCGCGCTGCTCATAGGCCGGGTCGCTGTCGGCAACGATACCCGCGCCCGCCTGGACGTGGATGGTGCCGTCCTTGACCACCGCCGTCCGCAGCACGATGCACGAATCCATCGAGCCGTCGGGCGAGAAATAGCCGACGCCGCCCGCATAGGCGCCGCGTCGCTCGGGCTCCAACTCGGCGATGATCTGGCAGGCGCGGACCTTGGGAGCGCCGCTGACCGTGCCCGCCGGGAAGCCCGCGAACAGCGCGTCGAGCGCGTCCTTGTCATCGGCCAGATGCCCGACGACGTTGGACACGATGTGCATGACGTGGCTGTAGAACTCGACCGTATAGCTGTCGGTCACGCGCACGCTGCCCGCCGAGGACGCGCGGCCGACATCGTTGCGGCCTAGGTCCAGCAGCATCAGATGCTCGGCGCGTTCCTTGGGATCGGCGAGCAGGCTGTCACGATTGGCGGCATCCTCGGCACGCGTACGCCCGCGAGGACGGGTGCCCGCGATCGGCCGGATCGTCACTTCGTCGTTGCGGACGCGAACCAGGATCTCCGGGCTCGATCCGATCAGCGAAAAGCCCGGCAGGTCGAGATGATAGAGGAAAGGCGATGGGTTGATCCGCCGCAGGCTGCGATACAGCTCGAACGGGGGTAGGGTGAAGGGCGCCGAGAAACGCTGCGCCAGCACCACCTGAAAGATATCGCCCGCGACGATATAGTCCTTCGCCCGCGCGACCATCTCGCCATAGCGACCGGGCGGGAGCGCGGGTTCATAGGCCGGTTCGGGCAGTTCGGCGCGCACCGGTGCGGGCAGGGTGGCGGTCGCGAGACGCGCGGCGGTGGCGTCCAGCCGCTCCTCCGCGTCCGCGATCATCCGCGCGGCATCGCGCGCCGCATCGGGCCACACGGGGGCGACCAGATAGAGCGCATCGGCCAGCCGGTCGAAGACGAGGATCACGGTCGGCCGCACGAAGATCATGTCGGGCAGGCCGAGCGGATCGGCCTCGGGCTGGGGCAGCGTCTCGACCAGCCCGACCGTCTCATAGCCGAAATACCCGACCAGACAGGCCAGCGCGGAGGGCAGCCCCTCGGGCACGTCGGCGCGGCATTCGGCGACCAGGGTGCGCAGCGCGGCCAGCGTGGGCGCGTCGCACGGCTCGAACGCGTTGCGGTTCGTCGCCCAGTGGCGATTGATCGCGGCGGCATGGCCATCGGCGCGGAAGACGAGATCGGGGGCTAGGCCGATCAGGCTGTACCGTCCGCGCGTCGCGCCGCCCTCGACCGATTCCAGCAGGAAGTCGCCGCGACCCGGCTCGATCAGCTTGAGCGCGGCGGCGACGGGCGTCTCGGTGTCGGCGATCTGCCTACGCCAGACCAGCTGCGGCTGGCCATCGGCCAGCCGTTCAGCGGCGCTGCGCTCAGTTGCTGCCATTGTTCAGCAGCTCCGAGCGGGTCTTGGCGACCGCCTTGGGGTCGGTCTTGACGACGACGGCGTCGCGAACGGCCCGTGCGAACTGCGAAACATATTCGCGGCCGATCAGGCGGCCGATATCGCCCCGCGCGGCGCGGATCGCGGCGTCGTTGCCGGTCGCATTGCCCGGTTCGATCTTGGTCACGCGGATGATGTACCAGCCCTCGTTCTGCGGGGCGGCCAGCGTGCGCGCCTTGTTCTGCGGCATCGAGAACAGCAGCGCGAGCGGGGCGGCGGCGGGCGTGTTCTGCGCGGCGGCCAGATCGCGGCGCGACGCGGCGATCGGGCGGGCCGGCGGCACCGCCAGCCCGGTTTCCTTCAGCGCCTGCGCCATCGGCATACCCTTGTTCACCTTGGCAAGCACGGCATTGGCGAGCGTGCGGGCGGCGATACGCGCGCGGTCGGCGGTCAGGTCGGCAAGGACCTGGCTACGCACCTGCGCCAGCGGACGCGGGGCGGAGCGCTGGATCTGGCCGACGCCGACGACCGCGAAGCCGCCGTCCTGGCCGATCGGTACGATCTGCGGCGCGTCGCCATCCTCGGCGGTGAAGGCGGCGGTGATCATCGCGCGGAGTTCCGGCGTCGGCTGGAAGGCCGGGGCATCCGGTGCCACGCCCTGTGCGGTGACGGCGGGCGTGGTCTGTGCCTGCAGCTTGCGGTCGGCGATCACCTCGTCGAACGTGGCGTTGCCCGACAGCGAGTCCTCGATCGCGTTGCGCATCTCACCCAGCGCGGCGGCCTGCTTCTGCTTGGTCAGTTCGGTGACGATCTCGGGGCGCGCCTGGGCCAGCGTCTTGCCGGGGACCTGGGTGATCGCATCGACCTTGGCGACCACGAAGCCGAGCGTCCCGCGCACCGGGCCGATCACGCCGCCCTGCGGCGCGCCGAACACGGCATCGGCCACGGCGGCCGAGGCCTGGGTGGCGTAAGCCGCCTTGTCGACGCCCTTCTGCACCGAAGCCTCCAGCCCGGCAGCGCGCGCCGCATCGGCCAGCGAGGTGCCGCCCTTGGCCTTGGCGGCCAGCGCATTGGCGCCCGCCTGATCGGCGACGATGACCTGGGTCACGTCCCGCTTCTGGGTCGCGGCATAGCGCGACTGGTTGGTCTGGTAATAGCGCGCGATCTCCGCATCGCTCGGGGTCGCCTTGGCGGCGACGGCGGCGGGGTTCACGACCGCATAGCGGACCACGCGACGCTCGGGCAGCGTGTAGCGCTGGACGTTGCGGGTGTAGAAGGTCTGTACGTCGGCGTCGCTCGGCGCGGCCCCCGCGGGGACCAGACGGGTCGGGATATAGCCGACCTCGCCCTGCCGCTTTTCGAGTAGCAGCGAGGCATAGGGCAGTGCCATCTGCGTCGCGAACTGGGTCGCACCGACGTTGGGGATGGTCAGCTGCTGCGCGAAGGTCGAACGCTCGATATCGGTGCGGACCTGCGCATCGGTCATCTTCCGCTGTGCCAGAAGCTGCTGGTAAAGCGCCGGGTCGAACTGGCCATTGGGGCCGCGAAAGGCCGGGATCGAGGCGATCTGGCCGTCGACCAGGCGGCGCGAGACGACCATGCCCTGCTGCTTGCCAAACTGTTCGAGCGCCAGGCCGGTGATCTCGCGCTGGAGCACGCCCTCGAACCCGCCCGCCGCGATGAACTGCGCCATGTCGAGGCCCGGCTGTTCCTGGCGATAGACGGCGACCTCGTTCTGCGCAGCGGTGCGCAGGTCGTTGGCGGTCACCTTCGCGTCGCCGACCTTGGCGACGTCGGAGCCGTTCAGGCCGCCCGCCATGCCCGCGATATTGGTGACGTCACCGGCCGCGAACGCGATCGCGATCACGCCCAGCACGATGAAGGTCACGACGACGCCGGCCTTGGAATTGATGATCCGGCGGAAGAAGCTGAGCATGGACGACCGATCGGCAAAGACAAAAACGTGTCCCGCTTTAGGGGCGAGGTCGCTCGGCATCAAGCTTGTGCGAAATCCACGATCCGCTATCGGTGTTGAACACGTATAACATGCGACTCAATCGGGGAGCCTCATATGGCACGGCGCAAATTGGTGGCGGGCAACTGGAAGATGAACGGTTCGCGCGCCGCACTGGCCGAGCTGGACGCCATCGCAAAGGCTGCCGAGACGGCGCCGAACGTCGATGTGGCGGTCGCCGTGCCCTTCACCCTGATCTCTCCTGCGGCCGAGCGCGTGCCCGCCCTCGCCATCGGGGCGGAGGATGTGCACGAGCGCGATTCGGGCGCGCATACCGGCTGCGTCTCGGCAGCCATGGTGAAGGAAGCCGGGGCGAGCTTCACCATCGTCGGCCATTCGGAGCGTCGCGCCGATCAGGGCGAGACCAGCCAGGACGCCTGGGCCAAGGCGGCGGCGGCGCATCGCCAGGGACTGAACGTCATCCTCTGCTGCGGCGAGACCGAGGCGGAGCGCAATGCCGGTCGCGCCGAGCGGGTGGTGCAGGCGCAGATCGAGAAGTCGGTGCCCGACAACGCGGACGGCAGCTGGTTCACGCTGGCCTATGAACCGCGCTGGGCGATCGGGACGGGGCGGACGCCGACGGTCGACGAGATCGCCAGCATCCATGCCATTGCGCGCGCCAAGCTTCGCATGCTGATCGGCGATGCGGCGGACGGGGTGCGGATCCTGTACGGCGGTTCGGTGACGGGGGAGAATGCCGCCGTGCTGCTGGCGGTCGAGAATGTCGACGGCGCGCTGGTCGGCGGCGCGAGCCTGACCGCCGCGAAATTCGTGCCGATCATCGAGGCGGCGGCGGGGTTGTGACGGCGGTTCGTGGCGTGCGCTTCGACTTCGCTCAGCGTGAACGGCTGTCAGGTATAGTCCCCAACCCCCGTTCAGCCTGAGCGTAGTCGAAGGCCAAGCTACAACCTCAACGCCCCGAATACCGCCCCTTCAACATCGCGTACGCCGCCCGCAGGGCATAGGCATCGCCCCCCTTGGGTCGCCCCGGCTTGCCCGAAGGCCGCCATGCAAAGACGTCCAGATGCGCCCAGGCCGTATCCTTGGGTACGAAGCGCCGCAGGAACAGTGCCGCCGTGATTGCTCCCGCAAAGCCGCCGTCCGGCGCGTTGACCATGTCGGCGATGTCGGACTTCAGCATGTCGTCATAGCCGTCCCATAGCGGCATCCGCCACACGGGATCGTCCTCGCCCGCCGCCGCCGTCAGCAGGTCGGCTGCCAGCGCCTCGTCATCGGTGAACAGCGGCGGCAGGTCGGGGCCGAGCGCCACGCGCGCCGCGCCGGTCAGCGTGGCGAAGTCGAGGATCAGTTCGGGCTTCTCCTCGCCTGCGCGGGTCAGCGCGTCGCCCAGGATCAACCGGCCTTCGGCATCGGTGTTGGTGTTCTCGACCGTCAGGCCCTTGCGGGTCTTCAGCACGTCGCCGGGGCGGAAGGACGCCGCCGATACCGCATTCTCGACCGCCGGGATCAACAGGTGCAGCCGCACCGGCAGGCGCGCCGCCATGACCAGGCTCGCCAGCGCCAGCGCATGCGCGGCACCGCCCATGTCCTTCTTCATCAGCCGCATGCCCGCAGAGGGCTTGATGTCCAGCCCGCCCGTGTCGAAGCACACGCCCTTGCCGACGATCGCGATGCGCGGATGGGCGGGATCGCCCCAGTGCAGCTCGATCAGCCGGGGCGCACGCTCGCGCGTGGCGGCCTGCCCGACCGCATGGATCATCGGATAGTCGCGGGCCAGCGTCTCGCCGCTGGTCACCATGATCTGCGCGTGATGGGTACGCGCCAGTGCCTCTGCCTCGGCCTCCAGTTCGGCGGGCCCGAGATCGCCAGCACCGGTGTTGACCAGATCGCGGACCTGCGCGGTCGCGGCGGCGAGGCGGATCACTTCGTCCCGGTGCGCGACATCGCGGGTCAGCAGCACGCGAGGGCCGTTGTCGTCGCCCTTGCGATAACGGGTGAACCGATACTGGCCGAGCAGCCAGCCCAGAGCGTTCGCACCGACCTCCGCGCCGTCGAGCCGATACTGGCCTTCGGGCAGTGCTTCGGCCAGCTTGGCCAGCGCCCAAGGCCCGGTTGCCTTTGCGACGCCCGCGACCACCGCCACCTCGCCGTCATGGGGTACGAGCAGATGCGTATCGGGCTTGGCGGTGAAACGCTGCGCCGTCGCCAGCGTGCGGGTGGCGACGGGCTGGCGCGCGAGCCAGTCGGCGAAGCCCTCGGCGGTCAGCAGGGTGATCGTCCGGGCGGGCTGGCCGCGATCGGGCTGGAGCAGGGGGGCGAAGTCCATCATTCGGCGGGGCTCACGAGGAATTGTTCGATCTTTCCGTTGGTGCCGGGCTCGGCATAGGTGCTGATCCGAAGCGTGCGACCGGGATAGGTGACGCGATAGGAGCGGTTGACGAACCCGCCACGCAGGCGCGTGCGCCCCGCCTGTTCGGTCTTGGTCGGCGCACCCAGAGGCGACAGGCTGGTCCGGTAATCGGCCAGCGTCGTCGGCGTGAAATAATAGGCCGCATCCTCGGTCAGCAGCGCACGGTCGAGAGCGCCCGCCTGAAGCTGTGCGTACACCCGCCTGGTCCGGTCGAGCGCGGCGGCGTCCTCGGCATTGGCCTGGGGCGCGGGCAGGACGATGTCGGAAATGCCCTTGGCGATCCGACTCTGCGCGTCGGCGAACCAGGCGTTGACCGCGACCACCACGGCGGCCTTGTCGTCCGGATAGACGATATTCTCGGTCAGGAAGCCGACCGCCTCGCCGCTATGCTCGACGAAGCGGCGGCCATCGGCAGTGCCGACGCCCACGCCCAGCCCGTAATTGGTGTTCGAGCCGTCGGTCAGCTTGACGGGATTTTCCTGCTCCGCCCAGTCCTTTGCGGGGAGCAGCGTGCGGTTCATCCGCGCCACGTCCCATTTGGCGAGGTCCTGCGGCGACATGGACAGCTCGCCCGCCGCATAGAGCCAGCCGGGGGCGGCGGGCGTCTCGACCCGGACGGGGCCGAGCGCGTGGCGCAGATAGCCCTGCGGGAAGCCCGGGCCGACCGCCTTGTCCTGATCCAGCGCGCGGATGCCCAGCGGCTGGAAGACGCGGGTCTGAAGAAACTGAAGGAGAGGCTGGCCCGACACCTTCTCGACGATCATGCCCGCGACGACATAGCCGGTGTTGGAATATTGCCATTGCGTGCCGGGCCGGAAGTCGAGCGGTGCCTTGGCCCAGCGGTCGACGATGCCTTGCGGTGTGGTCGGCGTCGCCATTGCCTTGAAGCTGTAATCCTGCGGCCAATAGTCGCGCAGGCCCGACGTGTGGCTCAGCAGCTGGCGGATGGTGATCGTGTCGCCGTCCGTGATGCCCGGCACATATTTGGACACCGTGTCGTCGAGCGAGAGCTTGCCGTCGTCTGCCAGCAACTGGACGGCGGTGGCGGTGAACTGCTTGGACACCGAGGCGATCTGATAGGGCAGCTTGGGGTCGGCGGGGCCGGTCTGCCCCTCGAACTGTTTGCCATAGGCCTTGGCGAGGACGATCCTGCCGCCGCGCACCACCGCGATCGACGCGGAAGGGACGCCGGTATCGGCCAGCGTCTTCGTCACCAGCGCATCGATCTTCTGGGTTTCCGCCGGGCTCAGGGCCTGGGCGATGAGCGGGGCAGGGGCGATGAACGCGATCGCCGCCAGCAAAAGGGGGTATCTCATGCGCGCCAAGGAAGCAGGTTTGCGGGGGCGGCGCAACGGGGGTGGGGGTGTGGGCTTCGCTCAGCCTCAACGGAGGATGGGCATAAATTTCCGCGTCACCCCGACGAAGGCCGGGGTCCAGTTGCGGCGCCTTGCGTTGGACAGGGCATCGCGTGCCTTGGGCGGCGTGCATCTGGACCCCGGCCTTCGCCGGGGTGGTATCATAAGGGGGGAACCGGAATGACCACCGAACTGACCATCCTCGGCTGGTCGATCATCCTGTTGTTCGTCCACATCGCGCTGCAATCGCAGCTGGCGACTTTGGACCGGGGCATCGGCTGGAACGCGGGCCCGCGCGACGGCACGCCTGCGCCGTTGGGGCATTATGCGGGCCGGGCCGAACGGGCGTCCGCCAATTTCCGTGAGACTTGGCCGATATTCATCGCACTGGCGCTAGGCTTGGCAGTCACGGGGCAGAGCGGCGGGATCGCGGCGACCGGCGCGTGGGTGTGGTTCCTCGCGCGGGTCGCCTATGTGCCGCTCTATATCTTGGGCGTCCGCTATGTGCGGTCGCTGGCCTATCTGGTGTCGATGGTCGGCCTGGTGATGATGCTTATACGTTTCCTGTGACGGGAACGCCGTAAAGGTCGTGCTCGTCGGCATCCTCGATCTCGACCTTCACGATATCGCCGACCGCCAGATGACCGGCGTCGCGCAGGAAGACTTCGCCGTCGATCTCGGGCGCGTCGGCCTGGGACCGGCCGGTCGCGCCGCCTTCCTCATCCACCGCGTCGATGATGACGGGCAGGGTGCGGCCGACCTTGGCGGCGAGCTTGGCGGCGGAGATGGCGGCGGTCTTTTCCATGATCCGCGCGTAACGCTCTTCCTTCACCGCCTCGGGGACGTGATCGGGCAGGGCATTGGCGGCGGCACCCTCGACCGGCTCGAAGCGGAAGGCGCCGACGCGGTCGAGCTGGGCTTCATCCAGCCAGTCGAGCAGATATTCAAAATCCTCCTCCGTCTCGCCGGGGAAGCCGACGACGAAGGTCGAGCGGATCGCGATATCGGGGCAGATGTCGCGCCACTGATGGATGCGCTGCAGCACCTTGGCGTCGTTGCCGGGACGCTTCATGCGCTTGAGCACAGAGGGCGCGGCATGCTGGAACGGGATGTCCAGATAGGGCAGCACCAGGCCTTCCGCCATCAGCGGGATCACCTGATCCACATGCGGATAGGGATAGACATAGTGCAGGCGTACCCAGGGCGCGATCTTGCCGAGTTCGCGGGCGAGGTCGGTCATGTGCGGCACGACCTCCTGCCCCTTCCACATCCGGGGTTCCTTGCGGATGTCGATGCCGTAGGCCGAGGTGTCCTGGCTGATGACCAGCAACTCGCGCGTGCCCGCCGCGACCAGCTTTTCCGCCTCGCGCAGGATCGCGTCGGGGCGGCGGCTGACCAGATCGCCGCGCAAGCTGGGGATGATGCAGAAGCTGCACCGATGGTTGCAGCCCTCCGAAATCTTCAGATAGCTGTAATGACGCGGGGTCAGCTTCAGGCCCGCATCGGGGATCAGGTCGATATAGGGCGACAGGTTCGCGGGCGCGGCGGCGTGCACGGCCTCGACCACCTGTTCATATTCATGCGCGCCGGTGATCGCGAGCACGTCCGGGAAGCGGGTGCGGATCGCCTCGGCTTCCTTGCCCATGCAGCCGGTCACGATGACGCGGCCGTTCTCCTTGATCGCCTCGCCGATCGCCTCCAGGCTTTCCTCCTTGGCGGAGTCGAGAAAGCCGCAGGTGTTGACCAGCACGACATCGGCCCCGGCATAGTCGGGCGACATCTGATAGCCGTCGGCGCGCAGCTGGGTCAGAATGCGTTCGCTGTCGACCAGATTCTTGGGACAGCCGAGCGAGACCATGCCGACACGCGGCGGAGTAGGGAGTTTGGTTGCCATGGGATACGCGCGCACATAGGCCAAAACGCGACGCTTTTCCAGATGGTGCGCGAAGTCCGGTCGACAGGCGCGCGCGATCCCGGCATGGATGGGCACGGAAGCGAGAGGATAGGGCGCGATGCTGGCGATCGGATTGATGTCGGGAACGTCGCTGGACGGCGTGGACGCGGCGCTGATCGAGACCGATGGCGAGGCGCTGGTCCGGCCCATCGCCTTTCGCACCGAAGCCTATTCCGACACCGCCCGCGCCGAACTGGCCGAGGCGACCGCGCTCGCCCTGACCTTCGACCGGCCGCGTGCCAGTCCGCCCATCGTCGCGGCGGGAGAACTGATCGTGCGCACCCATGCGATGGTCGTGCAGAAACTGCTCCGCGACGCGGGCGTCGAGGCCGCGGCGGTCGACGTGATCGGTTTTCACGGCCAGACGGTCGCGCATCGCCCCGATCGCGGCTGGACCTGGCAGATCGGTGACGGGCAGGCGCTGGCGGATGCGACCGGGATCGTCACCGTGTCCGATTTCCGCTCGGCCGATGTCGCGGCGGGGGGGCAGGGCGCGCCCTTGATCCCCGTCTATCACGCCGCGCTCGCCGCCGATCTGGAGAAGCCGGTTGCGCTCCTGAACCTGGGCGGTGTCGCCAACATCACCTTTATCGGGGCGGACGGCGCGCTGGTCGCCTTCGATACCGGTCCGGCGAACGGCCTGATCGACAGCTGGATGGAGGCCGAAACCGGCCAGCGTTATGATGCGAACGGCCAGATGGCGGCAAGCGGGCGGGTGGAGCCGACGGTGCTCGACACGATGATGGACAATGGCTGGTTCGACCTGGCGCCGCCCAAGTCGCTCGACCGCAACGACTTCACCATCCAGCCCGCGCGGGGCCTGTCGGCAGCGGACGGGGCGGCGACGCTGACCGCCTTCACCGCGCAGACCGTGGCCCGCGCGCTCGATCATCTGCCCGAGCGGCCCCGGCAATTGCTGGTCGCGGGGGGTGGGCGGCACAATGCCACCATGCTGGCGATGATCGCGACCGCGACGGGCCTGACGCCCGAGCCGACCGATGCGCTGGGTTGGGACGGCGACGCGCTGGAGGCGCAAGGCTTCGCCTATATGGCGGTCCGGCGGCTGGGGGAGCGGGCGATCAGCTTTCCGGGGACGACCGGCGTGCCGGAGGCGATGACCGGCGGTGTGGTCCATCGGCCGTTGGCGGGGTGACCCATTCCTCCCCTGCAAGGGAAGGGGGACCAGCGAAGCTGGTGGAGGGGTGTCACCGCTGGCCGTTACACCCCTCCGTCAGTCCTTTCGGACTGCCACCTCCCCTTGCAGGGGAGGAATCGATTGGTGCAGTTTGGCTTTCATTGAGACTATAGTGGGGGCTGGCGACAGACGCGGAACAGCCCCGGACCTGGCAATCAGCGTGCGACATAGGCGTCGATCAACGCCCCGACATAATCGGGCTTGTCGCTGGTCAGTTCGGGCGCGGCGCGGCCCTTGCCATAGATGAAGCCGTAAATGGGGTAGGTCGAGCTACCCAGACCTTCGGAGTCGCGGAACCAGACCTTCACTTCGCTCCAGTCATTGCCCGGCGAGACGTCGAACAAGGTCACGTCCTGCTCGGCATGGCCGCGCTGGCCGTTCTGGATCGACCAGTTGGCATGGGTCAGCATCAACACCCGGTCCTCGACCACGCGGCTGACCACCGCGACATGGCCCAGCGGCAGGCGGCTGGTCTTCTCGAAGACGACGACCGCGCCGACACGGGGAGTGCGGCCGCGGGGATATTTGCCCTCCGCTTTCGACCACCAGGTCCAGGCGTCGCCATAGATCGCAATACCCGAGGCTTGCCGGGCAAAGGGCACGCACTGCCCGACATAGTCGAGCAGCGAGTGCGCCTCGGCCGCCGGAATGACCGTCAGTGCGCAGAGCGATACGATTGCCTTGGACACCATGCCTCTCATGCCGATCAAGCTATCGGATTTGCGTGAATACCCAACTGTTCAAGATGGTTAACATGGCGGTAGGGAGATCGACGGAGGCGGGGACGCGACCAGTCGAAGACCCCATGGACGGCATCAGCCGCGCCGCGCGCTTGCCCGCGCCTCCAGCAGGTCCCACAGGCCGCGATGCTGGACAAGCAGCTGCGTCGCCCCGAACCCCCGCGCGCGCGCCAGGCCGATGCCCGATTCGTCATCCTCCACGTCACACAGCGGCTCGGGCATCCGGCCGGGGGCGGGCGACAGGCCGAAGCGCCGCGCCGCCTGATCGAGTACCTGCCGGATCGAGCGCCAGTCGAGGATCAGCGCCGAAACGGCGCCGGTCGCGCAGCCCCGCCGATCCGAATTGGCGAGCATTTCCAGCGTATGGCGAAGCTGGGTCAGCGCGGCATCGGTCTGCGCCTGGCCGGGAGTGGAGGGCAGCGGACCCGCCGCCGAGGTCAGATTGGCGAGAAAGGCCCGCTCCAGGGCAAAGGCGTTGGAGGACTGGATCAGCCAGGGCAGGGTTTCGATCTGGACGCCGCGCGCCATGGCGTAATCGATCATGCAGGGATGATTGCCGTGGACCGCACAGACCGCATGAACCGCATCGGTCAGATCGTGCAGCAGAACCTGCGGCATCAGCAACGCTTGCACGTGCGGATGCCCGGCGCTGCCCCATCGCGCCAGGATCGCACGGATGTCGCCGCGCCGATCGTTCTGAAATTCCAAAGCGGTACTCGTCGCCATGTCCGTTCCGAATAATGGGCCGGGCGCAGGCGACAGAACCGTCATTCGACCGTCGCACCCGAAGGAATGCCTTAACCGAAATTCGTTAATGCCGGGTTTACGAAATCTGGAACGCCTTCGTTATGAGTTACGCTACTGATTCGTTTCAGGAAAACAGGCGCCGCGCCGCCCTGTGCCGGATCGCGCTTGCGGGATGGCAGCGCCCCCGCGATAACGCGCGCCATGGCCGGGCCGGGACCCGGCAATGACAAGGTTCGGAGTGGTATGAATGCGCAAATGGGTGCTGGGTCTGGCGCTGGCGTCGGTCGGGGCGTCGATCGCCATGGGTTCGGGGGCCTCGGCCATGTCGGCTGATGCGCCGACCGGGCAGGGGACCGAACAGGGCACGCTGACCCTGAAGCGCGTTTTCGGCAGCCCCGACCTGTCGGGATCGCAGCCGCGCGGCCTGCGCCTGTCGCCCGACGGCACGCTGCTGACCTCGCTGCGCCCGCGCGCCGACGAGCGCGAGCGGCTGGACCTCTGGGCCCGTGACACCCGCACCGGCGAGGAGCGGATGCTGGTCGACTCCAAGAAGGTCGGCTCGGGCGCGGAACTGTCCGAGGCTGAGAAGATGCAGCGCGAACGCGCACGCATCGGCGGGTCGAAGGGCATCGTTGCCTATGATTGGGCACCCGACGGCAAGTCGATCCTGGTGCCGCTGGACGGCGACCTTTATCTCGCCGGTCTCGACGGCACGGTCCGTCGCCTGACCAACACGCCGGGCGGCGAACTGAACCCGATCGTCAGCCCCAAGGGCGGCTTTGTAAGCTTCGTGCACGACCAGAATTTGTGGGCCATGCCTTTGGGTGGTGGCGAGGCACGGCCGCTGACAAAGGATGGCGGCGGCACTGTGCATTTCGGCGAGGCCGAATTCGTCGCGCAGGAAGAAATGCACCGCTTCACCGGCTATTGGTGGAGCCCCGACGAACGCTATATCGCGGTCGAGCGGTTCGATGACGCGCCCGTCAAGGTCGCCGTCCGCGCGGCGATCGGCGCGGCGGGCACCAAGGTCTATGAACAGCGCTATCCGGCGGCGGGTACGCCCAACGCCCTGGTCGATCTCTACGTCATGAAGGCGGACGGGTCGGGCCGGGTGAAGGTCGATCTGGGCACCAATCCCGACATCTATCTGGCCCGCGTCGACTGGACGCCGGACGGCTCAGCGATGCTGGTCCAGCGCGAGAGCCGCGACCAGAAGACGCTCGACATGCTCCGCGTCGATCCCAAGACCGGCAAGTCGACCGTCCTCTTCACCGAGCGTTCTGGCGACCGCAGTTGGCTGAACCTGTCCGACGCCTATCGCCCGATGAAGGACGGCAGCCTGATCTGGCGTTCGGAGCGCGATGGCTATGGCCATCTCTACCGCTTCGCGAACGGCCAGTGGACGCAGCTGACCAAGGGCCCGTGGGTCGTCACCAACCTCGTCGGCGTCGACGAAGCGAAGGGACGGCTATACTTCACCGGTCTGAAGGACGATGTGCTCGAACAGCATCTCTATGCCGTCGACATCGCCCAGCCGAACGTCATCACCCGCCTGACCGAGCGTGGCTATACCAACAGCGCCACGATGGACTCGTCGGCCAGCCGCTTCATCGTCTCGCGCTCCAGTCCGACCCAGCCGACCCAGGTCTATCTGGCCGATACGGCGGGCCAGCGGCTGAACTGGATCAACGAGAATGCGATCCGGGCCGGGCATCCCTATGCGCCCTATCTCGCCAGCCACCGCGAGACGAAGTTCGGTACGATCAAGGCCGATGACGGCACGACGCTCTATTGGGAGATGATCACGCCCAAGCTGGAGCCGGGCAAGCGCTACCCCGTCTTCTTCCAACATTATGGTGGCCCCGGCACCGGCCAGCAGGTCACGCGCGGCTGGCAGGGCGCTTTGCCGCAATATCTGGTCGATCAGGGCTGGATCTTCTTCCAGATCGACAATCGCGGCTCGTACAATCGCGGCAAGGCGTTCGAGGACGCCATCTATCACGCGATGGGCACGGTCGAGGTCGCCGATCAGCTGGCGGGCGCCAACTATCTGAAGACGCTGCCCTTCGTCGATCCCGCGCGCATCGCGACCTATGGCTGGTCCTACGGCGGCTATATGTCGATCAAGATGCTGGAGAAGACGCCGGGCGTCTATGCCGCCGCCGTATCGGGTGCGCCGGTCACCGACTGGCAGCTGTACGATACGCACTACACCGAGCGTTATCTGGGCGATCCGCGTACCGACCCGCAAAGCTATGCGACGTCGCAGGCGATTACCGATGCGGCCAAGATCCGCGATCCGCTGATGCTGATCCACGGCATGGCGGACGACAACGTCTTCCTCGACAACGCGACCGCCTTCGCCGCCGAGATGCAGAAGACCGACACCCCGTTCGAGATGATGCTCTACCCCGGCCAGACCCACCGTGTCGGTGGGCCGGGCGTGTCGGAGCATCTGTGGCATACGATCCTGAACTTCCTGGACCGGACGGTGAAGGACAAGCCGAAGAAGTAAAGTGATCCTCCCCGGCACGGGGAGGGGGACCAGCGAAGCTGGTGGAGGGGGCTCGCCGCAAGTGATGACCTGTGCGGCGCTCCCCCTCCGTCAGCGCTTCGCGCTGCCACCTCCCCGTAACGAGGAGGATCTACGGACCTGCCCATGGCATTCCTCAAGACCTTCCACCTCTGGCCGTTCCTGGACACGCTGGTCAGCTATCTGACCGCGTTCGTGCTGGGCACCGTGATCGGCGCCGAACGGCAGTACCGCCAGCGTACGGCGGGGCTGCGCACCAACGCCCTGGTCGCGATCGGCGCGGCGGCGTTCGTCGATCTGGGGCAGCGGCTGGGCGGCGATGTCGAGTCGATCCGCATCATCGCCTATGTCGTCTCCGGCATCGGCTTCCTGGGTGCCGGCGTCATCATGAAGGAGGGGATGAACGTTCGCGGGCTGAACACCGCGGCGACCCTCTGGTGCTCGGCGGCGGTCGGTTCGATCGCGGGCAGCGACATGGTGGCCGAAGCGGTGCTGCTGACCGTCATGGTGCTGATCGCCAATACCGCGCTGCGCCCGCTGGTCGATGCGATCAACCGCATTCCGGTCGAGGGACGCCATGTCGAGGCGACCTATTCGGTCAGCCTGACCACCAGCGCCGCGCAGGCCGGGCCGGTCGGCGACATGCTGGTCGAGCATCTGGAGCGCGCGGGCCTGCCGGTGGCCGAACTCGATATCGAGGAACTGGGCGAGGATCAGGTGACCGTCGTCGCCACCCTGACCAGCACCATCGTCGAGGCGGGCGAACTCGACCGGATCACCGACCATTTCCAGTCCGTCCACGGCATCGCGCACGCCACCTGGGCCGCCAGCACGCACGACTGAGGCGGCTTGGTCTCTGCTCCGGGTGCTTCCGCAAAAATCGCGACGCGTCCAAGGGCTTGCTCCCCACAACAGGCACCACCCCGGCGAAGGCCGGGTCCAGTTGGGGGACGGTTGGAAAAGCTGACGGCGGCCCGGCAGCTGGATCCCGGCCTTCGCCGGGATGGTCCAGGGGATAAGCTATCCCCATCGGCCCGGACCATCGCCCGCCCGCCCTATGCCAACACTATGCGAAACCGGGGAATCGCTCTCGCATTGCTATGGCCGCCGGGAATAGCCGCCGAACCGACCAAGGAGGCGGTATGGCGGTACGGGTTCGGACATGGCGGCATGGACTGGCGATCCGGTTTTTGGGCGTCGGGCTGTGCGTCCTCGCCTGGCGGGCGATCGCGCATCTGATGGCCATGGCGGGGCAGGGCGGCCGTGCCGGGCTGGTGGGCTATGCGCTGGCAACCGCAGGCTTCCTCTTCGCCAGCCTGGGCAGCGCGCTGGCGATCATGGGCAAGCATCTGTTCGACGAGGTGCAGGTCAGCGCCCGCTGGCGGCGGACATGACCGACACTATGCGGGCGCTATGCGATAGCGGGAAATCCATCTCGAAACCCTATGGGGCGAGGCGTAGCTGATGCGGGCGGGCGATCGAACGCCCGATCGGCAGAGGTTTCCCGTATCCATGTGTACCGATTTCCCTATCGAACCCGCCCGTCAGGCGCGGCTCATCTATGTCGGCCAGGACCGTGCGGGTCACTGGCTGGTGCAGGATAGCGCAGGCCAGCTGGAAGGGCGCTTCATCTCGCGTGGCGCGGCCATGCGCTATGCGGTGGAGGAAGCCGAAATCTATCATGCCAGCGTCGCGGTCGCGCAAGATGCGCTGACCCCGCTGGTGTCGTTCGACCCGGTGGCGGCCGACACCTCCGTCCTGTCGCGTGCGGCGTGAGGGAGGGGCCGACCATGCAGATCGACAGCAAATATCGCCATGACCCCCGCTGGCCCGCGATCGAGGCGGCGCTGGGTTCGCTGCGCGAGCGGCATCGCCGCGCGGTGCGGATCGTCGACGCCGATTGCGGCGCGGGCGGCTTCCTGATCGCGGTCGCCGAACAGGCGCGGGCGATGGGCTTCACCGCGATCGAGGGACGCGGACTGGGCGGTTCGCCCGCGATGATCGGCCGGGCGCGGGCTGCGGCCAGGCGTCATCGCCATGCCGCGATGGGGCTGGTGTTCGAGCGCGGCGACACGGCCGATGCGCTGGCCGAGGAGCGTGATTTCCCCGCCGACATTCTGGTCTGTCATCGGTGCGGCACCCAGATGCGTGCCGCCGCGACCTGCGTGATCGGCGATCCGAGCGAGGAGATGGCGGCATGAACGGGCGGGACATGGCATGGCGGTCGTTGGGCGGCCTGACGACGCTGGGCGCGGTGGTGGCGACGCTGAGCGGGCCTTCGGAATCGCTGCTGGCGCTGTTCTGGTTCTTCGCGGCGCTGGGCGGCGTCGTGCTGATGCTGAACGGCAAGCACATGATCCAGGCGCTCCGGGCCGAACGTCGCGGGCATTATCATACGGCCGAGGCTATTCATGCCGCGCGCCTTCGTCGGGCGCGTCGGTCATGAGCCGCGACACAGGCTTTGAGCTGCGGGGCGGCGCGCTCCATGCGGAGGGAGTCGCGCTCGGCCGGATCGCGCAGGCGGTGGGCACGCCGACCTATGTCTATTCGGCAAGCGCTCTGCGTGCTGCCGCCCGGCGGTTTCGCGAAGGGCTGGCCCCGATCCGGCGCAAGTCGCTCGCCTTCGCGGTCAAGGCCAATCCGTCGCTGGCCGTCCTGTCCGTCCTGCGCGACGAGGGGTTCGGCGCCGATATCGTGTCGGGCGGCGAACTGACTGCCGCACTCGCGGCGGGCATGAAGGCCGGGGATATCGTCTATTCGGGCGTCGGCAAGACCCCGGAGGAACTCGCCCAGGCGCTGCGGGCCGGGGTCGGCCACATCAATCTGGAAGGGGAGCGCGAAGGGGAAGTGCTGGCGGCGACCGCCGTCCGAATGGGTGTCGAGGCCATCGCGGTGCTGCGGGTCAATCCCGATGTCGATGCGGGGACCCATGCCAAGATCACCACCGGCACCAGAGACAGCAAGTTCGGCGTGGCCTTCGCAGATGCGATCGGCATCTTCGACCGGCTGTCGAAACGGCCGGGCCTGACGCTGCACGGCGTCGCGGTGCATATCGGCAGCCAGATCATGGAGCTGGGCCCGCTGGAGTCCGCCTATCGCCGGATCGGCAAACTGATCGCCGAACTGAGGGCGCGGGGACATGCGATCTCCCATGTCGATCTGGGCGGCGGGCTCGGCGTCGATTACCACGGCGGCCCGGACGGCGACGTCGCCGCCTATGGCGCCATGGTCGCCCGGGTGACGCAGGATTGGGACGTGGCCCTGATGTTCGAGCCGGGGCGCTATATCGCCGCCCATGCCGGAGTGCTGCTGACCCGTGTGCTCTGGGTGAAGCCGGGCGAGGAGTGTCCGTTCGTCGTCATCGATGCGGGCATGAACGATCTTGCCCGGCCCGCGCTCTACGACGCCTGGCATGAGTTCGCGGCGGTCGCTCCGAACGGTGCGACGATGCGCGCGCATGTCGTGGGACCCGTCTGCGAAAGCAGCGACCGCTTCGCCACAGGCCGGTTGATCGACCGGGTGAAGGAAGGCGACCTCGCCGTCCTGCGCGACGCCGGGGCCTATGGCGCCTCCATGGCGTCCTGCTACAACAGCCGGGCCCTGGCGGCGGAAGTCATGGTCGAGGGCGATCGCTTTGCCGTCATCGCGCCGCGGATCGATGCGGTGGCGATCCGGCCGCAGGTCGTGCCCGACTGGCTGGATGCGCATGCGTTCGACCATGCCGCCTGAGAGGAGGGCGGGGGTTCGTTAAACCCCCGCTTGTCACGGCGAAACGCGCACTTTTCGCAAAGTTGGTGGACGTGTCCACGCAATGACGCTACCGGCTCACGCTTCCGAGTGGAGGATATAATGGGTTATCGCGTGGTGGTCGCCGGGGCGACGGGCAATGTCGGCCGGGAAATGATCAACATTCTGGCGGAGCGGGAATTCCCGATCGACGAGCTGGCGGTCGTCGCCTCGTCGCGCAGCCAGGGCGACCAGATCGAATATGGTGAGACGGGCAAGATGCTCACCATCAAGAATATCGAGCATTTCGATCCCACCGGCTGGGACATGGCTTTGTTCGCCATCGGTAGCGACGCGACCAAGGTCTATGCGCCCAAATTCGCCGCCGCCGGTTGCGTCGTGATCGACAATTCGTCGCTCTACCGCATGGACCCGGACGTGCCGCTGATCGTGCCGGAGGTGAACCCCGACGCGATCGACGGCTACACGGCCAAGAACATCATCGCCAACCCCAATTGCTCGACCGCACAGATGGTCGTGGCGCTCAAGCCGCTGCACGACAAGGCGACGATCAAGCGCGTCGTCGTGGCGACCTATCAGTCGGTGTCGGGCGCGGGCAAGGCGGGCATGGACGAGCTTTTCGAGCAGAGCCGCAACATCTTCGTCGGCGACCCCGCCGAGCCGAAGAAGTTCACCAAGCAGATCGCGTTCAATGTGATCCCGCACATCGACAGCTTCCTCGACGACGGCTCGACGAAGGAAGAGTGGAAGATGGTCGCCGAGACCAAGAAGATCCTCGACCCCAAGGTCAAGGTGACGG
Organism: Sphingomonas sp. Xoc002; assembly: GCF_050408055.1. Taxonomy (NCBI): domain Bacteria; kingdom Pseudomonadati; phylum Pseudomonadota; class Alphaproteobacteria; order Sphingomonadales; family Sphingomonadaceae; genus Sphingomonas; species Sphingomonas sp. Xoc002. The sequence continues at coordinate 2,376,288 of NZ_CP191175.1, read as the reverse complement.
CGACCTGCGTGCGCGTGCCCGTCTTCGTCGGCCATTCCGAGGCGCTGAACATCGAGTTCGAGGACGAGATTTCGGCACAGGAAGCCCAGGACATCCTGCGCGAGGCGCCCGGCGTCATGCTGATCGACAAGCGCGAGGACGGTGGATACGTCACGCCCGTCGAGTGCGTCGGCGACTATGCGACCTTCATCAGCCGCGTGCGTGAGGACTCGACGGTCGATAACGGCCTGTCGCTGTGGTGCGTGTCGGACAATCTGCGGAAAGGTGCCGCGCTGAACGCGGTGCAGATCGCCGAACTGCTCGGCCGCCGCCACCTGAAGAAGGGCGACTGAGCCCATTTAATTCCTCCCCTGCAAGGGGAGGGGGACCAGCGAAGCTGGTGGAGGGGTGTCCCGCTATCGAGAGGGTGACACCCCTCCGTCAGGCCTGACGGCCTGCCACCTCCCCTGCAAGGGGAGGATCAAGGGTTTACCGCCCCATATACAATCCGGGCCGATGCCAGGCGAACAGGATCAGGCTGATCGCGGCCGCGCTGATCGCCGACCACATCATCTGCACACCCGAAACCACCGGGATCGCCATCGCCAGGATGACGACGTCGAGCGCGACCTGGGTCATGCCCATATTCCACCCGCGCTTGCGATAGAGCCAGATGGTGATGACCCCGGTGCCGCCGACCCCCGCCTGATGCCGGGCAAGCGACAAGATGCCCATGCCGATCACCGTGCCGCCGACCAGCGCGGCAAAGGCCGGGTGCACCCCGTCGACATGCACCGACACGCGCGTGATCGCCGAGGCGACGCCGATGCCGATATTGACCAGCACCGTCTTCACCGCGAACCGCGCGCCCATCACCTTGTGCGCGAACAGGAAGAAGGGGATGTTGACCAGCGTGAACAGCACGCCCGCAGGCAGCGGCAGCAGATAGGACAGCAGCAGCGCGACGCCCGCGATGCCGCCCGTCACCAGTCCCGCCGCCTTCAGGAACATCAATCCGACGATCAGCAGGGTCACGCCGATGAAGATCGCATAGGCGTCTTCAAGCAGGCTGTGCGGACGCCCGATCGGGCTGGGCGGCAGGGTTTCGGCAGGGGAGGCGGTCGCTGCGGTCATCGAGGGTCCGGATCAAGGGTCCGGCATCCGCTCCCGATTGGCCTGCTTCTTGGCGGCAGAGAACCGTCCCATACCGCAATCGTGGCGAAACGCCAATTGCCTGGCTCAGCTCAGGAACAGCCAGCCCAGCGCGATCATCACCACCAGCGCATAGAAGCCGCCCTTGGTCCGCAACAGATAGCTGGCGCCCAATACGCCCGTGGCAGCGAGCGCACAGGCGGCCACCCGGTCGGCGGCGATCCATTCCAGGATGACGAACGCGCCGACCATGTTCGCCGCCGCGTTGACCGCGATCCAGATATAGGAAGGAAAGGCCCCGATCGATCCGATCAGCGGGATCTTGATCGTGGCAAAGCCCCGCATCGTGCCGGGAAACAGATCCGCCGCCAGATGAAAGCCGACGCCGAACCCCAGTCCCGCCGCGACCGGCCAGGTCCGCAGGTCGAGCGTGGCGACGTAGAAGGGTAGGACGCTGTGCACCAGCGCGCTGCGATGCTGGAGCTGGAGCGGCGTGTCGAGATCGGGCAGCCGCGTCCCCGCTGCCGTCGCCGCCGCCACGCACGCGATCAGCATCCAGGGGCCTCCTCCACCGGCGAACGCCAGGATCACCGCCAGAAGAAGGAATAGGGATGCTGCCATGGGCGGCGGCTAACCGCTTGTACCCCTTTTGTCCATGCGTGCGACTCGCGTGGAATCACAAAAAAGCACGGATTCCCGCCATTTTGTCGCGGACTGGCGAGAATGGGACTCAGGGCGCTGCTTCGACCTGCGCCGCCGTGGTCAAGGTACAATTTTTTGAGGGTGGTCGGCAGGCCCGGCTCCGGCATAGTCGGCACCATGACCATGCAGGCCAAAGCGGGTATCGGCGCGCTGACCGACCGGGAAAAGCAGACGCTGCGCCTGATCGTGCGGGGGCATGACGCCAAGTCGATCGCGCGCGAACTGAACCTGTCGGTCCACACCATCAACGAACGGCTGCGCGACGCCCGCCGCAAGCTGGCCGTGTCGAGCAGTCGCGAAGCGGCGCGGATGCTGCTGGAGGTGGAAGGCGACGCGACGCTGCCGACCCCCGAATATCTGGGGGACATGACGATCGGGGAGGACCGGCCCGAGCCGATGGCGGATGAAAGCCCGGCGCCGGTCGTCGGCGTGGAGAACGGCATCCGCCGTCCCCGGATCATCATCGGAGCGATACTCATGACCCTCGCCCTCAGCCTGCTCGCGCTTGGCGGCCTGACCCATATGGCGTCCGCGCCGCCCCAGACGGCCACCACAACGGCCACCGATCCGGCGGTCGTCGAAGCCGCCCAGCATTTCCTGCAACTGATCGACCAGGGCCGCTGGACCGACAGCTACCGCCTGACCACGAGCAGCTTCCACAAGTTGAACACCGAGCAGGTCTGGGCCGCCACCTCGGAAAAGGTGCGGACGCCGCTGGGCAAGACGGTTTCGCGGACCCTGCTCAGCCAAGACGATGTTCCCGCACCGCCCGCCGGTTATCGGATGGTGCGGTTCAACACGCGCTTCGCCGGCTCGGCGGATGTCGTCGAAACCGTTACGCTGGAGCGGGAGAATGGCGAGTGGCGGGTTGCCGGGATTTATGTCGGCTAGGGCGAGTCCATTCCTCCCCTGAAAGGGGAGGTGGCAGGCCGAAGGCCTGACGGAGGGGTGTTGCGTTATCGAGAGCGGGACACCCCTCCACCAGCTTCGCTGGTTCCCCTCCCCTTGCAGGGGAGGAATGAGCGCGGAACCACTGAACGTCGACCCTGCCCATGGTGTCGCGGCAGGAACAAAGGTCCACATCTTCGCCGATCCGTATTAGGAGGTTGGCGTACAGCTTAACCGCCGGAGACCGAACCCTTGGCCGATACCGCCCCCCAAACCCGCTTCTTCGACAGCTTCGACGGCACCCCGATCGCGTGGCGTGAAATCGGGGATGGGCGGCCCGTGGTGCTGATCCACGGCTATTTCTCCGACGCCTATACCAACTGGATCCGCTACGGCCACGCCGCCGCCATCGCGGCCAAGGGCTACCGGGTCATCATGCCCGACCTGCGCGCGCATGGGGAGAGCGGCAAGCCGCATGATCCCGCCGCTTATCCCAAGGATGCGCTGACCCGCGACGGCCATGCGCTGGTCGAGCATCTGGGACTGACCGATTACGATCTCGGCGGCTATTCGCTAGGCGCGCGGACGGTCAGCCGGATGCTCGCGACCGGGGCGGAGCCGGGCAAGGCGATCTTTGCGGGCATGGGGCTGGAAGGGCTGCTACACACCGACCGCCGGGTTGCGCATTTCACCAATATCCTGACCCGGTTGGGCGAGCATAAGCGCGGCACCCCCGAATGGATGGCCGAGGCCTTCCTGAAGACCACGGGCGGCGATCCGGTGGCGCTGCTCCATATCCTCCAGACCTTTGCCGACACGCCGCTCTCCGGGATCGAGGGCTTCGACCTGCCGACCTTGGTCGTGGCGGGCGTCGACGATTTCGACAATGGCGCGGCGGTCGAGCTGGCCGAGGCCTTGCCGCGCGGGCGCTATATCGAGATTCCGGGCAACCATATGGCCTCGGTCACCAAACCCGAGCTGGGTGCGGCGATCGTGCAGTTCCTCACCGCTTGACGGCGGCGACCAAAGCCGCGCAACTGCGCGCCATCCGCCCCGTCTCGAGGGCGTTTCAGAATCTTAGGGGGATAGCATGATCCGTTCCGCCGTTTCCGGCGCCGTACTCGCCTTTGTGCTCGCCGGTGCCGCTCACGCCCAGACTGCGGCGCCCGCCGCGCCGGCCACCCAGCCGCCCGCGACCGTCGCCGGGGCGGATGCCTTTGTCGCCGAGGCCGAGAAGACGCTGGCCGAAAAGTCGGTGGGCGCGCAGCAGGTCGCCTGGGTCAATGCGACCTATATCACCGACGACACCGATGCGCTGGCCGCCGCGTCGGGCGCGGAGATGACCGATCTCGCCGTCCGTTACGGCCTGGGGGCGGCGCGTTATCAGGCGCTGCCGGGCCTGTCCTATGATACCAAGCGCAAGCTGGACCTGTTGCGCGGTGGGATCACCTTGCCCGCGCCGACCACGCCGGGGGCCTCGGCGCAGCTGTCCATGCTGACGACGCGCATGTCCTCCTCCTATGGCAAGGGCAAGGGCGTGCTGAACGGTCAGCCGATCAACGGATCGGACATCGAGGCCGCGATGGGGAGCGAGCGTGACCCCGCCAAGCTGAAGGAAATGTGGGTCAGCTGGCACGACAATGTCGGCGCGCCGATGCGAGCCGATTACACCCAGATGACCGCGCTGGCCAACCAGGGTGCCAAGGAACTGGGCTATGTCGATGCCGGGTCGCTCTGGCGTTCGGGTTACGACATGTCGCCCGAACAGTTCGCGCAGGTCACCGACAAAATCTGGGGCGAGCTGGAGCCGCTGTACAAGGCGCTCCACACCTATGTCCGCTGGAAGCTGAACGAGAAGTACGGCGACGCGGTGCAGGCCAAGACCGGCCCGATCCGCGCCGATCTGCTCGGCAATATGTGGGCGCAGGAATGGGGCAATATCTATGACGTCGTGGCGCCCAAGGGGGCGGGCGATGTCGGATACGACACCGGCGATCTGCTGAAGGCCAAGGGTTATGACCCGATCAAGATGGTGAAGGCGGGCGAGGGCTTCTATTCCTCGCTCGGCTTCGCGCCCCTGCCGCAGACCTTCTGGCAGCGGTCGCAGATCGTGAAGCCCGCCGACCGCGAGGTGATCTGCCACGCCTCGGCCTGGGATATCGACAATCTGGACGATATCCGCATCAAGATGTGCACGAAGGTCAATGCCGACGACTTCGTGACCATCCATCACGAGCTGGGGCATAACTACTACCAGCGTGCGTACAAGGATCAGCCGTTCCTCTACAAGAACGGTGCGAATGACGGTTTCCACGAAGCGATCGGCGACACAGTCGCGCTGTCGATCACGCCCGATTATCTGGTGAAGATCGGCCTGCTCGATCCGGCGCGCGTGCCCAGCGCGGACAAGGATATCGGCCTGTTGCTGCGTCAGGCGATGGACAAGGTGGCGTTCCTGCCCTTCGGCCTGCTGATCGACAAGTGGCGCTGGGGCGTGTTCTCGGGCCAGATTCCGGCCGGGCAATATCAGGCGGGCTGGGACGCACTGCGCCTGAAATATCAGGGCGTGGTGCCGCCGGTCGCACGCGACGAGACGAAGTTCGATCCGGGTGCCAAATACCATATCCCGGCGGGCGTGCCCTATGCGCGCTATTTCCTGGCGCGGGTGCTGCAGTTCCAGTTCTACAAGGCGGCATGCCAGCAGGCCGGGTGGAAGGGGCCGCTCCACCGCTGCTCCTTCTATGGCAACAAGGAGGTCGGCAAGAAGCTGAACGCGATGCTGGCCATGGGCCAGTCCAAGCCGTGGCCGGACGCGCTTCAGGTGTTCACCGGCAGCCGCGAGATGTCGGGCAAGGCGCTGGTCGAATATTTTGCCCCGCTCAAGACATGGCTGGACCAGCAGAACAAGGGCAAGCCGCAGGGTTGGTGATGGGGTTCCTGGCGGACGTTACCTGCCCCACCACCCCTCGCTTACGCGAGCGGTCCCCCTCCCCAAGCACAGCTTGGGGAGGAATTGCGACGGCATTTCTCTAAATCCTCCCCATCTTCGATGGGGAGGGGGACCGCCGCGAAGCGGTGGTGGAGGGGCGTTCATACCAGCCTCCGCTCAGGCCGAACGGCTGCCTGGGTTCAGTCCTTCTTGCCGTCCTTGCCTTTGCCCTTGTCGCGCTTGGGCGTGCTGCCCTTGAGCGACAGCAACGCCGCCGTCAGTCCGGCCGCCGCCGCAAGACTGCCCAGGATCGAGGCCACGCCCCATTTGCCGCCAACCCGGTCTAGCCCATGCTTGCCCAAGGCAGGCGCGGGGGCCGGTTTGATGGCAGCAGGTTTGCGCGGTGGAGACTTGCGCAACGCGGTGCGCTTGGTCGAGCGGGGTTTGGGCGGAGCCTTGGGCTTGGCCGGGGCCTCGGTCGCCGGGGTTTCGACGCCCTCGACGGGCTCCGCCGCAGGTGGTGTCTCCTCCGTCACCGGTTCGGCCTTGGCCACGGGGCGCTTGCGCGGGGCGGGCGTGCCGGCTGCCTTGGGCGTGGCGCGGCGGCGGGGCGGGCGTGGCTTTTTCGGGTCCGTGGTATCGACCATGACGAAATCCCCCATTTAAACAAAGCAGCTTCGGTTCGTCACCGTAACGCTTGCGCCCGCCCCCGGTTGCTTGTCAGCGGAAGGGCGGCTCGTTGAACGCGCGCAGCTTGCGGCTGTGCAGCTTGTTGCCTTCCCGACGCAGCTGTTCGCACGTCTCGATGCCGATCCGCATATGCTCGCTGATCGCGCGCTCGTAGAAACGGTTGGCTTGGCCCGGCAGCTTCAACTCGCCATGCAGCGGCTTGTCCGACACGCAGAGCAACGTCCCATAGGGCACGCGGAAGCGATAACCCTGCGCCGCGATCGTCGCCGACTCCATGTCGATCCCGACCGCGCGGCTGAGCGAGAAGCGCAGTGCCGACTTGGAATAGCGCAGCTCCCAGTTGCGGTCGTCGGTGGTCACGATCGTGCCGGTCCGCAACCGACGCTTCAACTCGTCGCCCGACTGGCCCGAGACGATCTCGGCGGCCTTGGCGAGCGCGACCTGCACCTCGGCGATGGCGGGCACCGGGATTTCGGGCGGCAGCACATCGTCCAGCACATGATCGTCGCGCAGATAAGCATGCGCCAGCACATAGTCGCCGATCCGCTGGCTGGGGCGGAGGCCGCCGCAATGGCCGATCATCAGCCACGCCTCGGGCCGCATCACGGCCAGATGGTCGCAGATCGTCTTGGCGTTGGACGGGCCGACACCGATATTGACGAGCGTGATGCCGGTGCCGTCCTTGGCGACCAGGTGATAGGCGGGCATCTGGTGCCGCCGCCACGCGCTGTCGGTGACGATCTTGTCGACATCCTCGGGGCGCTCGATCACGACGCCGCCCGCGCCGGACAGGGCGGTGAAGCGCGAACCCTCGCCCAGCTGCGACGCGCCCCAGCGAACGAATTCATCGACATAGCGGTGATAGTTGGTGAACAGCACGAAGCGCTGGCAATGCTCGGGCGGGGTGCCGGTATAGTGGCGCAGGCGCGCGAGCGAGAAGTCGGTGCGCAACCCGTCGAACAGCGCCAGTGGCCGGTTGCCGTCGGCATTCATCCACAGCCCGTCGGCGATCTCGTCACCGATATGCGCCAGCTCGGTCGCGGGGAAGAAGCGCGCCAGCTCGGCCGCCGATACCGTGTCCAGGCTCAGGGCATGGCCGGGGTCGAGGACATAAGGGAAGGGGATTTCCTGGCGACCGGGCACCGCCTCGACCGAGACGTCGTAATCCTCGATCAGCAGGGTCAACTGCTCGACCAGATAATCCTTGAACAGCGCGGGCTTGGTGACGCTGATCCGATAGTCGCCGGGCGACACCAACCGGCCGAACGACCGCATCGGGGCGGGGCGCCCGCCCTCGCCGCGATAGATCAGCCGGATTTCGGGATAGGCGAAACAGCCATGCGCACGGTCTTCCAGCGTGGGCGCGGTGCCGTCGCGGAGATAGAGGGTCAACGCATCCTTCAGACGCGTGACGGAGGCGGTATAGAGGCGGTCGAGTTCTTCGACGATCTGGACAGCGTGAGTCATCGTCCAGAGCTAAGCCCTGTTTACCGGGCTGGCAAGCGGGCGCGGGCGACATCGGATCGCCCGCGCCCCGGTCAGGGGATCAGGCCCCCAGTGCCGAATTCTCGTCGTCACCGGGCGTGCGCAGCTTCGACGCGCCGAACGCCGCACCGGCGACGGCCGCCGCCACGCCCGCCGCGATTCCGGCGGCGGCATAGGGGTGTTCCTTCACCTTGTCGCCGGCCGCCTTGGCGGCGCCCTGCGCCTTTTCGGTGAAGCTCTTGGCCTGTGCCTGCTTTTCGGGTGGGACATAGGTGGTCATGGCAAGGCTCCTCTCATTGTGCCGATCCTTCGATGGGCAAAAAACGCCAAAGCCTCCAGCACTGTTCCACCCCCGATCCGACCGGCCGTGCGACCGACCGGATCAGCAGGGCCGATCAGAGGACCGAGAGGAGATGCTCGGCCGAGCTGACCTTGAACTCGCCCGGTGCCTCGACGAACAGCTGTTCGACCACGCCGTCATCGACCAGCATCGTGTAGCGCTGGCTGCGCGTGCCCATGCCGAACTTCGACCCGTCCAGCGTCAGGCCGACCGCCTTGGCCAGATCGGCATTGCCGTCGGCCAGCATCGTGATCTCGCTGGCATTGTTGGTCTGGCGCCAGGCCTTCATGACGAACACGTCGTTGACCGAGGTGCAGGCGATCTCGTCCACGCCCTTGGCCTTCACGGCATCTGCCTGGGCGATGAAGCCGGGCAGGTGCTGCGCCGAGCAGGTGGGGGTGAAGGCGCCGGGCACCGCGAACAGCGCGACGCGCTTGCCCGCGAAATAATCGGTGGTGTTGACCTGTTCGGGGCCTTCGGGCGTCACCTTGACCAGCGTGATGCTAGGCAGGCGGTCTCCGACCTTGATCGTCATCGTGCGGATCCTTCGCGGGGGATTTGCCACGGCACCATGCCGGGCCACGCGGCGTTCATGGCGCAGAGACCTTATAGATTTCAAGCATGGCGAGGCGGAGCGGCGATGCCTATAGTCGGTGGCGTGCATCAACTGACCTATCTTTCCGGCCAATTCCTGCTGGCCCTGCCCGGCATGGGCGATCCCCGTTTCGATCATGCCATCATCGCCGTATGCGCCCATGACGAGGGCGGGGCGCTCGGCATCGGGCTGGGCGCGACGATCGACGGCATCGGCTTCCATACGCTGCTCGACCAGTTCGAGATCGCGCATGGCGATATCCCCGACGCACCGGTTCATTATGGCGGCCCGGTCGAGCCGAGGCGCGGCTTCGTGCTGCACAGCCATGACTGGCAGGGGCAGGACAGCGTCGATGTCGGCGGCCGCTGGGTGCTGTCGAGCACGGTCGACGTGCTGCGCGCTATCGCAGAGGGCAACGGGCCGAAACAATGGGTGGTCGCGCTGGGCTATGCCGGATGGGATGCGGGCCAATTGGAGCAGGAACTGCGCGAACCCGGCACCTGGTTCAACGTCGGGGGCGAGCCGGGCATCCTGTTCGACGTGCCCGCCGAGGACCGCTGGCAGGCAGCTTACGGCGCGGCCGGTGTCGATCCGCGCCAACTGGTGACGGGCGGCGGCAGGGCTTGAGGCTTTAACCGATTCCTCCCCTGCAAGGGGAGGTGGCAGTCCGTAGGACTGACGGAGGGGTGTCGCCCATGGTGAATGCGAGTGCCATCGCCACGGCGACACCCCTCCACCATGCCGCGCATGATCCCCCTCCCCTCGCAGGGGAGGAATATGTGCAGCTCACGCGACAGACGCTCAACGATATAAAGATATCTTTATATTTGATCCCTAAGGCGATCACCGCTAAGGCGGGCGCCGTGCCGATCGGCGTGCGCGCTACGTCTTGGTCGGCCCCATTTTGCACGGAGTTTCGTCGTGTCCACGACTGCCGCCACCAAGAACGATTACGTCATCAAGGACATCAGCCTGGCTGATTTCGGCCGCGCCGAGATCAAGATCGCCGAGACCGAGATGCCCGGCCTGATGGCCCTGCGCGACGAATTCGGCGCTCAACAGCCGCTCAAGGGCGCGCGCATCACCGGCTCGCTGCACATGACGATCCAGACCGCCGTGCTGATCGAGACGCTGACCGCGCTCGGCGCCGATGTCCGCTGGGCGACCTGCAACATCTACTCGACCCAGGACCATGCCGCCGCCGCGATCGCCGCGAGCGGCGTGCCCGTCTTCGCTGTCAAGGGCGAGACGCTGGCCGAATATTGGGATTATGTCGGCGACATCTTCACCTGGGACGGCGACGTCGAGGGTCAGACCGCCAACATCATCCTGGACGATGGCGGCGACGCGACCATGTTTGCGCTCTGGGGCGCCAAGCTGGAAGCCGGCCAGACCTTCGGCGAGCCGGAGAATGAGGAAGAGGTCGAGTTCCAGCGTTCGGTCAAGGCGTTCATCGCCAAGAAGCCGGGCTATCTGACCCAGACCGTCCAGAACCTGAAGGGCGTGTCGGAAGAGACGACCACCGGCGTTCACCGCCTGTACGAGATCGCCAAGAAGGGCGAGCTGCCTTTCCCGGCGATCAACGTCAACGACTCGGTCACCAAGTCGAAGTTCGACAACCTCTATGGTTGCAAGGAGTCGCTGGTCGACGCGATCCGTCGCGCCACCGACGTCATGCTGGCGGGCAAGGTCGCCGCGGTCGCCGGTTTCGGCGACGTGGGCAAGGGCTCGGCCCAGTCGCTCCGCAATGGCGGCGCGCGCGTGCTCGTGACCGAAATCGACCCGATCTGCGCGCTGCAGGCGGCGATGGAAGGCTTCGAGGTCGTGACCATGGATGAGGCCGTGAAGCGCGCCGACATCTTCGTCACCGCGACCGGCAATGCCGACGTCATCACCGCCGATCACATGAAGGCGATGAAGCCCATGTCGATCGTCTGCAACATCGGCCACTTCGACAGCGAGATCCAGATCGCGGCGCTGTCGAACTACAAGTGGACCGAAGTGAAGCCCGGCACCGACCTGGTCGAGTTCCCGGACGGCAAGCAGATCATCGTGCTGGCCAAGGGCCGCCTGGTGAACCTGGGCTGCGCGACCGGCCACCCCAGCTTCGTGATGTCGGCCTCGTTCACCAACCAGACGCTCGCCCAGATCGAGCTGTGGACCAAGGGCGAGAACTACAAGAACGAAGTCTACGTCCTGCCGAAGCACCTCGACGAGAAGGTCGCAGCACTCCACCTCGAAAAGCTGGGCGTCCAGCTGTCGAAGCTGTCGGAGAAGCAGGCGGCGTACATCGGCGTACCGGTCGAAGGTCCGTTCAAGCCGGATCATTACCGCTACTGATCCCGTCTTCGGGCCTAGGCGCGAGACTGAAGGGCCGTCCGGAAGGGCGGCCCTTTTTCTTTGGCCTTCGTTATGGCGTATCGCGTGCCGATCGGGCTAGAGATGGGCGGATGCAGCGTTTCGGCCCGGCCTTTCTCGGATGATTGCGATCGGTGACACCGAGGCGGTCCTGTTGGGTGCAGGCGCCTGTGCCCTGATCGTGATCGGCATGGTGCTGCTCTATCTGGGTGTCCGCGCCCGGGCGGAGGCGTCGACGGTACGGCTGGAGCGCGATCGGCTCGACGCGATGCTGCGCGCCGGTCCGGCCCAGGCGATGGTGATCCGCAGCGACGGGCGGATCGAAATGCCCCGGCGGCTGGCCGACTGGCTGGGTCTGGCCGATGTCGCGCGCTTCCTCGAGGAACTGGCCTATGACGATGCCGGGCTTACGCCTGAGGACAAGGCGCTGCTCGCCGCCGATCTGAACGCCGCGCAGAAGACCGGGCGCCGTTTCCGCCGGATCGTCCGGCCGCAGGGATCGGTGCGAACGCTGCTGTTCGACGGTGCCCGCGCGCCCGCGCATCAGGGGGCGGCCGGAGAGGTCGTCATCTGGGTCTTCGACATGACCGAGACGCAGGACGAGATCGTCCGGCTCGACGGCGAGGCAAAGCGGCTCGGCGATGCGTTCCAGGCGCTGACCGGACTGATCGAGGCCGCCCCGCTGCCCATGTGGTATCGCGGCGCCGATCTGCGCCTCGCCATGGTCAACACCGCCTATGTCGAAGCGGTCGAGGGACGGGACGCCGCCGATGTCGTCGGGCGCGGCCTGGAACTGGTCGAGGGGTCGGGGCGCGGCGGTCCGCTGGCGGGCGCGGCGGCGGCGCGCGATCAGGGGCGGCCGCATGAGCAGGTGTTGCCCGCCACCATCGACGGCGCGCGCCGGGCGCTACGCATCTTCGACGTGCCGCTGCCGACCGGCGGCATCGCGGGCTTCGCCGTCGATATCGAGGATTTGGAACAGTCGCGCGCGGGCGCCAAGCGCTTTGCCGAGGCGCAACGCGCAATGCTCGACCGGCTGTCGGCGGCGGTCGCGCATTTCGGGCCGGACCGCGGCCTCGTCTTCTGTAACCAGCCCTTCCGCCGCATGTTCGCGATGCGCGCCGAGTGGCTGGCCGACCATCCCGAATTCGACCGCATCCTGGAGCGGATGCGCGAGGCCAATCGCAGCCCCGAAGTCCGCGACTTCCCCGGCTGGAAGGCGGAGCGCGTCGGCTGGTTCCGCCAGGCGAGCGGCGGGATCGAGGAGCAATGGCATCTGCCCGGCGGCACGCATTTGCGCGTCGTGGCGCAGCCGCTGCCCGATGGCGGCCTGCTGATGATCTTCGAGGATCGGACCGAGGAGGTGCAGCTGGCCTCCGCGCGCGACACGCTGCTGCGTGTACGCACCGCGACCTTCGACAATTTGTTCGAGGCGCTGGGCGTGTTCGCCGCCGATGGCCGGTTGCAGCTGTGGAACAACCGCTTCCGCGCGCTCTGGGGGCTGGAGGAGGATTTCCTGACCAGCCATCCGCGCGTCGACGCCTTTGCCGAGCGCGTGGCGGAGCGACTGGCGACGCCGGGCCGCTCGGCGCTGATCGTCGATCTGGTCCGCTCCGCGACGATCGAGCGGCAACAGCGCGGCGGGCGCGTCGCCTTCGCCGATGGGCGGCATTTCGAGTTTGCGGGCGTGCCGCTGCCCGATGGCAATGCACTGTTCACGCTGCTCGACATCACCGACAGCCGCCGCGCCGAACAAGCCTTGCGGGATCGTGCCGATGCGCTGGAGGCGGCGGACAAGGTCAAGACCGCCTTCGTCGCCAATATGAGCTATGAGCTGCGCACGCCGCTGACCTCGATCAGTGGTTTTGCCGAGATGCTGCATGGCGGGTTTGCCGGGCCGCTGCCGGAGACGGCGACCAGCTATGTCGAGGCGATCCTCGAATCGACCGAGCGGCTGGGCCTGCTGGTCGACGATGTGCTCGACCTGACCCGCGATCAGGCGGATGGCGGCATCGCGCGCGAGGATGTTGAGTTGGCCCGCGTCGCACGGGCGGCGGCCGATACGATCCGGCCGATCGCGGGACGCCGCAAGCTCGACTTCGCGGTCGAGGTGCATCGCTCGCTCGGCCGGATCACCGGCGACCGCCGCCGGTTGCAGGAGACGATCGAGCATCTGCTGCGCCACGCGGTCGAACAGACGCCGGAGGGCGGGCGCATCCTGCTCCACGCCGATGGTGATTCGGCGCGCGCGCGGATCGTGGTGTCGGACGACGGGCAGGGGATGGACGAACAGGCCGTCGCGCGTGCCTTCGATCGTTTTGCCGAGCCGGGCATAAAGGCGACAGGCGAGCGTGCGCTGGGCCTCGGCCTGCCGCTCGCCAAGAAATTCGTCGAGGCGCATGGCGGCACCGTCACCCTGTTGTCCGAACCGGGCGAGGGCACGCTAGTCACCGTCGAACTGCCCCGGCGCGTGGCGGAAAAGGAAAATCCATGACGATCCGGCTGGCCGACGCCGCCGCCACCGAGGATTTCGGGCGTCGGCTGGCCGCGCATATCCGCCCCGGCGATGTGGTGACGCTGACCGGGACGCTGGGGGCGGGCAAGACCAGCTTGGCGCGCGGGCTGCTCGCCGCGCTCGGCCTGCCCGGCGAGGCTCCGTCCCCGAGCTTTGCCATCGTCCAGCCCTATGCCCCGCCCGAGACCGTGATCCCGGTCCTGCATGTCGATCTCTACCGCCTCGACGGGCCGGAGCAGATGGAGGAATTGGGGCTGGACGAGGCACTGTGGGACTCCGCGCTGATCGTCGAATGGCCCGACCGGGCAGGTGAGGGTGCTTGGCCGCAGGCCCTGGCGCTGACCATCGCGATGGATCCGGGCGGCGGACGTATCTTGACAGCACAGGTCCCCTCGGGCTGGGAAAACCGATGGCCGATATGACCCCTCCGGCGGATGCGCCCGCCTTTCTGACGACGCTGGGATGGGAGGGGGCGGTGATCGCCCCGCTCGCCGGAGACGCCTCGTTTCGCCGTTATTTCCGGGTGACGCTGGGGGCGCGCCGCGCCGTTCTGATGGACGCGCCGCCGCCGCATGAGGACCCGCGTCCCTTCATCGCCATCGCCCGCTGGCTGGTCGGCAAGGGCTTTGCCGCGCCGACGATCCTGGGCGCGGACGAGGAACGTGGCCTGGTCCTGATCGAGGATTTCGGCGACGACCGGATGCGCGAGGCGATCGAGGCCGATCCCGATGCGACGGTGCAGCTCTACAGCGATGCGGTCGACCTGCTGGCCGCGCTGCGCAACCACGCGCCCGAGGGGCTGGCGCCCTATGACACCGCCGTCCTTCACCGTGAGGCGGCGCTCCTGCCCGAATGGTACGCGCCCGCCGTCGGCCTGGATGTCGATGTCGAGGGTTATCGCGCGGCCTGGGACCAGGTGTTCGCCCATGCGCTGGCGGACAGGCCCGTCACCGTGCTGCGCGATTATCATGTCGAGAATCTGATGCTGGTCGGGCCGAAACGGACGCTCGGTCTGCTCGACTTCCAGGACGCGCTGGCCGGGCATCCGGCCTATGACCTCGTCTCGCTGCTCCAGGATGCGCGGCGCGATGTCGAGCCATCGATCGAAGAGGCGATGCTCAGGCGCTATCTGGCCGCGACCGGCGAAGGCGATGCCTTCCTGAACGCCTATCACGTGCTGGGCGCGCAGCGGAATGCCAAGATCGTCGGCATTTTCACCCGCCTCTGGAAGCGCGACGGCAAGCCGCGTTATGCCGCGCTGTGCCCGCGTGTCTGGGCCTATCTGGAACGCGATCTGTCGCAGCCGGTGCTGGCGCCGGTGGCCGCCTGGTTCGACGATAACGTGCCGCCCGAACGGCGCGGCGACCCGAAGGTGCTGACCCGATGACCCGGCAACTCTCGCTTCGTCCGACGCCCTCGGGTCGGGTGCCGCGCACCGCGATGGTGATGGCGGCGGGGTTGGGCAAGCGGATGCGTCCGCTGACCGCCACGCGGCCCAAGCCGCTGGTGTCGGTGGCGGGCAAGCCGCTGATCGACCATGTCTTCGACCGGCTGGTCGCGGCGGGGATCGAGCGGGCGGTGGTCAATGTCCACTATCTCGCCGACCAGCTGGAAGCGCATCTGAAGGATCGCTTTCCGGGGATCGAAGTCATCATTTCGGACGAGCGCGAGCAATTGCTCGAAACCGGCGGCGGGCTGGTCAAGGCCAGGCCCCTGCTGGGCGACGATCCAATCCTGGTCGTCAACAGCGACAATCTGTGGATCGACGGGCCGGTCGACGCGATCCGTCTGCTCGCCTCGCGCTGGGACGAGGCGACGATGGACGCGCTCCTCCTGATGGTGCCGCTGGCGCGGGCGCACAATCATGACGGGCAGGGCGACTTTTACCTTGGCGCCGATGGCCGGATCACTGCGCGGCGTCAGCGCGGCCGGGTCGCGCCTTTCTCCTATACCGGGCTTCAGATCCTGCACCCGCGCCTGATCGCCGACGCGCCCGAGGGGCCCTTCTCGACCAACCTGTTCTGGAACCGCGCGATCGAGGCGGAGCGCGCTTTCGGGCAGGTGCATCAGGGGCTGTGGTTCGATGTCGGCACCCCGCGCGCCATCCCGCAGACGGAGCTGATCCTCGCGGATGGGTGAGCCACGCCGCCCGAGGCTGCATACCATCCCAGCGCATCGTGGTTTTGCCGATGCGCTGGTCGCCGGGCTGATGCGGCGCAGCGGTGGCGATCCGCTGACGCTGGCGCAGGGCATGATCCTGCTGCCGACCAATCGCGGCGTCCGCGCGGTGACCGAGGCGTTCGTCCGCGCGAGCGGCGGGGGCCTGATCCTGCCGCGCATGGTCGCGCTGGGCGATCCCGAACTGGGCGAGGCGGCGGGCTCCGCGCTCGACCCCGCCGATGCCGAAGCACCCCCGCCGCCCGCCATCGCACCCTCCGCGCGCCGGATGATCCTGGCGCGGCTGGTCGAGCAGGAGCGGCAACGCGCGGGCCAGCCGGTGACGGCGGCCGAAGCCGTTCGGCTGGCGGGCGACCTCGCCCGCACGCTGGACCAGATGCTAGTCGAAGAGGTCGATCCGGCCGAACTCGCCGCACTCGACCTGGGCCCCGAGCTGACCGAGCATTGGCAGTCGGCGCTGGCGACCTTTTCAGTGGTGCTCGACCGCTGGCCCGCCGTGCTGGAACGGATGGGGCGGATCGATGCGGCGAAGCGCCGCACCCTGCTGCTCGACCGGACGGCCAAGCGCTGGGCCCAGGCGCAGCCCGGCGGGTTCGTGTGTGCGGCGGGTGTCACCGATACCGCGCCTGCGGTCGCGCGGCTGCTGCGCTGCGTGTCGGAGATGCCGGGCGGCTCGGTGGTGTTCGCCGGGCTGGACCTGACCATGCCCGACGCGGAATGGGATGCGCTGGGCCCCCATAAGCCCGATCCCGAGACGGACCGCACCCGCCGCTCGATCGAGACGCACCCGCAATATGCGCTGAAACTGCTGCTCGACCGGATGGGCGTCGGGCGCGGCGAGGTGACGGTGTGGCGCGGCGGTGGCGACTATGACGCGGGGGCCGCGCGGGGTCGCGCCATCGCCAATGCCATGGCCCCGGCCGACTTTACCGGCAAATGGACCGACCTGCCCGCCGAGGACCGGCGGCTGTCGGGTGTCTCCACCATCGAACTCGCCACCCCCGCCGAAGAGGCACAGGCCATCGCGCTGGCGCTGCGCGAGGCGGTCGAGGAGCCGGGCCGTACCGCCGCGCTCGTCACCCCCGACCGCGCGTTGGCGCGGCGCGTGGCGGCGCATTGTCGGCGGTGGAACATCCTGATCGACGATACGGCGGGGCGGCCGCTTTCGATCCTGTTGCCGGGCACCTTTCTGCTGCAATTGGCCGAGGCAGCGGCGCAGCATTTCGCACCGTTACCGCTGCTCGCTCTGCTCAAGCACCCGCTGATCCGGGGCGAGATGGAGCGGGTCGAATGGCTGGACGGCGTCCGTGCGCTCGACCGGGCGCTCAGGGGGCCGCGCCCGGCGCCGGGTCTCGACGGCATCGCCGCTCATGTCGCCGACAAGCCCACGGCTTCCGCCTTCTGGGCCAAGGCCGCGCCGATGATGGAAGCGGTCGGACGGACATTCGGCGACGGGCCGCAGGGGTTGCGCAGCCTGCTCGCCTGTCTGCGCGAATGCGGGCAGATCCTGTGCGGCGATGCGCTATGGACCGGTCCCGCCGGTCGCGCGGCAGCGGAGTTCCTGGCGGGTTACGAGGAAGAGGCCGATCACGGCCCCGCCCGGGTCGATCCCGCCGAGCTGCCCGCGCTCCTTCGCAGCCTGTTCGACGAGATCGCGATCCGCGCCATCCCGCGTGAAGGCCAGCATCCCCGCCTCGCCATCTATGGGCCGATCGAGGCGCGTCTTCAGACCGCCGACCTGATGATCGCGGGCGGCCTGAACGAGGGCGTCTGGCCGGGGCGGCCTGCGCCGGACCCGTGGCTGGCGCCGCGTATTCGCTCGCTTTTGGGGCTGGTCGGGCTGGAGCAGCGGATCGGCATCGCCGCGCATGATCTGGCGCAGGCGATGGGGGCACCCCGTGCGATCCTGACCCGCGCGCGCCGCGATGCGAGCGGACCGACCCTGGCCTCGCGCTTCTGGTTGCGCCTTCAGGCCATGGCGGGCGAGCGGTTCGAGGCGCATCCGAGCCTAGCCGCCTGGGCGGTCGAGCTGGATCAACCCACCGGTCATTATCCCGCGACACGACCAGAACCGTCGCCGCCCGCCGCGCTGCGCCCCACCACCATTTCAGTGACCGAGGTCGACCGGCTCAAGGCTGACCCCTATGCATTCTACGCTCGCCGGGTTTTACGCCTGTCGCCGCTCGACCCGGTCGATGCCGACCCCAGCGCGGCGTGGCGCGGCACCGCCGTCCACGACATTCTGGAGATGTGGTGGAAGGAGGACGCTTGCGATGTCGAGGCGCTGCGTCCCCGTGCGCTGGCGATGCTGCGCGACCAGCGGACCCATCCGATGATGCGCGCGCTGTGGCAGCCCCGGTTGATCGAGGCGATCGACTGGATCGCCGCCGAGGTCGCCGCCAAGGCCGGCGAAGGCCGCCATGTCCTGAGTGCCGAGGGCAAGGGCGAGGCCAAGCTGGCGGGCGTGACGCTGACCGGCCGGTTCGACCGGATCGACAAGGCGGCGGACGGGTCGCTGGTGGTGATCGACTACAAGACCGGCAAGCCGCCCTCCACGACGGCGGTGCGCGAAGGGTTCAGCCTGCAACTCGGCCTGCTCGGCCTGATCGCCGAGCGGGGCGGGTTCGAGGGCGTGTCCGGCAAGGCGGGCGGGTTCGAATATTGGTCGCTGGGACGCGGGCGCGAGGGGCTGGGCTATATCGCCACCCCGGTCGACCCCGATGGCAAGCGCGAACGCATCCGTACCGACGAGTTCGTGTCCATTGCGGCGGCCAACTTCGCCGACGCGGCCGGGCAATGGCTGACCGGCGATGCGCCATTCACCGCGAAACTGGTCCCCGAATATGCGCCCTATGCGGAATATGACCAGCTGATGCGGCGGGATGAATGGTATGGCCGTGATCGGTAAATCCTGGGCTGTGTTCGCACGTAACTGCGTGGCCTTCGACTTCGCTCAGGCTGAACGGAGCGGGGGCTTGGGTCCTACCTCCGTTCACGCTGAGCGAAGTCGAAGCGCACGGGACTCTCGCGGCCCGGAGCATGCCGCATGAGCGCCCGTCCCATGGCCAACCTCCCCCCGCTGAAAGGCGATCAGGCCGCCGCGAGCGACCCCGCCGCGCATGTCTGGCTGTCCGCTTCGGCGGGCACCGGCAAGACGCAGGTGCTCGCCGCCCGCGTGTTTCGCCTGCTGCTGCGCGGTGTCGCGCCCGAGGCGTTTCTGTGCCTGACCTTCACCAAGGCGGGCGCGGCGGAGATGGCGCAGCGGATCAATGGCCGCCTCGCTGCCTGGGTGCGGATGCCCGAGACCGAGCTGTTCCGCGACCTGAAGGCGCTGGGCGAAACGCCAACACCGGACCTGCGCGACCGGGCGCGGACCTTGTTCGCCCGCGTGCTCGACGCGCCGGGCGGCGGGCTGCGCATCCAGACCATCCATGGCTTCTGCCAGGGGCTGCTCGCAGCCTTCCCGGTCGAGGCCGGGCTTGCGCCGGGCTTCCGACCGCTGGAAGCGCGCGAGGAAGCCGTGCTGGCGCGTGAGGCCTTGGCGCGGATGCTGGAAACCGCCGAGCGCGAGGGCCGTGTCGGCCCGGTCGAGACGGTCGGCGCACTCTCGCTGCGGCTGGGCGAGGGCGGGGCGGAGGGCTTCCTCGCCGCCTGCGCCCGCGCGCCGGGTGCGCTGGAGGCGCTGCCGACCGGCATCCAGCCCTGGCTCCGCCGCGCGCTCGATCTGCCTTCTGGGGATATCGACGAGGCGATTGCCGAGAGTGTCGAGGAGATCGACGAGGACATGGTCGTGCGTCTGGCGGGGGCGAACCGCGCCTGGGGCACCACGACCGGCGACAAGGCGGCAACGACGCTGGAGCGCTGGATCGGCAGCGACCGGGCGGGGCGGGTTGCGCTGCTCGAAGAATTGATGGGCACGGTCTTCACCGCCAAGGGCGAACCGCGCAAGGCGTCAAAGAAGCTGACCGACGCCGATCCCGATTATGAGGACATGGCGCGCGAACTGGGTGAGACCTGCCGCCATTTGCTGGGTCTGGCGGCGCGGGCGCGTCATGCCGATCTGCTCGCCGATGCGCTGAGCGTGGGGCGTGACTATGCGCGCGCCTATACCTTGTCGAAGCGCGCGATCGGGGCGGTCGATTTCGACGACCTGATCCGCACCACCGTCGAGCTGCTAGAGCGGCCCGGCATCGGTGAATGGGTCCGCTACAAGCTCGACCAGGTGACCGAGCATGTCCTGATCGACGAGGCGCAGGACACCAACGCGCATCAGTGGCGGATCGTGCGCGCGCTGGCGGACGAGTTTTTTGTCGGGCGCGGCCTCTATGCGCCGTCTACTCGGACGCTGTTCACCGTGGGCGATCACAAACAGGCGATCTTCGGTTTCCAGGGCACCGACCCGATCAACTTTCAGGCGGCCGAGCTGCATTTCTCGCGCCGCGCGGACGAGGTGGCGGGCGACGACGAATGGCCGCCCGAAGAGCGCGGCCTGCCGTTCAACCAGTTGTCGCTGACCCACAGTTTCCGCTCGACCACGCCGATTCTCGAGTTCGTCGATGCCGCCATCGAGGCGCTGGGCGAGCCGGGCATGGGCATGGCGGGCGAAGTGGAGCGCCATGCGAGCGAGGTGAAGGGCCCCGGCCGCGTCACGCTCTGGCCGCCGGTCGTGGCGGGCGGTAGCGACGAGGACGAGGAGGGCTGGATCGACGATGCGGTGCGCAAAGTGGCGACCGATATCGCGCGCGCCGTCCGTCGCTGGCTGGACGACGGCATCATGCTGGAGAGCAAGGGACGCCGTCTGGAGCCGCAGGACATCATGATCCTGGTCAAGCGGCGCGGCGACCTCGCCTCGCTGATCGTCGCGCGGCTCTATGCCGAGGGAGTGCCGGTGGCGGGTGTCGACCGTCTGCGGCTGAACGCGCCGCTGGCGGTGCAGGATCTGCTGGCGACGGTGCGGTTCGCGCTTCAGCCTGAGGACGACCTGTCGCTGGCGTCGTTGCTGGTGTCGCCGCTGATCGGCTGGTCGCAGGATCGGTTGATGGCGGCCGGGCACCGGGCGCGCGGATCGCTCTGGGCGCATCTGACGCGGACCTTGCCCGCCGACGATCTGGCCCCGCTCCGCCAGATGCTGGCGCGTGCCGATGTGTCGACGCCCTACCAGTTTCTGGAGGAATTGCTGTCGGGGCCGCTCGACGGGCGGCGCAAGCTGATCCGGCGGCTGGGGACCGAGGCGCGCGATCCGATCGAGGAACTGCTCAACGCCGCGCTGACCTTCGAAAGCACGACGACGCCCTCGCTCCAGCGGTTCCTCGACTGGTTCGATCGCGGCGATGTCGAGATCGTGCGCGATCCGTCCGCGCCGCTCGATGCCGTGCGGGTGATGACCGCGCATGGTTCCAAGGGGTTGCAGGCGCCGCTTGTCATCCTGGCCGACGCGACCGCCGATCCGACCGCAAGCCCTCGTTCGATCCTGCGCTGGACGCCCGAGCCGGGGGCATTGCCGATCCCGGTATTCCCGCCGCGTGCCGAGGAACGGGGCGGGCCGCTGGATGCCGTCGCCGCCGAGATCGCCGCGCGCGAACTGGCCGAGCATTGGCGGCTCTTCTACGTCGCGGCGACGCGGGCGGAGGAGCAACTGGTGGTCGCGGGGGCGCTGGGCAAGCGGGCGGCGGGCGTACCGCCGATGCACAGCTGGTACGCGACCTGCGCACGGGCGATGACCGCGCTGGGCGTGCCCGAGGTCGAGCCGGGCGACGGTCAGTCGCGCCAGTTCCTCGGCACCCTGCCACAGCCGCCGGTCGCGGCCCGACCCGGCACTATGGTCGTGGCGGCGGCGCGGGAGGAGACGCGGCTGCCCGACTGGGTTCATGCGCCCGCGCCGCAGGAGTCGCGGCCGCCGCGCCCGCTTGCACCGTCGCAGCTGGGCGAGGACATGGTCGCCGATCCGCCCCCCACGCCCGCCATGCGCGCCGCCGCCGAGCGGGGGCGGTTGATCCATTGTCTGCTCGAACGTCTGCCGCCGGTGGCACCGGAGCAGCGGCGTGGGGCGGCCGAGCGCTGGCTGTCCCAGGCGGCGGGGGTCGAGGATGCGGCCATGCGCGCCGATGTGACGGGGGCGGTCTTCGCGATCCTCGACGATCCGGCCTATGCGCCGCTGTTCGGGCCGGGTTCGCTGGCCGAAGCGCCGATCGCGGCGACGCTGGCCAATGGGCTCGTGGTGTCGGGTCGGGTCGACCGGCTGCTGATCGATGCCGACGAGATACGCCTGATCGACTATAAGACCGGGCGGCGCGCGCCCGGCGGGATCGATGATGTGCCCGCATTCCATCTGGCGCAGATGGCGGGTTATGCCGCCGCGCTGGAGGTGATCTTTCCGGGTCGGCGCGTATCGGTGGCGCTGCTCTACACGGCGGGGCCTCGCCTGATCACCGTGCCCGATGCGCTGCTGGCCGCGCACAAGCCCGGCTATCGCGACCGGGAGCAAAGCTTGGCGCTCGGTGGTTGAGCGACCGACGCGCGCGTCCTAGATGGATGGCAATCCAAGGAGTATTGAGACTATGGCAACCAAGCAGATCACCGACGCCAGCTTCGAAGCGGACGTCCTGAACTCCGACAAGCCGGTGCTGGTCGATTTCTGGGCCGAGTGGTGCGGACCGTGCAAGATGATCGGCCCGTCGCTGGAAGAGCTGTCGGAAGAACTGGGCGAGCAGGTGACGATCGCCAAGCTGAACATCGACGACAATCCCGACGCGCCGGGCCGTTACGGCGTGCGCGGCATCCCGACGATGATCCTGTTCAAGGGCGGTGCCGCCGCCGCGACCAAGGTCGGTGCCGAGCCCAAGGGCCGGATCAAGGCCTGGCTCGAAGGCGCGCTTTAAGGTTTAGACGGTCTCGGTGAGACACCTTTCCCTCCCCTCGATCCCCTCCCGCCTGCGGGAGGGGAGGAAGAAGAGCGGTAGGTTGTAGAACCCTTCGCGCGCCTTCAAGCACGCCCCTCCCGCAAGCGGGAGGGGATGGGGGAGGGCAGGAGGTCTCACCGAGATCAGCGCTCGCGGCACTCCGCTCCCCAAACCCCTCCCGCCTGCGGGAGGGGCTTTTTATTGGGTTCAACTCAACGGGATCATCACCACGTCGCGAAACGGCGCCCGGTCCTGTAACGCGGCATACCAGCGTTCCAGATTGGGCCGCGAAGGCCGCTCGACCGGCAGCTGGAACCACGTATTCGCATAGGCCGCGACCGGAATATCCCCGACGCCGAACGAATCACCCGACAACCATTCCTGCCGCGCCAGCACATCGTCGAGGATCGCGGACAACCCCGCCGCCCGTGCCACGCTCCGCTCGATCAGCGCGGTGTCGCGCGCTTCGGGGGCCGTGCGGACCATCTGAAAAAAGATCGGCCGGATCGCATCCGCCCAGGTGAAGCCCCAGTCCATCCACCGCTCGACCGAGGCGCGGGCCTGCGGATCGACGGGATAGAAATCCTCGCCACCCCGCGTCGCCGCCATATAGCGCAGGATGCTGTTCGACTCCCACAGGACGAAGCCGTCGTCCTCGATCGTCGGGATCAGCGCATTGGGGTTGAGCGTGCGGTATGCCTCATCCATGCCGAACGGGCCACCGACATCGCGCCGGTCATAGGCCAGCCCCATCTCCTCGGCCAGCCAGACGACCTTCTTGACGTTGTGCGAGTTGATCCGGCCCCAGATGGTCAGCATAGGCTTCAGCTCCTGTAATCGGCGTTGATCGAGATATAGCCGTGGGTCAGGTCGCAGGTCCAAACCGTCGCGACGCCTTCGCCCAGGCCCAGATCGACGCCGACCGCGATCTCCTGTCCCTTCAGGTGTGCGGCGACGGGCGCTTCGTCATAGCCCTCGACCGCCAAGCCGTCCTTAGCAACCAGCGTCTCGCCGAAGCGGATCGACAGCCTGTCGCGCTCGGCCGGTTCGCCCGCCTTGCCGACCGCCATGACGACGCGGCCCCAATTGGCGTCCTCGCCCGCGATCGCGGTCTTCACCAGCGGCGAGTTGGCGATCGACATGGCGATGCGGTGCGCCGAACGGTCGCTCTCCGCGCCCTCGACGCGGATTTTGATCAGCTTGGTCGCACCCTCGCCATCGCGCACGACCAGCAGCGCGAGCTGATGGCACAGATCGGCCAGCGCCGCACGGAAGGCCTCCGCCCCGTCGCTCTCGTCGTCGATCAGCGGCGCATTGCCCGCCTTACCCGTCGCAAAGGCCAGCACCGTGTCGCTGGTCGAGGTGTCGCCATCGACCGTGATGCACGAAAAGCTGCGGCCATTGGCGGCGCCCAGGGTACGTTGCAGGAACTCTGGCGCGACGGCCGCATCGGTGAAGATGAAGCCCAGCATCGTCGCCATGTCCGGCGCGATCATGCCGGAGCCCTTGATGATGCCCGCCAGCGTCACCGTGCGGCCATCGACGACGGCGGTCGTCGTTGCGCCCTTGGCGAAGGTGTCGGTGGTCATGATCGTCGCGGCGGCGTCTTCCCAGCCACAGGGCTCGGCGGTGAAGGCGGCGTCGAGGCCCGCCTCCGCCTTGTCGATAGGCAGCGGCACGCCGATCACCCCGGTCGAGGCGACGAACACGTCCGAGGGCTGGCACTCCATCGCGGCGGCGGTGCGCGCGGCGATGGCCTCGACGGCGGCGCGGCCCCGGTGGCCGGTAAAGGCATTGGAATTGCCCGCATTGACGACCAGCGCACGGGCCTGGCCCAGAACCAGCGCCTTGCGGCACCATTCGACCTCCGGGCTGGGGCATTTGCTGGTGGTCAGCACGCCCGCCACGCTGGTCCCCTCGGGCAGCGTCACGAAGGTCAGGTCGCAGCGATCCCACTTTTTATACTGCGCGCGGGCGATGCGCAGCGTCACGCCGTCGATCGCGGGCAAAGCGGGAAAGGGCTGGGCGAGGGGAGAGGTGGCGATGCTCATGGCCCGTGCTTTGCCGCTTGCGCGCGCGCGCTGCAACGGGTTGATACGGGAGGCGAGCGATTTTGATTGGGGGGTATCGGGGGATGATCTTGCTGGCGCTGACGTTGCTGGGGCAAGGGATGGTGGCTACTGCGGGTGACGGCCCCAAGCCCGAATTGATCGGTAATATGGCCGCTGCCTTTGCCCCGGAAAACTATCCCCCGGCGGCTTTGCGGGGACGGGAAGAGGGCTTGGTCGTCGCTGATCTGACGATCGATGCGCATGGGCTGGTGGTCGGCTGCAAAATACTCGAGTCGGCGTCGACGGCGTTGGACGAGCAAACGTGCCGGATCGTCATGTCGCGCGCCGATTTGTTTCGTGCCGCAAAGGACAAACGCGGCAAAGCGATGATCGGCCACTTTGCTCTTCGCGTTCGCTGGAGCTTACCCAGCGGTGATACTGAATTTCATGAGGCCGCCCGTTCTGGGTCAACGATATCGGAACTGACCGTCGAGGCTGATGGTCGGGTGAGCGACTGCCGGGTATATACCATGCCGGGCCATAACGTGATTCCCAACGTACCCTGTCCGCCGTCGGTCGCGGGGCTGCAAAAGGCGGTCATGGAGCATAGTGGCAGCAGGACCCCGCCACGCTTCCGTTACATGGGGTTTACCCATCGCATTTTCGATGACGGAACAGTGATCAACGATGAGGTTCCCGAAGGAGCGGTCGTCCTTCAGCGTTATAGGGTCGATTTCGCGATCGATGCGACGGGCAAGGCGGTTGATTGTCGCGTGTCGATCAGTCTGGGTGGGGGCGGTGTGCCGCATGGGCCGACGCGTTGCGAAGTGGGAAGAGCGTTTGTGAAGGATCAGAATGTACCCAAGTCGGGTTATGACCAAGTGCAATGGGTTTATCAGATCCTGCCACCCCGCCCTTGATGCCCCCTCGGCCTCTATCGGTTGCGACCATGCAACGGATGGACGCGCCGCGCGTATCTGCCTAAGACAAGTCTCGCATGAACCTGCTTCTGCTCCTTTCCGCTCTTTTGTCCGCGCTGACCGGCGTGGGTGCGAGTGCGCGTGGGCAGGAGGCGCGTGGGGTCGTTGCCGAGCGCTGCATCGTGGCCGCTGCCAAGCAGGCCGCCGTTGCCCGCGCCGCGACGCGACCGGTGCAGACGCTCGTTGCGCTGGTGGATAGCGCCGGACCTCTCGGCATGTTCCGGGCCGTCACGCCCCGGCCGGTTGCCGCGATCTTCATGGGCCGTCGGCGCGAATAGCCCCGGCGTCGGCCGTGGCCGACCCCATTCCCTTGCCATTGCAGTCGCGCGCGCCCCGCTTCGACCGGCGCTGCGCCCATCTCACGATATTTCAGTCAGGAAATCGCTTATGTTCGGCGGCCTCGCCAAGTCCCTGTTCGGTTCGTCCAACGACCGTTACGTCAAGTCGCTCAAGCCGACCGTCGCCAAGATCGCCGCCTTCGAGCCCGAGATGGAGGCGATGACCGACGAACAGCTCGCCGCGCAGACGGTGAAGTTCCGCGAACAGCTCGATAACGGCGCCACGCTCGACAGCCTGCTGCCCGAAGCCTTCGCGACCGTGCGCGAGGCTGCGCGTCGCGTGCTGGGCCAGCGTCACTATGACGTGCAGATGATCGGCGGCATCGTGCTCCACCGGGGCGAAATCGCCGAGATGCGCACCGGCGAGGGCAAGACGCTGGTCGCCACGCTCGCCACCTATCTGAACGCGCTGCCCGGCAAGGGCGTGCACGTCGTGACCGTCAACGACTATCTGGCCAGCCGCGACGCCGCGACCATGGGCCGGGTCTATAATTTCCTGGGCCTGACCACCGGCACCATCATCCCCAATCTGGACGATGCGCAGCGCCGCGCGGCCTATGACGCCGACATCACCTATGGCACGAACAACGAGTTCGGCTTCGACTATCTTCGCGACAATATGAAGTATGAGCGCTCGTCGATGGTGCAGCGCCCCTTCAACTATGCGATCGTCGACGAGGTGGACTCGATCCTGATCGACGAGGCGCGCACGCCGCTGATCATCTCCGGCCCGACCGACGACAAGTCCGAGCTGTATATCGGCGTCGATGCGATCGTGAAGCAGCTGACCGCTGACGATTACGAGAAGGACGAGAAGCAGAAGTCGATCATCCTGACCGAGGACGGCACCGAGCGCGCCGAACGACTGCTGGAGGCAGCCGGGCTGCTCCAGGGCGAGAATCTCTATGATTTCGAGAATACGCAGGTCGTCCATCACCTGAACCAGGCGCTGCGCGCGAACATGATGTTTAAGCGCGACACCGATTACATCGTGAAGGACGGCAAGGTCGTCATCATCGACGAATTCACCGGCCGCATGATGGACGGGCGTCGCTGGTCGGAAGGCCTGCACCAGGCGGTCGAGGCGAAGGAGGGCGTCAATATCGAGCCCGAGAACCAGACCATGGCCTCGATCACCTTCCAGAATTATTTCCGCATGTATCCGAAGATTTCGGGCATGACCGGCACCGCCGCGACCGAAGCGGGCGAATTCTACGACATCTACAAGATCAACGTCGTCACCATCCCGACCAACGTGCCGATCGCGCGTGTCGACGAGGAGGACGAGTTCTACAAGAACACGCAGGACAAGTTCCTGGCGATCGCCAAGAAGATCCGCGACCACGCCGCCAAGGGGCAGCCGGTGCTGGTCGGCACCGTGTCGATCGAGAAGTCGGAACTGCTCAGCGAATTCCTGACCCAGGAAGCCGTGCCGCATAAGGTGCTGAACGCCCGCTACCACGAGATGGAGGCGCATATCGTCGCGCAGGCGGGCCGTCTGGGCGCCGTCACCATCGCGACCAACATGGCGGGTCGCGGCACCGACATCCAGCTGGGCGGCAACCTGGAATTCCGGATGCTCGACGAGCATCCCGATCTGGTCGAGGGTACGCCGGAATATGAGGAGGCGGCCGCCCGCATCCGCACCGAGATCGTCGCCGAAAAGCAGAAGGTGCTGGAAGCGGGCGGTCTGTTCGTGCTGGGCACCGAACGCCATGAAAGCCGCCGCATCGACAACCAGCTGCGCGGCCGTTCGGGCCGTCAGGGCGATCCGGGCCTGTCGCGCTTCTACCTCAGCCTGGACGACGATCTGCTCCGCATCTTCGGTCCGGACACGCTGTTCGCCAAGATGATGCGCAGCAATATCGAGGATGGCGAGGCGATCGGCAGCAAGTGGCTGTCCAAGGCGATCGAGACCGCACAGAAGAAGGTCGAGGCGCGCAACTACGACATCCGCAAGCAGGTCGTCGAATATGATGACGTGATGAACGACCAGCGGAAGGTCATCTACGAACAGCGCGCCGACATCATGGATGCCGAGACGGTGGGCGAGGTCGTCGCCGACATGCGTGCCGAGACGGTCAATGCGATCGTCGGCACCGCCTGCCCGCCCAACAGCTATCCCGAGCAGTGGGATGTCGCGGGCATGAAGCAGCAGCTGAAGGACCTGCTGAACCTCGAGCCGCCGATCGACGACTGGATGACCGAGGAAGCGATCGACCCGGAGATCGTCCTCGAGCGCGTCTCCGCCGAGGCCGATGCGATGGTCGAGGCCAAGGCCAAGGAGTTGGAGCCCGACACCTGGACCAGCGTCGAAAAGTCGATCCTGCTCCAGAATCTGGACCATCACTGGAAGGAGCATCTGGCGACGCTGGACGCGCTGCGCCAGGTCGTCCACCTGCGCGCCTATGCGCAGAAGACGCCGATCAACGAATATAAGCACGAGGCGTTTTCGCTGTTCCAGCGGATGCTCGACAATATCCGCGAGGATGTGACGCGCACCATCGCCTATGCCCAGTTCCAGTTGCAGGCGCCGCCGGAACTGCCCGAGCTGCCCGACTTCATCACCTCGCACTTCGATCCGTTCACCGGCGAGGACAATACGAACGATTGGGACGCCGCCGCGCGCGGGCTGCTCCAGCCGCAGATGCCGCCGATGCAGATCCCGCAGCCCGAGGGCATGGACCTCGGTACCGACCCTTCGCAGTGGGAAGGTCGCGTCAACCGCAACGCGCCGTGCCCGTGCGGCTCGGGCCTGAAGTACAAGCATTGCCACGGAGCGGTGACGGCCTGATCCATTTTCGATCGGTAGCGTAAAAGGGCGGCGGACTTCGGTTCGCCGCCTTTTCTGTTCCTCCCCGGTACGGGGAGGTGGCAGGCCGAAGGCCTGACGGAGGGGGCGTTCCTCATTGCGTGTCTCTCGGGGAAAGCCCCCTCCACCATGCTTCGCATGGTCCCCCTCCCCGTACCGGGGAGGATATATAAAACAGACAGGTCTTGTTCAGTTACCAAGGGCGATCCTCAGCCGACAGGGAGGATCAATCATGAAGCACTATGCGCTGCTGGCCGTCTTAACAGCCTCACTACCCGCTGCCGCGCCTGCGCAGTTCGTCAGCGCCGGGCCACCCTCCGATATCCTCGCCATGCCCAACCAGCCGAGCGTCACGGCCGACCGACGCGACATTCGCCGCTCGATCCGTGAGGGACGGCGCAGCGGCGACATATCGCGCGCCGAGGCCCGATCCTTCAAGCGTGAGGATGCCGCGATCGGTGCGTTGGGGGACCGCTTCGGGCAGGACGGACTATCACCATCCGAGGAACGCGAGTTGCAGGTCCGCACCGAGGCATTGCGCGGCATGGTCAATGCACGCCGGGTGCGTGGCGGTCGCCCGTAAATCAAGAAAAAGGGCGGCCACCCCAAAGGTGACCGCCCCATGATCCGATACCTTGGCCGAATTACTTCGGCATCACCACCGTCGGCCCGATCGTCGAGACGATCGCACGGGCGTCGAAGGCGCGGAGGTTGTCGCGCGGGATCGGACCCTTGCGCATCACGACCTCGGCCGTCGCTTCGTAGCGGTCGATGGTATTGATATCCATGTTGTTGCCGAAGAAGGGATCACCCCAGAACGGGTCCCAGCTGCGCCAGCCGAAGCCGCGGCCATAATAGCGCCACGACGGACCCCACCAGCCGCCGCCCCAGCCACCGAAGCCCGGCCCGAAGGCACCCGGCGTCGAATAGGTGCGCGAGCGCAGCTGCGTGTCGCGGTCGGCCATGACGAAATAGTCATAGCCATTGGCCAGCGTCAGCTCGGCCGCGCGGTACAGCAGATAGCGCTCGACTGTGTCGCGCGACGTCACGGTGTTGCCCGCGAAGCTGACGATGAAGCGACCCGGCTCCAGCTGCTGGTCCGAATAGCCGGTGCGGTAGAAGCCCGAACCCGTTGCCGGGCGATAGGTGGTTTCGGTCGCACATCCCGCGACCATCAAAGTGCTGGCGCCGAGCAGCGCGAGCGCGATCTTCCGACCGAATTGCATGGACACTTCTTCCTTTCCTTGCCGCTCGACCAGGCCGGACGGCAACAGCCCTGTAGCTGGCGCCGGTCTAACCTATCCCGGCAGAACGGTCGATGAACGGTTTGGCTCCCGCGATGAATAGTGCGTCACACGCCCGCCATATGGATTGCAATTTGCCGCCGATGCGGTGCGCGGCGGTGTTCGAACAAATAGATGCCCTGCCATGTCCCCAGCATCAGCCGCCCGCCGATCAGCGGAATGGACAGGTGAACACCGGTCAGGATGCTGCGCAGATGCGCGGGCATGTCGTCCGGCCCCTCGTCGTCATGGGCATAGGCGCGGGCATCCTCGGGCGCGATGCGGGCGAAATAATCGAGGATGTCGGTCTTCACCTCGGGCGCGGCATTTTCCTGGATGATCAGCGAGGCGGAGGTGTGCCGACAGAACAGGGTCAACAGCCCTTCGTCCATGCCCTGTTCGCGGACCCAGGCGGCGACGGGCCGGGTGATCTCGGTCAGGCCCTGACCATGGGTGTCGACGGTGATGATGGTGGTGGCTTGGCGCATCGCTCCTCAATGCCTGACCGGTCCTGTCGGTGCCAGTCGCGCTGGAATTGAACAGGTTCGCGGCAAGCGCGTTGTGCGGGCTTGAAGATAAGGAGACCTGCCATGAAAGCCCTGCTCGCCGCTCTGGCCGTCGTTACTGTTGCCGCGCCTATCGCCGCGACGCCCGCCGTCGCCCAGGATCGTGACTATCGCTGGCATGGCGATCGTGACGATTGGGATGCCTCGCGCGATTACCGTCGCGGCAACCATCGCGAGCGTCGCCTCAGCCGCGAAGACCAGATCTATCGTGGTCGCGACGGCCGGACCTATTGCAAGCGCAATGACGGCACGACCGGCCTGGTGGTCGGCGCGGTCGGCGGTGGCGTGTTGGGCAATGTGATCGGCGGCGGTACGCTGGGCACGCTGCTGGGCGCAGGCGGCGGTGCGCTGCTCGGCCGTTCGATCGATCGCGGCAAGGTCCGCTGCCGCTAAGTTCGGCGAGAGAAAGGGCGTCGGTGACAGGGTTCACCGGCGCCCTTTCATTTTTCTGGCCAAGGACGACGCTCCTGCATCATGATGCGCGCGGGAGGGCCGATATGGCATTTGATCTGAGACTGACGACCGCGATGGCGGCGGCGTTGCTGGCAAGCGGCTGTAATCGCGCCAAAGCCGATGACAATTGGACGACCGATCGCGACACGGCGATCTGCACCGATGCACAGGGTGTGCGCCTGCCCGACGATCGCTGTCGCCAGCATCGCGTGGGCGGCGGCGGCGGGGCTTTCTGGTATTTTCTGGGTCGCGGCCGCGCCATTCCCTGGTTCGGCGAACGCGCGACCGGCGGCAGCTTCCGTGCCGCGACCGGTGGCCGCTATGCCTATGCACCGCCCGGTAGCGCAATGACCCGGTCCGCCGCCGTCAGCCGTGGCGGCTTCGGCAGCTCGGCGCGCCGCTTCGGCAGCATCCACGCATGATTCGCCAGACACTGACCCCGCGACCCGACTGGCAGGCCAAGGTCGAGGCGCTGGGCCTGATCTGGCATGAGGGGCGCGATCGGCCCTATTGGGACGAAAGCGCCTGCTATCGTTTCACCCGCGCCCAGATCGACACGATCGAGGGCGCAACGGGCGAGCTGTACCGCCTGTTCCTGGCGGCGGGGGAGGCGGTGGTCAGCGACCCCGCGCTTCTGAACCGTTTCGCCATCCCGCCCGTCTTCCACGACCCGATCCGTGAAGCCTGGGAGGCCGAACCGCCCGCGTTGAATTTCGGGCGGTTCGATCTGGGCTATGACGGTTCGGGTGCTCCGAAGCTGTTCGAGTTCAACTGCGACACGCCGACGTCATTGTTGGAGGCGGCCGTCGTGCAATGGGCGTGGAAGGAAGAACTTTTCCCCGCGCTCGACCAGTATAACAGCCTGCACGAGGCGCTGGTCGCCCGCTGGGCCGAGATCGGGTCCGCTCTGCCCGCCACGCTTCATGTCGCGCATGTCGAAGACCCGGCGGGCGAGGATGCCGTCACCGCCGCCTATCTGCGTGATACCGCCGAGGCGGCCGGTATCACCACCATCCCCATCCTGATGGACCGGATCGGCTGGAACCACGACACGCATTGCTTCGTCGACGAAGCGGACATGCGGATCGAGGCGCTGTTCAAGCTCTATCCCTGGGAATGGCTGGTCCATGAGGAGTTTGCCGGGCCGCTGCTCGACAATCTGGAGCGCGGCGACCTGGCCTGGATCGAGCCGATCTGGAAGATGATCTGGTCGAACAAGGCGATCCTGCCGGTGCTGTGGGACCTGTTCCCCGGCCACCCCAACCTGCTGCCTGCGAGCTTTTCGGTGCCGAGCGGCGATGCGGTGGCCAAGCCTTTATTGTCGCGCGAGGGCGCAAACGTCTCGATCCGCAAGGCGGGCAGCATCGTGGCGGAGACTGCGGGAGACTATGGCGAGGAGGGTTATATCTACCAGTCGCTCTACCGTCTGCCGGAGGCGGCGCCGGGATGTTTTCCGGTACTGGGCAGCTGGGTCGTGGAGGGCGTGCCGGTGGGGATGGGCATTCGCGAGGACGGGCTGATCACCTCGAACACGGCACGGTTCGTACCGCATGTGATCGACGGCTGATCCGTCATGGCTGGCGCTGTCTGGGAGAAGACAGCGCCGGTGGCTCCCTGAGTAGGATTCGAACCTACGGCCGCTCGATTAACAGTCGAGTGGAAACGGCAGTTTTCTGCGGGGCTTTCTGACCTTTTCCCCGTCTGTTCACGGTAGCCACCCCCTTAGGCATACTGGTTTTGTCATAATGCCGCTGGACCCGCGAATCACCTGTGATTAGCGTCGAGCGCTCGCCCCTCGCTGAGGCATAACGATGCGCCGCCACCGCCCCAGATCCGAGCATATTCGGGACGCCTCGAACATGGTCCAGCCGAGCCCGCCCGGGCGTGATGACCAGACCCCGAGCCGATGGGAGCGGGTCGAGATCTGGCTCGAATTCGGCGGCTTCGCCGTCCTGTCCGCCTCGGGTCTGATCGCCAGCGCCTGGGGTGCGATACGCTATGTCGCCGGGTGGTCCTGATCGCGCCACACCCCTGAGCGGCGCAACTGGCGCACGATCCCGTTGAACGCCGCCGTCACGCCCTGGGCGCGCCCGATCTCATTCGACTGCCCGGCCGATTCCCAGAACGTCGTCAGCGGCCAGCGCTCGGGGCAGTGGGACAGTAGGCAGCGGAGGGCGAGGCGGACCGGGATCGTGTCACACCGGCGCTCACCGCTCTCGATCATGGCTTGGCGAAGGACCTGGACGGAAAGTTCGACGACGATTCGATGATGGCGGCGCATCATGCTATGGAACGTAACGGGAACAAAGAATCAAGGGACCTGCCATGGCACGCTGCCGCCTCTGCACCAGCAATGACGATCAGGCGCTCATCGAGTATCTGGCTGAGAAGCTATGGGACAGTCGTATGGGCGAATTCGAGATTGCAACGCCATGGAGCGATGCAGGCACCTATTGGCAGGCTAAGATGCGGGAAATGGCGGTGTCCGCTAAATTGGCTCTGCTCGGTTGAGCGACCTGGTAGGAAACCGCCCTAGAAGGTGGGGGAAGTATCCAATGCAGCTGATGCGAATTATTTTGGCGTTTTGTGCAGCCGGGACCCTGTGCTCCTGCAATAACAAACAAAGGACATTCACTTCTGAGCCCTTGATTGCTATTGACTTTGACGATGGGCCTAAGAGTGCTGCATTTCTGTCAGATCCCCAAAAGCTTTATAGACTTGAACCTGCGGAAGATTGTCAATCCTGTATATCGGCCTACGAGAAAGTTGAGACAGAAGATGGAGGTGGGCCATATATATGCAGTTATCGCATGGTTGTCTCCGGTATTTTAACGCATAATACAGAGATTAGTGGATTGCCGCCGCATCCTCCAAGGGGCACTATTAAAATTCTTAAGGTTGAAAAATCGCCTTACCTTTTTGAGTGTAAGATAAATTCAGAAGATTTGCTGCACAACTAGCATGCAGCCATTCGTTTAGTCTTGGCGCCCCTCTGCAAAGCCTGATGCCGAAGCAGAGCAGGGACGGTTAGAGATGTATGGTAGCATGCATGCTAACGCCAGCTATTCTACCGCTGCATGGTAGCCGCCACGATGAGGGGCGCGATCTTACACGTCAGGCCTGCGGACGCTCCAGCACATACCCCCAGCCGCGCTCTGTGACGATCATCACCTCTCCGCCCAGGCTGCGCAGCCAGCGGCGCAGCCTGCATATCCGCACCTTGGCCACATCGGTCTCGGCATCCTCTCCTACCGTCAGCATGGCGAGGGTGAGATGCGAGACTCGGCCACGCCGGACGAGGTGGTAAAGCGTCTCCACCTCGCCGGGCGGCCGGTGGTACCGGATGCCCTTCCAATAGACTGCCCCCGGATCCCGCTGGACGATCAAACCGAACCGCTCCACGCGATCGGGCTGGTCGGCTCCGCAATGGGGGCAGGCATGGGACATCAGCTGGCGCTCCACCGTGGTTTGGGATCGCCAACAACTCCGGTCCAAACCCGTTTGATCTTGATAGTGATTGGCGCGGCGCCCGCCGCAAAGGCCTCTGCGCCGCGAAGGCGAAGGCGCAGCGTCACATTAGGTCCGGTAGACGACGCACCCACCAATACAGGGTCTGTCGCGATCCAGAACGTCTTGGCCGATCCGTCCGACTTGCTACTATTGCCATAGGTGCTGTCGAGGTCGAGAGCGCGAGCTTCCATCGTGCTGCCCGCGTCATACAGATAAGCCGTGGGGACACCGACATAAGGACTGGCAGGAACTTCCACCTCGAAATACGTGGCGACATACTGCCCAGCCATATCGGACACCGGGATTGTGCCCGCCGTTCCATAGGTGAAATTGAAGCCTTCTTCGGCGATGCTGCCGGACACGGGCTGCACTGTAACGACAAGCGACTGACCACCGGTTGCGGCATTCGCCTCGAGAGATGCGACAGCGGTGGATACGGTGCCGGATGCGTTGATCAGACGATATCCAGTCGGGACCTGCCCCGATACCGTGCCTGCGGCTGTTCCCGTGGTGCCGGTAAACGTCGGATTGGGCTGCTTGTTCGGGGTGATCCGGGCCAGAAGCTGATTGTCGCTCGGGAGGATCAGGTCCAGGCGGCTGTTCAGGTACAGCGACAGTCGTGCCGCGCCCAGCGAATTGGGATGCAGCGTATCGTAAAAATTGTCCGATGAAGCGTAATTGCTGCCATCGAGTGGGAAGGGGATATCCCAATCCAGCAGCAGCGCTTTTGTCGGCCCGACCGACGCGGCCCAAGCGCGCAATGCAGTGTTGATGCGCATACGCGAAGCGACGTTTGCAGGCGTATCGAGGCCGGTGCCACTAGCTGCCCAGGGCAGCATTGTGCCGACCAGCACATACTTTCCTGCATTGATAGCGGGCATCAGAATTTGGTCGATGATCGTCTGCTCGGCGTTTGGCAGCGCAGCGCTGTTGACTGTCGCCGAATAGGCGAGGATCGGGGCCCCCATCGCCAAAGTGGAAGGCAAGAGGCCGGCGTGGAAGCTGACAGGCGAGCCCGACACTGCGCGATTGCCACCGTCGACCCATTGCTTGGTATAGCTGCTGCTGCCCCCCGCGGCGGCATTGTCGCGGGCGGTCGTATTGGACGGCCATTCCTCCATGGCGAATCGTGGCTTCAGGGCCTGCGCCACCTCGTAGTGACCCGCATTGAGCTTGCGGACCAGCTTATCACCAGGGCTTGCACCGAAGGTCCCGTGAGCAACTGTGCTGTCACCGAGAACGCTGATCTTGGTGCCAACTGGAAATTGCGGAAAGATAGACGGTATCGTGCCAGCGATAGGGCGCGACACGGCCGCGAGCATGCCAAGCCCCGCGCCAACCTGAGCGACGCTCAACGGGACGAAGACCCTCGCCAGGGCGGCGTTGGTTGCGCCGTGCTGCAAGACGACTTCGGTCATGTCGGCCTGGCTGAGCTGCGGGCCTACAGCTAGCGCTCCGGCTTCGCTGGGATTCGCAGCAGCAGCAACCCCAGCCCGGACCGCTGCAGAAGCGATCTCATCGGCGACGGTCAGGCGGCGCGGGTGATTGAGCGGGAAGCGCGGATCGAACAGCAGAATGGTCTTCATCGAGAAGCTCCAGAATTCAGGAGGATCGCCGCCGACGGGGCTGGCGAGGAAGGGATTGCGACCCGCGCTGCATCACGCGCGCGTCAGCGCGGCCACGCGTCCCAGAGAAGCTGGCGCTTGGCATCACAGGCAGCGAGGTCGAAGCGCCCGTCCCGGATAGTCGCGTCATCGTCCGCCGCGCTGGCGCTACCGTCCGGCTGGCGGTGCTGTGCCGTCGGGCGGCACGGCTCGCCCGCTGCGGCCGGGGGCGGCGGGATCTCGGGCGAGTAGGGCATCGAGCGCGTCGATGTCGCGCACCCGGTCAGGGGCGCGACACAGAGCGCGACCAGCATCAGTCTGCGCATAGCGTGTCACCGTGTCTTTCGAGTGGATGATGAGGGGCTGGCGGGCGGCCAGGGCGGCGGCATATGTCTGGGCGGCGGCGGCCTGCTGCTGAGAGAAGCGCGCCTCATCGGCGAGGCGAGATTTCTCGCCGCTCGCGATCGCCGCAGACCAGGCGGCGCGTTCGTTGGTCAGCGTCTGGAGATGATCGGCCCGGAGATGATCGAGCCTTGCCGCCCATAGGCCGAGCGCCAGCACGACTAGGGCGGGCCAGAACCGGCGGAGCAGGATCAGCCACGACATTGCGGATACTCCGGCAAGTCTACCGTCTGCCCCGCCAAGTGGTGCGTGCAGTCCCCAAGGAACTGGACGCGCCCATCGGTCACAAAGGAGTGGCAGACGCCGCAGGAGAACCCATAGGGCTCTTTGCCTTCCGCCACTCGTTCCCGGTTGGCATCACACCAACACCGTTTGCCCGCTTCACTGGGGATATGGTGACCAGACCGAAACAGCACGGACGGCGTGAAGGTTGGGCGATCGACGTTGCGATCCCATCCCCAGATTGCCCCCGGCCCGGAAACCGATAGGACGTGGCTGCAATGGCAGCCAGGGCACCAAAAAGCGACGTGATGCTCACCATAATCGGCCAGAACCGGCGAAAGAAGCTTCGTCATGCCTCATTCCTCGACAGAGGTTCGCCTGAGGCCATCAGCCTCACCGGCTTGCCGATCACGGGCAGGTCGGTGGGCCACCGTCGCGCGATGCACCGATCCTTGGCGATGCGGGTGATCGTCACCGCGTCCGACTGATTCCCGCCAAGCACGCGGTATGCGGCGTCATCCTCGCCGACATAGAAGCCGACGTGCCCGCCCCCGGCCCGCTCGAAGACCAGCACCGCACCGGGGGCCAGCGCCGACGCGGCCAGCGGCTTGCCCCAGCTCGCCCAGGCTTTCGCCCGGATCGCGATCGGGGGCGGCGTCAGGCCCGCCTCGGCGATGCACTTCGCCGCGAAGAGACCGCACCACGGCACGCTGTCCGCATTGAAGACGATACCCAACACCTTGGCCCCGAGCGTCTTCGCCCAGCCCATGATCGTCGGATTATTTGCGGGGCCGGGCGTCTCGCGCACGCCAAGCTTCGCCCGCGCGGCGGTCAGCCACGTCGGTTCGGTCATGTCAGAATCCTTTTTGCTAAAGACGGCGGAGAATGCCGTTGATATGAAGCCGCGCCGGTTGGTCATCCCCCGATGGGACCGGCCGCAGGGTCTGCCGTCCTGAGAACGGCAGACCCTGCGATAGCCAGATGCCGCCCGTTAACCATTTCGAAGTGCGCGCCGTCATAAGCATGGCTCGTCCGGCCAGCAGGCTGGGCGGACAACAGGTCGCCCCGCTCACCACCACCCCGAGCGGGGCGACTTGATCAGCCCTCGGATTTGGGCTCGGCGGTAGCTGTCACGGGCGGCAGCTTATCGAGCGCAGTAGCTAGGTTAGCCTCCTGCTGTGCGCTGCTACCCTTGCCGACCTGGAGCACCGCAGCGACAGCCGCGCCGACGATCGGGCCGAGACCCGTGAAATAGCCATCGACGAAGCGGGTGTTGTTTGCCGGGACTTCGTGGAAGAACGCAGCGCCCGCGAGCGCGAGGTAACCGATGATCAGCACCAGAGCGATCACGTAACGCCAATGGCGGTCGACGTCGGACATCAGGTTTCCTCCGTGGTTGGTGAGGCAATGCGGGCGGCGGCAATCGCGCCCTTCTCGGCGACCTCGAGCGCTTCCTGACGCTCGCGCATCTGGCGGACGCGGGCGGCCGACTCCCGGGCCTTGGCCGGGTCGAGCTCGATGAGCGCCAGCAGCATGGTCAGGCACTGGTCGAGGTTATTCATCCGATGCCGCATGATCTGGAGCTCGGCCGCGTGCTGCGCGCGCTCCTGCTCGAGCTTCACCTCATGCGCGGCGGTCTGGCGGTCGAGTCTGCTTTCGAGATCCGCGATGCGGCGGCCCATCCCCTCCATGTCTGCCCGCCGGGTGTCACGTGCGATGATCTGCCACGGCCCCCATTGCCGCACGACCAGAGAGATGACGCCGATCGCGGCGAGGATGACGCCAGTCCAGACACCCGCTCGGATCGATCCGCCAGCGGCCGTCTGCACGACGGCCTCGGCGGCCTGGGCTCCGACGGTCATGCGCCGCCCCCCGACGCGACCGCTCGGGCCGCGAAGCTTGCATTATCCATGGTGTCGCTTTCTCCTTGCACTGCATCAGTGCGGTGGGCAGATTCTGTTTATGGCTACGCAACCGAAGTCGCTGGGGCTCAGCGAGCAGTACGCTTCTGCCTCACCATTCCCCCACATCGTGCTCGACGACTTTTTCGAGCCGGATCGCGCAACAGCGGCTGCTGCCGAGATCAAAGCGCGCACGGTGGATATGAGTGCGGAATTCTATGGTCAGCACCTCAAGGGTGGTCAGCGCGATTTGGCGAAAATGGGCCCGGTCACCGCGGGGCTGATCCGCGAAATGAGCGCGCCGGGCTTCGTCGCCTGGCTCCAGGACCTGACCGGTATTGGCGGCTTGCGTGCAGACCCTGACCTATTCGGCGGCGGCGTGCATCAGATCCGGCGCGGCGGATTTTTGAAGGTCCATGCCGACTTCAACTGGCACGGGACGATGCAAATGTACCGGCGGGTCAATGTCCTGCTCTATCTCAACCCCGGCTGGCAGAAGGTTTGGGGCGGGAGCCTAGAGCTTTGGCATACGGACATGAGCGGGCCAGGTGCATTGATCCAGCCGATTCTGAACCGGCTCGCCGTCTTTTCGACGACGGATGATAGCTTCCACGGTCATCCCGACCCGCTCATGTGCCCGGCGGATGTCGTCCGGAACAGCATAGCCCTCTATTACTATAGCGCCGACCCAGCGCCTGGTGCGCAGCGGAGCGAGATGACAAATTACCAGCCCCGCCGTGGCGAGCGGTTTGGCGCTCGACACCTATTGCACAGGCTGAAGTTCAAGCTGCGAGGATAGGCATCGGCTTGAATTGCGGTGGCGTTCCGGCGAAATCGCCGGATTGCACACAGATGGCGCCGGGCGAAGCTCCAGCGACTGGCGTCGTATACCAGATTTGCTCGCGCTGGAGCCAAAGGCCAGCGGTTGGGACTGCCACTCGGATATTGCGGCCTTCGACCAATTTGGTCGGGATCACGCCGCCAACAAATTGAAGAGCGGCGCCAGCGGTGCCGACGTAGCCGGTCATTCTCCCCGTCACATGCGTGCCTTCTCCGATCAGCACGGAGGAAACGATAATGCCGCCAGAAAGGCCTGCATTATATGGAATATCCACAGCGTATTCGACGTTCGTCTGGGTCACGCCGCGGCCAAGATCAGCCAGCTGCAATCCATAGGACCCCGCTCCCTGGGCTCCACGAATTTGAAGGCTGAAACGCCCGTCCCGAACGCCAGTCGTTTGCACCGCTGCCCCCGAATGGTCGTATACAGTCATGCGGACATCGAAGTTTCGGACTGTTCCGGCCACGCCAAATGTCGCGCCGCGGATCACGCCGCTGGCGCGAATGTCAGCGATCAGGCCATCGATGTAATCGAAGGTGAAGCCCGTTCCGCGCTGCCCCTGAGTGAAGCTGCCCGCTACTTTCAGCCCCTTCGCCCGCTTAAACAATGGTCCTCCAGTGGCGCCATTGGCGGTCGTCGCGATCGGGCTAAACACCGAAAAGTCTGCGATTTCGACATCGACGCAATTCCAGTCTTCGACCGCATCATTTTCGGTCTTTGAGTGGCCGATGACGGCAATGCCCGAGGTCCCAACGGAGTCTATGATCGCAGATGCAATACGGAGACGCTTGACTAGGTGCCAAGCGCCGTCGGGTTCGATGTCGACTCCGCCGGGCATCCGTTCGCCGTTGATGACGCCTCCAACCTTCACCCCCAGGACGGAGCCGACAACGATATTCTCCCCCGAGACAACCGAAATTGCATTGCGGCCGTCATAGTCGCTATTCGTCGCCACGATCGTGCCGATCTGGCCGTTCGACGAGTTCTTGACCATCGGCGCGAGGTTGGTCTTCGAACTAATATACACGGCATCGCCGCGAACCTCTCTGGCGTTGATCCGAGGCGCCGCAAAATTGGTCGCTCCCCAGAACACAACAGCGTGATGTTGCTGCCATTGCGTCTGATTGCCTCGGTTGCCATCGATCATTCCTGGAATGTCGACCGTCACCCCATCGCAATCATGAACGATCAGACCGCCCCAAAACGGGGACGCTCCCCCAAAATTGGATGCGCCGCCGCTGGGCTTTAAAAGGTAGATCCCCTCAATCCGAAGCGTCGTATCGTCATATGTCGAACCGGAGAGGACCGTCCCTGCTGCCAAGAACGTCTTTGCAGCTGGCAGGATGATTGTCCCGCCTTTGTTCGCATCGATGCATGCCTGGATGGCTGCGCTGTCGTCCGTCACGCCGTCGCCGACTGCATTCCATGGCGGATCGGTGACATAGACCACCTTGGCCAGCTTGGCGGCAGTGGCGTCGAGGGCTGCCTTAGCGGTCGTCGTACCATAGCCCACGCGGCTGGCACCGTCGGCTGCGCCCAGCGAGCCAGGGGTCACGGCCCGCCCGATTTCCGTCGAGCCGCTCGCCGTCCGCTTGTAATAGATGACGTTCCCGGCACCGTCGTCGGTAGCGAATGCCTGTCCGGCCGCACTGGCCGCTTCGCCAGCGGCGCGGGTGGTGAAATAGCGGGAGACCGCCTGGGCTGACCCAGCCGCGAGGTTGGCGGTCTGAGCATCGCTGGCGGCACGCGCCGCAGCGTCATCGGCCTTCTTGGCGAGCGGGGCGACCAGATCGGCGCCGTCGATTTGCACGGTCACTTGCTCTTCTCCGAAAGTCATGCGGGCGGACGACCAGACGTCAGCAACGGGACGCTGGGGGAGGCCGAAGGGGGAGATGCGATTGGTGGGCGCTGCCTCGGCGCCGGTGACGCCGTCGCCGGTGATCTGGAATTCACCCTTGGCCAGGCGGCGCTTGCGGCCCGCGATCGTGACCTGCCAGTCCCAAGCCAGCGTGGTGACGTCGCCGATCTCCCCGGCATAGGGCAGGGCTTCCATCGTCGATTCATTGATGACGAGCTCGACGTGACTGGTCGGGATGCCGATGTCGTCGCTGGTCACCTCAACAAGGCGGAGACCCTGCGCATTCCCATTGCCGACGGCCAGCAGGTCGACCAGCGGCGTGCCGGGGACATCGCCATACAGGCGGACCTGCGCGCGCATGTCGAGCCCGGTCAGGTCCATCCCGACGACGAAGATGTGACGGACGACCGCGCCGTATCGATCGGCGATGATCGGGAGGTAGGCTGTATGAGCCATGTAATGCTCCGCGTTTAGGGGATGCGTTCGTCGCCCTCGGGGTATCGAATGGGCTGGCCATCGCCGCCCGGTGGGCTGGACCCGCCGCCCTGGGACGGCGGACCGCCCGGGGCCGGGGCCGTCACCGAGCCGAGGTGATGGCGGGCTGGGGTCGTCGAGGTGGAAAATGCCTCGGCCGCATTGGTGGTGGCGATGATCGTCACCGCTCCGCCCGCGCGCGCCGCGTCGTCATAATAGAAGAAATAGGTCGTTCCGTTGGCCAGTCCGGCAATCGTGGATCCGGTCACCGCGACGGTGCGGTCCTGATAGACGCGGCTGTGATCGGAGATCGTGACCATGGCACTGCCGCCCGCATCGGAAGCGCTCAACGTCGCTCCGATCGTATAACTGCTGGTAATGAGCAACTGCTCGACGTTCTGATCTGGCACCGGCGCCGCGACGCCATCAAGATCGGCCGTCGAGCGCAGTGCCGGAATAGCCGGCGCGACGGAGGTCTGCCCAAGCGCGAACGCGTGCTTGGACGGAGTTTCGCCCATCAGGATGAACTTCCAGGCCATTCGATCTGGCATCGCTTGGCGCTTCAAGATCACGCACGGCTGCTGCACGAGACCATCGTCAGGCAAGTCGACGATCAGCATGTCACCAGGTCCGTACCGCCGCAGCCGCGGCTTCACCACGATCTCGATCTCGCCAAGCTCGCGCCGGTTGACCAACTCATAGGCCGCCAGTTCCGCCCCCTGATCCCCATCCTGAACCAGATTGAACTGGCGCTCCGCTCGCTTCACCTCGCCATCGACTGCGACATACGCGGCGATTGATATCGGCTCGGTGGAGGCGACGTATTCCCATTTGTGATCGCGTGACCGCCACTTCGGCACAATCGTGTTCAGCCGCTCTTCCCAGCCCGATCCGGAAGACACGACGATTTCGTCATCCGCCAAGTCGGCTGCCGTGACAGTGTCTAGTGCGACGCGCGGAGCGTTGATCTTCAGGCCAAGGCGACCACCACGCCAGCACGGCTCGGCACCGCCTGCTGCCAGGATGTCGCACAGGTTCTGCCAGCGGGTGGACTGGCCACCGGCCGCCGGTTCGAAAACGACCCCGCCGCAGGTCCAGCCATTGGCGGCGCAGACATTGGCGAGGTGAACGAAGTCCTCAACGATCACTGCATCGATCGGCAGCCCGACGCCTGCGACCTTCTGATAGGTCGATCCCGCGACGCGCAGATCACGGTGATAGACACCCATCGCGTATTTTAGCGCGTTCAAGCCTGGGTTCTCAGTATAGCTCCAACTGGCCCGCGCCGCATCATGCGCGCCAATATCGGTCGGCACCGCCCAACGCTGCGAGCCGGAACCGCCGGGATAGGTCGAGTCCTGCCGAGGGTCCCAGCAAAGCTGGCCGCGCCAGATTCCGCCGAGCTGCGGCACACCGCTGGCGAAGATCTTGCCGTCACGATCGAACAGCAGCGACCAGGCGATCGCCGCATGACCCGAAAGCCTGTAATCGGGGCCCCAGCCTGGCGCCCCCGACCAGTGCGGCTGGAGCGCAGATGGCTCCGGCACGGCACCGCGCTGCACCGAAGCCCACAGGAAGCCCGCCGCATAGCCTGTAGCGGCCCCGCCGGTCGTCGGAATGCCCAGCGACACGAAGTCGGCCTGGGCATCGACCAGACCCTCGATCGGACCCGCACCCGAATAGGTGTCGACGATCAGTGCGTAGGGGTTCGGCACCTTCTTGACGGTCGGGCCATAGCCGATCTGATAGGCCCGGCTCCCGCCATAATAGGTCTCCCCGATAAGGTATGGCATCGGTTGGTCCGAGCCGACCGTGATGCCGTTGACAGATCCCTTCGCGGGCGGCGGTACCGCCAGTAGTGATGCGCCGACATTGGCACCGGCGGAGACGGCTGCGGCGATCAGCGCGACAGGCTGGCCCCCAGGGATGAACGCCGCGACAGTGGCAACTATACCGGCGACCTTGCCGACGGCCGACAACACGCCGCTCACAGGCGCCACGCCCCGATGAACGAAGTCATGCTCTCCGGCTCGATGGCGACGGGCCCGTCCGCCAGATGATCATGATGATAGCCGATCATCTTGCCGCCCACCGCAATGACGATCGCGTCGAAGCCGTCCCCGCCCGCCATGAGCGCGAGATCCCCGAGCCACATGGCCGCCGGCGCAATGCGCTCAAACAGGCTGTCGAGCAGCGCCTCCAATGTCTCATGACCAGTCGATCGCAGC
Source organism: Sphingomonas sp. Xoc002 (assembly GCF_050408055.1). Classification (NCBI taxonomy): domain Bacteria; kingdom Pseudomonadati; phylum Pseudomonadota; class Alphaproteobacteria; order Sphingomonadales; family Sphingomonadaceae; genus Sphingomonas; species Sphingomonas sp. Xoc002. Next base: position 2,332,055 of record NZ_CP191175.1, on the reverse strand, counting down.
GCCGAACGGGCCGATAACGGTGACCGGAAGTCCGGCACGGATGGCGGACGATGGCCCAGCGCCCGGGCCTGAGCGCGCGCGAGATGGATGCAGGTGCGCCGGCTCTTCCAGTCGAACGGCCGACCGCGGAACCGCGCCACCACGGCCTCGGTCTTGCTGGCGCGTTGCGCGAGGTCAAGCACTGGTATTGCTCGCGACCGTGCCGCGCGGGGGCGATGCGACGCCCCACGCGAACGATGCTTCCAAGCCGGTGGCGTTGTCGAACCCGCGTTCGCCGGGGAAGGTCGACGAATGGAAGGCGCTCGATAGCGTATTGCCTTCGACCTTCGCCAGCAGCCGCTGCGACCGGCTGACACAGTCGATAGTGACCTGTCGCTCCCCGCGCTTGGAGCGTAGTGTCGTCCGGTCCAGCTGCCAGTCGGCCTGAAGGTCGGGTTGACCGATGATCTGGCCGGTGGCCTCGTCGACCTCAGCAACCCACATCCGAATCCGCGAGCCCTGATAGGCGGGCTGCGATATCTCGATTGCTGCAGCGGTGCTCTTCGGCAACATCGTCACCGAAGCCGAGGGGATGACCGATCCCACGCCTTCCTCCGGGACCTCAAACCCTGCGATCGTGCCGAACGTGTCGTCGACGCTCAAATAGGTTTCCGAGCCCCACGGTACGAAGCCGCCGTCGCACAGCAGCACTGTGCGGCCGGGAAGCTCCATCTTCATGAGGCCCGCGAGCAGGATGCGATCCATCAGGCAGCCTCCTCGACGGTGAATTCGACATGGGTGAATTTCTCGACGCTGATCGACCAAGCCTGCTCGCTGCCGTCGACCAGCCCTTCGATCATCGGGCGCACCAGATGAACCCGCGCGCCGTCAGCAAATGGCCAGCGCAGCATTTCCGACAGGGGCAGCCCGACCTTGCCCGCTGCATCGGCGATGCTCTCACCCGCAACATTGTGCAGGAAATGCTGACCGTCTGCCTTCTCGACCGACAGCCAATATCCCTCGCGCACGACGCGGCGGGGAAACAGGCCACGCAGGCGAAGCGTCGTGCCTGCCTGCCCCGCCCCGTCGACGATCGCGTCCTCAATCACCTGGGGTGCGAGCAGCGGCACCTCGACGCGGAGCCCCATGCGCTTGGCGCGAATGAGGCGCGACACGATGACGCGGCCCTGATCGGGATCGTCGAACGGCGGGAAGCCGAGCGTCAGCTTATAGCGCGACCCGAGCCGATCGACGCGAAGTAGAGCGGCACCGGTAGACGGACGCAGAACCCCTCCGAAGTCCATGAAGGCGGGTGACGCACTGTTCGGTACAGCCCAGTTAGGTAGTTCGACCACGGCCATCAGCGCACCGTCTGGCGCGCGCGCCAGCTCTGTGCCCGCCCTGCGGTACGCAGGCCAGCCGAGGTCATGTCGGTTGCGATCGGCTGCGCAACCCGCGCCGCGCGACCGTCGACGACTGCGTCGAAATAGGGCGAGGGACGCACCTCCACCGACGCTCCACCTGCCGGGCGCAGGCCGCCGTTCGGGATCACTGTCCCATTGACCCCTGGGGCGAAAAGCTCGGGCCCGCGCTCCCCGACGAGATACCACTGGGAGCCATCAACCGGGCCGCCTGTCGCGCGCCCGCCGCCAAACAGGCGGAAGAATCCGCCCAGCGATTTCAGCCACGACTGGCTGTCCTTCGTCGTTTGATCGCCCTCCACGATTCCTGCGCTGCTCGACTGAGTGGTCGAGCCGAAGATCGACCCCAGGCTGCCGACGAGGCCGGTTGACCCAGATGACCCATCGCCCAGCAGCTTTTCGGCGAGCGGGCGAATGATCCTCTGCTGGACGGCGATGTCTATCAGCGTCGCGACGATGCGCTTGCCCATATTGGCAAAGGCGTCGGACAGCGACTTCGTGCCCATGATCGCATCGGTCAGTTCGGTGTTGAGATTGCGCAGCGCGCCGACCGCACCGTCCTGAATACGCTCGTTAATCGCGGACGCGGAGCCGTTGATCTCGCGCAGATACGCCGCACCGGGACCCTCCGTCTGCCGCTCGACCGACGCGCGGCGATCTGCATAGATTTTGTCGAGCTGGTCCTTGCGCATGCGCGCATTGTCCCATTCGGCCGAGGATGTCGCCTTGGTAGCCAGGATCAGTTCGAGGTCGGCTTCTTCCTGCTGACGCTGGAGGTCGAGCAGCCTCAGTTCGAGGTCGCGACGCCCCTCCATGCTGTCAACCAGGTCGATCTGCGCGCGCAGGTGATCCTGCTGAGCGTCGTTCTCCGCCTTGGCCAGATCATAGGCCTTCTGCGTCTCGGCACGGAACAGCGTCTGGTCGATGACACCGCGCTGAATCTCCACCACCTCGTCCCGCTTGGCGAGGAGTGTCTGGCGCTTGGCGTCGGTCAGCCCCTTATCGAGCTCAAGCTGGCGGGCGTAGGATGCGCGATCTTCTTCCAGCGCGGCGAGATCCGCGCGGTGGCGGGTGCGCCCATCCTCGGTCATGTCGGCCTGAGCGCGCAAAAGTTCGACGCGGGCGCGGCCGAGCTCGTCGAGGTAATTGGCCTCGTCCTGCGCGGCGTCGCGACCCTTCTTCTCCTTTTTCTTCTTCTCGTCGTCGAACGACATATCGATCCGGTCGGTCGGGGCCGCGCTGGCCGATCCGATTGCCTTGTTCAGCGTGTCCAGCGCGCGGACCTGCCCGCCCAGTGCGTCGATGCTCGCCTGAAAGTTGGCCGAGGCCTGCATGAACCGGGTCGTGGCGGCTGTCTGGGCGACGCCAATCCCGCCCTCGCTATCCGTCGGGCCCAGCTGCGCCGCACGATCAGCATCTGCCTTGGCACGGGTATAGGAGGCGCGTGCGGCAGCCATGTCAGCCTTTGCCTTGGCAACGGCATCAAGTGCGGCAACGCGGTCTGCCTTGGCCTTTTCCAGGATGGCGGCACGCGCTTTATCGGTGGCGCTCGCCAGTTCCAGTGCGGTCTGGGTCGACCGGCGATCCGCCTCGCGCGCGGCGTCCACTGCGGCCTGGGCGGCGAGAGAAGCCTCCCGCTTGCGGAATAGCAGCGGTACGAGAACGGTCAGCGCGGTGACGACCAAGCCAATCGGGCCAGCGAAGCCGATCATTGCGGTGCCCAGGCGTGCAAGGATCGCGGATGCTCCGGCCTGAAGTGCCAGCTGTCCGAGCAGCCGGATCAGCACGCCCATTGGATTGATGATCGCAGCGATGCCGAGCGCGACGGGGCCCAGCCGGAGAAGCAGCAGTGGCAAGCCGATCTTCGCGACCTGCAACAGCGCCAGCGTAAGCGGACCCAGCGATGCCGCGAACAGTCCGACCGCGACCATGATTTTGTAGAACCAAGGCGGCCCGCTGGCGAGCACCGACAGAACAGAGGCGGTCGCCTCCTTCACCATCGTGAACGCCTGGATGATCCCTGCCTCGCCGACGACGATCTTCAGCTTCTCCCAGGCGCTGGCGACACGCTGAGTCGCTGCCGCTTCGCCGTCGAGCAGCGCCGCCATCTTTTGGTTGGCGGACGCCTTATCGATCTGTGCCTGGACGTCGGCGATACCCTTGGCGCCGGCCTGCATCAGCGCGATGGCCACCCGCATGCCATCCGTACCGAACATCTTGGTCAGCGCGGTCTGGCGAGACTTGTCCGTCAGCGGGGTCAGCTTCTCATTCAGCTGCGTCGCGACTTCGCTCAACGACTTGGCGCTGCCGTTCGCGTTGAAGAACGACAGGCCAAGCTTATCCATCACGTCGGCCGCGTCCTTCGACTGCGGCACCAGCGCGAGGAGGAAGGTCTTGAACGAGGTCCCGGCATCGGCACCGCCCGTCATCAGCGGGACGACGGCAGCCAAAGCAGTGTTCATGTCTTCGAACTGATAGCCAAGGCCGCCAGCGATGCCGCCAACCTGGCCGATCGCATCCTTGTATCCGTCGAAGGACAGCTTTGACGCGTCGAGCGCGCCGCTGACCTTGTCCACGATGGTCGGCAGCTGTCCTGCCGAGATATGAAACTGCTGAAGGATATCGGTCGTCGCGTCGGCCGCGTCGCCAAGGTTGGTCTGCCCGACGACGCCAAGCGCCAGCGCCCCAGCTAGGCCGCCGCCCAGGATCGACGCAGCGTCCATGCCGTTTTTGGCGAGATTCTCGATCGCGCCCGCCGCCTCGATCGCGCTCTTACCATAGGCGGGGCCAAGCTCGAGGGCTGCATCGCGCAACTTGTTCAGCTGCTCGGGCGAAGCGTCGAGCATGGCGGCCTGTACCTTGTTCATCGCGACCTGAAAATCGGACGCGGTGTCCTTGGCGGTCTTCCCGGCCGCCGCGAGCGGCACGGTGAGCGCGGCCGTCATGATCAGTCCGGCGTTGCGCACCTTGTCAGCCGCGCGCGACAGGCTGTCGATCATCGCCAGCGCCGCGCGGTTGATCTCCCGCGCGGCGTCCTGCATCGCCGCCGACATGCCATTGCCGGACTGGCGAAACTGGCTCTCGGTGCGCTGCAACTCGGCACGATCTGTCGCGAGCGCAGACCGGAAGGCGGCGTCGCGCACGTTCATCCCAAAGGTGAGGTTAGCGAGCATTGCTTCCATCGCCACCTCCTGACGTTGACGGGGTTCAGCCCCGCGGGCGGGGTCTGTCGACTAGTTCGACATTGATCGGGGCACCGCTGCCTGCCCGGCTGACGAGAGAGGCCAGCATCTCTTCTGGCCGCTGGCGCTCGCCATCGGCTTCTGGCTGCTCTTTCACCGCATAGGCCCCGAATGGCTCCAACCGCTCCTGGCGGTGGAACCAGATCGCTTTCCAGCCTGCGTATTTGGCCAGTTCGTAATCATCCCGCCGAGCATCGATGCGACCAAGGATCGTCGACCGCATGATAGCGGGCGTAATTTTCCAGAAAATTTCAGGAGGTAGGCCGAAGCGCGCCCATTGGCGCTCCAGCTTTCCCCATTCAGTCCTCAGCCGCGGGTCTTGCGGGACCTCGGCGGCTTGGGCTTTCCCAGGGCGGGAGCGGGACCCGACTCCTCGGCTTCACCCTGCGCCGCGCGCAGCGCCCGGCCGATGATCTCGCTGAACGCGTCACGGCCCAGTTCATCGGCGATCGTGCTGACCTGAGGCAGCGTGATGTCGGGATGATGCTCGCGCAGGCCATGCCATGCGAGATCGCGCAGCACGCTAAGCCGAATGCTGCGCAGGCCTTCCTGGGCTTTGGCCGCCAAAGCCGGAGACAGCTCGGCCCCCGTCTGCATCGCCCGCGCGACCGCCATGGCGACCTGCGGATCGATACCGGGCATCGCATCGGCGACGACGGCGAAGAAGCCGCGATCATACTGCTCTTCGACGGCGCACTGCGCGGCATTGCCGAGGAACAGCGTGTACCGCTGCCCCCCGGCGTCGAACACGATCCCGCCGCGCATTACGAGCCCGACCCGGCCGAGACGGTCCGCTGTGCGGTCGCGCCCGCTTCAGACGAGGCCCCGGTGAACCGCACGCTGACCATCTGCTTCATGCCGTTGTCGATCGGCACCGAGCGGCCACGCGACTGGACGATCAGATAGCCGCTGACCTTCCACCACTTGTTGCCAGGCGCGGGCAGGTAGGTCTCATAGATATACGGCGCACCGCTGTTATGAGCCGCCGTCAGCAGCAGGTCGGTCGGCGAGCCGGGGATGTAATTGATCTCCAGCGTGTCCTCGCCCGGCTCGATCAGCGCGGCACCATATTCCTTGCGGCGATTGGGCGACTTGAAATGCGTCTTTTCGAAGGTGCCAGCCTTCTCCTCGGCGAACGGGATCTTGGTGACTTCGGAGATCTCGATCATCGTCGAGGCGGTCAGCCCCATGAAAAAGCCCGAGCCCCAGCCGGACTGGGCCTCGCTATTGCCGTTGGCGTCCATGATTGTCCCTTTCAGGCGTTGTGAAGGAAGGAAAAGTCAATGCTCTCGCGGTGCAGCTCGCCCGCGTAGGATTGGTTGTCGCCACTGCGATCAGGCTCGGCGCCCGAGCGAATGCTGGTGATCATCGCGCGTTGGAACCGGACGTTCTCGACGGTGTCAGCCGGTGCGAGGATGGCGATACACACATCCCGGATTGCCGCGGCCTCTCGCGGGTCGGCGCTCCAGACATCGAGCTGCACCAGCGATGGTCGGGTTGGCTGGAAGCCCTTGAAATGCTGGGGACGCGGATCGGATATGACCTGCAGCGTGATTGCCGGGATGCCAGCCAGGCGGCGAGTCCAACCGACGCGATCAGCAATCTGCGCGGTCAGATCGTCGGAGGCCAGCAGCCGTGTCTCGATGGCGTCTTCCAGCGTCATCGCAGCACCTCCATGGCGGCTTGCGTCAGGATCGACTGCACAAGCGCCTCAGCCTCTGGCCGCTTGGCGGCGATGGCCGGGCGCATGAAGGGATTGGCCCGCATGATGACGGTGCCGAATTCCTGGAACCTGGCATAATAGACGTCGCCATTCTCATCGGACCCGACCGGCCCGACATAGACGGACACGCCGTCACCGCCATTAAGCTTGCCGTACAGGCGACCATCGCGGTCATCGACGGCCATGATGCTGTCGCGCAGCCGACCCGTGTCGACGCGCACGAGACGCTTGGCCTCATCAACGATCGGCTGGGCACCTTGGCGGAGGGCGGCGCGCAGCCGATCCTCATCCATGGTCCGCTCGAGGCGCTCCAGTTGACGGTCAAGATCGCGGAAACCCTCGACGGTGAACCCGAACATGGTCAGGCCAGCGGACCTGCATCAGACACGCGGACGTCCCAGCGATTGATGGCGGGAAGCCAGTTGGCCTCCTCCACCTTCCAGCGCCGTCCGCGATGCTCGAAATTGTCGCCGCGCTTCGGCTGCGCGACATAGGTTGGGTTGATTTCGTATGATGTGCGGGGGGATGATACCCCGCCGCCGAATGTCGCCTCGCCGTCCGTGCGTATAGCCTGAAACGGCGCGAGCGATACGGAAGCACCAGCGACCAGATATATTAGCGGTTCAGGATCGGCGAAGGCCGCATCGATCGCTGCCATGGCTGCGTCCCAATGGGTCACGGCCGGTCCCCGTCATCATAGACCGCCGCCGCAGAGCCGGGTGCGTGGAATTGCGCATCCAGCGCTGCGACGAACGGGTCGACCATGTTAGATCGACGGGATCAGCTTGACAGCAACCGTGGCGTCGCCAGCGAGCGCGCCATCCCGGAACAGGCCGATCTTGGTGTTGCCGCTGGCCGAGTTGGTGACATTGCGGTTGGTGTTGTCCCAATAGGCCACCGTCTTGCGGGTGATCGCGACCGCCGCCTTGGGCAGCGAGAACACGCCGTTGGTGACGCCGACGACCGACGCGCCCGCTGCCGCATCGTTCGAAGCGATGGCGAACTCGGCGCCGTCGAGATAGCCGTTGCCGCTTGCCAGCGGATAGGGCGCGACGCCCGGTACGTTATGACCGGGCTGAAGGAAGTTCTTCATGGTCTGATTTGCTCCTTACTGGCCCGCAGCAGCGCGGTGCGCATTGATGGCGGCAATGATGTCCGCCTTCTTGGTGGCCGAGCCGAGGTCCACGCCCTCGTCTTCCGCCAGCTTCTTCAGGTAGGGGACCTGCATGGCGACGAGGTCTTCGTCGTCGCCTTCATCACCGTCCGCCACCTCGTCGGCGAACTCGGCGAGCCCCAGTTCGACGAGGCGCGCGGCCTCTTCATCATCGCGCACGGGGATCGGTCCCTCGATCGCATGGCGAACAGCGCCGGCCACGACGGCGACGGCGACAATCTGAATCAGTCTCATGGTTGATCTCCATGCTGACGGTCGCCGTCAGCTATCCGGACAGGGGAAAGGTCGGGCCGAAGCCCGACCGATCATTGGGCTCAGGCCGGGGCGGCGCCGGGGTTGCGGTACAGGCCGCGGCGATCGACGGCAGCAGCGCCGACATCGAGACGGGCCTTCTCTTCGACGCCGTCTACGTCGAAGCCGACACGGGTCTCGGTGAAGAGCTCTTCCTGCCCGTCCAGATGCGCCAGGACGATGGTGTCGAAGGCGTCCGGCGATGCCGAGAGGAACCACTGGTACCCGGTGATGCGCGGCTCGACGACCAGCTGAAGGTTGCCCGGATACGGGTTGACGTCCGAGGTCTTGGCCGCCGCGACCGCCGTCAGGAACGCCTGCGCGGACACCTTCTGGAGCGGGCCGACGATCAGGAATTCCGGGCGGATCGTCATCGCGCCGCCTTCGTCATTTTTCTGCTGGAGCATGGCGGTCTCGCCCGCCGCCACCGAGGCGACGGTGATCGCCGAACCGGAAGCAGCCAGATTGCCCGCCGTGGTCGAGAACAGCGGCTGACCGTCACCCATGTTCGGGTTCGACAGCAGCGTGCCATAGACGAGGTCCGATTCCAGGTCGGCCGCCTTGCGCCCGAACATGGTGGGGATCCGGCCGAAGAGCTGCTTGTCGTCATTGACGATCGCCTGCCGCGTGATCGGGATGATGCGACCATAGGTCTGGAGGCGATAGGTCAGGCCGGTGTCGGCGATCGCGCCGCGCTGGAACTCGCCGTTTTCCGGCACCAGCAGGAGAGCGGGGGCATCACCCAGGCCGACGATCTGCGCAGGCTTGAAGTCAGGCAGCGTGTCGGTGCCGACCCACTGGCGGAAGGTCTGCGGTGCCGCCGCGAAGGCGGCGCGCACCCGGCGGTTGGCGGCGAACGACAGCGCGTTGGCGAAATCGCTGGTGGTCAGCGCGCCGCCACGCATCAGGCCGAGGGCTTCGCCTGCGATCTGGAGGCGACCCATACCGCGCATGTCGGTGCCGGTGCGACCGAGATGGAAACGCGCCATCTCCATCATGGTCATGCCGCGGAAGTCGCGAGCCGCAGCGAGGCGCTGGGCAGAGGGGCGGCTGGCATCGTCGTCCAGGCGATCATTCGGCGTCGCCCGCAGCGTCACCGCGTCGGCGAGCGCCTGGCGGTAGCTATCCTCGTCGGTGCCATGCTGCGCCGCGCGGGCATCGATCGACGGACGGGCGCGAGCCTCGATCAGCCGATCGGCGATGCGCTGCTGCATCGACGCCTCGGTGAGGGTGCCCGCCTCGGCGTCACGGATCAGTTCACCGGCGAAGGTGCTGCCCAATTCCTCGCTGCGACCGCAAAGCTCAAGAATGCGGCTGGCGGCAATCGTCGGTGCGGCACGCTGAGCCGGAGCACTGCCGTTGGGCTCGGTGCGGGTGTCACCGTTCGGCTCGACCACGACGGTGGCATCGGCCGCCGACGGCGCAGCGCCACGGTTGGCGTTGGGATGGGCGACACCGCCGCCCGGCAAACTCCGGTTCATATCGTCTTCCTCGTTGGTGGCGGGTGCGCCAGCCGGGGCTTGATGGGGCGCTGCCGACCGCACCCCGGCGTTCGGATCGGCAGGAACAGGGACAAGGCTCACTTCGAGCAATTCCCACCGGGTCGCGGTCCAGGTGTCGCGATCATCGGTGGATTCGGTGAGCGTCCAGGTACGCACCGCGTACCCGATGGAAATTCCGGTCAGTTCACCGCGCGACACCATGCCCTCGGCCGAGCGGCCCGCATCGGTGTCGGCAAAGGCGAGCGTGCCGACCAGCTGGTCGTTCTCGATCCGCGCCGATACGACACGGCCGAGGACCGCGCCGATGTCCCATTGGTTGTGGGAATTGAGGAACGGGCAGAGGTTGGAGGCGACGCGGTTGAGGTCGATCGCCTCTTCGGAGATCGTCAGGAACTCGCTGCCGAAATAGCGGCGAACCTCCGCACCCGATGAGAAGACCGCGTCGACGGTGCGCGCCTCGGCATTATAGGACGAGGCGTTGAAGGTAGCGGCGCGGCTGCCACGCGCGGGCGGCGGGGCGCCGCGCTGATGATCGGCCTGGCTGGGCGGCTCGCGCGTCAGCATGCCAGCGGCGCCCAGCAGACAGGCCCCGGCGATCAGCGCGGCCTTGGCGCGGCCCTTGCGGGCAGGCGGCAGGGGAGCGTTCACCGTGTCGCCGACTTGGCGCGGCGCATCGGCAGCGCCGGAAGGCGCTGGGGTCGGCTTGTTCATAAGACCTCCAGGTCAGTCGTCGACGCGGGCGCGCCGGAGGAGCCGCATCATGGCGCGGCCAAGGATCAGTTCTGGCGATCGGCCGCCGGCGACATTGCTGATCGCCTCGCCATCAGCGGGAAGGTCACCCTTGAAGGTCAGGCCCTTGGCCTTGGCCTTCTCCCGGCTCTTGGCCGTCTGGTCGATGATCTCGTCTTCGTCGTAACCGCGACCCGCCAGCAGGTTCGGCCGGCTTTCAAGGCCTGCTTCCATCTCGAGGATGTCGGCCTCGGCATCGCCGATACGGTCGATCGACTCGATGGGCGGCGGTGTCCACTGCATGGCGACCTCGCGGTCGGGGAAGCGGCCGATCTCGATGCCGAAACCGTGGAACCAGCTCCAGACGCGGTCGAGCGCGATCGGGATGAAGGTCAGGAACTGCACGCGGCCGATCATGCGGTTGAACTCGAGGCGACCAGCCTTGTAGCTGGAAAAGTTCACATTCGAGAGATCGCCGGTCATCTGCTCATAGGTGGTGCCGACGCCAGCCGCGGAGGCGAGCAGCGCAAGCCGAGCCAGGTCGGCGATACCGCCCGTCTTGGGCGGGTTGGAAAAGGTGATCTGCTCGCCGTCCTCAAGCTGCTCAATCATACCGGGGACGAATTCTTCAACCGGCGGCCGATCGGGGTCGCTCTCGGTCGGGATACCGATCGTCGATTCCGGCCCGACTCCCTCATTCGAGCGATAGCGAAAACCGACCATGCACGCCGAGATATTGGCCTTCACCACCTCGGCCTCGATGCCCTCGTCGACATCGCCCAGGCGCTTCACCACGCTTTCGTAAATCGAGATGCCATCCGTCTGGCCGACATATTCGGCGTGATAGAGGTCGATCACGTCCTCTGCGGGAAAGGAAATGGTCTCACCGGTCCACCAGCGATTGCCGGGGCGGGTCCGGTTGAAATGGTAACGGACGGGGCGGGCATCCTCGTCATATTCAACGCCGCCCTCGATCCGGTCGCCGATCTTGCCTGTGGCGAGCATGCCGCGGTCGAAGGTCTGCAAGCGGACCGCGCTGAGCCCCACACCCTTGACCAGGCGGCGGACGATGAACACGCGCCCGTCGCGGAACATGTGCCGGGCCCAAAGCTCTTGCAGGCCATACAGGTCGAGGCGACCATTGAAGTCGCACACCTTGATCCAGTCCGCCCACGCCTTCTTCAGGTTGCGCGACCCGCTCGGGATGCCCTTGATGCCCCAGCCAATGAAGCTGTTGAGCAGCGCATTCATCGCCTTCCGCGCGAATGGATTTTCGGCGACGAGGGTCAGGACCTCCTGGCGGCTGACGAAGCGCCCAGGGCGGGCGTCATTGGGCTTGCCGGTGTTTACGCCCCAGGTGCTGCCGCCGCTGCCGGCGAACCGCTTGCTGCGCTTGGGCGGCGCCGAACGGTCGAGCAGCTTGCGCGCATGCTGACGCCGCAAACCTTTCTCCGGGCTGGCCCAGCCGACGAGGCGATCGACGATATTCACCGGCAACGCCCCACACGCCCGATGATCAGGCGGCGGCTATTGCGCGTCGCGGCATTGGCCGCCTTCGCCACATCCCCACGCATGATGTTCAGCGCGGACAGCATGGCGTCGAGGTTCTGATATTCGGTGCTGCGCCCATCGGCGAAGGTGACCTTGCGGACACCACTACCGATCGCGGCCTGCATCGCGTCGACGTCAGATTGCGTGAACGCCATCAGCGCTTCCCCGAATTGATCTGGCGGCGGCCGACGCGCGCAAGCACCTTGTCCTGCGCGGCGTGGACCAGCGCCCGGAACTCCGGCTGATCGTCGGTGTGCTCGATCGGCAGTTCCAAATAGGCGTTCCACGCCAGTGCGAGGGCGTTGACGACGTCCGCCTCGGCCCGGGTCATCACGAACGGATCGTCCATCACGACCTCCTTTTCATCCAACCCGCCCCCTTGCGAGAGCCGAACTTGGCTCCGATCCGCGCCGGTTTGGTCGGTGGCTTGGCAGCGGGCGGCGGCTTCTTCTTCACCGCAGCAGCGCTTTTCGATTGCGGCGGCGGATCGGGGTCGGCGACGATCGTCGCCTTGATGACCTGATCCCATTGCCGCGGCGTCCAGCGGTCCACGCCGAGGCTGATCGCGATCGCGCGGGCATAGACCGCGTTGTCGAGCGCCTCGTTGCGGTCCCGCAGCTTTTCCCATTCGCGCCGGACCATGCCGTTGCGCATCTTGATCATCTTCAGCTGCTCGGCGACCAGCTGCTTGACCAGCTCGTCCGACATGCCATCGGGCAGGAAGACGAAGCCGTCGGGATATTCGCCGCCGTCAACCGGCTTTTCCAACTGGATGTCGCCGTATAGCTCCAGCTTCAGCATAGAGGTGCCGACGGTCCAGAGCCGCACGCCCCGTTTCAGCTTCTTGCCGCCGATCGACATGTCCATCCACGACGGACCGGCGATGGCCTGGGCGGCGGCAAGCGAATGGCGGCCTTTCAGCGCCATGGCGAAGCCCGGATGCCGGCGCGCCCAGGCATAGACGGTCATGGTGTTTTCGCCGTCGCCGGAATCGACACCACAGCGGGACAGCCGGAGCCTCCGCCCGTCAGTTGTCACCCATTCGCGCGCGACCTCGCGGTCCAGCTTCTCCCATGTCGCGGCGTCCGCAATCGCGCCGTCGATCTCGATCCGCTCGACGAAGGCGCGCTGACGTCGCGGCCCGAACGCCCATATGTCGAGGTCTATGCGACCGCCGCCGCCGCGCTGGACGTCGGCTGATCCGACCAGGATGCCTGTCCAGGATGGCGGTGTGCCAATCTGCATCGCCTTCTCCCGGCGATCGTAAAGGCGCTGCCACTCCGGGGCCTCGCCCTTTTCGGCCCATGCCTCGCCGAGCGTCTGATTGACGAAGGTTCGCAAGAGGTTCGGATCGTGCCGGACCTCCAGAAACTCGCGGGCGATCTCGAGCCAGGCGGCGCCGGGATGCTGACTATAAGCGGCCCAGATATGAAAGGATCGGTGCCGGGGGTAGGCGGCAGGATTGTCGGCCCGCCATTCGCCCTGCTCGTCCATCCACGGTTTGTGCTCTTCGTCGATTTCGCAGCCGTTTTCGCACTGGTACCAAGCGCGGGTCGGTGCGTGACGCGGCTCCCACCGGATGCCAGCGCCGGTACCATCGCCGAACACCAGCTTCTGCATGTGCCCGCAATCGGGGCAGGGAACGTACCGATATTCCTGGCTGCCCTGCTCAAACAGCGCGTCAATCCGGCTGAAGCCTTTGACCTTGGGGGTCGAACCGGCAGCGCGGAAACGGCGCGGCGATGTAAGGTTGCGCTTGAAGGCCAGTCGGGCCGGGTCACCTTCCTCCTTGGCGGCCCACGGGTATCCGTCACATTCTTCCAGGAATACGTCATCCGAGGTGACGCGCCGAAATTCCTTTGGGCTGTTCGCGCCCTTAATCTGGATCCAGCCGCCTTTGTAACGCTTAGCCCGGATCTGGTTATCGGCGTGCCGTGGCTTGAACGTCGCGACCTCGCGGACGATCTTCCATTGCAGGACCGGGTCGAGGTCGTCGCGGCTGAACTTCTCGGCGTCGTCGATAGTCGGCTGGTAGATCAGCGAGCGCGCCGGGTCGTACCGGATGCGATACGCGACGAAGCATTGCAGAATGGTCGAGTAGCCGATGCGGCTGCTCTTCCGAACCGAGACCTGCTCGGTCTCCGGGTCGGTGAAGGCGTCCGCCATATCTGACTGGAACGGGAACGGTCGGATGCGCCGCCCATCGTCCGTCCGGCCATGATCGCGCATGAATTCGGACAGCTTGGGCTTGATCCGAGGCTTGAAGATGCTGAGCCATTCGCGGGCCGCCGCCGCGATCTCCGCGCCGACAACCTGAATGGCCGAGGGTTCAGCCCTCTTCTTCGTCCGAGGGCTCTTCCTCATTCAGGCCCCCGCCTCTTGCCTCCTCGACGCGCGCCACGGTCAATTCTTCCAGGGCATCGTTGATGGCGGTGTCGATTTTGGCGCGCAGCTTGTGGTCGCCGTTCGCCACCTCCAGCCCGACCTGCTGCAACCGGGTGACAGCCAGGGCGATCACCGAGACGACGGCACCGGACATGTCGGGCAGCGACGCCAGTTCCCGGCGACGCTCCGCATTATCCATCGCTTTGCTGTCGGCCTGCTCCTTCTTGAGCCGGGCGCTTTCGGCATCGAGGTCCAGCGCATCCTGTGCGCCTTCGATCCCGTATTTGCTGGCGGCCCATGCTTCCAGGTGTTCGAGCAGGGTCGATCCGTCGGGCGGCAGGTCACCCTTCGATCTAAGCTCGCCGATCCAGCGGCTGGAGACGCCAAGGATGGCCGCGATCTGGGGCCGAGTTGGTTCTTCGAGGTCGATTTCCACCACTTCCCTCCCAAGGGGGTCATACTTCCCTGTAAAAATGCCAAGAAATGGCGGTTTTCCGGGGGTTTCAGCGCCAAGAGGGAGGAAGAACTATGCGGTTTTCTTGTGGCTAGACCGAAGTTGCGCCTTTGCCCCCCGTATACAGATGGGGCCGGGAAGGACCCAAAGGCCCATCCCAGCAGACCCAATCAGTCTTTGCTCGCTTCGGGTTTGTCCTGTAGCATGTCGATGAGGGTATCGCGCAACCAGACCCGAAATTCGCTCGGCGTGAGATTCGGTGGCTGCTCAATCTCAATGCTAACAGACATGTGCCCGATGTCTGGCTTGGCCCGAGTTTTCCACTCATGATTGGGATAAAGCAGGATTTCAGCGCTCACCCCTGGGTTTGAATATACCGTCTCGCTGGTCTGTGCGCCGTTGGTTTCTTGGGTGATCGCCACGCGCGAAGATATGGTGAAGTTCTTCAGTATCATCGTCATAATGATGCTCCATATTGGCAATGGAGCATTAGCAAGCTGATCAAGCAGCTCATAGGGTGCAATCTAATTAAGTCTCATTGCGCAGCACAACCACACCAAGCCTATCGCGGCTGGTCCGGTGCTGACGGAGGCGGTCGAAACCGTGGCGCTAACCCGTCGATGGCCGCTCATGCGGCGATGCCCGCAATGGGCTGAGAACCGTGCTGTACCACGTCTGTTCCGATAAGGTAAGAGGCAATCGACACGGTGAACCCACCACCGAAGTTGACCTTCGCCTCCTTGCCGGTGCTCGCCTCAACGATGCCAGTCATGCCCGCGAACGCGCCCTTCTTGAGTTTGATCTGCGTCCCAGGCTCGACGTGGCGGCGCACCGATTTGAGCGCCGACTGCCGGAACCGATCCTCAGCCGCGCGCAGCGAACTGAGCCCGCTATCACGAACCTCAGGAATGCGATCACCGTGGCGCATGATGCGGAACGATGGATGCGGTGAAGTGGGCAAGCGGAGGATGCGGAAGATGTCGGGCATGGCGCTGGCGCGCACGAAGACGAACGTCGGCGTGATCGACAGCTCGACTTCGACCACCTGCTTCCGCTGCTTTCCGCGCCCCTGGCGCCGCATCGTCCGCGTCGGCGTCCAAGCCTCGATGCCGCTGGCCGCCAGCGACCGGGCCAGCGGAATCGTCCGCACACCAGCCGTCGTCAGGATGCACCACTCGCTACCGTCGCGCACATTCCGCCCCATAAAATCCGCCCTGCCAATCTGTTGAGAACATACCATAAACACCGTGGATCGCTCACCCCTTTGCGGTCAGCTGCCACTCGATGATGTCGAAGTCGTAGGATGGTGGATAAGCCCGATCCGCCAGCGTCCACCGGTACCGCTTCGGCGAGATGCCCCGCACGACGACACCGTTACGGAAGCATATGTCGACCGTTTCAAACGGTGGCGGGGTGCCGCTGTTCTTGGGCAACTCATGCCGCCCGGTCCGAAAGCTCGGCGAACATTCCGCCATCAGCGCCGATCCTGCGGCGGGCAATTTCGGAATAGGCTGGGTTCAACTCGATGCCGATGCAATCGCGCTGCAACCGATCAGCCACTAGGCCGGTGGTGCCCGCGCCAAAGAAAGGATCGATCACGACGCCGCCCGCCGGACAGCCCGCCAAGATGCACGGTTCGACCAGCGCTGGAGGGAAGGTCGCAAAATGCGCCTCCTTGAACGGTTGAGTGGCGACATCCCAGACCGAGCGCTTGTTTCGCGTCGGCCCCGTGCCCACGCCGCGCATGTCGCGGCCGTCGCGATTAGCAGGACCGCTGTCTCCACCTCGCTCGGCACCTTGCCCACGAAAGGCGTTCCGGCCGCCGCGCCCGACTGCCTTCATCGTGCCGTTGGTTTTGCCTGGCACGCGCTCAGAACCGGCCTGGGCTTCGACGTTCTGCGACAGCCGCGCCACGCTCGCAGCGCTGATCGGTTCAGCGATCGCGTCCTGATCGAAATGGTAGCGAGGCCCCTTGCTCAGCAAGAAGAGATATTCGTGGGCCTTCGTGCACCGATCTTGCACGCTCTCGGGCATGGGGTTTGGCTTGGACCAGATGATATCTTGGCGCAGATGCCATCCATCAGCCCGCAACGCGAAGGCCAGCATCCACGGGATCCCAATCAAGTCCTTTGCTTTGATCCCGTCGCCGCGCAGCGCCCCCGTCCGGGTAGATTTCTGCGGATGGTTCGCCATCTGATGACGGCTCATCGCCGATGACGGGCTGGGGCCATGCCCTTGCGCACCCCAACTACCCGCATAGCTATCGCCGATGTTCAACCACAGCGTGCCGTCATCGCGCAGCACCCGCCGGACTTCCCGGAACACCTCGACCATGCCAGCGATGAACTCGTCCGGCGACGCCTCCAGCCCCATCTGGCCGTCGACACCGTAATCACGCAGCCCGAAGTAGGGTGGCGAAGTGACACAGCAGTTGACGCTGGCGTCTGCAATCGAGGCGAGCACAACGCGGCAGTCGCCTTCAAGAATGCGAACCGTCATGCTGCCTTGGCCTCCGCCGCCTGATAGGGCTTGAACGGCCCGTGATATTTCGACCGGATTACGAAGGCGCCGCCGGGCAGCCGCCGCAGGACGCCGCGCTCTACCGCGATCCGCCGCCACTGCTCGGGCACGTCGCCGATCGGCTCGCCCGCCCTGACATTGGTGAACCACCGGTCGAACCGTTCGGTCGTGTAATCCTGGCATAGGCGCAGGGCGGTTTCCTGATCCGACACCGGCGGCCGGTACTCGGCGAGGATGTCGAGACAGTCGCGGGGCGTCGGGAACCACCGCAGTCGGCGACAGGCCTCGGTTGCCATGAACGCCAAGGCTTCGGCGCTGTATGTGCCGAGCAGCGCGGCATAGGCAACGACGCGGCGGGTACCTGCTTCCATGTCGACGTTCTTCGACGGCAGCACCGATGCCATGATCTCGATATAATAGATCAGGTCATCCTCCGTTGCTGAAACGGGAGGTGAGGGCGGGCAGCTCTCCGCCCACCGACGCAGGGCGTTGCACTGGGCGTCGGAGGTCGGCTTGGCGATCACGGGCTGCGCGAAGCGCTGCGGTGAACCCGTCACCGGCTGGTGCAGCTGGTCGATTATCGCGCCGAATTTCGTTCCGATTTCCATCCTGCTTGTCCTGTCTGATAATCCATCCTGCCCATGCGGCTTGCCAGTCGACCTTCCGGCCGATGCCGCGGCGGTCATCTGCGTTGGCCGCCCAGAGGCGGAAGGATTCGAGGGCGGCACGGGCCCAGTCACGGCCACGGCGGTCGACAATCTCCCGAGCGACGGTGTCGTCAGCGAAGCGGACTGGTTTCCAGTCAGCAGGCAAACGGTGATACCGAGCATCGTCCGATTTGCGGGCGCGCTTCCTCGAAGGAGGCGAAGCCTCCGAAGAGGATGGTTCAGAAGGGTTTGGGTCAACGTGGTTGACTGGTGCGGCCTGTGAGGTTGACCGGTCGTTCTGCTTTACCGGTCCATGAGGTTGACCGGTCGATTTCGTTGACTGGCGGGCGACGCGCTCCGCATGGCACTTGACCAAGGGCAGGGCCTCCAAAGCGGAGACGATGATCCCGTATTCGACCGTGTAGCCATTGGCGTTCCCGCGACGGCCGATGGCGACCAGCAGCCCCTCCGCGAGGAAGGCGTCGATGGTGTTCAGGATCGCCTGCTTCGAACAGCAGAGCTCGTCGGCCATAGTCTGCTTGGACGCGTAGATGCCCGAGCCGTCGTCGCTGGCCTTGTCGGCGAGCAGCGCCATGACGGACTTGCGCATTGGTGTTCGCAGGTCGCGTTTGTATGCCGTCGAGATGAGGTGATTGCTCACGCGGGCTGGTGCCCCTGTTGCTGATCGGCGAGCAAGCGCCGCAGTTCTTCGACCTTGGGACGCGCCAGTTCGAACCGACGCGTCTCCAAGCGGGGGGAAGTGGGCCGCTGCATCCGACGTTCCGTAAGCGCCGCGTCGAGGTCGGCGCGCAGCGGGGCGAGGCGGTCAACGGCATCGGGGCGGAAGATGGAGAACAGCGACCCGAGCATCAGATCATCCCCAAGGCCTTCATGTAGACCTCCAGGATCGCTTCGCCTTCCTGGAACTCCTCGCGCTTCATCTTGCGGATCTGGAGCAGCTTGCGGATCGCCTTCGGGTCGTACCCGCGCGCCTTGGCCTCGGCGAACACATCCTTGATGTCGTCGCTGATGCCTTTCTTCTCTTCCTCCAGGCGCTCGGCGCGCTCGATCAGGAGGCGGAGCTCGTCGGCGGTGACGTTGCCGGTGGTCTCATCGTAATCTGCCATGGTCGTTCTCCTGTCAGAGGCTGGCGCTGGCGACGCCGCCTAGGGTGAAATCAGGCGCGGGCTTGCGGAGCGGCCGCACGGTGATGAGGGCGGCCCCTGCGGCGACGCGGGCCATCTTTTCTTCGAAGGACAGGGGCGGGCGGGGCGGCTTGCGCACCGGCACCGGCATCGTGCCCTGCGGCTCGCGACGGCGGGCACGCTGGGGTTGCGACTGGAGGAAGTCCGTGCGCGCCTGCTTGATCGCGTTGAAGCTGGGCACATCGCCCGACACGCTCCGCTGCATCAGTACCAACACCGTCCCCGGCGTGTGCTCCTGCACGAGCGCCTGCATCAGCGCCCAGGAGCTATCGCTGCATCCGCGTCCCATCAGCGCGGCTTCCGCCGACCGTCACGGCAATAGCCGCAGCGGTATCCCAGGTGATCCAGCACCAGCCGGGCGAAGTGGTCGCCGCAGCCATCGCATTCGCCAGCGATGCCGACGGGATGCTCAGCAGCGCGCGCGACAGCGACGCCGTGCTCGGCCTCAGCGGCGGCAAGCTCATTGGCCTGATCGATCGCGTCGGCCATTACGCTGCCGCCTTGCGAGCGATACGCGCATTCCAGCCCTTCAGGCCCTGAACGGGCACGGGGAGAAGACGCAGCTTTTCGTTCGCGAAAACGGCCCAAGCCGCTCCCGCGTCGTCATTGGCAATCGTCATTGTCGTCACTCCAGAGCCGGGTCAGACCGGCCGATTGGTCCTCAGTGTTCGATGATGTCGGCGAGCGCGGCGCCCAGCGCGCGGGCCCGGTGCTGCAGCTTGGCCCGCTCGACGTGGTCGATGTGACCGTCGCGGCGCGCCTCGCAGATTTCGTAGGTCAGACCGGCGGTCTCCGATGCGATCTCGTCCCAGTTCGTCTCGCTGGTCTCGATGTCGACCAGACGGACGTCGCCGGGCTCGCAGATCATCGCGATCGCTTGGGCGGGGAGGTGACGGCGCAGCGTGAATACCGCGCTCAGCGGCAGTGTGGCACCGCCCGCCCACTCGCGCAGCGTGCTCTCCGGAATGCCGGACGCAGCCGACAGGGCCGCGCGGGTCGTGTGCAGGCCACGGCCCACGAAGCTGGAGAACATCGCGATCTGGCGAGCGGCGACATCCCGCTGCATTGCGGCATGATCAGACATTATTCCGACGCTCCGTTTCGATAGTGGAATGGGTATGAACAGAGATCTCTCCACCGCACCGCGCGCCGTCCGCATCGGGATCGCTCGCGCGCTGGTCGACCAGCTCACCGGCGGCGCAGGGAAGCGACGCGCCGCCGGTGGGGTCACAGCTGCCCGCGGTGGGGAGTACGGGGGCAGCCGTAAGGGAGAGGAAGTGAATGTCAGCGGTCATCGCGCCAGCCCTCCACCGGAGGCGGTGTACCCGCCCCCGGCTTCGGCTATCATCGGGTTACCACACACCGATGAAAGGATGAGGCCTTGGCCGATTACCCGATCACATTCGACGAAGCCGTTGCGCGCACCGCCCTGCATGGACTGCTCGGGCTTTGCCACGAACTGCAGAAGGCCGGGGCTATCGAGCCCGCCGCGATCAATCGCATCGGCGATTTCATGGTCCAGTACGTGGACGTCGTCAGCCCGTCGATCGACGGCGGCGAACACCTGCGCGGTTGGGTATCGAGCAATTTCAAGGTTCACGGCGCATAGCCTCGACTTCGCGACGCATCCGCTCACCGGCTTCCCGGTTACGCTGGCGCGTCGCCTCGCTGATGCCCTCGACGATCATCTGGCGGATGCATTCTTTCTGCGCCGCCGTGAACGGCTGTTCTGGGTGGCAGGCCATTATGCTGCTACCTGCGACACGGCGGCGGGGGGCGTCGCGATCAAATCCTCGGCGCTGACCTTGATCTTACGCCGCTTCGCCTCGTCCAGGACCTCGCGCTGGCGCTGCGCCGGGATGACATCCCGATCCCACCAGCCTTGTACGGTGGTATGCGAGCGATGACCCAGCTTATCGGCCATTGGCCGAATGCCGCCGAAGCGAGTGATGACAGACCGGATGCTCATAAGTGTGGCGTACACCATGAGCGTACACCCGTCAACGTGGATTGTGTACGTACGTCGCTAGATAATGAAGCTGTGGCAAATAACGAATCTACTGGGGCGGCTGTAGCGCGCCTGCGCTTGCGATCCGGCCTCTCTGTCCGTGATCTTGCTGTTGCAGCAGGGTACAACCATGGGTCAGGTGTGCAGCGCTACCTCGATCCCGCGTATGATAAGCGGCTACCGGTGGAAGTCGCGGATCGGCTGGCGTCGGCGCTGGTCGGGAAGGGGGACCCGCCGATCACGCGTGACGAAGTTATCGCCCTGACAGGTATCTCGTTTGAAGGCAGGGGCGCCGAGCAGCGGGCCACACGTATTGATAAAGCGCCGGATCAGCCATCAGTACGCTCGGTTGATGGTGGAGAAACCGCCCCTGTAGCCCGGCTCGACCTGTCATATTCAATGGGGCCGGGGAGGGATCTCGACGATAGCTATATTGAAAGCGAGGCCTTCGAGTTCGACTTGGGCTTTCTTCGCAGCATGACGGTGACGCCTCCTGATCGCCTGCGCATCGTAGATGGTATCGGCGATAGCATGCAGCCGACGCTTCATGATCGCGACCTGCTTTTCGTCGACGTGAACCAGGCGAGCTTGAATGCGCAGGATCGCATCTGGGCAATCTGGCTATTTGGCTTGGGTGCGGTGAAGCGCTTGCGCGCGATCGATACCGAGAAGGTGCTGGTCATCAGCGACAACCCCGACGTGGAAAATCAAATCGTGAACCGGGCCGACATTATCATCCACGGGCGGGTCGTGGGGTCGATCAAGCGGCATTGAGTTTGCAGCCTATTCAATTTGTTGGATCAAGCGGGGGTTCGGATGGGGTACAGTCAGGATGTCATGGACCATCCGCCATTCCAGCTTCATCTTGAGCCAGAGACACCAATCGAGCTTGGCGTCATGCTACGATGCCTCGGCGCGATTGGCCACCAATTCGAGGTTTTTGCAACCGCCGAGGGGCTGACGTCGGCGAAAGACGCTAAGCTGCTTGTCTCTAGCGTGAAACCTGGTTCGATTGATATCGGCCTGCTTCCTGACCTTTCCACGCTCGGCACCCTTGTTGCCCCGGTTATGGTCTACTCAGCGCCGGTTCTGAAATTTGCTACGGCCCTTAAGGGCTTAATTGATAAGTTCAAAAAGAAACCTGAGCCGGTTGGCATTACTATAAAAGATTGCTCTGACGTTGCTAATATCGTTGCGCCTTCCGCGCAGAGCGGTGGGACTCAGACAATCCATATATACAATGCGCCTGTCTACCAGCCAGTGGTGCACGTGACGCAGGAAGATGCAAAGATTATTCAAGCTAACGCGTTAGAGATGAAGGCATTGCTCGAAGCTGAGGCGCTCGAAGTGGTTCAGAGGACGCCAATGATTCTGTACGGCATGGATGCGGATGCCGCCCGGACAGCTGGAGCCCGGAGCCCGGACAAAGCCATCATTGAAGAGATAGACCCTAAGCACCGACCCGTATTCTTCGAAGACGAGTTCGCCGGACTTAAATCCGAGATGCTCGCTGGGCATGACAACCCATACAAGCGGATATACTTTGTGGACGTGAAGGTGTCACGGGTTGCCGGTCGCGTAGTGAGTTATCGCATAATCGGGTTCCATGGGTCAGAAGAAATACCAGACGAAGAAGACGACTGAGGGCCTGACCTCTGTCCGCGACCCATCGGAGATGGCCAAATGGTTTGCCGCCCCTTTGTCGGGGCTTTTTTGCGAACGCACACACAAAAAACGTACACCTTGTGTGTTCAACCTGTTGACGATCGTACACTAGAAGCGTACACGGTCCTCACCGCTGATCGCCGCCTGATGCGAGCGAAGCGGTCGAGGAGATCGCTATGGCGTCCGCGCCTCTCACAGCGTCAGAGATTGAAGCAGCGGCCCGAGGGTGGGTGAAGCGCGTCCTTGGTGACGCGTGCCCGGTCGACGGGAAGACGCTGGTCCAGGTCCGCTGCCTGTTCGAAAAGGACTTCGACGAAGCTCAGATGCCGCGCCGGGCGCGCAGCTGGGACTGGCTGGAGAAGGTCGAGGTGACCGCGATCACGCATTTTCGGGTGGCGTTCTGATGCGCGCCCTTCGCCTGCCTCCCTCGGCGTTTCAGACCCGCAAGCCGCCCCGCGCCGGTCGCCCGGCGTGGAAGTGCGCCGAGGAGTATAAGCGCTGGCTGCGCCGATTGCCGTGCGTGGCATGCCATACGCTCGGCGACCGCACCAATCCCATCGTCGCGGCCCATGTCGACCATGCGGGCGGGAAGGGGACGGGGACGAAGGTCGCCGATCGCCATTGCATCCCGCTGTGCGACCGTTGCCATCAGGAGCAGCACCGGGACGGCTGGCCCACCTTTGAGAAGAAGCTGCCCATGCAGGATGCCACGGTGGTGGCCACCGCATTTTGGCAGCAGTGGCCGGGCCGGGCTGCCTGGGAGCGCGACTTGGCGGAGCAGGCTGGCGCGATGCGGGGTGCGCTGTGAGCGGGCCCATCGTCGACCCCGATCTAGTCCGCGCGCTGGACGAGCTGCGCATGGTGGTCGAGCGCCTACCCCAGTTCGAAGAGCAGATGATCCTGCCGACGATCCGGCAGCATTCGAAGCAATTCGAGCATGTCATGTCGGTGCGGGCCGGGTTGCTCGACGCCATCTCGGGCCGGGCAAAGCAGCTGCATATGCGGCCGGGCACGCTGCGGTTGATGGTCGAGCTGTCCAACGACTACCGCGCGAAGACGCGCCGCCGAATTCCGCTCGACCATCTGCGCCGTCAGACGTCGACCGTGCTGGAGGCGATGAAGCGCCGCAGCCTTCAGGCTCAGGCCGATTACGCTATCGCCGAGGTCGCCATGAAGGCCGCCGCGGAGGCGGTGAACGAGGCCCGCGACGGCGTCCAGTATCTCGACGCTTCGCGCGCGGAGGTGGCCCATGGCTGATCCCAATCTCCCGCCGGTCGGGCGGCAGCCGTCCGTGCGACAGGTTAGCCCCTCGGTGCGGACGCCCTGGTACGGCAATGTGGTCGGCTACCGGAATGTTGACGGCATCCAGGTCGGTGGCGAGCGCTGGACCACCCAGCAGGCCGCCGCGATCCTCCAGCGTGGTCTGGACCCGCTGACCTGCGAGGCGATGGAAGTCCGGCGCCAGGCGGTCAACGCCGAGATCTGGATACCTGTCGGGAATCTGCCCGCCGTCTTCGCCTTCGATTGCCCCATCATCCAGCGGATGGCGAGCGGCAAGGTGAAGGTCATAGCGCCTGACGGCCAGCCGAAGATCGTCTTTGCGAACGGCTGGGGCCACCACCCGATACGGCGCCCCTCGCAGCCCGAAGACGGCTTCTCGCAGACCCGAATCCTCGGCGCTGGCGGCTCCGGCTCCCGCCCGATCTTCTCCACCACTCGGAAGGCAATACGATGACCTTTTCCGATCACGTCGCCCAGGCGCTCGGCGTCCTGTGCGTCTGCATCTTCGCCGCTGCGGGGACCTGCGCCTTGGCGTCGCTGTACCGCGATATTACGACTCATCGGGGCCGCATCGCCGAGGTGTGGTGCGCCATAGTCGACCGTATCGCAGAGCGCTGGCACGCGGTCGCGGTGCTTTTCCCTGTCACTGGCACGGCATCGTCCGACCGGCAGGCCGAGGAGCCGCGCTGATGGCCTCGGAATATCGCTCCGTCACCGTCGCCCCCGGTCACACCCTGCGCGTCCGCAAGCTGCCCAAGCAGACCGACCGCCCCGGCTTCGTCCGCGTCGAAGCGCGCCACCGCCCGCCCTTCGACGTGAAAGCCTCCCTCTGGAATGAGGCTCCGATCGTATGAACCCCGCCGAGATCAACGCGATCGGCGTCATGCTGGCGAGCCTTCGCGACGATGGGGAAGCGGCTGTTGTCGTCGCTGTCGCTGCGCACGGTCCGTCGATCGACATGCCGGATGGATCGCTGGCGGCCACCGTCACCACTGGCCCGCTGACCGCGACCGCTTCCGCGAAATATCTTGCGGACGCCATTGGCCTCGCTCGCGCCGATCTCCGACGCCATGCGGCGCGCCGCGAAAAATCCCAGGAGAACGCCAATGCGTAAGCCTCGCCGCGCCCTATCGGCGCTCGCCTTCATCACCGCGATCGTGATGGGTTTTTACCTCGCGATCGAGCTTTTCTCCTATGCCCTGGGGGAGTCCGCCCGTGGCTGACCAAATACCCGATAGCGCGAAGCTGCTGCCGTGCCCGAACCCGTGGTGCGATAGCTCCATGCCGCCGATGCCTTTCGTCAAGCGTGACGGCAGCGTGGCAGTCATCTGTGGATGCGATTTCCACGGGCCTGCTATGGAGTCGCGCGACGACGCCATCGCCGCCTGGAACACCCGCGCCGCCCCGCTCGCGCCGATAGCGGAAGGTGTGACCTGCGTCGCGAAGCCGCTGACTGAGGACGAGCGAAAAGCGGCTATCGATAAATGGATCGCCCCGCCCGCGATGGATCGGGAGGCGGTGGCAAAGGCTATCGGCGATGCTGACGCCGCATTCGGCTATAGCTGCGACAGGACGCGGTTGGTCGACGGCGTCGCAACATACACCCTGACCATGTCCGGGCACGGGCCTGCCGAGTTCGACAGCATTGATGATGCGCACCTCGTGATTGCCGAGCGCCGCAATGCTGCACGAGCCGACGCCATCCTCTCCACCCTCTCTGCAGACGCGATCCGCCAGGGGGAGGGGAGCCTACGCGACGAGATCCGTAGCGAGATCATCAACACCCCCGAAACCGCCGATTTTATGGCCGGGGTGCCGTTAGAGGCTGCGCATCAGCGGGAGCGCTGGGGAGTGTCGCACGATGGCGGCAAGACCCCGTTCGATTGGTTCTGGCTGATCGGATATCTCGCGCAAAAAGCTGCATCCTCTCAGGTGGCTGGCGACATGGACAAGGCGCTGCATCACACGATCAGCACGGCCGCCGCGCTCGCGAACTGGCACGCGCAGATCAGCGGGCGGACAGACATGCGCCCAGGCATAGGGCCGGATAATGGTGGCCAGAAAGATGGCAGCGCCTATTCGCTCGCCTCTGCTCTCGCCACCCCCGCCTCTCACGCCAGCGATGGGGGGAAGGCATGAGCCGCCGCATAAGATGGTTTTCTTGCGGCGCCGCCAGCGCAGTCGCAACGATGCTCGATATCCGCGAGCACGGCGCTGATGCCGGGCCAGTAGTCTACATTGAGGTCGGCGCGGAACACCCCGACAATGAGCGCTTCCTTGCCGATTGCGAGCGGTGGTTCGGCATGCCGATTACCCGCATCCGCAGCGATGAATACGAAGACCCGTTCGCGGTGTGGCTGGATCGTCGATACATGTCGGGACCGGGGGGCGCGCCTTGCACTGGGGCGCTCAAGTTTGCGCCACGCCTCGATTTCCAACTGCCTAGCGATACCCACATCTGGGGCTACACCGCGGACGAGCGGAAGCGCGCCGACCGGATGCGGGAGGTATATCCGGAACTGAAGCAGGCCACGCCGCTGATCGACCGTGAGTTGCGGAAGGCGAACGTTCTGGCGCTGGTCGAAGCGGCCGGGATTGAGCTTCCCGAAATGTACAAGCTCGGCTTCCACAACAACAATTGCATCGGCTGCGTGAAGTCCACTAGCCCGGCCTATTGGGCGTTGGTGCGCAAGCATTTTCCACGCGAGTTCTATCGCATTGCAGGCTTATCCCGCGAGCTGGGGTGTCGGCTGGTGATCGTCCGCCGCGAGAAGGATGAAAACGGCAAAACCCGCAACATTCGTGGGTTCATTGACGAGATTCCGCGCGACCAGCCGACGAATGATCCGATCGCGCCCGCCTGCGACTTCCTTTGCCATTTTGCGGAACAGGACATGGCAGCATGACCACCCGACAGACGCCGGATGCTGTGCGCGAGGAGGTGGCGTTGGAGATTGCCCGCGACCTAATGGTCAAGCATTTCGGGCCGGGCAAATCCAGCGCAGTGCCCGCCTCTTGGGTCATTGAAGCCATGCTGGCATTCGCCGCCCTCGACAGCCGCGCGGGCGATGCGGGGGAGGGGTGGAAGCTGGTTCCGGTCGAGCCGACACAGGCGATGGTCGACAATGCCTTCAACCTCGACAACACAGAACAGCAGCGCCGAGACACATGGTTTTTGATGCTTGCCGCCACCCCCGCGCCCGCTGTCGATGCGAGCGGCGGCTGGATCGTCAGTGATGCAGATGGTGTGCGGTGGCGGGCGTGGGAGAATGGATCGCCCGCGTGGACTGAGGATCGCGAACAGGCGACCCGCTATCACCGGCGCAAGGATGCCGAGGCGGTCCACCGCGACGATGATGGCGCTTGGCGAGTAGTCCCGTTTGGCACGGGGGCTGCAAGCGGATCGATACGCCACGCGATGGAGCGAGTAGCCGACTTGAGCGAACGCTGGACCGACTCGCTGGTGCCGCAAATCAACGAAATTGCACGCGGCGCTCTCGCGAATGATAAGCCCGCCACGGGCGACGATCTCCGCCAGCGGTTCCGCGACGCCTCGCGCGGCCTAGGTCGAGCAGGGACCACGGAATGGCCCGGCGGTCCTTATATGTCGATGGCCGACGCAGCGGCTGTATATGCCGACCTCATCCAGGGCGGGACTGGCAGGGGCGTAATCGCTGACGAGGCCGCTGTCGATGCGCAAAGCACGTCCACCGCAATTGCGGCGGGGGAGCGCGAGTCCTTCAGCGACGGCTATCAACTCGGGTTCATGGCTGCGAAGCATCCGTTTCACGTCCCTGATGAAAATGCTGCGTGGGCCAGCCGCGAATCCATGAAGTCAAAGGGGTACATCCGCCAATACTCCGCAACGCCCTTAGCCGCAGATCCCGCTGTCGATGCGGTCCCGGCGGGGGAGGTGGCTAAATTCCTCGCATCTGCGTTTTACGATGACCCGGTCAGCGACGAACACATGGCTTATTGCCGTGAAGTCGCAGCCGATCTCGCCGCCCTCTCGCACGGGGAGGGGCGGAAGTGAGCCATTGGGAAACGCCAGGTGCGTCCGACGAGTGGTACACGCCAGCCTTTGTGTTCGACGCGCTGGGTGAGCGGTTCGACCTCGATGTTGCGCACCCTGGCGATGCGACCTGTTGCGTCCCCGCCGCGCGCTGGCTGACCAGCGACGGTGTGGGCGGTCTAGGTCATGATTGGTCGGGCTTCGTCTGGATGAACCCGCCATTCGGTGGACGCGGAGCATTGGCGCCGTGGCTGTCACGGTTCTTCGACCATGGGCACGGCATTGCGCTGACGCCCGATCGCACGTCAGCCCCTTGGTTTTGGGATGCGTGGGGCAAAGCCGATCGGGTGCTGTTCACTCGCAAGATCCGGTTTCTCCGGCCAGACGGCACGGAAGGCGTCGCACCATCGAACGGCACATGTCTGTGGGCAGCTGGGGATCGCGCTGTGGTCGCACTGGAACGCGCCGCATCCGCTGGCCTGGGTATCTTAGGTCAGCCGCTCAGGGGTATCGCCGCATGACCGCCTCCGGTTTCGCGATGAGCGAGAGCGCCTACAGCTGGCAGATGCAGCCTGCGGTTCAGCTGCTGCGGGCCGAGGGCCGGGGGCCGTCATTCGGCGCGTGGTGCATGATCCTGCTGTGCCGCCTGTCAATCGAGCGGCACCGGTCGAGCGACGACTGGACGCCCGAACGGTCCGACGCGGTGCATAGCCGGCTGGAGCCGCGATTGGATGCCCATGGCGATCCGCCGCCGCCGTTCGCGCAGTGCTGGATCCGCGCCGAGGCCGACCACCACCAATTCTTCGCGCGCAAAGGCGAGACGCAGGCGAAGCGCGCAGATGCCACCGCATGGCTCGACGCTCTTAGGGCGCTCTGGCGGCGATATGTTCCTGAGGAGGGCGAGCGCAATGGCGTACGCTGAAAAGACCAGTGTCGCGGTCAGCAAGTCGATTGCCGAAATCGTCGCGCTGGTAAAGGCCGCCGGTGCGGACCGCGTGGCGCAATTCGAGGAGCCGGAGCGCTTTCAGATCCAATTCGCCATCGCTGACCGGCATGTCCGCTTCCAGGTCGGCTTGCCGCAGCTCGCGGAGATGCCGGTGCGGGACGGCCGGGGTGCGGCCCTGTCGGCCAAGCAGCGGACGGCCCGAATGGAACAGGCCCACCGGCAGAAGGCGCGCGCGCTGCTGCTGGTCATCAAGGCGAAGCTCGAGAGTGTCGAGAGCGGCGTCGAGACCTTCGAGCAGGCCTTCCTGCCCAATGTCGTGATGGCCGATGGTGCCACCGTCTATGAGCGGATCGCCGCCCCTATCGCCGATGAATACCGGACCGGCGCGCCGCGCGTCATGCTTCTCGGGAGGCGATAATGGGACTGGCTTTGGCCGACCTGCCCGACTGGCCTGCGGGCATGAACCGCGAAACCGCGCTGGCCTATACCGGCATCGGCGAGGCGCAGCTGCGCGAATGGGAAAAGACCGGCAAGGTCAACTTTCGGCCCCGCGGCCCGAAGGGCGCCATGCTCGCGCTTCGGTCTGATCTCGATACGGCCCTGGCCGACCTCTTCAACTCCGATCTCGCTGAGGATCTCGGCTTTGCCTAATGTACGCCTGCCTTCCTATGTCCAGATTCACCGCCGAGCCGATGGCGGGAAGGCCTATTACTGGGTCCGGCCGAAGTGGGCATCACCGCCGACCGAGCGCCACGGAAAGACCTGCCCTGTCTCGTCATCGCCGCTGGGGACCGACGTGGCGAAGGCCATCACGCACGCCGAGGCGCTGAATAAGGCTTTCAAGGAATGGCGCGAGGGTGCGCTGTCGAAGGTGGTTCCCGGCTCCGTCGCCTGGTTGTTCGGCTGGTACCGGAAGATGGAGCGGTTCACCGCCCTCCGCCACAACACCCGCGCCGGGTATCAGGTCTGCATGAACCAGATCGAGGACATCGCCATGAAGGCGGGGACCTTCGGCCAGCGGAAGGCGAGCGCGATCGACGCGACCGCCGCCGACACGCTGTACAAAAAGCTGCGCGAGAAGCACGGCGAACGCCAAGGCTCCTATGCGATGCAGGTCTGCCGCCTCGTCTGGAACCAGGCGGCGCGCCACGGGAAGGCCACGGGCGTCAAGGAGAACCCGTTCGCGGGCATGGGCATCAAGTCGAGCAGCGGAGCGGGGCGGGGCAACCGGGCCGCGACGCGCGCCGAGTACGACGCCTATCGCGCCGCCGCGCGCGAGATGGGCAAGCAGAGCATGGCGACCGCCGCCGCAATCTGTTTCGAGGCTTGCCAGCGTGTCTATGATGCCTTCGGGTTCGAGGACCCCGACGGCCGGGTCAGCCGCGGCGTTCGCTGGGGCGGATATGTCCCCGGCGAGCGGATCGGCCTTATCCAGTCGAAGACCGGCAACGTGGTCGACATTCCGCTGGTCGATATGATCGACGGCGAGCGGCTCGACCTATACCCCGAGCTGGAGGCCGAAATCCGCCGGATCGACCGCCGTGACGCCGCCGACCTGATCATCCTCGATGAGCGGACCGGCCAGGCGTACACGAAGGATTATATGAACAAGCTCCACCGGCGCATCCGCGATAAGGCGGGACTGCCGACGGACCTCAAGTTCACCAGCTTCCGCCATGGCGGCATCACGGAGATCGGCGACAGCGGTACCGACGACGTGCGCGCGGTCTCCGGTCATACGACGCTGGAGGTCACACGAATCTACAACAAGGCCAATCAGGAAAAGGCTAAGAGGATCGCTAGTAAGCGTTTAGAGCACATCATGCTCACGTCAGGCAAAGCTGACCAAAAATGATCACTTTGTCGGCTTATTTTTTGATTTCGTCTTAGCCTTTTTTGTCGCTGCGACCTTGTGGGGGCGACCAAAAAGACCGCTGACCACCATCCCTATTAAGCCGATAACCGAAACTGCCGTGCTGCCTGCAATGATCGAAAGTATCGTATCCGACAACTGAAACTTCGTAGTCTCTTTCCATCCCGCCAAAAGCAAAATAAGCCCGACAGAAATACAATAGAAAACTACAAAGAGAAAAGTGTTGGTCGAGAACTCGGCCAGCATTTCCGCCCTTACGTCATCAACAGTCTTTTTGCCTTTTAAGGCGGCAAGTTCGGCATTTGCAGATTCAAGCTGCGCGGCGAGTGTACTGGACAGGGCTTCAAGGGCTGCGAATGCTTCGTCATCCCTTTCGGCGTCAAGCGGCGCCTCGCTTATTAGCGCAGGATCACGATGCGGCTTGCTGGACACGATCTGCGAGATGGTCGTAGTGGCTATGGA
This sequence comes from Sphingomonas sp. Xoc002, assembly GCF_050408055.1. Classification (NCBI taxonomy): domain Bacteria; kingdom Pseudomonadati; phylum Pseudomonadota; class Alphaproteobacteria; order Sphingomonadales; family Sphingomonadaceae; genus Sphingomonas; species Sphingomonas sp. Xoc002. Next base: position 2,300,985 of record NZ_CP191175.1, on the reverse strand, counting down.
TCAGGTTCTGATCGATGACCGCGCTTTTACCCTTCGTCGTATACGTCGAGAACCACGGCGTGCCGCGCTGGTGCGTGAGTGCCGAAAGGCGTGCCCCAGAAAGCGAGCCGTACCGCTTCCATACGTTGCGAATAACCTCGCGCTCGCGCTCGGTAAGAGCAGCGTGATAGGGCTTCGCGTCAGGTGAGCGGAACCCGAACACCCGCGCCGCTTCACTATCTTCCTCGGTGATTAACCGAGTTAGCGGCTCCTTACCAAAAAAGCGCGTATGGTCGTAGAGCTCTCGATAGACTGGGCCATAGTCCCATGCCTCGACGGGGTCAGAGATCAGCTGCTCGCCGTTGATAGCCCAATTCCAGCCGTTCGCCAGATAGGCGAGCTTCTGCAGCTGCATCTGCGTTAAATTACCTTGGGCGCCAGGCTGCCGAAGGAATTCATTCGCAATTTCGAGAGAGCGATATGCCATCGATGCCGCTCCTTTCTAACCTACAGACCATATACGTACGCGATGCGAACATAGCAAGAATGTCATAACGCTTGTAATAATGTCTGTCATAATGGCCGCGACCGCGAGCAGGGCGCTCAAGCGAAAAATGGCGGAAAACCTACAGCGCCGGTGGCTCCCTGAGTAGGATTCGAACCTACGGCCGCTCGATTAACAGTCGAGAGCTCTACCGCTGAGCTATCAGGGAATGTTCCGGCGCTGTGGAGGGGTCCTATAAAGGGCTCGGAAAAAGCCGCAACCCCTTTTTTGACGGTTTTGCGTAAGTCTTGTCGCCAAAGCTGTGGATAAATGCGGGTCGGGCCTTCGTTGGCTTCCATTCCTCCCCTGCAAGGGGAGGTGGCAGGCCGAAGGCCTGACGGAGGGGGGTCCTGCGCTCGATAGGGGTGACTCCCCTCCACCATCCTCCGGATGGTCCCCCTCCCCTTGCAGGGGAGGAATAAGAGGTTATGCGGTGGCCTCCGTTAGGAGACGAACTGTTCCATCGTGATGCGGTCGTCGAGCGCATGTTCGGGATCGAACATCAGCGTCAGCTCGCGCGAGCGGTCCATGCAGATATCCACCTGCGCCACGTCGCGGACCTCGCGCTGGTCGGCCACGGCCGAGACCGGGCGCTTGCCGGGGTCGAGGACCTTGATCGAGATGCGGGCCTTGTCGGGCAGGATCGCGCCGCGCCAGCGCCGGGGGCGGAACGGGCTGATCGGGGTCAGCGCGATCAGCGCCGAGCCGAGCGGCAGGATGGGCCCCTGCGCCGAGAAATTATAGGCGGTCGATCCGGCCGGCGTGGCGGCCAGGATGCCGTCGCAGGCCAGTTCGGGCAGGACGATTCGTTCGTTGACCATGACCTCCAGCTTGGCGGTCTGGCGGGTTTCGCGCAGCAGCGAGACCTCGTTGATCGCGGGCAGGGTATGGACGCGGCCATCGATGCCGGTGGCGGTCATCTTCAGCGGGGTGACGCGGAACGGCTTGGCGCGGGCCAGCCGATCCTCCAGCCCATAGCCGCGCCATTCGTTCATCAGGAAACCGACCGTGCCCAGGTTCATGCCGAACACCGGCACGGCGCCGCGCCGCCGCTCCAGCATCCGATGCAACGTCTGGAGCATGAAGCCGTCACCGCCCAGCGCGATGACATAATCCGCCTCGTCGAAATCGACCCAGTCGGCGCTTTGCAGCAGGTCGGCCGCCGCGGTCTGGGCGGGCGCGGTGGGCGAGGCGACGAGCGCCCGCCGGACGGGAAGGGTCATCCGCCGGTCACGCTCATATGACGCGACACGGCCGGGGCCGATCCCGCCTCGATACGGAAATCATGCCGGGCGGGCTTGGCCGCCAGCCCCAGATCGATCGCCGTGTCCAGCGCCTCGATGCCCCCGTTCCGCAGCGCGGCCTTCAAATCCACCTGATCCTCATGACCCAGGCACATATACAGCTTGCCCTCGGTCGTCAGCCTCACGCGGTTGCAGCCATCGCAAAAATTCGCGGTGAGGGGGGAGATCAGGCCCAACCGGGTCTCGCTGCCCTCCACCTGCCAGTAGCGGGCGGGGCCGCCCGTGCGATGTCCGGCGCGGACCAGCGGGAATTCCGCCGCCAGCCGGTCGAACACGGCGGTCAGCGGCAGGAAACGGTCGACCCGGTCCTCGTCGATCGCGCCCAGCGGCATCGTCTCGATAAGGGACAGGTCCAATCGCTCCGAAACGCACCACGATAGCATCGAAGCAATCTCGTCTTCGTTCATCCCCTTGAGCGCGACCATGTTGATCTTGATCGCAAGTCCCGCGTCACGCGCGGAGAGGATGCCATGAATCACCTGACCGACATCGCCGTGCCGGGTGACATAGCGAAAGCGTTCGGGATCGCGGCTGTCCAGGCTGACATTGATGCGCTTCACGCCTGCATCGACCAGCGCGCCCGCATGTTCGGCCAGACGGGTGCCGTTGGTGGTCATGGTCAGCTCGTCCAGGCCATGGCCGACATGGCCGCCCAGCCGCTTGACCAGATCGACGACATCGCGGCGGACCAGCGGCTCGCCCCCCGACAGGCGGATACGCGTCACGCCGCGCGCGATAAACCGCTCGGCGATGATCGCGATCTCGTCCAAGCTGAGCAGCTTGGCACGCGGCAGGAAGGTCATCTGCTCGGCCATGCAATAGCGGCAGCGCAGGTCACAGCGGTCGGTGACCGAGATGCGCAAATAGCGGATCGTGCGGCCATGGCGGTCGATCAGCGACCCGTCGGCCGGGCGCCGGTCCGTCCCACCGACGGCATCCGCAGTATCGGACGAATTATTGGCACGTCCCATCGTCATGACGGTAGCCCCAAGGCGGGACGCGAACAAGATCGATTGCCGTTGGTGATCCCAGTAGCGGTGGATAGGGTGCGCCCATGACGCAGGATGAATTCGGTTTTAACGCCCACCGCAGGGGAACGGCGATCTTCGCGCTTTCGTTCCGCCATCCTGCGATGCTGGACGAAGCGATCATCCGTGGCGGCTGGGCGATCTGGTCGATGGCGCCGCGCGACGGCGAGCATCCGCCGGGCGACATGCTGGTCAGTGCCTTTCTGGCGAGCGAAGCGCGGGTCGCCCTGATCGATGCGCGGGGGGAGGGCGATGCCGGACTTCGTGCCGCGCAGGCATTGGGTGCGGTGATTGCGGCGACGGGGGCGGCCATGCTGGTTTCGGTGCCCGATTCGGACCCCGATACGCTGGAAGCGTTCCTTGCGGCGGGGGCGACGCATATCCTGGCGCCCGATGCGGGCGAACCCATGGTGCATGCTGCGCTCAAACTGGCCGAGCGCCATGCCCGCCGGACGCTGGACGTGCGTCGCCGCCGGACCCATGCGGACGGCGAGGTGGGCGAGATCCATCGCTGGGTCGCCGATATTCTCGATCGGGGCGAGCCCTGCGTCGCGATCGTCGTGTCGCTGTCGCGGCTGGACCTGATTAATGCCGCGCACGGTCGACCGGCGGGCAATATGCTGCTGCGCGGGGTCGAGGCGCGGATGCAGGCGGTCGCGGCAGAGGCGTTCGGCGACCGGGCGATCGTCGCACGGTCGGGCGGTGCGGAGTTCGTCATGGCGGGCGTTGCCGATGGCCGACAGGCGCGGACCATTGCCGAAACGCTGGAGACGCTGCTCGCCCAGCCCGTACAGGCGGGCGCGGTGCCGATCCGTCTGGGCGTCCGGCTCGGTCTGTCCGAGGCGCGCGCCCATGAGGATCCCGCCAGCCTGCTCGCCCGTGCGGGGGAGGCGCTGGCCCAGGCGCAGGCGAGCGACGGCGCGATGCTGCGCTTCGCCCATCCCGGCGATGTGGCGCCGCTGGACGTGCTGGCGGCGGACCTCCACCACGCCATCGAGCGCGGCGAGATCGATATCGTCTTCCAGCCGCAGGTCGCCATCCGCACCGGGCGGATCACGGGGGTCGAGGCGCTGGCGCGCTGGCGGCATCCGACCTTGGGGCCGCTGGGCGCCGACCCGCTCTTCGCCGCGGCCGAGCGCGCCGATCTGGGCCTGGCGCTGTCCGACCATATCCAGCAGGTCGCCCTGCAACGCGCGGCGCGCTGGCCCGCGCGACTGTCGCATCTGCGCCTGTCGATCAACGTGACCGCCGCCGATGTCGGGCGGGCCGGTTTCGCCCGCATTTTCCTCGACCGCGTGGCGGCCAGCGGCTTTCCGATCGAGCGGCTGACCGTCGAGATCACCGAGACCGGCCTGATCCGCGAACTGGACCGTGCCGCGCAGGTGCTCGACACGCTGCGGGCGGAAGGCGTGCGGGTAGCGATCGACGATTTCGGCACCGGCTATTCCAGCCTGGCCTATCTCACCAGCCTGCCCATCGATTATCTGAAGATCGACCGTGCACTGGTGACCGAGGTCGATGGAACGCGGCGCGACCGGGTGGTCGTGCGCGGGATCATCCGCATCGCGGCGCAACTCGGCATGAGGATCATCGCCGAGGGGGTGGAGACCGAAGGGCAGGCCCAGTTGCTCGGGCGACTGGGCTGCGACACCTATCAGGGTTTCCTGTGCGCCGCGCCGTTGGACGAAAAGACGTTGCAGGCGATGGTCGAGGGAGAAATGGAATGCGCGGCCTGACGATCGCGGCGGCCTTTGCGCTGTCGCCCATGGCGGTTCATGCCGCCGCTCCAGTCACCGATCCGGCCGAAGCCGCGATGCGGTCGGTGATGCTGGAGAGTGCGCAAGGATGGAATGGCGGCGATCTCGACCGCTTCATGGCCATCTATGCGCCCGATGCGGTGTTTGTCGGCAGCAAGGGGTTGATCCGGGGAAAGCCTGCCATTGCCGACAGTTATCGCAAGAGCTTCGCTGGTGGTGCGAATAACCGCGGCCAGCTTCGCTTCGACTTTCTCCATCTGAAGCGGATCGGCGACCGCCGTATCCTCATCGCCCGCTGGAACCTGTCGGGCGGGGCGAAGGCCGAGAGCGGGATGACCTCCCTGGTCTTCGAACGCCGCGCCGATGGCTGGAAGATCATCTCCGATCATAGCAGCTGATCCCCATTCCTCCCCAAGCTATGCTTGGGGAGGGGGACCGCCCGGCCCAGCCGGGTGGTGGAGGGGCCGGTGCCCCTGTCAGAAAGCCAGTCCGGGCCTCGCCCCTCCACCACCGCTTCGCGGCGGTCCCCCTCCCCACGCATAGCTTGGGGAGGACTGGGGCGATCACCCCGCCGCCTTTGCCAATCCCTTCGACAATTGCAGCGCGCCATGCAGCCGCGCCTTGGCGTCAGGCCAGGCGCGGTTGAGGACCAGCTTGCCGTCCGGGCGCAGCTTGGCCAGTTCGCCCAGCCGCTCGACATAGGCGAACAGCCCGTCGACATTGGGCGGGCGGTTGTCGTGGAACGCGACCAGCACGCCGCGCGGGCCGACATCCATCTTGGCGATGCAGGCCTTCTTGGCGTTCAGCTTGATCTTGATGACCTGGATCAGATTGTCGGTCGCCTCGGGCAGCGGGCCGAAGCGGTCGATCATCTCGGCGGCGAATTCCTCCACCTCCTGATGCTTTTCCAAGTCGTTCAGGCGACGATAAAGCCCCATCCGCAGGTCGAGATCGGGGACGTAATCGTCCGGGATCAGGATCGGCGCGTCGACGGTGATCTGGGGCGAGAAGTCGCGCTTCTTTTCGAACGCGCCGCCCGCCTTGGCCTCCAGGATCGCCTCTTCCAGCATCGACTGGTAAAGTTCGTAGCCGACCTCCTTGATATGCCCCGACTGTTCGTCGCCGAGCAGATTGCCCGCGCCGCGAATATCCAGGTCATGGCTGGCCAGCTGGAAGCCCGCGCCCAGTGAATCGAGGTCGGACAGCACCTTCAGCCGCTTCTCCGCCGCCTCGGTCATCATCCGCTCCGGCGGCGTGACCATATAGGCATAGGCGCGCGTCTTCGACCGGCCGACGCGGCCGCGCAACTGATAGAGCTGGGCCAGGCCGAAGCGGTCGGCGCGGTTGACGATCATCGTGTTGGCGGACGGAATGTCGATGCCGCTCTCGATAATCGTGGTCGAGACCAGCACCTCGAACTTGCGGTCATAGAAGGCGGACATGCGCTCCTCGACCTCGGTCGCCGACATCTGGCCGTGGGCGACGACATAGCGGACCTCCGGCACCTCCTTGCGCAGATATTCCTCGATATCCGGCAGGTCGGCGACGCGTGGGGTGACGAGGAAGCTCTGTCCGCCGCGATAATGTTCGCGCAGCAAGGCCTCGCGCAGCACGACTGGATCCCAGGGCATGACATAGGTGCGCACCGCGAGGCGATCGACCGGCGGCGTCTGAATGACCGACAGCTCACGCAGGCCCGACATCGCCATTTGCAGCGTGCGCGGGATCGGCGTCGCCGTCAGCGTCAGCATATGGACGTCGGCCTTCAGCGCCTTCAGCCGTTCCTTGTGAGTGACGCCGAACCGCTGTTCCTCATCGACGATGACGAGGCCCAGCCGCTTGAACTCGACATTCTTGGCGAGCAGCGCATGGGTGCCGACGACGATGTCGATATCGCCGCTCGCCGCGCCGTCCTTGGTCCGCTTGGCTTCGGTCGCGGTAACGAGGCGGGAAAGGCGGCCGATCTTGATCGGAAAGCCTTCGAAACGGGCGACGAAATTGTTGTAATGCTGGCGCGCGAGCAGCGTGGTGGGGCAGACCACGGCCACCTGCATTCCCGCCATCGCCGCGACAAAGGCGGCGCGTAGCGCCACCTCGGTCTTGCCGAAGCCGACATCGCCGACGATCAGCCGGTCCATCGGCTTGCCCGCCGTCAGGTCGCCCAGCACATCGTCGATCGCCCGGTCCTGATCGTCGGTTTCCTCATAGGGGAAACGGTCGACGAACGCCGGATAGCCCGCGCTGTCGGGCTCGGCCACCTCGCCGGGGCGAAGCGCGCGTTCGGCGGCCACCGCGATCAACTCACCCGCGATCTCGCGGATGCGCTCCTTCATCCTGGCCTTGCGCCGCTGCCACGCTTCGCCGCCCAGACGGTCGAGCGTCGCCCCGTCCTCGCCCGAGCCGTAGCGGGTCAGGACTTCGAGATTCTCGACCGGCACATACAGCTTGTCGCCGCCCGCATAGGAGAGCGCCACGCAGTCATGCGGGCTCTTGCCCACGGGGATCGAGGTCAGCCCCTCATAACGGCCGATACCGTGGTCGGAGTGTACCACCAGATCGCCGGGCGAGAGCGTCGCCAGTTCGGCCAGGAAGGCGTCCGCCGACTTGCGCCGCTTCTGCCGCCGGATCAGCCGGTCGCCCAGCATGTCCTGCTCGGTGAGCACCGCGATGCCCGGTGCGGTGAAGCCATGGTCGAGCGGCAGGACGACCAAAGCGACGCCGAAGCTCTTGGAGGTATCGGCGATGCCCAGCGCTTCCTGCCAGGTCTCGGCCGCCTTGGCCCCCTTCAGCCCGTGATCCTTCAGCAGGCTGCCGAGCCGCTCGCGCGCGCCGACCGAATAGCTGGCGAGGACAGGCTTGCGGCCTTCCTTGCGCAGTGCCTCGACATGGTCGACCACCGCCTCGTAGATATTGGCGTGCGCCGCGCGTTCGGGCGCGAAATCGCGGGCGCTGTCGACCTCGAAGTCGAGGACGGTGGCGCTTTCCGGCTCGTGGAAGGGCGAGACGAGATGCGCGGTCGCGGCCTCCAGCCCTTCGCCCCATTCCTTGTCCGTCAGGTACAGCGCCTTGGCGGGCAGGGGGCGGAAGCTGCCCGGCTGCGCGGCCTCGGCGCGTTTGCGGTTCTCATAATAGTCCGCCACCGCCTCGAACCGCGCGGTCGCCGCCGCGGTCACGCCGCTGTCGCGCACCACCACCGCAGCCTCGCCGAGATGGTCGAACAGCGTCGACAGCTTCTCCTCGAACAGCGGCAGCCAATGCTCCATGCCCGCCATGCGCCGCCCCTCGGACACCGCCTGATATAGCGGATCGCCGGTCGCGGTCGCGCCGAAGGTTTCGCGGTAGCGGGTACGGAAGCGCTTGATCGATTCCTCGTCGAGCAGCGCCTCGGAGGCGGGGAGCAGCGTGAAGCCCTCGACCCGGCCCGTCGTCCGCTGGTCGGCGGGGTCGAAGGTGCGGACACTCTCGATCTCGTCGCCGAAGAAGTCGAGACGCAACGCCTGCTCCTCGCCGCTGGGGAACAGGTCGACCAGGCCGCCGCGCACCGCGAACTCGCCCTGGTCGTGCACCGTCTCGGTGCGGACATAGCCGTTCGCCTGGAGCAGCGCGGACAGCTTCTCCAGTCCGATCCGCTCGCCCGGCGCGAGGCGGGCGACCAACTGGCGGATGCGGAAAGGGGTCAGCACGCGCTGGGTCGCGGCATTGGCGGTAGTCAGGACCAGCTGTGGCGTCTTGGGCTTGGCCTGGAGCCGGTGGAGCCCCGCGATCCGTTCCGCCATGACGCGCAAGGTGGGCGAGGCTCGGTCATAGGGCAGGCAGTCCCAGGCGGGGATCTGCAGGATTTCCAGCTCCGGCGCGAAATAGGTCGCGGTCGAGGCCAGTTCGCGCATCTGCGCTTCGTCGGCGCAGATGAACACCGCGCGGGTGGTCGCGGCCCGCGCCAGATCGGCGAGCAGCACCGGCAGGAACCCCGCCGGAACGCCCGACAGGGTCAGCGGGCTCTTGGCGGTCAGGATCGTCTTGATATCGGGCATGGGGTTCCGAAGCTGGGGGTGTTGGGGCTTGATGTCGTCAGCTCGATCCACCCCTCCCCTTCAGGGGAGGGGCCGGGGGTGGGGGGCTTCCACAAACGCCACGCCTGTGGCGAAGCCCCACCCCAACCCCTCCCCTGAAGGGGAGGGGCTAGGCCTGAATCAAAGCTTTGTAATCCTGCATCAAGGGTCTGAACGTCCGCAGGCCTATAAGTTACCGGGCGATCGGCACGAAATTCAGCGCGCGCATCCGCTGCATCACCGGGCCGTCCCATTGCGGCGGACAGGGCTGCGTCCCGATCGCCCAGGCCATGATATCGACATCCTGCTCCTCCAGCAGCGCCTCGAACCAGTCGAGTTCCTCAAGGCTCAAAGTCTCGTGATGCGCGTCGAAAAAGCCGCCGATCATCAGGTCAGCTTCCTTGGTGCCGCGATGCCATGCGCGGAAGCGGAGGCGCTTGATACGGGTTTCGTGGTCCATGGGGTTCCGATCCGACGAGATTAACGCCCGCATGCTCTGGCGGCGTGCGGGGGCTTGAGGCTATACGCACCCATCTAGTCATGCGTCCCGATATCCTCAATCCGCTGTTCGCCGAGGTCACTTCGCTGAAAGGCGTCGGGCCCGGTCTTGCCAAGCCTTTGGAGCGCCTGCGCATCGCGCGCGTGGTCGATGTCGCCTTTCATCTGCCGACCGGCCATATCGACCGTTTCCCACGCGACGAACTGATGGTGTCGGATGCGGGGAGGGTCATCGCCATCCCTCTGACCGTGAAAGAGCATCGCGTCTCGTCCTCGCCGCGCGGCCCGACGCGGGTGCGGGCCGAGGATGCGGCGGGCAACAGCGTCGCGCTGGTCTATTTCGGCGGCAATTCGGGCTGGGTGAAGAAGCTGCTGCCGATCGGCGAGACGAAGGTCGTGTCGGGGCGCCTGGACCTCTATGGCCAGGATCTGCAGATCGTCCATCCCGATCTGGGCGACAGCGCCGAAGGCTTCCGCGAGCGCGAGGCCATCTACCCGCTGTCGGAAGGGATCACCTCGCGGCGGCTGGGCGCGCTGGCGGCGCAGGCGGTGGAACGGTCGCCCGAACTGCCCGAATGGATCGAGTCAGGACTGAAGGCGCAGCGCGGCTGGCCCGACTGGAAGGACGCGCTGGCCCGTATCCATGCCGATCCGGCGGATGCGAAGGCGCGCGAGCGGCTGGGCTATGACGAAGTGTTCGCCAACCAGCTGGCGATGACGCTGGTCCGCGCCGATACCCGCAAGCGGCGGGGGCGGGCGTTGAACGGCGACGGGCGCTTGAGGGACATGCTCAAGCTGCCCTACACGCTGACCGGCGCGCAGAGCCGGACGGTGCGCGAGATCGAGGGCGATCTGGCGCAGGACGCGCCGATGCTCCGTCTACTCCAGGGCGACGTGGGGGCGGGCAAGACGTTGGTGGCGGCGATGGCGATGCTGATCGCGGTCGAGGCGGGCGCGCAGGCGGCGATGCTGGCCCCGACCGAAATCCTGGCGCGCCAACATTATGAGACGCTGCGCAAGACGCTCGCGGGGCTGCCACTCGAGATCGCGGTGCTCACCGGCCGCGACAAGGGCAAGGCGCGGGAGGCCACGCTGATGGCGCTGGCGGCGGGCGAGATCGACATTCTTGTCGGCACCCATGCGATCTTCCAGGAGACCGTGACCTATCGCGACCTGGCGTTGGTCGTGGTCGACGAACAGCATCGCTTCGGCGTGGCCCAGCGGATGATGCTGTCCGCCAAGGGCAAGGCCCCGCCGCACCTGCTGGCGATGACTGCGACGCCGATCCCGCGCACCCTGACGCTGGCCAATTACGGCGAGATGGATGTCAGCCGGTTGGACGAGATGCCGCCGGGCCGCCAGCCGATCGAGACGCGGGTGGTGTCGGAGGACCGGCTGGACGAAGTGGTCAACGCGCTCGGACGGCATCTGTCGGATGGGGGGCAGGCTTACTGGGTCTGTCCGCTGGTCGAGGAGAGCGAAAAGTCCGACCTTGCCGCTGCCGAGATGCGCGCCGAGACCCTGCGCGCGCGGTTCGGCGAACGGGTCGGCCTCGTCCATGGCAAGATGAAGCCTGCCGAGAAGGACGCGGTGATGGAGGCGTTCGCGGGCGGACGGCTGGGCGTGCTGGTTGCGACGACGGTGATCGAGGTGGGGGTCGATGTGCCCAATGCCACGCTGATCGTGATCGAACATGCCGACCGCTTCGGCCTGGCGCAGCTGCACCAGTTGCGCGGCCGCGTCGGGCGGGGCGGGGGGCTGTCACGCTGCCTGTTGCTGCGGGGCTCGCATCTGTCGGAAACGTCGCGGGCGCGGCTTGCCCTGATGCGCGAGACGAATGACGGCTTCCGCATCGCCGAAGAGGATCTGCGGTTGCGCGGGGCTGGCGAACTGCTCGGCACGCGGCAATCGGGGGAGATGGCGTTCCGGCTCGCCACGCCCGAAAACATGGCCGACCTGATGCAGTGCGCGCAGGATGACGCGCGGCTGCTGATCGATCGTGACGGCGGGCTGGAAGCACCGCGCGGGCAGGCGGCGCGGACGGCGCTCTATCTGTTCGAGCGGGATGCAGGCGTCGCGCTCTTGCGTTCGGGCTGAACGAAGCGGCGTTCGTGGCGTTGGGCGCGGATGGCTGCTGTCTTTCCGCTCATCCTCGTCCTGATCGCCGGTCTTGGTCTGGCGATCCAGCCGCCGACCAATGCGGCACTCGCCAAGGCGTCGGGATCGGTGGTCTTGGCGGCGCTGACCTCGTTCCTGATCGGGACGATCGTCCTGGCGGTCGCCTGGGCGGCGATGGACCGGACGAGCCCGACGGCGCTGAAGGGCGCGCCGGGCTGGGCGTGGTTGGGCGGCTTTTACGGAGCCGGGTTCGTGGCCGTGCTGGCCTATGCGGCGCCGCGGCTGGGCATTTCGGTGGCGCTGACGGCGGCGATCGCCAGCCAGTTGGTGGCGGCGCTGATCGTCGACCATTTCGGGCTGTTCGGGGTGCGGGTCGAGCCGGTGACGTTGGGGAAGGTCGTGGGGGTGGCGCTGGTCATTGCGGGCGCGTTGGTGGTGAAGCGGGGGTGAGGCGCGGCTCGTACCCCGGCGAAGGCCGGGGTCCAGTTGCCTTGCGGCTGATTGGTCGGCGAAGATGCCCCCCACGCACCGCTATCCCGCTTCGTCGACTTGGGAGAAACTGGGCCCCGGCCTTCGCCGGGGAACAGCCCTTATAAAGAGGAAGTAGCCCTCAACCGCCGTTCAGCCTGAGCAAAGGCGAAGGCCACAGGAATTACCCCGCCGTCAGCAATCCGTGATTCTTCTTGCCCGACGAAACCTTCACCGGCTCGCCGCCAACGGCGATGACGGCATTCTCGTCCGCCACCTTCTCGCCATCGACACGCGCGCCGCCCCCCGCGATCAGGCGCCGTGCCTCGCCCTTGGACTTGGCAAAGCCCAGCCCGATCAGCGCGTCGATGATGGAAACCGACCCGCCCTCGACCGCGAAGCTTGGCAACGCCGCACCCGCCGCACCTTCCTCGAAGGTCCGCCGCGCCGTCTCCGCTGCTTCGTCCGCCGCCGCGCGACCACGGCACATGGCGGTGGCTTCGTTGGCGAGGATCTTCTTGGCCTCGTTGATTTCCGCGCCTTCCAGTGCCTCCAGCCGCACGATTTCGTCGAGGGGCAGGTCGGTGAACAGGCGCAGGAAGCGGCCGACGTCACGGTCGTCGGTGTTGCGCCAGAACTGCCAGTAATCGAAATGCGGCAGCTGGTCCTCGTGCAGCCAGACCGCACCGGACATGGTCTTGCCCATCTTGCCGCCGTCCGCCGTGGTGATCAGGGGAGTGGTTACGCCGAACACTTCCGTCCCGTCCATGCGGCGGGCCAGCTCGATGCCGTTGACGATATTGCCCCACTGGTCCGACCCGCCCATCTGCAACCGGCAGCCATGACGCTGCGCCAGTTCGCGGAAGTCATAGGCTTGGAGGATCATGTAGTTGAATTCGAGGAAGCTGAGCGACTGTTCGCGGTCGAGGCGCAGCTTCACCGAGTCGAAGGACAGCATCCGGTTGACCGAGAAATGCTGACCCACTTCGCGTAGGAAGGGGATATATTCCAGCTTGTCGAGCCAGTCGGCATTGTCGACCATCACCGCGTCGGTCGGGCCGTCACCGAAGGTCAGGAAGCGTTCGAAGATGCGCTTGATCGAGGCCACATTGGCCTTGATCCCGTCCTCGCCGAGCAGCTTGCGCGCCTCGTCCTTGAAGCTGGGGTCGCCGATCTTGCCGGTGCCGCCACCCATCAGGACGATCGGCTTGTGGCCCGTCTGCTGCATCCGGCGAAGGAGCATGATCTGCACCAGGCTGCCGACATGCAGCGACGGCGCGGTCGGGTCGAAGCCGATATATCCCGGCACCACGCCGCCTGCGGCCAGACGGTCCAGTGCGGCGCCGTCGGTCATCTGGTGGACGTAACCCCGTTCATCCAGGGTGCGAAGCAGATCGGAAGTGTATGCCATGATGACTGGCCGTTACACCGCCGATCCGCTTTCGTCACCCCAAAGGCATCAGGGGATCAGCGACAGACGGTCCGTCCGTTACGCTCGACATAGTTGCAGGGGCGATAACCCGAGCCCCGGCCGGTATAGTTGGTATAGTCGCCCTGCGAGCGCGGATCGACATAGCCGGGGGTGCGGCGCGCCCGGTCATATTCGCGCGCGACGCGGGCTTCGCGGCGCGCGCGCCAGTCGTTGCTACGCCAGCCCCGATCGTCACGCCAGCCGCGCCGTTCGCCCCGCCAATCGCGGCGATCCTCGCGCCAGTCGCGACGATCGCGCCGATCCCGATCATAGCGGGGCCCATCATCACCGCGCCAGGATTGCGCCTCGGCACTCGCCACCGGCAGGACCGTCGTGGCCGCGACGCCCGTCACGGACAGGCCGATCGCCGCGAGAACATGGAACATCTTCTTCATACGCCAACTCCCAGGGGCAACGGCCCCGTGTTCGTTTTCAACCTATGACAGGTCGTGGCGTTCCGAATCCTGAACCACCCGTTAGACAGCGTTCATGAAGCAGCCATGGGTCATGGCCTGGGCAACTGGCTGAGCGGGTCGACGGGGGTGCGGCCCCGGCGCAGCTCGAAATGCAGCTCGGGGCGGTCGGCAAAGCCGGTCTGGCCGGACAGCGCCAGCGTCTGGCCGCGCTTCACGCTCTGGCCGCGCTGGACCATCAGTTTGGAGGCATGGCCATAGACGCTGGTCCAGCCATCGCCGTGCTTGACGATCACCAGCCCGCCCAGCGCGGCGATCCCGTCACCGACATAGGCGACCACGCCGTCCGCCGTCGCCTTGATCGGCGTGCCGACCGGCGCGGCGATCTTGATGCCGTCGTTGCGCTCGCCGCTGGAGCCCGCGCCGAACCGCTTCACGACGCGGCCGTCGACCGGCCAGGCAAAGCCCGAGCGCAGCCGCGCGGGGGCCGCGACCACGGCGGTCGGCGGCAGGACGCGGCGCGGCGTCGCGCTGGGCTTGGCCGGTTCCTGGTTGCTGGCGAGCGCGGGCTCGCCGCCGGTCAGGATGTCGTCCACGTCGAGCTTGAAGGCGGCGGCGCGCTCGGCGGCGCTGCTGAGCGGGGTGGCGCCGGGAGCCGTGCCGGGGATCAGGATCCGCTGTCCGGCGCGCAGGACATAGGGTTCGCTGAGCGCATTGGCATCGACGATCCGCGACCATGAAACGCCATAAGCCCGCGCGATGGCGATGCCGCTCTCGCCCGGGCGGACCAGGTGATAGCGGCCGCCGGGAATGGTCAGGCGCTGGCCCGCACGGATCATGAAGGGCGGGGTCAGCCCGTTGGCGCGCGCGATGACTTCCGAACCGGCCCCTGCGCGATCCGCCACGGCACGCAGCGTGTCGCCGGGCTTCACGACATAGACGCTCTCCGCGATTTCGCGCGCGTCGGGCGCGACGGGGCGCACTTCCCAGGAGGGGCGCGGGGCGGGCAGCGAGGATACGGGCGCGGTCGGTATCGAAACGGGTGCCGGTCGCTGGACCATGGGGGTCGCAACCGGCGGGCGCGGCGTGGTGACGGGGACCGAGCGACGGATGGCCGGGCGCGTCGAACCGGGCCGGGAGGCAGGGGTGACGGGGACGGGTCGCGTTACGGGGCTGGCCTGTGGCGGCGCGGTGACGACCGGAGCAGGAGGTGCGACCGGCTCGGCGGCGCGCATGGGAGGCTCCATATTGGGAATGCAGCCCGATACGAGCAGCCCCAGCCCCAAGATCCGCCCGATGGCAACCGATTTCCGATCCAACCCCACGTCCCCCCCAGAAAGCCGTTTCGCGATCCGCTTAACGATAGGCTTCGTTAAGCATAACGAATGAGGGGTCATGCGTCAGGTCGAGTTGCAAAGGCGTTACCGCGATGTGATCAGCGGCGATGGCGTCGAGATCGCTGTCCGCGCCCGGCCGATGCGGCAGGCGGCCCAGCGCCAGCCAGTAATAGTCATAGCCGCGCGGATCGGCCCGCTTCTCGAACCGTGCCCGGCCATAGTCGCGCAGGCCCTGACGCGCGATACGGATGCCCTTCACCGCATCCGGCGCGACCGGCGGAAAGTTGACGTTGATCAGCGTTCGCGCCGCGAAGTCCAGGTCGAGCAGCGGGCGCAGCACCCGCTCCCCCCAGGCTTCGGCCGTGGCGAAGGAGACCTGGTCGCCGACTCCTTGCGTCGGATAACGCTGGCTGAGCGCGATCGAGCGGATGCCCGCCATCGCCCCTTCCATCGCGGCCGATACCGTGCCGGAATAAAAGACGTCCTCGCCCAGATTGGCGCCGCGATTGACGCCCGACAGGATCAGGTCGGGCTTGTGGTCCGCCATCACCTCGCCCAGCGCCATCAGCACCGAGTCGGTCGGCGTGCCCGTCACCGCAAAGCGCCGCTCACCAAATTGCCGCAGCCGCATCGGCCGGGTCAGGGTCAGCGAACGGCTGGTCCCCGACTGGTCCTCGGCGGGCGCCACGATCCAGACATCGTCCGAAAGCGTCGCCGCGATCCGCTCCAGGGCGGCAAGCCCCGGCGCGTGATAGCCATCGTCATTGGTGAGCAGGATGCGCATCAGCGCGGCTCCAGCACCGCTTGCCCACCCAGATAGGGGCGCAGCACTTCCGGCACGACGACCGAGCCGTCGGCCTGCTGGTAATTCTCGATGACGGCGACCAGCGTACGGCCGACCGCCAGTCCCGAGCCGTTGAGCGTATGGACGAAGCGCGTGCCCTTGCCCTCGGTGGGGCGATAGCGCGCCATCATCCGCCGCGCCTGGAAATCGGTGCAGGTCGAACAGGACGAAATCTCGCGATAGCGTGCCTGTCCGGGCAGCCAGACCTCCAGGTCATAGGTGCGCGCCGCCGAGAAACCCATGTCGCCGGTGCACAGCAGCATCCGGCGATAGGGAAGGCCCAGCGCCTCCAGCACGCCCTCGGCACAGGCGGTCATCCGCTCATGCTCGGCATCCGACTGGTCTGGGGTGGTGATCGACACCATCTCGACCTTGTCGAACTGGTGCTGGCGAATCAGGCCGCGCGTGTCGCGCCCTGCCGCACCCGCTTCCGAACGGAAACAGGGGGTTAGGGCGGTGAAGCGCAGCGGCAGTTCCGCCTCGCTCAGGATCGCCTCGCGCACGATATTGGTCAGCGAGACCTCTGCGGTGGGGATCAGCCAGCGGCCATCGGTGGTGCGGAACAGGTCCTCGGCGAATTTGGGCAACTGGCCGGTGCCGAACGCGGCTTCGTCGCGAACCAGCAGCGGCGGCTGAACCAGCTCGAAGCCGTTTTCCTCGGTCATCCGGTCGAGCATGAACTGGCCGAGCGCGCGCGACAGCCGCGCCATGGGGCCGCGCAGCAGCGTGAAGCGCGCGCCCGACAGCGCCACGCCGGTCTCGAAATCCATGCCCAGCGCAGGCGCGATCGCGTCATGCTCGCGCGCCTCGAAGGCGAAGGTCGCGGGGCTCCCCTTCTGGTGGACCAGCGCATTGTCATTCTCGTCCGCGCCCTGCGGCACATCGGCGGCGGGCAGGTTGGGAATGGCGGCGAGTGCGGTGTTCAGCTCGGCCTCGACGCCACGCTCCTGCTCCTCCAGCTCCGGGAGCTTGGCCTTCAGCGCGGCGACCTCGTCCATCAGGGCTTGGGCGCGTGCCTCGTCCTTGGCCGCCTTGGCCTGGCCGATCTGTTTGGACAGGTCGTTGCGGCGGGTCTGCGCGTCTTGCGCCTCGGCAATAACGGCGCGGCGGCGCTCGTCGATCGCGATCAGCGTATCGGCCTGGGGTTCCGCGCCCCGCTTGGCGAGGGCGGCGTCGAAGGCGGCGGGGTCGTCCCGGATCAGGCGAATGTCGTGCATGGGGCCGAGGCTATGGCGTTCGCTCCGCCGTCACGCAACCCGTGGCGAAGCGTCCGCGTTATCCCCGGGCTCATAGAAGGAGAAACGCGATGCAGGTGCCGCATAACAGCTTCGTGCTGGTCGTCGATGGCCGCAAGAGCCTGTTCTTTCGGAACGAGGGGGATGCCGACTATCCCAATCTGATCGTAGAACACGCGGTCGAACATCCCAATCCGGCGGATCGCAACCAGAAAACGGACAGTGCCGGGGCGGCGTCCTCTACCCAAAGCGGCGCGGGTGCGCCGCCGATCGCGCAGGGCGGATCGAACCAGGCGGGTGGCGGCGGCCAGGGTGCGCAGTTCGCCGCGTCGCGCGGCACGATGGGCGAGACCGACTTCCATCAGCAGGAAGAGGATCGCTTCGCCGCCGAGACCGCCGCGATGCTCAAGCGTCGTGCACTCGCCAACGAGTTCGAGTCGCTGATCGTGGTTGCCCCGCCCAAGACGCTGGGCGAGTTGCGCAAACACTATCACAAGTCGGTCGAGGATCGTCTGGTCGGCGAACTGGCCAAGGATCTGACCGGGCATCCGGTGCCCGAGATCGAGGCCGCGCTGCAAAAGGCGTGAATGCCGCCCGGCGGCGACCGGTCAGGCCGTTTTGGGCTTGGCCAGTCGTCGCCGGATGACCAGCGCTGCCGCCGCGCTGCCGAACAGCAGCACCATCGGCGGGGCGGGCACCGGCGTCGGGGGCGGCGTGTCACCGCCCGAGGAGGAGGCGCTGCTCGCCGAGGAGGCGCTCGACGCCGACGACGCGCTGGAGGCCGAGCTGGCCGACGAACCGTTGGACGACCAGCCGCTGCTGCTCGACGCATAGCCGCTCGACGAAGCCGAGGAGGCGGACGATGCCGACGACGCCGAAGAGGTGCTGGATGCACTCGAAGAGCTGACGTCGCCCGAGGACGAACTGGTCGACGAAACATTGCCCGACGAGGTGGAGGAACCGCCGGTCGACGAGGTGGACGACACGTTGCCCGACGAGGTCGACGAGCCGCCGGTCGACGAGCCGCCGGTCGACGATGTCGACGATACGTTCCCCGAAGAGGTGGAAGAGCCGCCGGTCGAGGAGGTGCTCGACACGTTACCCGAAGACGATGTGCTGGACACGTTGCCGCTGGACGAGGTGCTGCTGACGCCGCCGGTCGAGGTGGACGATCCGCCCGAGCCTCCGGAGGCCGACGAGGTGGACGAACCACTCGATCCACCGGACCCGCCCGATGCCGACGAGGTCGATCCGCCGCTGCTGGTCGAGGAGATCACGATGCTGCCGCTCGATCCGCCACCGCCGCCGAAGCCGCCGCCGAACCCGAACCCGCCGCCAAGGCCACCGCCCCAGCCCCCGCCGAAACCGCCACCCCAGCCGCCGATGACCGCAGGGACATAGCCGCCGCCCGGCGCGACCGATGGTGCGACGGCGGGCAGGGGGACGGGAACCGGCGGTTCCTGCGTCGTGACGGTCACGATCGTCGGAGGGGGCGTCGTGGTGGTCGTGGTCGTCCGCGTGACGGCATGCCGCCGCGCGGGCAGCGGACGATGGTGAACGATGCGCTTCTTGACCTTGGTCTGCTTGACCAGCGCCGGACGCTCGGGACGATCGACCATGTGGACGGCCCCGCCGCCGATCACAGCGCCGCCAGCGGCACAGGCCGTCAGTTTTGCCAAGGCCATTCGCACAGACATCGTCTCATCCTCAAACGGTTCAGGCCCGCAACGACACGGGACCGGACCAAGGCTTCAAACCGGGTGATGGTTCCGGCATCGCCCCCCGACCGCCCATCCGCAACCTTTTCAGCGCTTCTGTCATCACAGTGACCAACAAAGGCTTAAGGTCAAACCCATTATTGGCAGTCCGCGTCTAGCTTTGGGATTCGCCAGCCTGCACGGCGCATATTTTAGGGACATGGACGGCTCGGCGACAGCCAGGATTCGATGATCGGGTCTGTAAACTGACCATAATGGCACCAATTCGTCCATGCCAGGTTAACGCCGCAACTTTATTATAGAAATTGGCAACACGATGAAACGCCGGTCGCTTGCGGCAGACGGTGGCACCGATTATAGGCCCTCTCGACCATCAGGGGGCGGCCCCGAGGACACGGTGCCGAACGTCGCACCGACGGGCCCTTTGGGAGAGTGGTATGGCGACGGTGTTTAATCGCGTGACGGAATCCACCGGCCCGGATGCGGCCAACGATATCGACGAGAATTATCGTCCCTCGGCGGACGAGCCTTTCATGAACCTGAAGCAGCAGGCCTATTTCCGCCGCAAGCTGATCGCCTGGAAGGAAGCGATCCAGCGCGAGGCGCAGGGTACGCTGTCCCAGCTTCAGATCGACTCGCTGCGCGAACCCGATCTGACCGATCGCGCGTCGAGCGAAACCGACTGGTCGATCGAGCTTCGCACCCGTGACCGCCAGCGCAAGCTGATCTCCAAGATCGACGCCGCGCTGCGTCGGATCGAGGAGGGCGAATATGGCTATTGCGAAGTCACCGGCGAACCGATCAGCCTGGGTCGGCTGGAGGCGCGGCCGATCGCGACGATGACGGTCGAGGCGCAGGAGCGTCACGAGCGGAACGAGAAAGTCTCGCGCGACGATTGACGAATCGGCTCGGTGCTCCGGTCGATGTAGGCGGGGCGCCGGTACGGGCTTCGGCATGCGCAATGCGGGTGCGAACGCAAAAGACGTGTCCCGTTCGTCGACAGATGTCTGGAACCGCTTTCATTAAGGGGTTGGCAACGTGACGACGCGTATCGCATGGTCGCGCGAGTGGTAACGGTTAAGCGGGGGCGAACATCATGGACATGACGAATCGCGTTCCCGCAAATGGGTCTGAAATGGCGGAAGACGAACTGGAACGCAGCGACCGGGCCGGACGGCGCGACAGCCTGTTGCTGATGGCGCAGATGACGCTGGGCGACGAAGCCGCGCCCCGCGACGTGCGCGTCCGCAATATTTCCGAGGGTGGCCTGATGGCGGAACTGCCCATTTCGGTCGAAATCGGCACGGCCGTATCGCTCGACCTGCGGGGTGTCGGTCTAGTGTCGGGGCGGATTGCCTGGTGCACCCAGGGGCGGGTGGGTGTCGCCTTCGACCACCAGATCGATCCGACGCTCGTCCGCAAGCCGGTCGGCGGCGGCGCATCGACGCCGGAATATGCCAAGCCCGCGACGGGCTTGAAGACCAAGCCGTTTCATCACTGATCGGGCAAGAATATCGGGGTTGGGTGTCGGGCGGTGCATGCCCCCGACATGGGCCGCGGCGGGTCGGTTGACCCGCGCGGCCGCGTCCAGGCTATAGGCCTTGGATCTCTTCTTTCAGTCTTAGCTTCTGCTTCTTGAGATCCGCCAGGATCAGCGCGTCTGGCACGGGACGCTGTGATTCGGCGCTGATTCGCCGGTCGAGCGTGGCGTGCTTGGTCTCCAGGGCCGTTTGATGCGCCGTATGCATGGGCTTCAACCTCCTGTCATTGCTTGGGGGACTGAGTAAAACACCAAAATCATCGTCTGTCCTCATCCATTTTCGTCAGAATCGACCGGATGAGGTATTTGGCGCGATGACGTGTTGCGGCCTCTCGCCGCGCGCCTTCGGGCTTGCTAGAGGAGCGGGACCGGTGTCGGGCTTCCTTCCGTGCTGGTCGCAAAGGGGGAGCAGGATGGACGTCACGCTGGCACGCGCGCGGATCGACATGTTGCGAACCGAGCATCGCGACCTGGACGACGCGATCGCGGCGCTGCTGCAATCCACGACCCCCGACCAGTTGCAGATCGCGCGGCTGAAGAAGCGCAAATTGCGGCTGCGCGATGAACTGGCCGAGCTGGAAGACCGGCTGATCCCCGACATCATCGCCTGACGATTCCGGCGGCCGGACCGCTTCGTATCGGGACAGCCCGCGCGGAGGGCTGGCTTGTCCAGGGTGCGAATGTCGTGCGAGCCAGAGGCCATGGCTTCCACCGCGTCCCAATCCCCCCTCCATGCCAAGCTGATCGACGGCCTGTATGTCGAGGCCATGGCCCTGGCCGAGGCGGCGCGCGGCTATTTCGACGGGATCGGCCGTGACGAGCGCGATGGGCTGGATCCGGTGGTGCGGGTCGCCTTTTCCTGCGAGTCGCTGAAGGTGACGACGCGGCTGATGCACGTCATCGCATGGGTGCTGACCCAGCGCGCGGTCGAGGCGGGGGAAATGGACTGGGCCGAGGCGCGGCAACCGGTTCGGCGCCTGGGAGCCTCGCCGGATACCGACGAACCGCAGCTTGCCGCCTTGCCCGAACCGGCACGGCGGCTGACCCAGGCAAGCCTGGACCTGCATCGCCGGGTCGAGCGTCTCGATGCCATGGCCGGGGAAGACGCCCCGGCCGCCAGTCCCGTACAAGCCTTGCACGCCCGGCTGGGTAAGGCGTTTTAGCCGCGGATACTTCCTCCCCACAGGGGGAAGAGTGTGCGGCATGCTGGAGGGGTGTCACCGCTGGCAGGACACTCCGCCTTCGCCACGAGTGATGCCCCTCCGTCGGGGCTATGCCCCGACGCCTGCCCTTGCAGGGGAGGAATAGGGGTTAAGCGACAATCTCTGCCGTGCCGCCTCATATTGACGGTGAAGCTCTGCGACCCGCTCGGACGCCGGTACGATACGGTCGACCGCGCCGATGCCTTGTCCCGCGCCCCAGATGTCGCGCCAGGCCTTGGCCGCCTGGCCGCCGCCGAAGTTCATCGTCGACACATCGCCTTCGGGCAGATTGTCCGGGTCCAGGCCTGCCGCGACGATCGAGGCGCGCAGGTAATTGCCGTGCACGCCGGTAAACAGGCTGGAATAGACGATGTCGCTCGCGCGCCCTTCGACCACCGCCTGCTTATAGGCCTCCGCCGCATTGGCCTCGGCCGTGGCGATGAAGGGCGAGCCGATATAGGCGAAGTCCGCTCCCATGGCCTGCGCCGCCAGGATCGCGTCGCCGGTCGCGATCGATCCAGCGAGCGCCAGCGGGCCATCGAACCAGTTACGAATTTCCTGCACCAGCGCAAAGGGCGACAGCCGCCCCGCATGGCCGCCAGCCCCCGTCGCCACGGCGATCAGCCCGTCCGCGCCCTTCTCCACCGCCTTGCGTGCGAAGCGGTCGTCGATCACGTCATGGAGCGTGATCCCGCCCCAGCTATGAACGCCCGCATTTACCTCCTCCCGGGCGCCCAGCGAGGTGATGACGATCGGCACCTTCCACTTGGCGCAGACCGTCAGGTCGGCCTCCAGCCGATCGTTGGACCGGTGCACGATCTGGTTGACCGCGAAGGGCGCGGCGGGCCGATCGGGATTTGCCCGGTCATGCGCCGCCAGTTCCTCGGTGATCCGGTGCAGCCATTCGTCGAGCAGGCTGGCGGGCCGTGCATTCAGTGCCGGGAACGAGCCGACGATCCCCGCCTTGCACTGGGCGATGACCAGGTCCGGGTTGGAGATGATGAACAGCGGCGACCCGATCACGGGCAGGGTCAGGCGACTCAGGGCAGGGGGCAGGTTCATGGCTTTACGATAACGTAAGCGTAAGGGCTGTCCAGCCGGGCAAGGCCTGTGCAACATTATTACATGACCGTCATTTGCTTTGGGGCGGACAGGGCGTAGAGATTTGCGCATTCCCATTGAAAGGCCCTGATTGCGATGAAGTCCGCCCTATCGGTCCTGTTGGCCCTGACCGTTTCCACCCCGGCGCTGGCGGCGGGCCAGCTGCCCCAGACCGTCGCGCCGGTCCTGTACGACATCACCGTCCGTCCCGATGCGAAAGCGCTGACCTTCAGCGGCGAGGAAACCGTCGATGTCGATGTGAAACAGGCCACCGCCACCATCGTGCTGAACGCCGCCGAGCTGACCGTGACGCGCGCGACTTTCGACGGCAAGCCGATGCCTTTCGTGGCTGACAAGGCCGCCCAGACGCTGACCCTCACCCTGCCGCAGGCGGCGAGCGTCGGGCGGCACAAGGTCGGCTTTGCGTGGACGGGGACGATCAACCGTTCGGCCAATGGCCTGTTCGCGATCGACTATAGCAATGCCGATGGCTCGGCCGACCGGATGCTGGCGACCCAGTTCGAGGCGCCCGACGCGCGCCGTTTCGCGCCGATGTGGGATGAGCCCGCCTTCAAGGCGAAGTTCCGGCTTACCGCCACCGCGCCCAAGGGGCAGCGCGCGATCAGCAACATGCCCGCCGAGGCCGTGACGACGCAAGCCGACGGCAGCCAGCTCTATCGCTTCGGCGAGACGCCGGTGATGTCCAGCTATCTGCTGTTCTTCGGCTCGGGCAATCTGGACCGCAAGACGGTGGACGCGAACGGCGTCCAGATCGGCGTGGTCAGCCGCAAGGGCGTGGTCGACCAGGGCGACTATTCGCTGGGCGCGGCGACCAAGCTGTTGAGCTATTACAATGATTATTTCGGCACGCCCTATCCGCTGCCTAAGATGGACATGATTGCGGGGCCGGGCTCCAGCCAGTTCTTCGGCGCGATGGAGAATTGGGGCGCGATCTTCTATTTCGAGAATGAGTTGCTCTTCAACCCGCAGGTGATGAGCGAAAGCAACCGCCAGCGTATCCATACCGTCGTCGCGCATGAAATGGCACATCAGTGGTTCGGTGACCTCGTCACCATGCGCTGGTGGGACGATCTGTGGCTGAACGAGGGGTTCGCCTCGTGGATGGAGGGCAAGGCCAGCAACGACCTGAACCCGGCTTGGGAAGCGGCGGCGGCCGCCGTGTCGGGCGAGCGCGAGTCGGCGATGGGCATCGACGCGACCAGCGCCACCCACCCGATCATCCGCAAGGTCGAAACGGTCGACCAGATCGGCGAGTCCTTCGACGGCATCACCTATCTCAAGGGACAGGCGGTGATCGGGATGCTCGAATCGACGCTGGGCGCCGATACGTTCCGCAAGGGCATCCGCGCCTATATGGCGAAGTATAAGTATCAGAATACGGTGACCGACCAGCTCTGGGAGGAGCTGTCCAAGGCATCGGGCACCAATGTCGCGACCATCGCGCATGACTTCACGTTGCAGGGCGGCGTGCCGCTGATCACGCTGCAGGGCACACGCTGCGAGGGCGGCAAGACCGTCGCGACGCTGACCCAGGGCCGGTTCGGACTGGATGAGGCGTCGAAGGCGGCGCAGACTTGGCATGTGCCGATCCGCGTGGCGACCATCGGCGGGGCCGAGACGACGGCCATCGTCACCGGCGCGGCACCCGCCCCGGTGACGGTCGGCGGTTGCGGCACGCTGGTGCTGAACCAGGGCAAGGGCTCCTATACGCGCGTCATGTATGACGATGCGGGTCATGCCGCGATCGTGCGCGATTATGCGAAGCTGGCGTTGAACGATCGTCTGGGGACCCTGGGCGACGATTATGCGCTGGCGGCGGGCGGTTATCAGGATCTGAGCCGCTGGTTCGACCTGATGGCGCAGGTGAAGCCTGAGGCCGATCCGCTGGAATGGCAGGCGGTCGCCGGAGAACTGGCGCGGCTGAACGGCCTGTACGAGGGCACGCCGCTCGAAACGCCGCTGCGTGCGCGCACGGCGGCGATCCTGTCGCCGGTGCTGGCGCGGATCGGGTTCGAGCCCAAGCCTGAGGATGGTGCGCTCGTCTCCAACCTGCGCGAGACGCTGATCGGGCAGCTGGGCACCAGCGGCGATGCGATGGTCGCGGCGCGCGCACGGGGCTATGTCACCGCGCTCGCCAAGAACCCCAACGCCATTCCGGGCGCCATCCGCCAGCCGATCCTGGCGACCTATGCCACCCGCGCGACGGCGGACGAATGGGACCGGCTGTACGAACTGGCCAAAGCCGAGCGCAATCCGGTGGTCAAGAACCGTTATGTCTCGCTGCTGGGCTATGCCGAGGACGATTCCGCGGCACGCCGTGCGCTGAGCGTGCTGAAGGACAACACCTTCACCCCGCCGCAGCGTGCCGCGCTGCTCCGCTCGATCGCGGGGGCGCATCCCGACATGGCGTTCGACTGGGCGGTGCAGAACAAGCCGCTGGTCGACAGCTTCCTGGAGGAGAGCAACCGCGCGACCTTCATCGTCGGGCTCGGCGCGGGTTCGAACGATCCCGCCATGCCCGGCAAGATCGAGGCCTGGGCCAACGCCAACCTGCCCAAGGGCTCGCGCGGCGGGGCCAAGCGGTCGATCTCGCAGATCGCTGTGCGCAAGGCGGTCGCGGATCGCCTGAAGCCCGCCGTCCAGACCTGGCTGGCGCGCTGATGTAAGAGGCTGGCGGGGGCAGTGTCCCCGCCAGCCCAGCCTGAGCTAAGTCGAAGACCAACGAAGAACCCAAACCCCTCTGTTCCCCGGCGAAGGCCGGGGCCCAGTTTCTTCGAGGCGGAGGGGGAATGAAAACGGCGAGTGGGAGGCCAAGGCGATCCGTGCCCATTTGCCTGCCACGCAATTCATCGCGCCATCGCGCCCAAGTGGAAACTGGAACCTCGACCTTCGCCGGGGACCAGCGTGAATTCGGGCTAAAGGCGTAGCCTCCGAAGTCGCTCAGGCTGGACGGCGCGTATGATAATCGCCCCAGATCCTCCCAACCTCTTGCTTCCCATATCGAAACACGAAACGATGACGGCTCCGTCACCTATCTCGTGAGCCCTTCGTGATCCGCAACAGCCTAACCCTCCTCCTCGCCGCCACCGCCATGACCGCGCCGCTCGCCGCACAGGAAGAGGGGGAAAAGAAGGCTCCACATCACGAAGCCGCCAAGGCCGAGGCGGAGGCCGCCTGGGCGCGCGCGCCGCTGGAGGAAACCGAGGTCCGCCACCGCGACAGCGTGACGATCAATGGCCGCGCTTATCCCTATGTCGCCTCGGCGGGCACGCTGACCGTGCGGGACATCGAGGGCAAGCCGACCGCCTCGATGTTCTACACCGCCTATACGCTCGACGGTACCAAGCCCGGCACCAAGCGGCCTGTGACGTTCCTCTACAATGGCGGGCCGGGATCGCCGTCCTTCTGGCTGCGCATGGGCTCGTTCGCGCCGATCCGCATCCGCACCACCAGCCCGGAGTTCGTGCGGCCGGCACCTTATGATGTCGGACCCAACCCGGACTCGCTGCTCGACAAGACCGACCTGGTGTTCCTCGACGCGATCGGCACCGGCTATTCGCGGCCGCTGGGCGATATGAAGCCCGCGCAATTCTACGGCGTCGACGAGGATGTCGACGTCTTTGCGGGCGCGATCCAGCGTTACGTCACCAAATATGGCCGCTGGATGAGCCCGAAATTCCTGCTCGGCGAAAGCTATGGCACGCTGCGCTCGGGCGCGCTGGCCTATCAGTTGCAGGAAAAGGGCATGGCGCTGAACGGCGTCGTGCTGCTCAGCTCGATCATGAATTACGGCTATCGCCAGCCGGGGCTGGATCAGGTCTATCTCAATTACCTGCCCAGCTATGCCGCGACCGCCTGGTATCACAATCGCCTGGCCGATCGCCCTGCCGATGTCGCGACCGTGGTGGCGCAGGCGCGTGCCTTTGCGGTCGGGCCGTATATGTCGGCGCTGGCCAAGGGACAGAGCATCTCGCCGCAGGAGCGCGACCAGATCGCCGAACAGATGAGCCGCCTGATCGGCATCTCGCCCGACTATATCAAGCGCGCGAACCTGCGGATCGACCTGCCGCGTTTCCAGAAGGAATTGCTGCGCGGGTCGGCGCGCACGGTCGGCCGGTTCGACTCGCGTTACCTTGGCATCGACACCGACGCGGCGGGCGAGCGGCCGGAGACGGACGCCTCTTCGGACGCGATTTCAGGAGCTTATATCGCATCCTTCCAGGATTATCTGCAGTCGACGCTCGGCTACAAGACCGATCTGCCCTATCGCCTGTCGGCGCGCGACGCAGCAGGCTGGACCTGGAACTGGAAGCACAAGTCGCCCGACGGGTCGCAGAACAACCCCAACACCGCGATCGACCTGGGCGCCGCGATGCGGGCGAACCCGTATCTGAAGGTGCTGTCGATGAACGGCTATTACGACATGGCGACCCCGTTCTTCGGCACCGAGAATGATCTGGGCCATATGATGCTGGAGCCCGCGCAGCAGGCCAATCTGCGCTTCACCTATTATCCGGCCGGTCACATGACCTACCTCAACCCCGATGCGCTACGGAGCATGAAGGCCGACCTGTCGCGCTGGTATGACGAGGCGGTTAGCGATGCGAAATCGTCCACCCCGCCGGTGCCGCCGTCAGGGCAGGGGGCGCGGCAATCGCGGTGAGCTTTGCCCGCCATGGCGACCGGTTCTGGCTGCGTCGGATACGTCACTCGATATAGAGGTCGACCATCACGCGCGTCCGGCTTTTATCGGTCAGGACCTTTACCATGCCGCCTTGGTCAAACTCCTTTGGCTCGGCAACGTAGATATGGGAAATCGGAAAGTCCGGGCCGATCGCGGGACCGCAACAATAACTATGGCTCGTTTCGGGTCCTGCGGTTTCCAGGCATGGCCCGCCGACATCCGGTCCTGCGGAGAAGCAGGAGCGGGTCGTATGGAAGCGATATCCGCGCAAAAGCGCGCTGATGTCGGAACTGGCCGCGCGGAAGGTGCATCGTTCCAGCACGTCGGAGAAGCCGAAGCTGGAGCATGCAATATCACTAACCGAGACTGGCAGGGTCGCGATGTTCAACATGATCGACACATGTCGCCGCTCCATCGTGCGCCACCCCGCGACGCCAGCTATGACGATCAGCGCAACGAAGCATATCGCCGCGACGGTCGTTTTCGACGGTGAGACGTTCATGCCATCAAAATGACGCGACACGGTGAGCCTGTCATCATCCGGCAAGCAAATCGCACATCGGACTCCAATTGGAGCCGATATATCTTGCTAATGACTAGAAAATGGTGGACGCACTTGGGCTCGAACCAAGGACCCGCTGATTAAGAGTCAGCTGCTCTACCAACTGAGCTATGCGTCCGATGCCGGTCTGCGGCATGGCGGGGAGCGTGTCCCCGTCTGGTGGGGCGCTATTAGCCGGGCATGTCCGACCTGCCAAGGGGGTTTTTGACATTTTTTTGGCAGTCGCGGCGGCATGTCCGGCCTGGGTGGCGCAAGTCCCTCAATAACCGACCGTAAAACGCTGGCGGATGTGGCGGGGCTGCTCGATTTCGTCGACCAGCGCGATGGCATAGTCCTCGAACGAGATGCTGCTGCCCTGCTCGTTCGACAGAAGCGTGTCGGCGCCGAGCCGGAATTGGCCGGTCCGCTCACCGGGGACGAACATCGCGGAGGGGGAGAGGAAGGTCCATTCCAGATCCTCGACGCCGCGCAGCAGGTCGAGGAATTCGGCGCCCGCGCTCGCCTCTGCCTTGTACGCGTCCGAGAAACCCGGCTGGTCGATCAGGCGCTGGCCGGGCGCGATCTCCAAACTGCCCGCGCCGCCGACGACGAGGTAGCGCTTCACGCGCGACGCGCGGACGGTGCCGATCAGTCCGGCCGCGTCAGTGGGGGCGAAGTGGACCGAACTGACGACCGCGTCATGCCCGCGCAGCGTATCGGCCAGCGAATCCGGTGCGTTCACATCTCCTGAAACCGGGGCGACGCCGGGCAGGGTGGCGATCCGGTCGGTATTGCGCGCGATGGCGGTCACGGCATGGCCACGATCCGACAATTCCCTCAGGATGCGCGAGCCTGCGTTACCCGAGGCTCCGATCAGGGCGATCTTCATGGTCTTTCCTTTCCAAGGTCCACTTTGTAGACCGTGGAGCTATGCAGAGCGCCGCCGCACCACAAGACGTCATTTTGCAGGGACCAGGTCACATGGATGTGACCACGGCGTTGAGCGGGGAGGGCGGCTGCCCGATCCGCGACGTGCTCGACCGGATCGGCGATCAATGGAGCCTGCTGGTCCTCGCCGCGCTGGAGCCGGAGACGCTGCGGTTCAACGTCTTGTTGCGGCGAATCGGCGATGTATCGAAACAGATGCTGTCGCGCACGCTGCGACGGCTCGAGGAGGACGGGTTCGTCGAGCGGACGGTCTATGCGGAGGTGCCGCCAAGGGTGGAATACAGCCTGACCGATCTGGGCCGGTCGTTCCTGGTGCCGATGCGGGCGCTGATCGGCTGGGCGGACACGCATCAGCCTGAGGTAGAGGCGGCCCGCGCGGCCTATCGCGCGCGGGCCTGACCCCGCTCTTTCATCAGGCGATATGAACCGCCTTGGTGATCATATGGTTGGCAATGCCTTCGGGGCCGTCTTCCGAACCATAGCCGCTTTCCTTGACCCCGCCAAAGGGCGCATCGCCCCAGCTGAGGCGGACGGTATTGATCGCGACCATGCCCGCCTCGATCTCGTCGGCGAGCTGGTTCTGGCGGCGGCCATTCTCGGTGAAGCAATAGGCGCCCAGACCGAAAGGCAGGCGGTTGGCTTCGGCGATCGCATCCTCGGTGGTGGCGAAGGGGCGGATCAGCGCGATCGGGCCGAACGGCTCCTCGTTCATCGCCTGCGCATCGAGCGAGACATCGGCCAGCACGGTGGGCGAGAAGAAAAAGCCGTCCCCGCCTTTGGCTTCGCCGCCGGTCAGCTTGCGCGCGCCGTTCCGCACGGCGTCCTCGATCATCGCGCCGATCGCTTGCGGACGGCGGGGATTGGCCATCGGCCCCATCTGCGTGTCATTCGACAGGCCGTCCCCGATCTTCAGGGCGGCGGCGCGTTCGGCAAAGCCCTTGGCAAAGCGCTCGTAAATCCCCTCCTGCACATGGAAGCGGGTGGGGGCGACGCAGACCTGGCCCGCATTGCGGAATTTGTGGGTGACCAGCAGGTCGAGCGTCTTGTCCAGATCGCAATCGTCGAAGACCAGCACCGGGCCATGGCCGCCCAGCTCCATGGTCGACTTCATCACCGTATCGGCGGCAAGCTTCAGCAGGTGCTTGCCGACCGGGACCGACCCGGTGAAGCTGAGCTTGCGGGTGACCGGGGAGGCGAGCAGGTGGCGCGACACCGCATCGGGTACGCCGAAGACCAGCTGCGCGACATCGCCCGGCAGGCCCGCATCCTGGAAGCAGCGCATGATCGCGATGGCACTGGCGGGGGTTTCCTCGCTGGGCTTCAGGATGACCGAGCAACCCGCCGCAATGGCGGGCGAAATCTTGCGCACCGGGTTCATCACGGGGAAGTTCCAGGCGCAGAAGGCCGCGACCGGGCCGACCGGCTGGTGCAGTACCAGCGAGCGCGTGCCGGTGGGACGCGGCAGGACGCGCCCATAGATACGCACCGCTTCCCCTGCATGGAAATCGAGCAGGGCGGCGGTGGCGGCGACTTCGCCGCGCGCCTCGACGATCGGCTTGCCTTCCTCTAGCGTCGCGAGTCGCGCCAGTTCCTCGGCGCGCTCGCGGACCAGGGCGGCGGTGCGGTGAAGGACGGCGGCGCGCTCCTGCGGCGCGACTTTACGCCACTGCTCGAACCCGCGCGCGGCGGCCTCCAGCGCACGGTCCATGTCGGCGGCGGTCGCCAGCGGCAGCTCGCCCAGCGACTGGCCGGTCGCCGGGTTCAGCACCGCCTGGGTATCGCGCCCCTCCGGCCCCAGCCACTCGCCGCCGATATAAAGGCCGGTTTTTACATCAAGTTGCTGGGCGGTCATGTGGGTCCTTTCGAAAAGGCTAGGGGGTCGAATGCGCGCCGGAGATCGGCCTTGTGCCCCGTCGATACAAGGCCGGGCAGAGCCGAAATGGGCTTCTGTCAGGATCGAGGGAGCAAAAGCAGGGCTTTGTGCGTCCCAAGCTTTACGGCATTTCCTATCAGGGGGATCGAGATAGGTTACGCGCCGAAACGAAAGGGACGGATCCAGATGCGAGCACCATTTCCGGCCATGATGGCCGCATTGATGATCGGTACGGTCGGTCTGTCCGGCTGTTCGGGCGGGGGCAACGGCAAGGGCTCGGTCGAACTGCTGAACGTCAGCTACGATCCGACGCGCGAGCTGTACAAGGACGTCAACGCCGCCTTCGCCAAGGATTATCAGGCCAGGACCGGCAAGACCGTGTCGTTCCGGATGAGCCATGGCGGGTCGGGCAAGCAGTCGCGCTCGGTGATCGACGGGCTGTCCGCCGATGTGGTGACGCTGGCGCTGGCCTATGACATCGACGCGATCGCCGAGCGGGCCAAGCTGCTGCCCGCCAACTGGCAGACCCGCCTGCCCGACAATAGCGCACCCTATACCTCGACGATCGTGTTCCTGGTCCGCAAAGGCAACCCGAAGGGCATTCGCGACTGGGCCGATCTGGTGAAGCCGGGCGTGCAGGTCATCACGCCGAGCCCGAAGACGAGCGGCGGCGCGCGGTGGAATTTCCTGGCGGCCTGGGCCTATGGCAAGAAGGCGGGCGGTTCGGACGCGGCGGCGCAGAAATATGTCGCCGACCTCTATGCCCATGTGCCCGTGCTGGACTCCGGCGCGCGCGGGGCGACGACGACCTTTGTCGAGCGGGGGCTGGGCGATGTGCTGATCGCATGGGAGAATGAGGCGCTGTTGTCCGAGAAGGAACTGGGCGCGGGCAAGTTCGACATCGTGGCGCCGTCCATCTCGATCCTGGCCGAACCGCCGGTCGCGGTGGTCGATGCCAATGCCAAGGCGCATGGTACCGAACAGGTCGCGACCGAATATCTGAAGTTCCTCTATACGCCGGAAGGCCAGGAGATCGCCGCGCGCAACTTCTACCGCCCGCGTGATCAGGCGGTGCTGGCCAAGCACGCCGCCACCTTCCCCAAGTTGGAAATGGTGACGATCCAGGATTTTGGCGGCTGGGCGGCGGCGCAGAAGCGGTTCTTCGCGGATGGCGGGGTGTTCGACGCCATTTATGGCGGCCAGGCCAAGCGGCGCTGATCACGGTGTTGCGGAGGAAGCGCCGTTCGGCGCTACCGGGCTTCGGCCTAACCATGGGCATGACCATCTTCTGGCTGGGGCTGGTGGTGCTGGTCCCGTTGTCGGCGCTCGTCATCCGGGCGGCGGGCATGGGCTGGGAGGGCTTTGTCGAAGTCGGGCTGTCGCCGCGCGCGCTGGCCGCCTATCAGTTGAGCTTCGGCGCGGCACTGGCGGCTGCGGCGATCAATGCGGTGTTCGGGCTGCTGATCGCCTGGATCCTCGTCCGCTATGAGTTTCCGGGCAAGAAGCTGATCGACGCGGCGGTGGACCTGCCCTTCGCGCTACCGACGGCGGTGGCGGGCATCGCGCTCGTGTCGCTCTATTCGGAAAATGGTTGGGTCGGGTCGCTGCTCACGCCGCTTGGGATCAAGGTCGCCTATACGCCTCTGGGTGTAACGATTGCCCTTGTTTTCATTGGTTTGCCGTTCATTGTTCGCTCGGTTCAACCGGTTCTCGCCGATCTGGGTCGCGACGTGGAGGAGGCCGCCGCGACGCTCGGCGCCTCTCGCATGCAGACCTTTGGCAGGGTGATCCTGCCCGCCATTGCCCCGGCTTTGCTGACCGGCTTCGCACTCGCCTTTGCGCGGGGGGTGGGGGAATATGGATCGATCATCTTCATCGCGGGCAACATGCCCTTCAAATCGGAGATTGCGCCGCTGCTGATCATCACCCAGTTGGAGCAGTTCGACTATAATGGTGCGACGGCGATCGCCTGCGTGATGCTGGTCCTGTCCTTCGCGATGCTGTTGTTCGTCAATCTGCTCCAGGCGTGGCGCGCCAAGCGGGGGACGCGATGAGCAATTCCAACCCTACGACCATCGAAAGCCCCTGGGCGCGGCGCGCGCTGATCGGTGTCGGTTTTCTGTTTCTGGCGTTGTTCCTGTTCCTGCCTCTGGTCATGGTCTTCGCGGGGGCTCTTGCGAAGGGATGGAGGGTTTTCCTCGACGCGCTGGTCGACCCGGATGCGCTCGCGGCGATCCGCCTGACCCTGCTGGTTGCTGCCATCTCGGTGCCGATCAACGCGGTGTTCGGGGTGGCGGCGTCCTGGGCCATCGCCAAGTTCGACTTCCGTGGGAAAAGTCTTATCATATCATTGATAGACCTGCCTTTTTCGGTGTCGCCGGTGGTGTCCGGCCTGATCTTCGTCCTGCTGTTCGGGGCGCAAGGATGGCTGGGGCCGTGGCTGACCGAGCATGGGGTGCGGATCATCTTCGCGGTGCCCGGCATCGTGCTGGCGACGGTGTTCGTGACCTTCCCCTTCGTGGCGCGCGAACTAATCCCGCTGATGGCCGAGCAAGGCCGCGACGACGAGGAAGCGGCGCGCTCGCTGGGTGCGAATGGGTGGCAGATTTTCTGGCATGTCACGCTCCCCAATATCCGCTGGGGCCTGCTTTACGGGGTGCTGCTCTGCAACGCCCGCGCGATGGGTGAGTTCGGCGCGGTGTCGGTCGTGTCGGGGCATATCCGGGGGTTGACCAACACCATGCCGCTGCACGTCGAAATCCTGTACAATGAATATGACTTTGTCGGCGCGTTCGCGGTGGCGTCTCTGCTCGCCTCGCTCGCGCTGGTGACCTTGGGAGTGAAGACCGTGCTGGAATGGCGTTTCGGCATCCACCGGGCGGGAGCCGCGCATTGAGCATCGTCGTCGACAATATCTCCCGCCGCTTCGGCGGGTTCACCGCGCTGGATCGTGTCACCCTGGAGACCAGGCCCGGCGAGTTCCTGGCGCTGCTTGGCCCCTCGGGGTCGGGCAAGACCACGCTGTTGCGGACCATCGCCGGGCTGGACTTTGCGGATGAGGGTCATGTCCTGTTCGACGGACAGGACATGACCGGCACCCCCGCCGCCGAGCGTCGCATCGGCTTCGTGTTCCAGAATTACGCGCTGTTCCGCCACATGACCGTCGCCGACAACATTGCCTTCGGCCTGACGGTACGCAAGCGGCGCGACAGGCCCGCCAAGGCCGCGATCGCCAAGAAGGTCGCAGAGCTGCTGGAATTGATCCAATTGCCGCAACTGGGCGATCGTTACCCCGCGCAGCTGTCGGGCGGCCAGCGTCAGCGCGTGGCGCTGGCCCGCGCGCTTGCCATCGAGCCGCGCCTGTTGCTGCTCGACGAGCCGTTCGGCGCGCTCGACGCGCAGGTGCGCAAGGACTTGCGCGGCTGGCTGCGGCGCATCCATGACGAGACGGGGCTGACCTCCATCTTCGTGACGCACGACCAGGAAGAGGCGCTGGAAATCGCCGACCGCATCGTCGTGATGCGTGGCGGCGTGATCGAGCAGATCGGCACGCCCGCCGAGGTGCAGGGTGCGCCTGCCACCGCCTTCGTGTCGTCGTTCATCGGCGAGACCAACCGGTTGCCCGTCACGCGGCGGGATGGCGCGGCCGTTATCGGCGACGGGCTGGCGACCGTCCCCGACGAAGCGCGCGGGCAGGGCGGGGGCGAAATCCATATCCGCCCGCACGATGTCGAACTGGCCGAGCCGGGCGCCGCCGACGCGCTCCCCGTCACCATATTGGCGAGCCGCCCCATTGGGCGGTCCCGCCGGATCACGGCCGAGCTTACTGGTATCGCCGAGCCCTTGACCTTCGACTTGCCCGTCGCGGAGGAAGCACCTGCCGGACAATCGCTGTCGATCCGCCCGGTCCGCTACCGCATTTTCTGATCCCTTTTCGCGTTCGATCCCCTGACCTTTTGCGGGAATTGGCCGTTTCGGCATTTGCCAGTGCCGGGTCGTCGGGGCATGACGCGGACGTCAACAGGGGAGATCGTCGTTGAAGGTCGGACAGGAATGCTGGCGGATCGAGCAGGCCGATCGCATGGCAGTCATCGTCGATGCGGAGGAATATTTCCGGATGGCCCGCCGCGCGATGCTGAATGCGCGGCGGCAGATCCTGCTGATCGGCTGGGACTTCGACGCGCGCATTGTCCTGGATCATGACGAGGCACCCGGCGAGACGGTCGGCGACTTCATCTACTCGCTCGTCCAGCGCCAGCCCGAGCTGGAGATTTTCCTGCTCCGCTGGGACACCGGCGCGATCAAGTCGCTGTTCCGGGGGAAGACCTTCTTCACCGTCCTGAAGTGGATGGCGCACAAGCGCATCCACACCAAGCTGGACGGCCATCACCCGATCGCCGCCTCGCATCACCAGAAGATCGTCATCATCGATGACCAGCTCGCCTTTTGCGGCGGCATCGACATGACCAGCGAGCGCTGGGACACGCGCGAGCACCGCGATGACGATCCCGGTCGCAAGCGGCCCGGCGGCCAGCCCTACAAGCCCTGGCACGACGCGATCAGCGCGGTGGAGGGCCCGGTGACGCACGCGCTGGGCGAGCTGTTCCGGGAACGCTGGCATGCGGCGGGCGGCAAGCCGATGGGGCCTGCCGTGCCGG
Organism: Sphingomonas sp. Xoc002; assembly: GCF_050408055.1. Classification (NCBI taxonomy): domain Bacteria; kingdom Pseudomonadati; phylum Pseudomonadota; class Alphaproteobacteria; order Sphingomonadales; family Sphingomonadaceae; genus Sphingomonas; species Sphingomonas sp. Xoc002. The sequence continues at coordinate 2,265,654 of NZ_CP191175.1, read as the reverse complement.
GCGCAAGCTGCTGGCCGGAAGGATTGGAGCCCGACTTCACCAACCAGCCGGTCGCCATCGCCCGCACCATGCCGGAGATGGACGATCAAACCCCGGTCCATGAGAACGAGGCGCTGTTCCTCGCCCAGATCGCACGGGCCGAGCGCTACGTGTATATCGAGAGCCAGTATTTCGCCTCGCGCCGGGTGGCCGAGGCGATCGCCCGGCGATTGGACGAAGAGAATGGCCCGGAATTCGTCATCATCAACCCGCTGACCGCGCAAGGCTGGCTGGAGCCCATCGCGATGGACACCGCCCGCGCCCGGCTGGTCGAGGCGTTGCGGCGGCGCGACCGGCATAGGCGGCTGCGGCTGTATCATCCCTTCACCGCCGGCGGCGAGGCGATCTATTGCCATGCCAAAATCCTGATCTGCGACGACCAGGTCTTCCGGCTGGGCTCGTCCAACCTGAACAATCGATCCATGCGGCTGGATACCGAGTGCGACCTGGCGATCGCGGTCGAGGCGGACAGCCCCGCCGGGCGGCGGATCGCGGCGATCCGGGACGATCTGCTGGGCGAGCATCTGGGCATCGCGCCCAGGCTGGTTGGCGATGCCGTTGCCCGCACCGGCTCCCTGATCGCGGCGGTTGAGACGCTGCGCGGGAAGGCAGGGCGGAGCCTGCGCCCCTATGAGGTGCCGGACCTGTCGAGCGTCGAGGAATGGCTGGCCGACAATGAAGTGCTCGACCCCGAGGGCCCGGACGAGATGTTCGAGGCGTTCAGCCAGCGCAAGGGACTGTTCCGGCGGCTGCGGCGGCACTGATGGGGGAGGTCGTCAACTTCCGTGAGGCACGCAAGGGCTTGGCCCGCAAGGCCGCCGAACAGCAGGCGGCGGAGAACCGCGCGCGGTTCGGACGGACCAAGGCCGAGAAGCGGCGGGACGCGTTGGAGCAGGAGCGGGTTCGCAAAGAGCTGGACGGTGCCAAGCGGGAGGATTGATCTGCCGAACACCCTCACCCTTCCGGCGCTTCGCGCCTCCCTCCCTCTCCCATCGGGAGAGGGAAGGGGCCCGCCCACCTAAGCGGGTGGGAAGGGTGAGGGCGGCGTTGCGTTCTCAGCGCGGCGTCGCGAACCAGATGGTATGGGTCGCGCCCTTGCCATTCTCGCGGGCGCGGACCTTGACCTCGTCGACCAGGAAACCCGCACGCGACAGCCGCCGGGTAAAGACCGGATCGGGCGCGGCCGACCAGATGGCCAGCACGCCGCCGGGACGCAGCGCCATACGCGCCTCGTCCAGTCCCCGGTTCGAATAGAGCCCGTCATTGGCCGGGCGGGTCAGCCCGTCGGGGCCGTTGTCGACGTCGAGCATGATCGCGTCATAGGTGCCGCGCCCCACATAGATCGCATTGCCGACATCGCCCATCGCCAGCGTCACGCGCGGATCGTCCAGGCACCCGGCGGTCAGCTCGACCATCGGCCCGCGTGCCCATTCGATGATGCCGGGGACCAGCTCGGCCACCGTCACCCGCGCATCGCGGCCCAGCCGGGCCAGTACGGCGCGCAAGGTAAAGCCCATGCCATAGCCGCCGATCAGCAGATGCGGCGCGCTGCGCCCGCCCAGCCGATCGCAGGTCATCGTGCCCAGCGCCACTTCCGAGCCGCTCATGCGCGTGCTCATCAGCTCGTTGCGATCGAGCACGATCATGAAGTCCTTGCCCCGGCGGAACAGCCGCAGGGGCTCGCCACCCGGCACCTCGGCGATGCCCAGCAGCTCGCGCGGGGTCATTTGCCCTGGCGCGCCTTGCGTGCGGCGTAGCGTGCGTCGCGTGCGGCCTTCAGCTCGGCGGCGGTCGGGACCACCGGCGGGCGAGCGGCGGCGGCAGCGGCCTCTGCGGCGGCTTCGGCCTCGGCCTTCGCCTTGGCGCGGGCTTCCTCACGGGCGGCCTTTTCCTGCTCGATCGCGGCCTTGTGCGCGGCGCGGCGTTCGGCCTCGGCGGCTTCCTTGGCCGCGCGGGCGGCGGCGCGGGCTGCGACGACCTCGGGGTCGGGCGCCGCCTTGTTGCGCAGCTTTTCCAGCGCGGCGGCCTTTGCGTCGCGCGAAGCCGATGCGCGATCGGCGAAACCGGGAACCTTATATCCTGCCATCAATCCTTCATCCCGCTGGAGGGCCATGGGAGCCCAATGCACAACGGCCCCGCATCGCTGCAGGGCCGTTGGAGAAACTGGTGGACGCACTTGGGCTCGAACCAAGGACCCGCTGATTAAGAGTCAGCTGCTCTACCAACTGAGCTATGCGTCCGTTCGTCACGCTCGTCAGGCCGTCCGGCGGCCCGCCTCGTGATCGGGAGGCGCGCCTTTAGCAGGCCTCCGCCGCTTTGCAAATGCTTTTTGCCGATTTTTTGCCTTACCAGCGTGCGGGGCGACGATTTTCGCGGTCGATCGCCATCAGGATGCCCAGACACAACAGCACCGTCATCTGCGACGACCCGCCATAGCTGACCAGGGGCAGGGGGATGCCGACCACGGGTGCCAGGCCCATGACCATCATCAGATTGACCATGACATAGATGAAGATGGTGGTGGACAGCCCCGCCGCCGTCAGCCGGGCGAAGCGCGTCTGTGCCGCTTGCGCGACGTTCAGGCCCCAGCGGATGACGAGGATGAAGGCCAGGATCAGCAAACAGCCGCCGACCAGCCCCCATTCCTCCGCCATGGTGGCGAAGACGAAGTCGGTATGCCCCTCGGGCAGATAGTCCAGATGGCTCTGGGTGCCGTTCAGGAACCCCTTGCCCCAGATGCCGCCCGATCCGATCGCGATCTTGGACTGGCTGATATGATAGCCGGTGCCCAGCGGATCGCTTTCCGGGTTCATGAAGATCAGCACGCGGTTGCGCTGATAATCGTGCAGCACGAAATTCACCGCCAGCGGCGCCGCGACCGCCAGCGCCATCGCCCCGCCGATGAACAGGCGAAGCGGCACGCCCGCCAGGAACATGACCGTGGCGCCGCCCGCACAGATCATCAGTGCGGTGCCGAGGTCGGGCTGCTTCATGACGAGCGCGGCGGGCACCGCGATCATCGCCGCGACGGGCCATATGCCGGAGAAACGCCGTGTCTCGGCCGGCGGCATCAGTTCATAGAAGCGTGCGGCGCCCAGCACGATGAACAGCTTCATCAACTCGGACGGCTGGAGGCGGATGAAGCCGACGTCCAGCCATCGCTGGCTGCCCCCGCGCACCGCACCGAGCAGTTCGACCAGCACCAGGGCGACCACCAGCACCAGGTAGCCCGGCATGGCGATCCGCCGCCACAGGTCGAGCGGCAGGCGCGACAGCACCAGCGATCCGGCCAGCAGGACGAAGAAGCGGACGCCCTGCGGCTTGGCCCAGGGGGTCAGCGAGCCGCCCGCTGCCGAATAGAGGACGACCAGCCCGAAACAGCCGATGGCGGTGACCAGCAGGATGACCCGCCAGGGCAGCTGCGCGATCGGTTCGGGGATGATGCGGGGGCCGCTCATGGATTGGGGTCGCCTGCGTCTTCGGGATCGGTTTCGCGCGTCGCCATCGCCTCGGCCTGCGCGTCGGAAACATTGGTCGCGGCCTCGACGGCGGGGGCATCGGTCGCGGCACCCGCATCGGTCTTGGTCGCGGCGGCAGCGGGCTGGGGCGCATGTGCCGCGCGGTAGGCGGCCTCCTCGGCGCGCATCCGGGTGGCGATGTCGCCGCCCCAGGTCGGTTCGCCTTCCGCCAGCGAGGCCAATGCCCGGTCGCGGTCGAAGAGATAGGTCATGATGTCGCGCCCGATCAGCGGCGCGTCCAGATTGCGCACGGTATGGCCGTTATGCTCCAGCACGACGGCGGCGGCGTAGCGTGGATTGTCGGCGGGCGCGAAACAGACGAGCAGCGCGTGATCGCGCAGCTTGAAGGGCAGCTGTCCGTTCTTCAGCACGCCCATGCGCCGCTCGGCCATGGTGATGCGGCGGACCTGCGCGGTGCCGGTCTTGGCCGCCAGGCTGACCCCGGGCACCAGCATCCGCGCCGCACCGCCGGTGCCGCCCTGGTTGACCACGCCGAACATGGCGTCGCGCACCACCGCCAGATGCTCGGAGGCGACGGGCAGGGCAGGTGCGTCGAGATGAACCTGATGCGCGAGCATGCTGGGCTGGAGATGCCGCCCGGACGCGAGCCGCGCCGCCATCACCGCCAGTTGCAGCGGATTGGCCAGCACATAGCCCTGACCGATCGAGGCGTTCAGGCCGTCGGCGACGGTCCATTTCGTCTTATATTTCTTGAGCTTCCAGGCCGCATCGGGCACGGTGCCGTAACGTTGCGTGCTGAGCGGCAGGTCGAATTTCTGGCCCAGCCCGACCATCCGCGCGATCGGTGCGATCCGATCATAACCCATGCGCCGGATCATCTCGTAGAAATAGATGTCGCAGCTCTGCTCGATCGCACCCTTCAGGTTCAGCGCGCCGTGCCCGCCCCGCTTGTGGCAGTGGAACACGCCGGTGCCGACCCGCATCGCGCCGGTGCAGAGCACCCGGTCATTCGCCCCGACGCCCGCCTCCAGCAGCGCCAGGCCGTTCATCGGCTTGACGGTCGAGCCGGGCGGATACAGCCCCTGCGTGACCTTGTTCATCAAGGGCACGTGATCGTTTTCCGACAGCATCGACCATTCGAGATGGCTGATCCCGTCCGAAAAGCTGTTGGGGTCGTAGGCGGGCATCGACACCATCGCCAGCGTCTCGCCGGTGCGGCAGTCGAGCACCACCGCCGACCCCGAATTGGTGCCCAGGCGACGGGCGGCATATTCCTGAAGCCCCGCATCGATGGTCAGGCGGATATTGCGGCCGGGCGTGTCGGGGCGGGTGGCGAGCTCGGCCACAACCTTGCCGCGTGCGGTGACCTCGACCCGCTTGGCGCCGGGCTTGCCGCGCAGATACGGCTCCAGCATCTTTTCCAGCCCGTCCTTGCCCAGCTTGAAGCCGGGGGTGACGAGCAACTGGTCATGCGTCGCCTTGAACTGTTCGGCCGTCGGCGTGCCGACATAGCCGGTCAGATGCGCGACGGCGGGGCCAGCCGGATAGAACCGGGCAAAGCCGCGCGTCGGCTGCACGCCGGGCAGCTCGGGCAGGCGGACGCTGACCGCCGCGAAGCGTTCCCAGTCCAGCCGCTCGGCGACCTGAACCGGCTGGAAACCCGCAGCATGTTCCAGGTCGAGGCGGATGCGGTTCATCGCCTCGTCGTCCAGCTTCAGGATCCGGCGGAGCAGTTCCAGCACCCGGTCCTTGTCCTCCAGCCGGTCGGGAATGATGTCGACGCGGAAGTCGGTCCGGTTATTGGCGATGGGCATGCCATGCCGATCGATCAGCCAGCCGCGTCGCGGCGGGATCATCGTCGTGTTGACGCGGTTGCTCTCGGAGAGAAGATTGTACTTCTCGTTCTGCGCGATCGACAGCCACGCCATCCGTCCGGCGAGCATCAGGCCGACGCCCGCCTGCGCCGTGCCCAGCACGAAGGCGCGGCGCGAAAAGCTATAGGCCTGCGCGGCCTCGGTCATGATCCGGCCGGGGCGATCCATGCTCAGGCCCCTACCTCATTCCGGCCGCGTTTGCGATCGATCCACGCGACCAGGCGCGTCGCCATCGGGAACAGCAGGATGGTGATGGCGATCTGGATGAGCAGCGGCGCATCGACCTGCGCGCCGACCGGCACCGCCAGGAAGCGCCCCGCGATCAGGCAGAAGGCGATGGCGCCGCTGGCGATCAGCCAGTCCTGCCAGAAGTCGCGGAACACCAGCCGATGCTCGAACAGGTCGATCGCCAGCGACGTCAGCGACCAGAGCAGAACGGCGGAGCCGAGCGGCTGCCCCGATACCAGGTCGTCGAACAGCCCAAGCGGCGCGGCCGCCCACAGGCGCAGCGCAAAACGCGCGACCAGCCGCCAGGCGAGCAGCATCAGCAGGCCCATCGGCGGCTGCAACGGCACGATCGCCACCACCGGCACGATGGCGGTCAGCGAACCGGCCATCACGGTCAGCCACGGCAGCGCACGGGCGCGGGCGGGGGGCAGTCCGGGGTCGAAGGGGTTATAGGCGTCGAGGGTCACGGCCGGGGTGCCGGCGCTGATGGCGGCATCGGCATGAAGGCACGCTGAACGATCGCGAAATCCAGCGTGTCGGGATGGATGAAGGGACGCGCCACCGCGACATCGCCGCCATCGGTGCGGACGCGTGCGACCGGAATGTTCGGGGCATAGAGCCCGCCGGTACCCGAAGTCACGAACAGGTCGCCCTTGCCCAGCCGGACATTGGTCGCCACCGACCGGACGTCGAGCGTGCCGTCCCCACGCCCGACCGCGATGGCGGGCATGCCGTCCCGGGTACGCCGCACGGGCACGATGCTTTCGGGATCGGTCAGCAGCAGGACGCGCGCGGCGGCAGGCCCCGACTCGGTTATGCGCCCGATCAGTCCTTCCGGCCCGCGGACCGCCATGCCGGGCTCCACACCCTGCCAGCGACCTGCGTTGAGCAGCGCGAAGCGGCGGCCGCTGGCCCCCGTCGAACTGACCAGCCGTGCCGTCACGACGGTGTCGGGCGTACGGTCGCGCACCGCCAGCAGACGCCGTAGGCGGCGATTGTCATGGGCGATGGTCCGCGCCGTCAGCAGGACCTTGCGCGACTGCTCTAGTTCGGCGCGCAGCCGGTCGTTTTCGGAATGGACGAAGAAATAATGGCCGATCGCGTCGGGAACGCTGCTCACCGCGTCCCCGATCGCGACGAACGTGCCCGAGATGGGCGCGGTCATGCTGCCCAGCGTCATGCGCAGGGCGGCAAAGGCGGGCGGGTTGAAGGTCGATGCGACAAGCAGCACCGCACCCACCACCGCACCCGCCACCGCGAGCACATAGGCCAGGAAAGCTCCATATTGCCGCCGTCGCGAGAAACCGGTGCGACGGTCGCGGGCGGGCGCCATGCGCCGGTCCCCTTATGCTGGAGGTTAGCCGTTCAGCAGGACGCCGCGATACATCGGGTCTTCCAGCGCGCGGCCGGTGCCCAGGGCGACGCAGGTCAGCGGGTCTTCCGCCACCGTCACCGGCAGGCCGGTCTCGTCCCGCAGCACCTCGTCCAGCCCTTCGAGCAGCGCGCCGCCGCCGGTCAGGACGATGCCCTGGTCGACGATGTCGGCGGCCAGTTCGGGCGCGGTGTTCTCCAGGGCGACACGGACGCCCTCGACGATGGTCGCCACCGGCTCGGACAGCGCCTCGGCGATCTGGCCCTGGTTGATCTGGATTTCCTTGGGTACCCCGTTGACGAGGTCGCGGCCCTTGATCTGGATCGTCACGCCGATGCCGTCCGCCGGGGGACGCGCGATGCCGACCTCCTGCTTGATCCGCTCGGCGGTGGCTTCGCCGATCAGCAGGTTATGGTTGCGGCGGACATAGGATACGATGGACTCGTCCATCTTGTCGCCACCGACGCGCACGCTGGTCGTATAGGCCAGGCCGCGCAGCGACAGGACGGCGACTTCGGTCGTGCCGCCGCCGATATCAACGACCATCGAGCCGATCGGCTCGGTCACCGGCATGTCGGCGCCGATCGCGGCGGCCATCGGCTCCTCGATCAGGAAGACCTGGCTCGCACCCGCGTTCGACGCGGCGTCGCGGATCGCGCGGCGTTCCACCTTGGTCGAACCCGACGGCACGCAGATCACGATCTCGGGCCAGCGCGCGAACTTGCGGGGGCCGTGCACCTTCAGGATGAAGTGCTTGATCATCTGTTCGGCGACGTCGATGTCCGCGATCACGCCGTCGCGAAGCGGGCGGATCGCCTCGATATTGCCCGGGGTCTTGCCCATCATCAGCTTGGCGTCGTCACCGACCGCCTTCACACGCTTGATGCCGTTGATCGTCTCGACCGCGACGACGGACGGCTCGTTCAGCACAATGCCGCGTCCGCGGACATAGACCACGGTGTTCGCGGTGCCGAGGTCGATCGCCATGTCTTGCGACATGAATTTCAGGAAGCGGGGGAGAGGCATTGAGGCTTTCGTTCCGTCTGGTGGACCGGGTGGGCGCATTTCATATCCCGAACCGCCGCCAAGAGCCGTTACAGGCACCTGCACCGTCATTTGCGGGGTCGCGGGATGCCGTCGCTTGGGCTAGGGTTTGCCGCATGTCAATACGGCGTCTGCCTCCCCATCTCGTCAATCGTATCGCGGCCGGTGAAGTGGTGGAAAGGCCCGCCAGTGCGTTGAAGGAATTGGTCGAAAATTCAATCGATGCGGGGGCGAGCCGGATCGCGGTAACGATCGGTCAGGGGGGCATCGGCCGGATCGAGGTGGCCGATGACGGGTGCGGCATGTCGGCCGCGGATATGGCGCTGGCGCTGGAAAGGCACTGTACGTCCAAGCTGCCGGACGAAGCGATCGAATCGGTCCTGACGCTGGGGTTTCGCGGCGAAGCGCTGCCTTCGATCGCCAGCGTCGCACGGGTCACGATCGAAAGCCGACCCGCGGGCCGCGACGGGTGGAGCCGGGTGGTCGACAATGGCGAGGTGCTGCGCGACGGCCCCGCCGCCGTGCCGCCGGGGACCCGGATCGTGGTCGAGGATCTGTTCGCGCGGGTCCCGGCGCGGCGCAAGTTCCTGCGCTCGCCGCGGTCGGAATATGCCGCCTGCCTCGACATGGTGCGCCGCCTGGCGATGGCGCGGCCCGATATCGCCTTCACGCTGGAGCATGACGGTCGGCGGGTGCTGACCGTGCCGGGCGGCGAGGAGCGGCCCGGCCGCGTCGCTGGCCTGACCGACCGGGCGTTGGCGGAGAATTCGGTCGCGATCGACTGGGTGCGCGACACCGTGTCGCTGGGCGGGGTGGCGGGGCTGCCGACCTTCAACCGGGGTATTGCCGATCATCAATATCTGTTCGTCAACGGCCGACCGGTCCGCGATCGCCTGTTAATGGGCGCGATCCGAGGGGCTTACGCCGAAATGCTGCCACGGGATCGGCACGCAGTCGTGGCGCTCTTCCTCGACATGCCGCCGTCCGAAGTCGATGTGAACGTCCATCCGGCCAAGACCGAGGTGCGCTTTCGGGACCCTGCGCTGATCCGGGGCATGATCGTATCCGGCCTGCGTCGCGCGCTGGACGAAGCCGGCCATCGCAGCGTGCAGCGTCCGCCGGACTCGGCACTGGCCATGTGGCAGGCCGAGAGTGTCGCCGCGCCCTTGGCCGCCGCGCCGGTGGCCGATGACTGGGCATCGTCCGCGCCCGAAACTCGGGTCATGGAGCGCCAATCTCTCTTTGCGCCGCGCCCCGGCTTTTCGGCTCCCCCGCCGCTCGCCCGTGCCGAAGCGGCCTTCGCGCCGCCGCCGGAGGTTCGCCAATATCCGATGGGCGTCGCGCGGGGGCAGGTCGCCAAGACCTATATCGTCGCCGAGGCGGAGGACGGCCTGGTCCTGGTCGACCAGCATGCCGCGCATGAACGGCTGGTGCTGGAGCGGATGCGCGCCGCGCTGACCGGTGGTCGGGTGGCGTCGCAGGCCATGCTGATCCCCGAGGTGGTCGAGCTGGACGAACCCGCCTGCGACCGGCTGGAAGCGCGCGCCGAGGAACTGGCGGAATTCGGCCTCGACCTCGAACGCTTCGGTCCGACCGCGATGCTGGTCCGCTCGACGCCAGCGCTCCTGGGGCAGAGCGATCCCAAGGGGCTGGTTGCCGACCTCGCCGACGAACTCGCCGCCTTCGACCAGGCGTTATCCCTGCGCGAGCGGCTGGATCATGTCGCCGCCACCATGGCCTGTCACGGCTCGGTGCGCGCAGGCCGCATCCTCTCGGTCGCCGAGATGAATGCGCTGCTGCGCGAAATGGAAGTCACGCCGCATTCCGGCCAGTGCAACCATGGTCGCCCGACCTGGGTGAAGTTGCAGCATGGCGATATCGAGAAGCTGTTCGGGCGGAAGTAGGACCGCCGAACTACCTCCGCGCGGCGCTGCCGGACGTCGCGCCAATCTCGGTGGGGGGCATCATGGCCGTGACGTTGCTGGTCATGGTCTCCGCCCGCTCGCCAGATTTGGACGTGATGGTATCTTTCCCGGTTTAAGGTCGAGGACTTGAGGCGGGCGGACCGTTAGGGAAGCCGCCACGCCGGGGGGCATTCGTTGAAATCGCCCCAGAAATAATATCGATCCCGTCGCCGATCATAGGAAGCCAGGCTCCACTGCGGCGGATCGGGCCATCCGAACCAGTCCCGGTCGATCAGATACAAGGTCTCGTCGCCATGATCCGCGACAAAGCCTGTCCCGGTCTTATTCGCCCAGTCGAAATCATCGCCCAACAGGGCGCATGGCGGCCAATCCTCCATGGCCGCGAACCGCCATAGCAAGGGCCAATCGGCGCGCAGGCGGAACCCCGCCTTTCTTCGCCAGATATGGACGAAGGGGAGCGCCCAGCGATCGGTCTTCGATATCATGAAGCCTTCCTGCCATGGCGCGCCGTTTCAAAATCGTCCTGATCCAGTTTACACACCTCTTGTTCTGGCGATGAACCGAGCCCATAGGGCGATGAGTTGAGATTTTTTTCGTTTCGGCGTTCACCGTAACGAAACTTTTGCACTTGGCCGTGTATTTACCGGTCATTGGACAGACAGGCAGTTTTACCATGAAACATATCATGCCGCTCATTTTCGCTTTGATCCCGCTGGCCGCCGTGGTCAGCGCCTGCGTGGCCTGTCCGTAACGTCGTCCTGCGCGGCCAGCGTGCCGTGCACCATGGTGTCGTCCCCAAGACGCAAAAAAGGGCCGCCCGGACATGCCGGACGGCCCTGTCTTTTTCGGCGGAGGGCCGAAGCGCTGGGGATTAGCCCTGCGCTTCTTCCTGCTCCGGCTGAACCTCGGCGGTGGCGCCGGGCTCTGCGTTGGGATCGTAATCCTCGGTGAAGCCGGCTTCGTCACGCTCGAACATCGAGGCCATGACGTCGACGCCCTGCGCCTGCATCTCGGCTTCTTCCGGCGAGCGGGCGACGTTGACCTTGACGGTCACGGCCACTTCCGGGTGAAGCGCGACGCGCACGTCGTACAGGCCGATCGCCTTGATCGGACGGTCGAGCACGATCTGGCTCTTGTTCACCTTGTGGCCGTCGGCGACCAGCGCCTCGACCAGGTCACGCACCGCGACCGAGCCGTACAGCTGGCCGACGTTCGACGCCTGACGGATCAGGGTGACGGTGGCGTTCTCGAAGGTCTTCGACTCGACCTCGGCCTCGGCGCGACGGTTCGCGTTCTCGGCTTCGATGCGGGCGCGGTTGGCCTCGAACACCTTCTTGTTGGCTTCGTTGGCGCGCAGCGCCTTCTTGCGCGGCAGCAGGAAGTTACGGGCATAGCCGTCCTTCACCGAAACCACGTCGCCGATGGCGCCGAGCTTCTCGACGCGCTCAAGCAGAATAACGTTCATCTGTAAGACCCCTTACTTCACGACGTAGGGCAGGAGGCCCAGATGACGCGCGCGCTTGATCGCCTGGGCGAGCTCGCGCTGCTTCTTGGCCGACACGCTGGTGATGCGCGACGGCACGATCTTGCCGCGCTCGGACACGAAGCCCTGCAGCAGACGGACGTCCTTATAGTCGATCCGGGGCGCGTCCTTCGCGGAGAAGGGGCAGCTCTTGCGGCGACGGAAAAACGGGCGGGCCATTATGCGGCTTCCTCTTCACGATCACGACGGGGGCGGTCAGCGCGGTCGGGGCGTTCGCCACGATCGGCACGACGCTCGCGGTCGCGCTCCTGCTTGCGCATCATCACCGACGGACCTTCTTCATGGCCGTCAACCTTGACGGTCATGTAGCGGATCACGTCTTCGTTGATCTGGGTCTGGCGCTCCAGCTCGGCGACGACACCGGCGGGGGCGTCGATTTCGAGCATGACGTAATGCGCCTTGCGGTTCTTGGCGATCTTGTACGCCAGCGAACGCAGGCCCCAGGTCTCGGTCTTCACGACCTTGCCCTGATTGTCCTCGACGATCTTCGTGGCGGCTTCCGCCAGCGCGTCCACCTGCGCCTGTGCCAGATCCTGGCGCGCAAGGAACACGTGCTCGTAAAGAGCCATGCAGCTTACCTTATGTTGGCCGATCGCTGATGCCCACCCCATGTGGGACACCCCTCCGGCTGTCTTCCATACTTCAATACCGTCACGCCAAAAAATGGCATGAGGGCGGGTGAAGCAGGTGCTTCCCGCCCAATGGTGCGCCGGCTCATAGCGATTTGGCGGCAAAAGGCAAGCGGGGAAGGGGCGCACACTTGCCAGCGGCGGGCGACCTTTCTACCGCGCGGGCCATCCTATTACTGTTTGATGGCAGAACCGACATGCGTGCATTCATCTTTCCGGGCCAGGGCAGCCAGGCCGTCGGCATGGGCAAGGCGCTGGCCGAGGCGAGCCCCGTCGCCCGCGAGGTGTTCCAGGAGGTCGACGAGGCACTCGGCCAGCATCTCTATCGCCTGATGGTCGAGGGGCCCGCCGACGAGCTGACCCTGACCGAGAATGCGCAACCCGCGATCATGGCGAACGCCATCGCGACCCTGCGCGTGCTGGAGAAGGAAGGCGGCGTGCGGCTGTCCGAGAAGGCCGATTTCGTCGCGGGCCACTCGCTGGGCGAATATACCGCGCTGTGTGCGGCCGATGCGATCGACCTGCCGACGACGGCGCGCCTGCTGAAGCTGCGCGGCCGGGCGATGCAGGCGGCGGTGCCGGTGGGTGAGGGCGCGATGGCCGCGCTGCTCGGCGCGGACCTGGAAAAGGCCAAGACGATTGCCGGTGCGGCGGTCGATGCGATCCTGGCCGAGGGCGGCGTGGAACTGGTCTGCACGGTCGCCAATGACAATGACCCGAGCCAGGTCGTGATCTCCGGCCACCGCGCGGCCATCGAGAAGGCGGTGGCGCTGGCCAAGGATCTGGGGGCCAAGCGCGCGGTCCTGCTGCCGGTGTCGGCGCCGTTCCACTGCCCGCTGATGCAGCCCGCCGCCGATGCGATGGACGCCGCGCTGGCCGAGGCGACGATCCGCGCGCCGCTGGTCCCGGTCTATGCCAATGTCGAGGCAGCCCCCGTCGCCGATCCCGGCGCGATCCGCGCGCTGCTGGTCGCGCAGGTGACGGGCATGGTCCGCTGGCGCGAATCGGTGCTGGCGATGCAGGACGCGGGCGTGACGCAGTGCGTCGAGTTCGGTGGCAAGGTGCTCGGCCCCATGGTCAAGCGTATCGCCCCCGACGCCGATGCGGTCAGTGTCGTGACGATGGACGATATCGAGGGGCTGCTGGCGAAGCTTTGATTTCGCGCGGAGACGCGGAGGCGCGGAGATGCGGGACATAGACGAGATCAGTGGGGCCGTTATCGATGTCGCGTTGCATATGCATCGTGACCTGGGGCCTGGTTTGCTGGAAAGCGTCTATGAAACCGTATTGGCAGGCAAGCTGGAGCGGATGGGCTTTAAGGTTGCCCGCCAGCGTCCGGTAGACATTCATTTCGATGGCATGATCTTCGATGCCGCCTTCCGCATCGATCTCCTCGTTGACGAGCGATTGCTCGTCGAGATCAAATCGGTCGAGCGGCTGTCCGCCGCTCACGCCAAGCAACTCTTGACCTATCTGAGGCTGACCGGGCAACCGGTTGGTCTGCTGATTAACTTTGGCGGCGCAACGCTGAGAGAAGGGGTGCGACGGATCGTCAATTCCCACACTTCCTCCGCGTCTCCGCGTCTCCGCGTGAACCAAAGAATCGGAGAATAAGCATGTTCGACCTGACAGGAATGACCGCCCTCGTGACCGGCGCATCGGGTGGCCTCGGCTCGGCGGTGGCCAGGGCACTGGCGGCGCAGGGGGCGAAGCTGGCGCTGTCCGGCTCCAATATCGACAAGCTGGAGGCGTTTCGCGCCGAGCTGGGCGGCGATCATGTCGCGGTGCCGTGCAACCTGTCCGACCCCGCTGCGGTCGATGCGCTGATCCCGCAGGCGGTCGAGGCGCTGGGCGGCAAGCTCGACATCCTGGTCAACAATGCGGGCGTTACCCGCGACAATCTGACCATGCGGATGAAGGACGAGGAGTGGGACCAAGTCATCAGCGTCAACCTGGAGGCGACCTTCCGCCTGATCCGCGCCGCCGCCAAGCCGATGATGAAGGCGCGCTTCGGCCGCATCATTTCGATCACCTCGATCGTCGGCGCGACCGGCAATCCCGGCCAGGCCAACTATGCCGCGTCGAAGGCGGGCATCGTCGGCATGTCGAAGGCGGTGGCGCAGGAACTCGCCAGCCGCAACGTCACCGTCAATTGCGTCGCCCCCGGCTTCATGCGCTCGGCGATGACCGACGTGCTGCCCGAGGCGCAGAAGGCCGCGCTGCTCGGCAAGATCCCGGCGGGCGATCTGGGCAAGGGCGAGGATATCGGTGCCGCCGTCGTCTATCTGGCGTCGAAGGAAGCGGGCTATGTCACCGGCCAGACGCTGCACGTGAACGGCGGCATGGCGATGCTGTAAAAGGCATATTTGCCACGAATGACCTTATCCTGGCCCAAGTCCGTCGCTGGACGGGCTTGCCAGACTAGGGCGCGCGTTCTACGTGCGTTCAGGAAGTATCAACCCCCGATGAATTACGAGAAGGGATTACCATGAGCGAGACCGCCGACCGCGTGAAGAAGATCGTCGTCGAGCATCTCGGCGTCGAAGCCGACAAGGTGACCGAGGACGCGAGCTTCATCGACGACCTCGGTGCCGACAGCCTCGACATCGTCGAGCTCGTCATGGCGTTCGAGGAAGAGTTCGGTGTCGAAATCCCGGACGATGCCGCCGAGAAGATCACGACCGTCAAGGACGCGATCACGTATATCGACGAGAACAAGGCCTAATACCGGGGCCTCGGCCCGCATGATCTGCGGGCCGAACGGGTCGCAAGACCAGGTTTCAAGCGGCTCCCCGACCCCGACTAGCGGGCGGGGAGCCGTTTTCGTTTGGGAATGGAGTGGAATATGCGGCGCGTCGTCGTAACCGGACTGGGTCTTGTCACGCCTCTGGGCGCGGACGTGGAAACCGCCTGGGCCAATCTGATCGCTGGCAAGTCCGGCGCCGGTCCGATCACGCGGTTCGATACCACGGGCCAGAAATGCACCATCGCGTGCGAGGTGAAGCCCAAGGACCATGAATATGGCTTCGACCCCGACAAGCGCGTCGACCACAAGGTCCAGCGCCAGGTCGATCCCTTCATCGTCTATGGCATCGACGCCGCCGGTCAGGCGCTGGAAGATGCCGGTCTGACCGAGATGGACGAAGAGATGCGCCTGCGCGCGGGCGTGTCGATCGGCTCGGGCATCGGCGGTCTGCCGGGCATTGAGATCGAATCGGTCAACCTGCACGAGCGCGGCCCCGGCCGGGTCAGCCCGCACTTCGTCCATGGCCGCCTGATCAACCTGATCTCGGGCCAGGTCAGCATCAAATACGGCCTGATGGGCCCGAACCACGCGGTCGTCACCGCCTGCTCGACCGGCGCGCATTCGATCGGTGACGCGGCGCGCATGATCCGCGACGACGATGCCGACATCATGCTGGCGGGCGGTGCGGAAAGCACGATCAACCCGCTCGGCGTGGCGGGCTTCGCTCAGGCACGCGCGCTCAACATGAGCATGAACGACCGTCCCACCGAAGCCAGCCGCCCCTATGACAAGGGCCGCGACGGCTTCGTGATGGGCGAGGGCGCGGGCGTCGTCGTGCTCGAGGAATATGAGCACGCCAAGGCGCGCGGCGCGAAGATCTATGCCGAGGTCGTCGGTTACGGTCTGTCGGGCGACGCCTATCATGTCACCGCGCCGCATCCCGAAGGCAAGGGCGCCGAGAATGCGATGCGCATGGCGCTGCGCAAGGCGGGCATGGAGCCGTCGGACATCGACTATATCAACGCGCATGGCACCTCGACCATGGCCGACACGATCGAACTGGCCGCGGCCAAGCGCGTCTTTGGCGACGACCTGTCGGGGGCGTCCATGTCGAGCACCAAGTCGGCGATCGGCCATCTGCTGGGCGGGGCCGGTGCGGTCGAGAGCATCTTCTGCATCCTCGCGCTGCGTGACCAGATCGTGCCGCCGACGTTGAACCTCGACAACCCGGATGAGGGCACCGAGGGCGTCGATCTCGTGCCGCACACGGCCAAGAAGCGGGAAGTGAAGGCGGTGCTGAACAATTCGTTCGGCTTCGGCGGCACCAACGCTTCGCTGGTGATGAAGGCGATCTAATTCGCCCGAACCCCAACTTCCGTTCAGCCTGAGCCCTTCGGCCGGCTGGCGCGCCAGCCGCTCAGAATAAACTTCGGCGCATAGCGCCGAAGTCGAAGGCCACGGGATACGGGGTGAGTTCAGGGCCTGCACTTCGACTTCGCTCAGTGCGAACGGAGGATGGGCTTATCCAAAGAAAACCCCGGCCACCGCCGGGTCCGCTTGCAAAACGCTCAAGCCCGCGCCATCGGGCGGCCAGCAAAGCGGACCCGGATCGGTGCCGGGGTTGTTCCATGTCCGGGGCACTGCGCCCTCGTCAAAAACCGGGTGAGATATGCGCAAGGTCGGCTGTATCGGGTTGCTGCTGGGGCTGATCGGCATCGCCGTCTTCGCCTGGGTCGCGCATGACTGGGCGGGTAACGGTCCGGCGGACAAGCCGCTCGCGGTCGTTGTGCCCGAGGGGGCGAGCCTGGCGCGTGCCGCCAATGAACTGCAAAAGGCAGGGGCGATCCGTTCGGCCGGTCGTTTTCGCCTGTACGCACGGGTCTTCGGCGACGGCGGGGCGATCAAGGCGGGCGAATATGCCATCCCCGAACATGCCAGCGTGCATGATGTCCTGACCCTGCTCCAGGAGGGCAAGGTGCGTCAGCGGCTGGTGCCGGTGCCCGAGGGTTATCCCTCGGTCCTCGTCCATGACGCCCTGATGCGGGCCGATGGCCTGACCGGCGATGTGCCCGTTCCTGCCGAGGGTTCGGTCCTGCCCGACAGCTATGCCTATCAGAAGGGCGATACCCGTGCCGCGATCGTTGCGCGGATGCAGAAGGCGATGAAGACCTATCTCGCCCAGGCGTGGGCCGACCGGAAGCCGGGTATCGCGGTCAAGACGCCGCAGGAAGCGATCATCCTCGCCTCGATCGTCGAGAAGGAAACCGGCAAGCCGTCCGAACGGCGGACGGTCGCGGCGGTCTATGGCAACCGTCTGCGCATCGGCATGCCGCTTCAGGCCGATCCGACGGTGATCTATCCGATCACCAAGGGGCGTCCCCTCGGCCGTCGCATCCTGCGGTCCGAACTCCATGCCAAGAACGGCTACAACACCTATGCCAGCCCCGGCCTGCCGGTGGGTCCGATCGCCAATCCGGGTCGTGCCTCGATCGACGCGGTGTTGAACCCGGCGGACAGCAAGGCGCTGTATTTCGTGGCGGACGGATCGGGCGGCCATGTGTTCGCCGACACGCTGGCGCAGCATAATGCCAATGTGCAGAAATGGTACGCGATCCGCCGCCAGCGCGGCGAGATGTGACGATCAGCGCGCCTCTTGCCTGAGGCGCTGGGAGAGTTTGCGCTGTGACGACGACGCATAGGCGCGGCAAGCGCCCGGCGTCGTCAGGAACCGGCTGGTCGCGCCGTCCTGATCGGCATGGGCGGTGATCAGAATGTCGCAAGGCAGGGCGCGCATCGCCGCCTGACCGCGCGCAAAGGCCGCGACCACCGCCTTGTTCGTCGGGGCGGAGAAGCGATAATCGTCGGTGGATACCGGGTTCAGGCTGGCGGCGAAGACGATCGCCTTGCACCGCTGGCTTTCGCAGGCACGCCAACTCCAACTCGTGCTGCCCATGGTATGGCCCGGCGTCGCCCGCGCGGTGACAATGGTGTTGCCCAAGGTCAGTCGCTCGCCGTTGCGCAGGACCTTCACCGTGCTGACGGGCGGAAAGCGACTGTCATACCCACGCTGCGGATCGTCCATGGCCAGCCGCCCGGTGCGCAACCCTTGCGCGCCCCGGGGGCTGGCGACGACCGTGGCACCGGTGTCGCGCGCGAGCGCGGCGAGACCGCCCGCATGGTCGAAATGCGGCTCCGTGCTGAGAATATATTTGATGTCGCGCGGGCGGAAGCCGAGCTTGGCGACATTGGCCAAGATCGAAGGTGCGGCCTGGGGCAGCGCGCCGTCGATCAGGATCAGGCCTTGGCCCGTATCGATCAGCGCGACGTTCAAACCGCCAAAGCCGACCAGATAGGTGGTGCCGAAGACCTTCACCGGCGGGCGCGGTGCGAGCCATTCCGCCGTGTGCTCGGTCACGATCGGTTTGGTCAGCGGATCGGGCGTTTGCGGCATGGCGGGCGCGGTGACGATGGCGATCAGCGAGAGCAGGGTCGGTCTGGCGAGCATGGCGTGTCTCCTTGCCCGGCAGGATGGATCGCTTTGCTCCGCACGACAAAGCATCTTCCCTCGACACAGCCATGAGCGGATTTCATGATGGGGCATGGACCGCGCACAGCTTCCCCTCAACGCCCTGCGAGCCTTCGAGGCGGCGGCGCGGCATCTGAACTTCACGCGCGCCGCGATCGAACTGTGTGTCAGCCAGGGGGCGGTCAGCCATCAGGTCGCGGCACTGGAAAAGAGACTGGGCGCGCGGCTGTTCCATCGTCTGCCGAGAGGACTGGCGCTGACCGATGACGGACAGGCGCTGGTGCCGGTCCTGGCCGAGACGTTCGACCGGATCGGGGCGACGCTCGACCGGTTTGCCGACGGCCGTTTCCAATATGTGCTGAACATCGGGGTGGTGGGGACTTTCGCGACCGGATGGCTGCTCGAGCGACTGGACGCTTTTGCGGCGACCCATCCGCACATCGATGTTCGCGTGTCGATCAACAACAACCGAGTCGATCTGGCGGGGGAGGGGCTGGACTACGCGATCCGCTTCGGCGACGGGGCCTGGCATGGCACCCATGCCGAGCCGCTGATGGCCGCACCGCTGACGCCGCTTTGCGCGCCCCTGGTGGCCGCGCGGTTGAGGGAGCCGGGCGATCTGGCGCGGGAGCGGTTGTTGCGGTCCTATCGGGTCAGCGAATGGGAAAGCTGGTTCGCCGCAGCAGGCGTCCCGGCACCGGCACTGCGTGGACCCATGTTCGACAGTTCGGCCTTGATGGTGACGGCGGCGATGGCGGGGCTGGGTGTCGCGCTCGCGCCGACGGCTATGTTCGGGCGCGAGTTGACGAATGAGCGGTTGGTTCAGCCATTCGATGTGGAAATCGATGCCGGGCGGTACTGGCTGACGCGATTGCTGTCGCGGAAGGAAGGGCTGGCGATGAAGGCGTTTCGGCAGTGGTTGGTCGGGGCGGTGGACGATACTGCCCCTCCACCACCGCTTCGCGGCGGTCCCCCTCCCCAAGCATAGCTTGGGGAGGGGGACCGCCAAATCCTCCCCATCGCAGATGGGGAGGGGGACCATCGCATCAGCGATGGTGGAGGGGCAGCCCCGGACCTATCAACCCCGCAGCGCTGCCGCCGCGCGGGCCTTGGCCTCCACATCGGCCATCGATCCGCCCGTCACCCAGCTGCCGCCGACGCACAGCACGCGGTCGAAGGCCAGCCAGTCGGGCGCGCTCGCCTCGGTGATGCCGCCGGTCGGGCAGAAGCGCGCCTGGTAGAAGGGCGCGGCCAGCGCCTTCAGCGCCTTCAGGCCGCCGCTCGTCTCGGCGGGGAAGAACTTGAAATGGGTCAGGCCCAGGTCCAGCCCGCGCATGATGTCGCCCGCATTGGCGATACCGGGCAGATAGGGGATGCCGCTCTCGATCACCGCCGCGCCGAGACGATCGGTCAGGCCGGGCGAGACGATGAACTCGGCGCCCGCATCCGCCACGTCGCGCAGCTGCTGCTCGTTGACGACGGTGCCGGCACCGACGATCGCGCCGGGCACCTTCTTCATTTCGGCCATCGCCTCCAGCGCGGCGGGGGTGCGCAGCGTCACCTCCAGCACCTTCAGCCCGCCCGCGACCAGCGCCTCGGCCAGCGGCTTGGCGGTAGCGGCGTCGTCGATGACCAGCACGGGGATGACCGCGCTGGTGCGCATGATGGTGGCGATGTCGGTCATGAATGCTCCTGGGCAAAGGCCGCGGCTGCACCGAACAGGCCGGGCTGGGGATGGGTGATGAGCTTGACGGGGATACGCGCCATCAGCGACTGGAACCGGCCCTTGGCGACGAAGCGCTGGTCGAAGCCCGAACGCAGCAGCTTGTCCTTGATCCGGTAGCCGAGGCCGCCCGCGATCACGACGGTCTTGGCGCCTTGCGCCAGCGCGAAGTCGCCCGCGACCGCGCCGAGCGCGAGACAGAAACGGTCGAGCGCGGCCAGCGCGATCGAATCGGTGCCCTCCAGCGCCTCGGTCCAGATTTCGCGATCGTCGCGGCTGGGCACCGCACGGCCCTCCAGCGTGGCGAGCGTCTCATAGATGGCGACGATGCCGGGTCCCGAGCAGATCCGCTCGCACGATACGCGGGTATAGGTGCGGCGCAGGCGCTTCAGGATCGCATCCTCGATGCCGTCGAGCGGGGCATAGTCCATATGCCCGCCCTCGGTCTCGATGACATGGTAACGCTCGGGCGTCAGCAGGACCTGCGCGACGCCCAGGCCGGTGCCGGGGCCGCAGACGGTGACGACGCCGTTGGCGGGCATCGGCTCCTCGGGGCCGCAGATATGGAGGAAGTCCTCCTCCGGCACCTGCGCGACGGCATGGCCGACCGCGCCGAAATCGTTGATGACCGTATAGACGTCCGCACCTAGCCGCTCAGGGATCAGCGAGGGGCGGATGACCCAGGGATTGTTGGTCATGCGGATCACGTCGCCGGTGATCGGCGAGGCAATGGCGAGCGAGGCGGCCTTGGGCAGCGGACGGCCCAGATGCGCCTCGAACGCCTGCCACGCGGTCTGGAGCGAGGCGTGCTCGGCGGTCTTCTGCGTACACGGCTCGCCCAGCTTGACCACCCGGCCATTCTCGACCTCGGCGATCGCGAAACGCGCATGCGTGCCCCCGATGTCGACGGCTACGATTTCCATGATGTCCTCCCCCTTATATTTTTACAGGCCGGCGCCCGCGAGAATGGGCGATGCGCCCTTCTCGGCTTCGTCGGCGGCCTGGCGGAACAGCGCGAACAGCTCGCGGCCCATGCCCTGTGCCGGGGCGGGCGTCGCCGCCTGCTCGCGCGCGGCCCATTCCACCGGATCGACCAGCGCGTTCAGCGTGCCATCAACCGCGTCCAGACGGACGATGTCGCCGTCGCGGATGAGGCCGATCGCGCCGCCGCCGATCGCCTCGGGGCTGAGATGGATGGCGCAGGGCACCTTGCCACTGGCGCCCGACATGCGGCCGTCGGTGACCAGCGCGACCTTGAAGCCCCGGTTCTGGAGCACGCCCAGCGGCGGGGTCAGCTTGTGCAACTCCGGCATCCCGTTCGCCTTGGGGCCCTGGAAACGGACCACGACCACCACGTCGCGCTCCAGCTCGCCCGCCTTGAACGCGGCCTGGACTTCGGACTGGTCGGAGAAGACGCGGGCAGGCGCCTCGATGATCCAGCGTTCGCGCTCGACCGCCGACACCTTGATGCAGGCGCGGCCGAGATTGCCCGACAGGATGCGCATGCCGCCATCGGCCGAGAAGGGCGCGGCGGCGGGGCGCAGGATCGTCTCGTCGCCGCTGTCGCCGACCGGGGTCCAGCTGAGCTTGTCATCCGCGATGACCGCCGTCTGGCCGTAATCGGACAGGTCCTTGCCCGCCACCGTCATGATGTCGCGGTGGAGCAGCCCGGCGGACAGGAGTTCGCGGATGACATAGGGCATGCCGCCCGCCGCCTCGAACCCGTTCACATCGGCCGAGCCGTTGGGATAGACGCGCGCGATCAGCGGCACGGCGGCCGACAGGCGGTCCATATCCTCCCAGTCGATGATGATTCCCGCCGCGCGCGCGATGGCGGGCAGGTGGATCAGATGGTTGGTCGAGCCGCCGGTCGCCAGTAGACCGACCGCCGCGTTGACGATGGCCTTCTCATCGACGCAAGCCCCCAGCGGGCGATAATCGTCGCCACGCTGGCCGATCGCGGCGAGGCGATGGACGGCGGCGCGGCTGAGTTCCTGGCGCAGCTTGGTGCCCGGATTGACGAAGGCAGCGCCCGGCATGTGCAGGCCCATCACCTCCATCATCATCTGGTTGGTGTTGGCGGTGCCGTAGAAGGTGCAGGTGCCCTTCGAATGATAGGCCGCGATCTCGGCGTCCAACAGTTCGTCGCGGCCCGCCTTGCCCTCGGCAAAGGCTTCGCGGACGGCGGCCTTCTGCTTGTTGGGAAGGCCGGTCGGCATCGGACCGCCGGGGACCAGGATCATCGGCAGATGGCCGAAGCGCAGCGCACCCATCAGCAGGCCGGGCACGATCTTGTCGCAGATGCCGAGCAGGGCGGCACCCTCGAAGGTGCCGTGGCTCAGCGCGACCGCCGTCGACAGCGCGATGGTGTCGCGGCTGAACAGCGACAGTTCCATGCCCGCATAGCCCTGCGTCACGCCGTCGCACATGGCGGGCACGCCGCCCGCCACCTGCGCGGTCGCGCCGACTTCGCGCGCCCAGACCTTCATCAGTTCGGGATAGCGATAATAGACGGCGTGGGCGGACAGCATGTCGTTATAGGCCGACACGATGCCGATATTCATGCCCCGATCCGCCTTCATGGCGTCGCGGTCTTCCTCGGTCCCGGCATAGGCATGGGCGAGGTTGGCGCAGCCCAGATTGGGGCGGCGCACCGCCGTCTCGGCCTCATGCGCGATCAGGTCAAGATAGGCCTGGCGGCCCGGACGCGAGCGTTCGATGACCCGGTCGGTGACGGCAGAGACGGCGGCGTTGAGGCTCATTGCTCGCTCCAGTGGATGTCGATCGGCAATTCGACTTCGGCCAGGACGCGCCCGACCGGATAAGGCGAGGATGCGCCTTCCTTGATCGCGTCTTCCAGCACCTTCTTCTTGGCGGGGCCCGAGATGGCGAACATGATCGAACGGGCCGAGACGATGCCCGCCCGGCTGAGCGTCACGCGCGCGACCGGTGCTTCGGGCGGCAGCGGGTCGGGCATCAGGCCCAGCGCGCGGCGCTCCTTGGGGCCGTTGAGCGCTTCGTCATAGTCGGGGCCGGGGAAGATCGATGCGGTGTGCCCGTCCGCGCCCATGCCCAGCAGCACCAGGTCGAGCGGCCAGTGCAGTTCCTGCATCAGTGCATCGGCCGAGCGGCCGGCGGCCTTATAGTCCGACGTCGCCTGCGGCACGATCGGCATGACGCGCGCGCCCTTGGGCAGGAAGATCTTGCCGATCATGGTGACGTTGGACAGCGGATCGCCCAGCGGCACGACGCGCTCGTCGGCGGGGACGATGGTCACGCGCTTCCAGTCGAGCTTGGCCTGGGCCAGCTTCTCATAGACCGGGATCGGCGTCTTGCCGCCCGACAGCGCGATCACCGCCGCGCCGCGCGCTTCGATCGCGCTTTCGATGATGAACTGGATGTCGCCCGCCAGCGCGTTCGCCATTTCGGTGGTGTCTTCATAATCCCACCATTCGATTTCGTCGGTCATGTCATCCTGTCCTAGATATTCGGGGCGCAAGATAGGACCCGCCGCACGGACGGGCCATATCGCGCCAAAGTCTTCGCCCTCGCGACCGGGGCGGCGGCGATCAGTCGTCCTGCCAGTGCACCCCGTCACGCTCGGTCAGCGCGATGGCGGAGGAGGGGCCCCAGCTGCCGCTCGGATAGGTCTTGGGCTTGACGTCGTTGGCGTCCCAACCGGCGCGGATCGCGTCGATCCAGGTCCATTGCGCCTCCACCTCGTCGCGACGGACGAACAGTGTCTGGTCGCCCTCGATCAGGTCGAGCAGCAGCCGCTCATAGGCGATGCGGCGGCGGGTCCCTGCGAACTCGGCGTCGAGCGACAGGTTCAGCGGGACTTCGCGCAGGCGGATGCCGTCGCGGTCGAGGCCCGGCTCCTTCGCCATCACCAGCAGCTGGATATATTCCTCGGGCTGCAGGCGGATGACCAGCGTGTTGGGCTGGAGCAGGCCGCCGCGCCCCGCGAACATCGAGTGCGGTACGGGCTTGAACTGGATCGCGATCTCGGACCGGCGCGCGGCCATGCGCTTGCCGGTGCGCAGGTAGAAGGGCACACCCTGCCAGCGCCAATTGTCGACATGCGCCTTGATCGCGACGAAGGTCTCGGTCTTGGACGGCTTGCCCAGCTCGTCGGCATAGGAACCGACGATCTTGCCGCCGACGGCGCCATCGGCATATTGGCCGGTGACGGTGTTGTTGGGCACTTCCTCGGGCGTCATCAGGCGCAGCGAGCGGAAGACCTTGGCCTTTTCGTCGCGGATCGCGGTGCCGTCATAGCGCGCGGGCGGCTCCATCGCGACGAGCGCGAGCAACTGGAGGATATGGTTCTGCACCATGTCGCGCAGCGCGCCTGCGCCCTCGTAATAGCCCGCGCGATCCTCCAGACCGACCGTCTCGGCGATGGTGATCTGCACATTGTCGATGCCGTGCGCGTTCCAGATCGGCTCGAAGAAGAAATTGCCGAAGCGCAGTGCCAGAATGTTCTGGACGGTTTCCTTGCCCAGATAATGGTCGATGCGGAAGGTCCGCTCCTCGGGGAAGCCGAAGGCGACCGCGTCGTTGATCTCCTTGGACGAAGAGAGATCGTAGCCGAGCGGCTTTTCCAGACCGATCCGCACCGTATCGCCCGCCAGGCCGACCGATTCGAGGCCCTTGATGGTCGACTCGAACAGGCTGGGCGCGGTCGACAGATAGATGGCGAGGCCGTTCGACACGTCGCCGACCTTCTCCGCCAGCGCCGGGAAGCCGTCCGTCGAGGAGGCGTCGAGCGCCTGATACTGCACGCGCTCCAGGAAGCTGGCGATCTTGTCGGCGTCCTTGCGGTCGTCCGGCAGGAAGGTGTCGAGCGCCTTGGCCGCGAACGCACGGAAGCTGGCATCGTCATGATCCGACCGGGCGGTGCCGGTGATCGTCAGCCCCTCGGGCAGCAGCCCGTCCGAATGCAGGTTGAACAGCGAGGGCAGCAGCATCCGCTGCGACAGGTCGCCGGTCGCGCCGAACAGCAGCAGCTTGCCAACGGGATTGCGCGTCATGACGTCTCCTTAGAGCACGAGGCCGGCGGTCGGATCGAGCCCGGCCATGATATTCAGGTTCTGGACCGCCGCACCCCCGGCACCCTTGCCCAGATTGTCGAGCGTGGCGATCAGTCGCGCCTGTCCCGTGGCCGCATTGCCGCAGACACGCAAGGTCATCCGGTCGGTTCCGGCATTTTCCTCGATATTCACCGCCGCTACGGCATCCGCCGAAAAACGCACGATGCGGCTGTCGGCATAGGCCTCGACCAGCGCCTGCGTCACGCGGTCGAGCGAGGGCGCGCCCGGCAGCGCGTAAAGGGGCAGGGGCACCTCGACGACCATGCCGCGATAGGTGTCGACCACGGCAGGCGCGAAGATCGGCGCATGGGTCAGGCCCGAATGACGCTGCATCTCCGGCGCGTGCTTGTGCGCGAGGCTCAGGCCATAGGGGCGGAAGGCGCGCTCGGTGGCGGTCTCATATTCGGCGATCATCGCCTTGCCGCCGCCCGAATAGCCCGAGGCGGCATTGACCGTCACCGGGAAGTCCGCCGGAATGATCCCGGCGCGCACCAGCGGGCGGACGACGGCGAGGAAGCCGGTCGGATAGCAGCCGGGATTGGACACGAACCGCGCCGCGGCGATTCTGTCCTGCTGCTCCGGCTCCAGCTCGGCGAAACCATAGACCCAGCCCGAGGCGGTCCGGTGCGCGGTCGAGGCATCGACCACGCGGGTCCGGTCATTGGCGATCAGCGACACCGCCTCGCGCGCGGCATCGTCGGGCAGGCAGAGGATGACGAAATCGGCGTCGTTGATCGCTTCGCGGCGCGCGTCGGCGTCCTTGCGGCGATCATCGGGCAGGGTCAGGATCGACAGGTCGGGGCGCCCCGCCAGCCGGTCGGCGATCTCCAGCCCGGTCGTGCCCGCGCCGCCATCGATGAATACCGTCTTCGTCACTGCACCCGCTCCAACAGCCCCGCATCGCAATAGCCGACCAGCCCGAGATTCGGCGCGATGCCCCAGGCATGGCCGCCCGCCAGTTCCAGAACCTCGAACGTCTCGCCCGACCGCAACTCGGCCAGGACCGTACTGTTCGTGGCACGTCCCTCGCGCAGTGTCACCGGCGCGTGGGTCCTGTAGGGCAGGGGCGCGGCATAATGGGGCGCGAATACGTATTCAGCGAGCCGGACATCGGCCAGATCGGGGCGAACCGCATGGGTGCGCGGGTCGAGCCCGACGGTGCGTCCCTGCAGGGCGAAGCTCTTACGCGTTGGCCCGCTGGAGGGCTGGGGCGTCGCC
This sequence comes from Sphingomonas sp. Xoc002, assembly GCF_050408055.1. Lineage (NCBI taxonomy): Bacteria > Pseudomonadati > Pseudomonadota > Alphaproteobacteria > Sphingomonadales > Sphingomonadaceae > Sphingomonas > Sphingomonas sp. Xoc002. The sequence goes on along the minus strand of NZ_CP191175.1, from coordinate 2,239,215 downwards.
AGCGCCGATGAAATGTCCGAATTCTTCAAGAAAGTCCGCCCCTTCAGGTGTCCTGGCGACAAAGATGTTACGCTTGTCGCTATCATCGCGTTGGCGGCGCAGATAGCCCAGCGTTCCCAGTCTATTCAAGGCGCGGGTAACGACAGGTTTCGAGACGTTCAAGGCGCGCGCCAAACCGCGTACCGTATGGGGGCCGGGGCGAAGATATACGACGAGCAGCAAAGCCATTTGCCGATTGGTCAGATCGGGTTCGCCCGACCGGACATAATCGACAAGGGCGCTCATCCAGGCGAACAGCGACTGCGGGTCGTGCGGGTTGGACACGATGGCGATTCCAATGGCTGTGCCGGGCTTTGCCGGGCGTTGTTTCGTTGTCATAACGCCGCTTATCCGCGGTGGTTTCACTCCTGTTCCGATGAGATGAACAACTTGGGTCAGGGATTTTCCGGAACCTTTTCAGCCCATCGGATGGCAGGGAAGGGGGCGTCGGCCAGCCGCATGGTTGATCCCGCCACGTACGTCGCCTATGTGCGCGCTTTCGCACACCCCTTGTTCGGGATCATACGCGCCTCATGTTCGCATTTCTGCTCGTCATCCACGCCATCATCGCCGCGACCCTGGTCACGGTGATCCTCATGCAGCGGTCGGAAGGCGGCGGTCTGGGCATGGGGGGCAGCCCGTCGGGGCTGATGTCGGCGCGCGGCGCGGCGGACTTCCTCAGCCGTGCGACGGCGGTGCTGGCGACTGCGTTCGTCGGCTTCTCGATCCTGCTGGCCGTACTGGCCGCGACGCGCGGCGCGCCCGCCATCGATACCTCGCTGGCTCGCACGCCCGCGACTCAGGCGCCCATCACCCAGCCCGCGCCCGCCCCGGTCCCGACCGGTGCGGCTCCTGCCCAGGCCCCGGCGGACAATTCGGCGGTTCCGCTCGCCCGCTAAACCTCGTTTCCATCGCAGCATAGGCCAACGCGCCGCCGATATTTTCCGGCGGCGCGCATCTTTGCTGTTGTCGTATCCACCCCATCCAAGCTAGGCGATTCTTCCCATGGCGCGGTATATCTTCATCACCGGCGGCGTGGTTTCGTCGCTCGGCAAAGGCCTCATGGCGGCCTCTCTTGCGGCTCTCTTGCAGGCACGCGGCTACAGCGTTCGCATCCGCAAGTTCGATCCCTATCTCAACGTCGATCCGGGCACGATGAGCCCGTATCAGCATGGCGAAGTCTATGTGACCGACGATGGGGCCGAGACCGATCTCGACCTGGGTCACTATGAGCGGTTCACCGGCGTGTCTTCGCGCCAGTCGGACAATGTGACCTCGGGCCGGATCTACAAGACGATCATCGAGCGCGAGCGGCGCGGCGACTATCTGGGTGCCACCGTCCAGGTGATCCCGCACGTCACCGATGCGATCAAGGCGTTCGCCAAGGCCGATACGCTCGACGAGAACGGCAAGGAGATCGACTTCATCCTCTGCGAGATCGGCGGGACGGTCGGCGATATCGAGTCGCTGCCCTTCATCGAGGCGATCCGCCAGCTCAAGAACGAGCTGGGCCGCGGCAAGTCGATCAGCATCCACGTCACGCTGGTGCCGTACATCGCGGCGGCAGGCGAGCTGAAGACCAAGCCGACCCAGCATTCGGTGCGCGAGATCGCGGCGCTGGGCGTCGCTCCTGACGTGCTGGTCTGCCGCTGCGAGCATCCGCTGCCCGCCTCGGATCGTGCCAAGATCGGCCTGTTCTGCAACGTGCCGCCCTCGGCCGTGATCCCGGCGCTGGACGCCAAGAGCATCTATGCGGTGCCGCTCCAGTACCATGCCGAAGGTCTCGATTCGGAAGTGCTCCGCGCCTTCGGTATCGAGCCCGAGGGTGCGCCCGATCTGTCGCGCTGGACCGAGATCGTCGACCGTCTGGTCAACCCGGAAGGCGAAGTGACGATCGGCGTGGTCGGCAAATATGTCGGCCTGCAGGACGCGTACAAGTCGCTGAACGAAGCGCTGGTGCATGGCGGCATCGCCAACAAGGTGAAGGTCCATATCCGCTGGATCGACGCCGAGCTGTTCGAGGGCGACGAGAGCGAAATCGCGCAGCAGCTGGAACCCTGCCACGCCATCCTGGTCCCCGGCGCGTTCGGCGAGCGCGGCGCGCAGGGCAAGATCGAGGCGGTGCGCTTCGCTCGCGAACGTCGCGTGCCCTATTTCGGCATCTGCTTCGGCATGCAGATGGCCTGCGTCGAAGGCGCGCGGAACCTGGCGGGCATCGCCGACGCCTCCTCGACCGAGTTCGGTCCGACCTCCGAGCCGATCGTCGGCCTCATCACCGAGTGGATGGGCCGCGACGGTCTGGAGAAGCGCGAGGCCAGCGGCGACATGGGCGGCACGATGCGCCTGGGTGCCTATGACGCCAAGCTGGCGGGCAACAGCGTCGTCGCGTCGATCTATGGCGGCGAAGACATCTCGGAACGGCATCGTCACCGCTATGAGGTGAACACCACCTATAAGGACGCGCTGGAAAAGGGCGGCCTGGTGTTCAGCGGCATGTCGCCCGACGGCACGCTGCCCGAAATCGTCGAGCGGCCGGACCATCCCTGGTTCGTCGGCGTGCAGTTCCACCCCGAACTGAAGTCCAAGCCCTTCGACCCGCACCCGCTCTTCGCCAGCTTCATCGAAGCGGCGGTCAAGCAGAGCCGGTTGGTGTGATTTAAGAACCCCGCCCCCAGATGATGGAGGCGGGGTTTTTCTTTTGGGCGGGGCGTGAACGGGAGCAAATCTATTCCTCCCTGAGCTTCGCTCGGGGAGGGGGACCGCGCCCGAAGGGCGTGGTGGAGGGGCATGGCCGGTCCGTCATCGCCCCACCACCATCGCTGGCGCGATGGTCCGCCTCCCTAAGCGAGCCTGGCGAGGAGCAGGGCTAGCTCTATGCGCTCAGCTCCAAACAAAAGGCGCCCGGACCCGTCGGTCCGGACGCCCCGCGACGTCTTTAGGGAGGGAAAGACGTCGAGCTTGCTTACGCCGCCTTGGCCTCGTCGGCCTCACCGGCGTGATGCTCCACCGCGGCGAGCGGCTGGCCCGTCTTGATCGCGATCGTCTTGGGCTTCATCGCCTCGGGCACCTCGCGAACGAGGTCGATGACGAGCAGGCCGTCGTTCAGGCGCGCATCCTCGACGAACACGAAGTCCGCCAGTTCGAAGCGCCGCTCGAACGAGCGATTGGCGATGCCGACATGCAGGAAGTTGGGCGAGTTCGCCTTGTCATCCTTCTTGCCGGTGACGAGCAGCATGTTCTGCTGCGCGGTGATCTCGATCTCGTCACGCGCGAAACCGGCCACCGCCAACGTGATGCGGTATCGGTCGTCGGCCAGACGCTCGAGGTTGAAGGGGGGATAATTCTCCGCCGAAGCGGCCCGCGAATTGGCCTCCAGCAGATCGAACAGCCGGTCGAAGCCGATGGTCGAGCGGCGATACGGAGTCAGGTCGATACGCATGTCAAAACCTCCATCAGAAGCGAATTGAAACGGGATCGGCCGATCCACTCCGGCGCGGGGCGGTTCGACCTATCCGTGCGGCCCGATACCGGCACCGCACGCGAACCGATATGGTTCATACGGAATGCGCTTCAAGAGCGTTTGAGGATCGAAAAGCAAATCTTCGCTCATCCCAAGCCATGGCGGGCTTGAATGCCTACTAGAACGATGTGTGAATAGGAGATGAAATCAAAAGGGGAGCTTCCATGTCCTTGACCCTGGCCTTGATCCTGGCGGCGCAGACGACCGCCGCTGCCAATCCGCAAGCCGATCCGAATGCCGAACAGCAGACCCCCCAGCCCCGGCGCGACGAAGGACGGCTGGGCACCGCGCAGCAGGGCGGGGGCGATGTCGTCGTCACCGCGCGCCGCCGGGCCGAGACGATCCAGTCGGTGCCCATCGCCATGTCGGTGATCGGCGGCACCGCGCTGGCCGAGACGGGGACGTACAATGTCAATCGCCTGACCCAGATCCAGCCGACGCTGCAATTCTACTCGACCAACCCGCGCAATTCCGCCGCCAATATCCGCGGGCTGGGCGCGCCGTTCGGGCTGACCAATGACGGGATCGAACAGGGCGTCGGCATCTATGTCGATCAGGTCTATTACAGCCGCATCGCCTCGGCGACGTTCGACTTCACCGATACCGAGCGGATCGAGGTGCTGCGCGGGCCGCAGGGCACGCTCTATGGAAAGAACACCACGGCGGGCGCGATCAACATCATCACCCGTCCGCCGAGCTTCACGCCCGAGGCGCGGGTCGAACTGAGCGCGGGCAATTACGACTTCTTCCAGGGCAAGGCGTCGGTGTCCGGTCCGCTGGTCGACGACAAGGTGGCGGTCCGCTTGTCGACCTCGATCACCACGCGGCGCGGTACCATCTACAATACGCGCCAGCAGGAATGGCAGAACAGCCAGGACAATCTGTCGCTGCGCAGCCAGTTTCTCTGGCACGCGACACCGACGCTCGACCTGACCCTGTCGGGCGATTATGCGCGGCAGAACCCCAATTGCTGCGTCCAATATTATGCGCGGGTGGGGGCGACGCAGCGCCCACTCAACCGGCAATATGCCGCACTGGCGGCGGCGCAGGGCTATACCGTGCCGTCGACCAATGCCTTCGACCGGCTGACCGATGTCGATACCGATCTGCGCGCCAGGCAGGAACTGGGCGGTCTGTCGCTGGTTGCGAACTGGGATGTGGGGGACGCGACGCTGACCAGCGTGTCGGCCTGGCGCTTCTGGCATTGGGACCCGTCGAACGACCGCGACTTCATCGGCCTGCCCATCACCACCGTCTCGGCCAATCCGTCGCAGCAAAGCCAGGTGACCCAGGAACTGCGCATTGCGTCGAACGGCAAGCGGACGCTCGATTATGTATTGGGCGCCTTTTATTTCTGGCAGTCGATCGACACGCAGGGGCTTCAGGTCCAGGGACCGGCGGCGAGCGCCTTCCTGCTGAACCCGACCAGTGCAGGCGGTCGCAATCCGGCGACGCTGAACGGCCTGACCTCGCGCAACACGATCGGCTTTACGAACACCTCGGCCGCCCTGTTCGGCAAGCTGACCTGGCATGTCGACGATCGCCTGTCGGTCTCACCCGGCTTGCGGCTCAATTACGATCGCAAGGATGGCTCCTATGTCTCGCTGGTGACCAACGGGGCGGGTTCGACCACGCTGACCAGCGACCAGCGCGGGGTTCTCGCGCCGCAGAATTACACGCCGTCCTTCACCAACTGGAACCTGTCGGGCGATCTGACCGTCGCCTATGAGTTCAACCCGAACGTCCATTATTATGCGACCTATGCGCGCAGCTATAAGTCGGGCGGCATCAACCTGTCGGGCTTGCCGCTCGATGCGCAGAACAACCCGATCCTGGCGACGCAGACGGTGCGTCCCGAAAAGGTCAATCATTTCGAGCTGGGGCTGAAGACCCAGTTCGCCGACCGCCGCGCGACCGTGAACATCGCGGGCTTCTGGACCGAGATCGGCGATTATCAGGCGACGGTGAACAACCTCCAGGTCAACGTCCTGCGCGGCTATCTGGCCAATGCGGGCCGCGTGCGGACGCGCGGGGTGGAGATCGACTCGGCCTTCCGTCCGACCAGCCGGTTCAACGTCTATGCCAATGCGGCCTTTACCGACGCGCGCTATACCCGCTTCACCAATGCGCCATGCCCGCCCGAGCTGTCGGGGGGCACCGCGCTGCCGGTGGTGAACGGCCAGATCGTCGGCACCCCGGCGGCGGCGGGCACGCCGGGGGCGTCGCTGCCCTATTGCGACATCTCGGGCCAGTGGCTGCCGGGCGTGTCGCGCTGGGCCTTTTCCTATGGTGCGGAGTATGACCTGCCTGCGACCGTGGCGGGGACCGAGGGGCAATTCTACCTGGGTTACGACGGCAGTTACCGGTCGAAATTCTCGTCCAACCCGTCGCGTTCGGCCTATACCGATATCAATGGTTACAGCCTGTCCAACATACGCGCCGGGTTCAAGGCGCCGGGCAGCTGGAACGCCTTTGTCTGGGTGCGTAACCTGTTCGATCACAATTACTATGAATTGCTGGCGACCCAGTCGGGGTCGACGGGGCTGATCGTGGGGCAGCCGGGCGATCCGAGGACCTACGGGTTCACGATTTCCAAGTCGTTCTGATCAATTCCTCCCCAAGCTTGCTTGGGGAGGGGGACCGCCGGGCGTCAGCCCGGTGGTGGAGGGGCAGGGATGTTCGCGAGCGTCGCTTGCCCCTCCACCCCTCGCTGACGCGAGCGGTCCCCCTCCCCATCCGAGATGGGGAGGATTGAAAAGGCCGAATCACCCGACCCGTCCACATTCGGTTCATCTTGATCTGGTATAGCGACAGTCCCGTGAACGGGCGCCGGGCCGGCATCTGGGGACGGAAGTTTGGAAGCTCCCCGTTTCCCAGCCGGTTCCGGCGGCTTTTCGAGGGATGGCATGTGATCGTGCCGGAAATGCCAAACGCCCGGACCGTTTCCGATCCGGGCGCCTGCGTGACGATCGCTCGTCAGCCCCCTTTTTCCGCTCCCGCATCAACCTCGTTGGGTGAGCGTTGGAGCAATCCCCGAACCACGGCCGTTGCTGCCTGTGTCTCAGTGAGATTGTGGTACGGCACGGCAGGGCCGCTTGTCATCCCTCTTGCGGCATCCTTGCTACGATTGCGCCGCTTGTGTGGCGCGCGCGCAACAATGGGGCGGGTCGGCCGTTTGCCAGCGCGGACCGGGCGCGGCATTGCCAGCACCGGGCGCCGCCCGTACAGCCCTTGGGCTTTTCAGTTTCTCCATGGATCGATCGGACATCAATGATCCTGTCACGTTATGAACGGATGATCGCCCGGCGCTATCTGCTGCCGGGCAAGGGAGAGGCGTTCATTTTCCTGGTCGCCTCGATCAGCCTGGTCGCGGTCATGCTGGGCGTCGCCGCGCTCGTCATCGTCATGAGCGTCATGAACGGCTTTCGCGCCGAGTTGTTCGACAAGATCGTCGGTCTCAACGGCCATGCGGTGGTGCAGGGGGTGGGCGGACGCCTGCCCGACTGGCGCGACATCGTGCGTGATGCGCGCGCCACGCCCGGCGTCACCAGCGCGGTGCCGATGATCGAACAGCCGCTGATGTCCAGCTATAACGGCCGGGTCGAGGCGGTGCTGGTCCGCGGCATGCGCGTCGCCGACATCCGTGGCAACTCGGCCATCCGCTCCAAGATCAACATGGGCAATCTGAACAGCGTCACGCCGGGCAGCGGCCGCATCGCGATCGGCAGCCGCCTGGCCGAGGCGCTGGGCGCACAGGTCGGCTCGGAAATCTCGCTGATCAGTCCGCAGGGGCAGACGACCCCGTTCGGCACGGTGCCGCGCATCGTCAGCTATACGGTCGGCGCCATCTTCGAGATCGGCGTGTACGACTATGACAAGGCCTATGTCATCATGCCCATTGAGGATGCGCAGACCCTGCTGCTGATGGGCGACACGGTCGGCATGGTCGAAGTACAGACGGTCGACGCCGACCGGGTGGGCCAGATCCTCGCCCCGCTGGCGGACAAGCTGGGCGGCCGTGCGGTCATCGCCGATTGGCGGACGATGAACGCGCAGCTGTTCGAGGCGCTGGCGGTCGAGCGGGTGGCGATGTTCACCGTGCTGTCGATCATCATCCTGGTCGCGGTGTTCAACATCCTGTCCTCGCTGATCATGCTGGTCCGCGCCAAGACGCGCGACATCGCGATCCTGCGGACGATGGGTGCGACGCGGGGTGGCCTGATGCGCATCTTCATGACGGTGGGCACCACCATCGGCGCGTTGGGGACGGTCGCCGGGCTGGGGCTGGGCGCGGTGTTCCTGTTCTATCGCCAGGGCGTGGTGAACTTCGTCCAGTTCGTGACGGGGCAGAATCTCTGGGACCCGTCGATCCGCTACCTCACCGAGCTGCCGTCCAAGACCGATCCGGTCGAGATCGTCGTGATCGCGTCGATGGCGCTCGTCTTCTCTTTCCTCGCCACGCTCTACCCCGCCTGGAAGGCGGCGAGCACGGACCCGGTTCAGGTGCTGCGCTATGAATGATCCGATCATCCGCATGGGAACGGTGGCCCAGCCCCACGCCGCCGAGCCGGTACTGGCGACCCGAGAATTGTCGCGCAGCTTCACGCAGGGCGGCCAGACGATCGAGGTGCTGCGCGGCGTCGACCTGGCCATCGCGCCGGGCGAGATCGTGGCGCTGCTCGGGCCGTCGGGTTCGGGCAAATCGACCCTGCTCCAGGCGGTCGGCCTGCTGGAGGGCGGTTTTTCCGGTTCGATCCGTATCGCGGGCGAGGAGGTGTCGAAGCTCGACTCGCATGGCCGCACCATCGCGCGGCGCGATCATCTGGGCTTCGTCTATCAGTTCCACCATCTGCTGCCCGACTTCAACGCGATCGAGAATGTCGTCCTGCCGCAACTCGTCCAGGGTAAGCTGCCCGCCGATGCCGAGGCGCGCGCCAAGGGACTGTTGACCGCGCTGGGACTGGGCCACCGGTTGACCCATCGGCCGAGCCAGCTGTCGGGCGGCGAGCAGCAGCGCGTCGCCGTCGCCCGCGCGCTCGCCAACCAGCCGCCCTTGGTGCTGGCCGACGAGCCGACCGGCAATCTGGACGAGCATACCTCCGAAATCGTGCTGGCCGAGTTCCTGCGGCTGGTGCGCGGCGAGGGCTCTGCGGCGCTGGTCGCGACGCATAACGAGCGGCTGGCGCTCAAGATGGACCGGGTGGTTCGCCTGCACGAAGGCCGCCTGCAATGAGCGTCTGGACCGAGACGCCGACGCTGACCGGCCGCCACGTCACGCTTCGCCCCTTTGTCGAGGCCGACCTGCCCGCTTTGGTCGAGGCGGCGCGAGAAGGCGACCTGTGGAACATCTTTTACGCCAATGTGTCGATGATGAAGACGCCCGAGCGCTGGCTGGCGGCGGCGTTGAAGGAGCGTGACGTCGGCCGCGCCCTGATCTTCACGGTCGAGACGCCGGGCGGCGAGGTGGTCGGTACGACGCGCTATATGCGGATTGCGCCGCAGCATCGACGGCTGGAGATCGGCGGCACCTTCTACGCCACCCGGGTCCAGCGGACCGGCGTCAATACCGAGGCGAAGCGGATGCTGCTGGGCCATGCCTTCGAGGCGATGGCGTGCCAGGCGATTCAGATTCGCACCGACGCGCTCAACGCGCGCAGCCAGCGGGCGATCGAGCGGCTGGGTGCGAAAAAGGATGGCGTGCTGCGCGGGCATCAGGTGATGGCCGATGGCCGCATCCGCGACAGCGTCGTCTATTCGATCATCGACCGCGAATGGCCGGGCGTCCGCGCCAATCTCGACTATCTGCTGGGGAAGCACGCATGAGCGGTATCGCGGATTTTACCGTCAAGGCGGCGGATGGCTCGGTCGTGGACATGGCGCGCTATGCGGGGCGCGTGCTGCTGATCGTCAACACCGCGTCCAAATGCGGCTTCACCCCGCAATATGAGGGACTGGAGGCGCTGCACCGTCGTTTCGAGGGGCAGGGCCTGACCGTGCTGGGTTTTCCCTGTAACCAGTTCGGTGCACAGGAGCCGGGCGATGCGGCGGAAATCGCGAGCTTCTGCTCGCTGACCTATGATGTCGGCTTCCCCGTCATGGCGAAGATCGACGTCAATGGCGACGACGCCGATCCGCTGTTCCAGTGGTTGAAGACGGAAGCTCCGGGCGTGCTGGGGACGAAGGCGATCAAGTGGAACTTCACCAAGTTTCTCGTCGGCCGGGATGGGCAGGTGCTCGGGCGGTATGCGCCGACGACCAAGCCCGAGGATATGGTCAAGGATATCGAGGGGTTGCTTTAGCCTCTATCTCCGTTCAGCCGAGCGATGTCGAAGGCCACGCAACACCTTCAAATGGAAAACGCGCTCGCGCCTTTCTTATGATCCAGCGCCGAGGCGATGGCGGTGATCCCGCCGAACAGGAAGCTCAGCCCCAGGATGTAACCCGGCAGCGTCATCGCGCTCCACGGCAGCGTCGCCAGTACGAACAGCGCCAGCAGAATGTTCAGCACCCCCAGCGCGATCATCCACCCGCGCCGCCGCCGCATCCGCGCGCCCAGCCCGATCTCCAGCGCGCCGCGCAAGCCCAGCCACACCGCCACGAGCAGCGTGATCGAGATCGCACCCGTCGCGGGCTCGAACGCCATGATCAGTCCGATGATCAGCGTTACGAGGCCGAACCCGATCGCATAGCCGCGTCCCTCATGCCCCTTGCCGAAAATGCCTGCGCCGATCGACACCAGACCCGATGCGATCAGGAACGCCCCGATCACCAGCGTCGCGGCCAAGGTCGCCGGAACGGGAAACAGGAACGCGGCCAGCCCGAGCAGCGCCGACACGATGCCATAGGCCAAAATCCAACCCCAACCCGCGCCGGGCCGCAAGGAGGTGGCAAAGGATCGGTCGGTATCGGTCATCTTCATTCGCCCTGATCTGGATAAGTCCTTCTGTTGCCGTAACGGATCGGCTTGAGCAGTGTTCCGGCGGCCGGGTTCCGCACTGGTCGAATCACGCTCGGTCGGGTAGGGATGGGCAATGCATTCCGGATATGTGCCGCTTCGCATCTTTTCCTCGTTCACGATGCTCGACGGCGCGATCGATCCCAAGGCGATTGCGGCGCAGGCCAAGGCGAATGCCTTTCCCGCCGCCGGGTTGACGGATCGCAACGGTCTTTATGCCGCGATGGCCTTTTCGGACGCCGCGAAGAAGACAGGCGTGCAGCCGGTCATCGGCACGATGCTGGGCATCGCGCGTCCGGACATGCCCGACAATGTCGGCGCGGTGGTCGACTGGATCGCGCTCTATGCGCAGGACGTGACCGGTTATGACAATCTGTGCGCGCTGGTGTCGGCGGCGCATCTGGATCGCCCGATCGAACTCGCCGCGCATGTCGGCTTCGACACGCTGGAGACGTTCAGCAAGGGCCTGATCGCACTGACTGCCGGTGGCGAGGGCGGTATCGCCCGCCTGTTCGCCGAGGGGCAGCCGGATCGGGCGAAAGCCTATGCCGACCGGCTTCAGGCGATCTTCGGCGACCGGCTCTATGTCGAACTCGCCCGCCGCGACGATCCCATCGAGATGGCGGCCGAACAGGACCTGATCGACCTGGCATATGATCGCAACCTGCCCCTGGTCGCGACCAACCCCTGCTGTTTCACCGATAGCGGTTTCCGGGACGCGCATGACGCCATGCTGTGCATCGCCAATTCGACCTATGTCGAAATGGACGATCGCCCCAAAAGCTGTCCCGAGGCGTGGCTCAAGCCCGCCGAGATGATGAAGCAGCTGTTCGCCGATCTGCCCGAAGCGATCGAAAACACATTGGTCGTCGCCCAGCGTTGCGCGGTGATGGCGCCGTGGCGCAAGCCCATCCTCCCCAGCCTCGCGGGCGACCGCGAGGGCGAGGCGGCAATGCTCCGCCGCGACGCGACCGCCGGTCTGAACGCCCGGCTCGACCGCATCGCCGAACTGGAGGGCGAGGGCGAACCCGGCTGGCGCGAGGCCTATCACGAACGCCTGACGTTCGAGGTCGACATCATCATCCAGATGGGCTTTCCCGGCTACTTCCTGATCGTCGCCGACTTCATCAAATGGGCCAAGGATCACGACATTCCCGTCGGTCCGGGTCGTGGTTCGGGTGCAGGTTCGGTCGTCGCCTGGGCGCTGACCATCACCGATCTCGATCCCCTGAAGCTGGGCCTGCTGTTCGAGCGCTTCCTCAACCCGGAACGCGTGTCGATGCCCGACTTCGACATCGACTTTTGCGAAACCCGGCGTGGCGAGGTCATCCGCTACGTGCAGGAGAAATACGGCCGAGATCAGGTCGCGCAGATCATCACCTTCGGTAAGCTGAAGGCGCGCGCCGTGCTCAAGGACACCGGCCGCGTGCTCCAGATGAGCTATGGCCAGGTCGACCGCCTTGCCAAGCTGGTACCCAACCACCCGACCGACCCCTGGGACCTGAAGCGCGCGCTGAACGGCGTGCCGGAGTTGGCGAAGGAGTACGCCAACGACAACCAGGTCCGCCGCCTGCTCGACCTCGCCACCAAGCTGGAGGGCCTGCCGCGCCACAGCTCGACCCACGCCGCCGGCGTGGTGATCGGCGACCGTCCGCTGGCGCAGCTGGTGCCGCTCTATCGCGATCCGCGCTCGGACATGCCGGTCACGCAGTTCGACATGAAGTTCGTCGAGGGCGCTGGGCTGGTCAAGTTCGACTTCCTCGGCCTGAAGACCCTGTCCGTCCTGCAAAAGGCGGTGCAGCTGCTCGCCAAGCGCGGGGTCGAGGTCGATCTGGGCGCGCTCGCCTGGGACGATGAGGCGACCTATGGCCTGCTCCAGAAGGGCGACACGGTCGGCGTGTTCCAGCTGGAATCTGAGGGCATGCGGCGCACCCTGTCCGCCGTACGCCCGACCAATTTCGGCGATATCATCGCGCTCGTATCGCTCTATCGGCCGGGCCCGATGGACAATATCCCCAGCTTCGGTCGCCGCAAGCAGGGGACCGAGGAGATCATCTACCCGCATCCCCTGCTCGAACAGATACTGTCCGAGACCTATGGCATCTTCGTCTATCAGGAACAGGTGATGCAGGCCGCCCAGATCCTGGCGGGTTATTCGCTGGGCGGCGCCGATCTTCTCCGCCGCGCGATGGGCAAGAAGGTGAAGGCGGAGATGGACGCGCAGCGCGCCATCTTCGTCAAGGGATGCCAGGAGGTGAACGGCATCCCCGCGCAAAAGGCCAATGAGCTGTTCGACTTGATCGACAAGTTCGCAGGCTATGGCTTCAACAAGAGCCATGCGGCCGCCTATGCGCTGCTCGCCTATCAGACCGCATGGCTGAAGGCGCATCACCCGCATGAATTCTATGCCGCGTCGATGTGCTACGACATGGCGCTGACCGACAAGCTGGCCATCTTCGTCGATGATGCGCGGCGTCTGGGCGTGACGATGCTGCCGCCCTGCATCAACGCCAGCCAGGCCGAATTCGATGTCGAGGCGCATGAGGATGGCCTGGCCGTCCGCTACGCGCTGGGCGCGCTGAAGTCGGTGGGTGAGGGCGCGATGGAGAAGCTGGTCGTCGAGCGACAGGCGGGTGGTGCGTTCGACTCGCTCGATGCGCTGGCCAAGCGGGTCGATCCGCGATTGATGAACAAGCGCCAGCTGGAGACCCTGGCCTCGGCAGGGGCGTTCGACGGGATCGAGCCCAACCGGGCGGGTGTCCATGCGGTGGCCGAGACCGTGCTCGCCATCGCCGCGCGCACCCATGAGGGGCGGACGAGCGGGCAGGGCGGCCTGTTCGGCGAAACCGAGGTGGCGGGCGACGCGATCAAGCTGCCGACCGGCACCCGCTGGACCCTGTCGCAGCGGATGGAGCAGGAAAAGGAGGCGTTCGGCTTCTATTTCTCGGCGCATCCCGTCGATCGCCACGCGCATATCGCCAAGATGCACGGTGCGCGCACCTATACCTCGCTGACCGAGCTGATCATCCCCGATGACGGCGCGCGGATCGGCGCGACCATGGCGGCGCTGGTCGAGGATGCGCGCTGGCGGACCTCGGCACGCGGCAAGCGCTACATGATGGCGCAACTATCGGATGCGACCGGGCAGTTCCTGGCGACCTGTTTCGACGATTCGGTGGCGGCCGATCTGGAAAAGGCGGCGAAGGAGGGACATTGCGCGCTCATCACCGTCGAGCTGGATCGCCGACCGGGCGAGGAAGCGCCGCGCGTCAGCATCAAGCGCGTCCAGCTGTTCGACGGCTTGGCCAGCACCGCCAAGTTCGTGGTGGAAGTGACGGTGACCGACAAGGTGGCGTTCAAGGCGCTGCATGCGATGTTGGACCCGCTGCGCAACGGCCGGGGCGAAGTACGCGCGCGGATCGAGGGGCAGGACGGCGATACCTTGCTGACGCTCGGCCGTAATTTCCTGCTCGACGCCGAACTGGCCAGCCATATCGAGGATCTGCCCGGGGTGAAGGCGGTGGCGATGAAGTCGTCCGAGGCGCGGTTGGCCTTAGTGGGGTAGGCGCGCGCGCATCAGCCGATGCGCGGCGAACCCCGTGCCTCGTGCGAAAGCGGGTGATGGTCCTCTATCATGGCGAAGGTCTTCCAACATTTTGACGAAGGCCGGGGTCGAGCTTGACAAGCGTCGGCAGCTTGCACCGATCGCGTCGTAGCTGGACCCCGGCCTTTGCCGGGGTGGGCGGCCCGTGTGGACGATGGGAATTGGGCCTTCGCGATAGCTCTGGACCCGAGCCCAGATGATCTCAGCCGCCGACTTCGCGGCGATCCTGCTCCTCCTCGCCAGCCTCACCGTGATTGCCGTAGCCGCCGCCGGAGGTATCGGCTTCGTCCTCGTTGGGCAGGTTTTCCGGGCCGGTCTGTTCGGGATCGGTCATCATGGCATCTCTCCTTCCATCGCATAACGCCTTGGAGAGGCTGGGCGATCCTCAGAATAGCTCACCCTGCGGGCCTCTGGGCGGACGGAACAGGCTGGTATCGAGCCGGGGCCGATCCAGGTTTAACCCATGCAGCCGACAGGCACGGTGAAAGCGGACCCGAAGCAACTCCGCCCATGGCCCTTGCCCCTTCATCCGGGTGAAGAAATCGGGATCGTTGTCCCGCCCGCCCCGCAGGGACCGGATGATCGCCATGACCTTGCCCGCGCGCTCGGGATAGTGGGTGTCGAGCCAGGCGCGGAACAGCGGGGCGACCTCATGCGGCAGGCGTATGGGGATGAAGAAGGCGTGCCGGGCACCCGCCTGCGCCGCGCGGGCGACCAGATGTTCGATCTCATGATCGGTGATCGCGGGAATGACGGGCGCGATCGAGACATAGGTGGGGATACCTACCGCCGCCATCTTCGCCACGGCTGCCAGCCGTCGCTCGGGCGTCGGCGCGCGAGGCTCCACCGTCCGCGCGACCTTGGCGTCGAGCGAGGTGACCGAGACGCAGACGGTTGCCAGCCCCTTCGCTGCCATCGGGGCCAGGATATCGATGTCGCGCACCACGCGGTCGGACTTGGTCGTGATCGCCACCGGATGATCCGTCTCCGCGAGTACCTCCAGGATCGATCGGGTGATCCGCCATTCGCCCTCGATCGGCTGATAGGGGTCGGTGTTGGTGCCCAGAGCGATCGGCGCGACGCGGTAGCCGGGCTTGGCCAGCTCGGCGCGAAGCAAGGCGGCGGCATCGGGCTTGGCAAATAACCGACTTTCGAAATCCAGCCCCGGTGACAGGTCGTGATAGGCGTGCGTCGGCCGGGCAAAGCAATAGATGCAGCCATGCTCGCACCCCGCGTAAGCGTTGATCGACTGGCTGAACGGCACGTCGGGCGAGGTGTTGCGGGTCAGGATCGTCCGTGGCGTCAGGACCGTGACGCTGGTTCGCAGCGGCGGCGGCACGCCGTCGACCAGCAACTGCGCGTCGAGCCAGTCGCCGTCCATCTCGCGCTCCGGCAGGGCGAAGCGTCGGCTCGTCGCGTTATTGGTGGCTCCTCGGGACGCGATCTTCGACATGGCTGGAATAGAACATAAATGGAACAAATGAGCAAGCATAGGACACTTGCTACGCCGCAGCCATTCGATCATGATCGGAACGTATTAAGAACGGAGGGTCGAATGGCGCGTCTGGAATATCTCGAATTGCCGGTCGGCGATCGGGCGGCGGCGAAGCTTTTTTATGCAGAGGCGTTTGGCTGGACCTTCACCGACTTCGGGCCGGATTATGCCGCGACGATGAGCGGTGATACCGATGTCGGGCTCGATGCCGCATCGGACAAGGTGAAGGCCCCGCTGCCGGTCATCCGTGTCGACGATCTTGAGGCGACGCTTTCCGCCGTGGAGGCGGCGGGCGGGTCGATCGTCGTGCCGATCTTCGCTTTTCCCGGCGGGCGGCGCTTTCACTTCCGCGATGTCGACGGGCATGAATTGGCGGCGATGCAGGCGGACTGATCAGCGCTCCAGCAGGCGGGGCATCAGCTCGACGAAGTTGCAGGGACGGTGGCGGCTGTCGAGCTGGTCGCGCAAGATGCCGTTCCAGGCATCCTTGACCGCACCCGTCGAGCCGGGGAGCGCGAAGATATAGGTGCCGCGCGCCACACAGGCGCAGGCGCGGGACTGGATGGTCGAGGTGCCGATGGTCTGATAGCTCAGCCAGCGGAAGAGTTCGCCAAAGCCGGGGATCATCTTGGTCGCGACGCGTTCGACGGCTTCGGGCGTGACGTCGCGGCCGGTGACGCCGGTGCCGCCGGTGGTCAGCACGCAGTCGATGCTGGCGTCGTCGATCCAGCGGTTGAGTTGGGCGACGATCTGGTCCGCATCGTCGCGCAGGATGGTGCGATCGGCCAGTTCATGACCCGCGTCTGCAAGCAGGCCGACCAGCGTGTCGCCGGACCTGTCCTCGGCCAGCGCGCGGGTGTCGGAGACGGTCAGCACCGCGATGCGGACGGGAGTGAAGCTGCGGGTCGGGTCGATAGGCATGGCGGAGTGAACGTCTCGGCGCGGATTTTGGGGGCGGCTTGGTTGGCAGGGCGTGGCCTTCGACTTCGTTCAGCCCGAGCGAAGTCGAAGGCCAAGGGAGTCCCCGGCCTCGATCAGTTCGCCTGAGGCATCGTCGTATTCGACTGCGGGCTGACCGTCGCATTCAGTGCGAGGGTCGTCTTGGGCGTTACGCTCGCCTGTGCGACGTTCGGGCGTTGCAGGCGGATCGCCGAAGCACCCGGCAAGCCCGGGAAGCGCGGCCACAGCCCTTGCGCCAATGCCGCGCGGCTGGGCGACTTCGGCTTGCCGGTCTGGCCCTCGTACATCCAGTAATTGCGCAGGACCATGGTGACGTATCCGCGCGTCTCCCAATAGGGAATGCTCTCGATATAGAGCAGCGGATCGCCATTGTCGTGGACCAAGCTGTTCCACTCGCCGACCGGCTTCGGCCCGGCATTATAGGCCGCGATCACCTTGGGCAGCAGGCCCCCGGTCACGCCGGTCATGTCGCGCAGGCGTTCCAGATGCCGCTGGCCGATATCCATATTGGTCGACGGCTTGGTCAGCGCGCTGCGGTCGATCGACACGCCACGCTCGCGCGCGAAATCGGTCGCGGCGGCGGGCATGATCTGCATCAGGCCATAGGCACCCGCCGGGCTGACCACCTTGTTGCGGAAGCCGCTTTCCTGAAGCGTATGGGCATAGACCAGTGCCTTTTCGACGCGCCAACCGCTGTCGGGTGCCCAGTTCGGCGTCGGATAGCGTGCCTCGGCGGTGGCGGTCACGCCTGCCGGGCAGTTGTGCGCCAGCCAGACGGTGGTGGCTGGCAAGTCCAGCGACTCGGCGAGGCGGACGAGGCTGCGGAACTCCGTCGGCTGGCCGATCCGCGCCTGTTGGCGGATGACCTGATCGGCGAGGTCGGTCTCGCCGACTTCGACCAGTGCGGCGGCGACCAGGATATTGGGGCGGCGATCCAGTGCGGCCCAGTCGGTGGCGACCAGCTGTCCCTTGGGCTCGCGATCGCCGCGCATCCCCAGGGCCTGCCGCGCAAGCTGGCCGTAGAAACTCTCGCGGAACTGCGAGGCGGAGCGCAGGCGGCCCTCGATCTTGTCGGGACGGCCGCAGACCATGTCGGCGCGCGCGGCCCAATAAAGCGCGGCGGCGCGCAGATCGACATCGGTGGCGCGCGCCGCCGTACCCTCGAACGCGGTGGCGGCGGCCTGACAGTCATTCTGACGCCATGCGGACAGGGCGACAGTCCAACGACCCTGTACGGCCCAGTCGCCCGATCCTTCGGCGGCCTGCGCCGCCAGCATGCGGGCATTGGCGTCGTCGCCGCTGAGGAAATAGATCCATGCGACCTTCTGCTGCCACTCGGTCAGCGCCTCGGGCGACAGGCCTTGCGTCGATTCAAGCAGCGCGCGCGCGGAGGGGCCGTCGTCCGCCTTGACGAAGGGCTGCATCCTGACGGCCAGATCGGCGGCGATCTGGTCGCTGCGCACGCTCTTGGCGCGGGTGCGGCGGGGGGCGCCGTCCTGCCAGATCAGCGTGTGCGCTTCGGGCAGCGGCGGCAGGTCATGCGCGCCGCGCGAGCGGGCGAGGCGGGCCAGCTGCTCGGCCTGGGGCAGTTCGGGCGCTTCGTTCAGCAGGGCAACCAGCCGCTCGACCTCCACCTTGGGCGAACCCTTGGCGGTGTAGAGTTCGGCGCGCGCGATGGCGTGGAGCGGACCGGGCTTGAGCGCGTCGAGTTCCAGTTGCGCGTCGGTCCAGCGGCTGTCCCGGATCGCCGCGAAGACGCGCATATAGCCCGCCTTCTGATCGGCATCTAGCAATGCGGGGATGGCGGGTGGGGCCTTGAGCGCGGCGGGGCTGCGGACGTCGGCGTTGGGGACAGGTTCGGCGGCAAGGGCTGCGCCGCCGACGACCGTCAACAAAGCCCCGATGGTCGCGCCCTTCGCGATCGTCCGGCCCAGCTTCATGCGCGCAAATCCCCCATGACCCTTTGCAAGTCTTTCCAGCTTTCCGCCTTCGCCATCGGCTTCTCGATCAGGAAGCGCGGGTGGAACGTGGCGACGACGTTCGTTTTTCCGCTTTTATGGTCAATGACATGTGAATGTCCGCGCGCGTCGGTCAATTCGGTCCCGAGCACGGCACGGCTCGCCGCATTGCCGAGCAGCAGCAGCCCGCGCGGGGCGACGAGCCCGACATGGTGCAGCGCGATCTCGGCCAGCCGCGTCTCCACCCCGGCGGGGGTGCGTCCCGCGATCGGCCGCCGCGCGCAGACCGAGGCGACATGGACGGTTTCACGCGACAGGCCCATGGCGGCAAGCATCCGGTCGAACAGCCGCCCCGGCGCACCCGACAGGATCTGACCGGCATCGCCGTCATCGCGGTCGGGACAGTCGACCAGCACCATCAGAGCGGCATCGGCGGGCCCGGTCGCGGTGAGCGAAATGCCGTCCCATGTCGCCTCCGGCGCGGCATCGGAAAGACGCCAGGCCAGGAACGCCTCCAGCGTATCGGGCAGCGAGCTCGCCGGTCCCGCGACGGGCAGGGCGGCGGCGGGCGCCTGGCCGGGCATGACGAGCGGCGCGCGCGCCGGCTCCGGCGCCGTCCAGTCGCGGGGGTCGTCCTCGACCAGCAGGTCGACGCCCGCATCATGCCACCAGTCCAGTACGCTGACGGCCAGGGCACCATCAAACGGTGCGGTATCGAACGTTGAGAGAGCCCCCATATGGGGTAAGCCCATGCTGCAAGGTTGACGTGCGCGTCAATCTGTCGGATCGGCTGTCAGGACAAGATGTTTTCCGTCCGCGCCCGGACGAGCCCGCCAAACGGGACGCTACGGCAGCGGCGCGGTCAAAAAGCGAGGATGCCATGAGCGAACGCGAATCGATGCCTTATGACGTGGTGATCGTCGGCGCGGGTCCGGCGGGCCTGTCGGCGGCGATCCGCCTGAAACAGCTTGCGGCCGAACAGGGCGGCGAACTGGCCGTCTGTGTCCTCGAAAAGGGATCGGAGGTCGGCGCGCATATCCTGTCGGGCGCGGTGATCGATCCGATCGCGCTCGACGAGCTGCTGCCCGACTGGCGCGAGGATGGCTGTCCGCTGGCCGAGGTGCCGGTGACGGAGAACCTCCACTGGATCCTGAGCGCGACGAAGCAGCGCAACCTGCCGCACGCGCTGACCCCGCCCTTCATGCACAACAAGGGCACCTATACCGGAAGCCTCGGCAATCTGTGCCGCTGGCTGGCGGGCAAGGCCGAGGAGTTGGGCGTCGAGATCTTCCCTGGTTTCGCCGCCGCCGAAATCCTGTTCCACGAGGATGGTCGGGTAAAGGGTGTCGCGACCGGCGACATGGGCATCGCGCGCGACGGCACCCGCAAGCCCGATTACCAGCCGGGCCTGGAGCTGCACGCTAAATACACCTTCTTCGCCGAGGGCGTTCGCGGTCACCTGTCCAAGGAGATCATCCGCCAGTTCGATCTGGCCCGCGACAGCGATCCGCAGGTCTATGGCCTGGGCATCAAGGAATTGTGGGACATCGACCCCGCCAAGCATGTGCCGGGCCGGGTGATCCATACCCAGGGCTGGCCGCTCGGGCATGACGCCAATGGCGGCGGCTTCATCTATCACCAGGCGGGGGGGCAGGTCGCGCTCGGCTTCGTGACGTGGCTCAACTACACCAACCCCTATATCTCCCCGTTCCAGGAGATGCAGAAGTGGAAGACCCATCCGGTCATCGCCGAACTGCTGAAGGGCGGCAAGCGCGTCTCCTATGGCGCGCGCGCGATCAATGACGGCGGGCTTCAGGCGATCCCGAAGCTGACCTTCCCGGGCGGCGTGCTGGTCGGCTGTTCGGCGGGCTTCCTGAACGTGCCGCGCATCAAGGGTACGCACGGCGCGATGAAGTCGGCGATGCTGGCGGCCGAGGCGGCCTTCGCCGCCGTGCAGGCCGGGCGCGAAGGCGACGAGCTGACCGATTATCCCGAGGCGTTCCGTGCGTCCTGGCTCCACAAGGAGCTTTCGACCGTCCGTAACGTCGTGCCGCTGGTCAAGAAATATGGCGACACGCTGGGCTCGGGTCTGGCGGGCGCGACCATGTGGGCCGAGCATTTCGGCCTGAAGATGCCCTTCACCATGAAGCACAAGCCCGATCACGAAAGCCTGTGGCGCAAGGATCAGGTCAAGAAACCCGACTACCCCAAGCCCGACGGCGTGCTGACCTTCGACCGGCTGTCCTCGGTGTTCCTGTCGAACACCAATCACGAAGAGGATCAGCCGGTCCACCTGACGCTGAAGAACGCGGATGTGCCGATCGCGCACAACCTGCCCTTGTTCGACGAGCCTGCGCAACGCTACTGTCCCGCCGGTGTTTACGAGGTGGTGGGCGTGGAAGAGGGCGATCCGAAATTCGTGATCAACGCCCAGAACTGCGTCCACTGCAAGACGTGCGACATCAAGGACCCGACCCAGAACATCAACTGGGTGGTGCCGGAAGGCGGCGGAGGACCCAATTATCCCAATATGTAAGCGTCCGTTTTTCCGTGCCCTGACCGGATTGATGCTGGTCGGGGCCTGCTGGTCCGCATCGGCGCTGGCGGCGGTGGAGGTGCCCCGCTCGCCGTTATCGGCCTATCTGGCGGCGCGGGTCGCGGCGTCGGAAGGGCGCTCGGCGGCGGCCAGCGACGATTATGCCGTTGCGCTGGCCGGTTGGCCCGACGACCCCGCCGTCGCGGTGCGCGCCTATCGCGAGGCGATGACCAGCGGCGACGTCCCGCTGGCGCTGAAGTCCGCGCGGGTGATGGAGGCGGAGAATGTCGCGCCGCTCGACGTCGCGCTGCTCGACCTGGCGATCGCGGCGCGCAAAGGCGACCGGGCAGGATATGACGCCGCGCTGACCCGGATCGATGGCGGCGCGCTGCGCATCCTGTCGCCGGTGTTGCGCGCCTGGGCCGCGTGGGATCGCAAGCAGCCGGTCGAGCCCGGCCTCGACAGCGCGGGCAAGGAACCGGTGGCCAAGCGGCTGGCCGACGAGCATCGTATATTGCTGGCGCTGGCGAGCAAGCGGATCGACCCGGCCTCGGTCCGTGTCCTGTTGGAGACGATGCGCGCGGCCCCCGACACCCGGATCGCCGCCGCCGAGATCGTGGCGGGGCGCGGCGACGAGGCCAATGCCCGCGCGCTGCTCAGCGATCCGCTCGTCCTGGCCGATCGCAAGTCACTGGGCGCCAAGCCCGATCTCGGTTTCGGCGTGTCGCAACTTTTGGTGCGGATCGGCGGCGAACTGGCGAGCGAGGGGCCGCGCCCGCTGGTCATCGCCCTGACCCGCACCGCCCTGATCGCCGACCCCGACAATGACCGCGCCCGGCTGATCATGGCCGAGGCCCTGTCGAAGGACGAGGCGTGGGATGCCGCCATCGCCGCGATCCGGGACGTGCGGCCACGCGGCGCCTTCACCCACCGCGCCGCGATCGTCCGCATCGGCCTGCTCGCCGAGGCGGGGCGACAGGGCGAGGCGCTGATGCTCGCGCAAGGGCTGGCGACCGCCAAGGATTCCAGCCTCGACGATTGGCAGGTCTATGCCGACCAGTTGATCGCCGCCAAGCGCCCGGCCGATGCGGTCCCCTGGTATGAGCGCGTCACCCGCGCCGACCCGGCCCTGCCCTGGGCGGCATGGCTGCAATATGGCGGGGCGCTGGATCAGGCCGGGCGCAAGGACGAGGCGGATGTGGCGCTGGCCAAGGCGGTCGAGCTTGGCCCGGACCAGCCGCTGGCGCTCAACTATCTGGGATATGCACGGATCGAGCGGGGCAGGGACGTGCCGGGCTCGCTCGCGCTGCTCGAAAAGGCGAGCAAACTGGCCCCCGAGGATGCCTCGATCACCGATTCGCTCGGCTGGGCCTATCACAAGGCCGGGCAGACCAGGCGCGGCCTGCCGCTGGTCGAGCGCGCCGCCATGGCCGAGCCCGCCAATAGCGAGATCAACGACCATCTGGGCGACATATACTGGGCGCTGGGGCGGCGGTACGAGGCGCGCTATGCCTGGCGCGCGGCGGCACTGACGGCGGACGACACGGAGCAGGCCAAGCTGGCCGCCAAGATCGCGGGCTGACCGGCCTTGCCGAGCGCGCCCGTGCGACGCATGGGATGGGCATGACCGTTATCGTCGAAACCGCCCCGGCCAAGATCAATCTGGCGCTCCATGTGCGACGTCGTCGTGAGGATGGCTATCATGAGCTGGAGACGCTGTTCGCCTTTTGCCGTGACGGGGATGTCGTCGCGGTCGAGCGCGCGGACAGACCCAGCCTCACGCTGACCGGCCCGTTCGCCAGCGTGCTGGCGGGCGAATCGCAGGACGACAATCTCGTCATGCGCGCGGCGCTCGGCTTTGGCGCGCGGTTCGGGGTGAGCGAGGGACATGCCATTACCCTCGACAAGCATCTTCCCGTCGCGTCGGGCATTGGCGGCGGCTCGGCGGATGCGGCGGCGACCTTGCGTGCGCTGGCGCGGCTGCACGGCGTGGCAATAAATGATCCCGTATTGTTCGCCTTGGCGGCTGAGCTGGGCGCGGACGTTCCCGCCTGTCTGCTCGGCCGGACCTCGCGCGGCGAGGGGAAGGGCGATGCGCTGCAACCGCTGGAGCCGCTGGGCGAGCGGCCGGTCCTGCTGGTCAATCCGGGCGTCGCCGTGTCGACGGCGGCGGTATTCGGGCGTTGGGACGGTATGGACCGGGGAGCGTTGGGGCAGGGGGATGTGATGACCGTCGCGGCGGCGGGGCGCAACGACCTGGAGCCGCCCGCCCGTGCCATCGCGCCGCAGATCGACGCGGTGTTGGCCCTGCTGGCGAGCGCGCCGGGCGTCGATCTGGCGCGCATGTCGGGATCGGGCGCGACCTGCTTTGCGATTTTCGCCGATACCGACGCGCGCGATGCGGCGGCAGACGCGGCGCGGACGCAGGGTTGGTGGGCGCTGCCGACTTTTTTGCGATAGGCTTTGTTCGCATCTTGTTCTCATGGAACAAAACACATACATTGCAGATGCGTTGAATGGACCACAAGGTTGGTCTAGCGAGGGAAGCATCTGATGGCCGCCAATCTGAAAGTGATCGAAACAGGCATGGCAACCGCAAACGCAGACCGGCAAAAGGCGCTGGACGCCGCACTCGCCCAGATCGACCGGGCATTCGGCAAGGGCTCGGCGATGAAGCTGGGCCAGAAGGAAGCGATGCAGGTCGAGGCGATCTCGACCGGCTCGCTCGGCCTCGACATCGCGCTCGGTGTCGGCGGCCTGCCGCGCGGCCGCGTGATCGAGGTCTATGGCCCTGAATCCTCGGGCAAGACTACGCTGGCGCTGCACGTCATCGCCGAGGCGCAGAAGATGGGCGGCACCGCTGCCTTTGTCGACGCCGAACACGCGCTCGACCCCGTCTATGCCAAGAAGCTGGGCGTCAATATCGACGAACTGATCGTGTCGCAGCCGGATACCGGCGAGCAGGCGCTCGAGATCACCGATACGCTCGTCCGCTCGAACGCGATCGACGTGCTGGTGGTCGACTCGGTCGCCGCCCTTGTGCCGCGCGCGGAAATCGAGGGCGAGATGGGCGACAGCCATGTCGGCCTTCAGGCCCGCCTGATGTCGCAGTCGCTTCGCAAGCTGACCGGCTCCATCAGCCGTTCGCGCTGCATGGTGATCTTCATCAACCAGCTGCGCATGAAGATCGGCGTGATGTACGGCAACCCGGAGACGACGACGGGTGGCAACGCGCTGAAATTCTATGCCTCGGTCCGGCTCGACATCCGTCGCACCGGCGCGATCAAGGATCGTGAGGAAGTGACCGGCAACGCGACCCGCGTGAAGGTCGTGAAGAACAAGGTCGCACCGCCGTTCAAGCAGGTCGAATTCGACATCATGTACGGCGAAGGCATTTCGAAGATCGGCGAGATCCTCGACCTGGGCGTCAAGGCGGGTCTGGTCGAGAAGTCGGGCAGCTGGTTCTCCTACGACTCGGTCCGCATCGGGCAGGGGCGTGAGAATGCCAAAAATTACCTGCGCGACAATCCCGACATGGCCGATCGTCTGGAACGGGCGATCCGCCAGCGCACCGAAAAGGTCGCCGAGGAGATGATGACCGGCCCCGATGCCGAGGACGACATCTAAGACTATGGGGCCCGCCAGCAATGGCGGGCCTTTTTGTTTGAGAGCATCGGGGGCTGGATCGTGACGGGCGGAATGGATTGGCGGGGGCGGGTCGGCGATGTCTGGGCCGCGGAATGGCGCCGGACCGACCGCAGCCTGGCGGACCTGTCCCGTCACCTCGACGTGGCGATCGCATCGGTGGCGCCCGAACGGGGCCATGCACTCGATATCGGTTGTGGGGCGGGGGCGACCAGCCTCGCGCTCCGGGCAGCGCGGCCGGGATTGCGCATGACGGGCGTCGACCTCTCGCCGGAATTGGTGGCGGTGGCACGGGCGCGGGCGGGCGACGCGGCTGGCGATGGCCTGCGTTTCCGGTGCGGCGATGCGCTGACCGTGGCGGCCGCCGAAGGGCCGTTCGATCTGCTATGCTCGCGTCATGGCGTGATGTTCTTTCCCGATCCTGTCGAGGCGCTCACCACCTTGCGGCACGCCGCACGCGACGGCGCTCGGCTGGTCTTTTCCTGCTTTGCGGAACGCGCCGCCAATGGTTTCGCGACGCTGGCGGATGCCGCGATCGGTATCGCTCCCCCGCAGGACGAGGGTTACGCGCCCAGCCCCTTTGCCTTTGCCGACATGAACCAGGTCGGGGCGTGGTTCATGGAAAGCGGATGGCAAACTGACGGCGCCGCGCGCGTGCCGTTCGACTATGTGGTGGGCGAAGGCGACGATCCGGTCGAGGACGCGCTGTCCTTCCTGTCGCAAATCGGTCCCGCTGCGCGGGCGTTGGCGCAGGCCGCCCCCGATGAACGGCGGCGGATGGAGACGGCCTTGCGGGAAGCGCTGTTGCGGTATCGCACCGGCGACCGGATCGCGTTGCCCGCCTCGGCATGGATATGGCGGGCCGTTGCGCATGGGGATGGCGGAGCTGGATCGAGATGACATAGGGTCGACCCGTGTCGAGCCCCTCCTCTTCAGGAGCATCAGGTAAACCGCACCCTGCGCGGTTTAGATCAGGCTGGGAGCCTGCTCGACCTGGTGCTGGGTTGGGGTGGGGGATCACCAAAGATATGGCGTTTGCGGAAGCGCGCCACCCCCGGCCCTTCCACTGAAGGGGAGGGGTGGATCGATCTAGAGTGGATCGACATTCAGCCGTCCTCTTCTTCCCTCGCCCCTCATAGAGGGGAGAGGGTGGCCCAGACTTGGTCTTTGCGAAAGCAAAGGCCTGGTCGAAGCTCGGTGAGGGGTGGTCGCTCGCTGGCCAAGCGCGCTAGCCTTTGGATCGCTCAACCCTTTACCCAAGCCGCGCTAACCCTCCCCCGCTCCAATAGAGAGGGACGAAGAGGCCGGTTGCGGATCCGGGCAGCGATCTTTTCGCTGAGTTTTCGAGCCTGCAACACAGGACCAGCCCCCCGATGCGTCCGCTATCCCGCTTGGCGCGTTGAGCCGCGCAATCGAGGGGAAAAGCCATGACGATCATCGTCCATCATCTGGAAAACAGCCGGTCGCAGCGCATCTTGTGGATGTTGGAGGAACTGGGCCTCCCCTATGAGGTCAAGCACTATAAGCGCGACCCCAAGACGATGCTGGCTCCGCGCGAACTCCGCGCCGTGCATCCGCTCGGTAAGTCGCCGGTGATCGAGGATGACGGGCTGGTGATCGCAGAGACGGGTGCGATCATCGAATATCTGGTCGGCAAGGGCGATGGCCGTCTTGGCCCGCCCGCGCACCGGGAGGCGATGCAGCGCTGGCGCTTCTGGCTGCACTATGCCGAGGGATCGTTGATGCCGCCGCTGTTCGTCACGTTGGTGCTTAGCCGCATCCCGGTCATGGGCAAGGTGGCGATGAAGCGTTTTCAGCCGATGGTCGACCGCCATCTCGATTATGTCGAAAGCGAACTGGCGCGCTCGCCCTGGTTCGCGGGCGAGCAGATGACGGCGGCCGACATCATCATGAGCTTTCCGCTGGAGGCCGCGCGGTCCCGTGCCGGTCTGGACGAGCGCCGCCCGGCCACCATCGCCTGGCTGGAGCGTATCCATGCCCGCCCGGCCTATCAGGCGGCGCTCGCCAAGGGCGGACCCTATGCCTATGCGTGAGGCATAGGGTCCGACGATCAATGCCCCCCGACCTGGCGGAAGCTGTCGGGGGCATCCTTCGGAGGC
The DNA here is from genome assembly GCF_050408055.1 of Sphingomonas sp. Xoc002. Classification (NCBI taxonomy): domain Bacteria; kingdom Pseudomonadati; phylum Pseudomonadota; class Alphaproteobacteria; order Sphingomonadales; family Sphingomonadaceae; genus Sphingomonas; species Sphingomonas sp. Xoc002. The sequence continues at coordinate 2,212,383 of NZ_CP191175.1, read as the reverse complement.
GTGCCCGAGGGTGCGTGGAGCGACGCCACATCCACCGGCTCGGGCGGATCGAGCGGACCTTCCCACTTGGCGATGACCGCACTTGCCACGGCATTGCCGATGACGTTGGTCGCCGAGCGCCCCATGTCGAGGAAATGGTCGACCGCCAGGATCAGCAGCAGGCCCGCCTCGGGAATGTTGAACATCGGCATGGTCGCCGCGATCACCACCAGCGAGGCGCGCGGCACGCCCGCAATCCCCTTCGACGTGACCATCAACACGAGCAGCATCGTGATCTGCTGCCCGATCGACAGGTCGATGCCGTAAGCCTGCGCGATGAACAGCGACGCGAAGGTCATGTACATCATCGAGCCGTCGAGATTGAACGAATAGCCCAGCGGCAGGACGAAGCTGGCGATGCGCGGCGGTACGCCGAACCGGTCCAGCCCCTCCAGGATGCGCGGATAGGCGGCCTCAGACGACGCGGTCGAGAAGGCGAGGATCAAAGGCGCGCGGATATGCGCGATCAGGTCGCGCACGCGCGGGCCGATGAACAGCGCCGCGATGCCGAGTAGCACGCACCACAACAGGATGAGGCCCAGGTAAAAGCTGCCCATGAAGATGGCGAGCTTGCCGATCACCGACGGCCCCTGCTCGGTCAGCGTGCCTGCGACGGCGGCGAAGACCGCGATCGGCGCGACCCGCATGACGTAATCGGTCACCTGCAACATCACCGCGACCAGCGCATCGACCGCCCGGACCAGCGGCGCGGCGCGCTCGCCGACCGCCGTGATCGCGACGCCCAGGAACAGCGAGCCGATGACGATCTGAAGAACCTCGTTGGTCGCCATCGCCTCGATCAGAGAGGCGGGGACGAGGTGCGTCACGAATTTCTGAAGGTCGAACCCGGCCTTGACCACCCCGCTATCGGCGGTGACGGCGGGCAACGGCAGGTTCAGGCCGACGCCGGGCTGGAGCAGGTTGACCAGCAACATGCCTAGGCTGAGCGAGACGAGGCTGGCCGAAATGAACCAGGCGAGCGAGCGCACCCCGATCCGCCCCAGCGCCTTGGTATCGCCCATCTGTGCGATTCCCGACACCAGGGTCGCGAAGACCAAAGGCGCGATGATCATCTTGATCAGGCGCAGGAACAGGCCGGTGACGATCGCAAAATAGCCCGCGATCGTCTTGAGTTGCGCGGTTGCCGCCGCGCTGCCGTCATTCAGCGACAGGTTGAGCGAGAGGCCCACGATCAGCCCCAGGACGAGGCCGATGAAGATGTACAAGGTCAGCCGCTTGGCCATGCATACCCCAAATTAAAATCCACGAGCGAGCCAAGGGCATTGCGGCGCTCAGGTCAAGAATTCTATCGTCACCGTCATGCAGACCCTGTTGTCCCGCCGCGCGATCATCGCGGCCGCCGCCCTGCCGTTCTTCGTCCGGCCGGGGTTGCTGCGTGCCGCCGAGCCGGACCTGTCGGCGCTGTCCGACATCACCGGCGGGGCGGTGCCGATCGGCCCGGAGGAACGGGCGCGGAGGCTGGCGCGGGCGCAGGCCTTGATGAAGGCGAACGGGATCGGGGCGATCCTGATCGAGCCCGGCTCGACCATGGTCTATTTCACCGGCGTCCAATGGTGGCGCAGCGAGCGGCTGACCGCCGTGGTCATCCCGGTCGAGGGTCAGCCGTGCATCGTCACGCCGTTTTTCGAGAAGCCCTCGGTCCGGGAAACGCTGGCCGTGCCCGCCGAGGTGCGGGTGTGGCAGGAGGACGAAAATCCGCTGGCCGTCGTCGCGGGGTTCCTGCGCGACCGCAAGCTGGCGAACCGCCCGGTCGGGATTGAGGAGACGGCGCGCTTCTTCGCATTCGACGGGATGCGAAAGTTGCTGCCCGACATGCGGCTGGTCTCGGCCAATCCGGTGGTGCGCGGATGCCGGATGATGAAGACGCCCGCCGAGATCGCGCTGATGCAGGTGGCGACCGATGTGACGATGGCGGCCTATCGCTGGGTCTACCCCCGCGTCGAGGTGGGCATGACCGGCGCGGAGATGGGCGCACTGATGAGCGCCGCCACCCGCAAGCTGGGCGGCGCGCCGGAGTTCAGCATGGCGCTGATCGGCGAAGCCTCGGCCTACCCGCATGGCAGCAAGCAGGTGCACCGGGTGGCGGACGGCCAGGTCGTGCTGATGGACTGCGGCTGCACGGTACAGGGCTATCAGTCCGATGTCTCTCGCAGTTGGGTCCATGGCCACGCCAGTGCGGAACAGCGCAAGGTCTGGGACACGGTGGCGAAGGGCCAGCAGGTCGCGCGCGCGGCGGCGCGGATCGGCGCGCCCGCAGGCAGCATCGACGATGCCGTGCGGCGTTTCTACGAAGGGCAGGGTTATGGTCCCGGCTATCGCTTGCCCGGCCTGTCGCATCGGACTGGGCACGGCATCGGCATGGATGGGCATGAGCCGGTCAATCTCGTGCATGGCGAAGCGACGCCGCTGGCCGCCGGCATGTGTTTCTCCAACGAGCCCGGGCTGTATCTGCCGGGCAAGTTCGGCATCCGGATCGAGGATTGCTTCCACATGACCGATAGCGGGCCGCTCTGGTTCTCGACGCCGCCCAAGGCGATCGAGGCGCCGATCGGATGATCGCCGAGCTGGACGCGCGCGGCTATGCCCTGTGGCCCTCGCGGCTGGATGACGAAGAACTGGCCGAGCTGGCGGCGCTGTTCGGCGACTGGCCCGACGGTCGTCCGGGACGGCGGATCGATCCGGCCCGCGCCGTCGGATTGTCCTCCGTGCACCGGCTCTGCGCTGCGATGAAGTCGGTTGTCGGCGAAGGCGTGCGGCCGGTCCGCGCGATCCTGTTCGACAAGCAGGACGGCGCGAACTGGGCATTGGGCTGGCACCAGGACCGGACCATCGAGGTGGTCGAGCGACGCGAGGTCGCGGGGTTCGGGCCATGGACCGTCAAGCAGGGCCGCGTCCATGTCGCGCCGCCGGTGTCGCTGCTGGAGCGCATGCTCACGGTCCGCCTCCATCTCGATCCCGTCGATGCGGACAATGCGCCGCTGTTGGTCGCACCGGGATCGCACCGGCTGGGCCTGATCGCCGAGGATGCGATTGAGGGCGTCGTCGGTCAGCTGGGCGAGGCTGTTTGTCTGGCTGGGGCGGGCGAGGTTTGGCTGTACCGCACGCTGATCCTTCACGCCTCGGCCCGCGCCGGACCGGGGCGGCACCGGCGGGTCTTGCAGATCGATCTGTCGGCGGATGACTTGCCGGGTGGTTTGCGCTGGGGCACGGAGGGGCAGGGGAGGCTATCATGACCATTGATCTCGTGATTGAAATGCTGGTGGGCCTTGCCAACGGCCTGCTGAACGCCGTCATCATCTGTGCGCTGGCCTATTGGCTCCTCGGCCGCGTTTTCGGCGTGACCGAGCCGCGATTGCCCGCCATTCTGTTCGCCCTTGGCTTGACGCTGGGGCGGTTCGAGCATGCCGCCGACATGGCCGGGCATCCCATCGGCCGGTTGGTTGGCGATGGCCTGGGGTTCGTCCTGATCCGGTATCTGTGGTGGCGTCGCCCCGCCGCTCGCCACGATGCGACGGAACGAGCCGAACGCGCGGGCGCTTGAGCGCGCGCGAAACCTCGCCTAAGCCCGCGCTTATGACCTCGACCAACGACATCCGCCGCGGCTTTCTCGACTATTTCGGAAGCGAAGGGCACCAGATCGTGCCCTCCGCGCCGCTCGTGCCGCAGAACGACCCGACGCTGATGTTCGTGAATGCGGGCATGGTGCCGTTCAAGAACGTGTTCACCGGCCTGGAATCGCGGCCCTATGTCACCGCGACCAGTTCGCAGAAATGCGTGCGCGCGGGCGGCAAGCATAACGATCTCGACAATGTCGGCTATACCGCGCGCCACCATACCTTCTTTGAGATGCTGGGCAATTTTTCGTTCGGCGACTATTTCAAGGAACAGGCCATCACCCATGCCTGGACCCTTCTGACCAAGGTCTGGGGCATCAACCCGGAAAAGCTGACCGCCACCGTCTATCACACCGATGACGAGGCGTTCGACCTGTGGAAGAAGGTCGCGGGGTTGCCCGATCACAAGATCATCCGCATCCCGACCAAGGACAATTTCTGGGCGATGGGCGAGAACGGGCCGTGCGGGCCGTGCTCCGAAATCTTCTACGATCACGGCGACCATATCTATGGCGGCCCTCCCGGCAGCCCGGAGGAGGATGGCGACCGGTTCGTCGAAATCTGGAACCTGGTCTTCATGCAGTTCGAGCAGGAAGCCAATGAGATCGTCGGCGAGCTGCCCAAGAAGTCGATCGACACCGGCATGGGGCTGGAGCGGATCGCCGCCGTCCTGCAGGGCGTGCACGACAATTACGACACCGACACCTTCAAGGCGCTGATCGCCGCGTCGTGCGAACTGACCCACACCAAGGCGGAGGACGGGCAGAAGGCATCGCACCGCGTGATCGCCGACCATCTGCGCTCGGCCGGTTTCCTGGTCGCGGACGGCGTGCTGCCCGCCAATGAGGGGCGCGGCTATGTGCTTCGTCGCATCATGCGCCGCGCGATGCGGCATGCGCATCTGCTGGGCGCCAAGGAGCCGTTGATGCACCGGCTGGTCCCGGCGCTGGTCGCCGAGATGGGTGCGGCCTATCCCGAACTGGTCCGCGCGCAGCCGCTGATCGAAGCTACGTTGAAGCAGGAAGAAACGCGCTTCCGCCAGACGCTCGACAAGGGCCTCAAGCTGCTCGACGAAGCGACGGCGGGCATGGCGCCCGGCGCGACGCTGGCGGGTGAGACGGCGTTCAAGCTCTATGACACGTTCGGCTTCCCCTATGACCTGACCGAGGACGCGTTGCGCGCGCAGAACCTGTCGGTCGACCGCGCGGGCTTCGACGCCGCCATGGCCGAGCAGAAGCGCGCCGCGCGCGCCGCCTGGAAGGGCTCGGGCGCGAAGGCGTCGGACGATGTGTGGTTCGACATCGCGGAAGAGACGGGCTCGACCGAATTCCTTGGCTATGCCTCCGACACCGGCGAGGGCGAAGTGCTCGCGCTGGTCAAGGACGGGGCGCGGGTCGACAGCGCTGCCGCTGGCGATACGGTATCGGTCATCGTCAACCAGACGCCCTTTTATGGCGAGAGCGGCGGCCAGGTCGGCGACAGCGGCACCATCTCCAGCGATACGGGTCTGAAGGCGGTCGTCACCGACACCTCCAAGCAGCTTGGCCGCGTGTTCGTGCACAATGCCGAGATCCAGGAAGGCGGCATCAAGGTCGGCGACAGCGTCAAGCTGGCCATCGACACCGCGCGCCGCGCCGCGATCCGCGCCAACCATTCGGCGACGCACCTGTTGCATGAGGCGCTTCGTCAGCGGCTGGGCACCCATGTCGCGCAGAAGGGTTCGATGGTCGCCCCCGAACGCCTGCGCTTCGACTTCTCGCAGCCGGTCGGCATGACTGCCGACGACATTGCCGAGGTCGAGACGAAGGTGAACGAGCAGGTGCGCGGCAACGGCCCGGTCGTCACTCGGTTGATGACGCCCGACGAAGCGATCGAAATGGGCGCGATGGCGCTGTTCGGTGAGAAATATGGCGACGAGGTGCGCGTCGTGTCGATGGGTGAGGATGCCGACGGCACCTACTCCCTCGAACTCTGCGGCGGCACCCATGTGAATGCGCTGGGCGAGATCGGCGTGTTCAAGATCGTGTCGGAAGGCGCGGTGTCGAGCGGCGTACGCCGTGTCGAGGCGCTGACCGGCGAGGGCGCGCGCGCCTATCTGTCGCACCGCGACGACATGCTGAAGGCCGCTGCCGCGACCTTGAAGACCACGCCGGACGAGGTGCCTGCGCGCATCGCCGCGCTGGTCGAGGATCGGCGCCGTCTGGAACGCGAACTGGCCGAGGCGAAGAAGGCGCTCGCCATGGGCGGCGGGGCCGGTGGTGCGGCGGCTGGCCCCGAGCAGATCGGCGACGTGGCGTTCATCGGCCAGGTGCTCGACGGCTTCGAGGCGAAGGGGCTGCGCGGCGCGGTGGACGATGCCAAGCAGCGTCTGGGCGGATCGGGCGTCGCGGTGATGGTCGCGGTCAATGACGGCCGCGCCTCGGTCGCGGTCGGCGTGACCGACGATCTGACGGGCAAGCACAATGCCGTCGAGCTGCTGCGCAAGGCGGTGGCGGCGCTGGGCGGGCAGGGCGGCGGCGGCCGTCCCGACATGGCCCAGGGCGGCGGTCCCGACGGCACCAAGGGCGCCGAGGCGCTCCAGGCGGTCCGGGACGCGATCGCGGGGTAATTTCACTAGCCAGGGGAGAGTGGCGATGCGCAGGGGAATGACGACGGCCTTCTTGACGGGGGCCATGCTTCTCTTGCCATCGCCGCTCCTGGCGCAAACGGCACCGCCGCAGACCCCTACGCCCCCCACCACGACCGGCGAGGCGGTCGTCGTGACCGCACGGCCCCAGGCCACCGAGCGCGAAGTGCGCGATCAGGTCGTCGGCGTCACCGGGCGACCGACATCGGCCATGCCGCTCATGCGGTTTCGTGCGCCCGTCTGCATCGGCACCGCCGGGCTGCCGGTCTCGGCCAGCGAGGAGATCCTTCGCCGCATGATGGCGACGGTCGAGTCGCTGGGCATGAAGATGGCCCCCGATGGCTGCACGCCGAATATCCTGGTCCTGTTCGCCGACGATCCGCAGCAACAGCTATCGGCGTTGCGCGAGCGGTCTCCCCAGATATTCGGGGACCTGTCCCGCCCGGCGGTCAGCCGCATCGTGAAGGGGGCGGGACCCGTCTATGCCTGGAACGCTGCCATGCGGGTATCGCGCGACGGCGATCTCGTTTTGCAACAGGACAGCCCCACGGCGAACTGGCCCGAGATGAAACTCGGTGCGGCGTCGCGGTTGTTGAGTCCGATCCGTCAGGACATCGCCGCCTCGGTCGTGGTCATCAAGCGTCAGGCCCTGCTGAACAAGACGCTGGGCCAGATTGCCGACTATGCCGTGATGCGGACCATGGCCGCGACCAGGCCGGTCGAGGGGATGACGTCGGCGACGATCCTGACCCTGTTCGACACCGATGCGGCCGCTCCTGCGGAACTGACGGCGTTCGACCGGGGATTGCTGAGCGGACTCTATGACAGTCGCCCCCATGCGCAAGGGGCGCAACAGGTGTCGGAGATGACGCGCGCCATCCGCGAGGAAACCGCAGGCAAATGATCCGGCGGGGCCGGGCCGTGTCGCCCTGTCTCGCCAAGGCTCCCGGCGTGCTGAGGGCGGTCATGCCCCGCATCGGACTGCCGGCGTGCGACTGGGGTTATTGGCGCGGCCTTTACACGGGGTACGGAAATCGATCACCGATGATCCAATATGCCGCGATGACGCGTTTCATCGAGGACGAATGGACCGCCGGAGACGAGAAACCGTGAAACCGCCAAGCGGACGCCGCGACCTGACCGCCGGACCGATCGGCAAGACTTTGCTGCTGTTCGCGCTGCCGACCCTGGGGTCGAGCGTGCTGCAATCGCTGAACGGGTCGATCAACGCGATCTGGATCGGCCAGTTTCTAGGCGAGCGGGCGCTGGCGGCGACGACCAACGCCAATATCATCATGTTCCTGCTGGTCGCGGCGACCTTCGGCTTCGGCATGGCCGCGACCATCCTGATCGGGCAGGCGATGGGACGGCGCGACGTGGAGGCGATGCGCCGGGTGCTGGGATCGGCGCTGGGGCTGTTTGCGGTGATCTCGACCGCGACGGTGGGAGTAGGATGGCTGGCCGCGCCCGCCATCCTGCGCGCGCTGGCGACCCCGCCCGAAGTTTTTCCGCTCGCGCTCGCCTATCTGCGGGTGATCTTCGTCGCGATGCCGCCGGGCTTCATCTCGGTGTTGCTGACCATGGCGCTGCGCGGGGTCGGTGATTCCATCACGCCGCTGAAGTTCATGGCGCTCGGCTCGGTCCTCGACGTGGCACTCAACCCGGTCTTCATCCTGGGGCTGGGACCGATCCCGGCGCTGGGGATCGAGGGATCGGCGATCGCCACGCTGATCGCGAATACCGGATCGCTGCTGGCGCTCGTCACCTATCTCTATGCCAAGGATCTGGTCATCCGGTTGCGCGGCGCCGAGTGGCGCTATCTGCTCCCGACCGCCGAGTTGCTGAAGACCATCGTGGTCAAGGGGTTCCCGATGGGGCTCCAGATGCTGGTCGTCTCCACTTCGGCGCTGGCGATGATGGGGCTGGTCAACCGACACGGCACCTCGACGACGGCGGCTTACGGCGCGGCGAATCAGCTTTGGACCTATATCCAGATGCCCGCCATGGCGGTCGGCGCGGCGGTCAGCGCGATGGCGGCGCAGAATATCGGCGCGGGGCAGTGGGACCGGGTCGACCGGATCACCCGTGCGGGCCTGCGCATGAACCTGTTGCTGACCGGCGTACTGGTGCTGGCGGTCACGCTGCTCGACCGGCATGTGCTGTGGCTGTTCCTGGGGAACGAACAGGGCGCGATCGGCATTGCGGCCAAGATCAACCTGATCGGCGGGTGGAGCTTCATGCTGTTCGGCGTGTCGATGGTGCTGGCCGCGACGGTGCGGGCCAATGGCGCGGTGGTCGGGCCGCTCGTCATTCTGGCGATCGCGATGTTCCCGGTGCGCTTCGGCCTGGCCAACCTTCTCGAGCCGAGCCTCGGCGCGGACGCGATCTGGTGGAGCTTTCCGGCGGGCTCGCTCGCCTCGATGCTGATGACCATCGGTTATTACCGGCATGGCGGCTGGCGCAAGGGGCGGATGGCTCCGGCGGCGGGCAAGGAGGAATGCGAGGAACAGGCGCTGGCCGAGGGGCAGCCGACGAACAAGGCGATGCCGGTGGGGTAGGGTGCCCCTGTATGTAGTCAAATACCCTCACCCTTCCGGCGCTTTGCGCCTCCCTCCCTCTCCCGGTGGGAGAGGGAAGGGGCCCGCCCGCTGCAAGCGGGTGGGAAGGGTGAGGGTCGTTTAGGCGGGCGCGATGACCTCGATGATCCCCGGTGCGATCTTCGCCGTCACCGGCGTACGCGCCAGCACTTCGCCGTCGATCGAAATGGGAAGCGGCGGGATGGTGGTGAGTTTGATCTCGCGCCCCCGGAAATCGCGGACCTTTTCCTTGCGATAGTCGCTGCGCAGGATGCTGGCCGCCCAGTTGACGATCAGGCGGCGCTTCACATGACCGCACACGGCCTGGACGACGATCTCGCCCGAGTCGACGGCGGCGGCATCCACCAACTCGGTGCCGCCATGATAGGGGCCGTTGGAGATGCGCACCTCGACGACGCGCAGTCGCTCTCGCTCGCCATTCTGCTCGACGATCAGGGTGAAGGGGCGGAAGCGCAGGAACTGATAGGCCGCCCAGGCGAGATAGCCCAGCCGTCCGCCCACGCGCTTCAGGCCGTGCGGGACCGTTTCGGCGATCTTGGGGCTGATCCCCATCGCCGCGCAATTGGCGTAATAGTCATTGTCGATCATGCCCAGATCGATGCGGCGCGGGCGGCCGGTGCGGATCACGTCGACCGCGCCTTCGATGGTCAGGGGAATGCCGAGCGAGCGGGCGAAGCTGTTCGCGGTTCCGAGCGGCAGGACGCCCAGCATCACGTCATGCCCGACCATCAGGTCGACGAGCCCGCTGATCGTCCCGTCGCCGCCACCCAGGATCAGCAGGTCGGGCTTGGCCGCCAGCAACTCGCGCACGGTCGGCTCTAGATCCTTCGGATCCTCCACCGCGCGGGCGTCGACCTTGTAGGGAAGGTCCGACATCGCCGCACAGGCCCGCTGAAACAAGGCCTGGCCGCGCCGCGACTTGGCATTCACCACCATCGCTGCCGATCGAATCTCTCGCACGCCTATATTCCTTTCGCCCCCGGAACGCTTTGCACGCAACGCTTGGCAAGCGCGGTCCGATCCCGCACAAGCCCTTTTGATGACCGCATCTTATCCCGCGCTTCGCCTTCGTCGTACTCGTGCCTCGCAGTGGAGCCGTCGACTCCATGCGGAAACGGTGCTGACCCCGGCCGATCTGATCTGGCCGCTGTTCGTGACCGAGGGGCAGGGCGTGGAGGAACCGATCGCCAGCCTGCCCGGCGTGTCGCGCTGGTCGCTGGACGGGATCGTCGCGCGCGCCAGGGAAGCCGCCGACCTGGGTATTCCCTGTCTGGCGCTGTTCCCCAACACGCCCGCGCACCTGCGCACCGATGACGGGCGCGAGGCGATGAACCCCGACAATCTGATGTGCCGGGCGATCCGCGCGATCAAGGATGCCGTGCCCGAGATCGGCGTGCTGACCGATGTCGCGCTCGACCCCTATACGACGCATGGCCATGACGGGCTGGTCGATGCGGCGGGTTATGTCGTCAACGACGACACCGCCGATGCGCTGGTCGAGCAGGCGCTGACCCAGGCGCGCGCCGGATCGGACGTGATCGCACCGTCGGACATGATGGACGGCCGCATCGGCATGATCCGCGCCGCCTTGGAGCGCGAGGGCTTCGTCAACGTTCAGATCATGGCCTATGCCGCCAAATATGCCAGCGCCTTTTACGGGCCGTTCCGTGATGCGGTGAACACGCGCGGTCTGCTGAAGGGCGACAAGCGCACCTATCAGATGGATCATGCCAATGCCGAGGAGGCGCTGCGCGAAGTCGCGCTCGACCTCGCCGAGGGCGCGGACAGCGTGATGGTGAAGCCGGGCCTGCCCTATCTCGACATCATCCGCCGGGTGAAGGACGAGTTCCGCGTGCCGACCTTCGCCTATCAGGTGTCGGGGGAATATGCGATGATCGAGACGGCGGTCGCGGCGGGCGCGGCGGACCGCGACGCGATGGTGCTGGAGACGCTGATGGCATTCAAGCGTGCCGGATGCTCGGGCGTGCTGACCTATCATGCCGCCCATGCCGCACGACTGCTGAACGCCTGAACCTTTTCCCCGTGACACGCCGTATCCCCGACCTGGCGGCGCGCGCGCTGTTCGTGGCGACGATCCTGACCGGATCGTTCCTGCTGTTCCTGGTCCAGCCGCTGGTCGCGCGCATGGCGCTGCCCCGGCTGGGCGGTGCGCCCGCCGTCTGGAACTCGGCGATGTTCGTCTATCAGGCGCTGTTGCTGGGCGGCTATGCCTATGCCCATGCGCTGGGGCGTTGGCGGCCGAAGGTGCAGGCGGGGGTGCATATCCTGCTTCTGGCGGCGGCGGCCTTGTGGTTGCCGATCGGGTTGATGGCCGTGGACCTGCCGCCCGATGCCGAACCGGCGCTGTGGGTGCCATGGCTGCTCGGCCTGTCCATCGGGCCGCTCTTCTTCGCGGTGTCGGCGCAGGCCCCGCTGATCCAGCGCTGGTTCGCGCTCGCCCAGCCGGGGCGTAATCCGTACGCGCTCTATGCGGCGTCCAATCTGGGCAGCTTCGCGGGGCTGATCGCCTATCCCCTGCTGGTCGAACCGGCGATGACGCTTCACGGCCAGAGCCTGTTGTGGAGCCTGGGCTACGGCCTGCTCGCTTTGCTGGTCGTGGCATGTGCGACGCGGCTCCCCGCGTCGCGCGACCCGGCGGCCGACCCCGCGCCGACCTCGGCCGCGCCGGGGTGGCGGCGGATCGGTTACTGGGTGGCTTTGGCGGCGGTGCCCTCGGGGCTGGTGCTGGCGACCTCGACCTATATCACCACCGATATCGTCGCGATGCCGCTGCTCTGGGTCTTGCCGCTGGGGCTGTATCTGGCGAGCTTCATCATCGCTTTCGCCACGCGGCGGGGCGCGGCGGACACGCTGACCCGGATCGCGCCGGTGACGCTGCTGCTGTTCGGCGGAGTGATCATGGGCGGCTATCCGGAGCGGCCCTATTCCAATGTCGTCGTCGCGCTGCTGCTGCTGTTCATGGTGTCGGTCGCGCTGCACACCGCCATGTACTGCGCGCGGCCTGCGGTCGACCGGCTGACAGGCTTCTATCTCTGGATGGCCGTCGGCGGCGCGCTGGGCGGGGTGTTCGCGGGCATCCTGGCGCCGGTGCTGTTCGACTGGACGTACGAGTATCCGCTGCTGATCCTGGCGGCGGGGATGCTGATCCCGCAGCAGTTCATCCTGCCGGTAATCCGCGACCTCTGGTGGCGACACCCCCGCGCGATGCTGGTCGCGCTGGCGGTGGTGATCGGTCTGGTCCTTGAGCTGCGACTCGTCGGCCCTGCGGCGTGGTTCGGCGAGGAGCGGCAAGGGACGGTGTTCCTGGTCATCGCCACGCTTGGGTTCCTGACTATCGGCGCACGCACCGGCTTCGTACTGTTGCTCGGCGGAGCGCTCGTGCTGTTCGGCGGCTATCGCGCATTGTCGCTGTCGATGGAGCGCGATGCGCGGATGCGCAGCTATTTCGGCGTCTATACCGTGCGCGACGGAGCAGGCTATCGCGAGCTGGACCATGGCTCGACGGTCCACGGCATCCAGCTTCGCGGTTCGGCGGCGCGCGAACGGACGGCGACCACCTATTACGCCCCCTATTCGGGCGTCGGCCGGGCGATGCGCGCCGCACCGATGCTGTACGGATCGGCGGCGCGGATCGGCGTGGTCGGGCTGGGGACGGGGACGCTCGCCTGTTATGCGCAGCCGGGCCAGCGCTGGCGCTTCTACGAGATCGATCCGGTCATCGTCCGCATCGCGCGCGATACCGGCCAGTTCGGCTATCTGCGCCGGTGCCAGCCCGATCCCGTCATCCGCATCGGCGACGCGCGCATCCGCCTGGCCGCCGAGGCACCGGCCAGCCTGGACCTGCTGGCGCTCGATGCCTTTTCGTCGGACGCGGTTCCGGCGCATCTGCTGACGCGTGAGGCGTTCGGGACCTATGCCCGCGTCCTGTCACCGCGCGGACTGCTGCTCGTCCATATCTCCAACCGCTTCGTCGATCTGGAACCGCTGGTCGCCGCCGCCGCGCGGGAAGGGGGCTGGGCGGTTTCACGGATGAGCTATGTGCCGACCGATCTGGATCGCGAGGCGCAGGCCACCGCCTCGGTCTGGCTGGCGCTGTCGCGGGACGCGCGCGTGCTGAAGACGCTGGAGGCACGAGGGGGAGACTGGACCCCGGTGGTGGCGCCGCGGGGTCTCGCCGCCTGGACCGACGATTATTCCAGCATCCTGCCCTTCATCCGCGAGTTCTGACGGGATCAGGCGGCAGGCAGGCTGTCGCTGATCGCCTTGATCTGCGCCGCCTGCCGCGTGACCGCCGCCGACGCCCGGTCGCGCAGGCTCGTCAGCGTGGGATAATCCGGCTCCAGCGCGGCGGCGCGCTGGATCGCGCGGTCGTCGATCTCGGTCAGCAGCGAGGAGGTGCGCGCGCGGATTTCGTCCAGCGTTGCCAGCTCGGTCTGCGCGGTCAGCCATGCCTCGCTGCCCACCGCCGCCCCGCGCGCCTTGGCGGCATCGGTGCGGGCCTGGTCATGCGCCTTGGTGAATTCCTGTTCGACGGCGGTCAGGCGGCGGGTCATTTCCGCGATTTGCGCATCAAGCGCCGGATCGGGCCGGAGTACGACCGGCTTGGCGGCGGGTTCGGCAAAGCCCTGTTTCTCGACCGGCCGAACCGCCAGCGACGGGTAAGGCGTCGTGTCATGGTCCCGCGCACACCCGGCCAAGGCCAAGCCGATGATAAGGATGAAGGGGGCCAAGCGAGAGGCGGGCCGGGCGGACGGGGCAGGGCGATAGGGCGTCATCGCGATCTTCCTAACCGCAACAGGAGACCTGACCAAATGCCGCAAAGCACCGTGAAGGTCCGGCCCCAGAAAAAATGTGGATAACCTTTGCAAAGGGGTTGCCAAGGTTCCGAAGCGCTTCTATCAGCCCACCTCCACAGCGCGCCCGTAGCTCAGCTGGATAGAGCATCAGACTACGAATCTGAGGGTCGGACGTTCGAATCGTTCCGGGCGCGCCAGTGGATCAAAATCAGGTCTCGACAGAGACCCCATGCGCGCCCGTAGCTCAGCTGGATAGAGCATCAGACTACGAATCTGAGGGTCGGACGTTCGAATCGTTCCGGGCGCGCCATTTCTTACCCATCATCGGCACCACGGGCTTCGGCCCCGACCATGGCCGGGGCCTGTCCCGTCGTCAGCGCCAGCCGAGCGCGGGTGCGATGTGGCGCAGGATGTTCTCGATCACATGCGCGTTGTAATCGACGCCGAGCTGGTTGGGCACGGTCAGCAGCAGCGTATCGGCCTCCGCAATCGCTTCATCGGCGCGCAGCTGTTCGATCAGTCGCTCGGGCTCGGCGGCATAGGAGCGGCCGAAGACCGCACGCATATTGTCGATGATGCCGACCTGATCCTGACTGTCGTCGCGACCGAAATAGGCGCGGTCCTGATCGGTGGTCAGCGCGAAGATCGAGCGTGAGACGGAGACGCGCGGTGCACGGTCATGCCCGGCCGCCGCCCAGGCTTCGCGATAGGCACGGATCTGCCGAGCCTGCTGGACATGGAAGGGCTCACCGCTTTCATCGGCCTTCAGGGTCGAGCTTTGCAGATTCATTCCCTGCTTGGCGGCCCAGACTGCCGTGGCGTCGGAGGCGGAGCCCCACCAGATGCGGTCGCGAAGCCCCGCCGAATGCGGCTCCAGCCGGAGCAGGCCCGGCGGGTTGGGGAACATCGGGCGGGGATTGGGCTTGGCGAAGCCCTGGCCCTTCAGCAGGTGCAGGAACACTTCGGCATGGCGGCGGCCCATATCGGCATCCGTCTCGCCCTGTGCGGGGCCATAGCCGAAATGCCGCCAGCCATCGATCACCTGTTCGGGCGAGCCCCGGCTGATGCCGAGTTGCAGGCGCCCGCCGCTGATCAGGTCGGCCGATCCGGCATCCTCGACCATGTAGAACGGGTTCTCGTAGCGCATGTCGATCACGCCGGTCCCGATCTCGATCCGGCTGGTTCGCGCTCCGACGGCGGCGAGCAGCGGGAAGGGCGAGGCCAGCTGCTGCGCGAAGTGGTGGACCCGGTAATAGGCCCCGTCCGCGCCCAGCTCCTCGGCGGCGACGGCAAGGTCGATCGACTGGAGCAACACGTCCTGCGCCGAGCGCGTGGCGGACTGAGGCGAGGGCGACCAATGGCCGAACGAGAGGAAACCGATCTTTTTCATATGCTCAAGATAGGGCGAATGCGCGATCGGTCCACCGACGTGGTGGAAACGATCGCTTTCCGAAATCACCGGTCAGCGCGTGCGCCAGTGACCCGCAATCGCCTTTTTCTCGCCCGCCGCGTCCAGCGGCATGTCGGCCATCATGTCCTGCGCCGCAGCCATCAGTTCGGCGTCCGACGATCCCGCCTGGACATAGCCGCTGCCTGTACCGGGCGCGCTGCCCGGCATGGTCCGGCGCAACGACCAGCCCTTCGGATCGCGACAGGCGATTCCGTCCGCCTCGGTCGACTGGAAGACGCGGCAAAAGCCGTTGTCCTCGGCGCGGAAACTGACCGCGATGCGCACCGGGCCCTTCGCGCCGCTCGCCTGATCGTCGAGCGCCCTGGCGAGCGAACCGGCGGCATAAAGGCCATGGTCGGTCGCCGTGACCGGCCCGTCCTGTTGTACGCCGCGCCCGACCAGCACCCCGACCACGAGGCACGCGGCCATCGCCGCCGCCGAACGCCAGGCGGCCGAGACGCGTGAGGGGCGGGGCTGGCGCTGGGGCATCTGCACGACGTTGCTGGTCAGCATCGCTGCCAGCCGGTCGGGCACGGGCTCGTCGGCGACCGGGGCATAGGCCGCGCCCAGTTTCGCCTTCAAGCGGCGATGGCGCTCGACGTCCTCGGCTAGGGCGGGATCGGCGGCGATGGCGCGCTCCACGCGCTTGGTCGTCAGCGGATCGAGTGCGCCATCGGCATAGGCCATCAGCATTTCGGGTTCGATCGTCATGCCGCTTCTCCCAGCCGCGCCATCAGCGCCTGTCGCCCACGCACCAGGCGCGAGGTCAGGGTGCCCATCGGAATGTCCAGTATCTCGGCCGCTTCCTTATAGGCCATTCCTTCGACCAGGACGAGCGCCACCGCCTCGCGCTGTTCGTCGGGCAGGGTGCGCATCGCGGCATCCACCTCGTTCAGCGCGACCCGCGCCTCGGCATTGCCAGCGCCGCCGACGCCCAGTCCAGCCTCCTCGGCGACGAAGGTCTCCGCCGCGCGCGACCGGGCGCGGGCGGTGTCGATCCAGGCATTGCGCATGATCCGGTACATCCAACTATCCAATCGTGTCCCCGCCTGCCACGCGTTCCGCGCCATCAGCGCCTTTTCGATCGTGACCTGGCACAGATCGTCCGCATCCGCCCCATCATGGGTGAGCGATCGCGCGAACCGCCGCAGTCGCGGGAGCAGCGCCAACAACTCGGTCTCGAAAGCGGCCAAACCTATTTCCTTGTTGCAGGGATGAAACGGATGAGGTTCATCGTTTAATCCATGTCAGCATGAATTTTGACAATGGATGAACGGCGATGAAGCGGACGACCCGCTATCTGGCATTATCGATGGCGGCGGCGGGTCTGGCGCTGGGCGTGACGGCGGGGCGGGCGCAACTCGTGCCCTCGCTGCCCGGAATGCCGTCGCTTCCCGGCGGTTTGCCCTCGGTCGGGCGAGGGATTGCGTCGCTCGCCGACCCTGTCATCGACCGGGTGGACGCCGCGTCGCGCGCGACCGTGCGGCAGCTGGAGCAGGTCCGCCGCGCAACCTTCGCGCAACTGGTCCGCGATCATCCGGATGCCATCGCGCTGGACCCGATGGGGTTTCCGGCGCGCGCGGGCGAGGTGGTGGTCGATGCCCCCAGCGATGCGTTGTTGGCGACGGTCGGGCGGCTGGGCTTTACGGTGATCGAGCGCGACGATGTGCTGGGTGTCGGCTTCGTCCGGCTGCGCGTGCCGCCGGGCCAGTCGTTAAGGGCCGCGCTCGGCATTCTTCAGAAACTGGGCGGAGAGGTGAGCGCCGATCAGCTTCACCTGCCGAGCGGCGCGGGGACACCGGCCGTTCCGACGGCAGCGCAAGGCGGCGCGGCACGCGGCACCATGGTCGGCGAGATCGACGGCGGTGCCGAGGGCGCGGCGGTGACCAGGGGGTTCGCCACGGGCGCTCCGCGCGCCAATGACCATGGCACGGCGGTCGCCTCGCTGATCGCCGGGAGCAATGGCATCCGCGGGTCGCTGCCCGGTGCGCGGATCGCCTCGGCTGATGTCTATGGCAGCGATCCGGCGGGCGGCAATGCCACCGCCATCGCCAAGGCGCTGGGCTGGCTGGTCGAACAGCGCGTGTCGGTGGCGACGATCAGCCTGGTCGGCCCCGCCAACCCGCTGCTCGCGCGTGTCGTCGCGGCGGCACAGAAGCGGGGCCTCATCATCGTGGCGGCGGTCGGCAATAACGGCCCGGCCGCGCCACCCGCCTATCCGGCCTCCTATCCCGGCGTCATTGCCGTGACCGGTGTCGACGGGCGGGGACGTCCGCTGATTGAGGCGGGGCGGGCGAGCCATCTCGCTTACGCCGCACCGGGCGCGGACATGCTGGCCGCCGGTGTCGGGGGTCGTCGCTTCAAGGTGCGGGGCACGTCCTTTGCCGCGCCGCTGGTCGCGGGGCGTGTGGCCGCCGCCTATCCGTCGCTGGACCCCGGCCGAATCCGTGCTGCACTGGCCGATGTCGATGCCGAAGCCAAAAAAAATGGCCGGAGAAATGAGGAAAAATTTCTCGGCCGTGGAATGGTTTGCGCCGATTGCCGGACGCCTGCACAGTAAAAGGCGAATTTTTTTCGGGATTAAATCGGAAGGCCCTTTCGTTGTCTCTTCAGAAGTTAAGGAGAACGATGATGAAGACCCTTCTTTCCGGCACCGCGATCCTTGCTGCGGCGCTTGTCGCGATGCCCGTTTCGGCGCAGCTGCTTGGTGGCGGCGGTGGCCTGGTCGGTGGTGGTGGCCTGGGCGGTCAGCTGGGCGGTGTTACCGGCGGCCTGACCGGCGGGGCGAACGGCACGCTGAGCGGGGTCGGCCAGACCGGCCGCGCCGCAACCGACACGGCGACCCGGACGCGTGGCTCGGTGCGTGGCGATCGCAATGTCGATCTGCGCCGTGGCCGGGTGACGGCATCGGGTGAAGCCGGCGGTGGCTCGACGCTGGACAGCGCGACGCGGGTCGGCAACCAGTCGGGCGGCGCCAACGGCTCGGCCTCGGGCACGGTCGGCGGCGGCGTGGATGCCCAGCTGGTCGGCACCGACGCGGTGCGCGATGCCGCGGGGCGCGGCGTGAACACGGTCGGTAACGTCGCCGGACGGGTGCGCGACACCGCCGGGGCGGTCGGCAACCGGGCGCGGGGCACCGTCTCCAACCTGACCAATCGTGCCGCCAACGCGGGTGGCAGCGTGGCAGGCTCGGCTTCGGGCAACGCATCGGCGACGGGCGGCAACGGTTCGCTGGCGGGCAATCTGGCGCTGGCCGGTAGCGGCGCGGCGCAGGGCGGGGCCTTCCCGGTCAATACCGGCATGGTCGTCAACGATACGCAGGGCCGGGCGATCGGCGCGGTCCAGTCGGTCCGCACCAACGCACGCGGCGTGGTGGAGCGGGTGCTGGTGAAGGTGGGCGACAGGGTCGCCAACCTGCCCGCCGCGAACTTCTCCGGCTCCGGCAATGTCCTGGTCTCGGCCATGGGCCAGGGCGATGTGAGCAGCGCCGCGAAGTAACCGGACCTAGGGATGCGCCCGACCTGTCATGGTCGGGCGCATCTTCATGTTCAACGCGCGGCGAAATACCGCTCCAGGCGGGTAGCCTCGGCCGGACTGATCGCGACGACCGCGCCGTGCTTGGGTCGGGTGAAGTTGGTGGCCTTCATCGGCGATCCAGGCTCGTT
The DNA here is from genome assembly GCF_050408055.1 of Sphingomonas sp. Xoc002. Classification (NCBI taxonomy): domain Bacteria; kingdom Pseudomonadati; phylum Pseudomonadota; class Alphaproteobacteria; order Sphingomonadales; family Sphingomonadaceae; genus Sphingomonas; species Sphingomonas sp. Xoc002. Next base: position 2,193,554 of record NZ_CP191175.1, on the reverse strand, counting down.
GAAACGACCGATATTCCGATAGGTCACGAAGTCCGTGGTTTCGGAAAAGCCCATATTGTTCGGCTTGATACCGAACACATCGTACATCAGTACATAGGTGTTCGTGCCGTTGCGCCGCCACAATGTCGGCGCCTCCGTCCCGACGGTCTCGGGATCGACCTTGCGCAGGTCCTTCGTCCAGCCGCTGTTGATCCGCGAGGACTCCGAATGGCGGATATTGCCGGGCGCCTGATGCGCGACATAGAACATGTGATATTTGCCGCCGACCTTGGTAATGTCGGCATCGATCACGTTCACCTTGGGATCGGGATAGTCGAACAGCTTTTTGGGCTCTTCGGTCAGGGTGCTGAAGTCCTTGTCGGCATAGGAATAGACCAGATAATTCGGTCCGTTGCCGTCCCGGGTGGTGAAATAGACCATCAGGCGTTTGCGCTGCGGATCGTAGATCGTCTCCGGCGCCCACATATTGCCCGCATCCCGGTAGCGCGGGAACAGGACCGACGGCGTGACCCGCGACCGTGACCAGTGGATGAGGTCATAGGACTTCATGAAGATCATGTTGCGGTTGTTGCCCCAGCTATATTGCTCCTCGGGCCGCTCCCACTGCGTGTCGCGCAACCCTTCGCGCTTGGCGAAGATGTGAAGGTCGGTCATCGACATATAGAAACCGCCATCGGGGCCGCGCATGATGTGCGGATCGCGAATGCCCTTCTGCTCGGCCGCTTCCCGCCCGTCCATCACCGGCTTGCCATCATTGACGTCGGTGAAGCTGTAGCCGTCGCGCGATGTCGCGAAGTGGAGCGAGTGATCCTCGTCGGTGAAGTAGGTCATCAGATAGGCGGTCCGCGCGTCGCGCGGGGCGGGCGGCTTGGGCAGACTGTCCTTCGCCACGATCTCCAGTCGGCGGGGGGCGGCGGCCGGTGCCTGTCCGCCGGCATGGATCGCCGTGGTCGCGAAAAGGGCGCCGATGGCGGCGCAACTACGGATCAATGTCTTCATGAACGTCTCCCCTTTTTGCGGAAGACTAATTCAACTGTCCGACAAATACCAGCATTCACCTATGACAAAACATGTCGGAACGGGCGATGGAAAGGCCATCGCCCGTTCTCAGAACGTCGTCAGGCTGAAATTCCCTGCGCTGCGGGCAGCTTAGCAATGTCGGAGGATTCGGCCCAGAGGTTGATGCCCCCATCCTGGGCGGCCTGGTCGATCATGGCCAGTTCGTCGGCGGTAAAATCGAGCCGCGCCACCGCATCGAGCGAGTCGTCCAGCTGCGCGACCGTCCGTGCGCCGATCAGTGCGGAGGTGACACGCGGATCGCGCAGCACCCAGGCGATCGCCATCTGCGCCAGCGTCTGCCCGCGCGCCTGGGCGATGTCGTTCAATCGCCGGATCGCCGCCAGATTTTGTTCGGTCAGCAGCGACTGCGACAGAGAACCGCCCCGGCTGGCACGCGCATCCTGCGGCACGCCGTCCAGATACTTGCCCGTCAACATGCCCTGCGCCAGCGGCGAAAAGGCGATGCAGCCCGTGCCCAGCTCCTCCAGCGTGGCCAGCAGCTCGGGCTCGATCCAGCGGTTCAGGATCGAATAGCTCGGCTGGTGGATGAACAGCGGCACCTTCTCTTCCGCCAGGATCGCCGCCGCGCGCCGGGTCAGCCCAGCGTCGTACGAAGAAATGCCGACATAAAGCGCCTTGCCCTGGCGATGAAGCTGGACCAGCGCGCCCATCGTCTCTTCCAGCGGCGTCGTGGGGTCGACACGGTGCGAATAGAAGATGTCGACATAATCGACGCCCATCCGCTTCAGGCTCTGGTCGCAACTGGCGATCAGGTATTTCTTCGACGAACCGATATCGCCGTAAGGCCCCGGCCACATGTCCCAGCCCGCCTTGGTCGACAGGATCAGTTCGTCGCGGTGGCCGGCGAAGTCGCTCGCCATCACCCGCCCGAAATTCTCCTCGGCCGAGCCGTAAGGCGGTCCGTAATTGTTCGCGAGATCGAAATGGGTGACGCCCCGGTCGAAGGCCCGGCGCAGGATCGCACGGCCCGTCTCGAAGACATCCGTGCCGCCGAAATTCTGCCACAGCCCCAGGCTGATCGCGGGCAGCTTCAGTCCGCTGCGTCCGGTCCGGCGATAGGGCATCCGGCCGTCATAGCGCGCGGGGTCGGCCGTATAGGGTTCGGGAAAAGCCATGGCGAAAATCCTCTCTGTTCGGCTGTGGCTCTACGCCGCGCGGGCGTCGCCGCCAATGGCATGGGTCAAGCCAGCAGTTCGCCCAGCCGCGCCAGCCGATCGGCAGAACTGTCGTGCCGCTCCTTCAGGAGATGGCGACCGTCCTTCTCCTCCAGCCCCTCGATACCGTCCAGGTCGGGTTCCTCGCCGTGCGGGGTCAGTGCGATGGCGGCGGGTCCCGCATCGATCCGCGCGATCGACCGCGCCCGCATCCGCTCGCGCAACCGGGCCAGCGACAACAGCGTGGCGGCATCCTCCGGCAGTTCGCCGAACCGATCCTCCAGTTCCGCCTCGAACGCATCGAGCGCGGCATCGTCGCGCAGCCGCCCCAACCGGGCATAGAGCGAGATGCGCAAATCCTCGTCCGGGATCCAGGCCTCGGGCAGGCGACCCTCCACCCCGATGCGAAGCTCGGGCATCCAGCGTTCGACCGTCTCGCCGCGCGCGGTGCGCAGCGCGTCCTCCAGCAGTTGCTGGTACAGCTCGACCCCGATCAGCCGCATGTGACCGGCCTGGGTATCGCCCAGCAGATCGCCCGCGCCGCGCATGTCGAGGTCGCGGGCGCTGATCGCGAACCCTGCGCCCAGCCTGTCGAACGCCTCCAGTGTACGCAGCCGCTTCAGGGTGCGCGGCGCGATGGCGTCCTCGCCCTTGGCGAATAGCAGGACCTGCCCACGCCGATGCCCGCGCCCGACGCGGCCGCGCAACTGATGCAACTGGGCCAGGCCGAAACGGTCGGCGTGGACTATCGCCATGGTGTTGGCGCGCGGCACGTCCAGCCCCGCCTCGATGATATTGGTCGCCAGCAGGACATCGCCTTCGCCTCGACCGAAGCGAACCATGACGTCGTCGATCTCCGCGGCCGGCAGCTTGCCATGCGCCTGCATGACCTCCAGCTCGGGTACGATCCGGGCAAGCTTTTCGGCAAGCGGCGCCATGTCGGCGATACGCGGCACCACAACGAAGCTCTGCCCGCCGCGCGACCGCTCGCGCAGCAGCGCCGCCCGCAGCGTCTCGGGCGAGAAGGTGGAGACGGCGGTACGGATCGGTTGCCGCCGGGCGGGCGGGGTGGCGATCATCGACAGTTGGCGCAGGCCGACCAACGCGGCCTGAAGCGTGCGCGGGATCGGTGTGGCGGACAGGGTCAGCACATGCCCCGAAGACAGCGCCTGGAGCCGGGCCTTGTCGGCGGCACCGAAACGCTGTTCCTCGTCGACGATGACCAGCGCGAGGTCCTTATAGGTCACGCCCTTGGCCGCCACCGCGCCGGTGCCGATGACGATGCGGATGCTGCCATCGGCCAGCCCCGCCTTGACCTTGCGCTTTTCGGCGGCGGTGGACAGGCGGGATAGACCGGCGACCGCGATGCCCGCTTCCTCGAACCGCGTCGCGAAGCTGTCGAGATGCTGCCGGGCCAGCACGGTGGTCGGCGCGGCCACCACCACCTGCCGCCCGGCAAGTGCGGCGATCGCGGCGGCGCGAAGGGCGACCTCGGTCTTGCCGAAGCCGACATCGCCGACGACCAGCCGGTCCATCGGGCGGCCGGAGGCGAGATCGGCGCGCACCGCCTCAATGGCGGCGAGCTGATCCGGGGTCTCGCTATACGGGAACCCCGCCGCGAAGCGCTCATAATCCGCGACGGGAGGATCGAGCACGGGCGCATGACGCTCGGCACGCTCCGCGGCCATATCGGTCAGCTGACGCGCGGTCGTCGCGATCGCCTCGTCGATGCCGCGCCGTCGTTCGTGCCAGCTCTTGCCGTCCAGCGTGTCCAGGCGAACCGCGTCGTCCTCGCCGCCATAGCGCCACAGCCGGTCGGCTTCGGCGACGGGGACGAGACGGGTCGCATCGCGTGCATATTCCAGCTTGATCGCGTCGCCCGACACCCCGTCCTGCCCGTCGATCGTCTCCAGCCCGACGACGGTGGCGATGCCGTGATCCTCGTGGATGACGGTGTCGCCGACCCGGATTTCGGCGGTCTGCATCAGCGACAGGTCGACATGCGGGGCGGCCCCGTCCTCCCGCTCGGCACGGCTGCCCAGCAAATCGGCGGCGCTGACCGCGAGGATGCCGTCGCGCGCAAAGCCGCGTTCGGCGGGTGCGACAAGCGTCAGGAGCGATCCGGCCTTGGCCTTCGATATAGCCTGCCAGCTTTCCGCCCGCTTCGCGGTCTTGCGCAGGACATTGTCTACCCGCTTGCCCAGGAAGCGCAGGTCGCGTTCGCTACCGATCAGGACGACGCGCGTGCCTTCCTTCATCGCGGCGCGCGCGGTGACGGCAAAATCGCGCAGAGGCGAACGGCTCTCGACGAAGCGCGGCGGGGGCTCTGCGATGCGGGCGATCTCGGCGGTTTGGCGCTGATCGAGCGCCTTCTTCCAGTGACGCTCGTCGATCATGTCGCGGGCGGCGCGCTTCGATCCGCGCTTGGCGACATCGGCGCTCAGCAGCAACAGGCGGCGGCGACGCTCATTGGCGGCGGGCTCGACGATGACACAGGCGCCGGGGAGGTGATCGAGCAGGCTGGTCTGCGTCTGCCCGAGCGGCGGTTCGGCCACGCGGCCCAGTTCGCGGCGTTCGATCTCGCCGGTGCTCCGTTGGTCGGCGGGGTCGTAGGATCGGATCGCGATGATCCGGCCGTCCGCGACCTCAATGCGCAGGGGCTGTTCGGCGTCGGCGGGAAACACATCCAGCACATGGCCACGCAACGCGACTTCGCCGGGCTCGTCCACTCGCTCGTCGGCGATATAGCCCAGGTCGAGTAGCATCGCGTGGAGGTCCGCCAGATCGCACGCGTCGTCGATCGCGACGCAGGGCGGCTCGGCAGCAAAGGTTTCGGGCGGCGGCAGTGCGCGGGCCAGCGCCTCGCCGGAGGTGACGAGGGCGATGCGACCCCGGTCCTTCGCCGCCAATGCCATCTGCGCACGATGCAGCGCCGACACGCGCTGCCCCACATTGGCGGGCGAGGCGGGCGCGTCGTCGCCCGGCAGGGCGTCGGACCCCGGGCAGAACAGGATGGTCGCGTCGGGGGCCATTGCCTCCAGCATCCGCGTCACGCCCAGCGCGCGCGTCTCATCGGTGACGGCCAGGATGATGTCCGATCGCTCGAGGATTTCCGCCGCACCCGCCGCCAGTTCGGCAATGCCCGGCAGCGGTAGGGGGCCGTCTCCGGTGGGAGGCATGGTGGCGATCTCGGCTTCGGACAACATGCGCAACGACCGGCACTCCAGCAAGATGGCGGGGCTTTTCGAACGGGTGGGGAGGTCGGCCGTTCCGCTGGAGATCAAAGACTTATCGGCGCCAATTGGCGGAACCCTATCGGGCCTCGGCACTTCATGGCCGGGACGGTTGATCCATATCGATGATCGACATCAGCACGCGCCGCCGGCCGCACTGTCCAAGGAGAATGACGATGGATCTGGGTATCAAGGGGCGCATTGCGCTCATCAGCGGCGCGGACTCCGGCATGGGCAAGGAAACCGCGCGCCTGTTGCTGGAGGCGGGCGTGCGCGTCGCGCTGACCGACAAGCCGGACGGGACGCTGGACGAGGCGGTCGAAGAATTGTCGCCGCTGGGCGAGGTGATCGCGGTCACGGGCGACGTGACCCAGGTCGAGGCGGTGCGGGCCATCTGGGCCGAGGTCCGCGAGCGGCTTGGCGACCCCGATATCTATGTGAACGCAGCGGGCGTGACCGGCGCGACGGGCGATTTTCTGGAGATCGACGACAAGGGCTGGCTGGAGACCATCGATATCGACCTGATGGGTGCGGTGCGCATGTGTCGAGAGGCGATCCCGGCGATGCGCAGCAAAGGCTGGGGCCGGATCGTGTTGTTTGCGTCCGAAGATGCGGTGCAGCCCTATATCGACGAACTGCCCTATTGCGCGGCGAAGGCGGGTATCCTCAGCCTCGCCAAGGGGCTTTCCAAGGCTTACGGCCCCGACAATGTGCTGGTGAACACCGTCTCGCCTGCCTTCATCGCGACGCCGATGACCGACAAGATGATGGAGAAGCGCGCCGAGGAGAAGGGCATGAGCTTCGACGAGGCGATCGAGACGTTCCTGGACGAGGAACGCCCCGGCATGGCGCTGAAGCGGCGCGGTCGCCCCGAAGAGGTCGCCGCCGCCGTCGCCTTCCTGGTGTCGGAACGGGCGAGCTTCATCAACGGGGCTGGCATCCGCGTCGACTCCGGTTCGGTCTTCACCATCGCGGGCTGAACCGGCGCGACTTGGCGTCCGTTCGCCTATCGGCTTATACCCTCTCAAAAGTTGAGAGGGGATGGCAATGAAAAGAACGACTTGGTGGCTGGCTGGCGTCACGTTGCTGGCCACCGGGGCTTCCGCCCAACAGGTCACGGCCCCGTCGCTCGGTGCGACCAATTATGCCTATGACGGCGCCATGGCGGCCCCCGCCACACGGCCGAGTTTCGGCGACGAGTTCAACGGGGCGATCGACCAGCGGCGCTGGCGTTGGGACACGGGCCAGAACAAGACCGGCTGGCCCAATCATGAACTGCAATATTATGCCGGTCCCGACCGGACCAACGCCCGCATTGAGAAAGGCGCATTGGTCATCGAGGCGCGGGCGGAGGCGCTGCGCAACGAGCCGGATTGGGGCGGCCAGCGCTACAGCTCGGCCAAGCTGGTGGCGAAGCAGACGCTGGGCTACGGTTTCTACGAAGTGCGTGCCCAGCTACCCTGCGGGCGGGGCATGTGGCCCGCCATCTGGCTGTTGCCGATGGACGGCTCGCGCTGGCCCGATGGCGGAGAGATCGACATCATGGAGATGGTCGGCTTCGACCCCGACGTGATCCACGCGACCGTCCATTCCGCGGCCTTCAACCACCGCCTGAAGACCCAGCGCGGTGCCGATTTGCGCGTGTCGGGGGCGTGCACCGACTATCACCGCTATCAGCTGGAATGGACGCCCGAGGCGATCACGATCGGCGTCGACGGGCGGGCCTATATGCGCGTGAGGAACGACCGGCCGGGCGGCGCGGCAGCCTGGCCGTTTACGCGCCCCTATTCGCTGATCCTCAACCTGGCGGTGGGGGGTGACTGGGGCGGGCAGAAGGGCGTGGACGACGCTGCGCTGCCCCAGGCGATGAAGGTGGATTATGTGCGCTATTGGAAGCGGTAAGCCCACTCCTCCCCTGTAAGGGGAGGAATCAGAGGAGCGTCCCCGACAGGATCGCCAGCGCGATGGTGAAATAGATCACGAGCCCGGTCACATCGACCAAAGTCGCAACGAACGGCGCCGAGGCGCTGGCCGGATCGAAGCCCATGCGTTGCAGCAGGAATGGCAGCATCGACCCGGCCAGCGAGCCGAAGGTCACGATGCCGACCAGCCCGGTGCCGACCGTGGTGGCCACCAGCACCCAGTGCGGGCCGTAATCGTAGAAGCCGAGCGTCTGCCACAGCGCGATCCGCGCCATGCCCAGCAGCCCTAGGATCGCCCCCAGCGTCATGCCCGCCGGAAGCTCGCGCAGCGCCACCCGCCACCAGTCGCGCAGGCGGACTTGGCCCAGCGCCAGCGCGCGGATGATCAGCGAGGTCGCCTGGCTGCCGCTATTGCCGCCCGAGCTCATGATCAGCGGGATGAACAGGGTCAGCACGACCGCGCGCTCCAGCTCGGACTCGAAATGCTGCATCGCGCTGGCGGTCAGCATTTCCGAGAAGAACAGGATGCTGAGCCACCCGGCGCGCTTGCGGATCATCGCGAGGAAGCCGGTTTCCAGATAGGGGCCGTCCAGCGCCTCGACGCCGCCGAACTTCTGCGTATCCTCGGTATGTGCGGCGACCAGCGCGTCGAGCACGTCGTCGACCGTGACGATCCCCATCGGGCGGCCCTGTTCGTCGACTACCGGCAGCGCCAGCAGGTCGTGGCGGCGGATCAGATGCGCCACCTCCTCGCGATCGGTGCTCGGCGCGACGGTGATCGGGTCATGCCCCCGCGCCAGGTCGATCGCGCGCGATGTCGGCTCGGCGGCGATCAGCTGGCGCAGCGAGACGGTGGCGACCAGGCGCCCCTGCGGCTCCAGCAGGAAGACGGAATAGACGGTTTCGCGGCTCCGCTCGACGGTGCGGATATGCGCCAGCACCTCGGCAACGGTCGCGTCGGCGGCAGAGGCGACATATTCGGTCGTCATCATCCCGCCCGCGCTGTCAGGCGGCCAGCGCAGCAGAGTATCGATCGACGCGACGACGGGGGCGGGCAGTTCGGCCCGGATCGCGAGGGCGTCGCCCTCGTCCATGTCGGTCAGCACGTCGGCGGCGCGGTCCTCGGCCATCTGCGACAGCAGGGCGGCGGCGCGCGCCGCGGTCAGGTGCGCGAGGATATCGGCGGCCGAGCGCAGTTCGGGGCTGTCGAGCACGGCGACGGCGCGCGCGTCGGGCATTTGCGTCAGGGCGTCGGCCGCTTCCTCGACGGAGAGCGACTGAAGCGTATCGACGAGATCGGCGATGGACAGGCCGCGCCGGGAGGAACGGAAACCGGCGGCGACACCGGCAATCAGATCGTTGACCATTTCAAACCTTTCGTCCGCACGACCCGGGGCGGACGAAAGCCAGTTGCGAAACTAGCGGACGACCCCGAGGCGTGCGGCGCTACTGGAACTGTCGCTGGACATGTTCTCGCTTTCTGGAACGACGCGGGGGCTCCCGCGCCTGAGCCGCCCTCTGATCCTCAAGGCTGCAATCGTCAACACCTGCGGGCCGCGTGACGAAATTTTAATCCGGGCACCAAGGGATCGGCCGGGCGGCTCCGTCTGGAGGGGCAAAGGCACATAAAGGGGACCCTATTCGTGCATCGCCTGCTCTTCGCCTCGACCGCCACGCTTGCGCTGGCGGCGGGGACGGCCGCCTCGGCCCAGACCGTGATCGATACCAAGCGGACCACGCCCGTCCGTACCGCCACCGTCAACAACGGGGCCGCCGCTGACATCAGCATCGTCGCGGCGGGCAGCGTGGTGACGACCGGCAGCGGCACCGCCGTCACGCTCGACAGCAACAACAAGCTGGGCAATGCGGGAGCGATCCAGACGACCGACGCCAATGACGCGGTCGGAATCGGCGCGGCGGCAGGCGTCACCGGCGAGATCACGAACACCGGCAAGATCGTTATCGACGAGACCTATACGCCGGTCGATATCGACAAGGACGGCGACCTGGACGGCCCCTTCGCGCAAGGGGCGCGGCGGACCGGCATCCGTACGGCCGGAGCCTTTACCGGCAATATCACCAATAGCGGTGAGATCACCGTAGAGGGCAACGACTCGGCGGGGATTTATCTGAACGGGCCGCTGACCGGCAATCTGGTCCAGTCTGGCAAGGTCAATGTGCTGGGCGACCGCTCGGTCGGCATACGCACGGGGGCCGTGTCGGGCAACGTCACGATCGGCGGCACGATCGTCGCGATCGGCGAAGCTGCGGTCGGTGCGCGGATCGACGGCGATATCGGCGGCGCGCTGACTATCGAGGGCGGGATCGGTTCGACCGGTTATCGCTATACGACGCCTCCGGCCGATGTGTCGAAGCTCGATCCCGACGATCTGCTCCAAGGCGGATCGGCGCTGGTCGTGGGGGGCAATGTCGCGGGCGGCATCACGCTGGGCAATGCGACGGGCAAGGCGGCGGACCTCGTCACCAACGGCGCCGCACCGACGATGCAGATCGGATCGGCGACCCGCGCGGTCGTGATCGGCGCGACCGGCGGCGCAACGCCCGCGCCAGGATTGGTCGTCAATGGCCGCATCACCTCGGCCGGGGTGTATAGCGGCGTGCGCTCGACCGCGCTGGCGATCGGCGGGCTGGGCGGCAATGTCCAGATCGCGCAAGGCGTCGCTATCGGCGGCACGGTCCAGGCGACGGCCAATGGTGCGGAAGCGACCGCGATCCGCTTCGGCGCGGGGGCCTCGACGCCCGAGTTGCGCAATGGCGGCACCATTGCGGCGACCGGCGGCGGTGCGCCGGGGGTGCTGACCACCGCCGTTCTGATCGAGGCGGGGGCGTCCGTCCCTACGATCCGCAATACCGGGTCGATCCGGGCGGCGTCTACCTCGGCCAATGCGACCGCCATTCTAGACCGCACCGGCGGCCTGACGCTGGTCGAGAATGCGGGCACCATCGCGGGCGCAGGCGCCGACAGTTCGCGCAGCGTCGCGATCGATCTGTCGGCAAACGCCAGCGGCGCCGTGGTGCGCCAGATCGCGCCCGCCACCGGAGCCGCGGCACCCAGCATCACCGGCGCGATCCGCTTCGGCAGTGGTGACGACCGGCTTCAGATCGGCGCGGGATCGGTCAGCGGGGATGTCAGCTTCGGGACCGGCAACAACCGGCTGGAGATGAGCGGAACCGGCACCTATGCGGGCACCGCGACCTTCGGCACCGGGGCGGACACGCTGACCATCGGCGACACGGCGCGCTTCGACGGCGTGGCGGATTTTGCGGGGCAGGGGCAGGACCTGCTGGCGATCACCGGCAAGGGCGTCTTTGCCGGACGGCTGGCCAACGCCTCGCACGTCGCGGTGACGGTCGCGAACGGCGGCGGGACCTTTGCGGCGAACGGCGTGACCAACATCGCCTCGCTCAGCCTGGGCGACCAGTCGATCCTCAGCGTCGCGCTCGACAAGGCGAATCCGACCGGGAACCTGATCCAGGTCGGCGGTGCGACGACGATCGGGGCGAACAGCCAGCTTGCCTTGCGCGTGTCGGGCGGGACCGACGTGACCGGCCGCTATGTCGTGTTGCGCTCCGGCACGCTGACCGGCGCGAACAACCTGACGCTCGCCCCCTCGGCCATGCCCTTCCTCTACAAGGGCGCGATCGTCGCGGCCCAGCCCAACGAGATCGCGGTCGAGGTCAGCCGCAAGGCCAAGACCGAACTGGGGCTTAGCAACGCGGGCGTCAGCGCCTTCGACGCGATCGACGCCGCGATCGGCAGCGACGCCAAGCTGTCCGACTCGATCCGAGGCATCTATGACGGCGCGGCCTTCCGGGGCGCGGTCGAACAGATGCTGCCCAACTATACCGGCAGCGTGTTCGAGGGCGTGACGCTGGCCTCGCGCGCGGCGGCGGCGCAGCTTCGCGAACCGGCGGGCGAGTTCAGCGAGGAAGGCAAATGGGGCTATTGGCTGACCCCGCTCGGCTGGGACGCGTCCAAGGGCACCCGCTCGACCCGCAGCTATGACGTGCGCGGCTGGGGTGTCAGCGGCGGTATCGAGCACAAGACCGATGCGGGCAATTTCGGCGCCTCGCTCTCCTATATGAGCGGTCGCGACAACGAGGGTTCGGCGGTCAACCGCGTCAACCACAGCCAATATGAGCTGGCCGGTTTCTGGCGCGCGCGCTGGGGCGCGCTGGCGGCGCAGGCACGCGGTTCGGCGGCCTTCCTGTCCTTCGACTCGCAGCGCCAGTTTGATGGCGTGATCGGCACCGAGGCGGTGCAACGCCGCGCGACCGGCGACTGGAAGGGTATGCTCTATTCCGGCTCGGGCTCGGTGTCGTGGGAGCATTGGGTCGGCCAGTTCAACGTGCGCCCCATCCTAGCGGTCGACTATTACCGGTTGAACGAGGATGCCTATCGCGAGACGGGCGGCGGCACCGGCTATGATCTGACGGTGCGCAAACGGACCAGCGACGAACTGGCGCTGACCGCCAGTGTCGCGGCGGGCATCAATTTCGGTGGCAATGACCGTTATTCGCAGTGGAGCCGGCTGGAGGTCGAGGGCGGTCGGCGTGAGCGGATCGCCGGGACCTTGGGCCGCACGGTCGCCAGCTTCGGCGACGGCACGCCCTTCATCCTCGATCCCGAGGCCCGCGACGGCGGCTGGGTCGGGCGGGTGCGCGCGATCACCGGCACCAGCGAGATCCGGCTGAGCGGCGAAGTGAATGCCGAACAGCGGCTGGGCAATGTCGCGTTGTCGGCGCGCGCCGCCTTGCAATTCGCCTTTTGACGGGGTTCGTCCGCGTGCATCCCCCCTGTAGCGCGCGCGGGCGACGGGAGCCCCACCTTGCGTCCCGGTGGGGCTCCTTTTCACGGGAGCCTGCTTCGTCTAAACGACGGCACTCCCACTTGATTTTGCCGGTTTCCACCATGCCGCCCACCGGGCTTGAGGCCGTTTTCCTTGCCAATCGCGACAAGCTCGTCCGTTTCCTGACGGCGCGCGGGGCGGGCGATGCGGCGGAGGATCTGGTGCAGGATCTGTGGCTGAAGGTCGCGGTCCGGATGGACGGGCCGATCGCCAATCCGCTGGCCTATCTCTACCGCGCGGCCGACATGCTGATGATCGATCGTTATCGGTCGCGGCGTCAGGCCGAGTTGCGCGAACAGGATTGGGCAGAGGGCGCAGGCCCGGAGCAGCCCCCCGGCGCCGAACGCGCAGTGGCGGCGCGCCAGACCGCCGAACAGGTCGCCGCCACGCTGGCGGGCCTGGGGGAGCGACCCGCCACCGTCTTTCGCCGCGTTCGGGTCGACGCTATCCCCCAGCGTCAGGTGGCGGCCGAACTGGGTGTCAGTATCAGCACCGTCGAAAGCGATCTCCGTATGGCGGCCCATGCGCTGGCCGCGCTGAAGGAACGGATCGAATGAGCCAGGACCGTATTTCCCCCGCGCGCGGCGTCGATACGGTCGCGCTCGACTGGGCGCTGCGCATGGCCGATCCGGCGCGCGCCGACTGGGACGCCTTTACCGACTGGCTGGAGGCCGATCCCGGCCATGCCGAGCGGTACGACCGGGCGGCCGCGACCCTGCTGGACGCCGAGGAGGCGCTGTCGGCGCAGCCCGAGGTCGTAGCGCCCGTCGCGATCGCGCCGGAGCCGGAGCCCGTGCGACGGCATCCGCTGCGCTGGATCGGCGGGGCCATGGCGGCGGCGCTGATCGGTGCGATCGGCGTGAGCGCCTGGCAGGACCGGCCCCAACCCTATGCGGTCGAGACGGCCGCCGGGGAAACCCGCCGCGTCCCGCTGTCGGATGGCAGCAGCGTCACCCTGGCGGGGCTGAGCCGTGTCGAGCTGGACCATGCCGAACCGCGCCGGGCGGTGCTGGCTCGCGGCGAGGCGCTGTTCCAGGTGCGGCATGATGCGCAGCACCCCTTTACGGTTCAGGCCGGGACGCTGGCCCTGGTCGATCTGGGCACGGTGTTCGACGTGCGAATGGGCGGGCAAACCCGTGTCGCCGTGGCCGAGGGTGCGGTGATGGTCGACCCCAAGGGGGCCGCGCTCCGCCTCGACGCCGGGCAGGCGGTGACGGTCGATGGCAGCCGACTGACCCGATCGGCCGTGGAGCCCGAAGAGGTCGGCGGCTGGCGCGAGGGCAGGCTGGCCTTTGACGGCACGCCGCTGGGTGTGGTCGCGGAGGATGTGTCGCGTTTCCTGGCGCGGCCGGTGACGGTCGCGCCCGCCATCGCCGCGCGGCCTTTCCGGGGGACGATCGACCTGGAAGCGGTCCGGCGCGATCCGGCGGTGCTGGGGCCGCTGATGGATGTGAGGGTGCGACAAGCTGCGACCGGCTGGACGCTGGAACCGCGCGAGTGAGATCCATCGGGGGCGGGATCGGATGTCTGGTGGCGGTGGTGGCGGCGATGCCCGCGACCGCCGCCGATCGCGTTTCGCTCGACCTGCCCGCCGGAACCGTGGGGGCCCAGGTGATAGCGCTGGGTCGCGTTGCGCGCGCCAATATCGTGGTCCCCGATGCCGGGCTATGGCGTCGCCCGGTGCCCCCCTTGCGCGGGGCTCTGTCGGTCGAACAGGCGCTGGCCGCCATCGCGCGCGGCAGCGGCGCGCGGGTCGAGGCGCTGGGACCCGGAAGCTGGCGATTGACCCCGCGCCTTCGCTCGCCCGCGCCGAAGCCGAAACCGCGTCCCCGGCCGCCAGCGGACGTACAGGGCGAGGATGTCGTCGTCACCGCCAGCAAGCGCGACACCACCCGCGACCACTTTGCGGGGCAGGTGGTGCAGGTCGCGGGGGCCGATCTGGAATTGGGCGGGGCGGGCGGCACGTCGAAGCTGGCCGACCGGATGACCGCTATCGCCTCCACCTACCTGGGTGCGGGGCGCAACAAGCTGTTCATCCGGGGCATCGCCGATTCCAGCTTCACCGGCCCGACCCAGGCGACCGTGGGCCAGTATTTCGGCGACCTGCGCCTTAGCTACAATGCGCCCGATCCCGATCTGCGGCTGGCCGATCTCGCGGCGGTCGAGGTGCTGGAGGGGCCGCAGGGCACCCTGTATGGCGCGGGATCGCTGGGCGGTTTGATCCGGCTGGTGCCCCATGCGCCTGACCCGACGCGGTTCGGGGGTTCGGCGATGCTGGGCGGATCGGCCACCGCCAACGGCGCGCCGGGCGCGGATGCGCAGGCGGTGCTCAACCTGCCCGTCATCGCCGACCGGCTGGCGATCCGGCTGGTCGCCGACAGCGCGAGCGAGGGGGGCTATATCGACAAGCCGCTGCTCGGCCGTACCGACGTCAACCGCACCCGCATCGCGGGCGGTCGCGCGGCGGTGAAAGCGGATTTGGGCGGCGGCTGGAGCATCGAGGCGGTCGGCATCGGCCAGCGTATCCGCGGTGCCGACAGCCAATATGCCGATCGTGAAGGCCCGCCGCTGACCCGCTCGGCACCCGTCACCGAGGGTTTCTCCGCCGATTTCGGGCAGGCGCAGTTGGTCCTGTCCGGCCGGATCGGGCAGGTGCGTTTCCGTTCCAGCAGCGGCATCACGGCGCACGACCTGATGGAGCGTTATGACGCGACCCCGCCGGGTGGTCCCGTTCAACTGTTCGCTCAGGCCAATGCCACCCGGATGCAGGCCAACGAGACCCGCGCCTGGCATTCCGCACCGGACGGATCGGGCTGGCTGGCGGGGTTCAGCTATGTTCACAACCGCACCCGGCTGACGCGGCTGTTCGGTGAGCCGGGCGAGTTGCTGCCGCGCACCGGCGTCGTCAATACGGTGGAAGAGGCGACGCTTTATGGCGAGGCGAGCCTGAGGCTGTTGCCGGGCCTGCTCACCACCGGCGGCCTGCGCGTCACCCGGTCGGTGCTGGACGGCGCGGGCGAGGATTTGCCGCTTGCCTTGTCGTTCCAGGCGCTGGCCAGGCTGCGTGAGGTGACCGCGCGGCGGGCGCAGACGATCCTGCTTCCCTCCGCCTCGGCGCTGATCGACCTGACGCCCGGCGCACAGCTGTTCCTGCGTTATCAGCAGGGGTTTCGTCCCGGCGGGTTGACGATCGAGGGGCCGCTGGTCCGCCGGTTCCGCAACGACCGGGTCGCGACGATCGAGGCGGGCCTGCGCAGCGGACAGCCGGGGCGGGACCGCTTCGACGGGTCGCTGACCCTGGCGCATACGGCATGGCGCGATATCCAGGCCGACTTCATCGACGCCACCGGCCTGCCCAGCACCGCCAATATCGGCGACGGCCAGCTCTGGACCATAGAGGCGCTGGCGGGCTTTCGTATCGCCCCGGGGCTGAGGGTGGAGGGCGCGGTCTCCTATAATGACAGTCGCATCGACGAGCCGTCGAGCGCGCAGGCCTTTGCGTTGATGGACGGACAAGCCGCCGACCGGGCGACGATCCTGGCGCGGTTAAGCCAGATCCCCAATATCGCGCGCTTCACCGGCCGGGCGGGGGCGGTCTATCGCCGGACCTTGTCGGGCGGGCGGGACCTGCGGATCGACGGCTGGCTGCGTTATGTCGGATCGTCGCGGCTGGGTGTCGGGCCGATCCTGGGCGAGCGGCAGGGCAGCTATCTGGACAGCGGCGTCACCGCGCGACTGGGGCTGGGCCGCTACGGCGTAACCGCCGGTATCACCAACCTGGCCGATGTGCGCGGCAATCGCTTCGCCCTGGGCACGCCTTTTACGACGGGGCGCGATCAGGTGACGCCGCTGCGGCCGCGCACGCTTCGGATCGGGCTGGACGCCGCCTTCTGATCAGCGGCGCGTGAACAGCGACAGCGGGATGGCGTCCGCCATGGCGCGATAGCCCGCCATGCTGGGGTGGAGATGATCGCCCGTGTCATAGGCGGGGAGCAACCGGTCGGGCTTGGCTGGATCGCACACCACCCGGTCGAAATCGATCACGCCGTCGAAGATGCCCGCCGTGCGGATGAAGCGGTTGATCGCCTGCCGATCGGCCTCGGTCTCCGGGCCGGGATGGTAATAGTCATTGCCCTGGAAGGGCGTGATCGTGCCGACGATCAGCTTGATGCCATGGGCATGTGCGCGCTCGGCCAACTGGCGATAGGCCTGGGTGATCCGGCGTACCATCGCCTGATGCGTGGCGGCGTCGACCGGCTGCTCGCGGGTCATGACGCCCAGATCGTTGACGCCCTCCAGCAGGATCGCATGGGTCACGCCCGGCCGCGCGATCACGTCGCGGTCGAAACGGGCCATCAGATTGGGGCCAAGTCCGTCGAGCAGCACCCGGTTGCCGCCGATCCCGGCATTGACGACCGAAAAGCTCCGCGTGGCAGGCGAGGCGGCCAGCCGTCGTGCCAGATCGTCGGGCCAGCGGGTGTTGCTGTCGTCGGTGATGCCATAGCCATCGGTGATCGAGTCGCCGATCGTCACGACCGTCTGCTTCTGGACGGCGTCGCGCACCTCGATATCCGACAAGGCCCACCATCCGCCGATGACCTGCGCATCGGGCAGCGCGTTCCGCGCCGTGGCGTCGCCCGCCGTCAGGAAGGTCTTGGACCGCGCGCCCGAATGGCCGGTCGGGGTGGTGACGGCTTCGGGGAAATACAGGCTGACCGCCACGTCCCGCCCCGCCTCGACCGGCAGCGTGACGGGGTCGGAGTAGAGTTCGGCCCCCGGCGGCACGATCACGTCCGTGGCACCGTCGAACCGCACCGGCAGGATCGCAGACACGTCCGAGCGGCCCGGCGTCGCCAGCCCGATGGTCGCCGCCCCGATCTTCAGCGGGGTTGCGCCTGCGATGTTGGACAGGCGCAGGCGGAGAGTCTTGCCGCTCGCGGTCGGGTGGACGATCTGGCGGATGGTGGCAGGGCCGGTCTTGGCGAGCTTGTCGGCATTCGCGCCGTCGATTCGCATCTGCGACGAACCCCAGGCCGGGGTCCAGCGCGCGCCCGGCATCGGCGCGGCGGCGGTCATCGCCGTGGCGATCGCGATCAGCCCTGCGGCCCGGTAAAACTGGCTGAACGGCGTCATCCCCATCCTCTTCCCTTGTCGATCCGCGCTTGCGGCTTTGCTTGATGGTAGCGATAACGGGCGGGAAATCCAATGAAGAACGCCCCGCTTTTCAAGGACGGGGCGCGGAGAGAGACGATGCGCCATTTGTTCCTGTCCGCCGCGCTGTCGGCGCTGATCCCCGGTGCCGCCTGGGCCGCGCCTGATTGCGCTGGCGCGGTCGCGGCCTGCGAGCGATCGACGCCGGGGGCGCTGTCGCTGCTGGTGCCGGGTCGCGTGGCGACGGTCGTCGTCGATGCGGGTGATGAGCCCGGCGTGGCGCGCGCCGCCAGCGACCTGGTCGCCGATCTGAAAGCGGTCGGCGGCGGCGAGGTCAGGCTCGCCCGCGACGTTTCGAGCGGGGCCACGGTGATCGCGGGGACGCTGGGCCATAGCGCGGTGATCGATGCGCTGGTGAAGGCGGGCAAGCTGGATGTCTCGGGCCTCGCGGGCCAGTGGGAAGGCTATGTGGAGCAGGTGGTCGACGATCCCGCGCCCGGTGTCGCGCGTGCGCTCGTCATCGCCGGGGCGGATCGGCGCGGCACGATCTTCGGCCTGTACGACATCAGCGCGAAGGCAGGCGTCAGCCCCTGGACCTGGTGGGCCGATGTGCCCGCGCAACGCCACCCGACCCTTTATCTGACGGCGGGGCGCGTCGCGGATCATCCGCTGGTCAAGTATCGCGGCATCTTCATCAATGACGAGGAGCCGGGCTTCGGCAACTGGGCGCGGACCAAGTTCGGCGGGGTCAATCACCTGGCCTATGAGAAGGTGTTCAACCTGCTGCTGCGGTCCAAGGCCAATTTTATCTGGCCCGCCATGTGGGGCAAGTCGCTATGGGAGGACGATCCCGCCTCGGCTCCGCTGGCGCAGGAGATGGGGGTGCTGCTCGGCACCTCGCATCACGAACCGATGCAGCGGGCGCAGGCCGACTGGAAGCGTGAGGGTACCGGGCCTTGGGATTACACGAAGAACGCCCCCGTGCTTCGGTCCTTCTGGCGGAAAGGCATCGAGCGGCGCGGCAAGGCCGAAGACCCCGTAACCATCGGCATGCGCGGCGACGGGGACGAACCGATGACCGAGGGCACGGCGACCGATCTGTTAGAGCGGATCGTCCGCGACCAGCGCCAGATCATCGCCGACGTGACCAAGCGTCCGGCGGCAGAGACGCCGCAGGTCTGGGCGCTCTACAAGGAGGTGCAGGATTATTACGACAAGGGGATGCGCGTCCCCGACGACGTGACCCTGCTGTTCGCCGACGACAATTGGGGCAATATCCGGCGCCTGCCCCCGATCGGCGAGCGCCGCGCGGGCGGGGCGGGCGTCTATTACCACTTCGATTATGTCGGCGGGCCGCGCAACTATAAGTGGCTAGACACCAACGCCGTCCCCCGCGTCTGGCAACAGATGCGGATGGCGGATGATTATGGTGCGGATCGCCTGTGGATCGTCAATGTCGGCGATCTGAAGCCGATGGAATATCCGATCGGCTTCTTCCTCGACATGGCGTGGAACCCCAGGCGCATGAATCTGGCCGCGATGCAGGCTTATCCGGCGAAATGGGCGACGGCGCAGTTCGGCGCCTCGCACGGGACGGAAATCGGTGGACTCCTGACCCGCTATGGCCAGCTGGCCAGCCGTCGCAAGCCCGAGCTGATCGATGCGACGACCTATGGCTATGCCGATGGTGAATGGGCGCGGGTCCTGGGCGAGTGGAATGCCTTGGAGGCGCAAGCGCGCCGGGTCGGGGCGACGCTGCCCGTCAATTTGCGCGACGCCTATTATGAGCTGGTCCTCCACCGGGTCGAGGCGATGACCAACCTGCACCGGCTGTATGAAGGGGTCGCCGCCAATCGCGCGGCGGCGCAGGCGGGGGATGCAGCCAAGGCGAAGCGCTTCGCCGATGCCGCGCGCGGCTATTTCGCGCAGGATGCTGTGATCCGCCGCCGCTACGAGGTGGATACCGCGGGCGGCAAATGGACCAGCATGATGGCCCAGACCCATATCGGCTATACCGGCTGGCAGCAGCCCGATGCCGATGTGATGCCCGCGCTGGCGACGGTCGAAAAGCCTTTGCCGCTGCCGCCGGTCACGCCGAAACCGCTGGTCCGGATCGCCGCCGATGCCGGTCGCGCGGTCGACGGGCGGGGTATCCGGTGGCAGCGTGTCGCGGGTTTCACCGCCGAGGGCGCCGCCATGGTCGCGACGCCGACCACCGCGCCGGTGATCGAACGGCCGGGCGGCGACAGCCCGCATATCGTCTATGACGTGAACTGGACCAAAGCCGGGCCGGTAACGCTGGGCGTGGTCGCGGCACCGGGCCTCGACGTGCGGGGCGGGGGCAAGCACCGGATCGCGGTGTCGGTCGATGACGGTGCGCCGATCGTCCTGGACCTGATGGCGGGCGAGACGGAAGAGACGTGGGGCCGTTCCGTGATCGAGAACCGGCGTGTCGCCTCGACCGTGCTGCCTGCCTTGTCGGCGGGCAAGCACCGCGTCACCCTCTGGCTGGTCGATCCTGAAGTCGTGGTTCAGGGGGTGACGCTTAGCCCGCGCTAACCCCCGCGCAGCATCCGCATCGCGTGCGCCCGGACCATCTTGGCATGGTCCGGACCGTCGCTCAGAACCCCGTGACGCTCCTCGGGCAGATGGGCGAGCGGATGGCCCTCGGGGCGGAAGACATAATGGTCGAACCAGGCCCGCCACGCGGCCCGTTCGGCGGGCGGGCGGCCCGCGATTGCGCTCATCGCCAGGAGCATGGTCGGGAAAGGTTGATCGGGGCCGACCGGGAAGGCGTCCCACCAGTAATTGACCAGGATGTTGAGCGCGCCCGTCGCCTCGACCCGGTGCCACCAGAGCTTTGGCATGTAGAGCGCATCGCCTGGCCCCAGCTCGGCCGTGATCGCCCGGTCGCGCGCCTGCTCGAACCGGGGATAGCGCGGGTCGCCGGGTTCGGATCCAGCGGCGAGGGCGACCGGCTGGCCTGCCATCGTGTGATCGATCGGCCCGACATACAGGTCGCCGATCGCGTCGGGGGGATATAGGGTGAAGGTCCGCCGCCCGGCCACCACGCAGGCGATATTGTCCATCATGTCGTAATGACATGGGACGGTCGACGCATGGCCGATCCAGATCAGCGGCGATACGCCCGGCGGCGCGAAGGGCAGGCGATTGTCCTCGGCCAGTCCGGGCAGGGCGTTGGCGATCGGCAAGGAGCCGACATAAAGCGTCTCACTGTCGCTCCCAGCCGTCATACGCCGCACCGCTTCGCCCAGCGCCATCGCCTGTCGCCGGAAGTTGAAGCCCGACAAATCGTCGTTGTAATCGTAGCGGCCGCTGATCGCCGCATCGCCGACGAACGCCTCGACCGGTCGACCCGCATCGAAGCGCGCGAGATAGGCGGTGAGGGCGTCGCCATCAATCTTCGCGGCCTCTGCCAGCGGCCAGTCCGACGCCGCGCCGCGAATGACGACCGGGCGGCAGGGCTCGACCACCAGCCGCCGAAAGGCGTCCTGCCCGTCCAGCGCCGCGCGGTCGATCTCGGCCGCCGCCAGGGTCATCGGGTGAGGCCGCTCAGCCGCTCGTTGCGCCGCCGCGCCAGCGCCGGGATATGCCGGACCGATCCGGTGATCGCATAGATGAGCTGCAGGTCGCCCGAGCGGAACAGCGCCAGCGCGACGTCGTCGGGAAGCGCATGCACCGCATCCAGGCTGATCGTATAGAGCGAGTCGAGCCGCAGGCTTTCACCATTGTCGAATTCGAAGCTCAGGTCGATCGGCTCGACCAGCCTGTTCTGCTCCAGTCGCCGCAGGAACTGCTCGGTCTCCGGCAGGCCGACATGCAGCCGCCGCAGCGCCGCCTGCACCCGGCGAAGCGCCGGGGCCGGGCCGCCGTCCGTGTCGAACACGGCCGCGCCGTCCATCTGAGTCAGGGCGGGATGATGCACGTCGATCGCGATATTCTCGCCCGAGACGTAGAAGCCCTGACGCTCCAGATCGGCGGGGCGATAGTCCGCCAGCGTGCCGTTCGGTGCGAGGCAGAGATTTTCGTCCGGCACCAGTCCCATCAGCGCACCGGGATAGAGATCGCCGGTTTCGGGATGCCGGGCCATCAGGATCGGGTAATGGAGCGCGGCGGCCAGGAACTCGTCGGCCACAAGCTGGACGAAGTGACGCCCCGCATCGGGGGCGGGGGAGATGCGCAGGGCCGCATGACGCGCGCTGTCGAGCAATTCCATTTCGGCCATGCCGGTCGGTCCCTTCATCCCCTCTGGTCCCGTCGCGTTACGTGCGAAGCGGGCGGTCAGGCCGGGACTGTGTCCGTCCCATGCGCCTGCCGTCAAGCCACGGGATAGCCGTTCGCATCCGCTCTGACAAATGGCTTGTGGAGCATTTATTATAACGCTAACATCGAATCATCGAATGGGTGGTACGGCGCAAGAACGTCGGCCGCGCATGAATATGATAAACGTAGGAGAGGGGAAGATGGTGGCTCGCACTGCATTTGTGGCTGCATTCGTTTCGCGCCGGACCTTGATGGCGGGCGTCTCGCCGCTCATGGCCCTCGCCATGGTGTCGCCCGCAACGGCCTTCGCCCAGACCAGCGGCGCGGTTCGCCCGGACGTGCCGGTCCAGGCCAACACCACCACCGCCCAGCAGGCCGGAACCCCGCAGGACCAGTCGACCGCCCCCAGCGAAGCCGATAACAGCCCGTCTCCCGCCGGCGAGGCGACCACCGCCGACATCATCGTCACCGGCCTGCGTAGCTCCTTGCAGCGCAACCTCGACATCAAGCGTACCGCGACCGGCGTGGTCGACGCGATCTCGGCCGAAGACATCGGCAAATTCCCCGATTCCAACGTCGCGGCCTCGCTCCAGCGCCTGCCGGGCGTCTCGATCCAGCGGTCCGGTGCCCGTGGCGAGCCGACCGGCATCACCGTTCGCGGCTTTGGCGGCGACTTCAACACCACGCTCTATGACGGCCGCCGCATCTCGACCGCGACCGGCGGTCGCCAGATCGACTTCAGCACCGTCGGCTCGGACTTCATCGGCGGCATCAGTGTCCTGAAGACGCCGGACGTGTCGCTGGCGTCCAGCTCGATCGGCGCGACCGTCGACATCCAGTTCCCCAAGCCGTTCGACCACCCCGGCTTCCGCGCCGCCGTCAGCGCTTCCGGGTCGCTTCAGGACCGCGCGGGCCATGTCGTGCCGACGCTCGGCGCGCTGGTCAGCGACACGTTCGCTGATGACACGCTCGGTATCCTGTCGAGCTTCATCTATACCCGCCGTGATACCGATACCAACCGCGTCTTCGTGTCGGGCTGGCCGGGCGGCAACTTCGCGCCTTGCCAGCTGCAAGGCAGCACCGCCACCGTCTGCAGACCTACCTTCGACCCCAACGCTGACCCCAGCCAACGCCGCACCCTGACCGGCTGGTTCCCGCAGCAATATGGCGCCGAACAGCAGCGGACCCAGGACGAGCGCGTCGATGGTCGCGTCGCTCTGCAATGGCACCCCAGCAACGACCTTATGGTCACGCTGGACAATAATTTCTCGCGCCAGACGATCTCGACGGACGTTTACGGCTTCGGCGTGTGGTTCAGTCAGGATGCGTTGCGCAACGTCAAGCAGGATGCCAACGGCACGGCGGTCAGCTTTACCCAGGCCGGTTCTCCAACCGACTTCACCGCAGCGATGAACAAGCAGATCCTTCAGACCAACCAGACCGGTCTGAACGTCAAGTGGGACGTCACCGAGAAGCTGACCGTCGAGGCGGACGGCGCCTATGCCAAGAGCTGGCTGAACCCCGGCAACACCATCGGCAGCAGCAACGGCGACATCGGCTATGGCGGCGCGCTGGGCACCAATCTGGGCTTCAACATCACCGCCGACAGCAACAAGGCGTTCCCGTCGATCAGCAACTTCGGTCCCGCCGGTAACGGTGGCCGTTGGGCCGATCCGACGGTGATCGGGTCGCACGTCACCGTCCTGCAAACCCAGAAGAACACCGACGAACTGAAGCAATTCCGCGGCGTCGTGACCTGGAAAGAGGACAACATCACCCTCAAGGCGGGTGGTCAGTACACCGACGACACCTTCAACCTGCTGAACCGCAGCACCTTCACCAACAATTTCTGGCAGGCTTATGCCGGTTACGGTGCGCCGTCGGGCCAGGGCTCGGGCGTCTCGCCGCTGCCGTCGAGCCTGTATCAGGGATCGATCAGCCTCAACAACTTCATCCCTGGCTTTGGCGGCACGCTACCACCGTCGGTCCTGGTCTATAGCCCGCAGGCCTATCAGAACTATCTGACCAGCTTGGGCAACCCGCAGGCGCAGAACGTCCCTGGCTTCAACTATAATGGTGGCGTAAACGGCTTCACCGGCCAATTCACCGAAGCGGTCGATCCGGGCAGCATCCTGTCGGTCAACGAAAAGACCCTGTCGCTGTTCTTCAGCGGCAAGATGGAAGGTCAGATCGGCAGCATGCCGCTGCACGCCGCCTTTGGCGTGCGGACCGAGAACACCCGCCTCCGCTCGATCGGCCAGGGTCGTGCGCCCACGGTCATCACGCGCAGTGCCGCCGATCCGACGCTGTTGTCGATCGCCTTCACCGACGTCCAGCCGATCTCGAACCGCAGCAGCTACACCTATGTTCTGCCTTCGGTCGATCTGCGACTGGAAGTGACCGACACCCTACAGCTTCGCTTCGACGCGTCGCGCACGCTGACCCGTCCGGGCCTCAGCCTGCTGAACCCCGTCGTCGGCATCGGCAACGGCCAGCGTGTCGGTGCCCTGTCGGGCAGCGGGGGCAACCCGAACCTGAAGCCCTACCTCGCCAGCAATTTCGACGTGGCGGCGGAATGGTATTATCAGCGCAACTCGTACATCGCGGTTGACCTCTTCCTGAAGAACGTCAGCAACTTCATCGTCGGCGGCGTGACCAACCAGACGGTGGGCGGCGTGATCGATCCGACGACGGGCAACCCGGCGGTCTTCGCCATCACGGCGCAGGTCAACGGTCCCGACGCGACGGTCCGTGGTGTCGAAATTGCGTGGCAGCAGGTGTTCGGTGACAGCGGCTTCGGCTTCCAAGCCAACGGCACCTTCGTCAACACCAACAAGCCCTATGACCCGAAGATCGTCGGGCAGAGCGGCTTCGCGGTGACCGGTCTGGCGAATTCCGCGAATTTCGTCGGCTTCTATGACAAGAACGGCTTCCAGTTCCGGACCGCGCTGAACTGGCGTGACGAATATCTGGCGGGCTTTGGCCAGAACCAGAATACCGGGTCGTACGGTGCCGAGCCGACCTTCGTGAACCAGAGCTTCCAGGTCGACCTGACCAGCAGCTACGACGTCACGAAGAACTTTTCGATCTTCGGTGAAGCGCTCAATATCAACAAGAACAAGCAGAGCACGCATGGCCGGTTCAAGAACCAGCTGCTCGATGTGTTCGATTATGGCCGCCGCTTCACGCTCGGCGCGCGCTACCGCTTCTGATGATGGCCGGTGGCGGGGATGGCGGGCTTCGGCTTGACATCCCCGCCGCTTCTCGGACCTACTGACCCATGGTTCAGCCCGTTCAGAATATCGTGATCGTCGGCGGCGGTACGGCCGGTTGGCTGACCGCCGGCGTCATCGCCGCCCGGCATCAGGGGCGGCGGCCGCATGGCTTCACCGTCACCTTGGTCGAGTCCCCCAATGTGCCCATCATCGGGGTGGGCGAGGGGACGTGGCCGACGCTGCGCACCACATTGCGCAAGATGGGTGTGTCGGAGACGGCGTTCTTCCGCGAATGCGACGCTTCGTTCAAACAGGGAGCGCGGTTCAATCGCTGGACCACGGGCGCGGCGGACGATGGCTATTACCATCCGCTGATGCTGCCGCAGAGTTTCGCGCAGGTGAACCTGGCCCCGCACTGGCTGACGGCGGAGGGCGAGCAGGTCAGCTTCTGCGATGCGGTGACGCCGCAGGGGCGCATCTGTGATGCGGGGCTGGCGCCCAAGACGATCGCGACGCCGGAATATGAGGCGATCGCCAATTACGCCTATCACCTCGATGCCGGGAAATTCGCCGACTTTTTGCGCCGCCATTGCTGCGAGAAGCTGGGCGTTCGGCATGTGCTGGCCGATGTCCAAGAGGTATTGCTGACCGAAACCGGTGACATTCGCGCGGTGCGGACGGCGCAGGCGGGTGAGGTGACGGGCGACCTGTTCGTGGACTGCACCGGCTTTCGCTCGTTGTTGCTCGGCGAGGCGATGGGGGTGCCGTTCAAGCCGCTGAACGACGTGCTGTTCTGCGACACCGCGCTGGCCATCCAGGTGCCCTATGACGATCCCGAGGCGCCGATCGCGTCGCATACCATCTCGACGGCGCAGTCCTCCGGCTGGATCTGGGACATCGGCCTGCCGACGCGGCGCGGGGTGGGGCATGTCTTTTCGAGCAGCCATATCGATCGTGACGATGCCGAGCGCGAGCTGCGGGCCTATCTGGGCGAGGCGGGGCGTGACCTGCCGGTGCGCGAACTGAAGATCCGGGCGGGCCATCGCACCCGCTTCTGGGAGCGCAACTGCGTCGGCGTCGGGCTGGCGGCGGGGTTCCTGGAGCCGCTGGAGGCGTCGGCCATCGTGCTGATCGAGCTTTCGGCCAAGCTGATCGCCGAGCAGATGCCCGCCTGTCGCGAAGTGATGGACACCGTCGCCAAGCGGTTCAACGACACGACGCTCTACCGCTGGGGCCGGATCGTCGATTTCCTGAAGCTGCATTATTCGCTGACACAGCGGACCGACAGCGACTTCTGGCGCGACAATTGTCGGCCTGAGACGATGCCGGATCGGTTGCAGGAGCTGATGGAACTCTGGCGCTATCAGGCGCCGTGGATGCATGACGAGTTCGACCGGGTGGAGGAGGTGTTTCCTTCGGCCAGCTACCAATATGTCCTGTACGGCATGGGCCAGCGCACCGACATCGCGCCGGGCAGCCTGATCGCCGAGACGATTGTGGCCCAGCGGGCGCGGCGGGAGAATGACGTGCAGACCGGGCGGTTGCTGGCGGGGTTGCCGAAGCACCGCGATCTGATCCGCAAGATCGTGGAGCGGGGGCTGCCGACGATCTGAGGGATGGTGGCCTTCGCCCTTCGCTCCGTTCAACCTGAGCGCAGTCGAAGGCCACGCGATCACCGCCCCGTCAGTGTGAACCCGTCGACGTCCATCCACCCTCCCTTGCCACCGGGATTGTAGCAGAACAGCACATATTGCTGCCCCTGAAACGTGCCCGTCCGCCAATCGAAGGCGAGCGGAAATTCCCCGCCCAGCGCCTGCCAGTTCCGTCCGTCCACACTATAGGCGACGCTGGCCCGGTCGGTCTTGAAGTCCATGTCCGTGCGAAGGAACAGGCGCTGCCCCGTAACCGGCTGTGCATCGACCCGCATATCGGTCTTCTGCGTCGTGCCCTTTTCGGCCGCGACATCCTCGATCACCCGCATGGTCAGGGTCAGCCGTCCGTCGCTGCCCCGGCCGACTGCGATATGGCCGCTATATTTGCCGAAGGTGCCGAAGCCGCACTGATCGCCATTGCGGATATGCGAGGTGTCGATCGCCACCGTGCCCCGGCTGAACGGTCCTTGCCCCTTTTGCAGCAGCGTGTTGCGGGCGCTCCACAAGGCCGGAGCCTGACCCGCGCGCAGCCGCATCCAGCCCGGCCGCTCGGTCAGCGACCAGCCGCTGGCGACGGGATTGTGGTTCCACTGCCATTGCGGCCCCAGCGTCCGCGCGGAGAAGTCGTCCGAGGCGGGAAGGATGCTGACCGACTGGCCCTGGATCGGCTTGGTCGCGGTGGCGGGAACGCGGCCTGGGGCTTGCGGCGTACCCCAGACCGGCCAGCCGTCCTTCCAGAACATGGGGCTGATATTGGTCATCCGCCCGACCGCGCCCGCATCGACCATGACGAAGCCATAGTCGCTACCGTCGGGCAGATCGACGATCGCACCCTGGTGGCCGCCGGTCTTGTCGTCGATCTGGTCGCGCGTCTCCCACGGGCCGAACAGGCTTTTCGCGCGCGACACGGTCATGCCCAGCCGCCGGGGGATGGCGTTGAACATGTAGTAATAGTCACCGCGCTTGACGAGCTTCGAGCCCTCCGCGCCCTTGTTGTAATAGACGACGCGCTTGTCGGTGACGGTGCGCAGGTCGCGGTCCAGGCTGAGCAGCGTGTTGGTGCCGTCCGACCCGACCGAGGTCATGATATAGGCGCTGCCATCGGTGTCGAAGAACAGACCCGGGTCGAAGGCGGCCTCGTTGATCCGGTTCATGTCCCACGGACCGCGAATGTCCTTGGAGCGATAGATACGCGTCTTCTCGCCCACCGGGGTCACCGCGATATAGAAGACCCCGTCGCGGTAGCGCAGGCTGGGCGCAAAAATGCCCTTCCGATACGCGCCGCCGTCCTTCAGATCATATTGCGGCAGCCCCTCCAGCCGGTCGATGACATGGCCGACGAACCGCCAGTTCACCAGATCGCGCGAGGTCATGATGGTCAGGCCGGGCACGTTCGCGAAGGTCGTGGTGATGAAGTAGAAGTCCTGCCCGACCCGGATGATGTCGGGATCGGGATAATCGGCATAGAGCGGTGGATTGGCATAGGTGCCGTCACCACGATCCGACTGCCAGGCCTGCGCGCCCGCCAAGTCAGGCAGGGTGGCGAGCAGCGCGAGCGGAAGCCATCTCATCGCGGGTTGTACATATAGGGGCCGATCACGGTCCCGACAAAGCCGCCCGCCCGCTCGGTGCTGAGGAAGCGGGTATCGAGGTCGCTTGTCAGCGTCGCGCGCTTGCCGCCGCTCTCATAGTCGAAACCCATCGTCCCGCCCTTGGCATGAAGGGTCAGCGTCACCGGCCCCTTGGGCGCGAAGGGGGCCGAGGCGATCAGCGTCTCGGCCGCCGTCTCGTCGCGCGTGTTCTTGCCCTCCCGCTTGTAGAGCGCGATGCGGGGCTGGCCGTCGATGCGGGTCAGGCCGAAGAACAGATAGGCATAGTCGTTCTGCATCGCGACCAGCCCGGCGCGGGCGCCGTCCCTGGTCGGAGTGAAGCGCAGCGTGGTCGAGACATCCGCGATCGCATGTTGCTGTCGCCGCCCGACAAAGCCCGGTACGCCCTGTCGATCGCCCAGCGCATCACCGCCCTTCATCGTGAGCACACCCTTCGCGACCGAATAGAATGGCGTCTTCGGCGTACGTACGCCGATCCATTGCATCGCCAGCCGGGTGCCGTCGAACTCGTCGGTATAGCCGAAATCGCCGCTGGTCGGCAGCTTGGGGGCGGGCGAAGCGGGCAGGTTTGGAACCTTGTGGGTCCAGGGTACCGTCTCGCCCTTGTCCAGCATGATCGGCCAGCCGTCCTTCCAGGTCACGGGCAGCAGGAAGGTCTCGCGCCCGA
This sequence comes from Sphingomonas sp. Xoc002, assembly GCF_050408055.1. Taxonomy (NCBI): domain Bacteria; kingdom Pseudomonadati; phylum Pseudomonadota; class Alphaproteobacteria; order Sphingomonadales; family Sphingomonadaceae; genus Sphingomonas; species Sphingomonas sp. Xoc002. Next base: position 2,164,715 of record NZ_CP191175.1, on the reverse strand, counting down.
TATTGTAGAAATCATCGGCATAGGGCCGCGTCGCAAGGAAGGTCGCCCACCAGTCGCCATTCTGCGTCTGGACCAGCTCGGCATGGCCCGCCGCGCTGATCGGGTGCGGGCGTTTCGGATCGAGATCGCGCTGGGTCAGGATCGGGTTGTTCGCGAACGGAACATAGGGGCCGCGAAGCTCTTTCGAGCGGAGGACTACCTGCGAATGGTTGACGCTGGTGCCCCCTTCGGCGGCGGTCAGATAATACCAGCCGTCCTTCTTGAAGATATGCGGCCCCTCGATCCAGACCGGCTTCTTCGACAGGTCGACGCCGCCATTGACCAGCTGCGTGCTCTCGCCGACCATCTTGCCCGCGCGCCAGTCATATTCCTGGATCCAGATGGCGCGGTGGCCGTCATAGCGCGGCGTCTCATCGGGCGCGCGATTGTTGACGATATAGGCGCGGTCGCCATCCCAAGTGATGGACGGGTCGATCCCCTCGAAAGGCAGCCAGATCGGGTCGGACCATGGCCCCGCCGGGTTCTTGGCGGTGATGACGAAATTGCCCCGGCACTGGACGCAGGTGTTGACGATATAGAAGGTGCCGTCATGGTAGCTGATGTCGGGCGCGAACACCGCCTCCGACACCGAGCGCCCGGTGAAGTCGAGCTGGCCCGGCCGGTCGATCGCATTGCCGATCTGGGTCCAGTGCACGAGATCGGTCGAGTGGAAGATCGGCAGGCCGGGGAAGTGCGCGAAGGACGAGTTGACGAGATAATAGTCCTTGCCCACCCGCGTCACCGACGGGTCGGGATAATAGCCGGAGACGATGGGGTTCAGATACTCGCCCGCCTTTGGCTTCACCTGCTCGATCGAGCGGCCCTGATAGGTAAAGCGGTCAAATGTCGCGGTCTGGGCGGACGCCGCGCCCGTCATGAGGAGCGACAGGGCGAGGGCGGCGAGGGGACGGCGGATCATGCGATGGACTTTCGGACGGGGGCGGCGCTCAGCGCAGCGGCGATGGCGGCGCGAAGCGGCTTGGCTTTCAGCGCATCGTCATAGGGCAGGGGACGCTGCGGCAGGCCATCGGCGCGCGGGGCGAAGCCGTTGAGCCAGCTATGCTTGTCCCACAGGCCCCAGCACAGCAGCTGGTCGAGCTGCGGATAGGACAGCATCATGTCGAGATAGCTTTTGGCGACCGAGGCGACCTGCGTATCGCGCCGGGCGATGTCCTTCGGCATCTCGCGGTCGTTGATGTCGAATTCAGTGATGAGCAGGCGATAGCCCATCGCCGTGACGGCATCGAGGAAGCGCTTCCACTCGGCGCGCTGGACCTTCGAATGGCTGCCGTCATTGCCGAGATGGCTCTGGATGCCGAGCGCATCGACCGGGACATTCTCCTTGCGGAACCGTTCCAGCAGGCGGAGCACGCCCGCGCGGTGCGTCTCGTTGCCGACCTCCCACGACATATAGTCGTTATAGACGCGCTGGGCATGGGGGGCGTGTTCGCGTGCGGCCTCATAGACGATCTTGAACACGTCGAAGCCCAGCGCCTTGTCGAACACCGTGCCCCGGACTTCGCCGGTCTTGGGATCGATCGTTTCGTTAACCACATCCCAGCTGTAAATCTGGTCGCCGAAATGCCCTGCCACCGCCGCGATATAGCTGCGCAGCCATTTCTCCGCGCCGGTCTTCGTCACCGTCTCGGCCAGCGCGGGCGAGATGTACTTCTCGTAATTCCAGAGCAGCGTATGCCCGCGCAGCTTCATGCGGTTGTCGCGGGCGAACCCGGCGATCCGGTCGGCGGGGGCGAAGTTCAGATGCGCGGGATCGTTGCCCAGCACATAGACCTTCATCTCGTTTTCGGGGACCAGCACGCCGCACTCGCGCGCGACGATGGCACCGTAACCCGGATCGTTGATCGGCGAACCCCGGCCCGCATTGATCGCGGTGCCGAACAGGATGCCTTTCTGCGCGGCCAGATCGCGCAACGACGGGGCAGTTTGCGCCCATAGTGAGCCAGGTAGCGCTCCCAAAGCGAGGCCGCCTGCGATCCCGGCCAGTTGCTGACGACGCGTCAGCGATGGCCCCTGCCAATTGGGTTTCATCACCCTCTCCCTTGTCCTTTGCCCGAACTTTTGCATGGCCCGCGCCAAACGGCAAGGCCATGAAAGTCGGCACGAATGTTCGTCACCCCGTCAGGCGCGCATCCGCCCAGACGACGGGCAGCGGCGCCTCGGGAGCGCTATCGACACGGGCGACCAGTTCGATCAGCTTGCGGCCGCGCACATCCGCCTCGACGGCGACCGGCGCTTCGTTGAGCGCGACGGCCCGCGAGCGGGTGAGGAGCTTGCCGTCGCCATAAACCTCGAACACCACCCGCCGTCCGCGTGCGGTGGCGGAGTCGTCGATGCCGACCATGGCGCTGAACCGCGCCTGGCCGCGATTGCGCACCTCCAGCCGGGAATTGGCGAGCACGCCAATGCCGGCGTCGTACACCTTGCCGCTCAGCCTTAATGGTCGGCCGAAGGGCGTGCGATCGGCCTGCGCGCCGCCCCAACCGGCATATTGCGGGAAATCGCCCGGCCCCTTGCTGCCGCCCCAGGGGCTGAGTTCGTGATGGATGGCCGGATCGCCCTCCGGCGTGACGATGCCGTCCTCGGCCGGGTTCACATCGCTGGGGGTCTCGGAGAGATAGTGGCCATCCGCCAGACGATGCGCGCCGGTCACGCGGTAGATCAGCGTCTGGTGCGGCGCGAGGGTCAGCTTGGTTTCGCCAGAGAAGCGGCTCGTCGCGCCCGTCCACAGGTCGGTCATAGAGACATCGCCGCGCAGCTTCAGATGATCGGCGGTCAGCACCGGCTGCACGGGCGCGGCGGTACGGTTGAGGAGCGCCACCGCCTTGTCGCCATTGGCCAGGCTCTTCACGAAAATCTGCACATCATTGGACAGATAGGCGGGCACCGCCTGGTTCGCCCCCGCGTCCTGGTTGAGCGCGATGATCGCCCGGTTGCCGAGCAGGGCCAGTTGCTCGGCATTGGCCTTGCGCAGGTCGAAGCCGATCAGCAGCGGTGCGTTCATCATCGCCCACATCGCGAAGTGCGACCGCGCCTCGGTCATGTGGTTGGCATCGAACTCGCCCGATCCGACGAACAGCATGTCGGGGTCGTTCCACGTATGGGGATGGGCATAGAGCGCACGACTGGCGCTGGTATCGAGATTGGTCAGCATCCGCGACCAATGGGCGGTGATGTCGTCGCTGGTCCGCGAGACATTGCCGATCTGCTTGCCCCAGCTGCGCACGTCCGACGAGCCCCACAGGCATAACGAGAACAGATAGTCGCCATCGGGGTTTTCGCGCTTCAGGGCGGTCGCAACCTGATCGTAGAGCGAACGCACCGCGGGAATGTTCGTCCGCGCCAGCGAGTTCATGTCGATCAGCGGCGTCAGTTCGCGATAGTCGCCCTTGCGGACATGGTCGCTGTCCTTGCCCAGCCCGCGAATGCCGCAGCCATCGACCTTGATATAGTCGAAGCCCCATTCGCGGAAATAGAGCGTGATATCCTGATCGATATGACCGTACAGCCCGACCTCGCGCTCGGCGACCGTGCCCTCGGGCTGGTTGGCGAAGTTCGGGGTATAGACCTGGCCGCAGCTGTTGCGGCCGATATCCGAATAGATTCCCGCCTTGAACCCCATGGCGTGAAGCCGGTCGGTCAGCGGTCGAAAGCTGGTCTGCTGGTTTGCACCAGCGGCGGCGGAGGGAAATTTGTCGGCGCGGATGACCAAGCGGCCATCGGGCTGGCGACGGCGCAGCCACCAGCCGTCATCGATGTTGATATAGCGATAGCCCGCCTCGCGAAGGCCCTTTTCGACGATCAGCCGGGCCGAGGCCATGACCTTTTCCTCGTCGACATCGCTGTTGAACGCGTTCCAGCTGTTCCAGCCCATCGGCGGCAGCGCGGCCTGCCCATCCTGATTGGCGCTCCACCGTCCGGTCGGGGCCAGGGGATCGGTCTTGTCCGCCGCCGAGGCGGGGCCGGAGGCCATCCAGGCCATGGCGATAGCGCTCGCGAAAACCCTGGCGATGATGGGCCGCATGATGATCCTCCCCGTAATGGTCTTTGGGCGATCTTGTCCGACTAAACCCGGGCTGTCCACCGTTGCACCGTTGAAAAACCGTATGAAAATCGAATGCTGGACGGCGACGGCTTTCGTGATACCGTTACCAAAAATATGGTTTCAGGGGAGTGATTTGGCATGAATTCATGGCGTGCGGCGATCCTTTCGGCTCTGGCGTTATCGACCTCCGGCACGGTGCTGGCGCAGCAGCAGGCGGCGGCCGGTCCGGAACAGGCCGAGGCGCTGGCCGCGCGGCTGGTCGGTCGGATGACGACCGACGAAAAGCTCGGCCAACTGCTCAACACCGCGCCCGCCATCCCACGGCTGGAAGTGCCTGCCTATAATTGGTGGACGGAGTCACTGCATGGCGCGCTGGGCCCGGTGCCGACGACCAACTTCCCCGAGCCGGTGGGGCTGGCGGCGACCTTCGATGACGCGCTGGTCGGACGCGCGGCACAGGCGATCAGCGCCGAAGTGCGCGGGCTCCATGCGCTGGCGCGGACGACCGGGCGGATGGGTCGGATCGGTACCGGGCTCGACACCTGGTCGCCCAACATCAACATCTTCCGCGATCCGCGTTGGGGGCGGGGGCAGGAGACCTATGGCGAGGACCCGTTCCTGACCGCCAGGATGGGCGTCGCCTTCGTACGTGGGATGCAGGGCGACGATCCGACCCGGATCGATGTCGTCGCCACGCCCAAACACTATGCCGTGCACAGCGGTCCGGAATCGACCCGACACGAAGCCAATGTCTATGTTTCGCAGCATGATCTGGTCGATACCTATCTGCCCGCCTTTCGTGCCGCGATCGTCGAGGGCGGGGCCGGATCGATCATGTGCGCCTATAACCGGATCGACGGCCAGCCCGCCTGCGCAAGCGACCTGTTGCTGAAGGATCATCTGCGCGGACACTGGGGCTTTCGCGGCTATGTCGTGTCGGATTGCGATGCGGTGAAGGATATTGCCGCGAACCATCACTATGCCCCCGATGCGGCGAGCGCGGTGGCAGCGGCGATGCGGGCGGGCGTCGATAACGAGTGCAACAACGCGACGCTGACCGATACGGACGGGCTGACCAATCCGTATCGCGAGGCGCTGTCGCGCGGGTTGATCTCGGTCGCGGATATCGACCGTTCGCTGACGCGGCTGTTTGCGGCGCGCTATCGGACCGGCGACCTGCCGGGCCTGCGTCCGCTGTCGACCCAGACCAGTTCGCCCCGCGACATCGACACGCCCGCCCACCGCGCGCTGGCGCTGGACGTCGCGGAAAAGAGCCTCGTCCTTCTCAAGAACAAGGGCATCTTGCCGCTGAAACCCCATGCGCGGATCGCGGTCATCGGGCCGTTGGGCGATGCGACGCGGGTGCTGCGTGGAAACTATTCCTCCGCGCTGTCGGGGCCGCAGGTATCGGTGGTCGAGGGGCTGCGGCAGGCCATGCCGAGCGCGCAGGTACGCTATGTGCCCTTTGCCGAAACCTATACCGATGGCGATCCGATCCCGACGACCGCGCTCCAGACCGAGAGCGGCGCGCCGGGCCTGACCGCACGCTATTATAATGTCGTCGGGCGCATCCCCGATCGCTTCGCCCCCGGTGCCCTGAACGAATGGCTCAAGACTGCCCGGTTCGAGGATCGCCCCGTCGTCACCCGTGTCGAGGCCAACGCCGCCTCGCGCAGCCTGGACCTGTCGTCCGTCCGTGACGTGCACCGGGCGGTATGGACCGGCTATCTCGTGCCGCCGGAGACCGGGCGTTACAGGCTGGGCATAGCGGGCTTCAACGGCGCGATGACGTTGGACGGACAGCCGTTCGTCGACCTGACCAAGGCATCGTGGAACAGCCTTCCGACGATGCGTACCGTCACGCTGGAAAAGGGGCGGCGCTACCCGATCACCGTCACGACCGAGGCGCGTATCCTGACCGGCATCAATCTGGTCTGGAAGCGGGTATCCGACGACCCCGTGGCCGAGCTGCGCACGGTCGCCAAAGCCAGCGACGCGCTGGTCGCGGTCGTCGGGCTGACCTCCGATCTGGAGGCGGAGGAGGCGCCGATCTCGGTCCCCGGCTTCAAGGGGGGCGACAAGACGACGCTCGACCTGCCCGCCGACCAGCAGGCGCTGCTCGAACAGGCCAAGGCGACCGGACGTCCACTGATCGTCGTGCTGATGAACGGCAGCCCGGTGAACCTCGCCTGGGCCAAGGCGAATGCCGATGCCATCATTGAGGCCTGGTATCCGGGCCAGGCGGGCGGACTGGCGGTCGGTCATGTCCTGTCGGGCAAGACCAACCCGGCGGGGCGACTGCCGCTGACCTTCTATCGTTCGGTGGAGGACCTGCCGCCGTTCGGCGATTATGCGATGAAGGGGCGGACCTATCGCTACTTCACCGGCACGCCGGTCTACCCGTTCGGCTATGGGCTCAGCTATACCAGCTTCGCCTATGCACCGCTGACGGTGAAGGCCGATGCGGACGGCAGCATGACCGTCACGACCGAAGTGCGGAATACCGGTCGTCGCGAGGGCGACGAGGTGGCCCAGTTGTACCTCAACTTCCCCAAGGTGGAGGGCGTGCCGCGTGTCGCACTGCGCGGGTTCCGGAGGGTGCATCTGGATCCCGGCGAGCGGAAGAGCCTGACTTTTACACTGAGCCCGCGCGACCTGAGTGCGGTGGATCGAGATGGCCAGCGGCTGGTGATGAAAGGCGACTATCGCGCCTCGGTCGGCTCGGGCCAGCCGGATACCGGCGTGCCGGTGCGCAGCGCGCCGTTCCGGATCGATACGGCGACGCCCATTGCAGATTGAGATCCAATGTTATTCCTCCCCTGCAAGGGGAGGTGGCAGGCCGAAGGCCTGACGGAGGGGTGTTGCCCTATCGAGAGCGCGACACCCCTCCACCATGCTGCGCATGGTCACCCTCCCCTTGCAGGGGAGGAAAGTTTATTTACTTCGTCGCCAGCGCCCGCCCGAAGAACGGCAGCACCTGTTCCTGGAACCGTACGCCGATCCGGTTCACATGGTCGCCGTCGTAAATCTCGAACTTATGGGCGATGCCATAACGGTCGAGCGCTTCGTGCAGGGCCTGCGCATCGGCTTTCAGCCCGTCCTGCGACCCGACATCCAGCCCGATCGCGCGGTAGGTGCGCAAGGGCGTGACATATTGGTCGACGAACGCCAGCGGCGTGTTGGCCAGCCACTTGGCGACGATATCGTCGCGCACCTTGCCGTCCTTGATCGGCAGGTCGAGATAGAGCGGCGCATTCTTCGGATTGGGCGACCAGGCGGCCGAGGCTGCCAGCATCGCCCGCTGGCCCCAGTTGAGCTTGGCGGACTCGCTGGGTGAGGTGAGGCTGGTCAGCAGTTTTTCATCCGTCCCCTCCGGCCGTGCCATCGCGCGAGGCGACAGGCAGCAGGGGCTCATCATATAGATCGCGCCGTACATGTCGGCATGTTTCATCCCGATCCGCGTGGTGCCATATCCGCCCATCGAATGACCAGCGAGGCCACGCGCTTCGCGACGCGGGATGGTGCGATAGCGCGCGTCGATCGCGGCGATCAGATCGTGGCTGATGAACCGCTCGAAATCGCCCACCGTCTGCGACGAGGAATACATCGACCCGTTGTGCATCGTCTTGCTGTCGGGAAAGACCAGGATCATCGGCGGGACGCCGCGGGCAAAGGCCCCTTCGACCGAGGCGGGGACATGGATTTCCTTCGTCCATTGGTCCGCGCCGATCGAATAACCGTGCAGCGCATAGACCACCGGATATCGGCGCGTACGGTTCTTGGCATAGTCGGGGGGCAGGACGACGATGACGTCGCGATCGGCGCTGTTGCCCTCCAGATTGCCCTCGATCGCGGCGGAATGAACCTTGATCCGCTCGACCGTGACCGGCTTGGCGCCCGGCACGACGGCCGGTTGCTGGGTCGCCATCTGGGCAGGTGCGGCTGTGATTGGGATCAATGCGACGCTTGCGGCAAGCAGCCAGCGTGACGGCAAGAAGCGAAGGGCCATGCGGGTCATCCTCTATCCTGAAAGCGTGCCGACCTGGTGGCGTCGGTCTTTGGAATGGGTGGCCCACGGTGGAAGGAGCGGGGCCGAATATCGTTACCAACAATGCCGACATGGCTGTTGTCAAGCAAAGCCCCGTCCCATCGCAAAACGCTGAACCGGCCTTGCATCCCGTGTCCTGATAGCGCTATCGTACTTTCAAAGCTCCAAAGATGGAGCGCTTGGAGAGGAAAAGCGATGAAGCGCTTGATGATGGCCAGCCTCGTGCTGGGGCTCGGCACGGCGGCCTGCGGGACGGCGCAAAAGGCCGACAATGCCGTGGGCGAAAACACGACGGCAACGGCGTCGAACGATGCCAATCCGACCTCGCCCGATGGTCGTCATTACCTGTCGCAGCCGCTGGTGCGCGAGATCTTCACCGCCGATCCGTCCGCGCATGTCTGGAGCGACGGCAAGCTCTATGTCTACCCCAGCCACGACGTGCCGACCGACACGCCGAACGACGATCTGGGCAATCAATATGCGATGCGCGACTATCGCGTGCTGCGCATGGACGAGCCGGGCGGCAAGGTCACGGTCGGCCCCGTCGCGCTCGACGTCAAGGACGTGCCCTGGGCCTCGCAGCAGATGTGGGCACCCGACGCCGCCTATAAGGACGGCACTTATTATCTCTATTTCCCGGCACGCGATAAGACCAAGGACCGGAACGGCCTGGGCGCGTTCCGCATCGGCGTCGCGACCTCAAAGAATCCGATGGGTCCGTTCAAGGCAGAGCCGGAGGCGATCGCCGGCAGCTTCTCGATGGACCCCGCCGTGTTCCAGGATGCGGACGGCACGGCATATATGTATTTCGGCGGCATCTGGGGCGGTCAGCTTCAGCGCTGGAAGGACGGCAAATATGATCCGAACGGCAGCGATACCGACCTGAAGCAGGACGACCAGCCCGCCATCTCGGGCAAGATCGCCAAGATGAACCCCGACATGAAGACCTTCGCGGAAACCCCGCGCGACGTCGTGATCCTCGACGAAAAGGGCCAGCCGGTGTTGGGCGGCGACCATGACAAGCGCTTCTTCGAGGCGTCCTGGGTCTTCAAGCGCGACGGCAAATATTATTACACCTATTCGACCGGCGACACGCATTTCCTGAACTATGCGATCGGCACCAGCCCCTATGGCCCGTTCACCTATAAGGGCCATATCCTGAAGCCGGTGCAGGGCTGGACCACCCATCATTCGATCGTCGAGTGGAAGGGCAAGTGGTGGCTTTTCTACGCCGATACGCAATTGTCGGATAAGAACCACCTGCGTAACGTCAAGATGACCGAGTTGAAGTTCAACCCGGACGGGACGATCCCGACCATCGACCCGTTCGTGAAGTAAGGACGCGGGATGTTCCTTGGCATCGATATCGGCACGTCGGGCGTGAAGGCCGTCGTGCTGGACGAACATGGCGCTGTGGTGGGGCAGGGGACGGCGGCGCTGACCGTGCAGCGTCCCCACCCGCTCTGGTCCGAACAGGACCCGGAGGCCTGGTGGCAGGCGACGATTTCGGCCGTCCGGGCGATCGATCCGGCGGTGCGTCGGGCGGTGCGCGGCATCGGCCTGGCCGGGCAGATGCACGGCGCCACCTTGCTGGGCGCGGACGATCAGGTCCTGCGCCCCGGCATCCTGTGGAATGACGGGCGCAGCCATGCCGAATGTGCGGAGCTGGAGGTCAAGGCCCCCGATCTCCACCGGGTCGCGGGCAACCTCGCCATGCCGGGCTTTACCGCGCCCAAGCTGCTATGGGTGCAGCATCATGAGCCGGAAACCTTCGCGAAGATCCGTACCGTGCTGCTGCCCAAGGATTATGTCCGTCTGCGGATGACCGGCGAGAAGGCGTCGGACGTGTCGGATGCGGCGGGTACGCTCTGGCTGGACGTCGAACGCCGCGAATGGAGCGACGATATCCTCGCCGCGACCGGCCTGACCCGCGAGCAGATGCCGCAGGCGGTCGAGGGCACGGCGCAGACCGGTAAGCTGCGCGCCGAGGTTGCCGAAGCCTGGGGCATCGACCAGGTGCCGGTCGCGGGCGGTGGTGGCGACAATGCCGCCGGGGCCGCGGGCGTGGGCGTGGTCAAGGACGGCGATGCGTTGCTGTCGCTGGGCACGTCGGGCGTGATCTTCGCCGCGACCAGGGAATTCCGGCCCAATCCGGCGGGGGCCGTCCATGCCTTCTGCCACTGTCTGCCCGATGTCTGGCATCAGATGTCGGTGCATCTGTCGGCGGCGGCCTGCATCGACTGGGTCGCACGGCTGACCGGCACGCCCGGCGCGGCTGAACTGTTCGCCCGCGCCGAAAGCGTGGGTCCTGCGAGCGGCCCCGAAATCTTCCTGCCCTATCTGTCGGGCGAGCGGACGCCGCATAACGATGCCGAGGTGCGCGGGGCGTTCCTGGGCCTCGACCACGACACCACGCCGGAGCGTCTGGCGCAGGCGGTGCTGGAGGGCGTGGCCTTTGCTTTGGCCGACGGTCTCTCGGTACTCCGCGATGCCGGGACCGAGCTGTCGCAGCTGTCGGTCATCGGCGGCGGTGCGCGTTCGTCCTATTGGGGGCAGACGCTGGCCGCCGCGCTGAACGTCGAGCTGGTCTATCTCAAGGGTGGCGAGGTCGGCCCGGCGCTCGGTGCGGCGCGCCTTGCCCAGCTGGCGGTCGATGGCGGCTCGCCGGAAGAGGTCTGCGCACCGCCGCCCGTGTCCCACACCATCGCTCCGGACGCTGCGCTCGCCGAGCGTTTCGCCCCCAAGATCGCGCGCTTCCGCGACAGCTATTCCCGCATCACTCCGAGGAATTCGTAACATGGCTACCGACTTTTTCGCCGACATCCCGACGATCCGCTATGAAGGTCCGGACAGCGACAACGAGCTCGCCTACCGCTTCTACGACAAGAACCGCGTCGTGCTGGGCAAGACGATGGAGGAGCATCTCCGCTTCGCCGCCTGCTTCTGGCACACCTTCTGCTGGCCGGGTTCGGACGTGTTCGGCGGCGGCACCTTCAACCGCCCCTGGCATGCGGGCGCCAACGACAGCGCGGCCGCCGCGCAGAAGCGGGAGGTCGCGTTCGACTTCTTCTCGAAGCTCGACGTGCCCTATTACTGCTTCCACGACGTCGACGTGATGGCCGATGCGCAGGGCGTTGCCGAGCATCGCCGTTACTTCGCCGAAGCGGTCGATCATCTCGAAAAGCTGCAGGCCTCGTCGGGTCGCAAGCTGCTCTGGGGCACCGCCAACCTGTTCAGCCATCCGCGCTTCGCCGCCGGTGGCGCGACCAACCCGGACCCCGAAGTCTATGCCTTCGGTGCGATGCAGGTCCGCGACGCGCTGGAAGCGACGCACCGTCTGGGCGGCGCGAACTACGTTTTGTGGGGCGGTCGCGAGGGCTACGAGACGCTGCTCAACACCAACATGAAGCGCGAGCTGGACAATCTGGGCCGTTTTCTGAGCCTCGTCGTCGAGCACAAGCACAAGATCGGCTTCACCGGCACCATCCTGATCGAGCCGAAGCCGCACGAGCCGACCAAGCACCAGTATGACTTCGACACGGCCACCGTGTACGGCTTCCTCAAGGCTTATGGCCTGGAGAACGAAGTGAAGGTCAATATCGAGGCGAACCACGCCACGCTGGCCGGCCACACCTTCGAGCATGAGATCGCGACCGCGGGGGCGCTGGGCATCTTCGGGTCGATCGACGCCAATCGCGGCGACCACCAGAATGGCTGGGATACCGACCAGTTCCCCAACTCGGTCGAGGAACTGACGCTGGCCGTGCTGGAGATCATCCGGGCGGGCGGCTTCACCACCGGCGGCTTCAACTTCGACGCCAAGGTGCGTCGCCAGTCGATGGACGCGGTCGATCTGTTCCACGGCCATGTCGGCGGGATCGACGTGGTGGCCAAGGGCCTGCTCAACGCCGCCGCGCTGATCGAGGACGGTCGTCTGGATGCCATCAAGTCCGAGCGTTATGCCGGTTGGGATGGTGATTTCGGGCAGAAGGTCGGTGGTCTCGACCTGGCCGGGATCGCGGACCTCGCGGTCGAGAAGGCGATCGATCCGAAGCCCCGTTCGGGCCGTCAGGAGCGGATCGAGAACCTGGTCAACCGCATCGTGCACTCGGGCAAGTAAGGCGGGGCGGGCCGGGGTTTCTCGGCCTATACCCTCACGGAAAGGGGCGCATCCGGCCATTCGGATGCGCCCCTTTTTGTTGGCCGAGTGGCCAAGGGAATGCCGCCGCCCCAAAGGAACGGCGGGATAGCCCGGATCACACGACCCCGTTCGCCACCATGTCCCGCAGCGCTTCATGGAAGGTCTGGACCGCCGCCATATTGAACCCGGCGATATTGATCCGGCCCGACCCGGCCATATAGACGGCATGACGATCGCGCAGCCATTCCACCTGCGCGGGCGAGAGGGGCAGGGTGGCGAACATGCCCTTGCCGTGCGCCACGGCTGCCAGATCGATCGTCCCGATCCGCCCCCCGGCGGCCAGCGCCGCGCGCAGGCTTTCGAGGCGCTGGCGCATCGTTTCCAGCTCGTCACGCCACTCAGCGGTCAGGCCTTCATCTTCCAGGATGATACGGACGATGGCCGCGCCGTGATCCGGCGGCATCGACCAATTGGCCCGTGCCAGCGCCAGCAGGTTGGAGAACACCGTCGCGCCGCTGTCCCGATCGGGGGTGACGGCGAACAGCGCGCCGGTCCGCTCGCGGTACAGCCCGAAATTCTTGTCGCAGGAATAGGCGAGCAGCGCCTCGGGCACCGCCGCCAATATGGTGCGCGCGCCCTGGGCATCGACATCGAAGCCATCGCCCAAGCCCTGATAGGCAAGATCGACGACCGGCAGCAGCCCGCATTCGGCGACGAGGGACGCGATGGCATGCCAGCCCGCTGCATCGGGATCGATCCCGATCGGATTGTGGCAGCAGCCATGCAGCAAGACGGCATCGCCCGCACCCGCTTCGCTCAGCCCGGTCAGGAAGCCGTCAAGGTCAAAGCTCTGGGTGTTCAGGTCGAAACAGGGGATCATCGCCGGTTCGACCCCCGCCTGGCGGAAGAGCGGCGCGTGATTGGCCCAGCTCGGGCTGCCGATCCAGATCCGTTCGACGCCCGCCCGCGCCAACAGTTCGGCGGCAAGGCGCAGCGCCCCGGTCCCGCCGGGCGTCTGGAGTCCGACGACCCGTTCGGCCGCAACCGCGTCGCCCAGCACCAGCGTCGCCAGCGCCCGGACGAAGCCGATATCGCCCTCCGGTCCCAGATAGGATTTGCTCGACTGTTCGGTCAGCAGGCGGGCTTCGGCCGCCTTCACTGCCGTCATGACGGGCGTGCGGCCTTCCTCGTCGCGAAACACGCCGACGCCCAGGTCGATCTTGTTCGTGCGCGGGTCGGCGGCGTGCTGGCCGATGATCCGCAGCAGGGGATCGTCGGGCTGGCGGGTGAGGGTGGCGAAACGCATGGAGGAGCCTCTTGGACAGAAAGGCGCGCACCATAGGGTTTCGGGCTCAAAAGGGAATGAGGGATGGCCTTTGTCGTGGTCGCCGCCGCCTGCAACGCCACGGCGTTTCAAAACGAGTCTGAAGGGATGCAAAAGACGGCGGTGTCGTGCCGTCTATTTCACACGTCCCACCCCGTTTTTCACGTTAACACCCGAAAAACGCCGGATATTGATGTGCATTATGGAGCGCAGCGGACGGTTGTTCGTACACCTTGCACACGGAAGCGTTACGACAGTCCTCGATTGGTTCGTCATGACCGTGATGGCGGATCGATCCGGTGGTTTGTTGCCGGTTGGGCGCTGTCGAACTCCTTTATGCATTACCCGGTGGCGTCTGTCGCGTCATCGCTCTCGCCGCATGGCCAATTCAGGTCAGTGGCAGGATGAGGAGAGTTGCGATGAATTTGTTTCGATCCCCGCTGCGTACCATGCTTCCCTTGGGCCGCCCGGTCGATGGGCCGTTTTTCCTGATGACGGCGAAGGGCAAACCATGAATATTCCGCTTACGCGCAGCATCCGGCCGATCGCGCCGGCGCTCCATCGCTTGTCGCGGCTTGCGCCCCTGGACCATGCCTCGTTCTCGGCGCTTGGCGAGGCGATCGCCCGGCCCCAGCAATTCCGGCCCCGGCGAGACCTGATGGTCGAGGGGCGCGACATCGCCAGCCCGCATCTGATCCTGTCGGGATGGGCGGCACGCGTGCGCATCCTGCTCGACGGGCGGCGGCAGTTCCTCAACTTCCTGCTGCCGGGCGATGTCGTCGGTCTCTATCATCACCGGCGCCCGGTGGCACCGACGAGCATCATCACCCTGACCGAGGTCATGACCTGCGCCCCGCCCGAGCCGGGCACGCTGCCCGCGCTCGACGAAGCCTATGCGGTCGCCCATGCGATGGACGAGGCCTATCTGCTGGCCCAGATCGCGCGATTGGGGCGGATGAATGCGATGGAGCGCATCGGCGACCTGATGCTCGAACTGCATGAGCGTCTGGAACTCAGCGAAATGACCCATGGCCGCAGCTTCGATCTGCCGATCACGCAAGAGACTCTGGCCGATGCACTCGGCCTGACGGCGGTGCACGTGAACCGCATGTTGCAGGCGGCGCGGCGGGCGGGCGACCTGATCTGGTCGTCGCGATCCATGACCATTCCCGATCCCAAGGCGCTGGCGCGCAAGGTCGGCCGTGCCCAGATCCGAGTGACGGCGGGCTGATCCCTCTATCGATTGATATGTATCAAGATACTGGAAAAACATGATAAAATAAGGAACATCGCGCCTCACCCAACGCTGTCCGGGCATGGAATGAGGAGAGAGGCTTATGCCGGACATCGCCGACAGACCCCATGACGACGCCCCCGTGTCGACGTCCAAGGACCAGGATGCCGCCGTCAGGATCGCCACCGCCGAGGGGGTCGAGGATCGCGGGGACAGCTTTGCCGGATGGGCGGTGACGATCAACCGCCCATCCGCAGAGCTCTATGCCTGGTGGCGTGACTTCTCCAATCTCGCCAGCGTGATGGAGAATGTCGAGCGGGTCGAAGTGCTCGACGACAAGCGCTCGCACTGGATCGTCAAGGCGCCGGGCGGCACCCATGTCGAATGGGACGCGATCGTCACCGAGGAGCGTGAGGGCGAACTGATCGCCTGGGCCTCGGCGGAAGGGGCGGATATCGCCAATTCGGGCCGCGTGACCTTCCGCGATGCGGGCACGCGGGGCACCGTCGTCACCGCGACCATCCTTTATGATCCGCCAGCTGGCGTCATCGGCAAGCTGGTCGCCAAGCTGTTCCAGCGCGAACCCAATATCCAGGTCCGCCGCGATCTCGCCCGCTTCAAGCAGCTGATGGAAACCGGCGAGGTCGCCACCAACGCGATGAACCCCAAACAGCGTGAGGAGCAGGCCGCATGAAAGCGCTGACCTGGCATGGCAAGCATGACGTCCGCATCGACAATGTCGACGACCCGGAAATCGTCAATCCGCGCGACGCGATCATCAAGGTGACCGCGACCGCGATCTGCGGCTCCGACCTTCACCTCTATGACGGCTATATCCCGACGATGCAGTCGGGCGACATCCTGGGCCATGAGTTCATGGGCGAGGTTGTCGAGACGGGATCGGGCTCGACGCTGAAGAAGGGGCAGAAGGTCGTGGTGCCGTTCACCATCGCCTGCGGCTCCTGCTATCATTGCGGCAAGCATCAATATTCGGGCTGCGAGAACGGCAACCCGGCCGACAATCAGGATATCGCCCGCGAGCTGTACGGCCACCCGATGGCCGCACTGTTCGGCTATAGCCATATGACCGGCGGCTATGCGGGCGGGCAGGCGGAATATGTCCGCGTACCGTTCAGCGATACCGGCCCGATCGTCATCCCCGACGGGGTAGAGGACGAGAAGGTGCTGTTCCTGTCCGACATCCTGCCCACCGGCTGGATGGCGGCGGAGAATGCGGATATCGAACCGGGCGACACGGTCGCGGTCTGGGGCTGTGGTCCGGTCGGGCTTTTCGCGGTTCAGTCGGCCTTCCTGATGGGCGCCGAACGGGTGATCGCGATCGACCATTTCCCGCATCGGCTGGAACTGGCGCGCACGTTCGGTGCGGAGACGATCAACTACGAGCAGACCGCGACCTATGACGCGCTGATGCAGATGACCGGCGGGATCGGCCCCGATGCGGTGATCGACTCGGTCGGGCTGGAGGCGCATGGCCTGTTCGTCGACAACGCGATCGACCAGATCAAGGCCTCGACCTTCCTTGGCACCGATCGCATCCATGCCATTCGCCAGGCGATCATCGCCTGTCGCAAGGGCGGCCGCGTGTCGATGCCCGCCGTCTATGGCGGCTTCGTCGACAAGTTTCCGCTGGGCGCGGTGATGCAGAAGGGGCTGACGCTCAAGACCGGGCAGACCCATGTCCAGCACTACCTTCCCGGTCTGCTCGACGCGATCATGGAGGGGAAGATCGATACGACCTTCCTGATCTCGCACCGCTTGCCGCTGGAACAGGCGCCCGAGGGATATCGCATGTTCCACGACAAGCAGAACGAAGTGACCAAGATCGTGCTGAAGCCCGGTCAATAAGGAACCACGCCATGGCAGAGAAATTCGCAATCGTGACCGGTGCCTCGACGGGCATCGGCTATCATCTGGCGGCGTGCGCGGCGCGTGACGGCTATGACCTGCTGATCGTCGCGGATGAGGCCGCGATCCACACGGCCGCCAGCAAGCTGTCCGCTTTGGGCGCGCAGGTCCAGGCGGTCGAGGCGGACCTGTCGACCCTGGAGGGCGTCGATACGCTGCTCGCCGCCGCCGATGGCCGGAGCGTCGACGTGCTGTGCGCCAATGCGGGCAACAGCAAGGGCGGGGCCTTCCTCGACCAGTCGGTCCGGGACTGGCGGCGCTCGGTCGACACCAACGTCACCGGCACGGTCTATCTGCTGCAACGCATATTGTCGGCGATGGTCCGGCGCGGCGAGGGCAAGGTGCTGGTGACGGGATCGATCGTCGGCTTCATCCCCGGTCCGTTCAACGCCATCTACAACGCGACCAAGGCGTTCATCGACAATTTTACCGAGGCGCTGCGCAACGAGCTGAAGGACGAGAAGGGCGTGACCCTGACCACCCTGATGCCGGGGCCGACCGACACCGAATTCTTCGCCCGCGCCGACATGCTCGACACCAATGTCGGCCAGAGCAAGAAGGACGATCCCGCCGAGGTCGCCCAAAAGGGCTGGGACGCGATGAAGGCGGGCGAGGGGCACATCACCACCGGGCTGAAGAACAAGTTGCAGGTCGCGGGTTCGGGCGTCGTGCCCCAGTCCGTCTTGGCCGAAGCCCATCGCAAGATCGCCGAGCCCGGCTCGGCCGACCGCTAAGACCACCCCATCAGGAGACGGATCATGGGCCTGTTTTCCAAGGACATCGCGACGCTGAACGACCCGTTCGTCCATCAGCTTCAGGACATCTACTACGCCGAGCATCAGATCACCAAGGCGCTGCCCAAGATGATCGAGAAGGCGACGGACCCGCAGCTCAAGGCCGGGTTCGAGCAGCATCTGCGCGAAACCGAAGGGCAGATCCGGCGGCTGGAACAGGTGTTCGAGATGCACGGCGAAACGCCCAAGGCGGTCACCTGCCCGGCCATCGACGGCATCATCAAGGAGGCCAATGAGGTCGCGGGCGAAGTCGCCGACAAGCGGGTGCTCGACGCCGCGCTGATCGCGGCGGCGCAGGCGGTCGAGCATTATGAGATCGCGCGCTACGGCACGCTGGTGTCCTGGGCACGGCAGCTGGGGCGCAGCGACTGCGCGGCGATCCTGGACGAGACGTTGGCCGAGGAAAAGGCGACCGACGAAAAGCTCACCGGCATGGCCGAAGGCGGGGCGAATGCGGCGGCGGAGGCCGCCCAGCCCGCTTGAGGTCGAGGGTACCGTCGTCGGCTACCCTTCCCGGCGACGGTACCCGAAATAGGGCGTCAGTGGGCGAAGTGTGTTACGCTCAGCATCAACGCGATGCCCGCCAGTGTCGCGACACTGGTCCGAAGTCGCGGATCGAGCGACTGGCTGCGCGGCACCAACTCGCAGGCACCGATATAGAGGAAAATCCCGGCGAACAGCGCCATCAGCGGCGCCAGCATGCCCGCCGGGATCGATAGCCCCAGGCCGATCAAGACCCCCAGCATCGGGGCGACCCCATTGAGCACCAGCCAGCGCCGCGCCGCCGCTTCCGACCGCGCGGCCAGGCTGAGGCTGACGGTATTGACGCCGTCCGCCACGTCATGGGTCAGGACGGCCAGCGCGATCATCCAACCCGCCGCCGTATCGATCTGAAACGCGATGCCGATGCCCAGCCCGTCCATCAGGCTGTGCAGGCAGAGCATGGCTGGGCCCAGATCGCCCCGCCATGACGCGGCCGCGGCGCGTGGTATCCGGGCAAGCACACGGTCGAGCAGCATATAGCCGCCCAGCCCCATCGCGCTGAACGCCATCATCGCGCGGACCGTCCAACGGTCCCCCGCCAGCTCCAATGCCTCGGGCACCAGATCGAACAAGGCCACGCCGACCACGATCCCGGCGGTCACGCCCAGCACCAGCCCGATACGATGACGCAGTCGCAGGGCGAGCAGCCCGCCCGCCAGCGTGGCGAGCATGGCGGCAAAGCCGAAGGCGAGGGGGACAAGGGTCATGGAAGCGTCCGCACGACAAGAGCGACGGAAAATGGGTGCGGCATCGTCGACCCATGAACCAAGCCATGAGACGTTACAAGGTCACATTTATGCAACCTGTATCGATCCGCCTCAACCCCGCGCGATGGCTTCCAGCACGGTGGCCGCCACTTCCTGCCGACAGATCAGCAGATCGGGCAGCAGGGGGTTCTGGCAATTATAGACCAACGGGCTGCCGTCGATGCGCGAGGCGTGAAACCCGGCTGCCAGCGCGACGGCGGCGGGGGCGCAATTGTCCCACTCATATTGCCCGCCGTCATGCAGATAGACATCGGCGCGGCCCTCGACCACCGCCATCGCCTTGGCACCCGCCGAACCCATGGGGATCATGGTCGCGCCCAGCCGGTCGCCGACGCAACGCGCGATATCGGGCGCGCGGCTGCGGCTGACGACGACGCGCAGGCCCGCCGGGCAGGGAGGGTGTCTGGGAGGAAGGTCGTCGGTCGCGAAGACCTGATCGCGATCGGGTACCGACACCGCGCCCAGGGCCGGGCGACCGTCGATGGCCAGGCCGATATGCACCGCCCATTCGCTCGACCCGCTGGCATATTCACGCGTGCCGTCGAGAGGGTCGACGATCCACACCCGGCTGGCGGCACAGCGGGCGCGGTCGTCCACAGACTCCTCCGACAGGATGAAGTCGTCGGGCCGTGCAGCACGTAAACGGTCGAGGATCAGCGTATTGGCATCCCTGTCGCCCAGCGCGCCAAGGGCAGCGCCTTCCAATCCACTCGACGCGCGGATGGACTTGAGCAGCTCGCCCGCCTCGACCGCGACCGAGCGAGCCAGTTCGGCGTCGGTCACAGATCGTAACTCCAGATGCCCAGCACATGCTCGACGATCCGCGATGCGGCCTGTTCCGCCGTCTCCTTCGTCGTGTCGATGCGGATTTCGGGCCGCTCGGGCGCTTCATAGGGGCTGGAGATGCCGGTAAACTCGGCGATCTCGCCAGCCCGCGCCTTGGCATAAAGGCCCTTCACGTCGCGGTCTTCGGCGACATCCAGCGGAGTATCGACGAAGATCTCGACGAACTCGCCCTCGGGCAGCAGCGCACGCACCATGTCGCGCTCGGCCTTGAAGGGGGAGATGAAGGCGGTCAGCACGATCAGGCCCGCATCGGCCATCAGCTTGGCAACCTCACCCACCCGGCGGATATTCTCCACCCGCCCGGCTTCGGAGAAGTCCAGGTCGCGGTTCAGGCCGTGGCGGATATTGTCGCCGTCCAGCAGGAAGCTGTGGCGTCCCATGCTGTGCAGCTTCTGCTCGACCATGTTGGCGATGGTGGACTTGCCCGAACCGGACAAGCCGGTGAACCACAGGACCTTGGGAGCCTGTCCCTTTTGCCGGGCATGTGCCTCGCGCGTCACCACCGCCGATTGCCAATGGACATTCTGCGCCCGACGCAGCGCATGGTCGATCATCCCTGCCGCGACCGTCGCATTGGTCGCGCGGTCGATCAGGATGAAGCCGCCGAGCGCGCTGCCTTTCGCATAGGGCTCGAACACGATCGGGCGGTCGGCATAGACTTCCGCCAGCCCGATATCATTGAGCGCCAGCGTGTCGGCAGGATGCTGCTCCTGGCTGTTGACGTCGACGACATGGCGGGGCGGCTGGACCGTTGCGCCGACCAGCTGGGTTCCCAGCTTCAGCGAATAGCTGCGCCCCGGCACTAGCGGCGCATCGGCCATCCAGACGATGGTGGCGACGAACTGGTCGGCGACCTCGGGCGGGTCCTCGGCGGCAGCGATCACGTCGCCGCGCGAGCAATCGACCTCCTCGGCCAGCACCAATGTCACCGCCTCGCCCGCCATAGCCTGTTCGCGGTCGCCATCATAGGTGACGATCCGTGCGATGCGGGTGGTCTTGCCCGAGGGCGCGATCCGCACCCGGTCGCCGACCGACACCCGGCCGCCTGCGATCAGGCCCGCAAAGCCGCGAAAGTCGAGATCGGGTCGGTTGACCCATTGCACCGGCATCCGGAATGATGCGGCCACCGCCCGGTCGCCGTCGATAGCCACCGTCTCCAGATGCGGGAGCAGGGCGGGACCGTCATACCATGGCATATCGGGAGAGGGTGTGGTGACGTTCGCACCGGTCAGGCCGGACAGCGGGATCGCCGTGAACCGCTCGATCCCGATCGTCTTGGCGAACGCGGCATAGTCGGCGACGATCGCCTCGAAGACCGACTGGTCGTGGCCGACCAGGTCCATCTTGTTGACCGCCAGCACGATCTCCTTGATGCCGACCAGATGCGCGAGATAGCTGTGCCGCCGCGTCTGGGTCAGCACGCCCTTGCGCGCGTCGATCAGGATCACCGCCAGGTCGGCGGTGGACGCGCCGGTCACCATGTTGCGGGTATATTGCTCGTGGCCGGGCGTATCGGCGACAATGAACTTGCGCTTCTCCGTCGCGAAGAAGCGGTAAGCCACGTCGATCGTGATGCCCTGCTCGCGCTCGGCGGCGAGGCCATCGACCAGCAGCGCGAAGTCGATATTCGCCCCCTGCGTGCCGACGCGGCGGCTATCCGCCTCCAGCTGGCTCAGCTGATCCTCGAAGATGGTCTTCGAATCATACAGCAGCCGCCCGATCAGCGTCGACTTGCCGTCATCGACCGAGCCGCACGTGATGAAGCGCAGCATCGACTTGGCGGCATGGGTGGCGAGATAGGCGTCGATATCGGCGGCGATCAGCGCATCGGGTTGATAGGCGGTCATCTCAGAAATACCCCTCGCGCTTCTTCTTCTCCATGCTGGCCGCCTGATCGTGATCGATCGCGCGCCCCTGCCGCTCGGACGTGGTGGTCAGCAGCATTTCCTGGATGACCTCGGACAGGGTCGCCGCCTCGCTTTCGACCGCACCGGTCAGCGGATAGCAGCCGAGCGTACGGAAGCGGATCGAGCGATCGACCGGCACTTCGCCGGGCCTCAGGCGGAAACGGTCGTCATCGACCATCAGCAGCATGCCGTCGCGCTCCACCGTCGGGCGGGGTGCGGCGAAATAGAGCGGCACGATCTCGATGCCCTCTTGCAGGATATACTGCCAGATATCGAGTTCGGTCCAGTTGGACAGCGGGAAGACGCGGATGCTCTCCCCCTTGTGGATGCGGCTGTTGTACAGGTTCCACAGCTCGGGTCGCTGCGCCTTGGGGTCCCAGCCATGCGCGGCGGAGCGGAAGGAGAAGACGCGCTCCTTCGCACGGCTCTTTTCCTCGTCGCGCCGTGCGCCACCGAACGCGGCGTCATAACCGCCCGCGGTCAGCGCCTGCTTCAACCCCTCGGTCTTCCACATGTCGGTATGGCGGCTGCCATGGTCGAACGGGTTGATGCCCAGCGCCTCGGCCTCGGGGTTGCGGTGGACGATCAGCTCCATCCCCGCCGCCTCGGCTGCGCGGTTGCGCAGCTCGTACATGGCGCGAAACTTCCAGGTCGTGTCGACATGGAGCAGCGGGAAGGGTGGGCGCGCCGGGAAGAACGCCTTCTTGGCCAGATGCAGCATCACGGCCGAGTCCTTGCCGACCGAATAGAGCATCACCGGGCGCTCGGTCTCGGCGACCACTTCGCGAAGGATATGGATGCTCTCGGCTTCGAGGCGTTGCAGGTGGGTAAGGCCAGTCATCGGATTGTCAGATAATGTCGCCAGCGAACCGCGCGACCAACTTATCCTGTCAATCGCGATAGTCCCGCTCCAGCGAGTCGAGGATGCGCGCACCCGCCATGAACACCGCGATGGGGCAGGCGGCGAACAGGATCTTGCCCGGAAGTCCCGGATAAGCGGTCAGATAATGCATCCCGCGCTCGACCGCGCCGAGGCCCAGGCCATAGATGACCAGAAAAGCCTCGAACTTCGACTTGATCGTGAACAGGGCGACCAGGCGGGACCACATGGCGCCGTTACACCACCGGATCGCGTCGTCGCCAAGGGTCAACCGCTTGCCAATTTGAGACAGTCGAGCTCGGTCAGGAGGGCGAGGCGCGCGGCCTCGATCCGGCCGATCAATGCGGGGTCGCCGATTTCGGTGGGGTCGATCGCGTCGGGCCAATGCGCCTCGATCACGGCGGCGATGCGGTCCAGCGCGGCATGATCGACCAGGAAGCGCGAGTCGATGGTTGCCGGATCGGCCACCACCCGCAGTCGCAGACAGGCAGGGCCGCCGCCATTGGCCATCGATTCGCGGACGTTCACGACCTCCAGCCGCCGGATCGGGCCATTGCCCGCGACATGCTCCTGAAGCCAGGACCAGACGGGGGTATTGTCGCGCGCCTCCTGCGGCACGATCAGCGTCGGCTCGCCGCCTGGCGGCGTGACCAACTGTGCGTTGAAGAGATAGGATGCGATGGCATCCTCCAGGCTGACGCGCTCGGCGGGCACTTCGACGATCTCGACATCGGGCATCAGGGTGCGCAGGTCGGCATAGAATGTCTCTCGGTCGGCGAAGGCCTGTTCATGCGCGAACAGCACCCGTTCGTTGGCGACGGCGACGACATCGTTATGGAAGGCCCCTGCCGCGATGGCCGTATCGGACTGACGCGCGAAGAGCACCCGGTCGGGCGACAGGCGATGCGCGCGGGCGACCGCCTCGCAGGCCTGGCGATGCTGGCGGGCGGGGAAGGGGCCACCGCTCTCGCCGAAGACGAAGATTTCCACGCCCGGATGATCATGGCCGCTGCACAGCCGCATGTGATTGGCCGCACCCTCGTCGCCGAAGGGTGCAGGCACCGGTGGGTGGACGACAAAGGCCGGGTCGGCGAAGATCATCCGCAGCTGCGCCAGCGTTGCGGGCCATTCATGGCTGCGATGCGGCATGGTCAGCAAGTTGGCGACGGTGAGGTGGCAGCGCCCGTCGCGCGTGTCGGGCGCGGGCGAGACGGTCGCGGCGTTGGCCGCCCACATCGCCGAGGCGGACAGGCTTTGCGCCTTCAGGACCGGCGAGGCCGAGTCATAATCGGTCGCCAGCCGCCCGAGCCAGCCATGATCGGGGCGGGGATGCGGCAGGAGGACGCCCTGCACCAGCCCCAGGTCGAGATTCGCGCGCATCTTGGCGATCCCCTGAAGCGCGGCGGCCTTGGGATGCGAGGTCTTGCCCGCATTGCGCGTCGCGGCGAGGTTGCCGTGGCTAAGCCCGGCATAATTGTGGCTCGGCCCGATGATGCCGTCGAAGTTGATCTCTCTCAGCATGATGCTCACCGATCGATATGCAGGACGGTATCGCCGACCGTCAGGTCGAGCGTGCGGGCGGCCTCTTCGGACAGGATGATCCCGCCATCGCCGTCGCGGATCTCCGCCAGCGCGCAACGGAAGTCGGCGAGCCGCCCCGTCGCGACCAGCGCCTCGCGCCCCGGATGCGCGTCGATCGCGACGACCGTGTTTTCGCGCGCGTCGCGGATGGTCCGCACCTGATCGGTTCGCGCGGTCATCGTCGGCCCGCCGTCGAAAATGTCGATATAATGCTCGAAGGCGAACCCTTCATTCTCCAGCATCCGCATGGCGGCCCGCCCCGAGGGATGGGGCAGGCCGATGGCGGCGCGGGCCGTCTCGGTCAGCATCGCGGTGTAGATGGGGTGCTTGGGCATCAGGTCGGCGATGAATTGGTGGCCGTGGATGGCATTGAACTGATCGGCCTCCTGGAAATTCATCCCGAAGAATCGCCCCGCCAGACCGTCCCAGAAGGGCGATCCGCCCGCCTCGTCGATCACCCCGCGCAGCTCGGCGAGCACCCGGTCGGCAAAGCGTGGACGATTGGCGCGCATGAACAGGTAACGGCTGCGGGCGAGCAGCAGGCCCAGACCACCGGCGCGCTCGCCGGGGTGAAGGAACAGCCCGCCGACCTCGCTCGCGCCTTCCAGATCGGTGGTCAGCGACAGCATCTCGGCGCGGAAGGTGCGGTCGAGTTCCCGGCTGTGCTGGGTAAGCGTGCCGATGCGATAGCTGTAAAAGGGATGCTTCTGCCCGACATGGGTGAAGATCTGGCAGGTACCCCGTACTTCGCCGGTCGCGCGGTCCTCCAGCATCAGGACGAACAGCTCGTCCTTGACCTTGCCGTCGCCATCGCCCGCAAAGGCGTCATGGCTGCGCGCCAGCTTGGCGGTCAGGGCGCGGCGATCGGGGGGCAGGTTGGTGAAGCCGCCGCCGGTCAGCTTGGCCATTTCATAGAGGTGGCGAAGGTCGCTATCGACCGCGGGGCGGATGCAGAAGCTGCTCATGCGGCACCGATGATGCGCAGGATGGTCAGCGTCGACAAGCCCGCACGTTCGGCCAGGCTGTCGATCAGCATATATTCGTCCGGAGAGTGGATCGCGCCGCCGCGAACGCCCATCGTGTCGACGACGGGCACCCCCGCCGCCGCGATGTTGTTGCCGTCGCACACGCCGCCGGTGTCGCGCCAGCCTATGGTCAGGCCCAGATCGGCGCCTGCGCCGCGAACCGTCTCGAACAAGGCGGCTGCGCCGTCGTCGATGGGTTTGGGGGGGCGATTGAAGCTGCCATGGACCTCGACGCGCACATCGTGTCCGGTGGCGATCCGTTCGGCGATCGCCTTCATCGCCGCGCCGGTCCGCTCGATCGCGGCCAGCGCGCGCGGACGGAAATTGACGTGCAGCATCGCCAGATCGGGAACGACATTGTTCGGCCCTCCACCATCGATCCGGGCCGGGTTGACGGTGATGTCGTCGGCGGCGAGCTGCGACAGCTCCAGCGTGATCCGTGCGGCGGCAACGATCGCGTTGCGCCCCTCCTCGGGATTGCGGCCCGCATGGGCGCTGCGTCCGCGCACGACGATGGTGAAATTGCCGGTGCCGCCCCGTGCGCCTGCCAGCGTGCCGTCGGGCAAAGCGGGTTCGTAAGTCAGCGCGGCGACCTTGCCGCTCGCACATTTCGCGATCAGCGCGGCCGAAGAGGCCGATCCGGTTTCCTCGTCCGAATTGATGAGGACATCATAGCCGAACCGTTCGGCGAGCGGGCTTGCCTCGACCGCCTTCAGCGCGGCGAGCAGCACCGCCAGCCCGCCCTTCATATCCGCGACTCCCGGCCCACCGAGCCGGTTCTCGTCGATCCGCGTGACGGCTTGGAACAGGTGATCGACCGGATAGACCGTATCCATATGGCCGGTGAACAGCATCCGGCGGGCGGCGTCCGGGCGGACCGACAGCAGCAGATGGCGGCCATGGGCCAGCGGCGCGGCGCGGCCGTCGCTGCCGATCCGTTCGACCGGCTCGGGCTCGACCAGGGTCAAATCGCCCGGCAGGGTTCCGAAATGCTCGGCCAGCCGGTCGGCCATGATCGCCAGCCCGGCGATATTGCGGGTCCCGCTGTTGATCGCGGCCCATTTCTCGACCAGCGTCAGCATGGGATAGGCGGCGGCGGACGCCACCGCGTCCCGCTCGATCGTGTTCAGTCTCTCCATGGCCGGTAGCCTAGGCCATGAAAACGGCAAAGGTGAACCCCGTCCCCGAAATTAGAAGCTGTACACCACCGAGGCGCGGGTGATCGTGTCGGTCGTCCGGCGGCCCAGCGGCGGCTCGCTTTCATATTGGACGTTGTAGGACAAAGCGGCCGAGAGCGGACCGAACAGCTTGGCGTTCAGCGCCGAGTTGGTGCTGACCGTGCTGTTGAACTTCTGCACATAGGCCGAGGCGTTCTGGTTGAACGTCATGGCCGGGGTCAGCTTCCACACGAAGTTCAGATTGCCGCGCGCGGCCAGCGCGCTTTCGATGCGGCCGTCGGTGAATTCGGTATGCCGGAACGCCGGGCCGAGTTCGACGTCCAGCGTCATGCGCGGCTTGCGGATCGCGCTATAGCCCGCCCCGCTCGACGCCGAGATACGGTTGAAATAGCCGAGGAAGCGATCGCTTTCATATTGCGCCGCGCCATAGACATAGTTGTTGGCGTTCAGTTTGAAGTTCGGCTCATAGGACGCGACATAATGTTCGCGGCTGACGACGCTGAAGCTTTCCTGATAATCGCCCTGGAAGCGCAGCTTGTGTCGCCATTGCAGCCCTTCGCGGGTCAGGTCGACAATGCCCGTCAGGCCGATATTCTGGCTGTTGCCGGTCGTCGCGAAACCGCCCAGTTCCACCCGGCCGTGCCACAGGTCGAAAAAGGTTGCCTCGCGCAGGGTGCGGCTGCGGCTGGCGGTCTTTTCGTCGCGCCAGACATCGGCCATCGCATCGATCGCGTCGGCGGCCTCGGGCACGGCATTGCGGGCGTAGCGGACGACCGTGGTGATGTCGTTCTCGTTGCCGCTGGCAATCGCGGCCTCCAGCATCGAACGGATCTGGGGCGGGATCAGCGCCGGGTCCGGGTCCTTGGGATCGGCGTTGGCGAGCAGGCCGAGCGCCATCGGGATCAGGAACAGCCGCGTCTTCATGGTCCGGTGCCTTAGCCCTTCGTCCCGTCGACCGAAACCGCCGCATTCCCGTGGGTTGCGGTGAAATGCTTTGCGAAGACGACCAGCAGTTCCTCGTAGAGCGCCTTCTTGAACGGCACGATCATGGCGGGCAGCGTTTCCGGCTCGGCCCAGCGCCAGGCGCGGAATTCGGGATGCTCGGTGTCGATGCGGATGTCGCTGTCCTGCCCCAGGAAACGGTAGAGGAACCAGATCTGCCGCTGGCCGCGCCACTTGCCCTTCCACACCTTGCCGATCATGTCCTCGGGCAGGTCGTAGGTGAGTTCATGCGGGGCGCGCGCGATCAGTTCGACCTTGTCGGCGGTGACGCCGGTTTCCTCGAACAGCTCACGCAGCCCTGCCGCATCGGCCTCCTCGCCGGGGTCGATGCCGCCTTGCGGAAGCTGCCACGCCTCCAGCGTCGAATCGATCCGCTGGCCGACAAAGACGCGGCCGTCGCGGTTCATCAGGATGACGCCCGCGCAGGGGCGATAGGGAAGGTCGGTCATCATCATTGTCCCATCGGGCGGATGCCCTCCGCCTCGACGATCACGGCTTTCAACGCAAGCAGGAAAGCGGTGAGATCGCCCACGCCGGAGGGGATCGCCTTGCGCAGCGTCGCAAAGCCATGGATCGTACCGCGTGCCTCGCGAAAGGTGACGGGTACGCCGGCCTTGGCCAGCGCGGCGGCATAGGCTCGGCCCTGGTCGCGGATCGGGTCGCACTCGGCGGTCATGATGACGGCGGGGGGCATGTCGGCCAGTTCGCCGCGCATCGGCGCCGCGCGCACGTCGCCCAGATCGGCGGCGTAGCAGGCGACGAACCAGTCCAGCATCGCGCGGGTCAGGAAATACCCCTCGGCAAAGTCCCGGAGCGAGGGATGCGCGCGCGCCATGTCAGTGGCCGGATAGAGCAGCCCTTGGGCGATCACGGGCACATCGGCGGGCCGATCGCGCAGGCTCATGGCGGTGACGGTGGCGAGCGTGCCGCCCGCGCTGTCGCCCGCCACGATCAGCCCGGTCGTTCCCGGCTGCCCGACCAGCCAGCGCGCCGCCGCCTCGCAATCATCGGGCGCGGCGGGCCAGGGATGCTCGGGCGCGAGGCGATAGCCGATCGAGAAAACGGGCAGGTCGAGCGCGCGCGCCATCTCGGCGGCGAGCGGCGCATGGGTGTCGACGTCGCCGATCACGAAGCCGCCGCCATGGAAGAACAGCACCACCGGACCCGGCTCGCGCCGTTCGCGTGGGTCGAAGCGTCGCGCGGGAATCGGCCCCGCCGGACCCTCGATCGTGAATGCCTCGTCGAGCCCGAGCGGCCCGACCGGCGGGTCGGTCAGGTCGCGCGCGGCGCGCATCATCTGGCGGGCGGCCTCGGGACCCAGTTCCTGCTGGGGCGGGCCGGGGAGACGGTTGTAATAGCCGAGAAAGCGCGCCACGCCGGTTCGCAGTTTTGGGGCACGCAGTTCGGGCAGCGGGGCCGTGGTCCTCCTATCGCGGGTCATGGCTTCCTACCTAGGGGCGATGATCCATGTCGTCCATCACCCCGCCTATGTCACCGAGGCACCGGCGCGTTCCACCTATCGCTGGGGCAAGAACGGGGCGATCCGCGATCTGCTGCGGGCAAAGGGCGATGTGGTAGCCTGGACCGAGCCGGAACTGATCCCGCCGGTCTGGCTGGAGGCGGTGCACGACCCCGATTATGTCGCCGAGGTGCTGGAGGCACGCGTGCCGCCCGACAAGACGCGGCGGATCGGCTTTCCGATCACCGAGCAGGTCGCCCATCGGGCACGGGCGGTGCCGGGCGGGACATGGACCGCCGCGCTGCTGGCGCTGGAGCATGGCTTCGCCGCCAATACCGCCGGGGGCAGCCATCATGCGCTGTCCAATACGGGCGCAGGATATTGCGTATTCAACGATCTGGCGGTGGCGGCGGTGCGGCTGGTCGAGCAAGCTATCGTCGGCCGGGTGGCGATCGTCGATTGCGATGTGCATCAGGGCGACGGCACAGCCGCGCTGACCGCCGGGCGGCCGGATATCGCGACCTATTCGATCCATGCCGAAAAGAATTTCCCGGCACGGAAGGCCCGCTCGACACTGGACGTCGGATTGCCCGACGGCGTGGATGATGACGGCTATCTCGCCGAACTGGCCGCGACCCTGACGCCGTTCCTCGACGAGCATCGGCCCGACATCATCCTGTATCAGGCCGGGGTCGATCCGTTCGTCGAGGATCGGCTGGGGCGCCTGGCCGTGACGCAGGAGGGGCTGATCGCCCGCGAAAACCTGATCGCTGATCTGGCACTGGCCCGCGGGCTTCCCGTCGCCAGCACGGTCGGCGGCGGCTATGGCGATGACGTCATGGCGATCGCGGAACGGCACGTCACGGCGATCCAGACTCTGGGCGAAAGACTGTCCCATCGGAACCCGGCGGAGGCCGAAGCGTAGCGGCTGGATGACAGCTTCCCCCACGATCCTGTGGTTTCGCCAGGATCTTCGCCTGCACGATCAACCGGCTCTCCTCGCGGCGGCCGAGGCCGGGCCGGTCATCCCGGTCTATATCCTCGACGACGAAACGCCGGGCGACTGGCGGATGGGCGCGGCGCAGCGGTGGTGGTTGCATCACAGCCTGACGTCGCTTGCGAAGGACTTGAAGGAATTGGGCAGCCGCCTGATCCTGCGGCGGGGCAAGGCCGTCGAAACCCTGCGCGCCTTGATGGAGGAGACAGGCGCGAGCGAGGTCCATGCCATCCGTCATTACGAACCCTGGTGGCGCAAGGCCGAGGAGGTGCTGGACGATTGTCTGACGCTCCATGACGGCAATCATCTGGCACGGCCGGAACTGGTGACGACGGGCAGCGGCAAGCCGTTCCGGATCTACTCGGCCTTCTGGAAGGGATTGCAGGGCCATTTGCCGCCCGAGCATCCATGCGACCGCCCCGAGACGCTGGAGGCGCCTGGGCATTGGCCGAAAAGCGAGGCGCTGGCCGACTGGTCACTGCTCCCCACCAAGCCCGACTGGTCGACCGGCTTCGACGAGGACTGGATACCGGGCGAGGCCACCGCGCGCGAGCAGATGGCGGACTTCGGCGAGAAGGCGGTCGCCTATGACAGCGCGCGCAACATGCCCTCCGAGGAAGGCAGCTCACGCCTGTCGCCGCACCTGCATTTCGGGGAGGTCTCGGTGCGCGCCGTGTGGCATTCGCTCGCCCGGCGCGGGGATACCGAGACGTTTCGCAAGGAACTGGCCTGGAGGGACTTTACCGATGGCGTGGTCATGGCGCTGCCCGACTATGCCGATCGCAACGGCCGCGACGCGTTCGACGCGATGCCATGGCGGAGCGGTGCGGAGGCGGACGAGGACCTGAAGGCGTGGCAGACCGGCCGCACCGGCTATCCGATCGTGGACGCGGGCATGCGCCAGCTCTGGACGACAGGGTGGATGCACAACCGGGTGCGGATGATCGCCGCCTCCTTCCTCATCAAGCATCTGCTGATCGACTGGCGCGAGGGCGAGCGCTGGTTCTGGGACTGTCTGGTCGATGCCGATTACGGGAACAATGCCGTCAACTGGCAGTGGGTCGCCGGGACGGGGATCGATTCGAACATGTTCGGCCGGATCATGGCGCCGCTCAGCCAGTCGGAGAAGTTCGACGCCGGCGACTATATCCGGCAATGGGTGCCGGAGTTGAAGCATGTGTCGGACGCCGCGATCCATGATCCGGAGGAGGCCGGGTGTCGGCCGAAGGATTATCCGGCCAAGATCATCGGGCACCGCGAAGGGCGGGAGCGGGCCCTGGCGGCGGCAAAGAAGATGCGTGGCTAGGTCAGGGCGTGCGCTTCGACTTCGCTCGATGCGAACGGCCGGGGGGGGGGGGGGATTACCGCTTCTTCCGGCACGCATCCGAACAATACACCACCTGGTCCCAATCCCGCGCCCATTTCTTGCGCCACGTGAAGGGCCGCCCGCACGCCGGGCAGGTCTTGCTCGGCAGGTTTTGCTTGGCGACGCCGTTGGGCATCAGCGCGGCTCGGCGTCGAGGAAGGCGGCGATGTCAGCCAGATCGACCGTCTTGTCGAGATAGGTCTGCCCGATCCCGCGTGCGAGCAGGAAGGGCAGGGTGCCCGCCGCCATTTTCTTGTCGTGCTTCATATGCTCGACCAACGTCGCGGAGGGTGCATCGATCCCGGCGGCCGCCAAGCCGTCGGGCAGGCCGATCGCGCGGAGATGTGCTGCCACCCGCTCGGCATCCTGCCGCTCGCAAAGACCCTTGCGCACCGAATAGCGGAAGGCGAGGGCACAGCCCGCCGCGACGCCCTCACCATGGAGCAACCGGTCGGAAAAGCCCGCCTCCGCTTCCAGCGCATGGCCGAAAGTATGGCCGAGGTTCAGGAGCGCGCGGATGCCGTTCGTCTCATGCTCGTCGGCCGCCACGATCCGCGCCTTCGCCGCGACCGAATGTGCGATGGCGTGCACTCGCGCATCGGCATCCCCCGCCAGCAATGCAGGCGCGTTCGCCTCGCACCATTCGAAAAAGGCGAAGTCGTCGATCAGGCCATATTTGACGACCTCGGCATAACCCGCCCGCACTTGGCGCGCGGGCAGCGTGTCGAGCATGTCCGGGTCGATCAGCACCATGGCGGGCTGGTGGAAGGCACCGATCAGGTTCTTGCCCGCCGAGGTGTTGATCGCGGTCTTGCCGCCGACCGACGAATCGACCTGCGACAGCAAGGTCGTCGGGATTTGTACGAAGCGGCAGCCGCGCTTGACGATCGAACAGGCGAAACCGACCAGATCGCCGATCACCCCGCCGCCCAGTGCGATGACATGATCCGCCCGCTCGATGCCGAGTTCGAGCAGCCGGTCGCAGACATGCTCCAGCATCGCCCAGCTCTTGGTCTTCTCGCCCGGCGGCAGGATGATCGCCTCGCTCGCGACGCTCGCTGCCTCCAGCGATGCCTGGAGCACCGTCAGATGCGGCCGGACATTCTCGTCGGTCACGATCGCCATGCGACGCCCGCGCGACAGGGGCGCAAGATGCTCGGCGGCGCGGGGCAGCAGCCCGGCTTCGATATGGATGGGATAGCTGCGGTCGCCGAGCGACACGGTGACGGTCTTCATCGTCCGATGGCTTTCAGGATGGCGTTGACGGTGGCCTCGTGCGGCCCCCGCTTGCTGGAGACATGGATGGGCGCGAGCGCATAGATCGGGTTTCGTACCGCCGACAGTTCGCGCAGCACCTTCAGCGGGTCCTTGCCGCGCAGCAGCGGCCGGGTGTCGCGCCGCTTGACGCGTTCGGCCAGGACCTCGGGGCTCGCGTTCAGCCAGATGGCGGTCGCCTGTTCCAGGATCAGCGCGCGCGTCTCGTCATTGATGAACGCGCCGCCGCCGGTCGCGATCACCTTGGGGCGGCCATCGACCAGCCGGGCGATCACGCGGCGCTCGCCGTCGCGGAAATAGGGTTCGCCGTAATGTTCGAAGATTTCGGGGATGCTCATGCCGGCGGCTTGCTCGATCGCGGTGTCGGCATCGACGAAGGGCACGCGCAACCGATTCGCCAGACGGCGGCCCACGGTCGACTTGCCCACGCCCATCAGACCGACGAGCACGATGGGCGACCCGTTCCAGCTTGCATCTACAGGGTTGTGGCTTTGCAACATTGCGCTCTGCGCTATACAGCGGGCGCGCGCCCGGCAACACCGGCCGGGCTTTCACGGGTCCATTATAAGGTTTTGCGTTTCATGTCCCGTATGGTCGTTTCGCTCATCGTCCTTCTCGTCATCGTCGTCGGCGGGCTGTTCCTGCTCTCGGGCCGGGCGACCGAACGGCCGACCACCCAGGTCGAAAAGGCGGTCTCGCTTGGCAACCTGCAATAAGCGGGGGGGCGCTTTTCGCCACCTGCCCAGGGCCGTCGCCCTGCTGATGGTCGGGGCCGCAGCCATTGCCGCGGCCCAGGACCGTCCCGAATCGCTGCTGCCTCCCGGCTTCGGCCAGCCCGCCGCGCAGCCCAGTGCCCGGCCGACCCCCCGGTCGACGGCGCGCCCGGTCGCAGGTGCCGTGCCGGGTGCTACGCCCCTGGCCACGCCGACGCCTGCGCCGACCCCCGCCGACGCCGTGGGGGCGCTGCTGGATACGCTGGCGACCACGGTCCCGACGCCGACGCCGTCGCCGACGCCCACCATGGATGCGGCGACGCTGGCCGAATATGAGCTGCCCGCTTCGTCCCGGCGGTCGCTGGCGGTGGTCGGTCCTGCGGGGCCGCGCGAAGGGGCGCTGGACCAGACTATCTTTGCCGGCGCCGATGGTCGCGTCGCCGAAACGCTGATGCGGCGCTTGTCGGCGCCCCTGCCGTCGCGCTGGACCTCGATCCTGCTGCGTCGCGCCCTGGCCGCGCACGTCGAGACGCCGCGCGGCGTCAACGGCTCGGACTTCGCCGCCGAACGGGCCTGGCTGCTGCTGCGCATGGGCGAAGCGCAGGTGGCGCGGGCGGTCGTCCAGTCGGTCGATCCGGCCAATTACACGCCCAAACTCTATCAGGTCGCGATGAACGCGCTGCTCGCCTCCAGCGACCCGGCGGGGCTGTGCCCGCTGGCCGATCGCGGCAGCGCGGTGACCGGGCTGGGCGGCTATCGGCTGGCGCAGGGCTGGTGCGCGGCGCTGACGGGGGATGGCGCGCGCGCCACCGCGACCGTTCGCCAGATGCGTCGCCAGCGGACCACCGACGACTTCGACCTGAAGCTCGCCGAAAAGCTGATGGGCGCAGGGTCCGCGCGCAAGGCGGTGAGCGTCGATTGGAGTGGGGCCGACCGCCTCACGGTCTGGCGGTTCGGCCTGGCGACGGCGACGGGCGTGACGGTGCCGCCGGATTATCTGTCCTATGTCGGGCCGCAGGTGCGCGGCTGGCTGGCGACCTCGCCCTCGGTACCCGCGACCGAGCGGGCCGGGGTGGTCGATCAGGCGGCGGCGCTGGGCGTTCTCTCCAATGCCGCGCTGGTCGATTTCTATTCCGGTCTGACCGACGACGATCAGGCCAGTCGGGCCCAGTCGGCGATCGGCAACGACCTGCGCAACGCCTATGCCGCCGGGGACGAGGGGCAGCGACTGTCGGCCATGCTCTCGCTCTGGGGTGACGATACGCCTACGCCCTATGGCCGACTGATCCTGACGGCCCGTGCCGCCGCGCGGCTGCCGGTGACGAGCGACGGGCGCGAGGCCGACCGGCTGGTCGCGTCGATGCTGTCGGCCGGGCTCGATCGCAGCGCAGCGCGCTGGCGCGATGCGGCGAAGCAGAACAGCGATGCCTGGGCGATGATCATGCTGAGCGATCCCGACCGGCAAGGCCAGCTGGCTTATGATCAGGTCTCGAACTACAGCGCCGACGCCTTGAAACAGCGTATGTTCTTTGCCGGACTGGCGGGGCTCGGGCGGCTGTCGCGCACCGATATCGAAAAAGGCGCCGAGGCGCTCGACGTGCGCGTCGGCCAGCGCAATGCCTGGACCGAGGCGCTGGATCAGGCGGTGGCGGACGAGCAGACGGGCATGGTCGTCCTGCTCTGCGCGGTCGGGATGCAGACCGGCGATTGGCGCGGCGTGCCGCCCCAGGCGCTCTATCGCATCGTCGAGGCGCTGCGCGCGGTCGGGTTGGATGGCGAGGCGCGGATGATCGCGGCGGAGGCGATCGCCCGGACATGAGGATGCGCGACGCCGCGCTGGTCGACCGCTTTCTGGAGATGATGGCGGCGGAGGCCGGCGCGGCGGGCAATACGCTGGCGGCCTATCGCTCCGACCTGCGCCTCGCCACCGAGGCGATGGACGGGTTGAGCGAGGCCGATGAGGGGGCGCTCCAGAGGCTGGCCGAAGGCTGGGCGTCGCTGGCCAATTCCACCGTTGCGCGCAAGGCGGCGGCGCTGCGGCGCTTCTATGCCTTCCTGTATGAAGAAGGTCTGCGCGGGGATGATCCCTCTTCGGTGCTGCCGCGCCCGAGCCAGCGGCGGGCGTTGCCCAAGATACTCAGCCATGCCGATATCGACCGGCTGTTCGCCGCCATCGCCGAGCGGACGGGCGCCGCGCATCCCAGCGCAAACGATCTACGCCTCGCGGCCTTGGTCGAGTTGCTCTATGGCTCGGGCCTGCGCGCCAGCGAACTGGTCGCCCTGCCGCGCAATGCCGTTCACCCGGACCGTCCCTTCCTGATCCTGAAGGGCAAGGGCGGCGTCGAGCGGATGGTGCCGATCTCGGACCGGGCGCGGGCGGCGGTGGCGGCGTGGCGGGCGCATGTCCCGGCCGACAAGCTCTGGCTCTTTCCCGGCGGCAAGAAGCATCTGACCCGCATCCGCCTCTATCAGTTGATCAAGGCGCTGGCGGCCGAGGCGGGCATTCCACCCGATCGGGTCAGTCCGCATGTCCTGCGCCATGCCTTTGCCACCCATCTGCTCGGCGGGGGGGCGGATCTGCGCGCGGTGCAGGCGATGCTGGGCCATGCCGACATCGCCACGACCGAAATCTATACCCATGTCGAGGCGAGCCGGCTGGTCGAACTCGTCAATGCGAAACACCCGCTCGTTGATTTTCGGGACAAGCGCCCTTAGGCGATAGCGCCATGTCAACGACCTTCCTCGATTTCGAGAAACCGATCGCCGAGCTTCAGAGCCGGATCGACGAGCTGCGCGACACGACCGCCGAAGGGACGGTCGATATCGGCGCGGAGATCGCCAAGCTCCAGGCCAAGTCCGACAAGCTGCTGCGCGATACCTTCACCAGGCTGACCCCGTGGCAGAAGACGCAGGTCGCGCGCCATCCGCAGCGTCCGCACTTCAAACATTATGTCGCCGGGCTGTTCGACGAGTTCGTGCCGCTGGCGGGTGACCGTGCGTTCGGCGACGACCAGGCGATCATGGGCGGCTTCGCGCAGTTTCGCGGCCAGCGCGTCATGGTGCTGGGCCATGAAAAGGGCGAGGATACCGCCAGCCGCCTCCGCCACAATTTCGGCATGGGCAAGCCGGAGGGTTATCGTAAGGCGATTCGCCTGGTCGAGCTGGCCGACCGGTTCGGCCTGCCCATCGTGACGCTGGTCGACACCTCGGGTGCGTTCCCCGGTATCCAGGCCGAAGAGCGCGGCCAGGCGGAAGCCATCGCGCGCTCGACCGAGGCCTGCCTGGCGGCGGGCGTGCCGGTCGTCTCGGCGATCGTGGGCGAAGGCGGCTCGGGCGGCGCGGTGGCGCTAGCGGCGGGCAACCGGGTACTGATGTTCGAGCATGCGGTCTATTCGGTCATCAGCCCCGAGGGTTGCGCCTCGATCCTGTGGCGGACCGCCGACAAGGCATCGGACGCGGCCGAGGCGATGCGCATCACCGCGCAGGACCTGAAGCATTTCGGCGTGATCGACACCATCGTGCCCGAGCCGGTGGGCGGCGCGCATCGCGATCATGCGGGCGCAATCGCCAATCTGGGCGACGCGGTCGAAAAGGCGCTGGGCGAGCTGGGCGGCCTGGGCCGTGACGAGCTGAAGCGCGGGCGGGCCGCCAAGTTCCTGGCGATGGGGCGGCTCTGATCGCACAACGGATGCAAAAGAGGGGGCGGTCAACCCGGTTGACCGCCCCCTCTTTTTGTAACCCGTTCGGTACGGGCAGGGAGGACAATGGTCGCTTCCTGCCCGGTAGATTTTATTGCGGGTTCGCCAGCTTGTTGCTGACGTTGGTGAACGTCGTGTTCAGCGTGGTGCCGATGGTCTTCATGGCGCCGATAGCCGCAACCGCGATCAGGGCCGCGATCAGGCCATATTCGATGGCCGTCGCGCCCTTGTTGTTCTTCAGCATCTTGCGAAACGTCTTCATTCCGGTCTCCGTTCAGTCCTGATTTGATCGATCACCCGGCTGAGCCGGAGCGCCGGTTCAGCTTTTGGCGCTTTACCGGCCCACTGGTTAAAAAGGTTTGAAGGCGGCCGTTTCCGAATCAAATTTAATGATTTGCGCGATTCAGTTCGGTGGCGATACGATTGGCCAGATTTTCCAGGCTGAGGCCGAATTGGGAAAGGCCGACGATCATGACCAGCATCACGGCGGCCACGATCAATCCATATTCCACCGCCGACGCGCCGCGCGAATCGGCCAGCAGGCGTTGCAGCATCTTCGTGATCGCACGCACTCCCATGACGCCCGCCATATAGGTGCCCAAGGTTAAGAAATGATCGACAGCCCGACCTTGCCAGTCTTGTTTCCCGTCGTTGCCGCCGCGCTGGTCGATGCGGATGGCTGCGTGCTGTTGCAACAGCGCCCTGCGGGCAAGGCGCTGGCGGGGCTATGGGAGTTTCCGGGCGGTAAGCTGGAGCCCGGGGAGACGCCCGAGGCGGCGCTGGTCCGCGAACTGCACGAGGAGCTGGCGATCACGGTCGCCGCCGAAGCGTTGGAACCGGCGGGTTTCGCGACCGAGCCATTGCCCGGTCGCCATCTGCTCCTGCTGCTTTATGTGATCCGGTCCTGGTCGGGCATGCCGGTCGCGCTGGAGGCGGACGGGCTGACCTGGTGCCAGCCCGCCGATATGCATGCCTGGCCCATGCCGCCCGCCGACGGGCCGCTCGTCCGCCAGCTCGCCGCCTATCTGGCGGACAGCAGCAGCTCGGATGCCGCGCCCGACAACGGAACGGTATAGCCGCCCCGCTCGAACGTACCCCGCTCGGGGCGATAGGCACGGCCGCCGGGCGTCGTCGTCTCGACGAACAGACGCGCGGCGGGCGCGTCGCCGGTCGCCGGATCGAGGGTTAGGCGGACCGCGCCGCTCGCCGGATCATAATCGACCGCCTTGAACTTCCCCGCCTCCAGCGTCAGCCATAGCCCGGCGGGGGCGACGAAGACCCGCGCGCGCGCACCGTCATGCGGCTCGACATGAACCTGTCCGGCATTTTGCGACAGGTTGCCGCCATAGGACAGCCAGCCCAGCGTCGGATCGTTCACCACATAGGTGGCCGCGGCATAGGCATGACCGAAAAAGCCCATGCCGTAATCACCGCTATACGGGTCCCACTCCATCCGGTCGGGCCAGCTGTGGAAGGCGGCGGAAGATGCGCCGTTCTGGTCGATATTGGTGATACCGCCCAGCAACCCGCCATAGGCGACACGCAGCAGATGCAGGTCGGCGGGATTGCGGCGGAACGAATCGAACAGCGGAATGGCGTTCAGCGTCGATCCGTAATGATGGATCTGCCGCTCCAGCCGGGGATATTTGCCGCCGTACAGGAAGTCCCAATAGCGCCGGGCATTGCCGTTATAACCCCAGTGCGGGATCGACGGGTCATAGCCCAAGATGACCTCGCGCGTGACATCGGCCTGCGGACCGTAACCGAAATAGCGCATCCAGGCATAGACCTCGGCCTGGCCGGTCGAGTCCCAGGCCATCTCGCTGCCGAACGGATATTGCAGGGTGCGCCAGTGATCCGCACGGCCCTTCATCAGGCGTTCGACCTCGGCGGCCTTGTCGGTCCAGCCCTCTCGCTTCAGGTCGGTCAGGATGTCGACGAAAACGTCGCCCTCCATCAGCCCGAACTGGGCATAATGCGGTGCATCGCGCATCATCGCGACAATCGTCTGATAGGCATGGTCAAGATACCATGACCAGTCATGCACCCGCGTCAGCCCGGCATGATTGCGCGCGATCCGGTACAGCGCCCAATGTCCCGCCGCGACGTGCGGATAATTATACGCGCGGCCGAGATCGTCGGCCTGATCCTTCTTCCACGACGTCCAGCTCTTCCAGGCCGCATCGGGTTTGTAGAGGTCGGGGAAAGCGGCCGGGTCGTAATAGAACAGGCTCTTCTTCACGCCCCCGGCCTGGGGGCCGCTCGCGACCTGAAGCCGCCCGACGATCGTCTTGTCTACCAGCTCTTCGATCCGGGCGATCTCGGCCGCGTTGGGATTGTCGAGCTGCTTCATCACCGCCGCGACCCAACTGCCCGCGCCGCCTTCGTCGCTCATCCCCGAAATCCAGACACGCGGATCGGCGGTGACGAGGCGGTCCGCTTCGCGGTCATAGGTCAGGATGGCGGGGGAGCGGCCGAACGGATCGCCATTGCCTTCGAACCATTGTTTCGTCGTCGAGAAGCGGCCGAGATCGGCCATGGTCTGTTCAAGCGGCTTGGTGATGAAATACTGGACCGTCTGGACGGTGCCATCGGCATAGCTGAGGGTCAGGCGCGCCCGACCCCATTGGCGCCCGTGCACCGTCAGGCGGGTCCAGCCCGGCTTGCCGGGTGCCTTCGTGACATCGAGCGCGCCTGCCGGATAGCTGGCCATGCCGGTGATCGCGGATGGGGACCGCACGAACAGCGCCGCGTCGAGATCGGTCGGCACGACATAGCCGGGTACGCCGACCACCACGGGACGCCCCTGCGCCGTCAGCGTCGGTTCGATCGCGCGGATGCTGGGCGCGGTGACGAGGCGCAGGCCGATCTTGCGGCTCTGACCGGGAGCCAGGGTGAAGCTGGTCGCCTCGTTCCACGGCGCGCCCGCCTTGGCCCAATCGGTCTGGGCATAGGCGGCGCTGGCGATGGTCCAGTCGTAAAAGCCTTCCGAGGTCTGCGCGCGCGGGCTGGCCTCCGAGATTACCGCCTGGCCCTTGGTCTCGCGCAGCGTCGGGATCGGGACATAGGCCTCCAGCGGGGTGGCGCGTTCGGGCAGGACGAGCAGGGCGGGGCCCGCGCCGTTCAACCGCGTGACCTGCACATAGCCCGCATCGCGACCGATATAGGGGTCGGCGAAGCTGGCCTGGGCATGGGCCTGTTCCAGCGTCCGGTCGGAAATGATGTTGTCGAACACCATCGGCAGGCCGAGCCCGCCGACCTCGACCGGCGCGTTGGAGGTGTTGGTCAGCGTGAAGCGCAGGGCCGGGGTGCCCTTGTCGTTCACCCATTCCCGCACGATCCGCAGCGGCATGCTGGTGCCCATCGACCCGCCGATATCCGCCGCCGCCAGAACCGCGCCGCGTGCGGGCAGCGCCCGCACCGGTCGACGTTCGCGCGAAGACGAATAGTCCTGCCACGCACCCCCGCCCCGGCGCAGGCGCAGATGGATGTCGCCCAGATGGTTATAGCCATTGCCTGCACGTTCCTTGGCGCGGCCGATGGGCAGGAAGTCGAAGTCGGGCGTCGCGACCGGCGAAAGGCCGCGCGCGGTCTGGCTGACGGGGTCGAGGATCAGGTGGAACGCACCGACCTGGAAACGGGAATTCGCGGCCTTCTGCGAAACACCGGCTGTCTTTCGGGGGGCAGCGCGGCCTGCGTCATGCGCGCTTGCCGCGATCGAAAGCGTGGCCAGCGTGACGGGCAAAAGGCGGATAAGGCTCTGGCGCATGACGATAAAATCCCTGACCTCGGGAAGCTCCTCTGCGGGACCATCGCAATTGACCCCCCTCCCGTTCTGTCTATATTGGTATACAGTATTACCGGGAGAGCAAGATGCTGCGGTCGAGCAGACGCGAATGGATGCAGGGGGCGGCAGGCGTCGCGTTGATGGGAATGGCGACCCGCGCGGTGGGGGCTGCGCCGTCGATTCTTCCGGCCAAGGCCGAGCCTTTGCCGCTGTCGGCGGTGCGGTTGCGCCCCTCGGTCTATGCGACCGCGGTCGAGACCAACCGCCGCTATCTTTACCGTCTGAGCCCCGATCGCCTGCTCCACAATTTCCGCGCCTATGCCGGGCTCGAGCCGAAGGCCGAAATCTATGGCGGCTGGGAAAGCGACACGATCGCGGGTCATACGCTGGGCCATTACATGTCGGCGCTGGTCCTGACCTGGCAGCAGACCGGCGACACCGAGATGCGTCGCCGCGCCGACTATATCGTGGCCGAACTGGCGGAGGCGCAGGCCAAGCGCGGCACCGGCTATGTCGGCGCGCTCGGGCGCAAGCGGGCCGACGGCAAGGTGGTCGATGGCGAGGAGATTTTCCCCGAGATCATGGCCGGCAAGATCAAGTCGGGCGGCTTCGACCTCAACGGTTCCTGGTCGCCGCTCTATACGGTACACAAGCTGTTCGCGGGTCTGCTCGACATCCATGGCGGCTGGGGCAATGCGCAGGCACTGGACGTCGCGGTCAAGCTGGGCGGTTATTTCGCACGTGTCTTCGCCGCGCTCGACGATGCGCAGATGCAGACGGTGCTGGGGTGCGAATATGGCGGGCTGAACGAAAGCTATGCCGAGCTTTACCAGCGGACCGGCGACCGTCAGTGGCTCGCACTGGCCGAGCGTATCTATGACCGCAAGGTGCTCGACCCGCTGGTCGCGGGCGAGGACAAGCTGGCCAATTTCCACGCCAATACGCAGGTGCCCAAGCTGATCGGGCTGGCGCGTATCCACGAGATCACCGGCAAGCCCGAACCCGCCAAGGGGGCCAGCTTCTTCTGGGAAACCGTCACCGGCCATCACAGCTATGTCATCGGCGGCAATGCCGACCGCGAATATTTCTCCGAACCCGATACGATCGCGCGGCACGTCACCGACCAGACGTGCGAGCATTGCAACACCTATAACATGATGAAGCTGACCCGGCATCTCTATGGCTGGCAGCCGGACGGGCGCTATTTCGACTATTATGAACGCGCGCATCTGAACCACGCGATGGCCGCCCAGCATCCGCAAAATGGCGGCTTCACTTATATGACGCCGCTGATGAGCGGCGTGGTGCGCGAGTTCTCGACCGACAAGGACGACGCCTTCTGGTGTTGCGTCGGGTCAGGGATGGAGGCGCATGCCAAGCATGGCGAGTCCATCTTCTGGCAGGGCGGCGACACCTTCTTCGTCAATCTCTACATCCCGGCCGAGGCGCGGTGGGAGAAGCGCGGTGCGATCGTGACGCTCGACACCGCCTATCCGATGGAAGGGCAGGCGAGGTTGAGCTTCACGCGCCTCGACCGGGCGGGTCGCTTCCCGCTGGCGCTGCGTGTGCCGGGCTGGGCGAACGGGCAGGCGCAGGTCGAGGTCAATGGCCAGGCCGTGTCCCCGCGCTTCGAGCGGGGCTATGCCGTAGTCGATCGTCGGTGGAAGACCGGGGATACGGTTTCCATCCGCCTGCCGCTCGACCTGCGGGTCGAGACGACGCCCGGCGACGATAGCGTCGTGGCGGTCCTGCGCGGACCGATGGTGATGGCGGCCGATCTGGGCGGGCGCGAGGACAAGTGGGACTCGCCCGACCCGGTGCTGGTCGGCGCCAATCCGCTGGCGGGCTTCACCGCCGCCGATCCGGCGACCGCGCGATACAGGACGGCGGGGGTCTTCCGTCCGGCGGACCTCAGCTTCGTGCCGTTCTATAGCCAATATGACCGCCGCAGCGCCGTCTATTTCAAGCGCTTCACCGAAGCAGGATGGAAGACGCAGGAGGCGGCGTTCCTGGCCGATCAGGCCCGGGCACGCGATATCGCCGCGCGTTCGGTCGATGTCATGCATCTGGGCGAGATGCAGCCGGAGCGCGATCATGGCCTGACCTCCGACATCTCCTACCCCGTCTCCTATCGCGGGCGACAGGGGCGTGATGCGCGGTCGGGGGGCTATTTCGAGTTCACCATGGCGGTGCGTCCCGGCCCGATGATCCTGCAGGGCACCTATTGGGGCGAAGAGCGGGCGCGGGACTTCGACATTCTGGTCGACAATGTGAAGGTCGCCACCCAGCATCTGGAAAACGACAAGCCCGGCGCGTTCTTCGACGTCGAATACCCGCTGCCGCCCGCGCTGACGGCGGGCAAGAAGAGCGTGCGTGTGCGGATCGTGCCGCATGATCGCAACACGGCGGGCCCGATCTTCGGCATGCGGCTGTTTGCGGCCAAGGCGGGGGCCACGGCGTGAGCGGCGTGCGGATGACCCTAGACGAATTGCGCACGCTGGCGCGGGCCAAGCTGCTGGGCGCGGGGCTGGCCCCCGCCCATGCCGAAGCGGTGGCCGAGACGATGGTGGCGGGCGAGCGTGATGGATGCACCTCGCACGGTATCTACCGCCTGCTGGTCGCCGTCTCCAGCATTCAAAAGGGCGTGGTCGTCCCCGATGCCGAGCCGGTCCTGTCGCATCCCGCCCGCGCGCTGGTCCGCGTCGACGGCGGCGGCGGCTTTGCGCAGCTGGCCTTCCAGACCGGCAAGCCTGCGCTGATCGAAAAGGCGAAGGCCAACGGCATCGCCGCGCTGGCGCTCAACAATGTCGTGCATTTCGCCGCGCTCTGGCCCGAGGTCGAGGAACTGGCCGAGGCGGGACTGGTCGCGCTGGCCTTCACGCCCAGCCATGCCTGGGTCGCGCCCTCGGGCGGGGCCGAGCCGGTGTTCGGCACCAATCCCATCGCATTCGGCTGGCCGCGCCCGGACGGGCCGCCCTTCGTGTTCGACTTTGCAACCTCCATGGTCGCGCGCGGCGAGATCGAACTCCATCGCCGGGCAGGCAAGAGCGTGCCCGACGACTGGGGCGTCGATGCCGATGGCAGGCCGACCACCGACCCGGCAGCGATCCTGTCGGGCGCGATGCGGACCTTCGGCGGGCATAAGGGATCGGCGCTGGCGGCAATGGTCGAACTGCTCGCCGGGCCGCTGATCGGCGACATGACCAGCCGCGAGTCGATCGACTGGGATGGCGGGCGCGGCGGCTCGCCGCTGGGTGGCGAATTGATTATTGCTATCGATCCCAAAGGCTTCCTGGGCGATCTTCTTCCCGAAAATCAGGATCGGGCCGAGGCGATGTTTGCCGCGATTACGGGGCAGGGGGCACGGCTGCCCTCTGCCCGCCGCTATAGCGCGCGTCAGGTGTCGCTGGTCGAGGGGGTCGAGATTTCGGCCGATCTCTACCGCGACGTGACGGCGCTGAAGGGTTGAGCAAGGGGGTTATGAGCATGACGAACCGGATCGGATGGCTGCTGGCGGGCGTGGCTCTGGTGGCGACGCCGCTGGGCGGGGCACAGGCCAAGGGCCGCCCCCAGGCCGCACACAAGACGGCCGCCACGCCGGACGCCCGGTTCCGCGCGCTGTCGGATGCCGAATATCAATGGCGGATCAGCCAGAATGCGGCCGATGAGGACAGCGGCAGCGCGGGCTCGCGGCAATTGCCTGATGTCGGCCCGGCGGCCCAGGCCGCGCGGCTGGCACGTTGGGAAGCGACCGCCAAGGCCCTGGATGCGATCGATCCGGCCAGGCTCTCCCCCGATGTGCGCACCGACTATATGGTCTATCGCGGCCAGATCGATGCGCTGCTCGCGGCGCAGCGGTTCCGCGAATATGAAAAGCCGCTCAATTCGGACACCAGCTTCTGGGGCAATCTGGCCAGCTGGGCGCGGGGCAGCTTTACCAAGGAAAGCCAGTATCGCGACTATATCGCGATGCTCCGCCAGATGCCGCGCTATTACGACCAGCAGATCGCGAACATGCGGGCCGGTCTCGCGCGGGGCTTCACCGTGCCGCGCGTCACGCTGAAGGGACGCGAGATCGGCGTCGCGCAGGTGGTCGATGCCGGGACCGGCGATGCCCAGCCCTTTTACGAGCCGTTCAAGACCATGCCCGCCAGCATGGCGCCCGCGACCGCCGCGGCGCTCCGTGCGGAGGCGATCGTGGCGATCCGGGACGACGTGCTGCCCGCGCATCGGCGGCTGCTGACCTTCCTGCGCGAGGACTATATCCCCCATGCCCAGGCCAGCACGGCGGCCTATGACTTGCCCGATG
This sequence comes from Sphingomonas sp. Xoc002, assembly GCF_050408055.1. NCBI lineage: Bacteria > Pseudomonadati > Pseudomonadota > Alphaproteobacteria > Sphingomonadales > Sphingomonadaceae > Sphingomonas > Sphingomonas sp. Xoc002. The sequence continues at coordinate 2,119,813 of NZ_CP191175.1, read as the reverse complement.
GGCAGGCCTATTACCGGTCCAAGATCCGCGAATATGTGACCGCCGACATGACGCCCGAACAGGTCCATGCGGTCGGCCTGTCCGAGATGCAGCGGATCCGCACGCGGATGGACGGCGTGATGAAGGAGGTGAAGTTCCAGGGCGATTTCCCGGCCTTCCTGACCTTCCTGCGCACCGATCCGCAATTCTACCCCAAGACTCCGCAGGAACTGCTCGACAAGGCCGCATGGCTGGCCAAGAGCTTCGACGGGATCGCGTCGGATTGGTTCGGCCGCCTGCCGCGCAGCCGGTTCGCGATCAAGCCGGTGCCCGCCGATATCGCGCCCTTCTACACCGCCGGGCGCGGCGGTACGGGCATCTATCTGGTCAACACCTATGACCTGCCGTCGCGCTCGCTCTATGCGATGCCCGCGCTGACGCTGCATGAGAGCGCGCCGGGTCACGCCTTCCAGATGCCCCTGGCGGCAGAGAACAAGAGCCTGCCCGCCTTCCGGCGCGACAGCTATCTGTCGGCTTATGGCGAGGGCTGGGCGCTTTATTGCGAAGCACTGGGCGAGGATATGGGCTTCTACAAGACGCCTTACGATCGCTTCGGCATGCTGTCCTATCAGGCATGGCGTGCCGCGCGGCTGGTCGTCGACACGGGCGTCCACGCCATGGGCTGGAGCCGCGAAAAAGCGCAGGCCTATCTGCGCGATAATACCGCCCTGTCCAATCACGAGATCGAGACCGAGGTCGATCGCTATATCGCATGGCCGGGTCAGGCGCTGTCCTATTATATGGGGCAGCTTGCCTTTCAGCGGGCGCGGGCCAAGGCCGAAAAGGCACTGGGGCCGAAGTTCAATATCCGCGCCTGGCACGATGCGATGCTGCAACTGGGCTATGTTCCGTTGCCGGTCATCGACCAGCGGACCGACCGTTTCATCGCCGAAGGAGGCAAGGGACCGTATCCCGATGAGGAATGACGATTGACCGCACGGATATGACGCGTTAAACAGTATACGATATCTAAAACAATGGCAGGAAAACAGATAGTGAGCATCGGCTGGCGCGGCGTATTCCCCGCAGTGACGACCCAGATCCGCGAGGATATGTCGATCGATCTCGCCGACACGCAGCGCGTCGTCGACGATCTGGTCAATGACGGCGTGACCGGCGTCATCGCGCTCGGCACGGTCGGCGAGAACAACTCGCTCGACTATGACGAGAAGGTCACGGTCCTGACCGCCATCGTCGAGGCGGTGGCGGGCCGCGTACCTGTGATCACCGGCTGTTCGGAATATGACACGCGCCGCGCGGTGCGTTATGCGCAGGCTGCCGAAAAGGCCGGGGCCGATGGCCTGATGCTGCTGCCGCCGATGGTCTATGTGCCCAAGGCGCATGAGCTGGTGAACCACTTCAAGGGCGTGGCCGACCAGACCGGCCTGCCGATCATGCTGTACAACAATCCACCCGCGTACCGCACGGTCATCGACCAGTCGGTGCTCGAAGCGCTGGTCGACGTGAAGAACATCGTCGCGGTCAAGGAATCGGCCCCCGACACGCGCCGCTTCACCGATTTCCGCAACGCGTTCGGCGATCGCTACACCCTGTTCGCCGGTCTGGACGACGTGGCGCTCGAAGGGCTGTATCTGGGCGCGCAGGGCTGGGTTTCGGGCCTGACCAACGCCTTCCCGAAGGAATCGGTCGAACTGGTCGCGGCGTTCGACCGTGGCGATCATGCCAAGGCGATGGAAATCTATCGCTGGTTCATGCCGCTCCTCCACCTCGATGCCGAGCATGATCTGGTCCAGTCGATCAAGCTGGCGGAGCAGGTCATGGGCCGTGGTTCGGAGCGCGTCCTGCCGCCGCGCTATGTCCTGGAAGGCGAGCGCCGCGCCGAGGTGATCGCGATGGTCGAAAAGGCCGCCGCGACCCGCCCGAACCTGGGCCAGGCCAAGGCCGCCTGATGGCGACGGCGCTCTCGCTACCCGACGTCGCCCTGGATGACGGGCGTTATCGGGGCGAGGGCGTCATTGTCGTGCAGACCCTGGCGGATCGCATTTTCGCGATCATACGCGAACGGATCATCGCGGGGGCCATCCCCGCTGATCGAGCGATCCGCCAAGATGCGCTGGCCGCCGAACTGGGCGTCAGCAAGATACCGCTGCGCGAGGCGATGGCCCGGCTGGAGCAGGAGGGGCTGCTCCACGGCGTCGCCAACCGCGGCTATATGATCAGCGCGCTGTCCGCCGCGCAGGCGGAGGACATTTACGGCCTGCGTCTGAAGCTGGAACCCGCGGCCGCCGCGCGCGCCGCGCTGGTCGCCGATGACGGGGACCGCGCCGCCCTGATCGCCGCATTCGAAGCGCTCGACCAGGCGGCGGCCAGCGATCTGGCGCGCGTCGCCATCTGCAACCGTCGTTTTCACATGGCCATGGTCCGCCCGACGCGACAGCCCTTGACCATCCAGCTGATCCGTCAACTCGCGCTGCTGGCGGAACGCTACGTCGTCGCGCATCTGCAGCCCGCCGGGCGCGACGCGCGGGCGCATCTGGAGCATCGCGAACAGCTCGACGCCTTTCTGGCGCGCGACGCCGACCGGGTTAAGGCATTGCTTGATACGCATATCCGGTCCACCCTGATGGACCTGAAAGGCGGGTTCGCACCCGTCGAGTGACAATGACAAGCCCATGGGGCGGGGGGATTTTTCGACGATGTTCGGACCGAGGAAATCGCTGGGCAGCGTGACCCAGCATGCGGAGGGGCAGGCGCTGGCCAAGACGCTCAGCTGGCCGCACCTGATCGCATTGGGGGTCGGCGCGATCGTCGGCACCGGCATCTACACGCTGACCGGCGTCGGGGCGGAGCGGGCGGGACCCGCCGTCATCCTGGCCTTTGCCATTGCGGGCGCGGTCTGCGCCTGCGCCGCACTCGCCTATGCCGAGCTGGCGACGCTGATCCCGGCGGCGGGCAGCGCCTATACCTTCAGCTACACCGCACTCGGCGAAACGCTCGCCTGGGTCGTGGGGTGGAGCCTGATCCTTGAATATTCGCTGTCCTGCTCGGCCGTGGCGGTGGGCTGGGGCGGCTATCTGGTCGGCTGGATCCAGGCGGCGGGGGTGCATCTGCCGCCCGCGCTTCTGTCCGGTCCGCATGGCGGCGGCATCGTCAACCTGCCTGCCGTCGTGGTTGCGCTGTCGGTGATGGGGATGCTGATCGCGGGCACCCGTGAAAGTGCGACCCTGAACATCATTCTGGTCGTCATAAAGCTGGTGGCGCTGGGCGTCTTCGTCACCTTTGCCCTGCCGGCCTTCAACGGCAACAACCTGCACCCCTTCATGCCCTATGGCTTTGCCGCGCATGAGGTCGACGGTGCCAAGCGCGGCGTGATGGCGGCGGCGGCAATCGTCTTCTTCGCCTTTTATGGTTTCGACGCGGTCGCGACCTCGGCCGAGGAAGCCAAGAATCCCAGCCGCGACCTGACCATCGGCATTGTCGGCTCGATGCTGGTCTGCACGCTGATCTATATGGCGGTGGCGATCGCGGCGGTCGGCTCGATGCCCTTCCAGCAACTTGCCAATTCGCCCGAGCCGCTGGCCCTGGTCCTGCGTTCGCTGGGCCAGCCGACGGCGGCGCACCTGATCGCGCTGGCCGCCGTCATCGCGCTGCCCTCGGTCATCCTGGTGATGATGTACGGCCAGAGCCGCATCTTCTTCACCATGGCACGTGACGGCCTGCTGCCCCAGTCGCTGGCGGTGGTGAGCAAGCGCAGCGGTGCGCCGACCCGCATCACGCTGGTCACGGGCGTGTCGATCGCGATCGTCGCGGGCATCTTCCGCCTCGACGAAATTGCCGAGCTGGCCAATGCGGGCACGCTGCTGGCCTTCATCGCGGTCGGGGCCTGTCTGATGGTCCTGCGGCGCCGGGCACCGGAGGCCAAGCGGCTGTTCCGCTGTCCGCAGCCCTATCTGGTCGGAACGCTCGCCATTCTGGGCTGCATCTACCTGCTGTTCAGCCTGCCGAGCGCGACGATCGTCCGCTTCATCATCTGGAACCTGGCGGGTCTGGCCTTCTACTTCGCCTATGGGCGTCAGCGCAGCGCCCTGGCCAAGGGCTGAACCCCGACCAGAGGTTGGGCGGGGCGGCCGAACAGATAACCCTGGGCCTGGGGGCATCCTTCCTCCAGCACCATGCGATGCTGTTCGGCCGTCTCGACCCCTTCGGCGACGACGGGCAGGTTCAGGCTATGCCCCAGCCCGACGATCGCCCGGACGATCGAGCGTGCGGCGGCATCGGTGGCGACGCCCGAGATGAAGCTCTTGTCGATCTTGATCTTGTCGAACGGAAAGCATTGCAGGTTGCTGAGCGAGCTGTAGCCGGTGCCGAAATCATCCATGACGATGCCGACGCCCATCGCCTTCAACTGATGAAGCGTCTTCAGCGTCGACTCGCGATCGTGAAGCAGCACATTCTCGGTGATCTCCAGCTCCAGCCGATGGGCGGGAAAGCCGCTCTCGTCGATGGCCCGCGCCACAATCTCGGCCAGGTTCGGCAGCTGGAACTGGATGGGCGAGACATTGACCGCCAGCGTCATGGGTGCGGGCCAGGCGGCGGCCGTCCGGCACGCCGTCGACAGCACCCATTCACCCAGTTGCAGGATGATGCCGGTCTCCTCGGCCAGCGGCACGAACTCGCCGGGCTCTATGATGCCGCGCTCGGGATGTTCCCAGCGCAACAGCGCTTCATGGCCGATGACGGCGATGCTGTCGGTCGACACCAGGGGTTGATAGGCCAGCCGCATCTGGCCGCGTGGCAGGGCGTGGCGAAGGTCGTGCTCCAGCGCGAGGCGCTTTCGCATCGTTCGATCCATGTCCTGGTCGAAGAAGGATGCAGTGCCCCGACCGCCGGTCTTGGCGCGGTAGAGCGCGACATCGGCATTCTGCCGCAGCGACTGGGCGTCGGTCGCGTCCTGGGGAAATAGCGAGACGCCGATACTGACCCCGACCGCCATCGGATCGCGGCTTAGGTCCATTTCGGTGGCAAAGGCCTCCAGGATCGACTCGGTCAGCCTGCGGACACATTCGGGGTCCTCAATGCCGCGTTGCAGGATCAGAAATTCGTCGCCGCCGACCCGCGCGACCACGCCCGCCTGATCGATCGCGGCGGTCAGTATGGCCGCGACGCGGCACAATATGGCATCACCCGCGGCATGGCCGAACAGGTCGTTGACCGCCTTGAAGCGATCGAGGTCGAGTGCGAGCAATGCGAACGGGCCTTTGTGATCGGCCTGAGCGATCGCGCTTTCCAGCGCCTGGTTGAAAAAGGCGCGATTGGGGAGCTCGGTCAGCGGGTCGTGGACCGCCATGAATTCGATCTGGCGTTGGGCGCGGCGTTGTTCGGTCAGGTCGCGTACCGACATGACCATGGCGCGGCGGCCTCGATATTCGATTTCATGGCCCGCGATCTCCAGATGGCGGTCGGATGAAGTGATATCGCGCGGCCGGGTTTCGATCAGCCCGCCGTCGACGAGTGAGAGGGGGGTGCCGTCGACCGCTTCCAGCCAGTCTTCGGGGCGCGAGCCCGTCAGCCGACCCGGCTCTATATCAAGCATCGTCGCAAGCCTGGCATTGGCCTCGATGATCCGGCCGTGGTTCAGGATCGCGATCCCCTCGCGCGTCGCCTGGGTCAGGCCGCGCAGGTCGGTGAGATGGCGGTCGAGCAGCGCCGCCGCGACCAAGGCGACCACGATAGCTGCCGTCACCAGGCCGACCATGCGCGCGAGGTTGAGCGGCTGCAGCGGATGAAGGTTCGAATCCACGACCACGCCACCGGGAACCAGCGTCGTCGCCGTCATCGCCCCGAAGTGCAGGACGACGATCCCCAGTGCCGCGACGCCGACGGACAGGACGGTACGGCCCCGTCCCCGCATCCGCACATGGATATGGAATGCGCCCGTCAGCAGCAGCATGGCACTGAGAAATGCAGTGGCCAGCCCCCAGAGGTCGTAACGGATCTTCGCCGGGACGATCAGCGCGGCCATCCCGACCAGATGCATGGCGCCGATCCCGATCATGGTCAGCCCGCCAACGGTCAGACAGCCGGCCATGTCACGCCGTCGGCGGATATGGCCGAGCGCGATCCAAAGGGTCAGGCAGGGCGCCGCGATAGAATTCAGGGTCAAGGGAAGGTCGAAGCCCAGCGGCAACGGACCCCGATAGGCAAGCATCGACAGGAAATGCGTGCACCAGATGCTGACGCCACCCGTGATCGCTGCCAGCGCCACCCAGTTGCGTCGGCGGACCTCGACGCATTCGTCGGCCCGGTCGTGCAGCAGGAACAAAGCGACCAGCCCCAGCACGCACACACCCAGAGCGGGCAATATCAACCAGGGATCATGCTGCCCGATAATGCACCCTACGATGTTGAGCATCATATGTGTCATCCCCCTGGCGACACTTTGTTCCATGGGCCGTTGCAAAAAGCTTAATATGGTTCCGAAAACGGACCATTCTTCGTTTGTGCGGGAAAGGCTTTCCAAAACGCCGCCGAAATTCTATACCGACCGTTATGGAAAATGCTCTGCCCGCGTGTAAGGGCCGCCCGCGTGAATTCTGCACCGATCAAGCCCTGGCCTCCGCGCTCCGTGTGTTCTGGAGCAAGGGCTATGAGGGCGCGTCGATGGCCGACCTGACCGAGGCGATGGGTATCACCAAGCCCAGCCTCTATGCCGCATTCGGCAACAAGGAGGCGCTGTTCCACAAGGCGCTCGACCTCTACGAGGCGGAGAAGCTCGCCTATATCCGCGAAGCGCTGGATCAGCCCACGGCGCGCGGCGTCGCCGAGCATCTGCTGCGCGGTGCGCTGAAGGCCATGACCAGCCAATGGGAGCCGAAGGGCTGCCTGGGGGTGATCCACTCGGTCGCCTGCGGATCGGAAGCCGAGTCGATCAAGGCGGAAGTGGTGGCGCGGCGTGCGTCGTCGCAGGCGGCGATCGTCGGACGTTTCCAGCGCGCGGTGGACGAGGGCGATCTGCCTGCGGATGTCGATCCGGCGGGACTGGCCAATCTGATCTTCGCCGTGTTGCAGGGCATGGGCGTCCAGGCAGGGTGCGGTGTCCCTTCGGAGCAGTTGCAATCGATGGTCGATGCGGCGTTGGCGCTATGGCCCTCACGCTAGGCCGGAATTTTTTAATACCGGTTGGTATGAAAATCATTGACGCCTGTACGGCGGATTAATATACCAGCCGGTATGGAAGGTGATCCTCACCTTCGCGATCGAAATGGCGAGACAGCAGGCAAGGCGGCCCGGTGCCGCTTCCTCGAGCGGGCGTGATGCTGGCCGGGGCAGGATGTCCCGCGCAAAAAGGGGTTTGCATCATGGCCTATGTCGCTTTTCAGGAAATCGGTGCCGCACGGATCGCCGTCGATGCCGCCATCGCACAGCAGGGCGCGGCGGCCATCCGCCCGGATGCCCGTCTGTCGGCCCTCGAATGGCAGGTCGTCGCACTCGCCCGCCGCGACCGCCTGTCCAGCCTGCGCGAGCCGACCAAGCTGATCCGCGCGATCGGCAGCATCTTCGGCGAGACCCGCAACCCGCGCCTGGCCGATCCCTCGCTGGAGGCGCTGCGCCGGATGGCGGTGTTGAGCTGGCATCATGGTTATAGCGTGCCCTCGCACGAGGTTCGGGCCTTCCTGGCCGCCGGTTACACCCCCGACCAGTATGAGCTGATGGTCGACAGCATCGCGACCGCGCTGAGCGATTCGCGTCGGCTGGCCCGGCCCATGGCGGCCGAGTAAAGACGAGGTGAGGCGGGGGTGCGTCCGTCACCCCTTGCCCTTCCCCGAAACTGACGTACCTTGTGAGGATCAGTGACGGAGAAGACCATGGCGGCCGAACTGCGTCTGAACGACCCCTTCTCGATCATCACCCTGCCTGTGGTGGGGCCTATCGCGGGCAAACCCGGCGGCGAGCGCGCCATGCCGTGGGAAAGCCTGTTCGCCTGGCCCCGGCAGGGCGATCTGCAACTTCCCTTTGACGACGGATCGCGGGAGACCCGCGATATCTGGGCGACTCGGCTGGACCATGCGGTGGCGCATGCCGACAAGGCGGTGCTGCTGGTGGCCGAGGGTGCGGCGTGTCTGGCCAGCATCTGGTGGGCGCGGCTGTCGCCCAGCCATTATGTATCCAAGGTCGCAGGCGCGCTGTTCTTCCAGCCGCCCGCCGCCGATTCGCTCGACCGCCAGAGCGGCCAAATGTTCGCCTCGCCCGAGGCGGCCTTGCCCTTTCCTTCGCTGGTCGTCGAGGGTGCGAATCACGGCCCGGCACTGGCCAGCATCTGCGGCGGTCGCCTGCTGGCCCCGCCGCGCGCCACGCCTGCGCCGACCGGCATGTGGCGTCAGGCGCAGCGGCTGATCGAGCGCTTCTCGGCCGGGGTGGTCGAACAGGATATGCGCGTCCTGCGCACGCTGGGCATTCCCGAACGCTGACATAAAAACGGTCCGGCGGTTTGCGTAACCGCCGGACCAGTCGATCGCCACAGGGAGCTTCCTTTGGCGAGGCAGGAGCGGTGACGAAGCCCGGAAAGGGGCCCCATGCCACCGAAGGAAATTTTAGCTCGCGTTCGCGCCGCCCGGCGCCGCTTCATTGTCGAGCAGCACGTCGTTGCCGAACGTCGCATTGCCGTCGACGGGCCCTTCGTCATTGGCCAGAAGCTCGTCGTTCGTCACGCCGCCATTGTCGATGGCGGTGCTGTTGGCAGGCTCCGATTTGGAGCACGCGGCCAGCGGGACGGCCGATGCGATCAGAAGCAGCGGAAGGGCATGGCGTCGCAACATCAATTCGGTCCCCTTGGTCGTTTATGCCGTGTATCGCCGCTTATCGGCTCCTCATGAGTAATACATACTAAACCAATGGGATATAACCAGCGCAAATTTTGTCGGCGGGATAGATGGGCTTTCCCGCGATGGGCGGCGGCCCTGTTTGTCATGATGCCGGGCGGCGCATGGGCGCAGGCTGCGGGGTCGCTCGACGGGAATGCCGCCCTTGCTCTGGATGCGGCGGAATATGCCAGCCTGTCCGGGCAGACGCCGATGGCGGTTGCGCACGAACTGGCGGTGCAGGAGGCGTCGGTGCCGCTGACCGACGCGCTCAAGGCCGAGTTCGCCGGCCGCCTCGCCGGACTGTCGGTCGGTCATGCGCCTTTCCATATCGACATATTGCTGACCGGCGATACGCCCGTCGCGGACCGGGTGGTGCAGGTGGCGGGAAGTCCGGTCCTGGTTCGCTTCCGGACCGGGGCCTATGCCACACACCGCCAGTTGGTCGTCGCACTCGCGCTCCACCAGACCGAAATCCGCGCCAGCCTGACCCAGCCGCCGGGCATCGGCGTCGATCCCCGGATCGGGGCGCTGGTCGTGATGGTGGCCCGCGCGGATGCCGAGGCGGAGCCGGGTGATGCCCTGCGGGATCGGATCGCCCGGATCGCAGGCGTGCCGGTGCGGATCGCGACGCTGGATGCGCCGGACAGCGATCTGGCCGACCTCCAGGGTGGCGCGCGGCTGACCGGTATCGATCCCGGCAATGGTCGACGCTATGCCTGCACCAGCGGGTTCGTCGTCCGACGCGGGAGCGACAGCGCGGTCGTGACGGCCGCCCATTGTCCCGACAATCTGGTCTGGACCGACGCGGAACGGCGCGAGCATCCGCTGCCCTTTCTCGGCCAATGGGGATGGGGCTATCAGGACGTGCAGGTGAATGGCAGCCCGATGTCGTTGTCGCCCACCTTCTGGAGCGACACGGCCAAGACGATCAGCCGCCGCGTCACGGGGCAGAGGAGCCGCGACCAGACCCGTGCGGGCGACATCGTCTGCCATCGCGGCGAGCGGACGGGCTATAGCTGCGCCGAGGTGTGGATACCCGACTTTGCGCCCGCCGGGGATTTGTGCGGCGGCGGCTGTACCCCGACCTGGGTTGCAGTGCGGGGACCGACCTGTCGCAGCGGGGACAGTGGCGGGCCGGTCTTCCTCGGCGGTATGGCTTACGGCATCGTCAAGGGCGGCAGCTATCGCGGCGGCGACGGCAGCTGTGCCTTTTACTATTATATGTCAGTCGATTTCCTGCCCGACGGGTGGTCTCTGGCGACCGGCTGAGGGATCGCATTGCACCGCAGCAGCGTTGGTTTTTTCATCGACAGACAGCGATGAAGGCGACGGCATGAAGGCGATGATCCTCGATGCACCCGGTGGGCTGGACCGTCTGCGACTGGTCGACCGCCCCGATCCCGGTGCGCCGGGACCGGGTATGATCCGGGTGCGGCTACACGCGACGTCGCTGAATTATCATGACTATGGTGTCGTGGCGGGCCGCATGCCGACCCAGGATGGGCGTATCCCGATGGCCGATGGCGCGGGCATCGTCGAGGCTGTGGGGGAGGGCGTCCAGGACTTCGTGGCGGGCGATTCGGTCGTCTCCTGCTTCTTCCCCGACTGGCAGGAAGGGCCGCCCCGGATCGGCGACTTTTCACGCGTGCCGGGGGACGGGATCGATGGCTATGCCTGCGAAATGGTGGTCGCCCCCGCGACCGCCTTTACCCGCGCGCCGAAGGGCTATAGCCATGCCGAGGCGGCGACCATCACCACGGCCGGGTTGACCGCATGGCGCAGCCTGGTCGTCGACGGCGGTTTGAAGGCGGGGGACCGCGTGCTGGTTCTGGGGACCGGCGGCGTGTCGATCTGGGCGCTTCAGATCGCGCGGATGATGGGCGCTCAGGTGGTCGTCACCTCGTCCTCCGACGCAAAGCTGGAACGGGCCCGCTCGCTGGGGGCCGCGCATACGATCAATTATCGCACCCACCCCGAATGGGGGAAGCTCGTCCATGACTGGGCGGGCGAGGGTGTCGATCATGTGATCGAGGTGGGCGGGCCGGGTACGCTGGCCCAGTCGATCGACGCTGTTCGGATCGGCGGGCATATCGGGTTGATCGGGGTGCTGACCGGCTTTGCGGGCGACGTGCCGACCGCCACCCTGATGAGCAAGCAGGCGCGGTTGCAGGGCCTTATCGTCGGCAGCCGCCGGATGCAGACGGAATTCGTCCGCGCTCTGGACGATGCGGCGTTCCGGCCGGTGGTCGATCGAACCTTCACCTTGGATGAATTGGCCGATGCATTCCGCTATCAGGAAAGCGGCGATCATTTCGGCAAGATCGCCGTGACCTTCTGATGACGGGGGACTGGACATGACGAGAACAGGCGTCGATCCCAATTGGCCGCATGTGGTGATCGTCGGCGCGGGGTTCGGCGGGCTTGCGGTGGCGCAGCAACTGGCGCGTGCGCCTGTGCGAGTGACGGTGGTCGACCGCAACAACTATCATCTGTTCGTGCCGCTGCTCTATCAGGTGGCGACCGCCGCCCTGTCGCCCGCCGATGTCGCCGAGCCGATCCGCCATGTCCTGGGCCGCTATCCCAATATCCGGGTCGTGCTGGGCGAGGTGACGCAGGTCGATACCGATGCCCGGCACGTGGCCTTGGCCACGGGCGAGACGTTGCAATATGACCGGCTGGTCGTCGCGACGGGATCGACCAGCAGTTATTTCGGCCATGACGAATGGCGCCGCCATGCCCCCGCCTGCAAGTCGATCGAGGAAGCGCGGGTCATCCGCTCGCGCGTGCTGGGCGCGTTCGAGGAAGCGGAACGCGACGGGGCGGCGGATCGCGAGGCACTGATGACCTTCGTCATCGTCGGCGGCGGGCCGACCGGCGTGGAACTGGCCGGGTCGGTCGCCGAGCTGGCGCGCCATGCCCTGACCTCCGACTTTCGCCGGATACGGCCGGAGACGGCGAAGATCATCCTGATCGAGGGCGGGCCGAGGATCCTGGCGGCTTTCCCGGACTCGCTTGCCACCTATGCCGAACGGGCGCTGGCGCGGCTGGGGGTTCAGGTGATGACGAACATGCCGGTCGAGGCGATCACGGCCGAGGGGCTGACCGCCGGCGGACGGTTCATCCCGGCCCGCACCGTCCTTTGGGGCGCAGGTGTGGCACCGACGGGGGCCGCCAAGCTGCTCGGCATAGCGCCGGGGCCGGGCGGACGCGTCGCGGTGCGGCCGGACCTGAGCGTCGAGGGGCTGGAGAATGTCTATTCGCTGGGCGATGTCGCCGCCTGCCTGGACGAAGACGGCAAGCCCTTGCCCGGCCTGGCTCAGGTCGCGCAGCAACAGGGCGAGTATCTGGGCAAGGCGTTACGGGCGCGACTGACGGGCGGAGCGGCGCCCAAGCCCTTCCGCTTCCACAATCGCGGCAATGCGGCGATCATCGGGCGTCACGCCGCGATCTTCGACTTCGGCCGGTTCCGGATGAAGGGCTATCCGGCCTGGATGCTCTGGGCGATCGTCCATGTCGTGCTGCTGGTCAATTTCGCGCAGCGTATCCGCGTCAGCCTGCAATGGCTGTGGCGTTATCTGACGTATCGGCGTGGTGCCCGGATCATCACCACGCCTATTGGCCGCCCGCCCGGCTGACGGGGGTCAGCGGATCAACTGGGCGCGCAGGTCGACCAGCGTCGCGCCGATATGCTCGGTCAGGAAACCGGCCACCCGCGCCTCGTCACGCGCCAACCAGGCATCGAGCAGCGCATGATGCTCCTCATGCGCGCGGTCCTCGCGACCCGCAGGCTTCAGATGCTGGACGACATAGCGTTCGGCAAGCACCTGCAATCGTTCGATCAGCTGGAAGGTCAGCGCGGCACCCAGCGGGCGGACCAGTGCGAGATGAAAGGCGCGGTTGCGGTGTGCGACCTCGTGCAATGCGTCGCGCGCCGCGACGTCCAGCGCGGTCAGCGCCTCACGCGCAATGGCCTGATCCTCCGCCGTCGCCACGCGCGCCGCGCGCGCCGCCGCATCGGGTTCCAGCGCCAGGCGGAGTTCGTAAATCTCCTCCGCCTCGCCCGCACCCAGCGAGCGGACGAAAAAGCCGCGATTGGCCTGGCTGGTCAGCAGCCCTTCCTGCTCCAGCCGGGCGAGCGCTTCGCGCAGCGGAATTTTGCTGACCCCCAGCTCATTGGCCAGCGCGTCCTGCCGGATCGGTTGTTCCTCCGGCAGGTCGCCGCTGATGATCCGCTCGCGAATGATCGTGAAGATCTGCTCCGACAGGGTGCGAACGACAAGGCTCATGGATTCTCTCGTGCCGACAGGCCGGGAGGAGCCTGTAATTTATGGGGAAATGTAACGAACAAGCCTTCAGCATAGCCCTGTTCCCCACAGCCTGCCAAGTCCGTGTCATACACCGGGCGGCAGGGCATCCTGAAGTTCGTTCATCCAGACCGCTGCGGTGCCGTCCGACGGCGCCCGCCAGTCCCCGCGTGGCGACAGGGCGCCCCCCGCCGAGACCTTGGGACCGTTGGGCAGGGCCGAACGCTTGAACTGGCTGGTCTGGAAGAAGCGGGTCAGGAACCGCTCCAGCCAGTGCCGGATCGTCGGCAGGTCATAGGCGACGCGCGCATCCTGCGGCAGGTCCTCGGGCCAGCCGCCCGCTTCCGCATCCTGCCAGGCATGCCAGGCGAGGAAGGCGATCTTCGACGGCTTCAGGCCATAGCGGATGACATAATGCGCAAAAAAGTCGTTGAGCGCATAGGGGCCGATCATCGCCTCGGTGGACTGCATCGCGCCGCTGGCGTCGGCGGGAACCAGCTCGGGCGAGATTTCCTGCGCCAGGATCGCCGCCAGAATCTTGTTCGTCGCCTCGTCATATTGCCCGGTACGAATGCACCAGCGAATCAGGAACTGGATCAGCGTCTTGGGTACGCCCGCATTGACCGCATAATGGCTCATCTGGTCGCCCACGCCATAGGTGCACCAGCCCAATGCCAACTCCGACAGGTCGCCGGTGCCCAGCACGATGCCGCCGCGCTGATTGGCGAGGCGGAACAGATAATCGGTGCGCAGACCCGCCTGCACATTCTCGAAGGTCACGTCATGGACCGGTTCGCCCTGCGCAAAGGGGTGCCTCATGTCTTCCAGCAGCTGGTGGGCGGCGGGACGGATATCGATTTCCTCCGCTGTCACGCCCAGCGAACGCATCAGTGCCCAGGCATGGGCCTTGGTGCCCGCGCCGGTGGCGAAGCCGGGCATGGTGAAGGCCAGGATACGGTCGCGCGACCAGCCCAACCGGTCGGTCGCCTTGGCCGCGACGATCAGCGCATGGGTGGAATCGAGCCCACCGGACACGCCGATCACCAGCGTCTTGGCGCGGCTGGCATCGAGCCGCTTGGCCAGCGCCTCGACCTGGATGTTGTAGGCTTCGTAGCAGTCGGCATCGCGCCGGGCGGGATCGTCCGGCACGAAGGGAAAGCGGTGGACGGCGCGCCGCAGCCCCCGATCGCTCGCCTCCGCGCCATGGACGAAGCCGATCCGGCGGAAACGCTGTTCGGGATGACCTGCAAATGCGGCGGCATCGTTGAAGGTACCGAAGCGCAGACGCTCCTGCACGATCCGCTCGACATCGATATCGGCGGTGGTCAGCGCGGGTTCGCGCAGGAAACGCTCGGACTCGGCGATCGTCTCGCCCAGTTCGTGGATCAGGCCTTGGCCGTCCCAGGACAGATCGGTCGTGCTCTCGCCGATGCCCGCCGCCGAATAGACATAGGCGCAGGCGGCGCGGGCGGACTGGGCGGCGGCCAGCATCGCCCGGTCGCGCGCCTTGCCGATGACGATGTTCGACGCCGACAAATTGCAGCAGATCGTCGCCCCGGCCAGCGCACCCAGCGTCGAGGGCGGGGTGGGGGCCCAGTAATCCTCGCAAATCTCGGCATGGACGACGAAGCCCGGCACATCCTCGGCCGCGAAGATCAGGTCGGTGCCGAAGGGCACGCTCTGGCCATCCAGCTCGATGGTCTGGCCGGTGAGCCCCGCGCCGCTCGCGAACCAGCGCTTCTCGTAATATTCGCGGTAGTTGGGCAGGAAGGTCTTCGGCACCACGCCCAAAATCCGCCCGCGCGCGATGACGACGGCACAGTTGTAGAGCCGCCCGTTACGCGGCAGCGCCGCGCCGACCAGCATGACCGGCGACAGCGCCGCACTGGCATCCACCATCTCGCCCAGCGCCGCGAGCGTCGCCGCATGCATCGCGCCCTGCAAATGCAAATCGTCGATCGCGTAGGAGGTCAGCGACAATTCGGGAAAGACGATCAGGTCGACCCCGTCCTCATCTGCCTTGCGCGCCAGATCGAGCATGGCTTGCGCATTGGCATAAGCATCCCCCACCGATGCGGCGGGCGTCGCGGCGGCGACGCGGATCAGGCCATGGGTGTGAAGCGCGTAAAAGGGGTGATCCTGCATCCTCTCGGGATAGCGGCGCGGGAAGGGGGGCGCTAGCCCGTGTGGGTTGCCACGGGTTAGGATGAGAGGGTTTCCCCTGCTGGCCTTCGACTTCCCCTATCCCGATGCATTCCGCTAAGCGCCGGACGCTCCAGAAGTTCGAGGCTTTATGACCATCATCCTCTACGGCATCCCCAACTGCGACACGATGAAGAAGGCCCGTGTCTGGCTCGACCAGCACGGCGTCGAATACCGCTTCCACAACTACAAAACCGACGGCATCGACGAAGCCACGCTTCGCCGCTGGGTCGATCAGGTCGGCTGGGAAAAGCTGCTCAACCGCGCGGGAACGACCTTCCGCAAGCTGGACGAGGTGGACCGGCAGGATATCGATGCCGACAAGGCGATCCGGCTGATGCAGGCCCAGCCCTCGCTCATCAAGCGGCCGGCGCTCGACCGCGACGGCGCGCTGACGGTCGGGTTCAAGCCCGAGGTCTACGCCGAAATCTTCTGACGGACCAAGGGGGTGGAGCGCGCGGCGCGCACGGGTTAGAGGCTTTGGCATGTCCACGACCTACACGCTCGACACCGCGACCAGCCGCGCCAATCCCACGCCCGCGCCGATGAAGCGTCTGACCGTACCTGCCGTCCGCCGCGCCAAGGGTCAGACGCCGCTGGTCATGCTGACCGCCTATACGGTGCGCTCGGCGCAGCTGCTCGATCCGCATTGCGACATGCTGCTGGTCGGCGACAGCCTGGGGCAGGTGATTTACGGCCTGCCCTCGACCGTGCCGGTCACGCTTCAGATGATGGCGGCGCATGGTGCTGCGGTGGTGCGGGGCAGCTATCATGCGGTCGTCGTCATCGACCTGCCCTTCGGCAGCTATGAGGCGAGCCCGGAAAAGGCGTTCGAGAATGCCGCCTGGCTCCTGAAGGAAACCGGCGCGGCGGCGGTCAAGCTGGAGGGCGGCGTCGCGATGGCCCCGACCGTGCGCTTCCTGGTCGAGCGCGGCATTCCCGTCATGGGCCATGTCGGCCTGACGCCGCAGGCGGTGAACGTCCTGGGCGGCTATGGCGCGCGCGGCCGCACGCCCGAGGAAGCCGAGAAGATTATCGCCGACGCGGTCGCGGTGGCCGAGGCGGGCGCCTTTTCGGTCGTGATCGAGGGCGTGGTCGAGCCGATCGCGATCGAGATCACCAAGCGTATCGCCTGCCCGACCATCGGGATCGGTGCGTCGGCGGAGTGCGACGGCCAGGTGCTGGTCGGCGAGGACATGCTCGGCCTGTTCGACCGTACCGCCCGCTTCGTCCGCCGTTACGAGACGATGGGCGAGCGGATCGGCGAGGCGGCACGCGCCTATGCCGAGGATGTCCGCGCCCGCCGCTTCCCCGGGCCGGAGCAGACCTATGCCCCCCGGGAAGCCAACCGCGATGGGGGATAAGCCAAGCCTGCTTCCCACAGGGGCCGCTCCTCGCTAAAGGTCGCGGCTTCTATCTTGCCTTGATCCAGAATAGCGGAGCCCGTCTTGGCCCTAACGCCCCAATCCAGCCAGGCCTTCTTGAGCGAGGTCGACGACGAACTGCGTCGCGAAAGGCTGACGTCTTTCTGGACCCGGTGGGGCCTTATCGTCGGTGCGGCTATCGTCGTCGCGCTCGCGGCGTTCGGCGGCTATCTCTATTGGCAGCACCGCCAGCATCAGGCGGCGGGCGTCGATGGCGAGCAGTTGCAGGCCGCCTATGACGCGCTGGGCCAGAACGACACCAAGACGGCGGGCGAGAAGCTGAAGGCGCTGTCCGACACCAATGTCGACGCCTATCGTGCCCTCGCCGAGTTCACCCAGGCGGATATTCTGCTCCAGCGTGACGACATGAAGGGCGCCGCGGCACGCTTCGCCGCCATCGCCAATGACGCCTCGCTCGCCCAGCCGTTCCGCGACCTGGCGCTGGTTCGCCAGACCATGGCCGAATATGACACGATGAAGCCCGAGGCGGTCGTCGCACGACTGGGCAGCATGGCGGTGCCTGGCAACGCCTATTTCGGCAGCGCGGGCGAGATGGTCGCGGTGGCCTATCTGCGCATGAACAAGCGCGACCAGGCGGGCCGTTTGTTCGGCCAGATTGCCAGCGACAAGGATGTGCCCGATACGTTGCGGCAACGTGCGGTTCAGATGGCCGGCGTATTGGGGGTCGACGCGGTCGGCCAGAGTGAGGACACCAAGACCCAATGACGAAGCATTTCCGCACCTCGGCGGCGCTCGCCGCGCTGATGGCGCTGGGCGCCTGCGGGGTATTCAAGAGCGCGCCCAAGAAGACGCCGACCGTGGGCAACCGCGTGCCGATCCTGGTTTCGGAAACGGGGGTCGAGGCGGACAAGACGATCGCCGACGTACAGGTCCTGCTGCCCGCACCCGAAGCCAACCCCGAATGGTCGCAGCCGGGCGGCAACGCCGCCAAGTCGATGGGGCAGCTCGCACTGGCGGAGCAGCCGCAGCGCCTGTGGACCGCGACGATCAACGGCGGTTCGGCGCGCGATCCGCTGGGCGCCGCCCCGGTCGTGGCCGAGGGCAAGCTGTTCGTCGTCGATGTCGAGGGCAATCTCGTCGCGATGAACGCCGATACCGGCGCGCGCCTGTGGTCGACCGGTATCACCGAAGGTGACGCGAACCGTCTGGCCCGCTTTGGCGGCGGCGCCAGCTATGACAGCGGCACGGTGTTTGCATCGGACGGTCTGGGCGATGTGATCGCGGCCAGCGCCGCCGACGGCAAGGTGCTGTGGCGTGCCAAGCCCAGCGGCCCGCTGCGCGGATCGCCGACCATCGCCAACGGCAATGTCTATGTCCTGACCCAGGACAATCAGCTTTACGCCATCAACCAGACGGACGGTAAGATCGTCTGGGCCGGGCAGGGCACGCTGGAGACGCAGGGCGTGTACGGCGTCGCGGCTCCATCGGCCAGCCAGGGAACGGTCGTCGCCGGTTTCTCGAGCGGCGAGCTGAACGCCTATCGTTACGAAAACGGCCGTCTGCTGTGGCAGGACGCGCTGTCGCGGACGAGCATCTCCACCTCGGTGTCGACGCTGTCGGATATCGACGCCGCGCCGGTGATCGACCAGGGCCGCGTCTATGCGCTGGGCCAGGGCGGCCGTATGGTCGCGCTGGAACTGTCGACCGGCCAGCGTCTCTGGGAGCAGAATTTCGCCGGGCTTTCGACGCCGTGGATCGCGGGTGAGTGGATCTTCCTCGTCACCGACGATGCGCGTCTGGTCGCACTGGCCCGGTCGAGCGGCAAGGCGCGCTGGATCGCGCAGCTTCAGCGTTTCCATAAGGAAAAGAAGAAGACCGGCGCGATCACCTGGTTCGGCCCGGTGCTGGCGGGCAACCGCCTGATCCTGACCAACTCGGAAGGGCAGATCGTCTACGCCAATCCGGGTGACGGATCGGTCCAGGCGACGGTCGACACCAAGACGCCGTTCGCGCTGCCGCCGATCGTCGCCAACAATGTGCTCTACGTCCTCGACCAGAAGGGTCGGATCGCGGCCTATAAGTAATGCGGTTTTGCCCCGTGGGACAATTGTTCCACGGGGCGGTGCATTTCGTACCGCTATAGGCGTGACGAAAGGCCCGCCTTTCGCTAACGGACGGCGATGGCTAATCTCCCTATCGTCGCGATCGTCGGCCGTCCCAATGTCGGCAAGTCGACGCTGTTCAATCGTCTGGTCGGAAAGAAGCTGGCGCTGGTCGACGACCGGCCCGGCGTGACGCGTGACCGGCGCGAAGGCGACGCGCATCTTCTGGGCCTGGATTTCCGTATCATCGATACGGCGGGCTATGAGGACGAAGACCCCGATACGCTCCCCGGCCGGATGCGCCGCCAGACCGAGGCGGCGGTCAGCGAGGCCGATGTCGCGCTGTTCCTGGTGGATGCCCGCGCCGGAGTCATGCCGCTGGACGAGGAGATCGCCCGCTGGCTGCGCAGTTCCGACACCCCGATCGTGCTTGCCGCCAACAAGGCGGAGGGCCGTGCGGCCGAACAGGGTATCCTGGAGGCACTGGCGCTCGGCTTCGGCGATCCGGTCCAGCTGTCCGCCGAGCATGG
Source organism: Sphingomonas sp. Xoc002 (assembly GCF_050408055.1). Taxonomy (NCBI): domain Bacteria; kingdom Pseudomonadati; phylum Pseudomonadota; class Alphaproteobacteria; order Sphingomonadales; family Sphingomonadaceae; genus Sphingomonas; species Sphingomonas sp. Xoc002. The sequence goes on along the minus strand of NZ_CP191175.1, from coordinate 2,100,429 downwards.
CGAAGGCGTGGGCGACTTGTTCGAAGCGCTGCTCCCCTTTATCGACCGTGAAGTCGAGGAAGAGGAGGAAGTCGATCTCGAAAACCCCTTCGCTCCGCTGAAGCTGGCGATCGTCGGGCGTCCCAATGCGGGCAAGTCGACGCTGATCAACCGTTTCCTGGGTCAGGATCGCCTGATCACCGGGCCGGAAGCCGGGATCACCCGCGATTCGATCGCGATCGACTGGGAATGGCACGACCGCAACGGCGAGGTGCGGCAGGTCCGCCTGATCGACACCGCGGGCATGCGGAAAAAGGCCAAGGTGCAGGACAAGCTGGAAAAGCTGTCGGTCGCCGACGCATTGCGTGCGGTCGATTTTGCCGAGGTCGTGGTGCTGTTGCTCGATGCGACGCTGGGGCTGGAGTCGCAGGATTTGCGCATTGCCGACCGCGTGCTGGAAGAGGGACGTGCCCTGCTGATCGCGCTCAACAAGTGGGACGTCGCGGAAAATCCGTCGTCGCTGTTCAACGGCGTGCGCAAGGCGCTGGAAGACGGGCTCAGCCAGGTCAAGGGCGTGCCGCTGCTGGCGGTGTCGGCCGCGACCGGCAAGGGGCTGGACACGCTGATCGAAGCGGCGTTCGAGACGCGCGCCGCCTGGTCGAAGCGCGTGCCGACCGGCGAGCTCAACCGCTGGTTCGAGCGCGCCGTCGAAGCCAATCCGCCACCCGCGCCGGGCGGCAAGCGGATCAAGCTGCGCTACGTCACCCAGGTGAAGTCGCGTCCGCCGAGCTTCGTGATCTTCGGTACGCGCGTGGACCAGTTGCCCGCCAGCTATGAGCGGTATCTGGTCAATTCGATGCGGCGCGAGCTTGGTTTCGGCGCGGTGCCGGTGCGTCTGACGTTGCGGGCGCCGAAGAACCCGTTCGGCACGAAGGACTGAGGGGAGGGGCGGGCGCCCCTTCCTGATCGCCGTTCAGCCGGAGCCAAGTCGTCCAGGGGCCGACACAAGGCTCGGGCCATAACCGATTTGATTCCCGTGGCCCTCGACTTCGCTCAGCCTGAACGGGTTGGGAGTACAATTTTCGGGGAATAGGGGCGGGCCATCGGACCCGCCCCGCATTCTCAGCCCTGAAGGTGCGGCGCCGCGCCCGACTTTGGCGTGTCGTTCTCCGCCATGGCGTTCAGCTGGATATAGTTCTGGATACCCATGCGTGCGATCATCTCGAACTGGCGCTCCAGCGTGTCGACATGCTCTTCCTCGCTCGCCAGGATGCGCTGGAACAGGTCGCGGCTGACATAGTCGCGGACTTCCTCGCAATAGGCGATGGCTTCCTTGAGCTGGGCAACGGCTTCGACCTCGATGGCCAGATCGCCCTTGAGCACTTCCTCGACGGTCTCGCCGATGCGCAGGCGCCCCAGCAGCTGGAAATTGGGCAGCCCGTCCAGGAACAGGATGCGCTCGGCCAGCCAGTCGGCATGGCGCATCTCGTCGATCGATTCGTGATATTCGAACTGGGCGAGCTTGTAGACGCCCCAATGGTCGAGCAGCCGGTAATGCAGGAAATACTGGTTGATCGCGGTCAGCTCGTTCTTGAGCGCCTCGTTCAAATACTCGATGACCTTCGGATCGCCCTTAACTGCCATGGATCTCGCCTTTCTTGAACGTGTTTGGCGGCACCTTAGAAGACCATGGGCAACCCCGACAAGGCCGATTTCATAAGTAAAAATGCGTCGCGCTTTCATCTTTGGCGAAAGCTGCTAGGGGCAACATAAGTTATCAAAAATGAGGTTAACGGGTGTCGGTGAGTGCGGCGGAGCAGCTGGCCCTTGTCATGGAACATGTCCGGCACGGTATTGTGATCTATGATCAGGACGAGCGAATTCTCCTGATCAATCAGTATGTCAGCCGCATCTTCGGCCTGTCGGACAGTGCCGTGACCGCAGGATCGAGCCTGGCGGATTATCTCCACCATGTCGGCAACGCGGTGGGCTGGTCGGATGTCCGAAAGGCGGCGATCCTCGATAATCATCGGCAATGGGCCCGCGAGGGGGTGCGGCGCCAGTTCGATCATCATTTCGATGACGGTCATGTGCTGGAGATCACCTATCACCCGCAACCCGATCTTGGTGCGGTGCTGACCTTTGTCGACGTGACGCACGAGCGCGATCTGACGCGCGTGATTCGGCGACGCGATGATCTAAACCGCGAGACCGTGGCCATGCTGGAACGGGTAGGCCGGATATCGGCCAATACCCGGCTGGTCGCGCTGAACGCGAGTATCGAGGCCGCACGGCTCGGTGCCCAGGGGCGCGGTTTCGCGGTCGTCGCCGAAGAGGTGCGCAACCTCTCGGTCGAGACGTCGGATGTGCTGGTGGAGATCAGCCGGATCAACGCGGCGTCGCTCGAACTTGCCGAAGACAAGGTTCGGTAACGGGGAATATCGATGCGGGTATTGGTGGGCCCGGCAGGATTTAAATAAGTTAATAAAAACAGATATATAGTTTGTCTAACTGACGCGTATCAGGTCCCGTTGCCTCTCCGTTTGAGACAAAACTGTCTAACCTTTAAGGGCTCGACCTACGCATGAGCGCGGCGTTGAGTTAATTGGGGGGGGCACCAAACCGCCGGGCGATCAGCGGTACCCAATTTACCGCTATATCGATCACTTTATCTCCGACGATGGAGGAATAATTATCCAAATATACCGCGCTCGCGAGCCATTTGGTCTTCCATCATAGCCCAGATGCGACGAGCGGCTTGGCGATATCCCTCCCAATCGTCTACGATGGTCTTGCTGCTCCACTTCGTGACGTGCTCACTCGATGCGAGCCGTTTCGCCGCAAACGCACGTTGCATGTCGTCAAGCCGCGATAGCAGCGCGCTATCAGCTCCGACCTTCAGCTTTGGAAGCAATACGTCGTGTATATACTGCGACCGTGCCCCGCTTGCCCGACTCAGACGAAGGCGGGCTGCCCCGAGCGCGGCCACATCAGGGATGGGCCGGCTGCAATGGTCTCGAATCTCAGCTATGCCTGCTGTTATTTTCCGATGATGTTCGGCGAGCGTCTGATCCATTAGTCCTGTGTAGCTGCAAAAAGTTAACATCAAGGTGCATCGACCATTATTTAAAGATCAACGATCCTTGTGCGTTCTTCCAGACAGCAGCTTTCAGCTGACACTATTGTTCGACAAGGCAGCAGTATGAGACGGGTTTAATTCTTAAGTAGCACGCAAGCTCGGGGCATATCACCCCCGCCGTCCCATTGCCGCTGACCGGTAACCTTGAACCGAAAGGGAGTACAGGATCAAACCTGTCTCATCCATCAAGTCGAAGCTCCTAAAGAGCGAAATGGTAGGCTCTCCATGGCTTTCGTGAATTAGGCTTTCACCCGCTACCCGGACCAGTACCGCGAGAGCTCGGTCAAAGTCAGGCGCTTCGAAACCGTCCGCCTGTACAGGTAGATTATCGGCTATTTCGATAGAATATGTGGGCATTTGCACACAACTGCATGCCACGTCAGAATATCCATTAACCAACATAGGTTGGCTTAATTTAAAGTTCGGACGCATTTGCCACACGGACTGGTCCGAGCCGTTGCGGTGCCGAGTGCCTAAGTGAAAGCCGTCATTAGCCCCTTGGCTCTCGGACGGCCACCGCAGGTTGCAGTCCCGATAAGTTAAGGCAGTGCAAAATAATCCAATAAATACAGAGGCTTATAGTGAAAATTTGGTGGGCCCGGCAGGTGTTAAATAAAGTCCCAACTACGATGACTTAATATGCCCAACCCACCAAATTGAAACCGCCATGCCCCTCAGTGCCACGTCAACGATGGCTAACCTTTTTCGCATGATGGTGCGCGTCCGCTTTTGGACGGAAGGGGGCCGAGGACCCCCTGGGGTTCAAGATTCCTCTGGTCTGGCAATTAACAAATATTAATTTATGAGCGAGGCATGAATGAGGATGCCCCGACTCGTGCCCAAAGGGTTTTCGATTATGCTGCTGCTCTGCAGGAGACCCACGGAGAGCACGCGATAGCCGCAGCAAAGGTAGGTCTCCAGACGTCATCAAAGCCTGAGGATATCGAATTCTGGGCAGGGGTGTGTGCTGTTTTGGCCACCCGCCGCTAAATGCCCTAACAATAAATCCATAACATTAAGCAGCCGTCAAACGGGTCGGTCAAAAACAACGTCTCCGTCCGAATTGAAATTCGACTAAAAGGGCATTCAAATTGAGCGATTACCCTGCCGACGTTGGGCGTAAAAAATCCCGAACCATCACTGCAACACAAGATAGTAATTACGTGGTCGGGCCGTGGCCCGAATCTCCATTCACCGACCGTTGGGGTGTGTATTCAAAAAAAGATTCTTTATGGATACCAGTAATGTACGCCTATGAGGATCAGGCAACAGCTGCTGCGAAAATGCTGGAAAAAAATAGGGCAACGTGATTTGCAAGGGAAGCCTGTTCTATAGCTGCAAGCCTCGCTAGGCATGAACGCTTATCTGTTTTGTCAGATTTGCCGTGAACAACACCTATTTTGCAGGAAAACGTTCCAGCACCTCCAAGCGGAAATCCCCTGACGCTCGATCTGCCATCGTAGATGGCAGTCCTAATTAGACAATATCCCCAAATAACGTAGTAAATACAATAGCTTATCAGGAGTCTTTGGTGGGCCCGGCAGGTGTCAAATAATCTAGTCAACTTAATGGCTTAGGCCGCCTCACCGCTCGTATTTATAACGCCGCACCTCTCGGTGCCACGTTAAAAGTGGCTAACGTTTCACCGCAAACTCATCGAAGGGTTGCCGGCCACGGCAGTTGTCACGACGCCGATGCCTGAATGCTAGGTGACGGTGCGGAGTTGGTTTAGCCATTCCGGTATTCCGCGGAGCGATCCGACAGCCTTTCGAAGTGCTGCCTTACCGTTTGCGAACGGCCGTTTTGCGGTTTGGCTGGAGCTTAAATTTTCACAAAGGGATCAGCCACGATTCTGGAGCGGCGCTCCCACCCCGGCATTCTTTAGCACCTATGTCTGACAGGCTTCTATCTCGACGCGCAGTTTAGCCTCGCTGTAACGGTTCGCCTAATTTTCGGCGATTACGAGGTTCTGTCTGCGATTCTTAGCATTTGAATTGCCAGCGAGGTAAGAGCCACTAACGTGGCGTTTCGTTTGTGGGCTCCGCCTTTCCAGATGACCGTTGAGAATGGATGCGCAAAATGACTTCTCCTTTTTCGTTCCGGTGGCTGCATCTCAGCGATCTTCACGTCGGGATGAATGTCCAAAACCAGCTCTGGCCACGGTCGTCCACGCTTTTGCTGGACGATCTCGAAACCGCATATCGCAAAACTGGCGGATTTGACTGCATTATCTTCTCAGGTGATTTAGTCCAAAAAGGCACGAAAGACGAATTTGATCGTTTCGACAAAGTAATAGACTCTATACTTAATCGAATTAGCGAGTTCGGTCCTGTTCCTCCTTTAATTACCGTACCTGGGAACCACGATTTGATTCGCCCAGATCCGGTCAACCCGTTTGCAATGGCTTTCGCTCAATACTGGAGCAATCCAACATTGCAGGAGGGCATGTGGAAAACAAATGCAGGTTACATCGATTTTTTAAACAACACATTTAAATATTACTTGGAGTGGCAAGATAGGGCTATATCGAGAGGTATTCATATAGAGCCGTCTTCTCGTGGCATACTGCCGGGCGACGCTTCATATATTGTCGAGACGTGTTCATCTAAAACAGGTTTGATTGCGTTAAATTCAACTTGGCTTCAATTAGGTGGTGGAGACTACACCAATCAGTTACATGTCGACACCAGGCAAATTCTCGCCGTCACTGACGGCAGCCCGGATGACTGGGCTCGAAATAACGATGTCAACCTTTTAATAACCCACCAGCCCGCCTCATGGATACGAAGTGATAAAATGTCTGGGTGGGACAACGACGTGAACCCATCTGGGCGATTTGACGCACACCTTTATGGGCACATGCATAAACCTGATATGGTTAGCATATCTCATGGTGGAGGGCGCGCGCGGAGGCATGTGCAGGCGGCTTCGCTCTTTGGTTTAGAAACCTACGGGGATGGGGTCGAGCGCATTCAAGGGTACTCATCGAGCCAAATTTCCGGCAGTGGGTCAGCCCGTACCCTTACATCGTGGCCTAGGCGCATGATATCTGTCAGCGACAGCAAAATGAAAATCGCTCCAGATTCACAGCAAGATATCAATGAAGATACCGGAAGTTATCAAGTCGATTATCATGTTGACCGTAGGCTGATAGGCAGCACGATTGCGTCAGCCGATAATGGTCAATTAAAACGGGTAGATGGTCATGCTAATATTATATCGGGATCGTCATTTAATTTAACAAAAATACAGCTTCATATGCTTGAAGCAAAGGCGCATACAAAAGTTCGACGCGTCGAGCAAAACGCTATTGCTTCGGCATTTGATAGTCATCAAGCCGCTTGGCTCGCTTCTGACTGGGGTATGGGCAAAGACGGATTCATTTTTGCCCTATGTGATAACCTTAATATCCCGCATTCGCACGTATATAGTGTTGATTTTTCGGGTTTTTCTAACGATCCATCGTTTATAGACAATATGAGAACGCTACTTGGCGGATCGTTCCAAGAAATGTTTGAAGCGATCTCCGATATCGGTAGTTGTATATTCGTTCTCGACGACGTTGACGTATCGTCATCCCCGCTCGGAACAGAAGAGCGGATCGAAAAACTTATTGATCCCCTTAAAGATTTTGCGGCTGAAGCTCGTATAATAATACGATCCCGTCGTAGGCCGCGCAGATTTTCTTTGCCGGTTGTTGAGCTTAAACCACTAGATGAACCTGACGTTGCTATCTACGTAAGAGATAGCGAATTAGGCAGTGACCGCTATGCGAAGCCTGATGCCGTTTCTCTATTATATAGACACACGGACGGTGTTCCTTCTCGGATAGATGATGCGTTGCGCGATTTGGAAATCATATCACTTGGTGATCTGATGACTGCAAATCCCGATTACGGAGACTCGTCGGCATCTGTGGCGAAAACACCGCCTGCGCTTATCGCATCAGTAAGCGAGTTAGCATCCTCTGATGATAGGGCGGAGGAGCGAGCGTATAAGCTTCTATTAGCATTGGCCTCCCTGCCTCAGGGTGAACGTCTTTCTCGACTTACCAGATTTTTAGGGCCTCATCCATTTTTAGCACCTCATGCGCGCACGCTTTTGGAGCGATCGCTAATTGATACATCTCCAATCCAAGCGTTAGAGGGTATGCCCGGAGACGATACCCAGAAAGTCTTAATCGTTCCGCGCCCGGTGCGAGAATACGTTAGATTGATCATGGAAGACGAGACATCACGTCTTATGGATCGCAAGGCACTTGAACTTTACTTTGGTGATGAGTGGTCAAACGGCGAGATAAGAAATTCGCCAATTGGAAAGCGGGTCAAGAGGGCGCTTTGTGACGGATACGAGATCCAGAATGCGGGTGCTCTTATAGTTCGAAGCACTAGGCGCGCACTTTCGGAGGGAAATAACGTCGATGCCGAAGGTTTGATAAGGCTCGCGTCTGCCTTCATTGAGTCGCTTATGAGCGGCGATCATTTCAGGGCGGCGGTGTCTCTCTGCGAAGATATGATCCTGTCACTTGAGCAGTTTGGTGACCACGAGCATGAGCTAAACATTCTGAAATACGAGCTTGCTCGAGGGCTTCGGATGATTGGGCGCGCGCCAGAATCCCAGTCAACGCTACAAGATTTGAATCTAAATTTGCTGTCGAAGCCGCAGCGGCAAAGGGCCGAACTCAATTTGGCCTTGGTGGCGGGGCAAGTGGGTGACGATGCTGCAGCTGCGGCCGCAGCGCGGCGGGTGCTCGCCATAGACAAAAAGTCCGTCGCGGCCATCCACGCCAAGACGATCTTGGCTGAACAGATCGCTGATCCTGAGGAAAAAATTTTAGAATTAAAAAAGCTTCTTGTAATAGCGCGAAGAGAGGAAATCACGACGCTGATAAATACGATTCTATTGAATTTATCCTTAGAGGAGGATGATGAAGAATCGGCAACATCACTACTATCTCAAATAATAAATTCGCCAGAAGGCGGTCAAGATACATATAATAATGTTCGTGCTATTGTTAGCTTAGCTGGTCGTCATTTGGGTCCTGAGCCCTTGTCGCAGAATAATAGGATCAGACTTCTTGATGCCTATCATTTCCTATATAACGAGCGGATGGGCAGCCTGTTCGATAGGTGTCATGCGGCATTGTGGACTGATTTTGAGCGAAGTGGTGAGATATTTAACCTACTCAATCTTTTCCGTCATAGCTCATTTATATGGAGAATAGCCGGAAAGTTACAAATTGAGGAGGAGTATCTTATGAAGCTAACTAGGCATTTCCGTAAAATGGTCCACTCCGCATCCGGTAATTCATCGCGTGACGAAGCGTACTTCTTTGTCAGGGTTTCCGTGATAATGGACGAATCGCCGTCTGCGAGTGATGAACCAATTACATAGTCAACAGCCGTTAAACGGTCGGCCCGACGACTCCACAGAGCATAATCCCGGATCGGCAATGAAAGCCGATCCGGGATTTAAACTAAATATTAGCGATTAGAGGTTTTAGCGATCGAATGGTCGCAGCCCAAATATCATGCACAACGCTTTCAGGATGTGTGCCGTCGGTGGTTGGTGCTGTCATGAATACAGTTCCTACCGCATGAGGATAACTGGGTGTAACGTTTGAGGCTAGTCCCAGCGTAAACGTGCCATCGCCATTGTCGGTAACGGTTGAGATATTACCCTTCATCTCGACGGACGACGTGCCCGGCTCGAAATAGCAGGCGCTGCCCACCGCCGGGGCCGTGCTGGCGGTGATTTTGATGGTCGAGACGGCCGTCCCGGCCGCCAATGCCGTGGCCAGCTTGCCGCCCCCGGCCTTCACAAAGGCCAACCGCGCCCAGACCGGAGATTGGCCGGTAAAGTTCGGGTCGCTTCGCAATTCGCGTTGCCCATCCTGAAGATCCACGGCCATCGCCAGCGGGGCAGGAGTGGTCTGGACAAGCCACGTATTGAACGCCTCCAGCGCGATGCCCGCCGTGGCCGGGCGAGGCTGCTGACCATCGACCAACGTGTAATTGGTCGCGCTGTCGTTCGTGACGCGGGCCGATATCGTCGACTGGATGATCGGGATACCGGGGAAGGTCTTGGCGAGAAAATCCCACCATGCCTGCGCTCGTGCCTTGAGAAGAACGAGCGCATCCTCCGGCGTCGCGGCGGACACCATGCCGGAGAAGTCGTTCCGCAGACCCTGCGACCAGATATGGGTGAACGGCCACCGACCGCCATTCATATCCCGCGCGGCGGCCAGCATGGCGTAGCGCAGGCTGAAGCGGTTGCTGCCCGGCGTCACGTCCATCAAGTCTTCCATCGCCGCGCCGTGGTGGCCGAAATTCGCCACCCCGAACGATCCCGGCCCGGACGGATCGCCCAGCGCCTTCACGATCCCGCCGACCAGCTGGCGCGCATCGAACCGCAGGTCGTTCTGTTGCGTGATCGAATCGCCGATCAACAGGACGGAGGGCGTCGAGCCGTTGAACGGGATCAGCACGCCGTGCGGCTTGTATCCCCGATTGCTGTCGGGCGCGCTGCCGGAGATTTGTCCGCCGGCCGCATTGCTCGACGCATAGGTCCCGCCGCGCCGTCGATATTCGCCAAAGGCCGCATCCGCATTCCAGCCGGTCGGGCGCTTGCCGCCCGATGGGGTGGTCAGGCTGACCCGGTGGAAGCCACCGGCAAAGGCCGGGCGGGCGTCCTCTATCGCGAAACCACCATCAGGCATGACGAACGAGGCCGCACCGCCGAACGTCCCCGCCACCCGCGTCCCGCCGCCATTGGCGGCCGTAAAGGTCACGGAACAGTCGAGGGTGTTGCTATTGCCCGGCGAGGTTTCCAGCGCGGTCGGGCCTGCGCTGTCGGCACTGTTCAGGCCGAAATTGAAATAGACCGGCCGCCACCCGGCAGGCTGGGCGGGCATGAAATTGTCGGCCACCTCGTTCAGGAAACCGCTTGCCGGGGCATAGGCCAGCGTGGTCGAACCGTTGCCGACCGTGCGGTACGGCGACAAACCAAAGACCAGATCGCCCGCCTTGGGATAGGACGCCGCGCGCGGGATCGGGATGGCGGTGAAGATCAACGGTTCTTCCACCGCCCGCGCGCCCTTGGTCGCCCGGATGATGATCGTGGACGCCTGCCCATCGGCATGCGCACCCGCCCCCGCGACGATCCGGCCGCCCGATGCCAGCGCCAAAGTAGAGGGGGTGCTGCCCACAACCGCGTAAGTCGCACCCGAACCGAAAGGATCGGTCAGGGACGCAATGAGCGCCCCTTGCGCGATGGAGGTATAATAGGTGGACTTGCTGGCCGACAGGCCCGGACCACTACCGCCCACGTTGAATTTGAAGCCCATGCGTCAGCCCTCCCTTGCATAAACGGGGGTCGAAGCCGCCGTGCAAATGATGGAAATCGCGCCAGTCGTGACGTGCGTGCTGCTTTCGAACAGCTGCCCCCCGCCGGGCAGCAACAGGCTGTTCTGATCGGCCGTCGCGGTGGAAAGGCCGCTGATGTAGCAGGTGGCGCTGTTCTGAACCTGCACCTGGATGAAACGTCGCGAAGGATTCGCGGGCATCAGCTGCGCAGCCGTCGTGCCAAAAAGGCCGCTCCGGCTGGTCGCGGTGATTTGCGGCAGGACCGCAGTAACGGGCAGCGGCGAGGTAGGGGAGGCAATCCGGGTTTCGCCCGACGAATCGGTGAATGCCGCTCCAGCGGGCGGCACGATGGTCGATGGAGATATGATTTTGGGGTAGCTGGTCTGGGCTACGGCATCGGCCGGTAGGCAGGCGAGCGCGATCAAACCCGCGCGCAGGATGCTTTTCATAGGTCAGTCCTTTCGTGGAGTGGGGTTGCGCGGCCAGCTGCCCAGCAACAGACGGCGCTTGTCGTCACAGGCCGCCAGATCGACCCGGCCGTCCCGGATCGTGGCGTCATCATCGGCCGCCGTGGCGCTACCGTCCGGCTGGCGATGTTGCGGCGTCGGAACGCACGGTTCCAAGGCCGCCGTCGGCGGATCGCGATGGCGTGAATAGGGCGGCGTCCAGCGCGTCGAGGTCGCGCACCCGGTCAGGGCCGCGACACACGACACGGCCAGCATCAGTTTGCGCATAGCGTGTCACCGTATCTTTCGAGTGGAGGATGATGGGTTGGCGATCGGCCATGGCGGCCGCGTACCGCTCGGTCGCCGTCGCAATCCGGTCAGCATGGGCGGCCTCGGCCGACGCGGCATCCCGCTTGGCTTCCGCGACCTCGGCGCGCCGATCGCCGCGTTCCTTGGTCAAATCGAGCAGGTGGACCGCGCGCAGCTGGTCAACGCGCCAGCCCCACACGGCAAGCAACAGAATGGGGATCAGCGGCCAGAAGCGCCCCAGCGCCGCAAGCCGGATCATGCCGCCGGATCGCATTTGCGGCGATCGACGTTGCCGATCCGCTTCGCGATCCAGCCGACATGGAAAACCTTCAGGCGGGAATTGGCCGCGACCAAGCGGTCATATTCTGCCCGCTGCTGCCCATCGAGCAGGCCCAGCATCGTGACGCACAACCGGACCGCGCCGTATTGCGTCTGGCACGCCTGATAGGCGGCGATCGTCGCGGCCCCTACCTTGCCGTCCACCGCCAGCCGCGTGCCACACGTCGCGTTGATCCCGGTTTGGAACCAGCGCCCCGGCCGATCCGCGCCCATGTTGACCGTGGTATCGAACAGTTCTTCCGTCACGGCCGCATCGATCGGGATCAGCGGGGCATAGCCCGGCTTCACCAGATAATCGGCGTAATAGATGCTATGCGCCACGCTGTCGGGCAGCGTCCGCATCGGGCCGGTATAGCCATGCGCCACCGCAACCCGCTTGGTGATGCCCTTGTTCGTCTCGCCGCCCGGATCGGCCGGGTGGTTCACATAACCGCCCTCAAGGGTGATCACCCCGCCGATCATCGCGGCGACGATCGCCGCGACACTGCCCCCTTTTGCGGCACGCGCGAGCGTAGCCCGCGCGGGCCGTGGCCCCGCTGGTTTTGTCATCTATCCATGTCCTTGGTTGGTGGGGGGGGGATCAGGCCCCGGTTTGATCCTTGTCCGTGATCATCGGGCGGAACAGCTTCGCCAGCCCCTCGGGCAGGATGTACGGCAGCGCCGCCAGCATCACGCGCATGGTCCCGATGCCCGTCCAACCGGCGCAGGTGCCCGCGAACAGCACGGACCACACCGGCATGTTAAAATGGACGGCCATGGCCCCGCCGATCGCGCCGAACGCGGGCAGGATCGAGCACAGAACCATGATATCGCGCCATGTCACGGCGCGGCCCGCCTCCAGCTTACGGCCGATCTTCAGCACTTGCCCCGACGCGACCGCAAAGGCCGCCAGTGCGTAGAACTGCCAGTCCTTCACAGCGTTGATACTCCTATCCCCAGGCCGGTCAGGATCAGGACGCCGCTGACCAGAAAGCTGGCGGTCCGATGGCAGGAAAAGGCCGCCAGCACGAAACTCATGCCCGTCACGGCTAAGACGGACGCGATGCAGTCCGTGGCCACATCGAACGCGATCCAGTGGTCAGGCTGGGCGGATACCAGCCGCGCCGCATCCCCCGCCGATCCGAAGAAATAGCCCAGACCGATCAGCACGGACCCGCCAAAGAGCAGGGTCGCGCTCCACGGCGTCTTGATGGCCGACACCAAATCAGCATGGAGTTGCACAATCGCAGCCCGGAACGCGGCGCGGCACTCGCTTTTGTCCGGCCCCCGGCACCGCGCCAGATGCCATAGCGCCACGCCGCACGGCACGAGCCAATGACCGGCCGACACGGCGAACCGGACGCCGAACAACATCAATGTCCAGATGGCGACGACGCTGACGATATGGGCAAGCGCCGTCATTTCACGGCCTCCAAGGCCGCGAAGCATAGATTATCCATAATTATCTCCCTGAAGGTCCGGCGTCAGTTCAGCCGGTTGAACCCGATGCGCAGATCAGCCTCGCCGGGCGGCAAAGCGGTGGTGCGGCGCTCGATCAGAAGCGGCACGTTTTTGAAGCGGTTGAATTGGAAACGCCCGCTGGTCGGGCGATCGACGAAGATGCCGACCGGGCAATCCTGAATGTCGTTGTCGTTCACCGCGACGCGGCTCCGATACTGGAACCGGACAACGCGCCCATCGAGCGTGAAAGTGCTGGTGCCATTCCCGGACAGGGTCACGGCGCGATTGCAGCCGATGATGATGTTTCCGTAAATCGCCAAGTCGATACAGTCGAAGTCCGATCCGACGCCGATCCCCCAAGAGTAGTTGTAGAGATCGGCTTCATAGCAATAATTCCACCGGACGATGGCGAACGTTAGGGGGTTGAGCGAGATGCAGAAATTGTGCCCGCGAACATGGTTGCATTCGATCAGGCATGATTCCGATAGGACAACGATCGCGCCCTTGCCGCCGCCCGTAAAGGCCGCAACCCTGTTGCCGCGAACGATCGCGTAGGCCGGGCGTGCCACATAGAAGCGATTGTTTCGGCCAATCTGAATACAGTCAGCGGCAACACCTTTAGGTGGCGGGATAAGATTGGCGATCACAAGGCAAATGCCGCCAACGCCCTCGATATAGAGCGCATCGCCCGCAGCCTTGCCGATATTGTCATGAATATAGCAGCGCTCGACCAAAACGTCTTCGGCCAACGCGTTGCCGGGGAGGGCGATTTCACTGAAGGCCTTCGCCCTGACCTTTACCTCGTCGCCGACGGCTCCCGACCCGGATAGATTAAGCGCGATACCGCCGCCAGAGAAGCGGGTGCCGCCTGTCAAAACCCGGATCACTGTCCCGTCGTTTTGCGTGATGGTGATGAGCGAACCGTCTGGGCGGAATACCTGCCATTGCATTTGCGAACCCGTGCCCGCCTTGACGCACCGCGCGACGAATGTGCCGGTCAAGGCCGCCTCACTGGTCGAATATTCGGTCACGTTGACCGCCGCAGGCTTTGACAGCAATTTGGACTCGGCGCGGCGGGTGTTGCCCCGGATCGCGACGCCGATCGCGTTGTCATCGGCCTGCGAGCCGTTGCCGGATACCTCGCAATCCACGATCATGACGCCCGACGCGCCATAGCAGTTCACGCCCCGCGATTTGGCACGGGTGATATGCAGGCCCTGAATGCGAAAATCATTGGCCGCATTTTCGTCGACACCATAGGTCTGGCCGATCCCGACTTGCGGCGCTGCGCCCGAGCCATAGGGTCGATAGGTACAGCGAGTGCTGGGCAGCAGCGTCTCGGACCACGCGCCGCCACGCTCCAGAAAGAAATGCGTACCCGGCCAGAACAGCGTCACGTCCGTTGCCTTGGCGAGCGTCCGCCATGCGGTGGCGGGCGTCAGGCCGTCGCTGTCATCACTCCCGGCCGGGCTGATATAGCGCCGCGTCTCGGGCAGGAAGGCGTCGGCCGGTCCGGCCACGATCGCCTCCAAGTCGTCGTCCCCGACCTCACACAGGATTTCGACGGAGCGAACCCATCCCGTCATCGGCAAGGTGCCGTCCACCCGCGCGCCGATCGCCACGCGGTCCAGCCCGGCGGTCGCTTCCATGAAAGGCGCGTGGGCGAGCAGTCCCGCCGCGCCGATCGTCTGACCCCGTGGGCTGACACGGTGGGCCATGCGAACCCGCCCCGGCCCCGTCAGCCGGGGAACACAGGGGCGGCGGAAACTGCCGCTCTGCGTGCCGGTCAGGGCGTTGTCGTTCGTCCGGGCGAGCGTGTAACCTTCGCCCGCACCATTGGTCAGGTGCAGCATCGTCCGTTCGGCATTGTCCTGCCGCGCAATCTCCACCTCCAGTACGATGGTATGCGGGCGGCCAAACAGGTGCCCGCCCACGATCATCAGGGGCGCGGCGCTCCGCGTCACGGGCTGGCCCGACACCACGATGGGGCTGGTAATCCGGGCGGCCTCGACTTGCGCGAGGATCACCAGCACCTCCGATTGGGGCCGCACGACCAACCGGGCCTGTTGCCCGGCATTGTGGACCCGGCCGACACGCTGCCACCCACCATTTGTAAAGATGGGCGTCTGGCCGCCGCCTCCGGTGACGGTGATATAGCCGCCACCCTTCAGGCACCGGACATAGGCGCTGATCGCATAGGCCGCGCCGCCAGCGCCGAAAAACGGGATGGCAAATTCGGTATCGGGGGAGGGGTTGTAGAACCGCACCGCCTTGCCGTTCATCACCCCGGCCGCGAGCAACTGCGCGAAGATGCCCGCCGCGTCCATCGCCGTGCGATCGTCGACCAGTGTTATGGTGGCGTCAGTCGGCCGGTTGCTGAGCAAGGTCCATCCGGCCGTGGACGTAGGCGCGGCGTTACTCATGGCCAGAAGGTTGGTCGCGGGCGGCTCCAGCGCCACCCCGACCCCCGCCGCGACGATCGGCTGTCCGGCAGGCGACAGCTTCAGCGTTCCGTCCGGCGCGAGAGCGATGCCACCCGGCCCGGATATCCGCACCTCGGGTATGGCCCCCGCGCTTGGATATGCCCTGTCGCCAGCGGCGTAAGCGGTGCCCGCGAAGTCGAGCCGGAGGGCCGACACGCTTTTGGGGGCTTGAATGATCATGCGTAATTCCCGACCAGCATGACCCGCAGGCCCCGCGCGCCCAAGCCCTCGGCCACCACATCGACCGAGACTTCCGCATCGTCCGGGATCGCGGGCGCCGAAATCACCGGCTGCGCGGTCCCTGCCGCCCGGCTCGACAGCTGGTTGGGCTTGATCAGCAGGGGCGCGGACAGCATCGACACGCCATTGACCTTCACATCCATGCGCAGGCCGCCCGTCTCGGCCGGGGACTGATCAGCCAGGACCAGCGACGCGCGTATCCCCGTGATCGTCAACGGCCGGGCAACCCGGACTGGCGACAGGCGCGAGCCGACACGCACCACCGCCTGATCGGCATAGCATTGCAGGATCAGGTCGACGGGCTGGCCGGTGGGCATCAGCGTGGCAATCTTGGCCGGGCAGGGGATCAGCTTCACCTGATCATCCGCCCCGGTCATGGGATAAGCACCGTCCCCGTTCGGCCCACCATTGGCCGTCCCCGCCCGCCATGCGTCCAGTTCGGCGACCGAGCGCCGCCACGCCGCCAGCCCGGCCCCGGCCTTGGCCACCAGTTCGGCAAAACTGGCCTGATCGTCGCTCATGCGTCACCCGAAGGCGTGGTCAGTCCAAAGCCGTCGACCAGCGGGTCCACTTCCGCGAACGTCTCGCCCTCGCCCAACTGCGCCTCGATTTCGGCGGGAGGACATGAGATTTTCCGGCGCGGCTCACCGTCCGCACCGCTGACAAGATACAGCGTCACCGTTTCACCTCTTCAATGTCGAAATTGGAGCCGACTTCCATGAACCCGGCGTCGTTGCCCCCGCCGTAAGCGACGGCTTCGATCCAGAGCGTGTGCTGCCCGGCGGGCAGGCCCGCGAAGGTTCGGCCAAAGTAGAATGGAATGCGGACGGATCGGGCATCGTTGATCACCGCCGAAGGCACCCAATACCAGATCGTATCCATCACCACGTCCTGCCCGTTCGTGGTCCGGCCAATCTGGAAATAGCAGGCGTAATCGCGGCCGGGGCGAGGGCGCATGAGGGATTCGATGCGAAGCCCGCTCTCGGCCAGCTTTTTGTTGACGACGACGCTTAGATATCGTGTCTTTTGTCCGCTGTTCTGAGGCAGCGCCACATTGGCCGCCAGTTCCGAACCATAATGCTGGCGGATCGCGTCCGACTGGATGTTGTCGGTGCCTGCCACATCGCGGTCCAATTGCCGGACCTTGATATGGTCGAAATAGGCAACGCCATCCTTGATGATCAGCGGATAGATTTCGCCGATGCCGTTCGGGTCAGGATCGGCCACGCTGAACTCATCGCAAATAATCTTGAACCCACTTCGACCACCGCCAGCAAAGCCGACAAATCCCGCAATTGCATTGTCGCCTCGAATGGACAGGGCGGCTTTCGCATAGCCATTGCTGTCGACCGTCCGTTGCTCCGTGATGAAGGATTGGTGCAGTTCGGTGATCAGCCCCAGCTGTTGGGTGACTTGCCGCCACGTCAGCCCGTCCGCATTGGTATTGATACGATCCTGTTCGGCCCGCCATGTGCCATTGCGCATCTGTTCGGCCGCGATCGTCAGGGCGTTCAGCTGGAGATCCGCAAGCACCGTGGCGGCCGGGCGCGCACCCTGCACGGTACCGTCAGGTTGCTTCACCCCGCCGATCGGCGCGTTGCCCGTCGCCCCGTTGGTCGCGTTGTCTTCGGGCTTGGTGCCGTCAGGGTCGCCCAGATCGGGCCAGCTGACCAGCGGCGCGGTCTTGTCGGCCGCGCTCAACCCTTCGATCGACAGCGACAGCTTGGACACGCCCGGCCCGACCTCAATCGAGAAATCCCGGAAAAAGCCGTAGACGGTCAGGCAGTCGAGCCCATCCTGTCCAATCCATAGCGACGGCATCGCCCGCACCGTGGCGATGCGATTGGCGACGATATCGAGCGCGTCCGTGCGGATCAGCGCCTTGGCGGTCATGCGCTTGGCAAAGCCGCGCTTCACAATCGTTACCTCGCCGAAGTCGTCGACCGTCTTGCGGCTGAAATCGGTGATTCCGGCCGTTGGGGACGCCTCGGTCGTACCCAGCGCCACGACACGGCCGATCAGCAGCGTGCCGACCGTCACCGCGCCTGCCCCCGCGATCGTCACCGTGACCCGGCCCTTGCCGCCCAGATCAAGGAAGGTGACGGCCCCGCCGGTCACAGCCTGCGTACGGTCATAGCCATCCGCCTGCACGCGCACCGTCGCGGCCTTCACGTCGAGCAGCGCCACGCCCTCGATGCGCGCCGTTTCCAGTCGCATGGTCATCTGGCCATCGGCCTGCGCCACGGTGCCAAGCGCCTGGTCAAATGGTGCCCAGCGCTTTGACGGGCCGGTATCGAGCCATTGCCCACCGGCCGCCAGCGGATCGGCCCCGCCATTGGCGACAAGCGCCTCATAGACCCGGTGCTGGCGCAGCACCTTTGCGCCCTTGGTATAGCCGGTCGCGGCCGCCCAAGCGGGCGCATCATCTTCCGCCACGCTGGAGGCGGTCAGGATCGCTTCAGTGACGGCGTAGGGCTGGAGCAGCTGAAGCGTGGACGGGTGGCCGTCCGGCGCAGGATCGCCACCCGGATCGGCCCCGGCCTCGGTTTGGGCCAGCCCCTCCACCGACAAGGTGCAATAGGACAAGGGCGGGACCGCCATGTCGATATCGAAATCCTTGTAGAAGCCGGTGGGGCTCAACCAGTCGAACCGATCATCCGCGATCCAGCGCGCGGACGTGGCGCGCAGATCGGCTAGACGCCGTTGCAACGCGCTGGCGTCATCGGACGGCACGGCCAGCCGAACCGACATGCGGCGTGCGAACCCGCGCTGCACGACCGTCGTGACACCGAAATCATCGGTGACGCGGCGGCTATAGTCGATGATGCCGACCGTGGCCGACGCCTCCACCTCGCCCAGCGCGAACTGCTCGCCGGAGGCGGTTACGACTTCCATCATGCCGCCGCTCCCGCCACGCTGACCGCTTGCCCGCCATGCTCGGCGGTGACGGTATCGAGCGTCTTTTTGATGCCCCCGGTGTTGCTCGCCGTCGCCGCATGGCCCGCGTTATTGTCCTGCCGCAGCTGCGCCACTTCGTCCCGCAGCTGGCGCAGTTCGGCGACCAGATCGTCATTGGCCGGGGCCATCGCCTGCGCCGTGTCGACGCCCGGCATGGGCGAGGCCGAACCCGCGACCAGCGCGCTGCCGGTCACGGGGGTAAAGCTGCGCCCCTGAATGGCCGCCCACGTCGCTTCCAGCTGGGCGGCGGTCTGTGCGCGAACCCGGTCCAGTTCCTGCCGACTGGTCGCGGCATTGGCCGCAGCGGTCAGCAGCGACTGCGACAGGCTGGGCAGCAGTTTGGCCGCATCCTGATCGCCGCCCCGCGCCGACGCATTGGCGGCGTTGAACTGCCCCATCAGGCTGGCGAAACTGGCCTCCCCGCCCGCCTCGGTCAGGCCCCGGATACGCTTGACCTCATCCATGATGCTGTCGCCCACATCGGACCAAGCCTTGCGTAGTTCATCGGCCGCCTTGGCGGCTTCCTGCGCGTCCTGAATGGCCCAGATTTGCATCTGGAGCGCCCGGTTGCTGCTATCCAGCTCGGCCAGATCAAGCGCCCGGATCGCAGCGGTATTGCCCTGCACCTCCAGTAGGCGACGCTCCAAATCGGCGCGTTCGCTGGCGATATCCGCCGCACTCTTCACGCCCTCCAAGGCCGATTGCAGATCGGCAAAGGCAGGCGCCAGCTTCAGCAGCGTGGCATAGGTCGCCTGTCCGGCCGCCGTGGTCAGGTCCTGCGCTTCGACCAGCGAGCGGAAGGCCGACAGGCTGGCGGGCATCGACAGGCCAAGGCTGTCGAGCACACGCCCCAGCTGGGCGGTCTTGGCGGCCGACTGTTCGGCCTTGCTGTAATAAGCCTGAAAATAGGCGTCCGTGGCACTGGTGAAGGCGCTGACACTATCGAACTGCCCGACCAGCCCCATTTTCGCGTCGATGCCCAGCGCCTGCGCCGCGCCGCCCAGAGCGGTCAGGGCAGTGGTCGCGGCCTCCACCGTCGACGCGACCCGCACCAGCGTTTCAAACGCGCCTTCCCCGACCTTTGCGAAGCGCTGGAAACCGGGGAATGCCGCATCCGCCATGCGATCGGCCGCCGCACCGAATACGGCGGTCAGCTTTTCCTGAACCTGCGTGCCTGTCAGGCCCTTCAGGTCGATTTTGCCGATATCGACGATAAAGCCGTTCAGGCGGTTCTGGATATCGCCGGTCGCTGCGCCCAGCGGCCCGGCCGCCGCGACGATCGCCGCGTTGAACTCCTTCAGGATCAGCGTAAACTGATTCTCCAGCCCCGCATCCGCCCCGGTATATTGGGTGGAATAGGACTTGCCGGTCGTGATCCCCAGGAACCGCTTTTTCTTCTCAACGTCCGAATAATAGGACGCATCGAACCCGCCCGACAGGATGCTGCCCAGCGACTGCGCGCCGCCATACAGGCCGTTGCCGACAACGGTGGTGGTGGAGCCGAACAGCGAGCCGACCAGCCCCTTGAGGCCGCTGAACAGCCCGCCGATCACCGGGATTTTGGACAGGATGCCCAGCGGGTCGACCGCACTGGATAGCAGCTTGCCGGTCAGGTCCGTCTTGAACCCCTCGGCCACGCCCCCGGACGCATTGATGTTGCCCGCCCGCACGACGACACTGGCCAACCCGCCAATCTGGCCATCGATCGACCGCAGCGAGGTGGCCATTTCGCGCGCATAGACGGAGGTGACGGTATCGACTTCCTTCAGCGCATCCAGCGACCGTTTCAGGCTTTCCGATTTGGCCGCGCTATCGCCCAGCACCGTGCCGGTGCCCGCATTGGCCTTGGGCAGATCACCGCCGCCCTTGCCGAATGCTCCGGCCACGGACAGCCCGATCGACGCCAGCACGGCCGCTGTCGCGGCTCCGGCCGCGATGTTCAGCGGGAAGGGCAGGCCTGCAATCGCCTTGGCCACCGCCTCGACGGCATGGGCGGCCGACCGCGCGCCGCTCTTGGCGATGGCGCTGCCCGTCTCGATGGCATCCTGCGCCACGGCACGCACCGACAGGGCGAACTGGACGGCGCGGAACGCCTTTTCGGCCGCCGCCATCGCCTCATACCCGGTCGAACCTTCGTCGAAGAACCCGCGCGCCGAAGCCGCAAGGTCGCCGTACATGGCGATTTGCATCGTGCTGGACCGGGCCGCGTAGAGCGCGGAAATTTCTCGTTCCTTGCGGGCGCGGACCTCGGCCACCGTGATTTGGCTGGCATCCCGCATTTCCTTGTGCTGCCAGTCGTTCAGGCGCTGGCGATCGGACAGGTGCCCCGCAAAGACGGACGCCATATCGCCCAGAGCGCGGCCCGCCTCGCCAAAGGCTTCCGCCATGCCTTGCCCTGCATTCTGAACATTCGCGGCGATCGCGTCGAACAATTCGGCCTGATGCTTCAGACTGTCGTTGTAGGCGTTGGTCAGCAGCTGGATTTGCTGCTGATTTTCCGCAATCTGGACTTGCTTGGCGACGTAATCGTCCGCGAACCTACCCGTGAAGTCATGGTCCGGCAGTTCCTGCGTGGCCTTTAGTGTTGCTAAAGCCTTGATCCGCTCGGCGTCCGTTGCGCCGATCAGATCCCGTTCCTTTTCCAGCTGCGCCAACCGGCGATCGGCGGCCTGATCGGCCGCGAAGAAACGCGCACCGACCGCAGCCGCGTTCGATCGCTTCTGGGCGTCGTGCAGGGCGTCCAGCGCCTTTTGCGCCTCGGCCGCCCCTTTGGTCAGGCCGCGCTGCTGTGCGGCCTCCAGAGCCGCCAGCAAGGGCAATTCCGCGATCCGGTCGCGCAGCATCTCGTTAGCGCGGCCCGCCGGGATCAGGCCATCGGCCACCGCCGCATTCACGTCAGCCTGAATCCGCGACTGATCGTTCATCGACTGGACGGACTTCGCGCCGTCCGCGACACGCTGCGCAATGGCCAGTTCAATCTGGCGGTTTACCGCCGCCTCGATATCGCCGCGCTGGCGGATGGCTTGGCTTTCCGCGCGCACCCGCGCCTCGGCGATCAGCGCGGCAGAGCCCGACACGCCATAGGCATCCGCCAGCGAATAGAGGTTGCGGATGGACGCCTGCACGGCCTCGGCATCGCGGGCCAGCTGCGCGGCGTGGTTGTCCCGGTTGCGGTGATAGCGATCCGCGACACGGGCATAAGCGTCCTGCGCCTGCGTCTCGCGCTCCTGCTGCGTCAGCACCTGATTGCCCAGCTGAAGGCGGGTCAGCTGCTGCTGCGCCGCAGCCTTGTCGGTCTGATTACGCGCGGCCCCCAGACGGGCCTGCGCCTGCGCGATCAGGTGGGCGCGTTCCTGCGTCGTGATCCACTGGCCAGAGGCGTTGCGGTTGACATTGATGGTGTCGGTGACGGCCGAATAGTCATGGCGCAGGGCACCAATCTGGGCGGTGGTCAGGCCGGTCGTATCCGCCAGCCCCTTTTGCAGGATGCGCTGTTGGGCGAGCAAATCGTTGAATTGCTTCATGCCGGAGGTGTTGAGCGCCTGCGATGCGTTCAGCGCGGCAATCTGGTCCTGATTGCGCCCGGCCGCTGCGTTCGGCCCGGTGGGCATGGTGTTGCCGGTGCCGATCAGATCGACCGCCCAGCCACCGACATTCCGCTTTAGCCAGGCATCATAGGAAGCCCCCGCATTCTTGATCCGCTGATCAAGGCGACCGAACATCACCGCCACGCCGGACACGGCATCGCCCAGCGCATCCATGTAATGTGCCAGCCCGGTGGCCTCATGGCTATTCGCGGCCAGATCGGCGGTCAGGATGCGGGTCAGCTCGGACGCGGCCTTCTCGCCATCCCCCTGCGCCGCCAATGCACGAATATGCTCATACTGCGCCCCGGTCAGCAGCCCCAGCTGCTGCGTGAAGGTGTCGGCCGCCCGCGCCGGATCGGACATGGCCTCGGCGAGTGCGGCTTGCGCGGCGGGGGCATCCTGCCCGGTCAGCTTGGCATATTTCTCGACATTGGCCGCCAACGCGGTGATCGTCTGGCCGCTTTCGATCCCGGCCGTCGCGAAGGCCGCGACGCTATCGCGGGTGGCCGACAGCGACCGATTGCCCGCCGATGCGGCGGCCTCGGCGAACGCCTCCAGCTGCTGCGCCGTCTGGCCGGAGGTGCGGCCAAGCCCGGCCGCGACACCCTCCAGCCGCTGCATGGCAATGCCATATTCGCCCAGCGCACGAACCGCCGCGACGGCGGCCAGAGCCGTGCCCGCCAGCAGTGCATTGGTGGGCGTCAGATAGGGCGCGATCTTGGCAAAGCCGTCGACGACATATTTCAGCACGTCCTGCCCCAGCTGGCGCATCGAGGCGGCCGCGCTGCCCCCGCGCGCCTCAATCTGCTGGAACACGTCCCAGATTTGCGGCCCCTGCTGCACAAGGATCATGAACGGGTCCATGCCCATGGAGGCGGTCACGCCGACGTCAGCCAGATTGCGCGTGAGGTTCAGCGTTTCATAGGCAGTCAGGCGCTGCGCCTCGGTCATGCCCTCATGCGCGCCCGTTACGCGGTCCAGCAGCGCCTGTTCCATCCGCAGCTTGGCCGCATATTCGTCTAGCCCGATCGCGCCCGACGAAATGAGTTTGCGGGCATCCCCGATTTCCTTGTTGAACCGGGCCTGCGCGGCATAAGCCGGATCGATCGACGCGCGCAGCCGCTCGGCCGCTGATGCCAGCGCCTCATGTTCCCGCGTTGCGGCTATCTCGGCCGCCTCATGCTCTCGCATCGCGGTCACACCCGCCTTAACCCGTGCCTCGAACATCTGGTGGGCACGTTCGGCAGATCGCAGCGCCTGCGCTTCTTCCTCGGCCGCGCGGGCGGCCAATGCGCTGAAGGTCGCACCGGCATCGGTGGCACGGGGCTGGCCGACGCCAAAATTGCGCTCCAGCGCCCCTTGCAGGCGCGAACGCTCCATCAACTGGGCATTTAGAGCAGCCTCGGCACGCGCGCGTTCCCGTGCGGCCTCAATCGCAGCTTTGGCCTCCGCCTCGGCGCGGGCCTCGGTCAACGCCTGCGCCTCCATCCGGGCACGCCGGGCGGCCGCCAGTTCCTTGCCCGCCAATTCGGATTCGGCCGCGCGCAGCCGCCCGGCCAGTTCGGTCAGGCCCTGCTGTTCGGCCGCCAGTGCGGCGGCCTCCACCTTGGCGAGCCGCATTTCCTCACGGGTTTTCCCAAAGGCACCGTTCTGGCGTTCAATCTGGGCAACCAGCCGCTCCCCGGACTTTTCCACCGACGCCAGTTCGCGGATGGCCGCACGCGCCGCCTGCGTCGTCTCTGCACCGAAGGTCCGCAGCGAAGCCTGCGCCCCGTTCAGGTTCAGCATCGACGCGGACGCACGCTCAACCCGGTTGAACTCGTCGATCGCGTTCGCGCTGGCCCGGTCGATAGCCGTATCCAGACGCGCCAGCGCTTCGAACGAACCGCCGGTATCGATATCGAACCCGACGCCAAGCGCCGCACCTTCGAAATTGTCCATCAGCGGCGCTCCAAAAGAAAAAGGGCCGCCCGAACGGACAGCCCTATTTGTACTTACAATTTATGTTGACGCTCAGGCTTTTCGTGCGTACAAAAAACCCATGATGATCGTATGGGACGAACCGAAGCGCGCCGCGAACCTTGCCAAGCACGGCATTGATTTCGCCGATATCGACGAAGCGTTCTTCCTGTCCGCAATGATCGGCGAAGCGAAACAAGGCCGCTGGTTCGCGGTTGGACGCCTGAACGGCGTCATCACCGTGATTTTCGCCACGCTGGGCACCGAAGGGCTTTCGATCATCTCGGCCCGCCCCGCCAGCGCCAAGGAAAGGAAATTGGTGGAATGACGAAACCCTACACCCAAGCGGACATGGATGCCGTGTCAGACAACCCCGAACTGACCGACGCCCAGCTGGCCAGCGCCCGGCCGTTCGCCGAAGCACTGCCCGCTATGGCGGCCGAAATGCGCCGCGTGCGCGGCCCACAGAAAAAGCCGACCAAAATCCCCAAGACGATCCGGCTGTCCCCGGAGGTGGTCGACTATTTCGAAGCCACCGGGTCGGGCTGGCAATCCCGTCTGGACGATGTGCTGAAGCGCTACGTCACGGATCATCGCTGATCAGCCTAGCAACCGCTCCAGCCCGGCCCGTTCCGCGTCAATCTCGGCCTTGCTGACCGGGGCTTTCCACGGGGCAGGGCAGGTCTCTGCCTCGGCCCGCCGCCCTTCCGCCAGATATTCGACGGACAGGCGGCGGATAAGCCGGGCCTCCCACGGGCAGAGCCGCACCCCGGTCATATGCGACCATGCGGCGATCGTCGGCCAGCTAAGCGCGACGGTGCCCATGCCCGTCGCTTCGACCATGCCCATTTCCATGAACCGTTCGATCAGGTGCGGCATGGGATTGGGCGGCATGGCGTTTTCCGCCGCCTTTTTCCCCATGCTTTCGGCCCGGCTGCGCTTTGTGGCGGCCGGGGCCTTTTCCCACCGTTCAGCCCGTCTGGACCCCTCGGCGGGCTTTGGCGTGGCGGCCAGCCACGCCATTTGCCGAACGTAGAGCGTCAGGCCTTGGCCTACGCTCGCTTGAAGTTTCCCCAGTCAGCCAGAAACCGGGTAATCTGGTTGACGATGAAGCCCAACGCCGGATCGGCATAGGTCGCGCGGAACAGGTCCGCGCCCGTGGCGTCGCCAGCAGGCGGGTAGGTGAAATTCTCGAACGACACGGTGACGGCCGCATAGTCTTCGGCAGTGGTTTCGCGCCGCTGATCGGCCGACATGGCGGACGGCTTGCCCTCATTGTCCTGCGCCCGCTTCAGCGCGCGCGCCGTCTGGAGTTCTTCGATCCGGGCATATTGCGGCGAGGCCGGGCCATAGAGATGGATACGGACGGGCAGGCCGCCATCGTACATCAGATTGCCGCTGGCGTCCTTCAGGTGCAGCGGCGCGGCGGTGCTGATCGCCTTGGTGGTGATATCGAGCATTGAAACCTCTTTGCGGCGGGATTGCGCGGGATGCACCGACCCGCCCCGTCCTGCGCAACGCGGGGCGGGCCGATGCTCTTGATCCGGCTGGAGCCGGAAGGGGGTTAGGCGGGGGCGGCGACCTTCACCGGCTTGGTGCAGATTTCGATGGCCGGGGCAGCGGTCAGCATGGTGTCGGCACCGTCCGCCGTTTCGGGCATCCCGAAGGTGCGGCCCTGAAAATAGCGCATCGCGCCGTCCTGATAGGTGACGGCGAAGGAATAGAGCTTTTGGCTCTCGTCATCGCCCGAAGTCTGCAACAGGGTCTGCCCGGCATCGGCGCTGTCGAGCGCGATCGTCGGCGACAGCGCGCCATAATCGGGCGAGCCCTTATACTTCTGTTTGCCGCCCTTCATCGGCTGAAATTCAACCTTGGCGAAGCTGGTGCCGAAGGTGCCCAGCTTTTCCACCTGCCCGATGACCAGAAACGACAGGGCGGCAAAACCGGCCTTGTCCTGAGTGGCGGGCGCAGCGGCGGAAATGGCGAGCGTGGTGCCCGCCGCAGTCTGCGAAGTCATAGTGTGTTGCTCCTGTTAAGCGGCGGGATGGATCAGGCGTTGGTCGCCTTGCCCTTGGTCTTGCCCTCGTCGGGCTGGGCGTCGGCCACCTTTTCGACCAGACCGGCCAGCGACAGGTTCAGCAGTTCGCCAGCGGTAAGCTGGACCTCCTGATCCTTCGCGTAATTGGTCTCGGTGCCTGCGTCGGTGAAATCGCGCAGCACCGTGGCCTTGAACTTGGGGGCTTCGGTCGTCGTATCAGTCATGGTCATGCTCCAGTGAGGGCGTCGTAAGTGACGCGGAAATCTTGGGCCTGTTCGTAAGTGTCGCCGGGGCCATCCACGTCCGGCCCGCGCCCGGCGAGCAGGATGGACACGTTCAAGCCGCCTCCGATCTTGCCGGTGCGATCCGCGCCCGCGTCGGCCACCAAGCCGATCACGGCGCGCTGCTGCGCCCAACTGACCGCGCGGACCGTCACCGATACGCGATCGATGCAACGCCGGGTCGTGCTGCGCTTCAGCCGCTTGCGGTCCACGACGCTGACCGTGCGGACCAGCAGGGCGGGCAAGGGTTCGTCACCGGACAGGCGGCCGCCCTTGATGCTGTCGCGGTCGACCAGCGCCAGCAGCGGCGCATAGGCCTGCAACACCGCGCCGATGATCGTCGCCCCGTCGATCACGTCAGGGATAGGCTGGTCGCTCATGCGTCATCGTCCATGTCGTCGGGGGCCAGGCCTTTCCGGCTCAGGCGGGTGGTGATGTATTTTTGCGCGGCGCGGATCGCCTCGGTTTCCTTCACGTCCAGCGCCGGACGCAGAAACGGAAAGGCGCGCGATCCGGTGTGAAAGACCTCCGGCCCGACCGGCCGCCCACCGACCACAAGGGTTGGGCTGGCCTTGCTGTCCTTCAGTTTCTCATTCAGCTTCCGCGCGCCGACGCCGCCAACGGCTGCGATGAAGTGCGGCGCGGTCCCGTATTCGAGCCAGATGCCCAGCGAGTACGAAAAGCCCCGCTTCACCGTGACAACTACGCGGATCACGTCATCCGATATGGGCCGCGCCTTAACAACGATATCGGCCGCAACGCGATCGGACTCGCACCGATCGCGGGCCTCAGTGGCAATAACCTTGGCTCCGGCACGGGCCGCGCCGGGCAGCAGTTTCGTTCGGCAGTACCCCGGAACGGCTGCGATATAGCGCTTAACGTCATCGCGACCCGTCACCTTGGCCATCAGGCTGGGTTCCCGGCGGGACTGTAGTCCTCCACCATAAACTCCATGCCTTCACGCCGCCCCAGCATCGCTGGGCCGGACACGATCTGCATGATGCGGTCCCCTTCCACGAACCGCATCGCGGTGGTGATCCCGTCGAGATAGAGCATACGCACCCGCGCCGGATGGGCGGTCATGGTCATGCCCTCCGCCAGCCGCTCGGCGCGGCTGGGCAGCGCATCCTGCACCGACGCCCACACTTCCGCGACCAACTCCCATTTGGCGCTACCGGCCCCGGCGAAAGAGGCGTTCTTGACCTTGCGCTCGATGCGGATCAGCCGATCCAGCGAACCCTTTTTCACAGGCCACCCTGTCGGAAACGCCTGCAAAGCCGCCGCGCGGTCGCCTCGGCCTTCGCGATCGTATCGCCGCCCTCGCGATCGTCATCATAGGCACCGATCAGCATCAGGAGCGCCCGCCGGATTTCGCCGGGCACCGCGACTCCATCAGGCAAGCCCGCTTCGGTCGTGATCGTCAAGGATTGCGATGTATCCGACAACGGCCAACCCCGCCCCGAAGGTAGCGTCAGGCTGACCCGCCCGGCATCGAACTGGACCTGCGCGCCTTGAAAAATGGCCGGGTTCCCATTGGTATCGGGATAGGAAACCGTCACGATCGCCCCCGGCTTCACCGGCCATGAGCGCAATTCAATCCGCCGCCCCGGCACACGAAATTTTTCGGTCACGGCCTGCGGGGAGAACAGGAATCCCGTATAACCCGTCACCCAAGCCTGCGCGTCGGCAAGGAAACCCTTGATTTCCTCGTCCTGTGACGTGTTGCTCGGCGTAAGGCGCAGCTGGCGTTTCGCTTCATCCAGCGTGATGCCCGCCATGATCGTCCCCTCGCATGAAAAGGGCCACCCGATCCGGGCGGCCCATATTGATCAGCCCTTGTTCGCGTCGAGCATCTTGGCGACGGCATCGGGGCCGGACAGGTTCGGATCGTTGAAGTCGATCCGGTTCATATCGTCGGTCGTGCCCGCGCGCGGGTCGGCATCCACGGCAGGGTGCGACATATCGACGTCACCGACGATCTGCTGCGGCGCTCCGGACGTGTCGATCGTGGTCGCGGGAGGGATATTCGCGGGGGCGGTGGTGACGGTATCCGCCGCAACCGAATTGCTGGTCATCGGCGCGTTCTGCACGAAGCCGCCCGCCCGCTTCGCATCCACGTCAGTCAATGCCGCGCCGATCAGGTCCAGCACGCCCTTTCGGTTTTTGCCTGCCTCTTCCGCCGCCTTCAGGCGCAGCAAATCGTCGTGGCTCAACCCCGACAGACCCGCCTTCACATTGTCGATGCTGCCATCGAGCAGTTTCGTCACATCGTCCATAACATCCTCCTTGGGGTTCACCGAAACCGTGCCGGACGCACGCCTTGGATGAACCGGGCTGGCGAAGTGCCAGCCCGGAGCGATCAGTTGGCGCCGATCTTCATGAGCTTCATCGAGTCGACGTTCTTCACGCCGCCCCCGACCCGCTTGGTGCAGTAGAAGCTGATGTAGGGCTTGTTGGTGTAGGGATCGCGCAGGACGCGGAAGCCGGTCCGGTCGATGACCAGATAGGTTTCCCGCATGTCGCCGAAGCCCAGCGCCAGTGCCCCCGCTTCGACGTTGGGCATGTCCGGCATGTCGATCAGGGGATAGCCCGCCAGGGTCGAAGGCTGCCCTGCAACGAAAGTCGGCTGCCACAGGTAGTTGCCTTGGCCATCCTTCAGCTTGCGAATGCTGCCCAGCGTCGAACGGTTCGTGTAGAACTTGGCGTTGGGGGTGTAGATGGCGGGCAGCTTATAGACGATGCTCACCACCGCATCCGCCCCGATCGCCGTTGCGGCCCCGCTGGCCACGACTTCGATCGCACCCCACGGATGACGATCGGCCGCCGAACCGCCGGTGGCATAGTTCAGGAAGCCATGCGGCTTGTTGGTGCCGTCACCGGCCACGAACGCGACGCCTTCCTGACGGGAAAACTCGGTGTCGATTTCACCGATCAGCCAGTTTTCCAGTTCGATCTCTGCGTCATCCAGCACGTCCTGCGACGCGGCCGCATTGGCGTAAATCTGCCCCAGCCCGAAGGGCAGCGACTTGAATTGCGGCGTGGCCGTCGCAGGGCGCGACGCGGTTTCACCGACCCAGCCCGAGCCGACGCCGCGATCCGTGAACAGCTTGGTGAACCCCGCCTTGCTGATCGTGATGACGGTCGATTCGGCCCGCATCGGCGTGATCAGCTTCAGGCGGCCGGTGATCGAACGGTCCCATTCCTGCGGCGTCAGCAGGCCGCCATCGGCGGGCACGCCCTCGGACATGGCAGCGCGCGGCCCCTTCTTCTGTTCGGCCGACAGCTTAAACTCGTCCTCACGGCCACCGGCCCGCATGAACGATGCGAAGGCGTTGGAATATTCCGGGTCGGACGGGGCAATCCGCCCGCCGGAAAGCGCCGATCCTGCCGCCTTCAAGGCATGATCGTTAAGCGCCGCCTCCAGCGTGTTCAGCGTGCCGTTGATCGCGTCCAGTTTGGCCTGCACCTCGGCGCTATCGGCCTTCGCACCCAAGTTCGCTTCGATCGTGCCCTTGAACTCATTATGGGCAGTCTGAAGGGCCGCGATCATGGCCTTGGGATCGCCCGTCACATCGGCGCGGATCGGCGTCGCGATCAGCGCACGCGGCATGGCCGCGATGACTTCGCGAACGGTGGGCGACGTATCCAGTTCGCCATATTCGCCTAGGTCGCCAAGGATATTGACCCGGCCGCGCGGCTGGAGCGTCGGGGCCGTCAGGGTCAGCTGCGGCTTGCCGGTGCCGAGCAGGGCGCGAATGGGATGGGCGAGCACCGTCGCCACCGCCGCAAGGGCAGTCTTCGTCTGATACTTCATGGTTGCCTCTTTGGTTAGCTGCGGAAGTCGTTGAGCAGGGACTGCATGGCAGCCAGCAGCTCGGGGTCGCCGCCAGCGCCAGGCGTGTCGGCATCGTCAGGGGCAGCGCCGGGCGTACCCTTGAGGCTCTTGATGCGGGCGCGCGCCTGAGTGCGCGTCATCCCGCTGTTGATCAGTGTCATTTCGAGGGCGCGGACCTCGTTGGCGGCACGGTCGGAAGCCTTGGCCTTGTCGTCGACCTTCATCTGATCTGCCGCCAGCAGTTCGTCGGCAAAGCCGCGTTCGATCGCGAGCGAGCCGGAAAGCCAGCTTTCCTGATCCATCCACTTGGCACAATCGGCCGTGGTCTGACCGCTGCGCGCCGCATACACATCGGCCATGGCCTGATCGAAGGGAGCCAGATAGGCCGCGACCTCTGCGAAGTCGTGCCGGTTGCCCGACGCGATCACCCAGCAATTGTGGATCATGATGAACGAGGCCGCGCCGATCTGGACGCTATCGCCCGCCATCGCGATCACCGACGCGGCCGACGCCGCCATGCCCATGACCTTCATGGTGATGGGTTGGGGATGTTCGCGCAGCACGTTGTAGATGGCGAGGCCCTCGAACATGTCCCCGCCGCCCGAATTGATCTGCACCTCAACCGGCCGATCGCCGATCGCGCGCAGCTGCGACGCCACTTTCTTTGCGGTGACACCACCCCCGGTCCACCAGTCCTCGCCGATCACGTCGAACATGGTGATCACATTGTCACCGGATTCCAGCGCGGACGGGCGGATGCCCGCCGCGTCCTCGCCCCACCGCTCCATGACCGGCAACGGCGAAAAGGCCGAAACCCGGCGATCAGCCGGAATGGGCAGAGCAGCCGGGCGAGCGCGCGCCTGAACCCCGCCGATGATCGAGCGAGGGCGGCCGGGCGTCTGGCCACTCGGCTTGCTGCCCGGAACCGGGCGGCCATTGATCGTCTTGACCGCGCCGGATGCAGGCGACGCGGGGCGCTGGTCAGTCATCGTTGTTGTCCTCTTTGGTTGTGGGCGAAGTCCCGGACGGCTTTGGCTGTGGAAGCCCGTCCCCATCCGGGTGCGGGTTAAGTTCAAAGGCTCCCCGAACCTCGTTCGGCACCATCCACGCGGCGTTGTTGCCAAGGGCCTTGGAAAAGAACTCGGCCTGTTCTTTCAGCGAGCCGCGCAGCAATGCGCCGTCATTGAACTTGACGTACAGTTCATCGTCGTCTTGCTCGGCTTCGGTCAGGCAGGAACGCTCAATCGCCTGTTCCCATGCGACAAACCACTTGGTCAGGCAGTAGCTGACGAAGAACAGACCCAATTCCCGAATGCCGGAACCCCAGCTGGTTTCGTCCAGCATCAGCAGCGGGCGGGGAATGTCGGTAAACCGCCCCAAATCCTCCGTCTGTCGCCTGCGGGTTTCGTCGGTTTGGCTGTCCTTGGCATTGTGAAACGGATTGGCCTTGGCCCCGTCCTCTAGGATGAACCACGACCCGCTGTTTTCCACGCCCGAATGATCGTCGTGCATACTGGAGCGAAGTCGCTCAAATGCCTCATCCCCCAGTTCGCGGGGATACTCGATCGCGCCGCCCGCCAGCACGCCCTGCGCCATCAGTTTGCCCAGCGCACGTTCGGCCGCAGCCGCCAGCCCGAGCGTTTCGACCGCCACGTCCAGCAGGCTCACGCCCTTGATCCCGTCTAGCGTCACGGGGTGGCGGAAGTGGAAAACTTCGGATGCGGCCAACGTCTGCTGCCCGCCATTCTTCGGGTTGTACTTGAACGTCAGTTCCAGACCGTCGGACAGGCTTGGCTGCACCGATCCGCGCGGGAAGGGCAACAGCGCCAGGACCGCCCTGCGGCCCTTGCGCATCCCCCAGACCACACGCGCATAGGCATTGCCGTCGAGCAACGCGCACAACTGCATGTAGCTCTTGAACTCAAACGCCGTCTGGTAGCCGTTCGGGCGCTTGTGCAGCACGCGGTAGAGCGGGTGATCCTTGGCCTTTTCGGTCGTGCCGTCCGCCATGCGGCGGTGCAGCTGGGTCGGCAGCATTCCCACCGATGACGAAATCAGGTTCGTCGCGCGGAAAAAGCCACTGTTGCGCAGGGCGATCATCTGCGTGACAGTCACGCCCGATGCCGCCGTGCGACCGGCCCCCATGAACTCGCGCAGCAGCGGGCTGGTCAGGTCCAGCGTCTCAAAGGCTTTTACGTCCGGGCCACGATTATGCCCCATTGCGGGCGCGCCAGCGGAGGCGGAACGGCGATAGCCCGCCGCCCGGCGATAGTCGTCAGGTGACATGGGCCTCCTCAGATGCGGCGAACGCCGCGCTTCAGGTAAACAGGTCGCCGTCGCGCTTCAGGGTTGCGGCTCATCAGCATCACCGCATTGAAGAACGCGATCAGCGGATCGATTTTTGCTTTGCCTGCGACGGCCTTGGTGATCAGCACCGCGTTGCCACGTTGCTCCACCTTCGCGTTCGAGACACACCACGCCATCAACGCCTGAGCGGCGTGCCAGAGTGTCCCGTCAGCAAGTTTGCGTTCGGCCGTCCAGATGGCAGGCGAAAGCGCGCTGCCCTGTCGGATGCCGAACATGTCCTCATCGGTCAGACCAGCGGAAAGACAGGCTTCAATCAACGGGCCGATGGCAAAGGGATCAAGCCCCACGCCGTCCTTTTCCGGCAGCAACCCCGCGTCCTTCACCGTCACCAGCAAGGCAGCGATTTCTTCCAAGTCCTGCGTCGGGCTGGTGCAACGGATCAAATCGCCATCGGCAATGAAGTCGTCGAGAAGCGGACTGATTTCCTTCCGCCGCTCCCAGACCGCATCTTGTGCCCATGCCCTGACCCATCCCAGCCAGTCGCGGGTTTCCGCGCACCGACCGAGCAGCGCCAGCGCCATAAGGTCATCCAGCCCGCCGCCATCGACGCCGCCCACGATCACTTCGCAGCGGATAAGCATCTGGGCGAGGGTGACGGTTTTATCCTCGCTTTTCTCCCAGTGATCGGCCCCCAGCCAACGGTCGGTATGAAGCGCCAGACCGATCTGCACGTTCAGGTGCTGCGAAGCCCAGCGGCGTTCTTCCTCAACCCCCTTATCCCGCGCCGCCCGATATTCGGATGCCAGCCGCTCCAGCGTGATCGACAACCCCAGATTGGGCAGCACCATGTGCCAGTGCGCGGGATCACGCCATGAACCATCCCGCTGCATTGCCTCGGGCATTTCATAGAGCAGCGGCAACATGGCCACGTCCTGCACGATCCGGCCGTCTCGCACGCCGCGCGCGTAATCCAACTCGGTCTTGAACGCCCCGGCCGGTGGCTTGTCGGATTGCGTGGTGATGATCACCATGAACGCTTCCGGGTTGGCGATCATGCCGCCTCGCAGCTGGCCGATAACACGCCCAGCATCGGCCATGCTGGCCATCAGGTGCAATTCGTCCAACAGGATGCCCGCCGGTTTAGACCCGGTGGCAACCTTCATATCGAACGTCTTGACCTTCAGCCGGGCCTTGCTGACCCGATCCGTGATCGTTTTGTTATGGGCAGCGACGTGAAACCGGGTTTGCAGGAACGCATCGGCTTCGATCATGCCCATGGCCTGCTGAAAAGCCGTGTCGGCAACTTCCTGCGTCGGGCCGACCAGAACGAACTCGGCGCGGGGCCGCTCATTCATGAGCAGCGCCGTAATCATGATGGCAGCGCCGCCCGTGGTCTTGGCGTTCTTTTTCGGCACCAACGCGAAGATTTCGCGCAACAGACGCACCCGCGTGTCGGGATCGATCGTCCCGAACAGCACGCGAATAATATCGCGCTGCCACTCGCCAGCGGCTTCCGCCATCGTCGGCTGCCCCGGCACGTCCGGCAGGCGCAGTTTGTTGAAGATGGCGACGGCCCGTTCCGCCTCGGCATAGTCGAGCAGGTCGCGCAGTTCGTCCGGTATCAGCGAACGCCGTCCGGCCAACCGATCCGCCCAATCAGGGCACGCAAACACGGCCCAGGACGGATCAGCGAACCGGCGCTCTAGTGCTTCAGCAACGAGCCCCATTCACCACTCTGTGAGGCTTCGTGCGCTTCCGCGACGATCTGTTCCTTTTTGCCCAGCTTCCGAACCTTGGGTTCCAGCTTGGGCTTGGCCTGCGGCGCGGCGATGGCCCACCGATCCAGTTTCTTGTCGATCTGGACCATGGCGGAGACATTGCCCTTGTCGGCCGCGTTCATGAGGCGGTCGACGTTGCGCGCTTCGGCCAGCAGACGGGCCGAACCGGCCCGCTCCAATTCAGGACTAAAATAGCGCTCCAAGGTGCGAACCGAGCAGCTGATAGCCGCCGCGATCTCATCCTTGCTCGCGCCCTTAGTCAGCATGATGGCCACAAGCCGCTGTATTTCCGGCGTTTTTTCGAACGCCGGACGGCCGCGGCCCCGCTTGCAGATGCGGATAGGCATGCCGTGGCCATCCACCAACGGCAACGCCGCCTGGATCACCTCGCCATTATTATCCGACATGAAAATAAAATCTCCGAATGGGGCCAATGCGGGTCCAGAGGGGCGGCCCGTTCAGAACTTTTGGTAGGGGGGTGGGCCTCCCCGCATCAGCGATGATGCCGGGCTTCCTCACGTTGCTTCGCGCTGTCGTGGCAGGGCTTGCACAAGGTCTGGAGGTTGCCCTCATCCCAGAACAAGCGTTCGTCACCACGATGCGGCCGCCTATGGTCCGCGACCAGCTTGGAGGTGTTGCCCTCCACCCGGCCACAGCCCGGCCACTGGCAAGTGAAGTGATCCCGGACGAACGTCGCTATGCGCAGCTTGCGCCAGCGCTCCGTCTTGTACCACTTCCGCCATGGCCGATCCCGCCGCGCAGCATCCCGCTCCCGCTCATTGGTGGGCACGCGGATCATGGATGACCGCATCACGCGAAGCGGCCCGCCCATCATCCTGAGTTTCGTCATGCACCACCAAAGGAAAGGGCGGCGAGGCCGAAGCCGCGCCGCCCTGAAAGGCCGAAGAAGGAGTGGAAGTCGCGCCGCTAAAGGCCCGTCCCCAACGTACTGATATTTACGCCAATATAGGTCCGGAAACGAACAGCGATATTTTCATGTCCGGACCTAAAGTGGATTGACATGTCCGGACGCGGAAAACCGCCATTTCAGCCCCGTACAGCGTTGATACGGACCGTCAGGGCGTTCAACACCCGGCCGTACCGCATCCGCAGCCCATCGGCCCCGTGCGTCTTGCCAAGCGGGCGCAGCAGCTTCAGCCACGACACACGCGCTCGGTCGCTGGTCGCCTTGGCCAGCTGCGTCACCGCCAGCAGCACCAAGCGGCGATCCTCATCGCCGGGGATCAGGCGCAGCCATGCCACGGCCTCATCCCGTTCCATCACCTCCACCCGGCTAAGCGGGCTGCGCGGGATCGGCCGCTCATCCCGTGCATCCCAATCCCACCAGTCCTTCTGGATCAGGCTCCACGGCCCATCCTTGGCGAACGGCCAGTGGTTGCCCGGCATCCGCCAGCAGAGCCGCACTGCCTCCACCAAACGGGCCTCCACCGCTTCAAAGGTCATGAACCTTCCGGTCTCGGAACCTTCGTTTCCAACCCTTCCGGCATTGCTGAAGTCATATGCCATTGGTTTTATTACCTTATCTTTTTCGTTTGGAAGGATTGGAAGGATAGGAAGGATAAAAGAGATATTCTTTCATGCGCGCATAATGCGCATGCGCATGTGCCTAACGATGCTATGTTCCGATTATCCTTCCGAACCTTCCAAAGGCGCAGATATCCGCCGTTTTCGCCTTCCAATGACCCTTCCACGACCCTTCCAACCGGAAGGATAGGAGAGATTTAGAGCGCATCGCCATCGTCATCCGGTGGCGGCGGGGGCGCGGTGCCGGGGGGCGGCTGACCGACTGAAGGCGGGACATCATCGTCGTCCCGATCCTCCAATGGCACCACTTTGCCATGAATGTCGACAAAATCGTCCACCGTCTTGATCAGCTTCAGCCCCAACCACTGCATCCCGTTGGACGCCTTTTTCTGATAACCCTTCTCGGCAAGGGCATTGGAGAAACCTTTGTTCGACCATTCGCGCTCACCGGCCGCCTTGGCCCACGCCACGAACACCTCATGCAACTGCGACGACTGCACGCGGCTTGATGCCTCGGCGACCGTACACATGCGCAGGAAGCGCGCGAGCGGGTCGGACTGGTCGCGATAAGCCTCCGTGGCCTGCGTGACGCTGGCAGGCTCCACAAGCCCGTTTTCCAGATAGTCCAGCAGGCCAGCCACCAATCGGTTCAGCAGGCCGGGGCCTTCACCCTTTTTGATCTTGTCGACCAGATGCGGGTCTTTTTTGGGCCAGTTGGCCACACCCTCTTCCGGTTTCTCGATATTCCGCAGCCAGGACACCAGCTTCATGCGGCCCCAAATGCCGTCATCCGTGTCGGGAATGTTGAACTTGCTGTTCCCGATGATGATCAGCTTGAACAGAGGGACCAGATTGAAGAACCCGCGATGCAACATGCGCACCGCGACCGGCTCACCGCCCGTCACCAGCTTGATCAACGCAGAGTCCAGCGTTTCGTTTTTGCCCGGCTCGGACGCACGCAGCATCCTGACGCCGCCCAGCTTGGCCAGATCGGGCGAGGCAGCATCACCGCGCTTCTTAATGCCCTGATCCAGAAACGAACCGATCGGAATCGTGTCGGCATAGTCACCGGCTACGTGCGTCCAGCTTTCGATGGTCACGCCCTTGCCGTTTCGGCCGCGCCCCCACCAGAACCACAGCTTTTGCTCGCTGGCATCGCCGGTCAGCGAATAGCCGCCCAGCTGATGCAGGTAGCGCCGCATGGCCTCATCGGGTTGCGCCCATTCAAGGCTGGCATCGTACAGCGGACATGTCGCATCTGGATCATAAACCACAGGCGACAGCTTGGTCAGTAGATCCTCCCGCCTATGCTCGCCCAACTCCACGCTGGCCTTGATTTTGCCGTCCGGGCGTTCCTCACGTCGGAACCGGAGGGTGCCATTCTGCACATTCACTGCGAAGGCATCGTGGTCGAACGCTTCGATCGGCACGGTTAGCCATCGCCGCGCCAGTTTCGCGACGGACGCGGGCTTGTCGACCGTCTCTGATTTTCGACCCCATGCCGCGATCAGGTCGGAATGGCGCTTCCATGTGACGCCGACCAGAACCCACCGATCCATGGCGGCCGCGTCGACATGCACTTCGGGCAGGAACGTGCTTTTCCCGACCGTCACCAACGCTTCCTGAACGCCCGTGTCCCGGATCAGGCGGGCCTCTTCCTGTATCGAACGGATGGTGTCGAACGCGGCCGATATCACCTCGGCCGGGGGCGTCTTTTCGTCTTGATCCAGCACCCGCCAGCGCCGCCCGTCCCAGCCCAGCCAACCCTTTGCCGTGGTATAACGGTAATCGGCCCCGTAACGGGCGCGAAACCGCTCGGCGATGCCGAAATCCGTCATCGGGAACACAGCGCATTGCAGCCCGGTGGCCGACTGGTCGAGCGAATAGCCCCGGTTCCAGCCGTCCCCAATGGCGCGATCCACCGCACTGCCCAGCGCTACCGCGTCGGCCATCCCGTCATAGACCGTCGCCAGCGCAGCGCGCGCCAGCGATTCGCACAACAGCCCGGCCGCGACACGCCGCCCGATCCCGAACGCCGCGCGCTTCAGGTCATGCTCGACGGGCAGGCATCGTTCGACGGTCCGGCCCAACCACGCGTCCGCAAGGCGAAAAACCCGCTCGCGCGCCTCCCACCCCATGTCGGGGTTTGGATTTTCCTCCCTTCCACGGTGGAAGGATCGGTCTTGTTCCGCCTCTCCCCCCGGAGCGGGGGCGGGGCCGGGCGCGGAACGGTGGGAGGATCGCCCTTGGGAACGGCGGTTCGCTCTCTCTCGTGAAGCGGCCGCAATCTCGCTGAGATTGCGAGGGCTATCGCTTCCTGCTGACCAGCCGGAGTTGATCGTGGCTTGCAGCTGGCCCTCATCATCACGGCCGGGATTGTCTCGCGCGGCCGCCTCCAGTGCGTGCCGCGCCATCGCCCCGTCCAGCGCCCCGGCCGCCACCAATGACGACAGCTTCAGCGCGGCCTCAAACAGGCGCTCATTGCGCTTGCCGGTGCCCGCGCGCCGAACCTCGCCCAATTCGCCATCGAGCGCGGCCAGCGCATACTTCCGCACGGCCGCATCTTCGGAAAGCGCCTGGTCAACGGCCGATCGCGGCGCAGCCGCGCCCCCGGCCGGGGCGGGCTTCAGCTTGGCGGGCTTGCCACCGCGCGTGCGCAATATGTCGACCAGCGCGGCCGGGGCCTCGGCAAAGGCGCTATCGTCCCGCCAGTCCCCGCGATCCAGCCAGCGATACCGCGCACCCGTTTCGGCCATCACGGACGGCGCCACACAGACATAACCGCCAAGGCCACGCACATCGACATGATCGGGCAGGTTGCCACGGTTGCGGATCGGCTCGCCCTCGG
Source organism: Sphingomonas sp. Xoc002 (assembly GCF_050408055.1). Taxonomy (NCBI): domain Bacteria; kingdom Pseudomonadati; phylum Pseudomonadota; class Alphaproteobacteria; order Sphingomonadales; family Sphingomonadaceae; genus Sphingomonas; species Sphingomonas sp. Xoc002. The sequence continues at coordinate 2,061,554 of NZ_CP191175.1, read as the reverse complement.
GCTGTTTCAGCCAGACATGCACGCCGTCACTTTGTGTCATGGACGTGACCGACCGGGGCAGGGGGCACCCCATCTGCGCCTCCAGATCGTACTTCAGCCGCTCCAGCGTGAAGACTTCGCCCGTTTCGTCATCCACGCGCGGATCGAAATCGAGCACGAACAGCCCGTTATCGCCCAGCGGGACGCCGATCAGCGCATTCGGATGCTGACGCCACCACGCGGTAATGCGACGCTCATCGCGCGTCGCATCCTTCAGGCCCTTGCCCGTGTACGGGGCCTTGGCCTTGAACGTTCGTTCGCCGCCACCGGCAATCTGAACGGTTTCGTCGCGTTCGCGGCATGGGAAAACGGCCCATCCACGGCGCGCATAAGTGAGGGCCGCTTGCCCCATAGGGCTAAGCGGGGTTTGCGAAGTCACAGGCGATCCCCCGGAAATTCAATCTGTCGTGACGATCCGGGCCGCGCCCGATCGTCGGAAATGGTGGCGGCTGGGCCTGCCCGATCAGGGCGGATCATCGCCCACCCGCCGCGCGGCCTGCGCTATGCGCGCGTTCAGCCAGTCCACCGCAGCCATCGATGCACGCGCCTCCAGATGCTTCGCACCGCTGGCGCGTGTCTCCATGATATCGGCCCGCCGATCACGGGGCAGCTTCGGCCAGCAGCGATCACACACCGCTTGCCATTTGCGCCGCGACGATCCGCAGCCACGGACAGGACAAAGCCACATCACAGCCCCGCCGCCTCGATACGGGCAATCTGGCGTTCAACCCGGACGCGGGCATTTGCCGCACGATCCCACGCCTTTCGCCGATCGGCTGGATAGACATCGGGATCGCGCGCCACGTCCATATGGCTGCGATAGAGCGCGAAATCGCGCCGGAGCGTCTTGGCGAGACGACCGCTCATGCCACGTCACCCCAGGGCGGGATCGTCTGATTACCATTACACACGAAGATGCGGCGATGCTGCGCCATGAACGCCTGCATCCGACCATTCAGGAAGGGGGCAGACTCCACCGTCACGGCCGACCAATCGGTCATCGCCGCGATCTTGTCGGCCAGCACGACCGCCGTTTCCGCCGGAGCCGCCATCGCGCACATCCCATATTGGGTGGGCAGATGGGTCAGCACCCAGACGAAGGGCGGCGTCCCGTTCGGCGTCGCGTCCCACACATGGGGCAGCATCGGGCGGAAATCCAAGGCAAACGCGCCCTTGATCCAGCCCGCCGCCCGATACGGCGTCCAGCCACCACCAACTTCAGCAACGCCCAGCGCATCGAACGCCCCGGCCGTCCAGCCCTCCCACGGGTCAACCATGTGCGGCCTCCACCACGAATTTCCTTCGGATTGTCGTCAGGCCGGTGGACAGGATGATCGCTTGGCGATGCTCCAACGGCCCGTGATTGATGACGCAAATGCGGCGATCACCGGCGGTGCGGGCCTTCAGCTTGCGCAGGGCATAGCTGGCCTCATCGGCGTGCCCGAAGCCGCAGCGGCGGGCCAATTGCCTGTCCGTGGGCATCGGCTCGCCGATCGCCACGCACCGTTCGATTTCCGCGAAAACGCGCGCCTCCCGGCTGGCATCGTCGCGATGGACGGCAACCGGGCTGGGCAGGCGATGCGCCACATAGTCGAAGCCCCGGCCATCGGGACGGCGCGGGCTGAACATGCTGATCAGCCCCATATCGACCATGGCCCGCACGGCCGACCAGATCGGCTGGTCACGCGGCGGTTCCTGCCCCGTCGCGATGGTCAGGCGCGCGCCGGGCTGCGCCGTGAAAACCCATGCCCGCAGCGCCGCCTCGGACGCGGCCAGCGTTGCACCGTTAGTTTGGGCAGCAAGCCCCCCCATGGTGATCCCCGCGCCTCCCGAATTAGGCCGCGACGCGGATAGTGGGACGATCGAACCAACCGCCCTCCGGCCGGAACACCCAATGACGCGACCAGACGGCGCAGTCGGTGGCGAGGTATATGGCCTTGGCCAGATCGTTGTCGGGGATGACCTCGCCATTGATCAGGCGTTGCGCCATCGTTTCCGACACCTCGGCCTTGCGGACGAACCGCGCGAACGCGCCCGGCTTGTCGTTCAGGTAATAGGCGAGGCGGCGCGCCCCCTCATTGGGGACGCGAGCAGGCAGGTTCAGCTTCATGAGCGGGGTTCCTCGGTAGGGACGTTGGCGACGATCGCGTCCAGCGCGACCGCGATTTCCAGAAGGTGGCGGACTTCCCGCCGGATTTTGGCCTGTTCGACGCGATCGATCCGGCCGTCCGACAGCGCCGCACAAATTTCCTGCGTCACGTCGCCCGCCTCTTTCGACAGGCGGCCCATCATGGTCAGCAGGTCCGCGTCGCTGGTCGGAACATCAGGCAGCGGCACGAAAACACCGCCATTGATCGCGCACAGCGCGCGCGTGACAGCCGGATAGTCGGGAAATTCGCGGGTCAGCGGCTCCAGATCGGCGATGACGTCGATCGGCGCGAAGGCATCCGGGTTGTTCCTGGAAGCATAGGTGCTGAGCGTCGACTGCCCGACGCGAGTGAAGGGCGCGGCCTTGGTCTGGCCGCCCAGCGACGATAACATGTCATCGGTGGCGCGCTTCAGCGCCTGACGGGTCACGCTCATGCGGGCACCTGCCCGATAATCTGACGCGAAATATTGGGTGACGACGCAACGACAGCGACCGTATCGGTTGCGTCATGATTCAGCCGTTCGCCCGTACTCCAATCAATCTGCATGTTTTCGGCAGATGCGATCAGCTTGAGATGGGCGAGCCGCGAAGCGGGAATGCCGTTTCTCCGCCAGCTATGGACTGTGGAGAGCGGTGTTTCGGCCTTCCGGCTCACGGCAGTCGTGCCACCGAGAGCGTCAATGATGCGGTCGGATACGGTCGTCATGTGCGTTTAATGCGATATTCGCATTTGTACTGCAACAACAATATGCGATTATCGAAGTTGCGACTATCGCAGTTCGTCGGAATGGTTTGGGCATGCTGACGCCCCAGGAAATCCGCGCCGAACTCGCGTCGCGAAACATGTCCATCACCGACCTCGCTGATGCGATCGGAATGAACCCGAATTATCTAACGAAGGCGCTGGGCGGCACACGTAGCTTTAAAGCCAATGAAATGGCCGCGATAGAACGCGAATTTTCCGCTGACCCCGAGCCAGAGCCCGCACTTCGAAGGATACGGCTTTTAGGTGAAGTTCCGGCGGGTCGCCCCACTGAGGCTGAGCAACGCGCAGGGCGATGGATTCCGGTTGCCGACCCGGAAACGCCGCCACATGCTTATGGTTTGACAGTGAAGGGCGATTCGATGGACTTAATAGTCCCGGACGGCACTACGCTGATTGTTGATCCCGACGACAAAGCTTTGTGGCCCGGTCGCCGGTACGTTGTACAAACACAAGATGGCCGGACCACCTTCAAGGAATTTCAGGCTGATCCTGCACGGCTGGTTCCTTGTTCGTCTAATGACGAACATGCGGATATCATGCTTGGCGGTGAGCCAATAACAATCCTTGGCCGGGTTTTCTCCTATACGATCCGGGATATTCCGCGCCGGAACGGATAAGTTCATTTTCGTGTGCAGCGTCTATGCTCGCAACGGCATCCAGAAAGAATCTGTGATCTTCGTCATAACTACCAACGCCTGCCTCTATGGCATCACGTCGGACGGCCGGTATCGTCGCGCGCCATGGACCCTTAGGCACGCCAAACACGCTGACCCGATAAAACAAACTCACCCGACGTCCTCCCAAACGCGCTACTAGACGTGGAACAGATTAGGAACAAAAACCGATCCACGTCAATATATGCGATTATCGCAGTTTTAGATTGACACGGTAAATGCGATAATCGCACAAGATGGCCACGCCGCATGGAGCGGCGATGGAGGCCATCGTGCATCACCACCCTGCCGACTTGTCCGGCCGCGTCCAACGCTGGCGCGCCGCACCTGAAGCGCTGCCCGCACTGATCCGCGATCACCACGCGGGCACGCCCGCCGATCGCGACGAACCCCAGCAGCAGCCCGAAGACCCGAACCGCAATGACAGCGCTGGCGCGGCCTTCCTTGCCGTGGCCTTGGCGCTGGCGCTCTATGTCGTCTGTGGCGTCGCCTATGGCCTCTGGATCGGAGGTCACGCATGAGCGAGTTCGATCGCCTCCCCCCACGCTTTAAACTCTCGACTGCCCGGCGCTTGCTGGCGTGGCAGGGGACAGACCGGGGGCTTAGTCGCGTCCTTTCCAATGGCGGCTTCTGGCGTGTCAGGACCGCGAAAGGCTTCATCTACCATCGGGCTAACATCGTGATGATGACGGGCGGCGAACCGATCGCGGCGCGTTTCATTGACGACGCGCCCACACCGCGCGGCCGCCGCCTTTTTCAAGATACCGAAGGCGGCCCCTCGCAGCTTCCGCCGGAATGCGCGTGCCAATGCCATGAAAACACATGCGGCGCGGCCGCCATGGACATGGCCGAACGCACCCTGCGCCTGATTATCAGCCTGCGCCCGATCGGCGCGGACATGGTGGACCGCCTGGACGAATTGGTCACGCACGCTGGCCCCGCCCACGCCCGCGCCCTCCTCAAGAACTTCTCCCCCGATGACGGAGTGCCGTGCTGATGGCAAAGGCCATTTCCACGGCAAACGGCGCCGCGGCATGATCGGCTTCAGCCTCCTGTCCGACGCCCAGCCGGACACCGCGGATCGCCGCCACTGGCAGGCGGTCCTTCGCGACCGCGACACGCGGCGCACGCTGTACGCCCCGCGCCTGCGCGATCAATGGTCGCAGCTGGCGCAGGCGGCCGAACAGTTGCTGGCCAGCAGGCGCGCGCGTGATCCGGCATCGATCGCCAAGCGCCGCATGACGCCCGACACCGCCCGCCAGCGTGAGCGCGTCATGGCCGCGATCGTCGCTATCTGGCGGGACGTCGAGCGGCTGGCAGACCTGATCGAGCCGATTGACTGGCCGCGCACCTACGGGGCCAGCTGGTCGGAAATCCTGATCGACCTGCGCGCAGTGGCCAAGGCCGCAGTGACGGGCCCCGATCAGGACATGGCGGCCTGCGCCGTGGCACTGGCATGGCATTTCGAACCGGTCATCCCCGGCTCGATGCCCCATATCTGGATCGCGGCGTCTTATGTTCGACATACCGCCAGCCGTGATCGGGCGGCCGCATAATGCATCGAACAAATCGCCATTACGCGAGTGACCCACAGGGTTGCGCTCGGCGGTTGGCTGAAATGGAAAAGGGGAGGGCGGTCCAATGACTGCGCCCGCGCGTTTTACGAAGACCGATGTGACCAGGGCCATGAAGGGCGCGCGAGACGCGGGCTTTGGCCATGTTCGCGTCGCCATCGATGTTCATGGTAACATGGTTATCGACGCCAGTGACTTACCAACAATAGTTGCTCGCACGAACCCGCTCGACAGGCTGCTGCCCAAGTGAAGACCCGCTATAAGAATGTCACGGTAAACCCCGACCGCCACGGCAAACTTCGCGCGCGGTTTCGTAAGGCTGGCCGCAAGCCCGTCTATATGAAGCACCTGCCGGACGAAAAAGGTTTCAAAGCGGAATATGAGGCTTTGTTGGCCGAGCGGCCGATGATCGTCGTACGTCCGGCCGTGCCGGGCAGCGTGGGCGATCTAGTATCGCGCTATTACGCGGCGGGCGATTTCAAAGGGCGAGGCACGCCAGACACGCAAGCGCGTCGCAAATATCTTATCGACAGTTTCCGACAAGATTTTGTGGACGATTTGGTGTCGGACTTCGGGTTCGAGCATATCGAGGCGATCCTGCTGGCCCGCACCGAGAAGCATTGGGACGACACTCGCAAACGGACGATGGGCGGCCAAGTCGCGGCGGTGAAGCTGCGCAAGGAACTGCGGCGTCTGTTCGCCTATGCCAAAAAGCTGAAGTGGATCGAACATAACCCCGTCGAGGATGCCGCGACGATCGGGAAGACCAAGCTGACCGGCTTTCATACTTGGACCGAGCAGGAGATTGCGCAGTACAAGGCGCGGCACCCGCTGGGCACCCGCGCAAGGCTGGCGCTGGAAATCATGCTGTGGACGGGGCAGCGGCGAGGGGATGCACGCCTGTTCGGCCCGGCGCATGTCGTACGGAGCAAAATCAATTTCACAGCGGCAAAGAATCAGGCCGACCTTTGGCTGCCGATGGCCCCGGACCTACGCCGCGCGATCGACGCCATGGACAGCGTGGGTCTGCGCTCGTTCCTAGTCACCACCGCTGGCAAGACCTTCACGAAGGATGGCTTCGGCAACAAGATGCGCGAATGGTGCGATGAGGCAGGCTTGCCCCAATGCACCTCGCACGGCCTCCGCAAGGCGATCGCCCGCCGAATGGCCCAGAGCCAAGCCACCCAGCTGGAAATCAAGGCCGTGGGCGGTTGGAAGGGAGATAGCGAAGTGGCCATTTATACGGCCGCTGCCGATCAAGAAGGCCTCGCCGATGGTGCGATCAACCGGACTATCAACCGATTTTCGGATCAAAAATGACCCGATTTGTCTAACCTTGGGCCTAGGGTTAGACATATTCAGCCGAAAAATTGTGGAAAAACAATTCTTTAAGCGGGAAATTGGTGGGCCCGGCAGGACTCGAACCCGCAACCTAGCCGTTATGAGCGGCCAGCTCTAACCGTTGAGCTACAGGCCCCACCGCGAATGTCGTTAGCGTGATGCGGCCGGACTTCGCAAGCGTCGTGCGGCAACTTTGCACAGGAAATCGGGCAAAGAAAAAGGGCGCTTCCGCATGGGAAGCGCCCTTTTCCGACATAGCAGTCGGCGCTTCGGACCCGAAGGTCCGAGGCGACTATTACTGCATGTTGTCCGCCTTGGCGTCGGCAGCGTCACGGACGTTGTCGGCAGCGGCGTTCATGTTGTCGGCGGCGTTCTCGAGGGTCGCGGCAGCAGCAGCGTTCGAGGTGTTGTCTGCAGCGGCATCCAGGTTGTCAGCCGACATTTCCATGTTGTCAGCCAGCATGTCCGCGTTGTTCTCAACAGCGGCAGCTTCCGGCGACTTGTTGCAGGCGGCGACGGACATCAGGCCGGCGGCAGCGAGAACGAAAGCGATCTTCTTCATTCGAATGCTCCCAAGCAAAGCAAAAATCGCGGCCGGCCCGAATGCCGTCGCGAAGCGGCTCAAATAACGTGCGGTTCATCGCGGTCAATCCGCAAAATTCATCGGATCGCAAGGTTCGCGACGAACCGATGGCACGGATCGGGCTTTTTCAAGGCGTTGGCGTTACCAAAAGGTTACCGTCAGGCCGACGGATCAGCGCGGGGTGACCGGGCCGATGGCCTCGGGCGCGTTGGCGACCACCGCCAGCATGGCGGTCCAGGCGGCGACATTCTGGCGAAGGGCCGCCGGATCGACGCGGTCCAATACGTCGTCGGGCGTATGGTGGGTATCGAAATAATCCCATCCCGACTGGTTCAGGTCGATCCCGGCGGTCCCGAGCTTGATCGTCGGGCCGATATCGGTGCCGTCACCGCCCAGGCCGCTGCCCCGCGCGATGCCCAGCGGCGCCAGTGCGGTCTGCAACCGGTCCGCGACCGGCTTGGCGGTGGTGGGCAGGTTGACCTCGAACCGCCAGACCCGGTCCGCGCCGAAGTCGCTTTCCGATGCCGTGGCATGCCGCTCACCGGCATGGGCCTTGGCATAGGCCTCGCCGCCCATGCCGCCGACCTCCTCGGCGCCGAACCAGACGACGCGGATGGTGCGGCGTGGCTGCCCCGCGTCCATGATCCGCTTGGCCGCCGCGGCGGTGATCGCGATCCCGCTGGCATCGTCGATCGCCCCCGTCCCCAGGTCCCAGCTGTCGAGATGGCCACCGACCAGCACGATACCCGCCGACGGATCGCTGCCGGGCACCTCGGCAATCACGTTGCCTGATTCGCGGGTGCCGACCATGCGCGGGGTGAGGACCAGCTTCATGCGGATCGGCTGGCCCCGGCTGGCGATTCGTTCCAGTTGCTCGGCGTCCGGAACGGGAAGGGCGGCCGCAGGGATGGGCTTCACGCCTTCGGGGAAGTTGGTCGTGCCGGTATGGGGGAAGCGATGATGGTCGGTGCCGATCGAACGGATGACGATCGCAACCGCGCCGCGCCTGGCCGCCAGCGCGGGGCCGGTGAAGCGCGCCGTGCCATAGGCGCCATAGCCCGATCCGTCCTGGGTCCGGGGCATGGCGTTGCCGATATAGACGATCTTGCCCCGGATTGCGTCATCAGGCGCCGATTGGAACGCCGCCATGCTGGCGAAGACCGCGACTTCGCCGGTCAGACCGCCCGCCGGTGTCGCACCCGAATTGCCCAGCGCGGCCAGCGTCAGCTTCTGCGGGAAGGGGGCCAGGATTTCCGCACTCTCCGCGCCGCGTTCCCACACCGGCATCCGATAGGGCTCGATCCGCACATTCTTGAACCCCAGCGCCGTCAGCCTGGCGACCGACCATGCCCGGGCGCGCGCCTCGGCTTCGGTGCCCGCCAGCCGCTGGCCGACTTCGGTCGTCAGGCCCTCGACGATATCCCAGGCGACCGTATCGTTCAGCGCCGCATCGCGCAGCCGTTCGATCTCGGGTGCGACGGTGGCGGGCGGGGGCGGAGGGGTCCGCTGCGCCAAGGTGGGGGAGGACAGGGCGGAGGCGGTCAAGGCCGCGAGAAGAAAGCGCTTCATGGGCCGGAGTGTTACGCAGCCGGTCCCGTTTGCCAACCGCCCGCGCAACCACTACATGGGCGGGCAAATATCCCACAGTCGCAAAAGCACGGAGCCCCGCGCCGCCATGGCCGTCCAATATACCTATGTGATGAAGGGTCTGACCAAGACCTTCCCCGGCGCCAACAAGCCTGTCCTCAACAACATCCACCTTCAGTTCCTGCCGAGCGCGAAGATCGCGATCATCGGCCCGAACGGCGCGGGCAAGTCCACGCTGATGAAGGTGATGGCGGGCATGGACACCGATTTCACCGGCGAGGCCTGGGCCGCCGAGGGTGTCCGCGTCGGCTATCTGGCGCAGGAGCCGCAGCTCGATCCGTCGAAGGACGTGATGGGCAACGTCAAGGACGGCGTGCGCCCGATCGCCGATCTGGTCGATCGCTTCAACGCCATCTCGGCCGAGATGGGCGATCCGAAGGACGACACCGATTTCGACGCCCTGATGGAAGAGATGGGCGAGCTTCAGGCCAAGATTGATGCGGTCGACGGCTGGTCGCTCGACAGCCAGCTGGAACAGGCGATGGAAGCGCTGCGCTGCCCGCCGGGCGATGCCGACGTCACCCGCCTGTCGGGCGGTGAGAAGCGCCGCGTCGCGCTCTGCAAGCTGCTGCTCGAAAAGCCCGACATCCTTCTGCTCGACGAACCGACCAACCACCTCGACGCCGAGAGCGTGTCGTGGCTTGAGAACTATCTCAAGGAGTATACCGGCAACGTCATCCTCGTCACCCACGACCGTTACTTCCTGGACAACGTCGTGAACTGGGTGCTCGAGCTCGATCGCGGCCGTTACTACACCTATGAATCCAACTATTCCGGCTATCTGGAAAAGAAGGCCAAGCGCCTGGAGCAGGAAGAGCGCGACGAGGCGGGCAAGCAGAAGGCGATCGCCGACGAGCTGGCCTGGATGCGTCAGACGCCCAAGGCGCGCCAGACCAAGTCGAAGGCGCGTATCCGCGCGTTCGAGGAGCTGATGGAGAAGCAGGAGAACCGCGTCGCGGGCAAGGCGCAGATCCTGATCCAGATCCCCGAGCGTCTGGGCGGCAAGGTGATCGAGGCCAAGGGCCTGACCAAGTCGTACGGCGACAAGCTGCTGTTCGAAGGTCTCGACTTCATGTTGCCGCCGGGCGGTATCGTCGGCGTGATCGGGCCGAACGGCGCGGGTAAGTCGACGTTGTTCAAGCTGATCACCGGCCAGGAACAGCCCGACGCGGGCACCATCGAGATCGGCTCGACCGTCAAGCTCGGCTATGTCGACCAGAGCCGCGACGAACTCGATCCCAACAAGAATGTCTGGCAGGAAATCTCCGACGAACTGGAGGTCTTCCGCTTCGGCAAGCAGGAGCTGGGCACGCGCGCCTATGTCGGCGCGTTCAACTTCCGTGGCCCCGACCAGCAGAAGAAGGTCGGCCAGCTGTCGGGCGGTGAGCGCAATCGCGTCCACATGGCCAAGATGCTGAAGGAGGGCGGCAACGTCCTGCTGCTCGACGAACCGACCAACGACTTGGACGTGGAAACGCTGCGCGCGCTGGAAGAGGCGCTGGAGACGTTCGCGGGCTGCGCCGTGGTCATCAGCCACGACCGCTTCTTCCTCGACCGCCTCTGCACGCACATCCTGGCGTTCGAGGGCGACAGCCATGTCGAATGGTTCGAAGGCAATTACGAGTCGTATGAAGAGGACAAGCGTCGCCGCATGGGCGATGCCGCCGATCGTCCGACGCGTCTGGCCTATAAGAAACTGACCCGCTGATCCCAGCGACGTCGGTTTCGGATGGCGCCCTTCCCGAGCGATCGGGGAGGGCGTCGTCATATCGGGGGCTGGCCCACGGCTTTAAACCGATGCGGCCAATTCCCATTTCGACCGTTATAACGACAGGGTAACAAAGGGCGCGGTTGGGAATGGCGGTAGTGGAGCAGGCGCAAGGCGAGGATCGTGAGATCGCCGGCGCAGGGCAGTTGCATTATCGGCTCCGCCAACAATCCGTCCTCGCCGCCTTCGGAATCGAGGCGCTGCGCGCCCGCGACCTGGACCCGATGCTCCAGCGGGCGACCGAGCTTTGTGCAGAAGGGATGCGATCTTCCTTCTGCAAGTTTCTGGAATACAAGGCGGACCAGGAAACGCTTCTGGTTCGCACGGGCGTGGGTTGGGGGCCGGGTGTCGTCGGCTCGACCGAGATGCGCACTGATATGGGCTCACCTGCGGGCTTTGCACTCCAGACCGGGCAGGGGGTCATCTCCAATCATCTCGACCAGGAAGAGCGGTTCCGGACGCCGCAGTTCATGGCCGACCACAAGATCCGCCGAGCCATCAACGTGCTGGTCGAGGCATCCGGCCAGCGTTACGGCGTGCTGGAGGTCGACAGCCCGGATGAGGGCCGTTTCGAGGAGGCCGACCTCGCCTTCATGCAGGGGTTCGCCAATCTGATCGGCGTCGCCATCGAGCGGCAGGAGGCCGAGCGCCGTCTGGCCGAGGCGGTGGAGCATCAGCAGCTCCTGACCCGCGAAGCCAGCCACCGGGTCAAGAACAGCCTGGCCCTGGTGTCGGCGATGCTGAACCTCCAGAAGCAGGAGGATGACGACCCCCGCGTCCTGAGGATGCTGAACGACGCGCAGGCGCGGATCGCGGCCATCGCGCAGACCCATGACCGGCTGTGGCGTAGCGAGCGGGTCGGCATGGTGTCGCTCGACGATCTGGCCTGCGGCATCGCGGAGCAACTGGCCCAGCAGGCCAAGGATCATGAGGTGCATTGCGATATCGAGGCGATCGAGATGAACGCCGATACCGCGATCCCCATCGGATTGATGCTGACCGAGTTGCTGACCAACGCGATCAAATATGCCTATGGCGAGGAAGGCGGCGTGATCGATGTGTGCCTTCACGCGCGGGATGGGCAGATCGTCCTGTCGGTGCGCGACAAGGGCAAGGGGTTGCCCGCTGATTTCGACATGAAGGTCGCTTCCCGCCACAGCCTGGGCATGCGGATGATCACCAGCCTTGCCCGGCAGTTGCGGGGTGAGGTGCGGTTCGACGATGCATCGCCGGGCACCTGTGCGACGCTGACCATGCCCGATCCGAGGGACTGAACCGATTCCTCCCTTACGAGGGAGTTTGATCGTTCACCGCACCCGCTTCACGAAGGTCCGGCCATCCTCTCGCCGCTCGGTCTGGAAATTGGGGACTGCCTCGATCAGGTCGGACAGCCGCTTGAAGCCGAAATTGCGCGTGTCGAAGCTCGACCGATTGCCCGCCAGCTGGCCCATCGCCGACAGGCTGGCAAAGCCCCGCTCGTCACGCTTTACGGAATTATAGGCGTCGACGAGCAGCTTGAGCAGTTCCTCGTCGATCGGACGCGGGGTGCCCGCCGTGCGCTTCGCCTGTTCGATCGAGGGCGGCAGCGAGTCGGCGAGCGGAACATCGGCCGAAACCGGCTTGGCGCTGGCGGGGCGGGTCGCTTCGCCGATCAGCGCGCCGACATCGATGAAGCGGCTGCATGCCTGTTTGAATGCCTCGGGCGTACGGCTGTTGCCGAAGCCATAGACGGGAAAGCCGTCCTGCCGGATGCGCGTAGCCAGCGGCATGAAGTCGCTGTCCGACGACATGATGCCGAACCCGTCGATCCGGCCCCGGAACAACAGGTCCATCGCATCGATGGTCATCTTCATATCGGTGGCGTTCTTGCCCTTGGTCAGGTCGAACTGCTGCTGCGGCTCGATCCCGTGCTTGACCATGACGTCGCGCCAGCCCTTCAGGCCGGGCTTGGACCAGTTGCCATAGGCGCGGCGGACATTAACCGTGCCCAGCTCGGCAAGCACCGTCAGGACGGGGTCGATGGCCGCCGACTGGGCATTGTCGGCATCGATGAGCAGCGCGATGTTGCGGGTCAGGGCGTTCATGCCGCCCTGACTATCAGAGCAACGGATCAGCCGCCACGCCGCATCGCATCGACGCCGATCGAACCGCTACCCGCCGCCGCGAGGTACAGAAAGGCGAAGCAATAGAGGATCGCCGCCTCGCCACCGTTGGCCAGCGGCAGGAAATTCTGTGGTGCATGGGCCATGAAATAGGCGAGCGCCATCTGGCCCGACAGGAGGAAGGCCACCGGTCGCGTGAACAGTCCGACGAACAGCAGTGCGCCGCCGACCAGTTCCAACACGCCCGCCGCCGTCAGCAAGGGATTGAGCGGCATGGGGAAGGGGGGAAGCCCGAAGAATTTCGAGACGCCATGCGCCAGGAACATCAGGCCGAAGACGGCGCGGAACAGCGACAGAAGCGGGGCGGAGAAACGGGCGGGGACGGGCATGGCCGATACTCATTCACGAAGGACCGCGACGATCGCCGTCCCTTGAGCATATTTTGCCTTCCGTCTGAATCGCAGCAAGAACCGGATGCGAAACGAACCGTTGCGAATGCGGTTACGGATCGGGATAGGCGATGGCGATCACCTCATATTCGCGCTCGCCCGCGGGCAGCGTCACGCGCCGCAGATCGCCGACCGACGCCCCGCGCAGCGCCCGGACGAGCGGGGCGTTCCAGCCGACGCGTCCCTGGCCCGCATCGGCCTCGTCATCGCCGACCAGCGTCAGCACGCGCTCATTGTCATCCTCGTCCGCGATGGTGACGGTCGCGCCGAACCACACCTTGCCGCGATCCTCCTGCCGGGCAGGATCGATCACCTTGGCGGCCTTCATCCGCTTGGACAGCCAGCCCAGCCGCCGGTCGATCTCGCGCAGCCGCTTGCGACCATAGATATAGTCGCCATTCTCGGATCGATCGCCATTGCCCGCCGCCCAGGCGATCGTGTCGACCAGCTTGGGGCGCTCGACCGCGAATAGCGCCTCATATTCCTGACGCAGCGCGGCATAGCCTGCCGGGGTGATATAGTTGGGACGATCCATCGCCCCCCTCTATTGCCTATGTAGCCGCGATCAACCCGGCCGCGACGACTTGCCCAGATACCAGCTGAGCGGCGTAGGTCCCCGGCTGGTCGCGCGGGCGGGGTTCATCAGGTCATAGACGACCGCATTCTCCAGCACCCGCTGCACGTAGTTGCGCGTCTCCATATAGGGGATGGACTCGATCCAGTCGACGATGTCGACGGTGCCGGTGCGCGGATCGCCATTGGCGCGCAGCCACTTGTTCACATTGCCACCCCCCGCATTATAGGCGGCGATCGCAAGCGGATAGCTGCCGTAATTGTTGCGGATTCTCTCGAAGTAACTGGCGCCCAGCTGGATCGACAGGTTCGGATCGGTGGTCAGTGCGGCGGGTGAGTAGGACAGGCCGATCTTGCCCGACTGCTCGGCGGCGGTGGCGGGCATCAGCTGCATCAGCCCGCGCGCGCCCGCATGGCTGACGGCGGCACGGTCGAACTGGCTTTCCTGCCGCGCAATGGCATGGATGATCGTCCAGCTCTGCTCATAGCCGCTCGGGACCGGGATGGTCGGGAAGCCGGCCGCCGAATAATCGGTCAGCCCGTTCTGCATCGCGCTGCGCCCGACCATGACCGCCAGGTCGGGACGGTTGATGCTCCGCGACAGGTCGGCGGCGAGGAGATGGTCGTTCTCGTCCTCCGCATCGGCCGCGATCTGGCGAATGAAGGCGCTCTGGTCCTGCCACTGGCCGATCATGCCCAGGAATTTGGCGGCGCGCACGGTCTCGCGCGCATCGAAGGCGGCGCGCACGGCGGGCGCGACATTGGTCGCGGCGATCGCGGGCGGCGCGACGAGCGGGCGGCCGGTCCGCTCCAGCGCCAGTTGGCCATAGAATTGGTCACGATACTGCGCGGCCCGGCCGTAGAAACCTGCCGCCTCGGTCGACCGACCCGCCGCCTCGGCCGCGCGACCCGCCCAGTAAAAGCCCTTCGCGCGGGTCTGCGGCGACTGGCTCCCCCGGCCGTACCGGTCGAACAGCGTCATCGCATCGGCGGGGCGCGCCAGCTTCATCGCGCTCTGCCCGGCCAGCCAGACCAGGCTCGTATAGTCGTCGCGCTCGCCATAAGGCTTGGTCGAGACGTCGGTGCCCGCCGGATAGGCGTCATCGACCTGCCGTGCGATGTCATAGGCGGTTTGCAACTGGCCATCGGCCGCTGCCGCCCGTGCGTTGACCAGCAACGCCTCGTAGAATTTCTCGACATTGCCGGGGCGCGTCGCCAGTTGCCGCGTCCGGGCGAGCCACGACCGTGCGGTCAGGCTGTCACCGGTGTCGCGCAGCCAGCTGGCGCGGTCGGCGACATAGCCCGCATCATTGGCATAAAGCTCGGCGGTCGACGCTGACAGGCTGGGCGCATCCACCGACTTGGTGCGGAAAGCCAGCCGGGCCGCGAAGATCGGACGTCGCGCCACGCTGGTATAATTCAGCTGTCGCGCCGCCGCACTTGTCTGCCCCGACCAGAGCAGCGCATCCATCCGCGCATCCTGATCCTCCGGCGTCAGCGCGGAGGCGAAGGTCGACATGACCAGCGCTTCGTCATTCGGCGATAGCGCGCCGCGCCGCCAGGCCGTTCGCGCGGCCTGCGCCGCGTCCGCCGGTGCGCCGGTCGCCAGCAGGGCACGGGCATAGGCCACGCCGCCCGCCGCCGACTGGGGTGGGAAGCGACGGAAATAGGCGACGATGCTCGACGGTGCGGCGGTGAAGTTCGCCGCCTGCTTTTCGGCGGCGCGGCGGTTGCCCGCTTCGCCGGGCCAGCCGGGATGCGCCATCAGGAACCCGGCATAGCTGTCGAAGGGCAGCGAATCGGTCTGTTGCAGCGCGCGCCACTGGGCCAGCGCCGCCGCGATCGCCCCGTCGGCGGGGGCGGGCATCCCCTGCGTCGACTGGTTGGGGCTCATATTCGCCATTTGCGTGCGATACCGGTCGAGCTGGTCCTGCCCGCCCGGCGTGATCATCGATCCAGCCAATGTCGCGAGGAGCGCCCCCGCCTTCGTCAATGCCATCATGGTGGACAGAATAGGGACTCTACCCGTACATGTCCTGAACAAATTGTCCCACTCGGCGCAGCAGGAGCGCATTTCCTCTCATGTTTTCAGGGTCCATTCCGGCGCTTGTGACGCCGTTCGACGATCAGGGCGGTCATGTCGGCGGAGCGTTCGACGAGGCGAAATTCCGGGATTTCGTCGAATGGCAGATTTCGGAAGGGTCGACGGCGCTGGTCGCCTGCGGCACGACGGGCGAAGCGGCGACCATGCCCAAGGACGAGCATTTCCACGTCGTGCGCGTCTGCGTCGACCAGGCGCGCGGCCGGGTGCCGGTGATCGCGGGCGCAGGCTCGAACGACACGATCGTCGCGATCGAAAACCTGAAGGCCGCGCAGGAAGCGGGTGCCGACGCTGCGCTGATGGTGCCGCCTTATTACAACCGGCCGAGTCAAGAGGGTATCGCGCTCCACTTCGCCGAACTGGCCAAGAACGCGCCGCTGCCCATCGTCCTCTATAACGTGCCCGGGCGCACCGTCACCGACATCCAGCCCGCGACGCTGATCCGCGTCGTCAAGGCGGCGCCGCAAGTCTTCGTCGGCGTGAAGGACGCCAGCGGGGCGCTTGCGCGCGTGTCGCATCATCGCGGGGCGCTGGGGCCTGATTTCTGTCAGCTGTCGGGCAATGACGACCTGGCGCTCGCCTTCAACGCGATGGGCGGGGTGGGCTGCATCTCGGTGACGGCCAATGTCGCCCCGCGCTTGTGCGCCGACTTCCAGGCGGCTTGCGCGGCCGGCGACATGGCGCGGGCGCTGGAACTGCACGACCGGCTGTTCCCGCTGCACGAGGCGATGTTCACCGACGCCTCGCCGGGCCCGGTCAAATACGCGCTCAGCCGCATCATGCCGCACTTCCCGCAAGGCGTGCGCCTGCCCATGACCTGGCCGTCCGAGGCTTCGCGCGCGCAGGTCGATGCGGCGCTGGCCCATGCCGGATTGATCTGACCCCAACGTTCGTTTCCCGGCCTTCCTTCGGCCGCAATCCCGGCCGACCATCGGTGTGATCGATGGGCGGCATGGGGAGAGTCGGCCGATGTGGACGCTGGTGATGATCGCTTTGCAGGCGGGTGCCGTGGCCGGGCCCGTCCTGCCCGCGCCGCGCAAGCCGTCGACGGCGCGGCGTTGTCCGCCCGGCGATACGGGCGACGATGTGGTGGTCTGCGGCCGCTCGTCCGACGCGGACCGGATCGGCACCATTCCCGATTATTCCAAACCCATGGCCCTACCGAAGGCGCGCACGGACATAGCGGGCGTCGGCACGGTTTCCGCGGAGGCCGAGCAGGTGGATGTCGGCGGCATGCCGAGCAAGCGGGCCATGATCCGGCTAACCATCCCGCTGGGTGGCCGCCGCAAGCCCTGAACGCCCCGATCCAGAAACGGGATGATGCCGTCATCAGCGGCTTTTCATGACGGCATTCAGCGCCTACATCGGCCCGTCCATGCGCCCGAAACCCCAAACGTTCGACAAGAAGAAGATCGTCGCCGAGAACCGGCGCGCCCGCTTCGATTATGCCATCGAGACGACCTATGAGGCCGGTATCGCCCTGACCGGGACCGAGGTGAAGTCGCTTCGCTTCGGCGAGGGGTCGATCGCGGAATCCTATGCCGAGGTGCGCGGGGAAGAGGTGTGGCTGGTCAATTCCAACGTGCCCGAATTCAGCCACGGCAACCGCTTCAATCACGAAGCCAAGCGCCCTCGTAAATTGCTCCTTCATGAGCGCGAAATAAAAAAGCTCCACGGTGCGGTGGCGCGCGAGGGCATGACCCTGGTGCCACTGATGATCTATTTCAACTCGCGCGGTCGCGCGAAGGTGGAGCTGGCATTGGCGAAGGGCAAGAAGGCGCACGACAAGCGCGATTCGATCAAGGAACGCGATTGGAAGCGTGAGCAGGGCCGTATCCTGCGCGATCGCGGCTGATGGCCTCGGCCGTGCCCACCTTGTGGGGCCGTTCCCTGGCTTGGGTCCGGCGCAACATGCCGACCCGCGATTCGATGGAAAACAATCGGCTGCTCCGGCCGGTCGCCCACCGTGTGCTGGCGCCCGAGCTGTGGCGCTTCACCCGGCGGTCGGTGCCGCGTGGCGTCGCGCTGGGGGTGGTCGCGGGGTTCCTGTTCCCGGTCGCGCAGATCGCGATCGCTGCGGTCTTCGCGCTGCCCTTCCGCGCCAATGTGCCGGTCGCGGCGCTGACGACCTTCATCACCAATCCGCTGACCACGCCGATCATCTGGGTCATCGCCTATCGCATCGGCACCTTCCTGTTGCGCAGCGAAACGCCGATCAACACCCAGCCGGTGGCCGAAGCCGCGACCGGTTGGCTGCAATGGGCGTTGAGCGCGTTTCACTGGCTGTGGGAGCAGGGGCCTGCCTTCGGCTTGGGCCTGTGCGTGCTGACCGGCGGGTGCGCGGTGATCGGCTATGCCGCCTCGGCGCTCGGTTGGCGCGTCTGGATCGCGCGCAAATGGCGCAACCGACGGAAAAGCGTGGCAATCTGATAGCGGTATCGCGGTTTGACGTGACTTTCTAACGGTTTGACTGGGCGTATCGGCTCGCTACAACAGCGGCATCCATCTCCTTTTCGGGAATTCAGATGCGCTCTCTGCTGATCGCCGCTCTTCTTACGACCGCCATTTCCCCCGTCATGGCCCAGACGGCGAACCCTGTCGACAAGGCCGCCGTGGGCCCGGTGAAGCCCAATGCCAAGAACGGTCCCGAGATCGGCGATTTCGGTTTCGACATGGCGGGCCGCGATACGGCCGTGAAGCCGGGCGACGACTTTTTCGATTACTCGAACGGGACCTGGTACAAGGGCACGACGATCCCCGCCGATCGCTCGTCCTACGGCATGTTCCACGTCCTGCAGGACCGCTCGCTGGAGCAGACGCGCACCATCCTGGACGAGGCGACCAAGCAGCCGGGCAACAAGGCGGGCGACTTCTACGCCAGCTTCATGGACGAGGCCGCCGTCAATGCGAAGGGCGCGACCCCGGTCAAGCCGTGGCTGAGCGCCATCAAGGCGACCAAGAGCCGTGACGCGCTGGCCGTCGAGATGGCCAAGCTCCAGCGTCAGGGAGTCGGTGCGCCCTTCGGCGTCTATATCGGCCAGGACGACAAGGCGCCCGACACCTATATCCCGAACTTCGGCCAGAGCGGCCTGGGCCTGCCCGACCGCGACTATTATCTGAAGGACGACGCCAAGCTGGCGACGATCCGGACCGCCTATCAGGCCTATCTCGCCAAGATGCTGACGCTGGCGGGCGAACCCAATGCCGAGCCGCGTGCGGCGGCCGTGTTCAACTTCGAAAAGGGGCTGGCGGGCGTTCACTGGACCCGCATCGAGAGCCGTGACGCGGACAAGACCTACAACAAGTGGATGGCGGCGGATTTCGCCACCAAGGCGCCCGGCTTCCCCTGGGCGCAATATATGCAGACGCTGGGCGTCTCGGGCCGCTCCGCCTATCTGGTCGCGCAGCCCAGCGCGATCACCGGCGAAGCCAAGCTGTACAGCGAAGCGCCGCTGAACGTCCTTCAGGACTATGCGATGCTGAAGGTGCTGCGCAGCTATGCGGGTTATCTTTCGAGTGATTTCGACAAGACCAACTTCGCCTTCTACGGTACCACCCTGTCGGGCACGCCCGAGCAGCAGGCACGCTGGAAGCGCGGCGTCGGCCTCGTCTCCAACGGCCTTGGCGAGGAAGTCGGCAAGCAGTACGTTGCCAAGTATTTCCCGCCGGAGTCGAAGGCCGCCGCCGACGCGCTGGTCAAGAACCTGATCTCGGCGATGGGCGACCGGCTGCGCAATCTGGAATGGATGGCGCCCGAGACCAAGCAGAAGGCGTTGGCCAAGCTCGCCGCCTTCACGCCCAAGATCGGCTATCCTGACAAGTGGAAGGATTATTCCGCGCTGCAGATCCAGCGCGGTGATCTGGTCGGCAATGTCGCGCGCGCCAATGCCTTCGAGTTCCAGCGGGACCTGAACAAGCTGGGCCAGCCGATCGATCGCGGCGAATGGTTCATGACGCCGATGACGATCAATGCCTATGCCAACCCGCCGATGAACGAGATCGTGTTCCCGGCGGCGATCCTCCAGCCGCCCTTCTTCGATCCGAAGGCCGATCCGGCGGTCAACTATGGCGGCATCGGCGCGGTGATCGGGCACGAGATCAGCCACCACTTCGACGATCAGGGCCGGAAGTACGACGCGACCGGCAAGCTGACCGACTGGTGGACGGCGCAGGATGTCGCGCGGTTCAAGACCTTCACCGACGCGCTGGTGAAGCAATATGATGCCTATGAGCCGCTGCCCGGCCAGCATATCCAGGGTGGCCTGACGCTGGGCGAGAATATCGCCGATCTGGCGGGCCTGACCGTCGCGCTCGACGCCTATCACAAGTCGCTGGGCGGCAAGGCGGCACCGGTGATCGACGGCACGACCGGCGACCAGCGTTTCTATTATGGCTGGGCGCAGGTGTGGCGGACCAAATGGCGCGAGCCGGCACTGCGTCAGGCGCTGCTGTCCGATCCGCACTCGCCGGGACATGAGCGCGTGCTGACCGTGCGCAACCTCGACCCCTGGTATGCGGCGTTCGGCGTCAAGCCGACCGACAAGATGGCGCTGACGCCCGAGCAGCGCGTCCGCATCTGGTGATCGACTGAATGACAGGCCCTCCGGCACCGACCGGAGGGCCTTTTTTGCGTTTTGGAGAGAGTGATGAAGAGCTTGGCTATCGCCGCGCTGCTCGGCGCGACCGCGATCACGGGGGCCGTGGCGCTGAACGCGCAAGACCGCCCCGCCACTGCCAACGGCCCGACCTATGGGCGGTTCGGCTTCGACGAAAAGGGCATGGACAAGTCCGTCCGCCCTGGTGACGACTTCTATGCCTTTGCTAATGGCGAATGGGCGAAGACCACGGCCATCCCCGCCGACAAGTCCAGCTATGGTGCGTTCGACAAGCTCGCCGACCTGTCGCGGGAGCGGACCCACACCATCCTGGAACAGGCCAAGGGGCAGCGGAACCAGATCGGTACCGCCTATGCCACCTATCTCGACACCGCCGCGATCGAGGCAAAGGGACTGGCACCGATCCAGCCCTGGCTGAACCGGATCAAGGGGCTGACCGACAAGTCGGGCTATGCCACCCTGCTCGCTGAGGCGGATCGCAACGGCGTCGGCATCCCCTTCGGCTCGGGTGTCGGGCAGGATGCACGCCAGCCCAATCTCTACACCGTCGGTCTGCGCCAGGCGGGTCTGGGAATGCCGGACCGCGACTATTACCTCAGCGACGATCCGAAGATCGCCGCCCAGCGCGCAGCCTATCAGGCGCATCTGTCCAAGATGCTGACCATGGCGGGCGAACCCGATGCCGAGGCACGGGCCCAGGCGGTCGTCGCCTTCGAGACGGAGATCGCCAAGGTGCACTGGACCCGGATCGACAGCCGCGACCGGACCAAGACCTACAACAAGATGACCGTGGCCGATCTGGCGAAGAGCGCGCCGGGCTTCGACTTCGCGACCTATTTGAAGGGCGTGGGCACGCCGGTCGATACGCTGGTCGTCGCGCAGCCGACGGCGGTGACGGGTATCGCCGCGCTGATCCAGTCGACGCCGATCGCGGTGCTGAAGGACCAGTTGCTGCTCCGCTCACTCGACGAGTTCGCCGATGTCCTGCCCGCCCAGTTCGACCGCGAGCAGTTCGCCTTTTACGGCACCGTCCTGTCGGGCACCCCGCAGCAGCAGGAACGCTGGAAGCGGGCGGTCGACTTCACCAGCAGCGCGCTCGGCGACGAGGTGAGCAAGGTCTATGTCGCGCGCTACTTCCCGCCCGCGACCAAGCTGGCCGCCGATGCGCTGGTGAAGAACGTCCTGGCCGCGATGGGCAAGCGGATCGACCAGCTCGACTGGATGGCCCCGGAAACCAAGGCGAAGGCCCATGCCAAGCTGGCCGCCTTCACCCCCAAGATCGGCTATCCCGATCGCTGGAAGGATTATTCGGGCCTGAAGATCGTCAGCGGCGACGCCTTCGGCAACGCACTGCGCGCGGCCCAGTGGCGGCACGAGGACAATATCGGCCATCTCGGCAAGCCGATCCAGCGTTGGGAATGGGGCATGACCCCGATGACGGTGAACGCCTATGCCAATTTCGGCATGGTCGAGATCGTCTTCCCCGCCGCGATCCTGCAACCGCCCTTCTTCGATCCGAAGGCCGATCCGGCGGTCAATTACGGTGGGATCGGCGCGGTGATCGGCCACGAACTCAGCCATCATTTCGACGATCAGGGTTCGAAGTTCGATGCGCACGGCCAGTTGACCGACTGGTGGACGGCCAAGGACGTCGCGGCGTTCAAGGAACGCACCGGCGCTCTGGTGAAGCAATATGACGCCTATGAGCCGCTGCCCGGCCTGCATGTGAAGGGGGCACTGACCCTTGGCGAGAATGTCGCGGATCTGGCAGGCCTGTCGGTTGCCTATGATGCCTATCACGCCTCGCTGAAGGGCAAGGCGGCGCCGGTGATCGACGGTTTCACCGGCGACCAGCGCTTCTATCTGGGCTGGGCGCAGGTCTGGCGGCGCAATTATCGCGAGGCGAATCTTCGCAACCGGCTGCTGACCGATCCGCACTCGCCGTCGCAGCAGCGCGCCTGGGTCGTGCGCAATCTCGACCCCTGGTATGCGGCCTACAGCCCCAAGCCGGACGAGAAGCTGTATCTGACGCCGGAACAGCGCGTCCGGATCTGGTAAACGGCATCCGCTTCCCGGCATGGGCCGTCCGTCCGAGGGATCGGGCTTGACCATGCCGGGTTGCCGGATGATGGGTTAGCGATGGCGATCGCGTCCCTCGAGAGATTTCACCCCACCCGCGTTGCCGCCGCCGTATCGGTCGCGAGCGGAGCGGGCGCGGCCGCCCTGTTGTTCGTGGCGATCCGCAGCTGGGTCGTCGCGGCGGGGTTTCTGGCGGCCGCGCTGCTGGCCTTTGGTGTCATCCTGGTCTGGCGCATCCTGACGCCGAAGGTCGAGCATAGCCGACGCAGCGTCGACTGGGATTTTGCCCGCGTCGTGGCGGATGCCAGCCTGGATGCGATCGCCGTCACGGACCGGGCCGGGCGGCTGGTTTGCGCCAATGACGCCTATGCCTCGCTCTTCCCGACGATGCCGACCCCGCCGGGCGTGCCGCTCGATGCGGCGTCGGTGGAGACGCTGGCGGAGGCTGGACGGACCGCCTGGCGCGACAGGCTGGGCCGGGCGGACCGGATCGCGGTGATGGGCACCGAATTGTCGGTGCTGGTCACGCGCGCCGGTGACGAGGCCGATTTGCTGGTCTGGCGCTTCGCCATCGCCGAGGAACAGGACATGGCCGAGACGGTCGAGCGGCTGATCGGCGGCATCCATGGCGACCGACTGGGCACGGCGGGCATCATGGCGGCATTGATCGCGCCCGACGGCCGGGTGCGCGCTGCCAACCGCGTGCTGTGCGCTCGGGCGATGGGCGGCGAGATGATCTCGATCGTCGGCCGCGACTTCGCGACCTTCTTGGCCCATGATCCGGGCGGGCAGGTCCGCTTCGCCGCCGAACTGGCGAAGGGCGAAGGCAAGCCCCTGCGCATCCTGCAAATTCCCTTTGTCGAGGGGGAGGCCGCGCCGATGCTGGTCGCGCTGCTCGACGAAGATGAGCAACTAATCGCCCCCACAGGCACGAGCGCGGGCAGCCATGTTCGTGGCCTCGTCTCGCTGATGCCCTTCGGGATCGCGCTGGTCGACCGCGACGGGCGCTTCATCCAGATGAACTCGGCCTTTATGCGCGCCGCCGGGGTCAACGGCACCGCGCCGCCGCTCTATCCGGGCGATCTGGTGGTGCGCGAGGACAAGGCGGCGGTGGCGGATGCGATCCGGCGTTTCGCCAGCGGGGCGACGCATTCGGCCGATATGGCCGTCCGGCTGAAGGATCATCCCGAAGAGCCGGTCGCGCTGACCATCGCGGGCGCGCGCGGGCTTGGCGAAGCGGCAGTGCTGCTGAGCCTGAAGGACAATTCGGAGGAAAGCCGCCTGAAGCGCGAAGTCGCGCAGGCGACCAAGATGCAGGCGGTCGGCCAGCTGGCGGGCGGCGTCGCGCATGATTTCAACAATATCCTGACCGCGATCATCGGGCATTGCGACCTGATGCTGATGCGTCACTCGCCCGGCGACAGCGACTATGACGATATCCAGCAGATCCGCACCAACTCCAACCGCGCCGCCAGCCTGACCCGCCAGCTGCTCGCCTTCTCGCGCCAGCAGACGTTGCGGCCGCAGATCCTGCAACTGCCCGACGTCGTCTCCGAGGTGTCGAACCTGCTGAAGCGGCTGCTCGGCGAGCGGGTGCGGCTGGATGTCAGCCATGGCCGCAATCTGGGCCCGGTCCGCGCCGATCCGGGGCAGCTGGAGCAGGTGGTCGTCAACCTCGCGGTCAATGCGCGCGACGCGATCCTGGAGAATGAACCGGCGGGCGGCGGCATCCTGACCATCCAGACGCGCGCCGTGTCGATGGCCGACGCGCGTGCGCTCAACAACGATATCCTGCCCGCCGCCGATTACACCGCCCTCATCATGAGCGACAACGGGACCGGCATTCCACCCGAAATCCTCGGCAAGATCTTCGAGCCCTTCTTCACCACCAAGGAACTGGGCAAGGGGACCGGCCTGGGCCTGTCGACCGTCTACGGCATCATCAAGCAATCGGGCGGCTATATCTTCGCCGATTCGCCGTCGGGCGGCGGGGCGAAATTCTCCATCTACCTGCCGGTCCATGCCGCCCCGGCCGTCTCGCCGACCAAGGCAAGTCCGGCAAAGCCACCGGCCAAGGTCACGACCCCTTGGGGCTCGGGCACGATCCTGCTGGTCGAGGACGAGGATATGGTCCGCGCCGTCGCCGAACGCGCGCTGTCGCGACAGGGCTATACCGTCATCTCCGCCGAGAATGGCGAGGCGGCGCTGGAGATGCTCGACAAGCATGGCAAGCCCGACCTGCTGATTTCCGACGTGGTGATGCCGACCATGGACGGGCCGACGATGGTCGGTCTGGTCCGCAAACGCTATCCCGACCTCGCCGTGCTGTTCATGTCGGGCTATGCCGAGGAACAGCTGCGCAAGTCGATCACGCTGCCCAATGTCGGTTTTCTCCCAAAGCCCTTCTCGGTCCAGCAACTGGCCGAGGCGACGCAGGCGGCGCTGACGCAAGATGGCGGGCAGGGGCCGGATCGCAACTAGCGGCTGGCGCGGGGCGCAAAGCATGTTATGGCGATGCTGATGACAGAGCCCGTGCAGATCCTCATCGTCGAGGACGAACCCCTGATCGCCATGATGCTCGAGGATTTCCTGGACGTCCTCGACAAACAGGTCGCGGGCACCGTGGACAGCGTCGACGATGCGCTCGCGCGGGTGGCCGAGGGCGGTATCGATGCCGCCATTCTCGACGTCAACCTGCGGGGCGGCCAGAAGAGCACCCCCGTCGCCGAAGCGTTGGCCGAGCGTGGCGTGCCGTTCGTCTTCGCCACCGGCGGCGCCGACGATGCGGTGGACGAGCGGTTCCGTGATCGTCCCCGCCTGCAAAAGCCGTTCACGATGGATGGCGTGGCGAAAGCATTGGGTTCGCTCTGACCCGCTGACGCCTGCAAAGGCCCGGGATTGCGGGCCGTTGCGAAATTTGCTTGCGTCTGGGGGCTGTCTGGCGACATAGGCCTGCGCCATGACACGCCAATTCGACAAGTCTCGCCTGCCGTCCCGCCACGTTTCCGTCGGCCCGGAGCGCGCACCCCATCGCAGCTATTATTATGCGATGGGCATCCAGGAAGAAGATATCGCCAAGCCCTTCGTCGCGCTGGCGAGTGCGGGCAACAACTCGGCCCCCTGCAACACCACGCTCGACGCGCAGGCCGATGCCGCGCAGGCGGGGGTCATTCGCGGTGGCGGCATGCCGCGCCGTTTCAACACCATCACCGTGACCGATGGCATTGCGATGGGCCATCAGGGCATGAAGTCCTCGCTGGTCAGCCGCGAGGTCATCGCCGATTCGGTCGAACTGTCGGTGCGCGGCCACTGCTATGACGCGCTGGTCGGTTTTGCGGGGTGCGACAAGTCGCTGCCGGGCATGATGATGTCGATGCTGCGCCTGAACGTGCCCTCGATCTTCGTCTATGGCGGCTCGATCCTGCCCGGCCGTCATCACGACCGGGACGTGACCGTGGTCGACGTGTTCGAGGCGGTTGGGCAGCATGCGGCGGGCAATTGCCCGCTCCACGACCTGATCGCGCTCGAAAAGGTGGCCTGTCCCGGTCACGGCGCGTGCGGGGGTCAGTTCACCGCCAACACCATGGCGTGCGTCGGCGAGGCGATCGGCCTGTCGCTGCCCAACAGCAACATGATGCCTGCGCCCTTCCTCGACCGCCACGGCATCGCCGAGGCGGCGGGCGAGCAGGTGATGGAGCTGATCGCACGCAACATCCGTCCGCGCGACATCTGCACCCGCGAGGCGTTCGAGAATGCCGCGCGCGTCGTGGCGGCAACCGGCGGGTCGACCAATGCCGGGCTCCATCTGCCTGCCATGGCGAACGAGGCGGGGATCGACTTCGATCTGTTCGACGTCGCCGAAATTTTCAAGACCACGCCCTATATCGCCGACCTGAAGCCCGGCGGCCGCTATGTCGCCAAGGATATGTATGAGGCGGGCGGCGTCTATATGCTGATGAAGACGCTGCTGGCGGGCGGGTTCCTGCACGGCGACTGCATCACCGTGACCGGCAAGACGCTGGCCGAGAATATCGACGAGGTCACTTGGAACCCCGACCAGAAGGTCATCTACGACGTGAAGACCCCGCTCAGCCCGACGGGCGGCGTGGTCGGCCTGCGCGGCTCGCTGGCGCCCGAGGGAGCGATCGTGAAGGTGGCGGGCATGAAGCGTCTCCAGTTCGAGGGCGTCGCCAAGGTCTTCGACTGCGAGGAAGAAGCCTTCGCCGCCGTCGAGGCGCGCGCCATCACCGAGGGCACCGTCGTCGTCATTCGTTATGAAGGGCCGAAGGGCGGTCCGGGCATGCGCGAGATGCTGTCGACCACCGCCGCGCTGTATGGCCAGGGGCTGGGCGAGAAGGTCGCACTGATCACCGATGGCCGTTTCTCGGGCGGTACGCGCGGCTTCTGCATCGGCCATGTCGGTCCCGAAGCGGCCGATGGCGGCCCGATCGCGCTGGTTGAGAATGGCGACTCCATCCGCATCGATGCCGAGGCGGGCACGATCGACCTGCTGGTCGAGCCCGCCGTACTGGACGAGCGCCGCGCGCGCTGGACGCCGCGCGTGAACGATTATCAGGCCGGTGTGTTGTGGCGCTATGCCCAGAATGTCGGCCCCGCGCATCAGGGCGCGGTCACGCACCCCGGCGCCAAGTCCGAGCGCCACGTCTATGCGGATATCTGATCCGCGGTGGCTGGTCGGCGCCTTGGCGCTGGCCGGCTGCTCGGGCGGACAGGAAGAGCGGCAGGCGGCGGCACAGAACGGCCCCGCCGCCGAACAGAAACCCGGTCTCGCGATCGAATGCGCAATGGCGGGGGCACAGGCCTTCGCCCGTGACTGCACGGTGGAGCAATCGGGCGCAGGGAATGCGGTCGTGCTGACCGTGCGGCATCCCGATGGTGGGTTCCGGCGGCTTCAGGTGACGCGTGACGGGCGCGGCGTAGAGGCTGCTGACGGCGCCCAGCCCGCATCGGTAACGGTCGTCGGGGACCGGACGATTGAGATAGCAGTCGGTGGCGACCGCTATCGCCTGCCTGCCACGGTGGGGACACGGTGATCCCGATCGATGGCCTGCCCGTCCTGACCGGGGCCGAGATGCGTGCGGCCGAACAGGCGGCAATGGTCGGGGAGGTGACCGAGGCGACCCTGATGGATCGCGCCGGTTCTGCCATTGCACAGGCGGTGGCCCGGTTGGCCGCCGGGCGCGAGATACTGGTGCTATGTGGCCCGGGCAACAATGGCGGTGATGGCTATATCGCGGCTGCGGCGCTCAAGCGGCAGGGTTTGGCGGTACGGGTGGCTGCCAGCGAAGCGCCGCGCAGTACCAGAGCCTGCCGGGCAGCCGCAATTTGGGGCGGCGCGGTCGAAGCGCTGGATGGGGCGGCGCCTGCACCCGTCCTTGTCGATGCGATCTTCGGAACGGGTCTGTCGCGGCCGCCTTCCGACGAAATCCAGAATGTGCTGGCCCGACTTGCCGAGGCGGCATGGCTGCGCATCGCGGTGGACCTTCCGACCGGCGTGGCGACGGATAACGGCAAGGCGCTGGGCAGGGTGCCGCACTTCGACGTCACGCTTGCGCTGGGGGCGGTGAAGCCGTCGCATCTGCTGCAACCCGCCGCCAGCCTCATGGGTCAAGTGCGCTTGCTGGATATCGGCGTTGCTACCCGATCGCACGCGCGTACTCTGACACGACCGAACCTGCCCGAGCCGGATGCGAATTCGCATAAATACAGCCGTGGCATGGTCGCCGTCGTCGCAGGCAGCATGTCAGGCGCTTCGGAACTGGCGGCGCTCGCGGCTTTGCGGGCGGGGGCGGGTTATGTGCTCCACCTTGCATCCACTGGGGTATCCGGCTCGGCTGCCCCGCACGCCATCGTGCGGCGGGACTATAGGGCAGACGCACTGGGCGAGGATCGGATCGGTGCGGTCGTGATCGGCCCCGGCCTCGGTCGGGACGCCGATGCGTCGCAACGGCTTCGAGCAGCGCTTGCGAGCGGACGACCGCTGGTCATCGATGGCGACGCACTCCGGTCGGTCGATATCGAGACTCTGGCCGCCCATGCCGGACCCAAGATCCTCACCCCGCATGGCGGCGAGTTCACCCATCTGTTCGGCGAAGTCACCGACGACAAGCTTAGCGCCACCCGCCGTGCCGCCCGGCAAAGCGGAGCGGTCGTCGTGCACAAGGGCGCCGATACCGTCATCGCCGCCCCCGATGGCCAGGCGATCCTCTGTTCGGAGGC
The DNA here is from genome assembly GCF_050408055.1 of Sphingomonas sp. Xoc002. Lineage (NCBI taxonomy): Bacteria > Pseudomonadati > Pseudomonadota > Alphaproteobacteria > Sphingomonadales > Sphingomonadaceae > Sphingomonas > Sphingomonas sp. Xoc002. The sequence continues at coordinate 2,032,853 of NZ_CP191175.1, read as the reverse complement.
GAGCCCCTGGCTGTCCACCGCAGGGACCGGCGACGTGCTGGCCGGAGCGATCGGTGCAATGCTGGCGGCGGGGCTCGAACCGCTGGCAGCGGCGGAGGCGGGGGTATGGCTCCATGCCCAGGCCGCACGACGCCTGGGCAAGGCTTTCATCGCGGACGACTTGGCAGACGCGCTTTCCGCCGTCAGAGGCTGATCGCATGAGCGATACCATCATCCGCGTCGCCGCCCGGGGCGACGGCGTGACCGCGACCGGCCGCCACGCCGCCTTTGCCGCACCCGGCGACACCCTGTCGGCCGACGGCACCGTCATGCCCGGCCCGCATCACCAGACCCCGCCCTGCGGCCATTTCCCGCGCTGCGGCGGGTGCCAGCTCCAGCATCTCGATGACGAAAGTTATGCCGGGTTCGTCACCGACCGCATCGCCTCCGCGCTCGACGCGCAGGGCCTGACCGCGCCGCTGCGCCCCGCGCATTGCTCGCCCTCGCACAGCCGCCGTCGCGCGACCCTCCATGCTGAGGCAAAGGGCGGACGCGTGCTGATCGGCTTTTCGGAGGAAAAGAGCCACGCCATCGTCGACATGGCCGAATGCCATATCCTTCACCCCACGCTGTTCGCGCTGGTCGCCCCGCTTCGTGCTTTGCTCCAGCGGCTGGGGTTCAAGCGCCGCGGCGACGTCCATCTGGCGCTGGCCGATCAGGGCGCGGACATCCTCGTCACCAGCTTCTCACCCGACGGGCTGGAAGCGGCCGAGACGATCATCGCCTTCTGCCAGCGGCACGGCGTTGCACGTTTCTCGGTCGATGACGGCCTGGGCGCGGAAACGCGATGGGAGCCCGAGCCCGTGACGATCACTTTGGGCGGTGTCGGGGTTCCCCTGCCGCCCGGCGCCTTCCTACAGGCGACCGCCGATGGCGAGGCGGCTCTGGTCGCCGCCGTGCGTGAGGCGGTGGGCAATCCCCGCACCACCGCAGACCTGTTCGCCGGGCTCGGCACCTTCGCGCTGGCGCTGCCGGGCAAGGTCTATGCCGCCGAGGGCGCGCGCGATGCTATCCTGTCGCTGAAGGGTGCGGCGAATAGCGCAGGAAAGATGGTCTTTGCAGAGCATCGCGACCTGTACCGCCGCCCGCTGACCAAGGCGGAGCTGGACCGGTTCGACGCCATCGTGCTCGATCCGCCGCGTGCAGGCGCGCGGGATCAGGCCGATGCGCTGGCCAGCGCCGAGGTGCGCGCGGTCGCCTATGTCTCGTGCAATCCGTCCAGTTTCGCGCGCGATGCCAAGGCGATGGTCGATCAGGGGTGGCAGCTCGACTGGGTGCAGCCGGTGGGCCAGTTCCGCTGGTCGACCCATGTCGAACTGGCGGCCCGTTTCTCGCGTCAGCCTTCGTCCGGATAATCCGCCGCGACGAAGAACAGCCCGTCCGACGGCGCGTTCAGCCCCAGCTGCGCGCGGTCGCGGGCGTTCAGCGCCGCTTCGACATCGCCGGGTGACCAGCGGCCCATGCCGACCAGTGCCAGGCACCCGACCATCGACCGCACCTGGTGATGCAGGAAGGACCGCGCGGCGGCGCGGATGTACAGCCGTGTATCGACCCGCTCGACCGACAGCAGGTCGAGCGTCCGCACCGGACTGTCCGCCTGGCAATGAACCGAGCGGAAGGTCGTGAAGTCATGCCGCCCGACCAGCCGCGCGGCGGCGTCCGCCATGGCGGCTTCGTCGAGCGGCTGCGGCACCTGCCACGCCAATCCGGTTTCATGGGTCAGCGGCGCGCGGCGATTGACGATGCGATATTCATAGGATCGCCGGATGCACGAAAAGCGCGCATGCCAGTCGTCCGGCACCGTCAAGCAATTCAGCACCGCGACCGGGTTCGGCCTGATCCGCGCGTTGATCGCCTCCATCAGGCGGAAGGGGGCGATGACCTTGGCGATGTCCACATGCGCGCGCATCGCCAGACCGTGCACGCCCGCATCGGTCCGTCCGGCGGCGTGAACCGCAGTGCGCTCGCCGGTGACGGCATGGACGGCATCCTCCAGCGCCTGCTGAACGCTGGGGCCATGCGACTGGCGCTGCCAGCCCATGAAGGGCCGCCCGTCAAATTCGACCGTCAGCGCAAATCGCGTCAAAGCCGCGTCCCCGCCGGGATGGCAAAGCCGCGCAGCAGATCGTCGGCGCTCGATACGCCACGCCCGGCCCGCTGGACGCTGACCGGCCGGAGCGCGCCTTCGCCGCAGGCGATGGTCAGCCGGTCGTCCAGAACCTCGCCGGGGGCACCATGGCCGTCGTCCGGCTCGGCCAACAGCAGCTTGATCCGCTCACCCTGATATTCGAACCACGCACCGGGGGCGGGATGAAAGGCGCGGACCTGCCGCTCCAGCTCGACCGCGCTCCTGGCGAAATCCAGCCGCGTCTCGGCCTTGTCGATCTTGGCGGCATAGGTGACACCCTCGGCAGGCTGGGGCCGCGCCGGATAGCGTTCCGGGTCGGCCAGGACCTTGACCATCAGCTCGGCCCCCATCGTCGCCAGTTCGTCGGTCAAGTCGCCCGTCGTCTTGCGTCCGATCGGCGTCGATCCTTCCAGCCGGACCGGTCCGGTGTCGAGGCCCGCCTCCATCTGCATGATGCCTACGCCCGTCACGACATCGCCCGCCAGGATCGCACGCTGGATGGGGGCCGCGCCGCGCCAGCGCGGAAGCAGCGAGCCATGGACGTTCAAGCACCCTAGGCGCGGCGCGTCGAGGATCGCCTGCGGCAGGATCAGCCCATAGGCCGCGACCACCGCGATATCGGCCTCCAGCGCGGCAAACCGAGCCTGCTCCTCTGCCGAGCGCAGAGACACCGGCGTCATCACCGTTATGCCCAGACCTTCCGCCGTCTGCTGCACAGGCGAGGGGACCAGCTGCCGCCCGCGCCGCCCGCCGGGACGCGGCGGCTGGCTATAGCTGGCGACGACCTGATGCCCGGCCTCGACCAGCGCTTGCAGAACCGGGACGGCAAAGCCCGGCGTACCCATGAAGATGATCCGCATGGCAACGCCTCTCTGCGCTGGCGGGACGGCGCGCAACCCCCTATCTGTTCACACATGGCATCCCCCGAGATCGAGGCGCTCACCCAGGCGCTGGCGCGTATTCCTGGCCTTGGCCCCCGATCGGCTCGCCGCGCGGTCCTGCACCTGCTGAAAAAGCGGGAGGCGGCGCTGGTGCCGCTGCTGACCGCGCTGGGGGCGGTGGAGGAGCGGCTGGAGACCTGCTCGACCTGTGGCAATATCGACACCGCCAATCCGTGCGCGATCTGTGCCGACCCCAGGCGAGACGCGGGCGCGCTGTGCGTGGTGGAGGAGGTCGCCGACCTCTGGGCGCTGGAGCGGTCGCGGCTGTTTCCGGGGCGTTTCCATGTGCTGGGCGGGCGGCTCTCGGCGCTGGAGGGCGTGCGGCCCGAAGACCTGACCATCGACGCGCTGGTTCGCCGGATCGAGGGTGGCGGCGTCGACGAGGTCGTCCTGGCCATGAACGCGACGCTGGAGGGGCAGACCACCGCCCATTATATCGCCGAGCGAATCGAGCGTTTCCCGGTGCGCGTGACCCAGCTCGCCCATGGCCTGCCGGTCGGTGGCGAACTGGACTATCTGGATGAAGGCACGCTGGCCCAGGCGTTGCGCGCCCGGCGGCCGGTGGTCTGATCCGCTGGCTTGACGGTTCGGGTCGCTGACCGTAGCGAAATCGTCATGGCCATTCTTCCGATCGTCGAAATTCCCGACCCCCGCCTGCGTCTCGTCTCCAAGCCTGTCGAGACGGTGGACGACACCGTCCGCCAGCTCGTGTCCGACATGATCGAGACGATGTACGACGCGCACGGCATCGGCCTTGCCGCGATTCAAGTCGGCGTCGATCAGCGCATTCTCGTCATCGACCTTCAGGAGGAAGAGGATGAGGAAGGCAAGCCGGTCAAGAACCCCAAGGCCTATATCAACCCGGAAGTCCTGTCGGTCAGCGACGAGCTGTCCACCTATAACGAGGGCTGCCTGTCGATCCCCGAGCAATATGCCGAGGTGAAGCGGCCCGCCTCCTGCCGCGTGAAGTGGCTGGACGAAAAGGGCGAGGGGCATGAGGCGGAGCTCGACGGCTTGCTCGCGACCTGCATGCAGCATGAGATCGATCACCTGAACGGCGTGCTGTTCATCGATCATGTCAGCCGGTTGAAGCGCGACATGCTGATGCGCAAGCTGAACAAGATGCGCAAGGGCTGACCTTTCCCGGCTCGGCCGGTCGAATGACCTTGTTCGACCGGCTTCGTTCGTTCTATGTTCCGCCCTGTCCCTCAGTCTGACAGGTTGTCGAAATGCCCGAATTGATCGCCGTTGCCCTGCTCGCCCTGTTGCTGGGGGGCGTGGTCGGCTGGCTGGCCGCGCGGCGAAAGGCCGATGGCCTGGCCGCCGAACTGGCGACCGCCAGGACCCGTGCGGGGGAAGTGGAGCCGCTGCGCGCCGCCCGCGACGCCGCCGAGCGCGAACGGAGCGAGGCGCTTCAGGCGCTGGCCGAACTGCGCGGCCGCGCCGCCGATCTCGATGTCATCCGGGCGGCACGCGACGCCGTCGAAGCCGAGCGCAACGCCGCGCATCGCGAGCTGGCCGAATTGCGGGCTCGCGCGCAGGAGCGCGAAACGGCCTATGCCCAGACGCTGGAGGCGCTGGGGCAGGCCCGCGAACAGATCAACGCCCAGTTTGGCGAGGCCGCTGCTCGGGCACTGGAAGTCGCCCAGCGCCAGTTTCTGGAACGCGCCGAGGCGCGCTTCCGCCAGTCGGAAGAGGCCTCCGGCCAGACGCTCAAGGCCCTGCTCGATCCCGTTCACCAGCGGCTCCAGCGCTATGAGGAAGGGGTGCGCAAGGTCGAGGACGAGCGCCGCGATGCGTTCGGCGAATTGAAGGGTCAGATCGAGGCGATGCGGATCGGCCAGGAGCGCGTCTCGGGTGAGGCGGCCAAGCTGGTCAATGCGCTGCGCAACGCTCCCAAGGCGCGCGGGCGTTGGGGCGAGCAGCAGCTTCGCAACGTGCTGGAGAGCTGCGGTCTGTCCGAACATGCCGATTTCCAGACCGAGGTCAGCGTCGATGACGGCGAGGGCGGTCGCCTGCGCCCCGACGCGATCGTGCGCGTGCCGGGCGGCAAGGCACTGGTGATCGATGCCAAGGTGTCGCTCAACGACTATCAGGATGCCTTTGGCGCGGTCGATGAGCCCGAGCGGCAGTTGGGGCTGGCCCGCCATGCCGCCGCGATGCGCGCGCACGTCAACGGCCTGGGCAACAAGAGCTATTGGAACCAGTTCGAGGACGCGCCGGACTATGTCATCATGTTCGTCCCCGGCGAGCATTTCCTGTCGGCGGCGCTGGAGAATGACCCGACGCTGTGGGATTTCGCGTTCGACAAGCGTGTGCTGCTGGCGACGCCCACCAATCTGATCGCGATCGCGCGGACGGTCGCGGCGGTCTGGCGGCAGGAAAAGCTGGCGCAGGAAGCGCGGCAGATCGGGGCGCTGGGCAAGGAACTCTATGCACGTCTTGCCGTGATGGGCGGCCATGTGTCGAAGCTGGGCAAGAACCTCGATACCGCGATGACGGCCTACAACGCCTTTGTCGGCAGCCTGGAGAGCCAGGTGCTGACCAGCGCGCGACGCTTCGAGGCGTTGAATATCGACACCGGCGGCAAGAGCATCGACTCGCCACCGATCGGCGAACAGGCGGTGCGTCCACTGACCAAGCTGCTGCCGGTGGCGGATCTAACCGAGGCGGAGGCGGAGTAGGGTTTTTCCGTCAATCTGATCGACATTCTTTCCCCTCGCCCCTCATAGAGGGGAGAGGGTTGCGCAGACTTGGTCTTTGCGAAAGCAAAGGCCTAGTCGAAGCTGGGTGAGGGGTGTTGCGCTCGCTCTGCGAGCGCGCGAGCCAAAGGCTCGCTCAACCCCTCACCCAAGCTGCGCTAGCCAGCAGGCTGGCAAGCTCCGCTAACCCTCTCCCCTATCCAGGGGAGAGGGAAGTGCAGGCAGCATAGCTGTCGATTGCCCCTAAATCCCAAATTTCGCGGGGGCGGTTGCCGGGTTGGCGATCATCTCGCGATAACCTGGGATACCAGTTTCAAATGACGGGGAGGCGTCCCTTAAGAACGCCTCCCCGATCCATCAGGCCGCAACCTTACCCTTCGGCGCCGCCGCGCGAACGCCCTCGTCGACATGGTCGGCGAACTGCTTGAAGTTCTCGTTGAACAGGCCGACCAGCTTGGCGGCCGTCGCGTCATAGGCGGTCTTGTCCGCCCAGGTGTCGCGCGGGTTCAGGATCGCTGCATCGACGCCGGGCACCGATACCGGAACCTGGAAGCCGAAATTCGGGTCGGTCCGGAACTCGACCTGGTTCAGGCTGCCGTCGAGCGCGGCGTTGAGCAGCGCGCGGGTCGCCTTGATCGGCATACGGTTGCCGACGCCATACTTGCCGCCGGTCCAGCCGGTGTTGACCAGCCAGCAATCGACCCCGCCCTTGGCGATCCGCTCCTTCAGCAGATTGCCGTAGACCGAGGGATGGCGGGGCATGAACGGCGCGCCGAAACAGGTCGAGAAGGTCGCATCCGGCTCGGTCACGCCGATCTCGGTACCCGCCACGCGCGCGGTATAGCCTGAAAGGAAGTGATACATGGCCTGTTCGGGCGTCAGCTTGGCGATCGGCGGCAGGATGCCATAGGCGTCCGCCGTCAGCATCACGATGTTGCGCGGTACGCCTCCCATATTGTCCTTCGACGCATTGGGGATGAAGTCGATCGGATAGGCACCCCGGCTGTTCTCGGCCAAGCTATTGTCGTTCAGGTCGAGCTGGCGCGTGACCGGGTCCATGACGACATTCTCCAGCACCGTGCCGAAGCGCTTGGTGGTCGCGAAGATCTCCGGCTCGGCCTCGGGCGACAGGCGGATCATCTTGGCGTAGCAGCCGCCCTCGAAATTGAAGACCGCCGTGTCCGACCAGCCATGCTCGTCATCGCCGATCAGCGTCCGGCTGGCATCGGCCGACAGGGTCGTCTTGCCGGTGCCCGACAGGCCGAAGAACACGGCCGTCGAGCCGTCCGCGCCCATGTTCGCCGAACAGTGCATCGGCATCACGCCGGTGGTCGGCAGCAGATAGTTGAGCAGGCCGAAGACCGACTTCTTCATTTCGCCCGCATAACGCGTGCCGCCGATCAGGATCAGCTTCTCGGTCATGTTGACCGCGATTACCGTCGAAGAGCGGCAGCCATGACGCGCGGGGTCGGCGCGGAAGCTGGGCAGATCGATGATGGTGTATTCGGCGGCGAACTTGCGCAGCTCATGCTCTTCGGGACGAACGAGCATCGTGCGGATGAACAGATTGTGCCAGGCCAGCTCGGTCACGACGCGCACGCGGACGCGGTGCTCGGGCTGCGATCCGCCATACAGGTCCTGGACGAACAGGTCTTCCTTCTGGCCAAGCGCGGCGAAGAAATCGGCCTTCAGCGCGGCGAAATCGTCCGGGCTCATCGGCTTGTTGGTCTTGCCCCACCAGACGGTGTCGCGGGTCGTGTCGTCGCGGACCATGAACTTGTCCTGCGCCGAACGGCCGGTGTGCTCGCCCGTCTCGACGACCAGCGGACCGTCGGCCGACAGCTTGCCCTCACCGCGCGCGACGGCGGTTTCGATCAGCCGTGCGGTGACGAGGTTCCAATGCAGGGTGGCACGGGTCTCGATCCCCTGGGCCTGCAGACCGATCTCCGGAATCCGTTCGTTCATAAGAGCTTCCTCGTTCCCCAAGGCGGCGGGTCCTGACGGCCCGGCGCTGTTTCACCGCACGCGAATACGTATGCGTTGGATCGTCCCATACGCCATTTGTTTAACACGTCAAACACGCTGTATGGCGAAGATGGTTGAGCCGTGTCTCACTTTGGCTTAACCGAGGGCCATGGCGGTCTTTTCGCATGACACGGGTCCGGGAGCGGTCGCATGACGGCCACCATTGCGCTGGTCGATGACGACCGGAACATCCTGACCTCGGTATCGATCGCGCTACAGGCCGAGGGTTTCGTGACGCGCGTCTATGCGGACGGCGAGGCGGCGCTGAAGGCGTTGATCGACAACCCGCCCGACCTGGCGATCTTCGACATCAAGATGCCGCGCATGGATGGGCTGGAGCTGCTCCGCCGCTTGCGTGAGAAGAGCCAGATTCCCGTCATCTTCCTGACCAGCAAGGACGATGAGCTGGATGAGGCGCTGGGTCTGGCGATGGGCGCGGACGATTACATCGCCAAGCCCTTTTCGCAGCGGCTGCTGATCGCCCGCATCCGGGCGATCCTGCGCCGGTCGGAATATGTCGGTGCGCCGCAGGGCACGCCCGCCGCCGATGTGCAGGGGCCGCTGACGCGTGGACGACTTGCCATGGACCCGGCGCGGCATCGTGTGACGTGGAAGGGAGAGCCAGTCACGCTGACCGTCACCGAGTTCCTGATCCTGGAGACGCTGGCGCAGCGACCCGGAATCGTGCGCACCCGCAACCAGCTGATGGATGCGGCCTATCAGGACGACATCTATGTCGACGACCGCACGATCGACAGCCATATCAAGCGCCTGCGCCGCAAATTCCGTCAGGTAGACCCCGAATTCGACGCCATCGAGACGCTCTATGGCGCCGGTTACCGATTCTCCGAGGAGTGAAGCCCCCGACCTGGCGTTGCGCTGGTCGGGCCAGATTTCGCTGACCCAGCGGATTCTGGCGCTCAACATCTTTGCGCTGCTGCTGCTGGCGGGCGGTTTTTTCTATCTCGATTCCTATCGTGCCCGATTGCTCGACAACCGGGAGGCCCAGTCGCTCCGCGAAGTGCGGCTGATGGGCGAGGCGCTGAGTTCGGTACGCAGCGAGGAACGCGACCTGCTGGTCGTCCGGCTGGCGCGCGACACGGGCGGGCGCATCCGGCTGTTCGATGCCGCCGGGCGACTGGTCGCCGACAGCCGGGCGCTGGGCGTGCGCAACGTCGTGCTCCGCGATCCGGACAAGCAGGATTGGGGGCAGGCGATCGCCCGCTTCCTGGATGCGGGGATCGACACCGTGGTCGGCGCCGCCCGGCCGCCGCTCTATCGTGAGCGTCGCGGCGGTGCCGAATGGCCGGACGTCCGTGCGGCGCGGGACGGACGTGTCTCCGCCTCGGTCTGGCGTGCGCCCGATCGCACGCCGGTCATCACCGCCGCTGCGCCGTTGCCGAGCGGCGGGGCGCTCATGGCGACCGAGAATGCGCGCTTCATCACCGAGACGGTTCGGATCGAACGGTTTCGGTTGAGCGTGTTGCTGGCGCTGGTGGCGCTGATTTCGGTGCTGTTGTCGCTGTTCCTGGCGCGCACCATCGTCCGCCCGTTGCGGCGGCTGGCACGCGCTGCGGTGCGGGTTCGGCTGGGCCGGGCGCGGGAGGTCGTGGTGCCGCGCCTGCCCGATCGTCGCGACGAACTGGGGATGCTGGCCCGCGCGCTTTCCGACATGAGCCTGGCGCTGCGTGCCCGGATCGACGCGACCGAGGCCTTTGCGGCGGACGTGACGCACGAGTTGAAGAACCCGCTCGCTTCGCTCCGCTCCGCCGTCGACACGCTAGAGACGGTCCACGACCCGGACCTCCAGGCGCAGTTGCTGGCGATCGTTCGCGACGATGTGCGGCGCCTCGATCGGCTGATCACCGACATTTCCGACGCCTCCCGGCTCGATGCCCAGCTGAGCCGGGCCAAATTCGATCCCGTCGATCTGAATGCGCTTCTCGCCGGGTTGATCGCGCAGCGCGAGGCACGCGGGGTCGAACGGGGCATCCGCCTCCGTTTCGACTCGACCGAGCCCGGCCCGGCGATGGTATCCGGCGAAGGAGCACGGTTGGAGCGGGTGTTCGAGAACCTGATCGACAATGCCCTATCCTTTTCCCCCGACGAGGCGGTGGTCGCGATCAGCCTTGCGGGCGAACCGGACGATTGGGTCGTGCGGGTCGAGGACGAGGGGCCGGGCGTGCCCGAGGAAGCGCGCGAGGCGATCTTCCGCCGCTTCCATTCGATACGGCCGAGCTCGGAGAATTTCGGACGCCATTCCGGGCTGGGCCTCGCCATCGCCCGGACGATCGTCGAGGCGCATCAGGGGCGCATCCATGTCGAGTCGCGCGAGGACCGGATGAGCGGAGCACGCTTCGTGGTGCGCCTGCCGCTGGCTGCGATCGTCTGATGGGCGAGCTCATCCATGCCACCTGCGTGACGATCGGCGGCATCGGGGTGATGCTGCGCGGACCGTCGGGAACCGGAAAATCCGATCTGGCGCTGCGGTTGATCGACCGGGGAGCGGCGCTGATCGGGGACGATTATGTCGAGGCAACGGCCAGGGACGGTACTCTGCATGTCACCGTGCCGGAGCGGATCGCCGGACTGATCGAGGTTCGCGGCGTCGGCATCCTGCCTTATCCGTACCGGGCCAGCGCGACCATCGACCTCGTCGTCGAACTGCATGTCGACCCGGATACCGAAGAACGTCTGCCCGAGGCACGACAGACCGTGATCGCGGGCGTCTCACTCCCAATATACAGGCTTAATCCGCGTCCCGCTTCGGCCCCGATCAAGGTCGAGTTGCTGGCGTCTCGCCTCAAGGAATGCCCGTAATGGACCGAAAACGCATCTTGCTGGTGACCGGCATGTCCGGGGCCGGCACTTCGACCACGCTCAAGACGCTGGAAGACCTGGGCTGGGAGGTGGTCGACAATCTGCCGCTCTTCCTGCTGAACGGTCTGCTGGAGGCCGCGCCGCCCCAGGGCATGGAGGGCAAGAACCGGCCGCTGGCGATCAGCATCGGCGTGCGGACCCGCGACTTCGCACCCGACCAGATCACCCAGAGCATTCGGCGTCTGAACGAGCGCCCCAATCTGGCCATCGAGACGCTGTTCCTGAATTGCGGCGGCGCGGAGTTGAAGCGCCGCTATGCCGAGACGCGGCACCGCCATCCGCTGGCGATGGACCGGGCCGCCGATGACGGCATCGCGCATGAGCGCGCCCTGTTGGCCCCGGTCCGCGACATGGCGGACCGTCTGCTCGACACGACCAACATGACCAGCAATGACCTCGGCAACTGGCTGCGCGCCAATTACGCGGTCGACGGCCTCAGCGAGCCGGTGCTGACGGTCATGTCCTTCGGCTTTTCCAAGGGGCTGCCGCGCAACGCCGACCTGGTCTTCGACATGCGGTTCCTGCGCAACCCGCACTGGTCGGCCGAGCTGCGTCCCGGCACCGGCTTGGACAAGGGGGTCATCGACTATATCCGGCATGACCCGGCCTATGAGACGGCCGTGGGGCAGATCGAGACGCTGCTCGACACGCTGGTGCCACGTTATATTGCGAGCGGAAAATCTTACATCACCATCGCGATAGGCTGTACCGGCGGGAGACACCGGTCGGTGCATGTCGCCGAACGCATCGCGGGACGGTTGCGCCAGAGCGGTTTTTCCCCCACGGTGGTGCATCGTGATTTGGGTGCCGTGCCGAAAGACTCTTTGGAAGCCAGGCCGGCCAAACAATGATGGATATGCGTGTCTGACATGATCGGTCTGGTTCTGGTGACGCACGGGCGGCTCGCCGATGAGTTCGTGACCGCGATGATACATGTGGTCGGCCCGCAGGAGCGGATCGCCACCATCGCGATCGGGCCGGAGGATGACATGGAGGAGCGACGGGCCGACATCGCCGCCGCCATCGCCACCGTCGATGCCGGGCGCGGCGTGATCGTCCTGACCGACCTGTTCGGCGGCACGCCCTCCAACCTCGCCATCTCGCTGATGGAGCGGGGCCGGGTCGAAGTGATTGCGGGAATGAATCTGCCCATGCTCATCCGGCTGGGCTCTGCGCGCAAGTCGATGCAGGTCGTCGATGCCGTCGCCGCCGCGCGCGAGGCGGGGCGGAAATATATCTCGGTCGCGTCCGAAGTGCTGGGCGAGGCCGCCGCATGACGGAGCAGACGCGATCCGTCCTGATCACCAACCGCCGGGGCCTTCATGCGCGGGCCAGCGCCAAGTTCGTGACGCTCGCCTCGACCCAGCCCTGCGAAGTGCGGGTGGCCAAGGACGGCAGCACGGTGACGGGCACCTCGATCATGGGCCTGATGATGCTGGGCGCCGCGATGGGCGATACCATCACGATCAGCGCGGCGGGTGACGGCGCGGGCGAGACGGTGGAAGCGCTGGCCGCGCTGGTGGAAGCGAAGTTCGGCGAAGACTGATGCCCCGTGAAATTACCGCTTACTCCAACCCGCTGATCAAGTGGGCCCGCGACCTGCGCGACAAGCGTCATCGCAAGCAATCCCGCCAGTTCCTGGCGGAAGGCCTGCGCATTCTGACCGAGGCGCGAGAGACGGGGCGGCTGCCGACCCTGTTATTCTATGCCCGGCCATCGGCGGGTCATCCGCTGGTCCGTGACCTGATCGAGGCGGTCGAAGCGTCGGAGGGCGAGGCGATCGAGACGACGCCGGACATCCTGTCGAAGCTGTCGGGCAAGGACAACCCGCAGGCGGTCGTCGGCGTGTTCGAGGAGTTGGGCGTCACGCTCGACGAGTTGGACCGCGATGCATCCGGTATCTGGCTGGTCGCCGAGCGTCTGCGCGATCCGGGCAATCTGGGGACCATCCTGCGCACCGGCGATGCGGTCGGGGCAGGGGGGCTGATCCTGATCGGCGAATGCGTCGATCCCTTCTCGGTCGAGGCCGTGCGGGCCAGCATGGGCGCGCTGTTCACCGTGCCGATCGTGCGGACCGAGTGGCAGCCTTTCCTCGACTGGCTACGGCAGGGGCAGGGGCAGCTGGTGGGGCTCAGCCTCGATACCGACTCGGACTATCGCGCCGCGCGCTATACCGCGCCGACCTTCCTGCTGACCGGCAACGAGGCGCAGGGGATGCCGCCCGAATATGCCGAGGCCTGTGACACGCTGGTCAAGATTCCGATGCTGGGCAAGGCCGATAGCCTGAACGCGGCCGTGGCGACGGCGGTCATGGCCTATGAGGTGCTGGCCCAGCAGCGCGGCTGACCGGCCGGTTCAGGCCTCCGGCTCGATCGGCTCGACCAGCAGCGTGCCGCCATCGACATGCGCGACCCGTAAACGCGTCCCGCTGACCGTATCGGGCCCGCGCACCGGCCATTCGCCGTCACCCAGCCGGGCGCGGCCCTCGCCACCGATGATCGGGGTGGTGACGGTGACGATCTGCCCGCGCAGCCGCCGGGCGGGTTCGTTGAGGACGGGGGCGTCGCTTTCCACGGGAAAGTCGCGATACCAGCGCCGCCCGATGACGACGCAGACCACGCTCCAGATCGCGAAATCGGCCAGTTGCAGCCCGACCGGCAAGTCCGGTAGCGCCCAGGTCGTCAGCGCGGTCACGCCCGCGGCCACGGCAAGGAAGATCAGGAATACGCCCGGCACCAGCAATTCGGCGATCCCGAGCGCCAAGGCCCCCGCCAGCCAGAGTGCGGCGGCGTCGAGGTCTCCGATCGTCATGACGGTGACTGGTCGAACGGCCCCGGCTTGGTGGTAACGCGTGGGGTCGCGGCGTCGGACTTGCTGCTGCCCAGCGCTTCCTTGGCCAGTTCGCCGATACCGCCCAGCGTGCCGATCAGCTGGGTCGCCTCGACGGGGAACAGGATCGTCTTGGCATTGGGGCTGGTCGCGAACTTGCCGACTGCCTCGACATATTTTTGCGCGATGAAATAGTTGATCGCCTGCGTGCCGCCCGACTCGATCGCCTCGGACACGACGCGCGTCGCCTTGGCCTCCGCCTCGGCGGCACGCTCGCGGGCTTCGGAGTCGCGGTACGCCGACTCGCGACGGCCTTCGGCCTCCAGGATGCGCGCCTGCTTCTGCCCTTCGGCGCGCAGGATTTCCGAGGCGCGCGAGCCCTCCGCCTCCAGGATATTGGCGCGCTTCTCGCGTTCCGCCTTCATCTGGCGCGCCATGGCGTTGACGATGTCGACCGGCGGGCGGATGTCCTTGATCTCGACGCGGGTGATCTTCACCCCCCAAGGCGTCGTCGCGTGATCGACGACGTTGAGCAGGCGGGCGTTGATCTCGTCACGCTTCGACAGCGTCTCGTCCAGATCCATCGAACCCATGACGGTCCGCAAATTGGTCGTGACCAGGTTCAGCAGCGCGACATAGAGGTCCGACACCTCATAGGCCGCCTTGGGCGCGTCCAGCACCTGAAAGAAGACGACCCCGTCGGTCGAGATCATCGCATTGTCCTTGGTGATGATCTCCTGCCCCGGAATGTCGATCACCTGCTCCATCATGTTCACCTTGCGGCCGACACGATAGAAAAAGGCGGGGTAGAAGTTGAAGCCGGGGATCGCCGTGCCCGTATAGCGGCCGAAATGTTCGATGGTGTATTGATAGCCCTGGCGGACGATCTTGATCGACATCATCAGATACATCAGCACCAGCAGGACGGCGAGCGCGGCGATAATCAGGCCCATGGACGGCTTCCCCCATAATCGGTCCGCCGGTGTTCTAGCATGGCGATGCACCAAGGGCCTAGCGGGAACGGCTTGCTTTGGTTACATGGCCCGCCACTTGTTCCCTCCGCAGGATTTGGCAGCCCCATGGATATCCGCCTCGGCCTCACCTTCGACGACGTGCTCCTCATACCCCAGGAGTCCGACGTTCTGCCGAGCACCGCAGACACGCGGACGCAACTGACCCGCTCGATCGCGCTCAACATCCCCGTCCTGTCGGCGGCGATGGACACCGTGACCGAGGCCGACATGGCGATCGTCATGGCGCAGCTGGGCGGCATGGGCGTTCTTCACCGCAACCTGACCGTCGAGCAGCAGGTCGCCGCCGTCCGTCAGGTCAAGCGGTTCGAGAGCGGCATGGTGGTCAACCCGATCACCATCTCGCCGACCGCGACGCTGGCCGAGGCGCAGGCGCTGATGGCGCGGCACCGGATCAGCGGTATTCCCGTCGTCGAGTTCGACGGTCGCCTGGTTGGCATCCTGACCAACCGCGACGTACGCTTCGCGGAGAACCCGCAGCAGCCCGTCTCCGAGCTGATGACCCATGAAGACCTGGCCACCGTCAAGGTCGGCGTCGGCCAGGACGAGGCGCGTCGCCTGCTCCATGCCCGCCGGATCGAGAAGCTGCTGGTCGTCGACGACAGCTATCGCTGCGTCGGCCTGATCACGGTCAAGGACATCGAAAAGGCCGTCACCTATCCGTCGGCCACCAAGGATGGCTCGGGTCGCCTGCGTGTCGCGGCGGCCTCGACGGTCGGCGAGAAGGGTTTCGAGCGCACCCGCGCGCTGATCGAGGCCGAGGTCGACTGTGTCATCATCGACACCGCACATGGCCATAACCGTGACGTCGCGCGCGCGGTCGAGGCCGCCAAGAAGCTGTCCGACACGGTGCAGGTGATCGCCGGTAACGTCGCGACCGCCGCCGCCACCCGCGCGCTGATCGATGCGGGGGCCGATGCGGTCAAGGTCGGCATCGGGCCGGGTTCGATCTGTACGACGCGCGTCGTCGCCGGTGTCGGCGTGCCGCAGCTGACCGCCGTCATGGACTGTGCCGAGGAAGGCTGGAAGGCCGGTGTGCCGGTGATCGCCGATGGCGGTCTGCGCACCTCGGGCGATCTTGCCAAGGCGCTGGCGGCGGGGGCTGGCGCCTGCATGGTCGGCTCGCTGCTGGCTGGCACCGAAGAGGCGCCAGGCGAAACCTTCCTGTATCAGGGCCGCGCCTATAAGTCCTATCGCGGCATGGGCTCGGTCGGGGCGATGGGTCGTGGTTCGGCGGATCGCTACTTCCAAGGCGACATTAAGGACCAGATGAAGCTGGTGCCCGAGGGCATCGAGGGTCAGGTCGCTTACAAGGGCCCGGCGCGCGACGTCATCCATCAGCTGGTCGGCGGCATCAAGGCGGCGATGGGCTATACCGGTTCGGCGACGCTGAAGGATCTGCGCGAGCGGGCGCAGTTCGTCCAGATCACCGGCGCAGGGCTTAAGGAAAGCCACGTCCATGACGTGACGATCACGCGGGAAGCTCCCAATTACCCGACCCGCTAAGCTGACGGAGCGCTTCGCATGACCCCCGGCGCCCGCACCCAGGCGGCGATCGAGTTGCTGGACGAGATCGTCGCCGCGGCCGCCAGCGGCGGCGCGGCGGCGGACACGCTGATCGCACGCTATTTCGCCGCGCGCCGCTATGCCGGATCGAAGGATCGGCGCGCGGTGCGTGAGCTGGTCTATGCCGCCATCCGGCAGGCCGGGCCGGTGCCGTCGTCCGGGCGTGCGGCCGTGCTGGCGGTGGCGGAGCAGGATCCGGCGATTGCCGCAACGTTCGACGGAACGGGTCATGGGCCTGCGCCGATGACGCCCGACGAGCCGCGCGCCGAGGGCGGGGTTGCTCCCGCCTGGTTAGTCGAGGCTCTGACCGCCTCCGGACTGGATGCCGGGCAGCAGGCCGCCTTGGTTGATCGAGCCCCGCTCGATCTGCGGGTCAACGGCCTGGCGACGACCCGGGACGCGGTATTGGAGCAATGGCCTGACGCCACTGCGACGCCGCATGCGCCGATGGGCATCCGCCTGCCCAACGGAACGCCGGTCGAACAGTCCGATCTGTACCGCGCCGGGCTGGTCGAGGTGCAGGATGAGGGCAGCCAGCTGGTCGGCGAAGCGCTGGCGGCGAAGCCGGGGGAATGGCTGATCGATCTTTGCGCCGGGGCGGGGGGCAAGACGCTTCAGCTGGCGGCGGCGATGAACAATCAGGGCGCGCTGCTCGCCTGCGATATCGACCGTGCCAGGCTGCAAAGACTGGCGCCGAGAGCCGAGCGGGCCGGGGCGACGATCATAGAGAGCCGCCTGCTCAACCCCGGGCGCGAAGCCGAAATGCTTTCGGACTGGGCAGCCAGGGCGGATGGCGTGCTGATCGACGCCCCCTGTTCCGGAACCGGGACCTGGCGGCGCAATCCCGAGGCGCGCTGGCGTCTGACCCCGGAGCGGCTGGCCCGTCTGGGTGCGATGCAGACGCAGGTGCTGGACATCGGTGCCGGTCTGGTCAAGCCCGGCGGACGGCTGGTCTATATCGTCTGTTCGCTGCTCGATGCAGAAGGGAGCGGGCAGGTCGCGGCCTTCCTGTCGCGCCATCCCGGCTGGTCGGTCGCACCGATCGAACCGGGGATCGGAACAGCGCATGGCCTGGGTCAGCGGCTTGATCCCGCCACCTATGGTACGGACGGCTTTTTTGTCGCCTGCCTCCGGGCGCCATGCTAGCATTCGGCCTAGTGCCACGTCCGGAGTTCCTCATGCGTTTGTCGTCCCTGGCTGCTGCCGCCGCATTGGCGGTGGTTTCGCTTTCCACTTCGCTCAGCGGTCAGCGCCCGGACAGCCAGATCGACGCCCGCTCGATGCAGTTGCTCGAACAGGCGCGTGGGCTGAAGGCGGCAGGCAATCTCGATGGCGCAACCGACATGCTGGAGACGGCCGTGACGGTCGATCCGCGCAATCGGGGGGCGTTTATCCTGCTCGCGGAAGTCGCGGATGCGCGCGGCCTTCCGGGCAAGGCGATCCGCTTGTACCGCGAAGCTTTGCTGCTCGATCCCAACGACACGCGGGCGCTGCGGGGGCAGGGCGAGGCATTGGTCCAGCGCGGCGCGGTGGCGCGCGCCAAGGACAATCTCGCCAAGATCAAGACGCTCTGCAAAACCGATTGTGCCGACGCGACCGCGCTATCTGCGCAAATCGCCAAGGGGCCGCCCGCACCGGTGACGACGGCGCAGGTTGACAGCAAGACACCACCGACGCCGTAAGCCTGTTACCCCTCACCAATGGGGGGCTTAGATCGGGATGACATAGGGTTGACCCAAGTTGAGCCCCTCCCCTTCAGGGGAGGGGTGGATCAACCTGACATCATCCTGCTCTCGCCCGCGTCATTGGTAGCAAGCGCCCTCCGCTAGGTCTTCGGCCTGCCACCTCCCCGAAACGGAGAGGATAGTTCACCCCAAAGCGCGAGCGAGGGCGACGAACTCGTCCACCGAAAGCGTTTCGGCCCGACGGGCGGGATCGAGGCCGATGGACTCCATCGCCTCCACGGCCCCGGTAACCGGCTTCAAACTCTGGCGCAGCATCTTGCGGCGCTGGCCGAAGGCGGCCGCCGTCAGGCGTTCCAGCGTTCGGAAGCTCACCCCCTCGGGCGCAGGCTTGGGCGTGATGTGCACGACCGCGGACATGACTTTCGGCGGTGGTGTGAAGGCCGAACGGTGGACCGGCATCGCAATCCGCGATTCGCTCCGCCATTGGGTCAGCACGGCCAGACGGCCATAGGAGGACTGGTCGGGCGCCGCGACGATCCGCTCCGCCACTTCCTTCTGGAACATCAGCGTGCAGGACTGCCACCAGGGTAGCCACGCGCCCGACAGCCAGCCGACCAACAGTGGCGTCCCGACATTATAGGGCAGGTTGGAGACGATATGCGGCTTGCTCTCGAACAGCTCAGGCGCGTTGATGCGGAGGGCATCGCCCTCGATCACCTTGAGCCTATCGGGAAAGGCTCCCGCCAGTTCGGCCAGCGCGGGGATGCAGCGACGGTCGCGTTCGATCGCCGTGACCTTGGCTCCCGCCATCAACAGCGCGCGGGTCAGGCCGCCGGGGCCGGGACCGATCTCCAGCACCGGCTTGTCGGTCAGATCGCCGGGGATGGCGGCAATCCGGGCCAGCAACTGGCCATCGAACAGGAAGTTCTGACCCAGCGACTTGGCGGCGGACAGGCCGTGGCGCGCGATGACGTCGCGCAAGGGGGGAAGCGGCGTGATGGGATCCATGTCAGGCGGCCGCTTCGGCCCGACGCTGCGCGGCGTCACCGGCCATCGCGATGGCGGCGATCATCGCACCGGGATGCGCGGCATCCTGCCCCGCCAGGCCAAAGGCCGTGCCGTGATCGGGCGAGGTCCGCACGATCGGCAGGCCCAGGGTGATGTTGACGCCTTCGTCGAAATGCAGCGTCTTGATCGGCACGAGCGCCTGGTCGTGATAGCAGCAGAGCGCGGCGTCGTAACGGGCACGGGCACGCGGATGGAACAGCGTGTCGGCCGCGAACGGGCCGGTCGCGTCGATCCCTTCGGCGCGAAGCTGCGCGATGGCGGGTTCGATGAAGTCGATTTCCTCGCGCCCGATCGCGCCGCTCTCGCCCGCATGGGGGTTCAGCCCGGCAAAGACGAGCTGGGGTTCGCGGATGCCGAAATTCTTGCACAGTCCGCGCGCGGTCGCACGGCCCTTGGCGACGATCAGCTCCACCGACAACAGGCTCGACACCGCCGCCAGCGGAACATGGGTGGTGATCGGCACGACCCGCAAGGATGGGCCCGCCAGCATCATCACCGCATTCTCGCCCGCGACGCCGCAGCGTTCGGCGACGAACTCGGTCTGGCCGGGATGGGTGAAGCCGATATCATAGAGCTGCGACTTGCTGACCGGCCCGGTTACGAGCGCACTGGCCGCGTCCGAGCGTACCAGCCCGACCGCCAGTTCCAGCGCGTGAAGCGCGCACCGTGCGCCCTCGACATCGGGCTGGCCGGGGCGAATTTCGCCCGCATCGTCGACCGACAGGATCGGCAGTGCCTCGTCGAACGCGGCCACCGCGGCCGCCATGTCCGAGACGCGAATGGTCGGCCCGTTCCAGACCCGCGCGATCGCGCGCGAGTCCCCGACCGCGAGGAAGGGCGGCAGCCCCGCCTCCCGGCGCGCGGCCCAGGCCTTGGCGATGATCTCCGGCCCGATCCCGGCCGGGTCGCCCATCGAGATCGCGAGCGGCCGGATCATCTTAGCGATATTCGATCACCGCGTCGCGACGAAGGTCGCGCATCTTCTGGTTCGCGCGCAGGTTCACCCGCTGCTGCTCGACCTGATTCTGGATCTGGTCGTTGGTCGGCAGGTTGCCCGAGCGTGGTTCCTCGCGGCCGCACAGGACCAGCGAGCGGACGCCCTGTTCCGGCGAGCCGAAGGGCGGCGTCGCCTCACCGACCTGCAGCTTCAGCAGGATTTCCTGAAGCGGTGCGGGCAGCTGGCGGATCGTCACCTGATCGTTGTCGACCACCTCGGCCTTCAGCGCGGTCGCGACACGCTGCACGTCGCCGCAGCCGCGGATCGCCTGGGTCGCCTTGGCGAACTCGGCCGCGCGTGCGCTGGCCTGCGCCTGGGTGGTGCCCGCCGGGAACTTGACCGTCAACTGCTTGAGCGACAGGCGCGAATCGCGCGGATCGGCGGTCAGGACCTGACGCTTGTCGGTCAGGTACAGGATCGAGAAGCCGCCCGGAATCTGGATCGGCCCGGCGACCTGACCGACCTGCATCTGGCCCACGGCGGCCTGAAGCTCGGGCGGCAGCTGCGCCGCGCGGACCCAGCCCAGGTCGCCGTTCACCGCGCGGGTCGAGGCCTCGGAGAAGCTGCGTGCGAAATATTCGAAGGGTTGCTGGCCCTTCTGGATTTCGCCGATAATCTGGCGGGCGTTGTTGAACACCTGCTGCCCGGTCGCCTCGTTGGCGGAGAGGAAAATCTCCTTGAGGTTATATTCCTCGGTACCCTTGGCGGCTTCCAGGCGATTGCGGATCGCGGTCACTTCCTCGTCGCCGACATTGACGTACGGTTCAACCTTCTTGCGCAGATAGCGGCTCCAGGCGAGCTCACCCTCGATCTGGCGGCGCATCGACTTTTCGGACGAACCGACCTGACGGAGGAAGGTGGTCATCGCGGCGGACGTCTTGCCGAACTGCTGCGAGAAGCGGGCATAAGCCTGGTTGATCTCGTCGGGCGTGACGGTGATCTCGGCGGTCTTGGCCTCCTGGATCTGCAACGTCTCGTCGATCAGCTGACGCAGAATCTGCATGCGCAGGCGGTCGCGATCCTCGGCCGACAGGTTGTTCACATTGTTCAGCGCCATGGCCAGCGCCATGCGCTGGTCGATATCGGTCTGCGTCAGCACCGTATCGTTGACGATCGCGGTCGGCTTGCGGACATTGGGGTCCAGCTTGCCGAACAGCTGCATGTTCGAGGGGATGTTCAGCCCGCCGGTGTCCGGTACGGCCTGATCCGGAACGGTCTGCGCCAGCGCGCCGGTCGCCAGTGCGACCAGCATCAGCGTTGCGCCCGCGCGGATGCCGCGGCCCTTGGTACGAATGTCGTGCTTCACCGTGTCTGTGATCCCCATCGCGCCTGACGAAGGCGCGTAACCGTCGCGATATGCTTCGCCCATGCTGAATACCGGCTTAGCGACCGAGATTGGTGAAGGCCAGAGTCAACAGAAAGCTGTTGCCCGCCCGCGCGTCGCCCGTCTGCACATAGTCGCGCCGCCAGGTGAAGCCGAGCCGCAGGCAGTCATCCTCATATTGCACGCCGACCCGGTGCCGAATCGGATCGAAGCCGTTCGACAGCGACAGTGCATCCTCCGACCGGTCGGTCAGGTCGATGACGGTCGATCCGAACGCCGACCAGAATCGGGCGAACTGGACCCGGCCCGCCAGACGCACTTCCTCGCGGTCCTGCAGATCCTCGATCGAGGTGAAGATGTTCCGCTTCAGGCGGAGATAGCCGACCTGCGCATAGGTGGTGCGCGATCCGACCGTCGCGTCGATCTCGTTCCGGCGCACCGCGAAGCTGTCCTTGTCGAGCCGGAAGCGATGGGTCAGCGAGACGAAGTCGCGGAACCGCATCTCCGTCCGCCCGACGATATCCGACCAGCGATCCGACAGGCCGGTGCCCGGGTAGAGGATGGTCGGCCGGTCGTTCAGGCGGAAGCTCTGTCCGACGATCGTATCGAAGGTGAAGCCCGGCAGGGTCAGCGCCCATTGCGCGCCGTAGGTGATGCGCGTCGAATCCTCGAATCGATCGTAACCGGGGAAGCGGTTCAGCGCGAAGAGGTTGGAATCCTCCAGATCGACCGAGCGCGCGTCTTCGTTGGGAATTTCGATATTCTTGATCTTCGGGCTGGCGACGATCTGCACACGCGGGGTGAAGCGCTGGCTGCCGCCCCAGAGTTCGCCGACGAACGGCCATTTGACGTCCACCGCCAGCGCACCGATGCCGCGCCCCTGGAACCCGGCCAGCCCCTGATAGACCAAAGGCGTCGAGGCGATGTTGTTGGCATTATAGGCGTCGGCCCGGCCATAGGCGGTGAAGGTCACCTCCTGGCCCCAGTTGGTCAGGCGGCGCAGGTCCCAGCGCATGCTGGCAAAAGCGCGCTGCGTATCCTGTCCCGCCGTCCGGCTGATGGCCAGCGTGTTGAGCTGCACCTCGAACTTGCCGCCGAGAAGCCCGTCGTCGAACCGGCGACGATAGTCGAGCTCGGGCAGCGCGATCGGCTGCTGCCCCTGTGGATCGTTGACGCGCAGCGTTTCGACATACCAGCCGGTCAGCGAGAAATAGCTGTTGGCGTCGATATGCTCCAGGCTGGCGGTGGTGCGCAGCCGGTCGTCGCGGGAAATGTCATAACGGCGCAGGAAGGTGCGGTCGGTGGTGATCCGCATCGATCCCGACAGGCTCCATTCCGGCGAGAACTGATAGCGGCCGACCGCATCCAGATAGCCGCGAAAGGCCTGGCTGGTATCGGTCGGGTTCAGCGTGTTCAGGTCGTCGCTGCGACGGCTGGCCGTGCCATAGCCGGTGACGCGGAACGCGCCCTTGGTGGTCAGCGCTTCATACTGCGCCTCCAGCATCGGCAGAACCGCCGTGAAGACGTGCGGCGTGACGGTCAGGCCCTTATTGGGGGCCAGACGCCAGTAATATGGAACCGCGACCTCGACCCCGTTCACCCGGTCCAGCCGGATGTCGGGCGTCAGGAACCCGCTGTCGCCGCCAGGGCCTACGGGCGCGGACAGGCGCGGCAGCGGGATGGTCGGCAGGCCGAACAGGTTGAGCTTGGCGCCGTTGAAGTAAACGCGCTCGCGATCGGGGCGATAGGTGACGCGGACGGCGGTGATCTTCCAGGACGGCTCCTTGGGACAGCCCTCCGACGTCTCGACCGCGCAAGGGGTGTAGGCGGCGCGTTCCAGATTGACCGTACCGTCCTGCTGGCGGGTGCCGCGAACCGCGGCCAGGCGGCCACCCTGTTCGAGCACGACCAGCATATTGTCGACCACGCCGTCCTTCAGCGAATCGGTCAGCTCGATCTGGTCGCCATAGGCGATGTCGCCCTGCGGATTGGTGACGGCGATGTTGCCGGTGGCCAGCACCTTTCCGGTCTTGCGGTTCCACGTGACCTTGTCGGCGCGCAGCCGCTCGCCCTCGCGCAGCATCCGGACTTCGCCGGTCGCCGTCACGATATCGGCGTTGATGTCATATTCCAGCTGGTCGGCGCTGAAGCGGACCTGATCGGGATTGGCCGGAGCCGGGCCCTCGCTGGGCGGCGGCGAGACGGGGCGATCCTGAAGGTCCTGCGCGACGGCAGGCATGGCCATGAACAGGGCGAAGGGCAGGGCGCTGCCGGTCAGAAGCGTCATTCTGCGCACGATGATAGCTGTTCCGTCCTTGCCGACACGATGATGAAGCCTCCCCCGGCAGGGCGACGCCTTGAAAGGCCTGCCTATCGCATCACCGGCGGCTTGCTGCAATCGCGCGCTTGCCACCACGGTCCAAGAGCCTAGATGATAGCAACTGTTACCAGTTCAGCAGAGGGTTTCCATGCAGATCGCCTTTACCTCCACCGTCGAAGCCGGTGACGTGCTCGTCCTTCCCTTCCCGAAGGATGCGGTCGATACCGGCCGGATCGAAGGGGAGGGTGCGGCCGCGCTCGCCAAGGCGGCGGTCGACGCCGCGCGCTTCAAGGGAGAGGCCGGTTCGATCGTCGAACTGTTCGCCGCAGTCGGAGGCACGCCGCGCCGCGTCCTGCTGCTGGGTGTCGGTGAAGGCAAGGAGGCCGATTGGCGCAAGGCGGGCGGGGCGGTGACCGCCAAGCTGCTGACCAACGCTTCCTCGGCATCGGTCGACCTCAGCGGCCTGTCGACCAAGCCTGCCGCCGATGCGGTGGCGAGCTTTGCCGGTGCCGCCGTGCAGCGCGGCTGGCGGCATGACGTGTACCGCACCAAGCTGCCCGAAACGTCGAAGCCGACCTTGACCCGTATCAGCGTCGTCGGCGCGGGTGACGAGGCCGAGGCGGCCTATGCGCGTGTCCATGCGGTCAATGGCGGGCTGGAGCTGACCCGCACGCTCGTTTCCGAGCCGCCGAACAAGCTGTACCCGGAAACCTTCGTCGAACGCGTCCTGAACGACGTCGAGGGCCTGGGCCTGGAAGTCACCGTGCTGGACGAGGCGCAGATGCGCGATCTGGGCATGGGCGCGCTGCTGGGCGTCAGCCAGGGTTCGGTGCGCGAAGGCCGCCTGCTCGTCCTGAAGTGGAATGGCGGCGCGGCCGACGCCGAAACGCTGGCGCTGGTCGGCAAGGGCGTGACCTTCGACACCGGCGGCATCTCGATCAAGCCGGCCGCCGGCATGGAAGACATGAAGTGGGACATGGGCGGCGCTGGCGCGGTCGCGGGCGCGATGAAGGCGATCGCCGCGCGCAAGGCCAAGGCCAATGTCGTCGGCGTCATGGGTCTGGTCGAGAACATGCCCGACGGCAATGCGCAGCGTCCCGGTGACGTGGTCACCTCCATGTCGGGTCAGACGATCGAGGTCATCAACACCGACGCCGAAGGCCGCCTGGTCCTGTGCGATGCCCTGACCTGGGTTCAGAAGACGCATGCGCCCTCGACCATCGTCGATCTCGCCACGCTGACCGGCGCGATGATCATCAGCCTGGGCAGCGAGCATGGCGGCCTGTTCGCCAATGACGACACGCTGGCCGAATCGCTGCTGGCGGCGGGCACCGCGACGGGCGAGAAGCTGTGGCGCTTCCCGCTGGCCGATGCCTATGACAAGCTGATCGACAGCCAGATCGCGGACATGAAGAATGTCGGCCCGCGCGGCGCCGGTTCGATCACTGCGGCCCAGTTCCTGAAGCGTTACATCAACGAAGGCGTCGCCTGGGCGCATCTGGATATCGCGGGCATGGTCTGGTCGGACAAGCCGGGCGTCAATCACGACAAGGGCGCGACCGGCTACGGCGTTCGCCTGCTCGACCAGTTCGTCGCGGACCGGTTCGAGGCGTAAGTCTGGTAGGGGGCGGCGCGATGCAGGTTGATTTCTATCATCTGACGATCGCACCGCTCGACCGTCTGCTGCCCGTCATCGCCGATCGGGTGATGGCGGGCGGCGGCCGGTTGCTGATCGTCAGCGGCGACGCGGACCAGCGCGCCGCGCTCGACCGGCAGCTCTGGATGATCCCGGCGGATGGTTTCCTTCCCCATGCCCAGGCGGGTGAGGGCGACGATGCCGCCCAGCCGGTGCTGATCGCGGGCGAGGTTCAGCCGACCAATGGCGCCCGTCATGTCGCGCTGGCCGACGGCGTTTGGCGCGACGAGGCGCTGGCCTTCGACCGGGCGTTTCACTTCTTCGACGGCGACCGCATCGGTGAGGCGCGTACCGCATGGAAGGCACTGGCCGACCGGGAAGGCGTCGAGCGGCGATACTGGAAACAGAACGATCAGGGCCGCTGGGAACAGGCGGCGTAGCATATTCCTCCCCTGGAAGGGGAGGTGGCAGCCCGAAGGGCTGACGGAGGGGTATCCCCATCAGCGGTTACACCCCTCCACCAGCTTCGCTGGTCCCCCTCCCCTTGCAGGGGAGGAAAAGGTTGGGAGCGTCTGCCCTTATAAGACATTGCATTGGCCTCCCGCCCCGACTAGGGCGGCGCCACTTCCAGCCAACTCATTTATTCAGGAGCTGCGTGACCATCATGGCCGCGAACCGTACCTTTTCGATCATCAAGCCCGACGCGACCCGCCGCAACCTGACCGGCGCCGTCACCAAGATGCTGGAGGAAGCCGGCCTGCGCGTCGTCGCCTCGAAGCGCATCCAGATGACCCGCGAGCAGGCCGAGGGCTTCTACGCGGTCCACAAGGAGCGCCCCTTCTTCAACGATCTGGTCGAGTTCATGATCTCGGGCCCGGTCGTCGTGCAGGTGCTCGAGGGCGAGAACGCGATGCAGCGCAACCGCGACATCATGGGCGCGACCAACCCGGCGAACGCCGAGCCGGGCACGATCCGCAAGGAACTGGCCGAGTCGATCGAAGCCAACACGGTCCACGGTTCGGACTCGGACGAGAATGCCGAGATCGAGATCGCGTACTTCTTCAAGCCGGAAGAAATCGTCGGCTGATGGAATGGCGGCTGCGACGGGCCGGGCCGGGCGATGCGCCCGCGCTGTCGCTCGTCGCGGCCGCCACTTTCCTCGAGACCTTTGCCGGGACCATCGCCGGTCCCGACATGGTGCGTCATTGCACCCTGAACAGCTCGCCCGCCAAGTTCGACGCCTGGATTTCGGTTCCGGCCTGCGTGGCGACCCTGGCGGAGCATCCCGACGGCGCGGCGCCGGTCGGCTATACGCTGCTCACATCACCCGATCTGCCGGTCGAGACGGATGCGCGGGATATCGAGCTTCGCCGCATCTATACCCTGTCCCTGACGAGCGGCACCGGTCTCGGCCACAGGCTGATGGCCATGGCGATCGATGACGCCCGCGCCATGGGGCGCCAGCGCATGCTTCTCGGCGTACTCGGCATCAACGAACGCGCGCGGGCCTTTTACGAGCGGGAAGGCTTCAGGCTTGCGGGGACCCGGCAGTTCCGGGTTGGCGACACCGTCTTCGACGATGTTATTTATGCGCGAGAGTTGTGAAGGCCCGCCAGCCTCTTATTCCTCCCCTGCAAGGGGAGGAATGTAGCGTCCTTAACCTCGGCGCGCCGCCCAGGCGGCGTCGAGCTTGGTTTGCGTGCCGTTCCGGTCGCGCAGCCGCAATCCTTCCAGTCGCAGCGTCCGCCCGCGAAGCAGGCGGCCATGGGTGCTCCAGATGATGTCGTAAAGGCCGGTGACGGTCCGCGAAGTATCGCCGTCCCAGTACCGCACGGTGATCAGCGCGGGCAGGCGACCCTCCCGAGTATCGGCTTTGCCGTCGGTCAGGGCGAGGATCGGCCCTGCAATGGGCTCCGCCTCGATGGCCGGATCGCCGACGGGAGCCTGACGCCCGATACCCGACGCCTTGGGAAAGTCGATCATGACATCCTGAAGGTCGTGATTCGGATCGCGCAGCACCAGGCGGCGGCCATCCCCCTCGACCGTGACGGTCAGGTCGAGCCGGGCGCGCTCCTGCCGCTGGGCGGTGGCGGAGGCGGCCTTGTCCTCGGCATCGCTGCGTCGCTGCGACCAGTTCAGGTACAGCGTCAGCGCAGCCACCATCAACCCGGCGACCGCGACGAACTCCGCCAGCGTCAGCAGACGCCGCCGCGACTTGGCGCGCTCGGCGGCTTCGGTGCCCGCCGGTTCGCTCATCGCCCGCCCGCCTCCAGCAGCTCGGTCGGCGCGACCAGCTCCCAGCTGCGCGCGATACGATCCTCGATCAGCGTCCAGTCGCTGTCGGTCTGGAGCACCACGTCGCTCCAATGCGGTTCCTGTCCTTCATCGGCGACGCACAGATGGATGGCCGACGACGTGCCGCTAACCCGGAGGAAGGGCGCACCCTCGACCAGAAAGCGGGTTTCGCCGTCGCCAGCCTGCTCGGTCGTGTCGGGCAGCAGCAGGGCGATGTCGCGGATGCGGGACAGGAAATCGGTCATCGACGCACGAACTCCGTGAGTATTTGCGGGTACAATCGATGCTCCTCAACGAGCACGCGCGCCGCAAGTGCCGCTGCGTCGTCGCCGGACAGGATCGGAACCTCCGCCTGGCCCAGCACTTCGCCGTCATCCAGTTCCTCGGTCACGACATGGACCGAGCATCCCGCCTTGGCATCGCCCGCCGCGATGGCGCGCTCATGCGTGTCGAGGCCCTTGTAGAGCGGCAGCAGTGAAGGATGGATGTTCAGGATGCGACCCCGCCAGCGCGAGACGAAATCGCCGGACAGCAGCCGCATATAGCCCGCCAGTGCGATGACCTCGACACCCGCACCGCGCAGGGCCTGGTCGATCGCCGCCTCATAGGCGGGCTTGCCGATCCCCTTGGGCGACAGGGCAAAGGTGGCGATCCCCTGTTCCTGCGCCCAGGCCAGTCCGGCCGCCTCCGGCTTGTCGGAGGCAACCAGGGCGACGGTATAGGCAGCGTCCGCGGCCTGGGACGCCGCCACCAGCGACTGCATGTTTGAGCCGCGGCCGGAAATCAGGATGCCGACCTTGACCGGCACCTTAGCCGACATGAGTCGCGGTCCAGTCCGCCTTGGCGCTCCACGTACCCGCCGATCCCTTGACGGTGCAGCCGCGCTCGCCCGCTTCGACACGGCCGATGGTGACGACCGTCTCACCCGCCGCGCGCAGCGTTTCGGCCAGTGCCTCCGCCTGCTCGGCTGCGACGATCACCGCCATGCCGATGCCGCAATTGAAGGTGCGTGCCATTTCCTCGGGCTCGATCCCGCCCTGCGCCTGGAGGAAGGCCATCAGGCGCGGCTGTTCCCAGCCATCCGCATCGACCACGGCATGGGCATCCTTGGGCAGGACGCGCGGGATATTCTCCAGCAGGCCGCCGCCGGTGATATGGGCGAGGCCCTTGATCGTGCCCGCCTTGAGCGAGGGAAGCAGCGAGCGGACATAGATCCGAGTCGGTGCCATCAGCGCCTCGATCAGTAGCACGTCCTGATCGAACAGCGCCGGGCGATCGAGCTTCCAGCCCTTGTCGGCGGCCAGGCGGCGAACCAGCGAAAAGCCGTTGGAATGAACGCCGGAGGAGGCGAGACCCAGGATCACGTCGCCGTCGCCGATCGTCGCACCGGTCAGCACTTGGTCGCGCTCGACCGCGCCGACGCAGAAGCCCGCCAGGTCGTAATCGCCCGGTGCATACATGCCCGGCATCTCGGCCGTTTCGCCGCCGATCAGGGCGCATCCAGCGATGCGGCATCCTTCCGCGATCGAGGCGATGACGCGCTCCGGCACATCGCCTTCCAACTTGGCGGTGGCGTAATAGTCGAGGAAAAACAGCGGCTCGGCGCCCTGCACGACGAGGTCGTTGGCGCACATGGCGACGAGGTCGATGCCGACCCCGTCATGGCGGTCATGCTCGATCGCGAGCTTCAGCTTGGTGCCGACGCCGTCATTGGCCGCGACCAGCAGCGGATCGGTGAAACCGGCGGCCTTCAGGTCGAAGAAACCGCCAAAGCCGCCCAGGTCCGCATCCGCGCCCGGCCGCCGCGTCGCCTTGGCGAGCGGGCCGATCGCGCGGACCAGCGCGTTACCGGCGGCGATCGAAACGCCAGCATCGGCATAGGTGTAGGACGCGCCCTTATCGGAGGGCGAAGGGCTGGCGGACGGCGTGCTGTTGTCGGTCATGTTTGCCCGTTAGCTATATCGCGCTTGGATTTCCACGCCTGCTTCGCCAAAAGGCCGCGATGCGTTTGCGATTGCCCTCCATCATGGCCGGTCTGGCCGCCCTTGCCGGGCTCGGCATAGGGGGCGGCGCGGTGCTCGCCCAGATCGAAGGGCAGACGCGCGGCGTCGCGCCGGTCGACAATGGCGGGTCCTACGAAGTCACCGGCGTCGCGGTCGACGTGTCGGGCAAGACGCCAGAGGCCGCGCGGCTCGGCGGCTGGCGGATCGCCCAGCGCAAGGCATGGGCGATATTGGCGCAGCGGCTGGGGCGCGGCGGCGCCGCGGCGTCGGACGGGCTGCTCGATTCGCTGGTCAGCGGCATCGTGGTCGAGAACGAACAGATCGGCCCGACCCGCTATGTCGCCAAGCTGGGTGTGCTGTTCGACCGGGTTCGCGCCGCCTCGGTGCTGGGCGTGTCGGCCTATGCCGATCGCTCGCCGCCGATGCTGGTGATGCCGCTGCAAGTCTCGGGCGGCGTGTCGCAGATGTTCGAGGCGCGCACCCCCTGGCAACAGGCCTGGGCCCGGTTCCGCACCGGCAACAGCACGATCGATTATATCCGCCCCTCGGGCACCGGGGCAGAGCCGCTGCTGATGAATGCCGGGCAGATCGGGCGGCGCCCGCGTGGCTGGTGGCGCTCGATCCTCGACCAATATGGCGCGTCGGATATCCTGATCCCCGTCGTGCACCTCTACCGGCAATGGCCTGGCGGTCCGGTGATCGGTGTGTTCGAGGCCCGACATGGGCCCGACAATACACTGCTCGGCACGATCACCTTGCGGGTCGGGAGCACCGATGGACTGTCGCAGTTGCTGGACACCGGCGTCGCGCGACTCGACGGGCTGTATCAGAAGGCGCTGGCCAGCGGTGCGCTGCACCCCGACGCCGCGCTTGCCCCGCCGCCCAAGCCGCAGGCCGTCGTGATCGACGATACGACGCCGGGCGAGGAGCCGATTGCCGGGCTGGATGCGACCATCGCGTCGTCCGGCGCGGGGATCGCCGTCACGCTGCAATATGATGCGCCGACCGCCAGTGCTGTCGCCAATGCCGAAAGCCTGATCCGGGGCATCCCGGGCGTGGTGCGCGCGGGCACGACCAGCCTGGCGCTGGGCGGCGTGTCGATCATGGCCGTCACCTATGACGGCGACCCCGATCAGCTTCGCCGCGCGCTTGAGCAGCGCGGTCTTCAGGTGTCCGGATCGGGCACCACCCTTCGCATCCGGCGCGCACCGCAAGTGCCCGCGCCGGTGCCTCCTGCGGATACTGTGATTACCGGATGAACCAGATGGCGCTGCCGCTGCAATGGCCGGCGGACCCCCGATCCGATGCGTTCCTGCTGACCGATTCCAACCGAATGGCGGCACGGATGCTCGAACAATGGGAAGCGTGGCCGACCATGGCCGCGATCCTCACCGGCCCGCGCAAGTCGGGACGGTCGCTGCTGGCGCGAATCTTCGCGGCCAAGAGCGGGGGCACGATCATCGACGATGCCGAGCGCGTGCCCGAGGTGCAGATCTTCCATGCCTGGAACCGGGCGCAGGCCGATCGGCTGCCATTGCTGATCGTCGCCGATTCGCCGCCGCCGCGCTGGCAGGTGAAGCTGCCCGACCTCCGCTCGCGCCTGGCGAACAGCAGTCTCGCCGAGATCGGCGCGCCCGATGACGAACTGGTCGCCGGGCTGTTCGAGCATCTGTTCGAGCGGCGCGGGCTGGATGCGCGCCCCGATCTCATCGAGTGGCTGACGCTTCGGATCGAACGGAGTCACCTTTCTGTCATCCGCGCGGTGGATATGCTGGACCAGGGGGCGATGGAACGGCGCGCGCGCTTGTCCATTCCCCTTGCACGATCCACTCTGATCGCGGCCGGTCTGATCGCCGAGCCGTAAGCCCTAAGCGAGACATGATGACCCGTCCTGCCCATATCGCGCAAATGTCAGAACCCGACGACGATCATTTCGCGACGGAGCCGAACGGGCGGTACTTCAACCGCGAGCTGTCATGGCTGGCCTTCAACCGGCGTGTGCTGGAAGAGGCGTGCAATACGGCGCACCCGCTGTTGGAGCGGTTGCGCTTCCTGTCGATTTCGGGATCGAACCTCGACGAGTTCTTCATGGTCCGTGTGGCGGGCCTGAAGGGGCAGCAGGCGCAGGATGTCGAACAGCGGTCGGTCGACGGCCTGACACCGGGGCAGCAGCTGAGCGGCATCGTTGCCGAGGCGGATCGCCTGATGGCCAGCCAGCAGGAGGTCTGGGGCGACCTGCGCAACCTGCTCGACGAGGCGGGTATCTTCGTTCTGCGACGCGATGCCATCGACCAGGAGGCGAGCACCTGGCTGGAAACGCATGTCCGTGAACAGATCTTCCCGATCCTGACCCCGCAGGCGCTCGATCCGGCACACCCGTTTCCGTTCATCCCCAACAAGGGCCTGTCGATGATCTTCGACCTGACCCGCGTGTCGGACAAGGCGCCGATTCGCGAGCTGGTCATGATCCCGTCGACCATGCCGCGCTTCGTGCGCCTGCCCGGCGAGGGCGCCCGCTATGTCTCGATCGAGACGATCCTGCGCCGCTTCTCGGGGCTGTTGTTTCCGGGGTATGTCGTCAACGGTGCCGCCACCTTCCGCGTGCTGCGCGACAGCGATATCGAGATCGAGGAAGAGGCGGAGGATCTGGTCCGCTACTTCGCCAACGCCATCAAGCGGCGGCGGCGCGGGCGGGTGATCCGGCTGGAGCTGGAGACGGGCATGCCCGACGAACTCGCCGATGTGCTGCGCGGCGAACTGGGCGGGTCCGATGCGATCATCACCGAGAGCGGCAACCTGCTGGGCATCGGCGATCTCGACATGCTGGTCGACGAGGATCGGCCCGACCTGAAATTCCCGCCCTATTCCCCCCGTTTTCCCGAGCGTATCCGAGAGTTTGCGGGCGATTGCTTCGCCGCGATCAAGGCCAAGGACATTGTCGTCCATCACCCCTATGAAACGTTCGAGGTGGTGATCGCCTTCCTGAAACAGGCGGCGGTCGATCCCGATGTCGTGGCAATCAAGCAGACGCTCTACCGCGCGGGCAAGCAGTCGGCGATCATCAACGCGCTGATCGCGGCGGCCGAGGCAGGCAAGTCGGTGACCGCGATCGTCGAGCTGAAGGCGCGGTTCGACGAAGAACAGAATCTGTATTGGGCCTCCGCGCTGGAGCGGGCGGGGGTGCAGGTCGTCTATGGCTTCATCGACTGGAAGACGCACGCCAAGGTGTCGATGGTCGTCCGGCGCGAGGGCAGCGACTTCCGCACCTACTGCCATTTCGGCACGGGCAATTATCACCCCATCACCGCGCGCATCTATACCGATTTGAGTTTCTTCACCGCCGACCCTCTGCTGGGGCGCGATGCGGCGCAGATGTTCAATTACATCACCGGCTATGTCGAACCCGTGGCCATGAACCGGGTAAGCCTGTCGCCGCGCGATCTGCGCCATAATCTGATGGCCTTGATCGATGCCGAGATCGCCCATGCCCGGGCGGGGCGGACCGGCAGCCTGTGGGCGAAGGTCAACTCGCTGGTCGATCCGCAGGTGATCGAGAAGCTGTACGAGGCGAGCGGCGCTGGGGTCGAGATCGACCTGATCGTACGCGGCATCTGTTGCCTGCGTCCCGGCGTGCCGGGCATGTCGGAAAATATCCGGGTCAAGTCGGTCATCGGCCGCTTTCTGGAGCATAGCCGTATCTGGGCGTTCGGCGACGGCAAGGTGCTGCCCCATGACGCGGCCAAGGTCTTCATTTCGTCGGCCGACTGGATGCCGCGCAATTTCGACCGGCGGGTCGAATATATGCTCCCGATCCTCAACCCGACCGTCCATGACCAGATCCTCGACCAGGTGATGGTCGCCAATCTGCTCGACAACGAACAGAGCTGGGAACTGGAGCCGGACGGCAGCTATGTCCGCGATCAGCCCGGCGATCAGCGCCCCTTCAACCTGCATCGGTATTTCATGACCAATCCCTCGCTTTCGGGGCGCGGCGCCGCGCTCGACACCAGCAAGGCGGTGCCGACCCTGTCGCTCCGGCGGCAGCGTTGACGGGCGCGCGCTGAAAGATGGCAGGTTCCCGCGCGCCGCGCACGGCTATCATCGATATCGGTTCCAACTCGGTCCGCCTGGTCGTCTATCAGGGGCCGCCACGCCTCCCCGCGATCCTGTTCAACGAGAAGGTGATGGCGGGGCTGGGGCGCGGACTGGCGGCGACGGGGGCGATCGATCCGGCTTCGCTCGGCAAGGCACAGGTCGCGCTGGCCCGTTTCGCCAGTCTCGCGCGCGAAATGGGTGTCACCACGCTCCGCACGGTCGCGACGGCGGCGGTGCGCGATGCGGCCAATGGCGGCGAACTGATCGCCTGTGCCGAATCGCTGGGGCTGGAGGTTGAGCTTCTGTCCGGGGAACAGGAGGCCAAGGCGGCCGGGGAGGGAGTTCTCTCGGCCATTCCCGATGCCGATGGGATCGTCGGCGATCTGGGCGGCGGCAGCCTGGAACTGGTGCGTGTCCGGGACGGCGGCGTCGAGGACCGGGTGTCCTTCCCGCTTGGCGTATTGCGTATCCCGGCGCTGCGCGAAAAGGGCAGCAAGGCGTTCGAGCGGCTGATCGGCCGTCTGATCGAGGAGGCCGGCTGGGAAGGGCGCGGGCGTGGTTTGCCCTTCTACCTCGTCGGCGGATCGTGGCGGGCGTTAGCGCGGCTGGACATGACGCTGGCCGATTATCCGCTGCCGATCATCCATCATTACGAACTGACGCCGCTCGACATTTTGCGCCTGTCGCGGACCATCCCGCATCTCAGCAAGGCCCGCCTGCGCGAAGTGAAGGGGCTGTCGTCCAGCCGCGCCGCGACGCTGGCGGACGCGACCGCGCTGCTCAGCGTGCTGTTGAAGCATCTGGGCAGCAGCACGACCGTGGTGTCGGCCTTCGGCCTTCGGGAGGGGCTTCTCTATGGCGGGCTGGACGCCAAGACGCGGGCGCTCGATCCGCTGATCGTCGCGGCGCGCGAGGAAGGGCGGCTGCTGGGTCGCTTCCCCGAGCATGGCGATCTGCTGGAAAGCTGGATCGCACCGCTCTTCGCGGGCGAAGCGGCGGCGGAGGCGAGGCTGCGTCACGCGGCCTGTCTGCTGGCCGATGTGGGCTGGCGAGCGAACCCGGAATTCCGCGCCGAACGCGGGGTCGAGATCGCGCTTCACGGCAACTGGGTCGGCATTGATGCAGAGGCGCGGGCGATGCTGGCGCAGGCCCTCCACACCAGCCTGGGCGGCGGCCTGGACGTGCCGTCACCGCTCGCCGAACTGGCCAGCCCTGCGCAGTTGAAGCTGGCGACCAGCTGGGGCCTGGCGATCCGGCTGGGCCAGCGGCTCAGCGGCGGGCTGGCCGGACCGCTGGAGCGGACGGGGCTCGTGCTGGACGACACCCGTCTCGGTCTGGAGATGCTGGAAGCAGATCGGGGCTTTTATGGCGAAGCGGTGGAGCGTCGCCATGCAACGCTCGCCACTGCCCTGGGCAAGACACCGGTGCGGCTTACCCGCACTTGAGCCGGACGACCTTGCCCTCGGCATCGGTTTCGATGTTGAGCCGGTCGGGTCGATAATCCATCGTCACCGCATCGCCCGGCGCAATGACCCGGAGGTCCCGCGCACCGGTGCGCTTCTGCGTCGGCGCGCGGAGCGCCTCGGTCCAGCGTTTGCCGATCAGGTCGGCCGCCTTGGCGTCACCGCATCCCGACCCATCGGAGGGTCCCTCGGCTTTCGGAGTCGTCATGCAGGCCGCGAGCGGCAGTAGGGCGAGGAGGACGGCCGGGCGGATCATGCCGCGTCCTCGGCGGTGCGGACCATCTTGAGCTTGCCGCCCTTCACGACGAAGCCGGTGCGGCCCTCGACCAGATCGAGCGCGTCGCGCCCGAACTGCTCGAACCGCCAGCCGTCGAGCACCGACAGGTCGGAGCGGACCCCTGCCGCCAGCATTTCCAGATCGTCGGCGCGGGCAAGCAGGCGCGGTGCCACGTCGATGTCGCGCGCCCGGATCTTCAGCAGCAGCTTGAGCAGATCGGCGACCAGCGCGCCCTCGCGACCCAGTCCCGGCTTGCGATCGTCCCGCGCGGGCAGTTCGTCGGCGCTCAGCGGTTCGGCGGCCTCCAGCGCGTCCATCAGGCGCGCGCCGATGTCGTTGCCCGCCCATGTGGCCGACAATCCACGCACCTTGGCAAGATCGGCCTGCTTGCGCGGCGGATGCCCGGCGAGGTCAGCCAGCGTCTCATCCTTGACGATGCGACCGCGCGGCAGATCCTTGGCCTGCGCCTCCAGCTCGCGCCACCGGGCCAGCGCCTTCAGGCGGCCAAGCATATCGGGCTTGCGGCCCGAGACGCGGACACGCTTCCACGCGACATCGGGGTCGTTGGCGTAATGCGCCGGGTCGGCCAGCCGCTCCATTTCCTGGTCCAGCCACGCGCCGCGCCCGGTCTTGCGCAGACGCTCCAGCATCTTGGGGAAGATCGCGGCCAGATGGGTGACGTCGCCGATCGCATAATCGACCTGGCGCTGGTCGAGCGGGCGGCGCGACCAGTCGGTGAAGCGCGCGCCCTTGTCGACCGAAATGCCCAGCCAGCTGTCGACCAGATTGGAGTAACCGATCTGCTCGCCCTGACCCAGCGCCATCGCCGCGATCTGGGTGTCGAACAGGGGATGCGGGGTCTTGCCGGTCAGGTTGTAGATGATCTCGATATCCTGGCCGCCCGCGTGGAAGACCTTCAGCACCTGATCATTGTTGACCAGCAGGTCGAGCAGCGGAGTCATGTCCAGCCCGGGCGCCTTGGGATCGATCGCGGCGGCCTCTTCGGTGTCGGCGATCTGGATCAGGCAGAGCTCCGGCCAATAGGTGCTTTCCCGCATGAACTCGGTATCGACCATCACATAGTCGGCCTGCGAGAGACGGGCGCAGAGATTGGCGAGCGTGGCGCTGTCGGTAATCAACGGATGAACGTGCATCGCATGCACATAGCCCGACCCGCGCGGGTTGACAAAGAGGAACGCGCAAACGCCCACCCTGGGCACATTGGGATTGACAAATTGGGGGTGGGCGGGGAAGCGGCAGCACTTTCCCCAGACGTACAGAGAATGTCCGCCATGCACGCCTATCGTACCCACACCTGCGCCGCGCTGACTGCTGAGGCGGTCGGCGAGACGGTCCGCCTGTCCGGCTGGGTCCATCGCAAGCGCGATCATGGCGGCGTGCTGTTCGTCGATCTGCGCGACCATTACGGCATCACCCAGATCGTCGCGGACAGCGACACGCCCGCGCTCGCCATTCTGGAAAGCGTACGAGTCGAGTCGGTCGTGACGATCGACGGCGTGGTGAAGGCGCGCTCGGCGGGCACCGTCAACGCCAATCTGGCGACCGGTGAGATCGAGGTGTTCGCGCGCGGCGCGACCGTGCTGTCGGCGGCCGAGGAACTGCCGATGCCGGTCGCGGGCGAGCAGGAATATCCGGAGGATATCCGCCTGCGCTATCGCTTCCTCGACCTTCGCCGCGAGACGCTGCACGCCAATATCGTGCGCCGGACCCAGGTGATCTCTGACATGCGTCGTCGCATGGAAGCGGGCGGGTTCACCGAATATTCGACTCCGATCCTGACCGCGTCGTCGCCCGAGGGCGCGCGCGACTTCCTGGTGCCAAGCCGCATCCATCCGGGCAAGTTCTACGCGCTGCCCCAGGCGCCGCAGCAGTACAAGCAGCTGCTGATGGTCGCGGGCTTCGATCGCTACTTCCAGATAGCACCCTGTTTCCGCGACGAGGATCCACGCGCCGACCGTCTGCCGGGCGAATTCTACCAGCTCGACCTCGAGATGAGCTTCGTCACCCAGGAAGAGGTGTGGGAGACGATGGAGCCGGTGATCGGCGGCATCTTCGAAAAGTTCGCCGACGGTCGCACCGTCACGCCGATCGGCCAATTCCCGCGCATTCCGTACTCGGAGTCGATGCTGAAGTACGGCAACGACAAGCCCGACCTGCGCAACCCGTTGATCATCACCGATGTCTCGGAGCATTTCACGACCTCGGGCTTCGGCCTGTTCGAGAAGATCGTCGGCTCGGGCGGCGTCGTCCGCGCGATCCCGGCACCGAAGACCGCCGAGAAGAGCCGCAAGTTCTTCGACGAGATGAACGAGTGGGCGCGCGCCGAAGGTCATGCGGGCCTGGGCTATGTCACTCGCAAGGGTGGCGAGTTCGGCGGTCCGATCGCCAAGAACCATGGCACCGAGGGCATGGAAGCGCTCTATGCTGCACTTGGCCTCGGCCCCGATGACGGGCTGTTCTTCGCGGCAGGCAAGGTCGAGGCGGCGGCCAAGCTGGCAGGGCTCGCACGCACCCGCGTCGCCGAGCAGCTGGGCCTGATCGAGGAGGGCGCGTTCCGCCTGTGCTGGATCGTCGACTTCCCCTTCTACGAGTGGGACGAGGACGAGAAGAAGGTCGAGTTCGCGCACAACCCCTTCTCGATGCCGCAGGGTGGCATGGAGGCGCTGAACTCCGCCGATCCGTTGTCGCTGAAGGCCTATCAATATGATCTGGTCTGCAACGGCTTCGAAATCGCGTCGGGTTCGATCCGCAACCAGTCGCCCGAGTTGATGGTCGCCGCGTTCGAGAAGGTCGGCCTGTCCAAGGCGGATGTCGAGGAGCGCTTCGGCGGCCTCTACCGCGCCTTCCAGTACGGCGCACCGCCGCACGGTGGCATGGCCGCCGGTGTTGACCGGATCGTCATGCTGATCTGCGGTGCGCAGAATCTCCGTGAGATCTCGCTGTTCCCGATGAACCAGCGCGCCGAGGATTTGCTGATGGGCGCGCCCAGCCTGCCCAGCAACAAGCAGATGCGCGAACTGTCGCTCCGCTCGACGGCGGAAGCCAAGAAGGATGTGGATCAGGTCGTCGTTTCGGCCGGCTGATCCCGAATCACAGGGTAACGAAAAGGGCGGGCGCCGGATGCGGCGTCCGCCCTTTCGCGTGTCGTGTCCGGGCCAGGGGCCCGGACCGACTTCCTTACGCCGCGACCAGTGCCGGGGCGGCGGGCTTGAACTCGCCGCTCTCGTCCATCAGGTGCAGCACGCCGTCGGCGATCGCGAAATAGGCACCGCGCAGCGTCAGCGTACCGGCTTCCTCGCGCTTGGTGACGAAGGGGAAGGTGCGCAGGTTGGCGATCGAGGTGCGGACCGACTCGAGTTCCATCTCACGCATCGCGTCCGGACCGTCGCCATGCTTGGCGATGACCTTCTCACGCGCGCCGTCGAGTAGGCTCACCCAATCGGATACGAAGCCGCCTTCACCCTGCGGGGCATGAGCGAACCCTTGCGTCAGCGCGGCCTTGCATCCGCCGCAGGCGCCATGGCCCATGATGACGACGTCGGTCACTTCCAACTGCGTCACCGCGAATTCCAGCGCGGCCGAGACGCCGTGATGACCGCCGCCCGTCTCGAAGGGGGGGACGAGGTTGGCGACGTTGCGCACGACGAAGATTTCGCCGGGCAGCGTGTCGAAAATCTGCGCCGGATCGACGCGGCTGTCCGAACAGGCGATGACCATCACCTTGGGGCTCTGGCCTTCCTTCAACTCGGCCCAGCGGTCGCGCTGGCGACGCCAATCGGAGGTCCGAAAGCGCTGATAGCCATCCACGAGGTCGTTAAAGTCGGTCATTGCTCTCTCTTATCCAGTGAAGGAAACGATGCTGTAGCAGGCGAACCCGAGCATGGCCGTTTCGGTTCCATATCAAAATGTGTCTGTCCACCGATATGTTCGCCATGCTTGTGGGCATTGTGTCGGGCGGACAGCATCGCTATTTCGCGGGCATGAACGAGTTGACACCGTTGGCCGCGCCGGTGCGCGCGCGCAAGCCGGACTGGATCCGCGTCAAGGCCCCGACGAGCGCCGGTTTCGCCGCGACCCGCGAGCTGATGCGTGCCAAGAGCCTGACGACCGTCTGCGAAGAAGCGGCCTGTCCGAATATCGGCGAATGCTGGTCGAAGAAGCATGCGACCGTCATGATCCTGGGCGACACCTGCACCCGCGCCTGCGCCTTCTGCAACGTGAAGACGGGCATGCCGCGCAAGGTTGACGCGATGGAGCCGCAGAATGTCGCCGATGCCGCGGCTCAGATGGGGCTCAAGCATATCGTCGTCACCTCGGTCGATCGCGACGACCTGCCCGATGGCGGCGCATCGCAGTTCGTGAAGGTGATCCAGGCGCTGCGCCGTACGACGCCCGACACGACGATCGAAATTCTGACGCCCGACTTCCGTAACAAGGCGCAGGCCGCGATCGAGTCGATCGTCGAGGCGCGGCCCGACGTCTACAACCACAATCTGGAGACGGTCCCCCGGCTCTATCCGACGATCCGGCCCGGCGCGCGCTATTATGCCTCGCTGCGCCTGCTGGAGAGCGTGAAGCGCCATGATCCGTCGATCTTCACCAAGTCCGGCGTCATGCTGGGTCTCGGCGAGGAGCGGCTGGAGGTCCATCAGGTGATGGACGATATGCGCTCGGCCGATATCGATTTCCTGACCATGGGCCAGTATCTCCAGCCGACGCCGCGCCATGCCAAGGTCGCCGAATTCGTCACGCCCAAGGCGTTCGATGCCTATGCCGCGATCGCGCGGGCCAAGGGCTTCCTGCTGGTCGCCAGCTCGCCGCTGACCCGCTCCAGCTATCATGCCGGCGACGATTTCGAGCGGCTGCGGTCGGCCCGCGAGGCGAAGCTCGCAAGCGCGCGCTGATGCCCAAGCATAGCGAGACGCGGCATCTGCCCTATACGCCGGAGCAGATGTTCGATCTGGTCGCCGATGTCGCCCGCTACCCGGAGTTCCTGCCCTGGGTGTCGGCGATGCGGGTCCGCTCGGACACGCCGACCGAGACGGTGGCCGACATGATCGTCGGCTTCAAGGGGCTGCGCGAGACGTTCACCAGCCGCGTCACCAAGGACCGGCCGGGATCGATCGATGTCGAATATCTCGACGGCCCACTGAAGTATCTGCGCAACAACTGGCGCTTCCGCCCGGAGGAGCAGGGCTGCGCGGTCGACTTCACCGTCGACTTCGCGTTCAAGAACCGGGTGTTCGAAATGCTGGCGGGGCAGGTGTTCGGCACTGCGCTCCGCCGCATGATCGGCGCGTTCGAGGATCGCGCCGCCAAGCTTTACGGCAGCAGCAACTCCAACGCC
The DNA here is from genome assembly GCF_050408055.1 of Sphingomonas sp. Xoc002. NCBI lineage: Bacteria > Pseudomonadati > Pseudomonadota > Alphaproteobacteria > Sphingomonadales > Sphingomonadaceae > Sphingomonas > Sphingomonas sp. Xoc002. The sequence goes on along the minus strand of NZ_CP191175.1, from coordinate 1,992,181 downwards.
AACAGCGCCGCCTGAAGCCGGATACCGCCGCGACCGATATCGCCGAACTCGTGGCGCTCGGCCTTCACATCCTCAGGGTCGCCGCCGCGTAGCGCCTGGGCGAAGACGACGGTGCCGACCGGCTTCTTCGCCGTGCCGCCACCTGGGCCCGCGACGCCGGTGATCGCAACCGCCACGTCCGCCTCGCTGGCGGCCAGCGCACCCTGCGCCATGCCCCAAGCCGTGGCGGTCGAGACGGCGCCGAAGGTCTCGATCACTTCCGGATTGACCTTCAAAAGGCTGATCTTGGCCTGGTTCGAATAGGTCACGAACCCCGCCTCGACGACATCGGACGATCCGGGGATTTCGGTCAGCGCCGCCGCGACCAGACCGCCGGTGCAGCTTTCCGCCAGCGCCACGCGCCGACCCGCCGCGCGGTTGGCAACGACGACGCGCTCGGCCAGTTCGATCAGCTCGCGGGGAAGAAGGACGTCCATATCAGTTTCCGTTGGTGCAGAGCGGCAGGTCGGGCACGGCCACCTGCCGCCCCCGTGCCTTTTCAGTCTTGAGATATTGCAGGGCGGTCACGACCACCCCGGCCATGTTGCGCGGGGGCAGGGGAGCCAACTGCGTCACCAGCCGGTCGATCGTCCCGCAATCCTCCAGGCCGATACGCCCGACGATGAACGGCACCAACAGCGAGGTCAGCAGCGGCCGGGCATAGTCCGACTGAAGCAGCGTATCGATCGCGGGATCGGACAGCTTGACGATCGCGGCTCGTGCGGCGGGCCATGCCTGGTCGGCCGCACTTTCGTATTTCGAGATCAGCGAACCGCCGCCCCGGATCAGGCTGTTGGCGGGCAGCCGTGCGCCGCACACCCGGCCGGTCTCGCGCAGGATGTCGGGCATGGCGACCAGCGTCATCGCCTCCGCCTCGGGCGCGGTGATGCAGGCCCGCTGCGCCGTCGCGACCTCGGGGGCGATTAGTGCGGCCAGCGCGACGATCAGGCCCAGCCGCTTCATGCCGCCGCCCCGCCGGGCAGGCGGACGGTTGCCACCGCCTGGGTCGCGATCCCCTCGCCCCGCCCGGTAAAGCCCAGCCGTTCGGTGGTCGTGGCCTTCAGGCTGACCCGGCTCTGGTCGATGTTCAGCAGTCCGGCGATCCGCTCCACCATGGCGGCGCGGTGCGGGCCGATCTTCGGCGCTTCGCAGATGATGGTCAGGTCGACGAAATCGATCCGGCCGCCCTTGTCGGCGATCAGCTTGGCGGCGTGCTCAAGGAACTGGCCCGACTCGGCACCCTTCCACTGCGGATCGCTGGGCGGGAAATGCGTGCCGATATCGCCCGCCGCGATTGTACCGAGCAGCGCATCGGTCAGCGCGTGGAGCGCGACATCGGCGTCGCTATGCCCCGACAAGCCCTGATGATGGGGGATGAGCACGCCGCCCAGCCACAATTCCTCGCCATCCTCCAGCCGGTGGACGTCATAGCCCATCGCGGTCCGGGTTTCCCAGGTCAGGCGCATATCGGCTCCGGTCATGTCGTCGGGATAGGTGATTTTCTCGAGCATGGCATCGCCCTGCACCAAAGCGACGCGCCCGCCAAGCCGTCGCACCATCTGTGCGTCGTCCGTAGCTTCCGCTTCGGCGGGCCAGGCAGCGTGGGCGGCCATCACGGCTTGCAGGTGGAAACCCTGCGGCGTCTGGACACGGACCACGCCGTCGCGGGGGACGGTCTCGCCCAAGGCATCGTCCAGCGACCGGGCGAGTGTGTCGGCCACGGGCAGGACGGGCATCGCCCCATCGGCCGAGCCAAGCCCCGCCAGCACGCGTGCGATGACGTCCGCCGACAGGAAAGGGCGCGCGGCGTCATGGATCAACACCTGCGTGACACCTGCCAGCGCCAGATGGCGCAGGCCACGTGCCACCGATTCCCGACGACTGGCACCGCCCGCCTCCACCCAGGCGCCCGGTAGCAACGACCGTGCATGATCGATCTGCTCTTCCCCGACCATCGTCAGGACGATGTCGACCGCCGGGTGCGAGGTGAAGGCCGCGTGGCTCCAGCCGAGCATCGGCCGACCACCGAGATCGCGAAACTGCTTCGGCACGCCGCCGCCCATGCGGGAACCCCCGCCCGCCGCGACGATCAGTGCGGCGATCTTTCCATCCTGGCTCATCGGGTCCGCCTAGCGGCTTTTGGGCCCAGTCGCCAATCTTGCCATGGCGGCCCACTTCCCGTATGGCGACTGCTTAATTTTCAGGCAGTATGATGCGTAATCTCGCTCCCATCCAGGTCGGTCCGGTGACGATCGACAGCCCCGTCGTGCTGGCACCGATGACCGGCGTCACCGACATGCCGTTCCGCACGCTCGTTCGCCGCTATGGCTCAGGCCTCAATGTCACCGAGATGATCGCCAGCCAGGCCGCGATCCGCGAGACGCGCCAGTCGATCCAGAAGGCCGCATGGCATCCGCTGGAAGAGCCGGTGTCGATGCAGCTTGTCGGCTGCACCCCGTATGAAATGGGCGAGGCGGCCAAGTTGAATGCCGATCGCGGGGCCGCGATCATCGACATCAACATGGGCTGCCCGGTGCGCAAGGTCGTCAATGGCGATGCGGGCTCGGCGCTGATGCGCGACCTGAAGCTGGCCTCGGCGATCATCGAGGCGACGGTGAAGGCGGTCGACGTGCCGGTGACGCTGAAGATGCGGATGGGATGGTGCCATGACAGCCTGAACGCGCCGGAACTCTCGCGCATCGCCGAGGATATCGGGGTCAAGATGATCACCGTCCACGGCCGCACCCGCAACCAGATGTACAAGGGCAGCGCCGACTGGGCGTTCATCCGCAACGTCAAGGACGCGGTGTCGATCCCGGTCATCGCCAATGGCGACATCTGTTCGATCGACGATGCCGACAAGGCGCTCGACCAGTCGGGGGCGGATGGCGTCATGATCGGGCGCGGAGCCTATGGCCGTCCCTGGCTGCTGGGGCAGGTGATGCACTGGTTCGCGACCGGCGAACGCCGCGAGGACCCGGCGCTCGACGAACAATATCGCGCCGTTACCGAGCATTACGACGCGATGCTGGATCATTATGGCACCGAGACGGGCGTCAACATGGCCCGCAAGCATATCGGCTGGTACACCCGTGGCCTGCATGGCTCGGCCGAGTTCCGCAACACGGTGAACCACGAAGCCAGCGCCGAGCGGGTCAAGGCGATGCTGTACGATTTCTACATGCCGCAGATCGAGCTTGCAGCGGCTGCCTGACACGGCCGGTCGCGGTCGGCCTGGTTTCGGCGCGCTGTTCGGGGCGCTTCCGGTCGCCGTGGTCGTGGTCGATCCCGACGATCGTATCGCCCATGCCAATGGGCTGGCCGAGCAACTGCTCAACCTGTCCGAGCGGTTGATGATCGGACAGCCGCTCGCCGCGATCCTGCCGCCGCCCGATGCGCCGCGCAGTCGCGACGGACATGGCTTTGCCGTCTACGACACGGTGATCGCCATACCGCACGGTCCCAAGATTCGGGTCGATTTCGTCGAGGCGCAGATTCCCGACCATCCCGGCTGGCGTGCCATCACCTTGCATAGTGCAGGCCCTTCGCGTCGGCTGGCCCATGCTTCGGATCGCAGCGCAGGCGCGCGGGCGGCGGTGGGGGCCGCCGCGATGCTGGCGCATGAGATCAAGAACCCGCTGTCGGGTATCCGCGGCGCGGCGCAACTGCTTAACGGCGGCGAACTGACCACGCTCATCACGACCGAGGTCGACCGCATCGCTGCGCTGATCGACCGGATGCAGGATTTCAGCGATACCCGGCCGCTGCCGCTGGAGTCGGAGAATATCTATCCGCTGCTCGGCCATGCCCGTGGCGTTGCCTTGGCAGGCTTTGCGCGGGGCATTCCGATCGAAGAGCGGTTCGACCCTTCGCTGCCGCCGGCACGGATCAATCGCGACGCGCTGCTCCAGATCGTCATCAACCTGCTGAAGAATGCGCGCGAGGCCGTCCGTGCGGTTCGCAACCCGCATATCGTGCTGACCACCGCCTATCGTCACGGCATGTCGGTCAGCGCAGGCGAGGGGCAGCCCCGTCTGCCGCTGCCGATCGAGATTTGCGTGATCGACAACGGCCTCGGCGCACCCGCCGATATCGTCGACCATTTGTTCGACCCGTTCGTGTCGGGGCGGCGCGAGGGGCAGGGGCTTGGCCTCGCGCTCGTCGACAAGCTTGTTCGCGACATGAACGGGATCATCCAATATGCCAGGGAGGGCACGCCGGAAATGACCGTCTTCCGTCTGCTTCTGCCCAGAGCCCACCCATGAGAGCCCATCCATGAGCCCCCAGTCATGAGTCACGTCCTCGTCGTCGATGACGACGCCGCAATCCGTACCGTCGTCGGTCAGGCCCTGCGGCGGGCGGGGCACGAGGTGACGACGGTCGAGACGCTGGCACGGCTGGACCGTATCCTTGCGGGTGGCGCGCCGGATGTGCTGGTCACCGACGTGATCCTGCCGGACGGTGACGGCATCGATCATATCCGGGGCGTGGCCGAGCGGTTTCCCGCCCTGCCGATCATCGTCCTGTCGGCGCAGAACACGCTGACCACCGCCGTCCGTGCGGCAGAGGTCGGGGCATATGAGTATCTTCCCAAACCCTTCGACCTTGATGCGCTGACCCATGCCGTCGCAGGCGCGCTCGCCCGGCGCGGCGTGCTGGTCGAGGACGGGTTGGGCGAGGATGACCGCGCGCTGCCGCTGATCGGCCGGTCGCAGGCGATGCAGGGCGTATACCGTGTGATCGCCCGTGTCGTGTCCACCGATCTGACCGTTCTCGTCTCGGGCGAGTCGGGCACCGGCAAGGAACTGGTCGCGCGGGCGATCCATGACCTGGGCCCCCGCCGCGCCGCGCCCTTCGTCGCGCTCAACATGGCCGCCATCCCCCGCGAACTGATCGAGGCCGAGTTGTTCGGGCACGAACGCGGCGCCTTTACCGGCGCGGCGCAGCGCAATGCGGGTCGATTCGAGCAGGCGGCAGGCGGGACGCTGTTCCTCGACGAGATTGGCGACATGCCGATGGAGGCGCAAACGCGTCTTCTTCGCGTCCTGCAATCGGGCGAGTTCACGACGGTCGGCGGCGCGCGGACGATCCGTACCGACGTCCGCATCGTGGCGGCGACCAACCGCGATCTCAGCCAGCAGGTGGCCTCGGGGCAATTTCGCGAGGACCTGTTCTATCGCCTGAACGTCGTGCCGATCGCCTTGCCGGCCCTTCGCGAACGACGGCAGGATATTCCGCTGCTCGCCCGGCATTTCCTGGAGAATGCCGCGCTACAGGGGCTGCCCAAGCGCCGGATCGATACCCATGCGCTCGACGTGCTGGTCACCCATGACTGGCCGGGCAATGTCCGTGAGCTGGAGAATATGATGCGGCGCCTCGCCGTGCTCGCGCGCGACGAGGTGATCGATGCCGAAGCCGTGCGGACGATGTTGGGGGAAGCGCGTTCGTTGTCCGCAGCGGTCGGTGCCGCAGCAGCGGATGGCGACCTGTCGGCGGCGGTGCGTGCCTATATCGCGCGTCTCGCCATGTCGCAGCCGACATCGCTGGATGACGGCACGCTCTATGACCGGATCATCGGCGAGGTCGAACGCCCCCTGATTGAGGCGATGCTCGCACGCCACGGCGGCAACCAGCTTCGTGCGGCGCGTGCCATGGGCATCAACCGCAATACGCTACGCAAGCGCCTCGATACGCTGAACATCCCCGTCAATGGCGATGACGAGGGTGGAGAGGCCTTGGCATAATTTTCATGAATTGTGGCTTGCAGGACACGCTTCACGTTGTACGATTGCAACGATGTTGGCGTCCGTGAAGCCCGCTGAACCTGCCGAAGGGCCGCGCTCTCGCTTCGCGGTCACGCCGCTCGTGGAACTCGCGGTCATCCTGGGCGCGGTCGCAGTCGCAGTCGGGACCTATGTCTACATCGACAGCCGCCATGATGCGCAGGGGCTGATTGCACCGCCGGTGATGGCCGGGTTGCTCGCCCTCAATCTGGTTCCGGGCGTGCTTCTGCTAATGCTGCTCGGGCGGCGGGTCGCAATGCGACGGGCGGCCCAGTCGCCGGTCGGCGGTGGTGGGCGTCTGCACGTGCGACTGGTCGCGCTGTTCTCGCTGACCGCAAGCATTCCGATCCTGTTGACCGTCGTCACCGCTTCGGTTCTGTTCCAGTCCTCGGCCGAATTCTGGATTTCAGACCGCGCCCGCCAGGCGTTCGGCGACGCCATGGACATTGCCCGCCAGTCGCAGCAGCAGATCATCAAGCGCTGGGTCGATACCGGCCGTGCCATGTCGCAGGACCTCGGCCGTAACCTGCCCGCGCTGCGCGAGAACCGGCGCGATTTCCATGACTATCTCGTCCAGCAGACGGTCGTGCGCGATACAGTGGAGTCGGTCCTGTTCTCCTACGATCGGAAGCAGGGCTTCAAATTCTACGACTTCTTCAACCAGCCTTCGGACACGACCTTTCGCGAGCTGGTGACGCCGGAAATGATCCAGCAGGCGAGCAAGCTGAGCCGTCCCGAAGTGGGCATCAACGAGCAACGCGTCTGGGTGGTCACGCCTTTGCCTGAGGGTAATGGCCTGATGCTCTATATCGGCACGCCAGTGAATGCCGAGTTCCTCAGCAAGCAGCATTTCGCCGCCGAGGACGTGTTCGACGATTATCGCGCGCTTCAGGGGCGTGCCCGGTCGCTCCAGTTGAAGTTCAACCTCGTCCTGTTCGCGATCGCGCTGCTGATCGTCGGCATCGCGGTCTGGATCGCGCTCGCGGTGGCGGACCGCCTCGTCCGCCCCGTGGGCGAGCTGGTCGACGCTGCGCGGCGGATCGCGGGCGGCGATCTGACCGCTCGCGTGCCCGATCCCAAGACCCGTGACGAGGTCGGGACCCTTGCGAACGCCTTTAACCAGATGACCGGCCAGTTGGAGCGGCAGAACACCGAATTGGTCACCGCCAATGCCCAGCTTAACAATCGTCGTGCATTGATCGAGGCGGTGATGGCGGGCGTTTCCGCGGGCGTCGTTGCGATCGGACGGGATCGGCAGGTGCGAATCGCGAACAATTCCGCGGATCTGCTACTCGGTGCCGATCAGGGCGGTTTGGTCGGGCGCAAGCTGGGCGAAGTCGCACCCGAGCTTGACGAACTGCTCGACCAGGGACGGCGTGAAGCGACGGTGCAGGTGGCGCTCCATGGCGACATGCGGACCCTCGCAGTGCGCATCGCCCAGACCGGTGACGGCCCGATCCTGACCTTCGACGACATCACCCAGCAATTGCTCGACCAGCGCCGCGCCGCCTGGTCGGACGTCGCGCGCCGCATCGCGCATGAGATCAAGAACCCCCTGACCCCGATCCAGCTTGCCGCCGAACGGCTCCAGCGCCGCTACGGCAAGGTCGTCGGGCCCGAAGACCCGACGTTCGGTCGCCTGACCGAGACCATCGTCCGTCAGGTCGGCGATCTTCGGCGTATGGTCGACGAATTCTCCTCCTTCGCCCGGATGCCCAAGCCCGTGTTCCGCGAAGAGGCCATCGCCGATATCTGCGCCCAGGCGATGTTCCTGCACGAGGTCGCGCATCCCGAAGTCCGCTTCCAGCTGGATCAAGAAGAGCCCGCCCCGACCCTCGTCTGCGACCGTCGTCAGATGAGCCAGGCCCTGACGAACATCGTCAAGAATGCCGTCGAAGCCATCGAGTCCCGTCCGGAAGGGCTAACGGGCGGAGAGGTCGTGATGACCGTCGGCCAGCAGGGCGGCATGGTCACGATCACGGTGACCGACAATGGCATCGGCCTGCCGCCGGAGCGCGACCGCATCATCGAGCCCTATATGACGACGCGCGCGCGCGGCACCGGACTGGGCCTCGCCATCGTCAACAAGATCATTGCGGAACATGCCGGCACGATCGGCTTTTCCGACAATCCCGCCGGTGGGACCATCGTTTCGATGATGTTCGACGCCGGTGCCCTGGCGGCGCTGGATCAGGGGGGCGCCGAACCCGAACTGGCTGGGGAGGGCCAGCTCACCGCATTGACTCGTACCCGGACGTAAAAAGATCATGGCTTTGGACATCCTCGTCGTCGACGACGAACTCGATATTCGCGAACTCGTCGCGGGCGTGCTGGAGGACGAGGGCTATGACGCCCGCGTCGCGGCCGATAGCGACTCCGCGCTGGAGGCGGTGGCGGTGCGACGTCCGTCGCTCGTCCTGCTCGACGTGTGGCTGCAGGGGTCGAAGCTCGACGGGCTGGAACTGCTCGACGAGATCAAGCGGCGCGACCCGTCGATCCCGGTGCTGGTCATCTCCGGCCATGGCAATCTCGACACGGCGGTCGCCGCGATCCGCAAGGGCGCGGCCGACTTCATCGAAAAGCCATTCGAGGCCGAGCGCCTGCTCCTGATGGTCGCGCGCGCGACCGAGACCGAAAGGCTGCGTCGTGAAAACGCCTCGCTGCGGGCGTCGGCCGGGCGGGAGACCGATCTGACCGGATCGTCGAGCGCCATCAACGGCATCCGCGCGACCCTGAAGCGGGTGGCCGCGACGGGCAGCCGGGTGCTGATCATGGGTTCGGCGGGCGTCGGCAAGGAAGTCGCCGCGCGCCTGCTCCACGGCTGGAGCAATCGGGCGGATGCACCATTCGTGGTGGTCAGTGCCGCGCGCATGACGCCCGAGCGGGTCGAGGAAGAGCTGTTCGGGGTGGAGGAGGGGGGTGATCTCGTCCGTACCGGCCTTCTCGAACAGGCGCATGGCGGCACGCTGTTCCTCGACGAGATCGCGGATATGCCGATCGCGACCCAGGCGCGTATCCTGCGCGTGCTGACCGATCAAAGTTTTACCCGCGTCGGCGGCACCCGCGTCGTCAAGGTCGATGTCCGCGTCGTCTCCGCCACCGCGCGTGACCTGACCCAGGAAATCGCCGAAGGACGGTTCCGGGAAGATCTCTACTACCGTCTCAACGTCGTTCCCGTGACCATCCCGTCGCTGGCCGAACGGCGTGAGGACATCCCGCCGCTGGTCGAGCATTTCATGGCCCATTACGCCAGCGAACGCCGCGTTCGTACGCCCGAGATCGCGGCTGACGCGATGGTCGCGATGCAATCCTACGACTGGCCGGGCAATGTCCGCCAGCTCCGCAATGTCGTCGAGCGGACGATCATCCTGGCGCCGGGCGACCGGGTCGGGCGGATCGATCTGGACCTGCTGCCCGCCGAGGTGCTGGGAGAGGGGGCCGATATGGGCGGCGGTGGTGCGACGGCGATCATGGGCGCTCCGCTCCGTGAGGCCCGCGAAAGTTGGGAGCGTGAATATCTGCGCGTTCAGATCCGGCGTTTTTCGGGCAATATCTCACGCACGGCCAGCTTCATCGGCATGGAGCGCTCGGCATTGCACCGCAAGCTGAAGCTGCTGGGGATCAGCGAGACGCGAGAGGATTGATCGCCACCTCTGGACGAACGCCTGTCGAGACCATAGATATCGGTCGCGCCCGGTACACGGGCGCAATTCCGACGCCGGGAAACGGCGCTACTCGCGGGCACGGACCCGCCAAGAACAAGGGCTCGACCATGGCCGACAAATCGGGTTCACTCCAGGACCTGTTTCTGAATGCACTGCGCCGCTCCAAGGCGCCGGTGACAATGTTCCTCGTGAAGGGCGTGAAGCTCCAGGGTATCGTCACCTGGTTCGACAATTTCTCGGTATTGCTGCGCCGCGACGGTCAGTCGCAGCTCATCTACAAGCATGCCATCTCCACCATCATGCCCTCGGGCCCGCTGGACGTCGCCGCGATCGTCGACGGTGTGAACGAACAGCAGCGCAAGAACCCGCTTTTGCAGGAAATCTTCCTGAATGCGGTGCGCAAGTCCGAAGACCCCGTCACCATGTTCCTGATCAACGGCGTCATGCTGCAGGGACAGATTGCGGGCTTCGACCTGTTCTGCATGCTGCTCCAGCGTGAGGGCATGGCCCAGCTCGTCTACAAGCACGCCGTCTCGACCATTCAGCCGGCTCGTCCGCTAAATCTGGCCGAAGAGCAGGCGGGATCGGCCGAGGATTGAGTACGGGTTTCGATCGCGACCGCGGCGAATTCGCCCGCGGTGCCCGCACGGTCATCGTCCTGCCCGACCAGGGCGATGCCGCGCGTGACGCCGAGGCGCGGCTGGAGGAAACCGCCGGACTTGCCATGGCGATCGGCCTGGACGTGGTCGAGCGCGTGGCGCTGCGTGTCCGTGCGCCCAAGCCCGCCACGCTGATCGGCAGCGGCCAGGTGGAGCAGGTCGCCCAGCAGGTGCGGATGGAAGAAGCCCAGCTGGTGGTCTTCGACGCCTCGCTGACCCCGGTGCAGCAGCGTAACCTCGAAACCGCGCTGGAGGCCAAGGTCATCGACCGCACCGGCCTGATCCTGGAAATCTTTGGTGAGCGTGCTGCGACGGCCGAAGGACGGTTGCAGGTCGAACTCGCGCATCTCGACTATCAGGCGGGTCGTCTGGTACGCAGCTGGACCCATCTGGAACGGCAGCGCGGCGGCTTCGGCTTCCTCGGCGGTCCCGGTGAAACGCAGATCGAGGCCGATCGCCGGATGATCCGCGATCGCATGGCAAGGCTCCGGCGCGAGCTGGATCAGGTCAGTCGGACGCGTGGGCTTCATCGCGAGCGGCGTCAGCGCGCGCCATGGCCGGTGATCGCGCTGGTCGGCTATACCAACGCCGGAAAATCGACGCTTTTCAATAGTTTGACCGGTGCTCATGTCATGGCGAAAGATCTTCTTTTCGCCACGCTCGATCCGACCTTGCGGCAGATTTCATTGCCCGGCATCGACAAGGCGATCCTGTCCGACACGGTGGGCTTCGTCTCCGACCTGCCGACCCAGCTGGTTGCCGCATTCAAGGCGACTCTGGAGGAAGTGGTATCGGCCGACCTGCTGATTCATGTTCGCGACATTGCGCATCCCGACACGGAGGCGCAGCGCGCCGATGTCGAAGCGGTGCTGACCGAAATCGGTGTCGATCCCGAAACACCGCGGTTTGAGGCGTGGAACAAGATCGACCTGATCGAGGGTGATGCGCGCCAGGATGTGCTGGTCGACGCCGAACGCCGTCCCAACATCGTCGCAGTCTCGGCGATGACGGGGGAGGGCATTGACGACCTTATCGAGCAGGTGGCGGCCGCGCTGACCTCCGGGCATCGGCGGTATCGCGTCACGCTGGATGCGGGTGACGGGGCGGGGGCCGCCTGGCTCCACGCGCATGGCGAGGTGCTGGATCAGGTGATCGAGGGCGATCAGGCGGTCTATGATGTCCGCCTGGCCGAGTCCGATTACGAGCGGTTCACCCGTCGCGACGCTTGACGGCCTGCCATAGGGCTTCCTTCGCTTCGAGTTCGAGTGCGGGGAAACCATCGCCCGCCTCGGCTTCCATCGCGCGAAAGCGGCGCTCGAACTTGCCATTGGCATAACGGAGCGCCGCTTCGGCATCGATGCCGCAATGGCGCGCCCAGTTGACGACCGAGAAGAGCAGATCGCCAAATTCCTCCGCCAGCATTTCGGGCGGGGCTTCGGTGATCTCCTGGATTTCCTCGTCGACCTTCGCGCGCGATCCTTCGGCATCGGGCCAGTCGAAGCCGACCCGGGCGGCACGCTTCTGAAGCTTGTCCGCCCGCATCAGGGCTGGGAGCCCGAGGGCAACGCCGTCCAGCGTACCGCCCGCAGCCTTGGCCTGACGTTCCTCGGCCTTGATCTGTTCCCACAAATGATGACCACCTTCGGCCTGATCGCCAAAGATATGCGGGTGTCGCCGCTCCATCTTGTCGCTGATCGCCGTGACGACATCGGCAAAGGCAAACTGCCCATGATCCTCGGCGATCTGGGCGTGGAAGACCACTTGCAGGAGCAGATCGCCGAGTTCGTCCTTGAGATCCGCCATGTCGCCGCGCGCGATCGCGTCGGCGACCTCATGCGCTTCCTCGACGGTGTAAGGTGCGATGCTTTCGAAGCTCTGCGCCACATCCCATTCGCAGCCGGTCTGCGGGTCGCGGAGGCGTTTCATGATGGCCAGCAAGCGTTCCAACTCGGCATTCCTTCGAATTGATAATATGTATTATGTAAAAATATATCAGGGTGTGGCGTTCAGGACCAGTAGTCCACGCTCCACCCGCCATGAGCGCAACCGCTTCAGCACGTTCATGCCGATGATATCCTGATCGCCGAAGTTCGGTGACACGTCAGCGCCGATGTCCCTCAGTCGGATCGGTCCGATGGTCAGTTCGGCGATGGTGACATGCGATGCGGTGACTCGGCCATTGGCGGTTTCGATCAGGCTGCCGAACGGACTTTCGTTGAGATCGAGACCGGCGGCTCGGGCGGTCGCCTCGGACAAGGCGGTTGTCGTCGCGCCACTGTCGATAAGCATTCGGCGCTCGACGCCGTTGATGCGGACGGTGGCGTAGAAATGCCCATCCTCGGCCACCGGGATGCGCATTATCCCGTCCGGCATAGCCTCACGGGACCAAAGGCTTGCCAAGCGGTCCCGTTGTGCGATGACCAGGAAAGCGGCACCGAATATCCCGATCCAGATCAGTGCCATCCGCAACGTCTGACCGATCGGAATGCGCCGGGCCGCGAGCGCGCCGAGCGGTAACAGAAGGATCAGGCCATAATAGACGATGTCCATGGCCCGATCGCCACTCACGGGATCAATTCCATGCCGTCATAGGCAGGCTCGACACCTTTCGGAAGTTCGCGGCACAGGGTGGCATAGTCCATCGACTGGTCCATATGGATCAGCGCGCTACGGCGTGGCTTGAGAGCGTCGATCCAATGCAGGACCGATGGCAGGTCGGCATGCGCCGGATGCGGATGGCGGCGGAGTGCGTCGACGACCCAGAGGTCGAGGCCGCTATAAAGTTCGGCCATTTCGGGCGTCAGCTCATGGAAGTCAGTGGCGTAGCCGATGTTCTTGCCGTCACATTCGAAGCGCAGGCCTGCCGACAAGATCCGGCCATGCGGCTGGTCCACTGTCCGTATGCGGATCGGGCCGATCATCAATTCGCGATCGATCGGCGTCATGGTTGCGGTCGGCGGATATCCCGTTTTTCCCCGGAACACATAGCCGAACCGCGCTTCCAACGATGCCGCAGTGGTGGGCCGCGCATAGCCCGCCACCGGCTCGCCCAAGGCATGGAAGATCTGCCGGAGGTCATCGATACCATGGCAGTGATCGGCATGATCATGGGTCCAGATGACGGCATCGACCGTACCGATATCGGCCGCCAGCAACTGTTCGCGCATGTCGGGGCCGGTGTCGATCAGGATGCGGGTGCCGTCATGCTCGATCAAGGCCGAACAGCGCATTCGTCGGTTGCGAGGCTCGGTCGGATCGCACGCCCCCCAGTCGTTGCCGATCCGGGGCACGCCCGAAGACGTGCCGCAACCGAGGATGCGGATTTTCACGCGCGGGTCTTCGCGAACAGCCGATGGAAGTTTTCGGCGGTAGCCTGGGTCAGTTGTTCGACCGTTTCGCCGCGCAGATCGGCGAGGAATTTGGCGGTGTCGGCGACGAAGGACGGCTCCCCCGTCTTGCCCCGATGGGGCACCGGCGCCAGGAACGGCGCGTCGGTCTCGACCAGCAAGCGATCCAGCGGCAGACGTGCGGCCGTTTCCTGCAGATCCTTCGCGCTCTTGAACGTCACGATACCCGATATGGATATATAAAAGCCTAACGCCAATGCTTTGTCGGCGAAATCTCCACTGGCCGTGAAGCAGTGGATGACGCCGGGATAGGCCCCCTTCCCCATCTCCTCGGCCAGGATCGCGGCGGTATCCGCCTCGGCGTCGCGGGTGTGCACGACGAGCGGCAGACGGGTTTCACGGCAGGCGGCGATATGCGCGCGGAAGCTCGCCTGCTGACGCACACGGTCGCTATGATCGTAATAATAGTCGAGGCCGCTCTCGCCGATACCGACGACACGCGGATGACGCGCCCGCTCGACCAGCTTGGCGGTGTCGATATGCGGGTGGGCATCGGCCTCATGCGGATGGATGCCGACCGTCGCCCAGACATCGGGTTCACGCTCGGCGGTGGCGATCACCGCATCCCATTCGCTTTCCCGCGTCGCGATGTTGAGCATCGCGGTGACACCTCGATCCCTTGCGCGGGTCAGGATCGCCGCCTGCTCTTCGACCAGCCCCTTATAGTTCAGGTGGCAATGGCTGTCGGCCAGCATCAGGCTTCGGCCTCGGCCGGGATTTCGAGGCGCGGGAATGCCGGGGTCGGGGCGGCCAGCGGTACACCGTTGCCGGCGCGGCGGGCATACCAGCCGTCATCGTCGATCGCGGCGTGATCGCGTTCCTCCGCCCCCAGCGTGTCGAGCACCAACCCGGCGCCCCGCGGCGTCACCGGCAGGATCGCGATCGCCAGCATACGGATGGCGCGGACCAGCGTGCCGAGCACGGCGTGCATCCGCTCCGGATCGGTCTTGCGCAGCGACCAGGGCGCCTGCACGTCGATATACTGGTTGCACGCATAGACACCGCGCATCCACGCTTCGATCCCCTGGCTGAGCGCCAGATCGTCAAAGGCGGTCTTCAGCGCGGCACAGGCGACGACCACTTCCTCGAGCAGCACCGCGTCGGCCGGATCGCTACGCCCCGCCTCGGGCAGTTCGCCGCCCAGATTCTTGGCGATGAACGACAAGGTCCGCTGGGCCAGATTGCCGAAGCTGTTGGCCAGTTCGGCATTGACGCGGGTAACGATGGCTTCGGCCGAATAGGAGCCGTCCTGCCCGAAACTGACCTCGCGCAGGAAGAAATAGCGCAGCGCATCCACGCCGAAGGCGTCGGCCAGTCCCATCGGATCGACGACGTTGCCGACCGACTTGGACATCTTCTCGCCCCGGTGGAGCAGGAAGCCATGACCGAACACCGACTGCGGCAGCGGCAGATCGGCGGACATCAGGAAGGCGGGCCAATAAACGGTGTGGAACCGCACAATGTCCTTGCCGATCAGGTGCAGATTGGCGGGCCAGAAGCGCGCCAAATCGCTGTCCTTGTTCGGATAGCCGGTGCCGGTCAGATAATTGGTCAGCGCATCGACCCAGACATACATCACATGGCCGGGGCTGTCGGGCACGGGCACGCCCCAGTCGAAGCTGGTCCGCGACACCGACAGGTCGGACAGACCGCCCTCGACGAAGCGCATCACCTCGTTGCGGCGGCTTTCCGGGCGGATGAAATCGGGATTGTCGCGGTACAGATCGAGCAAGGGTTGCTGATACTTCGACAGGCGGAAAAACCACGTTTCCTCGGCGGTCCATTCGACCGGCGTGCCCTGCGGCGACAGCTTGGTGCCGTCTTCGGCGACCGTCAGTTCGCTTTCGTCGTAGAACGCCTCGTCGCGGACCGAATACCAGCCTTCATACCGGTCGAGATACAGGTCGCCCTTGTCCTGCATCGCCTTCCAGATCGCCTGGCTGGCGGCATAGTGATCGGTATCGACGGTACGGATGAAACGGTCGTAGGAAATATCAAGACGGTCGGCCATCACATGGAAATGGCTGGACATTTCATCCGCGAACTCGCGCGTCGAGATGCCGCGCGCACGCGCCGCCTGGGCCATTTTCAGGCCATGCTCGTCGGTGCCGGTCTGGAACAGGACATCGCGGCCCGCCTGACGCTGGAACCGGGCGATGACGTCGGCCGCCACCATCTCATAGGCATGGCCGATATGCGGGCGGCCATTGGGATAGTGGATGGCGGTGGTGATATAGAATGGATCGGCCATGGCCGGTCCCTAGAACATCCCCAGGCGGAGGTGAAGCCCGGCGTGAAACCTCAGCGCAGCGACCAGGCGAGCCACAGCCAGCCGCCGATCAGGAGCGTACCGCCGATCGGGGTGATCGCTCCGAACCAGCGAGGTGCGCCAAAGGCCATGGCGTAGAGCGTCCCGGCAAAGATCGCCGCGCCGATGACGAAGGTCCACGCGACCCCCCTCGCCTCCATACGCAATGCGACGAGCGCCGCTACGGCATGGATCAGCTGATATTGTCCACCGGTGCGCAGCCATTCGACGGCCACGCCTTCGGCCCGGTGTGCGCCGAAGGCTCCGGCTGTGATCGCGATCGCTCCCGAGAGCGCCGCCAGGATTGCCACCAGTCCCATGGTCAGCCGTTCCTTTCGTCCTGCGTGATGATCCGGTCGCTCGCCGCCCGCAGGTCGCCCGCGGCCGCCTGTGCCGCCAGCCGTTCCTTGTCACGGGCGCGATACATGGTTTCCACCCGGTCGATCTCGGCATGGTCGATCTTCAGGCTGCCCAGTGCCAGGCGGGCCATCTTCACCGCCGATTCCAGCACTTCGCGCACCACATAGGATGCGGGGCCGCCCTTGAGACGGAGGACTGCGCGTCGATCATAGGCGCGGACGAAGATCGAGGCATCGGGGAACGCCGCATGGACGCTTTCCAGCAGTTCCAACGTGATCTGATCGTCATCCAGACAGAAGAGGATCAGTTCCGCTTCTGCCGCGCCCGCCTGGCGCAGCAGGTCCAGCCGGGTGCCGTCGCCATAATAGACCTTGGCTCCGAAGGATGCGGCGATATCGATCATCTCGATATCGCGGTCGATCAGGGTCACGGGTACGTCGCTGGCGATCAGCATCTGCGCGACGGTCTGGCCGAAGCGACCATAGCCGACGATCAGCGCGTTGGCCCCGTCGGTCACCGGCCCCTCGCGCTGGCCGCCACGGGTGATGACCGGCTCCTCACGAATGCGGCGGGTCGCGCCCATCAGGAACGGCGTCGTCGCCATCGACAGGGTGATGATCGCCCCGAACAGGCTCGCCGCCTCCGGCGCGATCAGATAGCCCTGTTGGGCCTGGGCGAACAGCACGA
The DNA here is from genome assembly GCF_050408055.1 of Sphingomonas sp. Xoc002. Lineage (NCBI taxonomy): Bacteria > Pseudomonadati > Pseudomonadota > Alphaproteobacteria > Sphingomonadales > Sphingomonadaceae > Sphingomonas > Sphingomonas sp. Xoc002. Next base: position 1,975,273 of record NZ_CP191175.1, on the reverse strand, counting down.
AGCCGAACTCGCCGCCCTGGCTCATGAGCAGGCCCAGCGCGAGGGCGGAACGCCAGTTCATCTTGAACGCCAGCCCGATCAGCGTGATGACCAAAGTCTTGGTGGCGATCAACGCCATCGCCATGATCGCGACGAAGACCGGCCGCTCGGCGATGGCGGGCAGGTCGAGCATCATGCCGACCGCCAGGAAGAACAGGCCGAGCAGGATCGAGCGGAAAGGCTCGACATCCGCTTCCAGCTCGTGCCGATACGGACTGTCGGCCAGCATGACGCCCGCGATGAAAGCGCCCAGCGCGGTCGACAGGCCGAGCAACTCCATCACCGCCGCGCTGGCGACCACGGTGAACAGTCCGGCAAAGACGAACATCTCGCGCTCGCCCATATTGCCTATCAGGCGGAACAGAGGCCGCAGCAGGAAGCGCCCCGCCAGGATCAGGCCGATGATCGCGCCGACCGTCTCCAGCGCCAGGATCCAGCCCGGCGGCCCGGTATGATCGGCCGGGTTGCGCGACATGGCCGCGACGATGGTGATGAGCGGGACGATCGACAGGTCCTGGAACAACAGGATCGAAAAGGCCCGCTCGCCGAAGGGCGTGCGCATCCGCCCCGACGACTGCAGCATCGGCAGCACCTGCGCGGTCGAGGACAGGGCGAGCGGCAGGCCGAGCGCCAGAGCGGCCTCCGGCGAGAAATGCGCAAGGATGACGATGCCGGTGATCGCCAGACCGCAAATCGCGACCTGAAGAAGCCCCAGGCCGAAAATCTCATGCTTCATCCGCCACAGCCGGGCGGGGTTCAGTTCCAGACCGACGATGAAGAGAAGGAGCGTGATGCCGATCTCGGCGATGCCCAGCTTGGACTCGGCATCCCCGACCAGCCCCAGCACGTGCGGGCCGACGACCGCGCCCGCGACGAGATATCCCAGCGTTGCACCCAGTCCCAGACGCCGGAATATCAGGACGAAGGCCAGTCCGAACCCGAACAGGATCGCCCCGTCGCGCAGCAGCGATAACTCGCCGTGCATCAGTTCCTGGCTCCGGCCGCCGCATCCTCGGCCGCCTGCGCCGCCGCCTCGAACGCCAGCCGGATCGAGGGGTGGCGGGCGGTGTAGGACAGCGCCGGGGTGAAAATGTCGAGACCCGGCCAGGCGGGGGCATCCCCCTGCCCCGACGCCAGCCAGGCGGTGAGTTCGTCGCGCGCGGCGGCCAGTTCGACCGCGCTGCGCCCGACGACATGCGCCGACAGCAGCGCCGCCGACGCCTGCCCCAGGGCACAGGCGCGGACCAGCATTCCGACCTCGGCCACCCGGCCCGTTTCGTCGAGATTGACGTCCACCGTCACCCGGCTGCCGCAAATGGGCGAGCGGCGCTCGACGCTGGCCATCGGATCGGTCAGGCGCTGGTCGTGCGGGATCGCCGTGGTCAGGCGCAAAATCTCTGCGTTGTAGAGGGGCGCATTCATCACGGGGTCTCGCTGCTGTTGGTCGGGCCGGAGGCGGTGGCGGGCGTGGGTGCGCCGAAGACGGGCAGGCCCCGGCGACGGCGATCGACGAAATCGGCGATCCCGGCGCTGGTTGCATTCAGCAGCTTGTAGGTGTGGCTCTTGACCATCCATTCGGGCCGCCGCGCGGGGCCGCCGCTGACCGTATCGACCATCAGGGCGACGACCAGGAAGACGAGGCTGGCGAGGATCAGGCCCTTGAGCGCACCGAAACCGAAGCCCAGGGCACGGTCGACCGGACCCAGAATGGAGGTGCGTGTCCGCGAACCGATGGCCCGCGCAATCATGCGCCCGCCCAGATAGGTCACGCCGACGATCAGCGCGAAGGCCAGCACGGCCGCGCCCGATACGGTGCCGACCACGCCGGTCAGCGCCTGCGCCAAGGCGATATGGAACATCTTCAGCGCAGCGACGATCGCGACCCAGGCGAACAGCGCGAGCACTTCGGTGACGAAGCCCCGCATGAACCCCTGTATCGCCGCGCCGAACACCGCGATCAGGACAAGAATATCTAGGGCCGTCAACGCCTGTTATCCCATATCTCAACCAGCCATGAGCCACGATCTTCGGGGCATGGCGCCATCAGCCCCTTCGCTACCCGCGCCCCAGCATATGGTCAACGAACTCGGCCAGGGTGCGAAAGCCGGTCATGCGCAGGCCGCCTTCATCATTGGCCATGGCGCGCGGAACGATCGCCTTTTCGAAACCGAGCTTGCCCGCCTCCTTCAATCGCAACGGGCCATGCGCGACGGAGCGGATTTCACCTGACAGCGCGATTTCGCCGAAGACGATGGCGTCGGTCGGCACCGGCCGTTCGGACAGGGCCGAGATCAGCGCCGCCGCCACCGCCAGATCGGCGGCCGGGTCCTGCACGCGGTAGCCGCCCGCGATGTTGAGATAGACTTCGGCCGACGAGAAACTCAGCCCGCACCGCGCCTCCAGCACCGCCAGGATCATGGCCAGGCGTCCGGTATCCCAGCCGACGACCGCGCGCCGTGGCGTGGCCCCCGAAGCCAGCCGCACGGTCAGCGCCTGGATTTCGACCAGCACCGGCCGCGTGCCCTCCAGCGCGGGGAAGACGGTGGCGCCCGTGATCCCTTCCTCGCGATTGGTCAGGAACAGCGACGAGGGATTGCCGACTTCGGTCAGCCCCTCGGTCTGCATGGCGAAGACGCCGATCTCATCGGTGCCGCCGAAACGGTTCTTGATCGCGCGGAGGATGCGATACTGATGACTGCGCTCGCCCTCGAAAGCGAGGACGGTGTCGACCATATGCTCCAGCACGCGCGGTCCCGCGATCGAGCCGTCCTTGGTGACATGGCCGACCAGCACGACGGCGGTGCCGCGTTCCTTGGCGAAGCGGATCAGCTCCTGTCCCGACGCGCGCACCTGGCTGACGGTGCCCGGCGCACCCTCGATCAGGTCGGAGTGCATGGTCTGGATCGAATCGATGATGAGCAGCGCGGGCGGCGTTCCGATCGACAGGGTGGTCAGGATGTCGCGAACCGAGGTCGCCGCCGCCAGCCGTACGGGGGCCTGCCCCAGCCCCAGTCGCCGTGCGCGCAGTCGGACCTGATCGGCGGCTTCTTCGCCCGAGACATAGGCGACCGGCTTGCCCGCCATCGCCAGCTTCGCCGCCGCCTGGAGCAGCAGGGTCGACTTGCCGATCCCCGGATCGCCACCGATCAGCGTGGCCGAACCCTCGACGAAACCGCCGCCCAGTGCGCGGTCGAGTTCGGCGATGCCGGTCGCCATCCGGTCGGGCAGCGGAATATCGGCGTCGAGTCCGACCAACTGGATCGCCCTGCCGCCGCCTTGCAGGTTATGCTTGGCGGCAAAGGGCGTCAGCTGGACCGGCGCTTCCTCCAGCATCGTGTTCCATTCGGAGCAATCGGGGCATTGCCCCTGCCAGCGGGAGGACACCGAACCACAGGATTGGCAGACATAGCGCTTCTGGATTTTGGCCATGCCGATGCTCTAGCCGGAGTGGAACGAAAATGGAACGGATTTGATCGGGCGGCGGGAGTGGTCTTTGGGGGCCCGCGCGGCTATGGGGCGAACTCCATGATCCCAGAACAATTTCGTGTCGCGCTGTTCAGCGGCAACTATAACTACACGCGCGACGGCGCGAACCAGAGCCTGAACCTGCTGGTCGGCCATCTGCTGGCGCGGGGCGTTGCCGTGCGGGTCTATTCGCCGACCTCCTCCACGCCCGCCTTTCCGCCGGTCGGGGATCTGGTCGATGTCCCCGCCATCCCGATGCCGTTCCGCGCCGATTACAAGCTGGCGCGCGGGCTTCCGGCCAAGGTGCGGGCCGATCTGGAGGCGTTTGCGCCCAACATCGTCCATGTCTCCGCGCCCGAGTTTCTGGGTCACGCCGCCGTGCGCTGGGCACGGGAAAAGGGTGTGCCGTCGATCGCCTCGGTCCATACCCGGTTCGAGACCTATCCGGCCTATTACAATCTGGGTTTCCTGGAACCGGCGATCATCAAGCTGCTGACCCGCTTCTACAACAAGTTCGACCGGATCGTGGCGCCGAGCCCCAGCATGATCGCGCTGCTGCGCGGATGGGGTGTGACGCCGCCGATGGGCATCTGGTCGCGCGGGATCGACCATGACCGTTTCCGCCCCTCGCGCCGCAGCCTGGAATGGCGGCGTTCGCTGGGCATCGCCGACCATGAGGTGGCGATCGGGTTCCTGGGGCGTCTGGTCAAGGAAAAGGGCCTCGACGTCTTTGCCGAGGCGCTGGCGGAGCTTCGGCGGCGCGGCGTGGCGCACAAGGTACTGGTCGTCGGCAAGGGACCCGCGCAGGACTGGTTCGCCAGGGCGACACCCGATGCCATCTTCGCGGGCTATCAGACCGGCGACGATCTGGGCCGTGCGGTCGCGTCGATGGACATCTTCTTCAACCCCAGCGTGACCGAAACCTTCGGCAACGTCACGACCGAGGCGATGGCGGCGGGCGTGCCCGTCGTGGCTGCCAACGCGACCGGCGCGATGGACCTCGTGGCGGATGGCGAGACCGGCTATCTGGTCGGCGCGCGCGATATCAGCGGCTATGCCGACGCGCTGGAGCGGATCGCCAACGACCAGGCCCTGCGCCACCGGTTCAGCGAAGCGGGACAGGCCCGCGTCGCCGATTACCGGTGGGACAAGGTCAACGACGCGGTGCTCGACGCCTATCGCGCCCTCGTCGCTTAACCTTCGCGCCAGTCGAAGGTCAGCGGCGCTTCGCGAAAGGCGAAGCGGTCGAGATGGCTGGCGACCACCTGCCGCATCTGCGCGACATCGCCGTCCTCGGGCACCGTCAGCACGATGTCCAGCGTCTCGCTGGCGGCGCGCATTTCCAGTTTCGATCCGTTGGGAAACAGGATCGTGCCCTCCTCGGCGGTGAAGGACACCTCCATCTTGTGGCTCCAGTGCTTGGCGAGCTGCTGGAGATAGCGGCTGGCCGACGGGGTCGGCACACGGGCGATGGACAGGCTCATTTCAGGCGCTCCACTTTCTGTGCAAGTTCGTCGATCATCGCGGCGACCTCGTGCACCATCTCCTGCGGCGCGTCGCCGCCGCCGAAGCGCTCCATCACCGCCATCTTCAGCCCGCCCATGGCACGCCGGATCGGCGCCGCATCGACCCGCTGGCGATGTTCACCCAAGGCCCGCAGCCGGGCCAGCAACGCTTCGACCTGTTCGGCATTCTCGGTCAGGTGCGTGCGGCCGGTTTCGGTCGCGGCGAAGCGCTTCTTGGCCCCCTCGGAACGCTGTTCCTCGATAAAGCCCATTTCGTCGAGCAGGGTGATTGTCGGATAGATGACACCCGGGCTGGGGGCATAGGCGCCGCCGGTCATCGCCTCGACCTCGCGGATCAGGTCGTAGCCGTGGCGCGGTTCGTCGGCGATCAGCTTCAGCAGGACGAGCCGCAGCTCGCTACCGTCGAACATCCGTCCCCGGCGGCCACCGCCCGGCCCTCGCCGTCCGCCGCGTGGGTCTTCGAAATCCCACTGCACTTCCAGCGGCCCGAAACTCCACCGGCCGCGCCGTTGGTGATGATCCTGGCCATGTCCGTGCCCGTGAAAATGTCGCATTCTGATACTCCAGATTGGGTTTTGATACGCTCAAGATATATCGCGCAAGAAGTTCGTCAAGATGACTCACGATATATCTTCGATAGGAATGGTGACGGGGGGCTTCGGCGCCCCTACATGACGGCCATGGCCGATCTGTTCGCGGGTATGGACCCCGCCCCCGCCCAGCCCTCTTTCTCGGCCGATGCGCCGCTGGCCGATCGTATGCGCCCGATGAAGCTGACCGAGGTCGTCGGGCAGGATCACCTGACCGGTCCGGAGGGTGCCATCGGGCGTATGGTCGCGGCCGGGCGTCTGTCGTCGATGATCCTCTGGGGACCGCCGGGCACGGGCAAGACGACCATCGCCCGGCTGCTCGCCGCCGAAGTAGGCTTGCGCTATGCTGCAATCTCGGCGGTCTTTTCCGGCGTCGCGGACCTCAAAAAGGTCTTTGCCGAGGCGCGGGACCATGCCCGGCTCGGCCAGCGGACACTGTTGTTCGTGGACGAGATCCACCGCTTCAACCGCGCGCAGCAGGACGGCTTCCTGCCTTTCGTCGAGGATGGCACGGTCACGCTGGTCGGCGCGACGACGGAGAATCCCTCGTTCGAACTCAACGCCGCACTTCTGAGCCGGGCGCAGGTATTGATCCTGCATCGGCTCGGACAGCCGGCGCTGGAACAGTTGCTGGAGCGGGCAGAGGCGTTGATGGAGCGCCCCCTGCCCCTGCAACCGCCCGCCCGCGATGCGCTGCTTGCCAGCGCGGACGGAGACGGCCGGTTCCTGCTCAACCAGGCCGAGACATTGTTTGCGGTCGACCTGCCCGAACCGCTCGACGCCGCCGGGCTGTCGGCCTTCCTGCAACGCCGGGTCGCTGTCTATGACAAGGACCGGGAGGGGCATTACAACCTGATCTCGGCGCTGCATAAGTCGATCCGGGGATCGGACCCGCAGGCGGCCCTCTACTATCTTGCGCGGATGCTGACGGCGGGCGAGGAACCGCTCTATCTGCTGCGCCGCCTGACCCGGACGGCGATCGAGGATATCGGGCTGGCCGATCCGCAGGCGCTGACCCAGTGTCTTGCGGCCAAGGACGCCTATGAGTTTCTGGGTTCTCCCGAGGGGGAGTTGGCGATCGTGCAGGCATGCCTGTATCTCGCCACCGCACCCAAATCGAACGCGGCGTACAAGGCGCAGAAGCAGGCCTGGCGGACCGCCAAGGAAACCGGGTCGCTGATGCCGCCCGCCAATATCCTGAACGCGCCGACCAAGCTGATGAAGCAGATCGGCTATGGCGCGGGCTATCAGTATGATCACGACGCCGATGGCGGTTTTTCAGGCGCGAATTACTGGCCGGACGAGTTGCCGCCGCAGAGCTTCTACGAACCATCGGGGCGCGGTCTGGAGAAACGCATCGCCGAGCGTATGGCCTGGTGGGGCGAGCGCCGCCGTGCCTTGCAGGATGGCGGCGATGACCGTCGCGGCTGACCGTTTCAGCGGCTTCGTCGCGATCGACTGGTCCGGTGCGCATGGTGTGGCGCATCCGGGTATCCAGGTCGCCCTTTGCCGTTCGGGAAACGCCGCTCCCGTCATCATCGCGCCGCCGGGCCGGGCCTGGTCGCGCGAAGGCGTGGCCGAGTGGCTGCTGGCACGGGCGGACGAACCGCTGCTTATCGGCTTCGACTTCAGCTTTTCGGCGCCCTTCATCGGACGGGGAGCGCATTTGCCGGGCGATCCGCCAACCGCCAATGCGCGGGCGCTCTGGGCTTATGTCGATGACAGTTGCGACGATCCCGATCTGGGCGCGCGCAGTTTCCTGGAGGCGCGGCGCGGGCGGCATTTCTATTTCGGCGCGGCGGACGGGCGAAAGGCGGACTTCCTCCATTGGCGAACCTGCGAGATCGCGACCGATGGCGCGCGCAAGCCTTCGACCGTTTATGACGCGATCGGCGCGTCGCAGGTGGCGAAGGCGAGTTTTGCCGGAATGCGGCTGCTCCGGCGTCTGGACGGGCGAATGGCGATTTGGCCGTTCGTCCCGGTGCCGCCCTCCGGTGCACTGGTGGTCGAAATCTATACCTCCATCGCCGCCCGTGACGCCGGTCGTCCGCGCGGGCGGAGCAAGATGCGCAGCGCCGAGGCGCTGGACGCGGCGCTGGTGGCCTTGGGCAGCGAACCGCACGATCCGCTCCATCGCTATGACGATCACAGTACGGATGCGATCCTGACCGCCGCCTGGCTCCGCACCATGGCGACGCGCGACGATCTCTGGCATCCGGCGGGCCTCACCCATCAGGTTGCGCAAACGGAGGGCTGGACCTTCGGCGTGTCTTGACGCTAGGGGGATCGCAACGCCGGATTAGCACAGCGGTAGTGCAGCGGTTTTGTAAACCGAAGGTCGGGGGTTCGATCCCCTCATCCGGCACCATTTCCATCCTGCTCTGGAATTGGCACCAAAAGCCCGTCGCTGCGTTACAGTGGCGGAATGATCAAGGTCGCCAGCTACAACATTCGGAAAGGGATCGGCGCCGACCGGCGGCGCAATCCCGATCGTATCCTGGACGTACTGCGTGAGGTCGATGCCGATGTCATCGCCCTTCAGGAGGCGGATCGTCGCTTCGGCGAACGCGAAGGCGTGATCCCGCTGCATCTGCTTGACGACCATAGCGACTGGAAGCCCATCGTCTATGGGATGAAGGCCCGCTCGATGGGCTGGCATGGCAACACGATCCTGGTGCGCAAGAGCATACAGGTCCTGGATTTCGAGGCGATCCACCTGCCCTCGCTGGAACCGCGCGGTGCGGTGATGGCGGATCTGCAGACCAAGGCCGGGGTGGTCCGGGTGGTGGGCATGCATCTCGACCTGTCGGGGCTGTGGCGGCGGCGGCAGGCGGCGGCGATCCTGGCGCATCTGACGAGTTGTGCGCAGCGGCAACCGACGGTCATGATGGGCGACCTGAACGAATGGACCCGCGCCGCCGGGTGCCTGAAGGACTTTACCCGCGATTTCGCCGTGGCGGAGACGGGGCCGAGCTTCCACGCGATGCGACCGATCGGCCGGCTCGACCGGATCATGGTGTCGCCGGAGTTGAAGATCGGCGCCTGCGGCGTTCATGCGACGCCGATGTCGCGCCGCGCCTCCGACCATTTGCCCATCTGGGCCACGATCGGGCCTCGCTGATGCGCGAAAAGGAGCTGCGGCTGGCGCTGGTCTGCTATGGCGGGATCAGCCTGGCCGTCTACATGCACGGCATCACCAAGGAAATCTGGCGGGTCGTGCGCGCCAGCCGGGCCTCGCATGAGGGCGATCCTCCCGCCTCGGCGGTCGATGCGGTCTATCACGATCTGCTCGACGACATGGCGGAGCGCGGCGGCGTGCGCGTGCGTATCCTGGCCGACATCATCGCGGGCGCCAGCGCGGGCGGGATCAACGGCATATTCCTGGGTCATGCCATGTCGACCGGCCAGTCGCTCGATCCGCTGACGGACCTCTGGCTGGAGGCGGCCGATATCGAATCGCTGATCGCCCCCGAAGCCGCGCCGACGTCCCGCTTTTCCAAGATGTGGGCGCTGCCCATCGCGTGGATGGCGGCGGGGCGCAGCGGCGAGAAGGTCGCGGCGCTCGACGAGGATACGCGCGAGGAGGTGCGCTCCAAGCTCGGTCACCTAATCCGCTCGCGCTGGTTCGAGCCGCCCTTCGCCGCCGACGCCTTTACCGGACGGTTACTGGAAGCCTTCGACCGAATGGCGGACGGTCCGGTCGGCAAACGGTTGATCCCGCCGGGACAGCCACTCGATCTGTTCGTCACCGTCACCGACTTTACCGGCCAGCCGCAGCGGTTGCGGCTCCATTCGCCGGGCGAGGTGGTCGAGACCGAACATCGCATGGTCGTCGACTTCACCGACACCGGCGGCGGCAAGCTGGCGGCGATCCCCGAACTGGTCTTTGCGGCCAGGGCGACGTCGAGCTTCCCCGGCGCCTTCCCGCCCTTCACCGTCGCCGAGTTGGACCGGGTGCTGGCGGCGCGCGAACAGGACTGGCCCGAGCGCGACGATTTCCTGCGCCGCGTGCTTCCCCGCCATCATGCGGCGGGTGCGGCGGACAAGGCGGTGCTGATCGACGGCTCGGTGCTGGTCAATGCGCCCTTCCGCCCCGCCATCGACGCGCTCGGACGCCGTCCCGCCCGGCGTCAGGTCGACCGTCGCTTCGTCTATATCGACCCGTTTCCGGGCATGCATTTCCGCCTGCCCGGCGGCGGCGGTCATCCGGGCTTTTTCCAGACGATCATCGGCGCGATCAGCGAACTGCCCCGCCAGCAGCCCATCCGCGACAATTTGGAGGCGATCGCCGCCCGATCCGGCCGGATCGATCGGATGCAGGCCATCCTCGCCGCCATTCGCGAGGAGGTGGAGCAGGAGATTGAGCAGCTGTTCGGCGGCACCTTCTTCCTCGACCGCCCGACCGCTGCGCGGCTGGCTTCGTGGCGGGTTCGCGCGCAGGCTGCCGCCGCCGCGAAGGCGGGGTTCAGCTATGCCGCCTATGGTCATCTGAAGCTCGCCAACGTCATCGACGGCATGACGACGATCCTGACGGAGGCCATGGGCGACGATGGCCAGCCGAGCCGCCACCGCCTTCGCGCGATGATCGAGCGGACCGTCGCGACCCGCCATGTCGGTGGCGAGGCGATCAGCTTCACCGGCGGATCGAGCAACGGCGCCCGGACCTTCCTGCGCGCCTTCGACCTGGGCTATCGCATCCGTCGCCTTCGGTTGCTCGCCCGGCGACTGACCGAGCTCGAGGCGGATCACAGCGAGGCGGAGCTCGCGCCTGTCCGCGACGCCATCTACGAATCGCTGGCCGAGTTTCTGGAACGCCAGAGCGGTATCGGTCTGACCGAATGGGCGGAGGATATCCGCGCCGTTCGCAATGACGGTGCTCCGATGCTCGATCGACTGGAGGCCCGGCTCGATCTGATCCGGCTCGACGGAGAGACCGATGCCCGGCTGGCCGCGGCCTTTTCGGGGTTGCCCCGGGCCGCCCGGCGCACGTTGCTGCTCACCTATCTGGGTTTCCCCTATTTCGACGTGGCGACGCTGCCATTGCTGCAAGGCGAGGGGCTGGACGAGTTCGACCCCATCAAGGTCGACCGCATCTCCCCCGACGATGCCACCGCCATCCGGGCAGGCGGTGCCGAAGCGACCTTGAAGGGCATCCAGTTCCTGACCTTCGGCGCGTTCTTCAGCCGCAGCTACCGCGAGAACGACTATCTCTGGGGGCGGCTGCACGGCGCGGAGCGGATGATCGACATCGCCGTCTCCACCCTGCCCCCGACCATCCGGCTGAAACCCGGCGCGGTGGCCGCGTTCAAGCGGCGCGCTTTCCTGGCCATACTCGACGAGGAAGAGGCGCGGTTGACCGCCATCGCGCCCCTGATCGCCTCGCTTCGCCGGGAGATCGGCTGAAGGCTGGTCATGCCCGGTCAACGCCGCTAGACCGCATCGCCGAACCCGGTGATGCGGAGAAACCCATGCAGTTCCTGAAAATGCTCTTCTGGTGCCTGCTGGCCTTTCTGGCCGCGGCCTTCACGCTGGGGAACTGGACGACCGTGCCGATCCGGCTGGTCGGCGGGCTGGTCGCGGACGTGAACCTGCCGCTGCTGCTGTTCCTGACCTTCCTGCTCGGTCTGGTGCCGACGCTGATCTGGCAGCATGCCGCGCGCTGGAGGTTGCGTCAGCGGTTGAGCGCCGCCGAGCGCTCGCTGGCCGCCGTGTCGGCCGAGACCAGCGCCTATGTCGCCCCGACTGCCCCTGTTACCACCAATATCCAGCCGACGGTCTGATCCCTTCATGAGCAATCGTATCTACGTCGCCATCGACACCCCCGATCTCGCTCGCGCACAGGCGCTGGCCCAGAAGGTCCGCCATCATGTCGGCGGGCTGAAGCTGGGCCTGGAATTCTTCTGTGCGCACGGTGCGACCGGCGTGCGCGAAATGGCGCATATCGGCCTGCCCATCTTCCTCGACCTGAAGCTGCACGACATCCCGAACACGGTGGCCAAGGCCGTCCAGTCGCTCGGCCCGCTCGCCCCCGCCATCCTGACCGTCCATGCCAGCGGCGGCCGCGCCATGCTGGAGGATGCCAAGGCGGCAGCGCCGACCGGCACGAAGGTCGTCGCCGTCACCATGCTGACCAGCCTGGACGCCAGCGACCTGAGCGACACCGGCGTCATCGGCTCTCCGGCGGATCATGTCCGCCGTCTGGCCGACCTGGCGGCCGAGGCGGGCGTGGATGGCATCGTCTGCTCGGGCGAAGAGGTCGCCGCCGTCAAGAAGGCGTGGCCCAAGGGCTTTTTCGTCGTCCCCGGCGTGCGTCCGGCCGATGGCGTGATCGGCGACCAGAAGCGCGTCGTCACCCCGCGCGCGGCGGTCGATGCGGGCGCCTCGATCCTGGTCATCGGCCGTCCGATCACGCAGGCCGAGGACCCCGACGCGGCCGCTCGGGCGATCGCGGCCACGCTCTAAATACGTTTTTCGGACCCTCCCATTCGGGAAACGACCATGCCGACCACTGCCAAGATCTGCGGATTGACGTCGCCCGCCACGCTCGACGCCGCGCTGGGCGGCGGGGCGAGCCATGTCGGCTTCGTCTTCTTCCCCGCCTCGCCCCGGCACCTGACCTTCGACGTCGCGGCAGGACTGGCGGGACGGGTGCCCGATCATGTCCAGCGTGTCGGCGTCTTCGTCGACCCCGATGACCAGTTGCTCGAGGCGGCGGTGCGTGCCGGGATGCTCGACGCGATCCAGCTTCATCGCACGGCACCGGCGCGCGTGGCCGCGATCCGATCGAAGTTCGACCGCGAGGTCTGGGCGGCCGTCGCGATCAAGCTGCGTGGCGATGTCGAGAAGGCCCGCGACTATGCGGGGGCGGCCAGCCTGATCCTGTACGATGCCAAGACCCCGGACGACGCGTCGCTGCCCGGCGGCATGGGCCTGCGCTTCGACTGGAGCCTGCTCGACGGGGTTCGCCATCCGCTGCGCTGGGCCTTGTCCGGCGGGCTGGATGGCGGCAACGTCGCCGAGGCGATCCGGCGGACGGGCGCGCCCTTGGTCGATGTGTCCTCTGGCGTCGAGAGCGCGCCGGGCGTCAAGGATATGGACAAGATCGCGACGTTCCTTAAAGCCGTTGCGACAAATCAGTGACAGGATCGTTTGCAGGGGTCGCCCCGCAAATGCTCAAGGGAAACGAGATGAACGCCCCCAATTCCTTCCGTGCCCAGCCCGACGAGCGCGGCCATTTCGGTGATTTCGGCGGGCGCTACGTCGCCGAGACGCTGATGCCGTTGATCCTCGACCTGGAGCGCGAATATCGCGCCGCGCAGGTCGATCCGGCTTTCAAGGCCGAGTTCGACGATCTGATGACCCATTATGTCGGTCGTCCCAGCCCGATGTACTATGCCGAGCGCATGACCGAGACGCTTCGTGCAAGCGCGCCCGAGGGCAAGGGGCCGAAGGTCTATTTCAAGCGCGAGGAACTGAACCACACCGGCGCGCACAAGATCAACAACTGCATCGGCCAGATCCTGCTTGCCAAGCGGATGGGCAAGACGCGGATCATCGCCGAGACGGGCGCGGGCCAGCATGGCGTGGCGACCGCCACCGTCGCGGCGCGCTTCGGCCTGCCCTGCACCATCTTCATGGGCGCGCGCGATATCGAGCGTCAGGCACCGAACGTGTTCCGCATGAAGCTTCTGGGTGCGGAAGTGCGCCCAGTCACGTCGGGCGCACAGACGCTGAAGGACGCGATGAACGAGGCGCTGCGCGACTGGGTCGCCAATGTCCACGACACCTTCTACATCATCGGCACGGCGGCCGGTCCCCACCCCTATCCGGAGATGGTCCGCGACTTCCAGTCGGTGATCGGCGCCGAGTCGAAGGCGCAGATCCTGGAGGCCGAAGGCCGCCTGCCCGACCTGCTGATCGCATCGGTCGGCGGCGGATCGAACGCCATCGGCCTGTTCCACCCCTTTCTGGACGACGCCGAAGTCGCGATGCTGGGCATCGAGGCGGCCGGACACGGCCTGGACACCACCCAGCATGCGGCCAGCCTGACCGGCGGCAAGCCCGGCATCCTCCACGGCAACAAGACCTATCTGTTGCAGGACGAGGACGGGCAGATCGCCGAGGCGCATTCGATCTCGGCCGGGCTCGACTATCCGGGGATCGGGCCCGAGCATAGCTGGCTCAACGATACCGGCCGCGTCGTCTATGAAGGCGTGACCGATACCGAGGCGCTCGACGCCTTCCAGCTGTGCTGCAAGGTCGAGGGGATCATCCCCGCGCTGGAATGCAGCCATGCGCTGGTCGGGCTGATCCGTCGTGCGCCGCTGATGGACCGGGACCAGATCGTGCTGGTCAATATTTCGGGTCGTGGCGACAAGGACATCTTCACCGTCGCCGACGCGCTGGGAGCCAAGATGTGAGCCGGATCGCCGATAGCTTTGCGGCCTGCGCCGATGCGGGCCGTGCCGCCCTCGTCACCTTCGTCACCGCGGGCGATCCGACGCCGGGCGACACCGCCGCCATCCTCGACGCGCTGGTCGAGGGCGGTGCGGATGTGGTCGAGCTGGGAATGCCCTTCACCGATCCGATGGCCGATGGCCCGGCGATCCAGAAGGCCAATATCCGCAGCCTGGGCGCGGGCACCCGCACCGCCGACGTGCTGGCGATCGCCACGGCCTTTCGCGCCCGTCACCCGAACGTGCCGCTGGTCCTGATGGGCTATGCCAACCCGATGACGGTACGCGGCCCCGAATGGTTCGCCGAGGCGGCGGCACAAGCGGGCGTCGACGGCGTGATCTGCGTCGACGTGCCCGCCGAGGAAGACGATGCGCTGGGCGTCGCGCTGCGCGGCAAGGGGATCGCCTCGATTCGGCTGGCGACCCCGACCAGCGATGCCGTGCGCCTGCCGACGATTTTGACGGGCGCCGACGGTTTCCTCTATTATGTCTCCGTCGCGGGTATCACCGGGCAGCAGCAGGCGGCGCAATCCTCGATCGAGGATGCGGTCGCCCGTCTGAAGGCGGCGACCCATTTGCCGGTCGCGGTCGGCTTCGGCGTCCGTACCCCGGAACAGGCCGCGGCGATCGGTCGCGTGGCGGACGGCGTCGTCGTCGGCTCGGCGATCGTCGATCTGGTGGGCGAGCATGGGGCGAACGCCCCCGCCCCGGTCCGCGCCTATATTCAAACCCTGTCGTCGGCGCTGGCCGATGCACGCAAGGAACTCGCATGAGCTGGCTCAACAGCGTCCGCAACGTCATCCCCTTCGTCGTCAAGAAGGAGACGCCCGATCATCTTTGGCATAAGTGCAAGGGATGCGGGCAGATGGTCTTCACCAAGGAGCTGGAAGACAATCTGAACGTCTGCCCGAAATGCGATCATCACGACCGCATCGGGCCCAAGGCGCGCTTCCGCCATCTGCTGGACGAAGGCAGCTGCAACGAGCTGCCCGCGCCCAAGGTGCCCGAGGATCCGCTGAAGTTCCGCGACTCCAAGCGCTATGCCGATCGCCTGAAGGCGGCACGGACCAGCGCCGCCGAGAACGACGCGCTGGTCAATGCACGCGGCACCATCCTGGGCCACAAGGTCGTGGTCGGCGTGCAGGACTTCGCCTTCATGGGCGGATCGATGGGCCTGGCGGTCGGTGAGGCGTTCGTTCGCGGCGTCGAGGCGGCCATTGCGGACAACTGCCCCTATGTCATCTTCACCGCTTCGGGCGGCGCGCGCATGCAGGAAGGCATTCTCAGCCTGATGCAGATGCCGCGTACCACCGTGGCGATCCAGATGCTGCACGATGCGGGCCTGCCCTATATCGTCGTGCTGACCGACCCGACCTCGGGCGGCGTGATGGCGGCCTATGCGATGCTGGGCGACGTCCAGATCGCCGAGCCGAAGGCAACCCTGGCCTTTACCGGCCGCCGCGTGATCGAGAATACGATCCGCGAGAAGCTGCCCGACGATTTCCAGACCTCGGAATATTATCTGGACCACGGGATGCTCGACATGGTCGTCCATCGCCGCGACCTGCGTGAGCGTCTGGCGACCGTGATCGGCTATCTGACGGGGTCGCGTCAGGCCGCCTGAGCCGTCGCGTTTTCCCATCGATCGCATTAGAGGGGCGGGCCGAGAGGTCCGCCTCTTTCATATCCACTACCCAAGAGACCGGCCGATGCCCGACCATGCCCGTTCCGACCATCCGGCCGTCCAGGCGCAGCTCGACCGGCTGTGGCGCCTGTCGCCGGGTGCGGATGTCCTGGGTCTGGAGCGGATCACGACCCTGCTCGGGCGGCTGGGCGATCCGCAGCATCATCTGCCACCGGTCTTCCATGTTGCGGGCACCAACGGCAAGGGCTCGACCTGCGCCTTTCTGCGCGCCGCGATCGAGGCGTCGGGGCAGAGCGTGCATGTCTATTCCAGCCCGCATCTCGTCCGGTTCAACGAGCGGATCCGACTGAACGGCCGCTTGATCACGGACGATGCGCTGGCGGCGGTGCTCGACGAAGTGCTGGGGCATGCCGAGGGGATCGGTGCCAGCTTCTTCGAAGTGACGACGGCGGCCGCGTTCCTGTCCTTCGCGCGCAATCCGGCCGCCGCTACGATCATCGAAGTGGGTCTGGGCGGCCGCCTGGACGCGACCAATATCCTGCCGCCGCCCGCCGTCTGTGGCATCGCGGCGCTGGGCATCGATCACGAGGCGTTTCTGGGTCGCAAGCTGACCGGCATCGCGCGCGAAAAGGCGGGGATTGCCAAGCTTGGCACGCCGCTGGTGACCATGGACTATGCCCGCCCGCTGCGAGACGCGATCGCCGAGGTGGCGGCCGCCGCCGGGGCTCCCGTCTTCGCACGGGGACAGGCTTGGTCGAGCGCGTCCACGCGCAGCGGCGTGTCCTATGAGGACGAGCGGGGTCAAATCGCCTTGCCCCGGCCGAGCCTGACAGGCGGGCACCAGTCACGCAATTTGGCGCTGGCGGTGGCGATGCTACGGCATCAACAGAAGGTGACCGTTTCGGATGAGGCCTTGAAGAAGGCGGCGACCGGCGCGCAGTGGCCTGCGCGGATGCAGCGTCTGGGGCATGGGCCGCTCACCCAAGCGCTGCCCGCCGGGACGCAATGCTGGCTGGACGGCGCGCACAACCCTTCCGCTGCGACGCCGGTGGCGCGGGCCATGGCGGGCTGGCGTTCCGAAGGGCCGACCGCGCTCGTTCTGGGGATGCTCGCGAACAAGGAGGCCGGGCCGGTTCTGGAAAAGCTGGGCGGGATGGTCGACCTGATCGTCACCGTGCCCGTACCCGATCACGCCTGCCACCCGCCCGAAAGCCTTGCGGAACAGGCCCATGCCTTGGGCCTCAAGGCGGTTCCGGCCCGTGACCCTTCCCATGCGCTCGCCTTGGTTGCCGAGCGGCTCGAAGCCCCGTCCCATGTCCTGATCGCGGGATCGCTTTACCTGGCCGGACAGGTTCTTGCCCAGAATGACGAGGCGCCGCAATGATGCGACGAGCCGATCCCACCAACCGCTTTATTTGCGATTGACTATCAATAGCGACCGTCTAGCATGGGGACCGTAATCACGGAGTCCCCCGCCGATGGCCGAAACCACCACCCTCGCCGCAGCTTTGCCGCACATGCTGCCGGCCTGCCCCCACGCCCGGATTGCCCTGTTCGCGATACGTCGGATGGGCGCGCACGGGCTGGCGGATGCCCGTGCGTCGCACACGCTGTTCACCATGTTCGGGCAGGATTTCCGGCGCCCGCTGATCCTGATGCGGACGCTGATGGCCGATCTGGCCGCCCATGCCTCAGGCCAGATCGCCATTGCGCCCTGCTGCTGTGCGCGGATGACGGCGGCGGAGGCGGCCCTGATGACCATCCTCTCCCAAATGGAAGCGGCGCCGCAAAAGGCGCATTTCCTGATGACCGATCTGCTCGGCGTGCGGCGGGTCGACAGCGTCCTGGCGAGCGCCGCCGCCGTCTCGGCGGCCTTCGCGGACGAAGGGCGGCCGATCAGTTACTGACCGGTACCTCGCGACGGGCGTCGCCCTCTCCGGCGACGCCTGCGCTGCCGATCGAACGGTCGACTAGGCCCGACCGCGCCATCCACCAGAACAGCAGGACGCCCGGCACGGCGACGACCGTCGTCAGCAGATAGAAGTCGACATAACCGAACTGCTCGACCAACGCCCCCGCCGTCGTGCCGCTCAGGATACGTCCGACCACGCTCGCCGCCGCCGAGATGAGCGCATATTGCGCGGCGGTGAAGCGCAGGTCGGTCAGCGCCGAGAAATAGGCGACAACGGTGACCCCGCCGATCCCGCTCGAAAAATTCTCGAACCCGATCGCGCCCGCCATGCCCCAGTTGGAATGACCCAGCGCCGCCAGGCCCGCGAAGGACAGGTTGGACACGGCCATCAGCACTAGGCTGATCAGCACGGATCGCTTCATCCCCAGTCGCGCATAGAGGACCCCGCCGACGAACACGCCGATCAGCAGCGCCCAGAAGCCGACACCGACATCATACAGCGCGATCTCGTCCTTGCTGAACCCCAGGTCGTTGAACAACAGGCGGAAGGTCAGGTTCGCCAGGGTGTCGCCGATCTTGTGGACCAGGATGAAGGTCAGGATGATAAGCGCGCCCTGACGGCGGAAAAACTCGGCAAAAGGGCCGACGACCGCGCGGACGATCCCCTCGGTCGGGCGTTTTGCGGTGATCTCGCTATGCCGCTTCGGCTCGCCCATGAACAGCACGGTCAGGACTGCGGGCAGCGCGAAGGCGCAGCTGACCATATAGGCCACGCTCCACCCCGCGCGCGTCGCGATGACCAGCGAGAGCGACGCGACCAAGGCCGATCCGATCCGCCAGCCATATTGGCCCATGCCCGCCCCCACGCCCAGCTGGCGCGGCTCGAGCAGTTCGATGCGGTACGCGTCGATCACAATGTCGAAGGTCGCCCCAGCTATGCCCAGCGCCAGCGCGGCCATCGCCGTCTGCGCGAGCGATACGCGCGGATCGGCCAGGCCTAGCCCGATCGCAGCCGCACATACCAGCGCCGCCACGACCAGCAGCCACGAGACGCGCTGGCCCAGCCGGTGGAGGAGGGGGATCTTTACCCCCTCGACGATCCAGGCCCAGAGCCATTTCAGATTATAGGCCAGGATGACGAGCGCGAAGGCGGTGACGCTCTTCTTCTCGATCCCCGCTTCCGCCAACCGGCTGGCCAGCGTGGCGTTGATCATGGTCAGCGGAAAGGCCGACGATATGCCGAGCGCAAGCGAGGCCAGCGGCGCAGGCTCGACATAGGGCCGCACTCCATCCAACCAACGCCCACTCGCCATAGAACCGCTCACCCTATCGGAAAGCGGGGACCCTATAAGGCTTGGCCATCAGGGGCAACGGGGCCGGACGTCCCGCCCCGTGTGAAAAGACGAAAGCCCGAGGGCAGGCGACCCGGCGCCTTGCCCGCGCGGCGCTCCTCGATCGCATCGATCGCGCCGAGCAGCTCGCGCGAGCCATAGGGTTTCATCAACAGCCCCTCGGCGAGTTGTTCGACGCCATCGGGCGGCGTGCCGGTAATGAACAGGACGGGGATGTCGCGGGCATGGGCCGCGCGCGCGACGTCGACGCCGCTGCCGTCCGCCAGCCGGACATCCGCCAGTACCAGATCGATCCCGGCACCGCCGTCGATCAGGGTGACGGCCTTGCTGACGCGGTCGACCGTGGCGACCACCTCAAAATCCGCATCGGTCAGGACGTGTTCGGTGTCGAACGCGACCAGCGGCTCGTCCTCAACGACGAGCAGCTTGACCAGCTGTCGCTTCTTTCGCCCGAAGAATCTCATCCCTCTATCGGCCTGTCCTGCTGTCCCGCTCGCTCGCGTAACGCTTTGTCTGCGGGAAACGACGCAATTAATTTCCTTTGATCGACACCCTCTGTATCAGCGTGGATCATGACACCAGATCAACGTATAGCAAAGCTGCTCGCGCGGGCAGGAGTCGCGTCGCGCCGAGAGGTCGAGCGGATGATCGCCGAGGGCCGGATCGCCCTGAACGGCGTGACCATCGACACCCCTGCGACGCTTCTTTCCTCGCTTGACGGCGTGACCGTGGATGGCGATCCTGTCGCCGCGCCCGAACCGACGCGCCTGTTCCTGTATCACAAGCCCACCGGCCTGCTCGTCACCGAGCATGATCCCGCCGGGCGGCCGACCATCTATGATCGCCTGCCCGAGGGGTTGCCGCGTCTGGTGCCGGTCGGGCGGCTCGACCTGAATACCGAGGGGTTGCTGCTGCTGACCACCGATGGCGGGTTCAAGCGTCAGCTGGAATTGCCCGCCACCGGCGTCGAGCGCACCTATCGCGCCCGCGCTTATGGCGACATCACCCAGGCGCAGCTGGAAGAGCTGATCCACGGGATCGAGATCGACGGCATCCGCTATGGCCAGATCGACGCCAATCTCGAGCGGCGGACCGGCGCGAACGTCTGGATCGAGATGACGCTGCGCGAAGGCAAGAACCGCGAAGTTCGCCGCGTGCTCGAGCATCTGGGGTTGCAGGTCAGCCGGTTGATCCGCCTCCGCTATGGCCCGTTCGTGCTGGACGAGCTGCCGGTCGGTGACATCGGCGAGGTCCGGGGTGCCGATATCGTCGAGTTCCGACGTTCGCTGGAGGGCGGCATCCCCGCCGACGCGGTCAAGCCCGCGAAGATCAAGCCCGGCTTCCGCACGCCGCCGACGCGCGCCGCAGGTGAGCGCCCGGCACGCGCTGGTGCAGGCGAGGCCCGTGGTGGAGCAAGCGACCGCCCCCGGTCGCAGGAGCGGATGGGAGCTGGCGAGCGGAGCCGCCGTGACGACGCGCGTCCGTCGTCGGCCTATACCCGAAACGAACGCCCGGCCCGCGAAGGCGCTCGGTCCGACCGACCGCGTGAGGGCGCGAAGCCCTATGGCAAGTCACCGACCAACGAGCGGTCCGGCTTTGGCGGACAACGCCCATCCCGCTTCGAGGACCGTACCGAACGCCCGGCGCGTGACGGTGTCCGGTCGGATCGGGCGCGGCCGGGGGCCAAGCCCTTTGCCAAATCCCCAACGGGCGATCGGTCGGGTTCCGGCGGTCAGCGGCCATCGCGTTTCGATGACCGGGCCGAGCGCCCTGCTCGCGAGGGCGGTCGTTCCGATCGGTCGCGTCGGGATGCCAAGCCTTTCGGCAGCGCTGCCACCGGCGAGCGCTACGGCTCCGGTGGACAGCGGGCGTCGCGCTTTGACGACCGGGGCGAACGCCCGGCACGGGACGGCGCTCGCTCCGACCGTTCGCGTGGCGATGCCAAGCCCTTTGGCAAGCCCGCGGGTGGTCCACGCCAGCCGCGTTTCGACGATCGTGGCGATCGCCCCGCCCGTCCGTCGCGTGGCCCACAGGGTTCGTCCGGACGCTCCGGCGGACCGTCGCGACCGGACACACGCGGCGGAGGACGTCCTAACGGTGGCGGCTCGCGTCCCGGTCGTCCGGGAGGGCAGCGCTGATGCGTGTGATCGCCGGACAATGGCGCGGACGCCCGCTCGTCGCCCCCAAGGGTGACGTGACCCGCCCGACCGCCGACCGAACGCGCGAGGCCTTGTTCTCGATGCTCACAGCCCGGCTGGGCGATTTCGAGGGGCTGGCGGTCGGCGATTTCTTCGCCGGTTCGGGGGCGCTCGGGATCGAGGCCTTGTCGCGGGGGGCGGCGTCCTGCCTGTTCGTGGAGCAGGACCGCGCAGCCCTCGATGCGCTGCGGGCCAATCTTGCCAAGCTGGAGGCCAAGGGCGATGTCCGGGCCTCGTCGGTGATGGCGCTGGGGCCTGCGCGCGCGCCGCTCGACCTGATCCTGATGGATCCGCCCTATGCGACGGGTGCGGGCAGCGTCGCGCTCGACAAGCTGGCCCGGCTCGGCTGGGTCGGCGCCGGGACTTGGGTCAGCATCGAGACGGCCAAGCAGGAAGAGGTCGAGATTGCGGGCTTCACCGTCGATGCCTCCCGCGTCCACGGAAAGGCGCGGCTGACCCTTCTCCGTCAGGCCTGATAGGCACCGCGCCCACGCATCAGGGCGAGCCCGGCGAGGCTGAGCAGACCGGCGGCGACCAGATAGCCACCGACGAAGTTCAGCCCGCCGCGCTCGGTCAATGCCTGGGCCGCGATGGGGGCGAGGGCGCCGCCGATGATGCCGCCCAGATTGAACGTCATCGACACGCCGGTATAGCGCACGCCCGCCGGAAACAGCGCGGGTAGCCATCCGCCCAACGGGCCATAGGCAAAGCCCATCACGAACAGCGCGGCGGCCAGCCAGACGAACACGACGGCGAGCGACCCCGATCCCAGCATCGGTCCCATCGCGATCCCGACCAGCACGCAGCCCGCAAAGCCCAGCCGCAGCATGAAGGGCGCACCATGCCGGTCGGCCATCACGCTGGAGACGACGACGCCGAGCGCCAGGAACAGGATCGCCACCAGCTGAATGCTCAGAAACGCCTCGCGCGGATAGCCGAGCACCGTCGTCCCATGCCCGAGCGCAAAGGCGGTCGCGAGATAGAAGATCGCGAAACAGGCGACCACCCCGCCCGTTCCCGCCAGCAGCGCACGGCCATGGCCCTGAAGCAGAGTCGCGATCGGCACGCGGGGCAATGCTTCGGCCTTTTTCGCCTCGGCAAAATCGGGCGTCTCGGTCAGGCGCAGGCGGACCCACAGGCCCAGCAGGACCAGTACCGCGCTCGCCAGGAACGGCAGGCGCCAGCCCCAGGCGCGGAACTGCTCGTCGGTCAGGATCAGCCCCAGGATCAGGAAAAAGCCATTGGCCAGGATGAAGCCCACGGGCGCGCCGAGCGGCGGGAACATGCCCCAGGTGTTGCGCTTGCCGGGCGGGGCATTCTCCACCGCCAGCAAGGCGGCGCCGCCCCATTCGCCGCCCAGCCCAAGCCCCTGCCCCAACCGCGCGATGCACAGCAGCAGCGGCGCGATCCATCCGGCCTGCGCATAGGTCGGCAGGAAAGCGATGGCGACGGTCGATCCGCCCATCAGCATCAGGCTGACCACCAGGGTCGATTTGCGCCCTACCCGGTCGCCGAAATGGCCGAAGGCGATGGCCCCCACCGGTCGGGCCACAAAGGCGAGACCGAAGCTGGCATAGGAGAGCAGCAACTGCGCCGTCGCCGAAGATGCCGGAAAGAACAGTGGCCCGAACACCAGCGCCGCTGCGGTCGCATAGATGTAGAAATCGTAGAATTCGACCGCCGTGCCGGTCAGGCTGGCCAGCAGGATATGGCGATGCGACGGAGGCGAGGCATGGGTCATGCCTCGCTCGTGCAGAAGCGGACGCCCGGCGTAAAGCCTTATCCGCTTACCCCGCCAGCACGCGGGCCAGTTGCAGCAGCAGCCAATAGAGGGTGCCCGACAGCAGCATCGCGGCGGGCAGGGTCAGGACCCAGGCGAGCAGCATGTTGCGGATCGTCCGGAACTGAAGGCCTGCCCCATTGGCGACGGACGCCCCGGCGACACCCGATGTCAGGATATGCGTGGTCGACACCGGACGTCCGATATACTCCGCACCGAAGATCGTCGCTGCCGTCATCAGTTCGGCCGCGGCACCCATGCCATAGGTCAGATGCGTCTTGCCGATGCGCTCGCCGACCGTCACCACGATCCGCCGCCAGCCGACCATGGTACCCAGGCCCAGCGCCAGCGCGACCGTGACCTTCACCCAGAGAGGGATATAGCGGGTGCCCCGCTCCAGCGACCCGGCATAGCTGTTCAGCGATTCGATCTCGGCGGCGGTGAAGCGCTGCTTGGCCGTCTCGCTCTTGGTCACCATGCGGGTGGTGTCGAGGACCAGATACATGTCGTTGCGCAGATTGGGCACGACGGCGGCGGGGACACGGCTGAGCGCGCCGTAATTGCCGATCCGCTCGCCGATGTCGCGCGACAGCGCGGACAGGCCCGCATAGACCTTGGGCGTATCGATCGCCTTCTTGCGGACGGCATCGACTACGTCCGCGCGCGCCTGATCGACCGAGGGGGTGCCTTGCGCACCATGGGCCGCATAGGCGGTCGCCGCAACCTGCGCGCTGCGCACGAAGGCGGGCATGGCACTCTCGGGCAGCGTGCGGTTCAGCGCATAGGCGGTCGGCGCGCAGCCGATCAGGATCAGCATGATCAACCCCATGCCCTTCTGCCCGTCATTGCCGCCATGCGCGAAGCTGACTGCCGTGCAGGTGAAGATCAGGAGTGCGCGGATGCCGCGCGGCGGCGGCGTGTCACCCTCCGGCTCGCGATAGAGCCGCTTGTCGCGCAGGAAACGCTTCATGACGAGGAGCAGCATCAAGGCCCCGGCAAAACCGATCAGCGGGCTGAACAGCAGTGCGGACAGGACCTTCCACACCTGTGCCATATCGACCCCGGAGGTGCCGGGAACGCTCGACAGCAGCTGGTTGGCGAGCCCGACGCCCAGGATCGATCCGATCAGCGCATGGCTCGACGAATTGGGCAGCCCGACCGCCCAGGTCGCCAGGTTCCAGAGAACGGCTGCCAGCAGCAGCGCAAAGATCATCGCGAACCCGCCAGCCGAGCCGACATGAAGCATCAGGTCGATGGGCAACAGCGTGATGATCGAATAGGCGACGGCCCCCGTCGAGGTCAGAACGCCCAGGAAATTGAAGAAACCGGACCAGACGACCGCGAGCGGGGCGGGCATCGAATGGGTGTAGATGACGGTGGCGACGGCATTGGCGGTATCGTGAAAGCCGTTCACGAACTCGAAGCCCAGCGCGATCAGCAGCGCCAGCCCGAGAAAAGCGAACACGCCCATCGCCATCGGCTCCCCGACGCGGGCAGTGTCGACCGCAATGCTATAGCCGGCATAGGCGAGGCCGCCGATCAACAGGGCGGTGAACACCCAACGGCCCATCGGATGGAGCCCGGCATCGAGACGCGGCCCGCGAACGCGGGATTCGGATTGGCCACCGGCGAGCGCATAGGATGTCATGACCAATCGCGTTGCGCCTTTCCGGTGACATTTTCATGACGGCTGCCCGGTGCCTTCCGGTTCATGCCGTCTCGCATTGGAACGCGACCGGGCGGTGCATTGGACCGCCCGGCCGAGTGCCGTTGATGATCTCAGTTCTTGCTGGCCAGCGCGACCGGCGCGGCGGTCGACAATGCCGCGACCTTGATCGCGGCGTCCGCCATCATCTCCCGGCGGCAGCGCGTGATGTCGGCGTTGCGGCGCAGATCGGCCGTTACATGGCCGCACGCCATGATCGCGGCACGGCGGATACGCGCGTCGAGCTGGGCGCGATCAGCGGCACGGTGCAGATCGAGATCGGCGTGACGAACGGTGACGGTGACGGGCTCGCGGATTTCGGCCTGAGCGGTTGCGGACGCAAACAGAGAAGCCGCAATGGCGGCTGCCGTAAACTTCTTCATCTTGTGGTGCTCCTGCATCGGATCGTGCCCGTCACGGCGGCGTGAGTGATGGGATCACTCCGCCGCTCGTCGGCACGCCGGGCCTCTAGGCAGCGCACATGTCGCTTTCGCGTCGGGCAAAAGACGGCACAATGACGAGTCCCGCGATGAAACAAGGCCGGGTGAAGATTACGGGTGGTTGCCCCCGCCGCAAACGTTCCCTAACTGTTCGCGATGACCGTGCCTTCTACCGATCCCGCCGCTTCGCTGGCCGACTATCCCTATCTTCGGACGTTGAACCCCGCGCAGCGCGAGGCGGTGCTGACCACGGACGGGCCGGTGCTGGTGCTGGCGGGCGCCGGAACGGGCAAGACGGCGGCGCTGACCGCGCGGCTGGCGCACCTTCTCTATACCCGGAAGGCTTGGCCGTCGGAAATTTTGTCGGTCACCTTCACCAACAAGGCCGCGCGCGAGATGCGCGAGCGCGTCGGGCGGCTGGTCGGCGACGCGGTGGAGGGAATGCCGTGGTTGGGCACCTTCCACGCGATCGGGGCCAAGATGCTGCGCCGTCATGCCGAACTGGTCGGGCTGCAATCCAACTTCACCATCCTCGACACCGACGATCAGCTGCGATTGCTCAAGCAGTTGATCGTGGCGGCGGACATTGACGAAAAGCGGTTTCCGGCGCGCGCCTTGGGTGGCCTGATCGACGAATGGAAGAACAAGGGGCTGGTCCCCGGCGATATCGATGCGGGCGAAGCCGAGCGATACGCCAACGGCCAGGGCGCCGAGCTCTATCGCCAATATCAGGACCGGCTGCGCAGCGTGAATGCCTGCGACTTCGGTGACCTGCTGCTCCACATGCTGACCATCCTGAAGACGCATCGCGACGTGCTCGAGCAGTATCAGCAGCGTTTCCGCTATATCATGGTGGACGAGTATCAGGACACCAACAGCGTCCAGTATCTCTGGCTGCGACTGCTCGCCCAGGCGCGCAAGAACATCGCCTGTGTCGGCGATGACGACCAGTCCATCTATTCCTGGCGTGGCGCGCAGGTGGAGAATATCCTGCGCTTCGAGCGGGACTTTCCGGGCGCCAAGGTCATCCGGCTGGAACAGAATTACCGGTCGACGCCGCACATTCTGGGCGCCGCATCAGGAGTGATCGCCAATAATGGCGGGCGGCTCGGCAAGACGCTCTGGACCGAGTTGGACGTCGGCGAGAAGGTGCAGGTGCTGGGCGTCTGGGACGGCCCGGAGGAAGCGCGGCGGGTGGGCGAGGAGATCGAGTCGGCGCGACGCGCTGGCACCTCCTATGACAATATCGCCATTCTGGTCCGCGCCTCGCATCAAACCCGCGAGTTCGAGGATCGCTTCATCGCGATCGGCCTTCCCTATCGGATCGTCGGCGGGTTCCGCTTCTACGAGCGCGCCGAAATCCGCGATGCGCTCGCCTACCTGCGTATCGTCAACCAGCCATCGGACGATCTGGCGTTCGAGCGGATCGTCAACGTTCCCAAGCGCGGCTTGGGCGACAAGGCGCTGGCCAAGATTCATCAGCTGGCGCGGGCCGAAGGGCTGCCGCTGACCATCGCCTCGGCGCGCATCCTCGACACCGACGAACTGACCCCGCAGGCGCGGCGGAGCCTGGGCAATCTGATCGGCGATATCGCCCGCTGGCGCGACATGGCCCGCGACCTCGCGCATCCGGAGCTGGCGCGGCAGTTGCTCGACGAGAGCGGCTATACCGCCATGTACCAGAACGAAAAGTCGGCGGAGGCGGCCGGGCGGCTGGAGAATTTGTCCGAACTCGTCCGCGCGATGGAGGATTACGAGTCGCTCGGCGCGTTCCTGGAGCATGTCTCGCTGGTCATGGACCGCGACGGCGACCAGCGCGAGCCCGAGGTGACGATCATGACGATCCATGCCGCCAAGGGGTTGGAGTTCGACACGGTGTTCCTGGCGGGCTGGGAGGAAGGTCTGTTTCCGTCGCAGCGCGCGATCGACGAGGGCGGCACGCGCAGCCTGGAGGAGGAGCGGCGGCTCGCCTATGTCGCGATCACCCGCGCGCGGCGCAAGGCGGTGATCCTCCACGCGGCCAATCGCCGTATCTATGGCCAATGGACGTCGAGCCTGCCGAGCCGCTTCGTCGGCGAATTGCCGCCCGAGCATATCGAGAGCGAGACGAGCATGACCGGCGGCGAAAGCCTTTGGCGGGCCAACTGGTCCGAACATGCCGACCCCTTCGCCAATGTCGGGCGCGGCACCGGGCGCGGTCCGGGCTGGCAGCGGGCGGCGACGGGGCAGAATGCGGCCCCTGCCCGTCCCGCTCGGATCGTCGAGTCGCGTTCGCCCTCCGTCGGATTGGGGCAGAAGGGGCGTGACGATCTGCGTGTCGGCGAGCGCGTGTTCCACCAGAAGTTCGGCTATGGCGAGATCGCGGCGATCGAGGGCAACAAGCTGGAGATCGATTTCGAGCAGGCCGGGCGCAAGCGGGTGATGGACAGTTTCGTCACCAAGGGGTGAAAAGCCTTCGCATTCCTCCCCTGCAAGCGGAGGTGGCAGGGCGAAGCCCTGGCGGAGGGGTGTCACCGTTAGAGAGATCGGGCAAACTTACGACCGGTTACACCCCTCCACCATGCTGCGCATGGTCTCCCTCCCCTTGCAGGGCAGGAATGGTTGATGTCGTTCAGGAACCATATCCTTTCGTGACCGTATCGCTCGCCTCCCCCGATTGTCGGGGTATGGAGGGATAGGAACGATGGGCTTTCGTCGTCTGACCATCTTGGCGATCACCACCGCCGTCACCGCAACGGCCATTCCCGCGACGGCTCAGACCGCCGCACAGGATGCGCGGTTCCGGGCGGCGCAGGCCCGCTTCGATCGGGAATATCAGATCTATCGTCAGGAAGTGGACCTGTACCAGTCCGAGCGGAGCCAGGGCGGCTATGACGATGGCGATTATCGCCCCGCCCCGCCACAGGCTGGTCCCGGTGGATATCGGGTCGCGCCGCCTATTCCGGCCGATGGATATGATCGCAATTCCGAACCTTATTACGATCCGGTCGGCGACTATCGCGACGGTTCGCAATATCGCGAGCGGGTGCTGCAACCGCAGGACCGGGTCTATGCGGGGACCGATGGTCGCTATTATTGCCGTCGCCCAGACGGCACGACCGGCCTGATCATCGGCGGCGCGGCCGGTGGCGTGCTGGGCAATCTGGTCGGCGGGCGCAGCAGCACGATCGCGACGCTGCTCGGGGCGGCAGGCGGCGCGCTGGCCGGTCGCTCGATCGAACAGAACCAGGTCCGCTGCCGCTAAGGCGCCCAGGCACCGCGTTTCAATCGAAGCGCGGTGCCTGGTTTGTGCAGGATCAGCCCGGCTCGACCATCATCAGGGCCGCACCCTGATACTTCTCGGCATCGCGCTCGAACAGGGCGCTTGCGGTGAACCGCCGGGGCGTCAGGCGCAGCGCGCCGAGCCCGGCGAGCTTGAACGTGCCCATCTTTTCCTCGCGCGGCGGCTTTCCGTCCCGTTCGATGGTCGTCGCGTCGACATACAGCTCGTCGTGTCGCGTGAAGATCACATGGGGCGCCAGCACCACTTCGCCGCGATTATACATGGCGGACACCGCCTGCATCTTGACGATCGCTTCGAAGATGATGGCGGGAGCGCCTGCCGCCGGTTCAGCCGGACGGCGCTCGGTCGTCGTCATATCGGTCATCCCCTGCATTTGCCGATCCTGTCGCGGCGCAGCAAGAGCATAATTGCCGCATGGGGCCATGGAAAGGCCGGACGTGCGAGACGCCCGGCCTCACCGGCTATCGCTTCGGCGCGTCCATCAGCTTTTGCGCGAAATATACCATCTGCTGCGCACTCAACCGCGCACCTTGCGCAATGTCGGCGTCGCCCGAGTGGCCACCTGCCGTGTCTTCGTAAAAAAGATAGGGTATGCCATATTCCGACAAGCGCGCGGCGAATTTGCGCGCATGCTGCGGGCCGACGCGGTCATCCTTAGTCGTGGTCCAGATATAGGGCTCGGGGTAAGCGACGCCCTTGCGGATATTGGCATAGGGCGAAATCTTGCGCAGGAACGCAGCCTCCTCCGGCACGTCGATCGAGCCATATTCGTCCTTCCACGAATCGCCCGCCGCGATCTTCTGATACCGCACCATGTCGAGCAGCGGCACCTGGATCGTCACCGCCTTCCACAGCTCGGGATGCTGGGTCAGTTCGACACCCATCAACAGGCCGCCATTCGACCCGCCATAGATGCCCAGCTTTTGCGGGTTGGTGATGCGCCGCGTGAACAGGTCCTTTGCCACACTCGCGAAATCGTCATAGATGATCTGACGCTTGGTCTTGCGGCCTGCATCATGCCATTTCGGCCCGAACTCGCCGCCACCCCGGATATTGGCGAGCACGAATGCGCCGCCCCGCTCTGTCCAGATCTTGCCGGTCGAACCGAGATAATTGGGCAGGCGGGCAATCTCGAACCCGCCATAGGCCGTCATCAGCGTCGGCGTCGTCCCGTCCAGCTTCGCGCCCTTGGGCAGGACGACGAAATAGGGGACCTTGGTCCCGTCGGTTGAGACGGCTTCATATTGATGGACCGTCGTGCCCGCGGCGTCGAAACGGGCGGGGAGCGTCTTCAGCACTTGCGGCGCGGCCGGACGGCTGGCGTCGAAGCGCGACAGCACGGTCGGCGTCGTGAAGCCCGAGGTCGACAGATAGACGGTATTCGAGCGGTCGCTGGTGCTGACCACATCGACCGCCATGTTGTCCGGCACCTGCACGGCCGTGGCCGCCCAGCCGTTGCCGGTCGGGGCAAATACGCTGGCCCGGCCCCGGACATTGTCGATATAGGTGACGACGACGCGGTCCTTCGTGGTCGAAACCCCCTCCACGGCCTGTCGGTCGGTCGGCGTGAACAGCGCGCGCGGGGTGATCTGCCCCGCTTCCAGCTCGGATAACGGCGCCCAGACGACTGAACCCGCCGGGTGCTGGCCCCAAGCGTCGCTGGTCTGGAAGATCACCTTGCCGTCGACCATCCCGGCCGGAAAGGCGCGGGCGGGCATCGCGATCGGCTTGGCCCCGCCGCCTGGCGTCCAGAACAGCTTGCTGCCGCCGAAGAAGGTCTGGCGCCGCTCGATCACGACCGCCCGATTGCCCTTCGCATCGGTCAGGACACTGGCATAGGTGCCCAGTTCGTCGGTCGGTGCGCCACGGAAAATCTCGGTCGCCTGTTCGACCGGTGCTCCGCGCTTCACCATCTTCACGACGAAGGGATAGCTGGATTTCGTGAGTGTCCCCTGCCCCCAGTCACGACTGACCAGCAGCGTATCCTTGTCGAGCCAGGCCGCGCCCTGCTTGGAGGTGGAGAGGCGGAAACCGTTCGGGACGAACTGACCGGTTTCCAGATCGAACTCGCGATACTCGATCGCATCCTCACCACCTTCCGAAAGGGCGATCAGGCACAGCCGATCCTCCGGACTGAGGCAGGACAGGCCCTTCCAGACCCATTTCTTGCCCTCCGCCTTGCTGAGCGCGTCGAGGTCGAGCAACGTCGTCCATTTCGGCGCGGCAGAGGCGTAATCGGCTTCGGTCGTCCAGCGCCATAGCCCTTGCGGATGATCGGCATCGCGCCAGAAATTGACGATGCGGCCATAGATCTGGCCCGGCATCGGAATGCGATCCTTGGCAGAGGCGATGGCGAGCGCTTCGGAATAGAAGGTCTGATAACGCGGATCGTTCTGGAGACGTGGCAAGGTCTTGGCATTCTCCGCCTCGACCCAGGCGAGCGCCTTCGCGCCGTCCTTGTCCTCCAGCCAGATATAGGGATCGTTCTCGGTCATAGGGCTGGTCTGCGCCATCGCAGTCCCCGCCACAAGCTGCCCGGCCAGCATCGTGCCCGCCAGCAGTCCACGCCATCCCCGCATTCCGTCACGCTCCGTCTCAATCGCGAATGATGGGAATGTGACTTCATCACGTAACGAAGGCAATGCGGGACTGCCGCTTTATTACCCTTCTGATCGGCCCCATCGAAGTCGATGGGATCGTTGGACTCCGTGACGCTCTGCAATCGCGGGGGATACGGAACGGCCGCACGACCGGCCCGTTCACGTCCCGCCTTATCGCCATATGCGCAGGAGCAGACGATGCCTTATGTGAAGACCCGCGACGGAACCGACATCTATGTCAAGGACTGGGGTGAAGGACGCCCTGTCGTGCTGCTCCATGGCTGGCCGTTCTCGGCGGACATGTGGGACGCCCAGATGATGGCGCTGGCCGAGGCCGGGTTCCGCGCCATCGCTTATGACCGGCGTGGCTTCGGGCGGTCCGGCCAGCCGTGGTCGGGCTATGACTATGACACGCTGTCCGACGATCTGGCCGATGTGCTGGAGGCGACGGGCGCACAGGACGCGGCGGTCATCGGCTTCTCGATGGGGGGCGGCGAAGTCGCCCGCTATATGAGCCGCCATGACGGCAAGGGCGTGATCGCGGCGGGCCTCATCGCCTCGGTCGTACCCTATATGCTCAAGACCGACGACAATCCCCACGGCACCGACCAGTCGGTGTTCGATCAGATCGGCCAGGGCCTGCGCGACGACCGCGCCAATTTCCTGCGCCACACCTTCTTCAAGCAGTTCTTCGGCGTGGGCTTCATCAGCAGCCCGGTCAGCGACGATGTGCTCGACTGGGCGACGAGCGTGGCGATGCAGGCGGGGCTCAAGCCGACGCTGGCCTGCGCCGAGTCGTTCAGCCAGACGGATTTCCGCCCCGACCTGTCCGCGTTCCGGGTGCCGACGCTGATCGTGCATGGGACCGGCGATCAGACCGTTCCGATCGATGCGGCGGGCCGCGCCGCAGCGGCGGACATCGCGCATTCGCAACTTGTCGAATATGACGGCGCGCCACACGGGTTGAACGTCACGCACAGTGACCGCCTGACCAGCGATCTGCTGACCTTCCTGGGTCGGTGATACGAAAAGGGCGGCCTTGCGGGGCCGCCCGGTTTCACTTCAGGGGAACGATGACCTCGTCCGGATGGGCGACGTTCAGTTCCTTGCGGACCATCTCGTCGACCATGTCCGGATTGGCATGGTCCGGATCGAGCAGCGCCACCCTGTTCTTCAACACCGTCCGTCGCTTGTCGAGCGCGGCATAGTCATGCT
Organism: Sphingomonas sp. Xoc002; assembly: GCF_050408055.1. Classification (NCBI taxonomy): domain Bacteria; kingdom Pseudomonadati; phylum Pseudomonadota; class Alphaproteobacteria; order Sphingomonadales; family Sphingomonadaceae; genus Sphingomonas; species Sphingomonas sp. Xoc002. The sequence goes on along the minus strand of NZ_CP191175.1, from coordinate 1,943,067 downwards.
CGCGCTTGACCAGCTGGCGCTGATACTCGCCATAAGCGAGCAGGCCGTTGCGCCCCAGCACCGCATAGGCACCGAAGAAGGCAACGATCGTCAGGCCAAGGGCGGGCAACGCGGCCCGCCGCATGGTCCGGATGAAAGGCGACGGTTTCTTGGTCACGGCAACCATAATCGTCCCGTCGCCTTCCGATTTCAAGCGCGGATGAGAATATCGCGACCGGCATAGCGCGCCGAGTCACCCAGCTCTTCCTCGATGCGGATCAGCTGGTTGTACTTGGCGAGCCGGTCCGAACGCGCCAGCGAGCCCGTCTTGATCTGACCGCAGTTGGTGGCGACCGCCAGGTCAGCGATGGTCGCGTCCTCGGTTTCGCCCGAACGGTGCGACATGACGGCGGTATAGCGCGAACGCTGCGCCAGCGACACGGCCTCCAACGTCTCGGTCAGCGTGCCGATCTGGTTGACCTTCACCAGCAGCGAGTTGGCATAGCCCCCCTCGATGCCCTTCTTCAGGCGCTTCGGGTTGGTGACGAACAGATCGTCGCCGACCAGCTGCACCTTGTCGCCGATCAGGTCGGTCAGGGCCTTCCAGCCTTCCCAGTCGTCCTCGGCCATGCCGTCCTCGATCGACAGGATCGGATACTGGCGGGTCAGTTCGGCGAGATACTCGGCCATCTCATGGCTCGACAGGATCTTGCCCTCGCCCGAGATATTGTACTTGCCGTCCTTGAAGAACTCGGTCGCGGCGCAGTCGAGCGCGATCATGACGTCGTCGCCCGGCTTGTACCCGGCCTTCTCGACCGAGGCCATGATGAAGTCGAGCGCTTCGGTGGTCGAGGCGATGTTGGGGGCGAAGCCGCCCTCGTCGCCCACGCCGGTCGCCAGGCCCTTTTCGTGCAGCGCCTTCTTCAGCGTGTGGAAGATTTCCGAACCGCAGCGGACCGCTTCCATGATGTTCGCCGCACCGACCGGCATGATCATGAATTCCTGGAAATCGATCGGATTGTCCGCATGCTCGCCGCCATTGATGATGTTCATCATCGGCACCGGCAGCAGATGCGCCGAGACGCCACCGACATATTTGTAGAGCGGCAGGCCACGCGCTTCGGACGCGGCCTTGGCCGCCGCCAGGCTGACGCCCAGGATGGCGTTGGCGCCCAGGCGGCCCTTGTTCTCGGTGCCGTCCAGCTCGATCATCGCGCGGTCGAGATCGGCCTGATCCTCGGCATCCATGCCCAGGATCGCGTCGGTGATCTCGTCGTTGACCGCTTCGACCGCGGCTTCGACGCCCTTGCCCATCCAGCGGCTCTTGTCGCCGTCGCGCTTCTCGACGGCTTCATGCGCGCCGGTCGATGCGCCCGAGGGAACGGCGGCGCGGCCGAAGCTGCCGTCTTCGAGCAGCACGTCGACTTCGACGGTGGGATTGCCCCGGCTGTCCAGGATTTGACGCGCGTGGATGTCGATGATTGCGGTCACGTAACGATGCTCCTACATCAGCCTAGTGGTCTCGGCGCGGCTCTACCGTGTGACTGTGCGAAGGGCAATTGCGGTAAAATCATGGAACCGTGCTTCCATTGCCGGGGTTAAGACGCAAACCGCCCGTTCGCCCGGGCCGTAACGAAAGGGTTTTTCGATGGCTGACACCGACAGCACCTTCCCCGCCGCTGACACCGCGACGCCCGGTTTCGGCGCCAACATCGCGGTCGCGCCGGAAGTGGCCGCCCCGAACGCCCCGCTGGTATCGGACACCGATGCTTCGACGACGAAAGCCGGTCTGGCCGACGCCAAGCAGCAGGTGAAGGACGGCGCCAGCAAGTTCCAGCAGCAGGCCGTCGACAAGATTCAGGCACTGGCCGGAGACGGCAAGGCCAAGGCCGGGTCGGCGCTCGATCAGGTGGCGCAGTTGCTGAACGACGCGGCCGGGCAAGTCGACGAAAAGCTAGGCAACCAATATGGCCAATATGCCCGCTCGGCTGCCGACTCCGTGACCTCGCTGTCGGGTGCGATCAAGGACAAGGACGTCGAGGAACTGCTCGACGACGCCCGCGCCTTCGTCACCAAGAGCCCGGCCGTCGCGATCGGCATTGCCGCCGCCCTCGGCTTCGCGCTGGCGCGCGTGGTCCAGTCGGGTGTCGAAACCAGCCAGTCGGTCGACGCCTCCGCGTGACCCGCGTCGTCGAAACCCTGCGGACGGCGGTATCGCCCGAGCCGGAGACGCTGACCTCGCTGGTGTCGCAGCTCGTCGATGATGGGCGGACGTTCATCACCGCCGAGATCGATCTGGCGAAGGCCCGCGCGACCGACAAGATCGGGCGCTATCGCAGCGCGGCGATCTTTTTCGGGGTAGCAGCGGTGCTGGGTCTGTCGGCACTGATCGCGTTGCTGGTCGGCCTGATCTTCGCGCTGGCACCGGCGACCGGGCCGTTCGCGGCGACGCTGATCGTCGTCGGCGTGGTCGTCATCATTGCCGGCGTCTTGGCGATGATGGGCAAGTCCCGTCTGTCGGGAGGTGGCGCATGACCGTCGCAGAAGCGGAAATCCGCGCGGCCGAGGCGCGCGAACGGCTGAACGCCACCGCATCGCGCATCCAGGCGAAGCTGGAGCCGCAGGCACTGGCCGCGCAGGCACGCGAGGCGAGCGTCACGGCCGCGAAGTGCGGCCTCGAGTCCGCCAAGAGCAACCCTGCCGCCGTCGCTGGCGGCGTGGCCGTTGTCGGCCTCTTCCTCAATCGTCGGCGGATCGCCCGCCTGTTCAAGCGTAAACGCTGATTTGGTTCGCGGGGGGCGCGCCCTCGCGACACGGCCCAGAAGGATGTTCGCAATGACCACCGAAACCCACGATCAGCAGACCGCCCTCCGCGAAAAGATCGACCATACGCGCGAGACCGCGTCGCAGGCCTATCACGATGCGAAGGACAAGGCGGCAACCGCACTCCACACCTCGAAGGACAAGGCGGGCGAGCTGGCGCACAAGACGGCTCGCACGATTGAAAGCAATCCGCTCGGCATCCTCGTCGGCGGCTTGGTCGTCGGCGTGATCGCAGGTGCGCTGATCCCGCGTTCGGCACGCGAGAAAGAGTTGCTCACTCCGCTCGGCAAGAAGCTGGGCGAGACGATCCGCCAGGCGACCCAGGCCGCGCGCGAGACGGGCCTGCGCGAGTTGGAAGATGCCGGTCTGACCAAGGACGCCGCCAAGGACCGCGCCAAGTCGCTGTTCGACGATGTGGTCAAGGCCGCCAGCAATGCCGGTTCGGCGGCTGCCAAGGCTGCCACGAACAAGACCTCGGTCTAAGTTCGCCCCTTCAGCTGGGCAGACGGCGCCCCGCGATCCGATGGCGATCGCGGGGCGCTTCTTTTTTGGGGTTATGCCGCAACGGCTTGCGGGTGCGAACGGGGCTTTCTACCAATATCGCTCCAACGCTCTCACCGGGATATCCGCTTGCGCTCTTCCTCCCTCGCCATCGTCCTCGCCGCCCTCTCGCTGAGCGCCCCCGCCATCGTCCATGCGCAGGCCACCCCCATCGCGGCGCCTCAACCCGGCGAGGGCAAGGAGGACGCCTGGCTCAAGCAGCTTTTCCATGACAGCGACGAAGCGAGCCTGGCGCGAAACCCGATCAGCGGCATCTTCCGTGGCGACATGCGCCGAGCCGACCGGATCGGCGATTTCTTTTCCGACGCCTATATCGCGGCCGAGCGCGCGGCGACCGAAAAGGATCTGAAGGCCCTGGGCCAGATCGATCGGGCCAGGCTGACCCCGACCAACCAGGTCGCCTATGACGTCTTCAAGCAGCAGGGCGAGACGACGCTGAGGGGCTTTGATCCCGCCATCGTCGCGCTGACGATCGTACGGCCCATGGATCACTTTTACGGCATCCAGACCTTCTACCCCGAATTCGCCTCGGGCCAGGGCGCAGCGCCGTTCAACACGGTGGCCGATTACGAAAACAACCTGAAGCGCAACGTCGAATATGCCCGCCTGCTGGACGAAGCGATCACCCGCTTTCGGCAGGGCATGGCAAGCGGCATCGTCCAGCCCAAGCTGGTCGTGCGCAACATGATCGCCCAATTCGACAATCTGCTTGCCGTGCCGGTCGAGAAGTCGACCTTCTACGGCCCGGTCATGAATTTCCCAGCCACCGTTCCGGCGGCCGAGCAGGCACGGCTGAAGGCCGCCTATGCCGCGCAGATCCGCGACGTCATCGTCCCCGCCGAGCAGCGGATGCGGGCCTTCCTGGCCGACACCTATCTGCCGGTGGCGCGCGATACGGTCGGCCTGTCGGGGATGCCGGGCGGCGACAAGCTCTATGCCTATCTGATCGAGCAGAACACCACCCTGCCCCTCAAGGCCGAGGACGTGCATCAGCTCGGCCTGTCCGAGGTCGCGCGTATCCTGAAGGCGATGGAGGTCCAGAAACAGGCGGTCGGCTTCAAGGGCAGCTTGGCGGAGTTCTTTACCTTCCTGCGCACCGACCCGCGTTTCGCGCCCAAGAGCGCGGCACAGCTTCGCGAAGGCTATGAAGCGATCGGCCGCCGCGTCGATGCGCGCATCCGTGAGCAGTTCTCGCTGATCCCCAAGACACCGCTCGAAATCCGTCCGGTCCCGGCCTTCAAGGAAAAGACCGATGCCGGTGGCTCCTATCAGGGCGGCACCCCGGACGGGACGCGGCCGGGCGTCTTCTACTACAACACCTATGACCTCCCCTCACGCTATATGTGGGAGATGGAGACGCTGTATCTGCACGAAGCGGTGCCGGGGCATCATTTCCAGATCAGCCTGGCGCAGGAAAATGCGGCGCTCCCCGCCTTCATGCGCTTCGGCGGCAACACCGCCTATGCCGAGGGCTGGGCCCTCTATGCCGAGACGCTGTGGCCCGAACTCGGCATGGAAACCGATCCCTATCAGCGGATGGGCGGCCTGAACGACGAAATGCTGCGCGCGATGCGGCTGGTCGTCGATACCGGCATCCATGCCAAGGGTTGGACCCGCGATCAGGCGATCGACTATATGCTCGCCAACTCGCCCATGGCGCGCACCGACGCGACCGCCGAGGTCGAGCGTTATATCGCCATTCCGGGCCAGGCCTTGGCCTATAAGATCGGCCAGCTGACGATCAGCCGGTTGAAGGCGCAGGCCAAGGTCGAGCTGGGTGCGAAGTTTGACCCTCGCCGCTTCCATGCCGAGGTGCTCGACACCGGCGCGCTGCCGATGCCGGTGCTGGAAAAGAAGATTGCCGATTGGATCGCGGCCGAAAAGCGCCGCTGATCGGGGCAAGCGCCACGTCAGGGGACGTGGCGCTTCTCCAATTTCCGCGCGAGGGTGCGACGGTGCATGCCGAGGCGCCTTGCGGTTTCCGAGATGTTGAAGTTCGTCTCGGCCAGCGTCTCGTTGATCCGCTCCCATTCCAGCGTCTTGATCGAGCTGGGCCGGTCGGTGATCGCCGTCGTCGCGTCGCCGCCCGCCTTGTGGAACGCCGCCTCGATATCGTCGGTATTGGAGGGCTTGGCGAGATAGTGGCACGCGCCCAGCTTAATCGCCTCCACCGCCGTCGCGATGCTCGCAAAGCCGGTCAGCACGACGATCAGCATCTCGGGGTCATGCGCGTGCAGCGTCTGCACACAGGCCAGACCCGACGCCTGCCCCAGCTTCAGGTCGACCACCGCGTAGCGCGGCGTGGTCGTGCTCAGCACCTCGCGCAGCGCATCTGGACTGGCGGCCACCCAGACCCGGTAGCCGCGACGCTCGAACGAACGTTGCAGGGTCCGTGCGAAGGTCTCGTCGTCCTCGACGATCACCAATGAACGGTCTTCGTCCATTTCTACTCCCGATCCGATACGCCGATCATACTCAAAGGTAGGGTGAGCGTGACGATCGCGCCACCCTCGGCCCGGTTCGCCGCCTCGACCCGGCCGCCCAGCTTGCGGACGACACTGGACACGAGGAACAGGCCGACGCCGTGCCCCTCGCCCTTGGTCGATTGTTGTGGTCGCCCGACCTGCGACAATGTCGCCGGGGTAAAGCCCGGCCCGCGATCGGTGACGCGAACCGCCACCGCCCCGCCCTCGCGCGCAACAGTCAGGCCGACCCACTGCGGCGAGGCTTCGGCGGCATTGTCCAGGACATTCCAGACCGCCTGCTTGATCGCGGGGTCGGAGACGATCGCGGCGTCGTCGTCGCTCCGCTGGTAATCGAGCGCGACCTGGGCGTGGCTCTGTCGCCATTCGTCGACGATGGTGTCGATGAAGCGTCCGACCTCCGACAGTTCGGCCGCCTCGCCGCGGGGTTCGCCCGCCGATTGCAGGATGCGGGTCACGATCGCCTTGCAGCGCTGCACCTCGGCCTGCATCTCGGCGATCTCGCCCATCAGTTCGGCATCGTCGCGTAGCTTGGGGACGCGCCGCCAGTCGCTGAGGATCACCGACAGGCTGGCCAGCGGTGTGCCCAGCTCATGCGCCGCGCCCGAGGCGAGCAGGCCCATGCGGACGATATGCTCCTCCTCCGACGCCTGCTGACGCAGGTCCGCCAACCGGGCGGCGCTGAGGCGCATATTGTGGCTGATCCGCGTGACGAACAGGATCAGCAACCCCGTGACCAGCGCAAAGCCCAGCCAGTTGCCCAGCGTATGCAGTCCGGCAATGTCGCCGAACAGCCATGGCGGAAAGGCGAGCGGCCGGTGATGGAGCGACAGCAAGCCAAAACAAAGCCCGGTAATCCCCGCCAGCGCCCAGGCCGACCACGTCTCCAGCAGCACCGCGCCCAGGACCACCTGGATCAGATAGAGCGATATGAACGGATTGGTCGCACCGCCCGCCAGGAACAGCTGAAGCGTCAGCGTGCCGACGTCGAACATCAGCGCGAAAAGCAATTCGGTATTGGTGATCCGGTGGAAGCGCAGCCGGAAATAGCTGAGCAGATTGATCGCGGCCGCCATCACCAGCACGCCCATCATCGCCGGAATGGGGAGCTGAACCCCCATGACGCGGTTGACGAACAGGATGGTTATCAACTGCCCCGCCACCGCCATCCAGCGCAGGTGGATAAGCTGGCGCATATTGGCGGTGCCCGCAGCCGCGTCGGGCTCGCGGGGGCGCACGGTAAAGGGCAGGAAGGGCGGATCGCCCGACGTCACTCCCGGCCCCGCCGCCAGAGAATGACGATGCCGACCGCCGTCAGGATCGCCAGGGCGAACCAGGTCAGGGCATAGGAAAGATGGCTGTTCCGGAACGCCACGACGGTCAGCCCGCCGACCGGATAACCGCCGGGATTGGGCGTCTTGTCGGCATCTATGAAATAGAGCGCGACCCGGCCGAGCCGCTTTGCCTCGGCAATCGCGGCGACATCGCGCGAATACCAGCGATCGGCCGCAGGGTCGTTCGACCGGAGGAAGGCACCACCCGGCTCCGTAACGCGCAACAACCCGGTGACACGAACGGGACCATCGGGGCGGCTATGATCGGCCCGCTTTTCGGCGGGCACGAAGCCGCGATTGACCAGCACGGTAAACCGGGGGCCGACCAACGGGGTCAGTACCCAGAAACCCGGCCCTCGCTCGGTCACGGCCTGGACATAGGTTTCGCGGTCGTTGCGAAAACGCCCCTCGGCCGTCACGCGGGTATAGGCGTCGGAGGCCTGAGCCGTGGGGGGAGCCGCGACGGGAGGGGCCTGGAGCCTCGCCTCCACCGTCGCGATCAGGTTTAGCTTCCAGACCCGGCGCTGCAACTGCCAGAGCCCGAGCGAAAGAAAAGCCGCGATCAGCGCCACGCCGATCGCAGTCAGGATCGCCAGCGTCAGTGGCGAACGGCCACGCCGCTCGCCGCTCACGCCAGCATCGGCCATTACATGCCGCCGCCCAGCTGGGCGGCCATGTCCGGCATCATGTTGGTGTTCATGTGATACATGACCCAGATCGATCCGCTGAGCGTGATGACGACCAGCACGGCCGTAAAGACCAGCGCCATCATCGTCCAGCCACCCTCCGACTTGGTGTTCATGTGGAGGAAGTAGATCATGTGGACGACGATCTGGACGAAGGCGAGACCCATGATGACCAGCGCGGTCGTCTGGGTATCGCCCAGCGCACCGGTCATGACCGCCCAGAACGGGATGGCGGTCAGGATCACCGACAGCACGAACCCGATCATATAGCCCTTCATCGAGCCATGACCGTGCGTGTCGCCATGCGAGTGGAGATCATGGTCCAGATTGGCGTGATCGCCGTGACCGTGGGGCTTGTGCGCGCTCACCGGAGAACTCCGAGCAGATAGACAAAGGTGAAGACGCCGATCCAGACGACGTCCAGGAAGTGCCAGAACATCGACAGGCACATCAGGCGGCGCTTGTTCGCCTCGATCAGGCCGAAGCGACCGACCTGCACCATCAGCGTGACCAGCCAGATCGAACCGAAGGTGACGTGCAGACCGTGCGTACCGACCAGCGTGAAGAAGGACGACAGGAAGGCCGAACGCTGCGGACCCGCACCCTCATGGATGAGGTTGGCGAATTCGTAGAGTTCGATCGACAGGAAGGCGAGACCGAACAAGCCGGTAATGCCCAGCCAGATCAGCGTGTTCGACTTCTGGTTCTTCTCCATCGCGATCATGGCGAAGCCATAGGTGATCGACGACAGCAGCAGCATCGAGGTGTTGAGCGCGACCAGCGGGAGCTCGAAAATCTCCCGCGGGGTCGGACCGCCGGCATAGCTGGTGCCCAGCACGCCATAGGTGGCGAACAGGATGGCGAAGATGAGGCAGTCGCTCATCAGGTACATCCAGAAGCCGATGGCCGTCGAGCCACCGGATTCGTGATGATGATCCTCGTCCTCGACCAGATAATAGGTCGGGTTCTTGGCCGGATCGGCGCTCAGAACGTCGGTCGACATGGATCAGGCCCCCTGCCCGAGCAGACGGCGCCGCTCGCTTTCCGTAGCCACGACTTCCTCGACGGGAATGTAATAGTCGCGGTCATAGTTGAACGTGTGCCAGATGGCGACGACGACGACACCGATCAGGCCAAAGGCGGCGAGCCACCACATGTACCAGATCATGCCGAACCCGGCGGCCGTCGACAGGGCGGCGATAATAACGCCGGTGCCCGTGTTCTTCGGCATGTGGATCGGACGATAGCCGTCCACCGGCGCCTCCGCCTTCTTGTCCTTCATGTCGTACCAGGCATCCAACTCATGGATGACGGGCGTGAACGCGAAGTTGTAGTCCGGCGGCGGCGACGAGGTCGCCCATTCCAGGGTGCGGCCGTCCCAGGGATCGCCGGTCACGTCGCGCAGTTCTTCCTTCTTCCAGATCGACACGCCGATCTGAACCAGGAAGGCCCCGATGCCACCCGCGATCATCAGCGCACCAAGCAGGGCGACGATGAAGTAGATCTGGAGCGACGGGTCCTCGAAATGGTGCAGACGACGCGTCACGCCCATCAGACCCATGATATAGAGCGGCGTGAAGGCGACCCAGAAGCCGATGACCCACAGCCAGAACGACACCTTGCCCCAGAACTGGTTGAGCTTGAACCCGAAGGCCTTGGGCCACCAGTAGTTGATCGCGGCGAAGGCGCCGAACAGCACGCCGCCGATGATCACGTTGTGGAAGTGCGCGATCAGGAACAGCGAGTTGTGCAGCACGAAGTCGGCAGGCGGAACGGCCAGCAGAACGCCGGTCATGCCGCCGATCGAGAAGGTCAGCATGAACGCGATGGTCCACATCATCGGCAGCTCGAACCGGATGCGCCCCTTGTACATGGTGAACAGCCAGTTGAAGATCTTCGCCCCCGTCGGGATCGAGATCACCATGGTGGTGATGCCGAAGAACGAGTTGACGCTGGCGCCGGACCCCATGGTGAAGAAGTGGTGCAGCCAGACCAGGTACGACAGGATCGTGATGACGATCGTGGCGTAGACCATCGAGGTGTAGCCGAACAGACGCTTGCCCGAGAAGGTCGAGGTGACTTCCGAAAACACGCCGAACAGCGGCAGGATCAGGATGTACACCTCCGGGTGGCCCCAGATCCAGATCAGGTTCACGTACATCATCGGGTTGCCGCCGAGATTGTTCGTGAAGAAGTTGGTGCCGACATAACGGTCGAGCGACAGCAGGACGAGCGTGGCGGTCAACACGGGGAAGCTGGCGACGATCAGGACGTTCGCGCACAGCGAGGTCCAGCAGAACACCGGCAGCTTCATCATGGTCATGCCCGGCGCGCGCATCTTGATGATGGTCGCGATCAGGTTGATGCCCGACAGGGTCGTACCGACACCCGCCACCTGCAAGGCCCAGATATAATAGTCGACACCGACATCGGGACTGAAATCGAGCTCCGACAAGGGCGGGAAGGCCAGCCAGCCGGTGCGCGCGAACTCGCCGATGAACAGCGATGCCATGACCAGCACAACGCCGCCCGCGGTCATCCAGAAGCTCAGATTGTTGAGATACGGGAAGGACACGTCGCGGGCGCCGATCTGGAGCGGCACGACATAGTTCATCAGGCCGGTGATGATCGGCATCGCCACGAAGAAGATCATGATGACGCCGTGGGCGGTGAACACCTGATCATAGTGGTGCGAGTTCAGGAAGCCCTGGTTGTCGCCGAACGCGATGGCCTGCTGCCCACGCATCATCAGCGCGTCGGCAAAGCCGCGCAGCAGCATCACGATACCCAGGATCATGTACATGATCCCAATCCGCTTGTGATCGACGGTGGTGAACCACTCCTTCCAGAGATAGCCCCACAGCTTGAACTTGGTGATGAGCGCCAGCACCGCGATCCCGCCGACCGCGACGCCCAGGAAGGTGCCGACGACGATGGGCTCGTGGATCGGCAGCGACTCGATCGATAGCCGTCCGAAGATGGTCTTTATGATGTGTTCCATGATGGCGTGCCTCAGCCGCGACCCGCACCGGCATGACCAAAGGTCTGCGGGCCGGGGGTCTGCGGGATGGAAAGGAAGGACATGCGGCGGTTCTTCATCTCACCGGCATCCTGCGCGCCGTTCGACGGCGTGGGCTCCAGGCTCTGGTGCGGCGAGACCTCGATTTCCTCGGGCGACTTTTCGAGCGCGCCCTTGGTCCGATCCCCGTGCATCGGGCCGGTGTTGTTGACGGGCGGATTGCCCTCGCCGACCTTCATCTTGTGCGGATCGCCGCCACCGGTCATGCGGTCGTGCATCATCACGTCCGACATGCAGGGGGTATTGTCCGCGACGCAGCGGTTGACGACGCGGTCGAACAGGCCGCCCTGAACGCCGCTATAGTACATCGCGGGGACATACTCGCTCGGCTTCTCGACCGTCAGGAAGGCCGCACGGGTCAGCTGACCCTGGCCCTTGCCCTGCCCGGCCTGCGACGTGCGGACCTTCTCGACCCACTGGTCGAAGCCGCTCGACTGAAGCGCGAAGACCGGGAAGTTCATGCCCGAGAAGCCCGCACCGCTATAGTGCGACGACAGCCCCTTGAACGTGCCCTCGCGGTTCAGGACCGCGTGTAGCTTCGTCTCCATGCCGGGCATGGTGTAGATCATGCCTGCCATCGCGGGCACGTAGAAGGCGTTCATCACCGAGGTGCCGGTCAGGCGGAACTCGACGGGCCGGTCGACCGGCAGCGCCAGTTCGTTGACCGTCGCGATGCCCTGCTCCGGATAGATGAACAGCCACTTCCAGTCGAGCGCGACGACCTGGACTTCAAGCGGCTTGACGCCCGCCGCGACCGGCTGACCCGGCGCGGTGCGCTCGATCGGGCGATAGGGATCGAGCAGATGGGTGCTGGTCCACGTCACCGCGCCCAGGCAGATGATGATGAGCAGCGGCGCCGACCAGATCACCAGCTCCAGCATGGTGGAGTGGTCGAACTCCGGATCATATTCGGCTTCGGTATTGCTCTTGCGATAGCGCCACGCGAACAGCACCGTCAGCGCCATCACCGGAATGATGATGAGCAGCATCAGGGCCGTCGCGATCAGCACCAGATCGCGTTGCTGCACGGCGACGTCACCGGCAGGGTTGAGCACGACCGCGTCGCATCCCCCCAGCATGGCCAGGAGGGGCAAGGCGGCCCAGCGAAGAGGGCGCAGGCGCGCAAGGCTCGACGAATGAGACATATGACAGGGGCCGCTACGCCTTTGCTGCACCTGCGCACATTGGACAGTTTGTCCAATCCCCCCATCGCCCGGAAAGGCGCATAGGCGCAGCACAATGGCGGTCATGCGTGGTCTTTTTGCACTGCAACTGATCCGCTTCAATAACTTGGAAGAAGTCAGGACTGGCAGCTGATGAGCGCAGAGTTAACCGCATCGACCTCGACGCCCCTTGAGCGGGACGCGCGGCTGGTCAATGCCCGCGATCCGCACCATGTCGCGCCGGGCGATATCGCCATCGGCGTCATCATCGGGCGTACGTCGGAGTTCTTCGACTTCTTCGTGTACGCCATCGCCTCGGTGCTGGTGTTCCCGTCGCTGATCTTCCCGTATGTCGATGCGCTGACCGGCACGATCTATTCGTTCGCGCTGTTCTCGCTGGCGTTCATCGCACGTCCGATCGGGACCTTCATCTTCATGGCGGTCGACCGCAATCTGGGCCGCGGCGTCAAGCTGACCATCGCGCTGTTCCTGCTCGGTGGCTCGACCATGGCGATCGCCTTCCTGCCCGGCTATGCCCAGATCGGCAGTTCGGCCGCGGTGTTGCTCGGCATCTTCCGTATCATGCAGGGTCTGGCGCTGGGCGGTGCCTGGGACGGTCTGCCCTCGCTGCTGTCGCTGAACGCGCCGGAGCGTCGTCGCGGCTGGTATGCGATGATCCCGCAGCTGGGCGCGCCGCTCGGCCTGCTGGTCGCCAACGGCCTGTTCGCCTTCTTCCTGACGACGCTCAGCACCGCCGATTTCCTGGACTGGGGTTGGCGCTATCCGTTCTTCGTGGCGTTCGCGATCAACGTGGTGGCGCTGTTCGCCCGCCTGCGTATCGTTGCGACCCCCGAGTTCCAGCGCTTGTTCGAAACCCGCGAGCTTCAGCCTGCGCCGGTCGGCGAGACGCTGAGCACCGAGGGCCGCACGGTGTTCCTGGGTGCGTTCGCGCCGCTGGCCAGCTTCGCGATGTTCCACATCGTCACCGTGTTCCCGCTGTCCTGGGTCGTCCTGTTCAACAAGGAACGCCCGCAGGACTTCATGATGATCGAGATCGTCGGCAGCATCGTCGGCGTGTTCGCGATCCTGGCGTCGGGCAAGATCGCCGACCGGGTCGGTCGCCGTACGCTGCTGGGCCTGTCGGCCGCCGCAATCGCCGCCTATGCCGGTTTCGCGCCGCAGCTGCTCAGCCAGGGCGGCACCGGCGAGACGATCTACATCGTCCTCGGCTTCCTGCTGCTCGGCCTGGGCTTCGGCCAGTCGTCGGGTGCGATCAATTCGGGTTTCTCGCCGCTGCGTCGCTATACGGGTGCGGCGATCACGTCGGATCTCGCCTGGCTGATCGGTGCAGGCTTTGCGCCGCTGGCCGCCTTGCTGCTGTCGAGCAATTTCGGGCTGATGGCCGTGGGCGCCTATCTGCTGTCGGGTGCGATCGGCACGCTGGCGGCGCTGGGCATCAACAAGGAACTCGCCAAGCGCGCGTCGTAATAGGACCAGCTCTGGTCTGATCGAAGCGGCCGACGGGGCAACCCGTCGGCCGTTTTGCTTTCATACAGGCGGCTTCCCATATTCCCGTTCTGACAGTGACTTGCATCGGGATAGGACAGGCAATGAAGATGGGTCTTTTGCGGGCGACGGGTATCGTGGCGGCCGTCATGGGGATCGGGTTGACGACGAGTGCGGCGGATGCGCGGGTTCCGGCCGGGACCTGGGCCAATCCGTCGAACACGGTGCAGGTCCGCTTTGCGCCGTGCGGACGCGGGCCCGATGCCGAACTGATGTGCGGGACGGTCGTCTGGGCGAGCGAGCAGGCCAAGGCGGATGCCGCGCGGGGCGGCTCGCCACGATTGGTCGGCACGCAGCTGTTCAGCGACTTCGAGGAGGAAGAGCCGGGCCGTTGGTCGGGCACGGTCTATGTCCCCGATATCGGCCGTGAGGTTCAGGGCACGATCACCCAGATCGACGCCCGCACCTTGGTCGGCGAGGGATGCCTGCTGGGCAGCCTGGGTTGCCGCGAACAACGCTGGCGCCGGGTCAAATAAGCCGGGAATGAGGGAACCCAAGGCCGTTTGCGGCGTCCCCGACGCAGCAACTCTCGGGAAGGAATGCCATGGCGGAAGAAACGCTGACGATCGTAAGCGGCACGGTCGAGGACAATGTGTCGGACCGGCAGGTCGAGTTCGTCGGGGAACTCGACGGCGAGGAATATCAGTTCGCGGTCCAGTATGACATGCTGGAAGCGCTGAGCGGGGACGTGCCCGAAGGCGACGCGGTCGAACTGTTCGAGCGTTATTCCGACGATATTCTCGAAGCGGCGCTGACTGCCCTCGGCCGCGACATGGAGCAATCGCTGGTCGTCGTCAGCGAGAATGACCTGGACTGAGAAGGCCCGTCAGCCGAACCGCTGACCATCCCGCTGCGCAGATCCCGACACGGTTCAGGATTTGCGCAGCGGGGCCGTTTTACGGATTAGGGGCCACCGCTACAATTCCTCGCCGGCCAAGGTCGCCGCAGCCTGGATCACCGCAAGATGGGTGAGGCCCTGCGGCATATTCCCTAGATAATGCCCCGTCTTGGGGTCTATCATTTCGGCATAGAGCCCCGCGCCATGGCTATCCAACGCCTTGGTCGCGGCGTCGAACGCAGCTTGTGCCACCTCATGCTGCCCGAGTATCGCACGCGCCTCGATCATCCAGAAGGTGCAGGCGAGGAAACAGCCCTCCTCCTTCTCGACGCCGGTATAGCGGTAATGGAAAGCGCCCGACGCGAGCTCCCTGTCCAGCGCGTCGAGTGTGCGTGCCAGGCGATCCTGCCCATCAAAACGGAAGCGTACCGCCAAAGCCAGGCTGGCATCGAGCGCGTCGCTGTCGGGGTGCATCAGATAGGCCCCGCGCCTTTCCGACCAGCAATGCTCGCCGATCCATGCCTCGATCCTGTCGCGCTCGCGCATCCAGCGGTCGCGGCAGGTCGTCGGAATCTGTCCTTCGTCCGCCAGCTCGACCGCACGGGCCAGCGCCTGCCAGCAGCTGATCTTGGACATGGTGTAATGCCGTTCCTCAGGCAGTTCCCAGATGCCCGCATCGGGGAGCCGCCAGTGATCGGCGCACGCATCGGCCAGATGCGACAGCGTCTCGGCGCTGGAGGTATCCAGGAAATTGCCGCACGCAACGAAACGGCTCGCGGTCTCGAAAATATCGCCGTAGATGCCATGCTGGTGCTGGCCGCCCGCCAGATTGCCGACGCGCACCGGCTTGGATTGTCGATAACCACTGACGGCGATTTCGCGCTCCTCAGGGACCGGGCAACCGTCCAGCGTGTAGCAGACCTGCGGATCGCCCTCGCCCAGCCGCTTGAGCAGCCAGGTAAAGGCAGCCTTGGCCTCGCCATGCGCGCCGATGCGCAGGAACGCCTTGATCGTATAGCCTGCGTCGCGGACCCAGGCGTAGCGATAGTCGTAATTCTTCTCGCCGCCGATCCCCTCAGGCAACGAGGTCGTTGCCGCCGCCGTGATCGCGCCCGTGGGTGAATAGAGCAGCAGCTTGAGCGCCAACGCGCTGCGCAGGATGCGATCGCGGTGCATCTCCGGCACCTTCAGCCCCTGGGTCCATTGCCGCCATTCGAAATCCGACAGGTCGATCCGCGCGTCGATCTGCTCGATATCCTGACAGACCAGCGGCTCGTCCTCGCCTGCGATGATGGCGATCCGGGCGCGATCCCCCGGCCCGACCGCCGCCGTACCGGTGACCAGGCCGTCCTCGACCGTATCGATCGTCACGCCGCCGCAATGGCGGAACACGCCCAGCACCCGGTCGACGTGAAAGACGTTATGCCCGCCCGCAGGCGCAAAATAGGGGCTGACCGTATCCGCCCGGCGGCTGAAGCGCAAAGTGATGGCGAAGCGGACAAATCCGTCCAGCCCCTCCACCCGCCGCGCCAGTTCCGCCCAGGGCAGCCGCCCCGCCGGGCCGCTGTTCAGCGACTCGACCAGCTTCGCGCGACCGCTCGCCGTGATGAAGATCGTTTCCAGCACATTGCTGTCCGGCCGATAGCGTCGCTCGACGGTGAACGGTTCGATCGGCGTGATGGAAAAAGTGCCGCCGCGTGCGCCGTCGAGCAGCCGGTCGAAAAGAGGCGCGGAGTCCATATTGGGTACGCACCACCAGTCGATGGCGCCATCCGCACCGCTCAAAGCGACGCTGCGCCCGTCGCCCAGCGCAGCATAGTTTTCTAGGTCCAGAAACCCGTCGGCGTCACGAAGCGGCTCGGGATGCTGATCGGGTAAAGTCACGAGGGCGCGTCTCCGTTGATGCAGGTTAGGCGATGGAAACTCGCCAAAACCATAATATCTCCGTGGGACCTTCCCCGGATTGGCGCGTTGCAGCAACCGTTACGAAATTTGGCGTCTTATATTTGGGAGAACGGCCATGAGCCTGGCATCGGCATTCGGTTTCGGCACGAAGAAGGTTCGCTATGCGGTCGTTGGCGCGGGCGACATCACCCAATCGGCGATGCTGCCCGGCATCAAGCACACCGGTAATTCGGAGCTGACCGCGATCGTCACGGGCGATGCGGAGAAGGGCAGATTGCTGGCCGAAAAATACGGCGTCGAGCATGTCTATTCCTATAACGAGTTCGACAAGCTGCTGACCGCCGGAGTCTGCGATGCGATCTATCTCGGCACGCCCAACTGGCGCCATGCGGAGTTCGCCATCCCCGCGCTCGATGCCGGTATCCATGTCCTGTGCGAAAAGCCGCTGGAAATCTCGAGCGAGAAGGCGCGCGCGATCCAGGATGCCGAGCGCCGTTCCAAGGCCAAGCTGATGACGGCCTATCGCCTGCATTTCGAGCCGGGTACGCTCGATGCGATCGAGAAGATCCGCAATGGCGATCTGGGCGAGCTGGTCGGCTTCACGTCCTGTTTCGGGCAGAAGCTCGACCCCGATAATCATCGGGCGAAGCACGGTCTGGAGGCCGGGCCGCTGTTCGACATGGCCCCCTATCCCATCAACGCGATCCGCTATCTGTTCGGGGCCGAACCGGTCGCCGTCGAGAGCGCGGTCGCCACGCGCCAGCCGAGCGCGGGCCTGGGCGATCTGGACGATACCTTCGCGGTCGTGCTGCGGATGCCGGGCGACAAGCTGGCCAGCTTCACCGTCAGCTATGCGATGAACAATATCGACAGCCTGATCATCGCGGGCATGAAGGGTTCGATCCATATGAGTCCGGCCTATGGCTTCCAGTCGGGCATCGAGCAGAACCTGACCATCGGCGACAAGCAAAGCCACGAGAAGTTCAAGCATACCGACCATTTTGGTGGCGAGATGCGCTATTTCTCGGATTGCATCCTGAACGACCGCGATCCCGAGCCGGATGCCGAGGAAGGCCTTTCCGACCTGCGCGTGATCGAGGGTATCGTGACCGCGATGAAGACCGGCGGGCGCGTCGAACTGCCCCCCTTCACCCGCACGCGCCGCATCGATCCCGAAAGCCAGCGTCAGACGCTGTCGGCCGTCACCCCGCCCGAACAGGTGAAAGCGAAATCGCCGACGGGCAATTGATCCGCATCAACGCGTTTTTCCGGGAGCGTTATGGCCGATCCAATCGTTACGGTCGCGATAACAAATTGCGAGTCACGATAGGGAGGTGACGATGAAAGACCGGGAAGACCAGCTTCGGCAACGCGCATATGGCATCTGGCAATCGGAAGGCGAACCGCATGGTCGTGACTGCGACCATTGGGAGCAGGCCGAACGGGAGTTGACCGAAGTGGCCCCGGAAGACCCCGCCGCCCCGGCCAAACCGGCCGCACGGCGGAAGAAGGCCGACGCTGCACCGCAGACCATCGCGGCGGAGCCGAAGCCCAAGGCGCCCCGAAAGCCGCGCACCAAGACCGCATGACCTATGCCCGGTGGCTTCCGTTTGCGGAACGCCACCGGGCCATAGCACCCCGCTTCTTATCGAAACTGCCACACGCATAGTCGTTCGACTTTTGCCGGAGAGCCCCTTTGACCGATTTGCCCGAACAGATTCTGCCCGGCTCCGCCTATCCGTTGGGTGCCAGCTTCGACGGCGAAGGGGTGAATTTTGCCGTTTTTTCCGCCAATGCCGACCGGATCGAACTGTGCATTTTCGACCCCCAAGGGAAGCGCGAACTCAAGCGCTATACGCTGCCCGAATGCACCGACGAGGTTTGGCACGGCTATCTGCCCGATGTTGGGCCGGGTCTGCTCTACGGCTATCGCGCGCATGGTCGCTACGAGCCGGAGGCCGGGCATCGCTTCAACCCGAACAAGCTGCTGCTCGACCCCTATGCCCGCAAGCTGCACGGGGAGATCAAATGGACCGATGCGCTCCATGGCTATCAAATCCGGTCGAAGAAAGAGGATCTGAGCTTCGACAAGCGCGACAGCGCCGCCGCCATGCCCAAGGCCGTGGTGGTCGACGATCATTTCGACTGGTCCCGCGACGTGAAGCCGAACACGCCCTGGTCCGAAACGGTCATCTACGAAGCCCATGTGAAGGGCCTGACCAAGCTGATGGAACTGGTTCCTCCGCGTGAGCGGGGCACCTATGCGGGGCTCGGCCATCCGGCGGTCATCAAGCATCTGAAGCGGATCGGCGTCACCGCGATCGAACTGCTGCCGATCCACAGCTTCACCCAGGACCGCTTCCTTCAGGAAAAGGGCCTGCGCAATTATTGGGGTTACAACACCCTCGGTTTCTTCGCGCCCGAGCAGGCCTATTTCGCGACCGACACTCAGGACGAGCTGCGTCGCGCGGTTCACAAGCTGCACAAGGCGGGGATCGAGGTCATTCTCGACGTCGTCTACAACCACACCTGCGAGGGGTCGGAGAAGGGACCGACGCTGTCGTGGCGCGGGCTGGACAATGCCAGCTATTACCGACTGGTCCAGGATCAGCCGCGCTATACGATCAACGATACCGGCACCGGCAACACGCTGAACCTGTCCAAGGCGCGGGTAATTCAGATGGTGACGGACTCGCTGCGCTATTGGGCGACGAGCTTCGGGATCGACGGTTTCCGCTTCGATCTCGGCCTGACGCTGGGTCGCGAGGCGACGGGTTTCGATCCGGGTGCGGCGTTCTTCGACGTGCTGCGGCAGGACCCGGTGCTCGGGCGGCTCAAGCTGCTGACCGAGCCATGGGATGTCGGGCCGGGCGGCTATCAGCTGGGCAATTTCCCGCCGGGCTTTTCGGAATGGAACGACAAGTATCGCGACACGGTGCGCAAATTCTGGCGCGGCGATGCCGGGCAGCGCGGCGATCTGGCGGCGCGGCTGTCGGGTTCCGGTGACTTGTTCGACCGTCGCGCGCGGCGTCCCTGGGCCAGCCTGAACATGCTCGCCGCCCATGACGGTTTCACGCTGGCCGATACCGTCATGTACGAACAGCGTCACAACGAAGCGAACAAGGAAGACAATCGCGACGGTCATTCGGAGAACTACTCGCGCAATTGGGGCGCAGAGGGGCCGACCGAGGACGAGAATATCAAGGCGGCGCGTGGCCGTGTGATGCGCTCGATGATGACGACCCTGCTTGCCTCGCTGGGCACGCCGATGATCGTGGCGGGCGACGAGTTCGGCCGCACGCAACACGGCAACAACAACGCCTATTGCCAGGATAACGAGATCAGCTGGCTCGACTGGAAGGCTGCCGCATCGGACGAGGGTGAGGGGATGATCGCCTTCACCGCGCGACTGGCCGAATTGCGCCGCCGCTATCCCGTCCTGCGCTCGCCCAGCTTCCTCTATGGGCAGGATACGCCTGGCCATGGCATCAACGACATCGAATGGTGGGACGAGCGCGGCGAGCAGCTGAGCCCCGAGGATTGGGACAATCCCGAGGGGCGTGCCCTGATGATGCGGCGCGCGTCCGCGACCGAGGATGGCGGCATCGAGGCGGTTTCGCTGCTGCTCAATGCGTCGCCCGATCCGATCACCTTCACCCTGCCCCCGCCCCATGCCGCGCGTACCGTGCTGATCGACAGCGCCAAGCCCGAACAGGGCGAGGTCGAGATCGGCGACAGCTATGAGGTCGGACCGCAGAGTGCGGTGCTCATCACCTGGCGGGACACGGCCGAGGCATGACCAACTGGGGGCCTGAACTGCGCGAGGGCGCGGATACGCTGTTCCGGCTCTGGGCGCCGGATCGTGACGCGGTGACGCTGGAGATCGACGGCGCGCCTTCGGTATCGATGGATCGCGACGAAGAGGGATCGTTTTCCGCCACCGCCCCAGCGGTTGCGGGAAGTCGCTATCGCTTCCGCCTCGATAAGGATTTGGCGGTGCCCGACCCCGCCTCCCGGCTTCAAACGGGCGGCGTCCATGGATGGAGCGTGGTGGTCGACCCGGCCTTTGCCTGGAGCGCCACCGAATGGCGCGGGCGGCCCTGGGAGGAGACGGTGCTGCTCGAAGTCCATGCCGGGACGCTGGGTGGCTTTGAGGGCATTCGCCAGAAGCTGCCCGCCATCGCGGCGTCGGGGATCACCGCGATCGAACTGATGCCGGTCAACGCATTCGGCGGCACCCGCAACTGGGGCTATGACGGCGTCCTGCCCTATGCCGTGGCCGAGCCCTATGGCTCACCCGCCGAGCTGAAGACGCTGGTCGACACGGCGCATGGCCTGGGCCTCTCGGTCTTCCTCGACGTGGTGTATAATCACTTCGGGCCGGACGGAAATTATCTGGACGCCTATGCCAGTGCCTTCTTCCACAAGGAGGTCGACACCCCCTGGGGCGGCGCGGTGGCGGTCGATGCCGATCCGGTGCATCGCTTCTTTGTCGACAATGCCCTGATGTGGCTGCGCGATTATCGCATCGACGGATTACGTTTCGATGCGGTTCACGCCATCGAGAATGACGGCTTCCTCGACCGGATGGCGAGCGAGATCCGCGCCGCTTTCCCCGAACGGCACGTCCATCTGGTCCTGGAGAATGAGAAGAACGACGCCGACCGCCTGCGCGCCGGTTGTTATGACGCTCAGTGGAATGACGATTTCCACAATGTCCTGCACGTTCTACTGACCGGCGAGACCAGCGCCTATTATGGTGACTTCGCCGATCATGCGGCCGAGCGGTTGGCGCGTTGCCTGAAGGAGGGCTTCATCTATCAGGGCGAAGGCTCGCCCAATCATGACGGCCGCCCACGCGGCAAACCGTCGGGCGATCTGCCCAGCACGGCCTTCGTCGCGTTTCTTCAGAACCATGACCAAGTCGGCAACCGGGCGATGGGCGAGCGGCTGATCCGCCTGACCGATCGCGAGCGGCTCCGCGCGGCGACCGCGTTGCTGCTGCTCGGTCCGCAAATCCCGCTGCTGTTCATGGGCGAGGACGAGGGGAGTGAAAGTCCCTTCCTGTTCTTCACCGACTTCCATGACGAACTGGCCGATGCGGTGCGTGAAGGGCGCCGACGCGAGTTCGCCAAGTTCGACGCCTTCGCCGACGAGGAAGCGCGCAAGCGCATCCCCGACCCCAATGCCCGCAGCACTTTCGACAGCTCGATCCCCGAGCCCGGTCCCCAGGCCGGGGAGTGGCGCGCGCTATACCGCGAACTGCTGGCGCTCCGGCAAGTTCATATCATGCCGCGCCTGAAGGGGGCGGTGGGTCTGGCGGCCGATGTGATCGGGACCGCCCAGGTCAAGGCACGATGGCGCATGGCCGATGGCGCGACGCTGACCATCCTGATCGACCTGGGCGAAGCGCCCGAAGCGATCGCCGCGGATGAAGGCCAGTTGATCTACCAGGAAGGCGATCGCTTCGCCGCATGGATCGCCAAATGAGCGATCTCCACACCCGCGCCGAAGCCGCCGGACTGTCACGTCACTGGCAGGACGCCAAGGGACAGGACCAGACCGTCTCCGACGAGGCGTTGGCGGCGATCCTGGATCGGCTCGATACCGATATCGGCGAGCCTGTATTCGTCTCTGGTGAACTCGGCCAGCAAATCCCCCTTCCCGACGTCTGCCGCGACGGGGCCGCACGGCTGACCCTGGAGGGTGGCGAAATAGTGTCGGTCTCGATCCGGGCCCGGATGCTGCCAGCCATTCTCCAGCCTGGTTATCACCGGCTGGAACAGGGCGAGCGGCAATGGACGATTGCCATCGCCCCGCACCGCTGTCCGGTCCCACCGTCGGGCAGGCATTGGGGCAGCGCCGTCCAGATCCCATCCTTGCGCGAAGGCGGCGGAGCCTTTGGCGACTTCGCCGGTCTGGCCAGCGCCGCCAAGGCGCTGGGCCGAGCCGGTGCTGCCGCTCTGGCGATCAGCCCCGTCCACGCGCTGTTCCCCGCCGACGCCGCGCGCTTCAGCCCCTATGCCCCGTCCAGCCGGTTGTTCCGCAACGTCTGGCTGGCCCCCGCCGGCGAGCCGGTGGCTGACACCCCTGCCCTGATCGACTGGCAAAGCGCCGCGCCGGATCGGATGCGGGACCTACGCATCGTTTACGATCAGCTCGACACGCTGCAAAGCCAAGCCTTTGAACGCTGGCGGGCGGAGGGCGGTGAACGGCTGGAATTGCAGGCTCGGTTCGATGCGCTCCACGCCTATTTCCATGGCCGTGACCGGGCGAGCGGCTGGCCCGACTGGCCGGAAGAGTATCGCGATCCCGCCAGCGAAACGGTCGCGCGTTTCGCCGCCGAGCATGTCGACGCCATTCGCTTCTACGCCTTTGCCCAATGGTGGGCCGACCGGGCGCTTCGCGACGCGGCGGACACGGCACGCGGCAACGGCATGGCGATTGGATTGATCGCCGACCTCGCCATCGGGGTCGCCATGAACGGCGCGGATGGCTGGAGCCGACGCGGTGAGTTGCTGAACGGGCTGTCGATCGGTGCCCCGCCCGATCCGCTCGGTCCCGATGGCCAGAATTGGGGGATCACCGCCCTGTCGCCCTTCGCGCTGCGGCGACAGGGCTTTGCGCCGTTCATCGATACGCTGCGTGCGGTCTTCGCCCATGCTGGCGGCATCCGCATCGACCATGCGTTGGGGCTATGTCGCCTTTGGGTCGTGCCGGACGGCGCTCCAGCCGATCAGGGTGCCTATCTGGCGATGCCCTTTGCCGACATGCTGCGCATCCTGCGCATCGAGGCGCATCGGGCCAATCAGGGGCGCGGAGCCATCGTGATCGGTGAGGACCTGGGCACCGTGCCGCCCGGCTTTCGCGACATCATGGCGAAGGCCGGAATGCTCGGCATGCGCGTCCTGCCGTTCGAGCGGGATGCGGACGGCGCGTTCCTTCCAGCCGAGACGTGGAGCGAGCAGGCGATAGCGATGACCGCCACCCACGACATCGCGACCGTTGCCGGATGGTGGAAGAGCCGCGATCTGGAATGGCGCGCGCATATCGCCGGGCGGCCCGTCTCGCCGGATGACAGCGCGGACCGTGCCCGGGAACGCACCGCCCTATGGCAGGCGATCGGCAACGGCGCACCGGAACCCGACGAACCCGCCGTCACGGTCGATGCCGCCATCGCCGCCGTCGCGGAAACGCCGTGTCCGCTGGCCATCGTGCCGGTCGAGGATCTGCTGGGGCTGGACGAGCAGCCCAATCTCCCCGGCACCATCGACGAGCATCCGAATTGGCGTCGTCGCCTGCCCGATACGCTCGATCGCTCGCTCGCCACGCCCGAGGTCGCGACGCGCATCGCCATACTCAAAGCCCGCTGACCCGCTTTATCGAAGGACGTCGCCCATGACGCCGCGCGCCACCCATCGCTTTCAGTTTCACAAGGACTTCCCCTTCGCCCGAGCGGAAGCCCTGCTGCCCTATCTCGACACGCTGGGGATCAGCCATGTCTATGCCTCGCCGATCACCACGGCGGCGGCTGGATCGATGCACGGATACGACGTCATCGACCCGACGCGGATCAATCCGGAACTGGGCGGCGAAGAAGCCTTCCGGTCCCTCGCCGAGGCCGCCAGGGCACGCGGCATGGGTGTCATCATCGACATCGTGCCCAATCATATGGGCGTGGCGGGCGGCGGCAATGGCTGGTGGAACGACGTGCTGGCCAAAGGTCAGGCAAGCCGCTTCGCACGCTTTTTCGATATCGACTGGTCCCGCAAGCTCGTCCTGCCGATCCTTGGCGAGCCGCTGAACAAGGTCTTGGCGGAGGGCCAGATCGTCGTCGAGCGCCGCGACGGCCGTGCCGAGGTCGTCGCCTATGGCGAGCATCGCCTGCCGATCCGGGATGAGGATCAGGACGGGGCCGAGACGCAGGACCTAGCGGCCTTGCTCGATCGCCAGCATTATCGCCTGGCGTCGTGGCGGGTATCAAACGACGAACTCAACTGGCGGCGCTTTTTCACGATCAACGATCTGGCGGGGCTGCGCGTCGAAGACGATCAGGTCTTCGAAGACACCCATGCCCTTTATTTCCGGCTTTATGAGCAAGGATGGATCGACGGCGTCCGGATCGACCATGTCGACGGACTGACCGACCCGATCGGCTATTGCCGCAAGCTGCGCGCGCGCTTCGACGCCATCGCGCGAGACGATGGCAACCGCGCCTATATCGTCGTCGAAAAAATCCTCGCGGCCGACGAGTCCATGGGCAAAGATTGGGGCGTCGACGGCACCAGCGGCTATGACTTCATGGAGGAGGTATCGGCCCTGCTCCACGCGCCCGAGGGCACCAGGCCGCTCGCCGAGCTCTGGGCACAATTGAGCGGCCGTTCGGACCAGTTCGCGCCGGAGGAACTCCAGGCGCGGCAGGACCTGCTCGCGTGGCAGTTCGCCGGACAACTGGACCAGTGCGTCGCGGCCTTCGCAGCGCTGACCACTTCCGCGCGGGAACTGGAGGGGGCGATCACCACCCCGATGCTGCGACGGGCAATCGAGCGGCTGCTGTGGGTCTTTCCGGTCTATCGGACCTATGGCCCGGATGCGCCTTCGTCCGATGAAGCCATCCGCCGAATGGCGCGCGAACGGGTCGAGCCGCTATTGCCCCCCGGAGAGGCCTTTGTCGTCGACCAGATGCTGGAATGGCTGGCGGGGTCCGGGCCCGGCGACCGCGAACGGCTTGGAGAAGCGGTCAGGCGTTTTCAGCAGCTTTCGGCCCCCATCGCGGCCAAGGCGGTCGAGGACACCGCCTTTTATCGTCACGCGACCTTGCTCTCTCGCAACGATGTCGGGTTCGACGCAGCGCGGCTCAGCCTGTCGATCGCAGCTTTTCATGACCGGATGAAGGGCCGTGCGGAGCGCTTTCCGCTGGCGATGCTGACCACCGCTACCCATGATCACAAGCGCGGAGAGGATGTCCGCGCCCGGCTGGCGGTCCTCAGCGCCATGCCGGAGGATTGGCGACGCCAGGTCGAGGCTTGGCGGATGCAGACGCTGAATCTTGCCGAAGGGGTCGATCCGGCCGACTGGTATATGCTGATCCAGACGCTGGTCGGCACTTGGCCCGAACCCGGCGAACTGGGCGACTTTGCCGAACGGATTGCCGCTTGGCAGGAAAAGGCGCTGCGGGAGGCCAAGCTCCGGTCGTCCTGGGAAGACCCCGACACCGACTATGAGGCACGCTGCAACCGTCTCGCAAAGACGTTGATCGATGGCGACGAAGGGGCGGAATTCCGGGAAGGAATGGCCGCACTCCTCCACCGCATCCGTCCGTCCGCCGACGCGAATTCGCTCGTCCAGGTTGCGCTGCGCTATACGGTGCCGGGTGTGCCGGACTGCTATCAGGGGACGGAGTTCGCCGATCTGAGCCTAGTCGATCCCGACAATCGCCGTCCTGTCGACTATCCTGCGCGCGAGGCGGCCTTGGCTGACGGGTCGGCGCCGAAACAAAAGCTTATGGCCGATCTGCTAGGCCTGCGTCGCCAGCATCCCGACCTGTTCACGCACGGCACCTATCATCCGCTTGCCGTCACCGGCCATGGTCGCGACCGGGTCATCGCCTTCGAGCGGCGGTACGATGACGCCGTCCTGACCTGTGTCTTCGGTCTGCGTCTGGAGCCGTTGATGGACGAGCACGGTACCATCGACTGGCGCGATACGGCCGTCGTCCGTGATGGAGCGGTGCTGCGTCTCGGCGACCTTCTGGCGGAGGGACCGGTCTGGTACGATCTACGCGCGGGAGAGAAATGACACCGCTCCCCCTCGACTTTTATCAGAGCGAGGTGGACGACGCGGCGCGCGCGCTGATCGGCGTGACGCTAACCGTCGACGGCGTCGGCGGGGTGATCGTCGAGACGGAGGCCTATGATGCCGCCGACCCGGCCTCGCACAGTTTTGCGGGGCGAACGGCGCGGAACGCGGCGATGTTCGGACTGGTCGGCCACGCTTATGTGTATCGTATCTATGGCCTTCATCACTGCCTGAATGTCGTATGCGGTACTTCGGGCAGCGCCGTCCTGATCCGGGCGTTGGAGCCCCTGCATGGTCTGGATGTCATGCAGGAACGGCGCGGTTTTGGGCTTCCGATAAGGCAGCTTTGTTCGGGACCGGGCAAATTGTGCAGCGCGCTTGGCATCGACCTGAGCCTGAACGGCGCGTCGCTTCTGGAGCCACCTTTCGCGCTGACCGGAACGCCGAGGGCTGCGCCGGTCGTTGTCGGGCCGCGGATCGGCATCACACGGGCGGCGGAACGGCCACGCCGCTTCGGCTTAAAGAATTCTCCGTGGCTCAGTCGACCTATCGGCGACTGAATACGGCATCGCAGCATAAACCTACTGCGATGCAGCGACGTATTTACTTGATATTGACCACGACAACAGCGAGCCTCGACTCATAATAGATAAAAGGGCGAGTCGATGGAGTGGATCAAGGTCCTGGCGCTGGTTGCCATGGTCTATGGAATCTGGGCGGCCTATCAGTCACTGGGCGCACCAGTTCTTCACGAAGGCTCGCGTTATTTCCGCCAACCCGATGGAAGTTTTCGCCGCTGGTATGGCGGCCGTCGGTTTAGCGCATCCGAAGTCGGGATGACCGAACAGGGCTGATCCCGCACGGTCAGCAACGGTAAAGACGGACGCCCCTATCTCCCGGCCCTCGCCCTTCCCATATGGGAGGACGAAGGAATGGAACCGCAATGTTTGCCGATCTGGGCGTCCCCCTACCCCTGCTGGCCGTCGTCCTTGCCGTCGTGCTGGCGGGCATCATCGCTCGTCGCGTGCCCATCTTGCGCGTGGCGATCAGCCTGTTGTCCTGGCTTTTGCTCGGCGGCTTGTTGTTCGTCCTGCTACAGCAACGCCAGCAATTCGATCCCTATATCCAGCGCGCGATGCAGATCCTGAATTTGCAGGACCAGAGCGTCGTCGGCGACACGGTGCGTATCCGCATGGCGCCGGACGGCCATTTCTGGGCGCGCGTCACCGTGAACGGCGTCAACCGGCGGATGCTGGTCGACAGCGGCGCGACGCTGACCGCCCTGTCCAGCGCAACGGCACAGGCGGCTGGCCTGAAGCCCAGCATGCCCGCCTTCCCGGTGGTGCTCAACACCGCCAACGGGATGATCCGGGCGGAAACGGCGCGCGTCGACTCGCTGCGCATCGGCACCATTCGTGCGGACAAGGTGCCGGTGGTCGTGTCGCCCGCATTCGGCGAGACCGACGTGCTGGGCATGAACTTCCTGTCGCGCCTGAAAAGCTGGCGGGTCGAGGGCTCGACCCTGATCCTGGAGCCGCACCACCCTCAGCCATTAACCGGGCGGTCATGACCGCCATGATAGGCAAAGTGATACAAATCAACGCGATCGGTGCCGTCGCCGATTGACTTGACGGTACAGCTTACTCATGCGTCAACCGATGATGACTCCCCTGTCGCGAATGCTGTCGCTCCCGCCGCAGCTCGAACGATATGTTGCCGAAGCCGTGGATGCGGGCGACTTTCCCGACGATCAGGCGCTGCTGCTCGCCGCGATCGAGCGTATGCGGACCGACGGGCCGGTGTCGGACGTCGACACCTGGCTGATCGGCGGGGGCGAGTGCGGTCAGCGGGTGCGGGACATCGACTGGTCGGCAAGCCCGCTGGGTTCGATCGGCGGCTGGCCGAGCGTGTTGCGCACGACGGTCGCCAACATCGTCCATTCGCCGATCGCGAAGGTCCTGATGTGGGGACCGGCTCATGTCATGATCTATAACGATGCCTATCGCAGCATCGCCGGGCCCCGCCACCCGGAGGCTTTCGGCGGTCTGGTTCCCGACGTCTGGCCCGAAATCTGGGACTGGAACCGCGACATCCTGGACCGTGGCTTTCGCGGGGAAGACATCGCCTATCGCGACCAGGCCCTGATCGTCACGCGTGCGGGCGTCGAGGAGGAGGTCGTGTTCGACCTCTATTACACCCCCGTCTATCTCGAATGCGGCAAGGTCGGCGGCGTGATGTGCACCGTCGTGGAGAATACCGGTCGCGTGGCAGCCGAACGACGGCTGGCCGAGAGCGAGGCGGAACTGCGGATCATCACGGACTCGCTGCCCGTGCTCGTCGCCTTTGTCGATCGCGAAGAACGCTATCGCTTCGCCAATGATTATTACCGCGAGTTTCTGGGCACCGATCCCGAGGGGATGCTGGGCCAGCGGCTCAGCGACGTGCTGACGGCAGAGGATTATGCCGAGCGTCGCCCGCTTATCGAGCGTGCACTGGCCGGGGAAGCCATCGTCGCCGACGTGCACCTGCATCACCGCGACGGCAGCCGACGCCGGGCCGAAACCCGTTATATCCCGCGCCGTAACGATGATGGCGAGGTGATGGGTTTCCATATCCTCGTCTTCGACGTCGACGAACGGACCCGCCATGCCGAGGCGATCGAACGCAGCAACCGGCGTTTCCGGGCCGCAATGGATGCGGTGCACGGCGTTCTCTGGACCAACAGCGCCGATGGCCGGATGGTCGGCGAACAGCCCGGCTGGGCGGCGATCACCGGGCAGACCTTCGACGAATATCAGGGCTTCGGCTGGTCGAACGCGGTGCACCCGGACGACGCCGCCGCCTCGGTCGTGGCATGGAACGAGGCGGTCACCGCCAAGGGCATGTTCATCCACGAACACCGCGTCCGTCGTCACGACGGGGAGTGGCGGACGTTCGCGATCCGTGGCCTGCCGATCATGGCGGCCGATGGCGAGCTCATCGAATGGGTCGGCGTCCACACCGACATCACCGAGCAGCGGGCCGCCGAACAGGCCCTGCGCGATCAGGCTACGTTGCTCGCCCGTCAGGTCCATCACCGCGAACGGGCCGAAGCGCAGCTTCGCCAGCTCAACGAAACGTTGGAAAGCCGCGTCATCGAGGAGATCGCCGAACGGCGTCAGGCCGAGATGAAGCTCGCCCAGGCGCAGAAGATGGAGACGATCGGCAAGCTGACCGGCGGCGTCGCGCATGATTTCAACAATCTGCTTCAGGTCGTGTCGGGCAATCTCCAGCTGCTGGGCAAGGACGTTGCGGGCAACCAACGCGCCGAACAGCGCGTCGCCAACGCCATGGCGGGCGTGTCGCGCGGATCGAAGCTGGCCTCGCAGCTGCTCGCCTTCGGGCGGCGCCAGGCGCTGGAGCCCAAGGTCGTCAACGTCACCCGCTTCGTGCAGGGCATGGACGACATGCTCCGCCGCGCCATCGGCGAGGGCGTGGAGATCGAGACGATCGTCGGCGGCGGTCTCTGGAACACCTTCATCGATCCGGCGCAGATCGAGAATGCGCTGCTGAACCTCGCGATCAACGCGCGCGATGCGATGGACGGCCAGGGTAAGCTGACCATCGAGCTCGGCAACGCCCATCTCGACGATGATTATGCCCGCACCCATGACGAGGTGACGCCGGGCCAATATGTCATGCTGGCCGTGTCCGACACCGGCAGCGGCATGTCCGACGACATCATCCACAAGGTCTTCGAACCCTTCTTCTCGACCAAGAGTGAGGGCAAGGGTTCGGGCCTGGGTCTGTCGATGGTCTATGGCTTCGTCAAACAGTCGGGCGGCCATGTGAAGATTTATTCCGAGGTCGGCCACGGGACCACGATCAAGCTCTATCTGCCGCGTGCCATGGAAGCGGAGGATGTCGAGGTCGCGGTCGATACCGGACCGATCACCGGCGGCACCGAAACCGTACTGGTCGTCGAGGATGATGCCGAAGTGCGCGCCACCGTCGTCGAACTGCTGTCGGACCTGGGCTACCGTGTCCTGAAGGCGGTCGATGCACAGAGCGCGCTGAGCGTCGTCGAGAGCGGTATCCCGATCGATATCCTTTTCACCGACGTGGTGATGCCCGGCACGCTGAAGAGCCCGGAGCTGGCCCGCAAGGCCCGCGAACGGCTTCCCGACATCGCAGTCCTCTTCACCTCGGGCTATACCGAGAATTCGATCGTCCATGGCGGGCGGTTGGACAAGGGTGTCGAGCTGCTGTCCAAGCCCTATACCCGCGAGGCGCTCGCCCGGAAGTTCCGGCATGTTCTCGCCAATCAGCGGCAGCGCCAGATGCCGAAGGCCGAGGTTTCCGTTCCGGCGCGGGAAATCCAGGCGAGCGAGCCTGCTGCGCAGCCCCTGCATGACGGCCGCACGATCCTGCTGGTCGAGGACGATGACCTAATCCGCGCCAACACCGCCGAGACGCTTCAGGATGCGGGCTTCGTGGTGGTTCACGCCGTCACGGCGGAGGAAGCGATGACCGCGCTTCAGACGGCACAGATCGACGTTCTGGTGACGGACCTGAACCTGCCGGGTGAGTCGGGCGTGGAGTTGGCGCGGCGGGCGCGGCAGTTGCGGCCGACCCTGTCGATCATCTTCGCAACGGGCGATGGCGGCATGGCGGCCGAGGCGGCGAACATGGATGCGGCGCTGCTGACCAAGCCCTATTCGGCGGCTCAGTTGATCAATGCAATCCGCGGTCGGTTGGAAATCGTAGAGCAGGCGACCCGGCGCTGAGCCGAGCCGCCTGCTCCATTCCGGTCAGGCCCATGCCGGAGGGGACAGCAGAGGAGCCCTTGCGAAACCAGTAAAGCGGGTTAGCGGGCCTTCCAGCCCTCGATCGCGGCGAAGGTGATGATCACCGCGAGCACGAGCAGGGCGCCCTGCAATTCCAGTGCGGTCAAATCGAACTCCATCGTCATCGGTCATTCTCCCGACTGAACTTGTCTAAACTCGTCAGAGAAGGGGCCGCCCCGCTTCTGCGGAGGCCGTCTCTTCCTCTGAGTTCAGGATATACGCACCCTTTTTTGCTGCCGTGCAGCGAGTGCGTGACAAATCATGTCCGACAATGCGGAAGACGGATTTCGGCGCAAAGCCCACCTTCGGGGCGGTTGGCGAGGGTCAGTTCGCCGCCCTCCGCCGCGACCACGCGGGCGACGATCGACAATCCCAGACCGAAACCCACCGTATCGCGGCGACGCGCGGTATCCAGGCGCACAAAGGGCTCCAGCACGAGTTCGAGCGATTCGTCGGGAATGCCGGGTCCATCATCCTCGACCCGGATACGCACGTCATCACCCGGATCGGCGCGCAGGGTGATGATCGCATGCTCGCCATAATGCAGCGCATTCTCGACCAGGTTGGTCAGGGCGCGCTTCATGCCGAAGCGGCGCAGGCGACAATCGAAATGGTCCGGCCCGACATAACGGACGTCGCGGCCATGATCGGCGGCGTCGTCGGCCAGATTGGCGCACAGGATCGCCAGGTCGGTCAGTTCGGGTTGCTCGACATCGCCGTCGCCGCCCAGGAAGGCGAGGAGCGAGGAGACCATCGCTTCCATTTCCTCGATATCGGTACCGATCGCCTCGCGCACCTCGTCGTCGCGGATCGAGTCCGCGCGCAGCCGCAGCCGGGCCAGCGGAGTGCGAAGGTCATGTCCGACCGCCGCCAGCGCGCGGGTGCGTTCGTCGATCAGTCGCCCGATCCGCGCCTGCATCCGGTTGAACGCACGGGTGACGTGTCGCACTTCGCCCGGCCCGCGCTCGGGCACGATCAGCGCGGCCCCCTGCCCGCCCTGCCCCCGGCCCAGCTTGTCGGCAGCGCGCGCCAGCATCCGCAAGGGGTGCAGGATACGCCCGATCAAAGCACCGCTGAGCAGCATCAGCGCGATCGCCGGGATCAGCGCGAGCAGCACCCGGCCCAGCGCGAGATCGAGCGTACGAACGCCCTCGCGCATCCGGAAACTCAGCAGCGATCCGTCGTCCAGCCGCAGGTCACCCGACACGACTGAGGTCCGCCCCGGCGAGGTCAGCCGCAAATGGATGTCGGTCGCCGCCAGCGAAGGTTCCCAGTCGACGATCTGACGACGCATGCTGTCCATCGCCGGAGCGATCTTCGGTCGCGGCGGCGCGACGGGTGACCAGCTGACGATATAGCGATCGGTGGTCAGTTCGTCCGCCACCTCCGGTCGTTCGCCGGCGGGCCGTTCGTTGAGCACGCGCCGGGCGACGATCAGATGCTCGGCCAGCCGCCGGGCTTCGTCGTCACGCACCGAGACATGGCTGGCGCGTTCGTAGAGATAGGTGGAAATCGCGAACTCGATCGTGACCGCCAGCAGCAGGATCGCGACGATCCGGCCGAGCAGGCCGACCGAGGGGCGGATCACCGCCGTTCCACCGGCACGTTCAGCATATAGCCGACGCCGCGCACCGTGACGATCGGCGCGGCCCCGCCCGCCCCCGACAGCTTGCGGCGGAGGCGGCTGACCAGCACGTCGATGCTGCGGTCCGAGCTGTCCCCGATCCGCGCGCGCGACAATTCGATCAACCGCTCGCGCGCGACGACACGCTGCGCATTGTCGAGAAAGGCGACGAGCAGATCGAACTCGGCGCCCGTCAGCTCGACCTGTGCGCCCGAGGGCGACATGAGCTCGCGGCGAGGAAGATTGGCGGTCCAGCCATCGAAGCCCAATATCCCGGCCTCGCGCTCGCCCGGCGTGTTCTCCAGCCCGCCACGACGCAGGACGGCGCGGATGCGCGCGACCAGCTCGCGGGTGCCGAACGGCTTGGCGAGGTAATCGTCCGCACCCAGTTCCAGCCCGACCACCCGGTCGACCTCGCTGCCCTTGGCGCTGATGAAGATGATGGGGACCGCGTTTTTCTGGCGAACCTGGCGGCAGAGATCGATGCCGCTGGTGCCCGGCAGCATGATGTCGAGCAGGATCAGGTCGATCTGCCCGACCTCCAGCGCCTGCCACATTTCGGGCGCGGCATTGGCCAGCTTCACGGCGAAACCGTTCTCCTGCAGCGCGCGCGCGGTCAGGGTGCGGAGGGCGGGATCGTCCTCGACGATCAGGATGGTGGGCGGCGTCACCCCCTTTGGCTAGGCAGGTCCCGTCCGCGCGTCAACGTCTTCGCCCGCCCGTTCCGCGTCCAGCCGCGTCAGCCTGGCGGCGTAAAGCCGGCCGCGTTCCGCATAGCCGGTGGCGGAGGCGCGCAGCCGCGCGATCTGGTCGGGCTCCAGCGTCCGGACGGCGCGGGCTGGCGCACCGACGATCAGGCTGCCGGGCGGAAACACCTTGCCCTCCGTAACCAGCGCGCCTGCACCGACCAGCGACCCGGCCCCGATCACCGCATCGTTCAACACGGTCGCGCCCATGCCGATCAGGCACCCATCCTCCACCGTACAGCCATGCAGGATCGCGCGGTGCCCGACGGTGCAGCCCACCCCGATGGTCAGCGGGCTTCCCGGATCGGAATGAAGGACCGCGCCGTCCTGGATGTTCGTCCGCGCGCCGATATGGACCGGGCCGTTATCGGCCCGGACCACCGCCCCGAACCACAGGCTGACCTGCTCGCCCAGTAGCACCTCGCCGATCACATCCGCCGAGGGGGCGATCCAGGCGGTGTCATGAACAACCGGCCGGCGATCCTCCAGCGCGTATAGCGGCATCAGGCCATCTCCTTCGACTTGGCCTTCGTACGATAGCGGTGGAGCAGCGGCTCGGTATAGCCATTGGGTTGCGCCAACCCTTCGAAGATCAGCGCACGGGCCGCCCGCATCGCCAGGCCGTCCTGCGCCATCGGCTGATAGAGCGGATCGCCCGCATTCTGCGCATCGACCTTGGCCGCCATCCGCGCGAGCGCCTCCTCGACCTGGTCGGCCGAGACGATGCCGTGATACAGCCAGTTGGCGATATGCTGCGACGAGATGCGCAACGTCGCCCGGTCCTCCATCAACCCGATATCGTGCAGGTCGGGGACTTTGGAACAGCCGACGCCCTGATCGATCCACCGCACGACATAGCCGAGCAGCCCCTGCGCATTGTTGTCGAGTTCCGCCGTGATCTCCTCGGGCGACCAGTCGGGCGTCTCGGCGATCGGCGAGGTGAGCAGCCGTTCGAGCGACGCGACAGGTTCGGCGGCACGCTCGGCCTGACGGGCGGCGACGTCGACCCGGTGATAATGGGTGGCGTGCAGCGTGGCCGCGGTCGGCGACGGCACCCAGGCCGTCGAGGCGCCCGACAGCGGATGCGCGCCCTTTTGGGCCAACATGTCGGCCATCCGATCCGGCGCCGCCCACATGCCCTTGCCGATCTGTGCCCGCCCCGCAAAGCCGCAGGCCAGCCCGATCTGGACGTTGCGATCCTCATAGGCCACAATCCAGTCGCATTCCTTCATCGCCGCCTTGCGCACCACCGGGCCACCCAGCATCGCGGTATGGATCTCGTCGCCGGTACGGTCGAGGAAACCCGTATTGATGAAGACGATCCGGTCCTTCACCGCATGGATACAGGCGGCAAGGTTCGCGGATGTGTGTCGCTCCTCGTCCATCACGCCGATCTTGATGCGATGCCGCGCCAGGCCCAGCATGTCCTCGACCGCGTCGAACAGGCGATCGGCGAAAGCGGCTTCCTCCGGCCCGTGCATCTTGGGTTTGACAATATAGATCGAGCCACCGCGCCGCATCGCGATCAGGCTGGTCACGATCGTGTCAAGGATACCCTCGGGCGCTTCGCGACCGTCCGCCCGCCGGAGCGCGGGGGTGCTCATCAGATGGCCGACATTGCGGACGAACAACAGGCTGCGTCCGGGCAGCGCGAAGGCGGTGCCATCGGGTTTGCGATATTGGCGATCGGCGGCAAGCGTTCGCGTGATGGAGCGGCCGCCCTTCTCGACCCGAGCCGACAGCGTGCCGTCGATCAGGCCGAGCCAATTGGCATAGCCCGCAACCTTGTCCTCGGCATCCACCGCCGCAACCGAGTCCTCCAGGTCGCAGATGGTGGTCAGTGCCGACTCCAACACGACGTCCGCGATCCCGGCCCGGTCGTTACTCCCGATCGGGTGGTCGGCATCGACCATGATTTCGATATGCAGGCCATGATGGCGGAACAGCCAGCCCTTCTCGCTCCGACCCCGGAACAGCGACGGATCCTCGAGCCGTTCGACGGCAGTGGCGAGGTCGGGGACCTCGTCCCACCCGCCAGCTATCGGAAGCGCCTCGTCCAGAAAGCCGCGCGCCCAGCGGATCACCGCCGCCCCGCGCTCCGGGTCATAGTCCATCGCCCCCGAAACCGGCGCGATGGCGTCGGAGCCGTAGAGTGCGTCATACAGGCTGCCCCACCGGGCATTGGCGGCATTGAGCAGGAAGCGCGCATTGAGCATCGGCACGACCAGCTGCGGCCCGGCGCGCGACGCGACCTCCTCATCCACATCGTTCGGCGCGATGGTGAAGGGCGCGGGCTCTGGAACAAGATAGCCTATTTCGGTCAGAAACGCCCGCTGCGCCGCTCCGTCGCGCGCCCCGCCCTGTCGATACCAATGATCGATCTGCGCCTGCAGCGCGTCGCGGCGACGCAGCAGCGCGTCATTCTCGGGAGCGAAACGGGTGACGATATCGGCCACTCCGGCCCAGAAACGATCCGCGTCGACGCCGCTGCCGGGCAGCGCATGCTTCTCCAGAAAGCGGACGAGCGCGGGAGCGACGGACAGGCCTTGGCGGTCGATCATGCGGCTCTCCTGATGCATCGAAACTCTCCTCTGCCCTATGAGGGGGATGATAGAGCATCGCCATTTGCTCCGGTAGTCGGCATAATCGAATGGCTGTCGATCGCTGGAGGAACGAATGGACCCCGATATCGCGCTGTTCGTCGATGTCGTTCGCGAGGGCAGTCTGGCGGGCGCGGCACGTCTGTGGCGTCTGTCGCCCGCCATGGTCTCGAAACGGATCGCCCGGCTGGAGAGCCGTTTGGGTGTGCGGCTGCTCCACCGTACGACTCGCCGTCTCGCCCCGACCACAGCCGGGGCCGCCTTCCATACGGAAGTGGCACCGCTCGTCGCCGGGCTTCGCACGGCGGAGGCTCGGGTGACGCAGAATGGCGGCGGTCCCGCGGGCCCGCTTCGGGTGAGCGCACCGACCTCCTTCGGGCGGATGTGGATCGCGCCGTATTTGAGCCCGTTCCTCGACCGTTATCCGGCGATCCGGCTTCGGCTCGATCTGACCGACGATTTCATCGACATGATCGACGGCGGCATCGACTTGGCAATCCGGATCACCGCGACACCGCCTTCCGGTCTGGAAGCCCATCGCCTGGCCGACAATCGGCGGGTTCTGTGCGCGAGCCCGGCCTATCTCGCCCGCGCCGGGACGCCCCAAAGCATCGCCGATCTGGCCGACCATGCGCTGCTCGCCGCACAAGGCCAGTTTCCCTGGCGGCTGACGGGGGCTACCGTGAACGGCGAGAGCCGGGTCGAAACCCCATCCAGCGAGGTGGTCCGCGAACTGGTCCTGGGCGGCGCGGGGATTGCGCTTCGTTCATTATGGGATGTCGGCGATGCCTTGGCGGATGGACGGCTGGTCCGCCTCCTGCCCGGCCATGAAGGCTCGGCGGCGGTCGGCATCTGGGCAGTCCATGCGGCGGCGGGAGCGCCCATGGCAGTACCCGCCTTGCTCGATCATCTGCGCGAGGTCTGGCGCGACGCAACATGGATGACATGACGCGCCCGTCATTTTTCCGTGCATCGCCCCCACGGAGCCTCTAGGCACGGGGTAACAGGGTTTAGGGAGATACGGGTCGATGGCAGGTGGTCTGGTCGCATTGCTGGACGACGTGGCGGCGATCGCCAAGCTGGCGGCGGCGTCGCTGGACGATGTCGCGGGCGCTTCGGCACGGGCGGGCGCGAAGGCAGCGGGCGTGGTCATCGACGACACGGCCGTCACCCCGCGCTATGTCGTCGGGCTGGCGCCGCAGCGCGAACTGCCGATCATCGGCAAGATCGCGCTGGGCTCGCTGCGCAACAAGCTGATCTTCCTGCTGCCTGCCGCCCTGCTGCTCAGCGCCTTCGCGCCCTGGGCGATCACGCCGATCCTGATGGCGGGCGGCGCGTTCCTGTGTTTCGAGGCGAGCGAGAAGATCCTCGAAACGCTGACCGGCCATCATGCCGAGGCGGAGGATGCCGCGCCGGTCAATGCCAAGCAGCTGGAGGAGCGCCAGGTATCCGGCGCGATCCGCACCGACCTGATCCTGTCGGCGGAGATCATGGCCATCGCCCTGTCGGAACTGCCCGACCTGTCGATCGGCACCCAGGCCATTGCCCTGGCGCTGGTCGGCATCGCGATCACCGTGGGCGTGTACGGCGTGGTCGCCGCGATCGTGAAGATGGACGATATCGGCCTGCATCTGGCCGGACGCGACAATGCGACCGCCCAGGCGATCGGGCGTGGCCTGGTCAAGGCGATGCCGGTCGTGCTGCGCGTACTGGCGATCGTCGGCACTGCCGCGATGGTCTGGGTCGGGGGCGGGATCATCGTCCACGGCATGGAGGAATTCGGGCTGACCACCCTGCCCCATCTGATCCACGGCACCGCGCATCACGCGGGCGAGGCGCTGCCGGTCGGCGGTGCGGTGGCGGAGTGGCTGATCGGCGCGATCGGCTCGGCCATTGTCGGCCTTATCATCGGCGCGGTCATCGTGGGTGTGCTGCACCTGATCCCGGGCAAGAAGGCGCACTGATCCTGGTCAGGCGGCCCTGACGCCGTCGACCTCCATCACATCGGGGGTCAGCAGGTGGCCGGTCACCGCGACCGATTTTCCGACATGGTCGACGGGAACCCGCATCAGGCGCAGCTCCAGATGCCTTCCGTCATCGCCTTCCAGCACAAAGGCGCCGCCCCGGCGGACCAGACGACCGCTTCGAACGAGCGATGGGGAGGTGTTGGCGCGGTCGTTCGTCGTCATGTCCATTCAATGCCGACGGGCGTGCACGGGTTCCGGATCAGGCCGCCCGCGCGACCCGGTCCCTTCCGTTACGCTTCGCTTCGTAGAGCGCGTCGTCGGCACGGCGGATCATGGCCGCCACGTCTTCGCACGGACGCCACTCCGTCACGCCCGCGCTGAACGTCACGGTGATCGCCTGGTTGCCGACCAGCAGCGGGGTGCTGGCGATCTCCTGCCGCAAGCGTTCGACGATGCCCGTCGCGCTGTCGAGCGTCGCGCCGGGAAAGAGGATTGCGATCTCCTC
Organism: Sphingomonas sp. Xoc002; assembly: GCF_050408055.1. Taxonomy (NCBI): domain Bacteria; kingdom Pseudomonadati; phylum Pseudomonadota; class Alphaproteobacteria; order Sphingomonadales; family Sphingomonadaceae; genus Sphingomonas; species Sphingomonas sp. Xoc002. Next base: position 1,904,584 of record NZ_CP191175.1, on the reverse strand, counting down.
GCCGCCATAGCGCGCCACGACGTCGTTCGACCTCACGCCCTTCAGAAGGCGAGCCGACATGCGCATCAGCACCTCATCGCCCGCGCTATGGCCATAGCCGTCATTGATGCGCTTGAAATGATCGATATCGAGGAGCGCGAAAGTGAAGCGGTTGTCCTCCGCAATTGCACGGTCGCGCGCATCCTGGAGCGCGGCCATCAGCGTCCGGCGATTGGCCAACCCGGTCAGCGGATCGGTACTGGCCAGGCGGTCGAGTTGCTCGTTCGCGGCGCGCAGCGCGCTGGTCCGCTCCTCGACCATGGTTTCCAGCATGCGCGCGCGACGGCGGACGACTGCGGTGACGAGCCAGAAGGTCGCCCCTAGCAACAGGAGGAACAGCATCGCCAGCCCGGTCCGTCCCAGCCAGCTTTCATACCATTGCGGGTCGACCGTGATCTCGACGCGACGCTCGACCATCCGGGCGCCCAGGCCCGGGATATAGGCTCGAAGTTCCAGGCTATAGGATCCGGCCGGAAGGTTCGTATAGGTCGCGCTGGCAGGCGTACCGGCAGGTACCGTCATCCATGTCCGGTCGAATCCGTCCAGGCGATAGCTGTAGCGGATCGTCTCCGGCGCGTCGTAATCGGCCAGGGCAAAACCGATGCGCAGGGTCCGCCCGTCCGTACCCCAGCGTAGCGAAAGCGACTCGGCGGCCGAATCCACGGTCAGCGCGTGACCGTCGATATCCGCAGAACTGACGATCAACGGCCCCGGACGGGCGTGGCTCAGCCGCCCGAGCAGGACATCGGGTTGCAGGACGATCAGCCCGTCCGGTGCGCCGAACAGAAGCGACCCGTCCGCCATACGCGCCGCCGCCCGCTGATTGAAGGCGCTGGCGCTCAGTCCGTCGCGCTGGCTCATGACCCGCACCTTGCGGCCCAGCGGGTCGATGACCGAGATACCGCCGGCACTCGCGACCCAGGGACGTTGCTGGGCATCGAGGACGAGGGAGGCGACATTGTCGCCCGCCAGACCCTGTGCTTCCGCAATCGCACGGAAGCGCCAGCCGCCTGCCACCGCCCGCCCCAGGGCTACGCCGCCATAGGTTCCCACCCATATCCTGCGCCCGGACGGAATGATCGAACCGGCATAGTCCTGCGGCAAGCTGCCCGGACCGGGCGAGCGGCTGGAAAAATTGGTGAACGTCCCACCTGGCAGGTCGAGATGGCCGATGCCGCCGGGTGTGGCGACCAGCACGCTGCCATCGGGCCGCGTCACGATGTTGATGACTTCGTTGTTGGGCAGGCTGTGCGGGTCGGCGGCGTCATGTTCGAACACCCGCACCTGACCGTCACGGCGCCGTCGAACGAACAGGCCCTTGTAGGTGCCGATCAACAGCGCATCGGGCGTCTCGGCCAATGAGATGACCGGAAGGTCGCCGAGCCCGTTCACGGTCAACGCATGCTGCGACAGGGTGCGCGGATCGATCGCGACGACACCACGCGCCCCGAGGAGGATGGTACCGTCCGACGCCTCCAGCAGCGCCTTGATATCCTGCCCGCCGTGATGGCCTTTCAGGGTCAGTCGACGAACCCGCCCCGCCTTGCGGTCGAGCGCATCCACGGTCCCGTTGCTCAGACCCAGCCAGACCTGATCATGCCGGTCGACCATGATCCCGCGAACATTGTCGTCCGACAGCGACATGCGCGGATCGGGCATTGCCGATCCGATACGCAACGTCCCGCCGCCCAGCCCCTGAGTCCGCGCCGCGCCCATTTCGGTCGCGGCCCAGACGCCTCCCGACCCGTCCAGCGCCAGGGCGCGCACCGTGTCGCCCGCCAGGGACATCGGATTCGCGCTCAGATGCCGGATCGCGGTCGCCGAAAAGTCGTTGCGGGGATCGATCAGCACGATCCCCATGCCATCGGTGCCGAACCACAGCCGTCCGCGTTCGTCTTCGACGATCGCCCTGATCGTCCGATGCCCGATCAGGGGGGCAGCACCACGCAGAGCGGGCATTTGCGAAAAACGTGGGCTGATGCCGCGATCGGTCGACAAGTAGACGCCGTCCGAACCGGTCCCGACCCATAGCCGCCCATGCCGATCCCGCAGGATCGACCAGATGTCACGGCTGTCCGCAGCATCCACGAGCGACGTCGGATGGAACCGCGTAGACGTGGCAGGTCGCACCCACAGTCCGCCTTCACACCCCGCCCAGAGCGTGCCATCCGCATCGCGGTACACCGCAAACGCGCCCTCACGGCGCCCGTCGGCCGACCGGATCGCCGAACCCGCCATGGAATCGAGTTGATCGGTCCCGGCGATATAATGGTGAACGCCGCCGTCCGACGCGACATAGGCCCCTCCCGATCCATCGGGGGTAAAGCCGAACACGCGGCTTCCGGTCGGGCCGTTCCGGGGCCTCAACCGGATGAAGCGGCCACTTGCGGGTTCGTAACGCGCCAGGCCGCCGACATTGGTGCCGATCAGCAGCCCGCCATCCGGCAGCGCCATAAGCGAGCGGACATAATTATCCGGAAGCGAAAAGGGATCGCTCGACAAGGCTTTGAAGCTACGGACGCGCTGCCCGTCATAGCGGATCAGACCGCCACGCGTGCCGATCCACATGGTCCCGTCGCTGGCGCGGACAACCGCCGTCGCGGTGATGTGGGGCAGGCGCACCGCATCGCCGAGCCGCGTGAAGCTGGCCCATTGCCATGCCGCCCACGGATCGCTGCGTGCTTCTCCCCGGACCATGACGGGCAGACACAGGAGCAACAAAAGGGCAGCGGCGCCGAAGGATCGGAAGCGCATCAAATCATTATCCCGCGATCCTTTTAGGAAAGGTTCGATAAAAGGATGTTAATTTTGATCAACATACCCTTTGTCGTCCCGACGACCCCGGGGCTTGACGTATCGGCATTGTTCCTGTTTCGTTTTCAAGCCCGTAGCGTGCGGGCGCGAGAATCGTCCCGGGCTTTTGCGTGCCAGCGCCAACACCTCCTACCGATGAAACGGCGCAGCATAACGGGCGCAAGATCATCCATGTCGACATGGACGCCTTCTATACCTCGGTCGAGCAGCGCGACGATCCGGCGTTGCGTGGGCGTCCGCTCGCCGTGGGCGGTTCGCGTGCAAGGGGTGTCGTGGCGGCGGCGAGCTACGAAGCGCGGACCTTCGGCGTTCGGTCGGCCATGCCTTCGGTGACGGCCTTGCGGAAATGCCCGGACCTCGTGTTCGTGCCGCCTCGGTTCGACGTCTATCGCGAGGTTTCGCAACAGATCCGCGCCATCTTCGCCCGCTATACCGAACTGATCGAACCGCTGTCGCTCGACGAAGCCTATCTCGACGTCACCGAAGACCGGGCCGCCCTGGGGTCGGCCACCGCCATCGCCAATGCCATTCGCGAGGCGATCCGCGCGGAGACGGGGCTGACCGCCTCGGCCGGGGTCAGCTACAACAAGTTCATCGCCAAGCTCGCTTCGGATCAGAACAAGCCCGACGGCATATGCATCATTCCACCGGCGCACGGCGCGACCTTTGTCGCGGGCCTGCCGGTGAAGCGGTTCCACGGTGTCGGCCCGGTCACGGCACGCAAGATGGAGGCTCTGGGCATCCTGACCGGACAGGATTTGCGCGACCGGCCGTTGGATTTCCTGCAACGCCATTTCGGCAGCTATGCTGATTATCTCTACGGGGCCGCGCGCGGGATCGACCACCGACCGGTTCGTGCCCATCGCATCGCCAAGTCGGTCGGAGCCGAGCGGACTTTCGAGTCCGATCTGTCCGATCGCGAGGGGTTGCGAGCCGCGCTGGAGCGGGTGGTCGACGCCGCCTGGACCCGGATCGAACGAAGCGGCGCCGCGGGCCGGACGGTGACCCTGAAATTACGGCACAGCGACTTTCGGACCATTACACGAGCTCGCTCGGCCCATCACCCGATCCGTGACCGTGCCGAGTTTCTGGCGGTCGGGCTCGATCTGTTGGACCAGCAACTGCCGGTGACGCTCGGGGTCCGTTTGCTGGGGCTGACGCTGTCCGGCCTGTCCAGCGATGATGACGGCGCACCGTCCGGCCCGACCCAGGCGGAACTGCCGCTATGATCGGCGGTCAGGCGGCGAGTTCGATCTGGCGCTCTCCATCCGCGTCGAGCGTCAGGATCGCCACCGCACCGGTGCCCCGGCCCGCGCTGCGCAATTCGAGCGTTCCGCCCATCCCCGCCATGGAATTGGCACACCAATGCAGGCCGAGCCCGCCGGACTTTTCGGTCCGGGTCGAGTAGCCGGGCTGGAACAGCCGGGTCGCCTGCGCGGGCTCGAACCCCTCGCCGTCATCGATGATCCGTACCGACAGCCGCCCTTCGCCGGGCGGCGGAATGTCGACGGTGATCGCGCCATGATCGCGCCCCGTCGCGACGATTGCCTCGACCGCGTTGGAGAAGAGGTTGCCGATCACCTGGCTCAGGATCACCCGGTTCGCCATCACATAGGCGGGGTGGGCCGGAAAGGTGAAGCTGATCGATACGGCATGGGCATAGCGTGCGATCGTCGCATTGCGGGCGACGATATCACTGATGTCGCAGCGTTCGCGGGCGGGCCGCTCATGAGCCCGGGCCTGTTGCGCGCCGATGATTTCCAGCGTCTGGCGCATGGCATCGCGCCCGACTTCCAACTGCCGCCGGACCTCGGTGCGGGCCAGCGCCTCTGCATCGAAGGCGGTCGACAGGAAGGCGACCAGCTTGGCCCGCCTCTCCGGCTCGACCTCTCCGCCCGCCAGTTCGGCCAGCGCGCGGTCGAGCAGGTCGCGCCGGGCGCTGTCATGCTGAACAACGCCGTGGCTGAGGATCGTCGCCAGGGGTGCCAGCGCGTTGCGGACATTGTGCAGGACCGCGACGGCGCTTTCCGAACGACCGAGCGCGAAGCTCTGGATTTCGTTGCGTTCGCGCAAATCCTTGAGCTGGCTGAGCATGGCGTTGAAGTTGCGGCCGAGCGATCCGAACTCCTCGCATTGGCTTAGATCGTCCTCGAACGGCAGCAGCGCGCCCGATGCCTGGACCCGCTGCATATGCCGCTCGACCCGGTCGAGCGGGACGAGGACGAAGCGCCCCAGCGCCCGGCGCAGCATGAGCAGGAGCAGCACCAGCAAGAGGATCGATGCCGCCGCCGCCAATAGGAGAACGCGACGGCCAAGCAACACGACCTCGCGTGAAACCCGGAACCGGGCCGAGGCGACCGGCCGCCCATCAGGTCCATCGACCGGCACGGCGATATCGATGAATTGCGCGCCGCGGCTGGTCGCAGCATAACTGGCCGAAGCCCCGGTAGAAAGGGCCACCGGTCGTCCAAGCAGGCGAGACAGATTCTGCCCCGTCAGACGCCGCGCCACGGCGACATGGGTATCGCCGCGCGGGCTGTCCGCCACGCCAACGGCCAGGACGTCTTCCCCGACGGACAGATAGAAACGCGTCGAGCGGCCCGCGTTCACCAGACGCTCGAAATCCAGGCGATCCAGTGCCGCCTCGACCTGACGCGTCTCTTTGGTCAAGGGTCCCTGAATGCCGCCGCTCTGACCGGCCACGCGCCGATACACGATGCCTGGGGCTGGCCCCGTCGACACGATGTCATGGGAGGCGATGGCACTGGCCTGTTCGCGTGCGGCAACCTCGCTGATCGCCGCGAAATCCGACAACACCGTCTGCGCCCGACCGCGATAGCCCTCCGTCGCCCGCTCTTCCAACTCGGCAAAGCCCGGCGAGATGACCAGCGTCAGCAGGACGGCCAGCGCCAATGCCCCGCCGATCCCGGTCAGGGTGAGAAGCGACACCATGGTCTCACGAAGCGACCGTGGCCGCTGCCGCCGTTCATGCCACCGGCGCATGATGCTTCGCCGCGTCAGCGCCCCGCGCCTGCCATGCTGGGAGCCGATCCTTCAGCCTCGCCGGGCAGCGTCAGGAATTTCCGTTCGGCCAGTGCGCGCGCCTCGGTCGCGGGAACGGGTTTGGAGAAGAGATAGCCCTGGAGATGACTGGCACCCGCGACGCGCAGCGCCTGTGCCTGGGATTCCGTCTCGACGCCCTCCGCGATCACGCCCAGGCCCAACGCCCGACCCAGATGGATGATGGAATGGACGATCGCCGCAGACTCGCGCTCGCGCCCCATGCCGTCGATGAAGCTGCGGTCGATCTTCAGGCAGTCCAGCGCGAATTTGCGGATATTGTAGAGGCTGGAATAGCCCGTGCCGAAGTCGTCGAGCGCGATACGGAAGCCCAGCTTGCGCAGTTCGCAAAGGGTCTGCGCGGCATGTTCGGCGTCATCGAAGATCGCCGTCTCGGTAATCTCGATCTGGACCCGCTGGGGCTCGACGCCCGCCCGTCGCACGCTCTCCATGACATGCCCGACGAAATGCGAACGGCGGAATTGGATCGGGCTGAAATTCACCGAAACATACTGACCCGGCCAATGCTGGAGCTCGGCCAGGGCGTGGTCCAGGATCCAGTCACCCAGATCATGGATCAGGGTGCTTTCCTCGGCCAGCGGGATGAAGATCGCCGGGCTGATCGCGCCGCGTTCGGGCGTGCTCCAGCGGACAAGCGCCTCGAACCCGACAATGTCCAGGCTGCCCCGGGCGACAATCGGCTGATAGGCCAGGCTCAGCTCGTCGCGGACGATGGCCTGGCTCAAGCCCGCCTCGATCTCGCGGCGGACGCGAATGCCTTCGTCCATGCTGGCATCGAACACCCGGACGGTGCCGCGCCCCGAACGCTTGGCTTCGTTCAGCGCCATGTCGGCCTGTCGGACAAGATCGGTCGGGTCGCGCTCCCCGCCCGGCTGGCACATCACCAAGCCGCAGGATGCGCCGCACCGTACCGCATGGCCCAATACGTTGAAGGTCGAGGCGCAGGCGGTGACGATCCGGTCACAGGCGACCACGGCCAGATCGATGTCTTCGGCATCGAAGAAGATGCCGAACTCGTCGCCGCCCAGCCGGGCCAGCATCGCGCCCTCGGGCATTTGGGCCTGGATGGTCGTGCAAACCTCGCGGATCAACTCATCCCCGGCAAGGTGGCCCAGCGTGTCGTTGACCAGCTTGAACCGGTCGAGATCGAGCATTGCGGTAACGTAGGAACGGTCCTGACGCCCGCGCTCGGTCAGGCCGCGCAGGAAAGCGACGCGGTTGGGGGCATCGGTCAGGGCGTCGTGCGTGGCGATATGCATCGCCCGGCTCTCGTTCGCCTCCAGCTCGGCGGTCTTTTCCTCCAGCGTCGCGACCTGCGTCGCCAGCAATGCCCGGGCGGCGGCCAGTTCGCGGTCATTGTTCCAGCGGTGGCACAAGGCGTGCGCCATCTGCTGGACTTCGATCACCTCGAACGGCTTGGCGATGTAGAAGATCTTGTCGGCCGGCCCCGCCACCTTGCCGATCTCGGCGGGAGAGAAATCCGAATAGCCGGTGACGATGACGATATGGATATCGGGATCGAGCGCCCGGATGCGCCGCGCGGTTTCGCGACCGTCGATACCCGGCGGCATCCGTATGTCGATGAACGCCACCGCGAAAGGCGATCCTTCCGCCTGGGCTCGCTCGACTTCGGCGACCGCCTCCAGACCCTGATGGCAATGATGCCGGGCGAGGACGAAGTCGTCGTCCCACCCGTCGGCGGCCTCACCGAACAGCTCGGTCGCCATCGCGTCCAGCGCGGCGTTCCGTCCCGAGAAGCACAGGTCGTAGCTCTCGTGAACCGCCGGTTCGTCGTCGACGATCAGAATACGCATCCGGCTACCATCCGTCTTCATTACTCAACACGACGACAGATGGTAACCGTAGAGGCTTAAAGTGACGTAAATGGTCAGTTATTCGACCGTAACGCTCTTGGCGAGATTGCGCGGCTGGTCGACATCGGTGCCCTTGGCGACGGCGACATGATAGGCGAGCAGCTGTACCGGCACCGCATAGACGATCGGCGCGATCAGCGGGTGGACCTTGGGCATGGTGATGGTGGCGATGCAGCCGTCGCCCGCCGCCTCGATCCCGTCATAGTCGGAGATCAGGATCACCTTGCCGCCGCGCGCCTGAACTTCCTGCATGTTCGAGACGGTCTTTTCGAACAGCGGGCCGGAGGGCGCGATGACGATGACGGGGACATGCTCGTCGATCAGCGCGATCGGGCCGTGCTTCATCTCGCCCGCCGCATAACCTTCGGCGTGTATGTAGCTGATTTCCTTCAGCTTCAATGCACCTTCCAGCGCCAGCGGATAGTCGGTGCCGCGCCCCAGATAGAGCACGTCGCGCGCGCCCGCGACGGCACCCGCCATGCCCTCGATCGCTTCGTCATAGGCCAGTGCGCCGTTGATGGCGGCGGGCGCTTCGGCCAGATGACGGACGATCTGCTTCTCCTCGTCAGCCGACAGCCGCCCCTTGGCCTTGGCCAGATTGGCGGCCAGCGCGGCGAGCACGCTGAGCTGGCAGGTAAAGGCCTTGGTCGAGGCGACGCCGATCTCCGGCCCGGCATGGGTCGGCAGCAGCAGGTCCGCCTCGCGCGCCATCGAACTGGTCGGCACGTTGACCACCGCCGCGATCGTCTGCCCCTCATTCTTGGCATGACGAAGCGCCGCCAGCGTGTCGGCGGTCTCGCCAGACTGGCTGATGACGATCATCAGGCCGCCCGGCTCCATGACGGGCGCGCGATAGCGGAATTCGGACGCGACATCGAGGTCGACGGGCACGCGCGCAAACTGCTCGAACCAGTATTTGGCGACCATGCCCGCATAGAAGCTTGTGCCGCAGGCGACGATAGTGACCCGCTTGATGCCCGACAGGTCGAAGTCGGGAATGGGCAGCGCCACCTTGCCCTCCAGCCGCTGGAGATACGAGCGCAGCGTCTGGGCGACGACGATCGGCTGCTCGTAGATTTCCTTCTGCATGAAGTGGCGGTGATTGCCCTTGTCGATCAGCGCGCCGGTGACGCCCGACAGGGTGACGGGTCGCTCGACGGGGGTGTTGTCACGGTCATAGACCTGGGCGCCCTCGCGGGTGCAGACGACCCAGTCGCCCTCGTCCAGATAGGCGATACGCTGGGTCAGCGGCGCCAGCGCCAGCGCGTCGGACCCCAGATAGGTCTCGTCATCGCCGTAACCGACCACCAGCGGCGAGCCGAGCCGCGCGCCGATCAGCATGTCGGGCTGGTCGCGGAACAGGATGGCGAGCGCGAACGCACCGTGCAGGCGCGGCAGGACCTCGCGGACGGCGGCAACGGGGTCGAGGCCCTGCTCCACCTTCTCGCTGACCAGATGCGCCACGACTTCGGTGTCGGTTTCGCTGGTGAAGACCCGGCCGCGCCCGATCAGTTCGTCGCGCAAGGCCTTGAAGTTCTCGATGATGCCGTTGTGCACGACGGCGACGTGATCGGTCGCGTGTGGGTGGGCATTGTTGGTCGTCGGACCGCCATGCGTCGCCCAGCGGGTATGCGCGATACCGATGGAGCCGGGCAACGGGTGCGCCGCAAGTTCCTTGGCCAGATTGACTAGCTTGCCCGACGCCCGGCGACGCTCGATCTCGCCATGGTCGATCGTCGCAATGCCCGCCGAGTCATAGCCCCGATATTCCAGGCGACGCAGCCCGTCGAGCAGCCGCTCGGCCACGTCGTCACCACCCAGAATTCCCACGATACCGCACATAAGCTACTTACTCCCCAGCCTTTTTCGCGGCCTTTTTGGCCGTCATCATGTCTCTGAAACGCTTGGCCCAACCGGCCTTGGTCTGCCGCTCGGCGCGGACGAGTGCGAGGGCATCGGCCTCTACGTCGCTCGTCACGACCGAACCCGCCCCCACGATCGCACCCGCTCCGATCGCGACGGGCGCGACCAGCGCCGAGTTCGAGCCGATAAAAGCCCCCTCGCCGATCACGGTCTTATACTTCAGGAAGCCGTCATAATTGCAGGTGATGGTGCCCGCGCCGATATTGGCGCCCGCACCCACTTCGGCATCGCCCAGATAGGTCAGATGATTGGCCTTGGCGCCGGGACCGAGGACGGCCTTCTTCATCTCGACGAAATTGCCGACCCGCGCGCCCTCGCGCACGTCCGCACCGGGACGAAGCCGGGCATAGGGGCCGATATCCGCACCGGTCGCGACGATCGCACCCTCCAGATGGCTGAAGGCATGGATGGTCACGCCGTCGGCGACATGGACGCCGGGGCCGAACACGACATGCGGCTCGATCACCACGTCGCGGCCGAGACGGGTATCGTGCGAGAACCAGACCGTGTCGGGGGCGATCAGCGTCGCGCCGTCGGCCATCGCACGCGCACGACGACGGACCTGCCAGTCCCCCTCGACCACCGCCAGTTCGGCCCGGCTGTTGACGCCCGCGACCTCGCCCGCGCCCGTCTCGATAACGGCCGAGTGGCGACCGTCTGCGGCGGCCAGCATGACGATATCGGGCAGATAATATTCCCCGGCCGCATTGTCGTTGCCGACCCGGTCGAGCAGGCCGAACAAATCGCTCGAGCGCACAGCCATCAGGCCGGAATTGCAGAGGGTTACGGCACGCTCTTCAGGATTGGCATCCTTGAACTCGACCATCCGATCGATACGCCCGTTCCGATCGGCGATGACCCGGCCATAAGCGGCAGGATCGCCGGGACGGAAGCCCAGCACCACCGCCGCCGGCACATCGGCTTCGCCCAGCCGGTCGATCATCGCACGCATCGTCCGTGCCTCCACCAGCGGAACGTCGCCGTAGAGGATCAGCACATCGCCGTCGAACCCCGCCAGTGCCTCGCGCGCCTGCGCGACGGCATGGCCGGTGCCCAGCTGTTCGGCCTGAAGCGCGGTGGCGACGCCCAGCGGAGCGACGGCCGCCTCGACCTGCTCGCGCCCGGCGCCCGTCACCACGACCATGCGTTCCGGCGACAAGGCCTTCACGCTGTCGATCAGGTGGAGCAGCATCGGCCGCCCGGCAATGGGGTGAAGGACCTTGTGCAGGTCCGACTTCATGCGGGTGCCCTTGCCCGCGGCGAGGATGATGGCGGCGATCGGTCTCGTCATGACGGTTGCGCCTGCCATGGATTTTCGGTCAAGGCCAGTCGGAGACTGCACCGGGACCGAACATGGACGTCAATTCATCGCATGGTTTTCCCTTCGCCATCGTCGGCTTCGACCTGGACGGCACGCTGCTGGATACCAGCGGCGACCTGACCGCCGCCGTCAACCACGCGCTGGGCTCGATCGGACGTGCGCCCCTGAGCGTCGAGGCGGTCAAGCCGATGATCGGCGGCGGCGCCCGCGCGATGTTGCGGCACGGGCTGGACGCGACCGGCGGCCATGATGCCGAGACGCTGGATCGGCTGCACCATCTGCTGCTCGAATATTACGAGGCGCATCTGGCGGTGCATACCGCGCCCTTCCCCGGCGCGATCGAGGCGCTGGATGAATTGGCGGCGCGCGGCGTAACGCTGGGCATCATGACCAACAAGCTGGAGCGCTTCGCCCGGGCGATCCTGGGGGCGCTGGACCTGACCGATCGCTTCGCCTCGATCATCGGCGGCGATACGCTGGGCGTCGCAAAGCCCTCGCCCAGACCGATCCAGGCGCTGGTCGAACAGTGCGGCGGGGGAAAAGCGGCGTTCGTCGGCGATTCGATCTTCGACGTTCAGGCGGCCCGTGCGGCGCGACTGCCGGTCATCACCTGCTCCTTCGGGTTCCTGAGCCAGTCGGTCGAGGCCCTCGGGGGCGATGCGATCATCGACAGCTATGCCGAGCTTATCCCGACCCTGACGCGGCTTTCGCCTTCCGCCACTTGATCCACAAATGCCGGATGAGCATCGGCAGCGGCATTCGGATGAGGTGCGAGCGGATATAAAAGACGGTCCGTAACGCCTTGTGCCGTTCCCGCCCCCATCCGTCACGCGCCATCATGCGGCTTCGGTAAAGGCGATCGATCATGGTCAGCCTTTGCCACCGGGCAGGAACGGTCGTGCCGTAAAGCGCATGCGTCAACCGCAGCGCACGATCGACGGCGGACGAAAGGCCGTGATGCGCCGCCCGCGCCTCCAGCCCCTCCATGCCCTTTTCCTCGATCAGCGCATGAATATCCCACAAATTGCGGAGGCCACCGGCCAGTTCGCCATCGGCCAACAGATGCGCCGCCGCATGGACGATCATGTCCGTATGGCACAGCACCGCCAAGCCGCCGCCCAGTGCTTCGGCATCGTCGATCAGCGCCTGCGCATCCGGTGTGGGCCCCGCCGTCAGCGGCAGGATGGTGTGGTGCACATCGACCATCCGCCCCCGCTCGCCATGGACCAGCGGCGGAAGCTCGTGCATCCATTGGCGATAATAGAGGTCATCATAGGGATCGGATTTCATCCATTCCCATCCGGCATCGACCAGCAGCTTCTCGGCATGGTCAAGCAGGGGTCGGGAAAGCAGGATATCGCAGTCGCCGATACCACGCCCCTGCCCCGCCGCCAGCCCGGCCGCGACGAAGGCGGTGCCTTTCAACAGGATGACCGGGTGCCCCAGGGGCCGAAGCGCCAGCGCCACGCGGTTCGCCTCCCACAGCGCCGTCCGCCTGGCCTCGGCGGCGTCGATCCGCGCCTCCGCCAGCGCCCCGACGACCGAACCGGGTAATGCGAGCCCCTCCAACCGATACGCCAAGGTTCCGGCCAGCGTCTCCGCCCGCGCAACGGCCAGCACCTCGGTCCAGTGCGCCGGATCGACCGCCCCAGCCCGCTCGGGATCACGCAGCAGCGCGACCAATGTCCGGACCGCGCTCACAGCGCCTCCCACAGGGCTTCGATGGCGGCGACACCCGCTTCACCGTCGGGATAATCCAGCGCCACCGCCGGGACCTGCGCGCGAAGACGGGTCAGCGTCCGGAACCCGGCCTCCCCCATCGCGACATAGTTGGTCGACGCCTGGGTCAGTCGCATGAAGGTCTCGGTCGGCGCGAGGCCGCTCAAGGCGGAGGGAAAACCGAAGCGCGGAAAGACCAACAGCGCAGGCCGTGCAGGCTCGTCCATCGCAGCGATCGCAGCGGCGGGCGGCGCGACGTGGCGCACATCGCCCTTGGGCGTGCCCGTCAGCAACGGACCTGTGCGATAGCCTTCGGGAATGAGCGAAAGGCTCTCGTTCTTCAGGCTGACCGGACGCGGAAAGGGATGGGTCAGGCCGGTGTCCGGATCGATCATGGCGAACTCGTCGCCCAGGAAGCGCCAGCCCCGCCGCGACAGCATCAACGCCAGCGTCGACTTGCCTGCGCCGGACACGCCGCTCATCAGGATCGCCCGATCGCCGCGCGCGACCACGGCGGCATGAAGCAGCAGGTGACGGCGATGTCCGAGCGCAACCTGCAGGTTCATGCCCATCTCGGCCGCCAGCACGCCTTGCGCCAACGGCAATGGCGACGCATCGGGCAGCCAGTAATCCCCCGCCACCCGAACGGATGGCCGCACCCGGCGTCGCCAGGGCGATACGGCCTCCAGCCGGACGCTGTAGTCGGCAAATTCGGGTCGCGGATAGTCGCGATACAGCGCATCGAGCGTCGCGATCGGCGCATGCCAATCCGATCCGATCCGGAAACCGACCGGCCCGACGCGCAAGGTGATTTGGTGCCTCACACCCGGTCGACCAATCCGGCCGCCTCCAGTTCGGTCAGACGAGCCTGCAGCACCGCCGAACCGTCCGCGTCACCCAGGTCGTAATCCTGCGCCAACCGAGCGAGCAACGTGTCCCTATCCAAGGGTTCGTCCGCCAGTGCCTCCAATATCTGCGGCGCCGGTTCGTTCAGCAAATGGGTCACGCCGGACGGGCGATGGAAAACGGCCGTGAACATATCCAGCGGCTCGACGATCAAGAGCGCCGCCGCCGCCGCGCGGTAGCGCGGACCGGCCACCGGATCAGGTCCTGGGATTCTGAACGGACAGGAAACAGGTATAGCCGCTCTGGCCGCCGCTCAGCTTCTTGATGTATTTGAGGTAGGCGTCGTTGGAATAATAGGTCGTGCCGGGCAGCGACATGCCCTTGTACAGCGCATTGCGCACTTCCTCGCCGGTAAAGGGACGCGGCGGCGGGGGATAAGGCCCGCCGAAAAGCGCCCCCGCCGCGCCCAGCGGGCCGGGATTGACGACATTGCCGTTCCTGTCGATGTATTTTCCGGCATCGCCCGGACCGGGCACGGGAATCTGACAGTTCAGCACCGATGCCGTCGTCTGGGCCAGCGCCGGGCGGACGGCAATGACCGTACTCGCCCCGACCGCGCCCAGCATCAGCATCCGGCGGCTGGTCACGCTGGAGGCAGGCGCATCGGCCTGCGCTTCGGGCGCGGAGCCCGATGCGGGGCCGGGTTCGGAGGGCGTGTCGTCCATGACGAAGCGATCTCCCATATTCGTCGGCCCGCCACAAGAACCTGTGCGAGCCCAGTCGCTTCCCAAAACTGGAAGCCGGGTCCGGGGAAGTCCGCCATTCAGCGGTGAAGACAGGGCGCGCGTGCGCCGCTACATCGACACGTCATGGGATTCGGCATTCGCACCTTATGGGCCATCGTCGTCGTCGTGGTGGCCGCCGCCGTCGTGTTCCTGACGGCAGGACCCGCGCCCGCCATCATCGCGCTGGTCGGCGGGATCGCGGCCGCCCTGGTCGCCAGTGAGGGCGTGCCGAACGACGTCGAGGACGACCTCGCTGCCGAGGAGGGCCATATTGGCCTCTCTCCGCTGCTCGAAGAAGCACTGGACGCGATCGTCGAGCCGGTGCTGCTGATCGAAGGCGGACGCGTGATCCTGGCCAATCGTTCGGCACGCGGGCTGCTCGGCAAGCATATCGTCGGCGAGGATGCGCGCATTGCCATCCGCCACCCCGCCGCCGCCGAACGTCTGCTGGCCAAGGAAGGCGTGACCGATCCCGGCCAACCGATCTCGCTCGTCGGACTGGGGTCGCTCGAACAGCGCTGGGAAATGCGCGTCGCCGATACCACGAGCGGCCAGCGTATCGTCCACCTGATCGACCAGACCGCGCACGACGCCGCCGAGCGGATGCGCGTCGACTTCGTGGCCAATGCCAGCCACGAATTGCGCACCCCCCTCGCCTCGATCCTCGGGTTCATCGAAACCCTGGGCGACGAAGCGGGCGAGGATGCTGAAATCCGCGCGCGCTTCCTGAAGGTGATGTTCGACGAGGCGCGGCGGATGCAGCGGCTGGTCGAGGACCTGATCTCGCTCAGCCGGATCGAGGCCGACAAATATCGCCAGCCCGCCCAGCCCGTCGATATGGCCGAACTGGTCGACCATGTCTGGGAGGAGTTTCTCGACTCCGGTTCGTCGCGTGCCGACGACATTGGCTGCGAACTGGCGGAAGATTTGCCGCCAATTGCGGGTGACCGTGCGCAATTGTCGCAGATGCTGCACAATCTGATCGGCAATGCGATGAAATACGGGAAGGCCGGGACGCCGGTGCGTGTCAGGCTGGATCGCGACGGGCCCATGCTGCGCCTGAGCGTCGCCGACCGGGGCGAAGGCATCGCCGCCAGCCATTTGCCGCGCCTGACCGAACGTTTCTACCGCGTCGACTCAGGCCGGAGCCGCAGCATCGGCGGTACGGGCCTAGGCCTCGCCATCGTGAAGCACATCGTCGAGCGGCATCGTGGAAAGCTGGAAATCGCCAGCGAGGTGGGCGTCGGGACGACCGTGACGGTCCGCCTGCCTGCGCTGAAGACACCGGAAAAGAACGCTTCCGAGAGCGCTGTCACAAAACCACAATAAAAATGTCACACGGGAGTATGGCGAGCGTGGCAGCGCCGGTTCGCACCCGTTCCGGTGTTTCCAAGGATCTCGATGCGTCTGCCCTGCCTTCTCGCCGCGATGTTCGCGCTGGCGGCCTGCCATGATCAGGCCAATGGCGGCGGCGCGGGCGTGCGGGAGCAGATCACGGCTGTCGGTTCGTCGACCGTCTATCCCTTCACCACGATCATCGCCGAGCGTTTCGTCGCGGCCGATCCCGATGCCAAGGCGCCGGTGATCGAGTCGACGGGTACGGGCGCGGGCATGAAGCTGTTCTGCGCCGGGATCGGGGCGGGGCATCCGGACTTGGAAGATGCCTCGCGCCGCATGAAGCCCAGCGAATATCGCGACTGCGCGGCGCACGGCGCGGGCGAATTGCTGGAGATTCAGATCGGCATCGACGGCATCGCCTTTGCCGAATCCAAGCGCGGGCCGCACATGGCGCTGACCTCGGTCGACATCTACCGCGCGCTGTCGGCCCATCCCGGCGGCAAGCCCAATACCGCGCGCACCTGGGCCGACGTCAATCCGATGCTCCCCGCCATTCCGATCCAGGTCTATGGTCCGCCCGCGACCAGCGGCACGCGCGACGCACTGGCCGAGCTGATCCTGGCCAAAGGGTGTGATGCGGTCGAGCCGGGCGCACCCGCGTTGGCCGCTCGTGATCCCGAAGCGCACCGCCTGTTCTGCACGCGCGTGCGCGAAGACGGCGCCTATATCGATGCGGGCGAGAACGACAATCTGATCGTCCAGAAGCTCCAGGCCAATCCCGATGCGCTGGGTGTCTTCGGCTATTCCTATCTCGAGGAAAACCGCCAGACCGTCGACGGGGTGACGATCAACGGCGTGCAGCCGACCTATGACGCCATCGCCGCCGACCGTTATCCGGGATCGCGTCCCCTCTATGTCTATGCCAAGAAGGCGCATCTCGATGCCATTCCGGGGTTGCGCGCTTTCCTGCGGCTTTATGCCGAAAACTGGGGCAAGGACGGGCCACTGGTCCGCCGGGGTCTGATCGCCTCGCCTGAGGCGATCCAGGCTCGTTCGCGCGCCATCATTGCCCGTGAAATCACGCTCGATCCAGCGAGCCTGCCGTCATGAACGGCGTCGTCCTTCTGATCCTGACGGTCGGGCTGGGCATCATCGCCTGGGCCTCGACGCGGATGCATGCGCTCGGTTTCCGCCGTCGGTCGGGAACGCGCACCAGCTCGCTGCCGCATCATTACGGCTGGTATGTCGCGCTGTGGACGGCCGTGCCGCCGTTGATCTTCCTTGCCATCTGGGCCGCGACCTCCCCCGCGCTCGTCACCGACATGGTGCTTCAGGCCCCGGCCGCCGTACAGCTTCCCCCGCCCGGGTTCGAACGGGCGGCGATCCTGTCCGAGGCGCGAGCGCTGGCGGCGGGACAGGCGCATGGCGCGTTCCATGCCCTGTCGCGAACGCTCGCCCCCGCCTATGACGCCGCGCAGACGCGGATCGACTGGATCGCCACCGCGATCGTCCTGCTGCTGGCGCTGGCGGGCGGTGCCTATGCCTATCTGCACGTCCGGCCGGAGTTTTCGGCGCGCACCCGGATCGAGCGGGTGGTGCTCGGACTGCTGCTGGGTGCGTCGCTGATCGCGATCCTGACCACCGCCGGGATCGTCGCCTCCCTGCTTTACGAGGCCGGTCGCTTCTTTTCGGTCGTGCCGGTTACCGATTTCCTGTTCGGCACGCATTGGAGCCCCCAGTCGATCGATCCGCGCAATCCCGGCGCGTCGCTGGGCGCGGTCCCGCTGTTCTGGGGCACCTTCTTCATCGGGGCGGTCATCGCCATGGCGGTCGCCATCCCGTTCGGGCTGATGAGCGCCATCTATCTGACCCAATATGCAGCCCCCCGTGCACGCCGGATCATAAAGCCGGTGCTGGAGGTGCTCGCGGGTATCCCGACCGTCGTCTATGGCTATTTTGCCGCACTGACCGTGGCCCCCGCCGTCCGGCAGTTCGCGGTTGCGATCGGCATCGAGTGGGCTTCGTCGGAAAGCGCCTTGGCCGCCGGGCTGGTCATGGGGGTGATGATCATTCCCTTCGTATCGTCCATGGCGGATGACAGCCTGGCCGCCGTGCCCAGCTCGATGCGGGACGGCAGCCTGGCGATGGGGGCCACCCCGTCCGAGACGATCACCCGCGTCATGCTGCCCGCCGCCCTGCCCGGCGTGGTCGGCGGCGTGCTGCTGGCCGTCAGTCGCGCGATCGGCGAGACGATGATCGTCGTCATGGCCGCCAGCGGGGTCGCCACGCTGACCGCCAATCCCTTTGCCAGCACGACCACCGTCACCCGCCAGATCGTCGATCTGCTGACCGGCGAGGCGGAGTTCGACAGCCCCAAGACGTTGGCCGCCTTCGCGCTGGGCCTGACGCTGTTCCTCATCACGCTGCTGCTCAACATCGTCGCGCTGAATGTGGTGAAGCGGTATCGGGAAACCTATGAGTAAGCCGCCCTCCCAGCCTCCGGCCACGGGTTGGAACAGCCCCGCCATGGCCCGTCGCCTGCGTCGGCGCTATGCCGCCGAGCGTCGCTTCCGGCGGCTGGGCGCGGCGGCCGTCGCCTTGTCGGCGGCGTTCCTGGCCTTCCTGCTGATCACCATGCTGGCGCAGGGGCTTCGCGGCTTTACCGAGACGCGGGTGGCCATGCCGGTCAACCTCGCCGCCGCCGAACTGCCGATCGAGCCGGCCCGCCTGAAGGGGCGCGGGGCCGATCTGGCGCTGGCCGGGGCCGGGCTGGAGGATGCGGTGGAGAGCGCCGCGACGACCGCCTTCGGCCCGATGGGAACCGACCTGCTGTCGCCCGGCGCCTGGATCGTGGTGCGCGACGCGATCAAGGCCGATCCCGGCCTGCTCCGTCGCACCGTCCGCTTCGAACTGCCGATCGCCAGCAGCTACGACGTCGCCGCCAAGGGTGTCGGTACGCCGGAGGCCGAGCGCGTCGTCGCGCAGTTGCAGGCGCGCGGGGTCCTGTCGACGGGATGGGACATGGGCTTCCTGCGCGACGCCGATGCCACCGACCCGACGCGGGTCGGCATCTGGGGCGCGGCGAAGGGCTCGCTGCTGACGATGCTCGTCACGCTGGCGCTGGCCTTCCCCATCGGTGTGCTCGCCGCCCTCTATCTGGAGGAATATGCGCCGAAGAACCGCTGGACCGACATGATCGAGGTGTCGATCAACAATCTGGCGGCAGTCCCCTCGATCATCTTCGGACTTTTGGGGCTGGCGGTCTTTCTGGGCAGCTTCGGCCTGCCGCGCTCGGCCCCGCTGGTCGGCGGCCTGACGCTGGCGCTGATGACCATGCCGGTCATCGTCATCGCGGGGCGCAATGCGATCAAGGCGGTGCCGCCCTCGATCCGCGATGCCGCACTGGCGGTCGGCGCTTCGCGGGTGCAGGTGATCTTTCACCATGTCCTGCCGCTCGCCCTGCCCGGCATCCTGACGGGCACGATCATCGGCATGGCGCGTGCGCTGGGCGAGACGGCCCCCCTGCTGATGATCGGCATGCGCGCCTTCATCGCCGCGCCGCCGCACGGGCTGACCGATCCGGCGACCGTGCTGCCGGTCCAGATTTTCCTCTGGTCGGATCAGGTCGACCGCGGCTTTATCGAAAAGACCTCGGCCGCGATCATCGTCCTGCTCGTCTTCTTGCTCGCGATGAACGGGCTGGCCATCTATCTCCGCAATCGGTTCGAGACACGCTGGTGAATACCCCCAAGATAACCGCGCGCAACGTCAGCGTGTCCTATGCCGACAAGCATGCGATCCATGACATCTCGATCGATGTCGACATGGATCACGTCATCGCGTTCATCGGCCCGTCGGGCTGCGGCAAGTCGACCTTCCTGCGCACGTTGAACCGCATGAACGACACCATCCCCTCGGCACGCGTGTCGGGCGATGTGCGGCTGGACGGGCAGGACATCTATGCGCCCGAGATGGACGTGGTGCAGCTGCGCGCGCGCGTCGGTATGGTGTTCCAGAAACCCAACCCCTTCCCCAAGTCGATCTACGAAAATGTCGCTTACGGTCCACGCATCCATGGCCTGGCGACCTCGCGGAGCGAGATGGATGCCATCGTCGAGCGCTCGCTGACCCGCGCGGGCCTGTGGAACGAGGTCAAGGATCGCCTGTCGGAAAGCGGCACTGCGCTGTCGGGCGGCCAGCAGCAGCGGCTGTGCATCGCCCGCGCCATCGCCGTCGACCCCGAAGTCATCCTGATGGACGAGCCGTGCAGCGCGCTGGACCCGATCGCGACGGCGCGCATCGAGGAGCTGATCCACGACCTGCGCGGCCGCTACGCCATCGCGATCGTCACCCACAATATGCAGCAGGCCGCCCGCGTCTCGCAACGCACCGCCTTTTTCCACCTCGGCACCTTGGTCGAGTACGGCAAGACGTCCGATATCTTCACGAACCCGAAGGAAGAGCGGACGAAGGACTATATTACCGGCCGTTACGGCTGAGGACGAGCATCATGGACCACACCGTAAAAGCCTTCGACAACGATATCGGCCGCCTGCGCGGGCTGATCAGCCAGATGGGCGGATTGGCCGAGGAGGCGATCGCCAATGCCATCAGGGCGCTGCAACGCTCCGACCTGGAACTGGCGCGAAAGGTCCGCGAGGACGACAAGGCGATCGACCTGATCGAGGCGGAGGTCGAGCGGCTGGCGGTGCGGACCATCGCGCTCCGGGCGCCGATGGCCAACGACCTGCGGGAGGTGGTCGCGGCGCTCAAGATCGCCAGCGTCGTCGAGCGCATCGGCGACTATGCCAAGAATATCGCCAAGCGCGTGCCGATGATCGAGAGCGAGGATCGGATCGAGCCCGTCTCGATCCTTCCCGCCATGGCCAAGATCGCCTCGGCGATGGTGCACGACGTGCTCGACGCCTTTGCCGCGCGCGATGCCGAGGCGGCGATCCGGGTCCGCGACAGCGACAACGCGCTCGACGATTTCTACGATTCCATCTTCCGCACGCTCGTCACCCATATGGTCGAGAATCCCAAGACGATCGGACAGGTCGCGCACCTGCTGTTCATCGCCAAGAATCTCGAACGGATCGGTGACCATGCGACGAACGTCGCGGAGATGGTCTATTTCGCCGCCACCGGCACCCAGATGGGTGAGCGGGACCGCGGCGGCACATTGCCTTCTTGAGGGAACAGGCACGATGGCACGGGTAAAGATGTTGCTGGTCGAAGACGACGCCGCGCTGGCGGAACTGCTCGTCTTCCATTTCAAGCGCGAGGATTTCGACGTCACCCACACGGTCGACGGCGAGGAGGCTCTGCTGCTGGCGCGGGAGAGCACGCCCGACATCGTCCTGCTCGACTGGATGGTCGAGGGGATTTCGGGGATCGAGGTCTGCCGCCGCCTGCGCCGCTCGGCCGAGACGGCGAACGTGCCGATCATCATGCTGACCGCGCGCGGCGAGGAAGAGGACCGGGTACGCGGGCTGGAGACGGGCGCGGACGATTATGTCACCAAGCCTTTTTCCCCGCGTGAACTCGTCGCGCGCGTCGGCGCGGTGCTGCGCCGCGTACGCCCGGCGCTGGCGGGCGAGGCGCTGACCTATGCCGATATCGAGATGGATACGGTCGGCCACAAGGTCCGCCGCGCGGGCGAAGTCGTCTCGCTCGGGCCGACCGAATTCCGCCTGCTCAAGCATTTCCTCGAGCATCCCGGCTGGGTCTTCTCGCGCGAGCGGCTGCTCGACGCGGTATGGGGGCATGACTCGGATATCGAAAGCCGGACCGTCGACGTGCATATCCGTCGCCTGCGCAAGGCCATCAACATCGGGGACCGCCCCGACATCATCCGTACGGTGCGCTCGGCGGGCTATTCGCTCGACGCCGGTGGTTGATTAAAAGCCTGTCAGGATCGGGTCGCAAGCGAAACGAGGGAGCCAAGTGCGGCATGGGGCGTTCTGCCCGACGCGCTAACGCACTTGCGCTTCTGAACAGGAGATTCGCATGAAGCTCGTTTTTCTGGCCGCCACCGCTCTGATGGCGGCGCCCGCTTTCGCCCAGCAGACCCAGACCGACACCACCGCCCAGGCGGGGATGCAGGCTGGCGCCTCGACGCAGACCGATACGACCACCAGCCAGACCGACACGTCGGCTCAGGGCTCGATGCAGGCCAATGCCGCCGCGACCGCCGGCACGATGACCGCCGGCGGCTATCAGCCCGCCCAGCCGCCCATGGCGTCGCAGCCCGCCCCCGGCGCGCCGGTCGTGTTCCAGCAGGCGCCGAGCCCGTCCCAGGCCTATCCGGCCCCGGCGCCGCTCAAGAGCTATCCGATCTGCAAAAAGGGTCAGTATGACCAGTGCCGTCAGCGTGGCGGCAAGTAATCGGCCTCTCACCCGGCTGTAAGAATGGCGCCGGTTCCCGACACGGGGACCGGCGCTTTTCATGAGGACGGGTTATTCCTCGACCAGCTTCATGAGGCGTCGCTCGACCGGGGCCAGAACCGGCCCCAATTCATGCCCGCGCTTCAGCACCGCCCCGCCCTCGCCGATCAGCGCCCACATGCCCTGACGGTTGCGCAACGCCGGGCGCTTCTCGATCCGGAATTCGGGGCGCTCGGCCGCGCGGCGAAAGGCGGAGAAGATCGCCGCATCGCGGCCCATGTCCATCGCATAGTCGCGCCAGTGCCCGGCTGCGACCATGCGGCCATAGAGGTCGAGGATACGGGTCAGTTCCGTGCGGTCGAACCCCACCTGACCCGCCGTCTTGGGAAAGGGTACGACCCCCATCAGGCCCGGTCGCGCTCTTCGCCCTGCTCGGCCAGCACCGCGTCCAGCCGCCGCCGCATCGTCTCCAGCTCGCAACGGAGCATTTCGATCTTCTGGGTCTGGGGATCGAACATTTCGGAACAGGGCGTGCCGTAGGGGACGAAGCGCTTCTCCGGCGCAGCCCCGCCTTCGACGATCGTCGGGCGAGCCGGAATGCCGACCATCACCGCCCCCTCGGGCACGTCGCGCGTGACGACCGCGTTCGCGCCGACCCGGGCACGCGGACCGACGATGATCGGACCCAGCACCTGCGCACCGGATCCGACGATCGCACCGTCCATCAGGGTCGGATGGCGCTTGCCCGCCACGCCATTGTCCGGGCTGGTGCCGCCCAGGGTCACGCACTGATAGATGGTGACGTCGTCGCCGATCTCCGCCGTCTCGCCGATCACGACGAAGCCGTGGTCGATGAAGAAGTTGCGGCCGATCTTGGCGCCGGGGTGAATGTCGATCGCGGTCAGGAAGCGGGTGAAGTGATTGACCAGCCGTGCGAGGAAGAAGGCCCGCGACTTGTACAGCCGATGCGCGACCCGGTGCCCGGCCAGCGCCCAGACACCGGGGTACAGCAAAATCTCCGCACGCGAATGCGGAGCGGGATCGCGAGCCCGGATCGAATCGAGATAAGCGGCCAATCGGCTCGGCATGAGCATGTCCCCAGATGCGATACGCGCATTTAGGCATAGGCTCGGTCAAAATCCAGATCGACCCACTCTCGCTTGGTATCGGGCAAACTCTATCGCGGTTGCAGCGTTGGCCGGGACACGGCATGGCCGCCGGTCATAAAGCACAGGAGACGTGATGGACCCGACCAGTACCGAACTGATCCACATCCTGCCGTTCGTGGCCGTGGGGTTTGCCGCGCAGGTGGTCGACGGTGCGCTGGGCATGGCCTTCGGGGTGATCTCCAACACGCTGCTGATCAGCCTGGGCGTGCCGCCTGCCGCCGCGTCGGCGGGCGTGCACAGCGTCGAGACCTTCACCACCGCCGTCTCGGGGATCAGCCATGCGGTGCATCGCAACGTCAACTGGCGGCTGTTCCTGCGGCTGATGATCCCCGGCGTGATCGGCGGGGCGCTGGGCGCCTATGTGCTGTCCAACATTGATGCGGCCGTGGTGAAGCCCTTCATCCTGGCCTATCTGACCGGCATCGGCATCTATCTGCTGATCCGCGCCTGGCGGCACAAGGCGGCGACGCGCGAACCCAGGATCGTCGAGCCCCTGGGGTTCCTCGGCGGCTTTCTGGACGCGGCGGGCGGCGGCGGCTGGGGGCCTGTCGTGACGTCGAACCTGCTGGCGCAAGGCGCTGCGCCGCGCACGACCATCGGTACGGTCAACACGGCCGAATTCTTTCTGACGGCAACCATCTCGGCGACGTTCATCACGCAGCTGGGCTGGGGCGCCTTCACCATGGCGACGGTCGGGCTGCTGATCGGCGGCATCTGTGCGGCGCCGTTCGGGGCGATGCTGGCCAAGCGGGTCCCGGCGCGAACCCTGTTGACGCTGGTCGGGGTGATCCTGACCCTGACCAGCCTCTGGGGGCTGTATCAGGCGGTTAAAGGATAAATCCTCCCCGGCACGGGGAGGTGGCAGGCCAAAGGCGTGACGGAGGGGGGCTTCCGCAGAGTCCGTCCTTGGCGGAGAGCCCCCTCCACCATGCTACGCATGGTCCCCCTCCCCGTGCCGGGGAGGATATTTTTACGCGATCGCCGAGTGGACGGTGGCCACGGCCTGCATCACCGCCGCGATGCGGACGGCGGTCTGGATGACCTCGGCCGACGCACCGGCCTTCTTCAGCACTGCCTCATGCGCGTCGATGCACATGCCGCAGCCGTTGATTGCCGACACCGCCAGGCTGAACAGCTCGAAATCGATCTTGTCGATGCCCGGCGCGCCGATCACGTTCATGCGCAGCTTGGCGGGCATGTTGCGATATTCCTGGTTCCCGGCCAGGTGGGTGAAGCGGTAATAGACATTGTTCATCGCCATCACTGCCGCCGCCGCGCGCGCCGCATTGGCGGCTTCGGGCGAGAGCTTGGGGGCGCATTCCGCCTCGGCGGCCTCGACCAGCGGCTTGTGGCCGGTGCCGTGCGCGCAGGCGAGCAGCAGGCCGTACTTGCGCTGATCGTTCAGCACCGGCTCGTTGAGCAGCGAGCCGACGTTCAGGCGGATGTCCTTGGCGAAGTCGGGCAGCTGCCCGGCAAATTCCTTGAGCGACATGAAAGGGATTGCTCCGGATAAACGACGCCCCAGTCCGGGCCGCCGATCCGCGATGGACCAGCAACCCTCGCCGGGGCGTCGGAAATGTTGGGCCCAGGGACGTCACCGCCCCCGGACGACAGGATTACTCGGCGGCGAGCTGGAGGACGTCGTCGCCCTTGTTCCAGTTGCACGGGCACAGCTCGTCGGTCTGCAGCGCGTCGAGGACACGCAGCGTCTCGGCCGGGTTGCGGCCGACGTTCAGGCCGTTGATCGTGACGTGCTGGATGACATTGTCGGGGTCGATGATGAAGGTCGCGCGGTAGGCGACATGCTCATTCTTGTCGACGATGCCCAGCGCGTCGGCCAGGACGCGGCCATTGTCCGCGATCCAGGGGAAGTCGGCCGCGGCCAGATCCGGGTCCGACTTGCGCCATGCCAGGTGGACGTGCGCGGTGTCGGTCGACGCGCCGATCAGCACGGCGTCGCGATCCTCGAAATCGCCCTTCAGCTCGGAATAGCCCACGATTTCGGTCGGGCAGACGAAGGTGAAGTCCTTCGGCCAGTAGAACAGGACCTTCCACTTGCCCTCATAGGAGGTGTCGCTGATCGTCTCGCCGGCGGGCAGCGCGTTGGTGCCCTGCTGGACGGGAACGGTGAATGCGGGGAGCTTGTCTCCAACGGTCAACATGGCAATAGCCTCCATTCTTCTACAAAATTCGGCTTCAGCCATCCTCTCGCACGACCGGCGGTTGGCCCGCCTGTATTCGTTGCCGCGACAGATATGGGGACTGGCGCCTTTGATCCAACAAGCTATTTGTCACATCGCAATCGACTGAGACGATCAATGGCCGCGACCTATCTACCGACGCTGAAACAGTTACAATATCTCGTGGCCCTGCAGGACCATGGCCATTTCGGCCGGGCGGCGGATGCGTGTTTCGTCACGCAATCCACCCTGTCGGCGGGCCTGCGCGAACTGGAAACGCTGATCGGCGTGACGCTGGTCGAGCGGACGCGGCGTGTGGTGCGCTTCACGCCGCTGGGCGAGCGGATCGCCGACAAGGCGCGCCGCGTCCTGCGCGAGGCGGACGAACTGGGCGACATGGCCCGCGCCGCCGGACGGCCTTTGTCGGGCGAGATGCGCATGTCGGTGATCCCGACCATCGCGCCCTTCATGCTGCCGCGCATCCTTCCCCGGCTGCGGCGCGACTTTCCCGACCTGAAGCTGTTCCTGCGCGAGGAGCCGAGCGGCCCGGCCTGCGAGCGTCTGCACAACGGCCGCACCGACTGCGTGCTGCTCGCGCTCCCCTATGCCTGTGGCGAGGTGACGGCCGAGCCCCTGTTCGACGACCGGCTGTTCGTCGCCTTCCCGACCGACGAGGATGTGACGCCGCCCGCCGCCTTCCCGGCCTCTGCGATCGACGAGGCGCGGCTGTTGCTGCTGGAAGACGGGCATTGTCTGAAGGACCATGCCCTGGCCGCCTGCAACCGCCCCGAACTGCGCGCGGAGGCGACGATGCTGGGCACGTCGCTCCACACCATCGTCCAGATGGTCGACAATGGCCTGGGCATGACGATGCTGCCGGAAATGGCGCTGCGCTCAGGGATTCTGGACAATACCCAGATCACCGCGCGGCCGCTCGACGCCGAGAATGCGGTACGCAAGATCGCGCTGGTCTGGCGTCGTGCCAGCCCCCGCGAGAAGGACTTTCGTTTGTTGGCACAGGTGCTCGCGGAAGCAGCGTGAAGCGCAACCCGGGTGGTGCCTTGCGCGTCCCCTTCGATATCATCCCATCTACAGGAGATTTCGCCCATGACCCATAATGCACGGCGGCTGGTGGCCGTTCTGCCGCTCATCGCCATGATCGGACTGGGCGGCTGCGGACGCGGGCGGGATCAGCGGGAGGCCCCTGCGGCCCCGTCCAGCGCCCCGGTCGTCGCGACCCCGGCGGCTCCTCAGCCGGACCAGCCGATGGTCCCGACCCGCACCATCCTCGACAATGCGACGGCCACGCCTTCGCTATCCTCGCTGGTCGCCGCGATCCGCGCCTCCGGGTTGGCGACGACGCTCGCAGGCCCCGGCCCCTATACGCTGTTCGCACCATCGAACGAGGCTTTCGCTCGACTGGCTCCCGGTGTGCAGGAGCAGCTGTTGCAGCCCGCCAACCGGGACTCGCTGGTCAAGCTGATCCGCTTCCATATGGTGCCCGGCGTCGTCGGTATCGCCGACCTGCAACAGCAGATCGCGGCCGGTGGCGGGACCGCCAAGCTGATGACCGTCCAGGGCGAATGGCTGACCGTCAGCATGACCCAGTCGGTCATCACCCTGACCGACAGCGGCGGCAACAAGAGCTATATCGAGGCGGGTGACATGACCCAGGCGAACGGGGTCATCCACATCGTCAACGGCGTTTTGGTGCCAAAACTGGATTAAGTGCGTTACTCCCGTCAGGACGGCCGTTTCGCTTGAGGAACGGCTGGCCTGCCCTTCACCATGCGGCGCGATGCGACCCCGCTCCGCCGCCAGAAGAACGGGAGTATGCTATTCATGTTGAAGACTTTTACTATTCTCGTGTCCGCCACGGCCCTGACCGGCGCGACTGCCGCTATGGCCCAGACGGCGCCCCAGACGGCACCGATGCAGCCCGCGCCTGCCCAGACGGCCCCGGCCCAGACCGCTCCGGCAGCCCCGAACACCGCGACGCCCGCCGCAACCGGCACCATCGTCCAGATCCTGGCTGCTACGCCGGATCGCAGCACGCTCGCACGCCTCGTCACCACGGCGGGCCTGACCGCCGATCTGTCCGGCCCCGGCCCCTTCACCGTCTTCGCGCCGAGCAACGAGGCGTTCAGCCGTATGCCCCCGGGCGCGCTCGACACGCTGAGCAAGCCGGAGAACAAGGCCACGCTGGCGACGATCCTGAAATACCATGTCGTGTCGGGCAAGGTGACCGCCGACCAGCTGAAGGCGCAGATCGCGGCGGGCAACGGCACCGCCACGCTCACGACCCTCGCCGGTCAGCCGCTGACGGCGCAGCTCGGCCCCAACGGCAATATCATGCTGACCGACGTGAACGGCCAGAAGGCCTATGTCGACAAGGCCGATGTGCAGGCGACCAACGGCGTCGTGCATTTGACCAACGGCATCAACGTGCCGAAGATCGGCTAAGTCGGCGGAACGCCGAAACAGGAAAAGGCGGGGCTTCGGCCTCGCCTTTTTTATGCAGTCCAGCGTTCGGCGGCCGCCGTGTCGCTGTCACGCGCCTCGACCCAGCGGGCATCATGCCCCCGCGTCTCGCGCTTCCAAAAGGGCGCGTCGGTCTTCAGCCGGTCGATCAGATAGGCGCAGGCGTCGAGTGCGTCGCCGCGATGCGGGGCCGCCGCCAGGACCAGCACGATCCGTTCGCCCGGCCGCATGGGGCCGACGCGGTGGACGATCGTCGCGGCCTGAAGCGACCAGCGCTCCCCCGCCTCGCGCGCAATCCGCTCCAACGCCGCCTCGGTCGCGCCGGGATAATGTTCGAGTTCGAGGCAGTCGACCCCGTCATCGGCGCGGACCAGCCCGCAAAAGCTCGCCACCGCGCCGACATCCTGTCCCTCGATCCGCACCATTTCCTCGGCGAGATCGATCGGGGCGACCGATACCAGGATACGGATCATCCGCCCGTCACCGGCGGAAAGATCGCGACCTCACGGGCATTGCCGATGGCGGCGTCGAGGCCAACGAAAGTCTGGTCGACCGCGGCGCGCAGCCGCTCCGGCTCGGCCATCGCCTCGGCATAGCCGCCGCCGCGCGTCGCGAGCCATGCGATCAGATCGGCGACCGTCACGACATGATCGGGCGGCCTCACCGTCTCTTCGGCCTGTCCGATCCGTTCCCGGACCCAGGCGAAATACAGGATCGTCAGCGTCATCAGCTATCCATATGCTTGAGGCCGACGCGGAGATAATCCCAGCCGGTGACGAGCGTCAGCACCGCCGCGGCCCAGAGCGCCGCCAGGGCCGCCACATGCAGCCACGGCCAACCGGGCAGCGCACCGCCCAGGATCAGACCGCCGAGCGCGATCAGTTGCAGCGTCGTCTTCCACTTGGCCAGTCGCGAGACGGGCACCGACACCTGCAATTGCGCCAGGAACTCGCGCAGTCCCGACACCGCGATCTCGCGCAGCAGGATGACGAGGCCAGCGACCACGCTCACCCCGCTCAGGACCTGTACCGCGACCAGTACCAGGATGACGGAGGCGACCATGATCTTGTCGGCGATCGGATCGAGAAAGACGCCCAGTTTCGACACCGCTCCCTGCGCGCGCGCGAGATAGCCGTCGAAATAATCGGTAATGCCCATCAGGCAGTAGAGGGCGAAGGCGATGCCGTAGCCCAGCGCCCAATCGGGTTGCCACAACAGCCCCGCGAGCAGCGGCACGGCCAGGATTCGCGAGAGCGTCAACAGGTTGGGCAGCGTCAGCATGCCGCCTTCTAACCGCTCGTTCGCACATGACAAACCGCTTTAAGCGGTTGGCGATACGGGTACGCATGGCTATGTTGCTGTCATCCTGTTGCCACGATCGGGCCATTTTTCGTTATGCTCAATGCCCTCGGGCTTCTCAAACAGCGTCGCTTCCTGCCGCTGTTTGCCACCCAGTTTCTCGGCGCGTTCAACGACAACCTGTTCAAGACGTCGATGGTGTTGTTCGCCACCTATGCGATCTTCACCGATCCCCATTCCGAATTCTATTTCAACTGCGCCGCGACCGGCGCCGCCATCCTGCCCTTCGTCTTCCTGTCGGCACTGTCCGGGCAATTGGCCGACAGCCACGACAAGGCCAGGATCATCCGCATCGTGAAGACGGTCGAGATCGGCATCATGCTGGTCGGTGCGGGCGGCCTGCTGATCGCCAAGGCGGGGTACACGACCGCCGGACTGGCGCTGATGCTGGGCACGGTGCTGGCGCTGGGCGTCCATTCGACCTTTTTCGGGCCGATCAAATACGCCATCCTGCCCCAGCATCTGGAGGCCGAGGACATATTGGGCGGTACCGGCCTGGTCGAGGCGGGGACCTATCTGGCGATCCTGCTCGGCACGGTCGCGGCGGGGTGGATCCCGATCGAGGCGGCCGCCATCGGTGTGCTGGTGGTCGCGGTGATCGGCTGGTTCCTGGGGCGTCAGGTGCCCCCGGCGCCGCGCGAGGGGCCGCCGCTGAAGCTCAACTACAACCCCTTTACCGCCTCGTGGCGGCTGATCTCGGCGACGCTGCATATCCGCCGCCTGTTTCTGGCGATCATCGCGATCAGCTTCTTCTGGACGATCGGCGCGGTGCTCATCATCATCTTCCCGCCGCTGGTGAAGAATGTCCTGACGGCGGACAAGGAAGTCGCCAGCCTCGCCATCGCCATCTTCTCGATCGGGGTCGCCATCGGATCGGTGGTCATCAATACAATGCTGAAGGGCGAGATTTCGGCGCGCTATTCGCCGATGTCGGTCATCGCCATGGGCGCCTTCGTCGTGCTGTTCTCGTTCCTGTGCCGCAACTGGACCCCGGCGGTCGGCGGCGGTCTGTATAGCTGGCAGGCATTCCTGGCCGAACCGCGGGCCATCGGCATCCTCGCCACGCTTCTAGCGATCGCCACGACCGGGGGCATGTTCGTCGTGCCGCTCTATGCCTTTCTGACCACCACGGTCGAAAAGGATCAGACCGCGCGGACGGTGGCGGCGAACAACATCGTCAACTGCTTCGCCATGACGATCGGCTCGGTCCTGGCCTTTGCGATCAGCGCGGCGGGTGTCTCATCGGCCGACATGCTGTTCGTGGTCGCGGGCATGTGCCTCGTATCCGCCTGGCTCGCACTGCTGCTGCATCGTGCCTGCGACGAGGTTTCCGTCGAACCGGCTTAAAACAGAAACGTGTAGATGCTGATGAAGAAGGCCGTGAAGCTGAGGACGAACAGCCGGATATCCTGATCGTCGTCCTGTCGCCTCCGCGCTTTGACGGGGGGCGGCAGCGTGCGCCGAAAGGGGTGGCGGGCGGCTTCGTTGGTCAGGACTAGGCGGCGTCTCATAGCCCCCTGTTAACGTCTCGTTTACCGTTTCGGCAGCGGCCCGATATCGGACCGTCTGTCCCCGCTGCCCCGTATCGAGACAGCGGGGATCGAGACTTAATGGTCGTGTGCGCCCGACGCGCCGATACCCATCTCCGAGCGGATGCGCTGCGCCGGATAGCCCGCCTTGTCGACCGCCGCACGACCGCTGCTGTCGGTGATCGACACCAGCCAGATGGTCAGGAACGCCAGCGGCATCGAGAAGATGGTCGGCGAGCCATAGGGGAAGATGGGCGCGGCATGGCCCAAGACGTTCACCCAGATGGCAGGCGACAGGATGGTCAGCACGAGCGCGGTCAACAAGCCGACCAGGCCGCCCGCCACCACGCCGCGCGTCGTGCAGCCCGACCAGAGCAGCGACAGGAACAGCACCGGAAAGTTGGCCGACGCCGCCAGCGCGAAGGCCAGGCTGACCATGAAGGCGACATTTTGCTTCTCGAACAGGATGCCCAACAGGATCGCGATGACCGCCAGCACCAGCACGGTGATCCGCGACACCCGAAGCTCGGAAGCGGAGTCCGCCTTCCCCTTCTTGATGACGGTCGCATAGAGGTCATGACTGACCGCCGAGGCTCCCGACAGGGTCAGACCGGCCACCACCGCCAAGATGGTCGCGAACGCCACCGCCGAGATGAAGCCTAGGAACAGGTTGCCGCCGACCGCCTGCGCCAGGTGGATCGCCGCCATGTTGCTGCCGCCACGCAGCGCGCCATCCGCATCGAGGAAGCCAGGGTCGGTCGCGACCAGCACGATCGCGCCGAAGCCGATGACGAAGGTCAGGATGTAGAAATAACCGATCCAGCCCGTCGCCCACAGCACCGAGCTGCGTGCCGCCTTGGCATTGGGCACCGTGAAGAAGCGCATCAGGATATGCGGCAGGCCCGCCGTGCCGAACATCAGCGCAGCGCCGATCGAGATCGCGGAGATCGGATCCTTGATGAACCCGCCCGGCCCCATGATCGCCCGGCCCTTCGTCACCGCTTCGTCCGGCCCTGCGCCCGCCAGCGCCGCCAGTGCCGTCTTCACCTCGACCGCGCGGGCGAACAGCGCCTCGGGGCTGAACCCGAACCGCGCCAGCACGGCGATCGCCATGAAGCTGGCAGCACCCAGCAGCATCATCGCCTTGACGATCTGGACCCAGGTCGTCGCGGTCATGCCGCCGAACAGGACGTACATCGTCATCAGCACGCCGACGATGATCACCGCATAGCCATAGGGCAGGCCGAACAGCAGGCGGATCAACTGCCCCGCCCCGACCATCTGCGCGATCAGATAGAACAGGACGACGAGCAATGTCGAACACGCCGCCACCATCCGCACCGGCGTCTGGGCGAAGCGGAAGGACGCGACATCGGCAAAAGTGAACCGCCCCAGATTGCGCAGCCGCTCGGCCATCAGGAACAACAGGATCGGCCAGCCCACGAGAAAGCCGATCGAATAGATCAGCCCGTCATAGCCATCGGCATAGATCTGCGCCGAAATGCCCAGGAAGGATGCGGCGGACATGAAGTCGCCCGCGATCGCCAGCCCGTTCTGGAAGCCGGTAATCCCGCCCCCGGCCGTATAGAAGTCGGAGGCCGTCCGGGTTCGCCGCGCGGCCCAACGGGTGATAGCCAACGTCAGCGCGACAAAGGCCGCGAACATGCCGATCGCGGTCCAGTTCGTCGCCTGCTGGACGGCAGGACCGATGGCATGAGCCTCGGCCGCCGAGACGGGCAGCAGCGTCAGGGCGGCGGCAAGCGTGATCCCCCCGCGCGTCATGCGCCATACTCCGCCCGGAGTGCGTCGATGACCGGATCGAAATCGCGATTGGCCCGCCATACGTACAGGCCGGTCAGCACGATCGCGAGGGCGATCACCCCCAGTCCGATCGGTATGCCCCAGCTTGTCGCGCCCCCGCTGACCGAATGGGCGAGCAACGCCTTGTCGAAGGCGATGGTCAGGACGAACCCGAAATAGACGATCAGCATGATGACCGTCAGGACAGTGGTAAATCGCCCTCGCTTGCGAACCAGCGCGATATAGCGCGGATCGCTGGCCAGACGGGCTGCGGCATCCTCCATGGCAATCTCCTAACCCCCGCACCGTACATCGGTGTCGTGACCGCCATGCTCCCCCGCCCCCGCCGTAACGTCAAGCGCGATTGGGGCGATAGGCGTTCAGGTCTATGCCGTGCCTTGCGACCTTGTCGTAAAAGGTCTTGCGCGGGATGCCCAGCACGGCGAGCGCCGCGCGGACGTCGCCGGCCACTTCCTCGAGCACTGCGCGGATCGTCGCGCCCTCGAATTGCTCGACCCGTTCGGGCAGGGGCAGCGGATCCCCCGCCTCGCGCGCTTCGCCGAACAGGCCCAGCGCGACGCGATTGGCATAGTTGCGTACCTCGCGCACATTGCCCGGCCAGTCGTGCGACAGCAGCCGCGCCTGGATACTGCCGTCGATCATCGGCACCGGCCGCCCGAAACGCTCCGCCGCCTCGCGCAGGAAATGGGCAAAGAGCAACGGCACGTCGGCCCGCCGCTCGCGCAACGGCGGCACGCGCAGCCGCACCGCGTCGAGCCGGTAGAGCAGGTCGGCGCGGAAACGCCCCTCCTCCACCGCGCGGGCCAGATCGGATTTGGCGGCGGCCACGATGCGCAGGTCGAGCAGTTGCGGATCCTCCGCCCCGATCGCGCGGACCTCCCGCTCCTCGACCACGCGGAGCATCCGGCCCTGGAGCGCGGGGGCCATGCTGTCCACCTCGTCGAGGAACAGCGTGCCGCGATGCGCCGCCGCGATCCGCCCCGGCGTTCGGCCATGCGCCTGGCCGAACAGCTCGTCCTCGGCGATCGCCTCGGGCAAGGCGGCGCAGTCGACCGCGATGAAGGGCCGCGTCCGCCTGGAGCTCCAGCGGTGGAGCAGCAGCGCGACCAGTTCCTTGCCGGTCCCCGTCTCTCCCTCGACCAGCACATCGACATCGGCCTGCGCCACCTGTCGCACCGTATCGCGAAGCCGCATCATGACCGGGGTCTCCCCGATCAGCGGATAGGCGCCCTGTGCCTCCTCCGCCGCCTGTCGCAACCGCCGGTTGTCGAGGACCAGTCGCCGCATCTCCAGCGCGCGCTCGGCGCTGGAGATCAGGTGATCGGCGGCAAAGGGCTTGGCGACGAAGTCATAGACGCCCTGCTTCAGGGCGGCGACCGCCATCGGTACGTCGCCGTGCCCGGTCATCAGGATCACCGGGATTTCGGCGTCGATCGCGGCCACCCGCTTCGACAATTCGATCCCGTCCAGGCCCGGCATCCGTATGTCGGACACGACCATGCCGGGAAAATCGGCGGTGATCGTCGCCAGCGCCGCCAGCGGATCGCCATGCGCCTCGACATCGATACCGGCCAGCTCGAACGACTGGGCCAGTGCCTGACGCAGCACCGTGTCGTCATCGACCAGAAGGACCCGCAACGTCTCGCTCATGCGCGCCGCATCCTCAGACGAAAGCCTGCGCCGCCCAGACTTGAGGGGATGGTTTCCAGCATGCCGCCAAACTCCGTCATGATATCCCGCGCAATCCCCAGTCCCAGGCCCAGCCCATCGGGCTTGCCGGTCACGAAGGGGGTGAAAATCTCGGTCGCGATGGCCGGGTCCAGACCGGGGCCGTTGTCCTCCACGGTCAGTTCGACCCCATCGGGATGCTCGACGACCGTCAGTCGCACGCGTGGCGAAGGGGTCTCCGCCACGGCGTCCAGTGCGTTCTGGAGGAGATTGACCAATACCTGCTCCAGCCGCACGCGCCCCGCCACAACCCGGGGCAGGGCCCCGCCCCTCGGCCGCTCCAGCGCGACCCCGGCGGTGCGGAACCGGTCGCCGATCAACAGCATCGTACCGTCCAGCACCGCCTCCAGCGACACCGGGCCCAGCCCATGCGTACCGCGCCGGACGAAGCGCCGCATCTCCTGGACGATCGAGCCGATCCGTTCGGTCAGTTCGACGATGGTGGCCAGATTGCCAGCGGCCTTGTCGGGCTTGTCGCGCGACAGGAAGGTGCGGGCATTGTCCGCCAGCGTTCGGATCGCCGCCACCGGCTGATTGATCTCATGCGCCACACCCGCCGTGATCGAGCCCAGCGAGCCCAGCCGATTGGCCTGGGCCAGTTCCTCGCGCGCCGCGCGGAAGCGCTGGTCGGCGCGGATACGCTCGGAAATCTCGACGGTCAGCTGATCGTTGGTCGCGCGCAGTTCCGCCGTGCGCCGGGCGACCTCCTCCTCCAACGCCTCGCGCGCCATCGCCGCGCGCTCAGCGCGTGTCCGTCGCCAGATCGCCAGCAGCGTCAGCCCGATCAGCCCGACCGCGATCAGGGCGGTGACCGAACGGACCCAGCCGTCCGCCTCCTTCAGTGCGGGCTTGGAGGGAAGGACATGGACCAGTTGCCACCGGGGCAGCGGCGCGGACGTGACGCCGACGATATAGCGAGTCCCCTCCCGGTCCGTCGCATTGCCGCCCGCGATCCGGTAGGGGCCGGGGCGAAGGGCGATCGTGCCGAATTGCTGGCTTTCGCGGATCGCCAGCTTCGCCGAAGGGGTCAGCGGACGGGTCAGCGTGAACTCCGCGGCGGGATCGGTCGTGACCACGACCACGCCGTGATCGTCGAGCAGCAGCGTCTGCCCCGCATCGCTCGCCCAGGCCTGTACCATATGCGCGAATTCGACCTTCACCACGACCACACCGTCCGGGGCAGTCGCAGGACCGATCCGTCGAGCAAGAAACAGGCCGGGCCGGTGGCTCGTATTGCCCAGGGCGAAATATTCGGACGTGCCGGTTCGCATCGCCTGACGGAAATAGGGGCGAAACCCGTAATCCCGCCCGACAAAGCTGTCCGCGCGCCCGGCATTGGAGGCAGCGACAGTGCGTCCGCGCCTGTCGATGGCGTAGATGACCGGCGCCCCGGTCCGCTCCGCCAAGCCGCGCAGCTTCTCGTTCAGCCGTGCGGCAGCCTCCAACGACCCGTTGCGCAAGGCGTCACCGACATCGGGATATTCGACCAGCACGATGGGCAGCAGCCGGAAGCGCTGCAACTCGCTGCTCAGCAGCCTTTCTTCCTGCCGGGCGATGCGCACGGCTTCACCCCGGAGATCGGACACCGCCTGCCGATGGGCGTAGAGACGCAGCAGCGAACCCGCGACGATAGTCAACAGCACGACCGCCAGCAGCGGCAAGGCATGGCGCCAGATCTGGGCGCGGCCGGGATAGGGCGGCAACGACATATGTGCGAAATATCGCAACGCGCGCCCGAATGCCATGCGGATTTTCGCGCGACATAGGGCAAGGTCGCGTGATTTATAGTTATATTTCAGGCTTTTAGTGGTCGTTTCGATAAAATTGAAATCCCCGGCGGCATTCCGCACACTGACGGCAATTCGGAAGCGCGGCCTACCGCGTCCGGCCCACTTTTTGTAGAGGATGCTGAAAAGTCATGATCGCCCAAGATTATGCCGTGGCAGAGGCGCCCCGCCGGGCGCGTATCTGGTCCCACCTTTATGTACAGGTTCTGTTCGCGATCGCGCTGGGCGCGATCATCGGTCATTTCTGGCCGAGCTTCGGCGAATCGCTGAAGCCGATCGGCGACGCCTTCATCAAGCTGGTGAAGATGATCATCGCCCCCGTCATCTTCTTGACCGTCGTCACCGGTATCGCTGGCATGCGCGAACTGGGTTCGGTCGGCCGCGTCGCCGGCAAGGCGTTCTTCTACTTCATCACCGTCTCGACCTTCGCGCTGATCGTCGGTCTGGTCGTCGCCAATGTCGTCCAGCCGGGCGCGGGCATGAACATCGATCCCAGCACGCTGAAGGTCGGGTCGATCGCCGAATATACCGCCAAGGCACATGACACGACGGTCACCGGCTTCCTGCTGGGCATCATCCCCGATACGCTGATCAGCGCGTTCACGCAGGGCAACATCCTGCAGGTGCTGATGGTTGCCATCCTGTTCGGCATCTCGATGGCACTGGTCGGCGAGCCTGCCCGCCCGCTGCTGAACAGCCTGGAGCGGATCAGCGTCGTCATCTTCCGCATGGTCGGCATCCTGATGCGGGCCGCCCCGATCGGTGCCTTCGGCGCCATCGCCTTCACCATCGGCAAATACGGTGTCGGCAGCCTCGTCAATCTCGGCGCGCTGGTCGCGACCTTCTATCTCACCTCGATCCTGTTCGTCGTCGTCGTGCTGGGCACCATCGCCCGCGCCAACGGCTTCTCGGTCCTGAAGCTGATCCGCTACCTGAAGGCCGAGCTGCTGCTCGTCCTGGGCACCTCGTCGTCCGAAGCCGCCCTACCGAACCTCCTGGTCAAGATGGAGAAGGCCGGTTGTGAAAAGTCGGTCGTCGGTCTGGTCGTCCCGACCGGCTATTCCTTCAACCTCGACGGCACCAACATCTACATGACGCTGGCCGCGCTGTTCATCGCCCAGGCCTGCGGCGTCGACCTGTCGCTCGGCCAGCAGCTGGCGCTGCTCCTTGTCGCGATGCTCTCGTCCAAGGGCGCGGCGGGCGTCACCGGCGCGGGCTTCATCACCCTGGCGGCCACCCTGTCGATCGTGCCGGACGTGCCGGTCGCGGGCATGGCCCTGATCTTGGGTGTCGACCGCTTCATGTCGGAATGCCGCAGCCTGACCAACTTCATCGGCAACGCGGTCGCCACCGTCGTGGTCGCCCGTTGGGAAGGGGCCCTCGACAAGGACGCGCTAGACGCCGCGCTCAGCGGCAAGCCGATGCTCTCCACCCCTGCCACTGTCCAGCCGGCCATCGCCTGATCCCCATCCCGGCACGACCCGGCCGATCGCATCGGCCGGGTCATTTGTTTACCGGGATGCTATAAGGCAACCGACACGACGACATATTGGTTTGATTGAGGGGGATTTTTCCATGAAGTTTCTATGGCTTGTCGGCACCGCCATGGTGTCGGCGATGGGGGTTGCCGTTTCCCCGGCTATGGCACAGACCGTCACCCCGAAGGCCGCTGCCGAACCCGCTAGCCCTGCCAGCACCGCCTATCCTACCAGCGCGGCGGGCGACGGCAATACCGTGGCGGGTTATAACCAATCCCGCTGGGCCGAGGACTGGCGCAAATATTGCGATCCGTCCAAGCGCGACGACTTTATCGACGCCCTGAAATGCGTGAAGCTGACCGAGGACGGCAAGTCCTATATCACCTTCTCGGGCGAGCTCCGCACCCGCGTCAACATCACCACCAATCCCAACCTCCGCGAAGTGCAGCAGCAGCGCCAGGATATCGCCCGCATCGTCGGCGGCGCGGATGTCCACCTCGGCGATCACTTCCGTGTCTTCGGCGAATTGGGCCGCGCCGAACTCCAGGGCATCAACCTCGGCACCCCCGGCGGCAATCTGCGCAACCAGCTGGCGGTGCAGCAGCTCTTCGCCGAGGTGAAGGGCAAGGCGCTGGGTCTGGACGTCGGTGTGCGCGCCGGTCGCCAGGAATTCTTCGACGGGCCGCAGCTGCTGACGGTCGGTCGTGATAACAACACGCTGTTCTTCGTGCTGGACGGCGTTCGCGCCTATGCGCGCGGCAAGGATGCGCGGGTCGACATTTTCGACCTGAATTACGTCACCTATGGCTTCAAGGGCATAAGCGACGACAAGACCAACCCGGACGTGCGCTTCTCAGGCGCGACCTTCGGCTTCCGCCTGTCACCCAAGCTGTTCGGCGGGTCCAAACTGTATCTCGATCCGTTCATCTGGCGCCTCCGCAACCGCCGGGCGGTCTGGGGTCCGACGACCGGGCTGGAGGAACGCTATTTCCTCGGCCTCCACGCTTATGGCGATGCCGGGCCGGTCAATATTGACTGGACCGTCAACAACCAGCGCGGCACCTTCAACAACCGCCCGATCGAGGCATGGCAGGCGTTCATCGCCCAGACCTATCGCCTGGGTAACAAGCCGGACGCGCCGCGGGTCGGCATGCATTTCGACTATGGCTCGGGCGGCGGTGCCTATCAGCGGACCGGCGAGCTGAACACGACCAACGGCCTGTTCGGCAACAACATCTATTACAGCTACGGCCTGTTCCTGACGCCGACCAACCTGTTGTACACCGCGCCGAACTTCACCTTCTCGCCGATCAAGGGCGTGCGTCTGGCGACCGAATACGGCTTTGCCTGGCGGCCCGACGAGTTCGACGCCGTGTACCGAGCAAGCGGCGCCGCGCTGGCCGGAACGCAGAATGTGCGCGGCAAGAAGGTGGCCGAGGTCGCTCGTCTTCAGGCGACATGGACCATAACGCCGCGTCTTTCGTTCGTTGGCCGTTACGAACATTTCAAGGCGGACACGGTGCTGCAACGCGCCAACCTGAAAAGCTCGGATTTCTGGGCAGGATGGTTGAGCTTCCGCTTCTAACAAGGCGAAAAAGCCGACAATTGTAAAAGGGGAGTATGACATGACCAGTATCACCGCCGATCCCGGGCGCGAGCGGTTGAAGGCCATCATAGGTGGCTCGACCGGCAATCTCGTCGAATGGTTCGACTGGTATGTCTACTCCGCCTTCACCCTGTATTTTGCCCCGCATTTCTTCCCGTCGGAGGATCGCACCGCGCAGTTGCTGAGCGCGGCGGCCGTGTTCGCGGTCGGCTTCATCATGCGGCCGATCGGGGCATGGGTCATGGGCATCTATGCCGATAGCCGGGGCCGCAAGGCGGGGCTCAGCCTGTCGGTCACGCTGATGTGCGCGGGCTCGCTGATCATCGCGGTGACGCCGGGCTACCAGACGATCGGCCTGGCCGCCCCGGCGTTGCTGGTGCTGGCGCGCCTGATGCAAGGGCTGTCGGTCGGCGGCGAATATGGCGCCAGTGCGACCTATCTGTCCGAAATGGCGGGCAAGGATCGGCGCGGTTTCTTCTCGTCCTTCCAATATGTCACGCTGATCTCGGGCCAGCTGCTCGCCATCTGCGTCCTGCTGATCCTGCAATCGACCATGAGCGAGGCGGCGCTGGACGAATGGGGCTGGCGCATCCCGTTCGCCGTGGGCGCGGTGCTGGCGGTCGTCGTCTTCTATATCCGGCGTGGCCTGGCCGAGACCGACAGCTTCAAGAATGCCAAGAAGGACGGGGCGCCCAAATCGGGCCTGGTCCAACTGTTCACCAAGCATCCGAAGGAAACGCTGACGGTCATGCTGCTGACCGCGGGCGGCACCCTCGCCTTCTATGCCTATTCGATCTACATGCAGAAGTTCCTGGTCAACACCAGCGGCTTCAGCCGTGAGGTCGCCAGCCAGATCAACGCCGTCACCCTGTTCGTCTTCATGCTGCTCCAGCCGGTGGCGGGCGGCCTGTCGGACCGGATCGGACGCAAGCCATTGATGGTCGCATTCGGCATCGCGGGCGTGCTGCTGACCTATCCGATCTTCTCGACGCTGGAGACGACGCGCGATCCGATCGTCGCGGGGGCGCTGGTCATGGGCGCGCTCATAATCGTCACCGGCTATACCTCGATCAACGCCGTGGTGAAGGCCGAGCTGTTCCCGGCGCATATTCGCGCCCTCGGCGTCGCCCTGCCCTATGCGCTGGCCAACACCATCTTCGGCGGCACGGCGGAATCGGTCGCGCTGCTGTTCAAGAAGGCGGGCTTCGAACAGGGCTTCTACTGGTATGTCACCGCGATGATCGGCATCTCGCTGATCGTGTATCTGCGGATGCGCGACACCCGCAAGAACAGCCAGATCGTCGAGGACTGATCCTCAACCGCCTCGCCTGGCGAGGACACGCGACACGATCCGGCCAAGGCTATCCGCCTTGGCCCGGTCCACATGAGAAACATGCGTGATCAGCGCCTGGTCGAGCACGGTATCGATCGGCGAGGCGGTCCGCTCCTCGGGCAGCATGGCGGCCAGTTCCTCGACCAGCGCCCGTGCGGTCGCCGCGTTCCGGCTGAGTTGTGCGAGGATCGCATCGACCTCGACATGCGCCTCGTCCTCGCGCCAGCAGTCATAGTCGGTGACCATGCCGATCAGCGCATAGGGAAGCTCCGCCTCCCGTGCGAGCTTGGCTTCGGGCATGGCGGTCATGCCGATCACGTCCGCGCCCCATTGCCGATACAGATGGCTTTCCGCGCGGGTCGAGAATTGCGGCCCCTCCATCGCGAGATAGGTGCCGCCATGGACCATGCTGGCCCCTGCCCGCTCGCCCGCCTGCGCCGCCAGGGTCGACAGGCGCGGACAGACGGGATCGGCCATCGAGACATGGGCGACCAGCCCTTCGCCGAAGAAACTGGTATCGCGGTGGACGGTCCGGTCGATGAACTGGTCGACCGCGACGAAATGGCCGGGCGGCAACTCCTCACGCAGCGACCCGATGGCGGAGATGGCCAGCACGTCGGTGCATCCCGCCAGCTTCAGCGCATGGATATTGGCGCGCGCATTGACCTCGGTCGGCGACAGGCGATGCCCCCGGCCATGGCGCGGCAGGAAGACGAAGCGGACATTCCCGATGCGCCCGCGCACCAGCATGTCGGACGGCGCGCCCCAGGGCGTGTCGAGCGCCAGCGTCTCGACATCTTCCAGCGCGTCGATCGCATAAAGGCCGGAGCCGCCGATGATCCCGATCGTCCAGCCCGTCATGTCACGCTCCTGTTGCATCGCCATGCCGGTTAGGCGCTCAGCGCGACAAAGCAAAGGGGCGCACGGGGGGGACCCCGTACGCCCCTCGCTCAACCGCGGCGGCCGGGGGAGGTGGGGATTAGCCGCTCGCGGGAACCGTCGACGCCGCTCCGCCCTCGCGCAGGCCACCGCCCAGCGCGACATAGAGGGTAACGTCGTTCTGAAGCGCCGCGCTGCGCAGGGTCAGCAATTGCTGCTCGGCCGAGAACAGGTTGCGCTCGGCATCCAGCACTTCGAGATAAATGGCGATGCCGTTGGTGTAGCGAAGCCGCGCCGTCCGGGCGAGCCGCCGCTGCGCATCGACGGCGCGGGTCTGCGCCTCGATCTGCTCGGCATAGCGGCGGCGGGCGACCAGCGCGTCGGCGACTTCGCGGAACGCACCCTGCACCGTGCGCTGATAGGCGGCGGTCAGTTCGTCCGCCTGCGCCCGGCTGAGCCTCAGCTGCGCGTTGCGGCGGCCCCAGTCGAAGATCGGCAGCAAGGCGGCCCCCTGCACCTGATATTGGGTCGAATTGCCGTCGATCAGGCTGCTGAGCGCAGGCGAGACGAAACCCGCCAGCCCGGTCAGCGAAATGCTGGGCAGGAACGCCGCGCGCGCCGCGCCGATATTGGCGTTCGCGGCAAGCAGTTGCTGCTCGGCCTGGAGCACGTCCGGCCGGTTGACCAGCAGTGCGGCAGGCAGGCCCGGCTCGATCGCAGCGAACTGGTTCTGGTCGCCCAGCCGCCGTCCGACGGGCAGCGGCGCGGTGATCGGGCCGCCGACGAGCACGGTCAGCAAATTCTGCGACTGCGCCACGGTGCGGCGAAGCTCGGCCAACTGCGTCTCGGCCTGGGTCAGCAGGGCTGCCGCCTGGTCGTAATCGACGCTGGACGTCACGCCCGCATCCATCCGCCGCTTGGCAATGCCCAGCCCCTCACGGCGGCTGGTGACGGTCTGCTCTGCGAGCGCAATCTGTTCTTCGGCGGCGCGGATCTGGAGATAGGTCGCGGCGACCTGTCCGACCAGCGACAGGCGGAAGGCACGCTCCGCCTCCACCGTCGCCAGATATTGCCGTCGCTGCGCCTCGGCCAGGTTGCGGACCCGGCCCCAGAAATCCAGCTCGAAACTCGACACCCGCGCGCCCAGCGAGAACTGGTTATAGGTGATCGAGGTGGGGTTCTGTGCATCCCCCGCGCCGGGGATCGCATTGCCGAAGCCCAGCGAGTTGAGCGGTACCCGCGTCCGCGCTGCCCCCACCGTGGCGTCCAGCGCGGGCAGGCGCTGCGCATCCTGGATGCGATATTGCGCCCGCGCCTGCGCCACCCGCGCCACCGCCTGGGCGAGGTCGCGGTTGTTGACGAGGGCGGCGGCGATATAGGCCTTGAGCTGCTCGTCGGCGAAGAACTCGCGCCAGCCGATCTCGGCCGCCGTCCGGGTGCCGCTCGCCGCCTCGGGATAAGTGGCGGAGACGGGCGCGATGGGCTGACGATATTGCGGTGCCAGGTTGCAGCCCGCCAGCGCGCTGGTCAGCGCCAGTATGGCGGCCGCACGGGACATAGCCTTACGCATGGGCCGCGCCCTCCTCTTCGCCGGTTCGTGCCTCACGCTCGCGCGCTTCCTCCTCGGCATCGGCGGCCTCATGGTCATGCTCGCGCGCCAGCCACTTCTTGGCCGCGATGTAGAAGACCGGCGTGAAGAAGATGCCGAATGCCGTCGCCGCGATCATGCCGCCCATGACGCCGGTGCCCACCGCCCGACGGCTGGCCGCGCCCGCCCCCGTCGCGATGAACAGCGGCACCATGCCCAGGATGAAGGCGAGGCTGGTCATCAGAATGGGGCGGAGACGCTGGCGCGCCGCCTCCAGCGTCGCCTCGAAGGGTGAACGGCCGCCCTCCTCGTCCTCGATCGCGAATTCGACGATCAGGATCGCGTTTTTCGCGGCCAGACCGATGATCGTGATGAGACCCACGTTGAAATACACGTCCGCCGAGAAGCCCCGGAAGATGGTCATCAACACCGCACCCAGCACGCCGAACGGCACCACCAGCAACACCGCCAGCGGGATCGCCCAGCTTTCGTAGA
Organism: Sphingomonas sp. Xoc002; assembly: GCF_050408055.1. Taxonomy (NCBI): domain Bacteria; kingdom Pseudomonadati; phylum Pseudomonadota; class Alphaproteobacteria; order Sphingomonadales; family Sphingomonadaceae; genus Sphingomonas; species Sphingomonas sp. Xoc002. Next base: position 1,861,024 of record NZ_CP191175.1, on the reverse strand, counting down.
GCGCGGCGAGCAGCAGGAAGACCACGACCAACGACAGGCCCAGCAGAAGGCCGATCTGGCCACCCGCCTGTTGCTCTTCATAGGCCGTGCCGGTCCACTCGAAGCTCATGCCGGCCGGCATCACCTCGCGTGCGATCTGCTCCATCTGCTTCAGCGCGGTGCCGGTCGACTGGCCGGGCGCTGCCATGCCCGAGACGGTCAGCGACGGATAGCCGTTATACCGCTCCAGCTGCTGCGGCCCGTTCTGCCACCGCACCTTCGTGAAGGCCGAGAAGGGCACCATATTGCCCTGCGCATTGCGGACGCGAAGCGCCAACACGTCCTCGGGCGACATGCGCTGCGGCGCATCGGCCTGAAGATAGACGCGCAACACATTGCCTTCGCGGACGAAATCGTTGGCGTAGGCCGAGCCGAAGGCGATCGACAGCGTCTGGTTCACATCCGCGATCTGGAGCCCCAGCGCACGCGCCTGGATACGGTCGATGTCAACGTAGAGCTGCGGCGCCGGTCCCAGACCTTCGGGGCGGACGCCCATCAGTGCCTTGTTCTGCGACGCCTTGGCCAGGATCGCGCCCTGGGCCTGCTGCAACGCCGCTGCGCCCAGGCCCGACCGATCCTCGATCTTCATCGAGAAGCCCGTCGCATTGCCCAGTGCCTGGATCGGCGGCGGGTCGAGCGCGAAGATGGTCGCCTCCGGGATCGACTGGACAAAGCCCATCGTCTTGCCGACCAGCGTGGTCGAGTTGTTCTCGGTCCCCTTGCGGTCGTGCCAGGGCTTCAGGTTGACGAAAGAGATACCCGCCGCCTGGCCCTGGCCGAAGAAGTTGAAGCCCGCGACCGACACGATGTCCGACACCTGCGGCTGGTCATGGAGGAACTTCTCGACCTTGGTGATCGCCTCACCCGTCCGCTCCAGCGTCGCGCCGGGCGCCGCGTCATAGGATACGAAGATATAGCCCTGGTCCTCGGTCGGCAGGAAGCCGCCGGGGATGCGGGTGAACATCAGGCCGGTGATGACGACGACGACGGCGAACACCGCCAGCCAGCGGACCGGCCGCGACATCATCCGCTTCACGCCGCCCGTATATTTCTCCGTACCTCGGCCGAACTTGTCGTTGAACCAGTTGAAGAAACGCTGCGGCAGGCCGCGCACGCCCGGCTTGGGCTCGCGTCGGTCCTCCTGATGCGCATCCTCATGCTTCAACAGCGTCGCGCACAGCGCAGGCGTCAGCGTCAGCGCGAGCACGGCGGAGAAGAAGATCGACACGGCCAGCGTCACCGAGAACTGGCGATAGATACCGCCGGTCGAGCCCGGGAAGAACGCCATCGGGATGAACACCGCGACCAGAACCAGCGTGATGCCGATGATCGCACCCGTGATCTGGCCCATCGCCTTCACGGTCGCGCGGCGGGGGCTCAGCCCCTCCTCCGACATGATGCGCTCGACATTCTCGACGACCACGATCGCGTCGTCGACCAGGATGCCGATCGCCACCACCATGCCGAACAGCGACAGGGTGTTGATCGAGAAGCCGAAGGCCAGCAGGCCGATACAGGCGCCGCCCAAAGCGATCGGCACGACGATTGCGGGGATCAGCGTGGCGCGCCAGTTCTGGAGGAACAGGAACATCACCAGGAAGACGAGAATCATCGCCTCGACCAGCGTATGGATCACGCTGTCGACCGAGGCGGTGATGAACGGCGTCGTGGTGAAGGGCACGCTCCACGTCACATCGGCCGGGAAGCTTGTCTGAAGCTGCTTCATCTTGGCCGTGACCGCGTCCGCCGTCGCCAGCGCATTCGCGCCGCTGGCCAGCTGGACGGCCAGACCCACGGTCTCCTTGCCGTTCAGGGTCAGGCGGAAACCGTAATTGTCCTTGCCCAGCTCGACGCGCGCCACATCACCCAGGCGTACGGCCGAACCGTCGGGGTTCGCGCGAATGATGATCTGGCGGAACTGCTCCGGGGTGGCGAAGCGGTTCTGGGTTATGATCTGCGCGGTGAACTCGGCGGTACGGTTAAGCGGCTGCGCACCGATCGAACCGCCCGCCGTCTGGCTATTCTGTTCCTGCACGGCGGCCAGCGCTTCCGACGCCGACAGGCTATAGCCCGCCAGCTTCTGCGGATCGAGCCAGATACGCATCGCATAGGGCGAGCCGAACAACTGCACGTCGCCCACGCCGTCGATACGGCGAAGCTCGTTGCGGATGTTGTTCTCGGCAAAGTTGCCCATCTCGACCGGGCTGGTCTTGCCCGACTTGGAACTGAGCGTGATGACTTCCAGGAAGCCCGCCGAGCCCTCGGTCACCTGGATGCCCAGCGCGCGGACCTCCTGCGGCAGGCGCGGTTCGGCGCGGCTCAGGCGATCCTGGATCTGCGTGCGCGCGACGTCCAAGTCGGTGCCGGGCTTGAAGGTGACGGTGATCTGCGCAGTGCCGTTGGAACGGCTGGTCGACGCCATGTAGAGGAAATTGTCGACGCCGTTCAGTTCCTTCTCGATGACCGCGGTCACCGAACGGTCCATCACCTCGGCATCGGCACCGTTATAGCTGACGGCCAGATTGAGCGCGGGCGGCGCGACAGACGGATAGCTCTCGATCGGCAGCAGCCGCAGCGAAATCACACCGAACAGCGCGATGAAGAGCGCGATCACCCAGGCGAATACCGGGTGATAGACGAAGAAGCGGTTCATGATGCTCTACTCCGGCGATCAGCGGCCTGTGGCGGGTTGACCGCCCGCCTGCGCCTGCGCCTGTGCCTGCGCGCCGCCGGGCTGCCCCGGTTGCCCGATGCGAACCTTCTGGCCCGGCTGTACCTTCTGCCAGCCCTCGGTGATGACCTTCTCGCCCGGCTTCAGACCGGACAGGATCACCCAGTTGCTGCCGACCTGACCGCCCAGCGTGACCGGGCGCGACTGGACCGTGCCCGCCTGATCGACCACCATGACCGAGGCTGCCTGATTGCTCAGCTGGACCGCGCGCTGCGGCACCGAGATGCCGTTGCGGATCGTGCCCGCATTGACATGCGCGCGGACGAACTGTCCGGGCAGCAGGGCGCGGGTCGGGTTGGGGAAGCGTGCACGCAATTGCTGGCTGCCGGTCGTCGGGTCCACCGTCTGTCCGGCAAAGTCAAGCTGGCCGGTCGGACCATATTCCGATCCGTCCTCCAGCGTCAGGCGCACCGTGATGTGCGACAGGTCGGGCAGCGCCAGACCGCCCGAGCGCGCCTGCTGGATCAACTCGCTCAGCGCGGCGCTCGACTGGGTGAAGACGGCGTAGATCGGCGAGAGCTGGTCGACCTGGGTCAGTGGTGTCGCCTGGGTTGCGCTGACCAATGCGCCCTCGGTCACCTGTGCGCGACCGACACGACCGGCGATGGGCGCGCGGACGATGGTGTAGCTCAGCTGCAACTGCGCACGCGACAGGGCGGCGCGAGCATCGGCGACGCTGGCATCCGCCTGGCGCAGCGTGGACTGGGCGGCGTCGAACTCCTGCGCACTGACCGCGCGTTCGGACACCAGCGGCTGGTAACGTCGGACGATCGACGCGGCGTTCACCCGCGCCGCCTCGGCCCGTGCCAGCGCGGCCTGGGCCTGTTGCACCTGCGCGCGGTAGTCGCGCTGGTCGATGCGGAACAATGGCTGCCCCTCGGCTACGTCGGTACCTTCACGATACAGCCGCGCCTCGACGATACCGTCGGTCCGGGCCCGCACCTCGGCGGTGCGGATCGCCTCAATCCGGCCGGGCAGCTCGATGATATTCGGCACGGCAGCGGACAGCACGGTGATCGCGGTGACGAGGGGCGGTGGCGGAGCAGCCTCCTGCTGCTGCGACGCTTCCTGCGCGCACGCCGTCAGCGCCAATGCCATCGCGAGCGACGACCCCAGGACGGTAAATTTGGACACCCCGTGAAACTCCCTGAAGCACATGACGTTTCGGTCATTCGGTTCCCCTGTACTTCGCGCCTGCGAAAAAGCAACGCGGAGGTGCAATTAAATTTGACCAATGCCCTGGGAGGACGCAAGAGGGGAACATGACAGTCACGAAACGGACCGCTGGACGCCCCACTCGCGAGCAGGCGCAGCATATTGACGATATCATCCTTTCCGGCGCGCGAGAGGCGTTCTGCAGCCGCGGGATCGAGGGCACCTCGATGGAAGAAATCGCCTTATCCGTGGGGGTTAGCAAGCATACCATCTATCGCCGCTATGCCGGCAAGATGGCGCTTCTCGACGCGGTGGTGACGCGCGACCTCGACCGGTTGAACCAGGCCATGCTGGACGACAGCAGCGGGGCCAATCCGTTGGAGCGGTTGAAGAATTCCGCCCGCCGCTTCTTCTTTTTCTGCGTCGAGCCGGACTCGGTCCGGTTCATGGCTTTTCTGACATCGGAGGCGATTTTCTCCGAGGAATTGCGTCAGCGATTCGCGACCTGGGACCGCGTACTGGCCGATCCGATCATCGCCTGCATCCAGGCGTCGCAGGATTCGGGGCTGTTGCGGCGTGACGACAGCGCGATGGCACTGTTCAGTTTGCTGGCCGATATCCTCGACGGACCGAGCCGCCGGATGCAATTCGATCTTCCCGACCCCTTCAACGGGATGACGCCGGACGCCTTTTTCGAGCATCGCTGGTCGGTGTTCCTGAAGGTCGCAACCGCGGGTTGAGCGACGGGGCGCGATCTTCATCGGGAACGCGAGGGTATAGCGGGCGTTGGCGGGCCATGTCCGACGACCTGCTGATCTTCCGCCCCGATGATGTCGATCTGTCCCGCTCCCCACTTCGGCGCGGCATATCAGAGGCGACCTATGTTCTGGGGGCGTTCAACCCGGGCATGACCCGGCTGGCCAATGGCAACATCCTGCTGATGGTTCGCGTGGCCGAGGCGTTGAGCCAGCCGGTCGATGGCGATCATGTTCGTGCGATCCGCTGGACGACCACGGGCTATGTCCTCGACCGCTACCCGCTCTCGGCAGTCGACATGACCGACCCCCGCCAGTTCGCCATTCGCAGCAGCGCGCACCGCATACTCGCCCTGACCTCCCTGTCATGGCTGTTGCCGGTCGAGCTATCGGCGGACGGCTCGACGATCGTCGCGGTCCACTATGACAAGGCGATCGAACCGGCCGCAACCTGGCAGGACTATGGCGTGGAGGACGCCCGGATCAGCCGGGTCGGCGACCGATGGTACATGACGACCTGCTCGGTGTCGGCCGAGCGGCATTCGACGACGCTCCATATCTCGGACAACGGCCTGGATTACCGGCTGGCGGGGATCATCCTCGACCATCAGAACAAGGATGTGCTGTTTTTCGAGGGGCTGGTCGACGGCCGGTTCATGGCGCTGACCCGGCCGCTGGGTGAGGTGTATTTCGCCTATCCCGACGACAGCCCCTTTGTCGGCGGACCGTCGATCAATTTTGCGACCTCGCCCGATGCGCTGCATTGGAAACCGCTGGAGGCGCCCGGTATCCGGGCGCGCAAGGACTCGGTGTCGGCGATGAAGGTCGGCGGAGGTACGCCGCCGATCCTGACCGAACATGGCTGGCTGACCCTTTATCACGGGGTCGAGCGGCGCGAGTCGGTCGGCATCTATCGCAGCTTCTGGGCATTGCTCGACAGGGACGAACCCACTCGCATCCTGCGCCTCGCCGACGATCGGCCGATCATGGAGGCCGCGCCCGAACTGACCGCCTCGATCGCACACCAGATGTATCTGCCGACGCCCGTCGTCTTTTCCACCGGCATCATCGATATGGGCGACCATTATCTGGTGGCGAGCGGCGAGGCCGATCTGGCCTGCCGCATGACCCGCCTGTCCAAGGACCTGTTCGCATGAGTGCGCGGCCCTGGTGGCAGTCGGCTGTCCTCTATCAAATCTATCCCTGGTCGTTTCAGGACAGCGATGGGGACGGCATCGGTGACCTCCGGGGGATCGAGCGGCGGCTCGATTATCTCGTCGATCTGGGCGTCGACGCGATCTGGCTTTCCCCTATCTTTCCGTCACCTATGGCCGACTTCGGTTATGATGTGGCGGACTATTGCGGTGTCGACAGCCGGTTCGGAACACTGGCCGATTTCGACTCGCTGCTCGCTTCGGCCCATGCGCGCGGGCTGAAGCTGCTGCTCGACTTCGTGCCCAATCACAGCTCGGACCAACATCCCTGGTTCGTCGAGAGCCGGTCGAGCCGCGATAATCCCAAGCGCGACTGGTATATCTGGCGCGATGCAGCCCCGGACGGCGGCCCACCCAACAACTGGATCAGCGACTTCGGTGGCCCCGCCTGGACCTGGAACGAGGCGACCGGCCAATATTATTATCACGCCTTTCTGAAGGAACAGCCCGACCTCAACTGGCGCAACCCGGAGGTTCGCGCCGCGATGCTCGACGTGCTGCGCTTCTGGTTCGCGCGCGGGGTCGACGGGTTTCGGATCGACGTGTTGTGGCACATCGTCAAACATGCGGGCTTCCCGGACAATCCGCTCAATCCGGACTGGGACCCGGCGACGGGCGAGATGCACCGGGTGTTTCAGATCCATTCGACCGACCAGCCCGAGGTCCACGACATCGCCGCCGACATGCGGGCCATCGCCGATGCGTTCGGCCGTGAGGGGGACGACCGCGTGCTGATCGGCGAGATCTACCTGCCGGTCGAGCGGCTGATGCGCTATTATGGGCAGCATGGCGAGGGCGTGCATCTGCCCTTCAACTTCCAGCTGATCGACGCACCCTGGGACGCTCGCCATCTGGCGCGGATGATCGCGGAATATGAAGCCGCCCTGCCCCCTGGCGGCTGGCCCAACTGGGTGCTCGGCAACCATGACCGCCCGCGCAGCGCGACCAAGCGCGGTGCGGCGCAGGCGCGGGTGGCGGCGATGCTGTTGCTGACGCTGCGCGGAACGCCGACGCTCTATTATGGCGACGAGCTGGGCATGGAGAATGGCGTCATTCCGCCCGACCGTGTCCGCGACCCGCGCGAGTTGCGCGAGCCGGGCCTGGGGCTCGGTCGCGATCCCGTGCGCACGCCGATGCCATGGAATGACAGCGCGCAGGGCGGCTTCACGACCGGTGAGCCATGGCTTCCATTGGGAGCCGGTTGGCAAGCGCGCAACGTCGCCAACGAACTGGCCGAGCCCGACTCCATGCTGGCCCTTCACCGCGCCTTGCTGGCGCTCCGGCGAAGCAGTCCGGCGCTGGCTAGCGGGTCCATCCGGCTGATCGAGGCGGAGGGATCGGTGCTCGCCTATGAGCGCGAACAGGATGGTGAACGCTTCGTCGTCGCACTCAACCTCCGTGCGGAATCGGCGCCCCTCCGCCTGACCGGCCGCCCCATTCTCTCAACGCTCGGCGATCTGCCGAGCGATACGCCTTCCCATCTGCGCCCCAATGAGGGCCTTATTTTGAAAGTCGACGCGCCCGCATGAAGATCGCGATGATTGCCCCGATCGCGTGGCGGACCCCACCGCGCGCCTATGGCCCCTGGGAGCTGGTGACGAGCCTGCTGACCGAAGCGCTGGTCGCGCGCGGCGTCGACGTCACCCTCTTTGCGACGCAGGACAGCATCACCGCCGCCACGCTGGCGGGCCCCGTCCCCGCCCCCTATTCCGAAGACCCGAGCGTCGATGCCAAGGTGTGGGAAATGCGCCATCTCGCCGCCGTGTTCGAGCGGGCAGGCGAGTTCGACCTGATCCACAATCAGGCCGATTTTCCGGCACACGCCTTTGCCGGACTGGTCGACACCCCGATGGTGACGACCATCCATGGCTTCTCGTCGGAGCGCATCGTGCCGATGTACGAGCCGTATCAGGAGCGCGTACACTATGTCGCGATCTCGGACGCGGATCGCCACCCCCGCCTACACTATGCCGACACCATCCATCACGGTATCCCGATCGAGGAATTTCCCTTCGATCCAATGGGTAGCGACGATCTTCTCTTCTTCGGTCGCATCCATCCCGACAAGGGTGCCGCCGAAGCGATCGCCGTCGCCCAGGCGACCGGCCACCGTCTGGTAATGGCGGGCATCGTGCAGGATCAGGGCTATTGGGAGCGCGAAGTCCGCCCCCATGTCGATGACGACCGGATCGTCTATCGCGGTCCGGTCGGCGGCACGGATCGCACTGACGCCCTCGGACAGGCCAAGGCGCTGCTCCACCTCATCAACTTCGACGAGCCGTTCGGGCTGTCGGTCGTCGAGGCGATGGCCTGCGGCACGCCGGTCATCGCGATCCGGCGTGGATCGATGCCCGAGTTGATCGAGGACGGGGTGAACGGCTTCCTCGTCGAGAACGTCGAACAGGCGATCGAAGCGGTCGGCCGGATCGGCGAGATCGACCGGGCGACCTGCCGAAAGGTGGCGGCCGACCGCTTCTCCGTCGACCGCATGGCCGATCGCTATCTTCAGCTTTACCGCACGATCCTGGGTTGATCCCGCTGCGCCAACGCGACGGCGTCGATCCGGTGGAGCATGGTCACGAACGCCTCCAGCTCGTCCGGCGTGAACCCGGCGAATAGCTGCGCCTCCAGTTCCAATGCCTTGGGCGCGACATCGGCGTAAAGCTCACGCCCTGCTTCGGTCAGGACGAGCAGGTGCGAGCGCCGGTCCCCGTCATGCGCGTTGCGGGCCAGAAGGCCGCGCCCGACCATCGCGATGGCGGCGCGCGAGACCGTCACCTTGTCCATCCGGCTGCGCTCGCACACCGCCGACTGGGCGACCGCGCCTTCCTCCGCGACGATCGCGATCAGCCGCCATTCGGGAATCGTGAGCCCGAACAGCTGCTGATAGGCGCTGGCGATATGGTCACTGACCAGATTGGACGTAATCGACAGGCGATAGGGAAGGAAGCCATCCAGCCGCAATTCGCGAGATCGTAACATTTGACACCAATTCTCCATTCTGCGATCTGGTAACGGAAGATACTGGATCAGGAGTTGGACGTCATGGCAACCACCCCGAACAATCCGCTGGGCCTGGACGGCTTCGCATTCTGCGAATTCACGACGCCCGAGCCCGATACGCTGGCGCGCCAGTTCGACGCGATGGGCTTCGTTCCGACGCATCGCCATCCCGCAAAGGCGATCACCCGGTACAAGCAGGGCCGCATCACCCTGTTGCTCAACGCCGAGGAGCAGGGCCAGGCGGCGGACTTCCGCGCTGAGCACGGCCCATCGGCCAGCGGCATGGGCTTCTATGTCGCCGACCCGGCCGAGACGTTCGACCACGCGGTCAAGGGCGGTGCCACCCCGGTCGACGCGGCGCGCGGGTGCCTGACCCCGGATGCCAAGGCGATCGAAGGGATCGGCGGCAGCTATCTTTATCTGGTCGAGGCGGGCAGCGACCTGTTCGCCGACTGGACCGAGATCGAAGGCTGGCAGCAGGCCGAGATGGAGAACAATGTCGGGCTCGACCTGCTCGACCACCTGACCCACAATGTCCGGCGCGGCGAGATGCGCACCTGGTCGGGCTTCTACTCCAAGCTGTTCGGCTTTGAGGAACAGAAGTATTTCGACATCAAGGGCAAGGCGACCGGCCTGTTCAGCCAGGCGATGATCGCCCCCGACAAGGCGATCCGCATCCCGTTGAACGAGAGCCAGGATGAGAAGAGCCAGATCGAGGAATTCATCCGCGAGTATAATGGCGAAGGCATCCAGCATCTCGCGCTGACCACCGACAATATCTACGAAACCGTCGAAAAGCTGCGCGCACGCGGCGTCCGGTTGCAGGACACGATCGAGACCTATTACGAACTGGTCGACAAGCGCGTGCCCAACCATGGCGAGGATCTGGAGCGGCTGCGCAAGAACCGTATCCTGATCGACGGCAATGTCGGCGAAGAGGGCATCCTGCTCCAGATCTTCACCGAGAATATGGTCGGTCCGATCTTCTTCGAGATCATCCAGCGCAAGGGCAATGAAGGCTTCGGCAACGGCAATTTTCAGGCCTTGTTCGAGAGCATCGAGCTGGACCAGATCCGGCGCGGCGTCATCACGGTGGATGCATAAGCATCCGCCGATGCGCGCACGAAGGTGCGCGAGCAAGCCCGGCCAGCGCGGCCGAGCCAGCGCATAAGGCGCGGCTTGGCCGCGTCTGACGCGCTGGCGTGTTGTGGAGAGGAAAAGAGATGACGAGATCCTACATCCCCGGCTTCGGCAACCACGTCGCGACCGAGGCGGCTCCCGGCGCCCTCCCCATCGGCCGCAACTCACCAAAGCGCCCGGCTTACGGTCTCTATGCAGAGCAACTGTCCGGCACCGCCTTCACCGCGCCGCGTCACGAAAATCGTCGCTCCTGGCTTTACCGCCTACGCCCGACCGCCGAGCATCCGCCCTACGAGCCCTATGACGGCGCGCCGCGTTTCGCGCCCGGCACCAGCACCAGCCCCCTGCCCCCCAATCGCCTGCGCTGGGATCCGGCGCCGATGACGCCGCCGGGTACCGACTGGATCGACGGGATGACGACGATGCTCGCCAACCGCGATCCGGCGGATCTGGAGGGCGTCGCCGTCCATGTCTATGCCTGCAACCGCAACATGGAACGCGTGTTCGTCGATGCGGACGGCGAACTCGTCTTCCTGCCGCAATCGGGCCGCTTGGTCATCCTGACCGAGCTGGGCCGGATCGACATCGCGCCAGGCCAGATCGCGCTGGTCCCGCGCGGCGTCCGCTTCCGCGTCGAACTGCCCGATGGCGAGGCGGCGGGCTATGTCGCGGAAAACCATGGCAGCCTGTTCCGCCTGCCCGATCTGGGCCCCATCGGCGCGAACGGGCTGGGCAATCCGCGCGATTTCGAGACGCCCATTGCCTGGTTCGAGGATCGCGACGAGCCGACCCAGGTGGTCCAGAAATTCCTCGGCTCGCTCTGGACGATGACGCTCGACCACAGCCCGCTCGACGTGGTGGCGTGGCACGGCAATCTCGCGCCCTGGCGCTACGACCTGTCGCATTTCAACACGATCAACACGGTCAGCTTCGACCATCCCGATCCGTCGATCTTCACCCTGCTGACCTCACCCAGCGACGTGCCGGGCCGCGCCAATGCCGATCTGGTCCTGTTTCCACCGCGCTGGATGGTCGCGGAGGACACGTTCCGTCCGCCCTGGTTCCATCGCAACGTCATGTCGGAGGCGATGGGCCTGATCACCGGCGCCTATGACGCCAAGGCGGAAGGTTTCCGACCCGGCGGCCTGTCGCTCCACAATCTGATGGCGGGCCACGGCCCCGACCTCGCCAGCTGGCAGGGGGCGAGCAACGCGGAGCTGAAGCCGCACCGGATCGAAGGCACCATGGCCTTCATGGTCGAAAGCTGCTGGCCCTATCGCCCGACGACCCATGCGCTGTCGCATGCGCAGCTCGATTACGACGCCGTGTGGAAGGACTTTCCCAAGGCCAAGCTGCCCCTATGAGCCTGACTCTCCACGGCTATTGGCGGTCGAGCGCCGCCTATCGGGTGCGATTGGCACTGGCGTTGAAAGGCTTGTCCTATATCAGCGTCGCTCACGACTTGCGTATGGGGGCGCAGCGAGCCGCCGATTATCGCGCGCTCCAGCCGCAGGGCCTGGTGCCGGTGCTGGAGGGGCCGGACGGTCCGCTGATCCAGAGCCCCGCCATTCTCGAATGGGTGGAGGAACGCTATCCCGATCCGCCGCTACTCCCCGGCGACAGCGCCGGGCGGGCCGTGGTGCGGGCGATGGCGGCGATCGTGGCGTGCGATATCCACCCGATCAACAATCTGCGCGTCCTGACGATGCTGCGGCAGGATATGGGCACCGACGAAGCCACCATCACCCGCTGGATCGGCCATTGGGTGACGGAGGGTTTCGCCGCACTGGAGACGCTGATCGAGCGGCACGGCGCGGGCTATGCCTATGGCGATACGCCGACGCTGGCCGACTGCCATATCCTCCCGCAAGTCTATAATGCCCAGCGGTTCGCTGTCGACCTGTCGCCTTTTCCCCTGCTCGTCGCGGCGTCCCAGCGCCTGCGCGAACGGGTGCCCGAGGCATCACCCGAGGTTCAGGGCGACGCGGCATGAGCGACGAACGCCTGACCGCTACGCCCGCCGGGATCACGCTCGGCCCACTCGATACCGTCGCCGACGGCGCGGCACGCAATTTCGTGCTCCAGATGCGGGCGGGCCGTTTTCACGGCTTCGTCGTGCGGCGTGGCGAAGCGGTCCAAGGCTATGTCGACCGCTGCCCGCATATGGGCTTGCCGCTGGCACAGGAACTCGACGCCTATCTGACCCCGAATGGGGAACGGATCGTCTGTTCCTGGCACGGTGCGATTTTCGACGTGGCGGACGGCCAATGTCTGGGCGGCCCCTGTATGGGACAGCGCCTGACGCCCTGGCCGGTCACGGTGCGCGATGGCGCGATCGTTACGGCGTGACGGCCGTCACCTCGGCATGGGCGATCGCCTGCAACCGGCCGATGAGACGCGGCTCCAGCCCGAGATCGATCCCCGCCCGCTCCTGTTCGCCCAGCCGCCGGACGTCGAACCCGGTGATCTTTCCGAAGACGACCAGCGCCTCCAGATAATAGCCTGCCGCGCTGGCATGATACTGGTCCCAGCTCCACAGATCGACCTGTCCGAAGGCGATGCCGTCATAAGGGTTCGGATCGGCGACCCGCTCTGCCCAGGCCCTGTTCCATGCCTGCCCCACCGGGATCGTACCCGAGATTTCGGGATAGCGTCGCACGGCATAGGCGTTGCCGACCGCCAGATCGTCCGCCATCGCGGTGATCGGCTTGCCGCGCCAGGGACTGGCGGTACGATAGGTCAGGTCCGCACGGCTCCAGGTGGACACCAGCTCGACCCGAACACGCGGATTGGCCCGGCGCAGCATGGCGGTCAGCAGCCCGGCGGCCTCGGCATGACGCGTCGGATCGCCCGGCCGCTGCGCATCGAGGGTGCTATAGCCCTGTAGCACGACGACATCCCAGCGCCGGTCGATCTCCTTGCGCTTCTGCTCGTAATGATAGGCGAGGTCGCGACCGGGCGCGGTTTCCAGGCTGACCTGCCAGTCCTGGCCCGCTTCCTTCGCAAAGGTCTTGAACAGCGCGGGCACGCCGCCAATGCCTTCCCGGTTCAGGTCGCGGACCAGATCGGGGCGATAGCGCATGACCGGCGAATGCGCGCCGAAGGTGAAGCTGTTGCCGACGAACAGGATCGACTCCGCCGCCGCCGGGGCGGATGCGGTCAATGCCACCGCTATCAAACCCCCACGCCGAATTTTTCCCATCATGCCCGTACCTTTGCTCTTCATGGCAGCCCTTCTGACGGATGCCGCAGCGGATATGCAACCCGCCAGTTGATCGAAACTGCCATATACCCTATACCCCTATCCATTATGGCGCATGTCACTACCAGCAAGGAAAAGATCATCGCGCGTGTCCGGCGGATCGCGGGACAGGTGGCCGCGATCGAGCGGTCGGTGACGGCCGAAGCCGATTGCGCCGAGACGCTGCATCTTGTCGCGGCCGTTCGCGGCGCGGTGGCGGGATTGATGGACGAGCTGGTCGAGGATCACCTCCACGCCCATGTCGCAGCCCCCGACCTGTCCGACGAGGAACGCAAGGCCGCGGCGACCGAGCTGGCCAAGTTGCTCCGCCGTCATTTCCGCTGATTGCCGATCAAGGACGTCTTGCCGTGAACAGCCCCGTGAACGCCCCCATGAATACGCATAGCCATGACTATCTGGGCCATGCCCATGACGAGAATGCGCGCCGCACCCGCCTGGTGGTGTGGCTGTCGACGGGGATGATGGTCGGCGAGATCGTCGCGGGCTATCTGACCGGATCGATGGCGCTGCTGGCCGATGGCTTCCACATGGCGACCCATGTCGGGGCATTGGGGATCGCGGCGATCGCCTATTCCTATGCCAAGCGTCATGTCGCCAATCCGCGCTATAGCTGGGGCACCGGCAAGGTCGGCGAACTGGCGGGCTTCGGATCGGCGATGGTGCTGGGGCTGGTGTCGCTGGGCATCGCCTATGAGTCGGTCATGCGGTTGGCCGATCCGCATGCGGTTGCATTCGGGGATGCGATCTTCGTCGCGGTACTGGGTCTGCTGGTCAACATCGCCAGCGCCTGGCTGCTCGGCCATGGCCACGGGCATGATCATGGACACAGCCACGGCCACTCCCATGGCCACGGCCATTCGCACGATCATCACGATCATGACCATGATCACGGGCATTCGCATGACCGCTATGGCGGCGACACCAACATGCGCGCGGCCTATATCCATGTCCTGGCGGATGCGCTGACCTCGGTCATGGCCATCCTGGCTTTGGTGGCGGGGCGCTATCTGGGCTGGGTCTGGCTCGATCCGGCGGTCGGGCTGCTCGGTGCGGCGGTCATCGCCAACTGGTCGGTCGGACTGATGCGCCAGGCCTCGACCGTATTGCTCGACGCGGCCGATCCCAAGCTCGCCAGTCAGGTCCGCGACCGGGTGGAGGCACCCGGCGACCTGCGCATCCACGACTTCCACATCTGGCGGATCGGACCCACCGCCCATGCCGTGGTCCTGTCGGTCGAGGGCATCGACACGGCGCTGACCAGCGCGACGATCCATCGGCGGCTGGAGGGGATGGCCGCGCTCGGCCATGTCACGGTCGAAATCCGCTAATCCCTTGTTGAAGAAGGGGTGGTAGAAGGCGCGGGATGAGAGCGCTGCAAATTCTGGCGGGAGCCATACTTCTGGGCGTGGCGGGCGGCGGCGTGATGCTGGCCCGCCATGCCGCTCGCGATGACGCGCCCCGGCCCGCCAAGACGACAGCGCCACGCATCCTTCCGCCGCCACCGGTCGCGGCCCCCTCGCCTACCCCGACGCCCGCGCCCTTCGTCGTCCGCCGTATCCTGGACCTGAAGGGGCCATTGAAGCACGGCGACTTCGTATGGGATGAAAGCGGCGCGCCCGGCGGTCCCATCGTCATCACGGTGGATCTGACCGCGCAGGTCGTCTCGATCTTCCGCGACGGCTATGAGATCGGGACAGCTGCGATCATCTATGGTGCGGACAATATGCCGACGCCCCTCGGCGTGTTTCCCATCCTGCAAAAGGACGCGGACCACGTCTCCAATCTGTACGACGCGCCCATGCCCTATATGCTGCGGCTGACCAATGACGGCGTCGCCATCCACGCCAGCGATGTGCGCTACGGCAACGCCACCCATGGCTGTATCGGCGTACCTACCGGCTTTGCCAAAAAGCTGTTCGCCGCGACGAAACTGGGCGACCGGGTGATCGTAACCAACGGCAAGACCATGGCGCTGGGCCAGTCGATCCTGGGCTGACGACCCCGAAGAAATTTGGCCCCAACCGCTTGCTAAATTCCCATGGCTTGAATAGGCAGCACCACGACGCGGGTGTAGCTCAATGGTAGAGCAGCAGCTTCCCAAGCTGAATACGAGGGTTCGATTCCCTTCACCCGCTCCATCACACCGATGGCCGTCGCGTCCTCTTACACGCGATAATAATCGCGATACCAGGCGACAAAGCGCTCCAGGCCTTCGGCCAGTGCGACCTTGGGGGCATAGCCGGTCAGCGCGTTGAGCTTCGACACATCGGCATAGGTGGCGGTCACGTCGCCCGGCTGCATCGGCTTCATGATCTTGATCGCGTTGCGGCCCAGCGTCCGCTCGAGCGTGGAGATCATGTCCATCAAACCGACCGGCTGGCTGTCGCCGATGTTCAGGATGCGGTGGCTACCGCGCTCGGGCGGGTGGTCCAGCGCACCCACGATGCCGTCGACGATGTCCGCGATATAGGTGAAGTCGCGCGCCATCCGGCCCTCGCCGAAAATCTCGATCGGCTCGCCGTTCAGGATTTTCCGGGTGAACGAGAAATAGGCCATGTCCGGCCGCCCCCATGGGCCATAGACGGTGAAGAAGCGCAGCCCCGTCTGTGGAAAGCCGTAGAGCGCCGCATAGGACTGGCTCATCAATTCGCAGGCGCGCTTGGTCGCGGCATAGAGTGACACGGGGGAAACGGACGGCTCGTCCTCGCTGAACCCTTGCCCGCCCATCGGCTTGTCGCCATAGACCGAGCTGGACGAGGCATAGACGAGATGGACGAAACCCGGCTGGTGGCGACAGGCCTCCAGCACCGCGAGTTGCCCGCCGATATTGGACCGTTCATAGGCGAAGGGATGGTCGATGCTGTGGCGCACGCCCGCCTGCGCCGCGAGGTGGACGACGCGGTCCACGCCATGGTCCCGCAACAGCGCGGCGACGGCTCCGGCATCCGCAACATCCATCGCATGGAAGGAAAATCCGGGAACGCCCTGCAAACTGGCAAGCCGCGCTCGCTTCAGCGCCGGTTCGTAATAGTCGTTGAGATTATCGATCCCGATGACCGTCTCACCACGTGCGAGCAGGCGATGGGCGGTGGCGTGACCGATAAAGCCTGCCACACCGGTAACGAGGATGGGGGCGGCCATTGGCTTAGAGTCCCAAAACCGCATCGGGGCGAACGATCCACCCTGTTCCAGTCACCGCAATCCGCATCCGGAACCACTCCATATCATCGACCATTCGGGGTAGGCATACGCTACCTCATGACCCGCCTTTAGGGCGCCAGTCTTGAAAAAGTACGAACAATTCAAAAGGATCGGCGGCTCAGATGCCGCCCGCGATGACGTTGCGACCATCGGCTTCCAGAGCGAGGGTCAGATCCCGCAGACAGGCGTCGACCTGCACCGCATCGGGGCTTCGCACGACGAAATTCGCCCCCGTCCGCCCCTCGCGGAAAAAGGGATAGCTGCCGATGGCCACGCCCTCATGCGTCTTTTCGGTCTGACGGAGCAACTCGGCGACCTCGCTCTCGCCGACCCAGCAGCCGATTGTTCCCGACACGACCGGGCGGCCGCCCTCCAGCGTGCCGGTCAGCGCGTCGAGCATGCCAGCCGTAATGTGCGGCACGCCCGCCATGATGAAGATGTTGCCGATGCGGATACCCGGCGCGCCCGACACACGATTGGGGATCAGTGAGGCGCCTTCCGGCGTCCGCGCCATCCGGGCGCGGGCGGCAGTCACCCCGCCGCGTGTTGTATAATAATCCTCCAGGACCGCGCGGGCTTCGGGATGCTCGATCACCGGCACGCCCAGCGCCGCAGCGATCGCGTCGACCGTGATGTCGTCATGCGTCGGCCCGATGCCGCCGGTCGTGAACAGATAGTCGTTGCGGACGCGCAGCGTGTTCACCGCTTCGCCGATCGCGTCCGGCCGGTCGGCGACGACCCGCACTTCGGCCAATCTTATGCCTTGTACGTTCAACCAGGTGGCCAGCTGCGCGATGTTGCGATCCTGCGTCCGGCCCGAGAGGATTTCGTCGCCGATGACGATCAGCGCGGCGGTCCAGATGCGCTCGGATGGGGTCGCGGTTTCCATGCGCCCGACATAGCCTCGCAAAAACAGTCGCGCCACGCTATATCGCCGTCATGACCGATTATGTGACCGTTTCAGCCGACGCGCCCCAGGGGCGGACCGGCGCGATCAAGCTCTGGGGCCGCGAGGCGTTCGACGGGATGCACAAGGCGGGCCGTCTGGCCGCCGAGACGCTGGACATGCTGGTCCCGCACATGGTGCCGGGCGTCAGCACCGCCGAGATCGACCGCCTGATCCACCAGTTCATCCTCGAGCGCGGCGGCGTGCCCGCGACCCTGGGCTATCGCGGTTACACCCATTCGACCTGCATCTCGATCAACCATGTCGTCTGCCACGGCATTCCGTCCGAAAAGACGTTGAAGTCGGGCGATATCGTCAATGTCGACGTCACCCCGATCGTCGATGGCTGGCATGGCGATACGAGCCGCATGTACCTGATCGGCGACGTGCCGCTCAAGGCGCGCAAGCTGGTCGAGGTGACCTATGAGTGCCTGATGCTGGGCATCGAGCAGGCCAGGCCCGGCAATCATATGGGCGATGTCGCCCATGCCATTCAGCAGCATGCCGAAAAGCATCGTTACGGCGTGGTCCGCGATTTCTGCGGCCATGGCCTGGGCCTGTTGTTCCACGACGCGCCCGAAGTCGTCCATGTCGGTCGCCCCGGCACCGGCCCCGAGCTGAAGCCCGGCATGATCTTCACCATCGAACCGATGATCAATATCGGGCGCCCCGACGTGAAGCTGCTCGATGACGGCTGGACGGCGGTGACACGCGACCGCTCGCTGTCGGCACAGTTCGAGCATTCCATCGGCATTACCGAAGAGGGCTGCGAAATTTTCACGCTCAGCCCGGCGGGCTATACCCAGCCGCCCTATATCTAAGGCCATGATGCTGGGTGCGATCCGGGTTGCCGCACGCGACCGCACCCGACTGGCCGAGGTGATCGCGACCACTTCGCGCTTCGGATTGGACATGCTGCTGGCGCGGCTCGGGCTCGATCCGGCGCGGCGGGATCCGGATGCCCTGCCCTTCGACCTGCCCGCGCGCACTCGGCAGGCGATGGAGGCCCTCGGCCCGGTCTGGGTCAAGCTCGGCCAGATCCTGGCCACCCGCGCCGACCTGCTGCCGCCCGAATGGATTGCCGAGCTCGAACAACTCCACAGCGCCGCTCCGCGCCTGCCCTTCGCTGACTTGCGCGAACAGGTGGAAGCCGCGCTGGGCGAGCCGCCCGAGACCGCCTTCGCCCGGTTCGATCCCGAACCGCTGGCCGCCGCTTCGATCGCGCAGGTTCACCGCGCGGCGCTGGCGGATGGCACGGAGGTCGTCCTCAAGATCCGCCGCCCCGGCATCCGCCCGGTGATGGAAGCCGACCTGCGCCTGCTGACCCAATTCGCCGTGATGGTCGAGGCGACCAATGCCGAAGCTCGGCGCTATGGCGCGGTACGAATGGTGCGCGAACTCGGCCGCGACATCCTGGAAGAACTCGACTTCACCAACGAAGGCCGTAACGCCGACCGCATGCGTGAGGATTTCGCAGGCGACACGCGGGTGGTCGTCCCGACGATCCACTGGACGCAGACGTCCGAAACACTGCTGGTGATGGACTTCATCGAAGGCGTGCCGCCGCGCAACGCCGCGATCCTGCAACAGGCGGGGATCGATCCGTCGGCCATCGCCTCGGCCGGGGCGGACATCGTGCTCGACATGACGCTCATCAACGGGCGCTTCCACGGCGACCCGCATCCCGGCAATCTGCTCTGCCTGCCCGGCAACCGGATCGCCATGCTCGACCTCGGCCTGATCGGCCATGTTTCCCCGCGTCGGCGCGAAGAGGTGATCGCCTTTACCCAGTCGATCGCGAACAGCGACCCGGCCTTGCTGGCAGAGACGCTGAAGCAATGGTCGCAAACCGATGATATTCCGCCCGATCGCTTTCAGGCGGTCGCGGACCGGCTGGTGGCCCGGCATGGTGGCGGCGCGTTGCGGCTCGCGGCGATCCTCGGCGACATATTCCCGGTACTGCGCGAAGAACGCATCGTCCTGCAGCCCGACATGCTGCTGCTGTTCAAGGCGCTCATCACCATCGACGGCGTGCTGAGCGGCATCCAGCCCGACTTCGACCTGTCGGCCGCGCTGCGCCGGGCCAGCACACGAATCGTAGAGGCGCGTCTCGCCCCCGAACGCTGGACCAGGCGGGCCGCAGCGCTGGCGCTGGAGCTCGACCGGCTGGGCGACGACCTCCCCCGCCTGATCCGCGCGACCACCCGCAAGCTGGAGAGCGAACAGTCGGGCCTTTCCACCAGCGGCATCGAAGCGGCGATCCGCACCGGCGCAGGCTGGATCGCGACCGCACTGGCCTTTTCCGGCGTCGCCATCGCGGTGGCGATGCGGCTGGGTTAGTTCAGCCGCTTCAATTGATCACCAAGACCGAAGGGATGGCGGCGATACTCCTCGCGCCAATTCACGCCCGCTTGCTCCAACATCTCTGCTTCGATCGCGCCATAGACGTATAATGCGCTTCGTTTCCAGACCTTCAAGCCTTGGTCGCGAACCGCGCGCAGGCTCGTTGCAAGTCCGCTCCAGCGTCCCGCCGAGTCGTTGCGCATGGCGGCATCGCCTTGCCGGGCCAGGGTCAGTTCGGTCCAGCGCGCAACGCCTTCCTGACCGACCTGAAACTCGTAATAGCGCCGGTCCGCCGGACTGACCTTCGCCAGCGCCGCCTCACGCGCCGTCACATAGGCATTGGTCGCAGAACGACGCTCCTGTGGCGACTTGGCGTCCAGAAAGGCCAAGGCCGCATTCCCCATCGTCAAAAAGGCCGCCCCCACTCCAGGGTCGGCATAGGGGAATGGATAATTGAGCATCCAGCTGCCATCGCTCGATCCAGCACTTAAGCCCAATGCTTCGACTGTTCGGGCGTAGTTGGGCATATGCGATTGATAGAGATGGAATGCCTCGTGCAGCACCATGGCTTTCCAATAGGCGGCGCTCATTTCCAAAGCCTCGGGATAACCGATCGCGATCGTCTCCCCGCCCGAAAAGAAATCGGCAGCGGCGGACAGGCCGATATCCAGTTCACGAGGGCGGATCTGCAACGAACATTTTGTGAGCGGATCACGCCCCGCTGACGCAAAGCCCTTGACCGCCCGGTGGCAAAACAGGGTCTCGCGCTTCGGCCCGATCAGCACCAAGTCCAGGGGCACCTTGGCAAAGCCCGGCCAAAGACGGTTTCCAGCACCTCGATAGATATGCTGTGCCTCGGCCAGCATCGCCCGCTCCCGCTTGGGCGGCAGTTCGCCCCCCGCCAGAGCGGCACCCATCATCAACGCCAGAATCACTGCGCCCGCCCCTTGCTTGTTGCCCCGCGGCGATCATGACGCATCTGGCGCAAGACCGATAGTGACGAACCCGCGACACCACGTTAAAGGCGCGGGCCATGACCGAGATCACGCCCCAGATCGTCGCCGACCACGGCCTGTCCGAAGAAGAATATCAGCGCGTCCTGACCGCGCTGGGCCGCGAGCCGAACCTCGTGGAGCTTGGCATCTTCTCGGTCATGTGGTCCGAGCATTGCAGCTACAAGTCGAGCCGCATCCACCTGAAGAAGCTGCCCACCGAGGGGCCCCAGGTCATTTGTGGTCCCGGCGAAAATGCGGGCGTCATCGATATCGGCGACGGCCAGGCCGCCATCTTCAAGATGGAGAGCCACAACCATCCCTCGTACATCGAGCCCTATCAGGGCGCGGCGACCGGCGTCGGCGGCATTCTGCGCGACGTGTTCACCATGGGTGCGAGGCCGGTCGCCAACCTGAACGCGCTGCGCTTCGGCCGTCCCGATCACCCCAAGATGCGCCACCTGATCTCGGGCGTCGTCCATGGCATCGGCGGTTACGGCAACTGCGTCGGCGTGCCCACCGTGGGGGGCGAGGTGAATTTCCACCCGGCCTATGACGGCAACATCCTGGTCAACGCGATGACCGTGGGCGTCGCCGATCAGGACAAGATCTTCTATTCGGCCGCCAGCGGCGTCGGCAATCCGATCGTCTATGTGGGCTCTAAGACCGGCCGCGACGGCATCCATGGCGCGACCATGGCGTCGGCCGATTTCGGCGAGGATGCGGAGGCGAAGCGTCCGACCGTGCAGGTCGGCGACCCCTTCACCGAGAAGCTGCTGATCGAGGCGTGCCTGGAACTCATGGCGTCGGACGCGATCGTCGCGATCCAGGACATGGGCGCGGCGGGCCTGACCTCGTCGTCGGTCGAGATGGCGTCCAAGGGCGGCGTCGGCATCGAACTGATCATGGATGACGTGCCCCAGCGCGAAGAGGGCATGACGGCCTATGAGATGATGCTGTCGGAGAGCCAGGAGCGCATGCTCATGGTGCTGAAGCCCGGCCGCGAGGATTTCGCCGAGGCGATCTTCCGCAAGTGGGAACTGGATTTCGCGGTCATCGGCCATGTTACCGAGACCGGCCGTATGGTCCTGCGCCACAAGGGCGAGGTGGTGTGCGACATCCCGCTCGCCCCCCTGGCCGACGACGCCCCGCTCTACGACCGTCCGCATGTGCCGACCGAGGTGCCCGCCGCGATCACCTCGCCGGGTTGCCAGGACCCGGCCGCCGATCTGCTGAAGCTGATGGGCTCGCCCGACATCGCCTCGCGCCGGTGGATCTGGGAGCAGTATGACCATATGGTCGGCGGCGATACGGTGCAGCGCCCCGGAGGCGACGCCGCCGTGGTCCGCGTCCATGGCACGCAAAAGGGGCTCGCAATGAGCACCGACTGCACGCCGCGCTATTGCTATGCCGATCCGGTGACCGGCGGCATGCAGGCCGTGGTCGAGACGTGGCGCAATATCACGGCGGTCGGTGCCAAGCCGCTCGCCATCACCAACTGCCTCAACTTCGCCAACCCGCAGCGCCCCGAGATCATGGGCCAGATCGTCGGTTGCCTCGAGGGCATGAGCCAGGCGTGCCGCGCGCTCGACTATCCGATCGTGTCGGGCAACGTCTCGCTTTACAACGAGTCCAAGGCGACCGGCGGGGGCTCGGCGATCCTGCCGACCCCGGCGATCGGCGGCGTCGGTCTGATGGCCGACTGGTCCAAGTCGGCGACGGTGGCCTTCAAGGGCACGGGTGACGTCATCGTGCTGATCGGCACCCCCAAGGGCGAAATCGGCCAGTCGCTCTGGCTGTGCGAGGTGCATGGGATCGAAGGCCGCGAGGCTGGCCCGCCCCCGTCGATCGACCTAGATGCGGAACGTCGTACCGGCGATCTGGTCCGCGAGGCGATCACCGCTGGCCATCTGACCGCCGTGCACGACGTCTCGGACGGCGGCATCGCGGTGACGGTCGCCGAGATGGCGCTGGCGGGCAATATCGGCGCGCTGATCCAGTTCCCGGAACAGGGCGAGGCCTGCCGTCAGCTCTTCGCCGAGGATCAGGGCCTGTACCTCGCCACGGTCGAGGATACCGCGCTGATGGACTTCCTGGCGAACGCGCATCAGGCGGGCGTCGAGGTCGAGCGGATCGGCCGCACGGCGGGCACGCGCCTGATCTTCGAGCGCGAGGACGGCGATTTCGTCGTGGCGCTGGACGATCTGCGTCGCGCGCATGAGGGCTTTTTCCCCGCGCTGATGGGCGCGGACGCCGCCCTCGCCTAACGCTCTGCCCCTAATCCTCTGACGGAGCCTCGGCGGCGTGCCGGGGCTCCGCACAGTGGCGTAGGATCGCATAGCCGATCGCCGCCGCCAGCACCGAGGCCAGCAGCACGCCCAGCGACGCCGCCTCGCGCATCTCGCCGTCGCCGAATGCCAGCCCCGCGATGAATAGCGAGATCGTAAAGCCGATCCCGGCCAAAGCGCCGACGCCCGCCACCATCGGCCATGTCACCTGGTCGGGCCGCCGCGCCAGACCCAGCGCAGTCGCCGCCCATGTGAAGGTCAGGAAGCCCAGCGGCTTGCCGATCACGAGGCCCAGCACCACGCCCATCACCAGCGGCCCCCCGATCATCGACAGCAGATCCCCCGAAATGTGGATGCGCACGTTCGACAGCGCGAACAGCGGCAGCACGACGTAATTGACCCAGGGGGTCAGCACCTCGATCAACCGGCTGCTCGCCTCACGGGTCGCGGACGCCATTTCGTGCAGATAGCCCAGCCGTTCCTCGGCCCGCTCGCGATGCCGATGCTCTTCCTCGTCGTCATGGGCATCCTCGGCCGCATCATGCGCGTCGCGGAATTCGTCGACGCGTCGCTGGACCCGCTGCGCAAAGGCATGCTGTTGCAGCCGGGGCTCGACGGGGACGGTCAGGCCGATCAGAACCCCGGCGATCGTTGCATGGATGCCGGACTCCAGAACGCCGCCCCACACGACCAACGCGAGCAGCACATAGGGCACCGACGACACCCAGCCGATCCGGCGTAGCCCCATGATGCCCGCCAGCCCAGCCGCCGCGACAACCAGCCCCCATGGATCGATCGCGCCGCTATAGGCGAAGGCGATGACCAGCAGCCCGCCGACATCGTCGACGGCCGCGAAGGCCAGCATCGTCGCGCGCAAGCCCGCAGGCAGCCGGTTCGCAAACACCGCGATCAGCGCGAGGCCGAAAGCCGTGTCGGTGGTGATGACCGCCCCCCAGCCGGGTTGCGCGGGCGTGCCCCCGGCGACCGCCAGATAGAGCCCCACCGGCACCAGCATCCCGCCCAACGCCCCCGACAGGGGAAACGCCGCGCTGCGCCAGTGCGCCAATGGCCCTATCGCCATTTCCCGCTTCACATCCGCGCCGACGATCACGAAGAACAGCGGGAGAAGCGCGTGGTCGATCCACTCGGCCAGCCGGTGCGACACCTCGCTCGTTCCGAACCCGATGGTGACGGGCGTATCCCAGAAGCGCTCGAAGCCGCCCGCCCAGGGGCTGTTGGTCATCGCCAGCGCCAAGATCGTCGCGAGCAGCAACGGCCCGCCCGTGACCTCCCGTCCTGCGAACAGCGGCTCGATCTTGCGCAGGAATGCCGACGCGGCGGGCGAGTGATGCGCGCGCGCGGTGGCGCGGCCGGTCAGGCGAGGCGATAATCCCATGGGATTCCAATGCGTCGCCAGCACGGTGGTTGCATCCCCGCCAACGCAGGCTAAGCCCCGGCAAGTGCGACGGAGCTATTCCTTGGCCGACAGTCCTGCCCCTGCCCCCACCCTGACGTCGGCCGCCCCCGGTGAGCGGCTGTTGTCGCTGGACGTGCTGCGCGGGGTGGCGGTGATGGCGATCCTGCTCGCCAATCTGCCCGGTTTCGCCTTGCCCGACCCGGCCTATTCCAACCCGATGGCATGGGGCGGGCGGCGACCGATCGACATCGCCATGTGGTTCCTGACCGAAAGCTTCGTCAACGGTCGGATGCGGGGGCTGTTCTCGCTGCTGTTCGGGGCATCGACGCTGCTGGTCATCCAGCGGGCGGATGCGGCGGGGTGGAACGGAGCGTCCTTCCATCTGCGGCGGATGGCGGTGCTGTTCGTCCTGGGTCTGGTCCACCTGACCTTCATCTGGACCGGCGATATCCTGGCCCATTATGCGCTGGTCGGGATCGTCGCCCTCGCCTTTGTCGGCCTGACGCCACGGGCCTTGTGTTGGACCGCCCTGGGCTTTGCCGGACTGTCCATGGCATTCGGTGCGCTGGACTGTCTGGGGCTGTTCGTCGCCGCCGCGCGGAATACGCCCCAAATGGCGAGCCTGTGGGATAGCTATCAATTGGCGTTCGGCACGCCTCCCGCCGCCAGCCTCGCGCCTGAGATCGCAGCGATGCGCGGGTCCTGGGCCATGGCGACCGACTTTCGGCTGGAGAATAACGGCAATCCGTTGATCGACCTCGTTCAGATCGGCCCCGACACGCTCAGCGCCATGCTGCTGGGCATGGCCGCGTTCAAGTCGGGCTTCCTGACGGGCGACTGGCCGCGCGCCGCCTATCGCCGCTGGGCGATAATGGGCCTTGGCCTGACCATCCCCGCCTATGCCGCGATGGCTTTCGGTATCATGGCCAGCGGATACGACGTTCGCGCGGTCACTCTGGTCGAGCTGCTCCTGAACGTGCCCTTCCGCTTGATCGGGACGATCGGCTATGCCGCACTGATCCTGCTGCTGATGCGGCCGGGCGGCTGGTGGACGGTCCGGATCGCGGCGGCGGGGCGGATGGCCTTCACCAACTATATCGCAACCAGCCTCCTCATGACGGCGGTCTTCTACGGTCACGGCCTGGGGCAGTTCGCCCGCTGGAACCGGGCAGAACTCTATATGCTGGCGCCCCTGATGTGGGGGTTGATGATGCTTTGGTCGCAGCCCTGGCTCGCCCGTTTCGGACAGGGACCGCTCGAGCGCCTATGGCGACTGGCGAGCCGGGGAATGGTTGGCAGAACGCGATAATTTTCTGCAAACGCCTCGCAATATGCTTGCGATCCACTCTCATTAGCGCTAGACGGGAGGCGTAATCGATGGAGAGCGCCTTGGTCGTCTGCGTCTGCAATGCCATCCGGGAATCCCAGGTCCGCGACGCGGCTCGCGCCGGTTCCATGACCCCGTGTCAGATGTATCAGGCGCTGGGTCGCCAGCCCAAATGCGGCCAGTGCGCGGTCCTGGCACGGGCCATCATCGAAGAAGAACGCGCCGCCGCCTGAGTCGCGCGGCAGGCCCGCCGCCATGCGACCATAACCCCTCTTTCGCGTTGGGGTGTTTTGGGAGAGCGGCGATGAGCGACCGGACCAACCTTCAGATCGGCCTGCGCCGCAGCGGCGAAATGGCCGCCGTCTTCATGATCGGCGACGGGCTGCTCGGCCTGTTGCAGCCGAAACGGCATGTCGAACTCTGGCGATCGGACGTCCCGGCGGTCGATCTGCTCGTCCGCCCCTTCGCCGACCGTCCCCTGCGCCGCCGAGCCTATGGCCTGTTGCAACTGGCGGCCGGTATCGCACTCGCCTCTGCCCTGCAAAAGCCTCGGTAATCCTCTATAGGCGGGATGCTCTGACGGGGCGGCGTGGCCGCCGGAACCAGAAGGTCCAGACCGCCAACGACCCCAGCAGGGTCAGGGCCAGGCCGCTGACGGTCATCAGCAGCTTCCACGCCAATCCGCCGACACGCCCGGCATGGAGCGGATAAAGCATGTTATAAACGCGGGCAGCTCGCGGCATCGCCATCGCGTCGTTGCTCGACAACAGACGGCCGGTGGCGGCGTCGAAGACCAGGGTGGTTCGCCCATTGGGCAACCATTCGTCTGCCCGCCGCATCCGCAGCATGATCGGGTCCCCCGGCTTGCGCGGCATGGTCAGGATACGGGGAACCGCGTCGGGGAAACGCCGGCTCGCCGTCGTCAGCATCGCTTGCCAGGGCGGGCTGGCCGCCAGCGGTCCGCCATGCACCTTGCCCGGCCGCAGCGCCGCCAGCGCCTTGGCGGGGGAGCCGAAGGGTGCGACGACGATCATCGCCACTGGCCGAAACACCATCGCCGCGCCGGTGATGCTCGACAGCAGCAGCAGCGGCGCAACGATGATCCCCAGATCGCGGTGATGCATGAGGATCGCCGGACGGCTCATCCGCTTGGGCAACAGCCGCCATTTGAACGTCCGCCGGGTTCGCCACCACAGGATCGTGCCCGACACCACGAAGAACAGCCCGCACAACCCGGCGATGCCGATCACCGTCTCGCCGATATCGCTGGCGAACAGATGGTGGTGGAAATCGAACAGCCACAGCTCGGGCCGCTCCCACTGGCTGCTCCAGCGATCGACGACCCGCCCACCCTGATCGGCATAGGCCCCTGCCCCATGGGCAAGGCGAAGCTGGTGCAGGGCAAAGCCGTTGTCGGCGAACACCACGCTCTCGCCGCCCTTGGGCTGCGGGAGCAGGCGCTGGACCGCCGCCGCGACGGAGGCCGGATCGCGGATCAGCGGCATCGCCTTGCCCGGCACTAGGATCAGCGCGGTCTTCCAGACCAGCAGGCATCCGGTCAGACCCAGCAGACCCAGCACCAGACCGATGACGCCGCCCGTCCAGCGGTGGAGCAGATCGAGCCACTTCATCGTCAGAACCTCACGTCCCAGCCCAGCGTAACGGTACGCCCGCGCCCGGCGAAATAGCTGAAATTGTCGGTCGGCAACCGGGTGTCGCTGGAATAGTCGATATAGAAGCGGTCGAGCAGGTTCTGCGCCGCGAGGTAGATGGTCCCCTTGCCCATATTATAGGCGATGGTCCCGTCAACGACGGTATAGCCGCCAAAGTCGTTACGCGGATCGCGCAGACGCCCCTTGAAGGTGCGCGACAGGAAGAACTGGCTCTGCAACCGCGCCGACCAAGGCCCGCGATCATAGCTGGCCGCCAAGTTGAGCCGGTCGGGCGAGATGTTGGCGCCGTCTAGATCGGTATCGACGATCCCGTCGGGCGGCGTTTTGCTGTCATAACGGCCCGACAGATGCGCATAGCCGATCGACAGGCGCGTCCCCGGCAGCGGCAGGTGCATGCCCAGATTGATCTCCAGCCCCTGGATCTCGGTCCGCAGCCGCTGCACATCGAAGATGCCACCCGGATTGGCGATCAGGAGTTGCCCCTTGTCGCTCGACGACCAGAAATAGGCGGTGCTGGCATCGAACGGCCCGCGTTTCACCTCGACGCCGATCTCGCGATTGTTCGAGACGATGGGCGCGATGTCGAGGAAGGTGTCGATCGAAACGCCCGGCCGGTTCACGGCGCGGGTAATGCGGCCGATATCGGGCACGGTGAAACCCTCGGCATAGCTGGCATAGGCGCGGATGCCGCGGATCGGCTCGACGATGACGCCACCGTTGAACAGCGCGTCCTGGAAGGTCGGCGTGCCGCCCTTCACCGCGACGCGGTTGGAGGTGGCAAGGGTGGTATAGTCGTCGATGCGGATGCGGACATTCTCCCACCGCACGCCGCCCGCCAGTCGCACCGCCTTGTCGAACAGCGCGAGGTTCAACTGGCCGAACGGCGCCAGGCTGCGGAAGTCGCTGGGCGGCACCCAGACGCGGTTCGTCAGGATCAGCCGCTGCTCGGTCCTGTCCCACAGAGCATCGAAACCGACGATCGCGGTCAGCGCCTCGAAACCGGGGATCGTGCGCTCATAGCTGATCTTGCCGCCGATCTTGCGGCTGCGGTTCTGCGACTGGTCGATCAGTGTGCCCACCGGCGCGATCAGCGGATCCTGGAAGGTCGCGATCGGGTTGATCTCCGCCCCGAAGGTGTCGCGGGTGCGGTTCCAGAAGATCTGGGTGACGAGGTTGCCCTGGGCCAGGTCGGGATCGGTCAGCGACAGCGCGACGCTCTCCGTCCGGCTGGCGGCACTGCGACCCGGCGGATTGCCGCGCCGGGCGCTGGTCGGCAGGCCGGTCAGGCGGTTGCCCGCCACCGCGACATAATCACCGTCGCCCTTCAGCTCGAACCTGCTGGCGATCAGGTCGAGCCGCATCGTGTCGGTCACGGCATAGCCCGCTCGCGCGAACAGAGAGGTCGTGCGCGAATCCTGCGTCTCGCCCTGGGTCAGGTTCAGGCCGACCCTGCGCCCCTCACCGTCATAGAAAACACCGCGCTTTTCATAGACCGCGCCCGCGCTGATATCGAAGCGGCCCGACTTGTACTGGAGCAGTCCGCCGACCTTGCCGCCCAGTCCTTCGCCGTGAAAATCGGTGTCGGCGGTGCCCTGTACCAAGGCGCGGCCGCTCAGACCCTCGCGACGCGGCGCGCCGACCGTCACCTGATTGACGATACCGCCCGTTCCGCCGACGCCCTGCAACGCGTTCGATCCATAGATCAGCTCGACCCGGTCGATGAAGAAGCCGTCGATCGTATAGCCGTCCCGGCTGCCGTCGCGCAGCGGCGTCGTCTGCGGAATGCCGTTGATCGCGTAGAGCGGCGAGCGTCCGCGCAGGGTCTCGCCCGCGCCCGACAGCTTCTGGCGCGTCGGTGAGAAGGACGGGGTCAGCGTCGCCACCGCATCGACCACCGAGCCGGAGATGGCGATCTGCTGATCCAGCGCCTGCTTGTCGATGATGTCGATGGTCAGCGGCAAGGCGTTGGGCGGCAGGATCGAGCGCGCCGCGCTGACGACGATATCCTGCGTCGGCGCATCGCCCGCATCTTGCACCTGCGCCATATCCTGCGCGTGACCGATCGCCGGATAAAATGCGACCGAGGTCATCGCCAGAAGCCGCCAACCCATATTCATATTCGCCACCCCCTTTGCGGTGGGCGGCTCTTAGGCAAAAGAATGCGGGATTGCAAATCGGTCGCATTAGCTAGACGGCGACAAATCTTTTCGCCGTCAGCCACCGGACCCACTATCTCGCCCATATTCCGGGGATTATTCGAAGCTTAGAGACGGACCATCCGACGCGGGCATGCGTTGTCGCGGCTCATCATCGAAAGCATGCAATGCCGCATTATCTGATCGCGCAAAGCGAATTGCCCGAGGAACGCGAAGCCCGTCGCCGCCGTGCCGGCAAAAGCTCGGGCGAGACCTATGCCGCAACGCTGAAACAGATGCAGCCGGACATTGCCACGACGATCGTCTCCCCGGCCGACGACGCCGCCTCCGGCTTTTCGACCGACCGTTTGGCCACGTTCGACGCGGTGTTCCTCACGGGCTCGCCGATGCACGTCTATGACGACAGCCCCGAGGTCCGGCGTCAGCTCGATTTCATGACGCGCGTATTCGCGGCGGGCGTACCATCCTTCGGCTCCTGCGCCGGTTTGCAGATCGCGGTCGCGGCAGCGGGCGGACGGGTGCGCAAAATGCCGGAGCGGATGGAGGCAGGCATTGCCCGACGCATCACCCCGACCGAGGCGGGGCGCGACCATCCGCTGCTCGCGGGTCGACCGCTCAGCTGGGACGCACCCGCGATCCATGGTGATGAAGTGGAGGTACTCCCGCCCGGCGCGACGTTGCTCGCCAGCAATGCCGTCACACGGGTGCAGGCGGCGGAGATCCGTTTCGACCGTGGCGTCTTCTGGGGTGTGCAATATCATCCCGAACTGGCGCTGCGCGAGATCGCGCTGGCCATCGCCGCACAGGCCGGTGACCTTGTCGAGGCGGGATTGGCGGATACCGAAGGCGATGTCGAAGCGTGGAGCAGCGATCTCGACGCGCTTCACGAAGCACCCGACGACCGGGCGCTTCGCTGGCGGCTCGGGGTGGATGGAGAGTTCGCGGAGGAACGGTTGCGCCGCCGCGAAATCGCCAATTTCCTGTCCCACCTCAGCAAGTTGAGAGGCTAGGCCGCCGGGCCGTTACGGCCCGACATCCGCTGCGCCCGTCACCACCCGGAGCGCCTTGCCCGCCTTGAAGCCCAGTGCCGCACCGACCCGGTCGTCCCAGCCATAGGGATCGTTGCGCACGATCGGCTCGCCACCATCGTCGAACAGCACCGTCTGGTAGAGAAGCCGGACGGGGATCTGTCGCGGCAGCTTGACGAAGCTCTCATCGCCCGTCTCGCGTGCCTTGTGCCACTCGTCCAGCACGCCCTCGTCCCTGGCAAGCATCTCGGCAAAGCCCAGCGCGTCGTCCACGCGGACGCAACCATGGCTCCGCTGGCGCTGGACCATGCCGAACAGCGCCTTGGCAGGCGTATCGTGCAGATAGATGGCATGGTCGTTCAGCATGTCGAACTTGACCAGCCCAAGCGAATTTTTCGGCCCCGGCTGCTGGACGATCCAGCCGTCCTTCCAGACCATGTTGTTGGCCTTCAGATAACCGGAGCCTTTCTTGGCAAGTTCCTTCTGCTGGATCGAGCGCGGCACGGTCCAGGTCGGGTTGGCGACGAGGCGATAGATGGGCGACCCCAGCTGCGGCGTCTCGGTATCCGGCTCGCCGACCACGACCTTGCGGCTGTCGACGATCTTACCGTCCCGCCAATAGGTCAGGCGCGCGGCGGCGATGTTGACGTCGATCCGCGTCGCTGGCGGCGTCCGCTCCAGCCAGCGCAGCCGTTCCATCGCCACCGCAATGGCCCGCGCCCGGTCGGCGTTGGACATGTTGAGGATCGCCAGCGCCTCGCTGCCGATGATGCCGTCGGGCTTCATGCCGTAATCGGCCTGCATCCGGCGCACCGCATCGACGA
Organism: Sphingomonas sp. Xoc002; assembly: GCF_050408055.1. Taxonomy (NCBI): domain Bacteria; kingdom Pseudomonadati; phylum Pseudomonadota; class Alphaproteobacteria; order Sphingomonadales; family Sphingomonadaceae; genus Sphingomonas; species Sphingomonas sp. Xoc002. The sequence continues at coordinate 1,829,530 of NZ_CP191175.1, read as the reverse complement.
CGGTCGGGGCATAGCTGGTCCCCTGCGCGGCTTCGGGTGCGAGATAGTCGAGGACGACCAGCTCGTGCATGATCACCGGCAGGCGCGGGTCGGTCGCCCCTGGCTTGATCGGCTCGCCGGTGCCCGCGATCTTGACGTCGGCATCCTGGGGCTGCTGACGCAGCTTCAGATAGGCTTCGGACAGTCGCTTGTAGTTGCCGTCCTGCGGCGCGAGGCTGTTCAGCCATTTGCTCAGGTCGCCGCTGCGCAGCGCCGCCGCCAGTCCGGCCTTCAGGTCGGGTGACGGTCGCGGCACGGTATAGACGTCGTAAAGCTTGGTCGGATCGGTCGCGCCCCGTGCCAGGGCCGTGGCGAAGCGGAGTGCCTGTTCGGTGGTCTTGACCTCATCGCCGGCCGACATGTCGAACGGCATATGGTCCAGGCCATGCGCCGCCCGTCCGTCGATCGCCTGACGCAACTGCCCGCGCGTGCGGTCGCTCCACTGGGCGGGACCGGCCTGCTCGTTCGTCGGAGACGTCGCATTCTGATCCGTCGCGACCTGACCGCCACATGCCGACAGCAGCAGTCCCAGCGCCAATACCGATCCCGTCCGCATATCCGTTCGTCGCTCCCTCGTTTCGGATCGTAAACGCACCGAAATGAAGTCGGCTCCCGCTTCGTTTGGAATGGCTTACCACGCCAGCATCAGCGAGATGGTGGCGTGCGGGACCACCGCCGCCGTCGTACCGCCCGGCGCGTCGAGTCGGCGCAGCCTGTCATCCCGGACCAGGGCGAGGATATCGCCCTGCAAGGTCGCGGCGCTGTCGCCGAGCTTGATGGGATAGGCGATGGACAGACCCCCGCTTCCGTAAACGCGCGTGCCGCTATCCTCCGCATAGAAGCCGTTCCAGCCGACGCCGACCAGTACCGGCACGCTGAGCGACGGCCCTTCCTCGCGCCCCGTAAGCGCGAAGGACGGACTGATCCCGGCAATCGTATAGAGACCGCCCTCCCCCTGCGTCCGGCGGGTGATCGCCGCACGGGGCTTCAACCGTCCGAGGCCTCGATCCGCCGTGTAGAGGATGCTCAGGCTCGCTTCATGCGTGGTGGAGGCGACCCCATTGGGGCTGGTCTTGATCGTATAGGTCGCAGCGGTCGTCAGCCCGTCCGCCGGACGCCAGGCAAGTCCGAGCAGGTTGTTGCTCTCATACCAGGCGCGCGGCGCGGCGCGCTCGTCGGCTCGCGGCGCGTGAAAGCCGTTCGAGCTTTGCCCGATGACGAACAGGTCGCCGCTGCCATCCCGTCCGCGCCGAAGCACCAACGCACCGCCGAAGGCGACATGCACCGGCACCCGATCGAGCGCGGCATCGTCGTCATCCAATGCACCGCGAGCATAATCCCCGTTGCGGATGTCGAGCGTCACGACCGGATGCCAATTCCTGACCCCGTCCTTCACGTCGATTTCGGAAAGCGTGGCATCCTCGGTATCGGCGAAGGGGATGGATTGACCCCGGGCGGGGCCTGCGACCGCGACGATGGCGAACAAGATAGCCGCCATCGCCGCACCATGTCCGCGTCTCACGAACTCCGACGGACCAGCCAGACCGTATCGCCCGCATCATCCAGCACGAAGATCGCGCCGTCCTCGCGGGTCTGGATGCTGACCGGACGGCCATAGACCTCGCCCTTCTTGGCGTCGGCCACGAAGCCGGTCAGGAAGGGCTGCGGCGCGGCGGTCGGGCGTCCGCTCGCAAAGGGCACGGCCAGCACGTCATAGCCGCTGAAGCTGGACCGGTTCCACGAACCGTGCCGTGCGACATAGGCGGTTTGCCCCGCATTTCCCTTGTCGAACGCCACGCCGAGCGCGGCGGCATGGGCGCCGACCGCAACGTCGGGCATCAGCGTCGTCGCGAGCAGATCACGACGCTCATTGGCATGGCGGGGATCCTGCTTTCCGTAATAGCTATACGGCCAGCCATAGAAGCCGCCTTCCTTCACGCCGACCAGATAATCGGGCGAGATATCGTCGCCGATCTCATCCCGTTCGTTGACCGCCGTCCACAACACCCCGCCGGGCGCCCAGGCCATGCCGACCGGGTTGCGCAAGCCCGAGGCGTAGAGACGCTCGCGCCCGCTAGCCAGATCGACCGCGAGGATGGCGGCGCGGCGAGTTTCCTCGTCCATGCCGAACTCACCGACATTCGACGCCGAGCCGACCGAGACATAGAGCGTACGGCCATCGGGGCTGAGCAGCAGGTTGCGGGTCCAGTGGTTGTTATAACCCCCGGCGGGCAGCGTCATCAGCGTCTTGGGGGCGGCAGTGATCGTCGTCTGGCCGGGCTGGTAGGGGAAGCTCACCACGCCGTCGGTGTTCGCGACATAAAGCCGCCCGCCGACATATTGCATCCCGAACGGCTGGTTCAGCCCTTCGCGCAACACGAAGCGTTGCTCCGCCACCCCGTCCCGGTCCGCATCGCGGAGCAGCGTCAGGCGGTTGGCGCTGAAACCGGTGGTCTTGGACAGCGCCTGACCGCGTTGAACCTCGGGATCGGCGTCGAGCTTGGGCTTGGTCCGCGCCTCCGCGACGATCACATCGCCATTGGGCAGCAGCAGTGCCTGACGCGGGTAATCGAGCCCACCTGCGAACTTCACCACCTCATAGCCGCGCGGTGCGACGGGCTTGCGCCCTTCCGGCCAGCCGATGGTCTTGGGGTGATTGACCACCGACTCGGTTGCATAGGGCTCGGGCTGGGGCGGCAGTCCGACGACTTGCGACGTCGACTGGGCAGAAACCCCGCCTGCGACCATCGTCGAAGCGAGAAGAAGATGGGCGAAGGCGATCCTGTTCATATTGGCTCCCGGCTGTGTCAGCGAGAAACCACCCGATCCGGCCATATATCCGCCGCCGCGATCGGGACATGAAATGTTACATGGAGCCGATCCTTACGTCGCGGTAGCGCGGATTGAGGATATGGAAGATCAGCAGCGCGACCAGATAGGCGACGCCGCATGCGATGAAGAAGGGCTGATAGCTCCCTACCCGGTCGAGCAGCGCGCCCAGCGCCTTGGACGCGATGAACCCGCCGGTCGCCCCGGCAAAGCCGCCCAGACCGATCAATGTTCCTTGCGCATAGCGCGGGAACTGGTCGCCGGGCAGCGCGAAGAGATTGGTCGAAAAGCCCTGATGCGCGGCACAGGCCAGGCCGATCATCGCCACTGCGATCCAGATGCTGCTCGCCTGTGCGGCGAACATCACGGGCAGCGCGAACAGTGCACAGGCGAACATCGCCTGCTTGCGCGCCCGGCCCGTCTCGACGCCGCGCTTGAGCAGCCGTGACGAATACCAGCCGCCGACGATCGCCCCGACATCGGCCATGATATAGATGGCGACCAGGGGCGGCCCGAAATTCTTCAGGTCATAACCATAGCGGCTGTGGAAGAAGTCCGGCAGCCAGAACAGGAAGGTCCACCAGACCGGATCGATCAGGAAGCGCCCGGTCATATAGGACCAGGACTCGCGGTGGCGCAGGACAGTCAGGAAGCCCGCGCGGCCCCCCGCGCTGCCCGTCGCCTCGACCGGCTCGGCCTCGATCCAGGCACGTTCCTCGGGCGTGATGCGCGGATGGCTCTGCGGCGGGTGATAGAGCCGCCACCAGGCGGTCAGCCAGACGAGGTTGAACAGTCCGGTGATGACGAAGGCCCAGCGCCAATCGAGCACCAGATCGGCGATCAGGAAGCCGACCAGCAACGGCGTCACCACCGCGCCGACATTGGCCCCGGCATTGAAGATGCCGATCGCCATCGCGCGTTCCTTCTTAGGGAACCATTGCGAGGCGGCCGCCAGTGCCGAGGGGAAAGTGCCCGCCTCCCCCAGCGCGAGCGGAATGCGGGCGAGCGCAAAGCCGGTGGTTGAGGTGACGAGCGTCTGCGCGAAATGCCCGACCGTCCATGCGCCCATTGCCAGCAGATAACCGGCGCGCGGCCCGATCCGGTCGATCAGCCAACCGAAGAGCAGGAAACCCAGGCCATAGGCGACCTGGAAATAGCCGGTGATGTCGCCGTAACCGCTATTGGTCCAGCCATAGAGCGCGGTCAGCTGCGGCTTGAGCACGCCCAGCACCAGCCGGTCGATGTAACTCAGTACGACGGCGGCGAAGAGAAGGCCGCAAATGACCCAGCGTACGCGTCCGCGCGGCGACGGCACGGCATGGGCTACGGTGTCCGGCGCGGCGGCGGCGGCCTGGGTCAGCTCCGATTGTTCAGGTCTCACGGCGTTTATTCCTCCCCTGCAAGGGGAGGGGGACCATGCGAAAGCATGGTGGAGGGGTGTAACCGGTCGCGATTTCTGGTCGACCTCGCCGACCGGGACACCCCTCCGTCAGGCCTACGGCCTGCCACCTCCCCTTGCAGTGGAGGAATGGGGTAAAGGTCGACTAGCCCTGGGGTACTCATCTTACCAGCTCCACAAGGTCCCGTCCTCCAGACGGTTCACCGGCAGATAGGCCCGCTTGTACGGATAGGTTTCCGCCAGCGCCTCGTCGATCTCGACGCCCAGGCCGGGCGCGTCGCCGGGGTGCATCATGCCGTCCTCGAAGCGATAATGATGCGGGAAGACGGCGTCCGTCTCGTCGGTATGCGGCATATGTTCCTGAATGCCGAAATTGGGGATCGACAGCCCGAAATGCAGCGCCGCCGCCATGGTGACGGGCGACAGGTCGGTCGCGCCGTGACAGCCGGTCCGCACCTGATACAGGTCCGCCAGCGAGGCGATCTGCCGCAAATGGGTCAGCCCGCCCGCATGGACGACGGTGGCGCGGATATAGTCGATCAGCCGGTTCTCGATCAGATGCTTGGCATCCCAGATCGAGTTGAAGATCTCGCCCACCGCCAGCGGCGTCGTCGTGTGCTGGCGGATCAGGCGGAACGCCTCCTGGTCCTCGGCGGGGGTCGCATCCTCGATCCAGAAGGGGCGATAGGGCTCCAGATCCTTGCCCAGCCGCGCCGCCTCGATCGGGGTCAGCCGGTGGTGGACGTCATGGAGCAGGTGCACGTCCCAGCCCAGCGCCTCGCGCGCGGCGGCGAAGAGTTCGGGCACGACGCTTAGATATTTCTCGGTCGACCAGATGCTTTCGCTGGGCAGGTCGGCATCGGCAGGCTCATAGCGCTGCCCCGCCTTCGCGACGCCATAGGTGGAGGCGAGGCCCGGCACACCGCATTGCAGGCGGATCGCACGATACCCCTCGTCGCGATGGCGGATGGCCGTGGCGATGGTGTCCTCGATCGACGTCCCGTTGGCATGGCAATAGACCATGCAGCCTTCACGCGCCGCGCCGCCCAGCAACTGATAGACGGGCAGCCCGGCGACCTTGCCCTTGATGTCCCACAACGCCATGTCGACCGCCGCGATCGCGGTCATCGTCACCGGCCCGCGCCGCCAATAGGCACCCTTGTAGAGATACTGCCAGATATCCTCGATCCGGTGCGCCTCCCGCCCGATCAGGCAGGGGATGACATGGTCCTGCAGATAACTGGCGACCGCCATCTCGCGCCCGTTGAGCGTCGCATCGCCCAGGCCGGTGGTGCCGTCGTCGCATTCGATCTTCAGCGTGACGAAGTTGCGCCCCGGCGACGTGACGATCAGGCGGGCGGAAACGATCTTGGGCATGGGTACGTCCTTCAGGCGAACAGAGGCGCGACGAAGGGACGGCCGCACGAAGCGGCATGGCCGGTCATGGGGCGGGTCATGGGTTGCCACCGGGTCATTCAGGCCCCTCCTGTCAGGCAGCCGGTCCGACCCGACTTGCCAATTGGTCTGATAGCGGTAACGTGCGGGCCAAGCGTCGGCTTGTCAATCGCCGACACATCGGGAGAGTATGGATGAAACGGATTCGCGCATGGACCACCGCGCTGTCCCTGTCTTTGGTCGCACTGCCGTTTCCGGCGGCGGCGGAAGATGGGTATGCGCTATGGCTGCGCAGTGTCGCGCCATCGGTCGGACAGGTGAATGTCAGGGTGTCAGGGGTATCGCCGACGCTGGATCTGGCAGGCACTGAACTGCGCCGTGCGCTGCCCGCCGGTACGCCGCCCGTGCTGGTGGCGACCGCATCGGACCCCGTCCTTCGCCCCTTGCGCCTGCCCTTCGAGGGACTGGGTGAGGAAGGGTATCTGGTCCGCGCCGTCACGCTGGGTGGCCAGAAGGTCGTTCTGGTTGCGGGAAACAGCGATCGCGGTGCGCTCTATGGTGCCTTCGCGCTGATCCGCCATCTCGCCACCGGCGGCACGGCAGATGGCGTCGCGCTCCGCTCTGCGCCCAAGGTCAAGCTGCGCGTGCTCAACCATTGGGACAATCTGGATGAGTCGGTCGAGCGCGGCTATGCGGGCCAGTCGCTCTGGGACTGGTGGACGCTGCCCGATTTCCGCGATCCCCGTTATACCGACTATGCCCGCGCGAACGCCTCGATCGGGATCAACGGCACCGTCCTGAACAACGTCAATGCCAAGGCCGACAGCCTGACCGCGCCCTATATCGCCAAGGCGGCGGCGCTGGCGGACGTGTTCCGGCCTTGGGGCATCAAGGTCTATCTGTCGGTCCGCTTCTCCGCACCGATCGAGCTGGGCGGGCTGAAGACCGCCGATCCGCGCGATCCGGCGGTGGCGGCGTGGTGGAAGGCGAAGGCCGACGAAATCTATCGCACCATCCCCGATTTCGGTGGCTTCCTGGTCAAGGCCAATAGCGAGGGCCAGCCCGGCCCGCGCGACTACGGCGCTTCCCATGCCGATGGCGCCAATATGCTGGCCGCGGCGGTGAAACCCCATGGCGGCATCGTGATGTGGCGCGCCTTCGTCTATGCCGAAACCGATCCCGAGGATCGCGCGAAACAAGCCTATACCGAGTTCAAGCCGCTCGACGGCAAGTTCGCCGACAATGTGCTGGTGCAGGTGAAGAACGGCGCGATCGACTTCCAGCCGCGCGAACCCTTCCACCCGCTGTTCGGCGCTATGCCTCGCACGCCGCTGATGATCGAGTTCCAGATCACCAAGGAATATCTGGGGTTTGCGACCCACCTCGCCTATCTCGGTCCACTGTTCACCGAGGTGCTGGACGCCAAGACCGGACAGAGGCCGGGCGAGACGGTCGCCGATGTGGTCGACGGCCAGGCCGAGCATCACAAACTCTCCGGCATGGCGGGCGTCGCCAATATCGGGCGCGATCGCGACTGGAGCGGATCGACCTTCAATCAGTCGAACTGGTACGCCTTTGGCCGTCTGGCCTGGGACCCCGATCTTTCGGCGGAGGATATCGCGCGCGCCTGGGCCGCGCAGACCTTCGGCACCGACCGGCAGGTCGTCGATACCGTCACTGCCATGATGATGGGAAGCCGGGAGGCCGTGGTCGACTATACCGGTGCGCTGGGCCTCGCGCACCTGATGGCCACGGGTCATCATTATGGTCCGGGGCCATGGGTGTCCGATCTGGCGCGCCCCGAATGGAACCCGACCTATTATCATCGCGCCGATGCGAACGGCATCGGCTTCGATCGCGCCGCCTCTGGCAGCAACGCCGTCGGCCAATATGCGGGGCCGGTCGCCAAGGCCTTTGCCAAGCCTGAGACGACACCGGAGTCGATGCTGCTCTGGTTCCATCATCTGCCCTGGGACCGGCGGATGGCGAGCGGTCGTACCCTCTGGGAGGATCTGGTCGCCCGTTATGATCGCGGTGTCGCCTATGTCGCGCAGATGCAACGGCAGTGGGACGGCCTGCGTCCGAAGATCGATGCCGAGCGGTGGCAAAAGACGGCGACCTATCTCGCCGTTCAGGAACGCGAGGCCCGCTGGTGGCGCGACGCCAGCCTGGCCTATTGGATGTCGGTCAACCACCGCCCCCTGCCCGCCGGAGTACGCGCGCCGGAACATGATCTGGCCTGGTACAAGGCGCAGCGCTTCCCCTATGCCCCCGGTCATACCCAGTAAGAAAAGCAACGGTCGCGGTCCGTCGGGGCCGCGACTCCATGCCCCCGTATCGGCAAAACCAGAAAGCGGAAATTTGGTCGGTCCGATATGACTATACCTGCTTAATTATAAATCGATTGCAGTATAGCCCATCCGCTTTCGGTCTCTGCCTAAAGAAATCCAACTGTCTCAACATGAAACGGTGGGGCTGTGGCAGAACAGCCATAGTTCGCCACGAACGCGCTGCGGCCTAACCAATTTGCATTGACTTGTGGACCAATAGAGCAGAACGATAGCGCTATCAGCATACGCCGCATCAGACGGTCGGAGGGGATAGCATGGTTAACGGCATCATCATGGCCGACGCATTGGCAGACCGCGTGGTGCTGCGTCCCGGCCACCAGCACGCTCCACCGGCAGCCTGATCCACCGCCCCTAATCTACCGATACACCCGAAATGATTCCGCATGTCGCAACGAACGACAGCGGGCCGCAAGAGAGGACCTGACATGAAATCCGTGCCCACCATCCGCCTCAGCCGCATCGCCCTGCTATGCGCCACGGCCGTCGGCGCGATGAGCGCATCGACCGCCTGGGCGCAGGCGGTTCCCGCCCCGCAAGGGCAGATACTTAATGATGGCCAGGATGACGGCCCCTCCGTGCCGCCCGCGCCGCAGACCGACCAGACCCAGGGCACACCGTCCGAGGACATCGTCGTCACCGGCTATCGTTCGAGCCTGGCCAAGTCGACCAACGCCAAGCGCGCGTCGACCGGCTTTACCGACTCGATCTTCGCTGAGGATATCGGCAAGTTCCCCGACACCAACATCGCGGAGTCCTTCAACCGCATTCCCGGCGTCACCATCACCCGCGACGTGACCGGCGAAGGCACCAACGTCGCCATTCGCGGCCTGGGATCGAACTTCACCAACGTGACCTTGAACGGCGCGCCGATCGCGGTCGCCTCGTCGGGCTCGACCGACGCGCAGGGCACCGACCGCTCGGTCGACCTCAGCTTCTTCCCGACCGACCTGTTCACCAAGCTGACCGTGAACAAGAGCTATACCGCCGACCTGCTGGAAGGGGGCGCGGCGGGCAATATCGACCTGCGCTCGGCCCGTCCGTTCGACCGCAACACCTCGTTCGTGGCCTATAACATCCAGGGCTCGAAGCAGACGCCGGAGGACCGGATCGGTGCGCGCGGCTCGCTGATCGGCAGTTGGCGCAACGACACGTTCGGCGTCCTGGCGGGCGTTTCGGCGCAGCGCTTGTTCACCGATACGCGCGGTTTCGAGACCATCGGCTACACCAACCCGGCGCTGACGGCGGCGCAGTGCGGCGCGACCAGCGGCTGCAACAGCACCGGCGGCGGCAACTGGACGATCCCGGCGACGGTGCCGGTCGGTGCCGGTGCGGGCCTCGTCCCCGGCACGGTGATCGACCGCAACTTCCTGCTCGCCAACAATCCCGGCGCGACCATCCAGCAGATCGACAACGGCCTGCTGCCCCGCCTGGGCCGCGTCACCAGCATTCGCGGCCCGCGCGACCGCATCAACGCGATCCTGAGCGCCGAATATCGCCCGACCGACGAGCTGCATTTCTATGTCGACGGTCTGTACGGCTTTAAGAAGAACGAGCTGACCCGTGAGAACATGGCCTGGATCGTCCGCAACGGCGCGATCATCCCGACCAACCTGACCTTCGACAAGTCCGATTGCAGCGCGGGCTGCACGGTCACCGGCGGCACGTTCGCCAACGCCCAGTTCTTCAACGAATTTCGCCCCTATACCGAGACGACGCGCCTCTGGAGCGTCAATCCGGGTGCCGAGTGGCAGATCAACGACAAGCTGAAGCTGAACTTCCAGGGCAATTACGCCCGCTCGACCTTCCATCGCGAGAGCCCGACCGTCGGCATGACGACGCCGCTGGGCGTCGGCAACACCGTCACCTTCTCGAACACCGGCGGCATTCCGACGATCAAGAGCGCGCTGGACCTGAACGATCCGAAGAATTTCGGCTGGTATGCGGGCAGCCGCGTCAACCTGCAGGACGAACGTCGCCTGAACATCAACAAGGGGCTGCGCGGCGACCTGACCTGGGGCGACACCGCGCTGAACCTGAAGGTCGGCGGCGCCTATGACGATACGTCGCGCCGCATCCGGGGCTTCGACAACAGCCAGTTCTGGCAGAACGCGGTCTGCGGCAACAATCCGAACGTCGCCGTCCCCTCGCCCAACTCGCAGCCGCCCTGCGAAGGCCTGAACGCGCCGGGCGCGGCGCCCGCCGGTTATCCGACCTATCCGGGTTATGGCACCGGCTTCAGCTCGGGCATGACCGGCCCGGTCAGCTATGGCGGTTCGCTGATCCCCAACAGCGCGGCATCCAGCTATCTGTCGCCCGGCCCAGCCGGTTTCGTGACGGTCAATTGGCCCGCCTTCGCCAAGGCCAGCAACTACCAGTTCTTCCACGACAATGCGCCCGAGAATGGCGGCGCGAACACCGGCGCCAGCGCGGGCTTCATCCGCGAGGTCGTGAAGTCGGCCTTCGCGACCGTCAACGGCGCGCAGGAACTGGGCGGCAACACGCTGCGCTTCAATGTCGGCCTGCGCTACGTCAACACGATCCAGACGATCTCGGGCCGCGTCTCGGTCCCCGATCCCCGCAACACGACCGCAACCGGCGCGTCGCTGCCCGATGGCAGCCGCTATCCCAGCATCGTGAACATCGCCGATACCCGGAACGTCTATTCGGAATGGCTGCCCGCGGCGACCTTCGCCTATGACATCGGCGACCATGCGGTGGTCCGTGTCGCGGGTTCGCGCACCATGACCCGTCCGGACCCGTCGGCGCAGCTGCCGGGCATCAACTTCGGCGCGCCCTCGGCCGACCAGGCCTCGATCGGCAACCCGGCGCTGGCCCCCTATCTGTCGACCAATCTCGACCTGGGCTTCGAATATTATACCGGCCGTGAGGGCGTGATCAGCTTCAACGCGTTCCGCAAGTCGCTGGAAGGGTTCACCACTACCGCGATCAGCACGGTGCCCTTCTCGAACCTGGCGCAGTACGGCATCACCTATGACACGCTGAACCCGACGCAGCAGATCGCGATCAACGCGCGCGGCGGACCCAGCCAGGCGCAGGTGCAGGTCACGTCGCAGGTCAACGTGCCCAACAAGCTGACCATCAACGGCCTGGAATTCCAGTGGGTTCAGCCGCTCGACTTCCTGACCCGCGCGATCGGCATCACCGGCTTCGGCTTCAACGCCAACGCCACCATCGTCGACCAGCGCAGCGACGGCCCGGCCGTTGCGTTCGGCGTGGCGCCCTTCACCTACAACATCACCGGCTATTACGAGAAGAACGGCGTGATGCTGCGTGTCGCCACGACTTCGCGTCAGGGCGCGCAGAATAGCGGCGCGGCGCAGAACGGCATCCCCAACGCGGCGCTGTTCGGCACCGACTTCACGACCTACGACTTCTCGTCGGCGTTCGATCTCGACAAGATCTTCGGCATTGCCGGGGCGCCGCAGCTGACCGTCAACGTCGCCAACTTCACCAACGCGACGCTGCGCTCCTATTTCCAGTTCGAGAACGCGACGTTCACCCAGTACAAGCCGGGTCGTCAGTTCCTGATCGGCCTGCGCGGCACCTTCTAACCTTTCGATCGTTCACCCCTCGCGATCGGACAGAGGCCCCGGTGAAAACCGGGGCCTTTTTTTGCGAGCGGCGCTGCCGTCATCAGCGGCAGCACCGCCTGACTCTAACGTCGATCAATGATTGTTTCGCGCTTTCGGCTTTATCGAGTATCGTGCACCAGTGACCGACCCCTCCCCTTCCTCCAGCGTGCCGCACGGCAAGGGCGTCGCTGCCATCAATACCGGTGTGGAAATGCCCCCCTTTCTCATCGGCGGTGGCGATTGTGCCGATCGGATCGCTCGCCTGGACTGGTCCGCCACGGCGCTCGGCCCCGTCGAAAGCTGGCCGATCTCGTTGACGATGACGCTCGCCTTGGTGCTGCGCTCGGCCGTGCCGTACCTGCTGTTCTGGGGCGAGGACGGGGTGATGCTGTACAACGACGCCTATGCCCGCTTCGTCGGGGACGGCCATCCGGGGTTGCTGGGGAAGACGGTCCACGAAGGCTGGCCCCAATATGCCGCCTTCAACGACGTCATCATGACCGCCGGTCTCGGCGGCAAAACGCTGCACTTCCCGGACCTGCCCGCGACCCTCTACCGCAACGGGCAGGAAACGCAGGCCTGGGCCAATTTCGATACGTCGCCCATCGTCGATGGGCAGGGCAAGCCGGTCGGCGTCCTGTGCCTGCTGGCCGATACGACGCAGCGGGTTCTGGCGGAGCGGCGCGCGGCGTTCCTGCTGACCCTGGCCGATCATATGCGGGCGCTGGAGACGCCCACCGCAATCATGGCGCTGGCGGCGGAACGGTTGGGCGAGGAACTGTCGGCCAGCCGCGTCTTCTATGCCGAGATCACGAGCAAAGGCTGGATGACCGTCGAGCGCGATTATGCGCGCGGCGTATCCTCGATCGTCGGCCGCCATTCGCTGGTCAGTTTCGGGCCGGACCTGCTGGCCGCCTATCGCGGCGGCGCGCCGGTGGTCGTCACCAATGTCGGCGCCGACGACCGCCTGAGCGACGGCGCGCGTTCCGGGCTTCAGGCGCGCGAGGTCGGCGCATTCGTCGATGTCGTGCTGTTCGAGGAAACCGAATGGGTCGGCCTGCTCGCGGTCCAAAGCGCCACGCCGCGCATCTGGAGCCCTGAGGAAGAAGCGCTCGTCCAGAATGTCGGCGAGCGGGTCAAGGTCGCGGTCGAGCGGGCTCGCGCCGAAATGGCCCTGCGCGAGTTGAAGGACACGCTGGAGCAGCAGGTCGTCGAGCGCACCGCCGAGATCCGCCGCTATCACGAAATCGTCGAGGCGATCGCGTCGCCCATCTGCGCCTTCGATACCGACTATCGGCTGATCGCCTTCAACAAGGCGCACAACCAGGAATTCCGGCGAATCTTCGGGTTCGACACCAAGCTCGGCGACGTGTTTCCCGATCAGTTCGTGCCGGACCAGCGTAATTCTATCAGGGCGCTGATGACCCGGGCGCTGACCGGGGAGCATTTCACCGTCACCGAAGCCTTTGGCAGCCCGGATCTCGCCAAGCCGATCTGGGAAATCACCTATACCCCGCTTCGCGACGGCGCGGGTCGGGTGATCGCGGCCTTCCACCAGGCCACCGACATTTCCGAGCGCCTGAAGGCGGCCGCCGAACTGGAGGCGGCGCAGGAGGCCCTGCGACAAAGCCAGAAGGTCGAGGCGATGGGCAGCCTGACCGGCGGCGTCGCGCACGATTTCAACAACCTGCTGACGCCGATCATCGGCTCGCTCGACATGCTGATGCGCAGGGGCTCCGGCACGGCGCGCGAACAGCGGTTGATCGACGGGGCGCTGCAATCGGCCGAACGCGCCAAGACCCTCGTCCAGCGCCTGCTCGCCTTCGCCCGCCGCCAGCCGCTCCAGCCGACCGCCGTCGATCTGGGCCAGCTGGTCGACAGCATGGCCGACCTCATCGAATCCACGGTCGGCCCGACCATCACGCTGGAGGTGGAGGTCGCTGACGCCCTTCCCCCCGCCCGGGCCGATGCCAATCAGCTTGAAATGGCGCTGCTCAATCTGGCGGTCAACGCACGCGATGCGATGCCGAGCGGCGGCACGCTGTCGGTCAAGGTCCACCGCTGCGAGGTCGACGGCCAGCAGACGACCGACGTTCCGGCAGGTGACTATATCTGCCTGAGCGTCGGCGATACCGGCATGGGCATGGACGAAGAGACCCGCCTGCGCGCGATCGAGCCCTTCTTCTCGACCAAGGGCGTCGGCAAGGGGACGGGCCTGGGCCTGTCCATGGTGCATGGTCTGGCCGCACAGCTTGGTGGTGGCCTGACGATTTCGAGTGCGCTGGGGCACGGAACGGCGATCACGCTCTGGCTGCCGCTCAGCGACGTCGAGACGGCGACGGTCGCGTCTGTTACCCCCGCCCCGGCAAGGGCCGATGGCATCGGCACTGTCCTGTTGGTGGATGATGAGGATCTGGTGCGGATGAGCACCGCCGACATGCTGGCCGATCTGGGTTACGGCGTGGTCGAGGCATCGTCCGGCGAACAGGCGCTGGAACTGGTACAGGCCGGGTTGCGCCCCGACCTGCTCGTCACCGATCACCTGATGCCGGGTATGAGCGGCGCGCAGCTCGCCCGCGAGTTGCAGGACAAGCTGGCCGAACTTCGCTCCCTCATCGTATCGGGCTATGCCGAGGCGGAGGGGCTGGATGTCGAGGTCGCGCGACTGACCAAGCCGTTCCGGAGCGAGGAACTGGCGGCGAGTCTGGCCGCCATCGGAGCGTCAGCCCCGGCAAGCCGGGCGGCCCCCGAAGGGGACGCCGCCCAGCCGATCATTGCTTAATAAACGTCGGAATTGTCGAAGTCGGAATTGCCGTCGTCGAAACGGCCGCCATCGTCATCGTTGAAGTTGTTGATGGTGACATTCTCCGGTCGGTCCATAAAGCCCTGGCCGCCGCCACCGAACAGGCCACCACCGCCACCGCCGCCGCGATGGCCGAACATGTCGGACAGGCCCGAAAACAGCATCTCGCCGCCGACGACGCCCGCCGCCGTGGTGCCCGCGCTGCGCAGGAAGCTGCCCAGCCCGCCGCCGCCGGAGAAGACGCCCGGCCGGGCCTCGGGCGGGGGTGGCGAATAACAGTCCTGCGGGCGCGCACCCCAGGGGCCGCTAGCGCCCTGCGGCAGGAAGCTGCTGCTTCCCGGTGCGGGGGGCGCTTGTTGCTGGCGCTCCAGCTCGGCGATGCGCTGCTGTGCCGCGTGCAGCGACTGGTCGGCCACGATGGCGTGCTGAACCAGCAGATAGGCCGCGTCCGGATTGAAGGACAAAGCGCGGGCGATCATCGCATCGGCCTCGGGGTCCTTCCCGCCCGTACGCGCGGCGGACAGTTCATCGAGAAAGCGGGTAAGCAACGTGCGTTCTTCGGCGTTCATCGGGGCACTCCAATCTTACGCCCCGAAAGATCGTCGAGCCCGACCCCAGATCAAGATCGGAAGGCTTGGATGACCGATTATTCACCCCGACGGCATCTTGTCTCCAGCCTGTGAACGGCCTTCCTGCTCCCACTCATATTCCTTTTGCAGCGCCAGTTCGTCGCGCCCCGCCGTCAGAACAGCCTGTTCGCGGCCCTTTTCGGCAAACGACACCACGAAATCCTTGGCCGGGACATCGCCATCGATCGTCCGATCCTCGGGCGAGGCGACATGGCCCACATAGCGCAGGCTCAGGTCGTAATGGCCCGACCAGAAGAACGGCACCGCACGATAATCGCCGCTCGCCTGTCCCATGAAATGCCGGGCCAGCCATTGCCCCATGCGCTGCGCCACCACCCAATGCTCGACCCGGATGGGATGACCGAGACGAGGGTCCGGTGCATTGGCGATATCGCCGATCGCGTGGATGGCGGGATCGGACGTCCGCAGTCGGGCATCGACCTTCACGCCGCCCCCATCGGACTTGTCGGCCAGATCGAGGCCGGCCGCTTCCGCCAGTTCCACCCTTAGCCGTACGCCGATCCCGGCGACGACGAAGTCGCCCTTCACTTCGGAGCCGTTGTCGAGCATGGCGACATGGCCGTCCCAGCGCGCGATACGGCGGTCCAGGTGGAAGGTGACGCCCTTGGACTCGTGCAGGTCACGGATCATCGCACCGACCTCAGGCCCGGCCGTCTTCTCCAACGGCCATTCGTCATCGGATATGACCGCGACCTCCAGCCCGCGCGCGATCAGCGAGCCAGCGACCTCCAGGCCGATATAGCTCGCCCCGACCACGATGGCGCGCTTCGCCTGCCCGGCCGCACCGATCAGTTGGTCGGCATCGGCCAGCGTCCGCAAGGCGAACACGTCCTTTCGATCCGAACCGTAAAAATCGGGCGACACCACCGCCGCACCGGTTGCCAGCACCAGCCGATCATAGGATATGGTATCGGCGTTCTTCAGGACGATGGTCTTGGCTTCGCGGTCGATCCGTGACACGGCAATGCCGGACCGGACGTCCACGCTCTCCAGTCCGGGCAAGACGGTCTCGCCTCGCTTCGCCTTACCCGCCAAATATTGTTTCGAGCAGAAGGTGCGATCATAGGGCGCATCGCTCTCTTCATCGATCACGATCACCGAGGCGCCCGCACCGTGGCGGGCCAGCATTTCGGCACAGGCATGACCCGCGGCGCCAGCGCCGATGATGACGATGCGTTCCAGCTCCGCAGCCTCTGCGGCCTCAGGTGCAGGACCCGGTTCGGCGGGACCGGTGATCCGAAACTGGCCGTCGTCCTCGACCACCTCGAACCGCTCCAGCGGCGCGAAGGCGGGTGCGCCCACGGCCTCGCCCGTCTCAATATCAAAACGGGCATGATGCCAGGGACAGCGAAGCGTGCCGTCCGCGACGATCCCGTCGGCCAAGGGCGCCTTCAGATGCGTACACTGGCCCGCCAGCGCGCAGACTCGCCCTTTGTGCCGGACGAGCACGACATCCTGCCCGTCCAGCACACCGGCGACGATACGCCCTTCCTGCACTTCGCTAGAGGCGATGCCCTTCGCCAGATCACGATCCGCCATCGCCTCTTGCCTTCCTGCTTTATCGGGGGTCAGTCGGCGCGCTGAAGCGCCGTCGCGGCGAGATGCTCGCCGACGAACCAGACCTGCGGTTCGTTGGAGCGGATGATGTCGCTGACCAGCAGGTCATTGGTGCCGTCATCGCCCGACTCGTCGGCGGTCTTGGCGCCCTCATGCGCCTGTTCCAGCACGATACGATGCGCCTCCAGCAGGCGGGCGAGCATCGTCGGTACATCCTCGCGGCCGCGCGGCGGGCGCGGGATACGGGTCATCTCGGCCACGTCATGCGGCGTCGCGATGCTGATGCCGCCCAGCGCCTGGATGCGCTCGGCCACCATGTCGACCAGTTCGGCCTGCTTTTCATAATGCGTATCGAGCAGCAGATGCAGCTGATAGAAGGTTGCGCCCGACATCTGCCAATGATGCTTCTTGTAGAGATCACGCAGCATCATGGTGTCGGCCAGCACTTGGTTCAGGATCGACACGCTTTGCTTACGGGCATTGTCGGACAGACCCAGCGGCAAGTCCTTCAACGTGCCGAAGGGCTGGATCTCGCGATATTCGATCTTGTACTGCGGCTGCGCCTGGTCGGTATCGGCCACGACTTTACTCCGATCATGGATAGGGACCGTGGCCAAGCGCTTGCCTCCGCGCACGGTTCCATGAATTTTACGGCATCGGGCGACCGGTGAGGATTATCGCCTATGATCCAAATTAATTTTTGTTGAGAGGCATTTGTCAGGAACGGACCGTGCCGTGCGGCGTCCAGCATGGGCTTTCAAGGAACCCGGCCGCATGATCCAACCGACCTTCGTCTTTCTCCACGCCCTGGGTTCCAGCAAACGGGAATGGGAGCTGGTGTGCCGACATCTTGGCAGTGCGCCTTGCATGGCACTCGACCTTCCGGGTTTCGGCGACCGGGCTGATGAAGGCTATGCCGATGTCTCGGCGATGGCCGACGATCTGGCCGGTACGATCCGCCGCAACGGCCTGACCGCCTGTATCCTGGTCGGACACAGCATGGGCGGCAAGATCGCGACCATCGTCGCGGCCCGCGCGGCGGCGGGCGAGATCGGGCTGGCCGGGGTCGTCGGCGTCGCGCTGGTCGCCGCCTCGCCCCCCTCGCCCGAACCGATGGACGAGGAGCGCCGCGCGCAGATGATCGGCTGGGTCGCGGGCGGATCGATCGGGCAGAGCGATGCGGAGACCTTCGTCGAGGCCAATACCGCGTCGGCTCTGCCGCCCGAACGGCATGACCGGGCAGTGGCGGACGTGCGGCGTTCGAGCCGGGAGGCATGGCTCGGCTGGCTGGAACGGGGCAGCCTGGAGGATTGGAGCGGTCAGGTCGGCCAGATCTCGATCCCGGCGCTGATCGTCGCAGGCTCGGAGGACGGTGACCTGAACGAGGATGCGCAGCGCAGGCTCAACGCGCCGCATTACCGTCACGCCGATATTTGCGTCGTCGATGGTGCCGCGCACCTGATCCCTTATGAACAGCCTGAAGCGCTCGCTCGGGCCCTTGAAGACCATGCCACATCGCTGGCCCCTTCGATCCTGCCGACGGGGTTCCTGGATATCCTGGGCTCTGATCGGGTCAGCCGCCGCACCCGCGCCGTCATGCTGGAGCGGACCCGTCCGGTGTCCGACGCCGAACTTCCATGGTCGGACGCCGAGCGGGCGACCGTCCAGGCCCTGATCGCCCATATTCTGCCGGAAGACGTCTCCGCGCATGATCTTGCCCAGCGGGTCGAGCTGGCCATAACGCAGGGGGCGGGGGACGGCTGGCGCTTCGCCGATCTGCCGCCCGATCCGGAGGCCTGGCGGCAAGGGTTGCTGACCCTGGATGCGCTCACCGGCCGCTTTGCCGCGCTGGACCATGGCACGCAGGCCGACTGGCTGGACCGGATCGCCACCGGGAATGACGACGCCACCGCCAATGCGGGTCCGTTCTCGCCAGTGCAGATGGCCCTCTGGTTTCAGGACGTTCGCGCGGAAGTCGTTCGCCAATGGGCCGCCCTGCCCTCGACGATGGCGGCGATCGGCTATGACGGCTTTGCGGTCGGCGGCGATGGCCCCCGCAAGCAAGGCTATCGCCGAACCGGCGCGAACGATGTCGAAGCCTGGCAGACGGTACGGGAGAAGATGGCATGAGCCGCGCCCCCTATGCCGCGACCGAGATGGTCGATGCCGTCGTCATCGGGACCGGCGCGGGTGGCGCGCCGCTGACCGCACGGCTGGCCGAGGCCGGGCTGTCGGTCGTAGCGCTGGAAGCGGGACGGTCCTTCACCCCGAACGAACATGTCGCTGACGAACTCGCCGCCAATATCTACTGGATGGAAGAGCGACTGAGCGGCGGCAACGACCCGACCGCCTTCGGCTCCAACAATTCGGGTATGGGCGTCGGCGGTTCGACACTTCACTGGGGTGCCTTTTGCCCGCGCCCCGATCCCCGCGACCTGCAACTGAAAACCATGACCGGGCAAGGCGCGGACTGGCCCGTCCCCCATGCCGAACTGATCGCCTATGTCGAAGAGGTGGAGGCGTTTACCGGCGTCTCCGGCCCGGCCCGTTATCCCTGGGACGACAGCCGCTGCTATGCCTATCCGCCGGTTCCCCGCAATGCCTCCGCCGAGGTGATGGCACGGGGGTGCGAGGCGCTGGGCATCACGGTGGCGGACGCTCCGGCCGCGCTCGTCTCGCGCGACCGCGACCAGCCGCATTGGGGACAGCGCCAGGCCTGCGTCAATTGCGGCACCTGTCACCAAGGCTGCCGCAACGCCGCCAAGACCAGCATGGACACCAGCTATCTCCCCATGGCCGTCGCGCATGGGGCCGAGATACGCTCTCAAGCGCGCGTGCTGTCCTTCGAGTTCGACCAGCAAGGGCGGATCGACGGGGTCGTCTATCATCAGGGCGGTCAGGAGCATCGCCAGCGCTGCCGCGCCGTCTTCCTGTGTGCAGGCGGGGTCGAGAGCCCGCGCCTGCTGCTGAACCTGGGCCTCGCCAATTCCAGCGGACAGGTCGGCCGCAACTTCATGGCGCATGTCGCGACCCAGGTCTGGGGACGCTTCGATGACGAGATGCGGATGAACCGGGGTTATCCCTCCTCGCTGATCAGCGAAGACATGATGCGCCCCGCCGATGCCGATTGCGTCGGGGGCTATCTGATGCAGAGCCTGGGCGTACTGCCGGTCAACCTCGCCACCGGACTGGCGCGCGGGGCGGGCATGTGGGGCACGCGCCTTCAGTCGATCCTGCGGAATTACAACCGCATGGCGGGGATCGGCATCAATGGCGATTGCCTGCCGCATCCCGACAACCGCCTGACCCTGTCGGACGAAACCGACTCGTTCGGCCATCGCAAGGCGCGGATCAATTTCAGCTATCATGCCAATGAACGCGCCATCGACCAGCATTCCCGCCGCGTCATGACCGCCATCTGGGAAGCGGCGGGCGCGCAGGACATTTTCGCGGTCGATCGCTCGGCGCATACCATCGGCACCTGCCGCATGGGCGACAATGGCGACGAGGCCGTGGTCGACGCGGACGGGCGCAGCTTCGACATCGCCAATCTGTGGATTTGCGACAATTCGGTGTTCCCCAGCGCGCTGGCCGCGAACCCTGCGCTGACGATCATGGCGCTGTCGCTGCGCACGGCGAATCGCTTCCTGGCGTCGGGGCGCTAGGCGGCGAGCCCGTTCGCCTCGACATGGTTGGCGATCGCTCCGGCGGTCGTCCACCATATCCGGGGATCGTCGGCCTCGCGCAGCGCCGTCAACACACGCGCGAGCGGCGGGACGCGGTGCGCCTGCCCCATGATATAGGGGTGCAGCGCGATCCCGAGGACCGAGGAACGGCGATCGGCCTCGGACAGCAATTGCGCGACGGCATCGCGGATCATGGCGGCAAAGACATCCGCCTCCTGCTTGCGCTGGATCACGGCGGGCAGGTCGTTGATCTCCTGCGAGTAGGGAATGGACAGAAGCTCGCCCTGTTTGGTCGCCAACCGGGTCGGCTGATCGTCATGCGCCCAGTCGAGCACGTAGCGATAGCCCGCCGCCTTCAGCAGGTCGGGCGTCACCTCGCTCTCCGAAATCCAGGGGCCCAGCCAGCCGGTGGGGCGCGTGCCGAGCGCGGCCAGTCTGTCGGTCACGTCGGCGATCAGGCGGCGTTCCTCCCCCTGCCCCAGCTTGCCCTGCGCCTTCGCATTGCTGCCGCCATGCGCGGCGATCTCGTCGCCCCGGTCGCGACAGGCCTCGGCCAGCCCCGGACAGCGATCCAGCACATCGGCGTTCAACAACGCCGTGGTCTTCAGCTCCAGCCGGTCGAACAATTCGAACAGCCGCCACGCGCCCACCCGATTGCCATAGTCGCGCCAGGCATAGTTCATCACGTCCGGCTGGTTCTGCGACGGCGCCAGCTCGGCTCCCAGGCCGCCGCCAAAGTCGAAGACTTCATGATTGACGCCCAGATAGATGGCGACCCTGCGCCCCTCGGGCCAATCATAGGCGGGGCGGTCGATGATTGGGCGAAAGGGGTAGCGACCCGGATCGGATGAAGGCATGGCACGTCAACGTCGCCCCGCGCCAATGGATGCCCGGCCTCCCCATATCCACGCTTTTGTAATGTCGGAGTTTTGGGCTAGGGCAATGACTTCGATGAGCCTCGTGGCGATTCGAACGACAAGGACCGCTACGATCCCGTCCGGGACGGCGCGGCCGACAGGCGGAGGATGGACCATGCTGACCCGACGTTCCTTCATGGCTGGTGCGACCACCGCCATGACCTTGCCCTCGATCGTCCGGGCGGCGGGCGCACCGACCATCGTCAACCCGGTGGTCCGTCAGCGCGCCGATGCGCAGGTCTTCCGCCATACCGATGGCTGGTATTACATGACCGGGTCGGTGCCCGAATATGACCGGCTGGTCCTGCGCCGTTCGAAGACGCTCGCGGGTCTGACCACCGCGACCGAGAAGATACTGTGGCGGCATCTGCCGAGCGGGCCGATGTCGGGCTTCATCTGGGCGCCCGAGCTGCATCTGATCGACGGCCGCTGGACCATGTACTTCGCGGCGGGGCCGAGCGGCGGCGGCGAGGATGTGTTCCGCATCCGCACCTTCGCGGTCGTGTGCGACGGCCCCGATCCGATGACCGGCAGCTGGTCGGTGCTGGGCCAGTTGCAGACCGAATGGGACAGCTTCACGCTCGATTCGACCAGCTTCGTCCATAAGGGCCAGCGTTATCTGGCATGGGCGCAGAGCGAGCCGGGCATCGCGACCAATTCCAACCTCTATCTCGCCCCGCTCAAGACCGCGCTGACCCTGGGCGCCAAGCCGGTGCGGCTGTCGGTGCCGACGCTGGACTGGGAGATCCAGGGCTTCAAGGTCAACGAGGCGCCCGCCCTGCTCGCCCGCAACGGCAAGCTGTTCATGACCTATTCGGCCAGCGCCACCGATGCCCGCTATTGCATGGGGATGCTGACCTGCGATGCCGATGCCGACCTGATGAACGCGGCCAACTGGTCCAAGTCGCCGGTGCCGGTCTTCAAGACCTCGACCGCGCACAAGGTCTTCGGACCCGGGCATAACAGCTTCACGGTCGACGAGCGCGGGCGCGACGTGCTGGTCTATCACGCGCGCGACTATCTGGAGATCAAGGGCGATCCGCTGTTCGATCCCAACCGGGACACGCGGATGCAGTATTTCCGTTACCGCCCCGACGGCTCGCCCGATTTCGGTGAGCCGGTCGCCAATGGGCCGCTCCGTCGGCTCTGAGCGGGTATTGCTCTGACAATAATCCTATCGCCACGCCTTGACGCCCAGGATCGCCAGGCCGCCCGCCATGGTGACCAGGGCGAGCACGACCAGCACCGCGTCGAAGTCGTGCGGCGTGGCGAAGGTCCAGGTCAGGCCCGCGCCGATGATGGTCGGCAGGGTGTTGGTCAGGTTGAACAGACCCAGGTCGCGCCCCCGATGCCGGGGATCGGGCAGAAGCTGGAAGCTCAGCCCGACGTGCAGCGCGACGAAGACCGACGATCCGGCGGTGTAGAGGATGAACGCCGCCGCCGCGGCCTGACGGCCGTTCGCCCCGGCCATGCCCAGCAGGCCCAGCGCCGCGACCAACCCCGCCATCAGCAGGATGTATCGGCGGCGCTCCATCCGGTCCGCCAGCCGCCCCAGCACCAGAGCGATCGGCAAGGGCAGGACGAAGGCACAGGTAAAGACCTGCCCGACCCAGTGCGGCAGATCGGCATAGTCGGCGGCCGGTACGATCGTTTCGAAATAATAGAGCAGATAGACCTGGGTCACGACCGCCGCGACCTGGATCCATAGCCGCGCCACGCCCGCGATGACGAAATCCCGTCTGGACGGGCGTGACGGCGCAGCCGCGACGCGCTCGTCCGGCATGGCGCCCCCCGCCCCGACCAGCAGCAGCGGCAGGACGCAGAGCATGACCGCCATCACTACGGCCGCCAGCCGCCCCTGCTCCCCCAGCACGGCCTCGCCCACCAGCCAGGTCGACAGGGCCGAGGCCGCCGGATTGCCGAGCGCGATCAGGCCGCCCGCCAGCCCGCGCTTCGCATCGGGTATCTCCTCCGCCATGATCGCCATCAGCGGGGCGAGCAGCGCGTTGACCGCGAACTGGAAGAACAGGATGGCCGCGACCAGCATCACGGGCGTCGCGGCCATGCCGATCGCGGCATAGCTGGCCGCCATGCCCGCCAGCCCGATCGCCATCCAGCCCCGCCGACCACGCCCCGCCCGCTGCGACCGATCGCTCAGCCAGCCGAACAGGATGTTCGCCAGACTCGCCGTCGCAGCGCCCAGGACCGCGACCAGCGAGAGCAGGGCGATCCGGCCGTCCGGGCTGACCGCCTCGACCTTCATCGGCACCAGCAGGGTCAGCAGCGGCAGATAGGCCGCCACGCCACCGATATTGGCCAGCGCATAAAGCCACAATGACGGGGACTGGCGCGTAAACATGCGATCGGAGGGCGGGACCATGGCCCACCCTTGCCCCCGATCGCACGCCAAGGGCAACGGGCGTTACGGCTTCCGTTAAGGCTTCATCGTCTGCGCATCGATCCGGGTGGTGCTGACCATCGCCCGGTCGGTCGCGTCATGCGCCACCGCGACGCGATAGGCCCCGCCCTGGATCCGCCAGCCGGGGAGCGCGGTGTCGTAATTCGCCAGCAGCCGCGGCTCGGCGATCAGGGTGATACGACGCGTCTCGCCGGGCTTCAGCGTCACGCGCTGGAACGCCGCCAACCGCATCGGATCGCCACTGCCGTCGCGCGCCACATAGATTTGCGGCACGTCCGACCCGGCGCGCTGGCCGGTGTTGACGATATCGACGGTCACGCGGACCGTCTTGCCGCCGGTGACGACCGGATTGCGATAGGCGAAGCTCGTATAGCTGAGCCCGTGGCCAAAGGGGAAAAGCGGCTTCATCCCCTTCTTCTCGTACCAGCGATAGCCGACATCGGCGCCCTCGACATAGTCGACCGGGAAGCTCTGAAGCGTCGGGGCCGGTGTTGCCGCCGGGTTGGCGGCCGCCGCCGCTTCGACCTCGCTCAGCTTGTCGAGCCCGACCGGGCGCGGGCGCGGCGGTTGCGAGGCATCGGCGGGGAAGGTGATCGGCAGGCGGCCCGAGGGATCGACCTGGCCGGTCAGAATCGCCGCCAGCGCCTCGCCGCCGCGCTGTCCGGGATACCAGGCCTGGACGACAGCGGGGACCTTCGCGATCCAAGGCATCAGCACCGGGCCGCCCGTCTCCATCACCGCCACGGTATGCGGCTGTGCGGCGGCGATCGCGGCGATCAGCGCGTCCTGCTGGTTCGGCAGCCGCAGGTCGGGCACGTCATCCGCCTCGGTCGTCCACTGGGTTGCGAAAAAGATGGCCATGTCCGCCTGCTTCGCCGCCGCGACCGTCGCGTTCAGGTTGCGCCCGTCCTGCCACTCGATCTCAACGCCGGGCAGTGCCTTGCGCAGCGCGGCGAGCGGCGACGAGGCGTGATAGGTGATCCGCGCGAAGGAGGACGAGCCGCCATAAGCCAGCGGGATTTCGACCGGCGCACCGCCGACCGAGCGGACCTGCGACGATCCGCCGCCCGACAGCACGCCGACATCGGCATTGCCGCCGATCACCACGATCCGCCTGGCGGCGCGCGCGATGGGCAGGAGATTGCCGTCGTTCTTCAACAGCACGATCCCGGCCTCCGCGGCGCGCTGCGCAACCTCGGCATGGGCGGCATAGTCGGGCGTTACCGCCTGGGTGGGCATCGGCGCATCATAGGCGCCGGTCTCGATCAGCCCGGTCAGATAACGTGTGACCATATCGTTCAGCCGCGCCTCGGGCACCTCCCCCTTGGCCACCGCCTCGGCGAGCGGCTCGGCGAAATAAATGGCCTTGTCGAGTTCCTGCCCGGACTCCTGGTCCAGCCCGGCATTGGCGGCCTTCACGGTCGAATGCACCGCCCCCCAGTCGCTCATGACCCAGCCATGATAGCCCCAGTCGCGCTTCAGCACATCGGTCAGCAGACGACGGTTCTCGCAGGCCCAGTCGCCGTTGATCTTGTTATAGGCGCACATGACCGAGCCGGGCCGCCCCTGCTCGATCGCGATCTGGAAGGCGAGCAGGTCGCTCATCCGCAGCGCCGCCTCGCCGATCCGGGCGTCCAGGATGTTGCGGCCGGTTTCCTGTGCATTCAGCACATAATGCTTGATTGTCGAGACGATGCGGTTCGACTGAACGCCCGCGATATGCGCGCCGCCCAGCGTTCCGGCCAGCAGCGGGTCCTCGCCCAGATATTCGAAATTGCGGCCGTTCCACGGATCGCGGGTCAGGTTGACGCCCCCTGCCAGCAGCACGTTGAACCGCTTGTCGCGTGCCTCCGCCCCGATCATCGCGCCGCCCGCGCGGGCGATGGCGGGATCGAAGCTGGCCGCCGTCGCCAGGCCTGAGGGCAGCGCGGTGGCGACGTCGCCGACCCGCTGCTCTACCTGATTGGCCACGCCCAGCGAGGCATCGCTCTCGCGGACCAGGGGCACGCCCAGCCGGGGAATGCCGTCGATATGACCGGCCGAGGGGATCAGTTCCTCCTTCGACTTGCCCGCCGCCATGGTCGGGAACAGGCCGTGGACCAGCAGGATCTTTTCCTCGCGGGTCATCTTCGCGACGATCCGGTCGGCACGCGCGCGTGCTGCGGCGATGCCGGTCCGCGCCGCCTTTTGCGGCGACCGCTGCTGCGTCTGCGCCGACGCCCCGGTGCCCGCCGCGATCAGCGCGATCATCGCCAGACCGCCTGCCATCTTGCCCTTCGTCACAATCATCCTCCCCCGATCATCCGGTTTGCCGCCTTGTGTTGCATTGCTGCACGCCTGTCCAGAGAACGTTCACAATCGTGTAAAATCAATGGCTGACACTCTTGACAGTCATCCGGCATTGGCAGAGTGAACGTTCTCATAGAGCGCGGATAACCGCGCCCGTTCACGAGGGGAGGTTTTCCATGCGTAGCGTTCGTGCTCGCCTGCTATCCAATTTCGCCATCGGTGTTTCCACCGTCGCCCTGACCCTTCCGGCCGCCGCACTGGCGCAGGATGCCGCCGCGACGATGGGCAATCCCGGCCCGGCCCAAACCGATCCGCAACCGCCCGGGACCGGCCCGACCGATCCCGCACAGGGCGACGGCGATATCGTCGTCACCGGCATCCGCGCCAGCTTGCGCCAGTCGATCGACATCAAGCGCAATGCGCAGGGCGTGGTCGACGCGATCAGCGCCGAGGAGATGGGCAAGTTCCCCGACACCAACCTCGCCGAGTCGCTCCAGCGCATCACCGGCGTGTCGATCGACCGCTCGAACGGCGAAGGCCAGTTCGTGACGGTGCGCGGCTTCGGCGCCGAATATAATCTCGTCACGCTCAACGGGCGGCAGATGCCGACTTCGACCATCGGCGACGGCAACAGCGCGCCCGGCTCGCGCTCGTTCGACTTCGCCAACCTCGCCTCCGAAGGCGTCGCCGCGCTGGAGGTCTACAAGTCCGGCCGCGCGACGGTGGCCTCGGGCGGCATCGGCTCGACCATCAACATCCGCACGCCCCGTCCGCTCGACAAGTCGGGCCTGCGCGGTTCGATCTCGGCGCGCGGGGTGATCGACACCTCGCAGAACGGCGGCAAGGACATCACGCCCGAAGTGTCGGGCATCTTCTCCGACACCTTTGCCGACGACCGGATCGGCGTGCTGGTCACCGGCGCCTATCAGCGACGCAATTTCAGCCAGAACCAGGCCAATGTCGGCTGGCGCGACGGCTATCTCGGCTCGGAGAACAACTGGGGTTCGCTGGCGCAGCAAGGCGATCCGCGCTACGCCAACATCACCAACCGTCCCGGCGCCAATGACGTGTATCAGGTGCCGCAGAACGCCAGCTACAACATCGTCAACGGCCGCCGCGAACGCATCAACGGCCAGGCCGTCCTGCAATTCCGACCCGTGGACGATCTGACCGCGACGGTCGACTATACCTATTCGCAGAACACCTTCGACATTCGCGACAACAATGTCGGCATCTGGTACAACCATAACGACACGTCGAGCGCCTGGACCAACGGCCCGATCGCTGGGCCCGTCTTCTATACCGAGCGCTTCACCGCGGCCGAGGCCAAGGACCTGGCCTATTCGGCGACGCAGACCTCGACCCGCAGCGTCAACAAGTCGCTGGGCGGCAACCTGACCTGGAAGGCGCCGGGCGGCGTCACCCTGTCGATCGACGCGCATCACTCGACCGCCGAGTCCAAGCCCGACAACCCCTACGGCAACAGCAACTCGGTCGGCACCGCGATCTTCGGCGTGCAGAGCCAGACGATCAATTTCGACAACAAGCTGCCCGTCATATCCTTCGCGATGCAGCCGGGCATCGACCCGCTGACCGCCGCGAACATCGTCCCCACGGGAAGTGCCTTCCGCAATTCCTATTTCCGCGACGAGATCAATCAGGTCCAGTTCCGTGGCCATTACGACCATGAACAGGGCTTCCTCGACAGCCTGGACTGGGGTTTCGACTATACCGACAACAAGGTGCGCTCGGCCTATAGCGTGCTTCAGAACGACACCTGGGGCGGCACCGGCGGCGACAGCGCGGCCCAGCGTGCGGCGGCCGCCGCCCTGATCCCCGACGATCTGTTCCAGCAGATCAGCGTGCCCGACAAATTTTCCGGCATCGGCGGCGCGAACAATGCGGCGATCGTGAAGTCCTTCTACGGCTTCGACCTGCCGTCGATGGTGTCGCTGCTGGACAAGGCCTATGGCATTTGCGGCGGCAACGGCCAGTGCCTGATCCCGTACACGACGGACTCGCGCATCCGGGAGAAGACCGTCGCGCCATACTTCCAGTTCAACGGCAAGATGGACCTGTTTGCGCGCC
This sequence comes from Sphingomonas sp. Xoc002, assembly GCF_050408055.1. Lineage (NCBI taxonomy): Bacteria > Pseudomonadati > Pseudomonadota > Alphaproteobacteria > Sphingomonadales > Sphingomonadaceae > Sphingomonas > Sphingomonas sp. Xoc002. The sequence continues at coordinate 1,801,515 of NZ_CP191175.1, read as the reverse complement.
CCGCGCACCTGATCGCTGGCTTGCGGTTCGAGAATACCGACGTCTCGGCCTCCGCGCTGGTGCCGACCCCGGTGGGTGCGCGGCAGAACTCGCAGAACGAGTTCAACATCCTGTTCTCGGGCAGCGGCTTCACGACATTCAAGGGCCGCTACCAGAACTGGCTGCCCTCGGTCGACTTCGATTTCCAGCCGCTGGAAAACGTCAAGCTGCGCGCCTCGTACAGCCACACCATCACCCGCGCCGATTATGGCAGCCTGCAAGGCGGTCGCAACCTGGATCAGCTGTTCCGCATCGGCGGCGGCACCGGCCGGGTCGGCAACCCCAATCTGATCCCGTACAAGTCGAAGAATATCGATCTGTCGGCAGAGTGGTATTACAAGCCGGACAGCTACATCTCGGTCGGCTTCTTCCACAAGGTCGTGTCGAACTATATCGGCAATACGCAGGTCAACCTGACGGTGCCCGGCCTGACCTCGCCCACCACGAGCTTCAACGGCGTGACCCAGAATGGCCCTCGCTATCAGGCGGCGATCAACGCGCTGGGGGCCAATGCCACCTTTGCGCAGATCCGCGACTATATCGGCGCCAACTTCCCCGGCGGCGTGGTCAACGGTACGATCGTCGCGCAGCCCAATGATCCGCTGGTCAATTTCGTCGTCACTACGCCGTTCAACAGCGATCAGACCGCTAAGGTCGACGGCTTCGAATTCGCGATCCAGCACAGCTTCTGGGACACCGGCTTCGGCACGATCCTGAACTACACGATCGTCAACGGGAACCGGAACTATGACAACCGGCAACCCGCCAGCGTGTCGCAGTTCGCGATCACTGGCCTGTCGGACAGCGCCAACGCGGTCCTGTTCTACGACAAGTTCGGTATCCAGGCACGCGCGGCCTATAACTGGCGCCGGGGCTATCTGGCCGGGGCGGGCATCAACCCGGTCTATGTCAACACCTATGGCCAGCTGGACGCCAGCGCCAGCTATGCGCTGACCAAGAGCGTCGCGATCTTTGCCGAGGGCATCAATCTGCTGGGTGAGAACCGCAGCGGCCACCTCCGCTCGGATCGCAACGTCAACTTCGTGACCAAGCAGGATGCGCGCTACTCGGCGGGCGTGCGTTTCACCTTCTGACGACGGGAAAGCCAGCTTTTCCGCCGAGGAATGGCTGGCTTTTCGCGGACCATATGGGCAATTTGCGGGCCTTGAAGACGGGCCGGGGATCGGGACTGCGGTGGACAAGGCTATCACCCGGATCGTGATCGTCGGCGGCGGCACCGCCGGGTGGCTGGCCGCCGCCCGCATTGCCGCCGCCACCGCCGGATCGGTGACGGTCACGCTGATCGAATCCCCCGACGTGCCGACGCTCGGGGTCGGCGAAGGGACCTGGCCGACCATCCGCCGTACACTGGAGCGGATCGGCATCACCGAGACCGAGCTGCTGCTCGCCTGCGACGGGTCGTTCAAACAGGGGACGCGCTTCGACCGATGGGCGACCGGCGCGAGCGATGATCGCTATTACCATCCCTTCGTGCCACCAATCGATGCCGATCCCGCCGATCTGCCCGGCGATATCCCCTATGCCGTCGCCACCTGCGCCCAGCCGTTGGTCTGTGCCGAGGATCTCGCGCCGCGCCAGCGTGGGATGCCCGATTATGCAGGCGCACTGAACTATGCCTATCATCTGGATGCGACGAAGCTCGCGGCGCTGCTGACCCGGCGTGCGACCACCCGTCTGGGCGTGCGGCATATCCGCGATCACGTCACCGGGGTCGAACGCGGCCGGGACGGCGGCATCGCGGCGGTCCATACCCGCGGATCGGGGAGCGTCGCGGGCGACCTGTTCCTTGACTGCACCGGTCATGCCGCGCTGCTGATCGGCGATGCGCTGGGGGTGGAGACGGTCGATGCCTCCTCCATCCTGTTCAACGACCGGGCGCTCACGGTGCAACTGCCCGTCGCGCCGGGCAGCCCCATCGCGTCGCAGACCGTGGCGACCGCCCATGGCGCGGGCTGGATCTGGGACATCGGCCTGCCGACCCGACGCGGGATCGGCTGTGTCTATGCCTCCGCGTTCATGAGCGACGACGAGGCGGAAGGCGTGTTGGCCGAATATTGCCGCCGGAATTCGGGCGATAGCCCCGCCCCGCGTCGGCTGACCTTCCGCTCCGCCTATCGGTCCAGGCCTTGGACGGCCAATTGCGTCGCCATCGGCCAGTCGGCGGGGTTCATGGAGCCCCTCGAAGCGTCGGCCATCGTCATGATCGAGCTGGCGCTGGATGCACTGCTCGACGATTTTCCCGTCGACACCGGTCTGATGGCGATCCAGGCGCGGCGTTTCAATGCGCTGGCGACCTATCGCTGGGAACGGATCGTCGACTTTCTGAAGCTGCACTATGTCCTCAGCCGACGGGAAGATCCCTATTGGCGGGCGCATCGCGATCCCGCTACGATACCCGACCGACTGGCCGAGATGTTGGCGCTGTGGCGCTATCGCAGCCCGTCCGCGCTCGACCTGCCCATGCAGGATGAACTGTTTCCGGCGGCCAGCTATCGCTACATCCTTCGGGGTATGGGTTTTCCCGCCCCCCTGCCCTCACCCGTGCCGCGCCCGCATCGGCCCGACCTGCCGAGCCAGCTTCGCCAGATCGACCAGCGCGGCCGTGCGCTGGCGGCGAGCCTGCCGACCAACCGCGCCTATCTCGACGCTCTGCGCGCCGAACAGGCCCCCCTTTCCGAGAAACGCGCCTGATGTCCCGCCACGAAGCCCTCACCCCCGACGATCACCGCGACCTGCGCATCCAGGAGCGTCGCGACGCTGCGTTGGGCGATGCCCGCATGGCCTGCATCGTCGTGCCCGCCGAGTTCCGCGCGCTTCAGGCGGAATATCCCATCCTGTTCCGCCTGAACGAAACCCGCGACCGGTTCAGCGCACTGGCCATGTTCGGGTTCGAGAATGGGGAGAATCTCTATCTGGCGGATGGCCGCTGGGACGCGCGCTACCGCCCCCTGGCGATCGATATCCAGCCGTTCCTGATCGGCGGGCGTCCCGAAGAGGACGGCCCCAAGCAGATTCATGTCGATGTCGACTCCCCCCGCATCGCGACCGGCGACGACGGCGTGCGCGTATTCGACAGGCATGGCCGCCCCACGCCCTATCTGGAACGGGTGATCGAACAGATCGGCGAACTCGACCATGGCTTTCGCGAAGCAGGCGATTTCTTCGCCGCGCTCCAGCGGCACGAGCTGCTCGAGCCCTTCACCTTGGAGGTGACGCTGGAGGATCGGTCGGACAACCGCCTGGTCGGCTATCACATCATCGACGAAGCGCGACTAAACTCGCTGAGCGGTACGGCCCTGGCCGAGCTTCAGGCGGCGGGCCATCTGGAGCCCATCTATATGGCGATGGCGTCGCTCAGCCAGTTCAGCGCCCTGATCGCGCGGCGCAACCGGCGGGCTGCGCGTGGTTGACGCCGATCCGGGGCGGCTGACCGCCCTTCCCCCGGTGCCCGAAGTGACGGTCGTCGATGCGGCCGAACTCGACCGGTTGCTGCGTGCCGCCGACCGCCCCTTCGTCGTGCGCGGGCTCGCCGCCGACTGGCCGCTGGTCCAGGCCGGGCGACGCTCGGCGGAGGCGGCGCGGGCGTATCTGCTCGACCATCATCGCGACCGCCCCTTCACCGTCTCGGTCGGCGTGCCGGACAGCGGCGGGCGGCTGTTCTACGACGACGCCATGGCGATGAATTTCCGCATGATGGAGGCCGGGCTTCCCGAAATCTTCGCGCGGATCGCCGAGTTTGCGGGCAAGGCGGAGGCGCCGTCCATCTATCTCGCCTCGATCGACATGCACCAGTTTTTCGACGGACTGCACGAGGCCAACCATATCGATCTGGGCGAGCGCGAGCTGCTGGCCAGCATCTGGATCGGCACCCGCACCCGGATCGCCGCGCATAACGACGTGCCGCACAATCTGGCCGTCTGCGCGGTCGGCCGCCGCCGCTTCACGCTCTTTCCGCGCGAGCAGTTCCGCAACCTCTATCTCGGCCCCGTCGACAACACACCGGCGGGCCGCGCGGTCAGCATGGTCGATTTCCACGCCCCCGATTTCGAGCGCCATCCCCGCTTCGCCGACGCGCTGGAAACCGCGCAGGTCGCCGATCTGGCGGCGGGCGACGCGGTGTTCATCCCCGCCCTCTGGTGGCACCATGTCGAAGGGATCAAGGATTTCAACGTGCTGGTCAATTACTGGTGGCGCGACGCGCCCCGCTGGCTGGGCCAGCCGCAAGAGGTGCTGAACCACGCGATGATGACGATCCGCGACCTGCCCGCCGACCAGAAGGCGCATTGGCGCGCCATGTTCGACCATTATGTCTTCGCCAATGACGATAGCGTGGTTGCCCATATCCCCGAGGGCGGGCGCGGCATATTGGCCCCGATGACCCCCGACCTGGCGGGTCGCATCCGCGCCTTCCTGCTGCGGGCGCTCAGCCGATGAGCACGCCGCGCCGGATCGTGATCGCCGGGGGCGGCACCGCCGGTTGGATGGCCGCCGCCGCCATGGCCCGCACGCTAGGCCGTGCGGTCACCGTCACGCTGGTGGAGTCGGACGCGATCGGCACGATCGGCGTCGGCGAGTCGACCATTCCGCCGATCATCACCTTCAATCGGCTGCTCGGCATCAACGAAGCCGAGTTCATGGCCGCGACCCAGGCGACCTTCAAGCTGGGCATCCAGTTCGACGGGTGGAAGGGGCCGGAGGACCGCTATTTCCATTCCTTCGGCCTGACCGGCAAGGATCACTGGGCGGCGGGGTTCCAGCATTTCTGGCTGGACGGCCTTAGCCGAGGGCATGACGCGCCCTATGACGATTACTGCCTGGAGCTGATCGCCGCGCGCGAGGGCCGTTTCGCGCATCTCCCCGACGAGCGGATGAACTATGCCTATCAGCTCGACTCGACGCTGTACGGCCGCTTCCTGCGCCGCATGGCGGAGGGCGACGGCGTGACGCGGATTGAGGGGCGGATCGCCGAGGTCGAGCTGAACCCCGATAGCGGCGACATCGCCGCCCTGGTGTTGGACGACGGTCGGCGGGTCGAGGGTGACCTGTTCCTCGACTGCACCGGTTTTCGCGCGCTGCTGATCGAGCGTGCGCTGCATGTCGGGTTCGACGACTGGAGCCATTACCTGCCCTGCGACGCCGCCGTCGCGGTGCAGACCGAAAGCGTGCGCCCGCCCGTCCCCTATACCCGCGCCATCGCGCATGAGGCCGGGTGGCAATGGCGCATCCCGCTGCAACACCGGGCGGGCAACGGCATCGTCTATTGCAGCCGCTACATGGATCACGACGCGGCACGCGAAAGGCTGTTGTCCACGATCGAGGGCCAGGTGCTGACCGAGCCCAACATGCTGCGTTTTCAGACCGGCGCACGGCGCAAGCAATGGCATCGCAACTGCATCGCGGTCGGCCTGTCGGGCGGGTTCCTGGAGCCGCTGGAGTCGACGAGCATCCACCTGATCCAGCGCGCGATCCTGCGGCTGATCCGCCTGCTCCCCGGCGGACCGATCAGCCCGCATGACGTGGCCGAGTTCAACGATCAGCAGATGACCGATATGCTGCAGATCCGCGACTTCCTGATCCTGCACTACAAGGTCCATGAACGGCGCGACTCCGCCTTCTGGCGGCAATGCGCCGACATGGAGGTGCCCGACAGCCTGGCACACAGGATCGCGCTGTTCCGCGAGACGGGCCGCGTTTTCCGCCGCAATGACGAGCTATTCGCCGAGAATAGCTGGGTGCAGGTGATGATGGGCCAGGGCATCATGCCGGAGAGCCATCATCCGATCACCGCGCGGCTGTCCGACGAGGAGTTGGACCGCCTTCTCATCACGCTGCGCCAGAATATCGCGGCGACGGTGCGCGGCCTGCCGCCCCATGCGGACTATGTCGCGCGCCATTGCGGCACGGCGGCCTGACTCCGCTTATGCCGCCGCGCCGTCGCCAGTCCGTCACCATCCGCCATGTCGCCGCCGATGCGGGCGTCTCCCTCCAGACCGTCAGCCGGGTGATCAACAAGGAACCCAATGTCCGCCCCGAGATGATGGAGCGGGTGCAGGCGTCGATCGCCAGGCTGGGCTATGTCCCCTCGATCGCGGCGCAGCGTATGGGGGGATCGCGATCCTATCTGATCGTCGCGCTCAACGACCGGGAACGCACCATCGCCGACTGGCGCAATCGGCAGGGCACCGACTGGGTCGACCAGATGATGCTGGGGGGCATGCTGACCTGCGCCGAGCATGGCTATCGCCTGATCGTCGAGCTGGTCGATACGCATAGCGACCATATCGAGCGCGAGCTGCTGGCCGCGATCGCCGCGCTGCAACCCGATGGCGTGATCCTGACCCCGCCGCATTCCGAGAACCCGTTGATCACCGGCTTGCTGGAGGCGCAGGGGATCAGCTTTGCGCGTATCGGATCGCTCAAGCCCGGCACCGGCTTTGCCCTGTCGCTGGACGATGAGGGCGCGGCGCGACAGGCGACCGATCATCTGATCGGGCTGGGTCATCAGCGGATCGGCTTCATCGCCGGGCCGGACGAGTATGAACTCAGCGGCTGGCGGGTTGCGGGATGGCGTGCCAGCATGGCGGCGGCGGGGCTGGCTTGCGAGGGTCTGTTGGCGCAGGGCGATTTCAGCTTCGCCTCGGGGCGCGCCGCCGCCTCGGCACTGTTCGACGGCGATGTTGCCCCGAGCGCGATCATCGCCAGCAACGACCAGATGGCGCTGGCCACGCTGGAACTGGCGCGCGAACGGGGGTTGAGCGTACCGCGCGACCTGTCGCTGGTCAGTTTCGACGACACCCCCATCGTCCGCTTCGTCCATCCCCCGCTGACCGCCGTGGTCCAGCCGATCGCCGCCGTCACCGCCCGTGCGGTCGAACTCATCATCGCCGAGCAGGCCGGGCAGGACAGGCCGAGCGGCCCGGTCGTCACCCCTGCCCAACTCGCCATCCGCGCTTCCACCGCTCCGCCAAGGGAGGACAAGCGCACCGACATGCGATAGGCGTGGTTTGAGGGACTTGGAGGCGACATGCGAATATTGGTCACAGGATTGGGCGACATTGCGCACAAGGCCTATCTGCCGGTCTTGTCGGCCATGCCCGACCTCCAATTGCACCTTGCCACCCGCAACGCGCAGGTGCTTGAGCAGGCCGGGCGCAGCTTTCGCGTTGCCGGACTTCATTCCAGCCTGGACGAAGTCCTTCGCACCGAAAGTTTCGATGCCGCCTTCGTTCACGCCGCGACCGATGCGCATCCGGCGTTGGTGGAGACCCTGCTCGACCGGCGCATCCCGACTTTGGTCGACAAGCCGCTCGCCGACACGCTGGATGAGGTCGAGCGGCTGGTGGCGCTGGCGCAGCGGCAGGAGACGCTGCTCACCATCGGCTTCAACCGCCGTTTCGCCCCCGGCCATGTCGCACTGAAAGCCTTGCAGGGCGACCTGATCGTCATGGAAAAGCACCGCCACCGACAGCCGGATGCACCGCGCCGGGTGATCTTCGACGACTTCATCCATGTCGTCGACACGCTGCTGTTCCTCGCGCCCGGCCCGGTCCTGCGCCGGACGATCGAGACGCATGTCGAACAGGACCAGTTGCTTTCGATCACGCTGATGTTGGCAGGCGACGGCTTTACCGCGATCGGAACCATGCACCGCAATAGCGGGCTGAACGAAGAGCGACTGGACGTGATCGGCAACGGCCTTCGCCATTCGGTCCTTAACATGGCCGAGGAACGGCACATGGACGGCGGCGAGTGGCATCGGCGCCGGGGCGACTGGACGACGGTCGGCAAGCAGCGCGGGTTCGAGGCGATGTGCGCCGAATTTCTGTCCGCCGCCAGGCAGCGCCGCCCGACCGACGCCGATGCGATCCTGGCGACGCATCGACTGTGCGAGGCGATCACCCGTCACGCCGAGGGGCTCTGAATCCTTGCCACAAGCACGCCCTATGCCATTGTCTCGAATGGAAACTCCTGGTTTCGTTCGCGACATGGCTTTGCCGATGACGCGCGCCTTCAATCACCTGATCGCGGGTGCACATTTTGCCCGGCGTTTCGGTCGCTGGCCGCTACCGGCGGATGCGCCGGACGCTCTTATCAACGACGTCATCTTCGCTCGCATGATCGACCCGCACTGGTCACCGCTGCACCGCGCTCTCATCGACAAGGAAACGGCGAAGGCCGAGGCCCGGCGCCTCTGCCCCGGCATCGCCGCGCCGGAAACGCTTCTGGTCATCCCCATCTCGGCGGTGGACTCGGTCGAGCATCTGTTTCACCTGCTCGAGCCCTTTATCGGCACGGATACCGTGGCCAAGCCGACCCACGCCAGCGGTGCCGTGACGTTCCTGCGTGATCTGAAACGGTCCACGGACCTGAACGCCCTCTACGACCTGTCCCTGCGGGACTATTCGACCCTGTTGCGGGAGATGCAATATGCCGGGCTGGACCGGAAGATCATCGTCGAGGCGATGATCCCGACCCATGCCCCGGGGCCGCCCGACGATTACAAATTCCACTGCGTCCACGGCCAGCCGCTGCTCTGCCAGATCGACCATGGCCGCTTCGGGGCGTCATGGAGCCGCCTTTTCCATTTGCCCGACTTCGCGCCGATGGACGAACACGATGGCTTGCACGCTCCGGCCGGCTTCTCGCCTGCCGATCGCGAGCGGCTGGACAGGATGATCGCCATGGCCGAGGCGTTGTCGGCGCCCTTCCCCTTCGTCCGCGTCGACCTGTACGACGGCGACGACGGCATCTATTTCGGCGAACTGACTTTCACCCCCGCCGCCTCGCTGGGCATTGCCCCCTCCGCCGCCGGGGTTCATCGGCTGAACGCGACCCACCATATCTATAGTCGTACCCTGATGGACGCGCTGGCCGCCAAGGGGACGGATTAATCGGCGAGCCGCTTCGCCACCAGCGGCGCCACGCGATCGGCGATATGCGAGACACCGGTCGCATTGGGATGGACCCCATCGCCCAGCATCAACTGCCGCTGCCCCAGCACGCCCTGGAGGATGAACGGGTCGAGCACGGCCTTGTGCTGCCGCGCAAGATCGGGCCATATCGCGTTGAACCTGTTGCCGAAATCCGGTCCCAGATTAGGGGGTGCCATCATGCCGGTCAGGATCACCGGAATGCCGCGACGGTCGAGTTCGTCCAGCATCGCCGCCATGTTCGCGCGCGTCTCGGCCGGATCGACCTGGCGCAGCACGTCGTTGCCGCCAAGACCCAGCATCACCAGGTCGGGCTTGGTCTTCATCCTGTCGAGCGTATAGGCCAGCCGCCGCCGTCCATCGGCACTGGTATCGCCCGACACACCGGCATTCACCACCGTCGCATCGATACCTTGGCCGCGCAGCCGCGCCTGGATCGCATCCGGCAGGCTTTGCCCGCGCTGGAGACCGTAACCCGCATAAAGGCTGTCCCCGAAAGCCAGCACGACGCGCTTCGGCCCCGACACCGGCACGCTGGGCGACGTCGCGGTGGAGGGCGCGGGCGTGGCCGTATTGGTCGCGGGCAATGGCTCGTCGCTCCGGCTGTTGCAGGCCGACAGGAGTGCGGCGGCTTGGAGAAGCGCGGCCCCGGCCACATATGGCATCTTCATCATCTCTGGCTTGGAATCCCCGCAACTATGGTCGCAGGCAATATGGTCATCCGGGCCACGGATGTAAGGCTGACGCTGGGCGGGGCCGCCCCGGTCGAGATCCTGAAGGGCATCGACCTGGAAGTGGCGGATGGCGAGAGCCTGGCGCTGCTCGGTGCCTCGGGATCGGGCAAATCCTCGCTGATGGCGGTTCTGTCGGGGCTGGAGCGCGCGACCTCGGGGCGGGTCGAGGTGGCGGGCACCGATTTCGGGGCGCTGGACGAGGACGGTCTGGCCATCGCGCGGCGCGGCCGGATCGGCATCGTCCTCCAGGCCTTCCACCTCCTGCCCACGATGACCGCGCGCGAGAATGTCGCGGTGCCGATGGAACTGGCCGGGGAAACCGACGCCTTCGCCCGTGCCGAGGCCGAACTGGCGGCGGTCGGGCTGGCGCATCGGCTGGACCATTATCCCGCCCAGCTATCGGGCGGCGAGCAGCAGCGGGTCGCCATCGCCCGCGCGCTCGGCCCGCGTCCCCGGATCGTGTTTGCCGACGAACCAACCGGCAATCTCGACGGCGCCACGGGGGGCCGCGTGATGGACCTGCTGTTCGATCGCCGCGCCGCGACCGGTGCGACCCTGGTCGTCATCACCCATGACCCTGCACTCGCCCGACGCTGCGACCGGGTGGTCGAACTCGCCGATGGCCGGATCGTCGCGTGAGCGGTTGGGCACTGGCGTGGAAGCTCGCCCGGCGCGAGCTGTCGGTTCGCTTCCGGGGGCTGCGGCTGTTGCTGCTTTGCCTGTTCCTGGGCGTCGGCGCGCTGGCCGCAATCGGCAGCCTGGGCGATGCGATCGGCGGCAAACTGGCGGCGCGGGGTCGAGTGCTGCTGGGCGGAGATCTGGAATTCGCGGTCTCGCAACGCCGGGCCGATCCGCCCGAACTGGCGGCGATGCGGGCGGCCGGACGCATCTCGGAAACGCAGCGGATGCAGTCGATGGCGGTCACGGCGAACGGAACGACCGCACCCGTCCAGTTGAAGGCGGTTGATGCGGCCTACCCGCTCTACGGCCAGTTGACCCTGACCGATGGCCAGGTTGTGCGAGCCCCGAACGCCAAAACCGTATGGATCGGTCGCGGACTGGCAGAGCGTCTGGCGATCAAGAAGGGCGATGTGCTTCGCTTCGGGACGGCCCCATTCCGCGTCGGCGGGATCATCGCGGACGAACCCGATCGGCTCGGCGAGGGCTTTACGCTGGGGCCGGTGGCCATCGTGTCGCGCGACGGGCTGGACCGCACCGGGCTGATCCAGCCCGGCAGCCTGTACGAAAGCAAATATCGGCTTGCCACGACCGACGATCCGACACGGATCGCCAAGGCATTCGAGCGGCGTTTTGCGACGGCCGGATGGGAAACGCGGACCCGAGACCGGGCCTCGCCCGGCGCCAGCCGTTTCGTCGCGCGGATGGCCGAGTTCCTGACTTTGGTCGGGCTGGCCGCGCTGGTCATCGCGGGGATCGGGGTCGGCAATGGCGTCAGTTCGTACCTGGAGGCGCGGCGCTCGACGATCGCGATGCTGAAGGTGCTTGGCGCGACATCCGGGTTGGTGGCGAAGGTCTATCTGCTGCAACTGCTGGCGGTCGCCGGGGTCGGCATCCTGCTAGGCCTGATGGCGGGGATCGTCGCGGTGCCGCTGGTCGGGATCGCCGTCGGAGCCGTATTGCCGGTGGCGCCGGGGCTGACCATCGCGCCGGGGCCGCTGGCGCTGGCGGCGGCCTATGGCCTGCTGATCGCGCTGGCCTTTTGCGCGCGGCCGCTGGTCGCAGCGGGCAGGGTTCCGGCCGCAGCCCTGTTGCGCGGCGTCCTGGACTCGCGGTCCGGTGGGGGATGGCGGGGTAGCCTATGGGGTATGGCAGCGGGCCTGCCCGTCGTGGCGCTGGCCCTGTCGACGACCGACCGTCCGGCCTTTGCCGCCGCCTTTCTGGGCGCGACCGCCGGGACGCTGGCCATGCTGGTCGCGATCGGCGTGGCGGTCCGCGCCGTCGCGCGTCGGCTCCCCCGCCCGCGCCGCCCGCTACCGCGATTGGCTCTCACCGCGCTCTATCGCCCCGGTTCGCGGGCGGTATCGCTGGTCGTCGCCCTCGGTCTCGGCCTGACCCTGTTCGTGCTGCTCGCCAGCATCCGCACCAGCATCGACGGCAATATCCGCCGTTCCGTGCCAGCCCGGGCGCCCGCCCTGTTCGCACTCGACGTGCCGCCCGAGCGTGAGGCCGCGTTCCGCAACACGGTGACGTCGGTCGCCCCCACGGCCCGCATCGCCACGGTTCCGTTGATGCGCGGCACGATCACCGCCTATGGCACGACCCGCGTCGCCGACCTGACGTCGATCCCCGACGGCGCCTGGGCGCTGCGGGGCGAGCGCGGGCTGACCTTCGCCGCGGCCCTGCCCCCCGGCAGCACGCTGACCGCCGGGCGGTGGTGGAACCAAGCGGAGCATCGCCAGAACCTGGTGTCGATCGACGAACGACTGGCCAAGGCGCTGAACCTGCGGATCGGCGATCCGTTGACCGTCTCGGTCCTGGGGCTGGAGCGTACGGCACGGATCGCGTCGTTCCGGCGGATCGCCTGGGACACGCTGGGCTTCAACTTCGTGATGGTCTTCTCGCCCGGCGCGCTACAGGACGTGCCGCACAATCTGGCGGCGACCATCGACATGCCCGCCGCGCAGGGCTCGGCCGTCACGCGTGCCTTGCTGCCCCGTTTTCCGTCCACCTCGGTCGTCGAAGTCGGCGGAGTGCTGAAGCAGATCCAGGACGTCGTCGGGCAAATGGCGACCGCGATCACCGTCGCGGCCGGGATCGCGGTGCTGGCGGGGATCGCCGTGCTGCTCGGCGCGATCGCGGCGGCGCGGGCGGCGCGGACCTATGATGCGGTCATGCTGAAGGTGCTGGGCGCGACACGGGCACAGGTGCTGACGATGCAGGCGATCGAATATGCGCTGCTCGCGGCCATTGTCGGGCTGGTGGCGCTGGTGCTGGGCACCGGCGGCGGGTGGTTCGTCGTCACCCGCATCTTCGAGTTCGAATGGCTGCCCGACTGGAGCGTCATCCTCGCCACGCTGACGACCGGCGCGGTGGTGACGGTGGGCATCGGCGTGGCCGGAACCCTGCCGGTGCTGCGGGCAAGGCCGTCGGCGGCGCTCCGGGCGCTGTGAAGCCTACCAGGCCATGCTGCCCGGCCCGCCCTTGAACGGCCCCGCCAGATCGGCCGTGATCCAGCCGCCATAGAAGACGCCGGGTTGCGGCCGGACCTGCTCCCCGTCGATCGTGCAATGGTCGAACGGCGCGGCGTAGAAGGCCAGATGATCGCGCAGGATCGCAAAGCCCGGCGTCGGGGCGGGATAGCTCCACGCGACATCGCGGAGCAGCGTGCCGCCCAGATCGACATGCCAGTAGATCGCCTCCCCCTTCCATTCGCAAAAGGACCGCCGATCCGACCGGCGCAGCACGCGCTGGTCGATATCGGCAGGCGGCAGATACCAGCTGGGCGGGTGGCTGGTCTCCAGCGTCCGGACGGCAGCGCAGGTATCGGCGATCACGATACCGCGATGCGCGATTTGGACATGGCGCGCGCTCGGCTCGGCGATGGCGGGGCGCGGATAGGTCCAGACGCTTTCCTGGCCGGGGCCGACGGGATCGGGCTTGGGCTTGGTCATGGCACGATAACGTGGCGAAACGCCTCCGGCTCCTCGGCGGACGGATCGACCATCCCTCCCTATAGCGTGACGGAATAGAGCGCGTGATGGGTCAGGATGAACAGCCGCCCCGGCTCTCCTCCCGCCTCTTCCTTGCCCAGCACCAGTTGCAGCGGCCTTTCGGGCACGTCGATCCGGCGCAACAGCGAGCCATCGGGATTGTAGACGAAGACCTGCCCATTCGCGACATAGAGCCTGCCCGCCGCATCGCGCACGGCGCTTTCACCCCCACGCTCGGCCAGCACCCGCAGATCGGTGACGCGCCCGCCCTCTCCGACCCGCCCGGCATAGGTCCGGTTCTCCGAGCCGTTGGTCAGCACCACCTCGCCCCCGACCGGCGGGGGCACGAAGCCATAGGCGTCGAGCGTGTCGGACCAGCGCCAGCCCTGATGATCGTCCGGCCCCTGGTTCCACACGCGAAAGGCAGGCAGCACCAGCGACCCATCGGGCGAGACATATTCCTGCGCCTTGGCCGTGCCCATCTTGGCGGCGAACATCTCGGCCATGGTCGGATAGCTGTAGCTTTTGGGGTCGATCCGGTCGGCAAACTCGCCATTTTCCCAGACATTGACCGGCAGCAGCGTCTGCGCGCCCGAACGCGTCCGGACCGGGGTCGGCGGGATCACGGTCACCGCCGCCGGAGCAGACGGGTCGATGCTGTAGACACTGCCGTCGCGTCCGGCCGAGGACTGGACCAGCAGATGGCCGGACCGATCGACCGCCAGATTGACCGCATCCAGCGGGGCATCGGCGACGATATTCAGCCCCTTCGCCTCCGACCAGCTATGAATACGCTGGAAGAAGCGATCGATGAAGTACAGCGTCCCCGTCGCATCGACCGCCGCCCCGGCGATCGAATAGAAACCGTCAGCCAGCTTGCGGACGCCCGGCGACACCGGCACCGCCGACGCCGTCGCCGCGCTGGCGGGAGCAGGCGGCACGTCGAGGCGGGCGAACTCCCGCTCGCGCACCTCCGTTTGGCGCGTCATATCCTTGATCGCATTCTCGAACGGATATTTGCTCGCGCGGAGAAAGGTGCCGCAGCCCTTGGCGTCGCAGCTGGCAAAGCCGCTCTCGGCATTCACATGGACGTTGCGGAAACGGATATCGCCGGAGTCATACAGCTTGACGGCCGCATCCATCGGCTTGGCGGTGCGGGTGACACGATAGCCGTGATAGTTGGCGAACAGGATGTTGCGGCTGTGCCGGAATTCGGTCGACACGGCGTTGACGCCGTCGCGCACCTCCTGCTCGGTCTGCGGGGCCAGGAATTCCCAATTGGCGACATGATCGAGCACGATCTCGGCACGGTAATGATGCTCGGCCGACAGTTGATAGACATGCCCCGGCGTCGTCGTGTTCGAGACATAGAAACCGGCCGAGGCCAGTGTATTGGGCGACCAGAGCGCGTTGAACGTGCCGCCGCCGCCGTCCGTCACCCAGATGCTGGGATGCTGCCCGTCAAAGCGTGCGCGTTGGTCGCCAAAGCCGATCGGGCTGCCCGGCGTCAGCACAGTACCGCCGCCGCCCTGGATCTTCACGTCATCGACCAGCGATGCCTCGCCCGCCTTCCACAGCAAGGCGGTGGCGCGTGGATTGACCCCGCCGGTCCACAGCCCCATGCCCGAGACGATCCCCGCCCCGCCCTTCGCACTTTCGATCAGCGCCTTGGCCGATCCGATCCCGCGATAGCCGGGGGCATCGTCCGCCAGATAGATATGGGTCAGGCTGGGGTGCAGCGCGATAAGCACCGTGTCGGGGCGCAGCCGTAGCGTATCGCTGACCCGGTAGCGGCCCATCGGCAGATAGAGGACGCGGTGCGTGTCGATCGCGCGTTGCAGCGCGACGGTGTCGTCGGTGGTGTCGTCGCCCTTTACCCCCAGATCGCGGACGTTCGCCCAGGCCGCGACCGGCGGCAGCGCGGGGATGGCGGGTTTGGCTCTCGCAGGCGTCCGGCCCAGCGGGCTGATCTTCACATCGGTCGCGAAGTCGCCCATCTGCCCCAGCTCGGGCACTTTCAGCCCATAGCCGAAATCGGCGACGCGGTAGCGCGGTCCCGCGCCCGCCACGACCCGACCGCTGTCGCGGAATTTGGCAAAGACGGGCGTGGCGATGCCGATCGCGTTGTCGAAGCCGATCTGGGTAAAGACGCTCTTTTCCGAGGAGATGACCACGGCCGCGTCCCGGACATTCTCGAACCGCACCTGCTTGCCCCAAAGCGAGTCCGAATAGCCCCGGTCGATCTCGATCCCCACCGGTGTGTCACGGATGGCGACGTTGACCAGCGTCAGGTCGACCTCATGCTCCCGGATCGCCGCCTCGCGCTGGCCCGTGAAGTCGCTGTCGATCAGCGTGAACTGCCAGGCGGGCGAGGTCTTCTCGGTAACGATACCATATCGGCCGCCGAAAAAGCGCAGATTCTGCGCGGCATTGCCTGCCTGATAGACACCGGCAAAGCCCGATCCGATATGAAAATCGACATGGCGGATATAGCCATGCTGAGCGACGCGAAACCGCACCCCGACCGCACCCGCATTGCCCTCTCCGATGCGGAAATCGACATTGGCGAGCGCGGAATAGAAGGTCGAGGAGGTGGCGTCGTACAGCGTCGGATCGAACGGCACCGTCGTCGGCACCGGCACCGGCGGCTTGCCTGAGCGATACTGGTCGTCGCCTGCAAAGGTCATCATCGCCGCGATGCCCGCGCCGAAGCCCGGCGTCGCATCGGCCAACAGGATCTCGGGCCGGGTCGGACCGACCCCGAACAGGCGAACGCCCGACCGCACGATGATCGTGCGGCTGATCCGATAGCGGCCTGAGGGCAGGAAGACGATGCCGCCATGGCCGCCCTTGGCCGCTTCGTCGATGCCCTGCTGGATCGCGGCGCTGTCATCGGCGCGCCCGTCGCCCACGCCCCGGATGGTGATCGCGCGCGGATCGGCGGGGGCGGTGCGATAGATGGAGGTCGAGGACCGGGCGGCAGCGGGGGCCGCCATCAGGGGTGCAGCGGCCATCACCACCGCCGCGCTCAGCAGCCAGTTCGTCTTCATTGCCCTCTCCTCTTATCGGTGGGCCTCAGCGTAGCGGCACGGCGACCGGCGTCGCCAACCTGGATCAGGCGTGGAGGCTGAGCGCCTGCGCCGCGATCGCCACCTGTGTCCGGTTGCGCACGTTCAGCTTGCGCATCAGCGCGGTCATGTGCGCCTTCACCGTGGCCTCGGCGATGCCCAGATCGAACGCGATCTGCTTGTTGAGCATCCCCGAATGGACGCCGCGCAGCACCTTCATCTGGGTTGGGGTCAGCCGTGCGAGCGAGGGCGCTTCGGCGCTCGCGCTCAGGGGTTGGCAGGCCGTCGGACGTGTCCCTTCCATCATCATCCTCCACTATGCGGCCCGGCTGGGCCAAAGGCTGTCGGTCGTGTGCGCCGACATGATCCCGCGTCCGTTGCGATCCAATCTATGTGGATTCGGTTGGACAGGTTTTCATCATGCTCCCGCCAATTGCCCCGGATCAAGCCCTTTTCTATTGCCCAAGCCCGAAAACCTGTCCTACAGATTATGGGAGAAGTCCGGCAGGTGAAAACGCCGCCATGGACCATGGAGGGGTGTCGATGCGCGATCCGCAGAGCTTGAACCACATCACGCGCTGGAACCAGATGACGTGCGGAGCCCGCCCGTGACCGGCGAGGATATCCGCCTGATCGCGTCCGCGCTGGCGGGCATCCTGCTCGCCGTCCTGATGATCGTGAAGGGGCGGCTGCATCCCTTTATCGGCCTGCTGTGCGGCGCGTTCACGGTCGGACTGCTCGCCGGGCTGCCGCTCGCCGACATCGCCAAGGCGGTGCAGAAGGGCGTGGGCGACATCGTCGGCGGGACCGGCCTGGTCGTGGCGCTTGGTCTGTCGCTGGGGGCGATGCTGCACCTGTCGGGCGCGGCAGCGGCGCTGGCGCAGAGCGCATTGCGGCTAACCGGCGCGCGGGCGGCGCCCTGGGCGACTTTGGGCATCGCGATCCTGATCGGCCTGCCGCTGTTCTTCGAGACGGGCCTTGTCCTGCTGCTCCCGATCGTCGTGGCGGCGGCGGAGGCGATGAACACGCCCGATGGCGAGGCCCGCGATGCCGCCAAGCTGCGCCTCATCATGCCCGCGCTCGCCGGACTGGGCGTCGTCCATGCACTGGTGCCCCCGCATCCCGGCCCGCTGCTGGCGGTCGAGGCACTGGGGGCCAATCTGGGCCGGACGATGCTTTACGGCATCCTGATCGCCATTCCGACCGCGATCATCGCGGGGCCGGTGCTGGCGCGGATCGTCACGCCGGGTGTCCGCCTCGCGCCGCCCGTCCTGGGCGACCACCGGCTGGACATCGCGGTGCCGGGGCGCGGGGCCGCGTTGTTCATCGTGCTGCTGCCAGTGCTGCTGATCGCGACGGGCGAGTTGGGACAGCTTGCCACAGGCTTGAAGGGCGCCGCCTGGCTGGTCGCGGCGAGCAATCCGGTGATCGCGCTGCTCGTCACCAACTTGCTCGCCCTCCCCCTGTTGTTCGGGCGGCGGCTGCGCGAGGCGACGATCCAGGACGCGGTGTGGCATGAGACGATGGGCGCGGCGGGCGCGATCCTGCTGGCGATCGGCGCGGGCGGCGCGTTGAAGCAGGTGCTGGTCAGCGCAGGCCTGTCGGACCTGCTGGCCCGGCTGGTCACCATGTACGCCATCTCGCCGCTGCTGCTCGGCTGGCTGGTCGCGGTCGGTATCCGGCTGGCGGCGGGGTCGGCGACGGTCGCGACCATCACGGCGGTCGGCATCATGCCGGGGGTGGTCGCCGGGTCGGGCGTCTCGCCCGAACTCGTCGTCCTCGCGATCGGCGCGGGCTCGGTGTTCTTCAGCCATGTCAACGATCCGGGCTTCTGGCTGGTCAAGAGCTATGTCGGCACCAGCACCGCCGACACGTTCAAAACCTGGTCGATGCTGGAGACGGTCATCTCCGTCGTCGGCCTCGCGCTGGTGATGGTCTTGAGCCATATCGTCTGAAGCGGGGGCGACGATGAACGAAGGGCGGCTGGCGGACCGGGCCTATACGGCGATCGTCCGCATCATTAATGACGAGGGGCTGGCGATCGGCGACCGCCTGCCCTCCGAGGCGAGGCTGGCCGAGACGTTCGGCATGTCGCGGACCATCGTTCGCGAGGCGCTGGCCCGGCTGGCATCGGACGGGATCACCGAGGCGCGGCGCGGCGCGGGCTCCTATGTCAAGCGCCGCCCGTCCGAGCGGCTGGGCACCCATATGCCGATGGACGAGCTGGCCAAGACGCTGGGCACCTATGAGGTGCGGTTCGTGCTGGAGGCGGAGACCGCACGGTTGGCTGCGTTGCGCCGGTCGAGCGAACAGATGGATGCGATCGAGCAGGCGCTGGCCGCCCTCCGGGCCGCGCTCCTGTCCGACGCGCCCGCGCACGACGAGGATTGGGTGCTTCACCGGGCCATCGTCGAGGCAACGGGCAATTCGGCCTTCATCCCCGTCTTCGACCATCTCAAGGACGAGGTGATGCACATTTTGCGCGCCGGTGTCGACATCTCACGCTCGCGCCCGCCCGAGGTGATCGGCGCGATGATGGATGAGCATGACGCCATCGTCGAGGCCATCCGGGGCCGCGATCCCGACGGTGCGGCACTGGCGATGCGCTGGCATCTGTCGCAGGGGCGCAAGCGGCTGATGCCGTGAACGTCTCAGGCGCCCTTCACCCACCCGAGCGTCTGGGCGACCAGCGTTTCGGGGAGCAGTCCGGCATCGAGCGTCAACGCGCATTCTTCCGCCGTCGGTCGCTCCAGCGTGGCCAACTGGCTGTCGAGCAGGCTGGGCGGCATATAATGATCCCTGCGCCCGCTCATCCGCCTGGCAATCTCCTGGGCGTCGGTGTCGAGGAAGACGAAGTACAGCGGCACGCCCGCCGCTTCCCGCAGACGCTCGCGATACACCCGCCGGAGCGCGGAACAGGCGGCGATGGCCGCCCCGCCGTGCCTCGCAGTCTCGCCGATCGCCGCGCCGAGCCGATCCAGCCAGGGCCAACGATCCGCGTCGGTCAGGGCATGGCCGGTACGCATCTTCGCGACATTCTCGGCCGAGTGAAACGCATCGCCCTCCAGCACCGGGCAATCGAGCCGCGCGCCAAGCCGCTCGGACAAGGTGGTCTTGCCCGTGCCGCTGACGCCCATCACCACGATGCCATGGGCGCGTGCGCCTGTGCCGTCTTTCGCCTTCACCCGCACCCCTTGTCGTTAGCATCGGCACTAACGGCCATGCCCGTTCGACCCTCGCTATCGCGTCTGGGACGACAAAGGCCATTACGACCTTTGTCGCAGTCGTGCCGAAGCGTCGCCTTGCCTATCCCAATGGCCCTGCCCCCGATCCGTTCCGCCCGATGAGGATGACCGCCATGACGCGCCCGCTTTCCCTTGCCGTTATGGCGCTGCTCGCCGGAACCGCCGCGTCGCCGGCTTGGGCCGGTCGCCCTGCCTCCGTCTTCACCCGCGCGCCCGTCGATCCCCGCGCGGTGACGGTGCAGGCGCGCGGTGACGGTCGGAGCGACGACGGCGCAGCAATCCAGCAGGCGATCGACCGGGTGGCGGGTCAGGGCGGCGGCGGCATCGTCTTCCTGCCCTCCGGTCGGTATCGGCTGACCCATACGCTCTATATGCGGCCGGGCGTCCGCCTGTTCGGCGTGGGCAAGACACGCCCCGTCTTCGTCCTTGCCCCCGCCACCCCGGGGTTCCAGCAGGGTGTGGGGACCATGGTCTTTTTCACCGGCACGCTGCCCCCCGAAGCGGGCAAGGACGCAGCGCCGGTCCCCGTACCGCCGCCGACCAGCGTCCCCTTCGACAAGAGCATCGCCGACGCCAATTCGGGCACCTTCTATTCGGCCATGGCCAATGTCGATTTCGAGATCGGGGCGGGCAATCCGGCCGCGACCGCCGTACGCTTCCACACCGCCCAGCACAGCTATCTGGCGCATATCGATTTCCGGCTGGGCGATGCGCTGGCGGGCATCTATCAGGTCGGCAATCTGGGGCAGGACCTGCACTTCCATGGCGGGCGCTACGGCATCCTGACCGAAAAGCCCTCCCCCGCCTGGTCCTACACGCTGATCGACTCCAGCTTCGACGGACAGCGCGACGCCGCCATCCGCGAGCATGAGGCGGGGCTGACCCTGATCAACACGGTGATCCGCAACGTGCCCGTCGGGATCGAGATTGACCGGGGCTATGGCGACTGGCTCTGGGGCAAGAAGGTCCGGTTCGAGCGGGTGGCGCGCGCAGGCATCGTCATCAGCAACGAGGACAATGCCTATACGCAAATCGGCTTCCAGGACGCGACCGCGAGCGACACGCCGGTCTTCGCGCAGTTCCGCGACAGCGGGCGGACGATTACCGGCCCCGCCCGACGCTATCGGATGCGCGACTTTTCATATGGTCTGGCAGTGCCGTCGCTTGGCCAGACGGGGCGCTATGCGACCAAGGCGGATGCGGTGCCGCTGACCGCATCGACGGCCCGCGAGGCTCCCGCGATCCGCGCCCTTCCACCGGTCGAACGCTGGGTCAATGTCCGCGACCTCGGCGCCAAGGGCGACGATGCGACCGACGACACCGCCGCGCTGCAACGGGCGATCGACACGCACCGCATCCTCTATTTCCCCGCCGGTTTCTACCGGGTCAGCGAAACATTACGCCTGCGCACCGACAGCGTGCTGATCGGCCTCCACCCCAGCCTGACCCAGATCGTCCTGACCGATGACAGCCCGGCCTTTCGGGGCATCGGCAGCGCGAAGGGACTGATAGAGAGCGCCAAGGGGGGCGACGCCATCGTCTCCGGCCTCGGCCTGGCCGCAGGCGGGCGCAATCCGCGGGCCACGGCGTTGCTCTGGCGTGCGGGCGAGGGTTCGCTGGTCGATGACGTCAAGTTCCAGGGCGGGCACGGCACCTTCCGCGCCGATGGGAGCCGCTTCGATCCCTATAATGCCGACCACACCGGCGATCCCGACCCGACACAGCGCTGGGACGGCCATTATCCCAGCCTTTGGGTGACGGATGGCGGCGGTGGTACGTTCAACGGGCTGTGGACGCCCGACACCTATGCCTCGGCGGGCATGCTGGTGTCGAACACCGAGACGCCCGGCCATGTCTATCAGATGTCCGCCGAGCATCATCGCCGCGCCGAGATCGTGCTCGACCGGGTGGCGCATTGGGAGTTCCTGGCTCCCCAGACCGAGGAGGAAGCGGGTGAAAGCCGCGATGCCGTCGCCTTCGAGCTACGCAACGTGCGCGACGTGCTGTTCGCCAATCTCCACGCTTACCGCGTCACCCGTTCGCTTCAGCCCGCCAAGGCGGCGATCGCGCTGTACGGCCGGAACGACATCCGCTTCCGCAACGTCCATGTGAATGCCGAAAGCGGCTTTGCAACCTGTCAGGCGGATGGCTGCGGCACCTATTTGCGGGCAAGCAAATATCCTTATGAAAATGCGATCCGCGACATGACGCGCGGGGCGGAGGTCCGCGAGCGCGAGTTCGCGGCGCTGGACGTCACCCCCGCCGCCCTGCCCGCCCCCTCGCCCAGCCTGACGCCCGTCCGGCGGCTGGCGGACGGTTTCTACTCGCTCGGCGGCGGGGCGACCGATGCCAGCGGCAAGCTCTATTTCGTCGATCGCTATTTCCACCGCATCCATGGCTGGAGCGAGGCGGAGGGACTGTCGGTCGTATCCGACGCGCCGCTCGACCCGGTGAACCTGGCGGTCGATGGCTCTGGCAAGCTGCTGGTCCTGTCGTCCGCAGGGCCTGCCGCGACGATCTACAGCATCGATCCCAAGGCCCCCGCCGCCGTGACGCTCCTGTCGCCGAGCGCCGCGACACCGCCGGGCGCCCGGATCGCCCTGCCCTGCAGCCTCTGGGTCAATGGCGAGTTCCGCGATCAGTACGACCCCGCCGCCGACCGATTCACCACCCTGGCCGAGATGTTCGCCCGCGACATCGGCCAGCCCAAGCCTCTATCCTATGTCGCCCCCGATGGCAGCATCGCCCTGCCCGCCTTCCGCGTGTGGCAGCAGGGGCCGACCGATCATCGCGGCTGGCGCTTTTCGGACACGCTCGACACCTATGGCCTGATTGCCGCGCGCCCCGGCACCCGGATCGCCATCGCCAACGGGTCGGAGGACCGGACCTATACCGGGCTGGTCGGTGCGGGCGGCGCCGTGACCGAGCTGAAACCCTTCGCCCATCGCGGCGGCGAGAGCGTCGTCACGGGCGCGGACGGGCGGGTCTATGTCGCGAACGGGCAGGTCTTCGTCTATGACGCGACAGGCACGGAACTCGGCCGGATCGACGTGCCCGAGCGCCCCCTGCAGCTGGTGTTCGGCGGCACCGACGCGCGGACGCTGTTCATCCTGACCCATCATGGATTGTACGCCGCAAAGCCCTGAGCCGCGACGATACCGACTATGGTCGTAGATGCCGCCCCTTCGTCCCTGCGGTAAAGCGGACCAGAGACGGAGGGGCCAGCGATTACCGGCCCATGCTCCGCGATTCGAGTGAGGGGATGGAGTGATGAGCATCGGCAATCGGCGCAGCCGCGCCTCGTGGAAATCCGGTAACGCTACCAGCATCGCAGCTTTGGCCTTGGCACTGATCGCGAGCCCCGCACGGGCCGCACCGGCGCAGCAGACCCAGGCCCCCGATCCGGCGGCCGTTCCTGCCGATCCGCAGACGCCTTCGGCCAGCGAGCGCGACATCGTCGTCACCGGCACCCGCATTACCGCCAATGGCTATAACGCCCCCACGCCGACCACGGTCATCGGCGAGGAACAGATCCAGGCCAACGCCCAGCCCAACATCTTCAACACCGTGGCCCAGTTGCCGTCCCTGCAAGGGTCGACCGGCGCGACGACGGGCACCTTCAGCACGTCGAGCGGGCAACAGGGCCTCAGCTCCTTTTCGCTGCGTGGCCTCGGCACGATCCGCACCCTGACGCTGCTCGACGGGCAGCGGGTGGTGGGTGCGAACGTCACCGGCGTTCCCGATATCAGCCAGTTCCCGCAATTGCTGATCAAGCGGGTCGACGTCGTGACCGGCGGTGCCTCGGCCTCCTGGGGTTCGGACGCGGTCGGCGGTGTCATCAACTTCATCACCGACACGCGCTTCACCGGGTTCAAGGGCAATCTTCAGACCGGCGTCACCACCTATGGCGATAACGGCCAGGTGCTGGCCCAGGCGGCGTTCGGCAAGGCGCTGGCGGGCGACCGGCTTCACCTGATCGTCAGCGGCGAATATGCCAAGGACCAGGGCGTCGGGCCGGGCAATTTCGGCGAGGATCTGGCGGGCAGCCGCGACTGGTATCGCGCGTCGACGCTGGTCGATACCGGCATCCGCAACGGCAGCACGCCGCAATTCCTCTACCGCGACCATGGCCAGGCCTATCAATACACCAAATACGGCCTGATCAGCGCCGGGCCGCTCCAGGGCACGGCGTTCGACGCCAACGGCAATCCCTTCCCCTTCCAATACGGGTCGAACGGCGTTCCCGCTAAGAACGCCGCGGGCAACGTCATCGGATGCTATGTCGGTTTCTGCGTCGGCGGCGACCAGTCGGGCCATGTCGGATCGGGCACCTCGCTGCAATCCGCGCTGGAGCGGGTCAACGGCTATACCCGTATCGGCTATGACATCGCACCCGACATGGAACTGTATGTCACCGCCAATATCGCGCAGGTGAAGACCAGCAACCAGCCCAATCCCGGTGCGTCCAAGACGGGGCTGACCATCCAGTGTTCCAACCCCTATCTGCCGCAATCCATCCAGCAGCAATGCGCCGCCAACGGCATCACCCAGTTCAGCTATGGGTTGAGCAACGCGATCCTGCCGAACATCAAGGTCAACACCGATCGCCGCCAGTATCGCTTCGTGGGCGGTCTGAAGGGCAAGGCGGAAGTGTTCGGCGGCAGCTGGACCTATGACGTCTATTACGAGCATGGCATCAACGTCACCGACATCGATGTCGACAATATCAGCCTGACCGGACGCTATAACCAGGCGATCAACGCGACGACGCTGAACGGCCAGATCGTCTGCGCCGATGCCGCCGCCCGGGCCAGCGGGTGCCAGCCGATCAACATCTTCGGCGGCGCGACGCCGTCAGCCGCCGCATTGGCCTATATCGTGCCCGCCAATGGCCCGTTCCAGCATACCCGCCAGACCCAGGACGCGGCGGCGGGCAGCATCTCTGGCAATTTGATCGATCTGTGGGCCGGGCCGCTGTCGATCGCGACCGGCGTCGAATATCGGCGCGAGGCGTACCGCGTGAACGCCGATCCTTACGGCGCGGGCGTCTCGGCGATCAGCCCCAATTCGGCCGCCTATCCCGCCGACCCGTTCCTGAATTCGGCGACCGGCAGCAACTGGTATGCGGGCAACTACAAGAACGGCTCGGGCAAATATGACGTGTATGAGAGCTTCCTGGAGCTCAACCTGCCGCTGATCAATTCGGAGAGCCTGGGCCGCGCCAATCTGAGCGCGGCGGGACGCGCCACCCATTATTCGACCTCGGGCGCGGTCTATGCCTGGAAGCTGGGCGGCACCTGGGACACGCCGCTCGATGGCTTCCGCCTGCGGGCCGTCACCTCGCGCGACGTGCGGGCGCCGAACCTGTCCGAGCTGTTCGCCGCCCCCACCACGACGACGGTGCCCAACTTCACCGATCCGTTCCGCAATACCCAGGTCCTGATCATCCAGAACTCGCTGGGCAATCCCAATCTGCGCCCCGAAATCGCGCGCAGCACCGAGGCGGGCGTGGTCCTGTCGCGGCCGAGCTGGGCACCGGGGCTCAGCCTGTCCTTCGACTATTACACGATCAAGGTGAACGACGTCGTCTCCAGCCTGTCGGCCGCGCAGATCGTCAACCTGTGCTTCCAGGGCAATACCGAGACGTGCGGCGCCTTCAACCTTCAGAACACGGCCGGACCGAACTTCGTCAACGTGCAGGCGTTCAACCTCGCCTCGATCAAGACCAGCGGCTTCGATATCGAGGGCAGCTATCAGTGGCGCAACCCGATGGGGCTGAACGGCAATCTGACGCTGCGCGCGCTGGCCACCCATGTCATCAAGTTCGTGACCGACCCCGGCCTGCCCGGTACGATCCCGATCGACAGCGCAGGGGCCAATTCGGGTGCGACGCCGAGCTGGAAGTGGCTGGCGATCCAGAGCTACGACACCGACAAATTCAGCCTGCTGGTCCAGGAGCGCTGGTTCAGCGACGGCGTGTTCGGCAACCAATATGTCGTCTGCTCGACCAACTGCCCGGTTTCGACCGGCAACAATCCGACGATCGACCGCAACTTCATGAAGGGCGCCTTCTATGTCGATATAGGCGGTTCGCTGAACGTCACGCCAGCGGTCAGCATGTTCTTCAAGGTCGACAATCTGCTGAACCGCGATCCCGAGCCGTCGCCGCAGACCAATACCGGCCTGGACGTCAATCCGGCGCTGTATGACACGCTGGGTCGCTCCTACCGGATTGGCCTGCGCGCCAAATTTTAGATCGGGATGACATAGCGCCGACCCAAGGCAAGCCCCTCCCCTTCAGGGGAGGGGTTGGGGTGGGGCATCACCACAGGCAGGGCATTTGCGGAAGCGCCCCACCCCCTGCCCCTCCCCTGAAGGGGAGGGGTGGATCAACCTGATATCAGCCCTTGTCCGTCCCGCTATCGGGGGATCAGAGCTTCAGGCTGATACCCGCAAAGAAAGTCCGGCCCAGCGAGTCATAGACGTTGGGGAAAGTATTGCCCGAATTCGATCCGGAGCTACCGGCCACGCCACCTACAACCGGCGGATTGACGTTGAACACATTGCTGACGCCAAGACGGAAGGTATACTGCTTGTTCACGTCGAAGCTGACATTGGTGTCGAAGAAGGAATAGGACGGGATACGGCTGACCAGGATCGGCGTGCCCGGATCCGCGCTGACCGGCCCGATATAGCGCCAGCGCCCCTGGATCGAGACATCGCCCAGATTGAGCGTTGCCGATGCCTGATGCTTCCACCGCGGGATCGGATTGATCGACACCGCCGCACAGCTGTTACCGAACTTGCCAGCGCAATTGATCGGGGTCGCCTGAGCCCCCAGGTTAAAGGTGTAGCGGTCGACATAGGTGCCCGCCATCGCCAGCGTCAGGCTGGCCTCGCCCGGCAGCTTGAAGCGGTAATCGGCGGACACGTCGATGCCGCTGGTCTGCAGCGTGGCGACGTTGATCAACTGTTCGGTCACGCCCGGGAACTGGCCGTTGGCATTGGGCGAGCCGGTCAACTGGCCCGAGATGTTGCTGCGAACGATCAGCGAGCAATAGGCCGAGATGTTGTTGTTGAAGCACTGGTTCACGATGTCCTGCGAACCGTCCGAGGCGATATAGTTGTTCACCTTCATCCGGTAATAGTCGACCGTGACGTTCAAGCCGGGCAGGACGCGTGGCGAGAACACTGCGCCCACCGTCAGCGTATTGGCGGTTTCGGGCCGCAGCGCCGGATTGCCACCGGCGTTGATGTTGGTCTGGCCTGCGGTCACGTCCTGAATGACGCCCGAATTGACCAGCGCGGCGGGGGCACCTTGTGCGATGCACTTGGCCGCCAGGGCCGCGTTGCCCTGCGGGGCGCCCCGCGCACATGGATCGGTCGACAGCACGTCGGTCCCCGCCTGGGTGATCGGGCTGTTCAGCTCGGCAATGTTGGGATCGCGGGTCGCCCGGTTGAAGATTGCCCGGAAGCGCAGGCCCTCGACAGGGCTCCAGTCGCCGCCCAGCTTGTAGGTCACGGCGTCCAGCTTGTTGCGACCTGCCACCGTATTGTTGGTATAGGCCGAGTAGCGCACGCCGCCCTCGAAGTTCAGCGCGCGGACGAAGGGCCGGTCGGTGACGAGCGGCATCTGCAACTCGCCGTAAACTTCCTTGACGTCGAAGGACGCGTTCGGAACCGCCGTGCCCTGCCCGTAATAGATCAGGTTGCCCGAGCCGTAATTGGCATCGACCGACTGGCTGCCCGTCTCGCGCCGATACTCCGCACCGACCGCGACGGCGGCCGGCTTGTCGGCCAGCGGGCTTTGCAGGAAGTTCAGATCGCCCGACAGGCTGCCACCGGTAACGAACTGGGTATAGCGATTGTCCTGCGATCCGTTGGCGGTGATGAAGGACAGCGCCGCCGACGAAATCGGTTGAGAGGTAAACAGGTTGACCGGGACGCAGCCGTTGCTGGGATCGACGCAGACGGGGTTCCCGTTCGCCCCCACCGTCGCGTTGATGGCCTGGGCGGTCCGGTTATAGTCCAAGTCGTTCAGCAGCGCCTCGTGCCGCTTGGCCAGGCCATATTGCGCGAACACGTCGTAATGGAAGCTGTCGGCGAAGTCGCCGCGCAGACCGACGATCCCGAAATAGGTGTCGTTGGTGAATTGCTGGATGCGACCGCCCGTCTCGGTGACTCGGCGACGGATGCCGACATTGGCCGTGCCGTCGGCGTTCAGATTGGCAGGATCGCCGAAGATCAAGGCCGAGTTGGTCGCGTTGAGGAACGGATTGCTGGGCGAGATCGCAAAGTTGAAGCCGCCCGTCGCCGTCGGCGCCAGGATCGCCGTCACATCACTGCGCGTATAGCTGCCGCGTGCATAGAGTTCCGCCGCATCGGAGAATTTGTAGCTGCCCAGCGCCGTCACGTTGTACCGCTCCAGCGGCACCTGCAGATAATTGGCGGGGTTGAAATTATAGGGCTTATAATAGGGCACGAAATTGTCCGTGCCGCCCGTTTGGCTGCCGTCGTTGATCTGGTAGCGACCGGAGTTGATGTCGATGACGGTCGGCGTGGCGTTGCTCGACCCGGTCGGTTTCAGATTGCCGTCGAGGGCTTGCGCCGAATAGGCGCGCGCCGACTGATAGACGCCGTCCCGCTTCGTATATTGACCAGCAATGACGATATGCCCGGCATCGTCGTTGCCGAACTTCACGCCCGCCGCCAAGCCCGCATTATACTGGGCGGCGTCACCATGCCCGGTGACCTGCGAGCTGGCATCGGCGCGCACGCCCTCCATCTTGTCGTCGAGCACGAAGTTGACCACGCCCGAAATGGCATCGGCGCCGTAGACCGCCGAGGCGCCGCCGGTCAGCACGTCGACGCGCTTGATCAGGACGGTCGGAATCGCGTTGATGTCGACCGCGCCGCCGATATCCGACGGCACCATGCGGCGGCCGTTCACCAGCACCAGCGTCCGTTGCGATCCCAGGCCGCGCAGATCGACCGTCGCGGTGCCGCCATTGCCGTTGTTCGTCGTGCTGCTCGAGGCGGGCACGAACTGCGGCGAGGACGAGAGATAGGACTCGGCGGTGACCGTGTTGGTCGCCTTCAGCTCGCCCGCGCTGATCGTCGCGACCGGGCTGCTGCTCTGAAGGTCGGGACGCTGGATGCGCGATCCGGTGACCACGATATCGCCGGTCGGCGCCGGGGTGGCGGTGGCCGCGGTGGTGTCCGTCGCCGCACCCTGCACGGCCTGAGCCGACGCCGCCGTCGCGAAACTCGCCATACCAAGCCCCAGCCCTACCAGCGTCAGGCTCTGAAGGGCGGTCCCGATATGCAACCGGCGACGGGTGGGCGTGGGATTCTGGGTCATGACGCGTCCTCATTCTGCCGAGGATCCGGGCTATCCGATCCTCCAGCCAAAATTGCCGCCTCCTGCCCCATCACGAGGCCCGGAAGCGTGGCGTCATAAAATCGACACAGACAAACGCTGTAAATTTACGGAAATTTCATGTTGATCTATTCGGCCGAATGTAACCGCAAAAACACAGTTACATAGCCTTAGTGCAATAATGGGCAAGGTTTCGTTCGATATACGACAATTATATTGCTTTAAGCGGATGAAATGAACGTCACAATTACTTCATTTCTAGCTGGCAGACGCGAGAGACGCCAGACATAACACTGAACCTTACGGCATCTGTTCATCGTGGGCCGGGCGTGGTCCCGTCTCGCAGGCGTTAGCTGGTCACGCGACGGCTTCGGCTTCGACGATCCGGGGCCGCAGGCTCGCCACCCGTCGTACATGGTCGGGATCGGCCAGCATGCGCGACGGTCTGCCGATCAGATAGCCCTGGACGGCGGCGCAACCCTCCCGGGTCACGATGGCCAGCTGGGCGGGCTCTTCCACCCCCTCGGCCAGCACCGGCATGTTGAGCGTCGCCCCCAGCGCCGCGACCGATCGCAGGATCGACACCGCCTGCTCGTCATGCTCGATCTCGGAAACGAAGGATGCGTCGAGCTTGATCCGGTCGAACGGGAAGGAGCGCAGCACCTCCAGCGAGGAATAGCCGACGCCGAAATCGTCGAGCGCGATGGCGATGCCCATCGCCTTCAAGGCCTTCAGCTGCTCCAGCGCGAAATGCTTGTCATGGATGATCGCGCTCTCGGTCAGTTCCAGCGTCAGTCGCTCGGGCGGCAGGCCGCTGTCCGCCAAGGCCGAACGCACCGTCTCGACCAGCTGCTTTTCGGCGAGATGCATCGGCGACAGGTTGACCGAAACAGGCTGCGGATCGTCCCAGCCCGCCGCCTCGTGGCAGGCGCGTCGCAGGACCCAGTTGCTCAGCGGCACGATATCGCCGCTCTTCTCGGCAAGCGGGATGAACCGGGCCGGCGGGATCATGCCCCGGACCGGGTGGTTCCAGCGAATTAACGCCTCATAGCCGCAAATCTTGCCCGACGGGATGGCCGACTGCACCTGATAATGGAGTTCGAACGCGTCGGCATCGAGCGCATGGCGGAGATCGGCGATCAGCTCGCGCCGCTCACGCACCGCATCGTCCATATGCGCGTCGTAGAAACAAGGCTCCTTGGAGTGGGCCGACTTGGCCCGGTACATGGCCAGGTCCGCCTTGGCGAGCAGCGCATCGGCATCGGAGCCGTCGCGTATGGCCAGCGCGACACCGATATTGGCGCCGATCGACGCGGTGAACCGGTCGAACAGGAACGGCGCCTCGGACGCCCTGGTCAGCCGGTCCAGAAAGTCTTCCAGCTCTGCCGGATCGTCATAGGAAACGACGGCCGAAAACTCGTCGCCGCCCAGCCGGGCGATGCGTTCGCCGGGCCGCAGGATGGACGAGAAGCGGGCCGCCAGCGCCGTCAGCAGCTGGTCGCCCGCCTGATGGCCATAGGTATCGTTGACCACCTTGAAGCGCGACAGGTCCATCATCACCACCGCCATACGCCGGTAACCGCCGCGGATGCCGAAGCGCGCCTCCAGATCCTCGATGAAGCTGATGCGGTTGGGCAGGTCGGTCAGGCTGTCGTGCAGGGCCATGTGACGCAGGCGGCGATAGGTTTCCGACTGGGTATGCCCGTCGATCAGGGCGCTGATCGCCGCGCATCCGACGATGATGAGTGTGGCGACCGTCGTCGTGGTCGCCAGCGTCGCCATGGTCATCCCCGACAAGCCCTGGCCGAGCTTCAGGACGGCGATCTTCATCGCCGTCATGCCGGTGAAATGGAGCGCCGCGACGGCAAGGCTCAGCCATGCCACCGCCGCCTTGTTGCGCCAACGCCCCCGCCCGGCCAGCACGTGGAAGGCGATGGCGGACAGGCCGCTCGACAACAGGATCGAGGCGACGACATAGGGCTCCTTCCAGGTGACGATGCCGTCGACCCGGTACGCCGCCATGCCGATATAATGCATGACCGAAATGCCCGTGCCGATCACCGCGCCGCCGACCGCCCCCGACCAGCGCCGCCGCCCGGCGGCCAGGGCCAGCCCCGGAGCGGCGATGCCGATCACCGCCAGCAGCGACATCAGCGTCAGGATCGGATCGAGAATGACGGGCGCGGTCGTCCGAAACGCCATCATGGCGACGAAATGGGTCGCCCAGACCATCGTGCCCGCACCCACCGCACCCAGTATGATCCAGCCATAGCGGCGATAGCCACGGGAGGCCCGGACCCGGCTGAACAACTGGACGGTCGCGAGCGCCCCCGTAACGCAGATCAGCAGCGCCAGCGCGACGAAGCGCAGGTCATGCTGTTGCGTCAAGCACAGGACGACATCAATCACGCGGTTCCCTCCATCTGGAGCAGGTCCGCCCGGCTTTCCAGGGCGACCACCGCCTGCCGGGCCAGCGCGATGAGATAGGCTTTCTGGTCCGCCGAGGCGGGGTTGCGTCGCTGCGTATCGAAGACGCACAGCGCACCGACATCAATGCCCCCGGTGACCCGCAACGGCACGCCGATATAATAGCGGACGAACGGCGCGGCGTTGACGGCTGGCAGTTCGGCCACGCGCGGATCGCTGCACGGGTCGCAAATCTCCAGCACGTCGGGCTTGTCGAGCGCGAAGGTGCAGAAGCTGCGGTGGCGCGGATTGCAGACGATGTCGACGCCGCGTGTCGCCTTGAACCATTGCTGATTGCCATGGATCAGGGACAGGAGCGCGATGGGGGCGTTGAAGGATTGCGCAGCCCGCTCGACGAAACGGTCGAAGCCGGGTTCGGGCGGCGAGTCCAGAACGTTCAACGCATGCACGGCGCTGGTACGTCGCCTTTCCCGGAACAGGCTCTTCAGCATCGTCTCTCTTCAATTCTAAGTGCTCATTTTGGTCGCACCTGAACCTTAAAACTTGATTTACCGGCATAAATTAATCCGACGATGTCGGTCGCGGGGGACTGTGGCAAGGATAGAGACTTGGCGCCCTTCAGCCGAAGGCTTCGGCAAGCAACAATCCGAAACCTCGCCCCGCCGTGCAAGCAGCCGCAGGTTAAACGCCTGGCAGATATACCTTTCTTGAAGACGCGCCTGAATCCAAACCTCGACAATTGCGGCCACGCCCCAAATCGTCGCGAGCACGCTTACCTTTAACGACCCGGTAACTTTGCGGGTGATAGGCGCCCAGCCATCGCAGCGCCGGATCATGGCGAGTGGATTACCGGCGACGTCAGTCGCTGCTGCGTCAGAGGGGGAATTGCTAAGTGACTTCGATGAATTCCGCATTTGGTAAACTGCGCCTTGGGATCTCGACAGCGGCCTTGCTGACCGCGATCGCGACCCCGGCTTTTGCGCAGGAGGCAGCACCGGCCCAGACCGCCGATGCCACCGACCAGAACGCGGCAACCGCCGCCGCAACCGGCACGACCGAGCAGGACGTCCAGATCAAGCGGGCCGCGCCCGCACCGGCCACCGCCGAAGGCGCGACCGTCGTCGTCACCGGCACGCTGTTCCGCGATTCCAACGCCAGCTCGATCTCGCCCGTGACCGTGGTGAATTCGAACGTGATGCTGCGCGCCAACATCACCACCGCACAGGACGCCATCCGTTCGGTCTCGGCCGACAGCGCGGGTTCGATCTCGACCGGCTTCCGCAACGGCTTCTCGGCCGGTGGCGCGGCGGTGTCGCTGCGCGGCCTGGGCGTGTCGTCGACCGTCGTCCTGATCGACGGCCTGCGCAATGCGAACTTCCCGCTCAACGATGACGGCCACAACGCCTATGTCGATCTGAACTCGATCCCGTTCAGCACCATCGAGCGCGTCGAAGTGCTCAAGGACGGCGCGTCCTCGACCTATGGTGCCGACGCGATCGGCGGCGTGGTCAATCTGATCAGCAAGAAGAACGTCCAGGGCATTTCGGGCTCGGTCCAGGGGGGCACCACCGAAAAGGCCGACGGCGCGCACTATCGCGCCACGCTGACCGCCGGGTTCGGCGACTATCGCGAGCAGGGCTTCAACTTCTACGTCAATGGTGAATACACCTATGACGGGTACATCACCAACAATTCGCGCGGCTATCCGTTCAACACGCTGGACCTGAGCCCCAGCGGCCTGCAGGATCGCAACCGCAACGACGACTCGCTGCTGGCGGCCAATCCGCAGGCGGTCGTCACCCGCGTCCGACAGACCGACCTCAACAATCCGCTGGCGGGTCAGGTCGGCTCGCCGCTGACCAACCAGTATGTGCTGCTCAACCCGAATGCGTGCCCCTTCGGCACCTTCACCGTGACCTCGGGCGCGGCGCAGGGCACCGGGTGCAAGCACAACCTGCCCGCCGAGTATTCGATCATCCAGCCGCGCCAGCAGCGTTATTCGACCACGGCGCGCCTGAATGTCCGCATCGCCGAGGGCTGGGAAGCGTTCGCCAGCGGCAGCTACTCGCATTCCGAAGTCGATATTCGCGGCACCCCGTCGGGCATCCGCCAGACCCAGCCGTTCGGCGGTTCCGCCGCGCTGGCGTCCAGCAGCCCGGGCATCGTCCTGCCCATGTATGTCTGCGCCGCAGGCGTAAACTGCGCCACCGCTGCGGACCGTCGTCTGAACCCGAACAACCCCTATGCCGTGGCCGGTGCCGACCCGACGCAGAATGCCGCGCGCATCTATTACCTGTTCGGCGACATTCCGGCGGGCAGCCACCGTTATGTCGACGTGTTCCGCGCGACCTATGGCATTTCGGGCGATCTGGGCGATGGCTTCAAGTTCCGCCTGAACGGCGTCTATGCCCGTGACAATTTCGCGGTCACGCAGCGCGGCTTCATCAACATCCAGGGCCTGCTGAACGCGGTCAACACCGGCGCGTACAACTTCGTCAATCCGGAGCAGAACACGCAGGCCGTCCGCAATCAGATCTCGCCGGAGCGGACCACCCCGTCCTACTCGACGGTGGCGACGATCGGCGGTTCGCTGCTGAAGTCGCTGATGGAGCTGCCGGGCGGCGACCTGAATGTCGGCGGCGGTTTCCAGGTCCGTCGCGAGACGCTGATGAACCGCAACCAGAATGCGGATCTGTCCTATTACGGCCTGAACACCTCGTCGGCCCAGGGTCGCCAGACCGTGACCGCCGGGTTCTTCGAGATCGACGCGCCCTTCGCACGCTCGTTCGACCTGAACGTCTCGGGCCGTTACGATCACTATTCGCAGGGCTATAGTCACTTCTCGCCGAAGGTAGGTGCCAAGTTCACCCCGGTCCGCGAGTTCTCGCTGCGCGCCACCTATTCGCAGGGCTTCCGCGCGCCGACCTTTGCCGAATACAACCCGGCGAGCAGCTATGCGGGCTTCTCGTCCTTCACCCCGCCCGCCAGCTTCATCGCGGCGCATCCGGGCAGCCCGGCCTATACGACCTCGTACAACATCGGCAGCGGCGCCCAGGGCAATCCGGACATTCTGCCCGAAGTGTCGCGCAGCTTCACGGTGGGGACGATCGTCAACCCGACGCGCTGGCTGAACGTCACGGTCGACTATTACAATATCCGCAAGTCGAACCTGATCGTCAGCGGACCGCTGCGCGCCGAGGCGATCAACGCCTATTACGGCCAGACCAATGCGACCGACGGATGCGCGGCACTCGCGAAGGTGGGTCCGGGCTATAAGTGCAACGTCATCGACGGGGTCGACCCCGTGAACCCGAATGCCCTGCCCCGCCTGCTGGTGTTCGACGTTCCTTACGTCAACGCCAACTACATGGTCAGCTCGGGCATCGACATGCAGGCCAATGCGAACTTCCAGTTCGACAATGGCGTCAAGCTGATCAGCCGCGTCGACGTCACCCGCGTCCTTCGCCTCGACCTCGTCACCCCGGCGGGTGTCGTGCAGAAATATGCGGGTACGCTCGGGCCGTACGAGCTGTCCTCGGGCGGCGGCACGCCGCGTATCCGTGGCAACTGGCAGAACACGATCGAAGTCGGCAATTTCTCGCTGACCAGCACGACCTATTATGTCGGTCGGATCAAGCAGGTGGCGGCCGATCGCATTCAGCCGACCAACGGCGTGATCGACCTGTCGTGCAAGAACACGCTGGTGCCGATCATCGCGGGCAGCGATGTCAACAACCAGTGCTTCATCCGCCCGTTCATCTACACCGATCTGAACATCGGCGTGCGGGTCAATGACGACTTCCGCTTCTTCTTCAACATCCAGAACCTGACCAATGCCCGCGCTCCGCTGGCGGCGGGGGCCTATGCCAGCAATCCCAACTATCTGAGCAGCTGGCATTATGCCGGTCTGGTCGGTCGCAACTTCAGCGCCGGTGCGAACTTCAACTTCTGATCCGGCCTGACTGGGTGATGCGCGCCGGGACCGACTTCCCTGTCGTCCCGGCGCGTATTGCCATCCTACCTATCGCGGCGTCATAGGCGACCGATGCAGCCGGAGCGTTCCAAGACCATGTATCCGGGTTCGGACAATCCGACCGCCCAGCCCAGCGAACTGTACCGACAGTCGCTGGTGATGCGGGCGATCGGCACGCCCTTCGTCGCCGACCTGCTGGCCGCAGTGGACCGGCAGCTCGACAAGGCGCCGCTCAGCGCGGCGCTGATCCGCTCCTGGGGCAGCACCGCCGCCTCCTCCGCGATCGCGATGCGGATCAACGCCGCCCTGCACGCGCTGGCGAGGCGCGGTGTCGAGCCGCAATTGGCCGCCCTCTATGCCGGGGACCATGACCGCTTCGACGAAGCGGTCGCCCTGGCGCTGGCGGCGCATGACGAATTTCTGGTCGACTGGTTGCTGCGGGTGCCGCAGACCAACGAGATCGGCCGCGCGGCGGCCTTGTACGCCGCCCTGATGGTCCTGGCGCGGGACCATGGCCATGATTTCGACCTGTTCGAAATCGGGGCGAGCGCCGGGCTGAACCTCAACCTGTCCCGCTATGCCTATGATCTGGGTGGCGTCCGGACGGGTGCGCCGGACTCGATGGTGCGGATCGCGCCCGAGTGGCGTGGCCCCCCACCCCCCGATGCCGTCGTGACCGTTTGTGAGGCGCGGGGCGTCGATCTCCACCCGCTCGACGTCAATGATCCGGTGGCCTGCGAGCGACTGGCGTCCTTCATTTTCGCCGACCAGCCCGAGCGGGCCGAGCGCCTGGACCGGGCGCTGGCGATCGCGCGACGGCATCCGCCCCGGCTCGATACCGGCGATGCCGCATCCTGGCTGGCGGCGCAGCTTGCCGCTCCCGCCCCGGATGGACGCCACCGCGTCGTCCTGCATTCGATGGTCCTGCAATATCTCAGCGCCGAAGACCGCGCCCGGATCGAGGCGACCCTGAACGAGGCCGGGGCATCCGCGACCGCGACGAGGCCGTTCGCCTCGATCGGTTTCGAATGGGACCTGGCACGCGAGCGGGTCGAGCTTCGCCTGCGGTCCTGGCCCGACGGCCGCGACTGCGTGCTGGCGCATTGCCATCCTTATGGCGCGTGGATCCACTGGCTGACGAACTGACGAAGTATATGTCACGATAATGGTTACACGCTTCACCCATCGTTAACTTTGCGGTTCTAGCACTTGTCCGACGAAACAGACGTTTCATGTAGGATCAGGGGGATAGGACATTGCGCGACGACAACTGCGCCAGTGTATTTTGCGGCACCTTCCAGAGCCGAATCCGTGACCGCGACTGAACCTCTGCACGTTGTCGCATCGCCCTCCGACGTGCCGGTTGATCCGCCGGGCGTGTGCCTGGCCGATAACGATAACTCAATGAATTCGCGCTTATCCTCCTTCGTCCGTCCTGCTGAGAGAAACGCATAATGCTCACGAACATGAACATCCCCAAGAAACTGGGTGTATCGTTCCTGATCGTCAGCCTGTCGGCCGCCGTCATGACGATCGTGTTCTTCGTGAACATCTGGGAAATCAAGAACGCGACGGCGCGCAACAACCATGCCCAGGAAGTCTATGCCAAGGCATTGACGCTGGAGACATCGATTCTACGCGAGAACAGCCAGTTGCGCGGCTTCCTCGTCACGGCGGACAAGAGCTACCTCAAATCCTATGAGGAAGCCCGCAAGGAATATGACACCACCAGCCGCGAACTGAACGCGATGCTGACCGACCCGGGCGAACTGGCGCTGCTCGCCAAGTCCAATGCCGAGAAAGCCAAGTGGCGGCGGACATGGAGCGACCGTCTGACCGATTGGGTCAAGGACGGGCGGCGCGACGAGGCGCAGCAAGCCGTTCGTGACGCGGGCAAAGCCGTGCTGACCAGCGACATCGTGCTGCCCCTTCGCGCCATTCGCGACCAGGAAACGGCGGCGATCGCCAGCAATGCCGCATCGCAGGAAAACGCCATCAGCACCGCCATCATCGCCCTGGTGCTGGGCGGCGTGATGCTGATCGGCGTCGTCATCACCCTTCAGATGCTGCTCAGCCGCAGCATCGCACGGCCGATCACCACCCTCACCCGCCTGATGGCCGAACTGGCGCGCGGTCGCAACGACATCGACGTGCCGGGCAGCGATCGCGGTGACGAGCTGGGCGACATGGCCCGTGCCGTCGTCGTCTTCCGCGACGCGGCCAAGGCCAAGGTGAGCGACGATCGTGAGCGCGAGCTGGCCTTGCAGGAAATCGGATCGGGCCTGCATCGCCTGTCGGAAGCGGACCTGACCGTCCGCCTGACGGACCTGCCGACCGCCTTCCATCAGCTGGCCGCCGACTTCAATCGCGCCGTCCAGAACCTTTCCGGCCTGACCAGCGACGTTCGCGGCAGTGCCGGGTCCATCCGCTCGAACATCGAGGAGATCCGCCAGGCCACCGACAATCTATCGGCACGCAGCGAGCAGCAGGCCGCCAGCCTGCGCGAAACCGCCGCGGCGGTCGGCGAGATCACGCAAGGCGTCCGCGAAGGGGCGGCCAGCGCCAGCCAGGCGAACCGCGCCGTGACCGAGGCCCGCGACGAAGCCGAAAAGGGCGGGCAGATCGTCGCCAAGTCGATCACCGCGATGAACGGCATCGACCAGGCCAGCCGCGAGATCGTCGACATCATCACCGTCATCGACGGCATCGCCTTCCAGACCAACCTGCTCGCCCTCAACGCGGGCGTCGAAGCGGCGCGTGCCGGTGATGCGGGCAAGGGCTTCGCCGTCGTCGCCTCCGAGGTCCGTGCGCTGGCGCAGCGCTCGGCCGATGCGGCATCCGACGTCAAGGCGCGTATCCTGTCGGCGATCGAGCATGTCCGCTCGGGCGTGGTGCTGGTCGACGAGACCGGCAACGCCCTGCAACGGATCATCGGCAAGGTGTCCGACGTCAGCACCGTGGTCGACGTCATCGCCCGATCCTCCGAACATCAGGCGCATAGCCTGGGCCAGGTCAACATCGCGATCGGCGAGATCGATTCGGTCACGCAACAAAATGCCGCGATGGTCGAGGAATCGACGGCCGCCGCCAGCCTTCTGGCGCAGGAGTGCGGGACGCTGATGGCCTCGGTCATGCGCTTCAACGTGGATGCGGCCGCGCAGCACGCCCCATCGGCCCCTTCGCAATACCGGACGGAGTATGGCCATGCGTCCCGATACGCCGCCTGATAGCGGACGAGGGCCGACCGCCCGCCGCGGCGGATTTGGGCCTCCCGACCAACGCCATGACGGCGATGCCACGCTAACCTGGATTTGCAACTGATGACGTGATCGCGCAGGAGAAGCTCACACAGGAGGATGTGGACGGCATATGGACGCGAGGCGCCGGATATTCGAGCAATTGCCGCTGCTTGGCGAGCGCAGGGCGCTGGCCTATTCCGTGGCGCTGCTGCTTTCGGCGATCGCCTGGTGGATACGCTGGACACTGGATCCGGCCTTTCCGCCGGGATTTCCCTATCTGACGTTCTTCCCGGCGGTCATCATCTCGTCCTTCCTGTTCGGGCGCGGCCCGGGAACGCTGTCGGCCATCGTCTGCGGTCTGCTCGCCTGGTATTTCTTCATACCCCCCGCCAACAGCTTCGATTTTGAGCCGCGTACCCTCGTCGCCCTGGGCTTCTATGTCGGTGTCGTGGCGGTCGATATCGGTCTT
Organism: Sphingomonas sp. Xoc002; assembly: GCF_050408055.1. Lineage (NCBI taxonomy): Bacteria > Pseudomonadati > Pseudomonadota > Alphaproteobacteria > Sphingomonadales > Sphingomonadaceae > Sphingomonas > Sphingomonas sp. Xoc002. The sequence goes on along the minus strand of NZ_CP191175.1, from coordinate 1,762,320 downwards.
GTCGACGCGATGCAGCGGGCCAACCAGCGATCGTCGCGACTGGCGGCGGAACAGCGACAACTGGCCGAGCGTACCGAGCTGCTCTTCAGCGAATTGCAGCACCGGGTCTCGAACAACATCCAGATGGTGGGCGCCATGCTGTCGCTGCAGCAGCGGCAGGTCGTCGACCCGATCGCGCGCATGGTCCTGGCCGACGCCTCCACGAAGCTCCAACTGATCGGCCGCATCCAGCGGCAGCTCTATGCGACGACGGGCGAGCAGGTGCCGCTGGACATCTTCCTGCGCGACCTGATGGCGGACCTGTTCGCCGCCGATACGAAACCGGGGATCATCCACCGGATCGAGGCCGTACCCGGACTGCGCCTCTCACCGGATGCGGCGATCCCGCTTGCGCTCATCATGGCGGAGGGCATCGCCAATGCGATGGAACACGGCTTTGCCAATCGCGAGTTCGGGCAGTTGGTCGTCACCCTCACCCGTCAGGACGACGTCATCGCACTCTGCGTGATCGACGATGGCGCAGGCCTGCCGCCGGGGTTCGACCTTCAGGGCTCGAACAGCCTCGGCCTGAAACTGGTGCGAAGCCTGGCCAAGCAGATGGGGGCGGAACTGAGCGTCGAAAACGGCCCCTCGGCGGGAACGATCCTGCGCCTGACATTGCCCGATGGCCAGGGCGGACACCCGTAACCATAGGCTCCGCAAACAGTTCAAATCATCGGACTACGCGCCGAACATGGCACTGAACGCGGCCTCCTGCGCCCGCCAGTCGAGCCCGCGCGCGTCGAGCCACTGGTCGTCATAATAGGTGCAGCCGTAACGCTCGCCGCCATCGCACAGGATGGTGACGATCGAGCCGACATCTCCCCGCGGCGCCATTTCCTCCACCAATTGGGCCACGGCGACGAGGTTGGTGCCGGTCGAACCACCCACCCAGCGCCCCAATCGGCGGGAAAGCGCGCGCATCGCGCCGATGCTGGCGGCGTCCTCGACCGCGATCATCCGGTCTATGACCGAAGGGATGAAGCTGGGCTCGACGCGCGGCCGCCCGATCCCCTCGATACAGCTTGCGCAACCCTCGGGCAGCGACAGTGCCTGGCGGTCCGCGAAGTGCCGATGGAAGACCGAATGCACCGGATCGGCGACACAAAGCCGCGTCGCATGGCGCTGATAGCCGATGAAACGTCCGATCGTCGCCGAGGTCCCCCCTGTCCCGGCCCCGCAGACGATCCAGCGCGGAACGGGATGCTCCTCCGCCGACATCTGCGCAAAGATGCTCTCCGCGATGTTGTTGTTGCCGCGCCAGTCAGTCGCCCGCTCGGCATAGGTGAACTGGTCGAGATAATGACCGCCCGTTTCAGCGGCCAGGCGATGCGAGACCTCATAGACGGTACGTGGATCGTCGACCGTGTGGATCTCGCCGCCATGGAAACGGATCGCATCCAGCTTGGGCGCGGCGGTCGACGCGGGCACCACCGCGATGAAGCGAAGGCCCAGCATCCTGGCGAAATAGGCTTCGCTCACCGCCGTCGAGCCGGAGGACGACTCGATCACGCAGGTGTCCGGCCCGATCCAGCCATTGCACAGCGCATAGAGGAACAGCGAGCGCGCCAGCCGATGCTTCAGGCTGCCGGTCGGGTGACTGCTCTCGTCCTTCAGGTACAGCGTGATCCCCGGATAGCGCGGCAGCTCCACCCGGATCAGGTGCGTGTCGGCCGAGCGGTTATAGTCCGCCTCGATCCGGTGGATCGCCTCGGACCGCCAGCGCCAAACGGCCTCGGCATCGCGATCAGCGCGCATCGCTGGCCAGCCCATGACGCGCCAGCATCGCCCGCGGATCGGCGTCGCGCCCGCGAAAGGCGCGGAAGCTCTCGGCGGCCGGGCGGCTCGCACCGCGCGACAGGACCTCGGTGCAGAAGCGTGCGGCAACGCTCCGGTCGATCAGCCCCGCTTCGGCGAAACGCTGGAACCCGTCGGCGGCCAGCACCTCCGCCCAGAGATAGCTGTAATAGCCCGACGCATAGCCGCCCGCAAAGATATGGGTGAAGGCGTGCGGAAAACGGTGCCATACGGGCGGGTGGACCACCGCCACCTCGTCACGCACCGCCTCGATCACCTCGATCGGGTCACGGCCGAGCGTCCCCATGTGGAGGAGCAGATCGAACAGCGCGAACTCGACCTGCCGGACGATGAACATGCCCGACAGGAAGTGCCGCGCAGCGGTCAGTCGGTCGAACAGCGCATCCGACAAAGGCGCGCCGGTTTCATGATGCCCCGACATGTCGCGCAGGACCGCCCGGTCCCACGCGAAATCCTCCATCAGCTGGCTGGGCAGTTCGATCGCGTCCCATTCGAACCCGTTCGTCCCTGCGATATTCGGGCGATCGACCTGGGTGAACAGGTGATGCAGGCAATGGCCGGTCTCGTGAAGGAACGTCACCACTTCCTTGTGGCTGAGCAGCGACGGGCTGCCCGGCATCTTCGGCGCGAAGTTGCAGACCAGATAGGCGACGGGCACATGCTGTGCGTTGCCGTCGTTCAGCCGGGGCCGCGCCTGCGCCATCCAGGCGCCGCCGCGCTTGCCCGCGCGAGCGTGCAGATCGACATAGACGCCCGCAAACACAGCCCCCCGCTCGTCCACCACGTCATAATAACAGGCGTCGGGGTGATAGACGGCGACATCGGGGCGCGCGATCAGGGTGATGCCGAACAGCCGGTCGAGCAGGTTCATCCAGCCGGCGATCACCCGCTCGACCGGGAAATGAGCGCGTACCGCCTGCTCGTCGACCGCAAACTGCGCCTCGCGCAGCCGCTCCGCGACGTAAGCCACGTCCCAGGGCTGGAGGTCGTCGATACCCAGATTTTCGGCGGCATAGCTGGCGAGCGCGGCGAACTCGACTTCGGCCGCGGGCTTGGCCCGACGCGCCAGATCGCGCAGGAACGTCAGCACCTCTCCCGCATTGGGCGCCATCTTGGTGGCGAGCGACCATTCGACCGGATCGGAAAAGCCGAGGAGCCTGGCCCCCTCTTGCCGCCGCGCGAGGATCGCGGCGATCCGTGCCGAATTGTCGAACTGCCCGGCATGGGGTCCCTGATCGGACGCACGCGTGCCCGATGCCGCATAGACCCGCTCGCGCAGGCCCCGGTCCCGGGCGAAGGTCATGACCGCGTTGACATGCGGCATCTGGAGCGTGACGATCCAGCCGGACAGGCCCCTGGCCTTGGCCGCCGCCGCGAACATCGCCTTGTCCGCATCCGACAGTCCGGCGAGCAGGCGCTCGTCCTCGACATGTTCGAACCAGGCATCGGTCGCATCGAGCACGGCATTGCCGAATTCGGTCGACAGCTGCGACAGTTCCACCGACAGGGCGGCAAAACGGGCGCGCTCCTCGGGCGCCAGCGCGACACCCGACAGCCGGAAGTCGCGGATCATATGCTCGACCGCCGCACGATCCGCCTCGTCCCGCGTGGCGAAGTCGGGCGTTGCGGTCAACGCGACGAGGACGTCATACAAAGCGCGGTTCTGCATGACCCGAAGCCGGTACTCGACCAACCGCTTCTGCCCGGCGGCAAAGGCTTCGCGCAGGTCCGGTGTGTCGGCGACCGCCTGTAGATGGGAGACCGCGGACCAGACCGCCGCAATGGCATTATCCGCGCGCTCCAGCGGCATCCACGCGTCAGCGAAGCGCGTCGGGCGCCCCTCGACGATCCGCGTCACCGCCGCGCGGTGATCGGCCAGCACCTGGTCCAGCGCAGGCGCGATCTGGTCGGGGCGAATGTCACCGAAGTGCGGCAGGGCCAGTGTGTCGAGCAACGGGTTCATCGTCATGCCTTTTCTTTCAAGCCAGCGCGCCGGGATCCGCGCCCTCGGCCGCAATCGCATGGGTGTTGTGGCCCGCCAGATATCGCTCGGCCTCCAGTGCGGCCATGCAGCCCATCCCCGCGGAGGTGACGGCCTGGCGGAACAGCTTGTCCTGCACATCGCCCGCCGCGAAGACACCGGGCACGCTGGTCGCGGTCGAGCCGGGGGTGACGAGGATATAACCCTCGTCATCCATGTGGAGCTGTCCCTTGAACAGCGATGTCGCCGGGTCGTGACCGATCGCGACGAACAGGCCATGAACCGCCAGTCGCGATGCCGTGCCGTCGCGGGTGTCGCGCAGCGCGACGCCGGTCACGCCCCTGGCATCGCCCAGCACCTCGGCGACCTCGGCATTCCAGATCATCTCGACCTTGGGATTGGCCCGCAGCCGCGCCTGGTTGGTGCGATCGGCACGCAAGGCATCGCGGCGATGGATCAGATAGACCTTCTCGGCGAAGTTGGTGAGATACAGCGCTTCCTCGACCGCCGTATTGCCGCCGCCGACCACCGCGCAGACGCGCCCGCGATAGAAGAAGCCGTCACAGGTCGCACAGGCCGACACACCACGCCCGCGATACACGGTCTCGCTCTGCAGCCCCAGCCACCGTGCCGACGCTCCCGTCGCCACGACGATCGTATCGGCCGTATAGCGGACGCCGCCATCGCCGATCGCGAGAAAGGGAGTGCGGGTCAGGTCGACCTCGACGATCATGTCGCCGACGACATCGACGCCCGCCTTGCGCACCTGTTCGCCCATCCGCGCCATCAGGTCGGGGCCGAGCACGCTTTGGTCGCCCGGCCAATTCTCGACCTCGGTGGTGATGGTCAGCTGACCGCCGGGCTGCGGCCCCTCGATCAACCTCGGCGACAATGCGGCGCGGGCGGCATAGACGCCCGCCGTATAACCCGCCGGGCCCGATCCGATGATGAGGACCTTGCTGTGCCGCACATCCACCCCCTGCCCCCCTTGCACGTTACGCCTCCACGGCCTGGGTCGTGACGACCGGAGCGGCTTCGATCATCTCGATCGCCGACCAGCCCGCCGCGACATAGGTCTCGTTCGATCTTTCCAGCCGTTCGCATCGCTGGCGGAAACGGTCGGCCAGTTCGGGATGGTCGGCGTCGAGGATGGCATGGACCCGTGCAAGCCCCTCGAACTCCGCCTTGTACGCGTCCTTCTCGGCCTGCTCGCGAATCTGGAACACGCGGCTTTCCTCTTCCGGCGTCCAGCCGATCTCGGCCAGCGCCACGCGCAGGTTGAGTGCGCCTGTCGCGTTCAGCGTATCGCGCAGCACCGTCCGCATCGTGCCGGGCCAGGCCGCCGCCTCCACCGTGCTGCCCGCCGCGCGGTCCAGCACATCGTCGCCAAGCGCATCGGTCGCCGCCACCGCAGCGAGGCGGGCCGCCTTCCATTGCTTGCGGTCCGGTTCGTCCCCCTCGACCACGCGACGATGCAGGGCGATGATGGCGAGGCGGCTTTCGTCCAACGAGGGAAGGCGGCGGGTGATCTCGCACAGGCGCGGCTTCGCCAGCAGGTCGAGGATCATCCGCGACACGACGGCGGACAGATCGCCGCCGACCGGCGTGCGCGCCAGCCAGGTCTCGGCGAAGCGGGCGGCCTCGGGAAGCGGCCGGACGCCGTTGATGATCATGGGCAGGGCTTCGACCAGCGCAATCGGATAACCGAGCCTCGCCGCATAGGCGGACGTGTCGTCCGCCTCGACCACGGCGCCGATCGCATTGGCCTTGCCGTCTTCCCAGGCGGGGAAATAGACGAAATTGCCCGCCTCGACATACTGCCTCAGCTGCGCCTGGGCCTGCGCCTTGACCGCCGGATCACCGTGGAAAGCGATAGCGTCGGCCATCACGCCGCACTCACATTCGCATCGACAAAGGCGTCGAGACGGCTGCGCGACATGGTGCCGAACGCGCGCGCGGCTTCCGCACCGTCCTTGACGATCAGCAGCAGCGGGATGCCGCGCACCTCGAACCGTTCGGCGAGGCTGGGATTCTCGTCGATATTGACCTTCACGATCTCGATCTCGTCGGCATATTCCTCCGCGAGTTCGTCCAGCGTCGGGGCCAGCGCCTTGCAAGGGCCGCACCAGGGGGCCCAGAAATCGACCAGGACGGGCTTGTCGTTCTGCATGACGATCTCGTCGAAATCCTGCTCGGTGGCATTACGCATCATCACTGTCCTTGTCTGGAATTTGGGGGGGATCAGCCGGCCTGTCCGCCGACCATCATGCGGTCGATGCGAAGCGTGGGCTGGCCGACGCTGACATGGAGCGACTGGCCCTGCTTGCCGCAGGTCGCCATGCCGGTGTCGAAGTCCAGGTCGTTGCCGATCATTGCGATATGGCGCAGCGCTTCATGCCCGACGCCGATCAGCGTCGCGCCGCGCACCGGCGCGACCAGCCGCCCCTTCTCGACCAGCCACGCCTCGATCGTGGTGAAGTTGAAACGGCCGGTGACGATGTCGACCTGACCGCCGTCGAATTCGGTGGCGTAGATGCCGCGATCGACCGAGGTGATGATGTCGCCCGGGTCGACCGTGCCGTTCGCGAGAAAGGTGTTGGTCATGCGCGGCATGGGCAGATGCGCATAGGACTGGCGACGGCCGTTGCCCGTCGAGCGCGCGTTCATCAACCCGGCATTCAGACGGTCCTGCATCAGCCCGGTCAACACCCCGTCCTCGACCAGCACGGTGCGGTCGGGCGTCGTGCCCTCGTCATCGATGCCCAGCGACCCCAGCCGCCCGGGAAGGCCGCCATCGTCAATCACGGTCACGCCGGGCGCCGCGATCCGCTCGCCGACCTTGCCGTCGAAGGCGGAGAGGTGCTTGCGGTGATGATCGCCCTCCAGCCCGTGGCCGACCGCCTCGTGGAACAGCACGCCGGGATAGCCGGGTCCCAGCACCACCGGCATCTCGCCCACCGGCGCCGCGATGGCATCGAGATTGTTCAGCGCCATATTGGCGGCGGACGCGACCATCCGGTCGACCGATGCCGCGTCGAATCCGCCCAGCCCGGCACGCCGCCCCAGTCCCGCCTGTCCGCGTGCGCGGCGACCATCCTGTTCGGCGATGACGACCAGCGACAGGATCGTCATCGGCCGCACGTCCCCGGCCAGCAGCCCATCCGCCTCGGCGACCAGGATCGTCGTGTCGGTCGCCCGGACATTGGCATCGACCTGGACGATGCGGCCGTCCTGCATCCGGGCGAGTTCGTCGATCTGCGTCAACAGGGCGATCCACGCCGCCGCATCCTCGACCGCCACCGTCTCGATCGCCGGATAGAGATGATGGCCAGCCGGGGTCCGGGTCAGAGCGATGCCCTGCCCATGCCGCCCCGCGTCGCCGTGCCGGGCCAGCGTGCGGACCGCGCGTACCGTGTCGAGCAGCGCCCCCTCGCGCATGTCGGCGGAGTGGGCGAAGCTCACCTGCCCGCCATGCGCCGCCCGGGCGCCGACACCCTGCCGCATCGAAAAGCCGCCCTGGGTGACCCGACCGCCCTCCAGCCGCCAGCTGCGCATCGCCGTCGTCTCGAAATACAGGTCGGCCAGATCCGCGCCGCCGCCCGCCAGTTCACCCAGGGCGCGACCGATCGCCGCCTCATCGAGCCCCGCCGGACCGAGCAGCGCGGTGCGCGCGCGGTCGAGCGCCGGTGCGCCGCCGTTCATGCCTTTCCTCCCATCTGCATCTCGTCGATCAGGATCGATCCGGTGCGCAGCGCGCCCTGCCGCTCGACATCGTCGCCGACCGCGCGGATGCCGTTCAGCATCGCGGGCATCTGGCCCGCCAGCGTCACGTCGGTGACGGGATGAACGACCTCGCCCCCCTCTATCCACAACCCCTTGATCGCCTGGGTCCAATTGCCGCTGGCCGGATCGGTCTTGCCGCCCTGAAACTCTGTCACGACCAAGCCCGTACCCAGCATCCGCAGCATCGCGGGCCAGTCGCCGCCCGGCGCGCTGCTGGTCAGGCGCAGATTGTAGAAACCATCGGCATTGCCGGTCGACGCCATGCCCAGCTTGCGTCCCGAGACGCTCGACAGGAACAGCCCCTCGACCACGCCGCCGCGCAGGATAGGACGGGCTGATCCGGCGATCCCCTCGCTGTCAAAGGGGCCGCTCGCCAATCCCAGCGGCTCGAACGGGTCCTCGGTCAGATGGAGATGGGTGGCCGCGACGCGCTGGCCGAGCGGTGCGCGCAGGAAGGTCATGCCGCGAAACTGCGCCATGCCGGTCAACGCTCCCGCCAGGTCGGAGACGAGTGACATCGCCGTGCGTGGGACGAACAGCACCGGGCAACGCCGACTGGCGATGGCCCGCGCCCCCAGCGCCGCGCGGGCGCGATCGGCGGCGGTGCGTACCAGTCGCTCGGGCGGGGTCAGGGCGTCGACGCTCCGCTCCTGTGACTGGCAGAAGGCCGACGTGCTGCCGCCCTCGTCCTGTGCCAGCATCACCGACCAGCGCCCGTCATTCGAACGCCGGATGCTGCGGCAGAAGCCGTCGCTGGTCGCCAGCGCCCACAGTCCTTCGGTCGCCACCGCGACGGACTCGCCGACCCGCAATCGGGAATCGGCCCCTGCCACCTCGCCCGCGATCCGATCCGCCAGTATCGCGGCGGTCAGCAGCGTGTCGGCATCGCGCGGGCTGTCGGCATAGAGCAAGGGCGAAAGGCCCGTATAGGCAAGGCTGTCCGCCGGCGGCAGACCGGCGTCCGGGTCCGGCTGGACATGCTGAGCGATCATCATCGCCTCGTCCACCAGTCGTTCGATCGCCGCCGCATCGAAGCTGGCGGTGGAGGCCACGCCGCGCCGACCGTGATGGAAGACGGTCAGCCCTAATCCTTGCGTCCCGCTGCGCTCGGCGGTCTCCACCTCGCCGCGCCGCACGGCGATCCGGGCGATGCCCTCATGATGCGCCGAGGCCCGCGCGGTCGCACCGCGCCGCGCCGCGATTTCGACGGCCCGCGTCGCGGCATCGCGCAGGTCCGCCTCGTCCTGGGTCAGGAGCGCGCTCATGCCTCGTCCTCGGCGATGGCGGCCGCCGTCGCATGGCCATGGTGCAGGCGCAGGCGATGCGTGTGATAGGCGGCAAGCTTTTCATTGTGCACGACGCTGACGATGGTGGCGTCCGGCATCGCGTCGAGCACGGCCCGGTAGAAGAAGGCGGCATTGTCGGCATCGAGCGCGCTGGTCGCTTCATCGACGATCAGCAGGGTCGGGCGCTGCAACAGGATGCGGGCCAGCGCGACACGCTGCTGCTCGCCGGGCGACAGTTCCTCCTGCCACATGCGCAGCTCGTGCAGGGCGGTGCCGTGGGCCTCCAGCCCGACCTTTTCCAGCAGGGCGACGACGGTCGCATCGTCATGCTGTTCGGGCTGGTCGGGGAAGCAGACCGCCCCCTTCAGCGTGCCGAGCGGCAGGTACAGCCGTTGCGGCACCAGCATCGCACGGCCCCGACGGGTCATCGCCACCTGGCCCGTTCCGTCCGGCCAAAGGCCCGCAATCGCGCGGAGCAGCGTGGTCTTGCCCGTGCCGGACGGCCCCTGGATCACCCACCGCTCGCTGTCACGAACCGTCCAGTCGGGGACGGCCATCAAGGGGGCTCCATTGGGGCGGCGCAGTTCCAGCCCCTCGACCCGGATCGCCACGCCGTCGGGTGTACCGCCGGGCGTGAAGGCGATCCCGCGCGGACGCGCATAGTCGATCGCATCATCCAGCGCCTTGAGACGATTGATGTTGGCGACCTGCCGCGCGATGCCGGGATAGGCCATGACGATATAGGACAGGTTCGCCGAAAACTGAGTGAAGGCGTCGCGGGCGGCCTGAACCTGCCCGAAGGTGATCGCACCGGCAAAATATTTGGGCACGGTCAGGAACAGCGGGACGACCGTCATCGTGCGCTGATACATGTCCTGCCCGACGCTCAACCCGGCATTGGCCAGCATCAGTTGATAGAAGTTGCGGCGGATATTGGCGAAGGCCGCCTTCAGCCCGTCCTGCTCGATATTCTGCGCATGGGAAAAAGCGATCTGCTCGCCATTGCGGCGGACGTGGAGCAGACCGGCACGGTAATCGGCTTCATAATGCTGTTCGCGCATCTTGCGACGGACGAACGGCTTGCCGATCCAGGTGATCACGGTCGTACCCAGGACGACATAGGCGATCGAGAACCAGATCAGGTCGCCGCCGGGCAGCGGGATGCGATAGCCGAACAGCGGGATCGCGAGCGGCGACGAGGTTTGCAGCAGGATGGCGGCGAAGGCGACCGCCCGCACCAGGCTGAAGATCAGCGAGATGGCGATGCTGAGCGGCGACTGTCCATATTCCAGGCCCATCGAGGTAAAGGCGCGCACATCCTCGGCGATACGCTGATCGGGGTTGTCGATCATGCGCAACCGCTCGATCTCGTAGAAACGATCCCGCGCGAACCAGCGACCGAGATACCAGTCGTTCAGCCAGTGCCGCCACCGGATGGACAGGGTCCAGCCGACGATATTGTGCAGGAACTGCGTCCCGATCGCCAGCCCGGCGATCATCATGAACATCACGACCAGCGACAGGAATTGCGCGCCCTGCCGCCGTTCGATCGCATCGTAGAAGTCCCGCTGCCACGTATTGGACAACAGGAACGCATAGGTCGTCCCGACCTCGATCGCACAATAGCATGCGACCAGGAACCATGCCCATTTCCAGTCCTGCGACACGAAGTACCGCGTGCTCAGCCGCCAGGCATGGCCCCAGCGGGCACCGGCGGGCTGGGTGGACTGGAGACCCGCTTCGCGGCGGGTCTCCTCGACATGGGCGGGGGGTGGCATCATTGGTGGGAACCCCGATCAGAACAGGCGCTTGGAAATGGTGAGGCGCAGGTTGCGCGGCTCGGCGACCGGAACGAAGGTGAACGCCGACGCCGACCCGTAATTGCGCCGATCGAAAATGTTGCGGATGCCGATATTGATGTCGAAACCCCGGACGGTCAGGAAGCCGTTGACGTCCACCTGCCGTGACGGCGGCACGACATATTGGCCAAGCTGATTGGCGTAGGAACTCGAGCGTCCATACAAGCCGCCCGACAGCCCCCCGCTGACCCCGTCCGCGATTCTGGATCGATAGGTGGAGAACAGGCTGTACGTATCGCGCGGCTGTTGCGCGACGACCGTCTGAAGCGCATTGACCGTCTGAAGCGCATATTTGGTCCGCGTCAGCGACGCCAGCAGAGACCAGCCCGGCAGCAACTGCCCAGCGATGTTCAGGTCGATCCCCCGCCCGCGCTGGCCCGGCCCGGGAGAAAGATCGGTCGGGTCCGCCGGATTGCGGAGAATGATATTGTCCTGCTGTATGTCGAAATAGGATGCGTTGATCGTCGCGCGCTTGTGGAACAGGTCGAACTTGACGCCTGCCTCCTTGTTGGTCGTGATGATGTTCGGCAGGATGCTGCCATTCTTCGCCACCGCGAACGACGCCTGCTCGCCGCGGGAGTAATTGGCGAACAGCGACAGGTTGCTCGTGGCATCGAAGATCAGGCCCCCACTGGGCGACACGCCGTTCTTCCTCTGAACGTTGATGGCCGAAGGCCCCGCGAAGAAGGTCTGCGATGTGGTTTCGAACCAGTTCTTGCGAACGCCGCCCAAAATCTTCAATTTCCAGAACTCGATCAGCGCCTGGCCATAGACGCCTTCCTGCTTGCCGCCCGAACGGATCTGGACGTTGCCGAACGGCGACCAACGAATGTCGGTGAGCGGCCCGCTGGCGCTGAAGGACGGGTTCAGGATTCGGGTATAGACCAGGCCACTACGCTGTTCGGCGGAGCCGTCGCCGTAATAATAGCCGACATTGAAGCTGGCCTTCACATCGTCGGCAATGTGCGTCCTGACGCGCAGGAAGCCGTCAATGGCATTGGCCGAGCCCTTTTGCTGCGATCCCTGAAGGTCGATGACGGGGATACCCTGGCGACTATAGCCCGAATTACCCGCGCGGGTCGTCAGCAGCGTCTCGTCATGCAAACCACGAACGACCAGCTCGATGCCGGGTACGATCTGTCGCGTCGCATCGAAATAATAGCGCTTGGTCGCGATCCGGATGCCCTGATTGGCCGCATAGATCGGCACCGATGGATCGCGGTCGATGATCCGGAACGTCTTGTTGTCGAACAGCGTATAGGCACCGATGCCCGTGACGGCCTCGTTGATGCTCGCGCCGATCACGATATCGATGAGGCGATCCTTGTACCGCAGCGACGGCGCGAACAACCAGTCCTTGTTGCCCGTATAACCGCCATAGTTCCGATCCATCGTCTGCACGCTGCCGATGATGCGGGCCGAAAGCTTCTTATCGCCGGTGATCGCGTTGTTGGCATCGATGACGCCGCGCGCCAGACCGAAGGAGCCGGTGTCGAAGCTGACCGCCAGCCGTTCCTCGGCGCTCGGCTTCTTGGTGACGACGTTGATGTTGCCGCCCAAGTTGCCGAACCCGGCCAGGATCGCGTCCGGCCCCTTCAGGATTTCGACCCGCTCGATATTGGCCACCGGCTGATCGGCCCCCGCCGCCACGCCATATTGCGACGATGTCGTCAGGCCGTTCACCAGCCCCCCGGCTGCGAAGCCGCGAATGCTGTAGGACGCGCCGCTATTGGGGTTGTTGCCCAGCGCCGACACACCGCCCGCGTTGCGCAGGATCTCGGTGATATTCAGCGCCTGCTGTTCCTCGATCGTCTTGGCCGTGATGACCTGGGTGTTGCGTGGCTGATTGCGCAGGCCCAGGCCGTTGCGGTCCGAGGTAGTCGCCTGACGCACCAGCACGCTGGTTTCCGCCTCGTCGCGCCGCGCGGTCACGACGACATCGTTGACGACGACCAGGCCCCCCTGCACCGCCGGGACGGCGGTCAGGCTCGTTCCGCCGATGGCCGTCCTGATCGCATCCGCCGCCGATCGCGCACCGCGCACGGGCCGCGAAGTCAGCCCCCTGACCGCGTCGGGATCGAAATTGACGTTCACGCCCGACTGCCTGCCGATCATATCCAGTGCGCGATCCATCGGCATGGCAGGCACGGTGATGTCCCCCGTCCGCACGGCCTGCACAGCGGCGGCGCGGCCTGGCACGTTCGCGCCCAGAAGGCTGATGACACTCAGGCTGGCAAATCCCAGCACGTGACGCCCACTCCCAGTCAGATTCAGCATGCAATCCCCCCTTCCCAGAGCGCGCGCCATCCCCCGCGGCAAAGCCGCGTTCGGATAAAAAGCCATCCCTGTAGACAAACGGTTAGCGCCTCGCGGCGGATGATGCGGTGGCGATCCTCAAAGGAGGCTACCGCGGCCGTATTCCTGCTGACGGCAGTCCGTGTCTTGGCGATGCGAGATGCCAGCCGGACCTTCTGTCATGGACGACGCTATGCTTCAGTCCTGTGACAGGCAAATTCGAAATGTTCATGGGGGCATGAACCCATTCGATGAGCGTCTTCAAACCTTGTAATATTGCTCGAAATAGGCCTTCACTTGCCGAATGAACCATTTCAGCACCGGATCGTGACGGTTGCGCGGCCACTGGGCGACGGTGACGATCCCCTGGCGGGCGAACGGTGCCTCGAACACCTTGAACGGCATCAAGGACGCATAATGCTGGAACACCCATGAATTGCCCGTGGCGACCAGATCGCTGCCGATCACGATCGCGGGCAGCGTCGCCTGGGACGTGGCACGGACGCAGATGCGTCGTGCGCGCAGCATGTCCACGCCGTTCTGGTCGAGTGCAAAGGTCTGCTTCTCTTCCCCACGGGCGACGATATGCCGGGCGGCCCGATATTGCGCTTCGGTGATTTCGACGCAGTTCTCGAACGCCGGATGCCGATCCCAGACCAGACAGCTGGGCCATGCGGTCAGCAGCGGCATCGTCTCCAGCCCGTCGAGCGCCATATGCTCGGGCAGCAGCAGCAGATCGGCGCCCTGATCGAGCGATCTTTCCGGCCGCTCAATATCGAGGGGAATGACGTTCACCTGCAAACCGGGGGCCAGGGCCGAAAAGCTGCGCAACACCCGGCCGAGCAGCATCTGCTCGTTCGCATCGTCGGCGGCGATGGTGATGCTCTCGGTCGTCGTCAGGGGATCGAACGCGATGGAATAGTTGAAGGCGCCCTCTACCTCCCGCATGATCCGGCGCACTTCAGGCCGCAACGCATGCCCCAGCGACGTCAGCTGCGGCTCCCCCCCTGCATGGACCACCAGGTCATCGCCGAAATGATCGCGCAGGCGCCGCAGCGCATGGCTCATCGCCGATTGGCTCAGGCTGACGCGACGTCCCGCCTCGGTCAGGGTCGGGGCGTGGAGAATGGCATCGAGCGGATAGAGCAGGTTGAGATTGAGCCGACGGACCGTCCCGCTATGGACGGACGCCGAAGCGCCGCCCTGATCGTCCGACGATTGACCCGAAGCCGTCATTGCCTGCCCTTCCCCGCCCAAGGCCCGAAGGCCTTGCGATGCATAACAAGAGCGCAGGCGGGTTGGTAGATCGACCGATCGGCTTCGTCGCCGCCGGGCCGATACTATGATGCCCCGACGGTGACCTCCATCGTCACACGACGGTTGGCGGGCGCGACTTCATCGTCATCGCTCATCTCTAGCAACGGGCGGCCGTCGGCGGCCCAGTGAACGCGACGCAGCCGCGCATCCCGTCCGTCCTTGCCGACGCCGTTACCCCAGCTGTGATAGACATATAGGTCGTTACCATCCTCGTCGGTCGTGAACGAGCCGTGGCCCGGCCCCTGTTCGTAACGCCGATAGTCTTCGTCGCCCTTGGGCATGGCGACGCTTTTCTGGAGCGGAGCGGACCATTTGCGCCACGCATCGATGCGGGTCAGGTCGCTATCGAGCGAGGCGGACGTGCCGTTGACGACATAGGTCGGGCTGACCCCCGAGCTGGAATAGACAAGCGCCACGCGATTGCCCCGGATCAGCGCAAAGGCCCCCTCGGCAAGGTTTTCCTCCACCGAGGTCTCCGGTGCGATGACGGGCGATGGCGGACCCGCGAGCCGCGTCGGCCGAGCGGGATCGACCTTCGCGATCCACGTCAACGGATCGCCGAGCGGCCCGGATGTCGGCAGGTATCGCTGGGACCAGGTGTAATAGCCCTGACCTCGCACCTCGAAATAGGACATGTCGAGACTGATATTGGCGGGCATGTCCGGCCGTCCGAGCGGGGTACCATCCGCCTTGCGGATCGCGGCCGGTTTCGACCAGTCGGCGGGATTGGCGGGATCGCCGCCGTCGCGAAGCTGCATGATGTGCGACTCCACCGTCGACCATGCACCGCCCTCGCTGGACTGCCGGTCGGTCGGATGGAAGCAGGGCGCAAACAGGATCGACAGTCGTCCGCCGATTTCATGAATTTCAGGTGCCCAATAGCATCCCGCGATCACCCGGCCTTCCGCCGTCCGATCGCGGCGGGTCCGTCGGTTGAGCAGGTCGACTTCCCGCGTCCGGCCGCCTTTGTCATCGGCCAGATCGGCGATCGTATCGGCGATACGCAGGGGCAGATGGGGCGAGCCGACATTGTCGTTGTTCGTGTCGTCCGTCGCGACGAACAGATAGCGGACCCGCCCCTCATGCTCCCAGCGATAGATATTGGGATCGGCGCGTTCATAGGCAAAGATCGCCGGATAGCGGCGCTGGCGGACGGTGCCGTGGACGAGATAGCGTCCCGGCTTGGTCAACTGCGCCAGATCGGCGGCGTCCCAATCCACCGTACGCGTCGCGGTGGAGCCGTCCGAATAGCCCAGTCTCACCGGCACGGCGGCAAGTCCACCGGCACCGCCCGGTCGGATCGTCTGGGGCGTGACGGTCGCCGCCGCGTTGACGATGCGGCCGAAACGATTGCCCAGCGCGGTCGCGGTGACGTCGTCGACAGGCAGCGTATCGATGGCCGTGGTCGTGAGATCACCGATGCGGGCCTCCCCCACATTGCCGATGGAGGCGATCCGTGCGCGACGCCCCCCTGTCTCGGGATAAAAGGGTGTCTGCTGCCATTCCTGACGTGCCAGATCGGCCACGGTCGTCCAGCGCGACTGTCCCGAACGGTCGATCCACGAAACGACGTAACGCTGGGCGGCGCTGTCCCAGATGGCGCGCGGATGGTCGATGCCGTCATTCGACCTCATGTCCAGCGTGCCGAGCTCGACGAACTCCGCCGATTGGGGATCGCGGCGGAAGATGACGATGGCGGACGGCGACGGGTCCTGTCGGCCGTCCATGTCCACGCGTGTCGCGATGACGCCTATCGTACCATCGGCGAAATGGAACAGCGACGGATTCGACACGCCGCGAAGGGCGACGCGATCGACGCCGATATAATCCCCACGGGCGAACATCACGCCATAATCGTCGTTGAGCGGGCTCATCGTGCCGTCGCCCCCCGACATGGCCAGATGGACGCTTCGCGCGACGGTCGGCTGGTTCGCATCCTGCGACGTGGTCGGCGTGCGCGCATAGGCTTCCAGCTGGCGTGCGGATTTGCCGAGCAGCTTCACCTTGAACCGCTTGATCAGGGTCGTGCCGTCCGGCCGGGTCAGCGTGCCCTCAAGGCTGACGATACGGGCGTCCGCCGTCGTGTTGGTCAGGATGCCGTCGGCTACGTCGCGGCCATCGGCGCGCCAGGCGGCGGCATACCCCACCGGCACCGGCAGGCGCGTTCCCGATGCCAGGATCGGGGCGACGATCCAGCGATCGGCGACGGTTGCGGGATCGGGCGCGGCCCGGTTCCAATGCGCCACCAGCGCATCGCGCTCGGCCGCGGTGATGGGAAGCACCGTACCGTGTCGGGGGGACTCGGGCAGGTGGAACCGGCGCGGATAGGTCCACGCGATCTTGCCCTCGAGCGAATGGGTGGCGAGCGGAATATAGCCGACGCCGCCATAATTATCGACCCACAGGAAGTACCGAAACCCGCTGGTATCACCCGGATTGGCGCGAAACGCGGTCGGTCCTTCCACCTCGGGCGTGCCGGCGCGGCGACCGATGCAGCGGTCGACGATCTTCCACGCCCCCGACGCGCCATCGGCCCGGAGCGAGGAGGACGTCTGCGCCAAGATATCGCTGGACGGGCAACCCGCTGCATCGCTGATCTTCGTGAAACGATAATAGCGATCGCCGTCCCGCAGGACCGTCGCGTCGATCATCCCTTTCGCCTTGACGGCACCGGGGACATCGGCGGACCGGAACCATGGCTCGGGCGTGGTAAAACTGCGAAAATCGCGGGTGGTCGCACGCGGGATCTGCGGGCCGTTGCCGTCCTCCACCTTGTGCGCCGCATCCTTGTAACGGGTGGAGGTCCAATAAACGACATAGGCGCCGATCGTCGGGTCATAGGTCGCCTCCGGCGCCCAGGTCATGCCCGCATCGGGCAGATTGACGAGGACGTGCCGTTGCTTCCCCCAATGGATCAGGTCGGTCGATTCCCAGACTTCGAGATATCGGCTGCCCTGGCTGGTCGAATCACGCCATCCGGTGCGCCCGGTCGAGAGATCGGTCGCAAGCAGAAAGAAGCGGTCCCCTTCGGCAGAGCGCATGATGAACGGATCGCGCAGGCCCCGCGTACCCTCGCGCGACTCCAGGACCGGCTGGGCATCGTTCAGCGTCTTCCACTGCAGGGCGTTGTTGCCGTCCGACACGGCAAAACGCAGCTTTTCGCCGTCAATGCTATTCCCGGTGAAGTAGACGAACATATAGGCCGAGGGCGCGGGCGCGGCGGCGGGCGCGGCCAAGACGGTGACGTCGATCGGCACGGACACGGGCCGGTGGTCGGGCAGCGTCACGGTTGCGGTCAGGCGAATGCGACGGTCGCCGGTGCCGCGCCGGACGCGCCCCTTGCGTATGACGTCGGGGCCGCGTCCCATATCGACGTCCGAAATCGTGGCAGGATCGGATGATCGCCACGTAATCCGCGCCTTGCCGATATTCGGAACATTGCGAAGCCCCGACAGGGTCGAGGCATCCTCGGGGAACGTGACGTTTCCACGGAGCGGCGCTGCAAAGGCAGGGTCGGCGCGCAACGCTTTCGCAACGGCGTCGGTCAGCGGATTGACGGCCGGTGCCGCTCCGACCAGCGCAATGCCCGCCAACGCACACAACAAATTGCCAAGGGGATGCGATCCGCCATTCATCCTGTATCTCCCGGTAGCAACGATGACGAATGCGTCGCCTCGCGGCTTCGATATCGCCGCATTATGTCCGACATTTGTATCACTGCAAGAGGGGTGGACGAGGATTTTTCCGTCATATCGCCAGATGACGGTTGCGGCGCGTGGCAGCGCGAAACATGGCCGCAAAGTAGCGATCGTAGCGGGAGAACGCGTCGTAAGCTAACGGGCGACGTAGGACGAAGTCGCTGCGGGGACCGTGCTGGCATCGTCCCATCCCGCATCCAATTGATCGACAAAAGGATTTTGAATCTGGCATCCGGGATCGGCGGCGTGGAGCGCATGTTCGGATCGAGCCTGCCCCCCCCTCCGTTCACCAATCGCAACCGAGCAACAGGCGTCAGCGCTGCTTCTTGGTGATGGTCGCGGTGAAGTCCGGATCCTTTTTGGCGACCCAATCGACGAATTTCCGCACGTTCGGGTGATCGAGCAGGCCAGCCACGTTCATCCCATGCCGTTGCAGTTCGGAATTGCTGAAATTCACGGTCAGGGTCTGCTGGCATATCGGATGCATCGGCACGACATCCCGGCCACCCCGGCTTTTGGGTACCGGATGGTGCCAGACGATAGTCTTGCCCGTCGGCCGACCGCAGAGCCAGCATGGCACCGGTGCAGCCTCGGCCTCCTCTTCCGGCGGGAGGTGATCATAAGGATCGTGTTTGGAACGTCTGGCCATGGATGGAACAACTGCCTTATTTCCGACGGCCTGTAGCAAAGCGATCCACCCCGTCATATGGAAAGCTGCAAAAGGCCCCCACCCCGCCGGGCCGATGGGGGCGAAGATGACGAGTTCGGCGAAACCCTGGGATGCGGCGATGGTCCGCAAATGGCTGGAGCGCCGCTATGAGGCGGCGCGGCTGGATCAGGCCGCCGCCGATCGTCGCGGCTACGAAGCCCGGGACGACTTCGACAAGGCTGCGGCCGAGGAATGGGTGTGCCGCACGCTGAAGAGCGCCGAGTATATTGACGATCAAGCTGCGCTCATCGTCCGCATCAAAGAGATGATCGGACAGGACGAGTATCCGGCCACCGGGATGAATGACGATATTCGGTTCGAACGGCATGTCCGTACGTATCTGCGAAAGCTCGCCAAAATGGCGAAGACGAATGAAGGCTTTGAAAAGACCCTTCGCCATCAGTGAGGGCGGCGATACGCCAACCAGAGCAGGCCCATGAGCGGTGATCGAGGCGCCCCGCCTTCCCGCCTCGGATTTTTGCAATAGCCCCTCCGAGGGGCCAACGCCGCGATCTCGAACCGCCAGGCCGCCTGCCCGCCCGCAAATCGAAAGACCGAAGTCGGCTGCGTAGCGATACGTCGGATGGTCAGCACGGCAGCAGCAATCCGCCATCACTGTCCTATGCGATAGCCCGAAACGTGACATAACCATCTTGTCGGACTTGAGGCCTCACCGCGCGCAGGAGCATCCCAGCCGAGCAATGGGGTCTTGATGGAAATCAAAACCCAACTGCCGCGATTCGCTAAACAAATTCGTGCCTTGGGGCAATTTGTCATGGAATTGCTGCGCCTTCCAAGTCAGGCGCTTAAACCACCGAAGAACCCCTTAAGTCATTATAACAAATAGATAATGATCAGAACTGGGCGGGATAACCAACCTCTTCCCAAAGGGGACGATTCACCCATTGCTGAAAATACCCCAATAAAATCATTATGTTGCGGCAACATGCCATGTAGCGCCTTTTTCTTTTAAATACATTTGTCAGGCATTTACCTTTGTGCCATGTAGTGCGCGACCCGCATCTTAGCGGGCGTACATTTGGGGGGAGGATTTATGCGAGATATTGCATCGCGCTGGCTGCTTGGCGCGTCCGTCGTTGCGATCGCAACGGGCGGCATTCACAACATCGCCCATGCACAGACCGCCGTGGCGCCGCCGAAGCGCGGTGCCGAGCTTCGCGTGGAGCAGGGCCGCGATCCCAGCCAGCCGACCGGCGCGCTCAATGCCTCGCAGGTCGCCGAGCAGGGCGTTTCGGATCAGGACATCGTCGTCACCGGCGTGCGCGAGTCGCTGCGCTCGGCGCAGGCGCTGAAGCGCAACGCCAATCAGATCATCGACTCGGTGCAGGCGCAGGACATCGGCAAACTGCCCGACGCCAACACGACCGAGGCGTTGCAGCGCATCACCGGTGTCCAGATCCAGCGCCGCTATGGCGAAGGCGCGACCGACTTCGATCACCGCACCTCGCCCGCCATCACGGTGCGCGGCCTGACCCAGGTGCAGAACTTCCTCGACGGCCGTGCCATCTATTCGGCTTCGGGCGGCCGTGCCTTCGATCTGGAGGGGATTCCGCCCGAATTGCTCGGCGGCATCGACGTCTACAAGAACGCCCCCGCCAATGTCATCGAGGGTGGCGTCGGCGCGGCGGTGAACCTGCGCACCCGCCTGCCCTTCGACCAGCCCGGCCAGACGATCAGCGGCACGCTGCGCGGCAACTATTACGACCGCGTCGACAAGTTCGGCTATTCGGCCTCGGGTCTGTACAGCAATCGCTTCGACACCGGCATCGGCGAGATCGGCGTCCTGTTCAACGCCGTCTATTCGACCGCGCATTACCGCCAGGACGGCATCCTCGCAAACCCGCAGCAGCCGATACCGGCCGGCAGCATTGCCGGCGCGCCTGCCGATGCCCGGGCACCGATGGGGATGCAGGTCTATGACGATCTCGGCGACCGCCGCCGCCTGGGCATCGCCAGCGCGGTGCAGTGGCAGGCGGCCGACAATCTGCTGATCACCGGTCAGTATCAGCTCGCGAAATACTGGTTCAACCGGCGCGGGGCCTATTATTACACGGTCAATGGCGGCAGCCAGTCCAACCCCCTGCCCGGATCGACCTTCACCTTCAACAACGAAGGCTATGCGACCTCCGGCTCGCTGCGTGGGCAGAATTTCGAAACCGGGCGTTTCGACCAGGAGTTGTGGAGCCAGAGCCAGAACTTCACCCTGGCCGCGGACTGGCAGGCGACGGACCGGGCCAAGGTCCATTTCGACGCCCAGTATCTGAAGAGCTATTACAATGCCGACCGCAACGGCCATGTCCTGTCGCTGTTTACCGCCGCCGGACAGAACACGCCCACCGGATCGCCGCACCCGTCGACCATCGACTTCGACCTGCGCGGCAGCCGCCCGCAATGGGACGTGCGCGACAAGGCGCTGCTGAGCAATCCGGCCAATTACAGCACGCCGTTCATCGCCGACGCCTTGCAGCGCAACGACGCGGACACGCTCGCGCTGGCCTATGACATCGAATATGATCTGGAGGGCGGCTTCCTGCAGAAACTGCGCGGGGGCGCACGCTATTCGGACAATTCGATCGATCTGCGCGGCACCTGGAATGGCGTCTGCCTGTATGCGACCGGACCCGATCCATCCTGCTCGGCCAAGGACGGCACTCCCCTGATCCCGCTCAGCCGCAACCCCCAGCTGGCCATGCCGGGGCCGTCCAAGAATTTCTTCGACGGACGCAGCGTGACCGGCGGCTTCCTCTATCCCGCCTTCCCCGCTGGCGACGGAGTCTGGGCGCAGACCAAGGCGCTGTACGCGCTGTTCGGGGCCCGGACGAAGGATGCCTTCACGCCGGGCGATCTGAATTCGCAGACCGAAAAGACCTATACCGCCTGGGGCGCGGTCGATTACGCATTCGAAGGCGCGGGCCTGCGCTTTGATGGCGGCGTCGGCGTCCGGCTGGTGAAGACCGACCTGACCTCCTTCGGTACGCAGTTCAACTCGAACGGGACCAGCTCGCCGCTCTCGATCCAGAACAGCTATACCCGCGCGCTGCCCAGCGTGAACCTGCGGGCGCGGATCACCGAAGAGTTCCAGATGCGCTTCGCCTATTCCAAGGGGCTGGCGCGACCAAACTTCGACCAGTTGTCGACGAACCTGACGCTGAACAATCCCAATCAGATCAATCCGATCACCGGCCGCCCCAGTGCCAATTCGGGCAATCCGCGCCTGCGGCCGATTTCGTCGAACAATTTCGACCTGACGGCGGAATGGTATTTCGCCTCCACCGGATCGCTGACGGGTGGCCTTTTCTACAAGAAGGTCGACGGTTTTCTGGCCAGCGGCGTGATCGTCCAGAATTTCCAGGGACGCGCCTATGACGTCAACACCGTGCTCAATTCGGGCAAGGGTACCGTCAAGGGTGCAGAGATCGGCTATCAGCAGTTCTTCGACTTCCTGCCGGGCCTGCTCAGCGGCTTCGGCATGCAGGCAAACTACACCTATGTCGACTCCAACGTCACCAACCCGTTCGCCATTGCCGGGTCCGGCAATACCCAGCTGCCGCTGGAGAAGCTGTCCAAGCACAATTACAACCTGATCGGGCTGTACGAAAAGGGACCGCTGACCGCACGCCTCGCCTATAACTGGCGGTCGAGCTATCTTGACCAGACGTTCGGCGCGGGCACCAACCAGCCGCAATATGCCAAGCCCTATGCGTCGCTCGATGCGTCGGTCAGCGTCAATGTGAACAGCCATATCGCGGTCTCCGCCGATGCGGTGAACCTGACCAATCGCATGAACGTCACCTATATCGGCACCATGGGTCAGCCGCTTCAGTATCAGCTGAACGATCGCCGCTTCGGCCTGTCGCTCCGCGCAACCTATTGATCCCCGCCTGCCGGCATGGTCTGACGATCGGACCATGCCGGCTTTTTTCGTCAGGGGTTAGGAATAGTCATGGCCACGGCGCCCGCGCTGGAATTTGCGACCGATGCCGTCGCGACCGTTCGCCATATCGGCCATGAGCGCGAGCCGGTGGTCATCCTGGACGGTGCGACCGGATGGGTCGATCATTTGCGGGACTTCGCCGCGACCAGATCCGCCTTCGCTCCCGCCGCCGCCGTCGGCAGCGCGTATCCCGGGCTGCTCGGTCCCGCCCCCATCGCCTATGTCGATGCGATGGTGCGCCGCGTCCTGCCGCTGATCGCGACGCATTTCACCGGCGTGCCGGTCCGCCCCGCCCGCGCGCGCGGCAATTTCTCGCTGGTCACCACCGATCCCGCCGCCTTGAGCGAGGATCAACGCGTGCCGCATGTCGACACCGCCGATCGGCTGCAATTCGCCACCGTCCATTTCCTGTCGTCCGACAATGACGACGGCACCGCCTTTTTCCGGCACCGCGCCACCGGCTTCGAGACATTGGATGCGGAGCGCCTGCCCCGATATCACGCCGCCCGCGCGGACGATCCACCACCGCCCGCTGGCTATTGCACCGATGGCGACACCGCCTTCGAGATGATCGACGTCATTGCCGCCAGGCCCGACCGGCTGGTCCTCTACCGCGCGAATCTGCTGCACTCGGGACGGATTACCCATCTACCCGCCCGGGCTGAGGACCCTAGAACAGGGCGGTTGACCGGCAATCTGTTCCTCCAATGCAGGCTGGCGGCATGAGCGACGATGCGCCCATCGGCCGGATCGCGATCATCGGCGGGGGGACGGCGGGCTGGATGGCCGCCGCCGCGCTTGCCCGCGTGCTGGGACCGGAAGGCCCCGCAATCACCCTGGTCGAGTCCGAGGAGATCGGCACGGTCGGCGTCGGCGAGGCCACCATCCCGCCGATCCAGGCCTTCAACGCGCTGCTCGGCATCGACGAAGACGATTTCGTCCGCGCGACCCAAGGCACCTTCAAGCTGGGGATCGAGTTCTTCGACTGGCTGCGCCCCGGCCATCGCTATTTCCATCCCTTCGGTGTCTACGGCATCGACAAGGGCGCCGTTCCGTTCGAGGCGATGTGGCAGCGACTGCGGCTGGCAGGCGAAGCCCTGCCGCTCGAAGCCTATTCGATCTGCGCGGCTGCGGCCCGTAGTGGGCGGTTCATGCGGCCCCAACCCGGCAACACCCCGCTCGCGCATATCGGTTATGCCTTTCATTTCGACGCCGCGCTCTATGCCCGCTTCCTTCGCGGCCATGCCGAAGCCGCCGGTGTTCGCCGCGAGGAAGGTCGGGTCGTATCCGTCGAACGCGGCGGCCCGCGTGATTTCATCGAAGCCGTCCTGCTGGCCGATGGCCGCCGGATCGCCGCCGATCTCTTCGTCGATTGTTCGGGCTTTCGTGGCCTGCTGATCGAGGATGCGATGGGCGCGGGGTTCGAGGATTGGGGGCATTGGCTGCCCAATGACCGCGCGGTCGCGGTGCCCACCGCCAATGCCGGGCCGCCGACCCCGTTCACCCGCTCCACCGCGCACGGCGCGGGCTGGCAATGGCGCATCCCGCTTCAGCATCGTACGGGGAACGGCCTGGTCTATGCCAGCCGCCACCTGTCCGACGACGAGGCGGTGGCGACGTTGCTCGCCCATCTCGACGGGGCGCCCCTGTCCGATCCGCGACCTTTACGTTTCCGGACCGGGCGGCGCGACCGGTTCTGGATCGGCAACTGCGTGGCACTCGGGCTGGCCGGGGGATTCCTGGAGCCCCTGGAGTCGACCAGCATCCATCTGATCCAGGCGGGGATCGCGCGCCTCCTGGAGATGCTGCCCACCCGGGCGTTCGAACCGGCGGACACGCGCCGCTACAACCGGCTGATGGCGGCGGAGTTCGATAGCGTCCGCGACTTCCTGATCCTGCATTTCCACGCGACCGAGCGCCGCGACACCGCCTATTGGCGGGAATTGGCCAGCATGGACATTCCGGAAACGCTGGCGGAGCGGCTGGCCATCCATGCCCGCACGGGCCGGGTGTATCGCGAGGCGGACGAGTTGTTCACCAAAACCAGCTGGCTGGCGGTGATGGACGGACAGGGACTGGTCGCCAGCGGTCACGATCCGCTGGCGCAAGGTATGCCGATGGACGAACTCCGCGCGCGTCTGAACCGGATCGCCGCGGTGACGCAGGCGGCGGCCGGGCACATGCCCGCCCATGCGGACTTCCTCGCGCGCCATTGTTCCGCCCGGCGCTGATCCGGGCGGAAGCCGAGTATTCAATCGCGCAATCGGACGGCGTGGTCTTCTCACGGGAATGGAAGGAGGCCGTATGGAGTAGGTACGTCGCGGAAACTCCGCGACCACGCACCCCGTCCGAAATGCCTCCGCTACGACCGCCACCACCAGCTACGAACGCATCGCGACCACCTTATGCAGCCTCTAATCTGTCCGCCTGCCGACTACGCTCAACGGCTCGCGATCTACGGATAGTTCGACAAGCTCCGAACGTCAGAGCCAGACCGCTCCATCGTCCTATCGCGGGGATTATCCACGATCCCACAGAGTCGATCATCGGCGTCGGTCAAACCAGAGCGGCATCGACACGCGATCACCCATGCAACAAAGACAAGCACGCGTCCCACTTGCGCAGGAACAGCGTCGCGCATTCTGCTTCGGACAGATCCTGCCAATAGGTCTCCCGGCTGACGCCGTCGACGATATCGAGCAATATCCTCGCGACCGTCTCGGCGGCCTGTTCGTCCGAGAGGACTGCCGTGACGTATCGCCGGTAAAAGGCGAAGTGCTTGTCTCGCCAGGAGCCCAGCCAATGGTGCACGGTGATATCCTCCAGCGCCTCCGCCATGAGGATCGTCATACTCCGTTCGCGTACCCCGCCGTCCGGCTCACACATGCGGCGGGACAGTTCCTTCAGGGCGAGGAAGGCGTCGTCGGGCAGGTCCTGAGTCAGGTTGGAATGAACCCTGGCCATCACCCGGTCCATCAC
Source organism: Sphingomonas sp. Xoc002 (assembly GCF_050408055.1). Classification (NCBI taxonomy): domain Bacteria; kingdom Pseudomonadati; phylum Pseudomonadota; class Alphaproteobacteria; order Sphingomonadales; family Sphingomonadaceae; genus Sphingomonas; species Sphingomonas sp. Xoc002. The sequence goes on along the minus strand of NZ_CP191175.1, from coordinate 1,736,601 downwards.
GTCCATCAGGAGCTGGATCTTGCTCGACCAGCGGCGATAGATGGCCTGCTTGCTGACGCCGACCGACTGGGCGATCTGCTCGATCGAGATATCCAGCCCCTGTTCGACAAAGGCCGTGATCGCGGCCTCGACGACCAGATTGCCGATTTCCGCCGCCCGTTCGAGACTGGGGCGGCCGCGCGCGGCGACCGGCATGGCCGGGCCGCCATGGCGCGGGGACAAGGTGTCGGCGTCGCCCATATGGCCTAGTTCAGCCCACCGCCCAGCGAGCGGTACAGCTCGACCATGTTGCTCTCGCGATTGAGGCGGGTGGTCACCAGCAACTGCTGCGCCGAATAGGCGGTGCGTTGGGAATCCAGCGTCGTCAGGAAGGATTCGACGCCCGTCCGATACCGCGCGTCGGAAATCTTCAGCGCGACGTTCGCCGCCTCGACGCGGGCCGTCTGCGCGGCGATCTGTTCGTCGATGGTGCCGCGCTGGGCCAAGGCGTCGGCGACCTCGCGGAACGCGGTCTGGACGGTCTTTTCATAGGTCGAGACGGCCGCCTGCTGCTGCGCGCGGGCGGCGTCCAGATTGCCTCGGATCCGCCCGCCGTCGAACAGCGGCAGCGAGACCGACGGCGCGCCGGTATAGGTGAAGCTGCCGCCCGCGAAGAGGCCGCTCAGCGCGGTGCTGATCGTCCCCAGGGTCGCGGTCAGCGAGATGCGCGGGAACATCGCCGCGCGCGCCGCGCCGATATTGGCGTTCTGCGCGATCAGCTGATGCTCGGCCTGCAACACATCGGGGCGGCGCAGCAGGATGTCGGAGGACAGGCCGGTAGGGAGCAGCGGCAAGGCCGCGTTCCCGTCGCCCAACCCTTGCGGCAACAGATCGGTCTGCACCGGCGCGCCGACCAGCAGGTCGAGCGCATTCTTGTCCTGCGCCACCCGCGTCTTGAGCACGGCGATGTCGTTGCGTGCGCCCTGATAGGTGGTTTCGGCCTGCCGCGCCTCAAGCTCGGAGGCGACGCCGATCCGGAACTGCGCCCGCGTCAACTCCAGCGATTGCGCGAAGGATTTCAACGACTCCTGCGAGATGCGAAGCTGATCCTGGTCCGAGGCATAGGTCAGCCAGGCCGTCGCGATTTCGGCGATCAGGCTGATCCGAGTTGCGCGCTGGGCTTCCTCGGTCGCGAAATACTGTTCCAGCGCGGCGCGGTTGAGGTTGCGGACGCGGCCGAACAGGTCGAGCTCGAAGGCCGAGAAACCGACATTGGCCGAATAGAATTCCAGGTTCTGCGAGGACGAGCCGACCCCGGTGCCGAGGCCGGCGCCGGTACCACCGGTACCGGTCCCCGCCCCCGCGCCGGTTCCGCCACCCGCCGCGCCACCCAGAGCGCCTGCGGCGCCCTGGATGTTGTTGGTATAGGTGCCCGAGCCCGACAGGTTGGTCGACGGGACCAGATCGGCGCGCTGGACCCGATATTGCGCGCGCGCCTGAAGCACATTCGCCGCCGCGACGCGCAGGTCCCGGTTATTCTCTAGCCCCAGCGCAATGGTGCGACGCAGGCGATCGTCGGTGAAGAAGGACTGCCAGCCGATCCGGGTGACGTCCGGCGCATCCGACGCGGCGGCCGGATAGATGCCGTCCTGGGGCAAGGTCGCGGGGACCGCACCCACCGGCCGGACATATTTGGGGGCGAGATTGCACCCGGCGAGCATCGTCGCCGCCAGCAGGGCGAGGGTGGATTTGGAACGGATCATGGATCAAACTCCCTGCGGCACGGTGGGCGCGTCGCGGTGGCTATCGTCGTGCGGCGACGTGTCGCCCTCGGCCTTGCGCTGCTTGCTGCGATCGAACAGCCGCATGACGACGACGAAGAACATCGGCACGAAGAAGATCGCCAGGATCGTCGCCGACAACATGCCGCCCACCACGGCGCGACCGATGGCATTCTGCCCCCCTGCCCCTGCGCCGTTGGCGATGGCCAGCGGGAACACGCCGAATACGAAGGCCAGGCTGGTCATCAGGATCGGACGGAGGCGAAGCTTGGCGGCCTCGATCGCCGCATCGAACGCACTCAGCCCCTCGCGCATCTTCTCCTCGGCAAATTCGACGATCAGGATCGCGTTCTTCGCCGACACGCCGATCGTGGTGATCAGGCCGACCTGAAGATAGATGTCGTTGTTCAACCCGGTCAGCATCGCGGCCAGCAGCGCACCGACGACGCCCAGCGGCACCACCAGCATGACCGAGATCGGCACCGACCAGCTTTCGTACAGCGCGGCGAGGCACAGGAAGACGATCAGCAACGACAGGCCATAGAGCGCGGGTGCCTGACCACCGGACAGCTGTTCCTCATAGCTGAGGCCGGTCCAGTCGAGCCGGGTGCCCGGCGGCAGCTTGGCCTGCATCTCCTCCATCGCCTTGATCGCCGCGCCCGACGAGACGCCGGGCGCAGCCTGGCCCAGAATTTCCATCGAGGGCTGGCCGTTATAGCGGGTCAGCTGCATCGGCCCCTGGTGCCAGTCGAACGAGGAGAAGGCGGTGAACGGCGCCATCGTGCCCGTCGCCCCGCGCACATAGAGGTCGCCGATATCCTCGGGCGCCATGCGATAGGCCGCATCGGCCTGGATATAGACGCGCTTCACCCGGCCACGATCGATGAAGTCGTTCACGTAAGCACCACCCCAGGCGGTCGCGATCGTGCTGTTGACGGTCGACAGGTCGAGGCCGAGTGCGCGCGCCTTGTCCTGGTCGACATTGACCTTGAGCTGCGGCGCGTCGTCGAGCGCGTTGGGGCGCACGCCGACCAGCGACTTGTTCTGCGACGCCATGCCGAGCAACATGGTGCGCGCGGCGAGCAGCTTCTCGTGCCCGATGCCGCCTTCGTCGACCAGCTGCATGTCGAAGCCGGTCGCATTGCCCAGTTCCTGGACGGCGGGCGGGATGACCGCGAAGATCAGGCCGTCATTGTAGCGGGCGAACGCCCCCATGGCGCGGCCGATGATCGCCTGTGCCTTGTTCTGCGCACCGGGGCGGTCCTTCCACTCCTTCATCGGGATGAAGGCGATACCGCTATTCTGGCCCTGGCCCGCAAAGCTGAAGCCGTTGATCGTGTAGACGCCGCGAATGGCATCGCCTGCATCGCTCAGGAAATGATCACGGACGAGATCGAGGCCCTTCTGGGTCCGCGCCGTGGTCGCCCCCGGCGGGCCCTGGACCAGTGCGATCATCACGCCCTGATCCTCGTCGGGCAGGAAGCCGCTGGGCAGTCGCATGAACAGGAAGGCCATGCCGACGACGATCAACGCATAGACGATCAGCGACCGCCCCCAGCGCCGCGCGGTCGAGCGGACGCCCTTTTCATAGCGGTCGCGCCCACGGTCGAACCGGTCGTTGAACCAGCGGAAGAAACGGGCCAGCGGACCATGGCCTTCGGCCTTGTTCGGATCGTGCGGCTTCAGGATGGTGGCGCACAGCGCGGGCGTCAGGATCAGCGCGACCGCGACCGACAGCACCATCGCCGAGACGATGGTGATCGAGAACTGGCGATAGATGACGCCGGTCGACCCGCCGAAGAACGCCATCGGCAGGAACACGGCGGACAGCACCGCCGCGATGCCGATCAGCGCGCCGGTGATCTCGTCCATCGACTTTCGTGCCGCCTCCTTGGGCGACAGATGCTCGGTGGTGATCAGGCGTTCGACATTCTCGACCACGACGATCGCGTCGTCGACCAACAGGCCGATGGCCAGCACCATGCCGAACAGGGTCAGCGTGTTGATCGAATAGCCGAACGCCGCCAGCACCGCGAACGTCCCCGTCAGCACCACCGGCACAGCGATCGTCGGGATCAGCGTGGCGCGGAAATTCTGGAGGAACAGGAACATGACGAGGAAGACGAGCACGACCGCCTCGACCAGCGTCTCGATCACCTGCTCGATCGACAGCCGCACGAAGGGCGAGGTGTCGTAGGGGAAGATGACCTTGACGTCCGACGGGAAGGTCTTGGCGAGTTGGTTCACTCGTTCCTTGACCGCGACGACGGTATCGAGCGCGTTGGCACCGGGGGCCAGCTTGATGCCGATGCCCGAGGCGGGCTTGCCGTTCCACTGTGCCGAGAAGGCATAGTTTTCCGCGCCGATCGCGACGCGCGCGACGTCGCCCAGCCGGACGATCGAGCCGTCCGTGTTGCTCTTCAGGCGGATCTGGGCGAACTGCTCAGGGGAAGTCAGCCGCGACGAGACCGAGACGGTCGCGTTGAGCATCTGTTCCTTGGGCGCGGGCTGCGCGCCGATCTGGCCCGCCGAGACCTGCGCGTTCTGCGCCGTGACCGCGCTGGTCACGTCCGCCATGGTCAGCGCATAATTGTTGAGCTTGATCGGATCGACCCAGATGCGCATCGCATATTGCGAGCCGAAGATCTGGGTATCGCCAACGCCCGTCACACGGGACAGCGGATCGGAAATCCGCGAGGCGACGATGTCGGCCAGATCGTCCGCGTCATGCTTGCCGTTCTCGGAATAGAGGCCGACGAACAGCAGGAAATTCTGCGTCGCCTTGGCGACGATGATGCCCTGGCGCTGAACCTCCTGCGGCAGCAGCGGGGTCGCCGCCTGCAGCTTGTTCTGGACCTGCACCTGCGCGATGTCGGGATCGGTCCCCTGTTCGAAGGTCAACGTGATCGTCACGCTGCCCGCCGACGACGACGAGGACGAGAAGTAGCGAAGGTGGTCGATCCCCTTCATCTGCTGCTCGATGATCTGGGTGGTGGTGTTCTCCAGCGTCTGGGCGTCGGCGCCCGGATAATTGGCGGTGATCGAGACCGCGGGCGGCGCGATCGCCGGGAACTGCGCGATGGGCAGCGAGCGCAGGGACAAGAGCCCCGCGATGACGACCATCACCGCCAGCACATAGGCGAAGATCGGGCGATCGATGAAATAGCGTGACATGGCCGTTTACTTCGCCTGTGTCTGCGCCGAGCCCTGTTGCGGCTGCGCGGCCGCGGGCTTGGCGTTGGGATTCCACGGCTTGCCCTGCACCGGCATGCCCGGGCGCAGCATCATGCCGCCTTCGACGATGATCTTGTCCCCGGCCTTCAACCCGCTGGTGACCAGCCAGCTGTCGCCGACCGACCGCCCGGTCTGGAGCGTGCGCCCCTCGACCTTGTTGCCCGCGCCGATCACCATCACGGTCGCCTGGCCCTTTTCGTCGCGGCTGACCGCACGCTGCGGCACCAGGAAGGCATTGGACTGCGTTCCCTCGACCAGCGAGGCGCGCGCGAACATGCCGGGCAGCAGCAGCCCGTTGGGATTGGGGAACAAGGCGCGGATCACCTGTGATCCGGTGGTCGGGTCGACGGTGACATCGGCGAAGCGGAGCGTACCCTGTGGGCCATAGTCGCTGCCATCCTCCAGCTTCAGCCGGACACGGGCATTGCCGTCGCGGGTCAGCTGGCCGCTCATGATCTGGCGCCGCAGCTTCAGCAATTCGGCGCTCGGCTCCTGGATATCGACATAGATGGGGTCGATGCGCTGGATGGTGGCCAGCGCGTCGGCCTGCGACGCGGACACCAGCGCACCGGTAGTGAACACCGAACGGCCGATCCGGCCGGTGATCGGCGCGCGGATGGTGGTGCGCGCCAGATCGATCTGCGCCGAGCGGAGGGCCGCCTGCTGCGCCGCGACGTCGGCACGCGCCTGCGCGGCGCTGGTCTGCGCGTTCTCATACTCCTGCCGGGCGATCGCGTTGATCTTGACCAGTTCGCCATAGCGGCGCGCCAGCGCGGCGCTCGACGCGATGCTCGCCTGCGCACGGGTCAGCGCGGCGCGGGCACTGGCGACCTGAGCTTGGTAGGGTGCCGGATCGATATGATATAGCGGCTGTCCCTGACGGACCATGTCGCCCTCGACGAACAGTCGCCGGGTGATCAGGCCGTTGACCTGAGGACGAACATCGGAGGTTTCGAATGCGGTGGTCCTGCCGGGCAATTCGGTCGTGAGGGTGACAGGCTGCTCGCTCGCCACCACATAACTGACCGGCGCCGGTCCCTGCGCCGCCTGCTGCTGCTGTTGCTTGCCACCGGCACCGCAAGCGGCCAGTGCGAGCAAGGCGGCAGATGCCAACACACGACCCATAAGCCGATTGGAAGACATATCATTTCCCGCTTGAAAAATTGTTTGAGAGCGATCACTCACAAACAGCGGAGTTAGGCCCGCCGATCGAGCGCGTCAACTGATTAGAAGAGGCCCCATTGTGACGAATATCGATTGCACTGCCCCCACGCGCGCAGACCTGCGCCGGAACACCATCAAGGAGGTCGCTCGCCGGCTGTTCGTCGAAAACGGCTTTCATGCCACGGGGATAGCCGCAATCGCCAAGGAGTCCGGTGTCGCCGTGCAGCAGCTGTACCGCGACTTCCCCTCGAAGGAGGACATCATCGCCGCGATCGTGGCGGCGGACTGCGAACGGATCGCGGACCAGAATACACTCAACACCGCGCTGACCAACCGCGACCGGGCCGGGATCATCAGCTGGCTGGTCTCGACGCCCTGTCGCAAGGACGAATGCGGCGATCGGCTGTTCCTGGAGATTGCGGCGGAGGCGGCGCGCAACGAGCGGATCCGGGCGATCTTCCTCGACGTGCGCGCCCAGGCCTTCGAGAATATCAGTCGCGCCTTCGCCGGATTGATGGGCAGCGACGTGGTGGAGGACGAACACCGCACCTTGGCTCAGGCCTTCATGATCATCTCGCTCGGTTCGGTCTGCGCACGGACGCTTCATCAGGAAGAGGTGAAGCCCGCCAGCGACAAGTTGATCGACTGTCTGATCGAAGGCGCGAAATAGGCTTACGCCGATCCCGACCGTTCTTTTGGAACGGCAGGCGGGCAGCGTCGTGCCGATCAGGGATCCAGCGGGTCCGCGGGATCGACGCGCAGCGATTCGCGCGAAGGTTTCACGGCGATAGCGGTGGGCGCGATCCGGCCATCGGCGATGGCGGGCTGATAGCCGAGTTCGCGACGATTGCGTTCGACAAAGGCCGGACTGGCGACCGCATCGATATGCGATGCGTTACTGACCACCAGCATGTCCCGGTCCAGCGGCGCGCCCAACGCGATCAACCGGCGCGTGGCGTTGCGCAGGTTCGTCGTGGTATGCCGGGCATAGGGTTCGATCACGATCGCATCTGCCGGAATGCCATAGCGTTCGATCAGCGCGCGACGCATCTCCAATGCCTCGACATGGGGCGTGTCGCGCGGATGCACCGCACTGCCACTGACGATCAGGAAGGGTGCGAGGCCCATGGCAAACTGCTCGGCGGCGACGCGAACGTTGACCTTCCCCTTGGCGCTCAGCGGCGTCTCCAGATCATCCGGCCCGACGCCCAGTACCAGGATCGCGCTATAGCGGTACCGCCCCCAAGTCGTCGTTCGCGCGCGTTTGAACGCCGCAGCATTGTATCGCTGATCGAGCGGTTCGAATGCTACCGCCGCATTCTTGTCGTTGACGTCGAGCAGCGCGAGGGCGAGCGACAGGCTGATATCGCCGCCGAGCGCCGGATCGCTGCGCTGCGCCATGGACATGACCACCGCGTCGGCTACCTTGGCTGCGAAGGTATCGCTACCGAAGGGCGAGTCGGACCCGTCGATCAGCGGATAGCGCGGCAATTTGCCGACCCCATACACCCGCAGGATCTCGTTCAGCCCGTCGACCTGCCGTCGCACATCGTCACCGCCGTCGGGGGAGCGGGCAGCCAAGGCCTCCCGCTCGTCGTCGCGCAGGATCGCCGCCTCCACGACGCACGCAGGCGCCCCGGCGCAAGCCGCGACGCGACGGTCACGCGCCTCCCCTGCCAGCGGCCCATGCAGCGCCGGAAACAGGCGCTGCGCCATCGCGGACAGCTGGCCGTCGCGTATTGCGGGCTGGGAATAGGCGGGCGACCACATGGCAATCGCGATCGCCAGCGTCGCCGCCGCCATTCGTCGCATCGGTCTTACCAAGCCTTGCTGACGACGAACCGCACGCTGCGGCCAAAGATCGGCCGGCCATAGATCGCATCGCGCGACGTCTGTCCGTCAAGCTGGTCGGTCCGCGGATTACCCTCGGTCAGGCCCTTGTTGTTGAAGATGTTGTCGCCGACGACCTGGAACTGGAACCCGCCATGGGTCAGGGTCGCACCCAGACCGAACGTGTTGTAGGCGGGCAGACCGGTATTGTTGAACAGGTCGACATAGCGACGCCCGACGAACTCGTAGCGGCCATAGACCTCGACCTGGTCGCCACCGGTATCGAAGGCGAAAGTCGGGCGGATATTCGCGAAGACCTTGGGCTCGCGGATGATCTGCTTGCCGTTGACCGCCGAGGGATCGGCACCCGAGCTGTTCTGGAGGTTCCGGTACTTCGGCTCCTGATAGGTGAACGAGCCCGACACGAAGAACCAGGGCACAGGTGCCAGCGTGCCGTCGACCTCGACGCCCTTCACCTCGGCCTGCCCGATGAAAGGCACCGCCTGGTCGTTGCGACCGGTGGTCGGATTGAATGCCACGAACGACGCGTTGAAAGGGTCGAACTTCGTATAGAAGCCGGTCATGTACAGGTAGTTGCGGCCGAACGACGCCTTCAGCCCGGCTTCGTACTGATCGGCCTGGGTCTTCACCAGAACGGGATTGATATTGTAATAGCTCGAAGACTGGGGCGGCACCTCGAGATGCGATGCGCGGAGATAGCCGCCGAAATGGGTGCTGACGTCATAGTTGACGCCGACCGTCCAGTTGGTCGCGACCGGACTGTCCTTGCGGGTCTGGCGACCGCCGTCGAAGCTGCGGACGCTGTTGTCGGCGAGCGTTGCCGCATCGCCCAGATTGACCGAGGTGGATGTCAGGCCATAGCCGTTGATATTGTACCACTCATGGCGAATGCCGCCGTCGATCCGCAGGCCGGATGCCACCTCCCAGGTGTCGTTCGCATAGACCGCATACACCGTGGAATCGACGTCACCCTGGTTCAGCGTCGTGCCGTACCGCAGCACGCCCTTGTCCGTGACGGAACCCAGCACCGCCCCGGTCGCCGAATAGGCGACGAGGTCGAGCGTGCGGGGCTGGCCGCGGACCTCCATCAGATAGTCCTGATAGACCGCCTTGTTGGTCAGCCCATAGGCGGAGGCATAGCCGCCCAGACGAAGATCATGGCTGCCGAACCCGGTCTCGAACTTGCGCGTAACGCTGACATCGCCCTGCCCCGAATAGAATCGGGAATCGACGCCACGATACTGGCCCTGCACGACCAGTCCCGATGCCGCATAGGGGTCATAGGCCGTCGCGCCGTTGGTGCCCGACAGCGCATAGCCCAGCCGGGCAACGGCGCCGAAGGCGGCCGTGGCGGCGGTCCGGAAGCTATTGGCGAAGCTGTTGGCGTCGACCGGGTTCGACGTCGAATACAGCGCATCGAACCGCAGCTTGCCCTGGGTGTACCCGGCCTTGGCCGAGAACTGCCAGCCACCGAACTCGGCGTCATATTGCAGCCCGAGATTGCCATATTCCATGTGGCGCCCATCGGCCAGATCGCGGGTTTCGCTGCGCACCACACCGGCGGAGTCACGGTACTTCAACGTCACCCCACGAAAGGCAGGCGAATTCAGGGTGCCGTGGAAGAAGTCGATATACGGATTGAGCGACACCGAAGGGTCGCGCGGATCGGCGACCGGGATCGGCAGATAGAAGGTGTTGTGATCGTTCAGATAATTGACGCTGATCTTCAGCGTGCCATTGTCCAGGTCGCGCTTGATGTTGGCGCGGATCTGCCCCCCGCGATCATTGGGGAAGCCATTGTCCCGCTGGCCCCCATCCTGTCGCAAATAGCCGCCGACCGCGTAATAAGTCCGCTCGCCGAGCGGCCCCGCCTGCATCGCGTCCAGGCGATAGAGGTCGGTGGTGCCCAGCGTCACCTGCACTTTGCCGCGCGTCGTGGCGGTGCCGGTCGCGGTGATCGAGTTGACGATCGCCGCCGCCTGGCTGGCGAAGATCGGCGCGGGACCGCCGCGAACCACCTCGACCCGCTCCGTCATCAGGTCATAGCGGTTGAGGCTGTCGCCGCGAAAGAAGTTGCCGTTGATGTCGTGGAACAGCGGCAGGCCGTCCTGCTGGAACACGGCATAGCCGTCATCGGTGGGAATACCGCGCACGCGCGTGACATTCTGCACCTCGCCACCGGTCGCCTCGACCTGAATGCCGGGCAATTTGCCCAAAAGATCGGCGAAATTCAGCGGGGCCAGCCGCTTCACATCGTCCTGCCCCAACGAGTTCACCGCGTAGGACACGTCGAAACGACGCTGCCGTCGGGCCGAGCCGGTAACGATCACATCCTCGCCGGTAACCTCCGACGGTGCCGCATCCGCCTGCACGGCGTCGCCCGCCGCCTCGTTGGCCGTCTGTGCGCTGGCCATTTGCGGAGCGGCGACGAGTGCCGCGCCCAGCGCGGTCGCACGCAGCAGCGCGGATTTGGCAAAGATCATGATTTCCCCCGTTCGGATTAATTGGCGGCTCCCATGCCGCTCGTTCACGACAGATTTGTGAAACCCGATATTTTACGCACCAACCTGGATCAGTGCGGCTGCGTGGTGACGGTTAAAACGCCGCCTTTGACAAGCGCGTCATGGCCGATCCGCCAGTCGGTCAGCACGCGGCCATTCCAGTCGGCTTGAACGATCTTGCCGTCACGCGGCCCAGCCCGTCGCACCGTCGCACGCCGTCCCTGCCCCAAATCCATCGTCGTGCGTGAAAATGCAGGGACCGTCATTTGATACCAGGGCTCACCCGGTACGAGCGGATAAAGCCCGAGCGAGGCGAAGACATACCAGGCGGTCATCGCCCCGGCATCGTCGTCCATACCGTCGGCGAACCCCTGCGGCGCCGCTGCAAAGCTGTGTCCGACGAAGGGCTTCGCCAATTTGCCTTCGTTGGTATAGGGATGCGCCATCGGTTGCGTCAGGATCCTGCGAACCAGGTCGGCGGTCGCCTGCGGCTCCCCCGCCGCCGCAAACAGCCACGGTACGTGGATGTCCGGCTCGTTCGTCATGTTGAACAGGCCATCATCGAAAAAGCGATGCAGCTGCGCCAGCCAATCCCTCTTCCCGACCGTCGCGGTCATCCATTCGAGGTCGAAGACCGGCGCCCAGCGATATTGCCACAAGGTTCCCTGATACAGACCGCGCGCCTTGACGATGTCGCCATCCGCTCCCGGTGTTTCGAAGACCGACCGCCACATCGGGCGGTAGCCGACAGCCTTTGCCAAAAAACCGCTTGCCGTCGCATCATCCCCCAGATCGCGTGCCAGTTGCGCGGTTGCCCAATCGTCATAGGCCGCCTCGATCTGCTGGTCGGGCGTATCGCGTTGCAGGGTGGCACTGTCGGCCACCATGCCCTTCAGCGCGGCGGAAGCGTCGAAGCCGGTGATCCCCTTGCGCCGCATATCGAGCAGCGCAATCCCGGCATGTTCCGTGCGGACGGTCAGGAACGGCTCGTTCATCGTCGCCCATTGCGCTTTGCCGCGTATGTAGAGATCGGCGAGCGAGCGGGCGATATCCCGGCTGCGTTCGGGTTGCAGCAGGGTGAGCAGCGGCAATTGCGTGCGATAATTGTCCCATAGCGACCAACTGGCGTAGCGGGTCTGCCCTTTGGGTGAGCGCGCGATCGACCCGTCATTCTCCCTGTGCCGACCATCCGGATCGTCGATTGCGACCGGCGTCTGAAAGACCCGGAACAACGAGGTATAGAACAACGCCTGTTCGCTCTTTGTCCCTTCCGGCCGCACCCTTCCCAGAACACGGTTCCAATCGGCGCGCGTGGCCGCCGCGACCGCCTCGAAACGTCGATTTCCCACTTCCCGGTCGCGAACGCGTGCGGCACCGTCGACATCCACGCTCGACAGGCCGGTCGCCAGCTGGACGACGTCCCCGCGCCGAAGGTCCAGGTCCAAGGCCGCCGTGCCATCCTTCACGATCATCATGCGGTGGAGCGGGCGGCCGTTCACGGTCACACGGCTAGACGCAAACAGGTGATAAAGGCCTTTGTCGCACACCGTCCCCGCGACCATCTCGGCACGAAGGTCGTCGCTGTTCGTCGTTCGCCACGTTGCCGAGGCGCGCTTGGCATAGCTGTGCCGCGCATCGATCCGCAGCACGACCCGCCCGGCCCGCTGCGTCGAGAAACGGAGCAGCCCCGCCCCCCGGGTCGCGGTAGCCTCCGCCGTCACGCCCCCGTCATAGGCGACCCGGTAAAAGCCCGCCGCAGCGCGCTCACTGCGCTTGTCCATAACCGCCGGGCCGCCCGCGCCTGCGGGGCGTAACGACACGAGCAGGTCGCCGCCTCCACCCCCACAACCGACGCCGACACCGCGCGTGAAAGAAAAGCCGTTCAGCCGATCTGCCGCAAAGTCATAGCCTGCGTGATTGGCGGGACTGGTATCGGGGCCCAGCTGCACCATGGCGAATGGCGCCACCGCAGCGGGCGTCAGCTGCCCGAAATCCGCCAGCGTCCCTACGAACGGATCGACCAGATCGGCCGGGGCATCGCGCCCAAATGCAGGCGTCCCGATCATGACCAACCCAGCCGCAATGATACATCTCATCCACTTGATTCCTCGTTGGTCGCTCCGCCAAGCGAAAGACGGATTTCCTATTGGCCCTTCTTGACGAAGCCGTGACCGGCGGATCAGCCATGAGCCGATCCCGGCGGGGAAGAGCGCTTTCATAGCCATAGGTTGTCGAAACATGCCTTAAACTATGTCCACCGACGGCTCGGCCCATACCCGGTCGTTCACGCGCCGCTGCCCGATCCCTGCCGCGCGTCCAGGCACGCGGAGTGGCCGCTTGAGTGCGTTTCGCCGCTAGTGAAATAACAGAGTTGGGCACGTTCCTGACAATGATCGGCTGCCTGGGGGTAAGCGAACAGCGGTTTTCGGTTTGCGGCTCAGCCAAACTGGCGAACCGGCGGCACGTATGAAACCCGTGATCAACCTCCGCGACAAGGAACCAATCCGACACCGCCGTCCGTCATCATGACAGACTGGTCTTCCCCGATCAGGATGATCGTCGCCGACCACAACATTGTTTATTGACGCAAGAAAAGCTGACGTGCCAGTCTGTTAGGAAATGATAGCGTTCACGGACGGACTCATCAGATATGCCGACGGCGCATTGCGTCTCCACCATCGACGGCTTCATCCTCGAGGCAGACGCAGGCTTTCTGGAGTTGCTGCGTCGCGGCGAGGATGAGGTGATAGGCATGTCCTATAAGGACATAACCTACCCCGACGATTTGGGACGTAGCGAGGCAATGCTTGCCTCGCTGATCAAGCGAGCCGCGCCGGTTCGATTGCAAAAACGATATGCGCGACCTGACGGCACGACGGTTACGGCCAATGTTTACGTCACCCGCTTCGACAATCCCGACCGCCTCGTCAGCACTCTTTTCTGGAATGAGGAGGGACGCGAGCTTCCGCCAGCCAGATTGTGGGAGATGGCGTTAAGGGCGCGACGACTGCGCCAGGTCCGGCAGCAGGAATTCGGCAGCGATGTGGCGATGAGCCCGCTGGGCGACATATTGAACTGCGTTTATCTGGCGGAGGCCGAGGGACGAGTCGTTGGAATTCTCAATATAACGACCGAAACCGGGCTTTCTCCGCAGGTGGCGAGGCGGTGGATACGTTACCTGATCAGCCAGGGCGTGATGGAGACATGCTCATCGATTGATGAAAACGTGCAATTTACCCAGCTCGGTCTGCAAAAGATGGAGCGCGTGCTGGCATCAGGCTATGAGATTCCCGCGTCCGATTGAGGCTTGCTCGACCATCTCGATAACGCCGGAAAGATGTGCGGCCGCGACTAACAAGCCCTGATCATCCAGCAGCGCCAAAGCTTCCTTGAGAAGCGCATCGGCCTTTTCGAGCTGATCTCCATCGTTGGCGACTTGCAAGAGCCATCTCCATCGCGTTTTTTTCGTATACGCGGGACAGTCTAGTCAATCGATTGACGACGTAAATGCCAAAAGCGCCAGCGCATTAACCATGTTCGGGACGCCATGCCGTCGCCGGTCGATCACCATAGGTCGTCTGGGCGCGACGAAGGCGAGGATGGTCCGCCTGTCACCGTTTGCTGCCGTCCAAGCCGGGGTGTGTTTCGAATGGAGTCGGCGTGATTGACGCTGCCTTGCCCCGCGCGCTGCGCTAGCGTGTCGATGATGGCATCCCGACGAACCCCATATGCTTCTAGGAGCCGCCCGGTACGGCGCGACGTCGCCGCGGAGCGCTGGTTGCTGCTGCTTTTTGTCGTGGCAGCCGTCGCCATCGCTGCTGGCCTTCTGGATACGGTCGGCGTTGTGCCGGAGACAAAGCCTCCCAGAAAGATGACGATGGCGCAGGCCCGCGCCTCGAACGCCAGGGTGCCCATCGTTGCTGCTGCGCGCGTCCGCGCAGCGCCCTATCACTTTCGAGGCGGCCCCGCCGAGCGCGCACAAGCCGTAGACTGCCTCGCCACCGCTGCCCTCTATGAGGTGGGTGACGACCCGCGGGGGCAACGCGCCGTCATTCAGGTCATTCTCAACCGCGCGCGTGCTCCTGGCTTTCCGCGCACCATTTGCGGCGTCGTCTATCAGGGTTTCGACCGGACCACCGGCTGCCAATTCTCGTTTACCTGCGATGGTTCGATCAAGCGGCGCACCAGACATTTCGGCTGGTCTGCGGCGCGACGGGTGGCACGAGACGCACTTGCAGGCCATGTCTTTGCGGATGTGGGCCGCGCGACGCATTATCATGCCGACTGGATGGTGCCGTATTGCCGGGACACAATGATCAAGGTAGCGAAAGTCGACACACACCTTTTCTACGTCCGCCTCTGAGCGGTATGATTACTTCCGCGCGGCCAGGTAATGAAACACATCGCCCAACTATCGGACCAAATCATTGCTTGACGCCGTGCTGTTATTGCTGCTGCAAGGTCGCTGCTGTGACATGGCCGTTTACGGTTCTCCGGAACCGCGCAGCGTTTTGACACTCCTGCCACTCCCATCTGGATAGATAATGGCTGACGAAACCATCACCGATACCGCGCATGCGGTCGAACTCGCTACCGAACTGACCATTGCCTGGCTGGGCAATCCCAACACCCGCATCGATGCCGAGCAGGTTCCGGCCTTTCTAGGCAGCATGCACAGCGCCATTCTGAAGCTGGCCGGCGGCAGCGAGACGGCGGCAACGGATGCCGTCGACACCACCGAATACACGCCTGCCGTCTCGGTGCGGAAGTCGCTGGCGTCGAAGGACCACATCATCTCGATGATCGACGGCAAGCCCTACAAGACGCTGCGCCGTCACCTCGCCACCAACGGCCTGACGCCCGAGCAATATCGCGAGCGCTATAACCTCAAGGCCGACTATCCGATGGTGTCCGAGACCTATTCGGAAAGCCGCCGGGCGATGGCCAAGAAGATCGGCCTTGGCCGCAAGCCGGGCACCAAGGTCGCAAGCGCAGCCAAGCCCAAGGGCGTGAAGGCCGCCAAGAGCGCTGCGGCTGCGCATCTGTCGGGCGAGTGACCGGTCAGGCAGGGCTGGCTTCGACCAGCCGGCCCTGCCTGCCATTCCTTCTCAACGCACGAAACTCATGGCGAAGGGCCTGAAGGCGTAAGGCAGGGTTGCGGCGTTTATCGATCTGCGGATCGGCGGGAGGGGCGGGCATGGCGAAGGCCATGTCCGTCTCTTTTCGCATGGGGCAAGGTGGGCCGCGTGATGCGAACTGTCACGTTCAGCCGGGGCGAGGTCGAAGGCTGAGGGCGTCGTGGTACCCCAAACGACAACGCCGCCCGTGGGGGCGGCGAGTGGTGTGTGGTGATGGTTGCGGGGGCAGGATGATTTTGCACCCACGCCAACACCTATCCATATGATTTATATGCATATTTCTTTCACGTTACCGGCTGACACCCCCATCGATACCCCTAGCTGGGTCTGAAGGCGCCGAGGCGGTAAAAATCTGCGACAAATGGTCCAAGCAGCGGCGGCTCGACTATGAGGCATCAAGTCGCATTGAAACCGAATGCATCGCTGTTTCATTGGGTACAATTTTGAAAGAGTACGTCACTGCCAGCGAGCTTTAACGAACCGGGCTATCTCGGCCGCCAAGTCGTCGTCCTCCGGGGTATTCCCTTGAAATCCTCCGTGCGGCATCCCTTCAAAGACATGCAGTTCGGCATCCACATCCGCTTGGCGCAGTGCACGGTGCATCCGTACAGCGTTGGACAGGAAGAGGTCTCGCGTGCCGGATTGAAGGAAGGCCGGCGGCAGGCCTTTTAAATCTCCGAACAATGGCGAGAGATAAGGATGCGACAGGTCTGCCCCTCCGGCATACAGCGCGTTGTTCCGCATCAATGATCCGGGCAGCACGACATCCACCATCTGATTAACCTGGAAACTGTCGCCGGACTCGGTCAGATCGACCTTTGGTGACAGGAGAACCATGCCGGCGGGCATGGGCAGTCCTTCGTCCTTCGCGCGCAGGAGCATCGCGACAGCAAGGTTGCCGCCCGCCGATCGCCCGCCCACGACGATGCGCGACGGTGCGTGCCGTTCCAGCACGTAGCGATACGCCGCCATCGCGTCATCCAATGCCGCCGGATAGGGATGCTCGGGCGGCATCCTGTAATCGACGCCGTAGCTGAGCGCCCCAAGCCGATCCGCCTGCATCCGCGCCTGCACGCGACACGCCTCGCCGCCACCAAACACGAACGCTCCGCCATGGAAATCCACATAGGCGCCATCCGGCACCGATATGGTCTCGGGCGTCGCGACATGGATCGTGGTCTCGCCGATGCGAAGCGTCTCGGCGCTGGCACGCAACGTACCGGCCAGCCCTTTCACTGCAGCCGCATAATGCCCGTCCGCTGCCGCCTTGATCTTCATCCAGCCCGCATGATCGTCCGGCGGTGGCATCAAGTAGAGCGCGTTGATCGGGACGCCATCGTCATTCACCAGTCGTTCGAGACTGGCGCGAGCTTCCTGGCTTATCGATGAGGGAAACGGTATCAAACGGCCCTGGACCATGATGCCGCTCTTCTGGTCGATCATGTCGTTGCGCTCCTCATGACGCGCGCCGGATCGCAGCTGCGCCGCAAGCGATGCTGACAGGGCCCAAGCATTGCGTCAAAGCGCCCCCTCCCCTGTTCCCGTAAACGGACCTTGAGCGGGTTGGTCTTGCACCGCTGGGTGGCGCCTTAGTTTAAGGTGATAGCTGCTCAGGCCCAGCCGCTCAGGCATCTTCCTCATAATCGGTCGAACGCGTTACGCTTTCCCAGCGATCCATCTCGTCGATCACCACGTCGAGCTTCTCTCGGGCACGTCGCAGCGCGTCGCTCCCAAGCAGCAGATGAAGCGGCGGATTGGGCGTGTCGACCAATTCGAGGAGCGCCGCAGCCGCCTTGTCCGGATCGCCGATTTGGCGCCCGGCCATCGCGTCAAGCCGTGCGATTCCGGTCCCGACGCTTTCGGCATACTGCTCGCTGCCCTGACTGCGGCGGATCGAATGACCGCTGAGAAAGTCGGTACGAAAGGCACCGGGTGCGATGGCCGTGGCCTTGAGACCGAAAGGCGCGACTTCCTGGGCTAGGCTCTGTGTTAGGCCTTCGAGCGCGGATTTGGTCGCCGAATAGAGGCCAGACGATCCCGCCGGCGCACGGCCTGCGATCGAGGTGATGTTCAGGATGTGACCGCTGCCCTGCCGCCGCATGGCCGGAAGCGCGGCGCGGATGATGGCAAAGGGTGCAAAGACGTTGACCGCGAACAGCCGTTGAAACTCGGCGTCCGTCGCTTCCTCGATCGCCCCGAGCAGGCCATAGCCGGCGTTGTTGACCAGCACGTCGATGTGGCCAACCTTGTCGAACGCCGCGCTTACAGCCGGTGCGATCGCCGCCGCATCGGTAAGATCGACGGTCAGGACATGCAGCGTACCATGACCCACTTCCAAATCCGGCGCAGCCTCGCGCACCGTACCGACGACGGTGTCGCCCCGAGCGAGCGCCGCCTGCGCGAGCGCCTTGCCGAGGCCGCGGGAAATACCCGTGATGAACCATGTCTTCATAGCTGTTCTCCTTCGCCGCCAGATGTAGCGCTTCATCCCAGGCGGATAATCGATCACTTGCTACCAAGGCTTGTAAGGTCAGCTTCACAATGCTGAGGTGCACGCCATGATCCATCCCAGCGAGTTCGGTGCCTTGCGCGCCTTTGCAGCCGTCGCCGAGCAACAGAGTTTCAGCCGGGCGGCCGAGCAGTTGGGGGTATCGTCCTCGGCGCTGAGCCAGTTGATCCGCGGCCTGGAGGAGCGGCTAGGCATCCGCCTGCTCCATCGCACCACCCGCAGCGTGTCGTTGACCGAGGCTGGCGCCGCGCTGCTCGGTGATATCGCACCCGCGATCGACAGCCTGACGGGCGCCCTGGAGCAGGCGCGTACTGCCGCGAAGCTGCCAGCCGGTACAGTCCGCCTGCACTGCTTCCATGCTGCCGCAGACAGGTTCGTGGTGCCGATCCTGCCAAGGCTGGCGCGCGCGTTCCCCGACATCACGCTCGATCTGACAATTGATGACACGGTCGTCGACATCGTCGGCAGCGGCTATGATGCCGCAATCCGTATCGGCGAAGTGATCGAACGCGACATGGTCGCACTTCGGCTAGGCGAGGATATTCGCCAGCTGGCTGTCGCCGCGCCCGCATACTTGGCCGAGCACGGCGTTCCGCAAACGCCAAAGGACCTGCTCCAGCATCGTTGCATCCGCTGGCGCTGGCCGGGGCAGCCCGGCCCCTATGCATGGGAGTTTTTTGAGAAGGGCCACTGGTTCTCGGTGGCGGTCGAAGGGCCGTTGATCACCAGCAGCCGCGCCGTGATGGTGGACGCCGCGCTTGCTGGCATCGGGATCGCCTTCCTTAAGGAGGAGTCTGTCGTCAACGCTTTTGCGCAAGGTGCCCTCGTTCCGCTGCTGGCGGAGTGGTCGGTTCCCTTTCCCGGCTATTATTTGTGTTACCCCCAGCAACGGCAGATGGCACCGGCCCTGCGCGCGGTAATCGATATGATCAGATCGGGTGAGGATGCGGCTTTCTAGCTAGCCGCATCGCAGTGTGCGTCGAAATCGCGCGCCAGTTCGGCCAGGCTGACGGAATCGAGGCGCGCCACCAGCAGCGCCTCGGCGTCACGGAGCACACCCTCCAGCGCAGTATTAACGGCTTTCTCGACAGCGCAGTCGGCATTGGCGTTCTCATGGCCGATAGCGAACAGGCGGGGTCCGCCAACCGCGCGGTATACGTCCAGCAACGAAACGTTCTGCAAGGGCTGCGCGATCACCCAGCCGCCGCCATGGCCCTTTTCCGACCGCACATACCCTGCATCCCGAAGACCAGCCATCGTGCGCCGTACCACGACCGGGTTGGTACCCAGCATGCGGGCGAGCGCCTCGGAGGTCATTGGTCCCTCATGCCGCGCCATGTGGAGCAGCACATGGAGCATTCGCGAAAGGCGGCTGTCGTTACGCACGATTTGATCCTTCACGGCGCCACCGAGATTGGCAAGGGCTCAGTATCACGATACTTATCATGTTACATGATTCGCGGAGCGTCGATTATGCCTGCCTATGAAAACCCAGATCATTGGGACACAGCCGCCCAGCACTATGAGAAAACGGCGCATCCATTCACGTCCCTTTATGCCGAGGCGGCACTCGCAAAGGTCGCTTTGACATCAGAAAGCCACGTGCTGGACGTGGCGGCCGGGACTGGCGCGCTGACGTTGGCAGCGGCGCGTACCGGCGCACGCGTGCTAGCGACCGACTTCTCCCCCGGCATGGTGGCGCGCATCGCTGCTGCGAACCTGCCCAATGTCGAAGCATGCGTCATGGATGGACAGGCCCTGACTCTGGAAGACGGCCGTTTTGATGCGGTCTTCTCGATCTTCGGAGTCATCATGTTTCCTGACTGGCGCAAGGGTCTATCGGAAATGGCACGAGTAACGCGGCCGGGTGGCCACGGCGTGGTCACGACTTGGCAGGATGGCGGGGCGGCAACCTTTCTCCTGCTCGGCCAGATCCGTCGCAAGCTGTTTCCCGGGCGCGACGGCATGACCATGCCGAATGCGGTCAAGGCGTTGAGCGACCCGAGCGATTTTGCCCGCGAATTCATCGCCGCGGGATATCAGGATCCCCAGATCCAACATGTCACCCACGACTATGCGCTCGATATCAGCGCACTTGCCGAGCCTGATACCTTGTTCGGTATGTCCCCCGACTGGATCAGCTTGAGTGATACCGGGAGGGCCGCCGTCGTTGCTGAGGTGCGAGACATGGCTGGTGATCGAATGATCCTGCCCATCCCTTCAACCGCTCTCATCGGTGTAGCCAGGCGCTGACCATCACTATGCTACGAGATAGCGATCGCAATCGAAGAACAGCAGATCCGCTTGGATGGAGCACAAAACTCTACCCATCAGTGCGGTTATAAAAATTCCCAAATTTGAAAGGGGTACCCAAGGGGGGCATAGGGAGCGCCGCGGTCCGAAAGTCTTTCCAACAAAAGACTTGGAACCGCCTGTTGGCATCAACCAAACTGAGGTCGTTTTTGTGTTCAGGATACTGCTTCGCTCCATGGCTCTTCCCGCTTGCGTGCTCGCGCTTTCTGCGTGCGGAAGCAAGGAAGAGGGAAATTCAAGCGCGGTGACAGCGGCTGCCGACCAGAACGAAATGCAGAAATACAATGCCTATGTCGAAGCGGCCAATACGGCGCGCACGCCCTTTGCCGACATAGTGGCCACCTATCAGCGCTCCATCAAACCGGTTTTCGACAGCGGCAAGGACCTGACAAAACTTTTCTTTCCGTCCGATCCGGGCATAGACCGGATCAAGGCGCAGTTGGACAAGGCTTTAGCCATGAAGCCCGCCATGCCGGA
Organism: Sphingomonas sp. Xoc002; assembly: GCF_050408055.1. NCBI lineage: Bacteria > Pseudomonadati > Pseudomonadota > Alphaproteobacteria > Sphingomonadales > Sphingomonadaceae > Sphingomonas > Sphingomonas sp. Xoc002. The sequence goes on along the minus strand of NZ_CP191175.1, from coordinate 1,715,654 downwards.
ACTCGACGGGGCGGCGCGAACCTATAGCCAAGCGCTTGCCAAGGTTGCGCCGCTCTATCGTGATATGGCGAACTATATTGAGGCCAAGACCTATGTGAGCGACAATGGCGCCCATGGCCGCGAACTCCAGCCGGCGCTGCTTACCGCCTTGGACAATGTTGCATCGGCCCAGGCTACCTATGCAAAAGCCATCGACGCCGCAGACCGCGCGCGCATCAAGGCCGCATTCGAGGCGACGAAGAAGGATACCCTGGACTATTATCGCAAGGGCACCGTCTATTATCTCAAGGAGAGCATGGATCATGCCTCCGGGGTGCTCGATGGCAAGGGATTGGGCGACCAGAAGGCGGCATTCAAAGCGTCCCTGGACCAGTTCAACACCATGGCCATCCAGTTCGACAACAAGGTCCGCGAGAGGGACAAGACGGCATGCGCGAGCTTTATGCTGCACGCCAATGCCTATCTTGCAGCCGGGCGCGATATCATCCAGCGCACCAAGGACGGCACCTATGCCAAGGATCGCAGGAATGGTGCCTCGTTCCAGATGATGAAGCCGAAGGCGGTAGAGGACGCCGAAACGCTGCTCCAGACCTACAACAGCGTCATCAACGACCTCAATGTCAGCCAGTGCTGACATCTGAGAGGGTTTTGTGAATTAACTGGCATCCCATTCCTCGATTTCGTAGGAATGGGATGCTGAGGCGAACGGCACCAGAAACCGCCGGACTTTTGTACAAATGACCCACATCCGGTCATTCGCAGCGATCGAGGCTCATCTCGGAACCGGACGCTCGTTCAGGTACTCCGTAGGCTGCACAATTGGGTAGGGATAAACGTGTCATATCCACTCAAGTGCTCGACTAACGATAGAGGCAGCTGATCGAGTGCATTGAAAGGACTATCTCACGGTCGGACGTCGCGATCTGCGATTTTGCGCAGGCCTGCGTTGCCGGACGCTTTTACGGACAAGCACCTGCGCCGATTTTACGTGGTCGACTAATATCAAACTACCTCGCTAGGATAGCCCATCCGCAGCCGCTCGCCCTGCCGGCAGCGGCCGTGGCTGCGCGTCATATTGGTCGCGGTCCAAGTCTCGTCGATGAACACCAACCGCTCAGGGTCAAGGTCGAGCTGGCCATCGAACCAGTCCTCGCGCGCAATCAGGACGTCTGTGCGATCGTGCTCGACCGCATGCCCGGTCTTTTTTTTGGAGCGTGATGCCGTGTCGGGCAAAAAGCGGTGCAGCGTCGAGATTGCCACTGTCACACCCGCCTGGCCCAACTCTCGGCGCAGCTCCTCCAGCGTGATGTCGCGCCCTGCTGCGTGCAGCGCCAGCACCGTATCTTAATGCGCCTCGATCCGCTGCGGCCGCGTATCACCGCCCTGCGCGTTCGCCGCGTAGCTACCCGTGCTGCGCCGCTGGTCGTGCCAGCGGATCACCGTCGCGGCGGCAACCCCGAATAGCCGTACCGCAGCCCGGCAATTCACTCCCTCATCGACCGCAGCCAGTGCTCGCGACCGAAGGTACATCGACAATGGCTTGCCCATCCATGCCGGCCTCCATCCAGCCAGCATCGTGAATCAGAACCAGGCACCAATGGGAATCCCTCATCGACTCAGATCGGGCAGAAACCGCTCTAATTTGTAGCAGTATACTTGGGCTGCACCCGCTGAATCAGCGTCGCGAGCGAAGCTTGCGATCGCTGTATTACTGCTCGGACGGCATGCGGGGTCGTGGAGCTTCTATGACGAACTTGTCCCATACGGCCCCTTGCATTCCAACGAAAGGATCGCACCATCAAACTTTGGAATAAAAAACCTAGCAAAGCCGCCTCAAGCGGGGCTTCACTCCAGGCCCGGCAGCCGACGAAGTGATGGGGCCGATCGTAGCTCACTTGGCCCTCCCGTGCCGCCATGGGCTGAACGTTCCTGCGGTCACCCGGCCCGATCAGCCCCGCGATGTGAACCGGACACACCAATGCAGCGTCTTGTTCCGCAACGCTGCGGCAAACGGCGAAAGCTATGCCTCCAGTTCGTTCCGCCAACCCGATCCCATCGCCAGCCTCCTTAAAAGCTGGCCCCATGTGTTAACGATTCCCCCCTTGCAAATCCCAAAAGTCATATTTTGCAAGAGTATCTTTCAGCCGCAGCCAAAATGAACGCCATCGATCCATTTCGGAGATAAACGCATTTTCATAATGCTGTCAGTGTACCGAGTTGCAAGCCAGCATTAATGTCATACCGACTTTATCTCCTGGATTCGGTAATTCGTGATGCAGGACTTGTTCAGAACAGAAGCCATTGATGGCCAAAGACATCGCCTGGAAGGCGATGTAACGCTTACACGCTCGATTCCTCTGTCTGTCGTTACTGGTCTGCTGACCACTATCACGGTGTCAATCGCTCTGTGGGCGAGCTTGGGTCACTATTCGCGGTCCGAAACAGTAGCCGGCTCGCTGGCGCCGGAAGGGGTATTATCCAAGGTCTATGCTGAAAGACCAGGGCGCGTGGTGTGGCTGAGCGTGCGGGATGGCGATTTGGTTCGGCAAGGACAACCACTTGCGACGATCAACACAGAACAGGATTTGGAGGGCGGCATATCGCCTGATGCGGAGCGCTTAGCGTCGGTTGCTGAGCAGTCTCGACTCACGCGGCGCGAACTAGGCTATGAAGATGACCGAGCAGAAAAAGAGCGCCAGCGCCTCACTCGACTTAAGAGTGATCTCAACGCAGAGCGCACTCAACTAGCATCCCAGATCGCTTTGCAAAAAGAGGCTGTGTTATCCACTCGCCACTCCTTCGATGCGATGACCGCCATTGTGGCCAGGGGATTTGAAACTCGTACCGACTACGAGCAGCGTCGGCAGATTTGGCTAGCGGCGGAATCCCAACTTCGGTCTCTTATACAGCAGATTTCGCAGCTCGACGAACGTCGCAGCGAGGCAGAAGCGGATTTGGCCAAGTTGCCTTCCGAGCATGCCAGCAAAGTTGCGGATCTTCATAGCAGTATTGATCAGCTCGATCAGCACAGGATCGATATCCAGGGAGCACATGCTTTCACGATCACGGCGCCAATAACGGGTCGAGTGACCGCCCTGCAGGCTATGGCGGGCCGCAGCGTTGACTCGCGCCTGCCCTTGCTGGCGATCGTACCACAGGGCGCGCATATGCAGGCCACTCTCTACGCCCCGTCGCGTGCGATCGGCATGGCAAGGGTCGGTCAGTCCGTCCGGATAATGTACGATGCATTTCCCTACCAGCGTTTCGGCACATTCACAGGCCACATCGTGCGTATATCCCACTCTGTGCTGGCGCCAGGGGAAGTTGACACACCGATCAAGCTGGATGACCCCGTTTTCGAAATCCGCGTCGCCTTGGACCAGCAGCGAGTCGAGGCATTCGGTGAAGTATTGCCGCTAGAGCCCGGCATGACACTGAGCGCGGACATTATTCTGGATCGGCGCACTTTCCTCGATTGGATCTTGGAGCCCATTCGCGCCGTGGAGGCGCGGTCATGAGCGACATCGCTCTTGCACTCTCGCGGCGCGAACGAACACCGATGGTGCATCAGGACGAGGCGTCGGAATGCGGCCTTGCCTGCCTCGCAATGATTGCCGGTCATCATGGGCACGATGTCGACTTGTTGTCGCTGCGCGCGCGGTTTGGTGTCAGCATTAAAGGCATGACGCTAACGGCGCTCTTGCGGATCGCCGAACAGCTTCAGCTCGATGTTCGACCATTGCGATGTGACCCGACCGAGTTCGACGACATAGCACTGCCGGCAATCCTACACTGGGGCTTCAACCACTTCGTAGTCTTGACCCGAGTCATGGGCCGGGGGCAGCGGCGCCGGTACGCCGTCAACGATCCAGCATGCGGTGAGCGCATCATAAGTGCGATAGAACTATCCGCACATTTCACCGGCGTGGTGGTCGAGGCGACACCTTCATTAGCGTTTAAACCAAAACGCGAACGATCGAAATTGTCCCTTTGGCAACTCTGGAGCCGTGCGCCAGGGCTGGGTAGCGCGCTGGGCCGTGTTCTGCTGTTGTCATTCTTGATAGAATTGTTCTCCCTCGCTAGCCCCTTCTATCTTCAGATCGGACTCGACAGTGTCGTTCCATCTCATGACCTAGATTTTCTAACGGCCTTGGCGCTGGGCTTCGGCACGCTGGCCATCCTGTCTCAGATCACGGCTTTCGTGCGTAGCTGGGCCATTATCAGCCTGTCCAATGAGTTGGGTTACAGGCTCGTATCCAACCTGTTCCGCCATCTGGTGCGCTTGCCGATCGGATGGTTCCATAAGCGATCAGTCGGAGACGTTCTCACGCGCTTCAACTCCTCGCAACCGATCACGGCGCTGCTCGGTGACGGACTGATCCAAGCCATCGTCGACGGCGTGATGACGATCGTCACGCTGGCTCTGATGCTGACCTATTCACCGCTCCTGACGGGCGTCACATTATTCGGACTGTCGCTCTACATCGCAATTCGCTGGTCTTATTTTGGCGTGTTGCGGATGCGGAACGTGAGCGTCATTCAAGCGCAGGCCCGAGAACAAGCGGTACTGATAGAAACGATTCGGGGCATAACTCCGATCCGGCTGTTCGGTCGAGAGCAGGACCGTTTGCGAGTTTGGCAGGCGCGGCGGGCGGCTGTTGTCAACGCAAGTGTCGGGATCGCCCGATTGCAGGCTATATTCTCAATGGCCAACTCGACCGTAATTGCCATAGAGAACATCCTGTTTGTTTATATTGCAATCCGATTAAATCTATCCGGATCGTTCACCATTGGTATGATTACCGCGTTTGGGGCATACAAGCAGCAGTTCTTGTCGGCGAGTCTTAACGTCGTTGGTAAAATCGCGGACTATCGCATGCTCGACGTTCAGTTGGGCCGGATCGGGGATATTGCCCTCACGGCGCCGGAACCAACTGCGTCTCTCGGGAACCCGGTGGGTCCGATCAAAAGCATTGAATTGCAAAATGTTTACTTTTCCTATGGCTCGGGCGAGCCCGATATCTTGGCCGGCATCAACCTCGTGATCGCGCCAGGTGAGGCATTGGCGATCGTCGGCGCGTCGGGAAGTGGAAAGACGACGTTGTTGAAGCTGTTACTTGGCTTGCTGCAGCCGACGGCCGGGAAAATCCTAGTCAACGGGAAAGCGCTCACCCTTTCAGGCTTGGCATCATATCGCGAGCATGTCGGATCGATCATGCAGGACGATACCCTGTTTGCGGGATCGATCGCGGAGAACATTGCCTTCTTCGATCCACAAATTGATCAGGAGCGCGTCGAAGAGGCCGCGCGACTGGCCATTATTCATGAGGACATCATGGCAATGCCGATGGCTTACGAGTCGTTAGTTGGCGACATGGGATCAGCCTTGTCTGGTGGCCAAAAGCAGCGAATCTTGATAGCCCGCGCCCTCTATCGCAAACCTCAAGTCATAGTGATGGACGAGGCCACCGCCCATCTTGATGTTGGGAATGAGGAGCAAGTTAATAGGTCTCTCCTCGCCCTTGGAATTACATGCATTGTCGTTGCGCACCGACCCTCAACTCTGGCTTTTGCTGAGAGAAGGGTAGAATTGCAAAACGGTAGAGTATTGAAAAAAGATGGCGCACCTGCCCCTGTCGTTGTGGCGGTGAGCTGATCAGCAGCATTAGCTTTAACTGTGTAGAGAGGAGGGATGTACCAAGGATGTTATCAAAGAGCTGTGGTTCACAACAAATCAATGAAATAGGAGATTTGTCATGCGCGTTTTGACGAAGGATGAATGTGATTACGTCTCTGGTTCGAGCGCCCTTGGAACGGCCGGAGGTGCCATTGGCGGGCTGATCGGTAGCACCTACGGCAATGCCAGCGGCGGCGAAATTGGCGCGGCAGTCGGTGCCGTTCTCTGTTCGCCGGGCGATGCTGAAAGCCTCGGCGTATCATCTGCCGTATGCGCTGCCATTGGCTATGGGATCGGCAGCAAATATGGCAGCGCCGCCGGATTGACCGCAGGATCGGTGATTGGCGAAAAAGTCGGCGATGCTTTGAACGATTTCCTTGAACATCCCGGCGAGTCCATCTCTGACGCGATCAGTCACGCAGTCCTCGGCAACACCGCCTATGATCCCGATGCGTCGACAAGTTCCGGCTATCAGCACGCTGTACAACAGGATGTTTCCGACGCCCAATCGGGGAATGCAGCCGACCTCCCCCCGGACTCGGTGCCACCGAGCGATAGTGGCGACAGCGGTGGCGACACGGGCGGCGGTGACGACACGGGTAGTGGCGACGATACGGGTAGTGGCGACGATACGGGTAGTGGCGACGATACGGGTGGTGGCGACGCTGGTGGGGATGATACCGGTGGTGGCGACGCCGGTGGCGGTGGCGGTGGCGGCTGGGATGGCGGCGGCAACCACGAACAAGAAGACTGAAGCCGCAGATTTGCCCCCGCAGAGCATTCTGCGGGGGCCTTCGTCATTATGCAGCCGAGTGCCTGATCGCATGCATTGACAAAAGTATTGCAATGGGTTGAACGTCATGAAAAGCCAATCAAATGGTGGCCGCTTTGAAATTGCACTGGACTGCGTTATTGCGCTGATTGCGTTTTCCGCTGCGGCGTATTCCCTGAGCTATACCCATTCATATGGATCTGCGATCGCAGCTATTGCCGCGAGTGCAATCGCTGTAGTATTCAACAAGCACAATCTCTCTGAAAATATTGGAGAAGATTTTCGGAATGCTCACCTTATTATAATACCTGTTATCATCCTGTGCGTTATATGGATTGGCGCCCTCAACACCTATATTCACCATTATGATTGGCCAGTCATATCTGGAATTATGGTTGCAGCAATCTATATGCGTGATGCTATAAAGATTTACAAATTACGCTATTCCAGTTGACGGCATTGTGATTGTCACGAATGCTACGGCAACTTGTTAATAGGTTTTTTATTCCAAGGCTTGATGGTGCGATCCTTCCGTTGGAATGCAAGGAGGCCGTATGGGACAATTTCGTCATAGGAACTCCACGACCCCGCATGCCGTCCGAGCAGCAATACAGCGATCGCAAGCTTCGCTCGCGACGCTTATTCAGCGGGTGCGGCCCAAGTATTCTGTGACGGGACCCCGGTCTTTCATCCGGCGGCGACCAGAGACCGACCGTGCTTTTCGCGCATAAGCGCAAGTGAAGCAACGGGCGGGGTTAACCCCGCCCGTTGCTGTTCGAGCCCGGCAGCGAAGGCTGCCGGAGTGGCGTAGCCGAGCGACGAGTGCGGTCGCTCCGTGTTGTAGTCGTCGACCCAGCGCGCCAGGATCGAGCGGGCTTGGCCGATGATGAAGAACAGCGTCTCGTTGAGCAGTTCGTCGCGCACCCTCGCGGACGAGTGCCGGGCTGCCGCAGCGCTGCTCATGCCAGCCTGCCGTCGCGGAGCGGCGATCTCGCAAGCACCCTTCCGGCTGGTCGGAGCGCACGCCATCGAGCTCTACCTCAACGCCGCTGCGCTGGAAGGAGGGCGGCCTCGCGTGAATGGTTGTGACCCAATAACGGACGTCCAAGCGCCTTCAGCCCCGACTCCAAACAAGACGTTCGTTCAGGTGAGCTGCAGGGTCACTTATCGCTGCATAATCAGCAAACACTTTGTTCGGAATATGAACCGCCCCGGGTTTGTCGGAGGCTCCAACTCCTGAGAAGGTGGAGCCTGCATGAGCAAGACGACGAACAAGTTTGCGCCTGAGGTCCGCGAGCGAGCGGTACGGATGGTGCTGGACCACGAGCGCGATCACCCATCGCGATGGGCAGCGACAGTTTCTATTGCCGAGAAGATCGGCTGCGTTCCGCAGACGCTGCATGAGTGGGTAAAGAAGGCGGAGGTGAACAGCGGCAAGCGCGCTGGCGTTCCGACCGATGTCGCTGACAAGATGAAGGCGCTGGAACGCGAAGTCCGCGAGCTGCGACAGGCCAACGAGATCCTCCGCAAGGCATCCGCATATTTTGCCCAGGCGGAGCTCGACCGCCCGTTCCGGCGATGATCGCCTTCATCGATGATCACCGTAAAGCCTATGGGGTCGAGCCGATCTGCCGCGTCTTGCCGATCGCCCCATCGACGTATTTCGAGCGTGTCGCGCAGCGGCAGGATCCAATGCGCCTGTCGGCGCGGGCGCAGCGGGATCAGGTTCTCAAGCCCGAGGTGGCGCGTGTGTTCGCCGAGAACTTCGCGGTCTATGGCGTCCGCAAGGTCTGGCGGCAGATGATGCGCGAGGGCTTCCCGGTCGCCTGCTGCACCATCGAGCGGCTGATGCGCGATATGGGTCTACAGGGCGTGATCCGGGGCAAGCCGGTTCGCACGACGATGAGCGACAAAGCAGCGCCGTGCCCGCTGGATCACGTCAACCGCAGGTTCTACGCGCCAGCGCCGAACATGCTGTGGGTGTCGGATTTCACCTACGTCGCTACCTGGGCGGGGTTCGTCTATGTCGCCTTCGTCATCGACACTTACGCGAGACGCATCGTCGGCTGGCGAGCGAGCAGGACAGCGCATGCCAGCTTCGTCCTCGATGCTTTGGAACAAGCGCTTCATGACCGCCGGCCGGCCCATCGAAGCGGTCTCGTCCATCATAGCGACCGCGGGTCGCAGTACGTCTCCATCAAATACACCGAGCGCCTCGCCGAAACCGGGATAGAGCCATCAGTTGGCAGCGTCGGCGACAGCTACGACAACGCTTTGGCCGAGACGATCAACGGCCTCTACAAGGCGGAGGTCATCCACAGGCGAGGACCTTGGCGCAGCTTCGAAGCCGTCGAATATGCCACGCTCGAATGGGTCGACTGGTTCAACCATCGTCGCCTGCTGGAACCCATCGGCAACATCCCGCCTGCCGAAGCCGAAGAGCAATATCATGCTGCCGCGGACATCATCGATATGGCAGCGTAACTCACAACCCATGGCCTCCGGTAAACCCGGGGCGGTTCACTCCCCCCAAGCGGCCAGCAATAATGGCTGGCTGGCATAGGCATAACGGTTGCCCGCCAGTACGAGTGGAGACCCCGGTACGAGGCGCCCGGCAATCGCGCTCAGGAGTCGGCGCTTGGCCTCTCGTCCGGGCTGATGATGAAGAACCCCAATCAGGGTAGCGGCGCTGAATCGCAGGTCGGAAGGAAGGTCATCGACGTATCCGAGGTGGAAATCGGTGCACGCTTCCAGTCCGTGCCGGGATATTTCCGACACCGCGATGTCCAGCATCGGTCGTGACGGATCGACGGCAGTAAACCGCCATTGCGACGATAGCATGCTCGCCGCGACGACCTCCTGAGCTCCACCGCCTGCGCCCACCACAAGGATGTTCGCCGCTTGGTTGCTGTCGAGCGTTGCCGCCAGCATGCAGGCACTCAGCTCGTGACATGCGTCATAACCCGCCAGTGCGATCCGGCTTTGCGCCTGGTACTCACCGGCCCGTGCCGGATCGAACTTCTGGGCGGGTGCGTTTGCTGGCGACACGTCAATCGGCCTTCGTTGCTATATCAATCTGTTCGTATTGCACCGCCCCACTTCTCGCAACGGAACGACCAACGAGACGGCCTGCGCCGTCTCGTTTGGGATGGTTTTTCAAAAATGCAGCGGCAATGGAATATGGGGGCGCCGCCTGTCGGCTGGCGCAGCATTCTGATGTTGCAAAGGAGCTTTTGCGAATGCGCGTTGAGCCGGTCCACCCCTCTGATCCGATGGCGCTACAGCTACTCGATCAACTTTCGGACACGCTGGCTGGAATCACAGGAGATAGCGGGAGATCGTCATTCGACCCCTACGATGTAGAGGGAGCCGGGGCCTCGTTTGTACTGGCGTATGACGCACAGGGTAACGCTCTGGGGTGCGGGGCATATCGACCGCTTCAGAAGGGCGTGGCGGAGTTGAAGCGGATGTTCGCCATTCCGGCAAGTAAAGGGGTGGGATCAGCTGTTCTAAACGATCTTGAAAGGAGAGCAGAAGCCGATGGCTATCGCGAGTTGTGGCTGGAAACACGATTGGCAAACAGCCGCGCCATTCAGTTCTACGAGAGGAACGGCTACCGGCGCATTCCCAACTTTGGCAAATATGTTGGACGGCCTGAGGCAGTCTGCTTTGCGAAGACCTTGGGACGGGAAAGCGTTATGACGGCATAAAGCGCCAACTGGACACATCCCATGGTGATGCAATGCCGATCGTCATTCTCGGCTGGGAACCCGTGACGGGAATCCCGCAGCGCCGATCGGGCTGATGGCCGCCCGCGGGGCCCGCTTTCCCGAAATCTATTCGAATGCATTTTCCCGAAACTATAGGGCGAAGGCGGAGTAACGGGAAAGCCGCTCCCCTCCAAGCAGTGCGTTTCGGGAACGCAATCGACGCGGTGAGCGGCCAAGATCGTCCATGTCGCGATCACTCGCTCAACCGCTGTGAAGACCCAGAAGCGGTCACTCATCACCCGGATATAGGTCACCAAAACTGAACGTTCGTTTATCTCCCAAACAGCGTGTCATCCACGGCCACGCATCGCGAGCGATTCAGCTTCCCAAGCGATAGCTCTGGGTCAGGAGGCAGTGCTAGCCATCCCACGGGCTCTGAGCCACCACTCCGCAACGATAAGATTGGGCACCCAGCACCCCCACGAAGCCACGCGGTAGGCCATCACAAAGTCTGCACCTGCTAAGCTTGCGAGTGGCAGGTACATTCTAAGCGTCACCGCAGATAGCGCCAGGGCCGCACTGCGTGTCATCCACATATGGTGATCGGTGAAGCTCCTCCTTGTCGCTGCGATGAAGCCCAGCGCCGTTGTCGTCATCCAGCCAAGGGCAAGAGCGGTGAAGCCTGCTGCGCTGATTGCCCCGCCCAGCGTCGATGGTGCGATCCAAATGGCGGCAGGCCCGGCCACGAACACCAGTCCGACATAGGCCCGACCTATCCGGCGATGGGCCCGCCAGTGCCGCGCCCGGAAACCTGGATGCAGTTGGAACGGCACCGCGATCAGAGTCAGTGCAGCCGGCACCGCATGCAGCGTCAGCGCAACGGGGTTGATGGTGACATTCGGCAGCGGCCAGCGCCCGGCTTGCCAGGGAGGCCGTAGCGGAGTGAAATCAATCCGACGCCAATCGGCAAAATGGCGGCCAGGATCGCAAGGTTGGGCCGTCCGCGCTTACCGGAAGGATTATTGAAAGCGAGCAAGGGCATCGCCCGATCCCTTCGAAAAAGGGACCTGTTTGGTAGGCGGGTATGGAGCGACGTTTTGGGTCATAATGGTACATCCCATGCGGTACGCGCCCAGCGCGCTGGTGTGGCACAAGTAAGCGCGTGATCCCAGACGAACCAGCTTGCAAAGTCCGCCAAATCGTCGCCATCGTCCAAGCATGACGATGGATCCCTTGTCGGACGTTCTGAGGCTGCTGAGGCCTGCAAGCTTCGGATTTCGTGGTCTCAACGCAGGCGGAAGCTGGCAATTGCAGTTTCCGGCCAGTGCGGGGATCAAGGCCTATGCGATCGAGTCCGGCACCTGCTGGATGCTGCTCGACGCGGGCGGCGCCCCGGTAAGGCTTGGTCCGGGTGACGTTATGCTCCTGCCTGGCCGCTCAGCATTCAGGCTATATACGTCCACTACGGCAGAGCCCATCGATGCCTTCCAGTTCTTCCCCAGCTTTCCCGTGGGAACGACGGGCACCATCAATGGAGGTGGTGATTGTTTTGGCATCGGTGGTTTCTTCGATTTTGAGGGCCGACAAACCGCGTTGCTACTCGACGTGCTGCCAGCGGCCGTCCACATCCGATCGGAGGCAAGCCGTGCTGCGCTCGGAGTTCTGATCGGACGGCTCATGCAGGAATTGCGAGAACCCCAACTCGGCAGCTCGTTGATTGCTGGGCATCTCGCCCAGACATTGTTGATCGAGGCACTTCGCCTGCACTTGGCTGACCAAGCGGCACAAGCGCGGGGCTGGCTGGCAGCGCTGGGTGACTTGCGCATACGCGCTGCACTCTCCGCGATGCATGCCGATCCGGCGAAACCCTGGAGGCTCGCAGACCTCGCCAAAACTGCCGGCATGTCGCGGTCGAGCTTCGCGGCACACTTCAGGGAAACGCTCGGCGAGACCCCGCTGGAATATCTCACCAGATGGCGCATGATGCTAGCCGCCGACCGGCTGGCGCAGGGGCAAACGACGCTTGCGGTGGTGGCACCAATGGTGGGTTACGAGTCGGAGAGCGCCTTTGGCGCGGCCTTCAAACGCGTTCTGGGCCAATCGCCACGTCAGTTCGTCAAAGCCATCACTGCCGAGGCATGATTGGATTCGACGAGCCAGGGCACCTTCACCTGACAGCGTCGCAAGGCCAGCTGGCGGCTTCGCCTCACGAAAAGACCCAATTCCGGCCGTTCGCACGTGCCATCTCGCTTCCCGAAAGCTGCCGCTCGTTCATATAAACGGATCGGCTGCTTGAGCGAGCCCGATCGGCCCCTCGGAACGGCGAAGATGGGTGGTTAGCGGACAGCGCGCCGGTACGGTAAGGGCGATTCATGGCTGACCACACAATGCTTCAGTTCGACTATGATGAGGTCCATGGGCAGATTGCGACCGCTCTGGTCGGTCGACGCGACGGAGCGGCAGGCTGGCAAGACGTCGCGGTGGTGATCCGCGACCGCGCCGTCATGCTGCGGGTCGACGTGGATACCGATGAGATCGCTGTGAAGCTTGAGGCAGCGCCAGATGTCGATGACGGTTGGCAAGCCATCCCCGAGTTGTCCAACTACGTTGGAACGGAACTGGGGTGGTGCTGGGTAGGTCGAAATTACCGGGGTTATCTCGACATGTTCACCCTATCGTTTTTCGGCCTTACGCCGCAGGTTTGCTTCATAGTTGAGGCCGCAACCATCAGCGTAAAGCGCATTCAGCCCGCCGCGTGAACGTCCGCTTGTGGGCGAAAGCGGACGGGGGGCTCACGACGAGCATCTTGCAAAAGCAGCCGTTCGCGTAGAGCGTCACGGCATGCGCTCCCCCATACTCTTCTGCTTGTATGTCGTGCTGGCTGCCTGCTCGTCAGGTTCAAGCGAGCGAGCAGCCTCGGCCCGCGATGCCTCAGAAGCCAGGGAGCCTGCCGCGATCAAATCGGCTCGGCGGGCTTGTAAGCACTTGCGCGAACCTCCCAGAGAACACGAGAAGTTCGACGTGGGCATTTCGGGCTACGAAGCGTGCCTAGGCGAAAGGGCAAATCTAACCCACCCGGCTAATCCGCAGCTTTGCCATCTCGCCAAGAGCACAATGTCGGCTGCTGGAATCTGCATCTTAGGGGAGTGATGTCCGCAATAGGCGTAACCAGAACGTCTGCTCATGGGTCATGGCGGCCGCCCTGCCTGCCTGCCGCCATGACCCATACCTGGACGTTCACAAGACCCTAGACATTTCCCGAAACCGGACGCTCGTTCATCGGTGCCTTAGCGGTCAAATTTGCCCCCGAGGCGCTTGATAGACCCAATCCAAAAAATGTCGCTCCATGACATCTGTCACTACGCGGCAGGTGAGGCGTGGCGCAAACTGAGCCAACTTCGACGAGGTTGACCCATGCTTCCAAACGCCTTCACATTCATTGGTACCCACTCATCGTTCGTAATCATACCGTACGCGAGCGCGGCAGCATGATTCACGACCTTCACGATGTCGCAAGCCTCACGAGCGTCTCGAAGCGGCTTGGTGGCCGCTCGATCCTCGCGGACTTCAGTATAGGCGTCCGCGCGGGCGAGGTCACGGCACTGCTCGGTCCCAACGGCGCTGGCAAAACCACGTGTGTGTCGCTGCTCACGGGCCGCATCGCGCCGGAGGCTGGCGAGGCGATGCTATTCGGACTCGATCCGGGCCGCCCCGCCGCGCGCCGGCGGCTGGGCGTCATGCTGCAAAGTGCAGGGCTGCCTGACGTCCTGACAATCGCCGAGGCGGTGACGCTTCAGTCCGGCTACTACCCGGACCCGCGGCCACTGTCAGAGACGCTGGCGCTCGCCGGCCTGACGGGGCTTGCAGACCGACGCTGCGGTGCCTTGTCTGGGGGCCAGGCGCGGCGTGTTCATTATGCGCTGGCGATCTGCGGCCGGCCTGACCTGTTGGTACTCGACGAACCAACGGCTGCGATGGACCGCGCGTCCGCCCGGATGTTGTGGGAAACGGTCCGTGCGCTAGTTGACGACGGCGCTGCAGTGCTGCTGACCAGCCACGACCTTGCCGAGGCTGACACGCTGGCGGATCGGATTGTTGTGATGGATGCCGGACGCATCGTCGCCGATGCCGCGCCTGCGGCCCTCCGCGCGCGTGCCGGCGGATCCGTTATCCGCTGCCGCAGCCATTTGCAGGCCCTGGAGGCCATGCAGCTTCCAGCCGTTCGGGAGGCCGTCATGGAAGGCGCCGAACTTCGTATTGTCACCGCCAATGCCACCGCTACCGTCCGCGCGCTTCTTGACGTCGATAAGACCCTGGCCGACCTGCGCGTCGTCGATGCGACACTGGAAGATGCGATCGCGACCCTGTTGAACCCGCATGACGAGAGGATCGCCGCATGACCGCCGTTACTGCCTCCGCCCTTGGTGGGATCTGGCTGCGCGAAGCCATTGCCGAGTTGAAGCGGACGGCTCGGCTACCGCAATTCCTTCTGCCGACCGTACTGACGCCAGCCGCGTTCTACGGGCTCTTTACGCTCGCCGTAGCCAAGTCACCCTCGCCTGAGTATGCCGCCGCGACGCTTGCTGGATACGGCGTGTTTGCGGCGACCGGGCCGGCGCTCTTCGGTTTCGGAGCCGGCGTAGCGATGGAGCGTGAGCAGGGTTTGATCGAGCTCAAACGCGTCTCGCCGATGCCAGCGGGTGCCTATGTGGCGGCCAAGCTGATTGCGGCGATCGTCACCACGGCGATGGCGCTCGTCCTGATCGATGCGCTGGCGGTTATCGCAGGCGTCCGCCTATCTGCCGCAACCTGGGCGTCGCTCACGCTGCTTCACCTCGGCTCTGCCATCCCCTTTGCCCTGATCGGCTTTGGTATGGGCATGCGGATGAGCGGCAAGGGCGCGGTTGCGATCGCCAACGCGCTTTTCCTCGGCGGATCGGTGCTGGGCGGATTGTGGATTCCCAGCACAATGCTTCCCGGCTGGATGCGGACGCTGGGAGATGCAGCACCCTCCTTTCACCTCGGGCAGCTTGCGCGTGGGATCGTCGGCGTCGAGACGATCGGATCACCGCTTGCCCATATCGCAGCCGTCTTCATAATGACCGTAGTTGGGGCCGCCTGGGCATGGACCGGCTGGCAGCGAAGCCCCGCTTGACGGTGACCGCTCTCACCCTCGACAGAGGGATCATGCAAACCAAGCACGAACGATGGTGGGCGGGTCCGTGGCCCTGGCTGGTCTACCTCATCTTCGTACCGCTGCCATGGCTTTGGAAGTGGCCGGACACCACAACGCTGGTGCTGACCGGGTTCGCTGTCGCATTGTTCCTGCCGCTATACTTCGTCGCGCATCGCATGGACGGGCCGCGCCGAGCCATCGTCTGCCTTGCTATCACCGCTATCGGGATCGCCCTCGCCTCGTTTCCTGTCGGGTGGACAACCTTCGCGATCTACGCCGCAGCCGAGATGGGGCGCGTCCGCCCGCCCAGGGCTGCGGTCGTCGGGATCGCGCTAATCGCCGTCGTCGTCGCAATCACCGGATCCATGCAGAACCAGCCGCTGCTCTGGTGGCTGCCCGGTCTGCTGCTCGTCGTGATCACGGGCGGCGCCACGATCTCGCGCGAGGCCTTTTATGTGCGAACGCAAGCGCTGCTGGCGACACAGGAAGAAGTCCGCCGTCTCGCGGGCACTGCCGAACGAGAGCGCATCACGCGCGATCTGCATGACGTCATTGGCCGTACCCTGACGCTGGTCGCGTTGAAGGCGGATCTGGCCGGGCGCATGCTCGACCGGGATACAGAAGCAGCACGTCACGAAGTAGCCGCGATTGCCACCGCCGCCCGAGCCGGTCTTGCCGACGTACGTGCGGCGTTGGCTGGCCACGCCGGGGGTGGCTTGGCGCAGGAGACGGCCGCTTCTCGCGCGGCGCTGCGCACCGCCGGTGTCGACCTTGTCCTCAGCGGCAACCCAGCAGACGTACCAGAAGAAGCCGGTGGCGTTCTGGCTATGACCCTGCGCGAGGCCGTGACCAACGTCATCCGCCATGCCGACGCCCGTCAGTGCAGGATTGGCATTGCCACCGGCCCCGACGATGTGCGGCTGATCGTGGAAGACGACGGCGTCGGCTTGCCCTTTCGCGAAGGCAACGGCCTCACGGGGATGCGCCAGCGACTGGTCGCCGCTGGGGACCGTCTCACGCTGACGCTTATGTATCCGGGCACGCGCTTGGAGGCCAGCGTACCGGCATGATTTCAACCTGCCCCAACCCCATCAAAATCGTCATCGCCGAGCTGCTGGCGATGGAACCTAACTTCGCCATCGTCGGACGTGCCGCCGATGGCGATGCAGCTCTGGACATCGTCCGCGCCCATCGACCCGATATCCTACTGTCCGACATCGAAATGCCGGGGCACACAGGCCTAGAGCTTGCCCAGATGATCGCAGCCGAAACACCAAGTACCGCAGTCGTAATCGTGACGACGTTCGCACGCCCCGGCTATCTCGCCCGCGCCCAAAGCGCCGGCGTCCGCGGCTATCTGTTGAAAGACGCACCGGTCGACGATCTCACCGCAGCCATTCGCACCGTCGCTGCCGGCGGACATGCGATCCCTGCCGAACTCGCCGCAGCCGCTTGGGAAATCGGCCGCGACCCACTGACGGATCGTGAACGCGACACACTTCGATTGGCCGAACAGGGATTGTCGAACAAAGATATCGCTCGTCGCCTCAACCTTTCTCCAGGCACCGTCAGAAACTACCTATCGGATGCAGCGTCCAAGCTGGGTGCTGCTAACCGCATAGAAGCTGGGCGAACGGCGCGCGCGAATGGGTGGCTTTAGGTTTAAACGACCCGATCCCGGCCATTCACGCGCACCTTCCCGCTGCCCAGAACCTGCCGGTCGTTCATGTAAGCGGACAGAGCGCTTAGGCGAGCTCAGCTGGCCACTCGGAATGGCTTAGATTGGGGACTTTCCTGCCAATCAGCTTTCAGGATTGGAACGGTCGAAAGCCGCCGGTGCGTGGTGTCACAACCGTTCGGTTGTGACACCTTGCCCGCGAGCACGCTTTGACGAGCGCATTACATCGCTGCCGTTAGCTGCTAAGGGCGTCGCCATGCGTCGGCTGCTTGCCTTGGTCTTGTGCCTCCTGCTCGCCTCAACCTTGGGGCTGGGTTCGGTTGCCCATGCCAATGAGCCAGTGACGTGCGTCGAGACTTCGGCGGCATTGAGTATCGACCATGCGGACGGCGACGGCGACCAGGTGCCCGCCGATTCCGAGAAGGGCTATCCGCATCATCATGGCGGGTGCCACGGGCACCACGTCGGTGTGCCGATCACGTCCGACCCGATGCGGCACAGCGCCGATCTACGCGTACAGCGCGTTTGGTGGGATCACGATCGAACCGCGGGTGCGACTGCGGACCCCGCGCTACGTCCTCCCCAAGCCTGACCGACCTCTAACGCCCGCGCGCCTCGTCGCGACGGGTTCCAGGTTTCGTCAGGAGTCCATCATCCATGCACCGTTTCATCGCGGCATTTCTTGCCGTAACGTCATGCGCGTCGATCGCGCAGGCGCAATCCGTCGCGCCCGCCGCGACCAGCCCGCCCTTGACCTTGGACCGCGCGCTCGCGCTCGCTGGCGCGGTCGCGCCAGCGACTGACGCGGCATCGGCCGGCGTCCGCGCCGCCGAGGCGGGCCGCACCGTCGCCGGCTATCGGCCCAACCCCACGATCGTCGCCGAGACCGAGAACATCGCCGGCAGCGGCCAGTATCGGGGTTTGCGTAGCGCCGAGACCACGGCCGGACTGGCGCTCCCGATCGAGCTGGGCGGCAAGCGTTCGGCGCGGATTGCCGTCGCCGATGCCAATAGCAGCAGGGCGCAGATCGCCGCCGCCATCGTGGCGGCCGATCTACGGCTTGCCGTCACCCAATCCTATGTGGAGGCGGTCGCGGCCGAGCGCCGGTTAACAACCGCGCGCGAGCAGGCCGCTATCGCCGCGGAGGCGCTAAGGGCGGCGAGCGTTCGCGTTCGCGCAGGCCGTGCTTCCCCCATCGAGCAGCAGCGCGCCGATGTGCTTCGCATCAACGCCGAGGCAGCGGTGGAGCGAGCCGAGCGGCTGACGATCGTCGCGCGCGATAATCTGGCGCGGCGCATTGGCGAGCCGATCACCGGCTCGCTCGACGTTGCATGGTTCGACCAGGTGGAAGGCCATGGCCCGCCGCTTACCCGGGAGCCGACCGGCACGCTCGCGCTTGCCGCGGCGCGGGCAGATGTGACCACGGCCGCGGCGCAAGTCCGGCTTGCACAGAGCCAGCGTGTTCCCGACGTAACGGTGAGCGCCAGCGCGCGCCGATTGGAGGCGACCAACGATGTCGCTGCGGTGTTCGGCGTGTCGATCCCGTTCCCCGTATTCAATCGGGGCAGCGCGGCCGTCATCCAGGCCAGCGCGCAGCGCGACCAGGCCGAGGCGCTACGCCGCGTCGCGGAGCTGGACGCGGCGCAGGCGTTCGCGTCCGCGGAGGCCGAGGTGGCGAATGCCGCGACAACCGCGCGCGCGGCGAGCGGCCCGGCGCTGGCGGCGGCACAGGAGGCGGCGCGCATCGCGCGCATTGGCTACCGCGAGGGCAAGTTCGGGCAGCTCGACCTTCTCGACGCCGAGCGCACCCTTTCCCAGACCCGCACGACCGCGATCGACGCGCTTGCCGCCTATCGCGACGCCCAGGCCCGCAGGGATCGTCTTGCGACGCCCGCGCCCGACTATTCCAAGGAACCGGCCCGATGATGACCACAGTCAAGCGGACGACGTTGCCCGTCACCCTTGCCCTGTTGCTTGCTGCGTGCGGCAGCGGCCAGGAGGCTGGCAACGCGGTTGCCGGCAATACGACCGAGGAAGCCGGCCACGGTGAAGCCGAGGGCGAGCCCAAAGGCGAGGCGACCGAAGGCGCGATCGTTCTGACCCCCCGGCAGATCGCCGCGGCGGTTATCCAGGTCGTGCGACCGAGCGTGACCGGCGGCGGCGGGGTTCTCACCCTTCCCGCGACCATCGAGGGCGATCCGCAGGGCACCCAGGTCGTATCGGCCGCGATCGGCGGGCGGGTCGTGTCGCTCACCCGCAACCTTGGGCAGTCGATCGGTCGTGGTCAGACACTTGCGATCATCGAGAGCCGCGAAGCGGCATCGTTGAAGGCGGAGGTGGAGGCGGCGCGCGCGCGATCGGCGCTGGCGCAGTCCCAGCTTCGCCGCGAGCAACGGCTGTTTGCCGAGCGCGTCTCCCCCGAGCAGGATTTGATCGCGGCGCGCACCGCCGCGACCGAGGCGAACATCGCGCTCAGGCTGGCGCAGCAGCAGGTGGCGGCAGCGGGCGGGGGTGGCGGTGCGCTTAATCGCATCGGCATCGCATCGCCGATCGGCGGGCAGGTGATCGCGCGTAGCGTGACCCTTGGGCAGACCGTGGCGGCTGACGCCGAGCTGTTCCGGGTGGCCAACCTGTCCCAGGTGGCGGTGACGGTCTCCCTGTCTCCCACCGATGCCGGCCTGGTCCGGCCGGGATCGACCGTCGCGATCAGCGCCGGGGGCCGTCGCTCGACCGCGCGTGTCAGCTTCGTGTCGCCGATCCTGGACGAGACCACGCGCCAGGTGCCGGTGATCGCGATGGTCGATAATCGTGGCGGGCAATGGCGCGTGGGCGAGCCGGTGATGGCCGCGATCCAGCTCCCCGGCGCGGGCAGCGGCACCGTCACCGTGCCGGCCGCGGCCGTCCAATCAATCGAGAATCGATCGGTGGTGTTCGTGCGGACGCCTACCGGCTTCGCCGCCACCCCCGTCGTCATCGGGCAGGCGAGCGGATCGAACATCGTCGTCACGTCCGGGCTTACCGGCCGTGAGGAAATCGCCGCCACCGGCAGCTTCACGCTCAAGGCCGAACTCGGAAAAGGCGAAGCGGAGCATGAGGACTAAGCCATGATCGACCGCATCGTCACCTTTTCGGTGGAGCGGCGCTGGTTCGTCCTGCTCGTCACCGCCATCGCCGCGATCATCGGAGGGTGGGCGCTTGCCCGCCTGCCGATCGACGCGGTGCCCGACATCACCAACAACCAGGTGCAGATCAACGTACGCGCCCCTTCCCTCTCCCCCGAGCTGGTGGAGAAGCAGGTCGCGTTTCCGATCGAGACCGCGCTCGCGGGCGTTCCCGGCCTCGAATACACCCGGTCCTTAAGCCGCAATGGCTTTGCCCAGGTGACGGCTGTCTTCACCGACGCGACCGATATTTACTTCGCGCGCCAGCAAGTGGCCGAACGCCTACGCACCGCCGAGGAGAGCTTGCCGAGTGGCGCGACGCCCGAAATGGGGCCGATCGCGACCGGCTTGGGCGAGGTCTATATGTGGACGGTGCGGCTCGCGCACCGTCCCGAGGACAAGCACGCCCCCGGCGCGCCCGGCATTCAGCCGGACGGCAGCTACATCACGCCCGAGGGCGAGCGGCTGACCAGCCAGGCCGATCAGGCGACGTATCTCCGCACGGTGCAGGACTGGATCGTGACGCCGCTGTTGAAGAACACGGGCGGGCTTGCCGGCGTCGACGCGATCGGCGGCTATGTGAAGCAGTATCAGGTCGTCCCAGACGTTCAGAGGCTGGCGGCGCTCCGCCTGAGCCTGAACGACCTCGCGACCGCATTGGAGGAGAACAATACCGGCGTCGGCGCCGGCGTGGTAGATCGCAACGGCGAAGGGCTGGCGGTCCGATCCGATGCCCGCATCGCGGACGCGAGCGAGCTGGCGCGCACCGTTGTCGCCACCCGCGAGGGCGTGCCGATCCTGTTGAGCCAGGTCGCGACCGTGAAGACCGGCCAGGCGATCCGCATGGGATCGGCATCGGAAAACGGTCGCGAGGTCGTCGTCGGCACCGCCGTCATGCGGATCGGCGAGAACAGCCGCTCGGTGGCATCGGCTGTCTCGGACCGCTTGGGAGAGATCCACGCTTCGCTGCCCACGGACGTGATCGTGCAGCCGGTTCTCGACCGCACCGCGCTCGTCAACTCGACCATCAAGACCGTGGCGAAGAACCTCTCTGAAGGCGCGCTGCTCGTCGTCGTCGTGCTGTTCCTGTTGCTCGGCAACTTCCGTGCGGCGCTGATCGCGGCGCTGGTTATTCCCGTCACCATGCTGCTCACCAGCTTCGGAATGCTCCGGGGCGGCGTGTCAGCGAACCTGATGAGTTTGGGCGCGCTCGACTTCGGCCTGATCGTTGATGGAGCGGTCATCATCGTCGAAAACGCGCTACGTCGCATGGCCGAGCGCCAGCACGCGCAAGGCCGTGTCCTCGACCTAGAGGAACGCCTGTCCGTCGTCGCCGGCGCGGCGCGCGAGATGATCCGCCCGTCCGTGTTCGGTCAGGCGATCATCATTCTCGTCTATATCCCGCTGCTCACCTTGAGCGGGGTGGAGGGCAAGACGTTCACGCCGATGGCGCTAACCGTCATCATCGCGCTCGCCTTTGCGTTCGTGCTGTCGCTGACCTTCGTGCCCGCCATGCTGGCGATATGGCTCAGCAAGCCGGTCGATGAGAAGGAGGGCCGGACCATGGCGTGGCTGAAAGCGCGTTACGAACCGGGCCTCGACAAGGCGATGCGACGCCCGACGATGACGATCGGCGTGGCGATCGGCGCGTTCACGCTGGCCATAGGGGCCAATTCGACCTTGGGGCAGGAGTTCCTGCCCCAGCTCGATGAGGGCGACATGCTCGCGCAGGCGGTCCGCATCCCCGGCACATCGGTCGAGCAGGCCCAGGCGATGCAGTTCCAGGTGGAGAAGGCCATCGCTCGCGTGCCCGAGGTTCGGTTCGTGTTTTCGAAGACCGGCACGGCCGAGCTGGCATCCGACCCTATGCCGCCCAATGTGTCGGACACCTTCATCATCATGAAGCCGCGTGCGGAATGGTCCGATCCCAAGCTGTCGAAGGCCGAGCTGGTGGAGAAGATCGAGGCGGCATTGGCGGTGCTTCCCGGCAACGCCTACGAGATCACGCAGCCGATCCAGATGCGGTTCAACGAGCTAATCGCCGGCGTCCGCAGCGACGTGGCGGTCAAGGTGTTCGGCGATGACTTCGCCACCATGAACCAAACCGCCGACCAGATCGCGGGCATCCTTCGCAAAGTGGAGGGCGCGGCCGACGTGAAGGTGGAGCAGACCGAAGGACTACCCATGCTCGATGTCCGTCCCAACCGGGATGCGATGGCGCGTCTCGGCATAACCGCCCGCGCCATGCAAGACACGCTTGCCGCGGCGGTCGGAGGACGTGACGCCGGCATGATCTTCGAGGGCGACCGGCGGTTCGCGGTGATGATCCGGTTGGGCGACGCGCAGCGGGCCAATTTCGAGACGTTGGGCCAGGTGCCGGTGCCAACACCTGATGGCGCGTTCGTGCCGCTGGCGAGCGTCGCCGACATAGCGGTAACGGACGGTCCGAACCAGATCAGCCGCGAGAACGGCAAGCGCCGCGTGGTGGTGCAGGCCAACGTCCGCGGTCGCGACGTGTCGAGTGTCGTCGCCGACGCGCAGGCGGCGATCGGCCGCGAGGTTCGGCTTCCCGCGGGCACCTATCTCGAATGGGGCGGCGCGTTCGAGAATCTGGCGTCCGCGCGCGATCGGCTCGCGCTGGTCGTGCCCGCGTGCTTCGCGCTAATCCTGCTGTTGCTCTACGGCGCGCTCCGCAGCGTTCGAGACGCCGCGATCGTGTTTACCGGCGTGCCGCTCGCCTTGGTAGGCGGCGTGCTGGCGTTGTTCCTTAGAGGGATGCCGTTCTCGATATCGGCCGCAGTTGGGTTCATCGCCCTGTCCGGCATCGCGGTCCTCAACGGCCTCGTCATGGTCACGTCGATCCACGACCTGATGGAGCGCGGCATGGAGCGCGCCCAGGCGGCGCATAAGGGGGCAATGGCCCGGCTTCGGCCGGTTGTGATGACGGCGCTCGTTGCATCGCTTGGCTTCGTGCCGATGGCGCTGGCGTCGGGAGCCGGAGCGGAGGTGCAGAAGCCATTGGCGACCGTCGTCATCGGCGGTCTCATCTCGGCGACATTGCTCACCTTGTTCGTGCTGCCGACGCTCTACGCCCGGTTCGGGAAATACGAGCAACCCGCCCAGCGCGACCCACACCCCATTTTGCCCGCCGTGGCACCGGCTCACTAGGAGAAGAACCATGGACGATCATGGCACGGGCGGACATGCCCATGACCACACCGCCGGGGCGAACGCGAAGGCGCTGACTTGGGCGCTGGCGCTCACATCGATCTACCTTGTCGCCGAGGTGGTCGGCGCGTTCGTGTTCAACAGCCTCGCGCTGTTGTCGGACGCGGCGCACATGATGACCGACGTGGCGGCGCTCGCCATCGCGTTGCTCGCGATCCACATCGGCCAGCGCCCGGCCGATGACAGGCGGACGTTCGGCTACAAGCGGTTCGAGATACTTGCGGCGGCGTTCAACGCGCTGCTGCTGTTCGCGGTCGCGATCTATGTGCTGGTGGAGGCCGTGCAGCGGTTCCGCGAACCCGAAGCCGTGCAATCGACGGGAATGATGATCGTCGCCGCGATCGGGCTGCTGGTGAACCTCATATCCATGCGGCGGCTGACGGCGGGCAAGGATGCTAGCATGAACGTCGAGGGTGCCTACCTTGAGGTATGGGCCGACATGATCGGTTCGGTGGGCGTAATGCCGGGGCGCTCGCGATCCGATTCACCGGTTGGACGTGGGTCGATCCCGTTGTGGCGATCGGCATCGGACTATGGGTGTTGCCGCGAACCTGGGTGCTGCTGCGGGACACGATCAACGTGCTGCTGGAAGGCGTCCCAGGCGGGATCAAGCTACCCGAGCTGCGCGGCGCGATCGCTGGCGTTCCGGGCGTCGCAGGGGTTCACGACCTTCACGTATGGTCGATGGCAACCGAAGAGGTGAGTTGCACCGCGCATATCACCTTGGCCGAGGGTGCTGACTCCGACACGATCAGAAAGGCCGTCGCGGACACGCTCCATAATCGGTTCGGGATCAAGCATTCGACGATCCAGACCGAGGGTGCGGGCGAGGTGTGCGAGGACGACGAGCACCTGCACCCGTAGGTGTCACAACCGATCGGTGTGTGACACCTGCGGCTGCACGGCGTTTCGCGTCTGCTACTCTCCGCACCTCCCGTTATGCTGCTCCCGAAAGATGCTGGAACAGGATCGATCCGCCGATAGCGACGAGTACGAAACCGCCGAGAATACCTGCGTAGCGGCCAAGATATGGACCGACGTGCCTGCCGAGGACCATGCCGCCGGTCGCGACAACAGTCGTGATGCCGCCGATCACGGCGCAGGCGATCCACAGGTTCACGTCCATCAGCGCTAGCGACACGCCCACGGCGGCGGCATCAATGCTGGTGGCGACCGCGGTCGCGGCGAGACGCCAGAAGGCAAGGTTCGATGCTCCGGCACCATCGGCCTTTTCACCTTTCTGCTGCACGGCCTCGCGGATCATGTAGACGCCGACTGCCAACAGAAGCCCAAAGGCGACCCAGTGGTCGTAGCTGGCGATCCAGTCGTTCAGCATGTAGCCGAGGAGATAACCAAGGGCGGGTGTCAGCGCTTCGAAGAATCCGAAAATCACGCCGACACGCATCGCGTCGGACCACCGGCTTTTCTGCTCGGCTGCTCCCTTGCTGAGCGATGCGGCGAAGGCGTCAACAGATAGGCTGGCGCCAAGCGCGCCGAGCGTCAGTATTCCGGTCATCATATATCCTTGGGCCACAACCGAACGACGCGATCCACCCCTGGCCATGAAAGAGGTGATGCATCGTTGGTCTCGCCTGGCAGGATCACACCTGCTGCCGTGGCCTCAGATACTCAACCGAGCACCCAAGAATGTTGACGACGGCCCCGCAATCAGCGGGTAGCTACTCCCCAAGAGTGGAACCCCAATATCTGGGGCGCGGACCAACCGCAACCGCAGATGCGACTGATGCGGTGCGATTGCCACAAGCTATCCCAAGGTAGTGCCGGCGTGGCAGTTAGCCGGTGCGTCGCCTTTGGTGCTGCCATTCGGCTCGCATGTGTCACGACAGGATGGCTCTGACGCTATGCTAGGCTGATCCAGCTGTGCGCGCGGACCTCGTCTTACGCAGCCAATGGAGAATGCCAGTTGAGAATAGCAGCGCCGGGATGAACCCTAGCAGGACGGCAAGGATGCGTGTCGGCAAGCCTCCAATCGTTCCGTCGTGCAACGTGCGTATCCAGCTCGTGATAGCAGTCCCGCTGCCGGCGCGTCGAACATCATGCACCGCCAGCACCTGGCCTGAGAACTGGTCGATAAACACGTAGCTGCCTGGGAAGCGCCGGTGAGGATCGCCGGGCACCTGAAGCCGCACACGGATCGACGAATTGTTTGCAGCAGGCATATCAACAAAGACGATGCGGCCGTCCGGCAACGCCCGGTGTGCCGCCCCGAGCGCTTGGACGATGCCGATCCGGCCAGCGGCATCGCCGTTAGACTTCGGAGCCGGTATGGCGGAGGGCCGTAACAGGACCTGTGTGACAGCGGGTAAAGCCAGCAGCACGCCAGTCGCAACCAGCAAGAACAGGAACGCCAGGCTCCAGAGACCGGACAGCTTGTGCAGGTCGCGCAGTCGGCGGATTGGCGCTGCGTCGCGTTTGAAGGCGACCGCCTTTCGCCAGCTTCCGCGCGGCCACCACGCCAGGATGCCGCTGATGAGCAGCATCAGCATCGCTCCACCCGACCAGCCCACCACCTGACCACCGAAGTCGCCGGCGAGCAGCGCCATGTGGAGCTGGTAGAGCCAACTCATCAGGTAGCCGCCCCAAGGTTCGGCACGGATGATCCGCCTGCCATCGGGCGAGAACCAGACCATCATCCGATCGGCGTGGTGGCCGTGTCCGGATGACGGGTAGAAGCGCGCCGGAATGGTGCCGCCTTCGCCAGTCACTTCGATCGTCCACTTGCCGGCCGGATCGTGCCAGCGGGCGCGCCCGGTCGCCAGCGCCCGGTCCCACACGGATGAGGCCATATCCGGCGCGGGACCGGCCTGCCCGATCCGGACGGCAGGATGGAGCGCGGCGTCGATGCCGGTGTAGAACACCAGCGCCGACCCGGTGAGGCCCAGCACCGCGAACAGCAGCCCCAGGCTCAACCCCAGCCAGAGATGAACGCTGCGCACGAAGATGCGCGTGCGTGACGCTGCCGATCGGCGATGCTCGGTCATCAAAACCGCGTCGCCAGCGCCACCTCGAACGAGCGTGGCGCGCCGATATAGACGTTGGTGGTCGGGTAGCCGGAATATTCGCCGTAGAAGGCGTTCGTCAGGTTCCGGCCGCGCAGCGTCAGGGTCGCTTGTGGTGCGACCGGGAACGAAAGGCTGGCATCCAGCACGGTATGCCCAGCGACCCGGATGGTGTTGGCCGTGTCGGTGTAGAAGGCGCTGGCGTGTCGCATGAAGCCGCCCAGCGTCACCTTGTCGGCAATGGTGTAGAGCGCCGAGGCGTTCACCGTGGTCGAGGGGACGTTGATCGGGCGGTTTCCGCTCCGGTCGATCCGGGCGCCACTCACCAATTCGGATAGCTCGTCATACTGTGCGTCGGTGTAGGAGACGCCGCCCGAGAGGCGCAGCGCCTTTATGGGCGCGAGGACGCCGGACAGCTCGACGCCTTGCGAGGATTGCCGCCCACTTTGCACGGCCAGCGCCGGATTGGTCGGATCGCGCGTCAGGATGTCCTTCTGCTCAATACGATAGACGGCGCCGGTGACGCTTGCTCGTCCGCCCCATCCGCTCGCCTTGAAACCGGCCTCGTAGGCGCGGCCCTTTGTGAGCCGAAATCGGCTATTGGCGATCGAGGCCAGCAGAATCGAGGACACCGGCGATACCGCCGTCGTATATTGCGCGTAGAGCGTCAGGCCCGGAGTCATGTCCCAGGTCGTGCCCGCCCGCCATGACACGGGATCGAAGGTCGGGCTGTTGTGATCGATCGCGCCGCTGACATTCTGGATCGTCGCCCGGTCCAACTCCATGTGGTCCCAGCGCACCCCACCGACCAGCAGCCACTTGGGCGTCAGGTTTAGCGCGTCCTCGGCGAACACGGACGTCTGCTTCAGCTTGGAGTCGAAGGTGACGTCGCCGGCCGTATAGATTGCCGGTCCCGTGGGCAGGGGCGCGACGGCCGGTTTGCGCACGTCCACCGCCGGCAGGGCTGAGGTGGGGGCCGTCTGGCGCAGGCTGATGAAATCGGTGTCGTTATGCTCGACGCCCAGGCTGAAGCGGTTGCGCAGGCCCGCGATCCGGCTGTCGTTGCCGATCACTCCGCGCGCGTTCCAGAACTGGTGATCGTGGCGGAAATCCTGATAGGTCTGGCGGAAGCTGCCGTTCGGGAAGGCCGCAGTGGGGGCGACGAAGGTCTGGCTGTCCGCCAGCAGGAATTGGCGATCGGCGGTATAGCCGGTCAGGTCGAGCGCGAAGGTCCACCCGCTCCCGATCGACCAGTCGAGCCGCGAGCGCACGGTCGTCTCGTCGGCACCGGAATAGCCACCTTGGGGATTGTAGTTGCGCCGTCGCAGCGCGCGATCGGCGACCAAGCCGTTCGCCGTCGTGACGGCATCTGTCGGACGTAGCGCATACTGACCGGGAATCAGCGGCAGGCCCTGATAGGTGGCGTCGTAGCGATCCTCAAAATGATCGACTGCGACGAGTAGCGAGAGGCGGTCGCTTGGCTTCCACAGCGCGCTCGCGGTCAAACCGGCCGAGAAGGTGTCGTTGTTGTCCACATCATAGAGGCTGTTCGAGCGCTGGTAGCTGGCGTCCGCCCGCACCGCGATCGTAGCCGATACCGGTAGGTTGATCCCGCCGGCCGCGAACACAGTGTCGAAGCTCCCTAACGATAGCAGCGTGTCGAGGTGGCGTTCGCCCAGCACTGGCTTGCGCGTCACCTTGTTGATGACACCAGCCAATGCGCCTTCGCCATAGAGGACAGATGCCGGTCCCTTCAGCACTTCGACCCGATCATAGTGCCAGTTGTTGCTGTCACGCTGGACGACGGTCGATGCCGACACCCGCACGCCATCCTGAAGGACCGACACGGTGTTGCCTGCGAAGCCGCGCAGGCTGACAACGGCCGGGTTGCCGGGCACGTTACCCGCGATGGCACCCACCACGTCGTTGAACGTCTCGCGCGCGGTACGCAGGCCCCGCACCTGTAGGTCGTCCTGCGTCAGCACCTCGACGCTCGCCGGTGTCTCCCGGATTGTCAGGCTGAGCCGGCTTGCGGCTTGGGCCTGATCGTTAAGTTTGAGCGGATCACGCTGGCCGGTGACGACGATCGTCGCATCGGTGCGTTCTTCGGACGTGGTGTCAGTGCTTCGCACCTGTGCGCCGGCCGGAATAGCCAGCAGCAGGCCCGGCACGGCAGCGCCGGCCAGCAAATAAGTTCGGATCATGGAAATACCTTCGACCGGCCTGGCGCGTGATTCGCGCTAGGCAGCAGTTCATGGACGCGCCTTATGGGGCGGCGCGGAATGACAGGTCAGAGGTAGGTCGGAGGGCCGCGCAAGGGCGGTCGCAGAAACGCCGGCTGCGGCGGGGCAGGCAGAGCGGTCGCCGCCAGACCGATGGCTAGGACAAAGGCAATCAGCGCGGCAAGCTGGATCGGGTCGATCGGACCCAGGACGGCCGCTGACAGCCCGGAGAATGCACAGGGCATCTCGGCCTTGCCATGATCCTTCGACTTGCCGTGGTCCGCCGTGTCGCCGTGCATTCCCGGCATGTCCATCGCCATCGCCGCGGGTGCGACGCCCGAGCAGATGGTGATGACGAAGCGGCCATGATCGCTGTCGATCATGTAGCCGGTCGGAACCAGCAGCTTCAGCAGCAACGTGGCGGTGCAGATCAGCACGGCAAAGCGGCGTTGCGCCAGAAGATGCCGGAGGGCCTGCACTGGAGCCGATTACTCGTGCCGGCGTGCGGTGTCACTTGGACAATCCGCCCCGGCTCCCGCCAGTGTCACAACCGGTCGGTTTTGACACTGCAGACGCGACCACGGTTTTCCAGGGGTTTGCGTGTGTCAGAGCCCCGATTCAGAATATCAGCTTCCAAGACCGGCAACTTGCCTCGGCTACGTCTGCCTTTGGGTCGCTTCCTGCCGGGCAGCCTAGCGGCCGCGAGGACCCACTTCAGGCCGTTAGCGACGCGTTTCCCCCTTCCAACTTCCGACGTTCGTTCATTCGGCTCAAGTCGGCCGGCAGGACCAGGTCGGCGCCGATTTAGCTCCCATGCTCTCCGCATGCCTTGCTAATTGCTGATGTGACAGTGCTGATGCTTCTGCTAGGGCGCAAAAAGCCATGATTTCCGACATATACCGCGATCCGGCATCTCTTCCCGAACAGCTGCGCTTCCTCGCCGGTGGCGGCAAGGCGACAAGCCTCATCCTCGAGCGCGACTGGACCGGACATCCGCTAGGATCGCCGGACGCTTGGCCCGACATCCTCAAGACGTCGCTCAGCACCGTACTAAACTCGCCCGAGTCGATGATCCTGGCGTGGGGGACCGACCAGCTCACCTTCTTCTTCAACGAGACCTATTTTCCGCTGCTCGGCCCGCGTCTTCCCTGGGCGATGGGCTCTCGTTTCGACGAGGTATGGGCCGACGCGTGGGAGCAGGCCAAGCCAATCATCGACGAGGCGTTCGCCGGTCGCAGCCAGCGCTTCGTTGATCTGCCCTGGAAGCTCGACACCGATCGCGGCGCGGCCGACACCTGGTTCACGTTCTCCTACTCGCGTATCCTCGATCCGCAGGGCGAGGTGGCGGGACTGTGCATCTTCACCAACGAGACGACCGCGCGCGTGCTCGCGGACGCTGCGCTCGAGAGGAGCCAGGCGGAATTGCACGAGGCCAACCGTCAGCTGTCGCAGCGGGTGGAGGAGCGCACGGCCGAGCACGACCGCGTCTGGCAGCTGACCAACGATCTGATGGCGACCGCCCGGCTCGACGGGCACCTGGTCCAGGTGAACCCCGCATGGGAGCGTCTGCTCGGGTGGAGCGAGCGCGAGCTGCTCTCCCGCCCGTTCGTCGAGATCATCGATCCCGCCGATCATGCGCAGGCGGCCGACGTGGTCGCGCGTCTGACCGCCGGCGAGATCGTAGCGGGGTTCGTCGACCACGTGCTGGCCAAGGACGGCACTGCTCGGACGATCATGTGGGACGCGGTGCCGGACGCGGACCAAGGCCTCTTCTACATCATCGGCCGCGACCTGACCGAGCAGCACAGCGCCGAGGAGGCGCTGCGGCAGGCCCAGAAGATGCAGGCGGTGGGCGAGCTGACCGGTGGTCTCGCCCACGACTTCAACAACCTGCTGACGGGAATGATGGGCAACCTCGAGCTCATCCAGATGCGGCTCGCCGCCGGCCGGCTGGAGGACCTCGAGCGTTTCATTCTTGCAGCGCAGGGCGCCGGGCGACGGGCGGCGTCGCTGACCCAGCGCCTTCTCGCCTTCTCGCGTCGACAGACGCTCGATCCGAGGCCGACCGACGTCAATCGTCTGATCGCCGGGATGGAGGACCTGCTCGCGCGCACAATCGGACCGGAGATCGCCCTCGAGATCGTCGGCGCGGCCGGTCTCTGGCCAGCTAATATCGACGCAGGCCAGCTGGAGAACGCGCTGCTTAACCTCTGCATCAACGCGCGCGATGCCATGCCCGAGGGTGGTCGGATCACCATCGAGACCGCCAACCGGTGGCTCGACGCGCGCGCCGCCCGCGAGCGTGACCTTCCCCCGGGGCAGTATTTCTCGGTCTGCGTGACCGACACGGGGACCGGCATGTCGGCCGAGACCGTTTCGCGCGCGTTCGAGCCGTTTTTCACGACCAAGCCCATCGGCCAGGGGACGGGGCTCGGCCTCTCCATGATCTACGGCTTCGCGCGGCAGTCCGGAGGCCAGGTCCGGATCTATTCCGAGGTCGGCATGGGAACGACCATGTGCATCTACCTGCCGCGGCATGCCGGCGAGATGCCGTCCGACGTCGAGGGAGACGCGACCGGCGGCACTGCCGCCGGCGGCAGCGGGACGATCCTGATCGTCGACGACGAGGCGGCGATCCGCCACCTCGTGGACGAGGTGCTGGACGATCTCGGCTACACGGTCATCGGTGCCGCCGATGGAGCAGCGGGGCTGAAGGTGCTCCAGTCTGGTGCTCGGATCGACCTGCTCATCACCGACGTCGGACTGCCCGGCGGCATGAACGGCAGACAGGTCGCGGACGCCGCCCGCCACCTGCGTCCTGGCCTCAAGGTGCTCTTCATCACCGGCTTCGCTGAGAATGCGGCGGTCGGCAACGGGCACCTGGAACCAGGCATGGAGCTGCTGACGAAGCCGTTCTCGCTCGAAGCGCTGACGACCAAGGTCGATGCGATGATGGACAAGGACTGACTCGGCCGCTTTGCCTTGGTCATTGACGGATGTTGCTGCTAAGCAATGATTAATCGCTGACAGCCGGGGGGCGGCAGCGATGAGATCCCCCATTTCGCCGCCCTCCGCGAAGCCGCATCGTGTCGACTGAAGATCACCCGAATCACGCTCAGGTCTCGAGCGAGGACGACCGCGTCGCTGCATTGCGACGCCACGACATTCTGGACACCCCGACCGACCGACGCTTCGACCGCATCGTCGCGCTGGTGCAGAACGTCTGCCGCGTTCCCATCGCGCTCGTCAGCCTCGTCGACGCCGATCGGCAGTGGTTCAAGGCCAAGGACGGGGTGGCCGTGGATCAGACCGCCCTCGACACGTCCGTGTGCGCCCTTGCGATCAGGCAGCGGGACGTGTTCCAGATCGATGATCTGGCCGCCGATCCCCGCACCGCCGGCATGTCCCTGGTGACAGGCGAGCCGCATATTCGCTTCTACGCAGGCGCGCCGCTCGTGACGCCGGATGGTCATGCGCTCGGCAGCCTCTGCGCGATCGATACCGCCCCGCGCCCCGGCGGGCTCGAGCCTGCGCAGATCGATGCGCTGGCGCTGCTCGCCGAGCAGGTCGTCGAGCTCATCGGCAACAGCGAGGCGATCGAGAGCCGAACCCAGGCGCTCGCGCTGGAGGAGGCGCAGCGTCGGCTGAGGCGGGACGAGGCGCTCTACCATGCCATCGTCGACTCGGCGATCGACAACGCGATCATTGCTATGGATGCGGACGGCGTCGTCACGCACTGGAGCGCCGGTGCGGAGCGGATCTTCGGCTGGAGCGAGGCCGACATGTGCGGTAGCCATGCCGATCGCTTCTTCACCCCCGAGGACCGGGCGGCGGGAGTGCCCGATCGCGAGTTCGCGATTGCGAAGGCTGAAGGCCGCGCTTCAGACGAGCGCTGGCACCTGCGGAAGGACGGCTCCCGCTTCTACGCGCACGGAGCGATGACGGTGCTCAAGGGCGCGGATCATGCCGGCTTCGTCAAGGCGGTGCGCGACATCACCGCCGAGCATGAGACAAAGGTCGCGCTGGAGCGCGCGCACCGGTCCGCCGAGATGATGACGACCGCGGCGCGTCTCGGCACCTTCGACTATGACATAGCCGGTGGCGTGCTTCACTGGGACGACGGCGGCCGTGCGCTGTTCGGCCTGTCGGCCGACGCTGCCGTGTCATACGACGAGGCCTTCCTGCTTGGTGTGCATCCCGAAGACCGAGCGCACGCCGATGCCGATGTCCGGGCCGCCCTCGACCCGGCGGGAAGCGGCAGGTTCGAGACGGAATACCGCACGATCGGGATCGAAGATGGCCTGCTGCGGCATGTGTCGGCTCGCGGACAGGCCATCTTCGAGGATGACAAGCCCATACGCCTGCTCGGCACGGTCCAGGACGTGACGGAGGCTCGTACGGCCGAGGCGCGGCTGCGTGAGACCGACCTGCGCCTTCGCCTTGCTAATCGCGCGACCAACGACGCGATCTGGGACTGGGATCTGGTGCGCGACCACATCACGTGGAACGAAGCCATCGAACGGGCCTACGGTCATGGACTGGAGCAGGTCGAGCCCACTGGTGCCTGGTGGATCGAGCACATTCATCCCGACGACCGCGCTCGCGTCGACGCGAGCATCCACGCCGTCATCGACAGCGGCGACACGGACTGGGTCGACGAATATCGCTTCCTGCGGGCCGACGGCAGCTATGCCGACGTTCGGGATCGAGGCTTCGTGATACGGGATGCCGCCGGCCGGCCCGTCCGAATGATCGGCGCGATGCTCGACCAGACCGAGCGCATGAACATGGAGCGCCAGCTCCGCGGCCGAGCCGACGATCTTGCGGATGAAGTGGAGAGGAGTTCGGCCGAGCTCGAGCGCCTGTGGACCGCTTCGCCGGATCTGCTCGTGGTCGGCGATACGAACGGCGTCTATCTGCGCGCGAATCCGGCTTGGTCGACGAGCCTCGGCTATTCGGAGGCGGAAGTCGTCGGCCGGACGGCGGTTGACTTCATCCATCCCGATGACGCCGCCGCTGCCCAGCGTGCGCTGGCGATCGCGCAGGTTGGCGAACTGCCGCCCTACATATGCCGCTTCCGGCATAGCGACGGCAGCTATCGCTGGATCTCGTGGGCTGCGGCCCCCGACCGTGGCGAGATCTTCGCCTTCGGCCGCGACGTCACGGCGGCGCGGGAGGCCGACGAGGTGCTGCGAAGGACCGAGGACGCGCTTCGCCAGTCGCAGAAGGTCGAGGCGGTCGGGCAACTGACCGGCGGCGTCGCGCACGACTTCAACAACCTGCTGACTGTCATCCGCGGTTCCGTCGACCTGCTGCGCCGTCCGGGCCTCTCCGACGACAAGCGCATCCGCTACGTCGATGCGATTGCGGACACGGCCGAGCGTGCAACCAGGCTGACGAGCCAGCTGCTCGCCTTCGCGCGCCGCCAGTCGCTTGAGCCTCAGGTCTTCGACGTCGCCGAGAACGTGACGGCGCTGCAAGGGATGATCAGGGCCCTCAGCGGATCGCGCATCGAGATCCGCTACGAGCTCCCCGAGGAACCGGCACCCGTTCTGGCCGATCCGAGCCAGTTCGACACCGCCATCGTCAACATGGCCGTCAACGCCCGCGACGCGATGAACGGCGAGGGTCAGCTGACGATCAGCGTGGGCGTAGTCCCGGTGCTACCCGCGATGCGCAACCACCCGCCCGTGCGCTCGCCCCACATCGCGGTATCTATCTCGGATACTGGGTCGGGGATCGCGGAAGAGCATATCGAGAAGATTTTCGAGCCCTTCTTCACGACCAAGGGCGTGGGACACGGCACGGGTCTGGGCCTCAGCCAAGTCTTCGGCTTCGCCAAGCAGTCCGAGGGCGATCTCGCCGTCGATAGCGATGTGGGTGCCGGGACGACGTTCACGCTCTACCTGCCGGTCGCTTCCGACGAGGAGGAGCGGGTCGAACAGCAGCACCCGGAGGCGAAGGGGCTGGACAAGAGCGCATGCGTGCTCGTCGTCGAGGACAACGCGGACGTGGGCGAGTTCGCCATGCAGGCGCTGGCCGAGCTTGGCCATGGATCGCACTGGGCCCAGGACGTCGACTCCGCGCTCGCCGAGCTGGAGAAGGCGCCGGATCGCTTCGACGTCGTCTTCACTGACGTCGTGATGCCCGGCCGGTCCGGCATCGAACTCGCGGAGGAAGTGGCGCAGCGGTTCCCGACGCTGCCCGTCGTGCTAACTAGCGGCTACAGCCATGTTCTTGCTCAGGAAGGCACGAAGGGGCTTCGACTTCTCCGTAAACCCTACTCCATCGAGGAGCTATCGCGCGCTCTTGGCGAAGCAGTGCAGCCTAGCTGAAACGCCGCTTGAGCGGCATGATCTAGGCTCGCTTCTGAACGCGAGGCAGCCCGATCTATTCTGATCGATTTACGAAAGCGTCGAGACTATCACGCGCAGGACGAGGATGCGCCGAACAGCGGAAGGACCCATAAGCGGTCATTCCCGACGCCCTGGCGGTTTCCCGACTCCAGACATCTATTCATGTCGATCTTTGCGGAAGCGCTGAATTGATATTGCGGTGGGAATGACGCGGCTGGGCGGCAAACCGTCCGCTTTTGGGCGGATAGCTGCCGCTCGCGAAGCCGTGTAGGACTGCATCATGTCACTTTCCGAACCCGAGGTGCGCGCTGTCGGCTCTCTCTCCACTGTCCGCGGGAGGTTCTTCCGCGCAGTCGTCCCAGGATTCGAACAAACCGCACTCTCCGGCTCAGTGCGTGCCGGCCGCTATTCACGCCCACATCAGCCAACGCTGTACCTGAGTTCTTCCGAGGCTGGGGTAACGGCTGCGATGGTGGCGCACGCAGGTCTGACGGAGGATAGGCACGTGCTGCAGTTCGAGGTGAACGCAGCCGACATCTTCGACTTACGCGCATCGCGTGCCCTCGACGAGGTACGGCGTAAAGCTGGCGATCCGCTCTCTGGTTGGCAGGAAATCGCGGAGCGTGGCGGGGAGCCCGCCTCGTGGCATGCCCGCGATTGGATAGAGAGCATCGGTGCGAAAGGCCTAATCGCCCCCTCTCGCAAGGCGCCGGGGTTATGGCACTTGGTGCTATTCAGTTGGAATGTCGCTGGCAGTCCGACCGTCAGTTGATGGGCGAAAACGACGGTCCGGCATTGGTAGAAATGTCTCTTCCTCAGCGCAGTTAGCGCTTGCACAATGTCATTCGCAGATGCAGCATGGCGAGGCCTTTCAGGCATCCTCTCCTAGGGTCAGGACCCATTGATGTGAGGCGCGCGATCTGATTCAGGCTCCGAGAGGAGACTGGAATGAGCGACCTGTACTGGCTGACGGACGATCAGATGGAACGACTTCGGCCGTTCTTTCCGAAGAGTCATGGTAAGCCTCGGGTGGACGATCGTCGGGTGCTGAGTGGTATCGTGTTCGTCAATCGCAACGGGCTGCGCTGGCGAGATGCGCCCAAGGACTACGGCCCGCACAAGACGTTGTATAACCGTTGGAAGCGCTGGGGCGAGGCAGGCGTGTTCACGCGGATGATGGAGGGCTTGGCTGCGGTGGACGCCGAGCCGAAGACGGTCATGATCGACGCGACTTACCTGAAGGTGCATCGCACGGCATCGAGCCTGCGAGTTAAAAAGGGGATCTCGGCCGCCTGATCGGGCGCACCAAGGGCGGCATGAACACCAAGCTCCATGCGGTCGCCGACGCGAATGGACGCCCGCTGAGCTTCTTCATGACCTCCGGACAAGTGAGCGACTACACCGGCGCGGCAGCGCTGCTTGATGATCTGCCAAAAGCACAGTGGCTGCTCGGTGACCGCGGCTATGACGCCGACTGGTTCAGAGACGCCCTGCATGCCAAAGGCATCCAGCCCTGCATCCCGGGCCGCAGGTCGCGCAACGAGCCGGTCCGGTACGACAAGCGCCGCTACCAACGACGCAGCCGCATCGAGATGATGTTCGGCCGCCTCAAAGATTGGCGCCGTGTCGCAACCCGCTACGATCGCTGCCCCACCGCCTTCTTCTCAGCCATCCATCTCGCGGCCACCGTCATCTTCTGGCTGTGATCAATGAGTCCTGACCCTAAAGCCTTTGGGTCGGCTTTCGCCGACCCTTTTTTTGCTAGGTGGCGGTCTGAAATCACGTCGCCACATTTCGGCTCACGCCGTGTTCCAAGCGTCTATTTTGGGGCAAGAGCAGTTATCCTACCCCGCCGTGACGACCTAAAGCCGGACATTCACGCCTTTTTCTGACTTCCCGATATTAACGGCTTGTTAAGCCAATGGGCAATCACCGACGTGAGCTATTTGGCGGTCAAGCAACAGCTGGAATGGGGAAGCTCGAGGGAATACACTCGAGCGCCCCCTGCCCCACAAACCGTCAGACTTCTATCAAAATTCTGACCAACCGTCCTGCACCACGGTAAGCGCGGCCTTGCCAGGATGACGTGCGGAAGCTGAGGTAGCGATCGCCTGACCAGCCGTAGTAGCCCGTTGTTGAAGTTCATGCACGGCAGACGCGACCGGCCGACCGTTGGCCACCTTGAAGCGCCTTACCTGGCGGGACAACTCATCCGCTTCCGTTGATAGAGAACGCGCCGCAGCGGTTGCCTCCTCAACCATCGCGGCATTCTGTTGGGTGACGCCGTCCATCTCGGCGACGGCAGTGTTGACCTGCTGCAGCCCCGTCGCTTGTTGTGCCGCAGCCGAGGCAATGTCCGAAACAAGCGTATTGATCTCGCCAATCCGCCCGGTGATGCGGGTCAGTGCGCTACCCGCCTGCTCGACCAGTTGAACCCCGGCATCGACCTGCTGGGTAGAAGCGGTAATACGCTCTTTGACGTCCTTGGCCGCATCGGCCGACCGCTGAGCGAGTGCCCGGACTTCGGAAGCCACCACCGCAAAGCCCTTGCCCGCATCGCCTGCGCGGGCCGCCTCGACCCCGGCGTTCAGCGCCAATAGATTGGTCTGGAAGGCGATGCCGTCGATTACCGAAATGATCTCGCTGATCTCATTCGACGAACGCTCGATACCATGCATCGCCGCAACAGCTTGGCGAACTACATCGGCGGACTGGTCGGCATCGGTGCGGGTTTCGGTAACAACCTGATTGGCGCGCTTGGCATTCACGGCGGTTTCGCGAACCGTCTCTGTAATCTCGTGCATGGCAGCGGCCGTCTCCTCCAAGCTCGCCGCCTGCTGCTCGGTCCGCTGAGATAGATCGTCGGACGCCTGACGGATGTCGCTCGCACCGTTGTTGATGCCGCTTGTCGCATCGGTTACCGCTGCCATCGCGTCATTCATCGCACCTAATGCGTGATTGAAATCGGTACGGAGCTTGGCGAATGGCCCCGTAAGATCGGTTTCGATCCGCGCGGTCAGGTCACCGTCGGCCAGCGCCCCCAGCCCTCGCCCCACGCTCTCGACGATCAATGTCGTCTGGGCTGCCTTGGCCTCATCTGCTGCGAGCAATTGCCCACGCAGATTGTTCAAGGCCCCCGCCAAGCGCCCGACTTCGTCTTGGCGATCGTGATCGACCGACGTTACCGACATGTCGCCACTGGCCAACGCCGTCAGGCCCGAGGTGACCTGAGTTACCGGACGTGCGATCTGCCGGACCAGCAGAAGTAATATGCCGACCAAGGCAGCGCATGCCATCACGACCACCAGCGCAAGCAGGGCAATGACGTGGGTGTGGAGTTCGGCCGCTTCCCGACGTTGCTGCGCCGCCAGCTTCATTTCGAAGGATACGAGCGCACTGATACGATCCGACAGCTTGTCAAAAAGGACCTGGCTGCGCCCCCGCATTATGGCGGTCGCTTCCTCATTGCGGTTTAGCCGCGACAGGGCGATAAGTTTCTGATGCTGCTCGAGATATGCGACCCATTCCTGTTGGAATGCCGTCAAACGCCGCCTTGCCTCAGGGCGCACTAGTGTTCCGTCAAGCGCCGCGTAATTTTTTTGTACGATATTTTGCGCAGCGGCGATCTTTTGTTCAGCAGCAGCCATATCAGCGGGCTGGGTTGCCAAAATATGCTGAGCTTCAGCTATCCGGAAGTCTGACGTCGCAGTATCAACTTGCTGAGCGGCAACTGTTTTTGGCATGAGGTCATTCGACACATAGTCGATAGCCCTGTTCATGTTGCCGATTTGAACAGCCGAAAAACCTGCCAAGCCGCAAAGGACCGCAGCAATTATAAGGAACGCAACAGCGAGCTTTTGGGGAATTGAAATGTTTTTCATGGGGCCATCCATTTAGATGGCCACCTTCATAGAAAATATATGTAAATCAATTATCTATGACAAATATGTAATGCCGAATAGGTCAGACGCGCGGGGTATGTCGTGACGGTCACGAATATCAAACTGGGCTACCTGCTATGTAAGCGCTGCCTATGTACCAAGGCTGTCCTCGACGTGCATCAAGCCGCCCTATCGGTTTGGACATAATAGGGCATTCCCATGTCAACCAACGGGATGAGCGGACGGCCGATGTGGTATCCCTGCACGGCGTCGCAACCGATTTCTCGGCACAAGGCAAGTTGCTCCGATGTCTCGACGCCTTCGGCATGGGTGATAACACCCAATTCGCGTCCAAGCGTGACGGTCGCCCGCAGGACCGCCATCGAGCGCGGATCACTCCCCGCACGCAGCACGAAGCTGCGATCAATCTTGATCCGGTCGAAGCAAAGATCGCGCAAATGAGAGAGCGACGATTGCCCTGTCCCAAAGTCATCCAGCGCGATTTTAAAGCCGAGTTTGCGAATACGCTCCAATCGGCCTGCGACCTTCGCTGGGTCACGGATCAGCGCCGTTTCGGTGATTTCGATCTCCAGCCGCTCGGGTGCCAAGCCGTTGACTATGATGGCCTGCGTGAGGTGGTCGAGCAACGC
Organism: Sphingomonas sp. Xoc002; assembly: GCF_050408055.1. Classification (NCBI taxonomy): domain Bacteria; kingdom Pseudomonadati; phylum Pseudomonadota; class Alphaproteobacteria; order Sphingomonadales; family Sphingomonadaceae; genus Sphingomonas; species Sphingomonas sp. Xoc002. Next base: position 1,676,123 of record NZ_CP191175.1, on the reverse strand, counting down.
GTCTGATGCCAGTTGCGCCGCCGAAACGTTGACCGCCACGTACAGATGGGGCGACCACCCCGCCAGGTGTCGACACGCTTCGGCGATCACCCACCGCCCGATTTCATCGATCAGGCCTGCATCCTCGGCGATAGGAATGAAGACATCAGGCGAGATCCATCCTCGTTCGGGATGTCGCCAACGCAGCAGCGCCTCATAGCCGCAGGTGATACCGGAAGCGAGGTCGGCGATCGGTTGAAAGGCCAGGCGGAAGCCGCCGCCTTTCACAGCATCATGAAGGCCGTCGACGATCTCCTGTCGCTTCAGGAGCGCCTCTGTCATGGCATGCTCATAAGGGTGCGCGCGGCGACGGCCAGCCCGTTTGGCGTCGTAGAGTGCGAGATCTGCGCGCCTCATCAATTCCTCACCCGACAGCCCGGCCTCCCACTCCGCTACACCGATGCTGCATCCCGGCATCAGGCGATAGCCGTCAATGGTGACTGCATGCGACATCTGGGTTACTACGTCGGTGGCGAGCGTCGTGGCTTGACTGATCGGCAAGGCTATCACGACGGCCATCTCATCACCGCCCATACGGGCGACGAAGCTGTCCGGGCCAACCAAGCGACGCAGGACTGCCGCGCAATGGACCAGCAGCTTGTCGCCGATGCCATGACCAAAGGTGTCGTTGACCTCCTTGAATCCATCGAGGTCAATGAGCAGCAGGCTGAACGTCTCCGCTTTGCTGATCATGGTTGACATGTGATCCTGAAGTGCCCGGCGGTTGCCGAGATTGGTCAGGACGTCATGATGCGCATGATAACTCAGCGTGCGGCTGGCCTGCCGTTCGATCGTCACGTCGTTGAACGTCAGGACCACGCCTTGCTCGACTACTGGCCGACACTGCATGACATAGGTCCGGCCGTCCTCCATTTCGCATTCTCGGTCGAAAGGCTCACCGGAATGAACCCAGGCCTTCATCGCTTGGCCGACAAGGGTCCGTTTGTCGGGATGCCAGTTTCGGTACCGTGCAATGGTGTCCAGAAAGATGTCGATGGTCACACCGGTTCGAAGCGCCTCGGGCGGCGTATCGAACAAGGTCAGGAAACGTTTGTTGTACTGGCGAAGGCACTGAGCCTTGTCGATAAAGACCAAGCCGTCTGACATACTCTCGATAACCGCTTTAAGGGTCTGCGCTTCCCGCTCGCGCCGCAACCGCGCCTGCGAGGCGGAAAGGACGCCGCCCAGGCAGGCGATCGAGATGGCAAAGGCGGTGCATGCCGCGATGAGGCCGGGCGACATGGCGCTACCATGGACGATGGCCAAGGGTGCGGTCACCGCGTCCCCACCTAGGCTGATGAAATGAATAGCGCATACAGCGCCGACAAAAGAGATGCTGGTCGCCAGCCGTGGAAAATTGGACGAACGACGGATTTGCCAACTGATCAGGATCGCCGTACCGATCAGCCCACCAATCAGGTTCGTCGCGGCTGAAAATTTGTGATTGCAATCAATCAGCGCGGACAGGCCGACGGCATGCATGCACCAGATGCCGAAACCTGCCGTCATGGCGAGTACGATCTGCCAGCTTCGGCGCTCAGCCCTGGCAAGGGCGGCGATTGGCAAGCCAACCAGAAAGATACCCACCGCAGCGGAAATCGCGGTGCGATCCGGTGCATAAGTCAGGATCAGATCAGGACGATAGGCGGTCATCGCGCTGAAATGGGTCGACCACACACCCAACCCCGCAGCTAGCACTAAGCCTCCATCACACCAGCCAATTGGCCTGATGCGGGCATGACGAATTTCGGCTGTAAGCAGCGCTACCAACCAGCCTGACGTCAGGCCGATGCCGATGGCGACCCCCAGAAGGTAAGCGGAATAGGGCAATAGGGAGGATATCAAGGGAAGCTCATCGCAGCAGCAAGAGTGGCTGCGGCCATCCCATCTCCTGGTTAACAATCTATATCAGCTTGATACTTCGTGGTTGGCCATGCCTGCAAAGAGTGGCCTATTCCGGTACTGGTTGGCAGCAGGACCGCGTAAGACGCCGCTGTACGGGCAGCAGCGGCAAGGACGCCATGACGACCCATACCCGGCCATCCAAGGCGCACTATACGCGGCCCATTTACAGACATTCGTTCAGGTAGAAATCACGGTGTCGGGATATGCATCTCATGGCAATTTGTCCGACAATCGAAGTGGACCGTACGGCATAGCAGCTCGCGGTTCACGATCATACCGGCTTGCCCGATCGATAGAATCGCGGTGGGAACGCTGCCTGTGGTGCCCCTTTCGGATCGCGGAGTTCGTTTCGCTGTCCCGCATCAGCACTTAACGGGATGGCCATGCCGTGGCTTTGCTCGAGTAGCGCGAAAAGCTTGCCACTCATCCGCGCGGCGAGATCCTCATGACCGGGGCTAGCAATCAGATTGTTCGTTTCGTGCGGATCATCGGCAAGATCGTATAATTCGTCGATGTCCCAGATGCCGTGGAAATGCATATATTTGTACCGGTCCTCGCGCAGGGCGTGGACGGTCGGAGTTTGGGGGAAATTCCGCTCCCAATAATATTCGTAGAGAAGTTCGTCTCGCCACGGCGCGTTCGCGTCGCGTACCAACGGCAGCGCGTTGGTCCCAGCCATGCCGTCCGGCGCGCGAAGTCCGGCGGCAGCGAGCAGCGTGGGGGCGATATCAATATTGGCGACCACCTTTTCGACCACGCTGCCTGCCGGGAACAGCGCCGGGCAACGCGCCAGCATCGGGATGCGCATCGATTCCTCATAGGCGGTGCGCTTGTCGATCAGCCCATGCTCGCCGAACATGAAGCCATTGTCGCCAAGATAGAGGATCAGCGTGTCGTCCAGCTCGCCGCGCTGTTCGAGCAGGTCCATGATCCGCGCTAACCCCTCGTCGACCGCGAGCAGCGTCTCCATGTAGCGCTTGTAATAGTCGCCGATGTCGAGAGAGCCGTGATAGGGATAGCCGACGCCGTGCCAGCTGTTGCGCTGGTTCTCCACCCACATCGGCCGCCCCGGCGCGTTCGGTGCCATCGAGGCGGGATAGCGGAACGTCTCCTTGTCGTAGCGGCCCTTGTGGCGTTCGGCAGGGAGGAATTCGGAATGCACCGCCTTATGCGCCAGATGCATCATCCAGGGGCGGCCCGCCGGACGTTTGCCGATCCAGTCGATCGCGTAATCGGTCAGCTCATCGGTGATATAGCCCTTTTGGGCCACGCGGCGGCCATCGACGTTCAGTCCGTCGGCACTGGGCAGATAGCTCCCCTGCCCCTTGAAGCTGACCCAATGGTCGAAGCCGGGCTGCGGGCCATCACCCTCGTCACCCATATGCCATTTGCCAATGAAGGCGGTGTCGTAACCGGCGGCCTGGAGATATTCGGGATAGAATATGAGGCCCGGCGGGATCGGATGGTTGTTGTCGACCACCTTGTGCTGATGCGCATAGAGCCCGGTGAAGATCGATGCCCGGCTCGGCGAACAGAGTGCGGTGGTGACGAACGCGTTGCGAAAATGCGTTCCCTCGCGAGCCAGCCGGTCGAGCGTGGGCGTGTCACCGAAATCCTGCCCTTTCATGAAACCCATCGCGTCGTACCTATGGTCGTCGGTCAGTACGACCAAGATGTTGCGCGGTTTGACGCCCGACAGACGCGGCAGGCGGCGCGACCGGCGCGGTTCTGGTGCAGCGCCCGCCGCCATCGAATAGAGACCGAACGCACCGCCGGTCCCGGCAAGCAGCACCCCGCGCCGCGTCGTGTCGCCGTTCATCAGAAGTCCTTGCGCAGCAAAAGGCCCGCGTAACGCCGGTCGTCGCGCGGCACGAAGCGGACGGTCCCGCCGAAGGTGCCGTTGCTCAGGAAGCTAGCATAAGGCGTGTTGGCGATGTTTTTCACATAGGCGCGAAGCTGCCATCCATCGCCGGGCCGTATCAGCGCCACGCTGGCGTTCCAGATGGCAAAAGCGGGCTGGACGGTGTTGGGCGTCTCGGCCAGCGAATATTGCACCTTGCTGCTGAAGGAGACGTCGCTCTGCAACTCAAGCGACAGGGCGTCCGAGAGCGCGAAGCGATAGGCGGCATTCTCGAACAGCCGCACGCGCGGCGCGAAGGGCAGCGGCTGGCCGTTGATGTTGCAGCTGACCGGCGCGCCGACCGGGCAGTTGAAGTTGCGGACGGTGGCGTCGGTGAATGCCCCGGAGATATCGACGGCGAAGCCTTTGGCCGGGCGCAGCGTCACATCCGCCTCGACCCCGCGCGAGCGGACCGAACCCGCATTGATCAGTCGCGTGACGGGCGCGCCGCCGACCGAGTCGGTGAAGTTCGCCTGATAGCCGTCGAAATCGGTCGTATAGACCGCCAGCGCATAGCTGAGCGCGCGGTCGGCGGTGCTGCCCTTGATCCCGGCCTCATAGGAGTTGGACGTCTCCGGGCTCAGCGGAACTTCGTCAAGCAGGGTCGTCGCATTGAGCGAACGCATGTTGAAATAGACGTTGTAGGCCGGGCCCTTATAGCCGCGTGAATAGGTGAAATAGGTCTGGGCATGGTCGCCCAGATCGAGTTGAAGCCCGAGACGGTAGCTGTCGCCACGCGCATCGGTGCGGCCCGTCGCATTGTGATAGGCGCGGATGCCCGGCCGGTCGAGCGACGCCGCGCCACTGTTGGTCGGGTCGTTAGTCGAGGTGCGGACATGGTAGAAGTCCAGCGTATCCCAGGTCGAACGATAGCCCGCGATTCCCCGGAAATGAGGGGTGAAATTGATGTTCGCCTCGCCGAACAGCGCGTAATTGTGGTTGGTGATGCCGTAATTGGCGATGCCCGTGGTGCTGGTCCGCGTCGCGCCCGACAGGGTGGTCAGCGCGCGTTGATATTGCTCGTCGGTCCGCGCACGCAGATAATAGGCACCCAGGACATAATCGATCAGCCCGCCCTTGGGCGAGGTCAGCCGAAGCTCCTGCGAGAATTGACGGCTGTTGACGCTCCCGTCGTCCGCGCCCGCGGGGAAGGCGGCGGTCAGCTGGGCAAGGCCGTCATAATCCTGCCGCTGCTGGTTCAGCCATTGCCGCCAGGCGGTGATCGACGTGACGTGATAGTCGCCCAGCGTGAGGTCGCCGGTCAGCGACCCGCCATAATTCTCGTCACGGACATTGGTATCGATATTGGTCGCCAGCCGCCGGTTCGACGGCGACGCGACGATCCCCTGCCCGGCCAGCGCGGCGGCCAGGGCGGTGGAGTCCGTGATCGCATTCGTCGGATAGGCGATCTGCCGGGTCGAGCTATAGACCGCCGCCACCGTCTCTCGCGTATTGAGATAGTCGCCGATCGCGGTAATCTTCAGCGCGTCGAACGGCGTTATCACCAGCTTGCCGCGCGCCCCGTAGCGGCGCGAGCCATTGGCGTCGTGGCCGGTCGCGACATTGCGCAGATTGCCGTCGAAATCGCTATAGAGGCCGCCGATCAGCGCCTGGACCTTGCCCGGGACGATCGCACCCGAGACGCCCGCCTTGATGCGATACTCCTGATCGGTCGTCGCCCCCGCCTCGCCGAAGGCGTGGAATTCGTCGGTCGGGTTGCGCGTGACGATGTTGACCACGCCCGCGGACGCATTCTTGCCGAACAGGGTGCCCTGCGGCCCGCGCAGAACCTCGATCCGCTCGACCTCGCCCAGATCCAGCGTCGACTGGCCCGGACGCGTCAGCACCACGCCGTCGTGCACGGTCGAAACCGACGGCTCGACGCCGGGCGAGGTCGTGATCGTGCCGATCCCGCGGATAAAGACGGTGCGATCCTTGTTGGACGCGCCACTGCGGAAACCGACCGACGGGATCAAGGCAGCGATCCGTTCGAGATTGTTGAGTTGCCGCTCCGCCAGCGCACCGCCCTCCAGCGCAGTGATAGCGATCGGCACCTGTTGCAGCGTCTCGTTGCGATAACGCGCGGTCACGACCACTTCGCCATCGGCGGGCTTGGTCTCGGACTTCGTGGCAGGTGCGTCCTGCGCGGCGGCGGACGTGGCGATTAGCGTGAAGGCGGTGCCGACGAGCAGCACGGACAGGCGGCGATCGATCATCTGGTCCCCTTTTCAGATCGACGCGGAGGCTAATGCCCACTTATCGACTAGGGAATAAAGAAGGACCTTGGCGGTCAGCAGCCGGACTTTAGCGTTCGGCCTCGATCGGCGTCAGCCGGGGCAGCAGCAACTGCACCCAAGCGAACGCCGCCAGATAGGCGATCGCCGCGAAGAGAAGCAGCGGCAGATAGCCCAGCCCCGCCGCCAGGGTCAGCCCGGCGATCTTGGCAATCACGACCCCGCCCATATTGCCGCAGAATGATCCGAACGATGTCACCCGGCCGACGCGGTGCTGCGGCACGATGTCGGCGATCATCGCGAAGATGTTGGTCGAAAAGGCCTGATGCCCGGCCAGCGCCAACGCCATCAGCGAAACCGCCACCGCATAGCTATGCGTCAGCAGAGCCAGAGGGATCGGCACGACGGCCAGTGCGGCGCCGAGCAGCACAAGCTTGCGCACCGCATTCACCGACCAGCCCCGCCCGAGCAGCCGGGTCGGCACCGCTCCACCGACCAGCGAGCCGATCGCCGCGCCGCCATAGGCCAGCGCCAGCGGCACGCCGAGCGCGACGCCCGACAGCCCGAACTGCCGATGAAAGAAGTCGGGCAGCCAGAAGAGCAACAACCACCAGGTCGCGTCGGACAACAACTTGGCCCCCGCCACCGCCCAGGTCCGCCGGTCGCGCAACAGCGGCGCGTCCGGAAGCGGCGCCGCTGCGTCGCTCACTTTTGGCGCGGCAAAGACGATCCCCCGCGCCGCGATCAGCCAGGTCAAGGCCCAACCCAACCCGATCAGTCCGACCGCGATGAACGTGCCCCGCCAGCCGAAGGTCAGGCCTAGAACCGGAATGGCGAGCGGCGCCAGGATCGCGCCCAGGCTGTTGGCGGCATTGCCGGCACCGAACCCGGCGGACCGCCAGCGCGGCGGCAGAACGGCGGCGACCGTCTTGATGCCCGTGGGCGTCCCCATCGACTCGGTCGCGCCCAAGGCGACGCGCACCGCGATGAACGCGCCCATCGACCGCGCCCAGCCATGGAGCAAGGCCGCGACGCTCCACGCCGCCACCCCGATCGGATTGGCCCAGCGCACGCCCAACCCGTCGACGATCCAGCCGCTGAACAGGAAACCGACCGCCGCACCGCCCTGAAACCAGGCGGCGAGCGTGCCGTAATCATCGTCACTCCAGCCAAGGTCGGCGGCGATCACCGGCTTCAGTACCGCGATGACCTGCCGGTCGACGAGGTTCAGCACACCGGCCGTGATGACCAACGCAAATAACAGCCCGCGATGGCGCGCGCTCAATTCCCCGACATGTCTCATGCCCGCATCATGGCGAGGCGCAGGGGATGGCGGCGAGACAGTTTCTCTATCGCCCCACCAAGCCGATCGCCAAGCCGCTCACAATGTCAGCGGAGCATGATCGATCCGTGGGAGGACATGGCGGGCGAACAGATCGGCCTCGGCCGCATGCGGATAGCCCGACAGGATGAACGAATCGATGCCCGCTTGGCGATAGGCCTGCAGCTTGGCAAGAACCTGGTCGGGGTCGCCGACGATCGCCGCGCCGCACCCCGATCGCGCCCGACCGATGCCGGTCCAGAGATTGGCCTCGACATAGCCGTCATCGCTGCCCTCGCGCAGTTCGGCCTGTCGCCGGACGCCTGCCGATTGCGAGTCCAGCGAACGGGACCGGATCGCGGCGCCGGTCGCGTCATCCAGCTTGGACAGCAGCCGGTCGGCGGCGGCGCGCGCCTCCGCCTCGGTCTCGCGAACGACGACATGGACACGGTAGCCGAAGCGCAAGCTGCGCCCGCGCCGGGCGGCCCGCGCGCGCAGGTCGGCGACGATAGCGCGTACCCCCTCCATCGTATCAGGCCACATCAGATAGACGTCCGCGCCCTCGGCCGCCGCCTCACGCGCAGCTTCCGACAGGCCGCCGAAATAGAAGGGCGGGCACCGACCCGAGACGGTGGTCACGCGCGGCGGGTCAAGCTTCAATTTCCAGAAATCGCCGTCATGATCGAGCGGCTTCCCGTCCAGCAGGGTGCGCAGGATGTGCATGGCCTCAACTGTGCGGGCATAACGGGGGGCGCTGTCCAGCGTCTCGCCGGGCAGGTCGCTGGAGATGATGTTGACGGTCAACCGCCCGCCCAGCATCCGGTCGATCGTCGCGATCTGTCGTGCCAGTTGCGGCGGCCAGCTTTCGCCGATCCGCACCGCCATCAACAGCCGCATCCGCCGAAGTAGCGGAGCGATCCCGGCGGCAAAGGCCGTGGTGTCAATGCCCAGCGCATAGCCCGACGGCAGCAGGCAATTGTCATAACCCGCCGTTTCCGCCTGCAACACGATGTCGCGGCAATGCTCCCAGCTCGAACGCAATGCCGGGTCGGGCACGCCCAGAAACTCGTAATCGTCGTCACACAACGCCGAGAACCAGCTGATCTCGCAAGGGCCAAGCATATCGGTCATGGCAGGCGCTCCCCCATTCCGGCCTGAAGCACGGCATACCATTCGGCGCGGGTCCACTCGACGCGGTACACGTCTCCCGCCGCACGGATGCGGTCGGGATTTTGCGATCCGATGATCGGGATGATCCGCGCCGGATGCGCCATGACCCAGGCCAGCGCTGCCGTCGCAGCATCGACACCCCAACGCTGACCATGCTCCGCCAGCAGCGCGCCTGCCGGGTGATCCCCCGCGACCAGCCGCCCGCCCGCCAGCGGCGACCAGGCGAGCACCGCCATGTCCCGCGCCACCGCCTGGTCCAGCGTGCCGTCAAAAAGCGGCGCAGGATGCAGCGGCGAGAATTCCGGCTGAGTCGTCAGGATCGGCAGTCCCAGAAATGCGGAGAGCGCATCGACCTCGGCCGGGCTATGGTTCGACACGCCGATCCCGGTGACCTTGCCCGTCTCGACCATGCGGGTCAGCGCGGCAGCGACCTCCTGCGGATGGCTCAGGAAATCGCGGCGGTGGATTTGGTACAGCTCGACCCGCTCGACGCACAAGCGCTTGAGCGATGCGTCCAGCGCCCCGGCCAGATACGTCGAGCTCGAATCATAGGGAAAGCCCGGCCAGATGCCGCCCTTGGTCGCGATCACCATCCGCTCACGCAATTTGGGCGCCTCGGCAAGCACCCGTCCCAACAGCGCTTCGGACGATCCGAACCCACCATCGTCGACGCCGTAGATATCGGCGGTGTCGAACAAGGTGATCCCGGCATCGAGCGCAGCCTCGACCCGGGCCCGCGCGGCGGAGACATCCTCGCCGGTAAAACGCCACATGCCCCAAGCTATTGGGGACACAAGGATTGCACTCTTGCCGAGCGGCCGTGCTTCGCGGGAAAGGCGGATCGTCGTCATCGGGCGTCGGAATGGCATAGGGACACGGGCAATGGTAGCCGCAATTCGATACGGGATCGTCGGGACGGGCATGATGGGCGTCGAGCATCTGCGCAACATCGCGCTGGTGCCGGGGGCGCAAATCGTCGCGATCGCCGACCCGGTGCCACAGTCGCTCGGCTGGGCCCGGGACGCGCTGGGGTCCGTAGCGGCGAACGTCACCGCCTATGACAGTGTCGAGGCCTTTGCCCGCGACGCTCGCGTCGACGCGGTCGTGGTGGCCTCCCCCAACCACACGCACCGCGCGGTCCTGGAGCCGCTGTTCGACATGGATGCGGCGATCCTGTGCGAAAAGCCGCTTGCCACCACCATGGCGGACGCGCGCTGGATCGTCGAGCGCGCCGCCGAGCATGCCCGGCCTTTCTGGACCGGCATGGAATATCGCTTCATGCCCCCCGCCGCCGCCTTTATCGACGCTATCCATGGCGGACGTGTCGGCCGGTTGCAGATGCTGTCGATCCGCGAGCACCGCTTCCCCTTCCTGCCCAAGGTCGGCGACTGGAACCGCTTCGCGGCCAATACCGGCGGCACGATGGTCGAGAAATGTTGCCACTTCTTCGACCTGATGCGGCTGATCGTCCAAGCCGAGCCGGTGCGCGTCTATTGCTCCGGCGCAATGGATGTGAATCATCTCGACGAACGTTACGACGGCCGCACACCCGACATCATCGACAACAGCTTCACCACCGTCGATTTCGTCAACGGCGTGCGTGCGATGCTCGACCTGTCGATGTTCGCGGACGGTGCCGTGCATCAGGAAGAAATAAGCGCGACCGGCGACATCGCCCGTCTCGACGCCCTGATCCCGCCCGGCGAACTGGTGTATAGCCCGCGCGTCGGCTTCGGCGGGGAAAAGCGCGTCGAGCGGACCCGCATCGCGATCGACCCGATGGCTCATGCTGCAGGCAGCCATGAGGGCGCGACCTATTACCAGCATCTCGCCTTTGCAGACGCGGTACGCGGCCACGGTCCCGTCCAGGTGTCCGCCGAGGACGGTCTTCGCGCGGTGGCGATGGGCGTCGCAGCGGAAATCAGTGCCCGCGAACACCGTGTGGTCGAATTGCGTGAAGTCGAGGAGATAGTATAGTGTCAAGGCCCCGGCGTGGTTAGCCGATTACCGTGATCAAATCGGGCGTTGAGACCCATAAGTGGTCACGCAGTCACCCATCTCGTTTTCCCAACTTCCGCCATTCATTAAGCTAGGAAAGGTACGCAGGTGAGGCCAATCCGACCTTTTTGAGATCAGCGTGCGCCATTCTCCGCAGCCAATACGCGTGCGGCCTGACGCACTCGGCACCATGTCTCATATTCGCCGATGGCGTCGGCTAGCGCCCGGTGAGCAGGTTGGGTGCTTTTTGCTGCATTAGCGACCGAGACAAGGGTGTGAACCTCAACGTCCAGTCGGGCGGCTGAGATCACGTTCTGAAGGATTTCAATGGCCGTCGAGCGTAGCGCCTCGTCCGTATCGCGGAGCCGCAGCGCATGGCGGGGTAGCCCGGCACCGCGCAATAAGACGCTTAGCCACTTGCCATCCCAGGACGGTGCGCTGGCGAAGAGCTCATGATCGCTAAGTGCCTCGATCATACGTGTCGCGACAACGTCGTGCGGCTGACCTTCACTGGTAAGTGTCGCACGGCTGATGCCGTGGATCGCCTCTGCCTGTGGGTTCCAGTCGACCCATCCAGGGGCGGGCTTGATCAAATGGCTTTCCGTCCGCCCGTCCTGGAACACCCATGCCACCTCCACCGGATAGCTCTGATCGGACAGTGACGACGCCTCGAAATCCAAAAAGACCTTCATACCGTCGATCTGGCTCAGACCACGGCATCCGCCAAGCGACAATCGCATGACCTGGTCGACCAGATGGGATATGTGAAGGACTTGGCCTGCTCTCAGTGCCCCACCATCGACCTCTCCGCATGAGATCATCTGTCGCATAGCTGGCAGATTTGGCTGGCCTCCACCAAGCCCTGTGACACCTGCCAAAGGCCAAGTTACACGTCTGACAAACAAAAGGCCGCCCCGTTACGGAGCGGCCTTTCCATTGTCGACCGAGGTCGGCAATCGTTCAGATCCGGCCATGCTCCAATGAAGCAGCCATGATCGTTTTCGTTGCCGTAATCGGCATCTGACAATGAGACATCCGATCACCTCCTTTCCGTTGTTGACGATGGTCCGAAGATGGGTTTGCGGGGTTAATTTTCAATGCCTTATGCCTTGGCTTCGGCGCGGCGCCAGGACCGGGGCATGCATCCTACCGTAGAGTTTGAACGTTTATGACGGGCAGCCAAAAGGATTTCCATGATGCTAGCAAATCTCGGCCAAGCCATAATCGCTTCTGCCGTACTTTCAGGTGCAGTGACGGCATGCCTAGCCCTTTGGTCACGCCAAACGATGTAGAACGCTGCAAGCGTTTCCAGTTGACCCAATCCCCGCCGTTCGCATGTGCCTTCTCGCCTCCCGAAAGCTGCCGCTCGTTCATATAAGCGAACCGGCTGCTTCAGCGAGCCCGATCGGCCACCCGGAACGGCGGAGATGGGTGGAAGGCAGCCGGTGTCCCGGCGCAAAGTGTGCTATGACTGCGATCCAGCTACTGAGTGAGATGCGCAATGCCACTAAAGGATCTCAGCGGTTCACCCCCGCCCACTGTCCAAGAGCGAATGGCGATCAAGGAAATGTGGAAGCGCTATGGACCGTCATTACCAAATTGGTTGACGTCGAGAAAAGATGACGGGGGCGAAATGGCACCCTTACCTTCCGGTCCGAAACCCACCCCTATGGTTGGCGGCGCGGAAGTGACGTCTGAATAGCCATTCTCAAGTCGCCCAGTCATACTAACGGAATATGCGCGTTGGCGAGAACCGAGATGTCCGTGTTTGGGGCGTTAGCGGATACGTGGTGCTGGGAGAGCGGTGAAGGCTCCGCTGCCTTCTGCAAGGCCCCAGCTTTTCCCCTCGCCGGGTCTAATCCACCGGCCCAGCTGAGAGAACGCCCAGCTTAGATTCCTGACGGCATGTCCGCAATTGGGCGGAAGCGGAACGGCTACACGCTACGTCGAAAGCAGAGAATGCACACCGGTATCGGCGACAGCGCGACGACCGCGAAGCCGAGCAACTCGTCAAGACGCCACTGGTCATTGGCGCCCGCCCACGCGAGCGTGAACCACACTCCCGCTGCTACCATGCCGGTATAGCAGACCGCAGCTATCCGGGCCGTGATGTCAGCCCTACCTGTCATCTCCTTTGGATAGCATACGCGTGAACGCCCGCAACTGGGTGGAAGTGGCCACCCTGCCCCAGCGTAACGAGGACCCAATTCCGGTCGTTCATACGGCTAAACTGGCCGCCCGGTTTCTGCCGCTCGTTCATCTGAGCGAATTGACTCTGACAGACGGTTGCCAGCCCCCCGAAACAACCGAGCATCAATTCTCCCTCAATATCAGGGGGCAACCGGGGCTCCCGGTTTCAATATGGATCGGCAAATCGATTCAATGGGCTACGCGTCACCCAGCGTCCCTCTCCGTCCCTGCGGGATGCCCAAAAGCAGCACCGCCATGACACACGCTGCCCCGGCGGCAAGGACCGAAGGGCGAACGCCAAGACGGACCGCCGAACGGTCGAGCAGCACCTCTCCCCGCCCGACGGCGTTGACCAGTCGCGGCACGATCTGCGTGTCGATGAAAAATTTGGGGGCCGAAGGGCCCGTCGTCTTTTTCAGCATATAGTCACGACCGACCGTCATGGCATTTCTCCTTTTTAAATCCGTATCTTATATCAAATTTGGGATAGCCGCCGCCGCCACAGGGTTAACGACAAGACCCGGCGAATGTTTCGTACGGAAACGCCCGCCGCCCCGGCCGGAGATACCCGATGAAAGCCACGTATAAGCCGTATCGCCTCCCCTCCGGCGGATGGGGCTCCGCGCGCTCGGTCGGCAATATCCTGCGCCGGGAGGGCGTGCTGGGTAGCGCCAGCGTCGCGCTGTCGCGGCATAACAAGGTCGATGGCTATCAGTGCAACAGCTGCGCCTGGGTAAAGCCCGCCACGCCGCTCCCCTTCGAATTCTGCGAAAACGGCGTGAAGGCGGTCGCCTGGGAACTGACCGCGCATCGCTGCACACCCGCCTTTTTCGCCGAACACACGGTCAGCGAGTTGCTGACGTGGGACGATTATCATCTGGAACAGCCCGGCCGCCTCACCCATCCGCTGCGCTATGATCCCGCGACCGACAAATATACGCCGGTGTCGTGGGGCCATGCCATCGCGGAGATCGCCCACGAACTTCGCGCGGTGGAAGACAGGCAGCACGGCACCGTCTTCTACAGCTCCGGCCGTTTGTCGAACGAAGGCAGCTATCTCTATCAGTTGTTCGCCCGGCTCTATGGCAACAACAACCTGCCCGACAGTTCGAACATGTGCCATGAAACGACCTCGGTCGCCCTGCCCGCCAGCATCGGCCAGGGCGTCGGCACGGTCGATCTGGGGGACTTTGCGAAAACCGACTGCCTGATGTTCTTCGGCCAGAATCCGGGGAGCAATTCGCCGCGCATGTTGCACCCGCTTCAGGAAGCCAGCCAGCGCGGGGTGCCGATCATCACCTTCAACCCGCTTCGCGAGCGGGGACTGGAGCGGTTCCTGAACCCGCAATCCCCGACCGAGATGCTGACGGGCAAGGATACGCGGATCAGCTCGGACTATCATCAGGTCAAGAATGGCGGCGATCTGGCGGCGATCGCGGGCATCTGCAAGGCGGTGCTGACGCTGCACGACGACGCCCTGGCAGCCGGTGAGCCACCAATCCTGGACCTCGCCTTCATCGATGCGCACACGCACGGGTTCGAACGCTTCGCCAACTGGTTAAAGGCGCAGGACTGGGACGAGCTGGAGCGGCGTTCGGGGCTGCATCGTGCCGATCTCGAAGCGACCGCGCTCATCTATGCCCGTGCGCCGTCGACCATCGGCATTTACGGCATGGGCCTGACTCAGCATCGCGCGGGGGTCGAGACAGTGCAGATGCTGGTCAACCTGCTCCTGATGCGCGGCAATATCGGGCGGCCCGGCGCGGGCATCTGTCCGGTGCGCGGCCACAGCAATGTCCAGGGCCAACGGACGGTCGGCGTCACCGAAAAGCCCGAGCTGTTCCCGCTCGACCGGCTGGGCGAGCAATTCGGCTTCAAGCCGCCGCGCGAGGCGGGGTACAACACGGTCGAGGCCTGCGAGGCGATCCTCGAAGGCCAGGTGAAGGCGTTCTTCATGCTGGGCGGCAACTTCGCCCGCGCCATCCCGGACCAGGGCCGGATGGAGCTTGCCTGGCGGCGGATGCGGCTGACTGTCAACGTCCTGACCAAGCTCAACCGTACCGCGCTGCTCCCCGGTGAGATCAGCTATATCCTGCCCGTCATCGGGCGGCTGGAGATCGACGAGACGGCGGCCGGGCAACAGGCCTTGTCGATGGAGGACACCTCCGGCTGCGTCCATGGCAATCGCGGACTTCGCACGCCCGCTTCGCCGCATCTCATCAGCGAGATACGGCTGCTGTGCGAACTCGCCAAACAGGTGTTCGAGCCCAACCCCAAGGTGCGGTGGGACGATTATATGACCGACTATGCCGCAATCCGGCGGGAGATCGCCCACACCCTGCCTGACAATTTCCACGACTATGAAACGCGCATGTGGGAGCCCGGCGGCTTCCAGCGCGACCTGCCCGCCAAACGGCGCGAATGGCAAACCGATACCGGCCGCGCCAATTTCGTCACGCCGGAGGCACTCGACGAAGACCTCGACATGCCGGACGTCGGGCATGAGGTGCTGCGGCTGATGACCTTGCGCAGCAACGACCAGTTCAACACCACCGTCTATGGCTATAACGATCGCTTCCGGGGGATCGACGGCATCCGCAACGTCGTGCTGATGAACCGCTCCGACATCGAACGCCGGGGTCTGAAGGTCGGGCAGGCGGTGACGCTGCGCACCGTGGCCGATGACGGCGTCGACCGGCATCTCTCGGGGATGATCGTCGTCGCCTATGACATTCCGGTCGGATGCATCGGCGGCTATTATCCCGAATGCAACGTCCTGATGCCGGTCTGGCATTATGCGGTGGGCAGCAAGACCCCCGCCGCCAAGTCGATCCCTGTGACGGTAACCAGCGACGGCGACGCGATCCTGGAGCCGGGAATGGAGGATCGTTCGACCGCATGACCGGCGCGAACCGGCTTTCGACGGTTGGCGGTCAATCCAGCGTATAGAGATAGGCCGCGATCGCGCGCGCTTCCGCCTCGCTCGGCCCTTGCTCGGGCATACCGGTGCCGGGGCGCATCCTTTGGGGATGCATCAGCCAGCGCGTCATCGTGTCGGGATCGTTGGGCTAGGGGTCGCGGAAGCCCGTCGCAGGACCACAGAAGACGCTAGGGCCATTGCTTTGGCAGAAGCTCAAGACACCAATGTCCGAATATCCAGAATGCTCGACGTGCATCTACCGCCCAGAACCTCCGCAAGATGGCAAAGCTCGTCCCGATGCCGGCGCTCTCGCTACCAGCCTGAGCCGATCAGCGGCTTCCACCCCAGCTCAGCGACAACTTGTCGACCGGCCCAACGTCGACTTCTTCAGCACAATCGAACGAGAGCGGCCGCCCTGTGCTACTGCCGCCACGACCCAGTTGCGGTCATTCAGGAGGCCTTATCGGCTTCCCAATTCCAGCCGCTCGTTCACGTGCATCGTAAGCGTTAAGGGATGTAGCAGATGGTGCGGTTGACGTTCCCGTGAGCTGTATTCAGTCTGCTACATTGCGCGAATAGCACACTTCGGGGCTGATCTTCCGCCAACCAGTTTTTACAACTAGCAAGAGGCCAACTAGCCAGACCCTTTCGAGAATGCGGGATATGATCCCGCAAAGTGCTGGGTGTAGGTCATCAAGCCTACAATAGAACACCGACAAGAAAAATGGTAACGGCACGCTCAATAAGGCGCTGCAATCCGGTATCGACTGGTGGGGCTGATAAGCCAAGAGCGGCGTCACGCAAGGTATCGGCCACGACCATCGAGGTCAGCATCATCGCGGTGCCGTCCGGGTCGTCAATGGTCATCCGCCCTACCGACGCATAGGCGGCAAGTTGGTCGGCGAGCGGCCTGATCCCATAGGCCTTGATTGTCTCGATATAGATACGCGCGACATCGGGGAACTGCGCGCCTTCGCTCATTACGAGGCGGTAGGAGGTTATACCTTCGTCGGAGAAAGCGAGATGGCAGAACGCCGTCAGATAGCCAGTCAGCCATTCCTTGGGCGGCGCATCGGGGTTGGGCGGACCAGCCGTCGCGGCCAGTTCGCCAACGACAGAGCGGATCACCGCGAACAGCAACGCCTCCTTCGACGCCACATGGCGATAGATCGTCTTTTTCGACATCATCGCGGCCGTCGCGATCCGCCCGACATTGGCCTTGGCAAAACCGTGACGGCCAAATTCCGCGCGTGCGCTTTCCAAAAGGCGGGGCGGCAGACGGTCGGTCAGAGGCGCTTCATCCATTCTCGTCCGATACGCCAATTCCGCCAAAAAGAGCACCTTGGAAACCAATCGGTTTCCAAATCTCGTGGGGGCTCCTACATAGCGGATGAGGAGCAAACCGATGGGTCGTCGACATGATCGTCCGAACGCCGGGCCGATTGTCGACGCCGCCATCATCATCTGAAGGCACTGAACGATGGCCACCATTCCACAACCCAAAGGCTATCCTTTGATCGGCAACATTGCCGCGCTCGATCCAAAGACGCCGGTGCAAAGCCTGATGCGCCTGGCGCGCGAGCATGGCCCGCTGTTCCGCATCGAAATGTTAGGGCGTGGCCTGGTGATCGTGGGCAGCCAGACCCTGACCGAGGAGTTGTGCGACGAGACGCGCTTCAAGAAGGCGCTGCACCGCCCGTTGCAGGAGGCACGCTATGTCGGCGGAGACGGCCTGTTCACCGCGTATGACGAAGAGCCGAACTGGGGCAAGGCACACCGGCTGCTGATGCCTGCCTTCGGTCCGCTCGGGCTGCGTTCGATGTTCGACCGCATGTACGACATCGCCGAACAGATGATGGTGCGGTGGGAGCGGTTCGGTGAGGGCGCTACCATTGACGTGGCCGACAATATGACCCGGCTGACGCTCGACACGATCGCGCTGTGCGCCTTCGATTATCGCTTCAACAGCTTCTATCAGAACGCGATGCACCCCTTCGTCGCGGCGATGGTGGGAGCGCTGGAGGAATCGGGGCGGCGGTCGCGGCTGCCGCCGGGTGCGGGCAAGCTGATGCTGCTGCGTAATCGCCGGTTCGAGGCCGATATCAAAATCTTGCGCGACGTCTCCAACCGGTTGATCGACGAGCGCCATGGCGACCCGCGCCTGGGCGAACGCGGCGACCTGCTGGATCGGATGCTGACCGCCCGCGATCCAGAGACGGGCGAGATGCTGAGCCGCGAGAATGTCGGCTATCAGATGATCACCTTCCTGGTCGCCGGGCACGAGACGACCAGCGGATTGCTCAGCTTCGCCACCTGGCTGCTGCTCACCCACCCCGAGGTGCTGGCGAAGACACGGGCGTATGTCGATGACGTGCTCGGCGGCCATGCACCGACGGTCGACGATATCGGACGGCTGACCTATGTCGAGCAGGTCCTGCAGGAGACGCTGCGGCTCTGGCCCACCGCGCCCGCCTTCGGTGTCCACCCGCGCGAGGCGACGAAGATCGGCGGCCGCTATGCCGTCACCCCGGACGACACGCTGCTGATCCTGACGCCTGTCCTTCACCGCGACCCGACCGTCTGGGACGAGCCGGAAGCGTTCCGCCCCGAGCGGTTCGCGCCCGAGGCCGCCGCCAAGCTGCCGCCCCATGCCTGGAAGCCGTTCGGGAATGGCCAGCGTGCTTGCATCGGGCGCGGCTTTGCCATGCAGGAGGCGATCCTGGTCATGGCGCTGATGCTCCAGCGCTTCGACATCAGCCTGGCCGACCGCGACTATAAGCTCGTGGTGAGCGAGACGCTGACCCTGAAGCCCGCCAACCTCCATATCCATGCGCGTCGCCGGGACGGAGCGACGGCACGGCCGCGCAGCACGGCGCAAGACGCCCCGACACGTCCGCTGACCGCGCCAACAGAACCGAGCCCGGGCGACAATGGGCCCCTTCTCGTCCTTTACGGCAGCAACACCGGCACCAGCGAAGCCTTCGCCCAGCGGATCGGCGCCGATGCCGCCGTGCAGGGCTATGCCGCGACCGTCGCGCCGCTGGACGACTACGCCTCCGGGCTGCCCGACGGCGTGCCCCTGATCGTCGCCACCGCGTCCTATGAGGGCCGCCCGCCCGACAATGCGGCCCGTTTCGTCACCTGGGTCGAGAGCCTGCCCGACCATGCGCTGGTCGGACGACGCTATGCGGTGTTCGGCTGCGGCAATCGCCAATGGGCCCGCACCTGGCAGGCGATCCCCAAGCGGGTCGATGCCGCACTGGCTAAGGCCGGCGGGCAGGCCTTCCATCCGCGCGGCGAAGGCGATGCCGCTGGCGATCTGTTCGGCGCTTTCGAGAACTGGTATGCCGGTCTCTGGCCGTCGCTCGCGGCATCGGAGGGACGCGAACCGGCCGCCCAGGCGCAGCCCTGCATCGATGTGGAAGTGCGGCGCGGGACGCGCGAACGCGTGCTCAAGCTCGACGAATTGCAGCGCGGTACGATCCTGGCCAATCGCGAGCTGGTCGACATGCACCGCCCTGGCGCGCGCTCGAAACGACATATCGAGATCGCCCTGCCCAAGGGCATGACCTATCGCGCCGGCGACTATCTGGCGGTGTTGCCGAGCAATCCGCCCGAAACGGTGCGCCGCACCCTTACCCGCTTTAATCTAGAGCCGGACACGGAATTGATCGTCCACGGCGCGCCTGGTTTGCCCTCTGCCCTGCCCGTCGACAGGCCGGTCACGGCCGAGACGCTGTTCGGCGACTATCTGGAGTTACAGCAGCCCGCGACGCGTGGGCAGATTTTGGCGATCGCCACGACCATAGCCTGCCCGCCGGAGCGCAAAGAGGCCGAACGGCTGGCGCAGGAGGACGTCTATGCCGCGGAGATATTGGCGCGGCGGGTGACGCTGCTCGACCTGCTGGAGCGCTTCGCATCGGCTGACATGGCACTTGGCACGTTCATCGCGGCCCTTCCCCCGATGCGCGCCCGCCAATATTCGATCGCCTCGTCACCGCTCGTTGATCCAAACCGGTGTGCGCTCACGGTATCGGTCCTGCAGGCGCCGGCACTGGGGGGCGATCGGTTGCATCAAGGCGTCGCGTCGACCTTCCTCGCCCGGCTGAAGGAAGGCGATACGCTCGGCGTGGCGGTGCGACAGAGCCAGGCGGGATTTCATCTGCCTGCCGATCCGGTGACGCCAGTGATCATGGTCTGCGCCGGCAGCGGCATCGCACCGTTTCGCGGTTTTCTTCAGGAACGAGCCCTGCGAAAGGCCGGTGGCGAGCCGCTCGCTCCGGCCCTGCTCTTCTTCGGCGTCCGCGATCCCGATGGCGATTTTCTGTATCGCGAGGAACTAGAGGGTTGGCAGGATACGGAAGTCGTTAACCTGCGGATGGCCTTTTCCGCGACGGGTCAGGGTGGCATCGTTCACGTCCAGGATGCCATCTGGCGAGATCGCGAGGAGATCGCCGCCCTGTTCCGCGCGGGGGCACGAATACTCCTCTGCGGCGATGGCGAGCACATGGCACCGGCCGTGCGCGAAGTCCTCATTCGTATCTACGAGGCGGAAACCAATGCCAGTCACGCCGAAGCGCTGGCCTGGGCGGAGCGGATCGAGCGGGAGGGCGTACGCTATGTCGCCGACATATATACATGATGTCACGTCGAGCGCTCTTCTCCGACAGGTGCATGCCTCGCCGGGCACTTAAACGGCCTACCCCAATCCCGGTCGTTCATAAAATCTCTGGGCGGTGCCTGAAACCGACCGCTCGTTCAGCATGACCACCGGCCAATCAACCACGTTTCCGAACGATCGGTTTACCCCGCCTGCGTAAGCTCCTTTGGCAATTTGGCCCGATGGAGATGATCAATGGGTCATTCGTCGATGGACCCTGCCTTTCACGAACTTCGGCCCTGGAATGAGGGTCGGCTGATCGGTGCGAAGCGCGCTCTGAAACAGCAACAGGTATGGGCTATTCGCTTCTGGCTCGACCAGCATAGACGACTGCGCGACCGCGCGTTGTTCGACTTCGCCATCGACAGCAAGCTGCGCGGCTGCGACGTGGTCAGGGTGCGGATCGGAGATGTAGTTTCTGGCGGGCGCGTCCGTGACCGAGCCGTCGTGGTTCAGCAGAAGACCAGACGGCCAGTCCAGTTCGAACTGATGGACACGGCGCGCAAGACGATGCGGGCATGGCTGGAGCGTCGTGGCGGAACACTGAACGACTTCGTCTTTCCGAGCCGAAATGACTATATGGCCCATATGAGCACCCGGCAATATGCCCGCCTCGTACACGAATGGGTGGTCGGCATCGGCCTTCCAGCTCAAGATTATGGCACACACTCGCTTCGGCGCACGAAAGCATCGATCATCTACAAGGCGACCGGCAACCTTCGCGCCGTTCAGATTCTCCTCGGCCATGCCAAGATCGACAGCACGGTGCGCTACTTGGGCGTTGACGTTGAAGACGCTTTGGAGCTGGCGGAACGCACTGAGGTCTGAGCGGACCCACAATCGGCCATTCAAGCCGCCCTACTCACTTCCCCATTTCGGACATACGTTCATGTCGATCTTTACGATTGGAGCGCCGCTGAGGGGGTCAAGAAAGCTGTTTCGTTCTATAGGGCTGAAGATACCATTCCGTTTAGATAGCCCCGACCGGTTAAGACCGATCGGGGCTCTTCGTTGTCAGGCGACGCCAGCACCACCGGTGACGCCGTAAACCTCGCCGCTGATGTAGCTCCCTTCCTGGCTCGCCAGCAGCACATAGACCGGCGCGATCTCGACAGGCTGCCCCGGACGGCCATACTGGGTTTCCGAGCCGAACTTCATCACCGCCTCGGGCGGCTGACCGCCGGATGCCTGAAGCGGCGTCCAGAAGGGGCCAGGTGCCACGACGTTGGCGCGGATGCCCTTCTCCAGCAGCTGCTTGGCCAGCGCCTTGGTGTAGGCCACGATCCCCGCCTTGGTGGTCGCATAGTCGAGCAGGATCGCAGACGGATCATAAGCCTGAATCGAGGCTGTGGTGATGACCGAGCCGCCCGCCGGCAGATGCGGCACGGCCGCCTGCGCGATCCAGTGCATAGCATAGAGGTTGGTCTTCATGGTCTTGTCGAAATCCTCCGACGTGACCTTCGAGATGTCCTCACGGTTTTGCTGCCGTCCGGCATTGATGACGAGGATGTCGAGACCGCCAAGCTTCTCGACCGCCTGCTTCACGAGCGTCTTGCACCAGGCCTCGTCAGTGATGTCGCCGGGCAGGTCGACGGCTTTGCGCCCCTCCGCTTCGATGAGTTGGATCACCTCGGCCGCGTCACTCTTCTCGGACTCGAGGTATGACAGAGCGACGTCAGCACCCTCGCGTGCAAACGCGATAGCCGCCGCGCGACCGATACCGCTGTCCGCGCCGGTGATGAGGGCCTTGCGCCCGGCAAGTTTGCCTAAGCCCTTATAGCTCGTCTCGCCATGGTCGGGCACAGGATCCATCTTCGAAACTTCGCCGGGGACAGGCTGCGGCTGCCGCGGGAAAGGGGGCTGCGGATACTGCGAGCGAGGATCCTGCATAGTCAGACGGTCAGTCATGCTTATCTCCATTGGGATAGGATCAGTGTCAGTTGCAGGCTGCTGCCTCGTCGAGAACGGACAGCGCCATAACGTGCGCCAGATGGCTGAGACCTTGGGGAAGGTTGCCGAGGAACGCGCCACTCGCTGGATCGATCATCTCTGAGAGAATGCCGTGCCCGTGGGACAAGGCGTCGTTGAGCTTATCGAACCGCTGGCGGGCTTCAGGCCGCTGACCAAGTTCGGCACGGGCCTCCACCATCCAGAACGAGCAGGCAAGAAAGCACCCTTCCTCCTTGTCCATGCCGGTGTAGCGATAGTGGAAAGGACCGCTGCCTAGCTCACGATCAATCGCGTCCATCGTCGCCAGCAGGCGATCATGACCATCAAAGCCGAAACGCACAGCAAGCGCCAAGGAGGCATCGAGCTTGTCGGTACCCGGGTACATGACGAAGGCCTGCTTCTTCTCCGACCAGCATTCGCCTTCAATCCAGTCCTTGATCCGGTCGCGTTCGCGCGACCAGCGTTCACGACACGTGGTCGGCAGCTGACCCTGGTCTGCCAATTCTACGGCGCGAGCCAAAGCCTGCCAGCAGCTGACCTTGGACATCGTGTAATGCTGCAAATCTTCCAGCTCCCACATACCCGCATCGGGAAGGCGCCAGCGATCGGCGCATTCATCGGCAAAGTGCGAAAGCAGCTCCGCGCTCGCGGGGTCGAGGATATTGCCACACCCTACGAAGCAGGCGGCCGTCTCGAAAATGTCGCCATAAACACCGTGCTGGCGCTGGTCAGATGCCTGATTACCGGTGCGAACCGGCGTCGAACCACGATACCCTGGCATTGCCCATTCGGACACGCCGGGCACGACATTCCCGTCGAGGGTGTAAACTACACGCGTGCCAACGCTGCGAAGCTGGTCGAGCAGCCAGCTGAATGCAGCCTTCGCCTCGGCTTCAAGCCCTGCCGTCAGGAATGCCTTGATTGTGTAGCCGGCATCACGGATCCAGGCGTAGCGATAGTCATAATTCTTGGATCCGCCGATGCCTTCCGGGATCGATGTCGTCGCTGCGGCCGTTATCGCGCCAGACGGCGAATAGAGCAGAAGCTTCAGTGCCAACGCACTGCGCAGGAACGCGTCGCGGTCCTCGCCCGTGTAGGAGACGTGCTCGCTCCAGTCCCGCCATTCCTGGTCTGATATGTCGATGCGTGCGTCGATCTGCTCGATCGTAGGCGCCACTAAAGGCTCATCGCAACCAGCCACGACCGCAACAGTCTGACGCTCGCCAGCCGCCACCGTTACTTCCCCGGTGATGCCCTCGTCGGCCCAGTCACAATGAACCGTGTCACTGTGGACAAAGAGGCCCAGAACGCGCTCGACATGGAAGACGGTGTGGTCGCCGATCTTTGAGTGGTACGGATTGACCGTATCACCCCGCCTACCGGGCTTCATCGTCAGATTGAAGCGAACGGTGCCATCCAACCCATCGATCCGCCGCGCCAACTCGGCCCAAGGCAAACGCCCAGCGGTGCCGCTATTGAGAGATTCCGTTAGTTTTGCCCTACCGCTCGGCGTTGTGAAGATCGTCTCAAGCACGTTGCTGGCAGGGCGATAACGGCGCTCGATCGTGAAGGGCCGGTCGGGCTGTAGGGCAAAACAGCCCCCGTTCTCGCCGTCGAGCAATCGGTCGAACAGGGGTGGCGAGTCCATGTTGGGCACGCACCACCAATCAATCGATCCATCGGTGCCGGACAACGCGACGGAGCGGCCATCGCCGAGCGCACCATATTGCTCGAGCGGTAGGTAGCCGTCCTTGCGGACACCGAGTTCAGCCCGCTCATGGTGTTGCGGCAACAGCCGCTTCAGCATCCCGGTCAACGGAGGAGACGCGGCAGAGCGCGCGATACACCATATCCTGCCAAAGCGCCCGCGCTCAGCAGACCGCCCACGACGCCTGCCTTCAGCATATCGCGCTGCCGACTCGTGAAGAACTCGCGACGGCTCCCCTTCACCCGGTCCGTGCCGTCGCCATCGATCCGCGCAGGACCCGGAACCGCTTCGTCGAGATTGCCAGCGCGCTCGGGCATCGGATCGCCCTGTTGCTTGTCGATCATCCCGGCTGTCCCGCGATCAGAAAAGCCTGGTGCCACGGATTGCCCTAGCGCCATCATCAGCGTTGAGCGCCCGACCCAGAACTCGCGCTGCGGATCGTGCGCTGCGGTCCAGATCGCCTCAGCGCAGAGGCGCGGATCGAAGAGCGGATCGGGAATAACCTGCTCACGGCCGGTATGATTGCGTGCCCAGCTCGTCTGCGGTGTATTGACGCCTGGCAGATACACGACACTGAGCGTGATCTTCGATTTGTCCGAAATCAGCTCGGAACGCAGCGAGTCCGTAAAACCACCCACCGCAGCCTTCGCGCCACAATATGCGGCCTGCAAGGGGGCGGCCCGGATCGCGAGGCCGGAGGACACCTGGATGATTGCCCCCTGATCCCGCGTACGCATGTGACGAAGCGCGGCGAGCGTTCCATAGACCTGCGATAGATAGGTCGTGCCGGTGACGCGGGCATATTCATCCGGCGTGATATCATGCGCACGAGCGACCACCGTCGACATGGCGTTGTTGACCCATGCGTCGATCGCACCAAATTCGGCGACCACCTTATTGGCGGCCTCATCGATGGCCTTCGCGTCGGCAACGTCGACTGGGATTGCCAGTACCTTGCCGCCATGCTGCTCAAGCATCGTTTTGGCCTCATCAAGGCGTACAGGATCCCTTGCGATGATCGCAACCTGCCATCCGCTGCGCGCAAAGCGATCCGCAGTCGCGAGGCCGATGCCGGCGCTCGCGCCTGTAATTACGATGGTCTTCATAAGGCTGGTCTCGTTCCCAAAGAGAGGCTTGCTCGATCGCTGAACGCCAGAGTGGCCAAATGGTCGCCGCCTTTTGCTTTGCTCTTCAGTTAATTGCGCAGGCGCTGTCATCGTAGATCAGAGAAAGCGAGGAGCACGTGTGACCGTTGGAGCCACCGCACCGATCTGCTTGTCGAAAAATTCTGAGATTAGAGCCAACCGGAAGGCGCGAGATTGCAGCCTTCGGTGACATTATAAAAATCCCAGCTCGGACCAACCGTTTAGATCGATACCGGAAACGCAGCTGAGGGCGTTCCCATCGACCCTGTGGCTCGACCCTGCCCCGGAAATGATCTGAGTCAATATGAGGTCTTCACACGGGGAAATGCTCGTCTACGGCAAAAACCATTGGCCTATTGTCGTATCTGCAACCAATGACGGTTGAGTGTGTTTACGGCATATGGCCGGCACTTCGAGGCAAGCCCCCCTCTAATGCCGGACGAAGATGGCTGACGAAACGCCCGAGACGCTACCCAGCGCCCCACCCCCGCACCTTGCCGGCGGTGCAAATCACGACATGACGGACGATAGCAACAGCATCTTCTTCGCTGCGGTGAAGACGACCCGCATGCCAATGATCGTCACCGACCCCAACCAGCACGATAACCCAATCGTTTTCGCTAACCCGGCTTTCCAGAACATGACGGGGTATAGCTGGGACGAACTGGTCGGCATCAACTGCCGGATCCTGCAAGGGCCAGATACCGATCGCGACACAGTTGCCGATATCCGCCGGGCCATCGAACAGCGGCGGGAAATTTCTGTTGAGCTGCTGAATTATAAGAAGAACGGGGCCGCGTTCTGGAATGCGCTGTTCGTCTCCCCGGTTTTCGATGCCGATGGCAAGCTGATCTACTTTTTTGCCTCTCAACTCGACGTAACCCGCCGTCGCGACGCGGAAGAAGGCTTGCGACAAGCGCAGAAAATGGAAGCGGTCGGGCAGCTGACCGGCGGTGTTGCGCACGACTTCAATAACCTGCTGACCGTCATCCAGGGCTTCAGCGACGTGCTGCGCAATCAGATCGAGGGCGACGGAGACTTCGATCGCAAAAAGGCTGCCCGTTCGATCAACGCAGTCATGCAGGCGGCAGAGCGCGGTGCGACGCTGACCCAGCAGCTCCTTGCCTTCTCCCGACGACAGAAGCTGCAAGGCCGAGTGGTCAACCTCGTCGACCTCATCGATCAGCTTGAGCCGCTGATCGAGCGCACGGCAGGCGGGATCGTCGACGTCGAGATCGTTCGTCAGGAGAAGACCTGTAACGCGCGGATCGATCCGACCCAGGCCGAGTTGGCGATTATCAACATCCTACTTAATGCGCGGGATGCGATGCCGAACGGCGGCAAGATCGTCATTGAGGTGAAGAACCGTTCGATCGAGGCAGGCGACAAAGGCTTCGGTGAGCTGGAAGCCGGCAATTATGTTGCCGTGACAATCTGCGACGAAGGCACGGGCATGTCGCCCGAGGTGCTGACGCGGGTCACTGAGCCGTTCTTCACCACCAAGGATCAGGGCAAGGGCACCGGGCTCGGTTTGTCGATGGTCTATGGCTTTATGAAGCAGTCGGGCGGATCGCTGCGCATTCAATCACAGGAAGGTCGCGGAACGACGATCAGTATGCTGTTCCCGTGCGAAAACGCCAAGGCTGATCCGGTTGGCGCCACATCGTCGCGATCCCTCTCCGACAAGCGCGGCACTGAAACCGTGCTTGTGGTCGAGGATCAAATCGATGTCGGCGACTATGCTGAGACCGTGCTTGTAGAGTTTGGCTATACCGTGCTGCGCGCTGAGAATGCCAACGAAGCGTTGAACCTGCTCGATGGCGCCGGTCATATCGATCTGCTGTTCAGCGATCTCATTATGCCGGGCGGGATGAACGGGGTCATGCTGGCGCGCGAGGTCAAGCGGCGCCGGCCGCGTATGCGGGTGCTGCTCACCACCGGTTATGCCGAATCCTCGATCGAACGCGTCGATGCACGCGGCGCTGAGTTCGAACTGATTCAGAAACCCTACAAACGAAGTGAGCTCGCAACCAAGGTTCGGCAGGTCATTGAGGGGCCGACAGGGATCGGCACGCATGGGGGGTAATGATGGAAAGCTACTACCGGGATCAGGCCTTGATATGTGCTGAACAGGCTGCGTCGACGACTTTGCCGAACGTCATCGCTCGGTACCGTCGCTCAGAGGCGGCTTGGCTGGCGATGGCAGACCGCGTTGCCCGGCACATGGAGATCAAGCACGCGGTAAAAGCTTGAGCGGCCTTGTGATTGTAATGGCGACAATGCTCCGCTAGGCTGTTCCTGTTTTGGACCGTAAGCCGTTCGCACCTCCCCCCGCTCATTCCTTCACGCCGTCACCAGAGGTGCAATCGGCGATCGACCGGTATGCAGCAGGCCTGAACGTCTGTGATCCCATGCAGGTCGGCTTCAACATGACGCCGGTCGCCATGGTTGTCAGCGATCCGACTCTGCCCGACTGCCCGCTCATCTATGTGAACAAAGCGTTCGAAAAGCTGACCGGCTTTCCCGCGTCGGAAATCCTCGGGCGCAACTGCCGGTTCATGCAAGGGCCGCTGACCGACCCGGCCGATGTCGCTCGCCTGAAGGAAGCGATCGCCAAGCGCGAGCCGATCGAGCTCGATCTCCTCAACCACCGCCGGGATGGGACACCGTTCTGGAATCGGCTGATGGTGGCCCCCGTCTTTTGTGACGACGGATCGCTGCGTTATTTCGTTGCATCGCAAATCGACGTCACGGTTGAACGGCATCGTGTGATACAGCTGGAACTGGATCGAGAGGCGCTAGCCGCTGAAGTGGCACAACGGGATGCCGACTTGGCTGCACATAACGCGCGCCTTCGCCTTGCTCTAAAGGCGGGTGCCTTGGGTACATGGACGCTGGATCTGCCAGAACGAGAACTCACGGCGTCATCGGGGTGCAAGCGCATCTTTGGACGTCCGGTTGACGAGCTTTTTACGTTCGACGAACTTCTTGCCGCCATCCATCCAGAAGATCTGCCCGTGATGCAGGCTGCTATGCAGCAGACGATCGAGCATGGTGATCCATACCATGTCGAGTATCGCATCCTTACCCCTGCGGGCGAGCAGCGTTGGGTCTCCATTCAAGGCGACCTTCAACATCGTGCCGACGGTTCGCCGTTGGCGATGACGGGCTTCTCCACCGACATTTCGCAGCGCAAGTTCGCTGAGGAACACCGGGCTGTGCTTGCCCGTGAACTGACGCACAGGGTCAAGAACACCTTGGCCACGGTCAATGCGGTCGTCAGCCAGACGCTGCGCGATGCACCATCCTTGAAGGAGGCTGCCACAGCCGTATCCGGGCGCATTGCAAGTCTCGGCTCGGCGCATGAGCTGCTTATTCAAGACGAGGTCGAAGGGGCTGGGATCGGCGACATCGTCGATCGTGCGCTGCTACCCTTCAAGGATCGGGACGGAGCACGTTTCTCGATCCACGGACCTGCCATTCGCGTTTCGCCTGAGATCACATTGGCACTCGCCATGGCGCTTCACGAGCTTGCGACCAACGCCATCAAATACGGAGCACTTTCAATACCGGAGGGGCGTGTGGCGGTTGAATGGTCGATCAAGCGGGAAGACGGCGAGCGGCGCCTGTTCTTCTGCTGGGCTGAACATGACGGTCCGCCGGTAACTCCGCCTACACGCATCGGCTTTGGGACGCGTATGATAGAGCGGGTATTGCGTCGACACGTGCGCGGCGACACCGCGATCCGTTACCCGGAAAGCGGCGTAAGATTCGAGATCGAAGCCGTCGTCTGACAGGCGGCTCAAGCCGAAGGCGGCTTATTCGTCACAATCTGTAGCAAAACAGCCAACATATCGAACCCTTGGCGATGTGAAGCATTGAGGTGCGACCATGTGCCACGTGCTTATCATCGAGGATGATTGGTTGATCGCCGATCATATCGCCCAGTTGGTCGAAGCCGCTGGGGCGTCGTCGATCGACATGGTCGATAGTGAAGATGACGCATTCGCAAGGGCATCGCTACGTGCGCCCGAGGTCATCATCTCCGATGTCAGTCTCGGCAAAGGGGGGCACGGCCCCACCGCGGTACAGCGGATCATCGCGATGATTGGCGAACGCCCTGTCCTTTTCATTACCGGCGAACCCCGCGACTTCCAGCCTCAATCAGCTTCGATGCGCGTGCTGCACAAGCCGGTCGAAGATCACGTGCTCGCGGCAGCTTTCCGAGACATCGCTCCTCTGTCGTAGTTCAATATATCAGTGGTTTGAGGGTCACGCTGGCGGTATGCGCAGGCTGTCAGAACCGGATGCAAAGCTAAAGCTGGCGAATGGTACGACCCACTTTCGGTCACTCAGGACACCCTTCCGACTTTCCAAGTGCAGACGCTCGTTCATCGACGCGAATGACCAGCTTGCCAATCCTGACATTCACTAACCAATGTGACCCTTTCAGTGATAGCGGCCGGCCGGCTTTCCAGACGTTGCCAACAAAAGCCTCAGTCACGAGTGGCACGGCTGCGTTCTACTTAGTGACGTTCACCGTGATCGTATCCGATACTAGTTGGGCATAACGGACTGGCTCGGATGGGAAATTGAAGAGGAATATCCGAGCTCTCACCCTGTATCGACCTGCCCCTGGGAAGATTGTTTTTGCGGGTTCGTGGGTGAGGACACGGTAAGGCGATGCGACTGATACAGCGGTCAGTTCCTTTGCCTCCAAAGGAGGCGGGGGCGGTGAACCCGCCATCGGCTCGGCCGGCTCCACTGGTCGCCCGTCTTCCGAGATAACCTCAAACGCAATGCCCCGTGTGGGTTGTAGAAACGGTGATACGGCAAAGGTGTTGTCTTTGGCGGTAAGATCGACCTCGATGGGCGCCTCCCCCCGCATGGACAAGGTAGACGCATGTAATCGGACTTCGATCAGAGGCTTGTCCCCTGACCAAGCCGCCTGAGCGGGAGGACTCCAGGGTGCCGCAGCCTGAAGGCCTATGAGCCAGAGCAATGGCATACCGATATTTCCCATCCAACGGCACCATCAGAGCGCCTATGATCAAGTAACTGGTCCTGGGTATGCGCCGTCACCGTTCAAGCGGCAACATGGAGCGAGAGCAGCCGCGCGGCCCTCCCGCTACGACGACCCAGTTGCGGTCATTCGCCTCCAATTTCTTGCTTCTCAACTTCAGACGTTTGTTCATCTTGCCAGTCGCCGATAATCCACGACAGCTTGATTGGCGCATGTCAGTCCATGCAGTTGATGCCGCCCGGCCTGAGCAGACCCTCGCTTATCGTATGAGCGCCCCCCCCTGTCTGATGTGATGCTGGTATGAAGGTGTTGCGGAAGGGAGCCCGTCCCCCCCGAGGGTCTGGAGCCCGATAGGGAGCAAGGGTCCCTTCCGCGTTGGTCACAACCCTGAACAGTTGCTTGGGACTGCTGATCCCGCACGACATGGACAGGAGCCTATACCATGCCACAAGCCGTTATCGGCTGCGACCTTTCGCGTGCCGTCATCGACATCTGCGAGCTGCCATCAGGCCGGATGGGGCAGATCGCCAATACATCGGATGCCATCGCCGCCTGGCTCGACACGCTCGATCACGACATCCGCCTCGTCTTCGAGGCTACCAGCGGCTGCGACGGTGACCTGATCGCCGCGCTGGCGACCCGCAGCCATCCCTTCTCGCGCGTCAATCCGCGTCAAGCGCGCGAGTTCGCCAGAGCCACTGGCACGCTGGCCAAGACCGATCGCGTCGATGCCCGCGTGCTCGCGCAGATGGGCGCGGCGCTGAACCTGCCCGCTACCATCCCGCTCAGCCCAGCCCGTTCGCGCCTGGCCGATTTCCTGCGTCGTCGCAGGCAGTTGGTCGACATGCGCAAAGCCGAAAAGCTGCATCGCCACAGCGCAGGTCAACCCGAAATCGCAAAGGCCATCGAAGCCATGATCGACCTGCTCAGTCAGCAGATTGCCGTGCTCGACCGACAGATCGCAGGCTTCATCGCCCAGGATCAGGCCCTGTCCGAACAGGCGCGCCTGCTGAACGCCGTCCCCGGCATCGGACCCACCGTCCTGGCAACCCTGCTCGGTGAACTTCCCGAACTCGGCACGCTCTGCCGTCGCAAGATCGCTTCACTTGCCGGCCTTGCTCCTCACGCACGCGAAAGCGGAACATGGCGCGGCGCCAGACGCATATGGGGTGGACGGCGCAAGGTCCGCGAAGCCCTCTACATCGCCGCCCTCAATGCCTCCCGGCGTATCCCCGTCCTCACCGCCATGCGCGACAGGATGCGCGCCAACGGCAAGGCGCCCAAAACCATCCTCATCGCCGTCGCACGGCAACTCCTCGTCATACTCAACGCCATGATCCGCAAGCGACAGCCTATCGCTCTCGCATGATCATCACAGTTGCCCCCCCCGCCGACAGCCGTGTGCCTAACTTCATCGCCGTTCGTTTGTTCGGGATCATGGGGTTAGCCGAGGCGGATCATGCGAACAGTGTCGTTTCCGGGCGGGGAGCAGGTGTGCATGCTGGGTCAGGGCACATGGATGATGGCAGAGCGGCCTGATCGCCGGTCGGATGAGATCGCCGCGCTCCGCCTGGGTGTCGATCTCGGCATGACGTTGATCGACACGGCGGAGATGTACGGCGAGGGCGCTGCCGAGGAACTGGTCGGCGAAGCGCTGGGCGACGTTCGCGACCGGCTGTTCCTCGTCAGCAAGGCCTATCCCCAGAACGCCTCGCGCGCCCGGTTGCGCGTCGCCTGCGAGGCGAGCCTGAAGCGGCTCGGCACCGACCGGCTCGATCTTTACCTACTGCATTGGCGCGGGTCGGTGCCACTAGGCGAGACGATCGAGGCGATGCAGGCACTGCGCACCGCCGGCATGATCCGCCACTGGGGTGTCAGCAATTTCGATACGGGCGACATGGAGGAGTTGATCGCGGCGGGTGGTGACGGCTGTGCCGTCAATCAGATCCTCTACAACCTGACCCGCCGTGGCCCCGAGCTTGATCTGCTGCCGTGGCTGGAGGGACATGACATCCCGGTCATGGCATATAGCCCGGTGGAACAGGGGCGCCTCCTTGCTGACTGGACGCTCCGCCGGATCGCCGGAGCGATCGGTGCCACACCCGCGCAGGTCGCGCTCGCCTGGACGCTCCGGCGAGGCAACGTGATCGCCATACCCAAGGCGGGCAGCGTCGCGCACGTTCGCGACAACTACGCTGCCATCGCCCTGATGCTCCCGGATGACGACATGGCTGCGCTCGATGCCGCCTTCTCTGCGCCGCGCGGTCGTCGCCCGCTCGAAATGCTCTGACCGGCATGGCGATTTTCTTCACTGCCGACACCCATTTCGGCGACCACCGGACGCTTAATATCCATCGTCGGCCCTTCGGGAGCGTGAACGAAATGGACGAGGCCCTCGTCACGGGCTGGAACGCCGTCGTCACCCCCGAGGACGTCGTGTGGCATCTGGGCGATGTAGCGCGCCGGCCGGCCGACGTGGCCACTTTGCTCTCAAGCCTCAATGGCACCAAGCACCTGATCCGCGGGAACAACGATCCGGCCGTTACCGGCGAGGCGGTGGGCTGGGCCAGCGTCGGCGACTATGCCGAACTTACCGAGGGCGATCACCGGCTGGTACTCTGC
Source organism: Sphingomonas sp. Xoc002 (assembly GCF_050408055.1). Lineage (NCBI taxonomy): Bacteria > Pseudomonadati > Pseudomonadota > Alphaproteobacteria > Sphingomonadales > Sphingomonadaceae > Sphingomonas > Sphingomonas sp. Xoc002. The sequence continues at coordinate 1,643,338 of NZ_CP191175.1, read as the reverse complement.
CATTATCCGTTCAGGAGCTGGAACGGCCAGCACCGCCGCGCGATCAACCTGCACGGCCACAGCCACGGCAAGCTAAAACCCATGCTCCGCCAATATGACGTGGGCGTCGATGCCCGGAATTTCCGACCGGTCCGCCTAGCCGACCTGCTAGCCGGCAGGTCTGTCCCGCCAACCTTAAATCGGAAACCGGCATGATCGTAAACGAGGCCTATTGGATCCGTCTGGCGACGAGCGCGGTCGAGATCGTCGGCACGGCCATCATTGTCGTGGGCACGTTCGGCACGCTGATGGCCTTTCTAATGGGGATGGCCAGAGGCACGACGGACCGGGCCACGCTGGTCGCCGACTTTCGCTCGGGGCTCGGGCGCTCGATCCTGCTCGGCCTGGAGTTTCTGGTTGCCGCCGACATCATCAACACGGTGGCGGTCGAGCCGACGATCGAGAGCCTTCTGGTCCTCGCCGGCATCGTCCTTATCAGGACCTTCCTGAGTTTTTCCCTCGAAGTAGAAATCGATGGGCGCTGGCCGTGGCAGAAGGCGCGTTCGCAGGAAGGGACAAATCGCGACGCAGACCCGAGGCACTGACGCCGATCTCCGCCTCATTTCCCTGTGACCGTACCCGACGGGCGATAACCCATGACGTTGACATGCCAAATAGTTGAACGCTGGTTGAACCGGTCGGCTGACGGCTCGTTGACGCTGTTCCTCCTTTAAGGTGAACGGCATGCTCAGCGCTTTCGAGGTCCGCGATTCCGCGACATTCTCGCCGTTCATCCCTGACAGTCTGCCGTGGCGGGCAAGTGGTGTCGCCGCGCTTGTCGATCACAATCGGCCGGCGGGCAACGTCCATGACCGGGCATCACGCGCGACGCTGCTGGCGCGGATCGCGGCATTGCTCGACCAGCCGCTGCTCGACCCCGTCGAAGCTGAGCAGGCATCAGGAATGACGGTGTTGCTGGTCCCCGGCGACGCGCTGGAGGCGGAAGATGCCAGCGCAGCGGGCATCTTCAATCACAGCAACATCCTGGGCGGCGTGGTGCCCGCAATGTTCGTCGGCACTAAGGCTATCACTCACGGTTTGGTCAACGGTGAGGCCTCACGTCCGCCCGGATGGTCGGTCATGATGGCGGAATTGATGCGGGACGCCGCGCTACCGGGGTACACTGCCTTCACCCATGCCGACGCAGCACGGGCGGGGCGGCTGTTGCTGGCCAAGGGACCAGTGCGCATCAAAAATGTGTGCGGCAAGGCTGGGCTGGGGCAGGAAGTAATCCGCACTGAGGCGGAACTCGACGCCGCCCTCGCCCATGAGGACGCCGACGCACTGGCTGAATGCGGCATCGTGCTAGAGGAGAATTTGACCGACGTAGTGACGTATAGCGTCGGTCTGGTCGAACTGGCCGGGCAGACGATCAGCTATTGGGGCACCCAGAACCTTACTACCGATCACAAGGGACGGGAGGTCTATGGCGGTTCCGACCTTCACGTCGTGCGCGGCGGATTCAATGCGCTGATCGCGCTCGACCTGCCCGAACACCTCACCCGCGTCGTGCACTGCGCGGCGATCTTCGACAGTGCCGCCCATGCCGCCTATCCCGGCATCATCCTGACCCGGCGAAATTACGACGTGATCGAGGGCACCGACGCGGAGGGTGGCCGCCGGATCGGAGTGCTGGAGCAATCCTGGCGGGTGGGTGGCGCCAGCGCAGCGGAGATCGCCGCGTTCGAGGCGTTCCAAACTGAACCCGAAACTGCGGCGGTGCGCTGCTCGACGGTCGAGGTCTATGACCTGGTCACCCCGCCCGTCGGCGCGACGGTCTATTATCAGGGTGTCGATCCGGCTGTCGGCGCGATGACCAAATATGCGATGAGGTATGCATGACCGAACCGGACGCGATCGACCGGGACCGGGTGACGCTGGCGGTGGACCACCAGAAGCTGGTCGGCACCCTGCTCCGCCCCGAAGTGCCGGTGCCCGGCTTCCTGTTCATCCACGGCTGGGGCGGCGATCAGGAGGAGGACCTTGGCCATGCCGAGGAACTGGCGCGACTGGGCTGTATCTGCTTCACCTTCGATCTGCGCGGCCATGCCGGCAGTGATGCCGACCGGGAACAGGTAACCCGGCAGGACGGGCTGAACGACGTGATGGCAGCCTATGACCACCTCGTCGCGCAGCCGCTGGTCGACCGCAACGCGATCGGCGTCGTCGGCACCAGCTATGGCGGCTATCTGGCGATGCTGCTCACGGCGCAGCGCCCGGTACGATGGCTAGCAATGCGAGTGCCCGCGCTCTACCCGGACGAGCATTGGGACACGCCTAAGGCTAGGTTGGATAAGGCGGTGGTGCGCGCGTACCGCCAGCAGCCGCATGGCCCCGAGGCAGACCGTGCGCTGTCTGCCTGCGCCGCGTTCCGGGGTGACGTGCTCATCGTGGAATCAGAACGCGACGATCAGATCCCGCGTGAGGCGATGCTGTCGATGCAGGCCGCCTTCCGCCAGACCAGTTCGGTCAGCCACCGCATCATCCCCGGTGCCACCCATGCGATGCGCGATCCCAAGCACCAACGCATCTACACCACGCTGCTGACCGGCTGGATCGAGGAGATGGTCCGCGCCAGCCGCATCACCTTTCGGTGATGACCCAATTTCGGTCGTTCGCGGGCTCTTTCTGGCTCCCCACCTTCTGCCATTCATTCAGTTTGCAGCAGAGAAGGTGCTGAGCCTCGACCCTCCCCGCTGCCCTGCCAGCCTTCAAAAATTTGATTAGGCGGCAAAGCTGCTATCGACCCATTAACGGGCTGTCGCCTGCATGAGCTCTATCGTGATATGATCGGGGCCTGAAACGTAGGCCACCAACGTTCCCTTCCGCGGACCACCCGGGATCGGTAGCGGATTGCCTTTTGCCTTCCATCCTGCTGCCTCAACGCCGGCAATGGCGGCATGGATATCCGTAACACTTAGAGCCAGGTGGGCGGCTCCGATCGCACCCGCACCGTTGGGCACCGTCCCGTTCTTGAGCCCGTTGGAATATTCCAACAGTTCAACCACGTAGCCGTCAGGTGCCTTGACGATCGCCGTTTTCACTTTCGGATCAGCGACACCTGTCACCTGATGCAGGAAGTCGCCCCCCATCTCCGACTGCCGCTCAAGCGTGAAACCGAGCGCGCCCGTCCAGAACCGAACGGCTTCGTCCAAGGACGACACAGCGAAGCCTGTGTGGTCCACGGCAATTACGTTTGCGGCGTCCGTCATTACTGCCCTCTCATTGGTATGCTGCCCGTGCTTACCGCACGACCGTTCATCATCGTGAACAGCTTTCCCCAAACCTGGCCCCGCATACGCTTCCCCGATTTGGGCTGGTGGACACGGAGAAACGGAAAGTCTTCGAGCACCTTAAAGCAGCGAGTTCGAGGAAGCCAACGGCCTTGGGAGCAGAAGAGCTTGGTCATGCGGCGATCAGGCGATCAGCGGCTGCGGAGACCCACAAGCGGTCATTGAATGGGCCTTACCAGCTTCCCGTCTTCTGCCATTCGTTCATGCTGAAAATAGCGCATCATCCGCCATCGCGCTGGACGGATGCCGGCCGAGCCTGCGTCGCGCAATAGCTGTTGATGAACGTGAGGTGGTCCGGGATCTGCTGCAACTGCCGGGACAGCTGTTTATCCAGGCCGTCGAAGGAGTCATGCAGGGCCTGAGGACTGAGCATAGCTGGAATGCGGTGATAGGCTTTGGGAACAAGTCCCTGCCCGAGCATGACCGAAACCCAGGAATCGATCTTGAACAGATCGTCCTGCCCCTGCCAGGCCCCTGCGCTTTCGACGAACAGTGCCATGCGTTGCGCCAGCGTCTCGGGCACGGACATCGTCGAACGGCGTTGCCAGAACACCGAGTCCGTCCGCCCGGTCTGCGCATAATGCAGGATGATGAAGTCGCGGATATGCTCCCATTCGTGACGCGACTGGGCGTTGAACCGCGAGCGGAGCGCCGCACAATCCTGGCCCTGGAACGGAAACCCCTGGATCAGGCGCATCACCGCAATCATGACCAGGTGGATACTGGTCGACTCCAGCGGCTCGATAAACCCAGCCGCGAGGCCGAGCGCCACGCAATTGGCGCTCCAAGCCTGCCGATGCATCCCGGCGCGGAATTGCATGGCGCGCGGCTCGAACAGCGGCGTCCCCTCGATTCCGCCAAGCAACGTCGCGGTCGCCTCGTCCTCGCTCATATCGGCAGAAGAATAGACCAGCCCGTTGCCTACCCGCGTCTGAAGCGGGATGCGCCAGCGCCAGCCCGCCCGGTGCGCAATCGCGCAGGTATAGGGAACCGGGGAAGAGACGACTTCGGTCTGAACCGCCAAGGCGCGGTCGCAGGCCAGCCATTCGCTCCAATCCTCGAAGCCCGTCTCCAGCGCGCCCTCGATCAGCAGCGCGCGAAAGCCCGTGCAGTCGAGGAACAAATTCCCCTCGATCCGGCTACCCGATGTCAGGTGAAGCGCCGCGATGTCGCCGCCCTCACCGTGGCGCTCGACCTTGGCGATGCGTCCCTCGACCCGGCGAACCCCCGCCGGTTCGGCGATCCCGCGCAGAAAGCGGGCATAGGCCGTGGCGTCGAGATGATAAGCGTAGGCCAGGGTGCCAGCCTCGTCCCGCCCGAACCGGCTCGCCTCGGCCGCCCGCGCCTCGAGCGAATAGTCGGTGTACGCACCGCCGAACCCGCGACGCTTGGCTTCCAGCCAGAAATGCTGGAAATCGGCGATCGCGACCGACCGGCCGACCGTTCCAAACGGATGGAAATAGCGTGCGCCCTTTGGTCCCCAATTCTCGAAGGCTATGCCCAGCTTGAAGGTCGCCTGGGTCGCCTTCATGAAATCGGCCTCGTCGATCCCTAGAAAGGCATGGAAGCTGCGCGCCGTGGGGATGGTGGACTCGCCGACGCCGACCGTACCAATCTCGTCGGATTCGATCAGCGTGACGTCGACCAGCGGCCCCAACTGCCGCACCAGCGCCGTCGCCGCGAGCCACCCCGCCGTCCCGCCCCCGGCGATGACGACGCGGGTCGGCGGATAGGGATCGCTCATCGGTTCAGCCTTTGCAGAAGATAGGCGCGAAGCCGCCGCGCCATCGCCTCGTCGAGCGGCGCGAGCGGGCCGTGCGACGGAGGCGGCAGATGGGCGATAACCGCTTCGCCGTCACCGAAGATATAATGGTCGAAAATCGCCCGCCAGGCCTGCTTCTCCGCAGCCGGTCGATCGCGCAGCGAAAGCATCGCATGCATCACGCTATCCATCGGCGTGTCGAGATAGTCGGGCGCTGCGTTCCACCAATAATTGACGAGGATGTTGAACGCTTCCAGCGCCTCGACATGGTGCCACCACAGCGCCGGATAGACCAACAGGTCACCGGGTTCGAGTTCGGCCACCACCGCCTGATCCATGGCATCGGCGAAACGGGGATAGCGATTAAGGTCCGGCTGGGCGAAGTCGACCATGCTGACCACCTGCCCGCCCGGCGTCGGGGCAAGCGGACCAGGATAGAGATTGCCGGTCTGATCGGGGGGAAACAGGGTGAAGCGGCGCCGACCGACGGCGCAGATGGCGGCGTTGTTCGCCATGTCGTAATGCGCCGAGGCGATGGTCCGGTTGCCGATCCAGATGCTGGCCAGCGGCGGGTGACGGTCGAACAGCCCGTCGGACGCAACCAGATCATTCTCCCCGCGAAAACCCGGCAGATAGGCGTCGAGATCGGTCGACCCCATATAGAGCGCAGGCTGTCCCCCCTGCCCGTCGGCTTTGTCCAGCAGCCGCGCCAGGAACGCGCGCAGCGGCAGCGTCTCTGTCTGGAAATTCAGCCCGGTGGCGGTTTTGTCATAGTGGAAACGCCCGCCTATCGCCGCGTCCCCCACATAGCCGGTCACCGGTCGCCCACGATCGAAGCGTAGGAGATACTCGGCGGCCGCACGGGCGGAAACCTGTCCTGCCCGGACCAATGGCCATTGCGCGGCGTAGCCCCGCAGGATGACCGGCTCGTTGCCTTCGATGAGCGCCGCCAGATCGGGCGCCCCCGTTTCCGTCAGCTCGCGGGCCTGCCGCGCGGCGGGCAGGCGGTCAGCCATGTCCGTCGCGGCTCAGCTTGCGGTCGATCAGATGGCGCAGATTGCCCAGCGAGGACGCGATCCAGAACGCCGGGCGCAGATAGTCGCGCGCATGGAGATCGCCCAAGGCCCCGGCCTCCAGCGCCGCCAGCCGTGCCGTGTCGATCGTCAGGCAATCCGGCACATTGTACCGCCGCCCCTCGTCCAGATCGAGTTGCAGGACGGCGGGTGTCAGCAGGTCGAGCGCGGCCCAGGCCTCGTACATGGCCTGCTCGGTCTGCACCCCCTCATAAATGCGTTGCAACATGACTGAGACATGGTCGAGCAGCGGCGCGTTGCCGCCATGTTCGCGAAAGACGGGCATGCCATCGGCGGTCAGTCGCGGATGCTCGGGGTCGATGAAGACCATCGGCTCGCCCGTGGCGTCGTGACCGATCGAAAACGGCCCGCGCGCCCGGGTGGCCGGGATGTAGCGGGCCTCCCATCGGTTGCCCGTCAGGAACAGGTTCTCGTCCGGGTCCAGGCCCAGCAGGACGGTCGCATAGAGCGCCCCGCCTTCGTCCCGCCGCAGCAATATGGCGTATTCGCGGTGAAGCTCCTCGAACTCGGCGGGGAACACACGGGTCTGGTTAATCGCATCGCCGAAGCGCGCATGATGACCGATCGCGACCCGAAGGTCGCGATGGTCGATATTGTTGAGCAGGACAGGTGCGGCCATGATCGCCCCATGTACCCGGAAGGCCGCGGGGGGGACAGCGGCCTTCCGAATTTCCATAATCAGAAGCGATACCGCGCGCCGATCAGATAGCGGGCGGAGCCTTCGGACAGATACCAGGTGTTCATCCGGTCGCGGCCATAAGTCTGGACGCCCTCCTCGGTCAGGTTGATCGCCTCGAAGCCGAGCGCGAAGCGCGGCGTCAGGTCGAAGCTCATCGACAGGTCGAGCTGGCCATAGGGCGCGGTGAAGACCGGATTGCGGTCGCCGCCACGGTTGATGTCGCTGAGGAACTTGTCGCGCCAGTTATAGGACAGGCGCATTGAGATGCCGTTCTTGTCGTAGATCAACGTGGCGTTGGCGGTGTCGGACAGTCCGACCAGCGCAAAGGTGTTCACGCTGGGATCGGCCGCGATGTCGATGCCGATATTGCCGCGAACGAGCGTATAGCTGGCCGCAATGCCGAAGCCCGTCTCGCCCAGGAAATACTGGCCTGCCAGTTCGACGCCGTAGATATGCGCGTCGCGGTTGTTGATCGGCGTGTTCACCGCGAAGTTGAACAGCGGATCGCTGGCATTCGGGCTGATGTCGACTTGGCTGAGGATCGAGTCGACGAACCCCTGGTTCAGCGCGCGGCTCTGCGTGTTGTAATTGGCCGCGAACTGCGCGTTCGCCGCCGCGACATTGCCGTTATTCTGCTGGAGCAGCGCGGTATAGGTGAACAGGTTGACGTCGGTGATGTCCGCCCCGAACGTGTTGCTCAACTGCTGGCGGGCCGTGCCCGACCGGGTGCCCGCCTGCCCCGACGTCGCGTCGCGCAGGCCGAAGAGGTTGCGGTTCACCACCGCATTGCCGATGAAGTTGTGCACCCGCTTGTCGAAGAAGCCCGCCGACAGGAAGACGTCCTTGCGCGGATACCATTCGACGGATAGGTCGATATTGTCCGACGACAGCGGCAGCAGGCCGGTATTGTTGGACGAGCCCGTCGCGATGCCGCCAATCGCGGTCGGCCGCCCCGGCGCACCGACACCGGTCGAGGCGAACAGATTACCGTAAGGCGCGCGCGAGATCGTCTTGCTGTACGAGGCGCGGGCGAACAAATTGTCCAGAACCTCGATCTTGGCGTCCACGGCAGGCAGCCAGTTGCTATAGGAGCCGCGCGCCGAGATCGCCTGCTGGTCGGTGCTGTTCTGGATCACGAAGTCGTTGTCCGCCGTCCACACGATCGCCAACGGGACGGGCTGCAGCGACACCGCCCGCACCTTGGTATTCTCGTAGCGCAGGCCCGCGACAATTTGCGCGTTGCGGCCGAAAACCTGCCCGTTCCAGCTGCCCTGGAGATAACCGGACCAGATATTCTCGCGCACCGAATTGTCGCTGTTCGCGTCGATATTGTTGCGGTGGTCGACGCCGTCATTCGTCACGCCGGAATAATAGTTGAACAGCGTGTTGTAGAGCTTGGTCGCGTCCTCGGTGCGGAAGGCGATCTGGGTGTTCGGATCGGCGTTCGGGTTGTTATGCTCGAACTTGCAGGTGTTGCAGAACTGGAAAACCTGCCCCGGTGCCAGCCGCGCGATATCGGGCGGCAGCGAGTTGCCCCAGTCGCCCAGCACCTGGCGCGTGTTGAACTGGGTCTGGCGGGTCGTGGTGGTGCGATAATCGGCACCGGCATCGAACCGGATCTGGTCGGTGAAGTCCCAGGCCGCATCGGCGCGCAGCTCGCGGATCCGCTGCGTCTGGTTCGACGCGAATTGGCGCTGCACCGCGCTCGCCAGATCGCCGACGTCCAGCACGCCGTTATTGTTGCCCTTGATGAAGGGCTGGCCGGTCGGGGTCGTGCTCTGCGTACCGTCGTTGATCGACAGCGTCTGCTGCGGAAAGCCGTTATCGGTCCAGCGCAGCGTATGGCCGGTCACGACCGGCGCGTTGATCGCGACGGTGGTCGATGTCTGGCCGTTGGGATTGTCGGGCAGGCTCTGCGCCTCGCCGATATGACCGTCGATCGACAGGGTAAAACGGTCGCTCGGCTTCCATTCGATATTGCCGCCGACATCGTAGAGCCGGTTCTTCTGCGCGCGATAGGCCTGTTCGTACGCCGCGTCCTTCACGCCGTTGATCGTCTCGGCCAGGAACTGGGTGGTGGCGATGCCGTTGCTGGCATCGTCGAACGTCACCTCGCTGAAGGGGCGGTTGAACCAGTTGGACTGGCTCGACCGGCGCTCGGACTGGCGCAGCTGAGCATAGAGGCCGTCGGCGGTGAAGGTCAGCGTGTCGGTCGGGCGGAATTGCAGGATCGCCTGCCCGTTGATCCGCTCGCGGCTGGCCTCGGAGAAGTGATAGCGGAAGTCGTTGGGGACCGACACCAGCGGATTGCCGCTCGGGCGGTTGTTGATCTTGGTCGCCCCGTTCACGAAACCGTTGGACGGGTTCAGGAAGTCGTTGAGCGAGCGGATATTCCAATTGTCCGGCGCGACGCTGGCGAAGCTGAAATTGCGCTTCTGATAGCTGCCGAACAGCGACACGCCGACGCGCTTCTCGCTGTCCGTCCAGCTGGCGGTGCCCGACGCCTCGGGCGTGACGCGCGCGCCGCAGTCGATACAGTCGGCCGAGCTGTTGTCATAGCTGCCCTTGACGCCCAACGACCCGACCAGCCCGGTTTCGGCATTGTCGAGCGGGCGGCGGCTGACCACGTTGACCGTCGCGCCGATGCCACCCGACGGGATCGCCGCGCGCCCGGTCTTGTAGACCTCCAGTGTCTTCACCCCTTCCGAGGCAAGGTTAGAGAAGTCGAACGAGCGGCCGAAGCCCCCCGCGCCGTCACCACCCTGGTCGCCACCGACCGCGACGATGTTAGACGTCGCCAGCTGGCGGCCGTTGAGCGTGACGAGGTTGTACTGCGCGCCGAAGCCGCGGACCGTGACGGTCGAACCCTCACCATTGCGCCGGTCGATCGAAACGCCGGTGATGCGCTGCAGCGACTCGGCGAGGTTGGTGTTGGCGAACTTGCCGATATCCTCCGCGCTGATCGCATCGACGACACCGTTCGAGTCGCGCTTGATGGCGATCGAGCGTTCCAGCGAGGCGCGGACGCCGGTGACGACGATGTCGTCGGGCGTGGTTTCGGGCTGGGGGTTGGTGGGGCTTGCCTCGCCCGGTGGGGGCGTCTGGCTGCTGGTATCCGCCTGGGGCGTGCCCTGTTGCGGGTCGATCGGTGCGGTCTGCGCCTGCCCCTGCGAGGCCAACAACAACCCCGCCGTCAGGCTTAGCACCGATGTCGAGCGCACGAGCACGCGCGCAAGCGTTTTCCCTTTCATCCCACCTCTCCCATTGCGGCTATTTTTGCGCCGCTTGTTTGCCGATGAATTCGGCTAATTATTTTCTTTATTGTTCATAGCTATACCGACCGACATCGGTGTCAATCAAAATGCCGTGAGGGCACGGCGCCCGGTCAATCAACCGGGCGACTGTGCTTCCGCCGCCACACTTACCTCGCCATTCGCGACGGGACTCTGCGCATCGGTGGCGAGCGTCAGGCGATAACGGCCCGGCGCGACCGCCCAACCGCTGCCTGCGGTCCAGCGCGCGAGAATCCGGGGGTCGACGGGGATCGCCAGTTTCTTCGTCTCGCCCGGTGCCAGCGAAACCCGCTGGAACCCCGCCAGCCGCATCGGCCCCTGCCCCGTGCCCGTCAGATAGAGCTGCGGCACGACCACACCCTGGCGCTTGCCGATATTGGTCACGGCGACCCCCACGGCCGGAGCCGCGCCGCCCGTGAACCGGGCGGTGCCGAAGCGGAAGCGCGTGTAGCTGAGGCCATAGCCGAACGGATAAAGCGGCCGGTCGCCGCGCGCGGCGTACCAGCGGTACCCGACATTGCTTCCCTCCGAATAGTCGACCGGGAACGGGGCAAGATCGCCCGTATCGACGACGCCTGCGTTGCTGGACGCATCGGTCAGCGCGGTCACGCCAGCGGGCAGCACCGGCTTCGGCCGGGGCAGTTGCGCAGCGCTGACCGGAAAACTGATCGGCAGACGGCCCGAGGCGTCGACCTTGCCGGTCAGGACGCGGGCGATCGCCTCGCCGCCGCGCTGGCCGGGATACCAGGCCTGGACGATGCCTGCGACCTGATCCGCCCAAGGCATTAGGACCGGCCCGCCCGTCTCCAGCACGACGACGCTGCGCGGGTTGGCCTTGGCGACCGCCGCGATCAGCGCGTCTTGGTTATCGGGCAGCGACAGCGAGACCGCATCCTGCGCTTCGGTCTGCCATTGGGTCGCGAACACGATCGCGATATCGGCCGCCTTGGCCGCCGCTGCCGCAGCCACGGGATCGCGTCCGTCGACGAAGCTGACCTTCGCACCGGGGGCCAGTGCCTGCATCGCCCGCAGCGGCGAGGAGGCGTGATAGGTGATCCGCGCGAACGAGGCCGCCGCGCCCTTGGTCAGCGGGATTTCGATCGGCGCACCCCCGACCGAGCGAACCTGGCTCGATCCGCCGCCGGACAGGACGCCGACATCGGCATGGCCGCCGATCAGCACGATCCGCCGCGCGGTCGCGGCCAGCGGCAGGACGTCGCGGTCGTTCTTCAACAGCACGATGCCGGATTCTGCCGCGTGCTGCGCGACATCGGCATGGGCGGCATAGTCGATGGCCTGCGCGGTCGCTGGCGTCGGATCGTCGTACAGCCCGCTGGCGATGACGCCGGTCAGGATGCGCGTGACCATCTCATCCAGCCGCGCCTCGGGCACGCGACCGCTCGCGATCGCATCGGCCAGCGGTTTGCCGAAATAAATCTGCTTGTCGAGTTCCTGCCCGGATTCCTGATCCAGCCCGGCCAGCGCCGCCTTCTCGGTCGAATGGACGCCGCCCCAGTCGCTCATGACGAAGCCGGGATAGCGCCACTCGTCGCGCAGGACCTGCGTCAGCAGGAAGCGGTTCTCGCACGAATAGTCGCCATTGACCTTGTTATAGGCGCACATGACCGATCCCGGGCGTCCCCCGTCGATCGCGATCTTGAAGGCAAGCAGATCGCTTTCGCGCAATGCCTTCTCATCGATGCGCGCGTCGAGGATATTGCGCCCGGTCTCCTGCGCGTTCAGGGCATAATGCTTGACCGTCGACACGATATGCCGGGACTCGACACCGCGGATCGACTCGCCCGCCAGGATCCCGGCCAGCAGCGGGTCTTCCCCCAGATATTCGAAGTTCCGCCCATTCCATGCATCGCGCGTCAGGTTGACGCCGCCTGCCAGCAGCACGTTGAAGGTCTTGGCGCGCGCCTCCGCCCCGATCATCGCGCCTCCGGCATAGGCGATGGCGGGATCGAAACTGGCCGCCGTCGCCAGGCTGGACGGCAGGGCGGTGGCGGTGTCGCCCTTGCGCTGTTCGACCTGATTGGCGACGCCCAGGCTCGCGTCGCTCTCCCGCAGCGTCGGAATGCCCAGGCGCGGCACGCCTGGGACATAGCCGGCCGACGGGATCATGTCGGCATGGCGTTCCTTGGTCATCGGCGGGAACAGGCCGTGGACATAGGCCAGCTTCTCGTCGCGGGTCATCGCCTTGACCAGAGCGCGGGCGCGGTCGACCGCCGGAGCACCCTTGTCCCGCCATGCGCCCTCTGTCGCCTGCGGCTGCGACGGAGCCTGCTGCGCCGACACGGCGACCGGCGCGGCCCCCGCAAGAAGCGCGACGATAAGGGCGTGACGATAGGACATGGCGGCGCTCCGAACAGGGGTTGGGAAACCGAATCGAGGCGCATGGGCCACGTGAACATGCGCGACGCGCATCGCCGACGTGATGATCCTCTCCCGATCTTCCCGTTTTCGACGACCGTTGTCGGCAAGACTGACAACGATGTCAACGCTCAATCGGCCACCGTCGTTTCAGCGGCTTCTATGCTCCGCGAGGAGCCCTGCACCCGATTGCAAAAGGCGACGGCGTGTGGGACGCTTTTGCGTGATACGGCGCACCTCACCGGCGCGACCGATCCGCCAGGCCGCTCTTTGTCTTTCGACCGGATGTTTCATGAAGGCGCTCACTATCAAGGACGTGGCCCGACAGGCCGGCGTTTCTCCCAAGACCGTTTCCCGTGTCATCAACGGTGAAGCGCATGTCCGCCCGGCGGTACGCGATGCCGTGGCGCGCGTCGTGGCGGAGATGAATTATCAGCCCAACGCCTTTGCCCGCAGCCTGTCGAGCGCACGGTCCTTCCTGATCGGCCTGTTCTTCGACGATCCGGCCTGCAGCTATGCCAATGACGTGCTGCTTGGTGCCCTCGACCGCGCGCGATCGCTGGGCCGCCACGTCGTCATCGAAACCGTGGCGCTCCATCTGCTGGATTGGCAGGCGCGGCTGGAGGAAAGCCTTGTCGGGTTGAAACTGGGCGGCGCGATCCTGACGCCGCCGATCTGCGATTGCGAGGAACTGATCGCCATTTTCGAGCGGCATGGCGTGCCGTTGGTCCGGATCGCGCCGGGCAGCGATGTCGATCGCACCCCCCATGTCAGGATCGACGACCGCGCCGCAGCACGTACCATGACGGAGCATCTGATCCGGCTTGGCCACCGCGACATCGCCTTCATCAAGGGCAACCCGACCCATCATTCCGCTCACCGCCGTTGGCTCGGCTTTCAGGATGCCTTGAATGCCGCCAATTTGGCATTCGATGAGCGGCAGGTTTTCCAGGGCGACTTCACCTTCCGATCCGGTATCGTCGCGGCCGAAGCCCTGCTTCATGGCGCGCATCGACCCAGCGCCATCTTCGCGAGCAACGACGAGATGGCGCTCGGCGTGCTCGTCGCCGCGATGCGGGCGCAGATCGCCGTACCGCAGGAGTTGGCCATTGCGGGGTTCGATGATGCCCAACTGGCCCGCATGGCCTGGCCACAACTGACGACGATCCGGCAACCCAATAGCGAGATGGCGGCGGCAGCCGTCAGCCTGCTTGCGGAGTGCAGCGATGGTCCCAGTGGTGCGACATCCTCGATCGAACTCCCCTATGAACTGATGGTCCGGGCCAGCTCCTTCGACGCGTGATGGCGTAGCGCGAATGCCAGAACCGGAAGGTAGCAAAGGCCTGGCAGAAGCAAGGCAGGGATTAGGCCGAAACGATCGGCCAATAGCCCGGTTAGCAGCGGGATGATCGCGCCCCCCACCACGGCAATGCAGAGAACCATTCCCCCAACGGGCGCACGATCCGCCTGCGGCGGGAGCGCAATGACGTAGATGGTGGGATACATGATCGAATTGAATAACCCGATCGACAGAAGAGCGGCAGCAGCGATCGAGCCATGTCCCATCATGGCGGCCAGTACCAGGGCCGCCGCGCTCGCCGCAGCCGAAGCTAGCAGGCGTGTCGGAGGCACTTGTCGAAGCATGGCGGCTCCTGCGAACCGCCCAATCATCGCCCCGCCCCAGTAAAGGGCAACCGACCGCGCGGCAACGACGGGGTTCCAAGCTCCTGCATGCGCTGTCATCAGGAAGTCGGTCAGCAAGGCGCCGATTGTCACCTCGGCCCCCACATAAGCGAAAATGGCAACGGCGCCGCCCTGCAACCGCCGATCACGCAGTGCTGAACGCCATCCGCCAGCTAGGCTACCCCCGGCATCCGGACCAAGCCCGGATAGCAGCGAGCGGTTTTGCAGGAAGGCAAAGGCCAGAGCGGCCAGCACTAGTGCGGCAAAGCCGAAGGAAAGCCCGGGTAGGCCTGAACCCGTTTGATGCCCGGGCGCGGTAGCTATCAAAGTCGTCGCCCCGATCAGTGGCCCAACTACCGTACCCAACGAATTAAAACCCTGCAGCAGGTTCATCCGCATCGCCGCCCGGCGGGGATCCCCAACCACCGTCATCACATTGTTGCCCGCGATCTGCAAAAACGTCGCCCCAGTTGCGATGCAGGTCAGCGACAGCAGCACGCCTATATAGTGTTGGCCACCCAGACCGGCGATAAGCAACGCGCAACCAACCGCCATGAGTACAAGGCCAACGGCGCTAGCACGCATATATCCTCGACGCGCAACAAACGCCGCCACGGGTGCAGCGAACACCAGATAACTTGAGAAAGAGGCAAACTGGATTGCCCCGGCCTGCGCATAGTTTAGCTCCCACGCCAACCGCACCCGAGGAACTAGCAGGCTGACCGACGAGGCGACAAAGCCGCCTATGAAGAAAACGCCGAGCGAAAGGCGGAAAAGTCTCGCCGCAATCTGGTCGGATGGGCCGTTAGTGGGCGATACGTGGCTCATAGTCTGCTGCTATCAGTGCAGGGACCCTGTTCGCTAGCCTTGATCGCGGGTGCTTCCCAACGGCGAGCAAGGCAAAGCATTCAGTCTGGCTTATGGTGGATCATATTGATGATAAGCCAGTCTGGCTCAGACATCCGCCTTGAGGACCTGTTCGCCATCGTTGATTGGAACGAGTGTCAGGATAAGGCATTCCGTGGTCCGCCTACGATGGAACAAGCGTTACACAAACCATCAACGGAAACTGACTCCAATTCGTACCAACCGATAAGCGTCCGCCATTGAGCGAAAATAGCCACCCTGTTCCGCCGTCACGACCCAGAAACGGCCATTCCGGACGCCCTGCCCCCTTCCCAATTTCTGTCATTCGTTCATCTCCCGATTACAGAGAACGGGCGCACCCGGGCCAGCCAACCGGCTCTCTAGAATGATTTCAGGGGAGCACGTCAGACACGTCTTGCAAAATAGTGGCAATTGAGGGCAGCTTTCCAACCATAAAGGGATTGGGAGCATGTAGAATGCTTGGCCGCGTGATTGCTGCGTCATTGATGACTATGGCCTCGCCATCATCGTTGGTCGATAATCCCAGCCCCGCTAACTTACCATTGCAGGCTGTCGCGCCAGCGCCCTTACCGAAAATTTTCAAGTCGAAGCTGCGCCACATCGAATGCAGCTCCATCCCTGGCGCGGATTCGCTGTTCAGAAGCAGCCATTTGCGCTGGGTCGTCGTTGGCGAGGTTCACGGCACAAATGAGGCACCACAGATTTTTGCTGATCTAGCTTGCCTCGCGGCGAACTCCGAACCTGTGGTCGTTGCGGTCGAAAAGGCGGCCGTAGAGCAACCCGCCATCGACGAGTTTATAGCTTCAGATGGCAGCTCACAGGCGGTGAAACGGTTTTCCGCAAGCAAGATGTGGAACGAGCCGTTGCCGGACGGTAGGTCCAGCCAGAGTTACTTTCGGCTTTTTCAACGACTGCGTGAATTGCGGGCGGCGGGCCGAGTGAAGAGCGTCATAGCCTTCCAGCCTAATTTCAGTTTCCGACCAGGCGAATATAGCGACGCGAAATACGAGAATGCACTCGCGTCGTCACTGATCAGCCGCGTGCCTCAAGGCTTGCGAGCGCTAGTGCTGGTTGGGAATTCCCACGCACAGTCGATTTCTCCCTCGTGGGCAAAGTCACCGTATCTTCCCATGGCTGGCTATCTCCCCGCAGATAGGACTGTTACGCTGGAGGCTCGGTCAGCCGGGGGATCTGCTTGGAATTGCGCTGGCGATGATTGCGGTGCACATGCCGTGGGATCGACAGGCGAGGGGCCAAAACGTAGTATAACTATGGATGCCCCCGGCGGCCTTTATGCTGGAGCGCTGAACTTGGGACTCAGGCTGACAGCCTCCCCTCCGCAGGTGTCGGCGGCATCAAGAGTAAGCCCCTAGCAGTATTCCGGCGGAGACGACCCATAATCGGTCATTGGGGGCGTCTCTCCTGCTTCCCATCTTTTGCCATTCGTTCATATCGGAAACAGCTCATCATCCATGGCCGCGCTAGACGGATGAACGGCCGGCGTTGGTGGTTAGCGGACGTAGAGCGGTCGACGCGCAAACGTGCTTAAGATTGCGAGGAGCGTCACCAAGATTGCACTTGACGCAATGTACGGCCCTAAGTGCGACGAGTTCGTCAAGAAGCCAATCACAATGTACGAACCTGCCAAGCTTAGAGGTGGCATCGCGCGAGAGCGGGTGAACAATAGCGTAAGAAGGCTACCCAGCGCCCCTAAAGCAAAGATAGCGCGCATCATCGAAACCAAGCTGGCATTGAACGGCCAAACGTTCGTGAGTTCGAAAATGAGCCAGCCGACGATAAGAAGCACGATGGCTAAAGCGATGCAGGTCAGGCGTGCCATGCCTCCAACTTGCCACGCGCCCCAGATGTCCGCAATTGGGGGATAGCGGGCATTGAATTAGCTGGCACCTGGCCGCTCGACGATCCTTTCGCGGAATGCGAGCGCGGGTTCATCGGGACAATCGAAGACCTCGATAGCGATACGGATTGCCCCATCTGTTTCCGCCACCCACTCGTAGCTATCGCTGACATCGAGCAGGCCGATCTCCGTTGGGAGCGAAGTAGTTTCGCCACACGGTAGCGGCCCACGCCGACGAATAGCAATGGCGAGATCGTGCCAAGGGAGTTTGCCCAGCATTGCCAGCCACTCGTCGGCCAGCCTGCCCGCAATGCATTCCCGTGACGTCATCGCGATTTTATAGGCGGTCGCTCCTGACGTCCGCAACTGGGCGTTAGCGGAAGTTAGCTTTAACTCGCGTCCTGGAGCACGGTTAGCGAGATCGCACCATATCGAAGCACGTACGGTGCTTCAGCGAGTTCTCCGACCGGCAGTTCGCCGCCGAAAAAGGCGACGTAGCAGTCAAACATTCCGATCCCCGCATCGAGCCAGCAATGGACCACCACGCCGAACTCAGAGGTGGTCTGGTCATCGTCGTTGACCAAGCTGTCGAGCCGGACGCGAGTGCCAGGCTCAAGGTAGCGATCTGCTTTTCCCGCATCAGCTAAAACGGTCATTGTGTATCCCTGGGCGGCGAGGTCCGATCGACGTGGCTCAGCGAATGTCAGCTGTTGAGCGGTAGCGGATCGCAAGTTTGTAGTAAATGCAGGCGTTTACGGCTCGTAAAAAGTGCTACCTTTGTTTGGCGCAGAACGAAGTTGATGAATGCCGATCCGGCGACCCTCTTCAATTGACAATGCGGGTGCTTCGCTATCCCAGATCGAAGCTGACACCCCTATGGTGAACTCCCGCATTAGGCGCGAAAGCACCTTCTGCGCGGCTTGCTCTTGAGTAGGGGCATAGGCGTGGCGTGTCGTGAAAAACCCGCGCACGCCGTCTCCATGCCGCAGATCACGACCATGGACCATGAAGCGGTAGAACGGCATGGACCGTTGTGTCGACAATTTGGTAGATGTCCGCAAGCGGGCGGGAGCTGCCGCCCTCCCCTTCGCCACGACGACCCACTTTTAGCCGTTCAGTCTACCTTTCCCGCCTTCCAACATCCGACACCCATTCATCGAACTGCAGGCTCCCGCTGGGCGGAGGAGCAGACGGCAAGCGCGTTGCTCTCGCGTCAGGTGATAAATTTCGTCAGACCGCTAACTGAATAGGGCTTGCGCAACAAAGGGAAGCCGTGGTCCTGCTGCTCCGCTAGCGCATCGCTATAGCCGGTGGTGAGTACGACAGGCATCGCTGGCCAGCGATCGCGGATACGGAGGGCAAGGTCCAGGCCGTTGATGCCGGGCATGATGACGTCGCTGAAGACGAAGTCGATCTTTTCGTGCGCACGCTCAAGCAGCGCGAGGGCGTCCTCGCCACTCTGTACCCAAGTGACGATCTGCCCCAGTTCCTCAAGTAGGCTCCGCGCGAACTGGCCGACGGCCTCATTGTCCTCGACGAGCAGGATACGCCGAGTGACCGCGGCGTGTTTCGGAATGTCGGACACGGCGTGGACCAGTTGCATGCCTGCCGCGAAAGGGAGGTAAAGCGTGAAGGCCGTCCCGATACCGACTTGGCTCTCGACATCGACGTCGCCCCCGGACTGTTTGGCAAAGCCGTGCACCTGACTAAGCCCCAAACCGGTACCCTTGTTCATGGGTTTGGTGGTGAAGAACGGCTCGAAGATATTCTTCATCGTGTCCGGTGCGATGCCGCTGCCGTTGTCTGAGACACGTAGCGCTACGAAGCGGCCGCTCGCCGGGCCGTGACCGCGCACGGCGGGCAAGCCGTCGACGGTCGCACTGGCCAGCGTCAGCGTACCGCCCGCCGGCATCGCATCGCGGGCGTTGATGACGAGGTTCAGCAACGCAGTTTCGAACTGATTGCGATCCGCGTTGACGATCGCAGCCTCGCCCGGCTCTATCGCGATGACGATCGAGGAGCCGACGCTCGTCTCAATCAGCGGACGCATCTCCAGAACGCGCGCACTGACGTCGAAAACCTCAGGCCGCAACGGCTGCCGACGTGAAAAGGCGAGCAGTTGAGAGGTTAGGGCCGCAGCACGATCGGCAGTCTCCGAGATCGCTTCGACATAGCGGTCGCGCTTTCCGGGCGATAGCGTCGGGACGCGCAGCAAGTCGGCGGACGAGCGAATGATCGTGAGCAGATTGTTGAAATCATGCGCGACACCGCCCGTCAGCCGACCGACCGCCTCCATCTTCTGCGCCTGCGCCATCGCCTCGCGCGCACGCTCGACATCCTGCTGCGCCTGCCAGCGCTCGGTGAGGTCGCGCGTAATTTTCGCAAAGCCGATCAGCGTACCCCGGCCGTCGACGATGGGCGCGATCAGCACACCGGCGCGAAAACGCGCGCCGCCTTTGCGTACCCGCCACGCCTCAACCTCATACTTGCCTTGCTCGATCGCTACCTGCAGGGCGCGTGTCGGCTCGCCGCTCTGCAGATCCTCCTCGGTGTAAAATGTCGAGAAATGTGTGCCGATGATCTCGTCGGCACGATACCCCTTGATCGCCTGCGCGCCGCGATTCCAGTTGGTGACGAAGCCGTTGGGGTCGAGCATGTAGATGGCATAGTCTTTCACGCCCTGCACCAGCAGGCTGAACCGCTGCTCGCTTTCCCGCAGGGCCTGCTGCGCCTCCTGCTTGTCGGTTATATCGCGCGTGACCTTGGCAAAACCGATCAGCGTCCCCTGGTCGTCACGCACTGGGTCGATCACCACGCTGGTCCAGAAGCGCGTGCCGTCCTTGCGCAGCCGCCACCCCTCTGCCTCGAAAACGCCCTCGGCCGCCGCGATCTGCAGCGCACGGGCCGGGAGGCCGGCGGCGCGATCATCGTCGGTATAGAAGCGTGAAAAATGCTGCCCGATGATCTCTTGGGCGGTGTATCCCTTGAACCGCTCGGCTCCGGCATTCCAGCTCGCGACATGACCTTCGCGATCCAGAAGATAGATTGCATAATCCCTGATCGAATTGACCAGCCGCTCGAACCGGTCCGAACCTCGGAGCTCCGCCGGGATTTGCTGTTCGTTCACGTCAGACGTCTCGGTAGATCCAGATTTGCCCATGACCGATCGGGCGCTAAGCCCCGACCGATCAACGAGGAATATCAAGGGTCAGTCTGACTGTCATATGTCTGGATCAACTTCTCGCCCACGTGACGCGAACCGGCTGAGCCGACCCAATCCCGGCCGTTTGAAACACCTGTCAGCTTCTTTACAGGCTGCCATTCGTTCATGCTGCCAATGCCAATACAGCCAAGGCCAACCTGCCGCCTAAAAGCCACTCATGGAAATCACGGTGGTTCGAAGCGAAACCCTCAAGTCTGCATCGCTGACAGAGCAATTTCACGGAAGCGCGCAACCAACGGATGCAATTCGCCTCGTCGGTAGGCGATCTGAAGTTCGGTGCGGTCGAATGTGCCTGTAACCGGTATTGCCGCGACGCCCTGCGGACAGCCTCGCGCGGCTAGGGCTGGTGCTATCGTTATGCCCAAACCGGCTTCAACCAATCCGACGACGGAAAGCCAGGCGCTGGCCTCCTGAACGACGGCAGGCGAAAAGCCCGCCCCGCTGCAAAGACCGATGATCGTATCGTACAATTCCGGCGCGCCCATTCGGGGAAACAGGATGAAATCGTCGCCCGCCAAGTCGCTGATCGCCAGGTCCGCTCGCCCGGCAAGCGGGTGCGAC
Source organism: Sphingomonas sp. Xoc002 (assembly GCF_050408055.1). Classification (NCBI taxonomy): domain Bacteria; kingdom Pseudomonadati; phylum Pseudomonadota; class Alphaproteobacteria; order Sphingomonadales; family Sphingomonadaceae; genus Sphingomonas; species Sphingomonas sp. Xoc002. Next base: position 1,622,589 of record NZ_CP191175.1, on the reverse strand, counting down.
CCCGGCAACACGGCCACCAAGCCGTCACGGTAAAGTGTCTCGACCATGATATCCTTCGCGGGGAACGGCCCGCGAACGATGGCGGCATCGAGGGTGCCAAGGCGTATGGCAGCAGCGATGTCGACTCCGTCGCGGTCGTCGATCTGCAAGCTCACGTCAGGCAAGGCTAGGCGAAGGTCTCGGACAATGATCGGCAGGACACCCACGGCAGACGATGCCGCAAAGCCGATGCGCAGGGTTCCGGCCGCCCCAATTGCCGTCCTCCTGACCATATCGACGATACGATCCCGCCTGGCGATCAACGCGCGGGCTTCGACGAGCAGCGCCATACCGGCGGATGTCAATGAGACGTGGCGGCTGGTACGATGGAGCAGGGCGACACCCAAATCGCGTTCGAGACGCAGGATTTGCTGGCTGAACGGCGGTTGCGACATACCCGACCTGGCGGCAGCCCGGCCGAAATGCAGCTCCTCGGCAACCGACACGAACAACTGCAGTTGGCGTAGGTCTATCATGATCGTTTCTATCTCGATAAGGCTTCAACGATATATTGGTATTATCGGAATAGCGCGAGCTAGAGCGGGATCATGATCCGCCTGTTCTGCTTAGCCGTCGCCGTTTCCCTGGAATTATCGGGCTTCATCGCGGCCCAATCGCTCGACGATACCGCCTCGCGGCTCGATCGTGCCGCGCGGGTCGAGGCTTGGCCGCGAGCCATCCGCGACAGCATGGTCGCACCGCGCTGGCTACAGCATGGCGAACAGCTCGTGTTCTGGGACGCGATCGGCCCGATGGCCGGAACCTGGGTAATGGTCGATGCTGAGCGGCGGAAACGCCGTCCGATCATCACCCCCGTCAGACTGCATAAGCAGCTGGCCGCGCTGACAGGGCACGATGCGGCACTTCCTGAGCAGATGCCGTTTGTCCTGACGCCGGACGAGCGTGGCCTGGTTTTCGACTATGCTAGCAATGGATTTCGGCTCGATTTTGCAAAGCCGGACGTCCGACGCATCGAAAAGGGCGGGATGGACGCACGGCACCTGGCAGGAGGGATCATATCACCCAGCCGCGACCGGATTGTATTACAACAGGGCGAGGGATTTGCGGTATTCGACGTGGCGGGCCGTACCGTGATAGAGCGTACCGGGACATCCGATCTTGCATGGGAGCTGCCCGAACAGCCCTGGTCACCCGACGGCCGGCTGGCCGTCTGGCTGATCGACAGCCGCATGGTGCACCATATTCCGGTCGTCGATTACACCGCCGCGAGCGAACAGGTGGTAATGGTCCCCTATCCCAAAGTAGGTACGCCGATCGCCAGCGCGCGGCTGCATCTGTTCGATCCGGCCAGCGGCGAATTGCGGGAAGTGTCAAACGGTCAGGACGAGGGATATGACTGGCTGGCTGATTGGCGTAGCGACGGCGCCGCGCTCGTCCTCCATCTCGCGCGTGACGGCAAACGGCTCGACCTCCTGTCGATCGGACGTGACGGGCGGGTTCGGCGGCTTCTTCGGGAGGAACGGCGGGACACCAAAGTCGCGGACCTTAATTTCGCGGTCGGCGGCTGGCGTGAGCAGGTCGTGCCGCTTGCGGCGGGGCACGGGTTCCTGTGGATGTCGGAGCGTGATGGGTGGCGGCATGTCTACCATTATGACGACGCTGGTCGCCTGATTCTTCAGGTGACACGCGGCGCGTTTCCCGTCGTCCGGGTGGATGGCGTGAGCGATGACGGCACGCTGTTGGTGACGGCCGCCGATCCTGCCGCGCCCTATGACGAACGCCTGTATCGCGGAAACCTGAAGGGTAACGCGTTGCGCCCCGTGGCGGTCGACCGCGGCGTCCACATGGCACTATCTTCGCCATCGGGCCGGTATCTGGTCGACAGCCACTCATCATGGACCAGCCCCCGCAGGCGGGACCTGATCCGCTCCGATGGCACCGGCCGGACGCCGCTGACGATCGCCGATTCGAGGGCTGTTGCCGCGACCGGCTATGCTCCCCCTGAGCCGATCCGCACTCTGGCGGCTGACGGCGTGACATCGCTCCACGGCGCGCTGTATCACCCGTTCGGGTTCGATCCGACGCGACGCTATCCGGTCGTCGCCTACATCTATGGCGGTCCGTTCGGGACGGTTCTCTCACGCACCTACACCGGCAACACGATGATGCGCCGCGCCGAGGCGCTGGCCGCCGCTGGTTTTGTTGTCGTCGCGATCGACGTGCGGGGAAGCGCAGGCCGCAGCAAGGCGTTTAGCGATGCGACCTATGGCAAGATCGGTCAGAGTGAGATTTCGGACTATGTGACAGGGTTGCACCAACTCGCCAAGACGCGGCCCTGGATGGACCTTACCCGAGTCGGCATCCACGGTCACAGCTGGGGCGGTTATTTTGCAATCCGCGCGATGTTGGCGTCACCGGACTTCTTCAAAGCCGGCTACGCCGGTGCTCCGGGCGCGCTTGATGAGGATGCGTTGGTCAACGAACCGGACATGGGCCGGATTGCCGACAACCCCGGCGGCTATGCCGCAGGCTCAAACCTTGCGCTTGCCGAGCATTTGTCGGGGCCGCTGCGGATCATGCACGGCACGGCCGACGTGAACGCGCCATTGTCGAGCAGTATGCGGATGGTCGATGCGCTGATCCGCGCGAATAAGCCGGTCGAGCAGCTGGTAATGCCTGGCGTCGCTCATGATCCGGAAGGACCGGCCGGAGCCTATTACCGGGACGACGTGATCCGCTTTTTCGTGCGTACGCTGGCATTCCCGTCAACGGATGGTGCCTATAAGCCTACGTAAAACCGCCGCTGCGACGACCCAATATCAGCCATTCAACGGCGCGCGGCCCCCTCCTGAAAGCGGACGCTCGTTAATTGCAGCCTGGCCGCTGTTTGCTCAGCTAGCGTCACGTCACCGATCTGCATTCGTCAGCCCTTCGATGACGATCGCCGTCCCGTCCAGAGACCAGGGAGAAACCTTGTGCATGATCCTTCCAAAGAGATTGGAAGTGAGATGATCGGCGAGCCATGGCTTCAGCCGTGGCAGGGACAGGTTGTCGAACCACGCTCGATCGACCCCGGCGAACTGCCTTACGAAAGGCATGATGGCGGCATCCGTCAGACCCGCCTTTGTGCCGCCGAGTTGACCGCCAACCCCGATCCTCATCTCCAGATCTTGTAGAAACTCGAAGCCAAGATCACGATACCTGGTTGGGTCCGAGCCATAGCGATCAGGATATTTGTACCGGTCGAGGTGGTGCTTGAACACTTCGTCATTGGCTGCGATCAGCGCGGGATCGTCACGAGCGAGCCAATCTTCCGGGTCCCGGATACGCAGCGCCCAACGCATGATCGCGAGGCTTTCGTCGAGCACGGCACCTTCCGCCGTCACAAGCACCGGCACTGTGCCCTTGGGCGACGCGGCGAGCAGTTCCGCAGGCTTGTCGGAAAGCCTGACCTCCCGAAGCTCATGGCGCACGCGACCGATGCCCAGTGCCAATCGCGCCCTCATCGCGAACGGACAACGACGAAAGCTGTATAGGATATGGGCGGCCATCATCCTGGCATACTGCCCATTCCTTGTCACAGAAATCCCCAGACAGGGGAACGCTGAGCGGCACGCTTCGGATAAGTGGATTGCCGTAGCCGGGGGGTAATGGAATGATGCGACGATGCGGATATCAAAGTCAGTCGTCCTCGCCCTGCTCCTGGCGGGTCCCGCGAACGCCCAGATCGTCGCCCAGCCTGCGGCCGGCACCTACCCACGCGCGGTGGCGGCGGGCTATAAGGCCGCACTCTATTGCTCGGGCCTCTTCAACGCCGGTCGGACCCCGGCGCAGATCGATGCCGACGAACTGACCGGCATCTATCCCGAATATGACAAGATTGTGCCGACGCTCACCGCGCAGATCGACCGCGCGCGTGGGTCCGTCGCCGTTGCCTTCGACCCCGCGCTGCCACCGCGATACGCGGTCTGGCGCAATGGCCGTGGCTGCGTGACGCTGCCGATCGGCAGCAAGGCGCCGGCGGGCAAGGCATCGGCCGCACCACCACCGATCGCGGGGGCAGATCCCCGCCCATGGCCGCAGGGCGATGCCGGTAACGTAGCGCGCCCTTCCGTGCCGCTGACTGAAGCCGTAGGCAAAGCGTTCGCCGGTGGCTATGGCGCCGGTGCGAAGACGGCAGGCGTGATCGTCGTGAAAGACGGCAAAGTCGTTGCCGAACGTTACGCCAGCGGCTTTGGGCCGTACGTGTCGAACCGGACTTGGTCGGTCGGCAAGTCGATCGCCGGAACGCTGATAGGCCTTGTCGATGCCGGGGCGCTCCAAGGGCCAGCCGTTGTGCCGCAGTGGAGCGCCGGTGACCCGCGACAATCGATCACGCTCGACAACCTTCTGCGTATGGCGTCAGGCCTTCATAGCGACACCGCCGGCAACCGCACCGACGCGATCTATTTCGGCGGCACGGCCGTAGATGAGCAAGCGGTGTCCTGGCCTCTGGAGGCCCAGCCCGGGACGCGCTTTCGCTATGCGAACAATGACATCCTTCTCGCCGTCTATGCCGCACGGCAGCGGATTGGCGAGGACAGGTACCGCATGTGGCCGAACAAGTTGTTCGGCACGCTTGGCATGGCGCACACGGTCGCGGAGACGGATTGGCACGGCAACTACGTCCTCTCCAGCCAGGTGTGGTCGACCGCCCGCGACCTCGCGCGGCTTGGACTATTCTGGTCCCAGGACGGCGTCTGGGCGGGCAAGCGCCTGCTGCCGGCGGGCTGGTTAAACACCATGACGACGCCGAGCGGACCCCAGCCGCCGAGCGGCCCCGGTTATGGCGCAACGATGTGGCTGTTCGGCCCCCGACAGGGGCTGCCGGTGGGCAGTTTTGCCGCACAGGGTAACCGCGGGCAATATGTGATGGTTATCCCTGCGCGACATCTGGTGATCGTGAGACGCGGCGAGGATCCTGGCGCAGCGCGTTTCGACATCGCGCGCTTTGCCGCCGATGTCGCCACAGCGCTGCCCTAGCGCCACGCTCCCCTCGCCTGGCGTGCTACCGCTTCGTCAACACCGCTTGGGCAGCGTCTCCTCAATAGGCCAGCGCACAGCCGTCGGCGCGCATCTCGCTCGCCGCGGCATAAACGCGGGTCGCGCCGTCCATGCGATACTCCACGCATTCGTAGCGGCCGAAACCACCGTCGGGCTCGCCGATCGCCCACCCGATTTCGGCAAGCCGCTGCCGCGTCGCCATCGGCACGCCAGTCTCCAGCCGCAGCAAGCCACGTGGGCCTAGCCCTGCCGCATCCTCCCCCATCGACTGCGACGATCCCTCATGGTGCCAGCGCGGCGAATCGCCCGCGGACTGGATCTCGAGGCCATAGTCGACACGGTTGACGATGATCTGCGTCTGCCCCTGCGGCTGCATATCGCCGCCCATCACGCCGAAGCTCATCCACGGATCACCTCCGCGTGTGGCGAAGCCGGGAATGATCGTCTGGAACGGTCGCTTGCCGGGCGCATAGATGTTGGGGTGGCCGTCCTTCAGGCTGAACAGCTGCCCGCGATCCTGGAACATGAAGCCCAGCCCGTCGGCAACCAGGCCCGACCCCATGCCACGGAAGTTCGACTGGATCATCGATACCATCATGCCGTCCTTGTCGGCACAGCTGAAATAGGTCGTGTCGCCGTGGCTCGGCGCCTGGCCCGGATAAACGGGTTCGAGGATGCGATCGGGCCGGATCAGCTTCGCCCGCGCCTGCGCATATTCCTTCGAGATCAGCCATTCGACCGGCACCTTGCTGAAATGCGGGTCGGCGTAGAAGCGCGCGCGGTCTTCGTAAGCGAGCCGCTTCGCCTCCGCCTGCAGATGAATCGAAAATGGCGACTGGAAGCCGGCATCGCCCAGATCGAAGGTCTCGAGGATGTTGAGCATTTGCAGCGTAGCGATGCCCTGCGTGTTCGCGCCAAGCGCGTGCACATCCACGCCGCGATAGCCCGTTCGGTGCGGTTCGACCCATTCGGAGCGATGCGCGGCAAGATCCTCGTACCGAAGCCAGCCTCCGATACGCTTGAAGTAACGATCGATGACGCGCGCGATGTCGCCGGCGTAGAACGCGTCTCGGCCGCCTTTTGCAATAGCACGATAGGTGCGTGCGAGGTCGGGATTGCGGAACACCTGGCCCGTCGCCGGTCCCTTACCGTCGGCGAGTCCATAAGTTCGCAGCGCGTTCGCCGTCTCCTCGATGCCGTTGCCGGGTCGGCGGAACGCGGCCATGCTGCGCCGAATGTAATAAGCGATGATGTCGGGCACCGGCGCTCCCGCCTCGGCATGGGCGATCGCCGGTTCGAACAACTGCGCCCAAGGCAGCCGGCCATAGCGTTGGTGCATCGTCCACCACGCATCGACCGCCCCCGGGACCGACACGGTCACAGCGCCCAGCGGCGGCAGCGCACCGCCCCGCGCCCGCGACCGTATTGTCTCCAGGCTGAGCCCCCGCGGCGACGCGCCCGATCCCGCCAGCCCGACGACCTTGCGCTGCTTCGGATCCCAGATCATCGCATAGGCATCACCACCTATGCCGCTGGAGGTCGGCTCCAAAAACCCGAGACAGGCATTGATCGCGATGGCGGCATCCACCGCCGACCCGCCCTTCCGCAGGATGTCGATGCCGGCCTGGGTCGCCAGTGGATGGGCCGTACCCGCAGCGCCGTTGAGCCCATATGCCGCCGTGCGGGACGCGAAGCTCGCCCCGACCGGCCGATCGCCCGCGGTGACGTCGGGGCGTAAAAAGCGATCGGCACCCACCTCCCAGCGTTTCGGGAGCGACGGAATCTCCGGCTGAGGCGCGCCGCCCTGCCCTGGACCTGGCGCGCCCTGCCCACTGGATACGCGCGTGCTATCCTGCTGTGGTTCCGCGATAACCGAACCGGGCAAAAGCGCCGCCCCCGGCACGGCGGCAAGAAAAGTTCGACGACGCATAACGGCTTCTCCCCGGTTTTGGTGCACATCCTCACCAAGGTGTCGAAGAAGTACAAGGCGTGTCACGCGCTTCCGGCCTGCCGTTCATTCAGCCATGCCGGCTTTCCCCATTCGCGCTTGATCGTCGCCCGCCAGCTGAAAATGGCATTCGAATAGAGCCGAAACTGGTAGGCCTCTATCCTGCAACAAGCGCGTTCAGCATGCCGGTAACCCGTCCTCGCAAAGCTGGCTCACGCGTGATTTCGAGCATCGCTGTAAGGCTGGCGCGGGCGGCGGTTACGTCATTGTCGATGAGTTCCAGTCGGGCGCGTTCCCACCAGGGATGGGGATAGTTTGGCGCGATCGACGTCATCCGGCTGTAAAGCACCAAAGCCCGCCGACCTTTACCGGCTTTCTCTGCACGGGTTGCCTGGTTGAGTAGCAGGCGAACAAGGATCGCGCGGTTCTCCATGGCCGCTACGTGCCGCACTGCGGCCGAGGCGCCGCCTTTTGCCGAGGCCAGCAACGCAGTGATCTGTTCGACACCAACGAGCGCGCCTCCGCGGAATGGATCGATGATGACAGGGTTGGCCTCATGCCCGAGCATGACGAGCACATGCCCAGGAACGTTCAGTATCTCGGCGGGCCAGCCGATGCGTCGAGCCGCGGCCACGTACAGGATCGACAGGCTGATCGGCAGACCGCGCAGACGGTCGATAACGCGGATCAGGTCGGCATTGTCAGGATCGTCATACGTCTCCGCGTCACCCGAAAAACCGAACTCCTCGGCAAGCACCTGTGCAAGGCAGGCAGCACGCTCCGAAGCATCGACAACACCGGCGCCTACCCCGTCGAGCCGCGATGCAATGTCAGAAAGCACGTCCTCATATAGGCCAATGTCGATCTTGTCGTGATCGAGCAGCGCCAGCGCGAGCGAGGCTTCGTCTAGGACGATGTCATCATCGTCTACCAGACCCAGGTCTTCAAGATTATCCATGCGTTCCAAGATGGTGTTCGCTTTGGTTTGCGCAAAGGGGGCAGGCTTCCAGCTGTTATCGGTCAGCCACACGGGACACCGACCCAGTTCCAGCCATTCACCGGCATTTTGTTCTTTTCCGGAAGCGGACGCTCATTCATCGCAGTCGGCGACGCAGACCATGCAGAGCGGCGCCTTGTGCGATGCTTGGGCCGCCATGGAAACGGTGGAAGGCATCCAGACGCGCCCGACGCTCTGCGAGCGGTCGGTTTAGCAAATCCTGGTCATCGACCATCAGGCAGTCCAACAGCATGACCTGAGCGGGCGTCTCGCGCGAAAGACGCTCGACGCGGCTGACTGCCGGGTGGAGCCGGGCCTGCAGCGCATCGAACGACAGCACGTCGCCGACTGGCAGGATGAGTTCGCCGTCGAGTACGAATGCCGGGCAGCCGACCTCACGGATAACCTGCACCACCTCGGGAAAGTAACGGCTGAGAGGCTTGCCGGACTTCGACATGATCTCGACCGTGTCGCTCTGGCGGAAGATGAGGGCGCGGAACCCATCCCACTTGGGTTCGAACTGCCGCCCTTCGTCGTCCGGCAGGTCAGATACCAGCTTCGCCTCCATCGGGGAGAGGTCGGTCGCCACCATGCTGCTCTCCATTCGGCCGGGCTGCGGTTCGTCGTACGAACGCTCGACGCCTGCGCCCGTTCACGGTATCGCCGCCTAGGCGTCGAGCTCAGCGTTCCAGGGACGAAGACGCGAGCAGCCGGATCAGGTTCAGCGCGTCGCCGAGCGCCGCGGACGAGGCGGTGTTGTCGAACATGCACCACGTAGGTCGCTCCGCGGCGAGATCCGCGACGATCTCGCTCGCGTAGCAACGTAGCCTCTCCTCCCCGTAGGCCGATCGGTACATAACGGGTGAGCCATGCAGCCTGCGATAAGTGAGACCGCGCGACCCGCCGGGTTTTGCGGCGTCCGACACCGCTGCGGGATCCGCCACGACACGTGCGACCTCGTGGTCGACGAGAAGCGCGTCGGCCCCCCGCGTGAACCAGCTCGCATGACGAGGCTCGCAAACGATCCGGGTTTCGGTGCGCGACGACGCCGCGGCAAGGAAGGAGGATACGACTGAGGCATCGAACGCTAAGCTCGGCGGCAGCTGCAGAAGGATGACCGAGAGCTTGCTACCGAGACCGCCTGCCTCAGCCAGGAAGCGGTCGAGCGCCTCCGTCGCGTCCACCAATCTTCGGATATGGCTGATCTCCTTGGGGATCTTGGCCGAGAAGCGGAAGCCATCAGGCACCGACGCCGCCCACCGTTCCCAGATGGCCCGTCTATGCGGCCTGTGAAAGGAGGAATTGACCTCAAGGCACGGCATCACCGCCGCATAGCGCTGCAGCGCGGTTCCATCCTCCGGAAACGAGACCCTGTCGATGGCCGGGATCGCCCAGCCAGCGGTTCCTATGAGTGCCGACATGGGCCACCTACCCTGCACGACCTAAACCGTTCCATCATCGAGATTTTCGCTGAATGGAGCACATCGTTTCGGAACCAGTTTGAACGGCTGTCGATTTTATTGCCAAGGAGAAGACTCATGGCTGACGACAAGAGCAAGCGCGGCGCCGGCGATCGTGCGCGGGTTGCCGGCGGAGAGGGCTACGAGGTGAGCTACTTCGCCAAGAAGCACGGCATCACCACGCAGCAGGCGGAAGACCTCATCAAGAAGGTGGGTAACGACCGCGAAAAGCTCAACGAGGCAGCCGAGAAGCTCAAGAAGGCCAAATGACCAAGGTTTCCCTCGAGCCGCTCCGTCCGTCCGTTCGTACCCTGCAATTACTGCATCGGGGACGCTGATCACATGGCGCGGAGGTACAGCAGGACTGATGAGGCAGGCGCTTTAGGAGGTCCAAAAGTCCGCGCTTCCGCACCTCCGTTCCAACCCGTGCAACTCGCCACGCTGGTCGATCGGGTGCCCGAGGGAAGCGGTTGGCTGCACGAGCTTAAATTCGATGGCTACCGATGTCTGCTGAGCATCGGCGATGGCGTCTCCCATGCGTTCACGCTATCCGGTCTGGACTGGACGGACAAGTTCAAGTCGATCGTGGCGGCAGCCGAGAGCCTTCCGTCGAACTCGGCACTGATCGACGGTGAGGTTGTCGTGATCGATGCCGACGGCCGCACGAATTTTCAGACGTTGCAATCCGCCATCAAGGCCGAGCCGGGTCGACTGGAGTTCTACGGGTTCGATCTACTCAGCCTCGACGGCGAGGATCTGACGAGCCTGCCGCTGGTCGAGCGCAAGAAGCGCTTGGCGAAGCTGCTCGAGGGGAACTCCGGACCCATCCACTATTCGGACCACATTGTCGGCAAGGGCGAGGCGCTGTTCGAGAAGTTCTGCGGCGCGGGTCTGGAGGGCGTCATCTCCAAGCGAGCCGATGCGCCCTACGTTGGTTCGCGCGCCGGCACCTGGCTCAAGACCAAGTGCATCAAGCAACAGGAGTTCGTGATCGTCGGTTGGACGTCATCGGACAAGGGCCGCGGCTTCCGATCACTTCTGCTCGGCGTCCACGAGGACGGCAAGCTCCGCTATGCGGGAAAGGTCGGCACCGGCTTCGACAACGACGAGATCCTGAAGCTCCGCGAGCTGATGGAACCGCTCGCCAGCGAGGAGGTCCCCGTCAAGGCGCCGCGTTCGGCGGTGAAGGGCGCGCATTGGATCAGACCAACGCTAGTGGCGGAAATCGCCTACACCGAGATGACGAAGGACGGCACCCTGCGCCATCCGAGCTACCTCGGCCTGCGCGCCGACAAGAAGGCCGAAGCCGTCGTGCTCGAGACGGAGGCGGCGGTTGCAAGCGTAGCTGCCGACGTCGCATCGAGCGTCGTCATCACCAACCGAGACCGCGTCATCGATCCCGAAGGGGGGGTCACCAAGGGACAACTCGCGGACCATTATGCCGCCGTCGCTCCAATCATGCTCCCGTGGGTCGGCAGCCGGCCGATCAGCCTCGTCCGCTGCCCACAAGGGCGGGCGAAGAAGTGCTTCTTCCAGAAGCACGACGCCGGCACCTTCGGCACGGACGTGCATCATGTCGCGATCCTGGAGAAGGACGGCCATGAAGAGCCGTACCTCTACGTCGATACGCCCGACGGCCTTCTAACCTGCGTGCAGATGGGGACGATCGAGTTCCACGGCTGGGGGGCGCGCATCGAGGACGTGGAGAAGGCGGATCGCCTCGTCTTCGACCTCGACCCAGACGAGGGCCTGGACTTCGAGGCCGTACGACGCGCGGCGTTCCAGTTCCGTGACATCCTCAAGCAGATCGGCCTCGAAACCTTCCCGATGGTCACCGGCGGCAAGGGTGTGCACGTCATAGCTCCGCTGACCCCGCAAGCCGAGTGGCCGGAGGTGAAGGACTTCGCCCAACGCCTCGCGATGGCCGTAGCCCAGAACGACCCGGACAACTTCACGGCAGCGTTGCCGAAGGCGCAGCGCAAAGGCCGCATCTTCGTCGACTACCTCCGCAACCAGCGGGGCGCGACGGCGGTCATGCCCTACGCCGTGCGCGCACGCCCCGGCGCTCCCGTCGCCGTGCCGATCACCTGGAAGGAGATGGAAACGATCGACAAGCCGGCGCATTGGCATGTCGGGGATGCCGCCGAACTGGTGAAGCGTGCAGGCTCGAAGGCACTCGCCGGCTGGGGTCGTGCCGACCAGATCCTGCCGGATCTCTGAAAAGCCCATGAAGATCGCCACCTACAACGTGAACGGGGTCAACGGCCGCCTGCCGGTGCTGCTGCGCTGGCTTGAGGATGAGCAGCCCGACATCGTCTGCCTGCAGGAGCTGAAGGCGCCGCAGGAGAAATTCCCGGCAACCGCGATCCGCGACCTCGGCTACAACGCGATCTGGTACGGCCAGAAGAGCTGGAACGGGGTCGCCATCCTCAGCCGTGTCGGCGAGATCCACGAGACGCGGCGCGGATTGCCGGACGACCCCGACCCGACGCAGAGCCGCTACATCGAGGCCGCAGTGAACGGCATCATCATCGGCGGGCTATACCTGCCGAACGGTAATCCGCTGCCCGGCCCCAAGTTCGACTACAAGCTCGCTTGGTTCGAGAAGCTCATCGCGCACGCGGCGACGCTGCTCGAAAGCGGCCTGCCGGTAGTGCTCGCCGGTGACTTCAACGTGATGCCGACGGAAACCGACGTCTACAAACCGGAACGCTGGACGAAGGATGCCCTTTTCGCACCCGAGGTCCGGGCGCTCTACGCGCGCCTCATCGACCAGGGCTGGACGGACTCGCTCCGCACTCTTCACCCGGATGAGACGATCTACACCTTCTGGGACTATTTCCGGAACGCTTACGGGCGGGATGCTGGTCTCCGCATCGATCATCTGCTGCTCAGCCCAGCACTCGCCGATAGGCTCGAGGACGCGCAGGTGGACAGGCAGGTGCGCGGCTGGGAGCAGACCAGCGACCATGCGCCGACATGGATCCGGCTTACTGCAGAGATGCCAGTCAAGAAGCGGAGACCCCCGCGGAAAGACAAAGCTCACGAATGAAAGACCTCGTACAATAGGGAGTATGAACGTCGGTTTAGGGACTGGTTATCTACTCTTGTACAACGAAGACCCGAACCCAGACATTCATTGCCCCCTGCCTGCTATCGCACTTCAGACGTTCATTCATGTCGACCTTCGAGACAGTATCAGCTCGAATTAGGCATGAGAGCGCTGCGAATGCGTGAAGCCAACCATCCGCTTTGGGCGTAGAGGTGATTCAATGGTCAGGCGGGCGGCCCCTAAGTAATGCGCACTTATGCGACGTTCCCCTCGCTCGCTCCCGTGTCCTTCCTACGAATTAGTCCTTCATCCCAAGCGTGGCACGCAGGAACGTGTCGCTCTTGCCGAGCATATCGGTGCGCACGTCCGAGTCGTCGAGCTGATGCGTCAGCCCCTTATACTCGACGAACCGCACCTGTTTACCGGCAGCGCGAAGCTTGCTCTCCATCAGCCGTGACTCGCCGACCGCGACATTCTGGTCAAGATCACCATGGAACAGCAGGACGGGCGCCTTGATACGATCGGCGTTCTGCGCGGGCGATCCGGAGCGAACATGCTCGCCATGCCCAATAAAGGCATCGACCAGGCGATAGTCGACGAAATCGTTGTGCTCGGTGCGCAGCGTCTCGAGGTCGGTCACCGGCGCTACGGCGACGATTGCCTTGAATAGGTCGGGATCAAGCACTGCCGACTGCAATGCCGCATAGCCGCCATAAGACCAGCCGAAGATGGCGACCTTTCCCGGCGCGGCGATGCCCGATGACAGCAGATAGCGCCCCGCATCGTTGACGTCGCCGATCGCGACGCGCCACGACTGGAAGCCATTCTTTTGGAACCAGTTGGAACCATAGCCCGTCGAGCCGCGGAAATTGGGCTGGAGCACCGCATAACCGCGGCTGGCGAAGAATTGCGATAGCCAGTCGAAACCCCATTCGTCGCGAGAACCCGGTCCGCCATGCGGTAGCACGATTGCTGGCAGCCCCTTGTCCGCGCCGCCCGGCGGCAGCGTCAGATAGGCGGGGATCATCGTGCCGTCCGCCGCCTTGAAGGTGATCGCCTTCACCGGCGACAGCGTCTTGCCCTCCAAGTCTGGACGCGCCGGCAGGATCGGCGACAATTTGCGCGCGGTACGGTCGAACAGATAGAAATGGCCCGGGTCGACGTCGCTGCCCGCAAACAGCACCAGCTTCTGTTCGTCGGCGGTCGCATCGACAATGGTGACGATCGGCTGCTTAGGCAGAGCCTTGCTGAGCGAGGCGGCGATCGCTTTCAGCGTAGGGTCGAAGATCACCACCTGGCGTCGGTCGGTGGCGAAGCTGGCGCCGACGACGCGCCGCTGCCGACCGATACGGACGATGCCGTCGACGTCGACGTTCGGATTGTCGAGAACAAGCTCGCGCTTGAGGCTGCCGTCGAGCGAAACCTTGAAGAGTGCACTGCGATCGCCCTGCGCGTCGAAGCCATAGGCGACGTTAAGATCGCGGTCGACCGCCCAAGGATCAAAGCCGGTGGCCACACCCGCGCCATTAGATGTCACGACCGATAGCGGCAGCCAGCTGCGATCACCGGGCTTACGATAGAAATAGGTGGTCTTGCCGGTGAGCATGCCACTGTCCGCGGCGCTCGCGACGCCCATGATGCGCACCGTGCCGTGACCGTCGGTGATGTATTGATCGGCGTGCCCGTTCGGCCGCTCGACCGCCTGTCGGCGTAAGGTGGTGGTGTCGACCCGCTCGACGCCCAATCCGGCGACCGTGGCGGCGAGCAGCGTTCCCGTCTGACTTTGTGTCCCATGGACACGCGTCATCAGCACCGATCCGCCAGCGCCGTCATCACCAAGCAAATCGATAACCCCGCCGCCGAACTGTGCCGGACCGTAGACGCTGTCGCGCGTTTCGCCGCTCAGTTGCTTGAGGTCGCTGCCGTCGGAATTGATCGACACGACGCGGCTGAACCGCAAGCGCATGCCGTTGGACATCATCAGCGTCGAGATATTGCAGATCAGCCGCTTGGGCGTCGACCAGTTGCAGGAGGAAATCTGGTCCGGCCGCCCGGTCGCACTGAGTACGGTCGACAGCCGTGAGCCGGCGACGAGGTCGAAGACGAAAACCGCACTACCCGCACCGGCGATCGCGCGCACCAGCGCGAGCTGCGTTCCGTCGGGCGAGATGCTGACCTGCTGCACGTCCTCGCGCATGCCGAACGCCTTGGCGGCATCCTGCGCCGTCTGCGCACTAGCAGCGCTCGCCAACATGACCGCAAAACCTGCGAGCATCATCGTCCTGCGCTTCATCGTCGTACCTCCCCCGAATTTGGCTCCTTGCTAGCCATGGGCGAGGACGGGCACCAGCTAATTAACTGATATTATACGTCTGTCACACGGTCGTGACGCGAACCGCCGCGTGAAAGTGACGACGAGGTTGGTCCTGATAACGTTTGCCTTCGAAGCGCCGCGCTACTCCCCCGCCCCTTGCTCGATTTTTCGGCTTGATGCGACTTGCCGACCTGATTCAGCTGCAGTGCGCCTTCCGCGACCGGCAAGACACATAATCAGTCGTTCGCGGCTCCTTGACTGCGCTTGGTTGCTGACGCGCGTTCATCGGCAACACGGATTGCTTGGGAGACATGTTTTCTATCTCTATTCCTGTCCAAGATACTGGATTAACCGCCGTGACCGCTGGATATTGCGAACAGGCCGCCTACGCCGAGAGTGTAGAGGGTGATCACCGCGAGGGAGTCGATTCCCATGCGCCACATCTGTTTCTTGGGCCGGAATATGAGGCCTGCAGCGTAGACGCAGGTAAGCAGGACGCCAAGACCTGCGAGATAGATGTCGCTTGCCTGAGCGTCAGGTAGCACCGCCTTACCGGAAATGACGACGGCCAATAGGAAGAGGACCGGGAGAAAGGCATTCCCGCCGAATATGTCGCTGACCGCGAGTTGATAATCCTTCAAGCGGACCGACGTAATGCCGGTCGAAAGTTCGGGTAACGATGTGGCCGCTGCAAGCACTGTTGCGCCGAACAGGACACCACTGAGACCGATGTTCTCAGCTATGGCATCGCCGCTCCGTTCCAGCAGCACACCGGCTGCTAGGGTCGCCAGCGCAGCCGCGCCGAAGACTAATGCAACGCGGAGAGTGCTCTCACCCTTCTCGCCAGACGCGTCATCCTTTTTTGCCTGTGAGTGTCCCTTGCGCTCTTTTTGGCCGTCGGGAGCGGTGCCGCTCGTATCCTGCCATGGCAGTCCCTTGCTTGCTTTGTTGGAGAGCCACACGCCGATCACCCATAGGACCGCAATCAAAACCGCCCCAGGGGTCAGGCGGGCAGCAATAAGCGTACTTGGCAACTGCGTCGCCATGATGGACACGATCAAGACCGCCACGACGAGCACCGCCTCTACAACCAACGTTAGGCTGGCAGCGCGATAGGTCAGGGGTACTTTTTCCTTCATGGCGATATCCATCGCCGCGAGAACGACCGTCTGGATTGCAATGCCGCCCAAAATGTTGCCGACCGCTACCCCCAAATTGCCGGCCAGGGCGGCACTGACCGTGATGGCGATCTCGGGCAGATTGGTGGCTACGGCAAGCACGATGATGCCGCCCAACGCATTGCCAAGATGGAGCCGTGAGGAGAGGATGTCGGTCGTATTAGCGAGCTTTACGCCAGCGATCCAAATTACGCCTGCGCAGGCGGCGAAGATCGCGAGCAAGATTGGCAGGCTAAGACCGCTGAACATGGAGAGCTCTCAGTTTGCCTGTGTGCGACAGGTGGTCGATCTTAGCGAACTGACGGAATATGCGTTCCACGCCGATTCAGCTGCGATATCGGTGACGACCCATTTGCGGTCATTCGAGGCTTGTTTTTGGCTTCCCATGTTCTGCCGTCCGTTCATGTTGCCAACGGGTAGCCTCATGCGCGGTAGATGAACGTTCGAGCCAATCACGCGCGCGACTGATCAGGCCGCAACAGCGCCGCCTGGCGAGAAGGCTACCAACCCATATCGCCTGCGGCGATCTCTCGGTTACGCTCGGCAAGCTCATCCTCGTCCGCCGGACACATGGTCGACATGCCGTCGCTGGCCGCCCGCTCCTGTATCTGCTCGACGAACGGCCGCAACCCGTCCTCATAGTGACGGAATGCAGACGCATGATCGTCGGGATAGCGCTCCAAGGCTGCTGCCAGACGACCCGCGCCGATGATGGCCATCGAACCGCCGAGGCCCGCGAGCGGCGAGACGCAATACCCCGCATCGCCCACCAGCACGACCCGGCCACGCGACCAGCACGGCATTCGGATTTGATTGATCCGGTCGAAATAGAAATCGTCGTCCCCAGCGACGGCCGCGAGCATGGCCGGCACCTTCCAGCCCAGATCGCCGACCCGTTCCTCGATCAACCGCCGCTGCTGCGCCCGATCGCGATAATCATAGGTGATCTCGCTTTCCGTCCGAAAACCGAAGCCGATGTCGGTGCGATCATCGTAGCCGTTGAGCATCGCCATCCGCCCAGGCGTCCGGAAAACCTCTGTCGTATCGGCGGGAAGCAACCCGGTCTCCGGCACGACTTTCAGGAAGAAATACCCGCCCATGAAATAGGTGAACTGATCGCCACTTCCGAACACCAGCCGCCGCGTATTCGACCGGTTGCCGTCGCACCCGACGACCACCGCGACGTCACGCTGCTCGCCGTTGTCCAGAGCCACCGCTACCCCGTCCGCGCGCTTGACGAGCCCCGTGATCGACCGGCCGAACAGCAACTCGACATCGTCCGCCACCGCATCGAACAAGATGTCCAGCAGGTCATCGCGATGGATTTCGTACCGTACCTCCGAGGCTTGATCGCCGCCAACTCCCATCGAACCCAGGGTGGAATCATCCGCATTCTTGAACGCAAACCGGCGAGACGGCAGCGCCTTGGCCCTGACACGGTCGATGAGGCCCATCCTCTTCAGGATATCGATCGTCTCACCTTCGATGTCGACGGGTGTGCCACCACGTCGCAACCCCGGTGCCGCCTCAATGATGGTAACGCGATAGCCAAGCCGCCTCAACCCATAGGCGGTGGCTAGACCGGCAAAGCTTGCACCGCTGATGAGGACGGCACCGTGGTCGGAACGAGTGCCAAGCGCGTCGCGGGTTGACGGAACCATGAGGGCATCTCCAAAATGGATATGCCATCATTATATACCGAGTATAGTTTAATGAGCAATACAGCGAAGGATGCTCGGATGGATCGACGGACCCGGAAGCGCTTGGCGACCCGCCAAACCATATCCGACGTCGCGACCCGCCTCTTCATGGACCGTGGGTTCGATCAGGTAACGATCGACGAGATCGCGAACGCCGCCGATGTCGGACGCATGACGGTGTTCAATCACTTTCCGCGCAAGGAGGACATGTTCTTCGACCGAGAAGAGGAAGCGCGCAATCTGGCGTTCGACACAATCCGTTCGCGCCCGTCACGAACCTCGCCGATCGAAGCGCTGGGCGTACTGGCCCACCAGATGATCGAACAGCCGTCCGAGGCCTTTCCCTTGTTTGAACATACGCAGGCCTTTGTCGAGACGGCACTGGCCAGCGAGACGTTGATGGCGCGAGGACGCCAGATGCGCGACCATTTCGTTCAAGATCTGGCTGCCCTTTTGCAGGAAGAGCACCATGACTGGGACGATAAGGTCCTTGCCCATCTGGCCGCCGGGCTGATCGCCTCGGCATGGAGCACGGCGTTCCTACGCGCGCACGCCGAGCTCGGCCGTACGGGCGATGTACAGGCCGCAAAGCGCGTGTTCCTGCTCATCATCGACCGAGGCGTTACCGGCACGCTTGCCGCGCTTGAAGGCACACCGCTGGTAGGTACGGCCTGACCCAATCCCCGCCGTTCGCATGTGCCTTCTCGCCTCCCGAAAGCTGCCGCTCGTTCATATAAGCGAACCGGCTGCTTCAGCGAGCCCGATCGGCCACCCGGAACGGCGGAGATGGGTGGAAGGCAGCCGGTGTCCCGGCGCAAAGTGTGCTATGACTGCGATCCAGCTACTGAGTGAGATGCGCAATGCCACTAAAGGATCTCAGCGGTTCACCCCCGCCCACTGTCCAAGAGCGAATGGCGATCAAGGAAATGTGGAAGCGCTATGGACCGTCATTACCAAATTGGTTGACGTCGAGAAAAGATGACGGGGGCGAAATGGCACCCTTACCTTCCGGTCCGAAACCCACCCCTATGGTTGGCGGCGCGGAAGTGACGTCTGAATAGCCATTCTCAAGTCGCCCAGTCATACTAACGGAATATGCGCGTTGGCGAGAACCGAGATGTCCGTGTTTGGGGCGTTAGCGGATACGTGGTGCTGGGAGAGCGGTGAAGGCTCCGCTGCCTTCTGCAAGGCCCCAGCTTTTCCCCTCGCCGGGTCTAATCCACCGGCCCAGCTGAGAGAACGCCCAGCTTAGATTCCTGACGGCATGTCCGCAATTGGGCGGAAGCGGAACGGCTACACGCTACGTCGAAAGCAGAGAATGCACACCGGTATCGGCGACAGCGCGACGACCGCGAAGCCGAGCAACTCGTCAAGACGCCACTGGTCATTGGCGCCCGCCCACGCGAGCGTGAACCACACTCCCGCTGCTACCATGCCGGTATAGCAGACCGCAGCTATCCGGGCCGTGATGTCAGCCCTACCTGTCATCTCCTTTGGATAGCATACGCGTGAACGCCCGCAACTGGGTGGAAGTGGCCACCCTGCCTCAGCGTAACGAGGACCCAATTTCGGCCGTTCGCACGTGCCTTCTCGCCTCTCGAAAGCTGCCGCTCGTTCATATAAGCGGATCGGCTGCTTGAGCGAGCCCGCTCGGTCACTCGCAACGGCGGAGATTGGTGGTGGAGCGACAGGCAGCTTTTGGAGCGCTGCGACCGACAAGCCGACTATACGCGGGCGAGCGCAAACCCTTGTTTCGTCGCTATCACCTTACCCTCGTCGCGCAGGTCATCCGACAACTCAATATTGGTGGGCACGCCGATAACGAAAATCTGCGACCAATCTGTATAGTGCTCTTGGACGTTCCAGATCGACCGCAATATTGCTTCACGCCCAACCATCCCGCCTTCCAGGTTGAATACGGCACTTCTGGCATCAAGATCGACCTGCTTGTCAAACCATCGGCGGTTTTCGGCAGTATCTACTATCCATACAGCCCCTGCAGCGTAGCTCCTAAAAGCCGCATCGAAGATGATTGAAACTTGCATAATAGCAATGTGCTCGATGGGCGGGCGGTTCGCAATGGCAGGTATGAGGCTCGCCGATAGCGACGGAAAACGGCGTAATGTGGGTGAGAGTTGCCAGCCCACCCTTGAATGCGATGACTCAATCTCCGCCATTCATAGGCATTTCCTGCCGCCCGGCACCTGTCGTTTGTTCATATTAGCCAGTTGGCGGTTTAAGCGATCTACGCCAGCGCGCGGAGTGACATCATTTGGAAGAAAAAATCCCGCCCTGCGCACGCTCAATAAATTTTCCCCTCCTTAACAAAGTATTCAACTTGCGTTTAGGATATTTCGCAAAATCAAGAAATTTTACTTCTTTAGATTGAGGATTCACCCCCCAATACGATCATAATGACGTCATGTGGCGCCACTTCAGCTTGGTAGCTGCTAGATAACTGCCCCAAATCTCTGTGACTCCACACGTTGCGGCCGCGCATTTTGACGCTAGCCGGCAAGCCCAACATCGCCCAGTCTGCAACGATCCGTGTGGGTTTGTCGCCCCGGTTCCACAAAAGCAGCACGCGGCCACCATCCGCCATCGGCTTGACCCAGACCTCCTGCTTGCCGACGCGTGTCACTCGATGACCTTGAACGCCGAGTGGATCTTGATCGACCGCGATGACCTCACGGTTGAGCAGGATGTCGCGCGTTGCCTGGGTCATGTCCGCCACGTTGTTTCCCGCGATCAGCGGCGCGGCCATCATAGCCCAGAGCGAGAAGTGCGCGCGATATTCGGCTTCGGTCAGGCCGCCATTGCCAACCTCCAGCATGTCAGGGTCGTTCCAATGCCCTGGCCCGGCGAACGGCCAGAGCGGCTCGTTGAGGTCGACGATCGACGCCACACCCCAGCTATAGCCGTGCTTGCCTTCCCATTTGTCGGTGATGTCGCCGGTGGTACGCCACATATTGCCGATCTTCTCGCCCCACAGCCAAGGCCTTGAATTCCCCCATTCGCACAGTGAGAACAGAATTGGCCGTCCCGTCGCACGCAGCGCGTCGGCCATGGTCGCATAGGCCTCCTCGGCATTGCGCACGCCAGTAGAACACCAGTCATATTTCAGATAGTCGACACCCCAGCGGGCATATTGCAGCGCGTCTTGATATTCATGCCCCTGGCTCCCAGGCCGCCCGCCGCAGGTTTTTGTCCCCGCATCAGAATAGATACCGAACTTAAGCCCCTTGGCATGGATGTAGTTGCCCAGCGCCGTCAGCCCCCTAGGAAAGCGAGTGCGATCCTCGGTGATGAAGCCGTTCGCATCGCGTGTGCCGTGCCAGCAATCATCGATGACGATATATTCGTAGCCCGCAGCCTTCATACCGTTGGACGCTATCGCATCCGCTGTCTCGCGGATCACTTCCTCGTTCACGTTGCAGCCGAACTTGTTCCAGCTGTTCCACCCCATGGGCGGAGTCTGGGCAAGGCCGTTGGCGGTGCGCTTTGGGTCCTTTGACGGGGCGAGCGTATTGGGGTCGGTATCCAACACCTCCTGCGCGAGGACGGGGGGCGCCGCCTGGAGAAGGAGCATGGCGACGGCGAGCGGACGAAGGACGCGACGGAGCATGACGGCTGTTCCTGTCTCAGCGGGTCTTGGGAAGACGGGCGATCGCCTTGGCATGGTCGGCGACAAGCCGTACAGTCGTGTCGCCGGTGAAGATGCCGTACCATCCCTGCGGCTCGTGCGGGGGGTCTCCCATATATTGGCCGTCACCGTCGCGGAACCGATAGTCCGCATGCTGTGCGCGGGCTTCGCCGTTCCAGGCCCAGAAATTGGTTCCGGCGATCGGGCCGCCCGCCTGCATGTCGCGCAGCGCTGCGGCATAGATCAATTTGTAGAAGCGATCCTTGAAGGTCGTCGCCACCTTCGGATCGTTGCTCCCGGCATCGCGCGGATAGCCGAATTCCTCGATGATCAGCGGCTTGTCGAGCTGTCGGGCAAAGCCGACATGCTTGGCTATATAATTCTGGGTCAGCGTCTCGCCGCGCTTGTAGGTGTTGGTGAGGTCGGTCTGCTTCACCCAGTCCCAGTTGTTGGGCCAGATATGCGCGGTCAGATAGTCGATCTCGGGGATGCCATGCTCGGCCAGGACGATGCCCGGCTGCTCCAGCGCGCCCTTTAATCCTTCCGAGCCGGTGCAAACCAGATGATTGGCGTCCAGTGACTTGATCAGCTTCGCGCTGTCGCGCACCCAGCCATAGAATTGATCGAGATGGGCATGCGCGGCATCGCCAGCCGGACGAGGTTCGTTGGACAACTGCCACGCCATGATCGTCGGATCGGCAGTATAGGGCTTGCCGGTGACGCTGTTGGTCCGGGACACGACGGTTCGAATCCAATCGTCATACATCGCCTTGGCGCGGGCATTGCCGTAAAATTGCGCGTTAAAATTGGCAAAGGCGGGCCAGGGGTGCGCTGGATCGTTGGCGTTGATGAACGCGCCGCCGTTCACATAGGACAGATAGGTCATCATGCCGCCCGACCATTCCCAGAAGTTGGTCAGGTAGAGAACCGCACGTATATTGCGCTTCGCCATTTCGGACAGGGCATAATCGAGCCCGGCGAGCAGCGTCTGGTTGATCGTGGTCGCGGTACGGAAGCCCGGCTTGATAGAGTTGTGGAGCGGGCCTTCCTCGGCCGAGGCCAGGATGCGCAAGTTGGTGACGCCCATCGCGGCCAGCGTATCCAACTCGCGGGCCAGCCGTGCCCGGTCGCCGTAAGGGGCATCGGCGCCGAGATAGGCGGCGTACCACATGTTTGCGCCGGCGAAGCGATAGACCTCGTCGCCGATCATCAGGCGCATACCGTCACGCCGCACGAAGGCGCGCTCACCCGCTTGCCGGGCCGCCGACGCCGGAACGCCGGCCGCACCCACCAGAAGTCCGACCGCACTCATGAAACCGCGCCGGTCCATCACCTTCGTCATCCCACCATCCTCTACCACTTCGCCTCGGCGCAGCCCGATGCCTGCTCCGGGTCGTCATCGCTATCGTTGCGGGGCGGCCGCACGACTGCCCCTGACGTCTTTCTCGTCTCAGCGAACGCCGCAGCTGACCGGGCCGGGGGGGGCGCTGGCGATGCGGATCGCGGAAATATCGAGGGTCAGCTTGCTGTGGGTGGCAAGGACCCAGGGTTTGGTCACCGATCCCATCGCCACGCCACCATCGGCAAAGCAACGCAGTGGCACCGCAAGTTGGCGCCACTGACCGGATTCAGCCTTCAGCGCGCCAGTGATAGGTACGCTCGCCACCTTGCCGCCCTCCATGCCCAGCGTCACTTCGCCAGTAGGCCCGCCGACGACCCGATAGTCGATCAGCAGGCTGAGCTGACCGTTGGATTCGCGCGTGATGTCGATCGCCTTGGCTTCCTCGATCGCGGCGCTGGCCAAGCCGTCGCCTGAGAATACGAAGCGAAGACTGTCCTCCTGCGCGGCGCGATCGACGCGGCTCTGCTGAACTGCACCCGAGACATCGAGGCGCGCGCCCGCGACGACGCGGCCGCGCACGAACAGCGCGTTCTGGTCGCCCGCTGCAACGGCCGGACGGACCTCGCTCAGCATCGGCAAGGTCGCACCCTGCGCATAGGTCAGGCCATAGCCGATCGGGAATAGCGGGTCGTAATTGGCGTCACGCTTGTTCAAAACATATTGGTCGAGCCGCTTGGGCCACGAGAAGCTGAGCTTGCCGTGGAAGTCGCTGCGCGGCTTGCCGTCACGCCCGGCGATAAGCACGTCGGCGACACCGCCGCCCTCGGTGCCGGGCAGAAAGGCCGCGACAAAGGCATCGGCCGCGTTCAGTTCGGGGTTTACCCAGAGCGGGCGGCCCGACAGGAATACCGCGACGACCGGGATACCGGCGGCCTTCAGCTTTTTGAGCAGCGCTAGGTCGCTCTTGTCCTCCGGGCTGTATTCCAGGGTCGGACGGTCACCGGTGAATTCGGCGTAGGGCGTCTCACCGAAGACGACGATCGCCGCGTCGGGCTTGGCGGCATAGCTCCCGTCAATCGCCAGCGTCGCCTTGCCGCCGCCCGCCTTGACCGCCTCGTCGATGCCCGACCAGATCGACTGGGCATTGGGGAAATTGGCGTTGGTCACGCCGGTCCCCTGCCAGGTGATCGACCAGCCGCCCGCCTGCTGTCCGATATTGTCAGCACCGCGCCCCGCGACCAGGATATTGGCGCCGGGCTTGAGCGGCAGGATATTCCCGTTGTTCTTCAAGAGGACGAGCGACTCGCGCACCGCCTGGCGGGCGATGGCGCGATGCTCGGGCGCGCCGATCAGATCGAAGTTGCCGCTGATCGGACGCGACGACGGCCGCCCCGCCTCGAAGCTGCCTGCCAGCACCTTGACGCGCAGGATACGCCGCACCGCATCGTCGAGGCGCGCGGCCGGGATTGTGCCCTCCTTCGCCTCGCGCAGCGTGTTCGCGTAAAGCTGTTTCCAGCCCGGACCCGAATACATGAACATGTCGAGCCCGGCATTGATCGCGGGCGCGCAATCCTCGTTGGTGCAACCCGGCACCTGCCCATGAGCATTCCAGTCGCCGATGGTGAAGCCGTCGAATCCGAGCCTTTCCTTAAGCACGCCGGTCAGCAGGCTCTTGTTGCCCGTCATCTTGGTGCCGTTCCAGCTTGAGAAGCTTGGCATCACGGTCAGCGCACCCGCGACCAGCCCGCTGCGATAACCGGCGGCGTGAACGTCACGCAGCACCTCTTCGGGGACGCGCGTATCGCCCTGGTCGCGCCCGCCCGTGCCGCCGTCGCCCAAGAAGTGCTTGATCGATGAAATGACGTGGCCCGGCTTCATGAAGTCGCCGCCGACCGTCCCCTGGATACCTTCGACCATCTTGCCCGCATAGGACTCGACGATGGCGGGATCTTCCGAATAGCTTTCGTACGTGCGACCCCAGCGGTCGTCCTGGACTACGGCGACGGTCGGCGCGAAGCTCCAGTCGATGCCTGTCGCAGCCGTCTCGGCCGCCGTCGCTGCGCCGATCTTGCGGATCAGCTCGGGATCACGCGCCGCGCCCAGACCGATATTGTGGGGGAACAAGGTCGCGCCGACGATATTGTTCGCCCCGTGCACCGCGTCGGTGCCCCAGATCAGCGGTATTTGCGGCCGACCGTCGCTTCGCTTGGCAGAGGCATCGTAAAAGGCGTCGAAAAGCTTCAACCATTCGGGCGCGGGCGCGAATTCGTCGTTATTGGGGGCGGAATTGCCGCCATTCAGGATCGAGCCGAGCTTGTAGGTCTCGAGGTCCTTGGGGGTGATCGAAGCGATGTCGACCTGGATCAGCTGGCCGACCTTGTCCTCGACGGTCATGCGCGACAGGATCTGGTCGACCCGCGCTTCGACCTTGGGATCACGCTGGCGCTTCAGGGGCAACTGGGGCCATAGATCGGGATGCGCTACAGCGCTTCCAGCATCAGATGCGGATACAGTCTGCTGTCCGATCGCACCGCCGCTCAGGGCCGTCGCAGCCATGAACATGGCCAGAATGCGGTGAAACGCCATGAAATATCCTCCCCTGTCTTTTATACCCCGACGTGCCGGTTTCCGGACGCCGCTGTCAAGAAAACTTATTTCAAATTTTCTTATCGAGGGATTAGGATAGCCGTAACCCTGACTGCAATCCATGTGGCAGGGAAAGGGAGAGGCGGCATCCGGCGGTCGGAGGCATGCCAATTTCCGTGCCGGAGAGGTCGATGCGCTACGCCCCTGCCCTGCTTATCCTAATGGCGACTTCGGTGTCTGCGCAGCAGACGCCTGCCATCGCTACCCCCGCCCCGGCAGCCGCACCCGTGCAGAAGGCACCCGACGAAGGTGAAATCCGGCTGCACAACGACTTCGGCTGGTTGGGACGCTACCGCGAGGCCAATACCAAAGTGACGGGCCCCGTGACGATCGTCTTCATGGGAGACTCGATCACGCAGGGATGGTTCGACAAGATGCCGGGCTTCTTCACGCCAGGACGGGTCGGCCGGGGCATCGGCGGGCAGACGACGACGCAGATGCTGCTCCGCTTTCGTCAGGACGTGATCGACCTTAAACCGCAAATGGTTCAGATCATGGCGGGCACCAACGATATCGCGGGCAATACCGGCCCGATGACGCCCGAACAGACCGAAGCGAACATCATGTCGATGGCTGAACTGGCCCGCGCGCACGGCATCCGCGTGATCCTGGCCTCCATTCCGCCCGCCGATCACTTCCCCTGGCGACCCGGCCTCGACACCAGGTCGCGGATTGCGGTGCTGAACGCCTGGATGCAGGACTATGCAAAGCGTACTGATTCAACCTATGCCGATTACTGGTCGGCGCTGCACGACGGACAGGCGACCCGCGCCAGCTTCACCTATGACGGCGTCCACCCCAATGAGGCAGGCTACGCCGCGATGGCACCCGTCGCGGAAGCCGCCATCCGCACCGCGCTCGCCAGGCCCTGCCCCCGCCCGATCGCAGATTGAGCTTTCTCAGGACGGCGGATACCACGACGCAAAAATTGGAGGAGGGGGTTACGGAGGGCCTTTTTGGAAAGCAGCAGGAACTCGATCCAGCTGTTGGGGTAAACCGGCGTGATGCGCGGCTGTCTGTCTCGCTATCCGGAACGAATCTGGCGCGGGCGGGCGACTATAATCTGCGCACCGTACTGCAGGCGATACGCCTTCGCCCCGACATCACGCGGGTCGATATCGCACAACAGACGGGGTTGACCACTGCCGCGATCGCCAACATCACCGGCAAGCTGGCTCAAGCGGGGCTGATAAAGGTCGCAGGACGGCGATCCGGGGGACGCGGCCAACCCGCGCTGAAGCTGACGATCGAGCCAGATGGTGCGTTCGGAATTGGAATCAACGTCGATCGCGATCACCTGACCTTGGTTACGTTGGACCTGGCGGGCGAGGTGCGGAGCCGGGTGACACGCGAGATGCGCTTCCCGATGCCGAGCGACCTCCTCGATTTCCTCCACGACGAACTTGACGCCGCGATTGCGAAAGGACGCATAGACCGGAGCCGCATCGTCGGAATCGGAGTGGCAATACCCGACAAGATGGGCAGTATCGCCATACCGCATTCGCCCCCCGGCTATGCCATCTGGGACGAGACGGATCTTTTCGATCTGCTCAGCCAGATGCTGCCGTGGCCGATCCATTGCGACAATGACGCCGCGGCGGCGGCTCTTGCCGAGGCGGAATATGGGACAGGTTTTGACAATCCCAATTTTTTCTATCTTTTGGTCAGCGCGGGTCTGGGCGGCGGGCTGGTGATCGATCGCCATTACCGGCGGGGTGCATCCAATCGATCGGGTGAGATCGGACTGATGCCCGATCTGGGAGGCGGCCATACGGATGCGTGTGTGCAAGATACGGTGTCGGTATCTTCGCTGATCATACGGCTGGCGGCTGCGGGGTATGAGGTTTCAAACGTACCGGCACTGGCCGAACTGCCCGAGGGGGCGGAACCACTCATAGAAGATTGGATTCAAGATTCCGTGCGCGCGCTTGTCGGGCCGATCATCGCAGTCAATTGCCTTATCGACCCCAATGCGATCCTGATCGGGGGCCGGCTGCCACCCGCCCTCGTCACGCGATTGGCTCAAGCCTTGGCCGAGCGGTTGGCGGTTGTCGCCATGCCTCGATCCGCCGTGATCCTGCCTGCGAGCATTTCCATGGATGCATCGGCCGTCGGCGCAGCAATCCTGCCCTTTCTCGACCGGTTGGTGCCCTCCGATGCCACGCTGATTCAAGCGGGGCGATAGGCACAAAAAAGGCCGCGGCTGATCGCCGCGGCCCAGGTGCTCCCCGGGGGGGGAAGTCTTCAGTAGGTCAGGCGAACGCTCAGCTGGAACTGACGATCGCTCTTGAACCAGGTGCGTGGCGCTTCCAGCCCGGTCTGGTTGAGCACGAACGTCGTCCGTGTCGTCGCATCAAGCAGGTTCTGCACCTGCAAGCCGATCTTGAACTGCTTGTTGACCGTGTAGAACAGCGAAGCATCCGCTTGGCCCGTCGCCAGCGCATAGACCGGCAGGAACGGGAAGCAGCAGTCGCGGTTGGTCAGCAGATACTTCGACCGCCAGCTATACGCGATACGTGCATAAATGCCGTTAAAGTCGTAGAAGGCCGAGACATTGAAATTGTACTTCGACAGCTGGGCCAGCGGCAGCGTGTTGTAGAGCCCGGCCACGTCGACCGGCGGACGGCTGCCATCGGCAGGGCCGTTGTTGGGCGTCGCGTTCGGGATCTTGCCCGGATCAATATAGGTGAACGTCGCCTGCGTCCCCAGACCGCGCAGCACGCCCGGCAGGAAGTCGTAGGTCTGCTGGTAGGACAGCTCCGCACCCTTGATGTTCGCGGTACCCGGTGCGTTGGCCGGGCCATTCACCGACACGGCGAAGGTCTGACCGTTGTTGGTGAAGTTCCGCACAAAGCCATAATTGTCCAGGATGATGTTAGACAATTCCTTGTAGAACACAGCGCCGGTCAGCGAACCGACCTTGGCGAAGTACCACTCGGCCGTCAGGTCGAGCTGCTTGGCGTCGACCGGACGAAGATACGGGTTACGCGCGCTCGACTGGAAGCCGTACGATCCCGTGGTGTTGCCGCCCGACGGGGTCAGCCCGACGAAGTTGCGCAGGTCGTTGAAGGCCGGGCGGGAGATCGCCTTGGACGCTGCGAAGCGGAACAGCAGGGTCGGCGTGACCTGATACTTCAAGTTGAGGCTGGGGAGCCACTTGTTGAAGCTCTGCCGCGCTACGTCGGCGGTCGAGGCACCGTTCGAGAAGGCGACGACCGCCGCCTGCTGGGCTGCGGACAGCGTACAGATCGGACGCACGGTGTTATTGGTATTGGGCGAAGCGCAGAAGGCCGCGACGGTCGAGAAGCCGCCCAGCGTCGTACTGATCTGCGGGAAGGTGACGCCGCCGACCGACTCGTCTTGGGTGCGGACGAAGCGCAGGCCGATGTTACCCGACAGGCTGGTCTGGCCGCCGCCGATATTGTCGGCACCGAAATCGACACGCGCATAGGCGGCATAGGTCCGCTCACGCACATTATAGACTTCGTTCGGCAGAAAATAGCCGTCCACTAGGTTCGTACCGCGATCCTCCAGCGGCGTGTAGCCGCCGCCCGAGGCCTTGGTCGCCTGGCGGAGCAGCGCGGTAAGCGCGTCGTGATCGGTCAGGAGCGAGTCACGCAGCGAAATGGTCGAAGGCGGGGTGTTTGCCTGGCCACGATAAAAATCAGTGAAATTCAAGCCGTTTACCGCGCCAGGATACTGGGCTGCCGTGGCGGGGCCACCCGAGGTCCAGGTGTCCGAGACGGCACCCCAATTGTTATAGTCGTTGGTCTTCACCGTCTGGTCGCGATCGGAATAGCGGCCACCGACGCGGACCTTGCGCAGGAACGAGTCCTCAGACAGGTCATATTGCGCATCCGCCTTGAACGCCCATTCATGGCCGTCGCTGTTGGTGCGATTATTCATCGCGTCACGGATGTAGATCTTGGTCGGGTCGCTGAAATAGGCCGCCGCCGACTGACCGTTGGGCGGAATCACCCCGACCTTGGGCACGCCGTTGCGGCCGTCGATCGACACGCCCGAGAAGATGGCGAGCTCGACGACGTCGTCCGAATCCCGTCCCTTCGAATAGACATACTGCCCGTCGAAATTGAGGTGCAGGCGATCGGTCGGGTCCCACTTCACATTCAGCGACTGGTCCTGCGTAAACCCGTCGGTCTGGAAGTAACGATTGCCGAGCGTAGTGTACTGACCACCGCCGTTGCGGATCAGCGTGCCCGAGGTGAATAGGCCGTTGGCGTCATAAGTGGGCTGCGTGAAGGTCTGCCCGGCAATCGGCGCATTGGGATTATAGCCCTGGGGGAAAATCTGGTTGGCGTCGGCGTAATAGACGTTCGGTTCGACGGTGTGGTCGAGCCAGGTCTGCTTCGATTCGGCGCGAAGGAACTGCGCCGTTACGAGCAGATTGCCGCGCGCATTCTCATACTGTGCCGCCCCCGAATAGCCGATGCGCGTGCGGTCAAAGTCCTGCATACGCGAACCGGCGCCCAGCGGGACATAGGCCACATTGCGACCCGACGGGACAGGGTAGTGATCATAGGCTGTCGCGGCGTAGGGCGTGCCCGCGTTGATCGTCCGGCCCTCGCCCGCATCCTGCTGGCCGTTGCCGTTGGTGTCGTCGTTATAGCGCGGGATGAATGCGGAATAGAACACCGAGTCCGAGCGGCTGAACTGCTCGTTGTAGCTGGCGCTGGCGAGCAGGCCGAAGCGTCCGCCGTTACCCAACTGCCACTGCTTGGACAAAAGGCCGACCGCCGCAGGTGCGCTGCGCTTTGCGAAGTCGCCATAGTTCACGCTGCCCGACAGATAGACCAAGGTGTCCTTAGTATCGAACGGCTTGCGGGTGTTGATGTTGACTGTACCCGAGATGCCGCCTTCGATGAGGTCGGAGGTCAGGTTCTTGAACACCTCGACCGAGCCGACGAGTTCGGTCGGCACGTCGTTGAAGCCGATTTCACGACCACCCGATACGCCGAAGCTGTCACGACCGTTGAATTCACCGCGCACATAGCTGAGACCGCGAATGGTCACCCCCGAGCCTTCGACCGAGAAGTGAGCGGTGTCACTGGCGGCTGCGAAGCGGGTGATCGCAACGCCCGGCACGCGTTGCAGCGCTTCGTTGACCGAACGGTCAGGAAGCGCGCCGATATCCTCGGCCGTGATCGCGTCGACAACCGTGTCGGCATTGCGCTTGATGGATTGGGCGTTTGCCAGCGATTGACGAAGGCCTGTGACCACGATGTCGCCGTCAGACGCGCCCTGCGCAGCAGGAGTCTGCACATCGGCAGGCGTCACGTTGGACTGATCCGCAGCCGTCTGGTTCGCGATCGAGACGCTGTTGGAAAGGGGCTTCTTGCCCGCGGCGGCCCCTGCCGGAACAGCGCTCGTCGCGGCATCAGTCTGCGGTCTGCTTTCGTCGTCGCGCGACGCCGGTGCAGGCACGGTCTGCGCGTAAGCGACTGACGGGACGAACTGTGTGGCCGCGCATAGGGCCAGCAATGACGCCGTTGCAGTCAAACGATTGCGACGCGCGCCGCCATGCATGGAATGCCGATGCATCATCCCCTCAATCCTCTCCCAAACCTATTTTGACGGACCAAATCCGCATGTAACCTTGTACGGCCCATACTCGGGCTAAGACGGTCCCGGTTCGGACACAACTGAATTATAGTAACTTGATTTAATTATTTCAGATTTGCATTTTAGTGTTGCTGGCGGGTGACACCAGCTAGCGTTGGGGAGGCAAATGACAGGCAATCCCGCGGCCGATCGGCCTATTCGTGTGGTGATAGTCGGTGGCGGCACAGCCGGATGGATGACGGCCGCCGGATTGGTCGGCCTGCTCCCCAGAGCGTGCACGGTGCACCTGATTGAGTCCGAAGAGATCGGCGTCGTTGGTGTCGGCGAGGCGACCCTGCCGCACCTGCGTCTTTACCTTGAACGGTTGGGCATCGATGAGGCCGCATTCATGAGGGCCACCGACGCGACGTTTAAACTGGGCATCGAATTTCGCGACTTCGGTCGGATCGGCGACCGCTACATCCATCCGTTCGGGACTTATGGCCGTGCCTTAGGGGGGGTGGGCTTCCATCACTACTGGTTGCGACGCCAGGCAGAGGGCGCGGGCCTGCCGCCCATAGGGGCCTATTCAGCTGGGGTCGTGACAGCGGAGGCGCGTCGGTTCGAGCGGCCGGGTGCTGATCCCGACGATCCCACCACCAGCTTCGGCTACGCCTACCAGTTCGATGCAACTCGTTTCGCGCCCTTCTTGCGCGCCTGGTCCGAGCAACGCGGTGCACAGCGAACGGAAGGGCGCGTCATTTCGGTCGCCCGTGACGACGGCGACGGTACGGTCCGTTCGGTAACGCTGTCCGACAACACGCGTGTCGAGGGCGATCTCTTCATCGACTGTTCGGGCTTTCGCAGTCTCTTGCTTGGTCAGGAACTGGCCGAGGCCTGGGAGGACTGGTCGCACTGGCTACCATGCGACCGCGCGGTGGCCGTGCCGAGCGTCAGTCCCGACGCCCCGACCGAACCTTTTACCCGCGCCACTGCGACCAAGGCGGGCTGGCGCTGGCGTATCCCGCTGCGCCACCGGGTCGGCAACGGCCATGTCTATGCCAGCGCTTTTTGCGACGACGATCAGGCAACCGAGGCTTTGATGGCCGGGTTGGATGGCGCACCTCTCGCCGAACCACGTTTCCTGCGCTTTCAGGCCGGACGTCGGCGGCGAAGTTTCGTCGGCAATGTCTTGGCGATCGGTCTGGCCTCGGGTTTTCTCGAACCGCTCGAGTCGACCAGCATCTATCTAGTGCAGGCTGCGATCACCGCACTGGTCGAGCATTTTCCGGACGCGCGGGTCGAGGCGGTCGATCGCGACGGCTTTAACGCCGCGATCGATGCGGAATATGATCGAATCCGCGACTTTCTGATCCTGCATTATCACGCCACGACCCGTGACGATTCGCCGTTCTGGAACCATGTCCGCACGATGACGGTCCCCGACAGCTTGGCCGAAAAGATGGCATTGTGGCGCGCATCCGCACAAGTGGCGCATTACCGCCACGGCCTGTTTCTGGAGCCGAGCTGGATCGCGGTCTACCTGGGACAGGGGATCGTGCCACATGGGTGGGACCCGCGCGCCGACCGACCCGATGCCGCCGGGCTGGACCGTGCTTTGTCGGGCCTGTCGCGCGCTATCACCGACCGGGTCAAACGCATGCCGCCACACGACCGGGCACTTTCGGCGTCAGGCTCGGGAGCCGCGGCATGAACAGCCGCAGCCTCCCCCGCCGCATCGCCGTGGTCGGTGGCGGTCCAGTCGCCCTGGCCGCGGCGATTGGTTTCGCCAAGGCGCTGCCCGAGGCATCGATCGAATGGGTGCCCACGACGGTTTCGGACGCAGCCCTGGCGGACCGCTGGCCGCTGGTCCTGCCGTCGGCCCAGGCGATGCTTGCCCGACTGGATTGCCCCCCCGAGCTGCTTCTCCGCCACGGCGTGGCAACCCCGCGTCTTGCGACTCGCTTCCTCGATTGGAGCCCCGACGGTGCGCCGTGGATGGTCGGTGACGAACCCGCCTCCAGTCCGCCGGGGATCGCTCTCCACCAGCTATGGCTGAGGGCCGAGACGGACCTGCCCTATCATGCACTGAATCCCGTCTGTGTCGCCGGTGAAGCCGGGGAGCTCGACGCAGACATGCAGCCGGCGCTTCATTGCGACGCGAGCGCTTTGACCCAGGGGCTGGCATCGCTTGCCCGCCAAAGTAGAGTCGTCACCGCGCGAAGCCCTTTGGCCGAAGTGCGGCGCGGTCCGCACGGCGTGAATGGGCTCCAATTGGCCGATGGCCGCCGGATCGCGACGGACTTCGTCATCGATGCGACCGGACCCGATCGGTTGGTCGCCACCTCGGACGGGTTCGAGCGATGGGACGACGCATTGCCCTATCGCATTCTGTCCGTCGAAGCCGTGACCGCAGCTCCATCGCTGATCGACACGTACCGAGCCATCGACGATGGTTGGAGTGCGCACTGGCCGGGCGCGAAGGCCACCGCGTTGACGCATGGCGATGGCGTCGCGCTCGCTCCCGGCCGCCTGGCCATGCCGTTGCGGGAGAATGTCCTGGCCCTTGGGGAAGCCGCCGTGCAGCCGGGGCCCTTGGGCCTGACCGGTTTCACGTTGGCTCTGGCGGGGCTGTCGCTGGCACTGGAGCTGCTGCCGATCGGTGATGGCATGACGCTGCTTGCGGCCGAATATAATCGCCGCGTCAACCAGCGTGCCGACCGGATGCGCGACTTTCTTGCCGCGCACCAAATCGGCTTGCAACCCTTGGCAAGCGCAATACCGCCGTCGCTTGCAGCGACGCTGGCCCAGTTCAAACGCCGCGGTACCCTGCCTCCAGTCGACGAGGATTCGGTCGAGCGCGAGGCCTGGATTGCGGTGCTGATCGGCCAGGGACTTCGACCCCGGAGGGCCGATCCGATCGCGCTCGGCGTGTCGCGGGACGCGGCGCGGCGCCTGCTCGCCGATTGCTCTGGACAGGCGCTCGCCGCCACGGGAAAGCGCGGCGCATGACCCATGCTCCCATAGATCACGTCGTCATCGTAGGCGGCGGCACCGCCGGCTGGATGATGGCGGCTGCCGCCGGACGCTATCTCTATAATGGCACACGGCGCATCACACTGATCGAATCCGATGCGATCGGAACCGTCGGCGTGGGCGAGGCGACGATTCCATCGATCCTGAACTTCAACGCGCTGCTCGGCATAGATGAGGCGGAATTTCTCCGCGCCACGCAGGGCAGCTTCAAGCTGGGGATCGAGTTCGTCGGCTGGCATCGCCCCGACAGCCGCTATGTCCACCCCTTCGGTCATTACGGCCGCGACATTCAGGGGCTGAACTTCCATCAGCTCTGGCTGAAGATGCGGAACCAGGCAGGCGTTGGGCCGATGGGCGATTACTCCGCCTCCACCGTCGCGATGGAGCGGGCCGCGTTCGGGATGCCGCGAAGCGATCCCAGATCGCCCTTGTCGAGCATGGCCTATGCCTATCATTTCGACGCAGGGCTTTATGCCGCCTTCCTGCGACGCCGGGCCGAAGCCGATGGCGTCACACGGGTCGAGGGCCGGATCGTTGCGGTTGAGCGCGCCCCGAACGGCGACGTCGCAGCAGTGCGGCTGGAGGACGGCCAGCGGATCGCGGGCGACCTTTTCGTCGATTGTTCTGGCTTTCGCAGCCTCTTGCTGGGCGAGACGCTGGGCGTCGGGTTTGACAGCTGGTCGCACTGGCTGCCCTGCGACCGCGCGATCGCCGTACCGACCGAGCGGACCGAGCCACTGCTCCCCTACACCCGCGCCACCGCGCATCAGGCGGGGTGGCAATGGCGGATCCCGCTCCAGCATCGCACCGGCAACGGCGTCGTCTATGCGAGCCGGTTCATGGACGACGACGCGGCCGAACAGTTGTTGTTGTCGCAGCTCGACGCGCCACCCACCGCGGCACCCCGACGCCTGTCGTTCACAGCCGGATGCCGCACGCGATTATGGGAGCGTAATGTCGTGGCGGTGGGGCTGGCGGGCGGGTTTCTGGAACCGTTGGAATCGACCAGCATCCATTTGATCCAGCAAGGCATCTCGAAGCTGTTCGCGCTATTCCCCGACAAGCGCATGGCGTCGGTCGAACGCGACGAATATAACCGACAGATGGGCGACAATTATCGCTCGATCCGTGATTTCATCATCCTCCACTATCATGCAACGGTGCGCGACGACTCCCCCTTCTGGGATCATGTCCGGACGATGCCGCTCCCCGACACGCTATCCCGCAAGATCGCGCTGTTCCGCGAAAAGGGCCGCATTTTCCGCTATGAGGACGAGCTGTTCGCGACACCGAGCTGGGTTGCGGTGCTGCTGGGACAGGGCGTGACGCCTGATGGTTACGACCCGGTCATCGACGCGCTGGACGACGAGCGCGTGCTCACCGCGCTCCGCCAGATGCGCCAGGCCACCGCCACCGCCGTTGCGGGTCTGCCACCGCATCACGTCGCGCTGGCGCAGATGATCGGCTGACCCGCTCAGGCGGAGGCGAGCATCCGGCGGAGGAAGCCGCGTATCCGTTCGTCGCGATCGGGCCCCGGCGGCCCCAATATGCCCCGCGCCGCAGGGGGCAGATGGTCCGCCACGCGTGCCGCCCCCTCATCGAAGACATAGAGGTCGAACCATTCGCGCAGCGCCGCCCGCTCCGCCGCCGGGCGATCACGTACCGCCAGGATGGCATGGATCAACGCGGAGAAGGGTGCGTCGGGTGTGCCGCGCGTCCACCAGTAATTCACCAGCAGGTTGAGTGGCCCCTCCGCCCGGATCTCGTGCCACCACATGGCGGGGATGTAGATGGCATCGCCCGGCCCCAGCAGCGCGACTTGCGCCGACGCCTGCGCCGTCGCGAAACGCGGGAAGCGGGTGAGGTCCGGATGCTCGAGATCGACCATGCTGGTCGGCTGGCCCGCCATCGTCATGTCGAGCGGACCGACATAGAGATTGGCGGCCTGTTCGGGCGGGAACAGGACGACCCGGCGACGCCCGGCGGCGACCACCGCGACATTGCTTGCCATGTCGTAATGAGCCGAGACCCGGCTGCCGTTGCCGATCCACAACCGAGCCTGCGCATCGCCGACGGGCAGAGGAAGCGGGTGGTCGCGCGTCCAACCAGGAAAATGATCCGCCGCCGTGCTCGCGCCCGCATAAAGCGCTGCGGGCTTGTCCTGACCCTGCGCATCGACCAGCGCTTCGAGCAACAGCGGCAGCGGGATCTGCGCGCGTTCGAAGTTGAAGCCGGAGAAGTCATCACGATAGAAAAAGCGCCCGCCGATCGAAGGATCGCCCGCCATCAAGCCCAGCGGTCGCCCACCGTCATATCGCCGCAGATAATCCGCCAGCGGGGCGACACCCTGACGCCCAGCCGCGACCACCGGCCAGCGGGCGACCAGCCCACGCAGGATCACGGGCCGCGCTGCTTCGACAAGGGCCAGGAAGTCTTCCAACGTGGTCGGCGTCGCCACCTCCGCCACCCGATCGGCTTGTGCCAGCCAATCGTGAGCCATCGTCGTTCCGGTGTCCTGTGTCATCACGATCCAACCGTGTCAGCGAATACATAAAAAAGGAAATGATTTTCGTTGCATCGCCTTGAGCCGTGATTAGCAATCGTTGCGAGGGGCAGAAGGGTTTCGATCGCCCCCGCATTCAGGAGAGCCGATGCCCCGCCCCCTATCCTATATCCTCTCGGAGGTAGGCGTCGCCGCTGGCCTGGCGTTTAACGGCTTGCCCGCTCATGCAGGGCAGACCGACGCCATTCGACTACTGGACAAGACGGCTCCGGCCGGGACGCCATTGGCGCTGCATATCGGCGGACGGGTGGTCTCGCGGGACGGCTATCAAAGGCAATGGCCGGGCACATATTGGGAGACCGCATTCCGGGGTTCCGCCGTTGATCTGGCGGTCGGCCCCGGCGCAGTGTCGCTGCGCATCCGGGTCGACGGCGGCCCTCCCGTATCGCTGGTCCGGCCAGCGCCCGGCCTCTACCGCATCGCCGCCAAGGGCCCAGGCGCCCACCGCGTCCGCATTGACGTGGCGAGCGAGAGCCAGACCGAACCGAGCGTGCTGCGCGGCCTTTATGCGCCCAGAGGTGTAACTCCGCTCCCAGCGCCCGCCGCCCGCCCGCGCCAGATCGAATTCATCGGCGACTCGCACACGGTCGGCTATGGCAACACCTCGCCCGTCCGCCAGTGCAGCCAGGATGCGATCTGGCGTACGACCGATACGACGCAGGGGGTAGCGGGGGTGACGGCAGCGAAATACGATGCCGACTATCAGGTCAATGCGATCTCCGGTCGGGGGGTGGTACGCAACTACGGCGGATTCGCTGCACCGACCCTGCCCGAGGCCTATCCCTTCGCGCTGTTCGACGGCCGCACGCCCGCCGCAACGCCGGGCTGGCATCCGCAGGTCGTCGTCATTGCGCTCGGCACCAACGACTTCTCCACCCCGCTCAAACCTGGTGAGCGCTGGGCTGACCGCGACGCGCTGCATACCGATTACGAGCATCGTTATGTCGCCTTCGTCGGATGGCTGCGAATGGCCTATCCCAACGCTTTCTTTGTCCTCTGGGCGACCGACCTTGCCGATGGCGAAATCGCGCGCGAGGTGGGTAAGGTCACCGAGACGCTGCGGGCGGGCGGGGAACGACGGGTGGCCTTCGTCCCCGTCAACGGCCTGTCCTTCACCGGGTGCGATTCGCACCCCAGCGTCGCCGATGACCAGCGGATCGCCGCAGCGATCGAACGCGCCATCGATGCGCAGCCCGACATCTGGGGCGCCCGTTGATGCGCTGGCTCCGCCCGATCCTCGCCGCGCTGCTCATGGCTGGCGTGTTCGCCACGCCGATCGAAGCGGCAACCCGTTGGCCCGGTCGCGCCAAAGCTGCCGTGGTGCTGACCTATGACGACGCCCTGCCCTCTCAGCTCGATCATGCGATCCCCGCGCTCGACGCCGCCGGGCTCAAGGGCACATTCTTCCTCGCCAATGTTCGCGCGCAGGACGTGGCGCGCTGGCGGGCGGTCGCGCGGGACGGGCATGAGCTGGGCAATCACACCATCTTCCATCCCTGCCGTGCCGCTGCGTTCCCCGCCGATCCGCGCTACACGACCGAGGCCTATACCCCGGCGAGTATGCTGAAGGAGATCGCACAGCAGAATGTCCTGCTGACCGCGCTGGACGGCAAGACCCGCCACGGCTTCGCCACGCCGTGTGGCGAGACGAAGGTCGGCGGTGTCGACTATCTCGAGCCGCTGCGCATGGCGGGTCTGGTGATCTATGCACGCGGGGTGAGCGCCACGCCAGCCAAGCTGTCCGCCGATGTCGGCACGATCGACCCCATGCACATACCCGCTCGCGGCTTTGGCGACGGCGACGACGCCGCCCGGATGATCGCCTTTGTCGAGCAGGCCGAAGCAGGCGGCGGGATGGCGGTGCTGCTGTACCACGGCGTCGGCGGCGATCATCTGGCCGTGACCGACGCACAGCACCGTGCGTTCATCGCCTGGTTGAAGACCCATCGTCGCGAGTTGTGGGTGACCACACTGCAACAGGCGCTGGACTGGGCCAAGGGGCAGGCAAAGGCTGCGAAGTGAGCATCCTGGTCGCCGCGCTGCTAAGCGCCTCTACGCCGCAAGCCCCCCGCCCGGCACCGATCGTTACCGTTGCCGACGGCATGCTTCGCGGGACGCAAGAGTCCGACGGCCGGGTGCTGTTCCGCGGCATCCCCTTTGCCGCGCCGCCGACCGGGCCACGTCGCTGGCGTCAACCCGCGCCCACGACGCCGTGGCAGGGCATTCGCGATGCCCGAGCCTCCGCCCCCTCCTGCCCGCAGCTCGACGAGGGTTGGAACCACGCCAATGCGGTGGGCGCGCGTGAGGATTGTCTGTATCTCGAGGTGGGGACGCCAAACCTGTCTCCGGCCCGGCCGCTGCCCGTCATGGTGTGGACACACGGGGGGAGCAACCGCTCGGGCGGGGCGCAGGGCACGATCACCTCCTCGCTCGTCAGCCGAGGCATCGTGCTGGTCTCGATCCAATACCGGCTCGGTCCGCTCGGCTTCATGGCGCATCCCGCACTGACCGCCGAATCGCCTACCCGTGCCTCGGGCAATTACGGGCTGATGGATCAGCAGGCAGCGTTGCGCTGGGTCCGGCGCAACATCGGCCGCTTCGGCGGCGACCCGGCCAATGTCACGATCTTCGGCGGCTCGGCGGGTGGGCAGGATGTCGGGCTGCAACAGCTATCGCCCGGCGCGAGGGGACTTTTCGACAAGGCGATCGAACAAAGCGGCACCGCCGGGTTCGGCTGGGCCCCACGCGATCTGCGGCAAAGCGAGGCGATCGGTGAGGAGATCGCGCGAGGCGCCGGGCTTTCGCGTGTCACGGCCGTGACGCTTCGGACCATCGCGGTCGATCGGCTGCTGCAAGCCGCGCGCGGCATCGCGACACCCGCCGGGCTTCCCGATGCGGGGACGGTATGGCTCCAGACGACGGTCGACGGGCAGGTCATCACCGAGCCACCGGTCCAGACGCTGGCGCGTGGCGGCGGGCAGCGCGTCCCGCTGATCATCGGGTCCAACACGCAGGAAATCGACTTCTTTCACGATCCGGGGGACGCGCGACGGGGGCTTGCCGAAGCGTTGGGCCGCCATGCTCCGTCCAGCGAAGACTTCGCCACCGCCGGAGAAAGGCTGACACTGGCGACCGATCTGGTCTTCACCTGCCCCGCGACGCTGGTCGCCGATCTTCGGCGGCGGGCGGGGGTTCCGGTCTGGCGCTACGACTTCGATTATGCCCCGCCGGGCGGCGCAGCGGCCACCCACAGTTCGGAGCTTCGATACATCTTCAATCGGCTAGGCGAGAATGGCGTGCCGCCCGACGCCCCGGCGCTACAGGCCTATTGGGTCCGGTTCGCGCAGACGGGCGATCCGAACGGGGTCGGGCTCTCCGCCTGGCCGCGATGGGACGGCAAGCTGGCAGGCCTGTCTTTCGGCAAAAGCGGAACGACAGCGACGATCCGCAAACCTTTCGTTTGTGCCAATGCCCGCTTTCCCTAAGATGACGCGCCGCCTCGTTCACGCCGTGTTGACTACCATGCTGGTCGCCGCCGCCCCGCTACCGCCAGACGACGGGACGATGACGATCCGTGGTCGCTTCCTCTACACGGCGGCGGGGGAACGAGTGGTCTTGCGTGGGGTCAACGAGATGTTCTCGGTTTCAAGCGACCCCACCGGCGTGCGCACGATGCCCGAGATCGCCCGGACCGGAGCCAATGCCGTCCGCATTTTCACCCTGCCCGACTATTCGGCGGATAGGCTCGACGCGATCCTGGCCCATGCGGTGGCGAACGGGCTTATCCCGATCGTGGAATGTCATGCGGCAACGGGCAAATGGGACAGACTGGGCGTCTGCGTCGATTATTGGACCCGACCCGATATCGTTGCCGTTTTTCGCAAGCACCGCCGCTGGGCACTGGCTAACATCGCCAACGAGGCGGGCGAGACCGTACCCCGCGATCGTTTTGTTGCGGGATATCTCGACGCGATCGCGCGGATCCGTGCGGCAGGTATCGACACGCCGTTGATTATCGACGGAGCCGACTGGGGCAAGGAATATACGATGCTGCTCGACAGTTGGCCCGCCTTACAGCGTGCCGATCCACGCCATGCGATCATGGTCTCGGCGCATAGTTATTGGGTTGGAACCGAGGAAGAGCGAAAGGCCCCGTATCGCGCCATCATCGCAAAGGTCATGCGAGACCATATCCCCTTTCTGCTCGGCGAGGGGCCGACCGGTACCGGCTGGGATTGCAAGCCTTCTCCCTATCGATGGGCGATGACCGCGCTGCAAAAGGCACAGATCGGCTGGCTGGCCTGGTCCTGGGGGCTGGTACCCAATGGCGATTGTCGCGAGGCCAACAGCTACGACATCACGTCCGGAGGGCGTTTTGGGCGATGGAAGTCGCCTTATGGCCAGCAGTTGATGGTCCGACACCCCGCTAGCGTCCGTCGATCATCGCGACGGCCTTGTTCGATCGCCAAGGCCGGGTCAAACTGCATCGCGCCTTCGTCGCGGACATCAGGCTCAACCTGATGCGCAGCTCGGCATCAAAAGCGTGAAGGTTTTCTATGTTCTGCTCAATTTCCGCGTTGGGGTGTCACGCGGTCAGCTGGGATCTAGTAGCGTTCATCCGAACTATGCCGCCCATTCCCTTAACTTCGACCATCCGTTCATGGTCGATGTGGCATTCTATTGATCAACAAGGGTAGGTGGGCGGCCATCAATGCCGGTTAGTCGCTACTGAGAAGGCGTTTTAATCGTTTGCAAAGGCCAGTATGGTAAGCACCCCCCTATCAAAAAAGGGGGGATAAAGTGCTTCGTCAAAAGCTGTTGATCTCGGCCATGCCATTCGCGCTGGTGGTTCCGGCGTACGTCCATGCTCAAACCGTACAGACTGACAAACCCACCGAAAAGAGCGCAGCCAATAAGGATGTGGTCGTCACTGCCGTTGCACGGGGGCGCGACCGACTCGACAGCGCCATCTCGACAAGCTCGCTCGGCGCGGCCGAAATCCTAAAGGTCGCACCGCGCTCGACCGCCGAAATCTTCCGTAACATCCCAGGCATCCGCTCTGAAAGCTCTGGCGGCGACGGCAACGCCAATATCTCGATCCGAGGCCTCCCGATTGCCTCGGGCGGGGCCAAGTTCCTGCAGTTGCAGGAAGACGGCCTGCCGGTGCTCGAATTCGGCGACATCACCTTCGGCAATGCCGACATCTTCCTGCGCGCCGACATGAACGTGTCGTCGGTCGACGCCATTCGCGGCGGTTCGGCCTCGACCTTTTCGTCCAACTCGCCCGGCGGGGTCATCAACATGATCTCGAAGACCGGCGAGGTGCCGGGTGGTGCGATCATGGCGACGGCGGGCCTGGACTATGGCGAATATCGGCTCGACTTCGATTACGGGGCCAAGCTGTCCGACACGCTGCGCTTCCATATCGGCGGCTTCTATCATCAGGGCGAGGGACCGCGTCGGGTCGGCTATGACGGCACCGAGGGTGGCCAGATCAAGCTGAACGTCACCAAGGAGTTCAGCGGCGGCTATATCCGCTTCTACGGCAAGTTCCTCAACGACCGGTCGGCGGCCTATTTGCCCAATCCGGTGCGTGTGACCGGCACCAACGCCGATCCGCGGTACGAGAACGTGCCGGGATTCAACATCGCCCGCGACGCGCTACTGTCGCGCTACGACACCAGCAACGTGACGCTGGACGGGCAGAACAACCCGGTGGTCGACGATATTCGCGACGGCCAGCATCCGGTGGTCAACGCCTTCGGGGTTGAGACGCGCTTCGACGTGTCGGGTTGGACCGTGACCGACCGCTTCCGCTATGCCGATGTCTCGGGTCGGTTCATCTCGAACTTTCCGTCCAATGTCGACAGCGCCGCGAGCATCGCGACCGCGCTGGGCGGTGCCGGGTCGACCCTGCGCTATGCAAGCGGGCCGAATAGCGGCCAGGCGATCGCGAACCCGTCGGGGCTGAACGGCAACGGCCTGCTGGCGCAGGTGGTGGTGTTCGACACCAAGCTGAACAGCCTGGACAATGTCACCAACGA
The DNA here is from genome assembly GCF_050408055.1 of Sphingomonas sp. Xoc002. Classification (NCBI taxonomy): domain Bacteria; kingdom Pseudomonadati; phylum Pseudomonadota; class Alphaproteobacteria; order Sphingomonadales; family Sphingomonadaceae; genus Sphingomonas; species Sphingomonas sp. Xoc002. Next base: position 1,580,064 of record NZ_CP191175.1, on the reverse strand, counting down.
CCTGCGAGCCAGCCGCGTCTATGACATCGGCAAGGGCGAGCTGACCACCACCGCCGGCTTTTACAAGTCGCGCCAGACGATCGACACCGACTGGCTGTGGACCTCGACGCTGATGGACGTGCGCGGCGATGGACGCGCGGCGCTGGTCGATGTGGTCAATGCGACGGGCGTGCCTCAGACGCAGAACGGCTATTACGGCTTTGGCGCGGCCTATTTCGGCAATTGCTGTCGCCGCAGCTACCGCGTCGACTATGACGTCAACGCCCCGTTCGGTTCGCTGAACTACAAGATCGGGCGGTTCGCACTGGGCGCCAGCGTCCGCTACGACTTCGGGAGTGCGCAGGGCTCGATCTTCGGAGCGGACCTGGGCGGCGGTCGCGTGGGCACCGTTGCCCGCGACATGAACGGCGACGGCGTGATTTCAGCCGCCGAGCAGCGCGTGGCGGTGATCCCGCTGACCAGCCCGGCGCCGGTCGATTACAGCTGGCACTATCTGTCCTATTCGTCGGGCATCAACTTCCGCGTGTCGGAGCCGTTCGCGATGTTCGTCCGCTACAGCCGGGGTGCACGCGCCAATGCCGACCGGCTGTTATTCGGTCCGGCAGTCAGCACGACCGACGGCCATCTGATCAACCGGGATGCCGCCGTCGACTATGTGCGCCAAGCGGAACTGGGCCTGAAATACCGCAAGAACGGCATGTATGTGAACCTGACCGGCTTTTGGGCGCGCACCGAGGAGCAGAATTACGAGGCGACGCGTCAGGTCTTCATTGACCGCGAATATCGCGCCTATGGCCTGGAGCTGGACGGGGCGTATAGCGTCGGCCCGTTCAACATGACCGGCGGGGCGACTTGGACCGATGCCAAGATCGTCAGCGATGCGCTCAACCCAGGCGTGGTCGGCAACACCCCGCGCCGCCAGGCCCGACTGATCTTCCAGGCGACACCGCAGGTCGATTTGGACCGCGTCACGATCGGCGCGAACGTAATCGGCACGACCAGTAGCTATGCGCAGGATACCAACCAGCTAAAGCTGCCCGGATACACGACGGTCAATGCCTTCGTGCAGTTCCGCGCCACCGATCGCATTCTGGTATCGCTGAACAGCAACAATCTGTTCAATGCCCTAGGCTTTACCGAGGCCGAGGATGGGGTGATCCCGACCAACGGCATCGTGCGGGCCCGCACGATCAATGCCCGGACGACCTCGCTGTCGGTGCGGGTCGGTTTTTAAAAAGACAATGGGCGCGGCCTGATAGCCGCGCCCCTCCCGTCTGATGTCGTGCTGGTATGAAGGTGTGCGGACGGGAGCTCTTACCCCCCCTTGTCTGATGTGATGCTGGTATGGAGAGGTTGCGTAAGGGAGCCCCCCCGGAGGGTCTGGAGCCCGATAGGGAGCAAGGGTCCCTTCCGCGTTGGACACAACCCCGAACAGTTGCTTGGGACTACCAATCCCGCATGACATAGACAGGAGCTGAACCCATGCCACAAGCCGTCGTCGGCTGCGACGTTTCGCGTGCCGTCATCGACATCTGTGAGCTGCCATCAGGTCGCATCAAGCAGATCGCTAATTCACCGGATGCCATTCCTGGCTGTTCGGCCAGCCCTCACGCGACGTAAAGGGACAGAAGCTGAGCATCACGGGCGGAAGCAAACGAGCGTCCTGAAACAACGAAGACCCAATTCCAGCCGTTCGCGCGTGCCTTCTTGCTTCCCGAAAGCTGCCGCTCGTTCATATAAGCAGATCGGCTGCTCGAGCGAGCCCGCTCGGCCACTCGGAAAAGCGGAGATTGGGAGGTAAGGGGACGCGGGTATCGAACGTATCCCTCCCCAATAGCCGCCTAACGATGCGGCACGACGATTGCCGTGACTGAAGGGCCTTCGCCCCAAGCGAGACTAATCACAAGGCGGAGTTTTCGTTATGGGTGCGTAATCGACCCGCTCGCGGGCGGGATTGCCAGCGTGATATCCACCTCCGTTGCATGTTGATCTTCAATCAGGCAGCGAAATTTAAGGCCAGAGAGGCCGTGATCTGATGGCACAATTGCCTGAGCGATGACTAGACCATCCCGATTTAACAATTGCGCCACGGATGACGGGATCTCATACGGATGCTTGTCGTGAAATTTATAGATCCCGTCAGTTGCTACAACGCGGCCGGCGTCATCAATAATTGACGTGACGGATCGTGATCTACGACCGCCGACCGCATTCATGATCTGCGCAGCCTGACCCTGAAAATCATACTCTAGATAGCATACCCCGATATTCACCCCCGATGAAAGTATGGGCGCGACAAAAACCAAAACCTTACGGTGATTCGACCATGGATTGTCCCAAACCTCATCGGTAAACCATCCGTCTTCATCAATAGACCTTCTTGCACGCTCAAATTGGGGCATACCTGAAAAGTTCACTGATTGGACAGATGCGTTCTCATGGGCGCATACTGCTACGTTACCGTCTGCATCGACGATAAAGGCATTCAGGAAATACGGGGATATCCGCAGTAATTTGCGCATGCGTCCGAGAGCCGCTGCACGGTAGTGATCGAGTCCATTGTCGAGCGACAGAGCATCGCAAATTGTACGATCCGAGGCCAACAGCCTGACGTCGATCGATCGATCATAGAGAGTTCGCGACAAGCTATCAGCGATCGCTTGGGCTAATTCACGCAGGCGCCCGCCTTCAAGCTCAGTCAGCATGTCATCGGCCATGTCTGCGCCGGACTGCAACCGATCAATAACATGCGCTCGAAACGATTTTGAGGCTTGGCGCGCAGTTGTGGCCAGATTCTTAATTTCATTTGCCACCACCGCGAAGCCGCGCCCCGCCTCGCCTGCGCGCGCGGCTTCAATGGCAGCATTGAGGGCCAAGAGATTTGTCTGAGAGGCGATTGTCTCCGCGTTTGTGGCGTGGGACTCTACGTCGTTGGCTAAAGCAGTCATAAGGGCGCGAAGGATTCGAGGCATATCGACCCGATCTGGACATAACACTTTCCACATATATCAAAACATATGTGTTTGATAGGCGTGATCACCTGACCGGCTTTCAGCTCGCGCGATATTGTGCGCTTGCCGATACGGTTGCGGCGCAGTGGTGTGCGGGGAGCAGCGTCCTCTTTTAGGCGGAAGCAGTCACCCTGCCCTGCCGTTACTACGACCCAGAAGCAGACATCTACGATCCATTCCCCGCTTCCGAACTTTTGCCATTCGTTCATGTCGACCTTCGAGCATCGTCATCGCATAGCGCGGTGATCGGAAAGTCGCGGCTGCGATCGGTGCGGCACGAGGTGATTTGATGGTGCCAGCCGACCTCAAGCCGGCTGGAGCACTTCGTCAAATCTGCGCCAGGCCACCGTCGGTAAACAGCTCGCTGCCCGTCATGAAGCTGCTGTCCGATGATGCCAGGAAGGCAGCAGCAGCCGCGACTTCTGACGGCTCGCCAACATGTCCGATCGGCGTCGTCGCCCCCATCTCGATCATGGCATCACGGCCAACGACCTCGGCGGCAAGCTCGGTCAAAGTGGGGCCCGGCGACAGGACGTTGACCCGGATACCCGTACCCCGCAGATCCTGAGCCCAGCTACGCGCCAAGTTGCGGACCGCCGCCTTTGAGGCACTGTAGACGCTAAATGCCGGCGTCCCCATGACGCCTGTGGTCGAGCCGGTGAGGATGACCGAACCGCCGGCCTCCATCAGCTTCACGCCTTTTTGAACCGTGAAGATCGTGCCCTTCACATTGACGTCGAACGTCGCATCGACATGGGCGGACGTGATCTCGGACAAGGGCGCCAATGCCCCCGTGCCGGCATTGGCGAACAAGATGTCGAGCTTGCCGTGCTCCTGCTTCACCGTGTCGTACAGCCGGTCAAGATCGCCAGCATCGGCAACCGATCCCGGAACCGCCCGCGCATTGCCGCCGAGCGTCGCCACAGCAACTTCCAGCTTCTCCGCCCTACGTCCGAACAGGTACACGAACGCCCCTTCGCTGATGAACCGCTTCGCTGACGCCAAGCCAATCCCCGTGCCACCCCCGGTAATAACAGCGATCTTCCCATCCAGTCTGGCCATAAGTGCCTCCATTCATTGGTTGCACGCAGTTGGCTTGTAGCCTACCTAAGGACAAGTATGCACCTTTTGGTAAGTACCTATAATGTCTGAAATGCCACTGGTCGACGATCCCGTTATCGCGCCCATCGCGCCTGCCTTCACCTGCGGGCTCGACGCCACGCTCAAGGTCATATCGGGAAAGTGGAAGCCGCTGATCCTGTACTTTTTGCTACGTGGGCCCACCCGCTATGGGGAATTGAAGCGCGCCATCCGCGACGTCAGTGACAAGGTGCTGATCCAGCAACTCAAGGAACTTGAGGCGGACGGCGTCCTGCGCAGGAACGACTACAAGGAAGTGCCTCCGCGGGTCGACTACACACTGACCGAACTCGGCCAGAGTCTCGCCCGCGCGCTCGAGCCGTTATGCCAGTGGGGCACCGACAATATGGTCGTAATGCAGAAGCTATTCGCTGAGCGTGACGGCTGGGGGCGTGAGCGCGATTGACTGGCAGTTCATTGGGCCTGACTCGACAAGCATCGCACCCATCGCTTCTGGATCAGCCTGGCCCGAAGTCGGCCGTTCGCGTCCCTCTTTCCGCTTCCAGGGGCTGGCCAATCGTTCGTCTCTGTGTACCGAGCGCACCGGGATCAGTCAGCCAGACCGCTCACGCCCTCAATGCTCCGATCAGCGCATCGCGCGCCAAGGCAACGCGGGGGTGGCGCAAGGAGGATTTGGCCCAGACAAGATAGTATGCGTTGGTCGGCACGCGGATAGGCGCAGCAATTTCGACAAGGGTGCAGGCCGTACGTTCGGCCCTGGTGAGATAGCCGGGTAGAACCGTCCAGCCCAATCCCGCGCATAGGCCAGAGCGCAGGACACGCAAATCCGGTGCGGTCAGGGCCGGAAGCCGCGCTACCTCGATCTGGTTCGCCTCCAGCCAGTTGCGTACCAATGGCCGGTCGAGGTCATAGGCAAGATAAGGCACCGTATTAAGCGCTTCACTGAGCGGCATGCGCGCCATTTGCTCGGCTACGACGGGCGCGGCCACAGCTCGCAGGTCTTCCGAGCCGATCTCCTGATAGGCAAGCCGTGCATCCGCGGGCCGGGATGCCGTGATGCAGAGGTGCACCTTGTCATCAAGCAGCATGGCATAAAGGGCTTCGCGCCCACCGATATGCAGGCGCAGATCAAGCCCGGCGTCGAGAAGCGGCCCCAGTCTTGGCGTGATCATTTCGCCGAGAAGGTCGGATGGCGCGGCAATATGCACCGTCCCGGACATTTGAACCGACCGCGCCCGTGCCGATGCCAATGCGGCTTCGGCCCGGTCGAGGCTGCCACCAATTGAAGCGGCGAAATCGTCCGCGATCGCCGTGGGACGGACGCCGCGCGAATGGCGATCGAAAAGCGGATGGCCGAGTTGCGCCTCGAGCGAGGCGATGTGCTGGGACGCCGCAGGCTGCGTGATGCCGAGCGCGCGCGCTGCGTCGCTCAATGACCGACGGCGATAGACTTCGATGAAGGTGCGCATCTGTGGAAGAGACATTATGTTTCCATAAACTGATTTATGGATGACGGCCATTCCCGTTGGGTTTCATGATGAGCGGTGAGGCCTATCTGATCCAGTATCGACGGATCGAACAGACGCATGATCGATGCTCGATCCTGACGGGCTTTGGTGCCGGCCATCGCCGCGACGGCATCGTCACTCGCCCGCTTCCACGATCCGGCACGCAAAGGAGCCAAGCCGATGACACGCATTCTCATGATCGCCACGTCAGCCGACCGCATGACGCCCGGCACCGAGCCGACCGGCGTCTGGCTCGAAGAACTGACCACACCCTACTACGCCTTCCGCGATGCGGGCGCCGACGTGACCTTGGCCTCGATCAAGGGCGGCGCGATCCCGGTCGACCAGCGCAGCGTCAACGCCGATGGCGAGAATGATGCATCGGTCGAGCGCTATCTGAAGGATGAGGCGCTGAAGGCGGAGGTCGCCGACACGCCCGTTTTCACCGGCATCGACATTTCGGGTTACGACGCGGTGTTCCTGCCCGGCGGGCACGGTACGATGTTCGACTATCCCGGCAACGAAGACCTTGCGCGACTGGTCGAGCGGTTCGACCGCGAAGGCAAGATCGTGGCCGCCGTTTGCCACGGTCCCGCCGGACTTGTTTCCGCGAAGAAGCCCGATGGCACGCCGTTCGTGGCGGGGCGCCGGGTTTCCGCCTTCACCGACAGCGAGGAACGCGCCGTGGGCCTCGATCAGGCCGTGCCGTTCCTGCTCGAAACCCGCATGAAGGAGCTGGGCGCGCATCATGAGGGCGGCCCCGATTTCCAGCCCTTCGCTCTGCGCGACGGCAATCTGGTGACCGGACAGAACCCCGCTTCGGCTACGCGCACCGCGGAGCTGGTCATGGAAGCCCTCACGGTAAAGCGGGCCTGATCATGCGCTATCTCCACACCATGCTGCGGGTTGCCGACCCGCAGGCGACGATTCGCTTCTTCGAACTGCTGGGCCTCAAGGAAACCCGGCGGATCGAAAACGAGCAGGGGCGCTTCACCCTTATCTTCCTCGCGGCTGACGAGGATCATCGCGGCGAGGGCAAGCCCGGCCAGGCGGAGGTCGAATTGACCTATAACTGGCCGCCCGAGGATGGCAGCCCGGCCGAGACCTACACGGGTGGCCGCAACTTCGGCCACCTCGCCTACCGCGTCGAGGACATTTACGAGACCTGCGCAAGGCTGCAGGCCGGCGGGGTGACGATCAATCGCCCGCCGCGTGACGGACATATGGCGTTCGTCCGCTCGCCCGAAGGTATCTCGATCGAACTACTCCAGCAGGGCGAACACAAGGCTCCTGCCGAACCATGGGCTTCGATGCCCAACGTAGGAGAATGGTAATGGCCAAGCTTTTCGAACCCCTGGACGTGGGCGGCCTGTCGCTGAGCAACCGCATCGTGATTGCGCCCATGTGCCAGTATTCGGCCGAAGACGGTGCGATGACCGACTGGCATCTGATCCATCTTGGTCAGCTGGCCATGTCGGGCGCGGCCGCTCTGACGATCGAGGCGACGGCGGTTACGACCGAGGGGCGCATCACCTATGGCGATGTCGGATTGTGGGATGATGCCACCGAAGCGGCGATGCAGCGCGTCGTCGATGGCGTGCGCCGTTGGTCCGACATGCCGTTGATGATCCAGCTCGCCCATGCCGGACGCAAGGCGAGTACGGCAAAGCCCTGGCATGGAGGCGCTCAGATCGCGCCCGATGCCGAGCATGGCTGGCAGACCCTTGCGCCGAGCGCCCTGCCGTTCGAACCAGACGAGCATCCACCGCGCGCGCTCGATCGCGATGGCCTTGCGCGTATCCGCGATGCCTTTGCCGATGCGGCACGGCGCGCCGCCCGGATCGGTCTGGACTCGATCCAGATCCATGCCGCACACGGCTATCTCCTGCACGAATTCCTCTCGCCCCTCTCCAACACGCGCGAGGATGAATATGGCGGCGATCTTGCCAATCGGATGCGCTTCCCGCTCGAAGTATTCGATGCCGTGCGCGCGGCCTTCCCGGCCGACAAGCCGGTGACGGTTCGCGTCTCGGGCACGGACTGGGTCGAAGGCGGCTGGACGGTGGACGAGACCGCGATCTTTGCGGCAGAACTCGAAGCCCGCGGATGTGCCGCGATCCATGTGTCCAGCGGGGGACTTGACCCTCGCCAGAAAATTCCGGTCGGTCCATCCTACCAGGTGCCGCTCGCGAAGGTGGTGAAGCAGGCCGTGTCGATGCCGGTCATAGCGGTCGGTCTCATCACCGACCCGCATCAGGCTGAGGCTATCCTTCAGGATGGCGATGCGGACGCGATCGCGATTGCGCGCGGCGTGCTGTGGGACCCGCGCTGGCCTTGGCATGCGGCTGCTGCTCTCGGCGCATCGGTGGATGCACCACCACAATATCTGCGGTCCGAGCCGCATGAGGCCGGGCGTATTCTCAAGGAAATGGATCTGGCCAAGTCTACACCACGCTGCTGATCGCTCACCACCAGGGCTCTCTCGCTCCGCTTGTATTCATCGCGTGGACGGATGCGGAGTGAGGGAGCGCGCCGTAACTTTGCGGGGCGGTCAACACTATATCGAACGACCGCTAGGTGCCAGGGATCACCTCTTCCGGTGTAAGTGGGGTATCGTCCGTGCGGATGCTCACCAGCAGGCCGCTGAGGTGGCCGAGACCCACAAGCGGTCATGCAAGGCTCCCTGCCTGCCTTCCGACTTTGGTCGTTCGTTCACGTTCATAGCTCCCTATCTCCAGCATAGGTGCGAAGACCATTGTGTGCGTTGACGACCATACACAGGTTGCCCGGCAAATTTTCACGGGATCAACAAACACTATTTTAGTATATGGCTCGGCACTGGAGGTATGGCCTCGCCAACCGTAGGGTTTGCTAAGGCTAGGAAGGCGTTGGCCAGCTTGAGCGGCTGGCCAAGAACTTGGATATCAATTTATCGCGAAGTGCGTTACAAGTTCGTAGATGTAGTCGCGTCCGCGATACAGCGCATCGACGGAGATGCGCTCGTTGAGTCCATGCGTGCCCGACGTTGCGGGATCGTTCCACAATCCCGGAATGCCATAGGTGGGTATCCCTATCTTGCTCAGATACGTCGCATCGGTCGCACCCGCCGATTGAGTCGGTATAACCGGGACACCCGGGAAGTGCTTCGCGCCGATCTTGGCAATCGGTTTCAAGATGGCAGGGTCGAGATCCGGCGTCATGGCGACCGGCCGTTCCTGGATCGCACTGCGTAGAACCTTGACCTCAGGGTCTGCCACAATCTTTTCGATGGCAGCCTTAGTCTGCTCCGCCGTATCTCCGGGCGCGATCCGACAATTCACGCCCGCGGTTGCACGCTGCGGGAGGGAGTTGGCGGCATGTCCGGCCGACAGCAAGGTCGCAACGCAGGTAGTGCGCAACAGGGGGTTCAAGCTCGGATCGGCTGCCACCACAGTCGCCGCTGCTGCATCGGCAGGCTGCTTGCCGAGGCGAACCATCGCCGCGCCGATTGCGTCCTTCCGCATGGCACCTGCCTGGACGAGGTAAGCCTGGGAGACGGGATTCAGATGGACTGGGAACTGCAGCGTGCTCAGCCTGGTGAGTGCTGCGGCCAGTCGATAGATGGCATTGTCTGGCATCGGTTGCGAACTGTGGCCGCCCCGGTTCGTCACCTCGAGGACGAAGTTGCGTGGGCTTTTCTGCGAAACCTGAACGCCAAGCGTCTCAGGACCGCCGCCAGGCGCCGTGCGGCCACCGCCGCCCTCGTTAAAGGCAAACCCCGCCTTCATCAGTTCAGGACGATTATCTACGAGCCAACCGGCGCCGTTGAGCACGTGCTCGTTGGTCCCCTCTTCCCCACAGGTAAGGGCCAGCTTGACAGTTCGTTGCGGCTTTACGCCGCTCTCCTTCCAGCGAATGAGCGTATCTGCGAAAATAGCAGCCTGCGCCTTGTCGTCACTGGCGCCGCGGGCGTAGAAGTAGCCATCTTCTTCGATCAGCTTGAATGGGTCACGCACCCAATCCTCACGGTTCGCCTCGACCACGTCGATATGGGCAATCAACAGCATTGCCGGCAGACTGGTGTTGGTCCCGGCCCAGTTCACGACGAGACCACCGTCCCGGGGTCGTTCGGGAGGCGTATAGAGCGTCAGTTCCCGATTAGCGAAGCCGACCTTACGCAACCGATCGGCAACGAGCCTCGCAGCCTTCGTGCAGTCACCGACCGACGAGGTCGTGTTGGTTTCCACCAGTTCCTTGTAGAGCTCACGAAAAGCAGCCTGGTCGGGTCGCGTGACAGCTGTCTGTGCGGTGGCTGCCAAGGGCTGAACGATAGTGGCTACCGTTGCCAAGAATGCAAAGGATATGCGTGTCATGTGTGAGATCCTGTTCGACTGAAGCTTTACGGCGAGGCCTTACGCGCGCTTCGTCATCAAAAGCCCTTGCGCATGTTGATGCCGATCGTCCGAGGGCGGCTGGTGACGTAATAGTCGGGGGAACCAGTCGCCGAAGCGACGCGGTTCAGACCGTATTTGTTGAAGAGATTATTCGCGAAGAGGAATATCCCAAAGCTCGAGGCTCCCTGCACGCCGAGGCGCGCGTTGAAGATGCTGAAGTTACCGATCTCACGGTAGAAGGCGTTCGTCTGACGAAGTTCCGTGTTCATCTGCCCCGTATAGGTCCAATCGAACCGTACAAATCCGTCCAACCCGGTCCTGATCGGCGGGGTGTACTCCACGCCGGCTGCTGCCGTCGTCCGCGGGATGTAGGTCAGCACATCACCAGTACGGCCCGGCGCTGTCACGAAGCCGGTGGAGTCGACCTGGTCGGATGTCAGCTCCGCCTTGTTATAGTTGAAGCTGGCATTCAGGCTGACATGCTGCACCGGCCGTGAGAACGCCTCCAGCTCGACCCCCCGTACACGCACAGCGGCCAGATTGTAGATGAAGTTGAAGTTTCCACCGCCCTGCTGAAGCGTGGACACCGAGGTCTGCACTTCGCTCCAATCCGTCTGATAGATCGCAAGGTTGAGGGTTGCCTTGCGGTCGAACCACGACGTCTTGGCACCAAGCTCGTAATTCCATAGCGAGTCCGGTCGATAGACGAGGTAGTGCGCCGGCAAATTCGGTATGTTGTTGGCGCCGCCCGGACGGAAGCCCTGTGCGGCATTGGCATAGACCAGGACGTTGCGATTGGCGCGCAACTCTGCGTTGAACTTTTTAACCCAACCCTTGGCGTTCGCCTGCGTCTCTTCATAGGGCCGCGGCTGCTGTCCGTTGGTGAAGTTGTATCCTTGGTACTCCCCACCAACGGTCTTCGTATAGTCGAAGCGCCGCAGGCCGACCGTGAGGGTAAGTGGTGAGAACAGCCGGTATCCCAGTTCACCGAAGAACGCGGTCTGCTTGACGCTGGTCAGGATGTTGCGGCCGCCCAGATTGTCGACTGGGTCACGCTGCCCACCGGTTTGCGGATCACCCGCGAAAGGCAACGTATCCGTTCGATCAAATCGGCCTTCGTGAAACACTCCTACCGAGTAGCGCAGAGGCCCCTCGCTGTTCGAAGCCAATCGCACCTCCTGGATGAAGTTGCGAACATAACGCGGTTGGTAGGCGCCAAAAGGCGCCTTCGAGCGGGCGTATGTCTGATAGGCGGTACGCTGCGCCGCCGTGCAAGTCGTGGTCGGCACCCCGAGCGCAATGCTTGTATAGAGTGGGCACCACCGGGCGCTCGACACGACGCTGGCAAAGGCGGCATTGTTGTCGTTCGTGCTCTCGACATCCCAGCGATACCAGGATGCGCTCGTTGTCAATGTCGCGAAACCAAGGTTGAACTTGCCAACGCCGTTATAGAGCTGAAGCTTGTCATGCCACGGCTGCCGGATCTGAAAGTCTGCCAGGAACGGTCCGAGCGCCGAGCTGTATTGTGACGTTCCATCGATGTCCTGCTTCTGCAGAATCGCAGTCGCGACGATCGATATGTCGTCATTTGGGGTGAAGCCGAGCATGACGCGCCCGCCCTTCTGCGTCGCTCGATTGATGTTCCTGCCATCGAGCACGGTATAGTCGACGTAGCCGCCCTGCCGCTCACCATATCCGACCACGCGCAGCGCCAGCCTGTCGGCGATGATCGGCACGTTCAGCGCGCCTTTGGCAAAGAAGCCGATGCCGCCGCCCTGCGTGTCGCTCATCTGAACTTCAGCCGCGCCTTCATACCGGCTGGCGTTCGGCTGGTTGAACAACACTCTTAGCGTGCCCCCCATCGATCCAGAGCCGTAGAGTGTCCCCTGCGGCCCCCGAAGCACCTCTACCCGCTCGACGTCGAATAGATTGAGGTTGGGCGTGTTGCCCGCTGGATCCGAACTTGTGCCGGAGGGACCACTGAGCGGCGTCTCTCCATAGTAGAGACCAACTGTCGCCTCGCCTGAGGCTTGCACCCCACGAATGGATACCCGCGTCCGACCGGAGTCGCTCTCCGTAAGCTGCAAACCCGGAACCTGCCGTATGATGTCGGCGATCCCGGTTGCCCCGAGATTCTGCAATCGCTCGCCGCCAAGCGCGGAGATGGAGATCGGTGTCGTCTGTACCGTCGAACTTCGTCTCAGAGCCGTGACGACGATCTCGCCATCGGCTTCGTCCGTGGCAGCCGGACTGTCGATCGGCTCTGATTTCTCCTGTGCAAGAAGCGGGAACGGTACCAGCAAGCCGGCAAATACCGGCAGCGTAAAACGTGCGACGGACCTCATCTTTCCCCTTTTCGTCAACCACTTGCCCGCTTTCGAGCGCTGCGGCGAAGGAGGACGATATTTCCTACCGATTCAATAGGAGTTAAACTTTGATACCGGCAAGGGAAATGACGCCGTTCAGTGCTTGACCTATCCACGCTGTCATGGGCGTTGCCGGGAGGAGGCGCGGACGCGAGGCCGACGTCCAGGGCATCTTCGTCCCTAGATTGGCTGACGATCATCTAGGGTGGACGCAGGGCTGCCGCTAGGCAGTCGATAGATGACGTTAGCGCTTTGAGGCGGATTGAGCCGCATACCGGCTGAGGCTCTCACATGGCGCCGACAGCCTTATCGGATTGGACCCAATTCCGGTCATCCACGTTCCTTGGACGACCAGCCGGAATCTGCCGTTCGTTCATCCGAGAACAACGGACTCGCATCTCGATCAGCGCATCCCGTTGTAATCTACTCCCTGCTGCCGTTGTCAGGCGTTCCCAGTTTGCGAATGCGAGCCCACGGCGCGTCGCCTCATCGCTAGCCAATGTTTCCAGAAAACGTCGCGGTTCACCACCCTCGCGATACTGATATGGGAAGTCGGTCGAGAACAGCGACGCTCAGGACCGACAATATCGAGACATTGCTGAAGATAGGTAGCACTCCACATACCGCTGCCGGTGACATAGAGGTTGCAGCGTGCATATTCGATCAGCGACCGATCGAGATCGAGGGCGCGATCCATGACGGCGGATGTCCGCTCGAGGTAGAACAGCACCACCTCGCCCCAATGGCCGAGGATGATCTGCAGCTCCTGCAGTGCGTCGAAGACGCCGGCCGCCGCAAGGCGGATCCATTCCAGCCCCGCTTCATAATGCCAACCAAGGCCAAAGGCGGCGAGCGCGAGATCGGCCCGCTCGCCGATCCCCGCATACTGGGCCGCACGCACCGACGGTGCCGGCGTCTGGGGGTGGATGAAAAGCGGCACGCTGAGTTCCGCGGCCTTGGCGAGCTAGGGCCGCAGCGCCGGATGGTCGAGGTGACGGTCCCGGGTGCGCCCACACAGCAGAGCACCCTTGAGGCCGAGGTCATTCACCGCGCGCTCGAGCTCGCGCGGAGCGGCATCGGGATCAGCCGTCGGCAGGGCTGCAAAACCCTGGAAGCGGGTGGAATGGCGAGCGCACGCATCGGCAATTCGGTCGTTCACGCGCTGCGCCGTCTCGACAGCCGGTCCTGCCTCCAGATTGTGGAGACCGGGCGTGGTCAATGAAAGCACTTGGACGTCGACGCCCTGCTCATCCATCAAGGCGAGACGACCTTCACCAAAGTCGGCCAGACGTTCGCCAGTGACCCCGCCATCGGCGATGGCGGATACGGGATCATGTGGCGGAGGAGCCGAAGCCCAGGCGTCCCGGACAAACGGGGGCAGGACATGTTCTTCGATGGCGATCAGGCGCATGAGCTACCCACATCATTCATGGTGGCAAACATTGGCGTCTCGTCAGCTTCTCGGCAGCGCGTAGGCGAGCGTGTAGTCTCCGTAGCGGGTGCCCAGCGCGCCGTGACCGCCGGCGGTGATCACGACATATTGCCGCCCGTCGCGCCCGCGATAGGTCATCGGCGTCGCCTGCGCGCCAGCGGGTAGCCGCGCCTTCCACACCACCTCGCCCGAGCTTAGATCGTAGGCGCGCAGATACTGGTCGGTCGTCGCCCCGATGAAGGCAAGGCCGCCCGCGGTGATGATCGAGCCGCCGAGATTGGGCACGCCGGTCTTCACCGGCACGCCCAGATGCGATCCGAACAGTCCGGTATCGCGCGCCGTTCCTAGCACCTTGCGCCACAGCACCTTGCGGGTGCCGAGGTCGACCGCGGTGAGATGCCCCCAAGGCGGCGCGACGCATGGCGCGCCGAAGATGCCGACCCATGCCTTCACCACCGCGACATAGGGCGTGTTGTACTGCGTCTGGAGCTGCGCCTGCATGGCGTTCTCACCGCCCTGCTTCTGCTTCATCATCGGCGCAACGCGCGGATCGTCGCGGCGCATCAGCCACAGCTTGAACGGCATCTCCATCGTGTTGACCGTCATCACCCGGCGCACCGGATCGACCGCCGCGCCGCCCCAGTCGGTGACGCCGTCGAAGGCGGGATGGCCGATGATCGGCTTCAACCCCATCGGCTGGTAGATGCCGGTGCCCTGCGAGCGGCGGATGTCGATGCGGCAGAAGAGCTGGTCGATCGGCGTCGCGCCCCAGGTCGCCACCTCGCTCGGCGCCGGCGGGGTGAAGCTGGGCATTCCGGTCGAGAAGGGCTGGGTCGGCGAAACGCGCACGCCCGGCGTCGCACCGTCGGTGCGCACCGGCTGCTCGGTGATCGCGGCGATCGGCGCGCCAGTCAGGCGGTTCAAGAAGAACACTTGCCCCATCTTGGTCGTCTGGATCAGCGCCGGGATGACCTGACCGCTGGGCGCGCGATAGTCGAACAGCGACGGTCCGATCGGCAGGTCCATGTCCCACATGTCGCGGTGAACCAGCTGCCGCACCCAGCGCAGCTTGCCGGTCGCGATGTCGAGCGCGACGATCGACGAGCCGAAGCGATCGTCGAACGGCCGGCGATAGCCGATCCAATAGTCGGGCGAGGCATTGCCCGTCCCCAGATAGACGAGGCCGTTGGCGGCGTCGGCCGTGATCGCACCCCAGACGTTCGGCGTGCCGCGCGTATAGGTCTGCCCCTCCGGCAGCGGCGCGATCGCGTCCTGCGAACGGCCGACATCCCAGGCCCAGACCGGCGCGCCCGACACGGGGTCATAGGCGCGCACCACCCCCGACGGAATGTCGCGGTTCACGTTGTCGATGATCCGCTCGCCGATGATCAGCCGGTTGTTGACGACGACGGGCGGCGTGGTGCCGATCTGATCCGAGGGCTTCGACGTTCCCATGTTGGTGCGCAGGTCGATCGCGCCGCCGTTCGCGAAGCTCGGGCAAGGCCGTCCGGTATCGGCATCGAGCGCCACCAGCCGTGCGTTGAAGGTCGGTGCGAAGATGCGGCGCGGGCATGGCGTGCCCACCGGTGCCTCGAAATAGGTGACGCCGCGGCAGACCAGATAATTGTTGCCGGCGATGGGCGCGTCCTCGTGCCAGCTCCACTTCGTCTTGCCAGTGGTCGCGTCGATCGCCTGGACGAAGGAGTGCGGCGTGCAGGTGTAGAGCGTGTCGCCGATGTGGATCGGCGTCGCCTCGGAATGGTACTCTCGCTTATGCTCCTGCGTCTCGGCCGCCACGGGCAGGTCGCCGGTGCGCTGTGTCCAGGCGAGCTGGAGCCGGCCGACGTTCTGCGGCGTGATATCAGCGAGTGCCGAATAGCGCCTGCCCGACAGGGTGCCGCCGTAATCGCGCCAATCGCCGTCGGCCTCGCCGGTCGGGGCGGCGGGCAATGTCGCGCTGGCGGTAGCGCCCTCGGCGTCCACCCCCTGACCGTGCAGCAGTACGCCGCCGATCCCGAGCGCGACCAGCACCGCCGCTGCCGTAGGAACCGCGCGCGCGCCCGATCGCCACGATCGCGCCCGCCCTCCGGTCAGCAGCACCAGCAGCAGCAACACGGTCGGCGCGACCAGCCGCGGGACGAGTTGCAGGCCATCCAGCCCCACCTCCCACAGTGCCCAGATCAGCGTGCTGAGCCAGATCGCGACGAACAGCCACCGTCCCAGCCGAGGTGCGCGGCCGAGCAGTGCGCCACTGATGATCATCGCGATTCCGGCGATCAGATAATAAAGCGACCCGCCAAGCGAGGCGAGCACGCCGCCGGCGACCGCGAAGAAGCCGCCGAGGATGGCCACCCACCACGCGATCGCCAGCCGAAAAAGCCGAGCCAATGCCATTCCCTTTCGAATTGTTGCTCATTGAACGCTCGGACGGAACGAAGTTTCAGGCCATCCGCAATCATGCCGGGGATCGTATCGATAGGCAGTTGCTCTGACCAAGCTGGATCAATCACGAGCGAAGCGGAATTGGCTGCAAAAATCGACCTTAATCGTGCGATCAACGAACCGAAAACGGCTTACATACGCGGCCGCAACGAAGACGCAGTTCCAGTTGTTTAATGCGGTCTTGCCGTTTTGCAATTTCTGCCGTTCGTTCACGTTGTAAAGGACAGCACTGTCAAACCTACGAGGCGCATGGAAACCGGCTTGGTTATCTTCTAGGATGCAGCGAATTTGGTCTTAGTCTATGCCTCGGATGACGCCTCTGCGTTTTCGTTCACACCAATGATGCTGGGGATGCCTCCAGAGCTGAAAAGGTCAGGCGAACCAAATTCTGAAGGTTTGACGGTACCCTAGCGAGCGATACCGATCAGCGCGGTCGCGGTGTAGCCTGCCGCAACGTTCCCGCTGAACGTCGGCGTCTGCTGGGCGACCTGTGCAGCGGTGTTGTCACCGAAGATGCCGTCGCTAGACAAGGATATACGCGCAAACTTGCCGGCGCTCGACGGATAGGTGGTGGCGTCGGCATAGACGGTCGAGCAAACGGCGCTCGGCATTGCCAACTGCGACGTCAGGACCGCGTAACGGCCGCTCAGCGCATTGGATAGGCTGGAGAAGACCTCGAAATGCATATGCGGCCAGCGGCCATCGTAGCAGCCGGGGAAGATGGTGGTGAAAGTGACCTGGCCGTTGGCGTCGGTCACCTGGACACCGCGCAGATAGCTCTCCGCCGCCGCCGTGTAGAGCGAGTAGAGACCTTGCCGGTCGCAATGCCACAGATAGACCGCATATCCGGCGAGCGGTGCGCAGGTGGCGTTGACGTCGACCAGCGTCAGCGTGATCTTGAGCAGTACGCCGGTCGCGACCGTGGTGGTCGAGATGAAGCTCGGCCGGATGTCGCTGCGCAGGATACCGCTCACGTTGAGTACATTGGACGTCGCCCCCGAGGCGGTGTTGGTGCCGTCGCCGGGATAGGGACCGGCGGTTTCCGCCGGGTCGGCGACGCACGCCGTGGTCGTGCTGCTGGCGGTCGGCGTGGGTGTTGCGGTCGCGGTCGGTGTGGGGGTCGGCGTGGCGCTGGTAGTGGCGCCGCTGACGACCGCGACGCTGCTTGACGCCGCGTCGCTGCCACCACACCCCGCAACCAGGGCGGTGGTACCCACGCCGGCAAACCACTTCAGGGCGCGGCGACGCGCCATCATCGTCTCCATGACCTTCAGATCGTCGGCGAGACTGTGGGCGTGGTCGTGAGGGCGGCCGGACATGCACTCATACTCCTTTGAACGAAGAGAGCATGTCGGCGTGTCGGGTTGCGCGCTTATGTCGGGTCGCCGCGATAATGTTGCAGCGTGTGTCAGCCCGCCAGCGGGAGCACGACGCGCGCTACCGCCCCGGCGGCGCCATTTTCCAACGTTGCCGCACCGCCGTGCCGCGTCGCGATCGACCGGGCGATAGCGAGTCCCAGCCCGGTGCCGCCGGTCGCGCGGTTGCGCGAGGGATCGCCGCGCACAAAGGGCTGGAATAGCCGTTCCGCCTGCGCCGGATCGATACCGGGGCCGTCGTCCGCTATCCACACATTGACGTTTCCGTCGTCCATTCCCCAGCCGATCGTGGCGCGCTCGCCATAGCGCACGGCATTGTCGATCAGATTGGAAAAAAGCCGTCGCAAGGCCGCCGAATCGCCCCGCACGACCGCACGCGGACCGGGTATCAGCGTCACAGGCTGACCGGCATCGGCCATGTCCTGAACCAGACTGTCGAGCAGGCTGGCAAGATCGAGGCGGCTCGCCTCGGTCTGGACCGCATCGTCACGGGTAAAGGCGAGCGTGGCGGCAATCATCGCACGCATTTCCTCGATATCGGCGGCGGCCCGCGCACGCGCGTCTTCGGGCAATTGCTCGACCCGAAACGCGAGACGCGAAAGGGGTGTGCCGAGGTCGTGCGCAATCCCCGCCAGCATGGCCGTGCGTGCCTCGGCATGATGGGCAAGCCGCGCATGCATCGTCGTTACCGCACGGGCCAGATCGCGCACTTCACGACTTCCGCCCGGCAACACGGGCAACGCCGCCCCGGTGCCGGCCTGATCGGCGGCGGCGGCAAGGAGGCGCAGGGGACGGGTCAGCGCTCGGGCAATGCGCCACGCGGGGAAGGACAGCAGCAGGATCGCGGCCAGCATCGCCAACAGCGTGCGGACGTGCCAGCGCGTCAGATATGGTGCCACTTGGCTGCGCACGACCCACCAGCCAGTTCCGTCGCGCCAGGCGAAGGTGTAGCTGCCGACAAAGGCATCGCGCTCCATTTTGTCCGCCGTTTCGGTAAAGGCGAGAACATCGGCGGAGGATGCGCCCAATTCGGCGGCGAGACGGCGACGCGCGGCGGGATCGGCGACCTCCCCGCTGCGCGCGGTCGGAGCAGCCTGTTCGTGTCGACGCTGGAGCGGGCCTGGTCCGGGGCCGATAAACGGGACCTTGTCGCCGGATGGCGGGCGACCATGATCGAAGGGTGGGGGTCCCTCACCTTTCAACGTCGTCGCGATCGACCGCAGGCTATGGGGGAAATCAAAGGGCGGCGGGCCGGAAAAGGTGACGACGAACGAAATCGCCGTGGCCAGCAGGACGGAGACGATGACCAGCAGGAAGATCGGCCGTGCGATCGACGCGCCCCGCCGGTTGCCCCGCCCGTTGCCTCGCCGGTCAGCGGCGCTCGACATCGGCCGTGAACATATAGCCCTCGTTGCGCACGGTGCGGACGAGATCGTCGCCGCCACGCCCGTCGGATCGTTGCAGCTTCCGACGCAGCCGGCTGATCTGAACGTCGATCGCGCGGTCGAAATGCTCGGCATTGGCCCCTCGCGACAGGTCCAGCAGGAAGTCCCGGGTCAGGACGCGGCGGGGATGCTCGACCAGGGCGATCAGCAAGCGAAACTCGCCGTCGGACAGGTTGATGAGGACATCGTCCGGATCGAACAGCTGCCGCCCCAGCGGATCGAGCCGCCAATCGGCAAAGCGCAGATACAGGCGCGCCGACGATGCCACGGCTGCCGCAGCGATCATATCCAGCCGGGGCTGGTTACGACGCAGGACCGAACGGATACGGGCGAGCAGTTCGCGTGGGTTGGCAGGCTTTGCGATGTAATCATCGGCGCCCATTTCCAGCCCGACGATACGGTCGACCTCTTCACCGATCACGGACATGATGATCACCGGCGGTGCGGTCGTGCGTTCCAAGCTGCGAAGGACCGACAGCCCGTCCTCGCCCGGCATCATCACGTCGAGAACGACCAGCGCGTAGGTGTGGCGCACCAGGGCCGTACGCATCGCCGCCGCGTCTTCGGCGACGTCGACGACATAGCCGTGGCTGACAAGAAACGCCGCCGTCAGCTCGCGGATGCCGGGATCGTCGTCTACGATAAGAAGGCGGGTTTCAAGGTCCACGGTTTCGATCGGGTCGGAAAGGGCGGCGGTCTGCATGACGCCGGGATGCCCTCCCCGTGTATCGCTCGCATTGCAGGGGTGCAACATCGATAAAACGGGATGCAGGTGTTGCCGAAGGGCCACATCGTCTTCCATGCCGTACCATGACGCCATATGATGTCCGACGAGCCCGCCAAGCGGCGCATGAAGACCCCGCCCTCTTGGTCCGAAGGCGCATAGCCGATCTTTCACGCCCGTCTCGACCCCAAGATAGCGGGTTCAAAACTGTGTGCCGACATTGAACGTGACGAGTTTGGTGTCGTCCCCCGGTTCCTTGATCAGGGCCTTGGCAAGGTCGAGGCGCAATGGACCGAAGGGCGAGTTCCAGTTGATGCCAATACCGACAGACAGACGCGGACTGGCCGAATTGCCTTGATAGCTTTCGGAATAGGTGCCCAGGGAATAGGTATAAGGCGTGCCGGTATCGGTTGTGGTCACCACACCGGCACTCGTCAGATAGAGGAGATTGCCGCTGCTGTCGCGATATTGGCGGGTGGCGGCGGTACATGCCGTCCCGGCCGCATCGGCGGCAGCGCAGGTGTCGATCAGCGTCGGCTTCTTGCCGCCGAACACCGCACCGACATCCATGTACAGAGAAGGGCGCAACCCCATTTCGCGCGCGCCCGATCCCAGCGGCAGTTCAATGTCCAGACGGCCGTGATAATAAGCGGTGCCGCCCAGCGCCGTCTGCGTGTTGCTGCTCGACGTCGTCAGCAGCGTCGCAGGAATGGTGCTCGTATCATAATAGGTGCGCGTGACGCGTGGACCGACCCCGCGAATATCGAAGCCCCGCATCTGCGGATCGCCCAGGTAAAAGCGATCGGTCAGCCGGATATCCTGGCCCAATCCGTCGATATAGCCACCATCGACCGTGGTATTGAGGACGAACCCCTTGCCCAGCGCATGGTAGCGCGAGAAGGTCGCGGTGGTGCGCAGATAGCGGGTGTCACCGCCCAGTCCGGCGAAATCCTGGTTGAAGGCAAAGCGCGTTCCCCCCGTGGGATGCAGCCGGCTGTTGAGACTGTCGAAAATGAGCGAATAACCCGCCGATGAGGTCCAGCGATCACCGATCGCGTCGCAGAGATAATAGCCCGCCAGCGCGGGGTCACAGCTGCCATTGGTGTAATAGGTATCCTTGCTGATCGACAACTGATCGTAGCTGAGCCCGTAACGCCCTGATGCCGACCAATATTCGGTCAACGGCACACCCGCTCGGATTTGAAACCCGGTCGTGACCTGATCGTAGACCGACGTCGTTGTCGATGTCGTGGTGCTATAGCTATTATAGTCGCGACGGAATACGTCGACGCCCAGCGCGACGTTTTGATCGAACAGATAGGGTTCGGTGAAGCCCAGCTCGACGGATTTGGAATAATAGCTGGTGCTGATCGTCGCCCGCAGTTCCTGGCCCTTGCCGCGGAAATTGCGCTGCGTCAGGCCGGCGCTGAAAATGAGTTTTTCCAGGCTGGAATAGCCCGCCGACAGCTGTAGCGAGCCAGTCGACTGTTCCTCGACATTGGTTTCCAGGACGATCCGGTCGGGGGCGGAGCCGGGGTTCTGCTTGATCTCCAGCTTTTCCTGGAAATAGCCGAGCGAATTGATGCGATCCTGGCTGCGGCGGACCTGGAAGCTGTTGAAGGCGTCGCCCTCTGCCACGCGGATTTCGCGGCGGACGACCTTGTCCTGGGTCTGCGTGTTGCCGTTGATGTCGATCCGCTCGACATAGGTGCGCTTGGCCTCGGCGATGTTGAACGTGATCGACATGGTCAGCGTGTCCTTGTCACGCTGGAAGTCGGGGTTCACGTCGGTGAAGGCATAGCCGAACAGCCCCGCCGTCTGGCTGAGGCTGTCGATCGAATCCTCGACCAGCTTGGCATTGTACCAGTCGCCCTTCTTCATGGGCAGCGACTGGGCGAGCTTCTCATTGTCGAAGTCGCGGATCTGGCTGTCGACCTTCACGTCGCCGAATTTGTAGCGCGGACCTTCCTCCACCACATAGGTGATGATGAAGTCCTTCTTGTCCGGGGTCAGCTCGGCCACCGCGCTCGTCACGCGGAAATCGGCATAGCCGTTGGTCAGGTAGAACAGGCGCAGCTTCTGCTGATCGGCGGCCAGGCGATCCTGGTCATAGCTGGTGGCCGAGGACAGGAAGCGGAACCAGCGCGACTGCTTAGTGTACATCGCACCGCGCAGCTCGTCGTCGGAAAACTTCTCGTTGCCGATGATGTTGATCTGGCGGACCTTGGACTTGGGCCCCTCGCTGATCTCGAACACCACATCGACGCGGTTCTGGTCGAGATTGACCATCTTGGGCTCGACCACCGCGCCGAACCGGCCCTGGCGGCGGTACAGCTCGACGATACGCGCCACGTCCTGGCGAACCGCCGTCCGGGTGAAGATCTGTCGCGGCGCGAGCTTGATCTCCTTCTTGATCTTGTCTTCCTTCAGGCGCTTGTTGCCCTCCAGAATGACCCGGTTGATGATCGGGTTCTCGCGCACCCGCAGCACGATGTCGCCGGTCTCCACGCCCGAAATCGAAAAGTCCGCGAACAGCTCCGACGCCTGAAGGTCCTTCAGCGCCTGGTCGAGCGTTTCGGCCGAATAGGGAATGCCCACGCGCAGCTTGGTGTAGGAGAGCACCGTCTCGGGCTCGATGCGCTGCGCGCCCTCGACCCGCAGCGTCTTGATCGTCCGCACCGGCGCCGGTGCGAAGGCTGGTGCGACGACGCCAGGTGCCGACGCCACCTGGACCATGGTCGCAACCAAAAGAGTCAGGTCCGGACCGAGGATCATGCACGCCACTCCATAAACATGGGTCGGCGCTAGGGTGGGCATGTGTCCGGTGGATGTACAAATGTGACAGCCTTGCTGCACGCTTTTGAATACCCGATGGCAAAGAGCGATTGCCCCCCCCTTTTCGTTACAGAGCAGCAGTTAGGCGACATGCGGCGGACATTTGCCGGACACGTTACGCCGGCAATCTGGGCCCTGGACATTCCAGAAAGGACCCCCTCTCATGAATCCGCTGTACAACGCCTTCGGCACGCCAACCCTGCCACGGCCCAAGGAGCCAGCCTTTATCGACAATCCTTTCGCGCCCGAGCTGTTCGCGACGGGCTACGCGGGCATTGCCAATATGGGCGGCAACATCGTGCTGACCCTCGAAAGCGCGCGTTGCGATCATGGTGGCGCGCAACCTGTGGTCGAGCGTGTCGTGGTCGGCCGCATAGCGATGACGGCGGACGCGGCGCATCAGCTGGTAGCGGGGTTGAACGACTTTCTCGCGCAGCAACAGCGCGCCAGCGTCACGCAGATGGCCAAAGGAGCAACCTTTCAATGACCGCCCCCCTGCAAACGCCGCAGACCGGGATCGCGCTGCGCTATACGCTGCCCTTGGGGCAGGGTATCGGCTGCATTGGTCCCCATCGCCCGTTGATGCTGGCCTTCGACGCACGGTCTTTCGCGTGGATGACATCCTATGACCGTTGGTGGCGCAGCCCTCGGACAACGAACGGCGCAACATCGCAGACAGGCTGATCCTGGTCCGTCGTCATAATGGGGGGTATCGCACCCGATCGCCAAGGCGATCGGGTGCGATATTTTGGGAGAACCACTAGCACTGGAAATATACCGCAATTAACGCCAATATTATTTCCTGCCATTTATAAATAGTGCCCCGGCGAACACATGCATTCATACGATATACATTGCAGCATTGATCGAATTGACCACCAGCAAAATCACCTATCATGAACTGTTACGCGCCGATGAAATGGCGTGAACAACAGCATCTGAGGTGATTCATGCGCAGGCGATATTCCTATTACATTTTTGTCTTCACATATCTGGCGTGCATGACTACATCCGCTCACGCGCAGTCGAACGAGGCGGCGCAGAAGGAAGACGGCGAAGTCGTCGTGACGGGATCGCGTATCGCACATCCCGACTTGGAGCAGGCCTCGCCGGTCGCGATCGTCTCCGCCCAGGATTTCGCCCTGTCCGGCCAGGTCAATGTCGAGAACGTCCTGAAGGATCTGCCGCAGCTGGTGCCCAGCCTGGGTGCCTCGTCCAACAATCCCGGCGGTGGCGTGGCGACCGCCGATCTGCGCGGATTGGGCGCGTCGCGTACCCTGGTGCTGGTCAATGGCCGCCGTTACGTGTCCTATGACTCCAGCCAGATCGTCGACCTTAATACCATCCCGGCGGGGCTGATCGACCGGGTGGACATCGTCACCGGCGGCCGCTCGGCCGTTTATGGCTCCGATGCGGTGGCGGGCGTCATCAACTTCTTGATGAAGCAGGATTTCTCGGGCGTGCAGGCCAATGCCGGCTATCGCGTGACCGGCGCAGGCGACGGCGGCACGTTCAACACCAATGTGCTGCTGGGCACCGATTTTGGCGACGGGCGCGGCAATATCACGCTGTACGGCGACTATTCCGAACGCAAGGGCATCCTTCAGTCGCAGCGTGACTATTCACGCCAGGCCTATGTCGATGACGGCAACGGCAGCCTGATTGCCGGGGGTTCGGGCACGATCCCGTCGACGCGGTTCGCGATCGGTGGCGTGAACCGGAAATTCGGTAGCGATGGCAGCCACTCCGCCTATAATTCGGCGACCGACGCCTATAATTATGCGCCCTATAATTATCTCCAGGTCCCCCAGAAGCGCGCACTCCTCAGCGCCCAGGCCCATTACGAGTTCGATGAACACTTCAATCTCTATGGCGAAGCCCAGTTCATCAACAATCGCGTCGACAACCAACTGGCACCGACACCCTTCACCGGCACCGCGCTGATCGATGTCGATTCCTCCTTCCTGTCGGCCAGTTCGCGGGCATTGCTCGCGGCCCGCGACACCGATGGCGACGGTTATGCGTCGGTCGGCATCTATCGCCGCCTGAGCGAGGTGGGCGTCCGTATCTCCAAGAACGACAACACCGCCTATCGCGGTGTGCTGGGCGTCAATGGCGGGATCGGGGGCGATTGGAAATACGACGCCTATTACAGCTATGCCCGCACCCGCTCGGTCGAAACGCAGATCGGCAATGTCTCACGTTCGCGTGTGCTGCAGGCGCTTCACACCGTCTATGACTCCACCGGCAATCTGGTCTGTTCGGATAGCAGCAACGGCTGCGTGCCGCTCAACATCTTCGGCGCGGGCAATATCAGTTCGGCCGCCGCGGCATTCATCACCATTCCCGTGCGCAACGTCTCCACGATCGAGGAACAGGTCGCCAGCGCGTCGATCACCAATTCCAATCTGTTCGACCTGGGCGCGGGGCCGGCGGGGCTGGCCCTGGGCGTCGAATATCGCTCGGAATATGGCAGCTACAATCCCGACACCGCCTTGTCGTCGGGCGACGTGGTCGGCTTCAACGCGGGCCAGGGCCTGTCGGGCGGTTACAACGTCAAGGAAACCTATGCCGAACTCGACGTGCCGCTGCTCGCCGACCGGCCCTTCTTTCACCGGCTGAGCGTCAACGGCGCCTATCGCTATTCCTATTATTCGACTTCCACCAAGTCGGTGAACACCTTCTCGGGCGGGCTGGTATGGTCGCCGATCGCCGATATCAGCCTGCGCGGTCAGTTCGCGGGTGCGGTGCGGGCACCGACGGTCGCCAACCTGTATAGCGGCCAGTCAGAGGGTTATCCGAGCGCAACCGATCCCTGCACCCAGGCGGCGGCGGTGACCAACGCGGCGCTGAACGCGCACTGCGTCGCGACGGGCGTTCCGGCGGATCTGATCGGCACCGCCTATAATGGCGGATCGACCCAGATCCAGACCTATAGCGGCGGCAATGCCAACCTGCATGAGGAGACGTCGAACACCCTGACACTGGGCGCGGTGTTCCAGCCGAGTTTCCTGCGCCGCTTCTCGCTGACCGTCGATTATTACAAGATGCGGATCGACGACTATATCTCGACGGCGGGGACGACCAACATCATCCGCGCCTGTTACGGCGATGCGGCCAATGGCTGGACGCCCTATGATGCCAGCTATTGCTCGCTGCTGCCCCGGAATGCCAACAGCTATGCGATCGAGGGCGTGTCCAATCTTCTCGCCAATACCGGCGGCCTGAAGACCCGGGGTATCGATTTCGAGGCACGCTATTCGGTGCCGCTCGGCTTCGGCGCGTTCGGCGCATCCGACAGCACCCTGTCCTTCCGGTTCAGCGGCACACGGCTGATCGCGTTCGACTTCAACCCGGTCGCGGCGATCCCCGACCTGCAACTCAACTGCGCCGGCAAGTTCGGGTTGAACTGCGGCAATCCCTATTCGAAACTGCGCATTTCGTCGCGGATCACCTGGAACAGCGGACCGATGACGCTTTCCGTCCTTCACCGCTATCTGGCGCCGGTGCGCGACGATGACGACGCCACCGACTATGCGGTGGAACGGATCGGCGCCTATCATTATTTCGACCTGACCGCGTCGTTCGACGTGGCCAAGCGGTTCACCTGGTCGGTCGGCATGAACAACCTGTTCAACCGTCAACCACCGGTGCTGGGGACCAATCAGGAACAGGCGAATACCTATCCCTCGACCTACGATCCCTATGGCCGTACCTTCTTCAGCAGCGTGTCGCTGAAATTCTGATGCGATGAGGGCGAACCCGCGCCCGGCCTGGGGCCGGGGCGGGTTCGGTTCCGCCCGAATACAGGCCGCCGAGCATCACATCGGCATCATCCGGCCCTATGCCAACGCACCTCGGGAAGGAAGAGATAGCCGCGTCCGCGCACGGTCCGGATGACTTCCTCGGTGGATTCCAGCTTTTGGCGGAGGCGACTGATGAGGACGTCCACGCGCCGGTCCTCTCCATCCTGGGCATGGCTGCCGCCCAGCGTGGCTCGGTCCACGACGCGTCGTCCGCTGCCCAAAAGATGTAGCAGAATCGCGAATTCACCCGGCGGCAGAATGACGCTTTCGTTACCCTTGCGATGCAGCACCCGGCGGAGAAGGTCTAACCGCCAATCGAGAAAGAATGCGATCTCGCAAAACCCAACCGCTTGCTCTGCGACCGGGCCATTATGTTCCTCCGCAGGACGCCTGCGACGGATGATCGCCCGCAATCGGGCAATCATCTCTCGCTCGTCGCAATTCACGTCGACATAATCATCCGCCCCCATTTCAAGGATCAGCGCGCGGTCGACGGCGGTCGTGTCCTGACCGATCAGTACGACAGGCCGATCCGGATCATGCCGCAGCGCCTCCAGCATGAAAGACAGGCCGTCATCGATGAAGGCGCCTTGGTCGATCAACAGGAGGTCTTCGCCCCGGGGCCGATCGCGGATAGCTGGCATCGGCCGGTTCTCGTCGCAATCGGATACCCGGCAAGCCATGCCGTATCGCGATATCACGCCGCAGATGGTGTCGAAATGATCCGGTCGATTGGTGGCGATCGTCACGTGATGCAACGCCAAGGCGTCCTTGGAAGCCGAAGCGCGATGGAACATCGGATCTTTCTCCTCTTCATGTCGAGAATGATCCGTGGCGCTTCGGCATGTCTGCCAAATGTCCGTGTGTCTCCGGCATGCGACGAAGTCGATCCGGCGTCAGGCGGCGCGTGTCTCCAAGCCGTAAGCCAGCGGAAGGCGGACACGCGCGATGAAGCCGCTGGGCGAATGGAACAGCTCGACATCGCCGCCATGCGCGCGCGCGATCGATCGGCAGACCGCCAGACCCAGTCCGCTACCCTCGCGGCCCGACGCCTGGGCCGAGGCAGTTCGATAGAATGGCTCGAATGCGCGCTCCACCTCGGCGGGCGGGATTCCTGGGCCCTGATCGATGATATCGGCCATCACCTGATCGTCTTCGACGTGCAAAGCGACCCTGGCTCGGCCGCCGCCATATTTGAGCGCGTTCGTCATCAGATTGTTGAGAACCCGTCGCATGCCCAGCGCGTCGATGTCGACGATCGCCGGCTCGACGCCCACGGTTCGGACGTCGCCGATCAGGGCGGCATCCTCGACGACGTCTTCGACCAGCTCGGCCAGATCACGGCGTTCGCGCGCATTGGGAATCGAGGCGTCCCGCATGAAGGCCAGGACCGACGATATCATCTCCTCCATCTCGATCACCTCGTCCAGCAGATCGTCACGCTGATCGTCGGGAACATCCTCGATCCGGAAACGCAGCCGGGTCAGCGGCGTTCGCAGGTCGTGACTGATCGCGCCGATCATCGCGGTACGGTCATCGACGAAGCTGCGCAGACGGCTTTGCATCTGATTGAAGGCGTGCGCGGCGCGTCCGATCTCCGCCGGTCCGTCGAGCGGCAAGACCGCCGCCCCGGGATCGCGACCCAGCATGTCCGCCGTGCGGGCAAAGGCGTTGAGCGGACCCACGATGCGCCGGGCAAAAGCCCAGGCGATGGGTGCGACGATCAGCAACGACAGCAGGAACCACAGGGCCAGCCGACGCTGCCAGCTGTTCGGGAAGCCCTCCGCGCGCGGCGCCACCGTCATCCAGCGACCATCGGCCTGGCGTATCGCGGCAATGAAATCACCCTCGACAAAGGGTGTGGGCGACCAGCTTTCCACGCCCCTTGAAAGACGCTCGATCGGCACCGGTGTGCCGATCGGCATATCGGACCCAGGGGTGGTGGGACGACGGGTGGTGGCCTCCAGGGGCGTCGTGTCGATAGGCGCTTCGATCTGCGGAACGACCTTGGTCCCGCCGCGTAAGGGTAACGAGAGCGATGGGGCGATGGCCTCCTCCGATCGGCCCGCCGCCGCCTCGCCCAGCGGAGCAATACGGACGGCCTTGGACGGCGTCTCCGGCGCCTTGGGCCAACGGGAAATGGATTGGTTAGGCCAGGGATCGAACGGAACCATGGTATTCGGTGCACGCTGGCGGTCGGCTATGCCCCCCCTCCCCTCCGGCAGCCTGCCCGCGCCCGCTTCGTTCAACATGCCGTCGCGATTGTCCGGCGATCCGCCCTGCCCAGGCACGCCCCGACCCATAGCCCGATCAGTCGGACCATAGACGTGTGGTTCGGCAGCGGGCGACCGGGAGACGGCTTCTCCCCAGATGACGTCGCCATGGGGTCGCCGTCCCGGCATCCCATCCGACCGTGTCGTCGATGGACCACTGGCCGACGGTTCGCTCTGGCCCCGGGGCAGCGGCGCTCGGTCGCGCGGCAGCCCGAACCCGCCGCGGTCTCGACCGAAAACGGCACTACCGCTTGCCCCCTCCCCCATGGTTCCACCGGGAAAGCCTCCTCCCGGCATGGCCGGGGGGCCTTGTGGCATCCCCCCGGGGGCCTGCATCTGGATCGTCATCAACCCGCCAGCACCCAGCCGGGGCAAGTCATCGGTCATGACGAACAGCGCCGCCGGATGCAGTGCGCTTCGATCCGGCCCTCCAGATCCCACCACGGCCAGTGTTGTCCGAACACCGATGCCTGCGTCATGCGCGGCGGTCGGAATCTGCGCAGCATCGGCGGGCAGTTCGCGCGCGGGTGGCAGGGGCTCTACCGTGCCACCAACCGGCAATTGCGTATAGAAGCCCAAAGCAATTTCGTTGATCGGTCGTCCGACCATATGTGCCAGCCGCGCGCGGGCGCCGGGCGACACGAACCATCCGCGCGCCGAGAAATCGGGTGGTCCGGACTGGATGTTGCGATCGAAGATCGTACTTCCGCCCGGTCCGTCGGCCTGCCGCAAGGCCGCGGCAATATCCTCCATGGCATATCGGCGTGGGACGGGAGCGAAGATCACCGACAGAAGCAGCGCGACGATCTGGGCCACGACCAGCGTCCCGAAGGCCAGCCCGAACACCTGGACCAGAATGGGAGGGGCGCGGAAGCTCCAAGCCCATTTGCTACTCGGCTGTCTCACGCCTCGATCCTGCCACCGCAAAGTCTAGCCTGGTGTCGCAATGGAACGACTGCGCCCAATCCCATATCCCGGACGTCGGACTGTTCCCCCATTGGACACTCTTCCCGACTGCCCTCGTGTCATCGTCATGTTGCCGATAAATTTCTACCGCTTGGCCCGCAGGCCGATACGCGCCCGATCGTGAAATAAAACGACATTTTTCGACAATAGCCCCATGGCATCGATGCCCGATGCACGCCAATGTCATCGCCATGGATTTCGCCACCCGGATTCTGATCGTCGACGACGATGACGGCATCCGCGCCCTGATTTCGTCTTTCCTGTCAAAAAACGGATTTCATACCGAAACCGCCCGCAATCCCAAAGAGATGCGAAGCCTGATCGCCGCAAGTCGGCCCGACCTTATCGTACTCGACGTGATGATGCCGGGGGAAGACGGGCTGAGCGCCTTGCGTACCTTGCAGAATCATGATGCCCCACCCGTGATCATGTTGTCGGCGGTGGGCACGGATGTCGACAAGATCATCGGCCTTGAGATTGGCGCAGAAGATTATCTGGCGAAACCATGCAACCCGCGCGAGCTGCTCGCTCGCATTCGGACCGTGTTGCGCCGGCGGGAATTACGGACGGTTCCAGGCCAGGAGGCCCTCCCCCGGGCCGGCGGCCTGATTGCGCGTAACGTCTTGCGCTTCGGGGCGTGGTCGCTCGATGTGGACGCCTTCACACTTTATGATGCAACACGCCGACCCGTTCCGCTGACCGACGGCGAATTTCGTCTGTTGCGGGCGCTGGTGGAACATCCCAGGCGGGTCCTGACCCGCGATCAGCTGCTCGATTTCGCCCGCGGGGCCGACAGCGACAATTTCGACCGCTCGGTCGACGTCCAGATCAGCAGAATCCGACGAAAACTGTCGGCGAGTGGTGTGGAGGAGGGAATAATTCGCACTGTTCGTAACGAGGGCTATATGTTCACGGCGCTCGTCACGCAGGGTGATGCGTAGCGACGGTCGGCTTTTAAGATCGCCTAAATCGTTCTCGAATGGCCGAAATTGGGGCGCGTAGTTGACTGCGGGCGGCGTCTGAACGAACGGCAGCTTACGCACCTCGGCGTCGGAAAGCGGCCAGGCCGCTCTCCACCAGTTTTGACAAAATGCAGACGGTCCGCACTCAGGCATTCCGGGCAGAACGGGCTGCGCATCACTTACGCTACATCCCTATACCAATTCCACGGCTGCGGGTCCGCCCGATCATCTGCTCGAGCTCCCGGCCGATGCTGGCGCCGGTGCTGTTGCCAAGACCCAGCTGCACCTTGCGATTGCGCAAGATGGACTCGACCTGCGGATCGCGCTCCAGACCCTTGGCCATGCCCATCATCCGGTCTGCTAGCCGGTTTGCACGCGTCTCCTCATGATCACGCATTAGCAGACGCCGCTGTCGATCGAGCGCCTGCCAGCGCTGGACAAAGACATCGGCGCGCAAGGGGGGATTGTCGCGCATCTCGGCTTCGAGCTGCATGGCTCGGATCGCTGCTGTTGTGCGTCCCTGTGCGGTCTCCCCGATCAGACGCAGATCACACGCCATGGCCCGTTCGAGATTCTGCGAAGCTTGCGGGGCAAAACTGTCGAGCAACGCCCTGCTGGTTCGAAGCTCGTGTCGCTGCTCCGGTGTGTACGGGGCGCCGATGCTTTGCGCATGCCGCATGGCCTGGACGATGCGGCCATGGCGGGCCACGGCATCGCCAAGCTCGGACGCGCGGGCTTGTGCCGCGATGACAGGCTTGCTCGGCGAGGGCGGCGTGACGGGATCGAGCGACGGCGTTGGAGGCGACCTGCGCAACTGCAGGCCATCGAAGATGTTACGTTTCGCCGCCGGTGTGTCGTGCTGATCGCGGATGTTGCGCCGCTCCGCAAAGGCGCGCGACACCTGGACCGTAGGCTCTCTCGCATAGTCAGAGGCCATGTCCTTGCCTCGCTCGCGCGACAACGTCGCGGCAAGGCGCTCATGATCGGCAAAGTCATCTTGGCCATAGTGGAGATCGACACCGTCACGGTGCCGCGACAGCGCAACATAGGCGGCATGGCGATCAAGCCCCGGCGTCGCCAGCACATGCACCCGGTCGACGGTCATGCCCTGCGCCTTGTGGATGGTGGCGGCATAGCCATGATCGACAGCGGCATAGTCCTTGAGGTCGAAGGACACCGCCGTACCGTTGTCGAGCATCACCGCCATGCGGGTCGCGGTGACGCTTTCAATCCGCCCCAGCGAGCCGTTCTTGACGCCAAGGCTGCGCTCGTTGCGTCCGAACATCACCCGGTCGCCGGCCGCAAAGCGCCGCTCGCCCTTCTCGACCTGCAGGGTGACATCGTCGCCAAGTTCTGCGCGCGCCCGCAGTCGACTACGCGCCGCCTGGTTGAGCAGCGCCACCTCGTCATTGGTGTGGGTGAGGATGATACGGCTGGCACCAGGCTCGGCTTGGCGCTGCCGATCCCAGCGGTCAATCAGATCGACCCGTGCCGCCTCGCGGGTCTCGGCGACATGGATCGCGTCATGCTGTTGGTATGCCGAAAGTGCTTCGCCAGTGCGCTCGGTGGCAAGCTGACGCGTCGCCATGCGCTGCCAATCTTCACGCTGGCGGCGAATGTCGGTGATCTCGATACTGCCATGGCGCTCAGCCACGCTGCGGAAAGCAGCGCCCGCTTCGATCGCCTGGAGCTGTTCGGGGTCGCCGACCAGCACCACCTTGGCGCCGCGCTTCTCGGCTTCGGCTATCACCCGCTCGAGTTGACGCGTGCCGATCATGCCCGCCTCGTCGATGACGAGGATCGACTTGTCGTTGAGCAGTTCACGCCCCTGCTCCCATTGATGCTCGAGGCTGGCGATGGTGCGTGACGCGATGCCCGAGCCAGTTTCGAGATTCTCGGCGGCAATACCCGAGAGTGTCAGACCCTGGACGTGATAACCGGCACTCTCCCAGGCTTCGCGCGCGACGCCGAGCATCGCCGACTTGCCGGTCCCGGCGTAGCCGACGACAACACCCAGACTCCTACCGCTGGTGACATGGTCAAAGGCACTGCGCTGCTCCGGCGACAGGGTCAGCCCACGCATCTCGGCACGCACGAGCGCCAGCTTGCGATGCTGATCACTCAGCCCATGGCGACGACTGGTTTCGAGCTTCACCGTGGCGCGTTCGAGCCGTGCCTCGGTGTCGATCATCTCCCGGCTGGTGAAGCGCTCCTGGCCCCGTCCATCTTTGCCGAGCTTGACCAGTTCCGGGGATGCGCGGACCGCAGCCATCACCTGGTCGAACTGCTCCTTTCCCTCGCTGTGGCGATGGACGAACATCGCCAGGTCGCGGGTGGTGAAGGTTGCCTGAGTCCGCGTGATCGCATCCAAGGCGATGGCCGGGTTGGCGAGGAGCTTCTCGCCATTGGCGCGGGCAATGGCGTGGTGCTCGGCGAGCCGCTCGCTTGTGAGCCCCTGCTCGACCATGCGCGAGGCGGCGGGGCCGATCTTGTGCTGGGGCTCGAGGTCGATGCCTTGCGCGTCGAGGCTGCGGTGATCGACTCGTGCGTCGATGTCCAGTTCGGCCAGCCTGGCGTTGACGTGCTCCGCCCAGCGCTCGCGCCAGGTCTCGAGCAGATCGGTGCGGTTCCAGTCGCGGTTCTTCTTGCCAAAGCCCTCCGCGTTCACTTCGCGCAGGGCCAGCATGACATGGGCATGGGGCTTGGGCTCACCATCGGCACCGATGTCCCAATGCACGTTGAGATCGGCGACCATGCCGCGCGCGACGAACTCGTGGCTGACGAAGTCGCGCGCCAGCCGAATGCCCTCGGCCTGGTCGAGCTCGCGCGGGATGGCGAACTCGACCTCGCGAGCGAGTTGCGCGTCCTGGCGTACCTCCACCGCCTCGACCGCATTCCACAGCGTCGCCCGGTCTCGCCACGCGTCGGGCGCACCATCAGGCAACAGCACTTCGGAATGGACGACGCCGGCCTTGTTGGAGAAGTCGTGATGGCGATCGAGGCGCTGATCGTGCAGCCGCGAGGCGGAGCGATAGGCCGCGGCCGCCAGCGCCGAGGAGCCGTTGGCTCGGCTAATGATCTTGGCGGAGAAATGGTAGATCGCCATGGCGGCGATCCATTTACACCAAACACGCGACGTCGGCACGACGTATAAGCGCGCCCTTCGAAGATTTCATCTGTCTCGGGACGTGTTCGTCCCAAGTTATCCCGGCACATTGTAGCTGATCGAACGCCCCGATAACTGGATCATCCTCGCCGCACAACGGAAGGATAATCCCATGCGCAAACCCCGCGACTATGACGCCGAGCTCAAGGCGCTCGATGACAAGGCCAGACAGCTGAAAACCCGCAAGCGCGAGCAGCTGGGCGAGCTGGTCATTGCGACCGGCGCCGATGCGCTGCCGATCGAGCAACTGGCCGGCGCGCTGCTGCTGGCGGTGGAGGCGACAGATGCAAGCGTGAAGGAGGCGCAGCGGACGCGCGGGGCAGCGTTCTTTCGCGCGAAACCCAGTTCGCGCCAAGGCGCTCGCCGTGACGACAGCGGCCCAGCGACGGACAGCGGTTCTCCGCGCCCGGCTCCAGCTGCGCCGGGCGCGGCATGACGTACGCGAGTGGCAGATGAAACGCCGCGAACGCACCCGCCAGCTGATCGAGTTGGGCGGCCTCGTCGCCAAGGCCGGCCTCATCGAACTGACCGACGATGACCGCGCGCTGATCTACGGCGCGCTTATCGACGTGGCGAGCAGACTCCGGGACGAAGATGGCGATCGCTACCGGTTGATCTGGACGCGGCGTGGACGGCGCGCCTTTGCCGATGATGCGAGCGCAGGCTGATGGATGTCAGGCCTGCGCGAGCCGCTTTTCGCAAGTCTCTTTGACGATCTGCTGGAGCAGCTCGACCCGTTCGGCGAGCCACTCGAGTTCGGCCGGCGTCACCTTGTAATGCGGCGAGTAGCGCGCGTTGACATAGGCCTGCCGCAGCAGCTCGAAACAGCGCTGCGCAAACTTGGTGTCGCGCGGCCAGACGGCGATGAGTTCATGCACGAGCGGCTCGGCCTGGCTGCGCAGGAAGTTCAGTTTGTGCGACTTCGGACTATACAACGTTAGGGTCAGCAACAGGCAATGGTAGAAGCGTTCGGTGGCTTGATGCAGGTCGAACGCCGCGTCATTGAGGTAGCCCTTCTCCATGTAGAAGCGCGCACCCTCAAAACGCTTCGTGGCGCTTGGAAACCACTGCTCGAAGTGCTTCCGAGCCTCGGCCAGCGCCGCTTTCGGATCAAGCGGCTGGGGCGTGACGAAGGGGTAGTCCTCGACCTCATACAGCGCGATGCCCTGCTCGATCGCGTCGATGAAGAACGGCCGCCCTTGGGTCAGCTGATTGTTCACGTCGGCAAGGCTGTGGACGATGAAGCTGACCGGCGCGGAGATGCGCTTCGAGATCGTCACTTCGCGGACGAACTGGTCATCGGCCTTGGCCCAGAACTCGCCCGGCTCGGTCAGCCGTTCGTCGCTGACGACGACGAGGATGTCATAGTCGGATTGGTAGCCGCCGATGGGGTCATCGACCCAGTCGCCGCGCGCGTAGGATCCGTAGAGGATGACCTTGAGGATGCGGCCCTGCCGCCGCCACTTCTGCGTCGACAGCGACGTCGCCTGTTCGAACTCGGCGAACAGCACTTCCACGATCCGGTCGAGATCGCGGCGCTTCTTGTCCGGGAGATGAGCAACGTCGTCGCGCATGACGGTATTCCTAGCGAACCGTTACGGATGCGTACATCCTTTGTACTCCTGGGATGCCGACGCTCGCCTCATGGCGGGGCATCATCCTCCGCTTCCATGAGGGCAACGAGGACGCGCACGATGACCTGCTCGACGTCCTGCGCGGTGCAGCCATGACGCCGCGCCGCTTCGTCATAATCCAGCCCGTCGATCCGCACGCTAGCGAAGATCACACGGTCACCCGGCGGCAGTGCGTTCCAGGCGCGCAAGCGCGCCTGGAATTGCAGGTCCCGCGTCACGACGGCTGCCCCTCATGCCCCGCAAAGCCGAGCAGATAGTCCGCCGCTTTGCTGGCCGCGCTCGCCGCCCGGAAGATGGCCTTGTCGTCGCGGCGCAAGACCTCGAGCCATGAGCCGATGTAGTCGGCATGCCGCACCGTCGGTTTGATCGACAGCGATGCACAGGCAAAGGCGCTCGCCATCTCGGCGACCAGCTCTTCGCGCGCATAATTTGCAGTGCCGAATGCGCCCGTCTGGTCGCGGTCCAGGCGCGTTGGGTGCCCGGTCCAATGCCCCAGTTCGTGCAGCGCGGTACGGTACCAGTTGATCGGCTCGCGGAAGGCCGCGACCGGCGGCACCGCAACATAGTCGCCAGCCGGATGGTAATAGGCCCGGTCTCCGCCGATCCGCACATCCGCGCCGCTGGCGTCGATAAGGGCCGCGACCTCGGGCAGAATTTCGATCTCAGGACGAACCTCCGGCGCTTGCGTCAGCTCTTCGGGCAGGCCTTCACACTGGTCAACGTTGAAGACAGTGAAGCGCTTGAGGAAAGCAATGGTGCGCGCTTCTCGCTCGTCGTCGCGGGCGCTGTCATCCTTGGCTTTCGGCGCGAAGCGATCGGCATAGCAGACGGTCGTGCCGCGCTCGCCCTTGCGGACATTGCCACCCGCTGCCTGCGCTTGGGCGTAGGTCAGCCAGCGTTGTGAACTGTACCCGCCCTCGATGACCCTGGCCCACAGGATCAGAACGTTAATCCCGGAATAGCGCCGCCCGGTCACCCCGTTTGCCGGCATGGTGCAGCCACAGGCTGCGCTGTCCCAGGGCTGCACCCAGGGCAGTCGCCCTTCCTCCAGTTCGGCAATCACACGGGCCGTCACTTCGGCATAAAGGCTCTGACGTTGGTCGATGGTCCTGGACATGATCCACACTCCTTCAAAACCACCGCAGCCCAGCCGGTATGGCGGGGGTGGGCGGCAGGAGCGGACCGACAGTCCCGCCGAATGAGGTGGGCTGCACCCGAAGGGCCGAAACGTACGTGGAGGACCGGCGCAGCCGGTTGCAGCACGCCGCGGCGGGATTACAGGGCCGTGACGCCCACCCTCGCCAGACGCGCCCGGCGCGTACACCAGCGTGGGGGCACCCCGCGCTGTCCGCTGACGGTGCGAAGGCCGCACCGTCACCCGTCAGGGATCGCAACCCGCATGGGCCGAGACGACACGGCTCGGCGCCGCGCCGCGCCAGCGGCGTAGAGCCCGGTCCTGCGGCATCGCAGGAGACGGCAGCACTCTGCTGTCTGAATGTCCCTCGACAGACCAGCCGGGGCCTCGCTCAGACCCTACTACCGATCATGCAAAAGCGGGATCTTGGCGCCTTCACTTCCAAGAGCCGCGAAGCAATGCCATGTCCACCAACGCCGAACGTATCCTGCGTCTAAAGACCGTCCTCGACCAGACCGGCCTCTGCCGATCCACGCTCTACCGTAAGATGGCCAACGGCACCTTTCCGAAGAACGTTCAGCTCAGCACGCGCTGCGTGGGCTGGCGCGCCTCAACCGTCGAGGAATGGCTACGCAACCCGATGTTCTACCACGTCGACGACTGCTCTTCGCAATGAATGGAGATTGGTGTTCCGCGACTAGCGTCACGGTCACCGGCCATACAACATTGTTTATTGACGCAAGAAAAGTTGGCGTGCCACTCTGTTAAGAAGCGGAACGTTCTCAGGCGGGGCTCATCAGATATGCCAACGGCGCATTGCGTCTCCACGACAGATGGCTTCATTCTCGAGGCCGACGCAGGCTTTCTAGAGCTGCTGCGCCGAGACGAGGATGAAGTGATTGGGATGTCCTATAAGGATATCACCTACCCTGACGATTTGGGACGTAGCGAAGCAATGCTTACTTCCTTGATCAAGCGCGCGGCACCCGTCCGATTGCAAAAACGATATGCGCGACCTGACGGCACGACGGTTACGGCCAACGTTTACGTCACCCGCTTCGACAATCCTGACCGCCTCGTCAGCACCCTTTTTTGGAATGAGGAGGGACGCGAGCTTCCACCAGCCAGATTGTGGGAGATGGCGTTAAGGGCGCGACGACTGCGCCAAGTCCGGCAGCAGGAATTCGGCAGCGATGTAGCGATGAGCCCGCTGGGCGACATATTGAATTGCGTTTATCTGGCGGAGGCCGAGGGAAGAGTCGTTGAAATTCTCAATATCTCAGTTGAAACCGGGCTTTCTCTACAGGTAGTGAAGCGGTGGATACGCTACCTAATCAGCCAAGGCGTGATGGAGACATGCTCATCGATTGATGAAAACGTGCAATTCACCCAGCTTGGTCTGCAGAAGATGGAGCGCGTGCTGGCATCAGGCTATGAGATCCCCGCGTCCGATTGATGCTTGCTCGACCATCTCGATAACGCCGGAAAGATGTGCGGCCGCAACCAACAAGCCCTGGTCATCCAGCAGCGTCAAAGCTTCCTTGAGAAGCGCATCGGCCTTTTCGAGCTGATCTCCATCGTTGGCGACTTGCAAGAGTCATCTCCATCGCGTTTTTTCGTATACGCGTGACAGTTTAGTCAATCGATTTACGGCGTAAATGCCAAAATTGTCAGCGCATTAACCATGCTCGGGACGCTATGCCGTCGACCGCCCCCAACCGAATAGCGTCAATCGCTAAACCATCGGAAAGCTTGAGCAGACCGTCACGGCCAGGCCACTGCCAGATAGCTTCGATATGCTTTGAATAGCCGCGGATCATGGCCAACCGCTTCAGCCGAAGCTGACCCGCTGACATGGCTATGATCGGCAAGCCCTTCGGCCTCTCCGTCGCCGGTCGATCGCCTTTGGTCATCTGGACGCGACGGAGGCGAGGATGTCCGCCTGTGACCGTTCGCCGATATTGCAGTGACAGGACTATGAGTCGTACTCTCCGAGAGCATTCGCTGCCGCCCGAGCCACGGTATGTTATGGAGTGAGACCAGCGTGATCGACGCTGCCTTGCACCGCGCGCTGCGCTAGCGTGTCGGTGATGGCATCCCGACGATCCCTATATGCCAAGCGCCGCCCCGCACGACGCGATGTTGCCGCAGAGCGCTGGTTGCTGCTGCTCTTCGTCGTGGCAGCCGTCGCAATCGCCGCTGGCCTTTTGGATACCGTCAGCTTTGCCCCCGAGACGAAGCCGCCCAGGAAGATGACGATAGCGCAGGCCCGCGCCTCGAACGCCAGCGTGCCCATCGTAGCTGCTGCGCGCGTCCGCGCAGCACCCTATCGCTTTCTTGGCGGCCCCGCCGAGCGCGCACAAGCCGTCGACTGCCTGGCTACCGCTGCCCTCTATGAAGTGGGTGACGACCCGCGGGGGCAGCGCGCCGTCATTCAGGTCATTCTCAACCGTGTGCGAGCGCCTGGCTTTCCGCGCACCATTTGCGGCGTTGTCTACCAGGGTTTCGATCGGACCACAGGCTGCCAATTCTCGTTTACCTGCGATGGCTCGATCAAGCGGCGCACGAAACATTTCGGCTGGTCCGCGGCGCGCCATGTTGCAAGCGAAGCACTCGCCGGTCACGTCTTCGCCGATGTTGGCCGCGCCACGCACTATCATGCCGGCTGGATGGTGCCGTATTGGCGCGACACAATGACCAAGGTGGCAAAGGTCGACACCCACCTCTTCTATGTACACCTCTGAGCGGCATCGTTATTTCTGCACCATCATTTTGCATGGTGACGTGATGAAACACATCGGCCATATATCGGAACAAATCGTCGCTTGACGCCGTGTCCTTATTGCTGCTGCAAGGCCGTTGCTGTGACATGGCCGTTTACGGTTCTTCGGAACCGCGCAGCATTTGAACACTTCTGCCACTCCCATCTGGATTAACCATGGCTGACGAAACCATCACCGACACCGCGCATGCGGTCGAGCTTGCCACCGAACTGACCATTGCCTGGCTGGGCAATCCCAACACGCGCATCGACGCCGAGCAGGTCCCGGCCTTTCTGGGCAGCATGCACAGCGCCATCCTGAAGCTGGTTGGCGGCGGCGAGACGGCGGCAGCAGACGCCGTCGACACCACCGAATACACGCCTGCCGTCTCGGTGCGGAAGTCGCTGGCGTCCAAGGATCACATCCTCTCGATGATCGACGGCAAGCCCTACAAGACGCTGCGCCGTCACCTCGCCACCAACGGCCTAACGCCGGAGGAATATCGCGAACGCTATAACCTCAAGGCCGACTATCCGATGGTGTCCGAGACCTATTCGGAAAGCCGCCGAGCGATGGCCAAGAAGATCGGCCTCGGCCGCAAGCCGGGCACCAAGGTCGCGAGCGCAGCCAAGCCCAAGGGCGTGAAGGCCGCGAAGAGCGCCGCGGCAGCGCATCTGTCGGGCGAATAACCGGTCAGGCAGGGCTGGCTTCAAGACAGCCCTGCCTATCACTCTCCACTAGACCCAAGGCGTCATCCACCGCTGGCACGGCGTTCAGATGGCTCTGGATGAACCTGGCCCAATCCGCGAGCATGCGCCGGCGCGGGGAAAGGTAAAGCGCGGCGTTATACGCCCCCCTCACCTCGTCCCGCTCAACATGGGCGAGCGCCATTTCGATCCAGTCGGGCTGGTAGCATTCCGCCTCATTGGCCCAGGTCGAGGCCAGCCCACGAAAACCATGCACCGTCTGGCGGCCGCGATAGCCCATCCGGTAGCAGGCATAGATCATCGTATTCTGCGAGATCGGCTGGTCGGGCTTCTCGCCGGCAAAAACATAGTGCGCCGAGCTATAGACCCGCACCTCGTTGAGCAGCGCGACAACAGCGGGTGCCAGCGGCACGACATGCTCACGCGCCATCTTCATACGCTCGGCGGGCACTCGCCAGACCGGGGAGGCCCCATCGAGATCCTCGAACTCCGCCCAACGGGCATGACGCGTCTCATTGGTGCGCGCCCAGGTGAGCAGCGTGAACAGCAACGCCGCGCGGGTCACCGCGCGACGCCGCGGCGTCTCCTCGCCGTCATAGCCGTCAATCGCCCGGATTAGCGCCGGTAGTTCGCTGCGGCCAATACGCGGCATATGCCGGGTGCGCGGTTTGGGCTTGAGCAGTTGGCCGAGATGCTCGGCCGGATCACGCTCGGCCCAGCCATGCGCGATGGCAAAGCGGTAGATCTGGCTGACATGCTGCTTCAAACGCCGGCTGACGTCGAGCGCGCCGCGCGCCTCGACCCGCCGCACCATCGCCAGCACATCCGTCGGCGTGATGACGGACAATCCAAGCTTGCCGAGTACCGGAAAGGCATCGCGCTCGAGCCGGGTCAGCAGCCGGGTGGCATGCCCGGCATCGAGCGCGTCGAGGCGGTGGCCATGCCATTTGCGCGCCGCTTCCTCGAAGGTCATCTGCGCCCTGGGTTTATTGCCAGCCCCTGGGTCACCCCCCTCGCCCAGCACCACTTTGGCCTTGGCGCGGCGCAGCCGCGCCTCTGCCAACGACACGCCGGGATAAGCACCAAAGGAGAGCAGCTTTTCCTTGCCGCCGTACCGGTACTTCATCCGCCATAGCTTGGAGCCGTTGGGGCGGACGAGAAGATAGAGGCCTTCGCCGTCGGTGAGTTTATAGTCTTTTGCCCGCTTGGTGGCGTAGCGGACTTCGAGCTCCTTGAGGGCCATGGGGGTATCTCCTGCCGAGGCCGGGATGATACCCACGAAAATACCCCCAAAGGCAAATCGACGTCCTGGCATTCAGAGGCCTCGACTGGGACGCGATGAGAGCCGCTGAGCGAGGGCTAACTTGCGGAAAAAAGACACAAAAAATCCGCCCCAGGAAATCCTGAGACGGTTTGGTTGATGGTTGTATGGTTGCGGGGGCAGGATTTGAACCTGCGGCCTTCAGGTTATGAGCCTGACGAGCTACCGGGCTGCTCCACCCCGCGACGCTTTGGAAGGTGGTGAGACGAGTGAATGGGTTTTTGTATTCGCGGGCTGTAATGCCTGGCGACGCCCTACTCTTCCACTGCTTGAGCAGTAGTACCATTGGCGCAGTCGGGTTTCACGGCCGAGTTCGGGATGGGATCGGGTGGGACACCGACGCTATGGCCACCAGGCAATAGAGTCCGCGAATAACAATCCCCATCAAGTGGTATTTGATGGGGTCCCCGAGGAGAGGAGGCCTCGCTTCGGGGAGTGTGGGTATAAAATCGATGCACCTGGCTTGGGGATTATGACCGCACCCTGCCATCGTAGCCCAGGGCTGATGGTGGGGGTGTGGAGCTCTCAAGCGCGAATAGGACAATTAGTATCGGTTAGCTCCATGCGTTACCGCACTTCCACATCCGATCTATCGAGGTCGTGGTCTTCGACCGTCCTGAGAAATCTTATCTTGAGGGAGGCTTCCCGCTTAGATGCTTTCAGCGGTTATCCCGTCCGTACATAGCTACCCTGCTGCGCCGTTGGCACGACGACAGGTACACCAGAGGTACGTTCAACCCGGTCCTCTCGTACTAGGGTCAACTCCTCTCAAATTTCGACGCCCACGGCAGATAGGGACCAAACTGTCTCGCGACGTTCTGAACCCAGCTCACGTACCACTTTAATTGGCGAACAGCCAAACCCTTGGGACCTGCTCCAGCCCCAGGATGTGATGAGCCGACATCGAGGTGCCAAACAACCCCGTCGATATGAGCTCTTGGGGGTTATCAGCCTGTTATCCCCG
This sequence comes from Sphingomonas sp. Xoc002, assembly GCF_050408055.1. Taxonomy (NCBI): domain Bacteria; kingdom Pseudomonadati; phylum Pseudomonadota; class Alphaproteobacteria; order Sphingomonadales; family Sphingomonadaceae; genus Sphingomonas; species Sphingomonas sp. Xoc002. The sequence continues at coordinate 1,537,755 of NZ_CP191175.1, read as the reverse complement.
GCGTACCTTTTATCCGTTGAGCGATGGCCCTTCCACGAGGGACCACCGGATCACTATGACCGACTTTCGTCTCTGCTCGACTTGTCAGTCTCGCAGTCAGGCTGGCTTATGCCATTGCACTCTAACAGCCGGTTTCCAACCGGCCTGAGCCAACCTTCGCGCGCCTCCGTTACTCTTTAGGAGGCGACCGCCCCAGTCAAACTACCCGCCACAGAGGGTCCCTGTACCGGTTTCACGGTACGAGGTTAGACATTA